>CP011265.1:2725000-4001000 GCA_000972765.1 Verrucomicrobia bacterium IMCC26134 | reverse complement strand
GTGGCAAGCGGACTGAAGTGAGGGTTTATTCACACCGCGCAGAGGGGTAGCACTTTCGGCACGAACTGAAGGTCGATCAAAACCGCAAGAAACAGGATCAGGGAAAGAGGGTAGCTGAAGGGAAAAAGAGCTTCCACCAAGGCAAGCTGCTTAAACCCCTTGCTTGCAATTAAATGCGTATGAAGTTTCAAGGGGCGGCAATTGATTCGAAAGTCAGTGGCGTGAGAAAGAACCATCCCGGGGAAGCGGAGATGAGTGGCGAGGGAGGGGAGTAACAGAGAGGACGGAAAGCCTTACAAGCGGAAGTTTCCAACAAGTTATTCACCGACTTTTTGCGCATAACTATTTTGCGCTTTTTCGTTGCCAAAACTGACATCGGCAAGGGAAGGGCGTTTTGCCTCTGAAACATGCGTAACCAGATCGTCACTACGCCCCGCCCGCTGGGTGTTTTTACTTGGCGGAGTCGGGCCGCGTGGGCAAGGCGCGCACAGGGGTCGGCACCACTTCGAGCGATCCGGGGGCCGCCGGGGCCGGAACCAAGGCGTCGAGCCGGGACTGGATATCGCGCAAACGTGAAGTCAGCTGGGCCTCTTTTTCGCGACGCTGGGTGCTGTTAAGCAGACTGAGCTCGGACGCGTCGCGCACGATGTTGGCGGGCAAAAGCAACAAGCGGGTGACGACGCCCTGATCCTTGATGGAACTGAGGTAGAGCGCGGTGAGCTCGTGCGAGAGGGCGATGGACTCCTGGGCGAGCCCCTGAGTGAGCTGCACCTGGGTGCCGAGACGCTCATTGCGGGAGAGTTCCGAGTTGAGCACGCCGCTGACCTGGGAGGTGATTTGCTGGCTGTAGCGGTCTAGCGACTCACGGGTGAGGTTCTGATCACCGGCGATCTGGGCGAGAATAGGCTGGATACGCTCGTTGAGACGGCCCGAAACCTTGTCGATCTGGGCGTTTTGCATCTGCTCGGCCTCCTCGGGAGTCTTGGGCAGGGGATTGAAGGGGTGGAGCTTTTCGGCGACGGCCTCGGCGAGCTGGTTGACCTTCTCGGCATTGGCCTTGGTGATTTGCTCCTCGGTCTGGAAAACCTCGGCCGAGCGCTGGGTGATCGCGTCCTTGAGAAGCTGATTAACGGCTTCGATCTGCTTGCGGGTCTCGGCGGCAGACTGGGCCAAAGCGGTGGCGTTGGACTCGCGCAACTCGTCCATCGCGCGTTGCTGGGCTGGCAGCACTTGGGTGTTCACGTAATAGGCGTAACCGGCGAGGAGACCGCCCATCAAGAGGACGGTCACGAAAACAGCAGGGGCTTGTTCTTTAAATTTGGACATGTGCAAGCCCTAGCACGAACGAGATCGAAAACGGAGCCAAACTTTACGCGTGTTTTTAAAACCGCTAAAAAGCCTTTGGAAAACTCCCCGTTCGCCCCTAGCGGTGGTATCATCCGCCCCCTCTACCGCATGAGCCTGAACCGTTCCGAGATGTTGATCTATGACTACCTGCAAGCCCAGCCTGACGAGCTCAGGCATTGGCAAGGCGTGGTCACCCGTGCCGCGCGACTGAACGCAAACCCTCATCAGGCGGCCAATTCGATAGAACAAGATCTCTGGTCCTACTATCTGGAACGAGCGTCGGTGGTGGAGCCGTTTCGTGGCGCCGCAGGTCAGCATGGATTGGCGCGGACCAGCATGAAAAATCTCGCCGAGCTGCTGCTGCGCTTGTGGGTGCCTCCTACGCCCAAAACGGTCAAACCAACCGGCATATAGGCTTAATTCACCGTTCACTGGCACGCACCGTGCAACAGGAAGGTTAATTCGTATAAAAACCCGATCTGCAGCACAGTCTTTAATCGACAAGCCGCAGCACTTATCCCCAGATACTCACAAGTTACCCACACATGGCAATCTTGAGCGGGAATCAACTCCCCAAATCACGGTCCAAGGTCTCCGCGAAGGTTAAAACCTTCGTCCTAGACACCAACGTCCTCCTCCACGACCCCGAGTCGATCTTCAAGTTCGAGGACAATAATCTGGCGATACCAGTCGAGGTTCTGGAGGAACTCGACGCCATCAAAACGGAGCAATCCACGGAGCGAGGGCGAAACGCCCGCCGCGTGCATCGCATCCTTTCGGAGCTCCTCCCGGACTCCCGCTCGATGCACGAGGGCGTCAAACTCCCGCGCGGAGGCACCCTCTCGGTCATCATCAACCCCTATATCACCGACCCGACCAAGCGCGACCTGCCCTCGATGCAGGCCTTCCGCGCCATCCTCCCGGACCTCGGCAAAAAGGATAACCGCATCATCGCCGCCGCACTCTACGTGCGCGACACCAATCAACCCCCGACCATCCTGGTAACCAAGGACGTCAACGTCGCCCTCAAGGCCCGCGCCGTCGGCCTCGAGGCCCAAGATTACCTGAATGACAAGGTCGACAAGGTGGATGACGAGGGCGACTACCGCGAGGTCGCCGTCACCATCTACGAACTCCAACGCTTCTGCTCCGAGGGCGAATTCAACCTGGAGGACGAGGCCGCGAAAGACCTCACGTTAAACGAATACGTCCTCCTCCGCTCGTCCGAGGGCAAGACCATGCCCGCGCGCTACTATGGCGAAGGCACCGTGCGCCGTCTCAAAATCCCCGACTTCATCAAGGCCCCCGGCGGCATTCCGGTGCGCGGCCGGAACCTCGAGCAACAGTTCTTCATGGACGCGCTGCTCGACGACTCGATCACTCTGGTCACCTGCTTCGGCAAGGCCGGCACCGGCAAGACCCTCCTCTCCATCGGCTGCGCCCTCCATCAAACCCACGACGACCACTCGCGATACGACGGCGTCTCGATCTCCCGACCCGTCATGGCGCTCGGCAAGGATATCGGCTTCCTGCCCGGCACGCTCGAGGAGAAAATGAAGCCCTGGCTGCAACCTTACTTCGATGCGCTCGAGGTGCTCATCCCCTCAAAACCGCAAAAAGACCCCCAGTTTGCCTCGAAAAAAGTAGGGAAGAAAAAACACCACAAGCACACCGAGTCCGCCCTCGCCGCCTCGCTCAACCAGTCCACCTCCAGCCAGTCGCACCATCAAAACGGCGGCAATAGCGGCGGCCCCGCCGCCCTCAAGCCCTACGAACGCCTCATCAAGAGCGGCCTCGTCGAGGTCGAGGCGCTCGCCTTCATCCGCGGTCGCTCCATCGCCCGCCGTTTCTTCATCTTGGACGAGGCCCAGCAGCTCACGCCCCACGAGGTGAAGACCGTCATCACCCGCATTAGCGAGGGGTCTAAAATCGTTCTCATCGGCGACCCGGCCCAGATCGACAACCCTTACGTGGACTCGCGCAGCAACGGCCTCGTTTACTGCCACGACCGCATGAAGGGCCAGAGCCTCGCCGCCCACGTGAAACTCACCAAGGGCGAACGTTCCCGACTCGCCGAACTCGCGGCCGACCTCCTGTAAGCCGCAGATCGACGTAGGGGCGCACCTCGTGTGCGGTCGCTTTTTAAAATCGCTCCTACGCCGACCAGATTCGAAAAAAACCGAACGCGAATTCCGCTCAACTCCGGTAGTCGGCGTTCTCGCTCACGTATTCGTGCGTGAGATCGCCGCCATAAACCGTCGCCTCCGCCGCGCCCGCGCCGAGATCGACATCGATCTCGACGCAACGCTCGTGCGGCGGGTAATCCACCGTCGCGGCAAAAGCCCCGTCCGCCGTGGGCGCACTCTGGTAAAGCTCCGCCGCCTTGAAGTGGGCGACCAATGACACCTCCTTCTCGTAATCGAGTCTGAAGACACCTTCGGCGAAAATCTCCAGCCCGCCGATCCGCGCCCGCAAGCGCGAGAGGTCCAAGGTGGATCCGCTCGCACCCACATACTTTCCGATGGCCTGCACGAGGCGGCCCACATTCGGGTCGTTGCCCGCGACAGCGCACTTGAAGAGCGGCGCGTTGACGATCGCCTTGCCGAGCGCGCACGCCGTCGCCGTGTCGGGCGCGCCACCCACTCGCACGCGCAGCACGTGCCGCACGCCCTCGCCGTTGCGCACCACGTCCTCGGCCAGGTCGGCGCACACGCCGCGCAAGGCCGCCTCGAAGGCCGCGAAATCCGTGCAGGGCACGCGCCCGCTGCTCACCAGCACCAGCGTGTCCGAGGTGCTCGTGTCGCTGTCGACGCTGATGCGGTTAAAAGTCTCGTCCCCCACCCGCGCCAGGATGGCGCGCAGTTGCTCGCGCGGCACCGCCAGATCGGTGAGCACATAGACGAGCATCGTCGCCAGATTCGGCTCGATCATGCCCGCGCCCTTCGCGATCCCGACGATGCGCCCGCCGCCGATCGAAGCCGAGCGGACCTTGGGAAAAAGATCCGTCGTCACTATGCCCTCGGCCGCCGGCATGACGCTGCCACCCGCCAGCGCAGCCTGCGCCTTGGGCAAAGCCGCGACCATCGCCTCCACTGGCAATCCCCAACCGATCACGCCGGTCGAGCAAGGCAGCACCTCGTCGGCCTTCAGCCCGAGCAGCCCGCCGGCGGCGGAACACAGGGCCTCACTCGCCTCGACCCCACCGGGAGCACAGACGTTTGAAATCTTGTTATTGATCAGGATGGCCCCGAGTTTCGGCGCGGCCAGACGGCGGCGACCGACGATCACCGGCGCACCCGGGAAGGCATTGCGCGTAAAAAGCGCGGCGAAATCCGGCGTCGGTTCGTCGAGCGCGATCAGCGTGAGCGTCATGCGCGCGGGCTTGGGCGCCTCCTTCGGCATGAAATCGAATCGTGTGGTGCCGACACGAAAGCCCTGCGGGAGGGCGGCCAGGCTCGAAAGCCAGGCGCGATGCGCTTCACGGGAGGAGAAAAGTTCTTGGGTGCTCGACACACGCCAAGCAGTGATGCGCACGGGCGCGGAGTGAAGCCGATTTTAGCGCCTGAAGCTAAATACGGGAACTTGTCACAGAGATTGTTATGGCAATGCCGGCGCAGGGTGATTTACCCGAAACCCAAGTCCAACTGATGAACGTTTCCGATATCACCGCAAAAGCCAAGGTCCTCCTCGAGGCCTTGCCCTATATCCAAGATTTCCGCGGCTCCACTTTCGTCGTCAAATACGGCGGAAGCTTCATGGATGACCCAGACCCGCAGGTGCGCAATCGCGTCGCCTACGACATCGCGTTCCTCGCCGCCTGCGGCATCAACGTCGTCGTCGTTCACGGCGGCGGCAAGGCCATCACCAAGGCCATGGAGCAGAGCGGCCTCAAGTCGCACTTCGCCCCCAACGGCATGCGCGTGACCGACGAGGCCACCGTCGCCATCGTGAAAAAAACTCTCGACGAGGTCGTCAACAAAGACGTCTGCGACGCCATCGCCCTCGCCGGCGCAAAACCCAAGGGAATCGTCGGCGACAGCGTGCTGGTCTGCGAAAAACTCACCGTGGATGACGACGGCAAGACCGTCGATCTCGGCTACGTCGGCGAGGTCACCGAGGTAAAGGTGAAGCTCATCAAAAAAGAAATCTCCGAGGGCTTCGTCCCCGTTATATCTCCCGTGGCCGAGGGCTCGGATGGACGCCCCTATAACGTGAATGCCGACCTCGTCGCCGGCCGCGTAGCCGCCGCCCTCCGCGCCCGCCGCCTGGTTTACATGAGCGACGTCCCCGGCCTGCTGTCCGCGCCCCCCGACCCCGCCACGCTCATTTCTTCGCTCAAAATCTCCCAAGTGGACGGCCTCAGGCAATCCGGCGTGATCGACAAGGGCATGCGCCCCAAGGTGCTCAGCGCCGTCCGCGCCCTCAACGAAGGCGTGCAACGCGTCCACTTCATCGACGGCCGCCTGCCTCACTCGCTCCTGCTGGAGATTTTTACCGATCAAGGCATCGGAACGGAAATCGTCCACGGTTAAGCTCTCGTAGAGGGGCAAGTCGTTTGACTTGCCCTCTACGAGGCATCGCGGCGGCGGCGTTTTCGCATTCGCAAAACCCGGACGCCGGTCGCAACCTCCCGTTTCCGTCCCATGAGCACGCTTCCCGAAATCACCCGCCCAAGCACCGCCGAGTTATATGACGCGTATGTTTTAAAAAACTACGGCCGTCCCGCGCTCACCCTGGTGCGCGGCGAGGGCACGCGCGTATGGGACGATACCGGCCGCCGTTTCCTCGATTTCAGCTCCGGCATCGCCGTCAACGCCCTCGGTCACGCCCACCCGCATTGGGTGGCGGCGGTGCAGGCGCAGGCCGCGCAGCTCACCCACACGAGCAACCTCTTCCGCAACCCGCTCCAGGGCGAGCTCGCCCGCCGCCTCGTCGGCTACGCCGGCCCGGGCCGGGTCTTTTTCTGCAACAGCGGCGCCGAGGCCAATGAAGGCCTGCTCAAACTCGCCCGTCTGCACGGCATCCGGAAGTCCGGGGTCGAGGGTAAATGCTACAAAGTCATCTGCGCCCAGAGCGCTTTTCACGGCCGCACTTTCGGCGGGATGAGCGCCACCCCGCAGGAAAAGATCCAAAAAGGCTTCCGCCCCCTGCTCGACGGCTTCGCCTTTGGCGAGTTCAACAATCTCGCCTCCTTCGAGGCCCTGATTGACGAGAACACCGCCGCGATATTCGTCGAGACCATCCAGGGTGAGGGCGGCGTGCATCCCGCCACCACCGAGTTCTTGCTCGGCCTGCGTGCACTCTGCAACAAACACAACCTCCTGCTGATGCTGGACGAGGTGCAATGCGGCATCGGCCGCACCGGACGCTTCTACGCCTTCGACCACGCCGGCGTGCGCCCTGACGCCATCGGTATGGCCAAGGGTCTTGGCGGCGGCTTCCCCATCGGCGCCATCTGGATCGGCGAGGGCTCCTGCGAGCTTTTCCAACCCGGCATGCACGGCACGACCTTCGGCGGCACCCCTCTGGCCTGCGCCGCCGCACTGGCCACCCTCGACGTGATCGAACACGAAAAGCTCTGTGAACACGTCGCCCGTGCCAGCGGTCCGTGGCACGCCGCTTTGCATGCCCTGGCCGCGGAATTCCCCGCGCAAATGACCGGCCTGCGGGGCCACGGCTACATGGTCGGCCTGCAATTCACCACCGATGTCGTGCCCTACGTAGCCGCCTTGCGCGAAGCCGGCCTGCTCGCGCCTCTGGCAGGAGGCAACGTCGTCCGTCTGCTGCCTCCGCTCAACACCAGCGTTGAAGATCTCGCCGAATCGGTCCGCATCCTGCGCTCCGTGCTCGCCGCGAAAGCCTGAGCCTCTCCGAATCAGGCCCGCCCAGCAGGTCAGGCATCTTAAGATACGTTTCGGCGACGGCCTAAATTTACCCTCGTCGCGCGCCATGGCGGGGTTTATGCACACTCGCTTCA
Source organism: Verrucomicrobia bacterium IMCC26134 (assembly GCA_000972765.1). Classification (GTDB taxonomy): domain Bacteria; phylum Verrucomicrobiota; class Verrucomicrobiia; order Opitutales; family Opitutaceae; genus IMCC26134_A. The sequence continues at coordinate 3,993,676 of CP011265.1, read as the reverse complement.
TTACATGAAGCACTTCCTGAAAGAGACGGACTTCACCCCGCCAGAAGTCTCCCGGATATTCGCCCTCGCCCGCGATCTAAAGACCAACCGCGGACAGCCCGACCGCGCACGCCCACTCGCACAGCAGACCTGGGCGATGATCTTCTCCAAGAGCAGCACCCGCACGCGAGTCTCCTTCGAGGTGGGCATCCATGAGCTCGGCGGCAACCCCCTCTTTCTTAACAAAAACGATATCCAACTCGGCCGCGGCGAGTCCGTCGAGGACACCGCCCAGGTGCTCTCCCGTTTCGTGCACGGACTCGTCGTGCGCACCTACGAGCAATCCGAGGTCGAGCGTCTAGCCGCCTCAGGCACCATCCCGGTCATCAATGCCCTCACGGATTTCCTGCATCCCTGCCAGATCTACACCGACGCCTTCACCATGGCCGAGCGTTGGGCCGCTCCGGGCGGCGATCTGCTGGCCTCCTTGAAGGGGCGCAAGATCGCCTTCCTCGGCGATACCGCCTGCAATATGGCCAACTCTTGGATTCTCGGCGCCAACCTTTTCGGCATGAAAATCAGCCTCGCCGGCCCCGCCGGCTTCGCGCCCACGCCGGAGTTCCAGACCTTCCTCGCAGCCGAAGGCTACGCCGGAAAATATGAGTTCACCACCGATCCCTATCAGGCAGTCAAAGATGCCGACGTGGTTTACACCGACGTCTGGGTGAGCATGGGCAAGGAGGAGGAGAAAAAGGAACGTCTCGAGCTCATGGGGCCTTACAGCGTGACCGCCGGTCTTTTCGCCGCCGCCAAACCCGACGCCTATTTTATGCACTGCCTGCCCGCCCACCCCGGCGAGGAGGTGCAACAGGCGGTCCTGGATTTGCCCCGCTCCATTATCTTCGATCAAGCCGAGAACCGGCTCCACGTGCAAAAGGCCATCATGGCCACTCTGGCGCAGGCGTAAGCCCGAAAGGGAAAATCAGAGCGAGATCGGCCGGTCGTTACGCCGGCCGAAGAGGTCCCGGGGCCGCTCGTCGCGCTGTGCGCCTCGTGAGTAAATACGCCCGCTTCAATTTCACCTCAAGACCCCTATTCGGCGCCACTTCGCGGTTTTCGGTTTGAGGCGCTTCCGTTTTGCTTTGCCCGACCACGGCGCGTTCTCCAACAAAAGAACCTCTTTATCCATGAAAATCGTCCTCGCATACTCCGGTGGTCTCGACACCTCCGTCATCGTCAAGTGGCTCAAAGAAACCTACGACGCCGAAATCGTCACCTTCGCGGCCGACGTCGGCCAGGAAGAGGAGCTCAAGGGCCTCGATAAAAAAGCCAGGGCCACCGGCGCCTCCAAGCACTACACCCTCGATCTCGTCGAGGAATTCGCGAAGGACTACATCTTCCCGATGGTCCGCGCCAACGCCATCTACGAGGGCCAATACTACCTCGGCACCTCGATCGCCCGCCCCCTCATCGCCAAAGCCCAGGTGGACATCGCCCTGAAGGAAAAAGCCGACACCGTCGCCCACGGCGCCACCGGCAAGGGCAACGACCAGTGCCGCTTCGAGCTCACCTACATGGCGCTCGCGCCCCAGCTCGAGATCATCGCCCCGTGGAAGATGGAGAGCTACCGCGCCGAGTTCCCCGGCCGCGCCGAGATGATCGCCTACTGCGCCAAGCACAAAATCCCCGTCGAAGCATCGCTCAAAAAGCCCTATTCGATGGATCGCAACCTCCTGCACATCTCCTACGAGGCCGGCATCCTTGAAGACCCCTGGTTCGACCCGACCACCAAGGACAACAAGGCCATGTTCAAACTTTCGGTCGCCCCCGAGGACGCGCCTGACAAGCCCGAATACGTTGAAATCGATTTCGTCAAAGGCAATGCAGTCGCCGTGAACGGCAAGGCCCTCACCCCCGGCGGCGTCATGAAGGCCCTCAACAAGCTCGGCGGAAAACACGGCATCGGCCGCGTGGACCTCGTCGAAAACCGCTTCGTCGGCATGAAGAGCCGCGGCGTCTATGAGACCCCGGGCGGCACCATCCTCATGCAGGCGCACCGCCAGATCGAGTCCCTCACCATGGACCGCGAGGTGCTCCACCTGCGCGACGGCTTCATCCCGAAGTATGCCGAACTCGTTTACAACGGCTTCTGGTTCGCCCCCGAACGCGAGATGCTCCAGGCCATGGTGGACGAGAGCCAGCGCTTCGTCTCCGGCACCGTCCGCCTCAAGCTCTACAAGGGCAACATCATCACCTGCGGCCGCAAATCGAAGTATTCGCTCTACGACGACAAGATCGCGTCGATGGAAGGCGTGAAGAGCTGGTATAACCAGAGCGACGCCACCGGCTTCATCCGCCTCAACGGCCTCCGCCTGCGCGCCCGCAAGCTCGCCCAAGGCGGCCCGAAGGTCTGAGCCCGGCGCCTCGCCGCTCATACCAACTGCCCGCTCAAGCCGCGCTCCTCACCGGGGCGCGGTTTTTTATTTGGATAACCTGGCCGCAGCTATCCGCACCGGGCACAAAAAAACCACCTCCGAAAAGGTGGCTTATTTTTCCTGAAAATGGTCGGGCTGGTGAGATTCGAAGCAATCGAACCACCTAAGCAAATCGCTGAATGGCAGTTGCATAACTCGCCATCCATGAAAGCGCATGACCAAAAGCCCGAAAAAAATGCTCAAATAGACGCTCTGCGTCTCCAACTGACTGAAGCTGACAATAGGCGCCGTGTCCTCCTCGTCGCGCTTTTTCGCGAATACGCACACGACACCGCTCCGATTATCGAGACCCTATTTGCGGAGGCGTCCCGAGCCACCCTCGAAAAAGTCGAGTCTCTGCTTGCCGTGGATTTAGCGAAGGAGGTCTGCAAATGAGTGGTATCTTTTGGGGATGCGCTTCGTTCGTCCTGGCTGCGTCGTCGCGTGGGTTTGATAAAGTTTTTCTAGGAACCCCGCCAGAGGCGGAATGCTTGGCAATCACCGCAAAGCGGGGATTAGGGGATACCCACGCGCCGCGAGGCGCGCCCCGTCGATTAGAACCAGTGGACGCAAACTGTGGACGCTTCCAACGCCGCAGCCGTTTCCATTTTCGCAGCGCCGAAGAGCTACGAAGCGGAAGGCGGGCCGGATGCGACCGCGCAGCGGTCGCGCCGGACGGCCTCCGATTCGGGCGCGGGCGCGGCGCGACGGCGCGCAGCGCCAAGCGCGAAACAGGGCCGTTTCCCTCTTGGTATAGTCTCCATACGGGGACATCCCTGTGAATCAACAACTTGCGAGTCCCGATTTTCGCATTGAAATCTACCCATCTGGGCTTCGAGTCCGGAAGGGTGGATTAAGCAAAGCGGAGCCGCCAGACTGCGACGAGCGGGGCGACATAACCACGTTTTCGCACAAGGCGGCGCGCCGCCTTCGTGAATGGTTCATGACAAAGCACGTTTTTGGGATGTCGCTTTTTGCCGTCACGTTGACCACGCACGCGATTTATTCCCCCAACGAGTGGCGGGCTATCTGCATGCGCTTTCGGCAATCGGTTAAGCGCGCTGGGTTCGCTGGCGTCTGGCGTGTCGAGCTACAGAAAAGAAAAACCCCACATTTGCACGTGGCCTTTTGGTTGCCCGCTTCGGAGTCAGTGAACGACGTTCGCACTCTTTGGCTTCGCGCAACGGAAGAACAAAATGACGTCCTAGCTTTCGAGCACGCCGTTTACTCGAAGGCGATCAACCAGGACGAAGCCGGATGGGCCGTTTACATGGGCCTCCATGACGGAAAGCACAAAATCGCACAGCTCGGCTGGCTCGGAAAACAGTGGGGCATCTGGAACCGTGAAAAATACGTCGACCGATTACCGGCCGTCTTCGATCTGACCGCCAGACAGCACGTCGCATTTCTTCGTTTCCTCCGAAAGTGGGACGTTGCGGACAGGATGCGACGGCAACGCACGGCAGAGGCTAGGCAAGATGCGGAAATGATCGCGAAAATCAAAGCGTCGAACGGAGGCGTTTTGCCTTCGTGTTTTTCAGTTGTGCCTTCGCCGGTTCGCCGGCCGTCGCCGCGTCATTTCCATCGCGGCAACCTTCTCCGTCTCATGGTGGGCGACATCCCTGCACGGATACTCGAGGCCATGCGCTCTTCTGTCATCTGCCATATTTCCAAACTCTCTCCTCTATGAATCACGATAAAATCCAAAAGAAACTGAACAAATATCACGCGACCTTTGAGCCTGATTTTCGCCGCATATGCGCGCGTTCGGGCGTCAACGATACCCCCGGCGTTTGCTGGGCAAGCCTCGTTTGCTCACACGGCAGCATACTGGTTGCCGCAACGATTCTATGGGACGGAAACCCGCCCCCAAATCGAAGTGCCGAGGAATTACTTACCCCGTCGCCTGACCACATTGTCGCACGTCCCGAGCTCGTCGCGGAACTCGTCGCTCGCCGCGTGATTTTCCGAATTCAGGCCTCTTAGCTATTTTGCTGCATTTGCATTTGGGTTCGTGTAAGATCGGCTCTTGGAACGGCTTGAGGCGTCTTAAAATGTCTTAATTCAGGCCGTATCTGTGCTATTTGCGATAAGCCAAACGTTTATTCTTCAGCACTTTGCACTCCCTACGGATTTTGCGTCACCTGCAATAAGCGTATTTTCCGTGCTATAGATTACGCAAAATATAACAGCGTATGGCTTTACGAATCCATTAAGCCGAAATTACTGCGTAAATTCGAACTCCCTCCGACTTTGACCCCGCTCAATCAAAATGAAAAATACATCTCCCCTCCCTGTGCTCACGTTCGGCCAACTGCTCAACGTCGAACAAGTCGCCGAACTCCTCGGAGTCGATAAACGCACGATCTTTCGCGAGGTCGCACGCGGTCACTTCCCGCGCCCTCGCAAGATCGGCCGCACAACTAGGTTTCCGCTTTCCGAGGTTGAGGCCTATGTCGCCAAGCTCGGTCAAACCGCCTGAGACCTCACGATGCCCTTTCATGTCTTCAAACCCGTCTCCCGTGGCAAGGAGTCGAAATTCTACTCGGGCCGCTTCACTTTGCCTGACTGGTCGCGCCCTCGCGTGCTTTCGCTGGGTCTTACGCAAAAGGACATCGCAGAGGAACGCGCCCGCGCCATGGATATTGATTTCCAGCGTGAGGCGGCGGGCATGCCTCCGCTTCAATCCTCGCGCAAGGCGTCAAAGGCACCGCTTCTTCCCCATCTGGCGGCCTTTCTCGTTCACGTTGAGGCGAAGGGACGTGCTGTTGCCACGGTGCGGGTTTATCGCGTCGTGTTGGGCCAGCTACTCAAGCGGTGCAAGTGGATCACGGGCGCCGATGTGACCGCGCAAAGCTTCGAAGTCTGGCGCGCAACTGTTTCGCCTAAATATGCAAATAACGCGCTCGGCTACGGGAACACGTTTTTAACGTGGCTCGTCAAGTCCCGCGTGCTCGCCTGCAACCCGCTCGCAGCTGTTCAAAAAATCAAGATTCGCGAGACTCGCGGCGTCCGCTACGTCCCCACTGTCGAGCAACTGCGCAAGCTCCTCGAAACCGCGCCGCAACATCGATCAACGGTCTATCTCTTCGCGATGTTGACTGGCCTTCGTCGTCACGAACTCAACGGCGTCACTGTCGGCGATCTCAACCTAGACCCCACGCGCCCGACCCTGCGTTGTCCTGGTTCGATCTCCAAGAATGGCGAAACAACCGAAAACGATCTACACCGTGACGTGGCGGCGGCTTTGCGAGTTTACATCCCAGAAAATTCGCAGCCGTTTGAGTGGGTGTTTCGCAACCGTGTTCCCAACATCAAAACCTTTCGGCGTGATCTTGTCGCCGCTGGCATCCCTTACCGCGACGAATACGGCCGCAGATTCGATTTCCACGCCTTGCGAGCAACCTTCTGCACTCTTTTGAATTCGTCCGGTGTAGCACCTCGGGTCGCTATGGGTTTGATGCGTCACGGCGAAATTAGCCTGACCATGAAGACCTACAACGACAACTCGCACCTGCGAACCGTCGAGGCCCTCGCGTCGCTGCCGTCCCTCGTCTCGCCGAAAATGCATGACCAAAAGCCGTGCAAAACTGGCGTCTTTTCGGGTCAAAACGGGTCTTTTATTGTCGCGGATGGTCATTTGATTGACTCCGCAAATCACTCCGTAAGTGTCTCGTCCTGTCATAGTCCGGCAATTAGAGACTCCCCCGAAGGGGAGGGGAAAATGGTCGGGCTGGTGAGACCCGAGATGTGAGAGTAGAGGGTGAAGCGTTCTGCGTTTGTTTTGTTTTATCGCCGCTTTTTCGGGGCTTTGGGAGCGGGTAACGGTGGCAGGTCGTCATCGTTCTGCGACTCGCTCTTCGATTGGCTCTGCGACTGGCCGAAGGGAGGCGGAGGTGGCTCGGGCGCGATATCCTTGTCGAGATCAGGCTCGGGCAAGGGATAGAGCTCCGGCCGGCCTTTTTCTGCGTGATACTTGGCCACTGCCTCGGCGAGAAAGCGCTCGATCTGGCCGTTGCGGCTGCGGGTTTCACTCTTGGCGAGATGCTCCAACTCAGCAACCAAAGCACGAGGAAGAGCGACGGAGAAGGCGACCTTCTTCGGGTCGCGTTGGGTGGGACGTTTTGCGGTCATGGTTTCAGTTAAAACTATTTTACACTAAAGTAAATGTTTTTGATTGACGGAGTGTTTTGCTGTGTGACAGCATTTTTCATGGACGAAAAAATAAGCATTACAGCCCAGCTCCAAAAACCACTGGTCGAAGAACTGAAACTCATCGCGAAGGCCGAGGGCCGCTCGCTTGCCAGCCAGATCCGCCTCTTTTTGGCAAATGCTGTAACACAGCAAAACACAGCAACCCAAGCCAAGGCCGCCTAATTATGAGCACCGCTGATCTTGTCACTTACCTCGCCCAGGCCTGCCGCTGGGCGTTTATAATCTATGCCGGCCTCGGGCTTTCCGCATTGATCTGCGGCTATGCCCTGCTCGCCCTCTCTGGGGCAGGCGAGTCTGGAAGCGTGGAGGAGGAGGCATGAAGGCCAACAACCCCCATCACTGGCACATCTGGCTCTATGGCTCGCGGTGCACGTTTGTGGAGCGATTCACGGGTCGCCTGGATGAAGCCCTCGACGCCGCCGATCAGCTCGAGAGTCAAGTGGGCTTCGTAGTGCTCCGGTTTGAGATTATTCGTGGAGCCAGAGCCACCGAGTGATGGCCGACATGGATAAAGTGCTCGCAGACGTGCTCCGGCCGGTGCTGTCAGTCAGCGAGGTGAGCGAGCTGGAGGAGATCAACGCACGGCTGGGCCGGATTGAGGCTCTGCTACTGCAGCGACCGGCGACGGTGTCCGCTCCCGTGCGGGACTTGCTGAGCGTCGAACAGTTCGCCGCCGCCATCGGCCGGAAGCCGCTCTACGTTTACCGCCGCATCGCCAGCCGCCAGATCGCGGTGACTAAGGCTGGCAAGCCATACCAGATACCCGCCGACCAGGTGGCGAAGTTCCGGAAGATAAAGGCCACCGTATGAACGCCGTCGCGATTGATACCCACGTCTCCGCACGCGATGCCGCTCCGGCCGGCACTCCGCTCATGGAGCGGGTCTGCTGCTACTGCCGGCTCACTTTGGGCTGGGTCGTCTGTGAGCCCAGCATGGATGGCGAGCGCAGCCATGGGGCCTGCGATGCCTGCATGGCCATCGAGATGGCGGCCTTGCTCGCCGCGGAATACACTTTGGAGATCGGCGCGGCGGGCGAGGAGCCCGCAACGCAGGCGGCAACCCCAGACGGCGACGGCGTCGCTGCGGTTAAAAATGCCACACCCAGCGACGAAGCCCTGCGCGCTCCGATCTCCTCCTCTTTACCTGCCGCCGGCGGCGCCGACGCACCCACTCCCGCCTCAAGGCGTGGCGGATTACGGACCGGGCCGATTGAGAACGCCCCCGACGGCAGGACCCCTATCGGAAAATAACCAAAAATGAAAAACCATAAAAACCATACAGTGACCATCGACCGCGTTTCGGAAATCACGGGGCTAACTCGGGCAGCGTTGTATCGGGCTGCCGCCTTGGCGGAGCTGGGATCCCCGGCTCATTTTATCTATGACGGCGGAATCATCCGCTACACCTTGCGAGGGCTATGCCGGATCGCCGCGCAGATACAGCGCGAGCGCGAAATGTCTGCCCTGACGTTGACGTGTTATGTGAGCGCTTACTATGCGGCCTGCGAGCGCTATGGTATCCAGCTGCCCGAGGAGGCCGCCGCATGAGCACCTGGAATGGCAGGGCTATGGCGGATGGCCACTCAGACACCATCGCCGCCCGCTGCGTCGGGCTCCTCGAGCGCGGGATGAAGAAGTTCGGCATCGCGGAGACTACACTCGTCCGCCAGGTCAAGCCCTCGCGAGGCGTCGACATAACGCCTCGCCGTGATTACGGCTCAGGAGAGCGCCGCCGGAGCAAGCGGGACGTCACGCCCTTTGTCGGCATGAGCATACAGCAGATCGTCGCCGCGATCGACTGCTCAAAGCTGGTAGCCGGAAAGATCCGGGCCCGCATCAAGTTTGAAGCCGAGGTGGAGGCTCAGCGAGTGGCCCGCATGCGAGCCCGCTCGGCGGCTTTCGAGGCCTCGCTCAAGCTCAAGCCGGAGGCGGCCGCATGAGCTCCGCCCTCTTCCCCACCATCGGCGACCGCGAGTGGAAGGCCGCGCTGGCCGCCGCTCGGGCTCGGCGTAGGCCCTCGGCGGTGCGCGCCCGTATATTCCGAGGCATGAGCTGCCCGGTCTGCGGGCTGCCGGCGCTGAATAAGTCTATGCTGGGCGGCACCCGCTTCATCCACTCGCCGAGGGAATCCTGCTGGATGCCCAGCACCGAGTGCGTGCTGGCCGCCGGACTGGCCGGCAGCGGCACCCGATTCGGCGCCGAGTCGCAGCTTCTGCTTCTGCCCGGAGGCGTGCAGTGAGTAGCATTTATACTCCGAGTGGAGCGGTGGGGGCCGCAATCCGGCGGAGTGGCCAGCATATTATGGCGAGCACAGCGCTCACCCCCTTCGATATAATGGCGGCAGCTGAGGAGCTCGAATATACCACCGATGAGCAGGCCATCCGTGGCGAGGCCATCGCCGCCTGGCTGGGGTGGATCTGGGAGGGTGGTGTAGATCTTAGCCGAGCAGCGAAGCGGCTGGTAACCTATACGCGGCTCTATCGCCCGGACCTAGTCCATGGACTGACCTGCGAGGAGGCAGCGAGTCTGTTCGGACAGGGCCGCGCAGCCGAGTCAGCGCGCGCCGGCGCCGTTGATACGACACTCATTAAGGGCGGATACCGCCATACTACTTTGCCGGGACGTAAAAGCGAACGAGCGAGAGCCAAGATGGCCGCTGCTCAAAAAGGTAACCAGCACCGCGCCAGATCGGTGAAAAAATAGTTTAATCATGAATCTCCAAACCAATTTGAACGCCGTTAAAACATCCGCCCAGCGGATCCAGATCAGCCAGATCCATCCGTCGCCATTAAATCCACGCATGGTCGCCAAGGCCGATCGAGCTGCCCTGGCCGCCAGCCTAAAGACCGCCGGCCAACTGGTAGCCGTCTGGGTGCGTCCCCACCCGACTCGCCCCGGTCACTACGAGCTCGTAGATGGTGAGCGTCGCTGGTGGGGCGCCCAGGAGGCCGGCCTCACCGCCCTTGAGGCCCAAGTCGGGGATTGGTCGGACGACCATATCCTGCAGATCGCGTGGGTTACTGGCACTGAAGGCAGGGGACTCACCGTGCTCGAGCAGGCCCGCTGGGCGCGCAGTGCCCTCTCCCGCGCCGGCGCAACGCTCGATAAAGTGGCAGCGCTCGCGGGGGTATCAGGCAGCTCGATCCACCGCTGCTTGGCGCTGCTCGAGCTACCTGACTTCGCCCAGGACGCAGTGCAGGGCGGCACCCTGGCACCCCAGACAGCCTACCTCATCGCCGGAGTGCCTGGGGTGGCGCGGGCGAAGTTCGCCCAGGAGGTGCTTACGCCCGAGGATGTGCCCGGCCCCCTTTCCTACCTAGATGCGCATGCACTTCGCAGCGCTAAATACTCCCGGACGCTCAAGGGCGCTCCCTTCGATACCGCCGACGAGGGCCTGCTGCCAGCGGCCGGAGCCTGCTCGAGCTGCCACTACCGAGCAGGAAATAATCCGACTGAATACGGGGTGGTTAAGAATCCACACACCTGCATGAATCCCGGCTGCTATGAAGATAAGCTCGGCAGCATGCGCCATCGCCTCGCCGCCCGCGGCGCTGGCCGGATCGCCCTCGATGCGAGCGAAAACGCGCGTATCTTCCAGGGAGGATCGATCGAGCCCCACCCTGAATCTGGCTACGCCATCGCCACCCGACCTATCCCCCAAGACCTACTCAAGGCCGAGGTCATAGCCCAAGGCCGCCCAAGTTTCTCTGAAGTCTCACCCGCCGCGCGCTTATTCATCGGCACCGATGGACATGGTCGCCTGGTGGATCTCGTGCTTATCCGCGAGGCTCTGGCAGCTACGACTGAGCCTGACATCTTCAGGGCAGGGGTCGCGGCGGAATACGTCCTGAGGGGCAATACCGGCAGCACTCATACCAGTCTGACCGGTGAACGGGTAGAGACCCCATCGATGGCCTGCCTGCCTGCCTCACATGACGCCCAGGAGCCAACCCATGGCAGCCTGGCCGGCAGCGAGAAAGCAGCGAAGAGGGCAGAGCAGGCCTCGGTAAAGTCGAAAGCCAGGAAGCTCCGAGCCTCGGCCGAGTGGATGCTTCAGCTGTATGATGCCCTCAGCGCCGACAAACAGCCCAAGGGCTTCGGCTACACCCGCGCATCGCTGCGCTGGGAGCATTTGCTGCGCTGCTGCGACGCCGAGGATGCCCTCCTCGTGGTTAAGGCTATCACCGAAGAGGACCCGAAGGTAGATGCGGCGAAGGGCGAGCTCATGGAGATCGTGTCGGCACTCACCAACATCGCCCAGCTTGAGGCAATCTGTGACCTCTTGATCCTTGCCCCGGCCCTGCGCGCCGAGGGATCCGAGACGAAGTGGGTGGCTGAATGGCATCAGCACCTCGTCATCCCGTCACCCAACTATAATCTGAGCGAGGATCAGGCGCAGGCGGAGATCGAGAAGAGCCATGAGGCACCGGATCCGATCGTCCTGACTGCCCAGGAGGCTGGCGGCCTGCATCCGGTGATTTATACGCGCACCGCAGAGGAAGAGGCGGCCGATGCCCAAGTGGATCGACTCGAGGCCACTACCGAGGTCGCCTCGGCATTCCGTTTTAACGAGAATGGAGTGAGCATCAACCCGACTTTCTGGACCGTGCCTTCTATGCCAAAGAAGACTGAGTGCTCGATCTCGACCGCCCTCGCCCCAGACGGCCTCTGGCGCTACGGCTACGACTTTCACGCCCGCGGCGCATCTATGGCGCACTCCAGTGGCCGGCCGCTAAGTCGCGGCGAGGGCTCATATACCGAGATCGAGGCCGTGCTCATGGGCCTGGCGGTAGCTGCGGGCTGGTTCCATGCGGATGCCCAAGCCCTGGCCGCCGTGCAGCGACACATCGTCTGGGTTAAAATCCAGCAGTCGGCAGTCGAGTATAAAGGGCGCCGCATGCCGGCAGGAGTCACTCTCCAGCAGGTGGAGGCCATCGACGCCGCCGAAGAGATGGGCCATGCCACGCTAGACGAGCTGGTGCTGGAGACCGGGGTCGCCAGCGATCTGCTCCGCGCCGTAGTCGTCGCCCTTGGTCGGCAGGATCCCGCCGTAGTCGACGCCGAGCATGCCCTGCGCGCCGCCAGGGCGGCGGCGGCCGCCCGCCCCAAGCCTAAGAAAAAGAGGAAGGCGGCGTGATCCGCCCGCTGACTCCACTGCGTATCGACCCTGCGGCCGTCGATGTGAATATCACCCTCACGATGAACGACGGCAGTGTCTGCCGACCGCTCCTCTCGTCTGGCCGGCTAGTGTTAGTAGGCCAGACGATCCCGCTGCGACATGAGCCGCCGGCGCTCTCCAGGCCCACACGCCCTCCTCCGCCTGCGGTGCTCCGCCCGCTGTTTTAGTCAGATGACCCTGCCTCTCCACATTCCCCCTTTCAGTCCCGTCTGCCGTTATGTCCTCACTTTCCCCTCCCGCCTCCGTCTATACACCGCGCCCTCCTTCGGACGGGCAGCGGGCGATGCTGGCTTTCTTCGGGCGCTCGGCCATGACGGCCCGCGAGGCCTACGAGGTCATCCAAGTCGAGATGAGCTCACCGAGCGGAGAGCTGCGCTGGCGGACCGAGCGTGCCAGGCGGTGCATCGCCAAGATGGCGCCGAGTGTCAGCGGGCAGGGCGGGCACAACCAAGCGCTCAAGGTCGCCTGTGTGCTGGTGCAGGGCTTCGACCTCCCGCTGAGTGAAGCTCGGGCACTGCTCGCCGAGTGGAATGGCGGTTGCTCGCCCCCGTGGACCGACCACGAGCTCGACCATAAGATACGCGCCGCCGACAAGATGGCAGGACTGCAGTCACCCGACGGGCTTAAATCCAGGGGCTGCCTGGCTGCTGGCCGGGAGGGTTCGACCTTCCGCCCCAATGCCGCCACCCGCATGGCCGCCGGCGGCCAGACCGAGACCGAGGCCAAGAAAAAAGTCCAATATGAGCCGGAGACCCTCAAGCGTCTCGCCGGCACTTGGGCGCAGGCCGTAGACCTCGTCTGGCTGGCGAACCGCTCGGCCATGGATCCCGCCGAGGTGACGGCAGAGCGCTTCCTCGCCTCCCTTTATAGACCCGGAGAGAAGGTCCTCTGCTTCACGGATGATCGCAGCCAGGGAGAGGCGATCTGGCCGGATGAGAAGCCGCCGCTGGAAGGCCCGCGCGGGGTCTGGTTCCTAGCCCAGCCAGTGAGCGGGCAGCGCCTCCCGAATCCTCGAGCAGAAAAACACGCAGACGGATCGGCGCGGGCATCGCGGCGGATCGCGGAGTGTGTCACGGCCTTCCGCTACATGGTCCTGGAGAGTGACGAGGCTCCGGTGCGCGACTGGCTGGGCTTCATCGTGCAGATGCCTCTGCGCATCGAGGCGCTTTACACCAGCGGCGGCCGCAGCGTGCATGCGCTGGTCCGCGTGGACTGCGCGACGAAGGAGGAGTGGGACGCAGAGAAGCAGGCGCTGATGCCCTTCTTGATGGGCGCCCTAATGTGCGGCGCCGATCGAGGCACCTGGTCGGCAGTGCGACTGACCCGGCTGCCGGGTTGCTGGCGCACGGAGAAGGCATGCACGCAGAAGCTCCTCTATATCCAGCCGGGCGCGCCCTTGAGGGCGCTCAACGAGCTGCCGGTGGTCCGCGACGTCGAAGCCAGCTGGTGCGCCCAGGCCGCCGTGGTGCGCGGCGATGACGAGGAGGGCTGGCTACGCTGGCTACGCCGCGGGCTGGAATACTACAAGCGCGTCAGCACCCGCTGCGCCGCGGCATTGGCTGAGACAGACTCACGCGTGGCCGAGGCGGCTCCCGCTCCAGTGGAGGGCTCAAAATGAGCAGCGACCAATCCAAGGCGGCGAACGCCAAGATGCGAAAACTGCTCGGAGCGAAGGCCGACGAGGCCGCCGCCCCCGTGACCATGCGCGTGCTGGCCGGCGGAGAGAGCGATGACGAGGGCGAGGGACAGGCCCCGTGGATCGAACTGCCTGGCGGCGGGCGAATGGATCGCGACTTCGCCCACGAGCTCGGCAATCTGCTCGCTGAAAAACTAATCTTCCGCCGCGAAAGCGAAGTGGTGACGATCAACGGCGAGACCGGGGCGTGCGATGTCATGAGTGCAGAGGCCTTCGTGACCGCCGTGGAGGACTACTGCGTCCCCTATGTGAAACGGGCGATCAAGGGCGGCACCGATAATGTGCCGAAGTCGATGTCGAAGGCGCAGGCGGGAGTGGTGCTGGCATCGGCTGCCTTTCGCCAGCGCCTACGCAAGGTTACGAGGGTCGGCTGGGTGACCGCACCGGTCATCCGCGCCGACGGATCGATGAGGCTGCTGCCCGACGGCTACGATGAGGAGACTGGTATTTATACGCTGCCGAGCGCAGTCACCGTCCGGGACATAAAGCTCGAGGAGGCCGTGAGCTTCCTCAGGGACCTGCTGAAGGACTTCCCATTCCACGATGAGCGCTCGCTCGCGGTGCAGATCTGCGCGATGTGCGCGGCATGGGGCCACGGCCTCCAGGCCCTCACTGCAGCCAGACTGGGCTTCGTCTGGACGGCCAATTCGCATCGGTCAGGCAAGTCCCTGCTCGCCCAGCTCGCGATCACCCCCAGCTACGGCCTCGCCGAGGGTCAGACGATGGCTGATAGGCAGGAGCTGCGCAAGATGCTCGATGCCGTTGCACTGCAGGGCGGGCCGTATGTCTTTTTCGACAACTTAACCGGCCACATCCAGTCGGAGATCGTGGAGTCATTCATGACCACACCCATCTGGACGGGCCGCGTCATGGGCTCTCAGCGCATTTTCAAGGCTCCACGGTCGGCGGTGGTATTTATCACCGGCAACAATCTCACCGTCTCGCCTGATATCTCGGAGCGGACCCTGACCTGCAGCCTCTACCTGGAGAACTTCGACCCGCAGGATCGCACGCTCGGCCGCATCATCGACCCGATTTCGCTCGCGACCGCCGCGATGCGCTCGGACATCCTCTCCGCCGTGTGGGCCATCATGCGCCACTGGGATCTGGCCGGGCGCCCGTGGGCAGGCACGCCGGAGAAGGCGCGCCGACTGGCGGGCTTCGCCGAGTGGTCGGACATCATGGGCGGCATGGTGCAGGCAGCCGGCTTCGGCAACCCCCTCGAGCGGCCGAAGGACGAGCAGAGCCCGAACAGCCGCGATGTTCACATGCGCACTCTGGTCGAGCTGCTCGCGAACGCCCTCGGGGCCGACGTGCTTGGAGAGTTTGAGTTTCAGCAGATCGTCGACGCCTGCTACGACAACGAGCTCTTCACCTGGCTCTTCGATGGCCGGGTCAAGAAGGAGGAGGACGGTGCGGATTGGTTTGAGCTTAATAGTCGGAGCGCCGGCATCTTCGGTCTACTGCTGACGAACGAGATGGCCGCCAAGAAGAAGGGGCGCATATTCAGCCTGAAGGACGGCCGGCGGGTGCGCTTCGCTAAGCGCGGCGAAGGCCGTGCCAAGCGCTACCAGGTCGAGATCCTGCCAGCGATGACGTAGTCGCGCTGATCGAATACCGCGCCAAGTGATCCAAGCCCACCTGAAACGGTGGGCTTTTTCGTGCCCAACCCGAGATCGCTGGCCTCCTCCATCGCCGATCGCCGCGGGCCCATGCACGGGTCTGCATAAACCCATGCTCACGCCGCATGGGTTTATGCCCGCGCGGCGTTTCACCCCCTTCTTCGCCGGCCTGCGGATCGATAACCACCCCCTCGCCCCCCATTTTTTAACTCAACCCAGTGCAACCCATGCAGCACCCGAACGCTTTTAATTGGATAACCATGAAAGAGTTGTTCGGGTAGTCAGGGGTAAGCATGGGAGGGTATTATTATTCACAAGAGAAGCGCCGTAAAAAAGAAGGGTGGGGTGGGGTGCAACCCGTGCAGATCCTAAAAGTGACCCCCCATAAGGAATCTTTTAGGAAAAAAGGCACTTCGCAGGGTTAAACGGACCCGAACCTAGTTTCCACGCCCGCATCAAAAAACATTTCTGGCACTTTGACACCACGGCTTGAAGTGACAGTTACGACACCCCCAAAAACAAGGCCTCTCCGCTCTCGATCTGCGCGCGGGTATGCTGCTTATGCGGCCGATATTGGAGTCTCACTACGCACGATCAAGCGCTGGGTCGCCCGCGGAAAGGCCACCGGCGAGCACTTCCCACTGGACGACCTATCCTCAGCCGTCGATTGGTGGGCCCGTAATCAATCCAATACCGCGCCGGCGGAGTTAGTTCACGCCGCATCTGCTGCAGGTAAGAAAGCCCATTCCTCGGCCGATCCAATCCTCGATCTCGCCAGGGATCCCGCCAGGCCCGCCGCGGCTGATACCCCACTCCCGAGCCCGCCTACTCATGAAACTACAACCGCCAAGCCCCTCATGGAAGGCGCCGACATGGTGGCCGGCACGATCGAAGAGAACCTCCAGCGCCTCCAGATCATTCACTCCGCTAATCTCACGCTGCTCGAGCGCGCCTTCGCTGGTAGCGAAGAAGCCGATATTATCAACCGCCAGCGTAATGCCCAACGCTCCGGCGATATGCTCAACGCAGCCCAGCGTGCATTTGATGAATACCAACGCGCTCGCGGTGATGTAGTCCCCATCGCCGAGGTGAAACGTGACCTCCTCCGCATCCACTCTGCCATGGCCCAGTCCCTCCTCGCCATCGTCGAGGACCTGGGCATCCCCCGGATCCGCTGCGTATCGGCCGTCGACGCCTGGTTCCGCATGCTCCGCGAAAGCGCATTCTTCTCCGATACCCAACCCGCCACGGCACCCTCCCAGGTTATGCCTCACCCTGCATGAGTGAGGCCCTCGAGCTTCCGCTCTCCGTTGAGTTTAGTGTCGCCCCTCGACCTGAACCGGTAATTTCACGCACCCTGAATCGCCAGGTTGATCCCCGGGTCTCGCTTACATCAAGGAGCCCGGCCTCGACCCGCCCCCGCGCCACCCTCGAGTGGCTCCTCTCCGATGTCTTCGACCCTGCCTACCGCCCGCTCATTCCAGATCGCTCCGTCTGGGAGTGGGCCGACGACTTCAATGTCTTTCTCGACACTAAGGGCGCTATCCGCTCCGGCTGGTATAACTCGGCTCGCACACCCCATGTCCGCGAGTTCAACGAGACCATGACCGACCCGGCGTGGAAAGAGGACCTCGTCATCAAGTCCTCCCGCACCGGCTACACCGAAGCAGCACTCAACAACATCCGCTTCATGCCCCGGCATGCCCCTGGTCATACCCTCTTCGCTATCGACTCGAAGAATGAAGCCAAAAACATCTCCAAGGACCGGCTCGAGAAAACCCTCGAAGCCGCCGCCGGAGAAGAGTTCCCTGCCAACCCGGACGACGACGGGACCTATACCAAGTTCCTGCGCAACATGACCGTCTATTTGTCCGGGTCATACAGTGCCGGCGTCTTCAAAAACAAGTGGCTCCGCACCGTCACCCTCGACGAATGCGAGACCAAGAGCGAGATCACCGACGAGGGCTCCACCTTCGACCTCGCCGAGTCCCGCATGAGCCGCCACCCCGACGCCAAGCTCTTCGCCATGTCGAAGCCCAAGCGACCAGGCACCGCCTTCCACCGCCGCTGGTGCACCGGCACCCGCTCCATCCGCCTCGTGCCCTGCCCCCATTGCGGCACCTTCCAGGAGCTCACCATGTTTGGCGAATCCGCCACCGTGAATCTCCGCCCCGTGGATAAGAAAGGCACACCTATCACCGAAGACTGGGCCCGCTGCCCACCTCCTCGCCTCGGCCGCATCGTCTTTTCCCACTGCCGCGATTTAGTAGGAGATGCCGGGCACCCCGGCACCGGTGGCGCATGGGATCGTGAACGCGTCCTCGCCGAGACCTACTATGAGTGCGTGGCCGGCTGTCGCATCACCGGCCGCGAACTGCTCACCGCCGACCACGCCGATCTGTATCCTGGAGAGGATAAAGGCGCGACCGAGGTCCGCCGCCGATTACTCTCTGGAGAGCGACTCGAAGCCAAAGTCGCCATGATGCTCGCCGGCCGCTGGCTCGTTACCAACGCCAGGCCGCACCCGCGCCGCCGCTCCCGTCATATCTCCGATCTCTACTGTCTCGACGCCGAGATCCACTGGGGCGCCCTCGCTCTGCTCTTTATCGACTGCGAAGGCGACGCATCCAAGCTCCTCCACTTCTTCAACAACAACCTCGGCCTCGTCTTTCGCGCCCAGACCACCGCCCTCACTCCCGAGTCACTTCTCGACCTGCGCGCCCACTACTACCGCGGCACCTGCCCCTTCGTCCCAGATCTGGTCACCCTGACCTTCGATACGCAGGATACCCACTACGCGGCAGTCATCATGGGCTGGCTCGAGGACGGCACCTCCTGCCTGATTGACTGGTTTGACTCCGTCGCCGACATCGACATCCACCACCGCTTCCAGGCCAAGATCCCCGTCGTCGCTAAAGTCCTGCACGGCGCCCAGCCATCCGAGCCTCCCGCCCCCGTCGTCCCCCAGTTCGGACTCTGCGATGCCGCCGGCCACCGCACCGATGAAGTCTACGACCTCTGTCAGGCGCTCTCCGGGCGACTCTACGCCAGCTTCGGCCGCGGTGGCATACAAGTCACCACTCCTATTCGCGAGTCGAAGATCACTCACCGCATGCAGCAGATGCCCATCTACTTCTTCTCCGACGACACCTACAAGACCAAGCTCTACGAAGGCCGAATCGGCCGCGCCAAAGACATCGTGCAAGCACAAGCCGAGGGAAAGGATCCTGTCCTCTTCAATCTTCCCCCCCGCCTCTATCTCCCGCTCGACCTCGATGCCCAGACCTGCGCCGAGCTCACCGCTGAGCAGCGCCGAGATGACGGCCGGTGGGACGAAAACCCCGGCGCCAACCACAAAGGCGATGCCGTCAAGCTCGCCCTCGTCCTCTTCGAGTGGCTCCTGCCCCGCATCCGGGCAGATAAAGCCCGCGCCCGTGCTGACTCAGAAAAGTCCGCCCGCCCCCGCACCGCCTGAGCTTTGACACGCCCCGGCAAGAGATGCCCGCCGACTATAACCTCCTCGCCACCCTCCGCCAGTATCTGCGCCGCAAGTATGCCTCCAACCTGACCGGACTTCGCGCCATGGCCGACACGACCTTCGCCAGCGCCACCGAGACAGTCACCCTCACCTCCCTCTCCGCCGAGGGCGGCAGTCACTCCGGCGAGATCACCTGCCCCAAAGGCCTGCTCCTCGAAGCGATCGAGTCCATCCTGCTCGAGCTTGATGATACCGCCCCCCGGGCCAGCTCCTGCGCTGCCTTTACCATGCGCTGATCCCTGCGCCCCTCCTTTAACTCCGTCATCCCCTGCCATGGCCACACCCATCTTCAACCAGTTTGGCCGCCCCTACGAGACGCCCGCCCGCTACACCAGCACCGAAGAGTCTCGCTACCGCCTGGACCGCCCGCGCCTCGACGGCGACATGGCCTCGCTCCTCTCCCGCCAGAAGCATCAGATGATACTCAACGATGCCCGCTGGATCCGCGAAGCCTTCTCTGTAGTCGCCGGAGCCATCGACCAGAAAGCCGACTACGTCTCCGCCAGCGGCTGGCTCCCTGAGTTCGCCGGCCGTGATCGAGCCTGGGGCAAGCGTGCCACCGAGGTCCTCCACCGTGCGCTCGATATCGCCGACGTTCGCGGATCGCTCTTCGACTGGACTGATATCTGGTGGACCGCCTGCTGCTCCCTCGACGTCGACGGCTCCCTGTTCCCCCTCCTCACCGAGACCGAGACCGGCTTCCCGCAGGTGCAAAACCTCGAGGCTCACCGCATCGGCTCCCGCTACTCAGGCTCCTCCGTAGTCCCATCCGGTCCCTATGCCGGCCGCCGCATCATCAACGGCATTATCTATGACAACGCCGCCGCCGAGATCGGCTACCGCATCCTCGGCCACGACCCCAGCGAAGACCGCGATATCCCCGCCCAGGACATGGTCCACATCACCCATCCCCGCTGGTTCTCGGACGGCCGCCCCTTCCCCTCGATCGCCTACTCGGTGCTCGATTGGTATGACGTAAAAGAGTCTCGCGACCTTCAGAAGCAGGCGCAGAAAGTCCATGCCGCCGTCACCCTTATCGAGTCTAATTCTACCGGCGAGGCCCCTGCCATCCCCGGCATGGGTGCTGGCCCCGCCACTCGCACCACCAACGGCGAGCCCCAGTCCCAAGTCCTCATGGGCGGCCTCGTGCGCTACGTCCGCTCAGGCGGCGGCGACCTCAAGGCCCACGAGAGTGGCTCGCCCAGCGATGGCTGGCGGAGCTTCGACCGCACTATTGAGCGCGGCGCCCTCTTCGGCATGGGCTGGCGCCAGGAGATGCTGGACCTCTCCTCGCTCACCGGTGCCGGTATCCGCGGCTTCCAGGATAACATCAACACGGCCATCATGGCGCGCCATCGCCGGCTCGTTCGCCCCGCGCTCCGCATCGCACGCTACTTCGTCGCCAAACTCATCAAGCGCGGTGATCTCCCCGAGAGCAGCGACTGGTGGCGCTGGGCCATCCCCCAGCCCCCCGAGTTCTCGGTCGACGCCTCCCGCGCCCAGCAGCAAGACCGGGAGAACGTCCGGGCCGGCTTCGACTCGCACTCCGCCGTTATCCGTCGCAGCCTCGGCGCCACCACCGAGACAGTGCTCCGGGCCGAGGCCGAGTATGTCTCCCAACGCAAGGAGATAGCCGCCGAGTTCGGCCTGCAGCCCGACGAGATTGGCACCCCCCTCAAGGTCGGCGACTCGGTCGATACCGTCAACCGCCTCAGCCCTAGCCCAGATCCCACCACCCTCGCTCCCTGATTACCATGCGCTACCCACACATCCTCGCCTCGCTCCGCTCTGCCAAGTGGGCCGTGCGCCCCGCCACCCTCGAAGCTATTCGCTCCCTGCTTTCCTCGCGCCTTGTTGCCGGCCACCACCCCGTCACCTCGAGCGATTCCCTCGCCATCGCACCCACTCGCCCCCGTGCCGATGCTGCACCGGCCAGCATCACCGCCCCCCTGCTCGGCGGCACCGCCGTCATCCGATTCTTCGGCATCTGTGCGAAGCGGATCAGCGACATGGAGGCTGATTGCGGCGGCGTCTCCCTCGAGACCCTGCAGCGTGATCTAGCCCTCGCCATCGCCAACCCCCGCGTCACCCGCATCGTCCTCCATATCGACAGCCCCGGCGGCACTGTCACCGGCATCCCCGAGCTGGTCACCCGCCTCCGCGAGTGGAGCGCGCAGAAGCCCATCTACGCCTTCGCCGACAATCTCTGCGCCTCCGCCGCCTACTGGCTCTCCACTGGCTGCACTGCACTCTTCGCCACTCCCACTGCCGACCTCGGCAGTATCGGCGTCTACATGGCCATCATCGACGAGTCCGACGCCTGGGCCGAGGCCGGTTACCGCATGGTCCTCATCAAAGCGGGCGAGCATAAAGCCGACGGTATCCAAGGGCTCCCTGTCGCCCCCGATACTATCGCCCGCTGGCAGGCCGAGGTTGATGACCTCTACGCCCTCTTCACCACCGCCGTGCTTGCCGCCCGCCCCTCCGTCACATCCGAGTCGATGCAGGGCCAGTGCTTCATGGGCACAGAAGCCCTCCGCCTCGGCCTCTGCGATCAACTCGTCACCGACCTCGACGATCTACTCACCCAGCTCGCCACCTGAGCCTTTGCGACGTCGCAAACTTTGACACCCTGCCCACCATCATGAACTTCATCGCCCGCGCCCGTGCCACCGAAGAGCTCCTCGCCCTTCTCCCCACCCTCGGTATCACCCTCTCCGCCGACCAGACCCTCGCCGGAGCCATCCAGGCCCACATCACTAGCCTGGCTATTTCGCCCGCCCCCGCTGCAGCCGACCACACCGCCGCTCTGGCCACCCTCTCGGCCGAGCTCGAGCAGGCCGGTGCCACCATCAACAGCACCCAGGTCGATCTCCGCGCCGCCCGCGCCAATGCCGAGTCCGCCACTGCTCAGCTAGCCGCCTTCACCGCCGCTCTGGCTACCGCCGGCGTCAAGCTCCCTGCCGCCAGCGAGGCCAGCTACTCCGCTACAGATATCAGCGCTGCCCTCGAGGCCCGCATCAGCACCCGCGCTGCCGAGCAGCTCGCCGCCACCGGCTGCCCTCCCGTCACTGCCACCGCCCAGTCCGCCGCTGGTGGGCATAAGTCAGCCACCCTCACCCTCACTGCCTTCCGGGCCCTCTCCAACCGCGAGCGCGCAGCCTTCTCCGCGGCCGGCGGCCGCTGCACTGACTGAGCCCCCTTTGACACCCTCACCCTGCTTTAACCTTCAAACACCTAAACTCACCCTCCCATGGCTAACACGCTCACGAACCTCATCCCCGATGCCTACGTTGCCCTCAACGTAGTCTCCCGCGAACTCACCGGCCTCATCGCCGCGACCAACCGGCTCACCGGTATCGAACGCCTGGCCGTTGGCCAGTCCCTCCGCTCCTCTGCCGCCCCGGTCAACACCGCCGGCAAAGACACGACTGCCGCGATGGCCCTGCCCGCCGCCGCCGATCAGACTATCGGCAACGTAGCATTCACCCTCACCAAGTCCCGCGCCTTCCCGTTCAGCTGGTCCGGCGAAGACACCGTCGGCATCAACTCCGGCCCCGGCTACCTCACCGTCCAGCAGCAGCAGATCGCACAGGCCTTCCGCGCCGCCGTCGCTGAGATCAGCACCGATGGCTACGCCGCCGCCCGCGTCGCTGCCTCCCGTGCCTACGGCACCGCTGGCACCACCGCCTTCGCCACCAACCTCGGCGAGTCCGCCCAGGTCAAAAAGATCCTCGACGACAACGGCGCGCCCATGAGCGACCGCTCCCTCGTCATCGACACGACTGCCGGTGCGGCGCTCCGCACCCTCCTCAACAACCCGCTCACCGCCAATGCCAGCCTCTCCGGTGACAGCACCCGCGCCGGCGTGCTCATCGACGTCAACGGCTTCGCCATCCGCGAAGAGTCCAAGATCGCCGCCGTCACGAAAGGCACCGGCACGAGCTATACCAGCAGCGCGGCCGGCTTCGCTGTTGGCACCACCAGCATCCCCGTCATCACCGGCAGCGGCACCATTCTCGCCGGCGACGTTATCACCTTCTCCGGTGATACCAACAAATACGTCGTCAAGACGGGCGTCGCTGCCGCTGGCACGATCGTCATCGCCGAGCCCGGTCTGCAGAAGGCGCTTCCGGCCTCCGCCACCGCCCTCACCATCGGCAACAGCTTCACCGCCAACCTCGCCTTCAGCCGCGATGCGATCGTGCTCGGCACCCGCCTGCCTGCCCTGCCCGCCACCGGCGACATGGCCATCATGCGCGAGACCATCATCGACGAGAAGACCGGCCTCGCCTTCGAGCTCGCTGCCTACGGTGGCTACCGCATGGTGACCTTTGAGGTCAGCATCGCCTGGGGCTGGGCGGTCGAGAAGCCTGCGCATGTCGCAGTCCTCCTCGGCTAAGATCCACCGCGTCAAGCACGCGGCCCGTAGCTATAGCATCGCCCGCACCGGATACACCTCCGCTGCGGGCTTTTCTTTTTCTTCACCCATTCAGCTCCACCATCTACCGCCCTCACTCGATGCCATCCTGGTCCCGCTCCCAAGCCGCCGCCTTCGCCGCCCAGGGCGCCGCTCACCGTCACGCCACCGATGCCGAGCCCGCCACCTATGCCGGGCAGGAGATCTGCGTCTACTATACCGCCATCCGCACCGGCCGCGAGATCGAGGCCGGCGGCTTCGGCGTCCTGCCCGACATAGTCGCCCGGGTGAACATGGCGATCTACCCTGACTTCACTCCAGTAAAAGGAGCCCTCCTCACCATCGGCGGAGTGCCCTATCTTATCGGCGAGATCGCCGCCATCCACCGCGGCGGCGAATGGTGGTTCGCTCTCGGCAAAGCGTAAAGTTATGCCTGCCCTCACTCAAATCGAGCATGCCGGCTTTGATCGAGGCCTCGCGGCGCTCATCTCCGCCGCCCCCGTCTCGATGAAGCGCGTCCTCATGGCCGAGGCGGGCTCCATCCTCAAGGCCTGCGCCGGCCGCACTAAAGTCGCCCCTGCCGATTCCATCACGACCAACGAGCGACTCCGCATCGTCAAGGATCTCGGCCTCAACGGCGGCAACCGCGAGGGCGACATCTACATCAACGCTGGCATCCGTGGCGACTTCGGCGTTGTCTGGCGCCGCACCCGAGGCCGCCGAGGATTTCAGCAAACCCACTCCGCCGGCCTAAAGCCCCTCAACCGCCACTTTGGCGAGAAGACCTGGATCGACCTGAAAGAAGCCGTGGCCGACTTCAAGATCCAGGCCTCCAAACGACTCCCCCTCGCCAAGCGCTCTGCTGGCCTCGCCCGCCAGAGCTGGGTCCAGATCGCCGACAGTCTTGGCATCGCCCTCGAAAGCGTCCCCGGTGGCGGCATCTCCGGCGCCGGCCTCGCCAAGGCCCGCGCCGCTCTCACCTCCCAAGGCCGCGCCATAACCAACGGCTTCTCCGAGCAGGAGGCCCGGCAGCAAGGCTTCATGCTCTCCCTTATCAACCGCCTGCCTTATGGCCCTAAGGCTGGCCTGGATGCCATCCTGCAGACCGTCCTCTCGGGCCGCGCCGCCTACTTCGAGCAGAATCTCTCCCGCGGCGTCTTCCAGGATATGTCCAAGCTCCTCCGCGCCTACCCAGGCCTCACCCTCAATTCCAATTCTCTATGAGCCCCGATCTATTCTATGCCTTCGAGCAGACCACCGAGCGCGGTATAGCCACCAGCCTCCGCTCCCTTGGCGCCACTAATGTCTTTGAGAGCCAGTCCGCCGCCGAGTTTTCTCCCGTCGTAGCCCGGCTCGTCGTCGAGGCCTCCCTCTTTATCAAGGCCTCGGGGCAGCTTGGCTGGTCCCGCCAAAGACTGCCCTTTTACAATCACCACCGGGGCAACGTCACCGTCGAGATCAATACCCCACGCACCGACGGCGTAGCCTACCATCAATCGCTGCTCGGCCTCGTCCGCCGCCTTTTCTCCGGCTCCTCTGGCGGCCTGCGCCTTCCGCCTTACGACGTCCTCTCCGTCGATGAGGCCGCTGGCAATATCCTCTTCCAGAAGGAAGGCGAGCGCGACGTCTCACGCCTCACCTTCACCATCCAAGTCCTTATCCCCAGCGGCCTGCTCGACTCTTCCGAATGCCCGCCGCTGCCCACACCCCCTTCCGCCCCGTAGTTATTTGACACCCCCTCAACCGCAACACCTCCCACTTCCATGGCCAACCTTACGCTCACCTCTGCTTCCGTTCTACAATCCTCCTCCGCTATCACGCTCAACGGCATCGCCGGTGTCGCCCTCGGCGCTGGCCAGCCCGTCTACCGTGACACCGCCGACCTCGACTCCGCCGGCAATGCCAAATGGAAGCTATACGATGCCGACGCGGTTACGCCCGTCGCCATCCTCAACGGATGCCAGGGCATCGCCGCCAACTCCGCCGCCGCCGGCCAGCCCTGCACTGTAGTGCTCTCTGATCCAGCCTTCACCCATGGCCTGGCTGCCGTCACCAAGGGCGATATCATCATCGCCTCCGCCACGGCCGGCGCCCTCGCCCCCGCCGCCGACCTCGCATCCACCATGCGTCCCTGCGTGGTCATGTTCGCCATCTCCTCCACCCAGGCGACCGTGGATATCGCCCAGTCCCTGACCGCCAAGTAATCATCCCTCTAACTCACTCCTCCTATGTCCCTTCACCGCTCCAATGTCGCCATCGGTTACGGCTCCATCACCGTCACCTTCCTCACTGGCACCCTACAGACCTACATCCTCGAGAACTGGGAGCCCAAGTTCCCCGTTACCACGATCGACCGGAAGGATAATCTCAGCCAACCCAACGGCTTCGTCCAGGTCGACGATGTCCGCACCGCCAGTGCCACCTTCCAGCTCGCCACCGCCTCCCAGGCCGTGCCCGCTCCCGGCGACCGCTTCATTGTCGACGCCGCCGAGTATGTCGTCGGCGAGGTATCCATGCCCAAGACCCAAGGATCCATCTGGAAAGGCACCTTCCAGGCCCGCGAGAATCGCTAGTCCCTGCCCGTATTGACCTGCCAACTACGGCGGAGGATGGCCCCGAGCCGCCTCCGCCGTTTTTATTTCCACGCCATGCACGCCTTCGATTACTATTTCGCCGAGCACTACGCCGCCGCCTTCGCTGCCGAGCGCGAGGCCGAGAGTGCGCGCCGCGCCGAGGCTTTCCTTGATATCGCCCGCCCCATCGCCGGCATCTCTCTCCGCCCCCTGACCGCCCACGATTTGCTGGTGCTCGATGGATTTCGTTCCCCCTTCGTCTGCGGCGATGCGGCCGATGCCGCTCCCGATCACCTCATCGCCATCCTCTGGCTCCTCCGCCTCGAGCCCCCGCCCCGCTTCTTCAGTGGCCTCGCCTATCGCCGCCATGCCGCCCGCCTGCGCTTCCGCTGGCTCGACCCCGAGCGCCTCCTCGAGGATCATGCCGCGCTCAAACTTTGGTTCGACGATATCTTCGCCGACTCCGGCCTCACTCAGTCCACCCCCAGCGCCCCTCGCGCACCCCTCTCCACCCACTTCCTCGCCGGACTGCTCGCCCCGCTGGCTGTCGAGCTCGGCGCCTTCGATCCCGCCACCGGTAAACCGCTCATCGAGTCCCCGCTCTGCCGTCTTTTTCAATACCTCAAGACCCTTGAGTCACGCAAGCAGGGCAGCGACTACATCAACTTCACTCCCTCCGACCGCCTCAAGGGCGAGGCCCTCAACGCGTGGAATAATATGCCGCCGGAAGAGAAGGCCCCCTGGCTCGTCCGTCACGCCCAGGCCCATTCACAGGAGGCCGCACCATGAGCTTTTCCGCCACCATACAAGCCACCCTCACCGCGAATAATTCGCAGTTCTCCTCCGCCCTCGACAACTCATCCGCTAAGGTCAAGCAGCTCGAGGCCAATCTCCGCCGCGCCGGCGCCATGCCGCTGCCCGGAGAACGCAGCGCCCGCGACTCAGGCTCCGTGTTTGAGGCCCAAGCCCGCACCCAGGAGAAGATTACCCAAGCCCGCTACCGCGCCATGGATGCCGCCTCCGCCGAGGAGTCTGCGATCCGCTCCACTATCCGGGCCCGCGAAGACACCACCGGCATGGCAGCCACCTCCATCGGCTCATCCAGCCGCGCGGCTGGCACCGCCTCCGCCAGCGCTGGTGCGGATCCCGGTCCTCAAGGACTTCTCGCCCGCTTCTCAGCCTGGAGAAAAAATGCCAAGACTGGACTTGAGGCCGTCGGCGGAGCCGACTTAGTCAAAGGCCTCGGTATCGGCGCCCTCGTGGCCGGCTTCTCCGCTGTCCTCAATAACGCGCAGCAGGTCCGCGATGCCGCCTACGCCATCGGCGGCGCGCTGGATCCAGCCGTCGCCCGCACTGCCGCCCTGGCCGATACCCTGGACCGCGCCAAACAGGGCATGATGGGCATTGTCGCCGGCGCGCTGGCCTTCGTGCAGCGCGGAGTGGACTATGCTGTCGCCGGCGTCGGCGCCGCCCTCGGCTACGGCTCGATCGGCGAAAACATCGACACCATCGACAAAGGCAACGCCGCCGAGGAAAAGGCCAAGCGAGATGCGGCCACTAAAAAAGAGAACCTCCGCCTGCTCGATGTAGAGGCCGCTGCCAAACGTGAACTCGCCGCCGCCGAAGCCGAAGTCGCAGACGCCCGCATCAACGCCGCCAAAGAAGCAGCCGATACCGAGGGCCGGATCGCCATCGCCACCATCGAGGTTAAGGATGCCCAAGATGCCGTCACTGCAGCGTCAGCCGGCACGACCGCTCACTTCAAAGCTCAGGTCGAGCTCATCAACCGCCAAGGCGATCTCCTCAACCTCCAAAAGCAGCGCGAAGCCGAGATCAGCAGTGAAAAAGAGAAGCAGGTCGCCATTGAGGAAAAGCTATCCAAGCAACGTGACGAGGCCAACCAGAAGCTCACCGCCGCGCTCCAAAAGCAGCAGGCCGCCACCCTGGCCGTGCAGTCCGCCAGCCAAGCCTACGCCACTGCCCTCTCCGATCAATCTGCCGCCACCCTCACCGAAGTCACCACCGGCCAGCGTGGCTCGCCGGCGGACCAACGCAAAGCCGCCGAGGTCGAGCGCCTCCGCGCCCAAGCCCGCACCGCCCGCGATCAAGGCCGCGTGACGATCCGCGGCGGCCAAGCCGTCAGCGTAGCCGACGAGCTCAGCTCCCGGGCCAATCAGGTCCAGGGCAGCATCCAGTCGCTCAGCACCTCCGAGCGCGACCCGCTGGCCGCCGTCACGCAGCAACTCGTCAAAGCCAACGAAGAACTGGCCACGATCCGCGAGAGCCTAACCCTTCTGGAAGTTCAATACTGATGCCCCCGATAAGTTATTATCCCGGCACCAAAGGCACCTCATTCGATGAGATGGTGCCCCAGGGCCAGCCTATCTATGAGAATAATAACCAAGATAACCCGGCTGAAATAAGCATTCGACAGATCTACATGTGCCGTATGTCCGCATATCGCCGCGCCCCCTCGGGAAGCCTCTGCCCTGGCGATATCGGGCAGCGCCTGCGCGCTGTGTTTGATCGAGACGGCCCGAGGACTCCAACCGGCATCGCTGACATTATAACCTTTGAGAGAATCTGGAAAATATGAGCATGACCGAATATCGCCCCCCTGGTTCCCCCTCGTTCTATGAAGCCGTCCCTCAAGGCCAGCCCATCGTCGAGACACCCCTGCAGGAGCTCGCGCGCAACCACCTGGTCATAACTCAGACCTATATGCAGCACATCGATGGCTATACTAAACCAGCTGAAAACGCATTGATACCGCGCGAGATCCTGCCTCAGCTGGGAGTGATCGCGTATCACTGCTACGACACTGCCCGCGTGCCGATCCAAGGATCCAAGATCGTTACCTTTGATCGAGTCTGGGCGAGCATACCGCCCTCGTTTGAAGACCCCGAAGCATTCACCATAAGCATGCAGATGCCTTCTTATGCAGCTGTCAGAAAATGCGGCACCTACTACAGTTACGCCTACGGAATCACCATTACCTACAGGATAACAAACCTGGGTATACTAACCAAAGGCAACCAAGCCAATTATCAGGCGAAAACCAAACGCGACTTCTATCTCATCGGGCAAAAAGGAAGCTACGCGAACACCGGTGCGATCCCCCAGAATAATGAGCAGATCTATACCTACCGGGACTGGTCCCAGTTGGCGACCAATGTCGAATACGACAGCGGCGTATGGGACGGGCTCGTGGCTGCCCTTCCGGTCCAGTCCGTAGGCCTGACTGCAGGAGTCATATTCTTCGCGGACTATTCGCAGCAGCTTTCGCTCGCTGCTAACCAAACCGTATGTGCCACGCTGCAAGGCTACGCCTCAATAGCCGGCTATCGCGTGGTGGGGAAATCCAAGCTCGTCCGATACATCGGCAACATCTGGGAGCGCCGGTCCGTTGGCATAACAATTTAACTATGGCGAACGTAAACCCAAGCACCCTGCCGCTCATCAAAAAGGCCCCCAAGGCACTCCTTGGGTTCGCCCGCCTTCACAATGATCTGGTCCAAGCCGTCCGCCCTATGCTCGACATTCGGGGTGGCCTCAAAATAGGCATCACCCAGACCGCCGCCAGCACCATCATAAGCTACTTAGGTTAACATGCCGACGATCACCACCACCGTGACATCCCGCACCGGCACTAGCCAACTTCTTGGCCGGTCCGGTTATAGCTCTGCGCTCTACCCCTACGACATCGAAACCCCTGCCGCATGGGAGGGCCAGGCCAAGAAGTGGCGCACGGTTAATCAACAAGGATCTCTCCAGCGCACCATCTACCAAGGCACCGGCGTGGCCTGCTCAAAACCCGTCTACGACTACTCCTACGGAACGTGGACGGGATCCACCACCGAGACAGCCGGCGTCTTCAATTACACCCTGCTCACCGCCACCGGAGCCTATACCGGCGGCCTATCCAATGCGCTCCGGGAGCAGTATGACATCTACGATGCCATTTATTCTCACCCCGACAGGCTCGATCAATTCACAGTCATCGGCACCGGCTCATGCAACCTCATGGATGCCCCTAGCGATTCATACTTCAAGGCGACTGGAGGTGCATCTGAGTTCTTAACCGATCCCGCCTCCTACTACGACGCCCTGGCCACCGCCGGCGATCTAGTGACGGCAGTCGATTCTGAAGCCAGCTCGGTCAGTATCGACCTTACCACCCCATCCAGTGATGACCCGATCGACTTTGAGGTCACCGCCGTCCGCATTTCCGTGTTGATCGACGGGGCGAAAGATACCCCCCACCTGGTCACCCTTAACTTAATCAATACCGAAGGGTTTGAGATTCCCTCTACCGTCACCATTACCACCGACGACAGCGAGATCTCGGGCCAGGGGACCGGCCAGGCATCCTTCAACTACGACCTGCCTCAACCCCCAGTCGGCCAGACGATCACTTTTACTGGAGCTACCGTTCGCGAGGCCTATGTCCAGCGCCTCCTCACCATCGAAGAGCGCCTCCAGCTTTTAGAAAACCCATAATACACTCCTCACCATGGCCGACCTCACCCTCACCTCCGCGAATGTCGCACCCAGCGATTACGCCATCATCATCACCGGCCAAGCCGCCGCCGCTATCACCGCCGGGCAAATCGTCTACGAAGACACCGCCACGATCGACTCAATGAACCGCCCCAAGTTTCGCCTATACGATGCCAACGCCACGACCCCTACCACGATACTGGCCGGCGCCCGCGGTATCGCGGCCAACACCGCCGGCGTCAATCAGCCGCTCGATGTCGCCATCTACGACCCCGCCTTCACTCACGGGCTCACCGGCGTCACTAAAGGCGACGTGCTTATAGCCAGCGCGACCCCGGGCGCCATCGCCCCGGTGGCAGACCTGGCTACTGGCTGGCGCCCCGCGGTCATGCTTATCGCGACCAGCGCGACTGTTGCAGTGCTTCAAATCTCGCAGTCTACGACCGCTAAATAAGCAGCTTTGACACGCCGCCGCCTGCATGAGCTGCGCGTGTGATTCCACCTCCAACCCCGTCGGTCGCTACGACGGCCAGATCCCGCAGGGAGCGACCTGGACCAAGACATTGACCTGGAAGACCGGCAGCCCAGCTGCCGCAGTCAACCTCACGGGCTACACCGCGCGGATGGATCTCGTCTCGGCTGGCCAGCCCACGATCTCGCTCACTACCGCTAACGCCTGCATCACGCTCGGCGGCGCCGCCGGCACGATCACCCTCCTGCTCGATGCGGCCACCACCGCTGCGATGTCCGCCACGACCTATGCCTATGACCTCGAGTTAGTCCAAGGCTCCACTGTCACCCGCCTCCTTGAAGGCTTTCAGCAGGTCACCCCCAACATCACCGCCTGACCATGGCCACCACTGTCACTGTCGCAGGCAGCATCACCGTGCTCGAGGTCGAGACCGATACCCTGCTGATTACCTCGCAGATCGGCCCTCAAGGACCCCAAGGCCCGGAAGGCGATGTCACCCCTGAAGCGCTGGCTGCCCAAGACGCCGCCGAGTTGGCCGCCACCAACGCCGGCAACTCCGCCCAATTAGCCAGCGACAAAGCCCAGCTCGCCACCACGCAGGCCGGCCTCGCCACCACTCAGGCGGGCTTGGCCTCAGGCCACGCCAGCACCGCCACCACCCAAGCCGGCATCGCCACGACGCAAGCCGGCCTCGCCTCCGGCTTCGCCTCCACCGCCACCACCCAAGCCGGCATCGCCACGACGCAGGCCGGCCTCGCCTCCGGCTTCGCCTCCACCGCCACCACCCAAGCCGGCATCGCCACGACGCAGGCCGGCCTCGCCTCCGGCCACGCCACCACCGCTACCACCCAAGCAGGCATCGCCACGACGCAGGCCGCCCTCGCCTCCGGCTCCGCCCAGGACGCCTCCGGCTCCGCCCAGGACGCCACCACCCAAGCCGGCATCGCCACGGGCGCCGCCCAAGACGCATACGCGTCCGAGATCAACGCGTATGATTCTGCCTACAGCGCCAGCGAATCCGCCTTTACCGCCACGACTCAAGCCGACCTCGCCTCCGGCTTCGCCTCCACCGCCACCACGCAGGCCGGTCTAGCCTCGGGCTTCTCCAGCACCGCCTCCACCTCGGCCACCGCTGCCGCCAACGCCATCGCAGCGCAATTCAAAGGCGGGGTCTCCGGTGCGAGCGTGCCCGCTACCTCGACCGCCGCGGGCGACCGCTACGCGATCACGGCTGCTGGCACCTCGCAGAGTATCACCTGGGTGCTCGGAGATGAGGCACGCTACAACGGCACGAGCGGCAGCTGGACCCGAGTCTCTGGTATTTATACCGAGGTCGCCAATCTGCGCAACGAGATGTCTACTCGGCCAGCCACCGACTACATCTATTCGGACGGCGCGATCGCCAACCGCGCGATCTTACAGACACCCGGGACCCGCGGCAATCTCGCCGGCGCCGCGCTCGCCTCATGGGTCGGCTGGGTCGAAGTGCCTACCGCTAATCCCAGCGCCGTCGCCGCGATCGCCTGCATATCGAGTAGCGCCACGCCAAACCTCGCCAGCACAAACACCTCCCCTGCATGGAGCCTCTTTGTGACTCTCCGCACTGACGGTTCTCTGCTAATTCGCCAGATGGGCGCCTCCCCCGCTGCGAACGACTCGCGGAGCGCCTATACCGCCACCACCTTCCGCTCGCTCTATTCCGGCCAGCGTATCTGGCTTGATGTGCGCATCACCGCGGGCACATCCCAGCCTGTGCTGCGAATCAATGGTATCACGCAGTCACTCACGGATCTTCTGGTCGGCACCCTGCCCAACTGGCTCGACTCCTCGCTTGTCGCGACCACTCACCTCACCGGCCATAACTGGCCATTAGGTCCCGTTCCTCTCGGCTGCTGGATCAACGCCCACCTCTCCGACTCCGAGAGCGACACCTGGCGCACGACTGGCCGTGCTCCCACATGGGTCATGGCTGGAGGCGACTGCCTTGAATTGATCTCGGCGTCGCAGGATCGGGACTTTTCGGGCGCGGGAGTCGGTAACTGGACATCATTGATCGGCACCGCTACCGTCGCCAATACCGCATCTGCGCTCGATCTTACTCTGGGCGCGACTGGCGCGACTGGCGTGCGACTCGCATCTGCGGCCTACCGGGCGGTAAATGCAAACTACTACACCCGGGTAACCTTCACCTGCACACTCATCTCGGGCACCGCCCCCCAGTTGCGTCTCGGCTATAACTCCGCCGGCGTTGAAATTCTGTTCACCCCCAGCGGCACCCCCACTGCCGTCAGTTACGATTTCTACATGGGGCCGAATAATCAGTTTACGATCTATAGCACCTCCTCAAACAGCTCGGTTATCCGCTTTGACGACTTTTCGACCAAGGCCATCGGCGCCCTTTCACTGCCACGCATTCAGCCCATCCTATGCGTCGATGATATCACTGAGATCGGCGGCAACGCTGCCCGCCTGACGGCAGGCATGCGCCCGATCTCCTCTGCCCGCCAGTGGCGCATTGTCGCCGATACAGCAACCTCCGGCAACCAACAGCTCCTCGGTGGCGCCCTCGTGGATATCGCCGCCGATGTCATCGAGACGATCGAGCAGACCCCTGCCAGTGGCACCCCCACCACCTATATCGGCCACAGCAGCGGATCCAATGCCTACAAATCCAGCGGGGCCCTTGCCGCTGGCATAAACGTCTTCACGCCCACTACCCGCAAACTCGCTACCACTGCCATCTGGATCAACTCCACGGTCAGCACCGCCATACGGACCACGGTCACGGGGCACCGCACACAATGAGCGACTTCCTACCATACCTCTGCACCCTCGGCGCCGTCATAGATCATGAAGAGCACGCCTACATTATCGCCACCCCGGATGGTCGGATAGTCGGCATCCCGGCCAACGCCCAGCCATCACCCGAGGCCATTGAAACTGACATAGCCAGCCCGCCCGCCGCTCCAGCACCCGTGCCCCACGAGGTTCCCATGTGGGCCATCCGCGCGATCCTCGATCTCGCCGGCCTCACCTCCTCCATCAATAGCATCCTCAGCCAGCTCGCCGAGCCCCAGCGCACCATAGTTCTGCGAGTCTGGGAATACGGTAACTACATCCGCCGGGATAGCCCCACCATCGCCAGCCTTACCTCCGCCCTCGGAAAGACCGATGCCGAGGTTGATGCCTACTTCCGCGAAGCCTCGGCCCTCAACCCATGAGACCGCAGCCCCCCGACGACCGCGACGCCATGCAGTTCCTCCTCGCCCTGGCGATCGCGGCCAGTGGGGCCGTGATCGGCCTCAGCTACTTCCTGGTCCGCCTCTTCACATGAGCTGCGCCTGCCAGCATCCCTCGCCCCTCAGACCCTCCGCCCAAGGCTGGTATCATCTCGGCTGCGCCGCCCGCCACGTCCTCAGGGCCCTCGCAGCGTTCAGCCGCTGCCGGCTCTCGCCCTTCCTTATCGCGCTCTGCACCCTCGGCCTCTGCCTCCTCTATACCGGCTGCTCCACGGCGCCTGCCGGCGCCGGCACCGGCTTCTTCTCCTGGTGGACGCACCGCGGCGAGCGCGCCACTACTGCCGCCGAGAATCGGCATGATGACGCGCGTGAGGCCCAGCTGCTCGCAGCCCGCCTGGAGGCGGAGAAGACCGCCCAAGCGGCCGCCGCACTCCCTCCCTCCACCGAAGCCACGCTCACCCAACGCTTCGCCGGCAACACCACCGACCTCCTAACCCAAGCCGTCCCTGGAGCCACCTCCGAACAACTCGCCAACGTCCGACAACTCGTGGCCGACCTCCGCTCCGCCGACGCCCAGATACTCGCCGCAGCCGAAGTGCGCCAGCGAGCCACCGAAGGCCATAACGCCACCCTCTCCCGCTCCCTCGCCACCACCGCTGCCAGGCTTACTGCCGCCCAGACTCGGGCCCACGACATAGCTGATACCAACGCCGACCTGGCCGCCTCCCTGCTCTGGATGCGCGCCGCCGCGGCCGCCGGCACCCTGCTCTCGGTGATCGCCACCGTGGCCGCTCTCGCCTACCGGGCGAACATAGGCGGCCTCGCCGCCCGAATCGCCTCCGGCCTCGTGACCCTCGAGCGCAGCGCAGGCGCCGATACGGCGACCCTCGCCCGCACTGCCCTCGACCAAGGCCTCGACCTGGCCGACAAGACCAAGATCGGCGCGGCGTTCGCCGCCCTCGCCCCTGACCTTTTCGCCGCCCGCCCCCTTCATACCGCTTAATAAACCACAGTGAACCTCACCCTCGACCTCAACACCGTCCTCACTAGCCTCACGCTCGCCGGCATCCTCTGGGTGCTAAGGACAGTGAGCCAGCAGGAGAAGGCGCAGGCGGTGGCTCACGAGAAAGCGGATACGCATGATCGAGAGATCATCGAGCTTCGATCCCGGGTAGTGACGGCGGAGGCGAGTGTGGCCGAAGTGAGCCTCCGCGTGGCCCGACTGGAAGGCAGCTCAGGCGTCGCGCATTGACCAGCCCCCCTTGGATGCCGGTTGATCCTGCCAAGCTCTCCGGCCGCGCCATCATTCCAGCGGCTTCGGCATCAACTCCACCAAGTTCGGTTCACCCGAAACCGACTTCCTCGCCATCGATAAAAACTCGTTCATCTGCCCGACGAACCTCGCCCGCTCATTCGCTGGCAAGTCCGGCATGAAATTGGTCGAGAGGCGGAAGACTTTCGCGAACGACTCCACCCGGGCCCGGGTCGGCTCCTTATAGATCCGCCCCTCCTCCTCCCTGATATACTTGAGCGTCTCGGCCGCAACAAAGCGCGTCTGGGCCAGCTTCTCCGCCTGCACCTTCTCAGCATGCACCTGATATTTGACGAATCCGCCGATCAATCCCGCCGCCACCAAGATCGCCGCAAGCACCGCCCAAAAGGTTTTCATCCCTCCACCCTGCCGGCATCTACGCTCAGGGCAAGATTGCAGCCCAGCGCTTCGCATCGGCCTCCGTGGCCAGCCCCTCATAACCATCCGTCGTGGAGCTGCGCCGATGCTGCGCGAGGTAGGACGTCAGCGGCGTGTTTCGATTAAGCGCGAGATGATAGCTCACGAACGAATGCCGGAGCCCGTTGCCCGGATTGGTGACGTTTGCCCGGATGAAGGCCTGCGTCTTTAAATAGCCGTAGCTGCCCTCGTCCACCTCCGTCCACATCCGGTCGCCGGCGTGCTTTAGCCAGGCCCACAGCGCCTCCGGATGCCCGGCGCGGTATTTCCGTTTTCCCGACTTGTGGCGCACCCCCGGCATCGTCAGCCCCTTGTCCTCAAAGTTTACATGCTCGCGCAGCATCCGCTCGGCCGAGGCCGCCCGCAGCCCGCCAAACAGTTCGAGCGCCATGCGGCCGATCACCGGCTGGTCGCGGTTGGCCTTGAAGAGCTTCTCCAGATCCGCCACCGGGATCACGCGGCCGGCAATGTCATCGTCCTCCTCGTCGGCGAGCTTTGCGCTCGGCGCCTTCACCCGCACGCAAGGATTTGCCCGCACCCACTCCTCCATCACCGCTCGATCAAAGAAGGCGTTCACGTTCTTTCGATGGTGCCCCTTCGTCACCACACTCATCGGCTCGCCGTTGTCGGGATTCTTGAGCCCGTTCATCCAATCGCGGATCTCGTCGCTGGTGACCTGGTGGAGCATGTGCCCCTTGAACAAGACCGCGAACCGCTTCCGCAGGTGAAGATCCAGATGCCGAAAAGTGTCGGTGCCCTCGCGCACATCTTCGCCCAGGCGGAGCTTGAAATACTTCTCGACGGCCGCCGGCACGGAGATCGAGTGGGCATCCGTGGTAGTCCCGGCGGCCGCGCGGCCGGACTTCCACTCGTGGACGACGATGCGCAGATCGGCGCCCTCGGCGGCCGCCTTGGCTTCGAGGAACTCCCGCCACCCGGCCGCGTTCCATGACATGGCAATCTCGCCCTCCGCGGCGCGCTCCTCGGCGAGCCGTCGACCGGCCCGCTCGCGAGCGGCCGCATCGCCAAAAGAAAGCGTCTGCACCGGAGCATTTGCCTTGGGTCGCCACGACATGAGAAACGGCTTGGGCCGATCGGGCCGATCGTAGAAGCGGATCCCCCGAGGCGGAGCCCACGGCCGTTCCGCCTTCGTTCCGTTTTTCGTTCCGCGTCTGTTCTGCATTTCTAGATAAAAGCAGATAAAGCCGGATAAATCCAGCCCCCCGATTTACCTATGGGCACAAAAAATCCCTCTCGTATGAGAGGGATAATGGTCGGGCTGGTGAGATTCGAACTCACGACCTCTTGCACCCCATGCAAGCGCGCTACCAGGCTACGCTACAGCCCGAACAACTGACAGGAGGGTCAGAAAGCCTTCCGCAACCACCGGAAGCAAGCGGTTTTTTGCGCCACGTTTCACTTATCCTCCGTCTGGATAAGATGGTGCCCAGAGTGGGGGTCGAACCCACAAGACTTTCGTCGGTAGATTTTGAGTCTACTGCGTCTGCCAATTCCGCCATCTGGGCCTGTCACTTCGCCTAACTAGGCGGCTACTCGTAAAGACCTGTCAGCCCTTGTAAATGCCAAAGCTGCCTCCCCCTTCTCCGAAGTCTAAAAACAACCCGGTTTACCCCTCTCTCCCTCCGGCCAAAAAATACTTTCACAATCTTTGAATGTTTTCCGGCCTCACCGGTCTATCTCTTCGTATCAGTTGTTTGCTTGGTTGTTTGTTAGGTTGGCTAAGGCGGCCCCCGGGGTGGTTCCCGGTGGCCGCCTTTCCTTTTTTGGGGATTGCGAGGACTCGACGCCCGTCCCCCGAACCCCTTCACTCCCCTCCAGATGCCTGATTTTCGCGTCCATGTCCCTACCGCGCCCCAGGGTGCCGCGGAACTGATTCTCCCCCCGGCCGAGACCCACCACCTCGTCACCGTCAACCGTGCCCGCTGCGGCGACCCCGTGATCGCCTTCGACGGCGACGGTTGCGAGTGGACCTGCCTTCTGGACCGCGTGGAGGGCAAAAAAGCCGCCGTGCTGCGCATCACGAGCCAGACCCGCCGCACTCCCCTGCACTGCTCCCTGCTACTCGGCCAAGGCCTGCCGAAGGGCTCGACCATGGACGAGATCGTGCGCCAGGCCACCGAGCTCGGCGCGGCGGCCATCGCACCGCTCGCCACCACCCGCAGCGAAGTGCGGCTGGACGACGAACGCGCCGCCAAAAAAAACGAGAAGTGGCGCACCGTCGCCATCGAGGCCGCGAAACAATGCGGCAACCCCTTTCTCCCCGCCATCGCTCCGGTGCAGGGCATCGATGCCTTCCTTGCCTCCACCCAAGCCTCCGCGACCGAGCTTCGGCTCGTGGCCAGCCTTCACCCCGGCGCACGTCCGCTGCGCTCGGTGCTCGCCGCGTGGCGCGCGGCGCATGAGGGCCGCGCCCCGCGCTCTGCCGCCTGCCTGATCGGCCCCGAGGGCGACCTCACCGCCGAAGAGGTCGAACGCGCCCTCGCGGCAGGCTTTATCGCGGTGACACTCGGCCCGCTGGTCTTGCGCTGCGACACCGCCGCCGCCTGCGCGCTCAGCGTGCTCAGGATCGAGACTGAAGGTTGATTTCCATCCGGCCAGGCGTTCCGTCAAAAAACGGCCGGCCTCATCGCCGTCACCACACCAGCAAACCGCCGGCGTAGGTCAGGCCGGCGCCAACCGAGCAGAAGATGATTTTGTCGCCCGTCTTGAAAATGCCTTCCTCGGCGGCCCAGCCGAGCGCCATCGATACGGACGCGCCGGAGGTGTTGCCGTATTTGGCGATGGTCACGACGAACTTCTCGAAGGGGATGCCCACGCGTTTGCCCACCGCGCGCAGAATGCGTTCGTTGGCCTGGTGGGGCACGATCCAGGCGATGTCGTCGGGCTTGAGGCCGTGGCGTGCCATCGCTTTTTCAATCTGATCGGCGAAAGCTACGACGGCGTTTTTAAACACGGCGGCCCCGTCCATTTGCAGATAAAAATCCGCGCGGTCGCTGCCGTCGGCGCAGGGCACGGGGCGCGATGCGCCGCCGCCCGGACGCTGGATGGCGTTGAAATGCGCGGCATCACCGGAGAGCGCCATGCGGTGCAGGCGATGGCCGCCGGGGGCGTCGGTTAAAATCGCCGCGCCTGCGCCGTCGCCAAACAGAAAGGCGGTCTCGTGATCCTCGGGATTGGTGATGCGGGAGAGCAGCTCGGCGGTCACGACCACGATCGTTCTGGCCGTGCCGCCGCGAATGAAGGCGCGGCCGACTTCAAGGGCGTAAAGCCAGCCGGAGCAGGCGGCGTTGAGGTCGAAGGCAAGGGCCTTGGGGCAGCCGATCAACTTGGCCAGCGCGCTCGCCATCGAGGGCACGGGCTGGTCGGGGATGATGGTGGCGAGGACGATACCATCGATCTGCGCCGGCTCGATGCCGGCCTGCTTGAGCGCCTGGCCGACCGCGGTGGCGGCGAGGCTGGTGGCGGATTCGTCGGCGTCGGCGTAGCGGCGCTCGTGGATGCCGGTAAGCTTGTGCATCTCGGCCTCGGTGCGGCCGGGGAAGGCTTTTAAAATCTCGCTGGTGGGGCGGATGTTTTTCGGCACCGCATAGCCGATGCCGGCGATGCAGACCGTCTCCTGGGTCGAAGCAACTGCGCTGGCGGGGGCGACTGGCGAAGCGGGGATGACGGCGGCGGCGAGTGCAGGCTGAGCGGCCAGCCAGCTGGTAAAGTCGTCACCGGAAATGCGGCCCCCGGGTGCGGTGCCGGTGATGCCCGCCAAGGCGGCGGGAGTGAGGCCGGCCTCTTGCGCGAGCTTCAGCGCGCGTGGCGTCCAGAGCGCACCGGAACCGGCGGGGACAGGGGCGGCAATCGCAGCCTGTGACACGGACGAGGCCGCGGTCGAAACGGGAAGCGGCGCGGCGGCGAGGGCTGCTTTGACGGGCGCGCCCTTGGAGATGAGATGGCGGAGTGACTCGTCGGCCGTCTCGATACTGATAAACAGGTCCCCGGAGCGTATGATGTCGCCCGCGCGGCAATGCACGGCGCGCACGGTGCCGT
The DNA here is from genome assembly GCA_000972765.1 of Verrucomicrobia bacterium IMCC26134. GTDB lineage: Bacteria > Verrucomicrobiota > Verrucomicrobiia > Opitutales > Opitutaceae > IMCC26134_A. Next base: position 3,953,982 of record CP011265.1, on the reverse strand, counting down.
CGCACGGCGCCTCCCACTCGAAGACGGATTTATCGCTCTCCAGCTCGGCGGCGACGCGGCCCTTGCTCAAAACATCTCCTACTCCGACTTTCAGATCAATGACGGTGAGTTCGTTGACGGTCGCGCCCATGGAAGGCACCGGCACGTCGATAAGGAAGTTTTCCATCGTGAGTATAAAGAGGGGAATTTGACCTAAGTAGGGTATTATTTACTTCGGCTGGCGAGGGTCAACGGATGATTACCAAGACTGTGCAACGAACAGGATACGGGGACCGCGCGGCGAAATCACTCAGGAGGCGCGGGCGAGACGCCAGAAGGCGAGACACTTCACCAGCAGGGCTTCGAGCTCGTCGAGCGGCACCATGTTCGGACCGTCGGAGAGCGCGTTGGCTGGATCCGGATGGGTTTCGATGAAAAGACCGTCGGCGCCGGCCGCGAGGGCGGCGAAGGCGAGGGTGGGCACGAACTCGCGCTGGCCGCTGCTCTTGCCGCCGCCCGCGCCCGGGAGCTGCACACTGTGGGTGGCGTCAAGGATGGTCGGGTAGCCGTTGCGGGCCATGATGGGGAAGCTGCGCATGTCCACCACGAGGTTGTTGTAGCCGAAGGTGGCGCCGCGCTCGCATTGCCAGATCTCGGCCGCACCGCCGTGAGCGAGCTTTCCGACCACATGAACCATGTCGCTGGGCGAGAGGAACTGGCCCTTTTTCACATTCACGACCTTGCCCGTGGCGGCGGCGGCGAGGAGGAGATCGGTCTGGCGGCAGAGGTAGGCGGGAATCTGCAACACGTCGCACACGGCGGCGACGGCGGCGCATTGGTCACTCTCGTGCACATCGGTCACGCAGGGCAGGCAATAGTCCTTTTTGACCATGGCGTGCAAGGCGAGGCCGGCCTCCATGCCGGTGCCTCGCCCGCCTGCGATGGAGGTGCGGTTGGCTTTATCGAAGGAGCCTTTGAAGACGAGGTTCAGCTCGGGATATTTTGCCCGGATCGAGATCAATTTCCCGGCCACGGCGCGCACCACGTGCTCGTTCTCCAGCGAACAAGGACCGGCGAGAACGAGTAGTTTTTTGGGGTCGAAAAGTGGCATGTTAGTTTAACGCAAAATCACGAAAACGCTGAGCACTACAGGACAGGGCAGGACAAAGATACGGAAGGGAGCGATACAAGCGGCGCCAGATCACGCCTTCTTCTTCGCGGCCTTTGCGCCTTTGCGACTTGGCGTTGAAGCTTTGGGTTTGGCGCGGGACTTCGGCTTGGCCTTCGCAGGTTTTTTGGCCTTCAAGGCGGCGGCGATGAAGGCGGCGAAAAGAGGATGTGCCTGGAGGGGCTTGGACTGGAACTCGGGATGGAACTGCACCGCGAGGTAGAAGGGGTGGTCCTTGAGCTCCACGATCTCGACGAGATTGCGGCGCGGGTTGATGCCGGAGACGGTGAGGCCGCCGCGCTGAAGCTGGCCGACGTAGGCATTGTTGACCTCGTAGCGGTGGCGGTGGCGCTCGCGGATGCTTTCGGCCTTGTAGGCCTTGGCCGCCTTGGAGCCGGGCGTGAGCGCACACTCGTAGCTGCCGAGGCGCATGGTCGCACCCTTGTCGATGATCTTTTTCTGCTCCTCCATCATGTTGATGACGGGGTGCGGAGAGGCGGCGTCGAACTCGGTGGAGTTCGCGCCCTTCAACTTCAGGACATTGCGGGCAAACTCGATGACGGCGATCTGGAGTCCGAGGCAAAGGCCGTAGTAAGGGACCTTGTTCTCACGGGCATACCGGGCGGCGATGATCTTGCCCTCGGTGCCGCGATCGCCGAAGCCACCGGGCACAAGGATGCCGTCGAGCCCCTTCAAGACAGCGGTGCCGCCGCGTTTTTCCAGATCCTCGGCGTCCACGCGCACAACCTCGACCCTGGCATTGTTGGCGATGCCGGCGTGCGTAACGGACTCGTAAACGGATTTGTAGGCGTCCTGAAGCTCGATGTATTTGCCCACCACGCCGATGCGCACGGTGTGGGAGGGATGGTTGATCCGGCGGGCGAGCTCGGCCCAGACATTGCGCTCGGGCTGGGGTTTATTCAGGCCGAAGAGGTCAACGACGAGCTGGTCCAGACCCTCGTTTTGCAACGCAATGGGCAGCTCGTAAATCGATTCTACGTCCCGGCACTCGATCACGGCTTTCACCGGCACGTTGCAGAACATGGACAACTTGTCCCGCACGCTGGCATCAATCGGCTTCTCACTCCGGCAGACCAACACGTGGGGTTGGATGCCGATCTCGCGCAGCTTTGCGACGGATTGCTGGGTGGGCTTGGTCTTCAATTCCCCCGCGGCCGCAAGATAAGGCACGAGAGTCACGTGAAGGAAAATAACGTCGCGCGGCCCCTGTTCCAAGGCGAACTGACGCAAAGCCTCCAGGAAGGGCAGCCCCTCGATATCACCCGTGGTCCCGCCGATTTCGGTGATCAACACATCCACGTCCTTCGCCGCCACGGTGATGCGCTCCTTGATCTCATTGGTGACATGCGGGATGACCTGCACCGTCTTGCCGAGATAGGCTCCGCGCCGCTCCTTCTGAATCACGCTTTCGTAAACCTGGCCGGAACTCAGACTGTTGATCCGGGATAATTTACCACTCGTGAAACGCTCATAGTGACCGAGGTCGAGATCCGTCTCCGCGCCATCCTCGAGCACGTAAACCTCGCCATGCTGGTAAGGGCTCATCGTGCCCGGGTCCACGTTGAGGTAAGGATCAAATTTCTGGATCCGCACGGTCAGCCCGCGCATCTCCAACAGGGCGCCCAGCGCCGCAGCCGTCAGGCCTTTGCCCAACGAAGAAACCACCCCACCGGTCACGAAAATATACTTCATCCCAACCGGATATGAACCGAGCCAAAACCCTGACAAGAAAATCCCTGCCCCGGCGACCGATACCTTTTTTTGAGAACCGCCCGCTTACCGCACTTCCGCCTTCCCCCACGCGCGTCTGCACCCCACGCTCAGCCCTTATTAAATCTATGAACACCAAACCTCAGGTCCTCTGCTGGCTCATGTGCGACGGCGTTCACATCGATCCAGGCACCGGTAAACACACCCTCCTCGGCGTATTCTCCGCCATCCGCGGCCGCCAATTCCCCTTCACCCACCCGTTCATGATCTGGTTTCTCACCCTCAGCGACGTCCCCGCTGGCAAACACAAGATCCGCATCTCTCTCGGCCTCGACCACTCATCGATGAACACCCTCCTCGATCGCGAATTCGAATCCATGGGGCCCCTCCAGCGCATCAATCTCATCAACGACGTCCGCAACCTCAGCTTCCCCGCCGTCGCCGACTACTCCATCCTCATCGAGGTCGACGACGAGCCCCTGCTCGCCACCAACCTCACCGTCGCCAACTAAGCCAGCGCCCGCCTCCCCGTCATGTCCTCCCCTGCCACCTCCTTCGACCTCATCGGTATCGGCTCCCCCATCATGGACCTCACCGCCCCCGTGCCCGAATCCTTCCTCGCCGGAGTGCGCGGCGACAAGGGCGGCATGGTCTTGGTGGACGCCGCCGAGATGGACTCCATCATCGCCCGCCTCCCCGCCCCTCCCTCGCTGGAAAACGGCGGCAGCGCGGCCAACGTCGTCCGTAACGCCGCCGGCCTCGGCCTCCGCACCACTTTTCTCGGCAAATTGGGCCACGACACCACCGCCGACACCTACCGCAGCCAGGCCGCCGCCGCCGGGGTGGACGTTTCCCGCTTCAAAACCGCCGCCCTGCCCAACGCCCGCTGCCTCGCCCTCATCACGCCCGACGCCGCGCGCACCATGCGCACCGATCTCGGCGCCGCCCTCACCCTCTCGCCCGCCGAGCTCTCCACCGCCGACTTCGCCGGTGTCCGCCACGCCCACATCGAGGGCTATCTCGTCTTTAACCCCGCCCTGGCCGACGCCGTCCTCGCCCACGCCCGCGCCTCGGGCGCCACCGTCTCCCTGGACATCGCCTCCTTCGAGGTCGTCAACGCCTCCCGCGACTGGCTCTTCGCCCAGTTCCGCCAAGGCGGCATCGGCATCGTCTTCGCCAACGAGGACGAGATCCGCGCCCTTTATCCGAACTCCGGCGACGACTACGCCGCCCTTGCCCTCCGCCTCGCCTCCGAGGGCGTGATCGCCGTGGTCAAAGTCGGCAAAGACGGCGCCTGGATCGCCCGCGGCACAGAGCTCCACCGCATCGCGCCCGTCCCCGCTCCCCAGGTCGTGGATACCAACGGCGCCGGCGACGCCTTTGCCGGCGCCTTCCTCCACGCCCACCTCAACGGCTGGTCCCTGCCCGCCGCCGGCGCCCTCGCCGCCCTCATCGGCTCCGAATCCGTCCGCCACTCCGGCCCCGCCATCCCCGCCCACCGCTGGCCCGACCTCCGCGCGACAGCCCGGAGCCTAGCCCCGGCCAACTGAACGCCCGCCGCGCCCCCCCGATGCCTCCAGCCCCGGCCCGCGCCTCCGCGACCGGGGCTTTTTCGCAAGCCCGGAGCTCATTACCAAACATCCCTCGCTTGCACCCGCCCGCCTACGGTCCTCTCCTTATACTTAATCGTTTCTCTTAATTTTCCCTCCGCCGCCCTCGCGGCTCACGCCATGTCCGCCGATCTCGCCACCCTAGTCACCGCCATCGCCGTCCGAGCCCGCGCCGCCGCCCTCGTGCTCGCGACCACCCCCACCGCGCAAAAAGACGCCGCCCTGCTCGCTCTCGCCCGCCTCCTCCCCGCCGCCGAGGCCACCCTGCTCGCCGCCAACGCCCTCGACCTCGCCGCCGCCCGCGCCGCCAGTCTGCCCGCCGCCCAAATCGACCGGCTCACCCTCACCCCTGCCCGCCTCGTCCACCTTGCCGAGTCTGTCGCGCAGGTCGCCGCCCTCCCCGACCCCGTCGGCGAACCCCTCGAATCCACCACCCGCCCCAACGGTATCGTCATCCGCAAGCTCCGCGTCCCCCTCGGCGTCATTGGGATCATCTACGAGGCCCGCCCCAACGTCACCATCGACTGCGCCGTGCTCTGCCTGAAGTCCGGTAACGCCTCCATCCTGCGTGGCGGCAAAGAGATTTTCCACACCAACACCGCCCTCGCCGCCCTCGTCCAGCAAGCCCTCGCCGAGACCGGCCTGCCCGCCGACGCCGTCCAGCTCATCCCCACCACCGACCGCGCCGCGCTCAACCACCTCCTCACCCTCGACTCGCTCATCTCCTGCATCATCCCCCGCGGCGGCGAGTCCCTCATTCGCTTCGTCGCCGAGCACAGCACCATCCCCGTCATCAAGCACTACACCGGAGTCTGCTTCGTTTACGTGGACAAGGCCGCCGACCCAGCCATGGCCGAGGCCATTATCCTCAATGCCAAAACCCAGCGCCCCGGCGTCTGCAACACCGCCGAGCAACTTCTCGTTCACGCCGGCATCGCCCCCTCCATCCTCCCCCGCCTAGCCGCCGCACTCTGCGCCAAGGGCGTGCAACTCCGCTGCGACCCCGCCGCCCTCGCCCTCCTCGCCTCCACCCCAGGCCTGAAAACATCCGCCGCCACCGAAGCCGATTTTCGCGCCGAGTTCCTCGACCTCATCCTCGCCGTCCGCATCGTCCCCGACCTCGAATCCGCGATCGCCATCATCAACCGAGACAGCTCCGCCCACACCGACGCCATCATCACCGCCGACCAGACCGCCGCCCGCCGCTTCCAGGCCGCCGTGGACAGCGCCGTCGTCCCCTGGAACGCCTCCACCCGTTTCAACGACGGCTTCGAGTTCGGCTTCGGCGCCGAGATCGGCATCAGCACCGACCGCCTCCACGCCCGCGGCCCCATGGGCCTGCGCGAACTCTGCACCTACAAATACCTCATCGACGGAACCGGCCAGATCCGCGCCTAAGCTCAAAGCCCGGGGATTTTCCTTCCGCATCCTGCCACGTCGCGGCGCAGGCCGGCGCCTTTTAAAACTAAATCCTTCACCTTAACCACGCCCCCTCCGCCGCGCTCCGCACGGCGCACCCGCATGACACCCGACCTCCTCTGGTTCGCCCGCATGGGCGTCGCCAATAATATCTTCACCAAAGAGCACGCGCAGGCCGCCGAAGCCGCGCTCCCGCCCGACGTCACCCTCGTCGAGTTCGCCCAGCACCTCATCGACCAGCACTACGTCGCCGACGTGCCATCCCTCGAAGACCTCCTCGATCTCGCTGAAAAAAAGGCCGCCTCCGGCCCGCCCACCTCAGCTCCTTTTGCCTCCCACCGCCCCGCACCCTCCCCTGCCGATCCCTCCGCGCCCTTCTCTTTCGCCACCATCGACGACCTCGACGACGAAGCCGTCGCCGCCGGACTGCGCGGCCTCCTCGCCGAAGCCGCCGAAGCCGGCGCCAGCGACCTCCACCTCTCCGCCGGCGCCCGCCCCTTTGTCCGCCGCAACCGCGTCCTCGAGGACCTCGACGACGCGCCCCTCGGCCCCGATGCCGCCCTCCGCCTCAACCTGGCCCTCCTCTCCCCCGAGCAGCGCACCTTCTTCCTGAATGAAAAAGACCTAGACTACGCCCTGGCCGTGGGTCCCGAGCAACGCTACCGCGTCAATTTGATGTTTCATAAAAGCGGCGCCGCCGGCTGCTACCGCATCGTTCCAGGCCAGCCCCGCACCCTGGATGAGCTCGGCTACGGTCAACACGTCCCCACCATCGAGAAACTCCTCAGCTACCACAACGGCCTCATCCTCGTCACCGGCCCGGTCGGCGCCGGCAAGACCACCACCCTCGCCTCCCTCGTCGCCCTCCTCAACAACACCCGCGAGGACCACATCATCACCGTCGAGGACCCCATCGAGGTCGTCCAGCCCGCCGCCGGTTGCAACGTCACCCAGCGCGAAGTCGGCATCCACACCCGCAGCTTCGCCTCCGCCCTCAAAGGCGCCCTTCGCGAAGACCCTGACATCATCGTCGTCGGCGAGCTCCGCGACCTCGAAACCATCGAGATGGCCCTCACCGCCGCCGAGACCGGTCACCTCGTCATCGGCACCATGCATACCAGCGACGCCGCCACGACCCTGAACCGCCTCCTCGACGCCTTCCCCGCCGGCCAGCAGCCCCAGATCCGTTCCAGCGTCTCCGAGAGCCTCCGCGGCATCCTTTGCCAACGCCTCCTTCCGGCCCTCGACGGCACCCTCGCCCTCGCCTGCGAGATCCTCGTCAACAACACCGCCGTCACCAACCTCATCCGCGACGGCAAGGTCACCGGCCTGCGCAACACCATGGAGACCGGCTCCCGCGACGGCATGTGCCTGCTCGACGCCTCCGTTTTCGCCCTCTGGGAGCAGGGCCGCATCTCCGCCGCCTCGGCCAAGGCCAATATCAACAACCGCTCCCTCCGCGCCCGCATCAGCTGACGCGCCCTCAGGTTTCCTTCCCTCAGCCGCTCTTCCTTCCGCCCATGCCCGCCATCGACGACCTTCTCCGCACCATGCTCGAACAAGGTGGCTCCGACCTCCACCTCACCGTCGGTCTCCCGCCCAAGGCCCGCCTCTCCGGCGCCCTCGTCCCCCTCGACGATACCGTCATCGACGCCGAGCGCATGGAGACTCTCCTCAGCGAAATCTGCCCACCCAAACGCTGGGCCGACTACCTCGAGCGCCACGACCTCGACCTCGCCCACGAGATCCCCGGCCTCGCCCGCTTTCGCGCCAATTTCCTCTACAACCACTGGGGGATGGCCGCCGTCCTCCGCCAGATCCCCGGCAAGATTCTCACCTTCGACGACCTCAAACTACCCGAGGTCCTCAAGCGCCTCTGCCACCTTGAACAGGGGCTCGTCGTCGTCACCGGGCCCACCGGAAGCGGCAAGTCCACCACGCTCGCCGCGATGATAGACTACATCAACACGAACCTCCGCAAACACATCATCACCATCGAGGATCCCATCGAATTCGTCCACCAGGCCCGCGAATCCGTCATCGTGCACCGCGAAGTCGGCGAGCACACCGGCTCCTTCGCCGCCGCGCTCAAAGGCGCCATGCGTCACGACCCCGACATCGTCCTCCTCGGCGAGATGCGCGAGCTCGAGACCATCAAGCTCGCCCTTTCCTGCGCCAGCATGGGCATGCTCGTCTTCGGCACCCTGCATACCAACAACGCCCCCAAGACGATCGACCGTATCATCAACGCCTTCCCCGCCGAGGAGCAGAATCAGGTCCGTGTCATGCTCGCCGGCTGCCTCGCCGGCGTGGTCGCCCAGCTCCTCTGCAAACGCATCCCCAAAGGACGCGTCGCCGTGCACGAGATCCTCCTTCCTCACGAGGCTTTGCCCAACACCATCCGCAGCGGACTCATCTCGAACATCCGCGGCATCATCGACGGCGGCGCCGCCGATGGCATGATCTCGATGGACGGCAGTCTCATGGCCCAGCTCAAAGCCGGAAATATTCTCCCCGAAGAGGCCTACGCCAAAGCCGCCAACAAAGCCCTCTTCGCCCCCCATCTCACCGGCGAAGCCCCCGCCCACTGAGCCACCCGCGCCCCGCGCAACTCCGCCGATGCCCGCCGCCCTCGACCGCCTCCTCCTTCGCCTCACCTGGGACGACCTCGACCTCGCCTACCTCCGCCGCCTCGTCGAACTCGCCCGCGACGAGGACCTCGCCGGTCTCGGTCTCCGTCAAAAGCCCGCGCGCACCGGCGACCAGTCCACCGCCACTCTCATGGCCCCGCCGCGACTCGGCCGGGCCCACCTGGTCGCCCGCACCGGACTCGTCGCCTGCGGCCTGCCCCTCCTGCCGCTCATCCTCTCCGCCTACGGCCCCCGCGCCGCCGTGCAGACGCTCGTCCGCGACGGCCACCGCGTCGCCCCCGGCCAGATCCTCGCCTCCCTGGAAGGCGACCCCCGCACCCTCCTCGCCGCCGAGCGCGTCGCCTTGAACTTCCTCCAGCGCCTCTCCGGCGTCGCCACCGCCGCCGCCGCCCACGTCGCCGCCCTCGGCCCCGGCCGCACCCGCCTCCTCGATACCCGCAAGACCACCCCGGGCTACCGCATGCTGGAAAAATACGCCGTCGCCTGCGGCGGTGCCTGGAACCACCGCCTCGGCCTCTTCGACCGCGTCATGCTCAAGGACAACCACCTCGCCCTCCTCGGCGCCCCCGGCGATCTCGCCGCCGCCGTCGCCCGCGCCAAGAAGGCCGCACCCGAACTCCCCGTCGAGGTGGAGATCGACCGCCTCGACCAGCTCCCCGCCGTCCTTGCCGCCGGCGCCGACGTCATCCTCCTGGACAACTTTCCGCCCGCCCGTATCAAAAAAGCGATTACAGCGATCGCCGGTCGCGCCTTCACCGAGGCCAGCGGTGGCATCACGTTAAAAACCCTGCCGCGCTACGCCGGCCTCGGCCTCGACTTCGTCTCCACCGGCGCCCTTGTCCACCACGCCCCCTGGGCCGATATCGGCCTCGACTGGCAGCCGTGAGGCCCCGTCACCGCACGTCCTAGCACCTGCCCGCGACGAGCAACGGCGCGCGGGCCGGCTTGCCCTTGTTTTCAAGCAGACGCAGGCGATAGCTGGTCGGCGCCTCGCCCGTCACCCGGAGGAACACGCGATTGAACTGGGAAAGCGATTGGAAACCCGCCGCAAAGGCTGCCTCGCTCACCCGCAGGTCGGCGTCGAGCAACATGTCCTTCACTTTTTCGATCCGCACCCGCGCCAGATAACTTGTGAAGGTAAACCCGACCGCACCCTTGAAGCGTTTGCAGAAATAGAACGGGCTCATATTCACCAAGCGCGCCGCATCGTGCAGCCCGATGTGCTCCCCATAATGCTCGGTGATAAACGTGCGCATTTTCGTGACCCAGGGCGTGTCCTTGACCGTTTGGGCGATCAACATGCGATTGCTGACCGTGCTCAGATGCTCGGCAAAAATCGTGAGCAGGCGGACGATCATCTGATACTGCTTGGGCGCGACCACCCGCGTCCGGAGATACACCGGCTTCCAACAGTGCGTTCCCGCGCCGGGGCCCCGGCCTGCCATGATCACGGTGAGTTTTTCCAGAGTTTTTCTTGAAGGTTGGCGCAGAAAAACCTGCCCGGTCTGCAAATATCCCAGCACGTGGTTTCCAACCCGCACCGGCACGGCGGTTTCAGCCAGCCCGGCATGGCACTCGAAGGTGCGGGGTGCATGGGCCGCGTCTTCTTCGATGCGCTGCTGCAATCGCAAACAGGCCGAGCACGTCGCGTTGGTCTGTGTCATCAACGTGCAAAACGGATTCACCCTTTTCGAACCTTGCAGCGGCGTTTGGAACGAGCCCGCCACCCGCAACACAAGCGGCAGTCCGATCGTGGCCTCGAACGCCTGCTGATATTCGCGAAAAAGGGTGGATTGCTGGAGGTTCCTCACCACGGCGACTCGATCAATGTCGCGGGCTTCAGTTTCGTGGTCGGCCATGCCTGAAGGGGGGATATCGGGACGATACATGTGGATCTAGGATTAAAAGTGGAAGGAAACCAAAGTGAGGCGGAGCTCGGTTCGCATCATAAGGCGGTGAGAACATCGCTGCGCCCCGTGCAGTGCTGATCCACTGCGGCGAAGGTCGTGAGCACGTAACGGCGTCCGCCTCGACCGACTGCGTTCGTGTGGTTGTCTGACTGGCGGGCGGAGACTTTGCCGGAAAACACACGCTTGGCGCTCACCGGGATCCCTTGGATGTTTTGCATTGTTAGCCAGGCTTGTTTTTGCACGCAATTGAGGGGGAGGTGGTTACGCGGCTGAAGCGGCAGATATCGCTTTCATCTGAAAAAAATCACCTGCGCACCCTATCCGATCGCACCGGCAAGAGGTATGGGGGAGTTCCCTACCCACAGGTCCCTTTGCCAAGTCGCCTGGACTCGTAATCGTGCCGTCCGTGTTAGCCCACTGAAGCGGTTTTCGCCTTCGGCCCTATGTCCCCCACCACCTATGAGCACCCTCCATCCCGCCACCCGCATCGGCCATGTTCACCTCAAAGTCGCCGACCTTGACCGCGCGCTTGGCTTCTATTGCGGAGTGCTCGGTTTCCAGCTGATGCAACGACTCGGTCGCGATGCAGCATTCATCTCGGCCGGCGGCTACCACCACCACATCGGGCTCAACACTTGGGAAAGTCGCGGCGGTTCCCCGCCGGCCCCGGGCACGACCGGCCTCTACCACACCGCGATTCTCTATCCGGATCGGGCATCCCTGGCCGACGCCTTGCGCCGCCTGATCGCCGCCGGCCTCTCGCTCGACGGGGCGGCCGACCACGGTGTCAGCGAAGCGCTCTACCTGCGCGATCCGGACGGGAACGGCGTGGAGCTCTACCGGGATCGCCCTGAGTCAGAATGGCCGCGCGACGCGCAAGGCGGATTGGCCATGTTCACTCGCGCCCTCGATCTAAACGCCCTGCTTAATGCCACCCTGCCACCTACGACCGGCTGAAAACCGCCGCCGGGGCCAACCCGCACCCCAGCCCGGCACCAGCCCGACCCTCCGCACGCAGCGCCTTTCGCTTCCTCGCCGCCGAGGCCAAACCAACCGGGTTCATCTTTGTCGATAAGGACGAACTATTGGCGCAATCCGATATCTTCTCGCTCAACCGCCCGCTCATGCCAGCGGCGCTGCACATCCTAAACGCCGACCAGCTTTCGAGCATAAAGCGAGGCGACATCTTGATCATCACCAGCTGCGAATAACTCATCGAGACGCCCGCCGCGTTTGACGCCTTGGAAAGCGGAAGTCGCGGCCTTGACGTTTACGCAAACGAGGCCTGCCTCTTTTACAATGATCACGCCGATCATCTGCTGCCCGACGCCACTCTCGCCCTAATCATCGCTCATCCAAACGTGCTCATCACCGGACGCCAGAGATTTTCCCCGCACGACGCCTTCGCCCGGATTTCCGATTTCGTCTTCGGCGGGGCCTACGCACACAAACTCCCTTAAAACGCCTTTCATGCGCATTCTGCTCCTGTTGTTTCGCACATCACGTTGGGACGCGATTATCGGCATATTGGCCGGAACGGCGACAGGAATGGCGACCAGCGGATTCGCCTGGGTGCTTCAGGCCACCATCGCCGGGCATGGCGATAACTGGGGATGGCATGCAGTCGCTTTTGCCAGCTGCTGGTTGATTTACGGGGCGGGTGCCGTGCTTGCCGACAACCGCATCACCCGCGTCGCCCAGCGTGCGGTGCGCGAATTGCGGCTTTCCTTCAGCCGCCAGATCCTGGCGGTGCCACTGCCCCTACTCGAACGTGAGCAGAGCCGTATTTTCCCCGTGCTGATTGAGGACGTCGCCGCCATTTCGCGGGCGGCGGAACGGCTCCCGAGCGCCATCTCCGGACTCTTTACGGTCATCGGCTGCTTTGTCCTTCTGACCATAATTTCTTGGCCGCTGGCGATCGCCTGCCTCGGACTCGGTGCGATCGCCTCGGCAGGCTATGTTATCCCACTCCAGCGCTTTCAACGCCACCTCGCCATCTGGCGTATGGACTGGGATGGCGTGAACAGGCTGCTCGACGCGCTGGTGCGGGGCCACAAGGAGCTGCTCCTCGACGACCGTAAGCGCGCGGTTTTTTTTGACCGGCACCTTGAGCCGATTTGCCGACGTCAAGAAGTCGAAATCACCAGGGCCAGCACCTGGGAAACCCTGGTCAGGCGCTGGGGCGAACTCCTCCTGCTGCTTGGGATCGGACTTTTGCTATTCACCCTTCCTTTGCACGGTTGGGCCACCTACGAACAGTTCGGTCGCTTTTTATTCATCGCCCTTTTTTTGCTGGCCCCACTGGGTAATCTGGTCGGTTTCACCACCTATCTCAGCCGAGTGACCCTAGCGATGAACCGTGCCAGCCAGATCGGCGTCATGCTTGGGCGGGAATCTTCCGAAACGGCTTCCGCACTTACGCGCGTCCCTCCGCAGAGCGCGACGGCGCTTCCCTTCAAACTTCACGAGGTCACCTACCGCCATTCACGGGACGACGAGGCGCCCTTTGACCTTGGCCCGGTTTCGCTGGAATTCGATCGCCCCGAAATCGTGTTCATCTGTGGCGGCAACGGCAGCGGCAAAACCACCCTCCTAAAACTCATATGCGGCCTTTATCCCCCCGCGCATGGGGATCTTGTTTCCGACGGAAACGTGATCAGCCCGTCCACCCTCGCCGCCCACCGTCGCCACTTTAGCGTGATTTTCTCGGATTTTTTCCTCTTCGACGGTCTGATCGGTTATGAGGATGCCGTTCCGGCAACCGCCGCCCGGCTGTTGCACGAAGTCCATCTGGGGAACCAAGTTTCCATCGACGTAACGGGGGCTTTTTCGTCCACCAAGCTCTCCCAAGGCCAGCGCAAACGCCTCGCGCTCGTCGCGGCGCTGCTGGAGGACAAGCCCGTCTACGTCTTCGACGAATGGGCCGCCGACCAAGACCCGGAATTTCGCCGCTGGTTCTACGAACACATCCTGCCCGATCTGCGCGCGCAGGGAAAACTCGTGATCGCCATCACCCACGACGACGCGTTTTACCCGAGGGCCGATCGCATCGTGCGCCTATCGGAAGGGCGCATCCTGTCCGACACCAGACAAGACGCACGAAACTGAGCGGCCTCACACTTCCGCATCATCCGCGACCAGCCTTTTAGCCCCATCCGAACCGCCACAGTCCTGCCTAAACCCTTTTACGACGGTATAGCCGACCCCGGTTTCACGTCCTCCCACGCATCGCGGCAAACCGGCACATTCCACCAAAGCCAAAATTGCCGAAACGTTTTGAACATGCCGGACACCGACACGAGATTGCGCGCCAGTAGATAGGCACCCAGGCCGAAGGTGAGCCAGATCGTGAATGCGTCCGAGGCCCAAGCGACCAGCATGATCACAGGCGTAATGAAATCCGGCCATGGGCGGCGCAAACCCCTCAAATGTCCGGCGATCACCCGCCCAGTGTAGTCTCCGCCATGCAATATGACTAACAATGCGGTTTCCCACCAAGCCACTCCTCCCAAAACACCGTGTATGCCAAGGATCGCACCCGTAATCATATAGGCCAGCAGGCTGGCAGGGATGCATCCGACGCGACGCACGCAAGCCGCCGCCGTCAGCACACCGCCGGTAACGCCGCCCGCCATCACCACATCAAAGACCGTGATGCGGCCGACTACGGTGACCTGCCACCACGCAGAGGTGTCAGTCCGGCACCAACTCGCAAAATAAAACAACGTCAGTAACATCGCCTCCAGCGGACCGGTCAGTCCGAAGTATAGCTCCTTGCGCTCGCGCTCCTCAACCATTGTGGCGGCACCCGCTACCAGCACAGCCCAGAGCAAAATGGGCAAAAGCGGCGAATCCGCCCGACCCGCGATCAAAAACATCACCACGACCGCGATTGCGCCGTGAAATGCATCGAGAAAATGATCCAGATATTCGCCCAGCGGACTACTCGTGCCGGTGCGGCGCGAATGCATGCCGTCTGCATGATCATAGATCACGTAGCCGGCCATCAGCAGCAGACACCAAGGGGCGATTGCCGATACATTACGCGCCGTCACCGCCAAAAAAAGCATGAGCCACATGCAAGCCGAGGAACCCAGCGTCAATAGATTGGCCGGGATACCCGGAGGCACCCAAACGACAAACCAACGCACGAAATACCGGCAAAAAGGCCCCACCAAGAGAGAACGATCCACGCATCGGTAATTGTAGATCGGCACATCGGGCTTCATACCGCTAGATGGAGAGATTATAATCGACCTGTCGCCAAAAAATTACCGGCGGATAGACTCATATTCGTAACCCGCGTTGCCTGCGTCGCCACAAATGAACACCGGTCGCGACTGCGCCCAGCACCCCAAGACCCGTCAAAGCCAGCGTGAGATTCCCGCTCAATATGCCCCTTCCCAAAATCACCCCGCCCACCACCCAGGGCACCGTGACCAGCCACGACACGATCATGTAAAGCCCGAAAGGCATACCCGCGAGGGCCAGCAGGTAGCATTGCAGACAGAGTGGCGGCCCCGGTGTCAGTCTTACCATCAATGCAACCGCCACGGCATTTTCACGCGTCATTTGCGGGATGCGATGACCGCGCTTCTCCAACCAAGCCGTCAGTAGCGGACGAAAAAGCCGACGTGCAAGCCAGTAGGAGAAAGCGATGTTCACGGCAACCGCCACCAGTGAGGCCGCGATGACACCGGGAAACGTAAACTGGCCCGCGAACGCCTCGCCCGCCGGCACGGTAAACCAAAACAAAGGAAAAGGCAGCAGCGCCATGGCCGTGAAATAGACCGCTGGCCCCGCCTCGCGAACGATTGACACCACGCGCTCCGCCGCCCCGTGAGGCGAGATGCCCCGCGCCAGCAGGACTGCACCGACCGCCAGCATCACAGCCAATGCGAGAAGCGCGAGAGACGGATGTTTCCGTCTTTCCGCAGGCGCCGTTTTCCATGACATGCGCGCCAGCCTGCGTGGCCCCACCACGCGGTCAAGGGCGCGACGATCTTTCGTCGCGCCCGGGTTAGCCTTGACTCAGGCCGAGTCGGAAACAGGTCATCATAAAAAGATGGTTGTGCCAGCGCGAAAAACTGCGGTGCCGCACGGTCCGCAAGGAGTCCGCACCGTAGAGCTCCTCCACGATCTTCCGCGCCTCGCGCGGGACGGGCAGCTGCAGGTCCTCGAAAGGCATGGTGGTGAGCGGAAACAGCTCGCTTTTCCGGAAGCACTCGCGCGGCCATTGCCGCGCCTTCGCAAAGGTCGGGGTGCCGTCGCGCGCGAGTGGGAAGGCCAAGGCGAACCGGTCTTCCCTGGGAGCCACCATGATCAGATCGACATAGGGAAAGCGCCAGAAGTTGCGCCGGGCCAATTTGAATCCGCCGCCGGCACGCATGAGCACATAGCCATCCTGCTCGATTTTGGGCCGTATCGCCGTCAAGGCAGCCAGGTGGGACATGGGCACTTGTAAATCGATGTCGTCGTCCCAAGGCACAAAGCCCGCATGGCGGAACGCGCCAAGCAAAGTGCCGATGGTTAGCCAATGAGGAATGCCCGCCTCAGATAGCAGACGGTGAGCATAACTTACCGTCTCTCGCATCGCCGCTAGGGTAGTTGGGCGCAACAGGCAGGGCGCCGGATGACCAAAGTCCAGCTCTGGAAGCGTATGTTCGACCGGCCCGACTTGATAGCGCAAACCGGCCCGAGCACGGGTCCAGCTCACCGGTCCTCCACAAGCCATGCCGCCTACGGCCGTCGCCACAATTCCTGCCGCAGCCAAGCCGATCATCGCCCACTTCCCCCAGTATCTTGACCCCGCGCGCGTAAGCTCATGCGCCATGTATTCGGAAACGCTCCATTCATCGCAATCGCAAACCAACCCCAAGTCTTCTCGAACTGGAGCGAAGAGCGTCCTTGAGCCTCCCGTGAAATACCTGTAGCGCGATAAGCACAAATAAACCAGCGTGATGATCAAAGGAAGACTCTCCCGGTGACAGATCGGAAACCCAAGGCGGCCATGCCTCCATGCTGTGTCAGCGAAAGGAACTCGGTGGATTTAACGAAACCTCGAGCCATCCTTGCGACCGCGGCCGATCAACGCTACTCCCGATCTCTGGCTCAGATGCTCCTGAGCGTGCGAAGAGTCCGCCAAGAACGGGTTTTCAAGGTGTTGGTCTACGATTTGGGAATGGAAGATCGCACCCGCCGGGAGCTTGAACGACGTTTTGCCTTCGCGGAATTTCGCACCTTCGATTTTGCGACGTGCCCGCCCTTTCCGGGTGATCCGAAGCGGTGCCTTTCCAGCTATGCGTGGAAACCGGTGATCGTGGCGCAGCTCATGCAAACGGCCAAGATGCCTGTCGTCTGGGCGGACAGCGCCACCGTAGTGGTCCAGCCCCTCGACCCGGTGCTGGAGTTTATTCGGACCACCGGACTTTATACCCCCAGAGCCGGTTGCGGAGTGTTGAAGCTACGCACGCATCCAGATACGTTTCGGCTCCTTAAGGCCTCGGAGGCAGTCAGGGCGGAACGTCAGGTGGCGGGCGCTTTTTTCGGATTCGATCCGGACTCTACCTTAGCCCGAAGCATCACCAGGGAATGGGCGGAGTGTTGCGCCCGTGAGGCTTGCCTGGCGCCGCCCGGTTCGGACACCGACAACCACCGCTTCGACCAAGCCATCCTTAGCGTGTTGGTGCTGACAAAGGCGGAACCCTCATCTTTGACGCACGACGAAGTAGACCAGAGCTCCATCCGGCCAATCCCATACTTATACACCCGCCGCAAAGTAAAGGAATGGGTGCCACTCACGGCCGATCCGCTCCTACGCCTTTACTACAGTGTTAGACGCTGGCTCTGGTTGGGACTTTTTCGATTACTGTGGCGATCAAGCCGGTTGCGCCGGCTACTTAGCACCGGAGACCTGCGCCAGATGCTGGCGCCTCAGCCCGTCCGCTGGGTCGGTGATTTCGCTTCTATCCAGAAGCCGGTCCGACGATCCAAGCGACCGTCCCGTCCGATGTAACCGTAGGTCCATTTCAAAAGTGCTTCGACTTGGTTCGGCGCTCGGGTGGGCTGGCCTAGAAAGGTTATCTCTCGTGTCGGCAAGATCAGTTTGCGAGGCACCGGGGTGGAATCGGCCACATAATGGCTGCGCAAATGGAGTTTCAGCGAGTCTCCTTTGTCAGCGTAAAAATACAGGTCAGCCTTCAACAAACCGCTCGTCAGATACATCTTCGGACCGCCGTGTTTTTTTTGATCGCTGTCGATAAGTCGGAGGCCGGGTGGCACCTGTTTTATAGCCTGCAAAAGCTGCGGGTAGGCGGCTTCGGGCAGCCCGATGTCGATATCGATATCGCCCAATATCAAATCCTGCTCACGGTGGTAGCCAAGGAGCGTTCCGTAGGCCAACCAGTAATCCACCTCCTGATCACGTAAGAAGCCGTTGAGATCGATGAAGAAACGGCGAAGATTGGTCCGGGCTATTTCGTGGTGACGCGGCCCAGCAAACCAACGGCTGTAGCGGATTTGACGAAAAAAAACGGAGAGCTGGTAGATGATCTCTTGAATGAAAAATTTGCCCTTCATGGTCCGTTCAGGTTCGGACTTGGGCGAAGGGCTGGCGGTTAGCCAAGGCTAATCAGGTGACAGTGGTTGGTCCCCGCGGTAGATCGCGAGTAATCGCGGCACCAGCACATCCCAAGAGTAACATGCCGCGACCTCTGGGGCCCGCCTCACCGCCGCAAGGTAACCAGCCGGGTGGCCCGTCAATTCACGAATCGCTGCCGCCAACGCGGGCGCATCGCCCGCACACGTGAGCGCGCCCGCGCCCATCCCTTCCAGCCAATCCGCGTATCCCCGAATCCGCGATGCCACCACCGGCACCCCGTGCGCCAGCGCCTCAAGCGCCACCAGTCCAAAACTCTCACCACCGGTCGACGGCACCGCACACACATCGGCCGAAGCATAAGCCGCCGCGAGTTCTGCCGCCGTCACTTCCCCGCGCGCCGTAGCCGGCCCCACCGCATCGAGCGTAAACGCACCGGAACTCTCCAACTCAAGCCGGCGCATGGCCTCCTGTAGTATGGCGAACCCCTTGCGCGGCTCATCGGCCCGTCCAACGAAAAGCACCTTTACTGGCTTTCCGACAGGACGCGCCGGCCTGACGGCATCCGCTGGCGGCAGGCACACGCCATTGGAGACAATCGTGAAAGGCTGCGGATGCCACCGCGTGGCGAACTCCCGCGCCGAAACCGACACCGCTACCCGCGCATCGAGGCGGGTATTTATCCAACGACACCACGGCCACGCCCAAAGATAACCGCGACTTGTTTCAGAATAAGTGTGAAACGTCCCCACCCGCCTGGCCTTTCCCGCATACAGCAGGGCAAAAGTGTTAAGCGTAGGCAAAAACGGCTCCTGCACATGGACCACATCGGGCCTGAAATCGGCAATCAGACGCTTCAATTGTCCTCCGATGCCAAGATCCAGCGTCACTCGACTCCGGGCACCGTTAAGACCCCCCACCCTTACGCGGCCAAGCCGAATGATGCGAGCGTCACCGGGTCGAAAAATTACCGACGACGGTCCCGCAAGCCGCACGACGCAGCCCCGCTGCGAAAGCGCATCCAGCAGATCAAGCGCGTGTCGGTTCACCCCGCCGGGAACAGCTAGGTCATAGGGCGTAGTGAGCAAAACTCGCATGGTGGAATATCCTCGCAGGCTGCAGCACAAGCGTGTCTTTGCTAAAGCCAAAACATCCCTTTATTCCGAATCATTATAATTGACTAAGACAGCGCAGGAAACGCCCATAACCAAAAATTACCCTCTCGTTCATCACCGAGCTGGTGTGCGGATTTATTGCATGATCTGAGACGAACACCACCCGATTAAATTCACCCCCCCAAAAAAAAGCCCATCGACCTGCCGTGAATACCCACCAGCGTTTTCTTTCGATTACCGCCTGCATGATTCTAGCCATCCGGTCAGCGGCGTTAGCGTTACCCGCCGCGCCCGCTACCGTTTCGGGCCTCTCCCTACGCGAAGCTCTCACCGATTCCTTGCGGGAAAACCCGGCTGTCAAAATCCAGGAGACCGTCATCGAACAACGTTCCGGCGTGCTCGACCAGATCTCCGGAACCTTCGACTGGAATGCGTTTACCAGCGTCACGGAAAGCCAGAACCGCACCCCCCAGATCAGTCCTCCCGCGACCACTCCCACAGACCGGTCCAACAGCCTCGCCTACACCTTCGGCTTCTCTCGCGAACTTCGCAACGGTATCAGCATCAGCCCCCACGCCGAGGTGTTGGCGAAAGACCAGCACTCGCTCTCCACCTCAGCTGCCGATGGGGGCGTCGCCCGTGTCAGTTTCGATGTGATTGTTCCGCTCCTTCGCGGCCTGGGCAAGGACAGTTCGGGTGCCAACGAGGCCGCCGCCCGCGGCGACGTGAAGGTCGCCAAACTGCTCTACCGGCACTCGCTGGCCGCCCAAGCCTTTAATACCGCAGCAAGTTACTGGTCCAGCCTAGCTACGGAGGATTCATTCGCCGTGCAACGCGACGTAGAGCGAGCCGCGGCCCGGCTCGTCGAGTCCACCAAAGTCTTGGTCGAGAGCCGCATCTTCCCTCCTGCCTACCTACTTCAAGCGGAGGCCAACCTTCGCGAGAAACGCACCGTGCGGATAAACGCCGAACTCGATGCCCGTTCGGCCCGTTTCTCGTTTGGCCAGGCTCTCGGCCTTCCTCCCGAAAAAATCGCCGAAACCCCCGCCCCTACGGACCCTTTCCCGCCTATTACGGAGATCGGTTCGCTCACCGCTGACGAAGCCCGCACCCCCATGATACGGCGCGCCCTCGCCTCCCGCGCCGACTACCTTGCCTCCACCGAGAGCATCGTCCCGCTCAACATCCTCGCCCGCCAGGCCGTCATCGACCTCAAGCCACGCCTTAACCTCACCCTCAGCGCCGGCTACCAGGGCCTCAGCGCTAGCAACGACGCGCTGGCCCCGCTCAGGGAACGCGTGACCAGCGGCAACGGCAGCATAGGCGTCTCGCTCGACTGGCCCTTCAACAACAGCTATCAGCGTGGCCTTCTCCGCCAACGCCGCGCCAACATCGACCAGGTCGAAGCGCAGACCATTCAACTCTCCCAATCTATCGCCGGGGATGTCCTTGTGTCCCTTGAGCAGGTCCGTCTCCGTGCCGACGCCGTCATGTCCGCCAAGGACACGGTGGAGCTCTCCAAACGCGCCCTCGCCGCCCAATACGAACAACTCAAGACCGGAAGCGGCACCATCCTCGACATCCTAAGTCTCGAAAATCTCTATTCCAGCTCACGCATCCGCTACATAAACGCCCACGCCTCCTACGCCATCGCCATCGCCCAGCTCCGCTTTGCCCTCGGCGCCATTTTTGACGAAAAGGGCGCGACTGGCTCCAGCTTCTCACTGGCCGACCTTTCCACTCCACCGACCCCCTGATTACCCAAACTAAACGCCTGATAAGATCCCAAGACCGATGAAATACGCATCTCTTCTATCCGCGCTTGGCGCCGTCCTCCTCGCCACCTCCTCCTTGATGGCCGACACGGTTTCCGCGCTCGGGCGCGTCCTCCCCCAATCCGGCATCGTCGATCTCTACGGTCCCGCCACCGACACCGTCCAGGCAATCAATGTTGCCGAGGGCGACTGGGTGCAGCCCGGCCAGCCGCTCGTCCGACTTTCTTCCACGGACGGTGCCGTCAACCGCCTCAAACAGGCCGAACTCGACCTCGGCTCCATGCGCGTCAGCACGGCCAAGGACATCGAAATCGCCCGCGCGCGCCTCGCCACCGTGGCGACCGAAACCAAGTTCGCGCAGGGCCGCTTCGAGCGCATCCATGCGGCCAAGGACAGCGAATTCGTCTCCCCGGACCAAATCGAGGACAGCACTCTCGGCAAACAATCCGCCGAGTTGAAACTCGCCCAGACTACCCAGGACCTCGAACGCGCGATCACCGACGCCGGCAAACTGGTTCGCGCCGCCGACGCAGAGGTAGCCGCAGCCAAAGCCCAGCTCGCCGCCTCCCAGGTATGCTCACCCATCAAGGCCCGTATCCTCAAGATTCGCGCCCGTGTCGGCGCCCAGTCGGGAGGGCGCAACGAACTCTTCAAGATTGGCGACACCGCCGGCATGATAGTCGTCGCCGAGGTCTACGAATCCGAAATCCTCAAGGTCAAACCCGGACAGAAAGCCGTCATCTCCTCCCCGGCCCTCCCTAATAAAATGACCGGCACCGTCACCGCCGTGAGCGGCATCGTTTTCCGCAACACCATCGAAAGCATGGACCCCAACACCAGCACCCAAGGCCGAGTAGTCGAGGCAACCATCCGCATGGACGAGATCGAGCCGCTCGACCGCCTCGTGTTCCTCCAAGTCGACGTGACCATCACGCTCTAAAGTTCACCCGCGCGTCGCTGCCACCCTTACATATCCCCCATGCGCACGCCTCTGGCCTGGCTGAATACCATCCAGAACAAAAAGCGCACCGCCACAGCGGTGGGAGGCATTTGCTTTGCCGTGCTGCTCATCTTCATGCAGGCCGGCTTCCTGGGCGCGGCGAAACTGAATGCCTCCCTCGCCTACCGCCATCTCGACTTCGACATGATGATCGTTTCGCGCGGCTACCTGATGCTCACGCGCAGCGAGTCGATCGACGTCTACCGCGTCATTCAGGCGCGTAACGTGCCGGGAGTCGCCTCTGTCGAGGGCCTGCTGCTCCAAGGCGGGAACTGGAGCAACCAGATCTCCAAGAGCTCCGAAAGCTGCTTCATTTTTGGACTTCGCCCGGGCGGACACTACTTCGTCGACCACGCGCTCAACGAATCGGTCACCCACCTCAGCGAACGCCAGTCTACCCTCGCCGATAGCCTTTCGCGGCCGAGCTACGGACCGTGGATGATCGGCGGGACTGCCGTCATCAACCGCCAGGAACTAGCCATTCGCGGCGACTATGCCCTGGGCATGGGCCTGCTCGCCGATGGCAGCGCCATGGTCAGTTTCGACACCTACCTGCGCCTCTACGGCATTCCTGCGCTGCGGCGATACCAGTTCGGCTTAGTGCGCCTCACGCCCGGCGCGAACGCCCTTGCCGTCGCCGCCGCCCTGCGAGAGTCCCTGCCCAAAGACGTCATGGTTCTCACCAAACCCGAGTTGATCGACCGAGAGGAAAACTACTTCGTTAACGTCAAACCCATCGGCATCATGTTCAAAGTGGGCATGCTCGTGGCGTTCATCGTCGGTGCCGTCATCCTGTATCAGATCCTCTCCAGCGAGATCGCCAACCGGCTCAAGGAATTCGCCACTCTCAAGGCCATGGGCTACACGGAGCGCTACATCTATGGCGTCGGCATCCGGCAGGGACTGATATTTTCGATCATGGGTTACGTGCCCTCGCTCATCCTCTCGTTCGGCCTTTACCGTCTTCTCAGAGGGCTGTCGTCATTCCCCGTTTACATGGACCTGACCCGAGCCCTGTTCGTTCTCGGCCTAACCCTGGGCATGTGCGCCATCGCCGCCGTCTTCGCCTTGGGAAAAATAAAGCGCGCCGACCCCGCAGACCTGTTCTGATTCATGCGCTTCCTCCGCCCATTGCCCATCGCCTGGAGTATGCTGATCGACAAGCCGTCGCGACTTGTTCTCTCCGTGCTCGCAGTGGCGTTCTCGGTCGTGATCATGTTCATGGAGCTAGGTTTTTTTAACGGCTGCAACAACAGCTCCGCCAACCTGCCGCCCCACTTCGACTGTGATCTGATCCTCTCCCACATCGAAAAAAACCACCTCAAGACCGGGGAAGAGTTTCCCCTCGACTGGGTTTTTCTCGCGCGTGACGTCGAGGGCGTGGCCGCCTCGGTCGCACTCTACAGCGGCGCCGATTATTGGTGGAACCCGCAGGATAGTTCCCGCAACCGCGTATTCGCGCTAGGCGTCGACCTCGAAGACCCGATGTTCGAGACGGACGTCATCAAGGCCCACCGCAAGGCCCTTCTGGAACCGGGATCCGTATTATACGACCGACTCTCGCGCAAAGAACTCGGGCGCGTCGAGACCAGCACTGTATCCACTCTCGGCCGTATCAGCGCCAAGGTTGTCGGCTTGTTCGAACTCGGCCCCAACTTCACCTACGAAGGACACCTGCTCATGAGCGCCGATACTTTTTTACTCATGCAGGACCAATCCAGAAACGTGGTCGATCTCGGGCTCATCCGCGTCAAACCCGGGGCCGACCTCAAAGAAGTCCGCAAGCGACTGCTCGCGAAGTTGCCCCCCATCGCTCTCCTCCTCACGCCCGATGAGATCAACGCCCGCGAAATCAACGTCACCACGCGGCGCAGCCCCGCCGGCGTCGTCTTCGGCATCGGCCTGCTCGTGGGCTTCTCGATCGGCATCATCATCTGCTACCAGATTCTTTTCAACGAGGTGAACGACCACCTTCCGCAATTCGCAACGCTCAAAGCCATGGGGCACCCGCCGCGATTCATCTCCGGCATCGTGCTCTACGAGGCCCTGCTCATGGCGCTCGCCGGCTTTGTTCCCGGTTTGGTGGCGGGTGCAGGCCTCTACAAGCTCATCGAGGAATTTACCCAGATACGCATGTTCCTCACTCCCGAACGCGTGCTCCTCATCTTTGCCCTGACCAGCAGCATGTGCCTCATCGCCGGCCACCTCGCCCTCAAAAAAGTCCACTCCACCGACCCCGCCGACCTCTTCTAAACCCGACTTCGCCATGAGCCTACATTCCAAACAAGAAATCGCCATCAAAGTCACCGGCGTGAACCACTTCTACGGCAAAGGCGACGCCCGCAAACAAGCCCTCCACGACAACAACCTCGTCATCCACAAAGGCGAGATCGTCATCATGACCGGCCCGTCCGGCTCAGGGAAAACCACCCTGCTCACCCTCATCGGCGCGCTCCGCTCCGTGCAAGAAGGCGGCATCGCCCTCTGGGGCACCGAACTCACTGGCCTCAACCCCGTCCAACAGGTCGAGATGCGCCGCAACCTAGGCTTCATCTTCCAGGCCCACAACCTCCTCGACTCCCTCACCGCCCGCCAGAACGTCCGCATGTCCATCGAGCTCACCGATGCGCCCCGGGCCGATTATGACAAGATCGCCGACGCCATGCTCGCCAGCGTCGGCCTCGCCGAACGCGCCGACTACAAACCCCGCAACCTCTCCGGCGGACAACGCCAGCGCGTCGCCATCGCCCGCGCCCTCGTCAACAACCCCAAGCTCATCCTCGCCGACGAACCTACCGCCGCCCTCGACAAAGAATCCGGCGCCAACGTCGTTAAACTCCTCCGCAAGCTCGCCGACGAACGGGGCTCCGCCGTGATGATCGTCACCCACGACAACCGCATACTGAATATAGCCGACCGCATCGTAAACATGGTGGACGGTCACATCGTCTCCGACATCCGCGTGCGCGAAAACATAATCATCTGCGGTATCCTTAAAAAATGCTCGCTCTTCAAGGAGCTCAGCCCGTCCGACCTCACCGACATCGCGCAGAAAATGAAGGAGGAACGCTTCGAAAAGAACTCCGTCATCATCCGCCAGGGAGAAATCGGCGACAAGTTCTACGTCATCGCGGAGGGCCGCGCCAACATCATCATCGACTCCGACACCGGCACGCGTGTGTTAGCCAAACTTGAAACCGGCGGCTTCTTCGGCGAGGTCGCCCTCCTCAAGGACCAGCCTCGCAATGCCACCGTCAGCGCCGCTGAACCGGTCGTCGCCTACACCTTGTCCAAGCCCGACTTCCTCTCCGCCATCAAGGCCCACAAATCATTCGAGGAGCAAATGGGCAACTCGCTCTTCAGCCGCGGTTGACCGCCGGTGGTCTTTCCCGCCCTCCGGTCGCGAACCAGACGGACACGGCCAAAAGCATGCCCGCGAGACCATCGATCAGATAATGGTGATTGAGATAGACCGACGAAAACATCACCAGCACCCAAAAGCCGATCGTCCACAAGCGTAGCGAATGAAACCGCCACGCAAACAATACACCTAGAAACGTCTGCCCTACGTGAAGCGAAGGTATCGCCCCGAAAACATTGGCGTTTCGTCCGTAATAATCCGCAAACCAGCGCACCCCTAACAGAGCGTCGAAACGTGCCGCCCCCGCCGCCTCCGGTGCCGCGGTGAGCACCGCCGGCCCAAGCCCATAATGGGCCACATACCAAGGCGGCGCCGCCGGATAAACGAGCCAGATCGCGTAGGCCGCAAGGTTAAGCCAGAGCATCGCCCACATGACGCAGTCCGCACCCGGAATCCTTTGCCTGAACCTCCACCAAGCCGCTGCGGTCAAAAAGACCGGCACGAACGCGAGATAAGCCGCCCCGCACAAAAAATCGAGCGTCGCATGCGTGTGCGTCTGCCACCACGCCGAAATTGTCACCAGCCTCCCGCCGTCATGCACCCCGAACAGAGCCAGTTCGAGTGCGTGCGGCCCCACCACTTGAACCGACGCACGCCACGAATCCGACCAATATTTCTGCGCATCATAGACGACCACCATGATCAACAGCGGAAGCAGAAACCTTCCCGCCTCCCTCACCTTTGGCCCCGCATAATACACCGCAAGCGCCACCGCTGCGATGAGGACATGGTCCCCACGCAATCCCCCCAGAAGCCCGTGCGCACCCGCAGTGAGCAACGCGATTCCCAAGGGCGTCCACCGCTCGTCCAGGCCCGCTCCCCTCCACCAAGCGGACCATTCCGCGACAAGTGCGCGCCGCGTCATATTTCAAGCGGCTTTTCGTAAAGGCGCAGCGTCTGAACGCGCTGCCCCCCCACGCGATTAATCAGCGTCAGCGTCTCTTTATTGTCCTCCAATATCCATGAGAACTCCAACGACTCGTAGTCGGACTTCATCAGCAACTCATGATAACGGCGCATAAATAGCGCAGGTAGTCCCATCAGCCTGGCCTTTTGCTTCACACCGAGAAGGAAGAGCCGTATGCCCTTGACCCGTTTGCGCTCGCGCAGCAACCGCCACCAGCCGAACGGCAGCAGACGACCGTCGATTCGCTGGATGATCTCGTTCATATTCGGAATCGCCACGATCATGCCCAAGGTCTCCCCGTCCTTCTCCGCAAACAGGATCAGACGCGGGTCGATGAAGAGTTTGTATTGCGATGCATATTTCAAGAACTCCGGCTGAGAGATCGGCTGCGCCCCCCAGTTATCCTTCCATGCCTCGGCGAAAACATCCGCCATGCGTCCAGCCTCCGCCGGCAGATCATTCATGTTAACTTCCCGTATTTTAACGCCCGGAGCCAGACGATCCGCAATCATGCAAATCCGCTCAAACTGCTCCAGGTTCCAGCAGCCCCAGTCGATCCGGCAAACGTGCAGATCCTTCGCCTTGCCATAGCCCGCACCTTCTAAAAGAGCCCGGTAGTAGGGTGGCGTGTAGGCCATGCCCGCCATCGGCGCATACTCAAAACCGTCAAGCAGCACGCCCGCCTCGTCCTGAATACTGAAGTTGGCCGGACCGCGTGCGACCTTCAGTCCCCGTCCGCGCAACCACTCCTCGGCCGCGATCAACAACGCCCCCGACGTTTCAAGGCTGTCCTCGCATTCGAAAAAACCGAAGAAACCGGCGCCGTCCGGATGCGCTTCCAGGTGTTTTCGATTATGCAGAGCCGCGATGCGTCCGACCACCTCGCCTCCACGCCGAGCCAGAAAAAATTCTCCATCCGAATGCTTAAAGAAATCGCCGCGCTTCGGATCCGTCATCGCCCTCACATCGAACAACATCGGCGGCACCCAGACCGGGTTGCCGCGATAAAACCGCCATGGCAGCTTAAGAAAAATCTCCTTCTCCCTCCGCCCACGCACCGCAGTGACAATCACGGACGTATTCATGACCCGACCTCCACCCGGTGTTCATTAAACAACGCGACTTCGCGACCGAGCAGAACCGCCGTCCGGCTTAGCTGTTCCTCGGTGTGGGCCGCCGTGATAAAGAAACGCAGTCGTGCCCGCCCCTCCTCCACCGCCGGGTAAAAAATCGGCTGCACATTGACCCCCTCCGCGCCCAGCGTCTGGGCCAACCTCAACGCCCTGATAGACGAACCCGTGATGCAGGGCACCACCGCGGACCCAGCGCTCAGCCCGATGTCCACGCCCTTCATGCGACAGTTTTCCCGGAAAAAATCCGCGCGTTCCCGCAATCGACGGGGCAGGTCTGGCTTGCTCTGCAACAAATGTAGCGCCGCGATCGCCGCCGCCGCGTTGGCCGGTGACAGGCCCACGCTGTAAACAAACCCGGGCATCGTGAACTTCAGGTAATCGATCAACGCCGCGTCACCGGCCACATAACCGCCACAGCTGGCCAGCGTCTTTGAAAGCGTGCCCATCCACAAATCTACATCACCTCTCTCCACGCCAAAGTGCTCCCCCGCGCCCGCGCCCGTGGCCCCCAGCACCCCGAGCGAATGGGCCTCGTCCACCAGAAGCATAGCCCCATGCCTTTTTTTGATAGCCACGATCCCAGGCAATGGAGCCAGGTCACCGTCCATGCTGTAAACACCTTCGACCGCGATCAAAACACGCCGCGCCTTGGGGCGCTCGACGGCGAGCAGTGCGTCAAGCGCCGTCAGGTCGCTATGTGGAAACGCAAGCCGCCGCGCACCCGAAAGCCGTGCACCGGTGATAATGCTGTCATGCGCCAGGCTGTCGTGCACCACCAGATCTTCCGGGCCGAATAAATGCCCGATCAAGGACACGTTGATCGAATGTCCGCTCACCGTCGCGAGTGCCCCCCCGCAACCCAAAAAATCAGCCAGCGCGTGCTCAAGCTCCGCATGCAGCGGACGCTCGCCCGACGCCACCCGGCTGGCCGAGGCTGACGTGCCGTAGCTTAGCACCGCATCCATCGCCGCCCGGTTCACCGCCGGATCGCCCGCAAACCCGAGATAGTTGTAGGATGAAAAGTTAATGAACTCACGTCCTCCAATATGCGTCGTAGCGCCGGCCACACCGTCATGCACCTGAAAATACGGCATCGTGAACCCTGCGTCGGACATCGCCGCCTTGCGCTCAGCCAATTCACGCACTTCGGGTAAATCTGCCGCTCCCGTTGGATGCGCTGGCGTAGTCGTCAACACCCGCGCCTCTACTCCGCGCCACTGCGCGATGAGTCCTCCGTTCGCATCACGTAAATCAAAGTCGCCACGTAAGTCATGCGCCCCCTCGCGGGTCAGCAAAGCCGTGCAATGCACCATCCCCACCTCCGGCCAACCGGCCGTCTGTCGGTAATCCGCAAACCCCATCGCAACCGCAGTCTGTCGACGTGCACCCGCCAGCCAGTAGAGCGCCATTTGCAACGCCCCATCCAGCCGAAGAACCGGATCGAGCCCACCGCTGATCACACCCGTCATGGACGCCGCGCCCACCGAGGGAACGCACGCCAACGCCTGTATCGTTGGCCCGTGAAATCCAAAATCGGCATAAAAAGTTTCCAAGTCTATCTCACCCTTAAAAGTCGCGTCCGCCTTGATCGCAGGCAGCATGCCGGCTGCGGGCCGAGACCGGCCGGTCGCCAGACGCACCCCTGTGTCCGAGCAAAGCGTAAACGCCCCGGCCTCGTCTGCTTCGATCCTAACGGTCACGCGCTCGCCTGTCACTTCGGCCGGAGCAATCACTCGAAAATCCTCTAACACCACATCGCCGCCCGTTTGCCGAGCCATGATCGTGCGGGCGGCGTCCAGCATCGCGGCGAGCGGCAGCATACTACGCCCACCCGGCCGGTGTTCGCGCAGCCATGGATGGCTTTCTAAGGTGAACACAACCGAGGGTCCACTGATAGCCACCCCAGACTGCGGTGCGGCAGAAACCCAGGCGGCCAACTCCGCTACCGTCAGTGTCTGGGTGAAAATGGTGCGCGGTGGCGGTGCCATGTCCGGCAAACTGCGCCCAAGCACCGTCATAAACTCCAGCGTGGTCAGCGAATCAAACCCAAGGTCCGCCACGAAACGCTGCTTCGGCGTGATCTCTTCAGCCCGCCACGCCGTAACCGAGCAAATCGCCGCGATCACCACGGCGAGTTCATCGTCGCCCTGAACCGACGCCTCAACCGACGGTTCGGAAGCACCGGCGACGGTCTTTGCCGCACCCGATACTTTGGTTTCATCAACCAGCCAGAAGCGACGCTGCACCAGTGGTGAGGCCGGCAAGGATACCAACCGCCCGTGCGAAGGGGCTACCGCGACCGGAGGCAGCAAGTTCCCGCCGTCGGCCAACTGGTCCAACTTGCTAATCAGCTCGACGGTGTCGGCCGCACAAAACTCCACTTTCACCGTGTCGATACGTCGCGTCGCCAGCGTAAACGCCACGTCGACCGGCGCCGCGCCGGTCTCACCCACCGCCCGGGCAAGAGCACGCGCATATGTTTTCAGCAACTCGGTGTTGGGCGCCGACACCACGACTCGATGCCTCGAAGCCACGGGCGACGGAGCACGCCTATCAGCCGGTGCCTCTTCTAGGACGACGTGAACATTGGTGCCGCCAAAACCAAACGCACTCACCCCCGCGCGGCGCGGCGCGCCGTCACGCGTCGCCCAAGTCTCGGCTTGGCTCGGCACGCGCAACCAAGAAGCAGAGCCTTTAAACTCAGAACGCAGAGGCCCGCTCAATGGTTGAGGAGGAATCACCCCCAGCTCGACCGCCATAACGACCTTGAGTAATGACGCCATGCCGGCAGAGGAAAGCCCGTGGCCGATGTTCGCTTTGATGGAAGTGATCGGCACTGGAGCGGATACATTGCCGGCGAACACCTCGCTAAGGGCCGCCAGTTCGCTCGCATCACCCGCCACGGTCGCGGTCGCATGAGCTTCCAGCAACCCCACGCTCGCCGGATCGCAACCAGCGTCACGCCAGGCATCGCGAACCGCCGCCGCCTGTCCGGTTGCGCTGGGCGTAAGAGGGCCTTGGCCGCTACCATCGTTGTTCATAGCTACACCGCGCACCACCGCCAAAATACGATCACCGTCGCGCTGCGCATCAGCCAATCTCTTGAGCACCACCAGCCCCCCGCCTTCTCCGAGAACAAAACCGTCCGCCCCAGCCTGAAAAGGTGAACAACGATCGGTAAACGAAAGCGCACCGATCCGGCTGAAGCAGACTATCATCGTCGGATCGAGCATAGCGTAGACACCGCCCACAAGAGCGGCATCGACCGTTCCCGATCTCAGGTGTAACACCGCCTCGTGCAAGGCCGCCAATGCAGAGCTGCACGCAGTATCGATTGAAAAAGCCGGGCCGTTGAAATCAAAAGCCTGGCTTACGTTGGCCGCGATCATGTTGAGCTGCGCCCCCGTAATCGTATAGGCCGAAATTCCAGGCAACGCCGCCGAGACACCCTCAATTTCTTCCTGCGTAAGCCCAGGCACCACCCCAGCGCGGCCTTTAAGCACCAAGGGCGCATGCACCGGAGCTGAAATCGTAGTGCGGTGATCCGATGACGATGCCCCCACGTAAACCCCCACGCGACCGTCCGCCAACCGGCGGCGCGCATATCCCGCATCCTCAAGCGCCTGTCGCGCGATCTCGAGTATCAGCCGTTGCTGCGGATCCATCAGACGGGCTCGTTTGGGAGTAATCCCAAAAAACTCCGGCGAAAACCACTCGATGTCATCTAAGAACGCACCCGCTCGCGCCGGCGTTTTATTGACATGCTTAGGGTTCGGGCTGTGCACATGCGCGTGATCCCAACGTAACGCCGGAACCGGACTGAAATGAACCGATCCGGAAAGCACCATGCCGCGAAAATCGCTCATTTGATGAGCTCCGGGGAAACGAGCCCCGGCTCCTATTAAAGCGATAGCGTCATGCATGAATTACGGCCCCCACAAGAACTGGATAAAGCCAAGTCGCAGCAAGTGAATTCCCTGTTGCTGGGGGCTTCATTTTTGTGTCCTCTGCGGCGGTCGGACCGCACTCGCGCCTCCTTTCCGGCACACCCACTCAATGGAATTGCTCAATCAGCACGTCTTCATCACCGGAGGCTCCAGTGGTATTGGACTTTCGCTCGCGATTCAGTGCGCCGCCGCCGGCGCACGCCTCAGCCTGCTGGGGCGCGATCCAGCCAAGCTCTCCGCCGCCTCCGCCGCGGTGCGCGCCCGCACGCCCTCCACGCCTGAAATTGTCACCCTCCCCGCCGACGTATCCGACGAGTGCTCCCTGATTACCGCCTTGCGGTCCGCCGAAATCGTGCATGGTCCGATCGACATTCTCATCACCTCGGCCGGCGTCGCCCGCCCAGGCTATTTCGAGGAGATTCCCGTCTCCGTTTTCGAACGCACCATGGCCGTGAACTATTTCGGCACACTTTACGCCATCAAGGCCGTCGTCCCCGGCATGCGCTCTCGCAGGCGCGGCGCCATTGTTCTGATCTCGTCGGGCGCCGGCCTCGTCGGCCTTTTCGGCTACACCCCCTACGCCCCGAGCAAGTTCGCCTTGCGCGGCCTGGCCGAGTCTCTGCGCGCCGAACTCAAACCAGCTGGCATCGCCGTGACCATCGTTTACCCGCCCGACACCGACACCCCCCAACTCATTGAGGAAAACCTGACCAAACCGCCCGAGACTAAGGCGCTCACCGCAGGCGGAGGCCTTTGGACCGCCGACGACGTGGCCCGCGTTACGCTCGCCGCTGTGCGC
Organism: Verrucomicrobia bacterium IMCC26134; assembly: GCA_000972765.1. Taxonomy (GTDB): domain Bacteria; phylum Verrucomicrobiota; class Verrucomicrobiia; order Opitutales; family Opitutaceae; genus IMCC26134_A. The sequence continues at coordinate 3,921,820 of CP011265.1, read as the reverse complement.
AGAGGGCGCTTTTCTGTCACCCCGGGATTTCAACTCACACTGCTATCCTGTATTCACAGCATGATCGCTCCGATCCTGCGCTGGAGTTTTGACGGCGTCGCCACACGCGCCCGTCGTGAGTCCGACAACCGAAAATGAACTCACCGGATAGTTTAGCCGGTGTTGGCCTCATCGCCTGTGCCCTGATCCTGCTTGTAATCGCAGTGCTCAAAGCCCCCGGTGCGCGTCACGCGCGCGTCCTGCGCGAAGGTGGCACTGCCTTTCTTGGCGAACGGTTGATGCACCTCGGCTACGGTTGGATCCATGCACTCGCCGGGTCATGTGCCCGCGCCGGTCTCGGTGCTACCACGGTGTCTTGGCTCTCGGTCGCGCTTGGTCTCGTCGCAGGCGTGCTTGTCGCCCTCGGCCGCCCGGGTGCCGCCGCGTGGGCGCTTGCGCTCAGCGGTCTTGGCGACGGTCTCGATGGCGCCATCGCCCGACTTGAAGGCACCGCCTCGCGCGGCGGAGCGGTGCTAGACTCGGCGCTCGACCGCTACGTGGAGTTCTTCTTATTCGCCGGCCTGCTGTTCTTTTTTCGAGGAGAACCCACTATACAGCTCGTCGTCGTGACCGCGCTCTTTGGCGGTTTCATGGTCACTTACTCAACCGCCAAAGCCGAGGCACTTCAGGTAAAGCCCCCTCGGGGCTGGATGAAACGCGCCGAGCGCCTGGTATGGCTGACAGGCGGATGCGCCCTGGCCGCCAGTGTCGGACTGCTGGGCTTGGGGGCAGCCCCCGTCCTGATCAGCGTATGTTCCGTGATCGCGGTGTTTGCCAATCTCTCCGCCATCGTGCGTTTGCAGGCGCTGTGCCGTTCCGCCTGATATCTGAAATCCATGTCGCTCGCTCACAAATGGGACTATCTACGCAGTCAGGTCCGCGTGCCCGTGCGTCACGAGCGCTACGCCGACGCCGCGTAGAGCGAATCGGGGCGCCGCGCAAGATCCGAGGCGCTCGTCACGCTCTTCCGCACCGTCAACGGCTGGCTTCGCGAAAGCGGCGCAGAAAACTGGATCTGCTACGGCACGCTGCTTGGTTTCTGGCGTGAAGGCCGCTGCCTCAAGCCTGCCGCCCGGTTTCAAACTTCATGACACGTCGCACCGCCACAACGGCCCCAAGCTCTACATCAGCTACCGCGGCTGGGCGGCCTACATCTACTTCCTGATCGAGGAGCGCGGCCAGCTAAGCGCGATTCTCAAAAGCCCAAACCCCGGCGATACCGCGCCTTTCCCTCGCGAATGGTTTTATCCGGCGCGCACGGCAGCTTTCCTCGGGACGCCCACGCAAGTGCAGCCGGAACCGGAGCTCTACTTGAAACACACCTACGGTTGCACTGGAGCGGACGCCGAACTTGATCCCCTCACGCGATACTATCGGCCGCGCCGCCCAATCACTCCCCGCGGATAAACGCTGCGGTGCGCTCTCGCGCCTCATTATCCGTATATTGGATCGGCGGTGATTTCATAAAATAGCCGGAGGGACCGTCCAACTGGCCTGAAAGCCCGCGGTCCAGCGCTAGCTTGATGCAGCGCACGGCGTCGATGACCACGCCGGCTGAATTCGGCGAATCCCAGACTTCAAGCTTCACTTCGCACTTGAGCGGCACGTTGCCAAAAGTCGTCCCCTCCATATGGATATGGCACCACTTCCGATCCTTGAGCCAGGGAACGTAGTCACTGGGCCCCACATGGACATCGTCGGCCTGCATGGGCTCTCCGAGCTGGCTGGTAACGGCGTTGGTCTTGGAAATTTTCTTGGAGTCGAGACGCTCGCGTTCGAGCATGTTTAAAAAGTCGGTATTACCTCCGAAATTGAGCTGATAGGTTTTGTCCAGCCGCACGCCGCGTTCACGGAAAAGATTCACCAGCATGCGATGCGTGATCGTCGCGCCAACCTGCGACTTGATGTCGTCTCCAATGACGGGAAGTCCACGCTCCTTGAAACGCTGCTGCCACTGCGGTTTTGAGGCGATAAACACAGGGATGCAGTTTACAAAACCGCATCCGGCAGCGAGCACCTGTTCGACATACCACTGCGTCGCCAGCTCGGAGCCCACCGGCAGATAGGAAACGACCACGTCGGTGCGCGTGTCTTTGAGAATCTTGACGACATCGGCAACCGGACACGTAGCTTCGACAACCTTCTGGCTAACGTATTTCCCAAGGCCATCGAGCGTAATGCCCCTGTTTACTAATACACCGGCAGCGGGCACGGTAGCGAACTGGATGGTGTTGTTAGGCTCGGCCAGAATTGCATCGGCTAGATCCTTCCCGACCTTGTTGATATCGATGTCAAATGCCGCGCTGAACTCGATGTCACCAACGTGATAGCCTCCGAGATTTACGTTCATCAGCCCCGGAACGAAATCGCCATCCAGTGCATCACGATAAAAATGGACTCCCTGAACCAGGGAAGAAGCACAGTTCCCCACTCCGATAATCGCGACCCGGACTTTCCTCCGGGATGGATTAAAAACGACACTTTCTGGGGACGAGGTCATGGTAGGGGAAATCATGTTTAATTTCAAAACGGCAGCATAGGATTACATGAATCGTCATACATCAACATCCTACTCGGGCAGAATCCTCTAAAAAACCAGCCTCCGAATTCGGGACGGGGCCGCCAAAAATCATCATTAATACAATCGGGCTGTATCCGCGTAGCTTACCCCAAGCCAAGCTCCGCACGCTTGCCATTACATGCGTTAATCACGCATGCGCCCCACATATCCGCGTCTTCTACCGCCCTAGCCACGAACGGGCTCAGACCGCATCTGCGTCTCTGCTCCGCATGGCAGGTATTGAACATCGTCCACCCCCTTCAGTCCGTCACCAGGCGACCAACTCACCGCCAATTCGCCAGGATCGACTTCGGTGAAACTATCTCCGGGATCAACGACTGGGTAATCGGCTTGGCCACGCAGCAAAAATTGCCACGTATGACCTCCCCTTTTCGGAGGACTCTATCGAGCGCAACGTCCTCGCCAATTCCACCGCCTTGGAGCACTGAAGTTCGGCAGCTACCCTATCGGATAACCCACCAACTCCACCCTCGAAGCCCGCGTAGAGGCCCCAAAACTCACCCAAAGGCCAATACGCCAGCCAGGCACCAGCCCGAACCTCCGCACGCGACGCCTTTCGCTTCCTTACCGCCGCGGCCTCTGCCAGTCCTGATGCATTGCTACCTGCGCAAACTGCATTTAATAAACTTAATCTCCATCCTTTTACCCGTCTTCGCCCCGCCTATCGTGGCCAACTGATGTCCGCCCAAAGCTCCGAGCTCCTCATCCTCCAGACACTTCTCGACGCCCCGATGGCCTCCGACGGATCCCCCGGCGTCGTATCCGGTGTCGCGCTCGCTCGAACCCTCGGCATCAGCCGCGTCGCCATCTGGCAACATCTGGAGAAACTTCGCGAACAGGGCTTCACCGTGGAGAGTCTCCACGCCCGCGGTTACCGTCTGGCCGCCCGCCCCGCCACCCTCCACGCCACCCTGATCGACGCCTACCGCCACCCCGGTCAAGAGGCCCCTCGAATCCATGTGCTCGATACGGTTGACAGCACCAACGACGAGGCCTCCCGCCGCCTCGCCGCCGGCCAGCCCGCACCTTTCGCCGTGCTCGCCCGCCGCCAGGAAAATGGACGCGGCCGCTTCGGCCGTGTCTGGCACTCCGCCACCGATGGCAACCTCTACGCGAGCTTTGCCTTCAAGCCCCAGGTCGAGCCCGCGCGCATGCAAACCTTCACCTTGTGGATGGGAGTTAACATCTGCGCTCTCGTCGCCAGCTTCTGCCGCACCGCACCCGGCATCAAGTGGCCCAACGATCTTCTCTTAGACGGCCGCAAGGCCGGCGGCATGCTGACCGAAGCCCGCATGGACGCCGATCGCATTCACGATCTCGTCTTCGGACTCGGCCTCAACCTTGCACCTCCCCCCGGCGGCTGGCCCTCCGGACTCACCCCCGTCGCCACCTCCCTCGCCGAACACACCGGCCGCCCCGTCGACGCCAATAAATTCGCCGCCGCCCTGATTGGCCGGGTGTTCGACGCCTACGCCGCCTTTCTCGACGGCTCCTATCGGAAAAAATTCGCGAATCTCTGGAATGGCTACGACCTGTTGCGCGGCCGCAGCATCACGCTGGTTCAGGGCAACCGGACCTTCTCCGGCGTCGCAACCGGTATTGACGACGAAGGATCCCTGCTCCTTCGCCTCGCCGACGGCCACACCGACCGCTTCCGCGCCGGTGAAGTCACTATCGCCAAAAAATAACCCGCCCCCTGGGATGCCCTCCAACGACTCGACTCCGCCCGCAGCCTCCGCCCTTGGTCATTCCGCGCCGTCCCGAGGGGGGCTTCTCTGCGTCGACATAGGCAACACCCACACCCACCTCGCCCTGCACCGCGACGGCGTGCTCAGCGCCCAGCGCGACATCCCCACTCCTCTGATCGAAGATTCCGTCGTCGGCCTCCGCCCCCTTTTGTCTTCCGACCTCTTGGGTTCCTCCGCCATTGCGTTCTGTTCCGTGGTGCCCACCGCCACGCCCAAGCTCCTCGCCATGGCCGCCGCCTGCGGCTTGCCCGCCTGGCAGCTCACCCACCACGTTCAACTGGGCGTGCCTATCACCTATCCGCACCCCGCCGAGATCGGCCAGGATCGCCTCGCCAACGCCGCCGGCGCCCACGTCCTCGCTCCCGGTCGCCCCGCCATAGTCATCGACCTCGGCACCGCCGTCACCTTCGACCTCATCACCCCTTCTGGTGGTTACGAGGGAGGCATCATCGCCCCCGGGCCGGCCCTCGTAACGCGTTACCTGCACGAGCGCACCGCTCAACTCCCCCTGGTCACGGATCTCTCCTCACCCATAGAGAGCGTCATAGGAAAAAGCACCTCCGAGGCCATTCGCATAGGCGCTGTCATCGGCTTCACCGGCCTCATCCAGGCCTTGCTCGATGCCGTGCTTGCCGAGTTCGCCTTGCGCGGCCTGCCGCCGGCCGAGGTGTTTCTTTCCGGCGGTGCCGCCGAAATCGTCCGCGACCGCCTCCGCCAAAACGCCCGCATCGTTCCCGATCTCGCCTTGCTAGGTCTCGCCGCCGCCCATCAACTCGCACGCAATTCTGACATCATGACAAATCCGCCGGCCCGACCTTGATCATGCCCACTCCCCCAGCGCCCCTCAATCCTCCCCCCATCCATTCTTCCACCGCCGGTTGGAAGGGAGTTTCCGTAGGGATTATCGTCCTTGTCGCCACCATCATATGCGCGGCGGTCCTTCACCACCGCGCCATGGAGGCAATCAAGACTGAGGTGCAGGATAAACTTCTCCGCAGCGCCCGCACCCTCGCCGCCCAGATCGACGGCGACCTTCACCGCACATTCACCCACCGCGACCAGGAAACCACCCCGGACTACCACCGCGCTCTCATCCCCCTGCACCGGGCGCTCTACTGGCGCGAGGCCTCCGGCGAGGTCCGCAATGACTTCCATTTCGCCTACACCTGCATCCTGGTCGGCGACGAGGTTCGCTTTATCCTCGATGCCACTCCTCCGGGCCTCACCGTGCCTAGCGGTGTGGATGAAAAATCCCACATCATGCAGGACTACCCCGATGCCTCCGCCCGTCTGCGCTCCGTCCTGCGCACCGGTCAGGCCCAGGCCGACTCAGAACCCTATACCGATGAATGGGGGACCTTCGTCAGCGGCTATGCCCCTATCTTTGATTCCACAAACCAACTCGTCGGTGCAGTCGGCGTGGATTGGAATGCCCAGACCTACGCCGCCCGTCTGGCCGGTATCCGCCAGGCCTGGTATCTTCAAATCGTGCTCTGCTTGGCCTGCGGCTTCCTTTCCGGGATGGGCACCGTCATCACCATGGCTCGCCGCGAACGCGCCGACTCCGCCCGCCGCCACGCCGTGGAGGAAGCCGAGCGCAACCGCCGCCGGTGGCGCCATATGGTCGAAACCCTTCCGAAACCCGCGGCCCATCTCGAAAACGGAGAACTCTGGATCAATGAACCTCTTGTCCGCGTCCTCGGCTGCCCTCGCGCTTTCCTAGGCACCCCGGATGCCTGGTTCCAACGTCTCTTCGGAGATCGCGCCGCCGCCGCCCGCGCCGACCACGAGAGCGATCGCGCCCTCGGCTTCAAACACACCCGTGAGCTGCAGGTCCGCCACGGCGCCGACCAGTTCCGCTGGATCGAACTCACCTCGCACTGTTACGAACCCGGCGAGGTATGGATCATCGAGGACATCACCGAACGTCGTGAGCAGCACAGCCACCTCGTCGAGACCCGCCAGGCCGCCGAAAGTGCCGCCGACGCCAAGGGTGCCTTCCTCGCCAATGTCAGCCACGAAATCCGCACACCGATGAACGGCGTCATCGGCATGACCCAACTCCTTCTGGATTCCCCCCTTGATCCCAACCAACTGGAGATGGTCGAAACCATCCGCAGCTCAGGCGAGACCCTCGTCGTCCTCATCAACGACATTCTCGACTACTCCAAGCTCGAATCCGGCAACATGCAGGTCGAGTCCGCCCCCTTTGTTTTGCGCTCCGCCGTCGAAGATTGCGTCCACCTCTTCTCCGCTCGCGCAGCCGAGAAAGGCATTCACCTCGTCGCCGACATAGCCCTCGCCTGCCCGACCAATGTCCTCGGCGACACCAACCGCTTCCGCCAGATTCTCTGCAACCTCATCAACAACGCGGTCAAGTTCACCCACAGCGGCGAGATCATCATCTCCGTCACGCCCGTTTCGTCGGCCGGCGGCCTGGCGCCCACGTCCCCTGCCGTCAAGGGCCAGCCTGTCACCCTCGAGATCGACATCCGTGATACCGGCATCGGCATACCGCCGGATCGCGTCGACTGCCTCTTTAAAAGCTTCAGCCAGGCCGACACCACCATGGCCAGGCGTTTTGGCGGCACCGGCCTCGGCCTCGCCATCGCCCGCCGTCTCGCCGAGCTCATGCAAGGCTCCCTCGATCTTGTATCCACTTCCTCGCTCGGCTCCACCTTCCGGTTCACCTTCTCAACTTGGGTGGAGCCCTCCACCCAGCCCGATCTCTTCGCCCCCCGTAAGGATTTTGCCGGGCTGAGCGTGCTTCAAGTCCAGCCGCACGCTCCCACCGCCGCCGTCATCTCCTCCTACCTCAGACGCTGGGGAATGGAGTGCAACACCGTCACCAATGCAGCCCAGGCCCTCGACCTGCTGCGCAATGCCGGCCCTTACTCGGCGCTGATCGCGGATATCCAGCTTCCGGATACCGATGGTCTCGCACTCTCGCGCCAGATCCAGGAACTCTCGCTTGATCACCGCCCCAACCTGTTTTTGCTCACGCCAGTCCACAGCGAAGACCTGAACAACGAAGCCCGTGCCCGTGGCGTTATCCAGCTTCTGGTAAAACCACTCCGTCCCGTCACCCTGCTGGTCGCCCTGGACAGCATCCTGGGGGCGCCGCGCTCTCCGACCACCCTTAACTCCGCCCCGGACGCCGCCCATCCCGTGCGCAAACTAAGCGTCCTGGTCGCCGAGGACAACGCGGTTAACCAGCTCGTCGTCCGCCGCCTGCTTGAGCGCCTCGGTTACGCTCCCGTCGTGGTGGGCGATGGACGCGCCGCTCTGGAGGCCGTGCGCAAATCGCCCGTCGACCTCGTTTTCATGGACGTGCAAATGCCCGTGATGAACGGCTACGAGGCCACCCGCCTGATCCGCGCCCTGCCAGCCTCCACCCGCCAGCCATGGATCGTCGCGCTCACCGCCAACGCGCTCGAAGGAGACCGCATTACCGCGCTCGCCCAAGGCATGGATGACTACATCCCCAAGCCCCTGCGCCTGCCGGACCTGGAACGCATTCTCCGCACCCTCCCCCGCCAGACCAACGAAAAAGCGTCCTCCATCCACGGCGCGGCCTGATCCGCACCCAATCATATCCGCCCAAATGTGCCCCCGCAAGCCTCTCGCCCGGCATCCGATCACCGTCACTCATCCACCGGATGAAGCCCGCTCTCCACTAGCTTGAGCTTAATCCTTAAAGAAACGAACGGCCGCACTCTCGCTTTCGCGATCATCGCCCTGTGGATGGCAGGCTTTGCGACCGCCCTGATTTCACTCGGATCGAATAAGGCCGTCGCACTCATCATTGCGCAACCGATGGGCCGGACCTACGCCGACCTGCGACTGTTTCCCTCCTCACGCCAGGAATTCGCCAACGGGGGCAACCCCTGCCTCACCAACCCCAGCGACCATTGGGGCAGAACCTATAACTACCCAGGACTCTGGCTGAGTTTCATGCGCTTTCCCGAAAGCTCGGTGCCACTCCTCGGCACGACGCTAATCGTATTGTGGCTGGCGGGACTCGGCACCTGGTGGGGCGTTCTTACTTTGAGGCAAGGTCTGGCCGGAGGCCTGCTGGCCTGCTCCCCCCCCGTCATACTCGCACTCGAACGGGGCAACACAGACCTCATTATTTTCCTGTTTCTACTCATCGCCCTGTATGCCCTTGGCCGGAGAAAATTAATCTGGTCAGGCCTCATCATCATCGGCGCTTTCGTTTTAAAACTCTACCCTGTTGTCGCTTTGTTTTCCTTTATGAGACTCGGGTGGTCCCGCGCCATCCCGCGTCTGGCTCTCGGACTTGCGACATGCGCCCTCTACTTTTTCATCTTCAGGGAAGAGTTGAGCCAGGCCCTTGGAAATACCCCGAAGTCCGTGCTGACATCCTATGGATCGACAATCTGGATACAAGCGATCACCTACCTGGCCAACGAATCATCGGATAAGATTTATTCCGCAACTCCGCTCCTGATTCATGTAAAACTTGCGGCAGCCTTCCTCGTGCTCGCCGCCTTCGCCTTGGGCTGGCGCAAATCAAATACCGTCGCGACCCCGCCGCCCGACCGGCACCTGGAAGGGTTCTGGCTCGGCGCGATTATTTTCGCCGCCACCTTTATTATCGGCGCGAACTTCGATTATCGCCTGATTTTTCTTTTGCTCTGCGTGCCTTGGCTTTGGAGGCGGGATCCATCCGGCTCACCGGATACGCGCCGGGTTAAAACCACCGCCTCCGCCATGCTCTTCGGCTGCCTCTGGATAAATCCTCACTGGTGGTTCCCGTTCATACACTTGCGCGAATCGTGCACTTGGATTCTTCTGATTTCCCTTGGTTGGCTGCTCGGCAACACCTGTCCGTGCCTTCCCCAACAATGGAAATGCCAAAATCGTCTTCTTCACCTTCGTTTACCCAAATTCGAAACCGATACCAATATTCCCCGGTGACCTCCGCCTTTATCCGTGCCCCGAAGCCTTATCCGTGGTCATCATGACCACTTGCCAAGCCCGCGCCAACTAATGTCCGCCCCCGTCCCAGCTCCCTTCTCCGGCCCCGCACTCGAGGTCCGGGACCTCGTCAAAAGCTACGCCGGCGTCACCGCCGTCCACCGCATCAGCTTCACCGTCGCCCAAGGCGAGATCATCGGCCTGCTCGGACCCAACGGCGCCGGTAAAAGCACCACGATGCGCATCCTGACCGGCTACCTTCCCGCCTCCGCCGGTAGCGTGACCGTTTGCGGCGTCGATGTCGCCAGCCATCCCGCCGAGGTCAAAAACCTTATCGGCTACATGCCGGAGAACAACCCCCTGCCCGACGACATGCGCGTCTCGGAGTATCTCTACCTCCGCGGCCGCCTCAAGGGCCTCACCCGCCGCCGCCTCCACCCGCGCTTCGACGAAGTCGTCCAGCTCTGCGATCTGGGCCGTGTGCGCCATCGCATCATCGGCAAACTCTCCAAAGGCTACCGCCAGCGTGTCGGCATCGCCGATGCCATCCTCGCCGAACCTCCCGTCATTATCATGGACGAGCCCACCATCGGACTCGATCCCCACCAGATCCTCGCCGTGCGCGATCTCATCGCCGGCCTTCGCGGCCGCATGACCGTGCTCATCAGCTCCCACATCCTGCCCGAGGTCGAGGTCACCTGCGATCGCGTCATCATCGTCAATCAGGGCCGCGTCGTCGCCACCGGCACACCGGCCGAGCTCCGTCGCGAATGGCTCGGCCCGGGCCATTACGAACTCGAGCTCGCAGGCCCGCTCGAGGCCCTCCCCTCGCTACTCTCCGCACTGCACCCCGAGCTCTCGCTCGTGTCCGCGCCTTCCGAGCCCGACGCCGAGGGCTTCGCCTCCCTGCGCCTTACCGCCCCGTCCGCCGCCCCCGACCTCCGCGAGTCACTGGTCAACGCCCTCGCCCGCGACCCCCGCTTCCGCCTCCGCGCCCTCGCCCGCGCCCGCCACACCCTCGAAGACGTCTTCCTGGCAGCCACCCAAAACACCGCCGCCTAGCCCCCCCTCATGCCGCACCCCGCCTTATCTCCCACCGGTCATTCGTCATTCTTCACCCGCCCTTAACCCATGCGCTCTTTTCGCATCCTTCTCGGCCACGAGCTCCGCATGCTCCTCGTCAGTCCAGCCACCTACATCGCCGCCACGCTTTTCCTGGTGGTCATGGGCTTTATCTTCGCAGGTATCCTCGAATCCTTCGCCTCCACCGCGCAAGAGGGCTCTCCCGCCGCCACCTTTTTCCAGCTCTTCTGGATTCCCGTCTTTTTCATGGTCCCCTTGCTGACCATGAAGTCGCTCGCCGAGGAGCGCCGCCTTGGAACGCTGGAGACTTTGCTCACCACCCCCGTCACCACGACACAAGTCGTGTTCGCCAAGTTCTTCGCCGCCTATGCCCTCTACGTTTCTCTTTGGGGCGCCACCGGGGGTTTTTTCTACATCCTGCGCCATTTCGCCGGCGACGCCTCCCGACTGGATGCGGGGCCACTGATCGGAGGATACCTCTTCATCGCCGTCTCCGGTGCGCTTTTTGTCGCCCTCGGCATCTTCGCCAGTTCCGTCACCCGTAATCAGGCTGTCGCCGGCATTCTCGCCTTCGTCATCCTTCTCCTCCTCGTCATCGGCACGCGTTACACCGCTACTTTGGAACTGCTCAAACTGGACTCGATGGTTTCGATCCGCTCCGCCGTGGATTACGTCCAGGTCTTCACCCATCTCGATGACTTTACCCGCGGCGTCATCGATACGCGCCAGGTCCTCTTCTACCTCAGCGGTTCCACTCTCGCACTCCTCTTCAGCATTTTCGGCGTCGAGGCCAAACTGCTTCATAGCTGAGTCCGCTTCCCGTCCTTTTTTTCGCTCCTCCGTTTTCTTCCGCAATGCCCGCCGCCACCACCACCAGCTTCCGCTCCGCCCGCTGGACCCGCACCGCTCATCTGTTCGCGCAGGCAGTCCTGCTGCTCACCTTGGTCGTCGGCCTTAACTACCTCGCCACATTACACGCCTGGCGCTTCGACCTCTCGCGCCATCGCCTGCACTCCCTCTCCCCCGAGACCCTTTCATACCTGCGCGAACTGCCCGCCCCGGTTAAAATCATCGTCACCCTCACCGACAGCAACGACAACGACACCGTAGCCCAGGCCTACCGCGATGTCCGCAGCCTGCTCCGCGAATACTTCGAAGCTTCCTCCGCCAACCCGCGCGCTCCCATCACCGTCGAATACGTCGACGTTTACCAAAATCGCGCCGCCGCCCAGAAACACGGCATCGAGCAACCGAACGTCATCCTCGTCACCTCAGGCGATAAGCGCCGCATCGTTGAACTCGATAAACTCTATAAAATTAAGGACCGCGAAAAAGTCGCCTTCCTCGGCGAGCAGGCCTTCACCGCGGTCATCCTCGACGTCACCCGCCCCGCCAAACAAAAGATTTTCTTCCTCACCGGTCACGGTGAGATGGACCTCGCCGACACCGATCCTGCCCGCGGTCTCTCCGTCCTCCGCGACGAGCTCTCCATCCGTAATTTCGAGCTTCGCACTTTTAACCTCGCCACCGACGACCGCACCCAGCTCCGCGACGCCGCCCTGGTCGTGCTCGCCGGCCCCCAGGGCCGCTACAGCGCGGACGAACAGGAGCTTCTTCGCCGCAGCCTCTCCACCCAGGCTGGTCGCGTTCTCGCCCTGCTCGCCCCCGCCACTCCCCACGGCCTGGACGACCTCCTCTACGACTGGGGCGTGCTGGCCGACGATGTAGTCATCCTGGACAATGGCCCCGAGGGCCGCTCCGACACCGGCGACCTTATCCTTTACCCCACCACCAGCAACCACCCCGTCGTCGACTTTCTCGCCACCAACAAGATCCCCCTTCGCTTCGGTCCCTCCCGCTCCGTCCGCGCCGATCCGGGGCGCAATATCGACGCCGGCCTCAACGTCATCCCGCTCCTCGCCACCTCCGCCACCGCCTGGGGAGAGCGAGCCTACCGCCAAGGCGGCAACCCGGTCTTCGACGACGCCACCGACCTGCCCCCGCGCCTCGCCGTCGGCACCGCTTCGGATCGCATTACCGCCCGTGGCAACCTTCCGTTCAGCATCCGTGGCGGCCGCCTCGTCGTCTTCGGAGGAGCCGACTGGGCAGCCAACGGCCGCCTCGCCGCCGCCGGCAACCTCTCCCTCGTGCTCTCCTCCGTAAACTGGCTCGTCGATCGCGACACCCAGCTCACCCTCCCCCCTCGCCCTATCGAGCGCTTCCAACTCTCCCTCACCACAGCCCAGCTCGGCCGCCTTCGTCTCACCCTCCTCTTCGCTCTTCCCGCCGTGTCCGCCATCCTCGGCCTCATCGTCGCCTGGTCCCGCCGCCGCTAAAACCCATCAGAATCCAGAAGTCAGTATTCAGCATAAAATCCCCGCCGGACCACCCTCTCACGCATCTTTCAGTCTCCTGACTTCTTATCCTTTATCATGCGCTCCAAAATCACCTTCATTCTTCTGGCGCTCAATCTCGCCGTCTTCGGCTATCTTTTCTTCATTCAGCGCGATGCGGCCGCAAGCCGCACCATCCAGGAAAACCGCCGGCGCATCCTGGGCCCAGAGGCGGCCACAATCGACAGGATACAGATCACGCTCACTCCAGCGGAAGGTGCCCCATCCGCTGCCGCTCCAGTCGTAGCCAGCCAGCTCACCCTCGAACGCCGCTCCGACCGCTGGCTGCTCACCACCCCCGCCGAATGGCCCGCCAACGAATTCGCTGTGCGCCGCATGCTCAACGAACTTCAGTTTCTTGAGCACGAAACCAGCTTCCCCGTCGCCGACCTCACCCGCAACGGCCAGACTCTCGCCGACTACGGCCTAGACCACCCACGCCTGGTGCTCACCATCACCCCGGCCCCTTCTGAGTCCGCGGCCAAAAAAGGCGTCCCCGCCGCCTCCCTCACCCTCAAAATCGGCGGCGACACCGCAGTCGGCAACCGCCTCTACCTGCTCTCCCCCGACGCCTCCATCATCCACGTCGTAAACCGCACCCTCTTCGAACAGTTCGCCCTCAACGAGGCCGCCCTCCGCTCCGCACAACTCTTCACCATTCCCGTATTCGAAGCCCGCGCACTCACCCTCCAGACCTCCACCACCGCCCCCCGAACCCGTCTTCGCCGCGATCAGGACGAATGGATTTTCGAAGCTCCCTTTCCCGTCACCACCCGCGCCGCCAAGGACCGCACCGAGCTCGCCCTCAACTCCCTCCACTCTCTCCAGGTCGCCCACTTTGGCATCGCCGACCACCACCCGGACCCTGCCGTCACCGGACTCGCCACGCCCTCTCTCCGCATAACCCTCGAGGGCAACGCCCGGCGAGAAACCATTGCCCTCGGCCTTCCTCTCGACCCCGAAGCCGCCGCCCTCCCCGGGGTGAAAACCGTCGAATACTACGCCCGCCTCGACGAACGCTCCGTGATCTTCACCGTCACGGTTCCTGTCCGTCTGGTCGCCGACCTACGCGACGCCGCCACCGCGCTGCGGGATCGCCGCATCCTTCCTTTCGACCCCTCGCGCGTCACCGCCATCTCCCTCTCCGACGCTCCCGCCCGCGAACAAAACCTTCCGTTGCGTATCCAGAAACTCGATTCAATCGAGGCGGCGTGGCGACTGCTCACCCCCGGCGCCGACGCCACCGCCCCCCTTCGCGCCGACGGTCCCTACGTCGACCACCTCCTCCAGCGCCTCTCCCGCCTCGAGGCCGTCCGTTTCGCCAACGACGCCCCCACCCCCATCGAGCTCGAGAACCTCGGCTTCAACCGCCCGGAGCGCACCGTGACCATCCAACTGTCCGCCGCACCCTCCTCCTCGAACCCAACCATCGGTGCACCCACCTCGCTCAGCCTCGAACTAGCAATACCAGGCGGTGCGGATCCCTCCATCTATGCCCGCGTCGCCGGACACCCTTCAATCTACGCGCTGAAGCCAGATGCCCTCGAATACATACCCGTCGCAGCCCGCATCTACCGCGACCGCCAGCTCTCACACCTTCCGGACTCCACCCGCATCACCAGACTGGTCATTAAACCGATTACCTTCCCGGATGCAAAACCCCTGCTCGAGCTAGCCATTCCCGCCGATCGAGCGCTTACCGATTTGCTCTCTTCGGAATCCCCCGCCCGCGTCGCGGCCATCACCGCTCTTTTGAAGTCAGTCCGCGATCTTCGGGCCCAGTCGATCGTCCGCGAAAATTTCCCCGCCACCACTCTTGTTGACGGAGTGGAAAAGCCCTGGTCTTACCTGCTGGAGGCCACACTTGAACCCGCCCCCGCCTCGGGTCCATTTACCATCCACCTCGCCGAGCGGACCGGAGCCTCCACTCAACTTGCCGGTTCGCCCTCACTCGGACTCGTCTTCAACCTGGAGCAACCCGTGCTGGATGCACTTTGGGCTATCCTCTACCCGGCCAAAGACCCCGCCGCTCCCGCTACACCTTCAGCCCCTTGACCCGCCCCCTGCCATAACCGGTCGCCTGCCTGCACACGCCAAACCCTCACACCACCATGCCTCTCATCGGTTTCCTTCTCGGTATCGGCCTCGCCGCCTCGCTCACCCTCCTGTTCGGCGTTTACACCATCGGCCCGACCCAGCGCGGCGTGCTTACCACCTTCGGACGCGCCCAGCGCACGACCGGCAACACCGCCGACGACCCGCAGCTCGGCACCCTGCTTAACGACGAGGAAAAGCTCCGCTACAACTACCCCAACATCCGCGTCATCCCGCCCGGAGGCCCCTACTTTAAATGGCCTTGGCAAGGGCTCTCCAAGATCGACATGACCATCCAGACGATGGACATCACCTGGGATCCCGATGTCCGCCAGGAATCCATCGAAGCCGTTACCAAGGACAACCTCACCGTCCATATCTCCGGCCAGATCCGCTGGAAACCCTGCGAGCGCAATCTCTACGCCTACCTCTTCGGCATTTCCCATCCTGCTGCCCACGTCGTCGGCTACTTCATCTCCGTGCTTCGCGACCGTATCGCCACCTTTCATGGCGAAAACAACGAGGGCGCCGTCGAGGGCGTTTCCATTAACGACCTGCGCCGCAATCTCACCCTTATCAACAGCTTCATGGAAAACGCGTGCCGCAAGACCGCCGCCCGCTACGGCATAGACCTGGATGCCGCCCTCATCACCAACATCGATCCGCCCAGCGATGTGGACGAGGCCCTCGCCTCCATCAATACCACGCAAAACCAGGTCGCCGCCTCCATCAGTCAGGCCAAGGCCGACGCCGACCAGAAACTCAAGATGGCCGAGCAAGCCGTCCAGATCGCGGAAAACCGCGCCCAAGCCGAGGCCGCGCCCCTACTTGAATTAAGCAAGACTCTCGCCGCCATGCATGCCGAAGGCGGCAAGGGCGCCCTTGATAGCTACCTGCGAAACGCCAGCCTGCCACTGCGGGAAAAAGCCGCCCAAACCATCCTGAAGCTATAACACCGCCACCCATGAACTTCATCGGCCCTCTCTTCTCCGGCTTCATCTTCACCTTCATCGGCACCTTTATTCTCATCGGCCTTGGCCGCATGTTCCAGCTCTGGCGGGTGCTTCCCGAACGCACCGTCATCGTTTACACGTTTTTCGGCAAGGTCGTCGGACAGGTCGAGGAACCGGGTCTGTTTTTTCCCATCGTCCACTTCGGCCCCAAGGCCCTCCTCTTCCCTCTGTTTGGTAAGGCCTATACCGTGCGCACGGTCATCTATCAGGCCTACCTGCGCAACCAGTTGGTCAACTCCGAGGAAGGCGCGCCCATGGGTGTAGGCATCTGGTTCGAGATGTTCGTCAACAACCCCAAGGCCTACCTCTTTCAAAACTCAGACCCCATCGGTTCGCTCAAGGCCAACGTAGCCACCGCCGTTGTAAAACAACTCTCCAATTTGCGTCTCGAGGTCCTTCTCGAAAACCGCGACGCCCTCTCCCGCAAGGTTCGCGAAGAGGTCTCTCCCACCTCGTCCCAATGGGGCTTCAACCTTGGATCGACCTACATACGCAAGGTCGCCTTCCGCGACCGTGGCATGATCGCCGAGATCCAGCGCAAGGTCGTCAACCGTCTCCGCCAGGTGACCGCCGCCATGCGACAAGCCGGCGAGAACGAGGTCGCGATCATTCACTCCGAGGCTGATCGAAAGGCCTCCCAGCGCCTTGGTCAGGCCCAGGCCGTGCGCCCGCAGGTCGTAGGACACGCCCTTGCCGAGATACAACGCGTGCCCGAGGTCGCCACCGCCCTCTTCACCCTGCTCGATATCCAGGCCACCCTCAAAAGTTCAGGGAAACTCGTCCTGACCTCCGGTGATTCCACCGGTCTTCTGCTGAACAGTTGATCAAACCGGAAGCGCCCAATCTTGTCCCACGGCACTCCAGCCTCCCGCCTCCCCCGGCTCTTCCGCCTGCTCCGCCTGTCCCTACGCCTGGGCGCCTGGTCCGCGCTCGTAATCGTATTTCTAATCCAGATACACATAGCAATTGAAGGCGGCATACGGATGCCGGCCTTCATGGTCCGCGAGCTTGAGTCACGCCTCGCCACCCGCGGCTTGCGGTTGAGCGCCAGTGAAATCTTCTTCGACCCTTCAGGCCGTCTTTCGTTGAGCAATGTCCGGCTTGGTTTGCCTAAAGACAGCTCCCCGGCCATCGCCGCCGACGGCATATCCCTCGACTTGAGACGCCTCGATTTGCTAGGCGGCGATGTAAACCCCCGCCGCCTCGAGGTCACAGGCCTCCGACTGACTTTGCCCGGCCGATGCTCGCCCTCTGGCGCCGACCAATTCGTGCTCACCGCCGGCGATTTTATTCTCACCCGTCCCGACGACCGCAAACCTTGGAGCCTGGATTCAGCCTCAGCCCGTGTTTTCGGAGTGGCCACCACCCTTCATGGTCGCATCGCAGTCCCCGTTTTCACCGCCGCCGGTCAGGCGCCGGTCGATCTCTTCGCAGAACTCGCGACCAGTCTGGAGTCGTTCCTTGGTCGCGTGGCGGACGTGGCTAAAAAGATAAACGCGGTTCCACTGACTGCCCTGGCGGGCATCGATCTCGACGTATCTCCGGAACGGCTAACTTTTTCCACAGATATACCGAGCCTTGAGTTTAACGGCGTGAGTGGTTTGCCCTCGGTCCTCGCAGGCGCCGGCATCGATGAAGCCCGCCTGATTGCATCCGTTCCCCTCTCGCCCGCTCTGGCACCCGATCTCTCGGCGCTTTCACTCCGTGTCACGGCCACCCAGCTGACATTCCCCTCCCTCTCCCCTGCTGCAGGTCCGGTGGAAGCCCAGGGCATCGACTTGGCCGTGCTGATCGACGCCAAGGATCTTCCCGATGTAAACACAACCGCGAAACTGTCGATTCACTGTATCAATGCAGCTGATACTGGAATGCCCCCGGCGCCGCTGGTGCTAAAAGTTTTTTGGCAGTCTCTCGGCGACCGGCTCAATGCGGAGCTCCTGACAAGGCTCGCGGACAGCCCTTGGCAATTCCGAGCCTTGGGCGGTCCCGTCGCACGTTCCGGTTCTATTACCGCCAAAGGCGACCTTACCCCCACTTTACTCGAGGTCATCAAACCCCGCCTTCCTTCCAAAACGCGCGGCATCCTGAGTTTGACCGACCCCATACAACTCGACCTAGGGGCCGAGTTCGATACGGGCGGTAAATTACACCGTGCCATCGCCCGCTTCGAGGCTGGCTCCGCCGTCGCCCATGAGGTGAGCTTTACCCGCGCCGGAGGCCATGCCGTGCTAGAAGGCGACCGTCTCCTCGTGGACGAACTGTTTCTCTTTCAAGGCGAGAATGCCGCGACCGGCAGCTACGAGATGAATATCGATACGCTCGCCTATCGTTTTCTGCTCGGCGGCCGCCTTCGGCCGATGAGCATCGAGGGCTGGTTCACCGAATGGTGGGATCATCTCTGGGTTAATTTTGACTTTAAGACCGCCCCGCCCATCGCCACCTCAGACATAGCGGGCATCTGGGGGCAGCCGGATATCACCACGGTTTTCGCTTCCGCTGATACCACCGGAGTTCGTGTTCGCGACCTTTCCTTGGACAGCCTGGCCGTTCGCGTCTGGGTGCATGGCCACTCGACCGACATACTTGGATTTCAAGCGACCCAAGGGAACGCGCGCGCCGAGGGCAAAGTGCTCAGGGTCTTCGATCCTGTCGCCGACGCGTGGCAGCGCATGGAGTTCGATGTGCACTCGAATCTCCCGCCCGAGGCAATTCCCCAGCTCTTTGGCGAAGAAGGCCGCGAGATTACGGCCCCCATGCGTTTCTCCGAGCCGCCCTCGCTCCATCTCGAGGGCAAGGTATTCGGCCCCGCCGCCGGCACCGATGCAGGCTATCAACGCTACACTCTCGATCTCGTAGCCGGCGCGCCCTTCCACTTCCACGACTTCCCGCTGGATCGTCTCGCGGTCCGCATCGAACGCACGAATTCCGAACTCGCGTTGCACGATATTCGAGCCGGCTTCGCCGACGGTGATCTCACCGGCGAAGCCATCGTAAGCGGCCCGTCCGACGCCCGCTGGCTCGCCTTCGACGCCAAGCTCGCCAAGGCACCCGCCGATACCGTGCTCGCCCGCTGGCACGAGTTTCAGGCCACCCGCCCTGGACCCCCGGCAACCACCGCACCCCCGCCGGCGGCCACCCCGGCCAAACCCCTCGGCGGACGCCTCGATCTCACCCTTACCGCCACCGGTCCGCTCGACGACCCGCTCAGCTTCTCCGGTAAAGGCACTGCACAAATCACCGGCGCTGATCTCGCCCGCATCCGATTGCTCGGTCTTTTTTCCGAATTGCTCAACGGGCTGGGCCTCGGTTTCAGCACCCTCAAACTCTCCGAGGCCGATGCCCGCTTCAACCTCGACCGAAACACCCTCGCCTTCGAACGTCTTTTCCTTTCCGGCTCCGCCTCGCCGGTCGAAGCCCGCGGAACCTACACGATGCCCGATGGAAATCTCGCGTTCACCGCACGGGTGATACCTTTCGAGCAACGCGGATTATTGGGCAACACCGCCGGCCTCGTGCTCTCCCCCTTCGCTAGCGCGCTTGAGGTGGATCTGGGCGGAACGCTCGACAAACCCACCTGGAACTTCGCCTACGGACCTCGAAAGCTGCTACGTAGAATTACTCAGCAATTCACACCGACCGCCTCTGAACTCAAACCCGCTCCTGCACCCTCGGGCGTCCGAAGCGATGAATCCCCTCGCCAGTCGTCTCCATCACCCTAAACCGTAACCCAAGCTCATGGAGTCATACGACATACCGCCAGTTGAAAACGGCTCATGGTCCAGACGACTAGCCCTGACCTTTGGCTGGGCTACGGCTTTGCTCGGCTTGCTCGTGCTCGCTGGCTGGTGGCTCCGAATCGATTTCCTGTTGCTAGGCGACCAAGAGACCGTGCCGCTCAAGGCAAATACCGGCCTGTGCTACGTGATTCTCGGCCTCTGCATCGTCCTGGTCGAGCTCCGCCTCTACGCCATTTTTTCCTGGCTGGCCCTCGTTCCGGCTCTCATCGGCCTGACTAACCTTGTAGAGGAACTCACTGGTTTGGATCTTAAAATCAACCAGTTGATCGCGAACGATTATATCACGCTCGCTACGGAACCCGGCGCAGGTCGCATGACACCCATCATCGCCTCCCTATGCCTGCTTTCCGGGCTCTTGATTTCACCTTTATTGCAGAAGCACACACGGCTCCGTGGTCCTCTGCTGGCCACCCTCGGCTCCCTCGTCGCCGCAGTCGGAGGCGCAGGCATAATCAGTCATTTCCTTGGAATCTCCGGCAGTCTCGGATGGGCCAGCGGAGGAGGCATGTCATTCTACAAGGGCATCGCTTTCGTAATCCCCGGACTGGCGTTCATATTCACCGCCTGGAGATTTAAACGAGACGATATCGACAATCCACCGACCTGGCTACCCCTGCCTGTGGCCTGCGCGTCCATCGCCATAACGCTGATCATCTGGAGCGGTCTGCGCGAGCGTGAGACTTATTTCTCCGCCGTCACCACCCAGAATGCACTCAATAATCTGGCCAGTAACATTAATCTGGAATTTGAGCGTCAGACCACCGCTCTGGACCGTCTCGCCAATCGATGGGGTAATCTGGAAAGCACCCAGCAGGCCAAACGAAATGCCAATACTGCTCTGTTCCTTAAGGAAGCACCCGGCTCCCTTAACATCTCCTGGCTAGACGCCAACGGACGCACAATCTCAACCCTGCCGGCAACCGACCAGAGGGCAGCAGGCCGCCTCCACTCCGAAGATCCCCTGCGACAGGCCGGGCTCAATCAATCTCGCTCCAGCGGTTTTTCAGGCATTTCCGCAACATTGATACTGTCGGACACATCAACCGGCTTTGCCATCTACACCCCCGTCTTTAACAACAATGTTCTCACCGGCTACGTAACCGCTGACTTCGACTACAAACGCTTCTTCAGTGCGGTCGACCGGCGTCTGCGGATCGGCGAGCACAACGACTTCATTATCGAGGCCGATAATAAACCGGTCTACGATTCGCGCCTGATCGGCGAGTCTGACGAACTCGATGACAGGGTAGCGGCTGGCTTCACTTTTCTGGAACGGCCCTTTCGCATCAGCATCACGCCCGCCCACGATCGCGAGACCATGACGCGTCGACGCCTCCCCGAATTTGCACTCTTCACCGGCTTTGGTTTCACCCTGTTCCTTACTCTAGCAATCCACTTCGCCTCCATAGCCCGCGCACGTCAGCATCACGCCGAATTAACGAACGAGCAACTGCGCGCTGAGGTTGATGAACGACGTAAATCCGAAGGCGCGCTGCGTAATTCACAGTTCGCAGAGCGCAAACTCTCCCTCGTCGCCGCCCGAACCGATAACTTGGTGGTCATCGCCCGTCCTGACGGCGGCATAGACTGGATCAACGAAGCCTGCGCCCGCATACTTGGCTATACCCTCAGCGAGGTCTACGGCCAATCCGCCCTCAAACTTCTGGCCGGCCACGATGCTTCCGCCGCCGCCCGTCTTACCCGCGCCATCGGAGACGGAGACCCCGTGGGTTGCGACCTTTCCTGCATCGCCAAAACCGGTCGCAAATACGATCTTCATATCGATCTTCAGCCCGTCTATGCCGGCGGCGGCGATCTTGAAACCCTCATCTTCCTCGCCTCCGACATCACCCAGCGCGTCGAGGCCGAACGTGAACTGCGCCGCGCCAAAACCGAGGCCGATGCCGCTTCACGCGCCAAGAGCGATTTTCTGGCCTCCATGTCGCACGAGATCCGCACCCCTATGAACGGCGTCATCGGCATGACCAGTCTGCTGCTTCACACCCAGCTCAGCTCCGAGCAACGAGACTCGGTGAATACCATCCGTCAATCCGGCGAGACCCTGCTCACCGTCATTAACGATATTCTCGATTTCTCCAAGATAGAGGCCGGTCACCTCGAGGTCGAAAACATACCCTTCGATCTCACCAACTGCGTTGAGGACACCCTTGAACTGTTTACCGGCATGGCCGCCACCCGTGGCCTGGACCTCGCCTACCTCATCAACCCTTCCCTTCCCGCGATCATACAAGGAGACCCGACCCGTCTCCGCCAGATTCTGGGAAATCTACTCAATAACGCCCTCAAGTTCACGCACCATGGCTCGGTCTCCGTTGAGATCACTTACAAGGAGTCTGCGCCTGACTATATTCTCTTCTTCGTTCGCGACACCGGCATCGGCATCCCGGCCGAACGCTTAGACCGTCTCTTCAAACCCTTCTCCCAAGTCGACTCTTCCACGACGCGAAAATACGGCGGCACCGGCCTCGGCCTCGCCATCTGCCACCGGCTCGCGCAGATCCTGGGAGGGGAAATGGAGGTGGAGAGCGTCGTGGGCGAAGGATCCACCTTCAGCTTCAGTCTGCCACTCCACGCCGCCGCCGTCACCATGCCGTCTTTTCGGCCCCCGACCAATCTCGGGAAACGGCACACCACGCTGTTGCTGGACTCGCACCCGCTGAATCGTCGTCGTCTTTCCGATCTGCTCACCACCCAACTCGGCCCCGTTCTCTCGGCCGAAACCCCCGAGGATATACCCGCCCTTCTCGGGATAGGTAAGGAGACTTTCGCCTTTGTCGTCTTTGATACCACCTGGCTGCCGGCGGTGCAGAAACTGGGCGTGCTCGCCACTCTGGAAACCCTCGCTGTGCCCGTGCTTTGGCTGCACCCCGCCAGTTTCGACCTGAATACCCTGCCCTACCTCGGAGGGGTTCCCACCGCCGCCACCATCCGTCCCGCGCGCAACCACATAGTCATAGCCTCCCTGCGCAGCCTTCTCACTCCTACCAGCGCCACAAAATTGCCCCTGGCCGGCCCGCCCTCGCGGCCCGTAATCGAGAACCTCGCAGAGACCCACCCTCTCACCGTCCTTCTGGTCGAGGATAACCTCGTCAACCAAAAGGTCGCCCTTCGTTTCCTTGATCGACTGGGTTACAAAGCCGATGCCGTGGACAACGGCCTAAAGGCCGTCGCCGCAGTCGAGGCAGGGCATTATGACGTGGTTTTCATGGACTTGCAGATGCCCGAGATGGATGGCTTCACCGCCACCCGTGAAATCCGCGAACGCCTCCCCGCCGAACGCCAGCCTCGCATCATCGCCCTCACCGCCAACGCGCTCAGGGCCGACCGCGATGCCTGTGTAGCCGCAGGCATGGACGATTTTGTCAGCAAGCCGGTGAAGCTGGATGACATAACCGAAGCGATACGGCGCCAGTTCACCACGGAGCATCAATAAGACCGCCGCCGAAGCTCCTCCGGCGCTTTCACCGGGATGGAGCCAGGAAAGGCCAGACCGTTTCGGCAATAAGCTTATGTCCTTCGGCGGTAGGGTGTATGCCATCGGCTTGGTTGAGCGCCGCAACCCCGCCGACACCCTGCAGAATAAAGGGAATGAGCGTCCAGTTTTGCGCACGGGCGAGTTCAGGAAAAAGCCGTTCAAAACCCTCCGCATAGTCACCCAGATTCGTGGGCATGCGCATGCCGGCGAGCACAACCTGAACAGAAGGATTTTTGACGCGCACCTTGGTGACGATGGCGAGCAGGTTGCTCCGCACGAGATCGAGCGGGAGGCCGCGCAGGCCGTCATTGCCGCCTAGCTCGAGCATAAACACATCGACCGGTTGGCGCAGGACCCAGTCGATACGATGCAAGCCTCCCGAGGTCGTGTCACCGGAGAGACCGGCGTTGATCACACGCCAGTGCGAGGCAGAAGGCGGGCGGGCATCCAGTTTCTGCTGGAGCAAAGCCGGATAAGCCTCGGCTGCCGGGTCTTCGAGTCCGTAGCCGGCGGTAAGACTATCACCCATGATCAAGATGACTTTGGGCGCAAGGCCCTGTGCAAGCACGCTGCCGGCGACAAGTGCGAGGCTGAAGGAGAACAGGAGAGAACGAAACAACATGGAGCGAAGATTGCGAAATGTGACAGGCAATCTAGCTTGCGCAACTCTCCCGCCCTTATGTTGACCGCTCCTCCTCCAATTCTGGCCGTTGAAAACTTAAGCCGCACCTACCACACGGAGGCCGGCCCCCTGACCGTCTTGCACGCCGTGAGCTTCTCGCTCGGCACCGGCGAGACCCTCGCACTGGTCGGCCCAAGTGGCAGCGGCAAGACCACTCTCCTCGGACTCTGCGCAGGACTGGACCACCCGACAACCGGGACCGTCAACCTGGCCGGCGCGAAGCTCGGCGGCTTGAACGAGGATGCTCGCGCCAAGGTGCGCAACGAAAGCACCGGCTTCGTGTTTCAAAACTTCCAGCTCATTCCCTCGCTGACGGCGCTCGAGAATGTCCTGGTGCCGCTGGAATTGCGCGGCCTTGACCGGGCCGCGACACACAAGGCCGAGGCGGAGGCAAAGGCCTTGCTGACACGGGTAGGGCTGGGCGAGCGGCTGGGACATTATCCGGTGCAGTTGTCGGGCGGGGAGCAACAACGCGTGGCGCTGGCAAGGGCCTTCGTGACCGCTCCGAGGATACTGTTCTGTGATGAACCAACGGGAAACCTCGACGGCGCGACGGCCACATTGATCACCGAGCTAATCTTTGAATTAAACCGCGAAAAAGGCACCACCCTTGTGCTGGTGACGCACGACACGGAACTGGCTAAACGTTGCGGCCGCGTTCTGCGCCTGCGCGGCGGAGTGACCGTGGAAGGATAAGCTCCCCGACGATGTATTTTCTACTGAAACTGGCATGGAGGGACGGACTGGCTTCACGCGGACGGCTTGGACTCACCGCGCTGGCCATCGTTGCGGGCGTGGCCGCGCTGGCCGCGACCGGTTCTCTGGCGAAAAACATCCGCTCCGCCATCGACCTGGAAGCGCGCGCCTTGCTCGGCGCAGATCTGGTCGTGGAGTCGCGCAACGCCCCCGATAAGGAGATCGAAACCTACCTGCACTCGCTCGGCGGGGAACAGGCGCGCGAGGTCGCCTTCGCATCCATGCTGGCGGTGCCCGACTCCACCGGAGGGGTGAAGCAGACACGTCTTGTCACCGTGCGTGCAGTGGACGCGGCGTATCCGTTTTACGGCAGCGTCACGTCGCTTCCGAATGGTGCGCGCGCAGAACTGGCCGCCGGCGGGACGGTGCTGCTCGAGGAAACATTAATGAATCAGTTCGGGCTCGGGAAAGGGGACAAGGTCCGGCTGGGAAAGAAGGAGTTCCAGGTGGCGGGCGCCTTGCTTAAATTGCCCGGCGAATCCGCGGCGGTGGCGATGCTCTCGCCGCGCGTGCTGGTATCCCGCGAAGGACTGGACGGCGCGGGTTTGCTAGGTCCGGGCGCTCTGGCGCGCTATCGCACCCATTTCAAATTTACCGAAGGCACCGATGTGGAGGCGCTGGCTTCACGTGAACGCAATCGATTGCGCAAACTGCACCTAAACGCAGACACAGTGGGAGAGCGTAAGCGTGAACTCGGCAAGGCGATGGAGAACGTAGGTTCATTTTTAAGCCTCACCGGTCTGGTGGCGTTATTACTCGGCGCGATCGGCGTCGCCTCCGCCATGCACGCGCTGGTGCAGCGCAAACTTGCGACCGTGGCGGTGCTGCGCTGCCTCGGCGCGGGATCGGGCCTGGGCTTGGGTGTATTCATGGCCCAAGGTCTGGCCGTGGGGCTCGCGGGAAGTGCGGCCGGCGCGCTTCTGGGCGCCGGGTTGCAGGCGGGGCTCGGAGCACTGGTCAGGGATTTTCTACCCATGGCCATGGCCGGCTTCGTGATCCGTTGGGATGAAGTGGCCCGTGCGGGCCTGATCGGTGTCGGATTGAGCGGTTTGTGCATACTGGTGCCTTTGCTCGCGGTGCGGAAGGTCACTCCGCTGGCGGTTTTAAGAGCGGTGGAGCCGGCGGCGGGGCGGGGCGACGTCTGGCGCTGGGCGGCGGGGACCGCGCTCGCCGGACTGGTGCTTGGACTGACGGTATGGCTGGCGGGCGGCTGGCGTCATGGCCTGGGCTTTTCGGGCGGAATACTAGTGGCGGCGGGATCTCTGGCCCTGCTCGCGCTCGGCTTGCTAAAAGCGATGAAGTGGCTGACGCGACGCGGACTGCTGCGCAGCCTGCCCTTTGCGGTGCGGCAAGGTCTGGCCAATCTGCACCGGCCGGGCAACAACACGGTGCGTCTCGTGCTGGCCCTCGGGCTGGGGGCGTTTTTGCTCCTGACGCTGTCCTATACACGAGGGGCGTTGCTGGGGCAGTTGAAAGTGGCCGGGGACAACGAGCGGCCGAATCTTTTGTTTTTCGATGTGCAGGACGACCAGGTCGGGGCGTTGAAGGCGAAACTGGACGCGCTGGGCACCCCCGCTCGAGCCGAGGCACCCATCGTAACCATGAGGCTGGCACGACTGAAAGACCGGAGAGTGGAGGATGTTTTGAAGGACAAGACTTCAGGTGTGCCTTCCTGGACGCTGAGGCGCGAGTATCGTTCGAGCTACCGTAATGAACCTTCAAATACGGAAAAAATAGTGGCGGGTGAATGGAAGGGCACGTTTTCCGCTACGGGCGCGGAGAACGAAATCGTGCCGGTCTCGGTTGAGGAGGGCCTGGCAAAACAACTCAAAATCACCCTCGGCGACGAGCTGGAATGGGACGTTCAAGGGGTGACAATTCATTCGCGGGTGACGAGCCTTCGAAAGGTGGAATGGCAGCGGATGTCTCCGAATTTCTTTGTGCTTTTCCCGACCGGTGTCCTGGAAGCGGCGCCAAAATTTTACGTGCTGGCGGCACGCGCCAAGGAAGCGGAACTCAACGCAAAGGTGCAACGCGAAGTGGTTGCGATGTTCAGCAACATCTCGGTGCTGGACCTCGGTCTGGTGATCGAATCGCTGGACACGGTGTTTGCAAAAGCGGAGATGGCGGTGCGCTTTATCGCCCTGTTCACGCTTGCCACCGGAGTGGTCGTGCTGGCCGGAGCTCTGGCGGCGGGCAGGGACCAGAGGCTGAAAGAGGCGGTCTTGTTGCGCACTCTCGGCGCGAGCGCATGGCAGGTTAGCACGGCCTTGATCACCGAGCTGGCGGCGCTGGGACTGCTGGCCGGCGCAGCGGGGGCGACTCTGGCCCTGGGTGGAGGAACGGCCGTGGCCTGGCAGGTGTTTGGCGTGGCACCCGTGTTGCCGTTCGAATCAGTTGCGGTCACGGTGGCGGCAGTGGTGGCTCTGACGCTGACAACCGGGCTGGCGGCAAATCGCGGCGTGCTGGGCCGGCCGCCATTGGAAGTGTTGCGCGCGGAGGGCTAAGCCGGAGCGGAGGTTATTATTTTATCCTGATACACCTTAGGTCTGGTCCTCACCTGTCGCACCGCCAAACTACAACTCAGCATGATCCCACTGCCTTTCATACACTACGTTCGCTGGATAAAATTGGCCGCGTTAGCCAGTCTCACCCTTGCGTTTGTCCATGCCGAGGAGACCGCAAAGCCTGAAACCCCACCCCGAGACTTCTCCGAAGCGCTCAGCCGCAAGGGCGTTAAATTGATCGCCGGCCCGGCCACCTACGCGCTCGGTAGCGTCGCCGAAATCAAGCTGCCGGCCGGTTTTCACGCGGTGGATGCCGGTTCGATCAAGGATTACTACCAGCTCACCCGGAATATCTACAGCGGCAATGAGAAGGGCGTGGTCATAGGCCCCTCGGACTGGGTGCTGGTTTTCGACTACGATGAAACCGGCTACATCAAGGATGACGAGAAGGACAAACTCGACGCCGACAAGCTGATGGCGACCATGATTGAAGGCCAGAAGGAGGGGAACAAAGAGCGCGCCAAACAAGGCTGGGACGAAATGAAGTTTGAAGGCTGGGCCAACCCTCCCCGCTACGACACGCAAACCAACAACCTCACCTGGGCCGTGCGCCTCACGAGCTCTTCCGATGGTTACAAATCGGTCTTTTTGAACGAAAGCATACGTCTGCTCGGGCGCGGTGGCGTGATGAACGTAACGCTGATCACCGAGCCCGAGTTCTACCCCAAGGACAGCGCAACCGTGGCGTCTCTGCTGGCCAAAGACTTCAGCTATGTGGACGGCCAGCGCTACGCGGAGTTCAAAAAAGGGGATAAAATCGCCGAATACGGTCTGGCCGCGCTGGTGCTGGGAGGAGCGGGAGCGGCGGCGTTCAAATTAGGCTTCCTGCAGAAATTCTGGAAAATCCTCGTCGTGGGCGGAGCGGCCGCGGCTGGAACGATCAAGAAATTATGGAACAAGATCACCGGTAAAAATCCGGATGTTTGAGCAATTCCAGGCGCCCCCCAAAAACTTCCCGCGATATGTCTGATTGGTGGTCTGTAGTCGCGCTTTTCTGGGCCCTCTATCTGGCCGATGGCGTCAGCGGCGGCCGGCGTGAGCGTTTGTTTTTGTCGGCCTGGCGGATTCGCCGCGCGCCGCGATCCCGAGATACAAGGCGCGATAAAACGGCATCGACCGTCCGGCGCCTCGCTCATCCGGCACAGACGGCGACTCTGACCCAAGCTGGCTGGTTTTTCACCCCACCCCTTCCCTGGGCCTGGGCGCTCGCGCTCGAAGATCTTCCGGTCGGAATCGCGACCGCGGGTCTGACAAACTGGCCGGCCGCTTCGACCTCACGACCTCCCGCCCTGCCTGATCACACAAACGCAGCCCGGTGGGAAAAATCGGGCGCAGTCAGCACGAAGGGCGCATGGATGACACTTGGCGGACGACGCTTCAGCCCTGTGACTGCTGCGCTGAATGCGGCGGGGCTACGGAATTTGACGGCACGACTGGCGTCCGTTGCGGAGCCGCAGCGCGCAGCGGTGATCATCGCCTGGCAGAATAGATTTTTTTCGGTGCTGCGCGCCAGACGTCGCCTCGCGGTCGGACTGGCACGCACTCGCGGATTGGCGTGGCTGAACACGCTCCAATTCGCCGGCTGGTTGCTTTTGTCCATCGGACTGTTGAATGACGCGTTTGATCCGGGCCAACCTTTCAGCGCCCTGGGATCCTGGAGACGACTGGATCCGGCTCAGATACCATGGTGGGCCTTATGCGCCGGCCTGCTATCCGCCCATTTTATCGCGGTAGTCGCGGCCTGGAGGATACATCGTCGTTTGTATCCTAAATCGACTGACGAACGGGCAAACTTGATCTTCAGCGCACTGCTTCTGCCCGCGCAGGCGCTTAGATTCAGGATGGTATTGCTGCGTCCGCTGGCCCAGGGCATGGCCCCGCTCGCATGCGCGCTGGCGGCGGGGACTCCGGAGACCGCACGGGTGGCCGCAGCAGCCACGCTCCTCGATATCTGCCACCCCATCCGCCCGGTCGGGTTGCCCGCCAGCATCGCAAACCTGGTGGATGAAGCGGCGGAGCTGGCCAGGCCAGCAGTGGAACGAGCCCTTTGTGCCGCGACTACAGACGGCAGAACGGGGTTGCGCCCCGCTGAGCTGCTCGCGCCACCGGCGGACGCTCCGCCTAGTGCGTGCGCATATTGCCCCCGCTGCGGCGATAGTTTCGTGCAAAGGGAGGGCAAGTGCCCCCACGGCGTCCGCTTACGTCCACTGCACGAAATTGCGCAAGAGTCATTTTAATCTCAGGACTTGACGCTTCTCGCGTATTGCTACTACTCATACGACTTCTCTCCCGTGATTTTTTCCGCAACCCTCTCCGCCAAAGCCTCCGTCCACGTAGTATCAGTGGTCGTAGCTATTTCCGTATCCTTTATGGATGCGCCGCGAGAGGTCTGAGAAAGCCCCACTTTCCCGCCCCCTCCGGTGCCAACCGGAGGGGGCTTTTTGTTTTAAAACAGAAAGCAAGCCTCCGGGAGACGCCGGTCGGGGTGGTTTAACCAAACCCACCACCACCGCCCATGCATACCGAGACACTTCTCCCGCCGCTCGCCCTTGCGCTCGGACGCCTCCGCCAACCGCGTCCCGACGCGCCGCGCCCCTGGCCCTACGTTCCACGCGCCACCATCGTGCCGACGAACGATTTCCTCATCGTCGCACCCGCCGAAGCTCTCCTCGGCCATACCGCCGCCTGCAATCCCGTGCGCAGCACTGCCACCGCGATCCCCGGCGCAGAAGCGGCCCGCACCTACTGGTTCGACCTGTAAGACAGCTGCATTACCCGCCAAGGGCCAGTCTCCCTCGTTTCATGGGCGTTGCACTCGGCAGCAGCCGGTCGCAGGCACCCTTCACGAGCAGCCCGGTCTAACTCGCGGGTAAACTTTCAGCCTCAAACCCCTTTCACGGCCTAAGCGACGGCCGAACCTTTTTACGTTCGTTGGTCACGGCCATTTGAGGGGCAAGGAGGGTATGTCCGCCGCCGCCGTGCTTACAGCTCAACGCCGGATTCCTCAATAGATGTCCCCTTTTCAAGGAGCTCTCATTCGTTCATCACAAGCTCTTCGTCTTTCACCGTAAACTTCACCGTCGTGCCGTCGGAGACTTCGCCGCTGACGAGGGCGCGGGCGAGTTTCGTTTCAACGTGGCGTTGCAGGAAACGTTTTAGCGGGCGGGCGCCGAATACTGGGTCGTAGCCCTTCTCTGCCGCCCATTCACTGGCCTCTTTATCGAAGACGACCGTCACACGGCGCTCGGTGAGGCGTTTGTTAAGATCGGCCACGAGGAGCGCGACGATACGGGTGATCTCGTCAAGGGTGAGCGGCTTGAAGAGCACGGTCTCGTCGATGCGGTTCAGGAACTCGGGGCGGAAGGCCTTGCGGAGCTCCATCATGACACTTTCACGCACGCTTTCCGGGATGGTGTCGCCGGTCACCCCTTCGAGCAGATAACGCGAGCCGATGTTCGAGGTGAGTATGATCACGGTGTTTTTGAAGTCCACCGTGCGGCCCTGCGAATCGGTGATGCGGCCGTCATCCAGGACCTGTAGCAAAATATTAAATACATCAGGGTGCGCTTTCTCGATCTCGTCGAAGAGAACGACGGCGTAGGGCTTGCGCCGCACCGCCTCGGTAAGCTGGCCGCCTTCGTCGTAGCCGACATAGCCGGGAGGCGCGCCGACCAGGCGCGAGACGGAGTGTTTCTCCATGTATTCCGACATGTCGAGGCGCACCAAGGCGCCTTCGCTATCGAAGAGGGTCTCGGCGAGGGTCTTGGCCAGCTCGGTCTTGCCGACGCCGGTGGGGCCGAGGAAGAGGAAGCTGCCGACCGGACGGCGCGGATCCTTGATGCCGGCACGGGCGCGCAAGATGGCCTCGCTCACGAGCTGCACGCCTTCATCCTGGCCGATGACGCGGTTGTGCAAAACGTCGCCGAGGCGCAGAAGTTTTTCGCGCTCGCTCTCGATCAGTCGGGTGACGGGGATGCCGCTCCACTTGGCCACGATGCTGGCAACCTCGTCGGCAGAGACTTCCTCTTTGAAAAGCTCGGTCTTGGCCGAGGTAGACTCGAGTTTCTTCAGTTCGGCCTCAAGCTGGGGAATGCGGCCGTGGCGGAGTTCGGCGAGTTTATTCAGGTCGTAGTCGCGCTCGGCTTTTTCGAGCTGGATGCGCGTCGTATCAAGTTCGGTGCGAACCTTGCGAACGCGTTCGACGGATGCTTTTTCAGAATCCCATTTGGCGCGGAGACCGGCAGCCTGTTCGCGCACGTCGGCGAGCTCGCGACTGAGCGGTTCGAGGCGGAGCTTGGACGCGTTATCCTTTTCGAGTTTCAGCGCGGCCTCCTCGATCTCAAGCTGGAGCACGCGGCGCTGGAGCGCATCGAGTGCCTGCGGGGCGCTGTCCATCTCGGTGCGAATCATGGCGCAAGCCTCGTCGATAAGGTCGATGGCTTTGTCAGGGAGGAAACGGTCGGCGATGTAACGCTCGGAGAGCGTGACGGCGGAGACGAGTGCGTTGTCCTGGATGCGCACGCCGTGATGCAACTCGAAGCGCTCTTTCAGGCCGCGCAAAATGGAGATGGCGTCTTCGGTGGAGGGCGGTTCGACCAGCACGGGCTGGAAGCGGCGCTCCAGGGCGGCGTCCTTCTCTATGTGCTTGCGATACTCGTCGAGTGTGGTCGCGCCGATGCAGTGCAGCTCGCCGCGTGCGAGCATGGGCTTCAGGAGGTTTCCAGCGTCCATCGCACCCTCGGATTTACCCGCCCCGACGATGGTGTGAAGCTCGTCGATAAAGAGCAGGATACGGCCGTCGGCGGCCTTCACCTCGGCGAGCACGGCCTTGAGGCGCTCCTCGAATTCGCCGCGATATTTTGCGCCGGCGATGAGCGAGCCCATATCGAGCGAGTAAATGATCTTGTCCTTCAACCCTTCGGGCACATCGCCGCGGATGATGCGCTGGGCGAGACCCTCGACGATGGCGGTCTTGCCGACCCCGGGCTCGCCGATGAGCACCGGGTTGTTTTTTGTTTTTCGGGAGAGGATGCGAATGGCGCGACGAATCTCGTCATCGCGGCCGATGACGGGGTCCATTTTACCCTTTTTGGCCTGGGCGCAGAGGTCGACGCCGTATTTCGAGAGCGCGTCGTAGGTTGATTCAGGCTGATCGGAGGTCACGCGCTGGTTGCCCCGCGTGGCCTTCAACGCGGCAAGGACCTTGGCGCGGTCGAGGCCGAAGGACTTGAGGTATTTGGCGAAGGCATCGGGCTTGGCGACCTCGACGAGGCCGAGCAGCAAGTGCTCGGTGGAAACGAACTCGTCCTTGAGGTTTTTCGCCTCGGTCTCGGCACGGGAGAGGGCGTCGTTCACCGCTTGAGTGACGAAAACCTTGGAGTTGTCCGTGCTGCCGGAGCTGCGCGGCAGACGCTCCAACTCGCGCTCGGCGGCGAGCTGCATGGCGGGGACGGTGAGCCCAGCCTTGTCGATCAGCGCGGGCACGATTCCGTTTTCCTGGGTCAGCAGGGCGATTAACAAATGCCAGCTCTCGACCTCAACGTGGCCGTAGCGGCGTGCGACGGACTGGGCCTCGGTCAAGGCGGCGCGTGACATCTGAGTGAGGGTTTCCAGGTTCATAGTGTTTCAAATACGCATAGCACGAGCCAGCCGGCAGGCCAATGTTTCCCGAGCGAGATCAGTCCGGTCCGCGTGTCCATGATGGGCGATCCGTCCCACCGGCCCGAAAGCGGCGCGACAACGCGTCCCACTTGCGGCCTGGCTTGCCTACGAGGGTGAAAGCCGGCATTCCCTTCGGCACATGTCCGCCAGTGTTTCCACGGCCACACTTCTGCGCTATGCCGCCGGCTATATCGCACTCGGCCTGCAAGCCGAGGCCCGAGCCGAGCTCGAGGCCATCGCCTGCGCCGATCAAGACACCCTGCCCGTCATTTCCCTGCGCGCGCACCTTTGTTCGAAGGAGGAAGACTGGGCGGGCGCTGCCACTCTGGGCGAAAAACTCATTCGCCTCGAACCCTCGGATGCCGGGCACTGGATTCAGTGGGCCTATGCAGTGCGGCGCTACACCGGCATACCCAACGCGCGCGAAATTCTTCTTACCGCGCTTATCCAGCATCCGCAGGAGCCGATCCTTCATTTCAACCTCGCTTGTTACGAGGCTCAGTTAAGCAACCTGCATGCAGCCAAATCCCACCTGCGCAACGCCTGCTCGCTTCAAGCCGAATGCCTCGAGATGGCGCTCACCGACACCGATCTCGTTCCACTGCACCCGTGGATCTCCGCCGGCTTGCCGTTGGATTAGTCTAACCGAACCGGCACCGCCGCCCGCTCAAACTCCGCCGCTATCAGAAGGGGTTCGGGTGTCAGCGCACGTAATCTCGCCACCCAGCAATCGGGCACCCTTTCCAGCCGCGTGGCATAGTTAGTCGCGATATCGTTGTAGTAACCACGCGCCAGCGCGATGCGTTGCTCCGTCGTGATCAGCTCACAATGCAGCGCCATAAATCCAGACTGCGCTTTGAGGTCCGGATAACGTTCAACCGCCGCGCGCAGTTCTACCGCCACCCCGGTAAACTCCGGACCGGGAAGACCCGGTTTTGTGGCCTCCGTCTGCGCACGCAACGCCGCGACGACCCGTTGCAGCTCCGCTTCATGCCGGCTTAACCCATCCAAGGTGGCGATGATCGCTGGTAATAAATCGTGCCGTCGCTTCAACTCCACTTCGATCAAGGACCAACCGCGTCGCACCCGCTCGCGAAGGCCGACCAGACTGTCGTGCACCATCCACAGCCAGCACACCGCCCAAACCGCGCAAAACATAGCCGCGGCCAGTGCACAGAGCACCGGCAGACTCTCTGGTCTTTGCTGATCGCCATAGGCCAGATAAATTCCCGCCGGCATCGCCAGTAATCCGCCAAACCAGGCGAACCAGGAACCCAGCGCGAGTCCGCGCGTCACCGCCTCTTCACCGCGACAGGAAAGGATAAACTCGCCGCCTTCGCCTTTCACCATCTCAGGTGCGACCACATCGACCCTCTCGCGTGCCGTCCCGACTGCGTAGAGCATGGCGTGCAACGGAATCGCCTCCTCCAAAAACCGCCGCATGCCGGTGGACCCAGTGACCGATCCGTCAGGTCCTTTTTGATAATACAAGCCCTCGCCCCTCGCGACCGTCTGATCGAAAACCGGCAGTGGCTCGATTTTTGCGCCGTCCGGCCGCACCAGCACTTCGCCGGTCTCGTCCCGCACATAAAAAACCTGCTGCTCTCCTCCACTCGCCACCGTATCCCAACCTGTTTCGGTGACGGTGCGGGTCCGACGGTTTCCCTTGCTGTCGGTGTAGGTTTCGATGCGGGTGCGCCGCCAATGCTCTTGCACCTGCCAGGTATAATGCACGCAGGCCTGCCCGGCCAGATAGCTCGTCAAAGGCGCCCCGCTCTCGGCCGTTCCCTTGAGTTCCACCAGGCCGATGAAAACACCTTGTGCTTTCGAGGTCGGCATGTCGTTTAGCAACCGGTGCCGCCGCCGCTGCCTCAGACTGAACCAAAGGAAAAACAGCGTCACGCCCGCGCCAATCACAGGTCCTGCCGGATGCATCGTCATCGTCTCCAAAGCGAAACCCATCCCTATACCCGCGTCGAGTCCGGTGTGTTTTCAAACGGCGTTCAGGGCGCGACCCAGTGCAAGCCCGCCTGCAACCACAAGGGAACCACCAACAGCCCCGCCGCCGTGGTGCCCAGCACCACCTGAACCGCCGTCAGCGGCTGCCCGCCGTAGTGCTTTGCAATGACGATGGGCAGGATGCCGGCCGGCATCGCGGCCTGCACGATCAACACCTGCTTCACCTCGCGGGGCAGCGGCAGCAGGGCCGCCAACGCCAGCATCAACACCGGCAGCACCCCCAGCCGCAACGCGCAAGCCAGCGGCGTCACCTTCGGGTCGACCAGTTGGCCCGGAGCCTCGAAATACTCGACCAGCGTCGCTCCGATGAGCAGCAGTCCCAGCGGCACCGCGCTCGCCCCGCACATCGCCACCGCCGTCTTCACAATCTGCGGCAGCCAGGCACCCGCGCCGCTCATATTTAAAACCACCGCGAGCACCAGGGCGAAGACCGGTGCGTTGAATAGCCTCCGCCAGCCGTCCCGCATCGATACGCCGGCCAGCACCAGAATACCCACCGTCCAGATCGCCGCCTCGCAACCGACGTTAAAAACAAACAGCACGCCGAGCGTCTCGCGCCCGAAAAGCGCCTCGACCAGCGGTATCGCCATGTAGCCGTAGTTGAAGATGCCCGCCGAAAACGCAAAGGTCCGCAGCCCCTTGCCGGTCGCAAATCCCGCCCATTTGGCCACGCTGTAGGCCAGTCCGATGCCGCCGGCCATCGTTACAAAACCCATGGCCGGCGCGGCCAGCAAATTTACCGGCGCCCGCAGAGCCGCGTTTCCGAGCACATTGGAAAAAATCAGGCACGGGTAGAGCAGATTCACCACCAGTTTCAGCAGGCTGTCATCCGCCTCCGGCCGCAGCCAGCCGATGCGGCGCACCCCGGCCCCGGCCGCGATCACGGCAAAGACCGGCAACACCAACGTAAGCAATGTCCAGTAACCAGGCATGGTGACCGACACCACCGGACGGCCCCGGCTTTGTCAAAATACGGATCCACTTAAACCGAGATCCGGCCGGTTCTAGGTTGATTACGCTTCGGTTGAGCTTCGCGCCATTCGAGACCAGTCGAAGCCTCCTCTTCATAAACGCAAAAAGCCCCGGCTTGAGACCGGGGCTGGATAGTTCGACGCGTTGGCGCCGGAAATACGACTAAGTCTGATTATTCAGCCTTGGGGGGAGGAGGCACATCGCCCTTGGGACCCTTGCCTTCGCCCTTCTTACCACCTTCGCGGCGATCCGACATCTTGGCGCGGGCGGCGTCAGCCTTGGAACGCTGATCGTCAGTGAGAATGGCGTCGATCTCCGCCTTGTTCTTGTCACGGATGGCCTTCATCTTCTCTTTTTTCTGCTCCATGGGCGTGGACTCGTCCTTGCGCAGGGCCTGTATCTCTTTGGCCTCTGACTCGAGGATCCCTTTGATCTTGGTCGCCTGCTCGTCGGAGAGGCCAAGGGACTCTTTCATCTTTTCGACACGGTCGGCGGGGCTGGGCATCTTGGGCTTCTCGCCCCCTTTCTTGCGCTCGCCGCCAGCAGCTTCGCCGGGAGGAGGACCGCCAGCGCTCGGTTGGGCGCTAACTTGAACGGACAGCAAAGCACTCGCTGCCATCAGGGTGCTGAATAACACTGAACTTAGTTTGGATTTCATAGGACTAATGATTTTATGAACAATTTAGGACCAGGGTGTATTTTGCAGATTGAGACGGATGCCGCCTTCGGCTGCACAATACCCTCAGACGCCTGATGACTCCATAAGTTACTCTCTTCATCCACTTTTTCTTCCGCACTCCCCTCTCCTACACCTATGACTCTAGCCCAACGCACCGCACTCGCCACCCAGGAGATTCAGGCCACCGTGCGCCGACTGCCCGCCCCGGTTCGCGAGTTCGCCAACCAGATTCCAGTGCACTATGAGGCCCGGCCTCCCGCCCACATCATCGAAGAAGGTTTCCCTGACGACATCCTCGGGCTTTTCGACGGCTCGGCCCACGGTGAAGAACTCTCCGAGGACCAGCCCATGCCCCCGCAGATCAGCCTCTACCTCGACAATATCTGGAACTACGTGGAGCAGGACCGCGAAGCCTTCGCCGCCGAATGCGCGGTCACCTACCTTCACGAGCTGGGCCACTTTTTTGGCTGGGACGAAGAGGATCTGGAGGCTCGCGGCCTCGACTAATCTCATGCGCACTGTAATCGCTCTTGTTCCACCGCCCACGTCCGCTCTCATCCGCCCATGACTTTAAACCATCGTTCACCCGGTCTGTTTCGTTTTTTTCGCCTGCTGCTGGCCGTCACCACTTTGTTGGCTGCAACCGGCCTGCGCGCTGATTCCAGTGACAAATACCTCGCCCGTTTCGAAACCTGCGAAGCCATCCTGCGCGAATTCCAGGACGATCCCCAGGTCGCCCTCCCTCCGTTCGTCCTGAAAAACGCCCGCGCCCTGGTGATCGTCAACCAGATCCAGGGCGGCCTCGTCCTCGGCGTGCAATTCGGCTACGGCACCATGCTGGTGCGCCGCGCCGACGGCAGCTGGAGCATTCCCGTGCTCGTGAAAGTAGGCGGTGCCGGCTTCGGCCTCCAGCTCGGCGGCCAGCGCGCCGAAGCCATCTACGTGTTCAACGAGGAGACCGCGCCGCGCATCATCTTCGATAAACGCTTCAACATCGACATCGACGCGCGCGCCGTGGCCGGCCCCCATACCTACGAGCCGGAGAAGCTCACCACCGAGATGCTCGGCTACCCCGTGCTCGTCTACGGCCGCGGCCAGGGCTACTACGCCGGTGTCGCCGTCACCGCCGGCTGGATAGACCGGCACGACTCCGTCAATCAGGCGTATTATAAAACGACCTACAGCACACCCGAGCTTCTCTATGGCAAAGAGGTCGCCCCCACCGCGGGAGTTCGCCCCCTGATGGACTTTGTCACCCAGATCACGCGTTGATTCAGCCGCCCGGCGGAGATTTTCAGGCAAAAGGCGACACTCCGCGCTTGCCATGACTGCGCGCTGGCAAACCTTAACGCTCCCTCCTTCACCGAGAACCCCCACGACGAACTCGTCCCTCGCTCGTATGGCCAGCCTCCTAAGCAAAATCCTCGATTCCTCCCGCATTCTACTTGCGGTCCAGTCCAGCAAGCGCACCGCAGCGCTGAACGAGGTCGCGCGCCTGCTCGACGGTCATCCGCACGTGACCAACTACCAGGGATTCTACAACGAGCTCCTCGCCCGCGACCGGCTCGACACCACTTGCCTCGGCAACGAGATCGCCCTTCCCCATGCCCGCACCGAGCACGTCGCCGACCTCGTGCTCGCCATCGGGCGCAGTCCTTGCGGCGTCCCTTTCGAGAACGGCAATCAGAATGTCCGGCTCCTCTTCGTTCTCGGCACGCCGAAGAATAATCCCATGGGCTACCTTCAGGTCGTCTCCATTCTCTGCAAAATCTTCAAGGACGCCGCCAACCGCGAGGCCCTCCTCTCCGCCAGCAGCCCCGAGGCGTTCTGCGCCGTCCTGCTCGCCGCCGAAGCCAGGCTCCTGGCCCCCGCCTCGACCTGAACCACCGTTATTCATTCGGCTCGCTGACATCCCTTGGACTGGTCATCGCGCCTGCTCTTGCCGCCTCCGTTTCAGAAGGCGTTTTTTTGCGCACTTCCTTCGCGACCGGCACCTTTCGGCTTCCGCCCGCCACCCGAACATCGCTAACCTGCCGCCTAGCCCGACGCGCGCATGATCCAATCTTTTATCCTCAGTGACGGCAAAATCGTCGGCCAGGACCTCGAAATCGAGGCCTTGCGCCTCGTGCGCGCCGACAAGGGTCTCGTCCTCTGGGTCAACCTCTCCAACCCCACCCCGGAGGAAACCAAGGCCGTCCTCGAGGGCGTCTTCCAGTTCCACCCTTTGGCCATCGAAGACTGTGTCGCCCCCAGCTCTTTGCCGAAAATCGAGGACTACGAGGACTACCTCTTCATCGTCATGCACGCGGTGGATTTTAACCGCGCCGATAAGTTCACCACCACCGAGCTCAATCTCTTCCTTGGCCGTGATTTTCTCGTAACCTACCACAGCGCCCCGCTTAAATCCGTCTCTTCCGTCCTCGATCGCTGCGCCAAGGCCACCGGCCTCGTCGCACGCGGGCCCGACCGCCTCGCCCACCAAATCCTCGACGCTCTCGTCGATCTCTACCAGCCCGTCACCGCCGAGTTCCGCGCCGAGCTCGAGACCATCGAGGAGGACGTGCTCGCCGGCGAAACCAAGGACCTGACTCCGCGCCTCCTGGCGGTCCGCGCCGAGCTGAACACCCTCCGCGCCGCCGTCCGCCCCCAGCGCGAAGTCGCCGTCCGCCTCGCCCATGGCGAGTCCAAGATCATCCGGCCCATCATGCTGCCCTACTTCCGCGATTTGAGGGATAATCTCGTGCGCATCGAGGAGACCGCCACCACCCACGCCGACCAGCTTCTCATTTCCTTCGACCTCTACCTCAGCCGTTCCGATTTCGAGGCCAACGAGGGCATCAAGGTCCTCACCGCGCTCACCGCCATCAGCCTGCCCGCCACCCTCATCAGCACCTGGTATGGCATGAACTTTAAACACATGCCGGAGCTCGGCTGGCACCACGCCTACGCCATCATCCTGGTCGCCACCCTCATCCTCACCTTGCTCGTCTACCGTTGGTGTAAAAAACGGGGCCTGATCTGAATAACGACGCGCCGCCGATGATCACCACCCTCGTCTATCGCGACCACCGCTTCGTCGCGCTCAACCCGCCGCCGGAGTCCCTCGCCACCCTGCGCACCGAGCCGAATGTCATGCTTTGGGTCGATGTCTCCGCCCCCACCGCAGAGGAAACCACCCTCATCCTCGAACGGCTCTTCGGCCTGCATCCGCTCGTCATCGAAGACTGCACCACCGATTCCCCCTTCCCCAAGCTCGAGACTTTTGACGACTACCTGCACCTCGTCATGCACGCCGTGGACTACTCGAAGGGCGACAAGTTCACCACCACCGACCTCGATCTTATCATCGGCAAAAATTACCTCCTGAGCTTCCACCGCCTGCCGCTTCGCCCCTTGCAAATCCTGCTCGAACGCGCCGCGCGCTCAGGCGCCGGTGTCGCACCCGTGCGGGGCCCTGATCGTATCGCCCACACCGTGCTCGATGCCATCGTCGAAGCCTACCAGCCCGCGCTGGCCGAGCTCCGCAAGGATCTCGAGCAAATCGAGGAAGGCGTGCTCGGCTCCGCCACTCCAGCCGAGCTGTTTCCCCGCGTTGTAGCCTTGCGCAAGGACCTCGCCTCCCTCCGCCAGATCGTGCGCCCGCAGCGTGCCGTCGCCATCGAGCTCGCCGCCGGCAAACCCGGTTTCATCCGCCCGCCGATGCTGCCCTACCTGCGCGACCTCGCCGAGGACTACGCACGCATCGAGACCCAGGCCGCGAGTTGGGGCGACCAGTTGATCCTCAGCTTCCGCGTCTATCTCAACAAATCCTCCCACGAAGCGAACGAGGGCATCAAGGTCCTCACCGGCCTCACTGCCGTCACCACCCCCGCCATCCTGGTCGGCGGCTGGTTCGGCATGAATTTCGCCTTCATGCCCGAACTGGACCCGCTCTGGACCTACCCCCTCGCCGCTTTGGTGACCGTCGGCGTGACCGCCGCTCTGCTCGCCTACCTGCGCCAGCGTCGCTGGCTCTGAGTTCAACGCCGTTTCAGACTAGGGACCGCTCAATGACCGCGCCCTCAGGGCTGGCTCACCCGCAGGCGCACAAACTTCCGCGTCTCGCCGAGGTTCACCGTGACCGTCGCCCGACGGGTCTCATAAGACCCGAAATCCGTGATCACCGTGTCCGAGGTGACGTCCGCCGCCGACCAGGTGGCGTTGCCCGAAAGCCCTGTCGTCGCCTCCACCGTGCCCGACACCCCGACCGCCGCCTTGCTGCGGCGATAATCGAAGGTCAGCTCTGCGCCGGCAGACATCGATTGCAACACGGGCGAGAACGCGCCCGCTGCCGCCGGATCGAGCCCGTAATAGTATTCCAACAGGTTGACGACGCCGTCGCCGTCGGGGTCGGCCGTCGCGGTGGTGTCGGCGAGCCCGGCCGCCCACTCCGCAAAGCCCGGGGCCGTGACGCTGAGCGTGCCCGGAGCGTAAGAGATGCTGTAGTTAGCCGCTAAAAACGTGCCGCCCGCCGCGTTGGCTGGAACGATGGCGTAGGCGCCTGCCGGATCGTAGAGCGCGGCGCCGCCGACGGCAGTGAGCGTGACGGAGCCGACCGTCTGGCCCGACACGAGACCTGACGAAGTGAAGGCGGTGTTGCCCGCGCTGAACACGGTGCCAAAAGCCTTGGTGCGGTCCTGCGCCGTGATCAGCAGCGACCGCAAGGCGACCGCGCTAGGCACCACCGGCACACTCACGCTGGCCGCCGCCCCCGTGCTGGTGCAGACGACGTTGCCAACGTAGGAACCCACGCTGGTGTCGGCCGCGAGCCGTAGATACAGCGTCGTCGCCGCCACCGCGCCGGACGCCGCGGCGAGGGTCTGGGTGCCGGCATAGCCCGAGGCCCCGCCCGCCGTCTGGGAAACCTCAAACCCCGCCGGCGCGGTGACGAGGATGCCGGCAGCGAGATCAGAGCCCGAGACGCTCAGGGAGGCCGGCGTCGGCGACGCGGTGCCGTAAACCGTATCAACCGCCACAAGGGTGCCGGTAGCGGAGAGCGTAGGCGTGGCGACGACGGCGGAAGTGCCTATGAGCTTTACGTCGTCGATGCGGATAACATCGGTGCCGGTTTTAACGAAACGAATTTTCAAACCACTGATTTGAGCCCCGGCGGGCAGAGTTAGAGTCTTCGAAAGATACCAACCCGTGGCAGCGGAAGCAGCTTCATTAAAAAGCGCAGTTGCTGTATTCGCTACGGACACCCACGCCACACCGTTCCAATAATCAACCGCAAGTGTTGCGTGAAGGGTGGCAGATTCCTTCCTGTAACCGAAGTTAAGCTTCAAATCGGTATATGCGGCCGCGTTAATACTCTCGATCGAAAAGCCTCGAGAATTAGCAGTAGCAAACCAAACATTACCAGTCCCAGAAACCCCAGTATATCCGCTGGATACACTAGTGCTCCGAACATCGCATTCCGATGTCTGCTCCCCCTGCCCATAGGTAAGCGTGCCCTTGTTCTGAAAAGTCGCCGGTGCCGTCCCAGTTGCGTAGGTTAAAACAGCAGTGGTCGCCGTAGGCGTGCCCATGTTCTCGATGAAAATTGTTCCATTCCCTCCACTCCCGCCGCCTCCGCTCGGCGCGGTGACGGTGAGGGCGAGGGTGGCGTTGCCGCTGCCAGTGACGTTGGTCGCCGTGAGGGTGACCGTCGAGTTGCCCGCCGCCGCCGGCGTGCCAGAGATGAGGCCGCTGGCGGTGTTCACGCTCAAGCCGCCCGGCAGGCCGCTCGCGTTAAAGGAGGTCGGCGTGTTGGTCGCGGCTATTTGGTAGGTGAAGCTCTGGCCCGAGACCCCGCTGGCGGTGGCGGCGCTGTAGATCACGGGAATCGCCGGCGCGGAGTTGGACGGAATCAAAAAATCCCGCACCACCGCCATGTGCTGCATGTTGGCCGCCCCACTGTCGCCCGCCAGCACCGGCGAGGGGAGCGGCGAATACACCCGGCTATCGAAGACGAGGCCGTTGAGAAAATTGACCGCGCCGAGGATGACGCTGGTTTTCACCGCTTGGAGATCGGTGTCGGCCAGCACCCAGTCGTAGGGAGAGCTGCGGCCGCTGTTGGTGTTGCCATTGCCCGCCTGATCCACCGGCCAGGGCCCGCTGGTGGTGAAATAGGAGGAGAGGGTATTGAGGCACGCCTCGGTGCGGCTGCCGGTGTTGAAATCGCCGCCGAGCGCCACGTAGTCGGCTGCCGGTATGCCCTGGGCCGCGATATAGCTCAGAATCTGCGAGGCCTCGGAGTTGCGGCTGGACGCGCTGGTGGTGAGCAGATGCACGCTGATCACCCACAGGTCCTTGTCCCCCGGGATGTCGATGCGCGCCCACATGAACTTGCGATTGCTCACGGACGAGTCAGTCCAGGCCCCGGAGGCGAGGATGGGATAGCGGCTCACCACCCCGTTGGGGATCTGGCCCGGACTTGGCTCGCGCACATACGAAAACGAGGTGCCGAAATTCGTGTCCACCCAGGCGCGGAAGTTCGCGTCCGTGTTGTTGAGGTAGTTGAACTCCTGCACCAGCGCGACGTCGGGCTTGAGCCCCTGAAGGATACGAGCGCCCTCGCCCGGATCGTAGTTCTGGCCATTGCCGCTGGTGAGATTGGCCGCCACGATGCGGAGGCGTTCATCCGCCAAAAGCGGGGACACCAGGCCCGCGGCAAACGCCACGGCCAGCAAACCCAGTAGGAATCGAAACAGCGGAAAGATGCGCACTTTAAAAAGCAGGTAGGTCAAAAGAGACGCCAAACCAAGCCACGATTGCAAAAACCCCCAAGGTATTACCATTTATAAGGGAAGGCCACCACCTAGGCCGACCTAAGAAAACGCCTGAATGCATTGCGGATAAAATCTCCGTAATCCGGCAGGTGGGGCGTGACCGCTCAGATATACCGGGGCCTCGCAGACCAAATCCACCTTCCTTTGCGGCTTTACTGTCCGTGCGCGAGAGGGAGTCGGCTAATGAGTCATCAAACGGACCTCGACGTGATCAAATTCAGCCAATCATTCGATCTCCTTGCGAATCATTAGCCTACAACTACTTGGGGAAATAAGATCAAAAACACCGTAATTACCTGATTTTTTACCATGCCGCACAAAGGTGCCCGATTCGTGCCCGCTATCGCCTCCGGTTTCGTTCAAACTCCACCCAGTCAGACATTATACCCCAAATCTGATTCTCCCTCTGCCCCGGGAAGTTCACCTCGTTAAAGCGAGCCCCAAGGTCCGTCCGCCCCCCTCCGGCAGTGAGTAGAACCGCCCTGAATTGTCACCGAATCTTCACGCCCGCGGTTTGCTAATTATCAAGCACCCACGCGAATCTCTGGCCCGTAAGCTGCACTAATCCGTCCTCCCAGTCTTCATCCACTCACATGAAATCCCCTCGCACCTCCGCCCCGTCCGCCTCCCGCCGCGTCCCGGCTCGTCTCGTAGCCACTGTCGCTATAGCACTGGTGGGACTTAGTCAGGCCTCAGCCGACTCTTTTACCTCCAGCAGCAACGCCTCGGCTTGGAACGCAGCGCGGTGGAACAATTCGTCAGATGCCGCACCCTACACGAGCGCCTATACCGGCAACAACAGCGTCAGCTTCACCTCGGGGACCTATAATTTTGCAGGCATGGGAGCTTCCACAAACGTAGGGAATATAACGCTAAGCAGTAACGTAACCGTGAACTTCGCCAGCAGCGGCAGCACCTTTGCGACAGGAGGTGCAGTTCGCACAATTAATGTTGGCAACGGCGCTACCATGAATTTTGCCGGTCAGAACATTTCGACCGCAGCGGGAACAGGATTTATCAAATCCGGCAATGGAACGATGATCATTACCGGTAGCGCATATACAGGTGGGTTTACTTTAAATGCAGGAACATTGGCCGCTGGCGGTGTGAATGCCATGGGCTCAGGCGGCGCTCTAAATTTAAATGGTGGTATTCTCACCTCAAGCGCATCTAATAATCGCGATTTTTCTGGGAAATTTGCAGGTGGAATTACGATCGGAGGCAACGTGCAGTTTGGCGATTCTGTCAATCAGTCTGCTGGCACGGGATCTTTGACCTTTAGCAATAACATGACTCTCGGGAACGCAACTCGCACGCTCACTCTGGGCTATGGCGGCACCGTAACGTTCGGAGGCGTGATCAGCAACACGGCCACCAATGGACTGACCTTCGCTGCAAACTCAGGCGCAGGTGGACGTTTTGATATCACCGGCATTGCGAACACCTTCACCGGTCCCATTAAAATTACCGGTGGCGAAGTCCGTTTCACCACTGACGGCAGTCTCGGTAATGCCAACAACGCGGTCGTGATTGATGGCGGGCGTTTCGCATCGGTAAACACC
The DNA here is from genome assembly GCA_000972765.1 of Verrucomicrobia bacterium IMCC26134. GTDB lineage: Bacteria > Verrucomicrobiota > Verrucomicrobiia > Opitutales > Opitutaceae > IMCC26134_A. The sequence goes on along the minus strand of CP011265.1, from coordinate 3,876,928 downwards.
GGTAACTTCACGGTGGCCAGCACGCACGCGATCACGATAGGCGACACAGTCGACACCTCGATCAGCACCCCCGGGACGGGCACTCTAACCTACAACGGAACCATCGCCGATATCTCAGGCAAGACCGGCTCTTGGGCCAAGCAAGGCGGCGGCACCCTCGCACTCGGAGGCGTCAGCACCTACACCGGTGCCACGGCCATCAACAACGGCATAATCAAGCTCACCACCGGCGCCAACCGGCTGCCCGTCGGAACCGTCGTTTCCCTCGGTCAAGACGCCAGCAACAACCTCGGCACCCTCGACCTAAACGGAAACAACCAAGAAGTCGCGGGCCTCATTTCCATCAGCGGTAACAACACCACGACGGGTGACAACACGGTCACGTCCACCGCCGCTGCCACGCTCACCTTGAACGTCAGCGGGGCTAATTCTTATGCTTATGGCAACGGCACCGACGCCAACTCAGGCGTGATCTCCGGAGCGATCTCCATAGTAAAACAGGGCAACGGCACCCAAACCTTAGGCGATACTAACACCTACTCCGGCGGCACCACCGTCAGTGCCGGCACCTTGCTCATCACCAACTCCTCCGGTTCCGGCACCGGTTCCGGCAACGTCACCGTCTCCTCCGGCGCTACATTAGGTGGCTCCGGCACCGTTTCCGGAGCCACCACCCTCAACGACGGCACTATAGGCAGCGCTTTCAACACCCTCTCCCTTGGCAGCACCCTCACCTCTTCGGGTAACAGCACGCTCTCCGCCAGCTCCACCGTCAACGTCGCCGGCGGCACCACCGTCAGCGCCGGCATCTTAACCGTCAACGGCACCCTCGGCGGCGGTAATCTCACCGTCGGCAGCAACACCCTCAACGGCTCCGGCACCGTCAACAGCGCCACCACCCTCAACGGCGGCACCCTCGGCAGCGCTTCCAACACCCTCTCCCTCGGCAGCACCCTCGCCTCGACCGGCGCCAGCACGCTCTCCGCCAACTCCACCGTCAACGTCGCCGGCGGCACCACCGTCAGCGCCGGTTCCTTCGCGGTCAACGGCACCCTCGGCGGCAATCTCACTGTCAGCGGCGGCACGGTGAATCTCGGTTCCGGCAACCGCCTCTCCTCCAGCGCGGCAGTCACGGTCAGCAGCGGCAGCCTCAACCTCGGCGGCAATGAATCCGTAGCGGGCTACACCCAGTCCGGCGGCTCGCTGGGCGGAAACGGCACCCTCACCGGCACCTCCTACTCTCTCACCAACAGCGGCACGATCAGCGCCGCGCTCGGCGGCTCCGCCGCCCTCACCAAGACCGGCGCGGGAAGCGCGACCCTCTCCAACGCCAACGCCTACTCCGGCGGCACCACCGTCAGTGCCGGCACCCTGCTCATCACCAACTCCTCCGGTTCCGGCACCGGCTCGGGCAACGTCACCGTCTCCTCCGGCGCTACATTAGGTGGCTCCGGCACCATCAGCGGCAGCGTCGGTCTCACCAGCGCCACGATCGGCAGTGCGGGCGACACCCTCTCCATCAGCGGCAACTTCACCAGCGCGGGATCCAGCAGCGTGACGGCCAATTCCACCGTCAACGTCGCCGGCACCAGCTCGGTCTCTTCAGGGACCCTCACCGTCAACGGCGTGCTGGGCGTCAACGGCACCATCGGCGGGGCAGGCAGCGTGGTCGTATCAAGCACCGGCAGCCTGTCCGGCAACGCCACCATCAGCAGCCCCACCAGCATAGCCGGAGGCACCTTTGGCAGCGTGGGCAATACCCTGACCTTGGGCAGCTCACTGACCATCACCGACACCACCGCGATCGCCCCCGGCGTGGTCGTCAATGTAGTTGGCAACACCACGATCAGCTCCGGCATCTTCTCGGTCAACGGCACCCTCGGCGGTGACGGCGCGAAGATCGTCGGCAGCTCCGCCACCCTGAAGGGCAACGGCACCATCGCCGGTCCCACCACCATTCAGGCAGGCGCCACGCTCGCCCCCGGCAACAGCCCCGGCCTGCTGACCTTCACCGGCAACCTCACCCTCGCCGGCACCACCACGATTGAGGTCAAAGGCGCCGGCACCGACCGTGGCGTCGACAACGCCAACGGCTACGACGCCATTGATGTCACCGGTCTGCTGACCTACGGCGGCACGCTCACCATGAGCTTCGACAACACGCCTGTCGCCGGCACGACCTACGATATCTTCGGCATCTACGGCACCCAGGCGGGCGATTTCGGCGCCGTCACCTTCGGCGGCACCTATTCAATCGCCGAACCGCTGACCAACACGCTGGGCATCTGGTCCGGTGATGACTTGGTCAACAACCTCCACTATGTCTTCACCCAGTCCAGCGGCGATCTGGTCGTCACCGCCATCCCCGAGCCCGCCACCTACGCCGCGCTGGCCGGTCTCGGCATGATCGGCTTCGTCCTCTACCGCCGCCGTCGTCAGCAAGTGGCCAAACGCGCCGCCTGAGTTTTACGGTTCTGGTTTGTCACCCACGGCCCGCCCTCACCCGGCGGGCCTTTTTTGTGCACTGTTCCGAAAACACGAATGAACCTCCATGGCTTGCGCCGCCGCCCTTCCCCTCCACCGTGCCGACATGCCTTTGCGCGGACTTATCTTTGATTTCGACGGTCTCATCGTGGACACCGAATCCGCGATCATCGACTCCTGGCAAACCATCCACCGCGAAGATGGCCTCGCGGCGCGCCCCGAGGTGCTGCACGCCCTGGTCGGTCACGTCGATGTCGCAACCGACATCTGGGAAGCCTATCCGACCACCTGCGACAAAGCCGCCCTCGAGCGCCGTCACCGCACTCTGGCCCGCGCCTTGATGGCCGCCGCCCCCGTCCGTCCCGGCGTCGCCGCCTTGCTCGCCGAGGCCCGCGCCGCCGGACTGCGTCTCGCCGTCGCTTCCAATTCCAGCCACCACCACGTCGAGGGCCAGCTCGCCCTCCGCGGCCTGCTGCCACTCTTCGACGCCGTGCTCTGCCGCGAAGACGTCCCGCTTGGAAAACCCGAGCCGGATCTCTACCTCGCCGCGCTCGAAAGACTCGGCCTCGCCGCTCACGAGTCCATGGCCTTCGAGGACTCCGTGCCCGGCCACGTTGCCGCCGCCCGCGCCGGCCTGCGGGTCATCGTCACGCCCAACCCCGCCACCGCCCGCCACGAGTTCCCCCACGCGCATCGCCGCTGGGACTCGCTCTATTCCGTCACCCTTTCCCAGCTTTCAGCGCTTCCGGACCTCGCGGCCGACGGGACAAAGTAACCTAATAGGTTACTTTTTATGACCGTTCAAATACACTCAAAACAGCTCACCTTGGCGCAGGCGTTCGCGTTTTCCTGCATCGAGCGTGCTATGCTCGATCAGCCAGCGAAGTGATTTATCCCCCCAGCCCGGCACCCCGACCACCTGCAGCAAAAGCAGCGCGCCCGCCAAGGCATCGTAAAGTGCCGCGTGAAAATGCCGGCGCTCCACCGGACAATACTCCGCCGCCAGGCCGTCGAGCCGCGCCTGCAGACCCTCCGCCGCCACCAACTCCGCCAGCCCGAAAACCCCGCCCGCCAACCCGCCGGCATCCGCGCGCACCTGCGGGTAAATCCGTCCGGTGTCGATCCAGGGCCCCCAGTCGAGCACCTGCCCGCCACCCGCCTCCCGGGCAAAATCAGGCACCGCCCGGGGATAGGGCCACGTCGCCTTGAGCAAGGTGTTCTCGGCATTGGCGAAATGCGCCGCCAGCGGACCGCTCTCGCGCAGCCGCGCGAAGGTCTCGAACTCGGCCGAAAAGGGCGGGCATGACGCCAGCGCCTCCGGCGCCAGCCCGTGCACCGCCGTCTCCTCCGCCCGCACCCGGCCGACCGGCCGGCAACTGCGCCCGGCCGCCGTCACGATCTCGCCGCCACGCAGCGACACCACCCCGTATTCAAGAATCCCTGACACGGTGGATCCCTCGAAGTCGATGAAATGGATAAGCTGATCACGCCAGAGCATGCGGCCCACGAAACACACGAATCCCGCGAAAACCCAAGCCTATTGCCCCCCTCCTTTTCAGAGTGGTCCGTTTTTCGTGTCATTTCGCGGTTTTAGCGGCCAAAACACTTTTTCCAACTTCCTGCCATGGACCTCGCCCCTTATCGCGCCTTTATCGCTGAGCTCGCCGCCGAGAGCGGCCGTTTTATCCTGCCCTACTACGGTCGCACCGATCTGGAAGTGGAGTCCAAGGGCGACGCATCCCCGGTCACCGCCGCCGATCGCGGGGCCGAGGCCCTGATGCGCCGGATGATCGAAGCGCGCTTCCCGGACCACGGCATCATCGGAGAGGAAATGGGCAATGTTCGCGAGGATGCAGAGTTCGTCTGGGTGCTCGATCCCATCGATGGCACCAAGTCGTTTATCACCGCCATCCCGCTCTGGGGCACGCTCATCGCCCTGCTCCATCGCGGACAACCCGTGCTCGGCTGCATCCACCAGCCCGTTCTAGGCCAGCTCCTGCTCGGTGATAACAGCGTAACGACGCTCAATGGCCGCCCGGTGCGTTGCCGCGCCACCACCGAGCTCTCCCAGGCCACGGTGTTGACCAGCGACCACCTCAATCTCGCGCGTTATCAAAACGGTGCCGCCTGCGACCGCCTGCTCGCCTCCGCACGGTTGGCGCGCACCTGGGGCGACTGCTACGGCTACCTCCTGCTCGCCAGCGGCCATGCCGACGTGTGCCTCGATCCGATCATGAATCCGTGGGACATCGCCGCGCTGATCCCGGTGGTGCGCGGCGCCGGCGGGGTCATTACGGATTGGCACGGCGGCCCCGCCTACCCGGCCGCCCACACCATCGCCGCCGCCACGCCGGAGTTGCACGCGAACGTGATCACCACGCTCAATCCCTGAGCGCCGGCCGCGCGGGCCAGACTCGGACAAGTTAGTTGGCGGAAGAGGCCGGAACCGCCGACGCAGTTTCAGCCGCCTTGGCCGCAACCTTGGCGGCCTCTTTCTTGGCCGTCTGCTCTTTGCCGAATTCCGCGGCGAGCGCCTGCACCTTGGGCATGGCCGCCATCATGCGCGGCCCCATCACCGCCATCATTTTCTGCTGCATCTGCGGTTGCTTATCCAGCATGGCTTTGCCGCCCGGTGTAGTGTAAAAATCGGCCTGGGCGCGCAGTTCTTCCTTGGTGAAAGTCTCGGCGTAGATTTTGGCCACGTCTTTTTTCATGCCGGGCAGGTCCATCGCCTCGAACATCACATCCATCGTCTTGCGCTGAAATGCCTCCATGTCGGCCGAGTTGGGGGCGCCTTTGCCGCCCGAGCCCTTGAGCATCTGGCTCATCATTTTGACCGTGGCATCCTTTTGCTGCTCGATCGTCTTGGTCATCATTTCCTCGAAGCGCATTTGCGTCAGCAAGCTCTCCGCGTCTTCCAGGCTGGCCGTGGTGCCGGCCAGTTCACTCGCGCCGATCACACTGTCCGCCAGAGGAAGGACTCTTTCGATGCCGTCGCGCGTCAGCACCAGCGAACGCGTCGCCTCGCGATACTCCGCCACCTTCCAGCCCTCGAAGGTCTTGCCTACCTCGACCCAGGCCGGTTGCGAACCCGGGACGGATAAGGAAAACAGCTTGTCCGTGCCCGTCACCAGCACGCCGCGCAGCACCGGCTCGGATGCCGCGGACAGCGCGGTCATACTGGTCGTCATAACGACCGCCGTTAACACCACCCAAGCCCGGAGTCCGGATAGTTTCATGGCCGCGATTCCATGCGGATTAACGGGCAACGACAAACTCTATCGCGCACCCCTTCGCGTTTCGCGACCGATAGAAATCGGCCGCGCGCCTCTCGCCATACGATGCGTCGCCCGGACGCAGATCGCAGGCGAGCAATCGCGGTTTTCGGGGCAAATCAACCCTTCCTCCGGGTGGGACGTGCACCCGCCTTGGAGGGAGTCCACTTCGCGGTCACCACCGAGGTAAACCCGCCGCGCGCCTTCCAGTCGGTCACGATCTCCAGGCTGCGAGGTTTCAAGGCCGAGCCGAGATCGTCGCAAATCTTGTTGGTGACCGCCTCGAAAAAGATCCCCTCGTTGCGGAAGGCATGGAAATAAATCTTGAGCGATTTCAGCTCCACGCAGGTCTTTCCCGGAACGTAGCGCACCGTGATGGTGCCGAAGTCAGGATGACCCGTCATAGGGCAGACCGACGTAAACTCGTGATGAGTATGCTCGATCAAAAAATCGCGCTGTGGCGCGGGATTGGGAAAGGTTTCCAGTAGTTTTGCGTCTGACATAGTGGAACCACCAAACACACGATCTCCACGAAAACAAAACCAAAGCACAACTAGACGGCTTCAAACCCAGGGCGCGCTCCAGACTTTTACATCGCTGTCTCGGTGAAGCGGTGTTCGCGGATCACGGTGACCTTGATGGTGCTCGGATACTGCAACTCTTCCTCGATGCGCTCGCGAAGCAAGCGGCTGATCTCGCGCGCCTGTTCGTCGCTCACTTTTTGCGGATTCACCACCACGCGCACCTCGCGACCCGCTTGGATGGCGTAGGCCTGCTGCACACCCTCGATCGAGAGCGCCAGTTTCTCCAGCCGGTCGAGGCGCTGGATGTAGGTGTGCATCGACTCGGCCCGCGCGCCCGGACGCACCGCCGAGAGCGTATCGGCGAGGATGACCAGCCCCGCATAAACCGTCTCGGGTTTCACTTCCTCGTGATGGGCCGCCACGGCGTTGACCACGATATCGGTCTCGCCATGCCGGCGCACAAAATCCGCGCCGATACTGGCGTGACTGCCCTCGTAGTCGCCCTCGATCGCCTTGCCGATGTCATGAAGCAGACCGGCTCGCTTGGCCACGTTCGGATCAAGCCCGAGCTCGCTCGCCATGAGGGAACAGAGAAAGCCCACCTCCACCGAGTGATCGAGCACGTTCTGGGCGTAGGAAAAACGGAACTTCAATTTGCCCAGCAGGGCGATGATCTCGGGCTTCAGGCCATTGATACCCAGGCGCTGGACCGCGTCCTCACCACTTTGCTGCACATTCAGACTCACCTCCCCGGCCGCAGTCTTCACCGCTTCCTCTATGCTCGCAGGATGGATGCGGCCGTCTTTCACCAGGGCCTCCAGCGACATGCGGGCGATCTCGCGGCGGACGGGATCGAAAGAAGACACCAGCACCATTTGCGGAGACTCGTCGATGAGCAGGGTGACGCCGGTGGCCGCCTCGAACGACTTTATATTGCGTCCTTCACGCCCGATGATGCGGCCTTTCATTTCATCGTTGGGCAGCGAGACGATCGTCGCGGTGATATCGTGATTTGGCTGCGACGACATGCGCTGCATCGCGGTCACGAGAATGCGCTTGGCCTCGTTCTGCAAATCCTGCTCGGAACGGTCCACGATCTGGCGGCGCAGGGCGCGCAGCTCGTCCTGGCACTCCATCTGCACCTCGTCGCGCAGCGCACGTTTGATCTCGTCGGCATCCATTTGGGACACCCCCTCAAGACGTTTGCGGAGGGATTTTGAAAGGGCGCGGATGGCGTCACGCGCCTGCCGGATGGCGCTGTTTTCGCGGGCTAGACGCTCGCCATGCTGGTTGAGCTGATGGTCCAAAAGGGCCAGTGACTCTTCGTGGGAGCGAATCTCGCGCAACCGGAGATCCATCTCGATTTCGCGCCGGTCGAGCTCGCGATTCACCTCGGCCCGGCGAACATCGAGCTCCTTTTCCACCTGCTGCTTGATTTCGCCCGCCGTCACATGCGCTTCGCGACGAGCCACATCGATCAGCGAGGCCGCCTGCTCGACCGCCGCTTTGCGGGTCGACTTCGTGGCCAGCCACACGACTGCGAACCCCGCCGCCGCCCCGGTTAGCAACACTGCCGCCCAAGGCCAGGAAGGGACCTCCACCTGGGCAAGCACAAGTGCTGAATTTACGAAGGGTTCAGGCATGAAAGTTCGTGAGGCTGGTCCTCCGTCTGAAAAATTCAACCCTACAAGTCACCGGCTGGCCGGCATTCGGACCCTTCGATCGAGTTGGCGCTTGCGACGACGCCCGCCCCGGCTTCCGCTTTTCACCGGTAGGGCGAGCGTTGCCGCGGCCCCATCCCGTAGCCACCACCATGTATTCCCAAGCTGTAACCCGCACCGCTCAGGACGTGTTCGGTCGCTGGATACAGTGGCAAAAAATCCTCGCCGATCTCCCGCTCGCCAAGGCCTCGCTCGCGATCGATGATGCGTTCTGGGAACGTTTCACCCTCAACCGGTGCGCCCCCCATCATCCGCTCGGTTCGCCCGCACTGCTTTTTTTCAACGAGGCCTTCACCACGGATCGCGCCGCCGCACTTCACGAACTGCACGCGCTCTTCGACCACGATTTGCCAGGCCTGCTGGAATACCTCAAGGCAAACGGCCTCCTGTCGCCAGCCATCGATAGCTTGGAAGCCGGCCTGCCGGTAGGCGCCGTGATCGATAAATACCGCCGGTTTGCCGACGTGATTTACGACTTCACCGATCCCGCACTCAAGGCCGCCGCCTGTTTCGCACTCGGCAATCGCATTTTTGATTTTTGCCTCGGCGCCGAGTCCCATGAGGCCTTCCGCAGCCTGCTGGCTCGAACCGAGGACCGGCCCTTTGCCCGCCTCTTGCATTCCCTGCTCTGGCAGCACTTGTCCGCCGATGGCTGGCGCGATTGGCACCTCTCCTGCCTCGAGGCGCTGCGCGCCCAAAGTCTTCAAGGTCGCACTGTGGTCTACCCCGCCGGCGGGTGTGATTTTTACCAGCTGCTTCGACATGGCATCTACAACATCGAAGTGATCGATCCGTTTCTGCCTTCGCAGGGCGACTACTATTCCGAAGGCTGGTCCTGGCTCATCTCCGCCCAAACGCTCGGCGACTGCATCACGATCCCGTGCGGCGACCACGGCTTGGTTCTGCGCCGGGAAAGCCACCAGAGTCTCGCGACCTTCGAGGCTCTTCTCTCCACCGGGGAAACCGCCGTCCTTGAACGTTGCAAGGTCTGCTGGGGGGTTTACTCCGACATGAACGAACGCCGCCTTGGCACCTTGACCCTCCATCGCCGTTTCACCGAAACCCACGATTTCGCCGCTGACGAAAGCCGTGCGGTTCTGGTCTCCTTCAACGAGCTCTTTCTATTCGCAACATCTCGTGAGCGCGCGGGCTGGGGGCTCGACCTCGATTCTCTCGATCCAAGCCGCGTCCTGCACGTAAAGCAGCTGCGTGCGCCGGCTTCCATCGAGACCCTTTGCCGTCTCCGTGCCGCCGAAGCCCTGCCCTTTCACTTTATCAACCTCGGCAGCTGCGCCACCTGAGCCAGTCGCCGCTGCGGCCGCGCTTACAAATACCGGCTCGGCTGCGGTTCGTCATCATGCTTGCCCTCGTAGGCATGCACGCTGTGGGCCGAGTCACTCCAAAGCGGGAGGTTTGCACCACGCCACGCCTTGGTCTCCACGATATCCACCCGCACCGCTGGATCGCGGCCAGTCATCATCAAGCGATTCAACGCGGCGTAAACCACGTCTTCCGCCTTCACCTCCAGGGTCGCGGCGTAACGCTCGACCGCCGCCAATTCCTCGGAATCCAACTGTAGCTTGATCGCACTCATGGTGTATCCTTTCGCATAAGGGTTGCTGAACGCCGCCATTCTGTCCGCCGCGAACCCTTTCGGCAAGGGGTAATAACCCTAATTTAGTTTAACTTGAGCGCACCCGCCGCACCCGCCTCGGCGGCGCGAAGTTGAAGGGGCGATCGTTTTAGTATTTTGCGCCTTCGCCCCGGGCGAATCTGTGCTACTGCTTCGCCACGTCCCTTCCTTCAACCGCCCGCTTTTACCGCCGCCTCCCAACCCTCCATGTTCAGCCGCGCCAGCGATTACCTCGGTGTCTTTAAGACCGCCACCCGCGCCCGTTGGGATCTATGGACTCCTCTCGCCCTGGTCGCCCTCAGCCTGATCGGTGTGGCGTTCATTTACTCCGCCCAGTTTTCCACCCCCTTGACCAACTGGCTCAACCAGCTGGTCTGGCTCGCCGGCGGCCTCCTGGTTTATACCGCCGTCTCCCTCGTGGACTACCGTATCTGGCTCAGTATCGGCCACTGGTTCTACTTGGCCTGCCTGCTTTTACTCGTGCTCGTGCTCATCCCGGGCATCGGCAACGAACGCTACGGCGCCCAGCGCTGGCTCGATTTCGGGGTCTTCGCCCTTCAGCCGAGCGAACCAGCCAAGGCGGCCGTGCTTTTCGCCACCGCCTCAATTCTCATCCGCGCCCGCCTGGGCTCGATTCGTAACTCAATCGGCACTCTGGGCAAGTTGGCGCTTGCGGCGGGCGTCCCCATGCTGCTCATCCTTCTCCAGCCCGATCTTAAATCGGCCATCGTCCTGCCCCCCATGGTATTTTCCATGCTCTATATCTCCCGCCTTTCCTCCCGCTTTTTCGCGGTGGCTTTGGGCGCGTTCCTGCTCCTCTTGAGTGTGATCGCGTGGGATATGCATAACTATGCCAAGTTCATGAAGGACAATAATCTGTCCTACTTGAAGGACAAGGGCGCCTACCAGGTTCACAGCTGGTTGCCGCTCAAGGATTACCAGCGCAACCGCATCCTCACCTTCACCGCCCCGGAGGTCATCGACCCCACCGGCACGAAGGACGCCTGGAACCTCAACCAGTCGCTCATTTCAGTCGGCAGCGGCGGCCTCACCGGCAAGGGCTGGACGCAGGGCACGCAGGCCCAGTTGGGTTACCTGCCCCCCGCCGTCTCGCATAACGATTTTATCTTCTCCGTCATCGCCGAGGAGAAGGGATTTTTGGGAAGTCTCACCGTGCTAGGTCTGTTTGGCATCATCTTGATCAACGGCATCCGCATCGCCGGACTCGCCCGCGACCGCTTCGGCACTCTGCTTGCCGTCGGGGTCACGGTCTTGTTCGCTGTGCATGTGTTCGTAAACATCGGGATGACCATCGGCCTCGTGCCCATTACGGGCATACCGCTTCCCTTTATAAGCTACGGTGGCTCCTTCGTGCTCAGTTGCTGTTTATTGCAAGGACTAGTCCAGAGCGTCCATCGCTTCAGAAAGGATTTCACGTGAAACTGAACCTTTCCCACGATCATGCGCTCCCGACCGGAATCTCCTGCGTCGCGACTCCCGCCCGTTGGTGCCCCGTGCAAAACCAGGACCACACCACCCATGAACGATCACACCCACACCACCCCCGACTCCGGTCGCGAGCCGCACTCACCCGACCAAGACCCGTCGCGTAGCCTCGACGAGGAGCTCGCCCTCCCGCCCGAGGAACACGAGGCTGAGCCCATCGACCGCGCCGAACTCAAATCCGGCGCCCAGGACCGCGCGAAACAGCGCCCCCTGCTCCAAAAAATCCTGAGCGTTTTCAAAAAACAGAAAACCTCCTTCCGCGAACTCATCATCAACTCCGAGCCGCTCGAGAAACGCGTCGCCCTTCTTGTGGACGGCGTTCTCGAGAAGTTCGAGATCGAGCGCCACGACGCCGATCGCATGGTCGGCGGCATCTTCAAGGGCCGGGTCAAGAACCTCGACCCCGGCCTCAAAGCCGCCTTCGTGGACATCGGCTACGCCAAGAACGCCTTTCTCCACTACTGGGACATGCTCCCCGCCGCCGCCGATTCCTCCATCGAGGTCGTGCGCGTAAACAAAAAGAAGAACTCCCTTCCCGCCGGCCAGGAGCCGACCGTAAAGGACATTCCCCAGCTCTACCCGCCCGGCTCCGAGATCGTCATTCAGGTGACCAAGGGCCCCATCGGCACCAAGGGTCCGCGCACCACCACCAACCTGTCTCTACCCGGTCGCTACCTCGTGCTCATGCCGTTCTCCGACCAATGCGGCATCTCCCGCAAAATCGAGGACCCCAAGGAGCGCTCCCGCCTGCGCGAAATGCTCAACGGCCTCACCATCCCCGAGGGCATGGGTGTCATCGTGCGCACTGCCGGAGAGGGTAAACGCTCCGTCTACTTCGTCCGCGATCTCCACATCCTGCTCAAAACCTGGGCCGACATCCAGGCCAAGCTCAACAGCCAGCGCGCGCCCGTCTGCCTCTACCAGGAGCCCGACATCGTCGAGCGCACCGTGCGTGATTTCCTCACCGAGGACGTCGACCGCGTGCTCATCGACAACCCCGAGGACCACGCCGCCTGCCAGACCTCCGTCGCCCAGATCAGCCAGCGCTCCAAGGGCAAGATCGCCCTCTACAAGGACAGCATTCCGATCTTCGAGCGCTTCAACATCGAGCGCCAGATCGAGCAGACCTACCAACGCAAGGTCGCCCTCCCCAGCGGCGGCGAGATCGTCATCGACGAGACCGAGGCTCTCATCGCCATCGACGTGAACACCGGCTCCCACAAGAACCGTGGCGGCGAAGAGAAAAACGTCATCTACGCCGTGAACCTGGAGGCCGCCGTCGAGGCCGCCCGCCAGATACGCCTGCGCAACCTCGGCGGCCTGCTTGTCATCGACTTCATCGACATGAAGGAGCGCCGCCACCGCAACGGCGTTTACGAGAAGCTCTGCGAGGCCATGGCCGAGGATAAAGCCAAGAACCACATCCTCCCCATCAGCCAGCTCGGCATCCTCCAGATGACGCGCCAGCGCCAGCAAGAGTCGCTCTCGTCCAACCTCTACACCGACTGCCCCTACTGCCGGGGCCGCGGCATCGTGAAGAGCGCCACCACCATGAGCGTCGAGCTCCAGCGCAAGCTCAGCTCCATCGTCCGCCGTCTCGTCGCCCGCAAGGACAGCAAGGACTACTCGCTTCGCGTCATGGTCCACCCCGGCATCCTCGAGCGGCTCCGCAGCGAGGACGCGAATCTCCTCGTCCGCATGGAAAAGGACTACGGCGTCAAACTGGCCTTCCGCGCCGACCCGAGCTACCATCTGGAAAACTTCAAGATCATCAACGCCGCCACCGGCGAGGAGTATCGGTAAGTCCGAAGTGCCCGCAGGCATTCCCGCCGGCGCAGTCTGCTCATCCTCCGGCCGCGCTCCTCCCCGGAGCGCGGCTTTTTTCTGCTCGACCGCCTACTTCCCGGCCACGTCCGCCGCCGCCGGCACTTGGATGATCTCCAGCCAGCGCGCCTCGCCCTCCACTTCGACTTGTGCGCCTGCACCCATGTCCACTCGCAGCACCCGAACCGCCGGATCACGCACCGTGATGGTCAGCACGTTGTCCAGTTCCGTGTAAACTCCACGCAGCTGGGCTTCGTAGGTCCAGGTCGCGAGAGACTCGCCATCGGCTTTGTCCTGCCGGACCCGCAGCCGGTTCCAAGGCAGGCCGAAGCCCTGCACCGTCTGCCTCAACCCGAAGGCCGCCCCGCCCCCCGCCGTTGCCGGCTCGACCCGCACCTTTACCACTGCACCCGGTGCGCGCACCACCAGAGTCGCCGGCGCCGGTTTGCCGGCCGGCCACTCGAAAGCCGCCTTGCGGTTCACCGGCGTAATGAAAAGCAGGCCCGCCACGATCGCCGCCACCCCCGATGAAATCGCCAGCCATTGCCCGGCGCCGAGCCGCCGCCCCACCTGTGCCGCCGCCGTCCGCCGCGCGTCCAGCGCCAGCACTCCGTAATACGCCACCCAGGCCGCGAACCAGGTGATCAGCATCGACCACAGCACGTCCGATAAAAAGTGCGCTCCCGCCGCCATGCGCGCCACGCCCATCGCCAGTCCGAGCAAAAACGCCGCCGCCAACATCGCCCGCGCCAGCCGGCGGTGCTTTTCCCGCAACAACAGGTAAAACACCGCGTAAACAAACGCCATCGAAGGATGCCCCGAGGGAAACGATTTGCCCCCCGCCGGCGCCTTCAGCAACGGAGGCAGGTAGGTCGCCTTGCCGCCGAACTGCTCGATGCTGTTAGGCCGCGGCCGTCCCCAGTGATTCTTAAAAATCGCGTTCACCAGGATCCCCGGCCCGAGCAACACCGCCGCCAGCAAAATCACCGCCCCCCGCCGCCTGCCCTTGGCCAGCGGCCCGCTTCCGCCCGTCACAAAACCGATCACCGCCACCACCACGATCAGCCCGATCAACACCGGCGGCGCATAGAAGAAAATCCGGCAAATCAACGCGTCCTTCGCGAACCATGGCACGGCCAGCCCAGCCTCGTAAAACCAGCCCGCCGCCACGATATCGAGCTTCGTCAGCCAGAAGATCGGCGTCAGCAACACCGCCGCCACCAGTAAAAAAGCCAGCTCCCGCCAGCGTTGATCTTTCGGGAGCGAGGCGCAGGGGGCGTCTGTCATTCTGCAAAGCTTCCTTCGCACCCTTCGCCCCGTGCAACCGGATTCGCCTGCCGCGCAGTTTTCCATGCTTCGCCAGGCAAAACCCCTTTTCGCAAATAATTAGCCCGCGAATGAGGCTTGTGACCCGCCCCGACGGTCTGTGGTCTTTCCGCCCAAGGCCATGCTCCCCACGACCGATCGCCTCTCCATCATAGTCCCCTTCTACAACGAAGAGGAAAACGTCGCCGAACTCCTCCGCGAGATCCGCCAGGCCTGCCCAGCCGCCGAGATCATCGCCGTGGATGACGGCTCGACCGATGGCACCCTTGCCAAGCTGCGCACCGAGCCCGGCATCGAGGTCGTAGCCCTCGCCTACAACTGCGGCCAGAGCGCCGCCCTCTACGCCGGTCTCCACCACTCCACCGGCGAACTCTGCGTGATGCTCGATGGCGACGGCCAGAACGACCCCGCCGACATCCCCGCCCTCGTCGCCGCCCTCGCCGGCGCCGATGTCGCCTGCGGCTACCGCCTCCACCGGCAAGACACGTGGAACCGCCGTATCGCCTCCCGTTTTGCCAACAAGATCCGCCGCGCCTTCCTCCATGACGGCATCCGCGACACCGGTTGCTCGCTCAAGGCCATGCGCCGCGAGCACGTCCGTTTTCTTGTCCCCTTCAACGGCATGCACCGCTTCCTGCCCGCCCTCTTGAAAAACGCCGGCCTCACCATCGTCGAGGTCCCCGTCAACCACCGCCCGCGCCTGCGCGGTGTCTCCAAATACACCATCGGCGGCCGCGCCCTCCGCGGTCTGCGTGATCTCACCGGAGTCTCCTGGTTGCTCACCCGCCAGCTCCGCCTGCCCCCCGGCGTGCTGCCCGTGCGCAAAGCCTGAGCCGCCCGCGCCCGCCCATGAACGAGGTCATCCTGCATTTTCATCTCTTCAGCTTCGAGGTCTTCATCACCCCTTGGAAGCTCATCGGCTACACCGGTGTCACGCTGTTCGCGGGCCGCTGGGTCGTGCAGCTCATCGCCACCCGCGCCGCCGGCCGTCCCGTCATCCCCCGCGCCTTCTGGGTCATGAGCGTCGTCGGCAGCCTCATGCTATTGTCCTATTTTATCGCGGGTAAAAACGACTCGGTCGGCGTGCTCTCCAACCTCTTCCCCGCCTTCACCGCCGGCTATAACCTCTGGCTGGACCTGCGCCCGCGCAAACCGGCGGTCAAAGAGTTTGTCTAAGCCATGAGAGCCAAGGTTCGCCTCTGGTGGCATGATTACCGCGATATCCTGCGCGCCGTAGACCTGCCGCTTCGCCAGCTCAGCCCCTTAGGTTTGATCGGGTTCGCACTTGTCACCGGCTTCATGCTTTGGGCCGGCACCACCGGCACCGATCGATACTGGCTGGACCGCATCATCTCGGATCGCACGCCGGGCATGATAAGCGTCGCCAAATGGTTCACCAAGTGGGGCGAGCTTCATTACCTCCCGCTTTTCCTCGCCCTGCTGCTCTGGGGCGCAGGGATATACAAGCGACGTCTCTCCTGGCGGCTCGCCGGCGCGGCCGGACTGCTCGGTGCCTGCGGAGCCGGACTGGTCGGCCTCATCCTGAAAATCATCTTCGGCCGCACCCGCCCGCACATCCAGCTGCCGGACAAGCTCCACGCCTTCACCCTGCACTGGGATTTCCAGAGCTTCCCTTCCGGCCACGCCTCCCACTGCTGGGGCCTGGTGGCGGGCGCGGCCCTGCTCGCGCCGCGCTGGGCCTGGCCTTACGGCTTGTTCGCCGCCGCCGTATGCTGGTCCCGTATGTATTTGTATCGCCACTACGTGAGTGACATCGTGGGCGGCTTTTTCTGCGGTGTTTTCATCGGGCTCATCTTCGCCCTTGCCGCGCGCCGCGTTTACGAAGCCTTGACCAGTCCATGATGCTGCAACGTCTCGCCTCGCGCCTGCCCGCCTGGGTCTGGCTCACCTTGCTCGTGCTGGCCGTGCTCCTGCCCGGCACCGCCACCCTGCCGCTGCTCGATCGCGACGAACCGCGCTTCGCCACCGCCACCCGCGAGATGCAGGAGCGCGCCGACTGGTTCGTGCCTACCTTCAACGGCGACTACCGTTTCGATAAACCCATCCTCATCTACTGGCTCATGCGCGGAGGCTATGCACTCGCCGGCGTCACCGAGCTCGGCGCCCGCCTGCCGAGCATCGCAGCCGCGCTCGCGCTTGTGCTGCTCACCGCCGCCGCCGGCCGCCGCTGGTTCTCCCTGCGCACCGGCCTCGTCGGCGGCGCCGCCCTCGCCACCTGTCTCCAGTTTTTCATCCACGGCCGGCTCGCCCTCGCCGACATGGTGATGGTCGCCTGCGTCGCCCTCGCACAGGTCGCGCTTGCCCGTCTCCTGCTTGATCCCGCATTGGCTGCACCTTCCACCGAGGCCGCAAAAACCGCCCGCCGCTGGTGGTGGGCGCTCTGGCTCGGGCTCGCCCTGGGTTTCCTCGCCAAGGGCCCCATCGCCTGGGCCGTGCCGGCGCTCAGCTTGATTCTTCTGCGCTGGGTTTTCTGGCGCAAACCGCTGCCTTGGTCCCGCCTTCGCGTCTTGCCCGGCCTCGGCCTGGCGCTGGTCCTCGTCGCCGCGTGGGGCGTGCCCGCGCTCATATTGACCCATGGGGATTTCTTCCGCGTCGGCATCGGCAAACATGTCGTCGATCGCGGCCTCGACGGTTTTAACGCCCGGGCCTACAGCGTGTTTTTCTACCTCAAAACCGCGCCGCTCAGCCTGTTCCCGTGGCTGGTGCTGTTGCCGCTCGCCTGGCTGGGCGCTCGGCGGAACTGGTCGGCAAACGTCGCCTGGCTGGCGTGCTGGGCCCTCGCACCCTACCTGATTTTCACTCCTTACGCGACGCAACTGCCCCACTACGTGCTGCCGGGCTATCCCGCCCTGTTTCTCCTGCTTGCCCTTGGACTGGAGCTGCCCGCCAACCGCTGGCGCAGCGCCGGACTGGGTCTGCTCGCGGTGCTGGGTCTGGCCGCGATCGCCGCACTGGCTTATGTAATCTTCACCGCCATCCCGCCTGAACTGGCCTCGTTCCGGCTCGGTCTGGCTGGGGCCCTGCTGGCCGTGGCCGGTTTGGTTTTTTTCGCTTTTGCACTCGTGCAGGATCGTCCGGCCTTGGCCGCACTCGCACTCGCCGGCCCGGTCATCGGTGCTCCGCTCACCGCGCAAGGCCTGCGCGCCAACCACCTCTCCAGCCAGATTTCCGCCATTGCCGAAACGACTCCCGCCGGCCGCTCCTGCCTCGGGGTGCGCTACAATGAGCCGAGTCTCGTTTTCTATTCGCACCGACACTGGGATTTCGTCGGCGCGGATGCCGCCGAGGTCACCGCCGCGATCACCCGCACCAAGCCGGGGCTGATCGTCGCCGTGCGCCGCGAAATAGATCCACTTAAATTCTGGCAATCCGCCGAAACCCGTCGCTGGCGCGACAGCCCTCCGGTGGCCGCGCCGTCGGGCCCCGGCTGGGAAGCGGTGGAACTGAGCGGCTTCAACCCCGGTCGCACCCGCTGGCAGGAAGTCACGGTCTGGTTCCGCCGGGATTAACGCTGGAGCGAGGGCACGGACTCGTGGCAGTGCTCAGCTCTTGCAGCCGCAGTCGTGGTTGCCGCAACCGCCACCGCCGTGTGCGTGACCATGTTCGCATTCCTCATTCGTGGCCGCGCGCACCGCGAGCACCTCGATCTCGAATTCCAAGTCCAAGCCCGCCAGCGGGTGGTTGGCGTCGAGCAAGAGTTCGTCCCCCTCGACACCGCGCACCGTCACGATCGGCGCGAAGGCATCCTCACCCGCACGAAACTGGTCACCGGGCTTGATCTCGCCCTCCACGGGAAGGAGGGACTTTAGCACCCGTTGCACCTGGGTCTCGTCGCGTTCGCCGTAGGCCTTGGCCGCAGGCACGCCGACCTTGGCCTTCACCCCGGCCGCGAGGCCGCGCATGCCTTCCTCCAGGCCCTCCACAATCTGGCCGGAGCCTTCGAGAAAGCTGATCGGTTCGCCGCCGATGGAGGCGTCCAGCACCTGTCCGGCGGTATCCCTAAGCGTGTAGTGAAACGTGACGACGTTGCGGCTCATAGGGCCTTAGCGCAGCACAGCCGCGCGGCGCCGCCAAGCGCCTACTCGCACCCGCGCGCAACGAAATCAAAAAGTCGCGGTCACCTCGTGGTGATGACCCGGCTCAAGGGTGAACTCCCCGAGGGCAGTGCACTCGATCTGGTCGTTTTTGTAGAGGCGGACCTTGGCGGGGAAGAGGAGCTCGGGGTTTTCCCAGCGCCATTTGCCGATCGAAATGAACTGCAGCGGAGTGCCCTTGGTAAGACTCAGGCCGGGGCCGTCGCCACGGATAAACAGTTTATTGCCAATACCGATGTAAGCGGTGGCGACCAGCCGCGTAAGACCGTCGCTGGAAAGCGCGGGCTCAGACGGCGGGACGTTCGCGGCCTCAGCTTCGGAGGCATGCTCTGCCGCGCCTTCTTCGTCTTCGTCGCTTGCCTCTTCAACGACTGCGGGCGCCTGGGGCGGTGAAGGAGGAAGCGGTGCAGGCTTAACCGGAGCCGGTGTCGGGGCGGCCGGAGCTGGAGCAGGCGCGACCGCAACCTTGGTGGCAACCGGAGCTGATGCGACCGGAGCGGCGGCGACGGCTGGAGCGGGCGCAACTGCAACGGAAGGCGCGGGCACGAAGGCAACCGAAACCGAGGCGGCAGAAGCACGCACCACCTGGGCAACGGGCGTCGCCACGATGCCCGCAGTCGTAGCCACCGCCGCAACCGTAGTCGCGGCCGCTGGCGCAGCTGGAGTCGCCACCTTCGACGCGCCTGCAGCCGATTGAGTGGCAACTGGAGCCGGCGCGACCATGGCAGGCTTATCAATCATTGATTGACTCGAGACCGGGAGGTTTTTCGGAACGACCTGCAAGGGGATGGAGACTGCGGCCTGAGACAGTTTTTCAATGGATGCGCCTAGGGTGGCCGTCGCAGTTTTCAGGTTGGCTTCGATGGCGTTGGCAAGGGACGCCCGGGCGGCGGCGGCAGCCGTTTCGAGGGCGGCGCTCATAGCGGCGGAGCCGGTCTTGGTGGTGCGATCCAGCGCAGTGGTGACATCGGTCACGGCCGAGGTGGCGGAGGCTTCGAGGGTCGCACGGGTTTGCGCAGCGGCGGCATCCAGGCGGGCGATGGCGGCGGCGACGGCTTTTTCCAAGGCCTCGGCCGTCTGGCGGGTCGAGTCTGCGGAAAGGGCGGGCAGCCGGGCGATGACTTCGGCGTGTTGTTTGGCAAGCGCTTCGAAAGTGGCGATCTCAGCCGTCGCACGGGTAATGCCTGCGACGGCGGTCGTGAAGCGAGTGGTGTCGGCCTCACGGAGGGCGGTGAGTTCCCGACGCAGGGAGTCGGCCTCCTCCCGCAGCGCGGCGTGCTCGCTGACAGAAGAGGCGGCGGTGGCGTTGTTGGCGGTAGCTGCGAAGGCGGCCTGCGCCTGGACCTCCTTGAGCTGGGCCTGCAGGAGGGCAGGGAGGGCTTTGGCCGCCTCCAGTTGCTGGGCAATGGTGGCGGCGGTGGCAGGCAGGTTGGCGGCGGCGATGCTGACTTGATCGGCCGTGGCGGAGACGGTGCGGGCGAGGGCCTCGATCTGGTTGGCACGGTCTTGCAGGGCCTCGTCCTGGGCGCGGCTGAAATTGAGGATGAGCGGAAGCAGGCCGGTGATAGCGGCCAGGCCGACGCAGGCGGAGATGGCGGCGAGAGGCGCAACGCCAAGTGGCGCAGGAGCCTGCCAGCCGATAAGAGCGGCGGCGAGCAGCAGGAGGGCATCCGCTATCACAAAGGGCAGGGCGGGCAGTCGGGGGGCTTCAGAGGGAATTTTCATGGGAAGAACAGCCGAGACCCGCTCGGTATGCGGTGCGGAGGCGAGTGCCTCAAGACGGAAAAGCGCACCCTTCCACGTTCGACGCGTCAAGGGGACGATTTTACAATAGAGGCTGGGATCGATTTGCCGTTTGCCAAGCAGGATGACGAGTCTACGCTTTTAAGTTCCATGTTGTCGTTACTGTTCAAGCCTTTTGCCGGCCGCCACTACCGCAAATTCCTCGAGAAGGCGCGTCCCGTCGTGGCGCGTATCAATGAGCTCGATGAATCGTATCGCGCCCTCTCGGACGAGCAGCTGCGCGCCAAAACCGTCGAGTTCAAGGCTCGCCTAGCCGAGGCCAAAGACAAGCACGCCGCCCTTGAAGCCATCCTGCCCGAAGCCTTCGCGGCGGTGAAGAATGCCGCCCGCCGCCTCGTCGGCACCCGCGCTCTGGTCTGCGGCCAGGAGCTGGAATGGAACATGGTTCACTTCGACGTGCAGCTCATCGGCGGCATGGCCCTGCATCAGGGTCGCATCGCCGAAATGGCCACCGGCGAAGGCAAGACCCTCGTCGCCACCAGCGCACTCTACCTCAACGCCCTCGCCAACCGCAACGCCCAGCTCGTCACCGTCAACGACTACCTCGCACGCCGCGACTCCGAGTGGATGGGGCATCTCTACCGCTTCCTCGGCCTCTCCGTCGGTTGCATTCAGCAACAGATGCCTTCCGAGCAGCGCCGCGAGATGTATGCCTGCGATATCACCTACGGAACGGCCTCCGAATTCGGTTTCGATTACCTTCGCGACAACGGCATGGCCACCCGCAAGGACGACCAGGTGCAGCGCGACCACTGGTTCTGCATCGTGGACGAGATCGACTCCATCCTCGTGGACGAGGCGCGCACGCCCTTGATCATCTCCGGCCCCGCTCCGATCGAGCGCGAGCAACCCTTCACCCGCCTCCTGCCGCCGGTTCAAAAACTCGTCGGCGAGCAGCTCCGTCTTTGCAACAGCTTCGTCGCCGAGGCCAAGGCCGTCCTCGAGAAGCCCGCCCCCACCGCCGACGAGCGCGCACAGGCCGCGTTGCGCATGCTTCAGGTCAAAATCGGCAATCCGAAGAACAAGCTCCTCATGCGCCTCATGGAGGCACCCGAATGGCGCAAGCTCCTCGATAAAACCGAAATCGAATACCAGTCCGACTTCCAAAAGACCGAGTATTACAAACTCAAGGAGGAGCTCTTCTACTCCATCGACGAGAAGCAGCATCAGGCCGACCTCACCGAGAAGGGCCGCACCCTCCTCCGTCCGGATAATCCCGACGCCTTCATGCTGCCCGACCTCGCGACCCAGTTCAGCGATCTCGAGCGCGACCCGGTTCTCACTCCCGAGGAAAAGGAGTCCAAACGCGCCGCCGCCCAGCAGGATTTCGCCGCCATCTCCGAGGATATCCACGCCATCTCGCAGCTGCTCCGCGCCTTCTCGCTCTACGAGCGTGACGTCCAATACGTCGTGCAAGAGGGCAAGGTCATGATCGTCGATGAGAACACCGGCCGCGTCATGCCGGGCCGCCGCTGGTCCGACGGCTTGCACCAGGCCGTCGAGGCCAAGGAAAACGTCACCATCGAGCGCGAGACCCGCACCTACGCGACCGTCACCATCCAAAACTATTTCCGCCTCTACGAGAAACTCGCGGGCATGACCGGCACCGCCGAGACCGAGGCCACCGAGTTCCACGACATCTACAAGCTCACCGTGCAGGTCGTGCCCACCCACCGCCCCTGCATCCGCATAGACAAAAACGACTCCATTTTCAAAACCCGCCGCGACAAATTCAACGCCGTGGTCAAGGAGATCGAACTCGCCAACAAGCGCGGCCAGCCCGTCCTCGTCGGCACCGTCTCCGTCGAGTCCTCCGAGGTGCTCTCGCGCATGTTGAAGCGCGCCGGCATCATCCACACGGTGTTGAACGCTAAGTTCCACCAGCAGGAGGCCGAGATCGTGGCCCGTGCCGGCCAGCGCGGCGGCGTCACCATCGCCACCAACATGGCCGGCCGCGGCACCGACATCAAACTCGGCGAGGGCGTGCGCGAGCTGGGCGGCCTCTACGTCATCGGCACCGAGCGCCACGAATCCCGCCGCATCGACCGCCAGCTGCGCGGCCGTTGCTCGCGTCAGGGCGACCCCGGCTTGACCAAGTTCTTCCTCTCCCTCGAGGACGACCTCATGCGCCTCTTCCTGCAGGGCAACCTCGCCTCGCGCATGATGGAGGGCTCGATGAAAGACGGCGAAGAGCTCGAGCACCCCTGGCTCAACCGCTCCATCGAGAGCGCCCAGAAAAAGGTCGAGCAGCAGAACTTCTCCCAGCGCAAACGCCTGCTCCAATACGACGACGTGCTCAACCAGCAGCGCGAGGTCGTCTACGGCATTCGCAACGCCGCCATCCACGCCGAGCGCGCCAAGGACATCATTTTCGAGCAGGTCGAGGAGGAGGTTTACGCCCGCCTCGAGGCCGCCGGTTACGCGGGCAAGGGCGGAGCCACCGCCGCCGCCTCCGAGGGTCTGGTCGGCTGGTGCAACACCCACTTCCCCATCAGCCTTAAACAGACTGAGCTTGCCGGACAGTCCGCCGACAACCTCGCCAAGATGATCACCGACCGCGTCCGCGCCGCCTACGGCATCAAGGAGTCGGTGGAGATTCCCGAGGCCCTGGCCTCGATCGAGCGCTACGTCATCATCAACGCCATCGACCACCACTGGCAGGAGCATCTCACCGAGATGGAGGAGCTGCGCCGCTCGATCGGCCTGCGCAGCTACGGCCAAAAAGACCCGCTGGTGGAATACAAGGGCGAGGCCTACAAGTATTTCGAGGAGCTCATGCAGAGCGTGCGCCTGCAAATCTGCACCGGCTTGTTCCGCAGCGCGTCGAACCTGCAAGTGTTCGAAAACATGCTTTCGATGCTTTCAAAGAACGCGCTGCAAGCCGGTCCGGAAACGGCCGGCGAGGCGGTAAAAGCCCCGACCGCCAAAGAGCCCGCCGCCAAGAAGGAGATCGAACTACCCAAGATACGCGCGCAGGCGGCGACACCCTTCGCCAACGTCGGTCGCAACGACCCCTGCCCATGCGGCAGCGGCAAGAAGTTCAAAAACTGCCACGGCGCCTGAGCCTAAGGTCTCACGCGACCGGTTCGGCGTCTCAGGACGACGGACCGGCCAGGCTAGACCTGCGAGCCAACCGCCCTCAGCGGGCTTTCTGGATCAGCTCGATTTCGTAGCCTTCCGGGGCGTCGAGGAAAGCGATGATGCTGCCTGATCCGGTCACGGTCGGACCATCGGAGAGAGCGTAACCTTTGGCCGCGGCCGCCGCCGCGAAGGCGGTCAGGTTTTCCACCTCAAAGGCGAGATGGGTGAGGTCGGACTGCACCTTCACCGGCTCCGCTCCGTCGGGCATCTGGCAAAGCTCGATCTCCTCCGCGCTGTTGGGCGTGGTGAGGAAAACAAGCTGCGCGCCACGCGGCGAAGTATGACGGCGGGAGGCAACAAGACCGAGGGCCTCGGTGTAAAACTTCACCGAGGCGGCGAGGTCGTTGACGCGATAACGGGTGTGGAGCAGGCGGGTCACGGCAGGCATGGCGAAAAAGTTAAACGCGGGAACTCGATTGTCGAACGGGCAGTGAAGGAACCGGGACTGCTATCGCCTCAGCCCTTCCACTTCCGCAGCAAGGCGGCGCGCACCACGAACACGCAATTGCTGCCGTCTTCCGTCTCCAGCCACTCGGGCGCGAGCGCAGCGAACTCCCGGTTGATCGCCTTGCGCAGCCCGCCTACCTCCACCGCCACGATGCCATGCGGCGCGAGCCGCTCGCGCGCCTGGCGGAGCAGCTTGCGCACGATCACCAAGCCATCCGGCCCGCCGTCGTGCGCCATGCGCGGCTCGGCCGCGAACTCCGGATCCTGCCCGTCCACGTGCGCGCTGGGCTCGTAAGGCGGGTTGCTCAAAATGATGTCGTAGCCGCCCGCCGGAGGCGGCACCGCGTCAAAAACGTCGCTCGAGTGCAGCGTCACCCGCTTGCCCATCTTCAGCGCTTTCACGTTGATCGCCGCCACCTCCAGCGCCTCGCGCGACAAGTCCAGCCCGTCCACTTTCGCGTCCGGGTATTCCCCGGCCAGCAGGATCGCGAGACAGCCCGAACCCGTGCACACATCCACCACCCGCCGCACCACCGTGCCCGCCGGCAGCAGGTCGGCCAGGGCGGGGATGAGCTCCACAAAATAGCTGCGCGGGATGATCACCCGCTCGTCCACGTAAAACTTAAATCCGCCGAGCCAGGCTTCGCGCGTGAGATACGCCGCCGGCACCCGTTTCTCCACCCGCTTCCGCAGCACCTCGCGCAGCGCGATCCGTTGCGCCGGCGCCAGCGGTTTATCCAGCACCTCCGGACCGCTTTCCAGCGGCCAGTCCAGGGTGCGCAAAAACAAATACATAGCCTCGTCGTGCGCGTTGTCGGTGATCTGGCCGAGCGCCAGTTTCGCACGCCCATACACATCCTCCGCAAACAGGATCCACGCACCGAGCGTCGCCAGCTGGGAGGTCGGGGGCAGCGTGGTCATCGTCGCACCCTTGGGTTTAGCCGCCTTGCTCATGAGGATTCCCCCGCCACCGGCTTTTTCGGGCGATGTTCGCCGCAGTAACACCGGTCATCGGCGGAATACCTGAAATCCTCCTCCAGGTGGGTATCGCTGTTCTTCGTGCAAACCGAGCACTGGTGCCGGGGGCCCGCCGTGGTCGCTTCGCGTTGCTCCGAGCGGCGCTTGGCCTGCCCTGCCATGTGCCTCCGCCCGGTCCGGATGTCGCGCCAAAGCGTAGGCGCGAAAAAGATCAAAAAGTTTCCCGTCGCCGCCAGCACCATCAGCTTGGTCGGCAGACCCTGGGTAAAGAACAGATACCCGAAATACACCCAAGCGATGAGTGCGAGATACTTCACCTGCACGGGCAAGATCATGAAAACGTAGAAAACGTAATTGGGATTGAGATACGCGAAGGCCAGGAACAAGGCCCCGCCCGCGAAGTAGTTGTCCACCCACGAGCCGGGCACGATTGCCGCCGCCGTCACCGTGAGCAGATAGCCTGTGATGAGATAAAGGTTCAGCTTTGCCCGCCCCCACTCCTGCTCGACCGCGCCGCCGATCATATAGAAGCAATACAGCCCGAAGGCCACCAAGGCCCAGTGCGTAACCGGCGGGTCAAAGACAAAGGTGACCAGGCGCCACCATTCGCCCGAGTGCACCAGATCCATCGCCAGCCCGAGCCGGGAGGTATCGACCAGCCCGAGCATGCCGGTGAGGTAGAAAAAAGTCTGCCCCGCGACCAGCGCGAGGACCAGATGGGGGAACCCTATCCAAGGCGCCCGACGCTCGAATTTATCAATCAATGACATTTTGTAAGCCAACACGCCCGACGCCGTCTCGCGCCAGCCCTATTTGCCCGCATTTTTAGCCGCCGCATCGGCGGCGTCCTCGGCGTCGAACTCGGCCAGCAGTTTGGCCTTCTGGCCCTTTAAGGTCCCTTCGTCCACTGACGCGGCCAGTTCACGCGCCGCCGCCGCGTGACCGATTTTCCACTGCGTGCGGGCCATCTGCAAACGCACCGTCTGCCGCTCGGTCTCGCCCTTCAGCCGCGCCTCCAGCTTCGACCACGTCGCGTAAGCCTCCTCCCATCGCGGCTCGGCCAGGGTGTTGTAGGCCTCGGCCGCGCGGTAGGCGTAATCGGTGCGCTCCGGCGCCAACTCCACCGCGCGGTGAAACGCCTGCAGCACCGTGCGGTCAATCGTCGCGGGCGTCCACGCCTTCGTGCGTAGAAAAACGTCCCGCGCCTCGTCGAGCAGCAGTCCGATCTGGAAGTGATACAAGGGCGCTTCCGGCGCCAGATCGCTGGCGGCGAGGAAGTAGTTGAGCGCCTCGATCACGCGTCCCTCTTCCGCCAAAAGCACGCCGATCTGATTTTTAACCACCGGCAAGTCGCCGTCGAGGCGGTTGGCGGTCAACAGGAGCGCCATGGCCGGCTTGCGGTTCTCGATCACCGGCTCGCACAGAAACAATCCGTAGGCCGCCCACGCCGCCGCGAAGTCCGGGTTCGCCTTCACCAGGGCTTCGTAACCATCCACCACGCGCTGCAACTTCGGCCGCACGTCCTCCAGCTCTTCGAGGGATTGTTTTGCGGCCGCCTCGGCCAGCGCAGCCCGCTGGCGACCCACGAGTTCCTTCAAATCGGCCGCCGCCTTCGCGGTGCCGCCGCCTGCTGCGTCGGCGGCCGGCGAGGCGGACACCGGCGGGGAGGCAGGTGCCACCGCATGGAGCGCAGGGGTGATGGCGAGGCCTGCCGCCAGCCAGACCAGTCCCGCCGCAGTAGCATTCCAAGGTGTGTTCATCAAGATGTCGCGCAGTTGGACTCGTTTATCCGCCCACGGCAACCCGTAGATACCGCGATTAAGCCCGGGTTCCCGTGAATATTTCCCGCCCTGCCTTTTCTTTCACTGGGTTCAAGGCTTACCTGATCCGGCAAAATCATCCCTTACGCACCTTTTCACATGACCGCCGCCCGTCCTCCTCTCGCCCTTGGCTTCGACGCCGACGACACCCTCTGGCACAACGAAACGCTCTTCGCCGCCGCGCACGATAAGTTCTTCGCCCTGCTCGCCGCCCAACACGATGCCCCCACCGTCGAGCGCACGCTCTTCGCCACCGAAATGCGCAACCTCCCGCTCTATGGCTATGGCGCCAAGGGCTTCACCCTCTCCGCCCTCGAGACCGCCATCACCCTCACCGCCGGTCGCATCTCCGCCACCGAGCTCTCCGCCATCCTTGAACTCGGCCGCGAAATCCTCGCCCACCCGGTGGAGTTGCTCGAGGGTGTGCCGGCTGTGCTCACCGGGCTGGCCGCCGCCGGCCATCCGCTCTTGCTGATCACGAAGGGCGACCTCCTCCACCAGGAGCGCAAGATCGCCGCCTCCGGCTTGGCGCAGCATTTTCTCGCCATCGAAGTCGTATCAGAAAAAGACGACGCCACCTACGCCCGCTTGCTCCGTCGCCACGGCTTGGCCGCCGACCGTTTCCTCATGATCGGCAACTCCCTCAAATCCGACATCGCCCCGCTGCTCCGCCTCGGCGCCTGCGCCGCCCACATTCCCTATCCGCTCACCTGGGCGCACGAGCATCTCGACTCGCTCCCGCCCGCCGAAGGGCGCTTTTTCACCCTGAAAAATCTCCGCGACTTGCCCGCTCTGGTCGCCCGGCTTTCCACCTGAGAGCCGATCCTGACGGCGTGTCGCCCGGCTGCAACCCGCTCAACGGCCAGTGGCGGCGTGCAGCGACTGATTGCAAAATACGTCCGGAGACCCGAGCAAGCCGCCCCGTGAAAAAGCGCGGTCGATCGCAACATCAAGGCCGCGCACGTTAGGAAACTCGCCGTGTTCGGCGGCATCCGCGCGCCAGCTGACCAGTGTCTCTGGAAACGGACGCGTCACCGCCTCGTTTTGCACGGCTTCAATGAACTCCGCATGCCGGCAGGCCACGTCCGTGTCGCAAATAGACGATCCGGCATCCGCAAGCCGGGCGAGCACGGCGGCAAACATCGAGCCTCGGCATGAAGCGGCCGTAGGCAGCGCAACGGTCTCGCGCCTGCCGTCGGCATGCGTCGTGACGCAGCTCGTTTCGTGCCTCCACTCGACACATCCCTCATCACCGTAAAGAAGAATTTCAGGTTCCCGCGTGGTCTCGGTGGCATGGCTGAAACCGCACCAAAAACGCACTCCGTGCGAAGAGACTCCGCGAACCACCGCCGTGTCGAAGGTCTCTATGGCGTGGGCCCGAAACAGCTCGGCGGATTCCACGGCGACACTTGCGGATGTGCCGGCAGTCGAACCGGCGAAAAACAGGCCGAGGTTTACGA
Organism: Verrucomicrobia bacterium IMCC26134; assembly: GCA_000972765.1. GTDB lineage: Bacteria > Verrucomicrobiota > Verrucomicrobiia > Opitutales > Opitutaceae > IMCC26134_A. The sequence goes on along the minus strand of CP011265.1, from coordinate 3,848,871 downwards.
AGTGCGCGAAGGCGTTGTTAAGCGGCGAATCCAGCACGGAGGCCCCGTCCGCCGCGCGACGCCCGGCCCAGTGGTTGCGGGTAAAATAAGAACGCGGCCGGGGCCACAACCCGGTCATCTTCACCTCGCGCAATCGCCCGATCGCCCCCTCAAGCAACTGGCTTTTCAAGCGGCGGGCTTCATCGGCGTAAATATCCTGAAACCCCACCGCAACCCAGCACCCGGTCGCAACCTCGGCCCGGCGAATCGCCGCGCAATCCGCCACCGAACCGGCGAGCGGTTTCTCCACCAGCACATTCATACCCGCGGTGAGCGCCGCGATCGTCATCCGCGCGTGCCATTGAATTCCCGTAGGAATTAGACAAAGGTCTATCTTGCCTGCCTCACAGGCAAACAACTCGTCGGCCGACCCGTAGATCACTGTCCCTCCGGCGCGCAACTCGGCCACGATCTCCTGCTCCTGCCCGGGGTTTATCACCACGGCGGCGACGAGACTCACAGACTTCGCAAGCAGCGCCTCGCGCAGTAAACCGACATAGATCGCACCATAGCCAGAAATCCCTATCAGTGCCAATCTAGGCAAAGTAGATTGTGCCACAGCGACGGGGAAGTTCGTGACTCGATACATCAGGCAATACGTTAAAACCCATGAAACGCTAAATGCCACCGAGAATCAAACGACCCACGAAAAGACAGTTAGAATGTTTTTCAGGCGACTCTCTCCGGTTATTCAGCTTACTCTGAAACTGATTCCAGCCGCCCGCCCTCCTCGCGCCCGGGATTGTCCGCTCTCTTATCACCATGTCCTCCCCCCTCCCTGATTGCCTCTACTGCCGCAAAGACGAACGCCTCGACGCCCTCATGATCGAGGTCGCCCCGCTCCAGGTCTCCACCCTCTATCTCTTCAAAGAGCAAACCCACCCCGGCCGCTGCATCGTCGCCTACCGCGGCCACGTCAATGAGCTCTTCGAACTCAACGACTCCGAACTCGCCCTCTTCACCCAGGACGTAGCCCGCGCCGCCCGCGCCATCAAAACCGCCTTCAACCCCGCCAAGATCAACTACGGCGCCTACTCCGACAAGCTCCCCCACCTCCACTTTCACCTCGTGCCAAAATACACCGACGGTCCGGCCTGGGGCACCACCTTCACCATGATGCCAGAGCCGAAGCAGCTCCTCTCCGAGGCCGACTACGCCGCCACAAGCGCCCGCCTCCGCCAAGCCCTCGGCTGAGCCGCCGACCGCCCTTCCCCGGCTCCTTGCTCATCGCCAGCGCAGACTGGCCAACTCCGCCCGCGCCCGCATCGTGCTCCGCCATGTGCACCCGCTTCGTGCTTGAGCAAGACCGCCTCCGCGCCCTGATCGCCGCCCTCGACCCTGCCTCGCTCGCCCAGCTCGCAGCCACCACAAACGCCACCCGCTACAACATCGCTCCCGGCACCTCGCTCCTGGCTCTCCGCTCCGTCGCAGCCAGATCCACCGGCGACGTCGCCCGCACACCCGCCTCAAACGCGATTTTCAACCCGCGCTGGGGATTGATCCCCTCCTGGGCCCGCGACGCCACCCGCCCCTCCGTCAACGCCCGCGCCGAGTCGCTCGCCGAGCGCCCCGCCTTTCGCGACGCCTTCCGCCACCGCCGCTGCGTCGTGCCCGCCTCCGCCTTCTACGAATGGGAGGCGCGCGGCCGCTCCCGGCACCCGTGGCTGTTCCGCCGCCGCGATGGCCAAGCCTTTTTCTTCGCCGCCCTTTGGGAAATCTGGCCCGCCTTGGATGGCGCCCCGCTTGAGACGTGCGCCCTCGTCACCACCGCCGCCAACCCTACCGTTGCCCCCATCCACGATCGCATGCCCGCCCTGCTCGACACTCAAGCCGCGCACCTCTGGCTCGACCCCGCCACCCCGCCCGCCGCGCTCGGCGCCCTGCTCCAACCAGCTGCCGACGACCTGCTCGCCTCCACCGAACTCATCCGCCGCATCAACCACCTCGAACACGACGACCCCGCCTGCCTCACCCCCGCCAGCGCCGCCCCGCCCGACGACCAGTTCACCCTCGGCCTTTAAAGTCGAAGCCGCCGCCTTAACGCTTTTCTTTTCGTGTCTTTCGGGTGTTTCGTGGTGAGCCTCACGCCCGCCCAACGCCGCCGCCATGTCCGCCGACGACTCCTCCAAACCCTTCGCCTTTATCTGTGGCGCCGATGACTTCCTCGTCGGCCGCCTCGGCAAGGCCCGCCACGACGAGCTCGCCGCCACCGTCGAAGACGAGTTCTCGCGCGAGACCATCAGCGGCTTCGTCAACACCGTGGACGAGACCGAGTCCGCCATCGCCCGCTTCCGCGACAGCGTGCAAACTGTCTCCATGTTCGGCGGACGCCGCCTCGTCTGGTTCAAGGACGTCAACTTTCTCGCCGATTCCCGCACCGGCAACTCCGAGACCGTCAAGACCGCGGTCGAGCATCTCCAGTCCATCCTCGCCGCCCTCAACCCCGCCGAAGTCGCCGTGCTCGTCACCGCCGCCCCTGTCGATCGCCGCAAGAGCTTCTACAAATGGTGCGAGAAGACCGCCGACTTCGCCTTCGTCGGCGCCGCCACGCCGGAAGCCGCGATGGAGTCCCTCGCCATGACCGCGCTCGCCGAGGCCCGCACGCTCGGCGTCACCCTCGAGCCCGACGCCCTCCAGCTCCTGCTCGCCCGCAGCGGAGCCAACACCCGTTTCCTCGTTTCCGAGGTCAATAAACTCGCCGCCCACGCCAACCCCTCCGCCGCCACCGCCAAGTCCGCCGGCGGCGCGCTCGTGATCACCGAGGCCGACGTGGCCACGCTCACGCCCAACCTCGCCGAGGGCGATTTCTTCGAGGCGACCGACGCCTTTTTCCGCGGCGACCTGCGCGCCACCCTCGCCGCCCTCGACCGCCATTTCTTCGCCGGCGAGAGCGCCCGGCCCGTGCTCGCCTCCCTGCAAAAACGCAACCGCCTCCTCATCCAGATCCGCTCGCTCGCGACCGGCGGCCGCCTGCCCGACAAGTTTGCCATCGAGCGCGCCGCCGGCGCCTACGGACGTTACTTCATCGGCGTCACCGAAAAGACGGACGCCAACCTCTTCAGTCAAAACCCGTGGTATCTCGGCAAGCTCGCCGCCACCTGCAAAAACTGGACCCTCAAGCAGCACATCGACCACCAAATCGCCTTCGCCGAGGCCTTCGAAACCCTCATCTCGCGCCCGAAGGAAGAGGCAGTCATCCTCCGCGAGCTCGCCATCAAGTGCCTGTCCTGAGCCGCCCGCCGCTCAATGAATGCGGAGCAGTTAAACTCATTTTTACAACGCCTGCATCCCAAACCCTTGGAATGTCGTATAGACGTCATAGGCTTGTCGTATCTCCCCTTCGTCCGCGCCCGCACCCTTTCCATTTCCCCCAAAATTTCTTTCGCCATGTTCACTTCGCTCTTACCCCCCTTTGCCCGCCGCCTTCGTTTCCTCGGGCTTTTCGTGTGCCTCTTCGCCACCCTCGTCGGCTCGCTTTCCGCAGCGACCAAAACCATTGACGTAAGCGTCTCCAAAGACCGCGCGACCGGCCGCGTAACCCTTCCGCAAGGCACCTACACCATCACCCTTCAGACCCGCGATATGCGCGGCCAGTGGCGCGCTATCGAAACTCGCGCCGCTGTTCCAGGTGATCTCGTGCTCAGCTTGCCCGCCTCCAACCGCCGGGCCATGTTTCGCATCCAAGCCACCATCGAAACCCCTTCCCGCAAAAAATTCCCCACCGTCTTCTATCGCGGTCGCAACAGCTTCGCCCCCAGCCAGGTCACACCTCAAAACGACTTCAACCGCTCCCTCGCCTACGCGAGCGCCATGAGCCCGGCCCTTGATGCCCCTGCGCCCGCCGGCGAGTCACCTGTCGAAGCCGATATCTGGAAAATATCCGGCTCCACCGCCTACTTCTTCAATCAGCTCCGCGGCCTCCAGGTTGTTGACGTGGGCGACCCCGCCTCACCCGTTCTCAAAGCCAGCTACCGTCTCCCCGCCAGCGGCCAGGACCTCTACCTTCTGCCCTCCGCGTCCGGCTATCAGGATGTGCTGCTCGTCACCAACGACCAACCGCTCAACGGCTCAGCCTACTCCACCGGCCTCCATGTCATTCGCGTCGAGGGCGCTTCCACCCGCCTCCTCAGCTCCACCCGTGTCGCCGGCCAGCCCCAGGGCAGCCGCCTCGCCGGTCGCCGCCTCTTCCTCTGCACCACCGACTGGAGCACCGGCTACTACAACTCCTCCACCGCCCTCACCGAGTGGCTTGTTGCCGACGACACCGCTCCCGCCCTCCAGCAAACCATCCCTCTCTCCGGCTGGTTCTCCACCCTCGCCGCCGGCTCCGACTGGCTCGCCGTCGCCCTCACCCCTTCCGGCCAGTGGGGCATCTCCACCGCCTTCGTTTACCACCTTTCCTCCACCGGCCTCTCCGCCCTCACCGCCGGCCCTGTCACCCTCGCCGGCCAGCTCGGCGACGCCTACAAACTCCAATGGAGCGGCGGCGTCCTCACCACCATCAGCCAAGCCTGGCCCTCCGACGGCAGCCCGCGCACCACCTGGCTCGAAACCTTCCGCGCCGACGGCCCCGCCGCCACCGGTGAACGCCTCGGCCAACTCGAACTCGCCCGCGGCGAGACGCTCCACGCCACCCGCTTCGCCGGAGACAAGGCCTACATCGTCACCTTCCTCCAAAAAGATCCCCTTTTCGTCGTCGATCTCTCCGACCCCGCCCAACCCGCCATCGCCGGCCAGGTTGACGTCCCCGGTTGGTCCACCCACATCGAGCCCATCGGCGACAAGCTCTTCACCGTCGGCTGGGACGCCGGCGCCGTCACCGCCTCCCTCTTCGACGTCTCCGACCCTGCCGCACCCACCCTCCTCCGCCGCCTCGCCCTCACCGAGGGCTACGGCTACAGCGAGGCCAACTGGGATCCGCAAGCCCTCTCCGTCCTGCCCGACGCCGGCCTCGCGCTCATCCCGATCACCTCCTACGCCGAAGGCACCGCCACCCACGGCGTGCGCCTGGTGGACATCGACCTTGCCGGCGGCGACCTCCACGCCCGCGGCCTTATTCCCGGCCGCTTCGAGGCCCGCCGCGCCGCGCTCGTTGGAGATACCGCCATCACGCTCAGCCAGCGCACTCTCGCCACCGCCACCATCGCCGACCGCGATAGCCCCGCCATCCTCGCCGATTCCCTTCTCGCCTGGCCAGTGGACCGCGTCCTGCCCTCCGGCGACCGCGTCCTCGGCGTCGAAACCGGCGGCGCGTGGGGCGGCGGCCAGCCCACTGTGCGCGTCTCCCCTCTGGCCTCGCCCGACTCCATCCTCGCCGAGCTCGATCTGCCCTCCGGCTTCATCCACGACGTCGCCCTTCGCGATGGCCGCCTCTACGTGCTGCGCGAGTCCGCCTCATCGAACAACCTTCCACTCTATCGCTACTGGTTCGCCCCGCTGGGCAAACTCAGCCTCGACGTTTACGACGCCACCGATCCGCTCGCCCCGCAACTGCTCGGCACCTGCGAAGCCCCCACCGACGGCCTCTCCGGCTCCCGCGTCAGCCGCCTGCTCTGGCCCCGCGCCGAACGCCCCGTCATCATCGTCGAAAACGAATCCAGTTATTACTGGATGCGCCCCATGCCCATTGATATCGCCGTCCCTCGGTTTGTGGCCGCGCCTCTTCCAGGAGCCCCGCTCGTGTCCGCCGCTGCCGTCAAAGACGCGCCCGCAGTCGCCGCCACCCCCGTCGCCAGCCTCGCGGTCAACACCAGCCGCATCGCCTCGTGGATTCCCTGGCCCGGCAACGCCCAGCCCCGCTTGATCGCCTTCGACGTCTCCAACCCCGCCGCACCATCCGCCGCACCAGCCCTCACCGTCGGCCCGGAAAACGCTTCCACCACCGCCGTAAAAACCGCCGGCGACGGCCTCGTTGTCCTCGGTTACGACCGCTGGGCCGAACGCACCATCTTGCGCAAAGACGGCCTGCCCGCGTCCTTCCAGTCCGAGCTTCTCCACGCCGCGCAAGTCATCGTCGTGCCGGCCACCGGCAATGCCGCCGCCCGCCCCGCCATTGACCTGCCCGGGTCGCTTTTCGCCGTGACCGAACTCTCCGCCGAAGGCTTCCTCGCCTTCACCCGCACCGTGGCGCCCGATGGCAAGGCCCTCTTTCAAGCCTCCGCCTGCGACGGCTGGGACGCCTTTGAAGTCGCCCAGCTCAAAGTCGCCGTCACCGGACCCGTCGCCGCCGCCGGCCGCGCACTTTACTACACCGCCGGCGACACGGTGAATCGCCTCGCGCTCAAAAACACAGGTCACTTTGTCGCCGCCGGCACCATCAAGTCATCCTGGGCCCCCAGCGAGCTCCGCGTGCTCGACGGCCGCGTGCTCGGCTCGACCTGGCGCCGCCTGTTCTCCGCTCCGGCCGACGCCAAAACCGCGCCCTCCGAGTGGAGCTTTACCACCGGCTTCGACCTGCAAACCATTGAGCGCGCCGACGACGGGTCCCTCGTTATTCCCATGGGCGACTACGGCTACGAACTCGCCCGCCCCTGAACCGGTCGGAAATGACTCGCGGCCACGGCTCGGCACTTGCCTAGCCGCCAGCGCACGGCTTCTTTTTCGCGATGAATCTTCGTCTGGTCGCCCGCGCCTCACTCCTCGTAAACCTGGCCGGCCTCGTCACCACCCTCCAAGCCCAAAGCTCGGCCCCCATTCCCCAGAGCACGGGCCTTTCCTACCCCGATAACCTCACCGGATTGGTTTACTCCGAGGTCGGCCAAGGCTCCGGCGCCATCGTGCGCCACCCGCGCATTGTCCTCTCCTGCGCCCACGTCGTTTTCGACGACTACCTGCAAGCCTCCGCCAGCGGGTGGACCGACCTAAACGACTTCACGCTTGCCTGGAATGGCGACACCGCACCCAGCGCGGAAAACGCCGTCCCCCTGCGCGGCTACGTCCGCTTCAGCCGCTACGCCGAGACGTCCCTCAATCCCGAGAAATACAACCTCGCCTTCTCCGAGGACTTCGTGGCGCACTTCAGCTACTTCAACCTCACCGACAACGCACCCGCAGCCTTCTGGCAAGACGGCGTCGCCGCCCTCCGCTCCAGCGCTCCAAAGCGCATCACCGGCTACCCCGCCGGGCTCTACAACGACGGCGATCCGCTCCAATACCGTCTACACCGCACCCCCGATTTCCTCGCCAGACTTTCCATCGATTTTGGCCGCTACCTCGGCGCCGTCGGCCCCAGCACCGGCTCCGGCAACAGCGGTGGCCCCGCCTGGGTTTACGACCTCAAAAACCACGAATGGAAATTCGCCGGCGTCCTCGTATCCGGCCTCGAAAAATCCCAGGGTGACCTCGACAACGAAATCGGCGTGGTCGGCGCCAACGCCGCACCCTGGTCCCTCGTGACCGCCGCTGTAAAGGCTTCCGGTGGCGCAGCCCCGGTCACACCGCTTTTATTCAATTCCACCGCCGCCCTCCCCGCGGCCATCCCCGACGGCTCCCGCACCGGCGTCAGTATTCCCTTCGACGTCAGCGGCGCCGGCAAACGCCTCACCACCCTACGCCTTTCCCTCTCCAGTGACCACGCCTACCCCAGCGACCTTACGATCACCCTTCGCGCCCCCTCTGGACGCAACGTCGTCATAGCCGACCGCCCCGAATTGGACTATGTCGAGCTCACCGAGCGCGAGATCACCGGCTTCGCCGGCCAAAACCCAAACGGCCGCTGGACCCTGCTTGTGCGCGACGTCGCGACCGCCGACATTGGAGCCGTCACCGAGGCACGTCTTACCCTCATAGCCCGATAGTCCGCCACCCCGCTCGCCAACCATGAAGCCCGCGACGTCCCGTCGGCTTCGCCCGCTCACCGGCTCTCTGCTCATCGCACTCGCCGCGCTGCTCGGCTGGCTGGCGTTTTCTAAAAAATCCGATCCTCCCTCGCTCGCGCAAAAAGCTCCGCCCGTCCGCTATGCACCCGCTTCGTCGCCCGCGCTTTCCTCCCCGTCCGCCACCTCGCCCAAGCCCGCCCTCGCCGCCACCCTGCCCTCCGCCGGAGCCCGCGCCGCATTGCTTCACACGCTCGCAGCCCTTCGCGCCTTGCAGGGTGCCGGCACGATCACCGACACGCAGGCCCGCGAGCTCCTCGACCACTTGCGCGCCGAACTCGCCGCCGGCAACCTCGCCGTCACGGTCGCGGCCATTGTCGAGTTTCTAGTCGGCGGCGAGGACGCGGCAACTTCCCTCGCCTTCGCCATGGAGGACGGGGGCGCACTCTCCGCCGCGCCAAGCCTTCGCACTTTTTTGCTCGATCAACTCGGACAGCTCGATCCCGTCGCCGCAGCCGGCTTCTCCCGTGAATTCCTCGCACTCCCCCTTTCCCCCGCCACCATTCCCGACGAGTCCTCACTCTGCCTGCGCAACCTCGCCTGGGGCTCCCCCGGTCCGCTCGCCGCAGCGGACCGCATATTGTTTGATGCGCGCGCAACAGCCCTGCTCCAAAACACCGACTGGGCCGCCCGCCCAAGCGCCGGTTTTCTGGAAGGCTTCGACGCCGTCGTTTTCAGCGGCAACCCAGCTCTTGTCGCCCCGCTCGCCAGGATCATGAACGGAGCCGCCGCCGCCTCCACCCGCCACGCCGCCCACATCGCCATGGACCGGCTTGCCCTCGCCGGCGACAGCGCCGTCATCGCCGCCATCGCCACCGAGCCAAGTTTGTCCGAGCAGCCGGGATTACGCGCCGGCCTGCTCGCCCGCGCCGATGTCACCAACGCCGCCCAGCGAGCCATAATCGAAACCTACCTGCGCGACCCCTCGGTCGGCGAAACCGAGAAGAAAACCTTCATCGCCGCCTTCCCCCTGCGCAGCTTTACCGACGGCCCGCGCCTCATCACCCAACCCAAAGACCAGGAAGGCGCCGACCTCATAACCTCCGATCGCGCATCCCTCGTCGTCATGCGCGAATGGGCAACGGATCACTCCCTATCGCCGCTCCACCCGTCGCTAACCGCCACCATCATCCGCCTCCAATCCATGCTGCGCTGAGCTTCGCTCCTGGAAAGTATCCAATATCAAAATACGAAAACTCGCTTCGGCCTCAAAAATCTACCTGCACGCGGACCATCATGCCCTTGAGCAGCCGCTCGCGTTTCTCGAAGCCGAAGCTCGGGTCGATCTTGTAACGGATCACGCGCGGGTCGATATCCGGCCGGAAAAACAAGCCCGACGGCTCCCGCCAGGTTTCCTCCCGCGTAAATCGGGGCGGCCCCATCGCCCCAGCCGCCTCGGTTTCGTCTTGGTCGCCTGCTTCCGCGTTCGTCCCAGCCAGACCCCTCCAGACCGCATCCATCCGGAAGGGCGGGACCTCGTCCCACGCATAAGCGGTCGTCTGATCCATCAAGGCCCCGGGCGGAAACCCGCTAAAGTCCGCCGGCCTCCACTCCGTCTTCGCCGCCCGCCCCACGGGTGTGCACACATTCTTTTTGCCGAACCAAAAACCAGCCGCCAGCAACACCGCTCCCGTCAGAAAAAAGCCCGCCCCGCGCAAAAAACCTCCGCCCCGCGCAGAGGCCTTGCCGGTATTCTTCATCGGTATCATTATCTCAAGGCTACGAAGCAAGCCCCGCACCTCAATCCGTAACACCCGCGCCTTTCCTTCGCTCCCCTGACGGCCGCAGTTGCGGCCTTGTCATCACCGGACCGACGGGCGTCACTAGCCGTTTCCCTTTTCCCCTTCTTCATCGCCATGTCCTCCTCCGTCATTCCCAACGTCCTCGCCGAACGCTACGCCTCGACCCTCATCAAGGACATCTGGTCCCCCTCCGGCCGCATCGCGATCGAGCGCGATTACTGGATCGCCGTCATGAAGGCCCAGCGCGACCTCGGCCTCGCCATACCCGCCAAGGCCATCGCCGCCTACGAGAAGGTTAAACAGCAGATCGACCTCGCCGACATCGACGCCCGAGAGCGCGTCACCCTCCACGACGTCAAGGCCCGCATCGAGGCCTTCAACGCCCTCGCCGGCCACGAGTGCATCCACCTCGGCCTGACCTCGCGCGACCTTACCGAAAACGTCGAGCAGCTCCAGATCGCCCGCTCCCTCGCCGTCGTCCGCCTCAAGTCCGCCGCCGCCCTCGGCAAGCTCGCCGGTCGCGCCAAGGAGTTTCGCAGCCTCATGCTCACCGGCCGCACCCACAACGTGCCCGCCCAGCCCACCACCCTCGGCAAACGCTTCGCCATGGCCGGCCAGGAGCTGCTCATCGCCCACGCCCGCATCGACGAGCTCGCCGCCCGCTACCCCGTGCGCGGCCTGAAGGGCGCGGTCGGCACCCAGCTCGACCAGTTCACTCTTTTCGGCGACGCCGCCAAGGTCGCCAAGCTCGAGGCCCGCATCGTCGCCCACCTCGGCTTCCAGGGCGCCCTTTTCGCAGTCGGCCAGGTTTACCCGCGCTCGCTCGATTTCGACGTCGTCTCCGCCCTGCACCAGCTCGGCGCCGGCGCCGCCAGCTTCGCCACCACCCTCCGCCTCATGGCCGGCCAGGGCCTGCTCACCGAGGGCTTCCAAAAGGGCCAGGTCGGCTCCTCCGCCATGCCCCACAAGGTCAACGCCCGCAACTGCGAGCGCATCTGCGGCTTCTCCACCATCCTCTCCGGCTACGTCACCATGACGGCCGCGCTCGCCGGCCACCAATGGAACGAGGGCGACGTCTCCTGCTCCGTCGTCCGCCGCGTCGCCCTGCCCGACGCCTTCTACGCCATCGACGGCCTGCTTGAGACGCTCCTCGCCGTGCTGAACCAGATGGATGTCTTCGCCGCCGCGATCGGCGCCGAGAACCAGCGCCAGCTCCCCTTCCTCGCCACGACCACGATCCTGATGGAAGCCGTGAAAGCCGGCGTCGGCCGCGAGACCGCCCACCTCGCGATCAAGGAAAACGCCCTCGCGGCCGCCAAGGCCATCCGCACCGGCGAAGGCGAGTCCGACCTCGTGCGCCTGCTCGCCGTCGACACCCGCCTCGGCCTGCCCGAGAAAAAACTCCGCGCCCTGCTCGCCGACCCCAAGCGCTTCGTCGGCGCCGCCCCGCAACAGGTCGACCAATTCGTCCGCCTCGCCGCCGCCCTCGTCAAAAAGACCCCCGGCTCCGCGACCTATGAGCCTGCTAAGCTTCTGTAAAAACACCCCCACCACCACGCCCCGACCGCTGCTCGACAGTCCGCCACTTGATGGGTAGGCTCGATACCGAACCTTCCTCCGTCCTGCCTCAACTCTGCGGCTTCCGCCCCTCTCCCTCATGCACCTTCGCCCTTACTCCCTCCTCGCGCTCGGTGCCGTCATCCTCGCCTTCGCCGGTTGCGCCACCCCTCCGGCCCCGCCGCCCCCGCCCCCCGCTCCAGTGGTCGTTCGGGCCGCGCGCCCCAACGCCATCATTCCCGAGGGTGTTTACCTCTCCCCGCCGCAATCCGGTGACACCAACGTCGCCTTTAAACTGGCGGGGGAAGTGGCTCAAGGCCAGTCCACCTTCCCCAAAAACCTCATCGGCGCCCGCCTTATTTTCTCTTCAAACCTGAAAATGCCCAAGCTTGAGGCGGTCACCCTTTCGGAAAACAACTTTCAACTCCGCATCCGCTTCGCAAACCCCGGAAGCCAGCCCCTGCTTGCCTCGGTGGCCTGCACCTATGCCGATACCTCCGAAGGAGCTCGTGTCGTCCAAAACATTGATTTTCCCGCAGGCAGCTATCGCGATATCGCGATTGATTTCAAAGGAAGTGCCGAGCGTAAGCTCTACATCCGCGCCACCGCCGTCCCCTGAGGGGGGGGCCGCGCCGCCGCCCTTGCCCGCACTTGCCCGCACTTTGAGTTTGCCAGCCTCGCGCTCGTCTCCGCACGCTGCACCCTCACGTTCGTTTCACAGGCATCCCCTTTAACCAACACCACCAGCCATGTCCGCATCTGAAGAACTCGTAGGCAACGTCCTTGTCGGCCAATCCGGCGGCCCCACCGCCGTCATCAACTCCAGCATCGCCGGCGTTGTCGCCGAAGCCCTCAACCACAGCGAAATCGAAGAGGTTTATGGCACCCTCAACGGCGTCCTCGGCATCCTCAACGAGGATCTGATCGACCTCGCCTCCGAGTCCCAGCAGGCCATCCGCGGCCTGCGCGCGACCCCCGGCGCCGCCCTCGGCACCTGCCGCTACAAACTCAAGTCCCAGGCCGACTTCGACCGCGTGCTCGAGGTCTTTAAAGCCCACAATATCCGCTACTTCTTCTACGCCGGCGGCAACGACTCCCAGGACACCGCCGATAAGATTTCCAAGCTCGCCCAAGCCCAGGGTTACGCCCTGCGCGTCATCGGCATCCCCAAGACCATCGACAACGATCTGCCCGTCACCGACCACTGCCCCGGCTACGGCTCCGTCATCAAGTATATCTCCACCACCGTCCGCGAGATCGCGTGCGACAACGAGTCCATGGGCCAGCACGATCTCGTCCAGATCGTCGAGGTCATGGGCCGCAACGCCGGCTGGATCGCCGCCGGCGCCGCCCTCGCCAAGCGCAAGGATCATCCGCACGACGCCCCCCACCTCATCCTCCTCCCCGAGGTCGCTTTCAGCACCGAGAAGTTTGTCGCCGACGTGCAGCGCGTGCTCAAGCGCGAGAAATACTGCCTCATCGTCGTGGGCGAAGGCCTCGTCGATGCCGATGGCAACTACGTCTCCGCCGCCGAGTCCACCGACGCCTTTGGCCACGCCCAACTGGGCGGCGCCGCCGACTACATCCAGTCCCTCGTCGAACAGAACCTGCCCGGCATCAAGGCCCGCACCGTCAAGCTCGGCATGGCCCAGCGCGCCGCCGTCCACGCCGGTTCCAAGACCGACTCCGACGAGGCCTTCCTCGCCGGCCAGGCCGCCGTCAAAGCCGCCATCCGCGGCGAGACCGACAAGATGGTCACCCTCCTCCGCGGCGACCACGACCACTACACCGTCGAGACCGGCCTGGCCCCTCTCGCCGAAATCGCCAACGGCGTGAAGAAGCTCCCCCGCGAGTGGATCAACGAGGATGGCATCAGCATGAACCACCAGTTCGTCCGCTACGCCACCCCGCTCATCCAAGGCGAGACCCCGGTCCACTACGAGAACGGCCTCCCTACCTTCGCCAAGCTCGATAAGGTTCGCGTCAGCAAGATCCTCCCCGCCTACACCGCCTAAAAAGCGGCCCAGCGCCCTCGGCTCTTTTCCAGCCGGCCCGCCCGCAATGGCGCGCCGGCTTTTTTGCGCCCCACCGGAAGCCATCCTCTCCCCACCACATCGGAGCGTGTGTTTTTCGCTTCCCGATTCAGTCTGACCACCCATGCCTCCGCCGCTGCCAGTCGCCGCCCGCCCGCGAAACCACCGCTCCGCCCTCGCGCTAAGCCTGCTCTGGCCCGGCCTTGGTCAATTCCACAACCGCCAGCATGGCCTTGGCGCGCTTTTTCTAATCGGCAATACCGCCCTCTACCTGGCCGCCATTCCCTGGGGTCGCTTCGGGCAGATTTACCGCGTGATTCAGGAACAGACCGGCGCCCTCGTCGAAGGTCGCGCCGATCCCGAAAAAGCCTTCGCCGTCGTGCTTAAAACCGCGTCCGCCCCGCTGCCCGCCCTCACCGCTGTGCTTGTCGTTTTAGCGCTGATCGGGGCGCTGTTGCTGCACACCTTCGTCGCCTGGCAAGCCTGGCACTACGCGAGACAAAAATCCCGCCCGCCCGCGCTGCCGGCGTGATCAAACGCCGGCAAGCTCAGTCGTCGCCGCCCGCCCCGAGCGCTAAACTCACGCTCTGGCCTGCGGCGTGCCGCCACCGCCGAGGCGCTTCGCGATCTCGCCTCCGAGCTCGATTGTCTGGGTGGGGAAAGCGAAGCTGCAGCCATGCGCCCGCACGGAGCGCATGATCGCAAAGTTAATCTTTTCGCGCAGCGCAAAACTCTTCCGAATATCGGGATTCGCCGTGAAGTAGATGATCTGAATATCCAGCGAAAAGGCCCCGTAGTTGAGGAAGTTCACCTCGATGAAGTCCTGCGCGATGTCAGGATTGCCGACCAACAGACCGCGTATGTCCGCCAGCAGCGCCTCGAGCTTTTCAGGCGTTGAATCGTAGGTCAGGCCGATGGTCTGGTCGACACGACGCTGCGGCATGCGCGAGAAATTGTTCACCGCCTCCGAGGCCACCGTCTTGTTGGGGATGATGATCATGGTGCGCTGGGGGGTGCGGAGTTTGGTCGAACGCAGCCCGATGTCCTCCACCGCACCCTCGTGGGCGCCGATCTTCACGTAGTCGCCCACCCGGAAGGGCTGGTCCACAGCGACCACCACGGAGCCGAAGACGTTGGCCAGCGTATCTTGCGCCGCCAGAGCGAAAGCCAAACCGCCGATGCCCAGACCGGCGAGGAACGCCTTCACATCCGCTCCGAGTTGCTGCGCCGCCAGCAACGCGCCAAAGATCACGATCAGCGAAATCACGGTCTTTTTGATCCACGGCATGAAGGCCGCGACGTTCATCTGCTTTTGCTTCGCGATGGCCTGCAGGTGGTCGAGCAAGGTGTTGAGCGCGCTGATCACCAGCCAGATGAGCACCACGGCGAAAGCTATCTGCTGCAGGTAAATCCGGGCGGTGTCGGCCTCGAGGGAGAGCTTGAGCACCTTGACCGACAGCACCGCGCCAAACACCGCGATAAACGCCCCCACCGGCTTTTCCAGCGCGGCGAACAACTCGTCGTCCAGGGTCGTCTCGGTTCGGGCGCTGAGGCGCTTCAAGCCGCCGAATACGAGGCGGGTGAAGGCTTTTCTGAAAAGATATCCGGCCGCGAAGATGAGGGCCGCGATCGCGTAGTGCTGCCAGGTGTTCACTCCGCTTTCGTTTTTGATGCCGAAAGCCTCGAGCGAGAAATCCACGAGGTGCTCGATCAGGTCCGGTTGCCGGGCAGGCGTCACCGCGCCCGACCCCACCGCCGCCACCGCCATGGTGGTGGAAGCGTGCTCTTGCGCCGCGTTGCTGGAGGAGGTGTCGGCGCCGACCTGCGCCCAAAGACTTCCGGCCAAGACCGGCAGCCAGACCAAATATCGAAGACCGCGAAGGAGTTTCATGTGCATACGGGAAAAAGAAAAACCGTCCACCTAGCGTCTCACCGCCGTCGAAGTCAACCGGTCGCTCGCCGGCGAGTCCGTCTCGTCTTAACCCGCAGCCTCCACCTCCGCCAAAGTCGCCAGTTCCTCCAGCAGACCCAGCGCCAGCTCCACCCGATGCAGCGACTTCCTCGATACTCCGCCCCGCTCCACATACGTCGCCCAGCCGCCCTTCACTTCGATCTTGAGTGAGTTTCCACCCAGCGCCGCCACCTCATCGATCCGGGTGCGGATTTCCGGGAGCAACGCGGCTTGGATAAACTCCGCCCGGTTGCTCCGGATAAACCAGTGTCCGTCAAACACCGCATCGCCCACCGTGACTTCCTTCGCGCCAAACCACTCCGAGATTTTCGTGCCGAACCCCTGCCGCATCAGAGAAAGCTCCAGCCGTCCGCCCGCGCCCGCACGCACCGCGGCCGACAGCCAGGTTTGGCGTGATTTGCCCGAGCCGGTGGTGAATGTGTGCACCCTCACCTGCCGGCCGGCCCTCGTCCCGTTGGCCTCCAGCGGGGTGGACCACCACCGGCCTTGCAGCGCGGTCAACCCCTGCGCCGCCACCCAGGCGGCGAACTCCGCCGCCATGCGTTTTTGCGCTCGAAATCCGAGCACGATAAAAACCACGAAGACCGTCACAAAGATCAGCGGCATGAACAAAGGGCTCATGCCTGACTTATGCCGGCGTTTCCCTTCGCCTCCAAACGAAAAAGCCCGCGCCCCTCGATAAACGGAGGACGCGGGCTGGCCCCGCGATCAGTCACGGCGCCGACGTGAAACCGCACGCCGCTTCAAGCCACGACAATCTTGCGCGGCTTCACCGCCCCGGCCTTTGGCAGTGTCACGCGCAGCACGCCGTCGCGCAGCTCCGCCTGAATCGTGTCGGCGTCAAACGCACTCTGATGCGAAAACACCAGTTCATAGGACGCGTCGGACGTCTCGCGATGCAGCGCCGTCCAGCCCTCGGGTTTTCGCCAGGCGCGGCGCGCGTTGAGCCGCACTTCGGCATGGTCGACCTTCAGGTCGAGACCATCCTTGGACACGCCGGGTAAATAAACCTGCAACGAGAACGCCTCGGGCGTTTCCTTGATTTCATAACGGGGCGCGATTTTGAGACCGGTATCGGCGACGGAGGTTTTGTCCGCCTGCGCGGGAATTTGAGAGGAGAAGAGTGACATGGTGTTAAGTTCTTTTTGAGGTTGTTTGGGCTGTTGTTTCGTTTCGCTGTGGATGGGGTCGCAATTTAAGCGACGTCGACCGTGACCTTCTTGGGTTTGGCCTCCTCGCACTTCGGCAGGGTGACGGTCAGCACCCCGTTCTCGTAGGCCGCGCTTACCTTGTCCGCCTGCACCGTGCCTTCCGGCACGAGGACAGAACGGCGCAGATTCACGGTTTCCTCACGGTCGCCGGTCTTGTGCACGCGCTTCGCCACGATCTGTAGTGTGCCCTCCGCCAGCTCGACGCTGATCGCGGCACGCTCCACTCCGGGCAACTCGGCGCGCACCGTGGTGAGATGTGCGGCTTCATAAATATCCAACGGGAAGCGCCCGGCGGTCTCGGCGGGAACTTGATCGCTCCGCGCCGCCGCGAACAAGCGGCTCACTTCCGCCTCGAGCCCCGCCCACGGACTGCGGGCCAGGGGAGCGCAATAAGTGCGACCGGTGGGTTGGGTATAACGTATGATTCTCATGATGATGTTTCCTTTGCTGCGGGGATGTTGGTTGGGTTGATGTTTCGTGATTCGCAGACGTCCGCGCTTTACGCATGCCTGATGCCCGGCCTTGAAAACCGGGAACGGCGCTGACCAGTGGGCTTCCCCCGATAAAACGGACACTAGTTGGGCTAGATTTTACTTTTGTTAGTTGAGGTTGGATTCGTAGTCGAGGGGGCTTTTAAAGCCGAGGGACGAGTGAAGGCGTATTCGGTTATAGAAGCTCTCGATGTAGTCGAAGATGGCGGTGGTGGCTTCGCTGCGGGTGGCGAAGCGGCGGCGGTAGATCAGCTCATGTTTGAGCGTGCTCCAGAACGACTCCATTGTAGCGTTGTCGTAACAGTTACCCCGGCGGCTCATGGAGGCGATGCAACCGTGGCCGGCCAAGGTGGAGCGATAGGCTGCGCTGGCATACTGACAGCCACGATCCGAGTGATGAAGCAGGCCTGCGCCCGGCCGGCGTTTTCGCAAGGCCATGTGCAGGGCGGCCAGCGGGAGCGCTGTCTCCAGGCTCGATCCCATGGCCCAGCCGATCAATCGGCGGCTATAAAGGTCGAGCACTCCGGCCAAGTATAACCAGCCTTCGCCGGTTTCGACATAGGTGATATCGGTGACCCACACTTCGTCGGGCTTGGTGGGGACGCTTGCCTTTGGCAGCAGGTTTGGGGCGATAGGCTCGTTGTGCGCGCTGTCGGTGGTTCGAACCCGATACCGGCGGGCCTGTCGACCGTGCAGTCCGGCTTCTTTCATCAAGCGGGCCACGCGGTTGCGGCCTACCGCTTCGCCTTGCTTGTGCAGGGCCACCGTCACCCGCGGACTCCCATATGTGCCACGCGAGTCCTCGTGCACCCTGGCGATCTTTGCCCTGATCGCTTTGGTTTTAAGTGCACGAGCCGAGGCCCGCGCGCTTTGCCATTGGTAGTAACCACTGCGCGAGACTTCCAGCACCTCGCACATCGTTTTGGTCGGATGTTCGTGGCTCATCGCTTTAATCCGGGCATACCGCTGTGCGATGGTTCGGAGAGGATGCCCGCAGCTTTTTTTAGGATGTCCCTCTGCTCGGTGATCCTCGCCAGCTCTTGCCGCAGTCGTTCGTTCTCGGCCTGCAACACCTCCTTGCTATCGGACGGGGCAGCCAGCCCGGCGGCCCGGGCTGGCTGCCCCGTCCGATTCCAGTCGTAGAGCTGAAACACACTGATTCCCAGCTCCCGGGCAGTCAGCTCCGCTGACCTCCCGCTTTGCTTCCACATGCGCACTGCTTGCTGACGAAACGCTTCGTCGTGCCTTGGTGGCTTCATTCCTGTCTGCTTTTGTTCTTTCATCGTTGAGTCTTTCTTTAGTGGCTCAACTCGTGTCCGTCGATTCGGGGCAACCTCACAGTAGCATCTTGCAAAATTCCTTCCGTCTCACCCTGCGCAAAGTTGTCCGCCTCCTGTCCCACCCTTGCGCAAGCTCGTCCCAAATTGCGCGTGCAGCCCGCCGCGCCCTCGCCCACTCTGCCCGCCCGGCCATGCAATTCGACTTCGACACCATCCTTCCCCGCCTCGGCACCGATTCTCAAAAATGGCAGAAATACGCCGGTCGCGACATCCTGCCCCTGTGGGTCGCCGACATGGATTTCCGCGCCTCGCCCGCCATCATCGACGCCCTTCACCGGCGCGTCGCCGACGGTGTTTTCGGCTACGCCCGCCCCGTCAAATCCACCGTGGATGCCGTGGTCAATGCCCTCGCCTCCCGCTACGGCTGGTCCATCGACCCGTCTTGGATCGTCTGGCTGCCGGGCCTGGTTTGCGGCCTCAATGTCACCGCCCAGGCCTTCGCCTCCGCTGGCGAAGAAGTGCTTTGCCTCACCCCCGTGTATCCGCCTTTCATGACGGCCCCGAAAAATTCCGGCCGGGTGTCCGTCACCGTCCCCTTCGTGCTCAACTCCTCCGCCGCCCGCTGGGAGATCGACTGGGACGCCCTTGAACGCGCCGTCACCCCGCGCACGAAGCTCTTCTTTCTTTGCAACCCGCACAACCCGCTCGCCCGTGTTTTCCGTCGCGACGAGCTCGTGCGCATCGCCGATTTCTGCGCCCGCCACGACCTCGTTCTCTGCTCCGACGAGATCCACTGCGACCTCATCCTGGACCCGGCGCTGCCCCACCTGCCCACCGCGCTGGTCGCGCCCGAACACGCCGCACGCACCGTCACGCTCATGGCCCCGAGCAAGACCTATAATGTCCCCGGCCTCGGCACTTCCTTCGCCATCATCCCCGACTCCGCCCTACGCGCCCGTTTCGTGCGCGCCACCGCCGGCATCGTCGCCGAGGTCACCTGCCTGGGCTTCACCGCCTGCGAGGCCGCCTACCGCGACAGCGAAGACTGGCGCCAGGCCCTGCTCGCCACCCTCCGCGCCAACCGCGACCACCTCTTCGCCAGCCTCGGAAAAACCCTTCCCGGTGTGCGCATCGAAGCGCCCATCGAGGCCACCTACCTTGCCTGGCTAAATGTTTCCGCCCTCGGGCTGGCCGATCCCATCGCCCATTTCGAGGCTCATGGCGTGGGCCTGAGCGACGGCGCCTTTTTCGGCGCTCCGCGCAGCGACTACGTGCGGCTCAACTTCGGCTGCCCCCGCGCCACCCTCGACGAGGCCCTCCGCCGCATGGCGGTGGCGGTCGCCGCCGCGCCTAGTCGATAAAGCGGTCCGCAAAGCGCGGGTCGACATGTGTCGCCGCATCCCGGCGCCCCATCAGCCGGTATCGCACCTTCGCCACACCACGATAAACGTCATCGCGCCAGCTCGACGGCACCACGCCGAACACCGCGCCCAAAAGCCGCCAAAAGCCGCCAAGCAAGCTCAGCACCGCAATCACACCGTCCGTCTTCAAATGATACTCTGACCCGGCGGCCTCCGGCAAAAAGACCAGGCTGTCGAAATCCTCGGCGGGCAAACCCAGGCGGCGCAGGGTCGCTTGGGCAAATCGTCCCTGCAGCGCGGAGAACCGCAACTTTCCTCGGTGATCCAAGCGCAGCAGCAACCGCATCAGGGCGCGGCACAACCCGCACTCGCCGTCATAAAGCAGCACCGGCCCTGCGTTGTTATCCATGCATCGCACCCAAGCCTATGCCAGTCTCACCCTCAACCTCAGATCAGGGCTCCCTTTGAAAGCATGCGCGCGCGGCCCCTCTGGCGGTTAGAGGGGCCCGTAGGCACAAAAAAGCCGCGCGGCCCATTCAAGGACCGCGCGGCCGTCTGTCGTTCAAGTGGTGGAGGTGGCGGGAGTTGAACCCGCGTCCCCCTGACCTTCGCACACAGCGCCTACCCTCATAGTGCCGTTTTAAATTCGCCGCCGACCCGCGACTGCACGCGCAATGTCGTCAACTAACCCCCGGATCGAAGATACGACGCCCACACCGCGGGTGGCTCTGGGCGTTATGTCCACTGTCGTCGATCTCATCAGCTAGTGGACGTCGCTGGGAGATCGTCACCGCACTTAGGCGGCGAGGGGCATTTCTTCGTAGGTGCCGTTTATGTTTTTTGTGAAGGATGATTTACGCGAGGCCTTCACTCGCGGAGGGCAGCCATGCACTCCAACCAAGGGTCGAATCCAGAACACCCCCAAAGTTTGGGAGATCTTCGGGAGTCTCACCCGTGAGGGCGAGACGAGCTGACGATCTGAAAGAACGAAGAGCAAGCATCGCCCACCCCGCCCGCGTTTGCAAGCGCCCCTTCGCATCCCTTCGTCATGATACGGATCAAGTCTGCCGCAACGCCGTCCATTCCACCAGGATGGGCGCGTCCGCCTCCGGCATGGGCAGGCGCGCCAGCTCCGCCGCCGTCACCCAGCGCAAGGCCTGGTGCTCCCGCCTCTCCGGAGGCATGCTCCCGCCGGCCAATCGCGCCACATAGGGCCGCAACTCGATGGTCACTTCGGCATACTCATGCCGCACCGCCGCCAGCGCCGCCCCGACCTCGATCTCGCATCCCAGCTCCTCGGCGATCTCTCGGCGCAAGGCCGCCTCAGACGTCTCGCCGGACTCGATCTTGCCGCCGGGAAACTCCCAGAGTCCGCCAAGATGCTTGTGCGCGGGCCGTTGCGCGACCAGCACCCGACCTTCGGCGTCCTCGATCAACGCGCATACCACCGGCACGGTTCGACTCGTGTTCATGCCCGAGCGCTAGGGCAATAAGCCGCCCTTACCAATCGTAAAAGACACTCAACGCGCAGCCCGCGCCAAACCCTGCGCAGCAAAGCCCCACCCATTCGATTATGCTGGGCCATGATCGACCCACTTATCACTTTTCAAAAATGGCATGCGGACGCCGCCCGCCATGGCGTGCAGGAACCGGGCGCGATGGCGCTGGCCACCGTCAACCCAGAGGGCTTTCCCGAGGTGCGCATGGTGTTGCTGAAACACGCCGACGAACACGGTTTCGTCTTCTACACCAATCTCGACAGCCCAAAAGCCGTCGCGCTCCGCGCCCATCCGCGCGCGGAACTTTGTTTTTACTGGAACCCTCCCGGCCGGCAGGTGCGCGTCTCGGGCCTTGTCAAAGCGGTCACGGATGACGAAGCGGACAGCTACTTCGATTCCCGCCCCTACCTGAGTCGCATCGGAGCCTGGGCCTCCAAACAATCGAAGCCCCTGCGCGGCAGCGAACTCGAACGCGCCGTCGCCGCCACCATGCTCCGCCACCCGCGCGGGCGCGTGCCGCGACCGCCGCACTGGTCGGGCTTTCGCGTCGTGCCCGATCGCATCGAGCTCTGGTCGGAAAAACCCTTCCGCATGCACGACCGCGAGCTATTCACCCGCACCGCGCCCGATGCACCCTGGTCCCACGTCATGCTCCAGCCTTAGGCGGGGCTTCGGCGACCGCACACGCCGCCTCACACCACGGGCTTGCGGCGGTAGAAAAGCAGTCCGGGCAACGCGAGCCCGACCGCCAGCGCCGCGATGATGAAAAAAGCCCGCAGGCCGTTGTCCAACGCGGTGCGGAGCAGCGCCTCCGAGTAGCCCTTGCGCTCGATCTCCACCAACGCGAGCAGCGCGGTGAACGCATACACACCGGGAACCATCGGTATCATGGCCGCCACGGTGAAGACCTTCGGGTGGGCCCGCCACTTTTGCGCCCAGTAGATGCCGATCACACTCACCACTCCGGCGGCGATAAGCGTCGCCAGTTCGATCGGCAGCGGACCGATCCAGGGAAGGCTGGGTTTAGTCAGGGCAAAACGCAGTGCATGCCCGATCGCGCCGGCCAGCGCACAGTATTTCAAGGCCGGTTTAGGCACGTTGAAAATCATGGCGAAGCCCACCGCCGGCACCGCCGCCAGGCCGAAGTCTTGCAAGAGGGTGATCAGGGGATTCATAGCCAGGTCCACACGTTCCAAACCGTCATCGCCAGCACGATGCCGGCGCAACAGGCGAGCAGAAGCAACACCGCCATCACACCGCGCGAAATCCCGGTGTTGATGTAGCCTTTGACCATGTCGGAGACGGCATTGATAAAGGGAAAGCCCGGCACGAAGAGCAACACGCAGGCCGACATCGCGATCTTCGGACTGTCCACCCAACCATGGATCACACCCTGGGCGGCGATCGAGGTGGCGATGAACGCTGTCACCGCGAAATTCACCAGCGGATTGAATTGAAAGGACGCCAGCCACTGCCGCACGTGCATCGCCACCGCGCTCGCCGCAAAAGTCAGCACATAGGTCCCGAGGTCGGCCTCGGCTCCTTGTGCGAGCAGGCCGAGGCGGGCAAAGGCGGCGCAAGAGAAGCCCACCATCACGGAGACCAGCCAGCGCGGATAACGAAACGGTTTAATCCCGTCCAGACGCCGCGCCACGCCGGCGGCATCCAGCTGCTTTTCCTCGGCGAGCAACATCGTGCGCTGCACCTCGGTGACCGCGTGCATGTTGATGCCGCGATCGAGATTCCTGCGCGCCGTGGTGTGGCAGCCGCCACCACGGATCGTCGTGAGCGTGATGCCGTTGGCCAGCAACACCAGCTCCACCGCATCCATGCCCAGTGCGAGCCCCAGGCGGCGCACCACCGATTCCACCAACGCGCTCTCCGCCCCGTGCTGGAGCAGCATCAACCCGGCCTGCGCGCACAAACGCGTGACCTCGCGCTGGTCGTCTTTCACCCACGTGACCTTGTCCACGTTCATGCCCCCCCTCCCGCGGGGCGGCAGTCCGGGTAAAGAGGGATAAACTTAGTCATGCGCGTAAGCATAGCAGATCAGTAGACCCCAAGCATCGGCGTTTTTTGGTCAACGACACTCAAAATTTAATCCTCCCGCCCCGATGGACAATTTCGTCGCCGCCGAGGTGTCGAGCCAAGGCCGCCCGCGCCTTCCGTCCGCGATTTGCGGTCTCTTGCACGTTTAGTCTTCAACTCGACCCACTCTCGCCCCCAGCGTGCATGCGTGTCCGAAACCATGCGTATTCTTATAGTCGGCGGCGGCGCCGCCGGTTTTTTCGCCGCCATCACTGCCGCCGAGGCCGCGCCAGAGGCCCGGGTGTGCCTTTACGAAGCGACCGCCCACCCGCTCGCCAAAGTCCGCATCTCCGGCGGCGGACGCTGCAATGTCACCCACGCCTGTCTGGAACCGCGCGAGCTGGTGAAACGGTATCCACGCGGCAGCCGCGAGCTGCTCGGCCCCTTCACCCGCTTCGGCCCGCGCGACACCATCGCCTGGTTTGCGGAGCGCGGCGTCACCCTGAAGACCGAGGCCGACGGCCGCATGTTTCCCGATACCGACGATTCCGCTACCATCGTCGACTGCCTGCGCCACGCCGCCGAAGAGGCGGGAGTTAAAATCTTCACCAGCATGGGCGTGCGCGGCATCGCCGCCGCAACTACATCTAGTCAATCAATGGTTGATGAGACTCCGGCGGCGGCCGGCGCCGAGGTTCCGGCTGCAGAGTCTGGAAAAACAGCCCCCGGGTGCCCCGGCTTTGACGTCACCTTCACCGATGACTCGGTGTCCCATTTCGATCGCGTGCTGCTCGCCACCGGCGGCAACAAATCCTCCATCGGCCTCACCATCGCGGAGGCTTTCGGACACGGCATTGAGCCGCCGGTCGCGTCGCTTTTCACCTTCCATATCGATGATCCGCGCCTGCGTGGTCTCGAAGGCGTCGCCGTGCCCGGCGCCAGCACCAGCGTGCCCGGCACCAAGCTGGCCGAGACCGGCCCGCTGCTCGTCACCCACTGGGGCTTGAGTGGTCCGGCCATCCTCAAGCTCTCCGCCTGGGGCGCACGTGAACTGGCCGCCTGTGACTACCGCTTCCCCCTGCGCATCTCGTGGACTGGAGGCACCCAAACCGAGGCTTTCGACGCGCTCACTTACTGGCGGAACGCCCACCCGCGTAAACAACTCGTCAACACCAACCCCTTCGTCATGCCCTCGCGCCTTTGGGAGCGCTTCATCGCCGCCGTGCCGGGCCTCAGCCCCGAATCCCAGTGGGCCGGCATCTCAAAGGATAACCTCCAAAAACTCGCCGCCCAAGCCGCCGCCGCCGACTTCACCGTCGAGGGCAAGAGCCTCAACAAGGACGAGTTTGTGACCTGCGGCGGCGTGCGTCTGCGCGAGGTCGATTTCAAAACGATGGAAAGCCGCCTCCAGCCCGGCCTGCACTTCGCCGGCGAGTTGCTCGATATCGACGGCATCACCGGCGGCTTCAACTTCCAGGCCGCCTGGACCACCGGCTGGCTGGCCGGTCAGGCCCTCGCCGCCGCCGCCAATGCCTCCGCTCACCACTCGGACGCCTGACCCATCCCTTGATCCCGAACGCCTCGGCCTCTTTCTCCCGGTCAATTTTTGCGCGGTCTTTGACCAAAGACGATACGAGTGATAGGTTGACAGTGAAACTCAGTCTCAACTGAATTTCGCCTGTCTCGATGTCCTTCTCGTCTCCGCAAACTAAACCTGTGTCCCTGCCTTTGTGCCAGCTTCCCGCCGGTGCGTCTGGCCGGGTGTCCGCGTTGAGCGGTGAAGCATCATTTTGCCAACGTGTTCGTGAGATGGGCTTTGGCGAACGGGCGTTTGTGACCAAAGTTGGCGGCACCGGTCCCTTTATCTGCGTAGTCAATGGCTGTCGCCTCGCGCTCAGCCACGAGGCCGCCGCTCAGATCTTGATCGAGCCCGTCGGCCTGCGCGCCTGACCCGGCTCCTTGTTCTCTCGCCGATGAGCTCCTCCGCCATGCCCGCTCCTGCCGCCAACCTTGCGCAGCTCTCCGTCGGTTCATCCGCCTTGGTAAAGGCCTATCCAGCAACCGGCGTCGCTTTCACCCGCCTACGAGAAATGGGACTCTTGCCGGGCACCCGCGTGACCCTCATTCGCGTCGCTCCTCTGGGTGATCCGCTGGAAATCCAGGTGCGAGGCTATCGCCTCTCTCTGCGCAAGTCGGAGGCCGAGCACATCCTGCTCGAGCCGGCCCCTCCGGCAGCTTGAACTCGGCCGGATCAATCTATCGCAGGGGCTACGCCGGCATCTGCCCGTTCGTTTACACCACCGACGCGCTGTTGAGTGCAAAATCGGGAGTTCGCACGCTGTCTCTGACCTCAGCGCCTTGAACTAGCTCCTCGCCACCAACGGAGCAGCTCAGGTTAAAGGGGCCCCTTGAAATAGGGTCTATCCTTTACCTATAAATAACTAGTATAACCAGTGAGATTTCAAACTTGCTAATTTATAATTATCATATCAGTTTAATACATCCTAATGACGTCCTACGCCCACGATCGCTTAGTCTGTTTGAATTTTTTGCCGCAGTCCCTGCTTAACTGTCCGTCTGCGCACGCTGTAACCCAAGCCAGTAAAATTCACCGTCAACACTCCGCATACCCCTGGCTTAATAAAATAGTTAAATAATTGCCTTAGTTTAATTTAGGTTATATTTTTTCATGAATGCTCTCGATTCCAACCCCCCGGTATCCACTCGTCCCCACAAGAGTATCGTCCGGCCCGAAGCACTGATGCTAGCGGTCACTCCGCTCGATGCCCACGAATTTCTACCTGGGGCTTTGTTGCGCGAGGTGAAAGGTTTCGCCAACAGCTACACCGAATTTGATCCGGCGGGAGGAAACGCCGCCGCCTTTGCCGAGCTTCTGAACGACGTCAATCCAGAGATCATCGTATCCGGCTGGCGCACGCCCGCACTCCCCGCCGTGCTGCCTTCCAAGCTGCGCTACGTCTGCCATCTGACCGGAACCGTGCGCAGTATGCTGTCGCGCCGTCACATTGAAGAAGGGTTGATCGTCACCAACTGGGGCGGCTCGATCGCCCGCGTCGTGGCCGAGGGAGCGCTCATGCACATCCTGGCATCGCTGCGTCGCATGACCCACTGGGCCCTTGCCATGCACCGGGAGGGCGCCTGGAAAACCCGCGAAGCCGAGACCGCGTCACTCTTTGGCCGGAGCGTCGGCATACATGGCTTTGGCCGGGTTGCCCGCGAGTTGATCGGACTGCTGGCGCCTTTCGGCGTCGATATCAGTGTGCTGGCCCCGGACGTGGATGCGGCGTCGGAGCAAGCTTATGGTATCCGAAAAGTAGATACCCTTGAGGCTCTCTTTTCCGAAAACGACGTGGTGGTCGAGCTGGCTCCGCTCAACCCCCATACTAAAGGCATCATCACCGAGAGTCTGCTGCGCCTGCTCCGCCCCGGCTCCGTGTTTGTGAACACCGGTCGCGGTCTGGTGGTCGACGAAGCCGGCCTCGTGCGCGTAGCCCGCGAAGGCAAGGTCTTCTTCGGCATCGATGTCTTTGCCGTCGAGCCGCTCGCCGCCGACCACCCCCTCCGCAGCCTGCCCAATGTCACCCTCACCCCCCATCTCAGCGGCCCCACCACCGACCGCCGCCGGGATTCCGGGGCCCATGCGGTGTGCAACCTCCGCTCCTACGTATCGGGCGGACAGCTCGAGGCCATCGTCACCCCCGCCCTCTACGACCTTAGCTCGTAAGCCTGCGCAGGCGCTCGCCCGTCGAAATGCGGCCCTTTGACGTTCCGCCGCATCCCGTCTTACTTACCCGAATGTCATCCCGCGCGCGCTGTCTTCTGTTTGCCTTGTGCGGGCTGCTTTTGCCGGTCCGGTCCGCAATACTGGCCCAATCCGTTGCGGCAAAAGATCCCGCTTCCCTGGTCCCCGCCAAGGCCCCGCGCACCCTTGTGCTGGCCGGCCGCGCAGAGGACTTTCGCACCTATGTGGGCACCGGCCAGGGACGTGTCGCTTTTGAGAAAATCCGCTCCGACTTCGACGCCGATTATCTCTCTCTTTCCTTTCCCGCCGAACCCCGCACCTATGGCGACCCCGAGCCCGAGGTCCGCGACTCCGCCAAGGCGGACCGTTGGCGCGACGACCAGGATACCTGTGGTCTGATCGGCGGTGTGGCCGAGGCCGGCGCCCTGCTTTGGGTTGGCACCGGTGATCCCCGCTACCTCGCAAAAGCCAAGGAGTTCATCCTTAAAGCCTGCACCTGGAGCCTCGACTCCTCCGGCTGGAAGAAGGGCGGCTCCCTCGGCGCGACGTCCATCGACTACAACGATGAGGCCCACTTCCGCCTCTGGCGAAAACTTCCCCTCGCCTACGACCTCATCCGCGACCAATTCACCGACGCCGAGCGCGCCGCCATCCTCTCCCATTTCCGCGTCCGCGGCAAACAGTCCGTCGATTGGATCCGCGCCGGTCGCGTCGAGCAGAACGAACGCAACTCCCTCGCCGGCAAACCCTCCTCCCACCCCATCCGGTTCATGGCCATGACCGGCCTCACCGCCCTCGCCCTGTGGGACGATTTCCCCGGGCAAAGCCGCGAGTGGTGGAATCTCGCCTACACCTACTACCGCGACCGTTTCCCCGCCTGGGGCGGCGACGACGGCGGTTGGGCCGAGGGTGCCGCCTACTGGCGCGGCACGATGGAGCACGCGGTCTTTCAAGATGCGCTTATCGCCATCGGCGATCCCCTCGCCTACCACACCGCCTTCTGGCGCCAAACCCCTTACTTCCAGATCTACAACGTCCAGCCCTACCGCCACACCGCCTTCGGCGACCTTTCCAACGCCGGTAAATTCAACCTGGAGCCCGCCTCGGCCGAATACCTCCTGCATCTCTCCCGCGTCCTGTCGGATGGGCATCTCGTGGCCTACGCCAACCTCGCCCTGAGCAAGCAGACCCCCGCCGCCGAGACCGGCCTCAAAAATCTGAACCGCACCTACCCCACCGCCGCGGAATTCCTAATCCGCAACTTCACCGTCGCACACCTGCCCATCCCCACCCCGACACCCCTCGCCCCCTTGCCCGCCTGTCGCTTCTTCGCCGATGTGGGCTGGGTTTCCCTCCATAGCGCCCTCGGCCGCCCGGATGACGATATCCATGTCACTTTTAAATCCAGCTCCTACGGCTCCTTCAGCCACAGCCACGCCGACCAAAACGCATTTCTGATCAACGCCTATGGCGAGAACCTCGCCATCAACTCCGGCTACCGCGAGTTTCACCGGTCGCCCCACCACAAGGGCTGGACCTGGCAGACCAAGTCAAAGAACGCCCTGCTCATCGACGGCCTCGGGCAAAAGCCGCAGGACAGCGCCGCCGCCGGTCGTATCACTCACTTCGATACAAACACGCGCCGCTCCTGGGTCGTCGGCGACGCCACCGCCGCGTATCAATCCCTCCAGCCCTCCGGCCGCGTGAAAAGCGTCATCCGTGATCTTGTTTTCATCGATCAGCGCTACGTCGTCATCCGCGATCGCGTCGAGCTTGCCACTCCGGGAAAGCTTACCTGGCTGCTCCACGGCGAGCGCCCGATCACATGGGACGCCGCCACCGCCACCGCGCTCATCACCGGCGCCAGGTCCACCCTCACCACCCGCCTGCTTGCCCCCGCAGGGGTAAAGTGGAAGACCAAAATCAAGGCCGCCTTCGATGTCCCGGTTGACCCCAAATACGCCGACGGCGCCCCGGCCGGTTTTGGCACGACCGACTCCTGGAGCGAACAAAGTCATCTGCTCGCCCAGACTGCATCCGCCGCCACTTCCCATCTGCTCTTCGCCGTGCTCTGGCCGGAACGAGGTTCCCAGCCCCCCAAGAGGGTCGATACCCTGCTCGCTACCGACGGTAGCCTGCGGATCACGCGACCGGATGGCCTGACTGACATCGTCCGCTTTGACGGCGAGCATCTGGACATCGAGTAGCCACCTCCTGCTCGCGCCCCTGTTTCTTTACCCGGCCAACCAGCTTCAATGCATTGAAATGAAACCGCATCGAACCACACTTTAATAATTATCAATACACGCTTGAAACTTATTCTGCTCCGTGTATCTTAATCCTAGTCCCTCACCCCGCCATGACTCGTTCGCCCTCTGTCACCCATCCGGAAATCCACTGATTAATCCCGAGTAAATCAGGCACCGCATAATTCCCTCGCGGGAGTTCGGTCCGACGATCCGCCCTTAATTTTTATCCAATCTATCCGCCATGAACTCCAACCGCATTTCATCCCGCACCCATTCCCGTGGTTTCACGCTCATCGAGCTCCTCACGGTCATTGCGATCATCGGCATCCTCGCCGCGATCATCATCCCGACCGTGGGCAAGGTCCGGCAAACCGCCAAGGGCGCGCAGTGCCTTTCCAATCTCCGCCAGATCGGCATGGCTTTCAACATCTACCCCCAGGACAACAAGGGTTATTACCCCCGCGCCTCCAATAACGCCGTCAATGGAGTTGCAGGCTCTGGCTCGAATTGGGCGAAGGCGCTTACGCCCTATATCCCCGCCCGCCCGACTACCAATCTCGTCGTCATCAACCCGGTCTTCCTTTGCCCCTCCGAGGAAATACAACCCACTCCGGGAGCCACCGGCAGCAACATTCACTACTTCGCGACTTACGCGCTCGAAAATAGCAACTCCGTCGCCACCGCTTTGCCCACCAACACCAATGGACCGCGTCTGGTTCAGGCCATCAAAAACCCTTCAAAGACCTTCCTCTTGCTTGATGCCCTGGTAGACGCTAACAGCACCGCAGCCACCGGATCTGCAGCAACCTTTACAATAGCGCAGGCCGATTTGGCCGCTGCCGCCGCGAGCCGCACCGCCATGAGTTTTCGCCATAGCGAGGGCATAAACGTCCTCTTCATTGATGGCCATACCTCCAAGTTTACGCTCGACGCCATAAAAACCGCATGCCCCAACGACAACACCGGTAAGTCTGTCTGGAACGGTAAGGAATACTAAGTCCTTGGCCTAGGAACAAAGCGAGCTAAGGTCCAAATACTGCGCCCATATTCGATCGCCTATCCCTCACGTCGGTTACCTCCCCGCGCCAGTTCGGTCCGTCCGCACAGATTTTCATGCCCTACCCCCTTCGCTATCTCCGTATGCTCGCGCTGCTCGCGAGCATATCTTTGCCGGGCCTCCACGCAGCGGAGTCCGCCGCACCCCTTAAAGCGGCCAATTTACTGGCCAATGCCCGCCCTGAGATCTGGCAGATCGGCAAGGCTCCGCCCAAACCCTGGCAAGTTCCCAATCCGGATCCCGATATCTCCACGGTGATCGTCGATCGCGAGGGCGCCAAGTGGGTGGAGCTCCGGGACATCTCCACTGAAAAGGCCGCCAGCCTGCGCCAGCAATTTCCACCGCTCAAAGCCGGAAGGCTGAGTTTCCGTATTGCGGTCGCGGGCGACCACGTGGGCCAATTTGGTATTTTCCTCGGCCAGGGCAACGCCTCCGCCGAGGTCGAGCGTATCGTCGAACTCAAGGTCGATTCGAAGGGGATCATTCTCTTGGGGTCTGGAGGTAATCGCGAGAAAACCGCTTTCTCCCTGACTGCCGGTGTCACCGACCATCTTTTCGTGGATTTTTCCCCTTCCAACGAGGATCTGAATCTCAGCCTCGGACGCATCGAAAAAAACGGCACTGCCGTCATCATCTCGACCACGACCATTCTGCAACAGGCCCACGCAGTGACCCGTCTCCGCATCGCCACCGACCTGGCTCCCCGTGGCGCCCACTTTTTCCTGACCGACCTCGTGCTCACCGCCCCCACGCCTTAAATGCGCCCCAAGCTTTTCGCGCCTCACCGAGCTAAGCCCCTCCTCACCCTAATCCCTACCCATCACCTCTGATCTGGTTGTTTTTTAATAGATAGAATCGGTCTACTAATTTTTGATAAGAATTTTATTGTCAGCTCATTTTTTATAATCATAAAGACACCCCGTCATGCTTCCCCAAACTACCTCCCGTCCGTTCAGCTCTTCGTCGCGTCCGTCCACCACCCTAAAGCCCGCACACTGTAGTTCTACGAAGGTAGTAGGCGCAGCCGCCGTCCTCACCCTTTTGACTGCCCTGCCCTCCGCCTGGGCGCAGAATTATACGTGGAACGGAACCAGCAACGCGTGGACATCGAACAGCTCGTGGTCGACTAATTTGGGTCCGCAATCGTCATCATCAGCTGCTCCAGAAAATGCCATCTTTAGCAATCTCGGCAACGGTAGCTTCACCAGCCCTAATTTAACATCGAACCGTGGCGTAAGTGGCCTCCAGTTTACCGCCAACGCCTACGCCTATACCTTTACCGGTAACGCTACCGTGGCGCTGACTTATAACGGCACCGCAGGAATCGTTAACAATTCGAGCAATACCCAGACATTTAATATCATTGTTTCAAACTCACAGGCTCCCGGTAGTGTTAGCAACACACTGGCAGGTGGTGCATTAGTTTTTAACAGCGGTTTTAACCTGTCTACCAGTGGGACTAGCCGCACCGTCACGTTGTCTGGTCTGGGAAATATAACCATGGCCGGCGTCATCGCAAACGGAGGCGCGTCCACTGCAGGTGCCGTAACTGTCACATCGACCGGAACCACCGTGTTCTCTGGCAACAACACCTACAGTGGCCTCACGACCATGAACGCCGTAGGTGGTGTCCTGACGCTGAGCGGTAATAACTCGGCTGCGGCAGGTGGTGTCACGCTCACGAACGGCACCCTGAATATCAACCATGCCAATGCTTTAGGGACCGGCCCGCTCACTCTCACCGCCGGAACGATCAATAACACCAGCGGAGCCGCCGTGACAAATCTCGGCAACCAGAACTGGACATGGAATGACTTACTGACCTTCGGCACCAGTTCCAGCAACAGCAGCAACGACCTGAACCTAGGAACCGGCGTTGTGACTGCAACTACCAGCAGAACCATCAACTTCGCAGGCAATGGAACGACCCTTACCATTGGTCGCCTTGATAACACCAACACCGGCACTGGCCGCACGATCACCGCTAACAGCACCGGCACGGGCAACACCCTGGTCATCGGGGGCATGAACCTCTCGAATAACGCCACCGGTGCCACGTCACTTAAACTCGCCGGTGCAGGCAACTTTAACATCACCGGTCCGGTCACGAACGGCACCAGTTTCAACCACGGCCTTACCGCTCAAGGCACCGGCGTGGTCACCTTAGCCGGTAACAACACCTACTCTGGGCCCACCCTAGTCTCTTCAGGCACTCTCAAATTAGCCAACGTAAATGCCTTGGGCACCACCACGACCGGCACCACGGTGTCGAGTGGAGCGGTATTAGATCTGAACGGACAGGCTATTGGCGCAGAAGCCCTCTCACTATCCGGAGGAAACAGCTCGGCTAGCGCTTTGGTCAACACCAGCGCCACCGCTGCGAGCCTGAGCGGCGCGGTCACTTTGGCCGCTAACACCTCTATCGGTGCAGGAAATATCACCCTTGGAAGCGTTGGTGAATCGGGCGGCACCCGTTCGCTCACCAAAATAGGCTCCGGCACCCTCACCCTCACCGGCACCAGCTCGTATACTGGCGGCACCACAATCTCAGATGGCACCCTCAACATCAGCGGTGGAAACAGCGCCGGCGGATTATTCACGCTCAGTGGTGCGAATGGACCAGTTCTAAAACTATCCAACCTGAATGCCTTGGCGACGACCGCTACCCTAGCCGGTGCTTCGGCAAACGCCAATACCGGCACGGTGGATTTAGCTGTCGCGGGTAATTATACCCTTGGCGCCTATACCTTGAATAATTTGAAGTTCACCGCCAGCAGCGGTAACGCCACCACCCTGACCTTTAGCAATAATAGCACGGTGACCTCAGGATCTTCAGGGGGCCGCACGATCACCAATACGGACGCCAATCTCAGTATCCTCTTTGGTGGCACCCTCGACATCAGTTCATCCGGTGCTGGAAACGGTGTAACCTTCGCCGGCGCAGGAAACACCACGGTCACTGGAGCGATTTTCAACGGAGCAAACCAAACCCGCACCCTGGATAAAACCGGCACCGGCACCCTGACCCTCAACGGCGACAACAACTACGGAGGTAACACCACGATCAGCACCGGCGATGTTCTCATCAACGGCAATTCGACTGCCTCCACCGGCCCGGTCAACGTGAACTCCAGTGCCAAGCTCGGAGGATCGGGCACCGTCGGCGGCGCCGTCACCCTGTCTTCCAACGCCTCCATCGGCAGCGCAAGCAACACCCTCAGTCTGGCCAGCACCCTCACCACCACCGGAAACAATACGCTCAACGCCAGCTCGATCGTAAACGTGGCGAGTGGCACCACCATCGGCAACGGCACCTTCACGGTCAACGGCACCCTCGGCGGCGGTATCGATGTCGGCGGCGCAGGCAATATCCTCAACGGTAGCGGCACCGTGAACGGCAACACCACCGTCTCCGGTGGCACCATCACCGGTTCGCTATCCCTCGGCACCCTCTTCTCCAGCGGGAACAGCACCATCTCCTCCAGCGTCAGCACGATTAGCGGGACCACCGTGCAAACAGGCGGTATACTCTCGGTCAACGGCACCCTCGGCGGTGGCGCGATCACGATCAATACTGGCGCCACCCTGAAGGGCAACGGCACCATCAGTGGTCCAACCACCATTGAGGCAGGCGCCACGCTCGCCCCCGGCAACAGCCCCGGCCTCCTGAGCTTCAGCGGCAACCTCACCCTCGCCGGCACCACCACGATTGAGGTCAAAGGCGACGGCACGGATCGCGGCGTCGACAACGCCAACGGCTACGACGCCGTAGATGTCGCCGGTCTGCTGACCTACGGCGGCACGCTGACCATGAACTTCGACAACACGCCCGTCGCCGGCACGACCTACGATATCTTCGGCATCTATGGCACCCAGGCGGGCGATTTCGGCGCCGTCACCTTCGGCGGCACCTATTCAATCGCCGAACCGCTGACCAACACGCTGGGTATCTGGGCCGGTGATGACTTGGTCAACAATCTCCACTACGTCTTCACCCAGTCCACCGGCGATCTAGTCGTCACCGCCATCCCCGAGTCCTCGACCTACGCCGCGATGGCCGGTCTCGGCATGATCGGTTTCGCACTCTTCCGTCGTCGCAGTGCGCGCAAACAGGCAGTCGCCGCCTGAGCGAACCCCTTGGTTAACTAAAAAGCCGGCTCGAGATATTCGGGCCGGCTTTTTTATGCCCGCATCGAGACGGGGAACACCTACGCAAGAAAGGCAGATACCGTGCTTATACCAATTCGCCTACGGATTTGGACTTTTGTTGCGGGTAGGGACGGACCGCTGGGCCGTCCCTAGGTCTGCGCGGCGAGCCCCGCGGCTCGCCCTACCTTAAATCCAAAAGCATCGGGTGATTGGTATCAAGCGTGCGGCGAGGGCGCCACCGTGGTCTCGCGCACGGTCAGGCGTGAAGGCAGGGCGGCGTCAAAATACACTTCGTCAGCTTCGCCGCTCGTGCCGAGCAGGAGCTCCGCCGCCTTGCGGCCCATCGCGTCGGGATCAGCGCTGGCACCGGTGATGAAGGGGTGTTCCTCGGTGCAAATGCGAGTCGCATCCACCGCCGCCAGGCTGAGCTCCTGCGGTATATTCATACCACGGGTCAAAAGAAGATTCGTAGCACCCCGGGCCATAAGGCCGTTGTAGCAGATCGCCGCCGTGGGCCGGCGTCCGCTTCTGCCGAGGAACAACTCCGCCGCCTCCCGGCCTTCGGCACGATCGGCCTGTTCCGTCAGCAAAGCCCAATTATCATCAAACTCCAGATCACGGGCGCGCAGCGCGGCTTTGAATGCCCGGAATCGGTCTTCGTGACGGGCCAAAGCGCGGTTGCCGCCAAACCAAGCGAAACGCTTATGCCCCAGATCGGCCAGATGGCCGACCAGCAAATCAAGCGATTGATTTTCATTGGACTGCACCGAGTGACACTGCCCGGGGTAGCTGATCGAGACGGAGACAACGCGGGGGCAAAGGTCCTTGATCGACTTTAAAAACGAGGGCGCCACCTCACCCATGATCACGACACCGAAGAGCGTCTTGCGCGCCTCCATGGTCACGCGGAAAGCCGTTTCGTTCAACTTATTCTCCGTGCCCAGAAACACCGTGTTGATCCCCTTTTCCTGCAAGGTCTCATGCAGGCCGTGCTGAATATGACTGAAATAGTTGCTCTGGGTGTGCAGGGCGAGACCGGCGCGAAGGATAAACCCGACGTGGATTTGTTTGGCGGGATCATTATTCAGAATCGGTCGCATCCCCTTGGGTTGATAACCGAGATGGAGCGCATGCTCCCAAATCCGACGATGCGAATCCTCGCTGATGCCCGTGGTGCGACCATTGAGCACCATGGAGACAAGCGCTTGAGACAATCCAAGGTCCTTGGCGATTCGTTGCTGAGATATCTTGGGAGGGGATGCTTTTTTCATTTCAATCATTACGTGGCCATAAGGTAAAATCCTTATAACTCAATGGGCAAGTTCTAGTTAATAGCTATAATTACTCGTTTATTAAAAGTTCCGGCCGTTTTCCCGCAAGAGCATACCGAGATGCCCCTCTTGAATATATTCAGGCACTAAAAAGCCGGGGGAGTTAACCCCCGGCTTGGTATGAATCAGGAGCGCCGATGCACTCCTGTGGAAAGATACGGAAGCTTAGGGAGCCAAGACGGTCTTGATTCGGATAAACTTCTTAGCCGCACCGGTGATGGTGACACTGTAGACCTTGCGCACGCAGCCGCTGGGCAGGTTGGTTTGGTCGGCGGCATTGCTAACCGTAACCCCGGTGGCCGTCCAGCCAGCGCTGGCGCTGAGATCGGTGTTGGTCTCGGCTGAGACGGTCAGGTTGGCGTCATCGGTGCGAACCGCGGCGGTGATCGAAAGATCTGTCGCAGTGCTGCTGGTGACGGGGGCCTGCACGGTGCCGCCAGGGCCGGTGGCGCCGAGGGCATAACGCATGAGAGACGAGTAACCATCCGCGCCCACGGTGGTGGAGCTGGCGATGGAGACCGTGACCGTGCGAATGACGGGAGTGGCGGCGTTAGTGGCGGCGTCGGTGGCGGTGTAGGTCAGGGTGTAGACGCCGGGCTTGGCGGTGTTGACGGAGCCGCTCACGTTCACCGTAACGGTGGCGTCGACGTTATCCGAAGCGGTGGCACCGGCATCGGTGTAGCTATCGCCCCAGCTGAGCGACACGCTGGAAGCACCGGTGAGGGTGATAACCGGAGCGGTGGCATCGACCACGGTCACCGTGCGGGTGACGGTGAGCGCGTTATTGCCGGCAGCATCGGTGGCGTCGTAGCTCAGGACATAAACGCCGGGGACCGAGGTGTTGACCGTGCCGGTGGTGGTGACGGTGGGATTAGCAGGAGCAGTCTCATCCGTAGCGGTGGCCCCGGCATCGGTATAGGTCGTGCCTGCGTTCACCGAGAGGGTGGCATTACCGTTCAAGGTGATAATCGGAGGGGTCGTATCAGAGACGGCGGAAGGCTGGAGCTTCAGCTCGTTACCTACGACGACCAAGGAGAACCCGGCGACAGGAGCAGCGAGCACCGGAGTGCCGGTGATGCTGGAAGCGCTCAACAAGGTGTAGGCCGTGGTGGCGTTCGAGGTGCCAAGGACACTGACGGTGGAGTTGGCCGAAAGGGTCAATGTGCTGGTGGAGGTTGCGACGGCGGAGAGACCGTCGTTCAGCGTGAACTCGAGTTTGGCGCCGCCCGCGATGGTGATGGGCGAGGTGTGGTTACCGCTCAGGGCCAAGGTGCCAGCGCTGATGGTGGTCTCACCGGTGTAGGTGTTGGGCGTCAGAGACAGCGCGCCGTTGGAAAGCAAGAGCCTGCCGGTGCCCGTCTTGGTGATGCCGCCGGTGCCGGTGCCGGCTTGGAGAACGGTCTGGGTCAGTGCGCCGACATTCAGGGTGGCGATGCCATTCAAGGTGGCGGAGGAATAGGTGATAAGGGGATCCGAAATACCATCCGCGCTGGACTTGGCCGTGGCGCTCTTGACGAGATTGATGGTGTTGGTGCCGATGGTCAGACCGGTGAAGCTGACTGTGTTCGAGCCACTCGCAGTCAACGGATTGGCGTCGAGGGTGATCGTGGTATCCTGGAGGACTTCGAGGGGAACATCCTGACCGTGACCGGAGTAGATACCGGTGGAGCCGATGCCCTTACTGAAGCGCAGATTGCCACCGTTCATGCTGACCTTGCCGGTGCCGAGCGCAGTGCTGGAACTGGTGCCCACGAAAAGGGTGCCGCCGGTGATGTTCCAGCCGCCTTGGAGAGTTGGTGCGCCGCCGCCGCGCAACCAGAGGGTGCCATTGCCGCTCTTGGTGATGACATTCTCGGAGTTGTTATTGCCCGCGAGGGTGTAGGCCGTGACCGTCTTCGTGTCGGCGACATTGATGTTAGCCGGTCCGTTAATGGTGGCGGTGGTGCCAGTGGTGCGGAAATAGGTGTTAGTGCTGTCGGGATAAAGCGCGGTGCGTCCGATATCCACATCCACCGTCGCATTCAAGGTGCCACCGGAGAGGGTGACGGCACCGGTGCCGAGGGTGGACTGGCTGCTGAAAATCTGAACCTGAGGATTGAGAGTGTAGCCAGCACCACCAGCGAGAACATTGATCGCGGTGACGGTTCCGTTGCCATTGATGGTAGCCGTGGCAGTGGCAGTCGTCACCGTGCCTTCTCCAGTTTGCTTGGAAAGGGTCACGGTCGGGGCCACGGTGTAGCCTGAGCCGCCGTCAACGATGGTAAAGCCGGTCACATTGCCGCCGGTGAGAATGGCGGTTGCGCGGGCATTGACGGTCGGGGCTGCCGAGCCGGCGAGGGTCAAAGTGCCGGAGGTAAGGATGGTGCCACCGGTGTAGGTGTTGGCGGCGCTGAAGACTGCGGTGCCGACGCCGGTCTTGGTCAGTGCCTTACCGCTGCCGGTGATCACAGCCGATAAGGTAAGGGTCGAGTTGGCGCCGATGTTAAGGCTGCCGCTGTTGCGAAGCTCGACGGTGGATGGCGTGGAACCGCCGGTGGGGTTGGTGCCGAGGAAGGTGAGATTCGAACCGCCGGAGAGATAGGCGAGGTCGTTCTGGATACCCGATACGGTGTTGGAGAACGGGGCAGTATCAACGGTCGCGCCGGTGTTGCCCATGCGGAACGCGGTCGTGGTGGTCGAGTTGGAGCTGACGGTGTAGCTGCTGCCGTTGGATACGTTCCAGGACTTGGCGTAGATATTACCCGAAGAGGTGTTCAAGTCGGTGGCCGAAGAGGCTAAAGTCACATCCTGGAAGCTGCCGATGCTGGCGCTGGTCGTAGGCGCTGCGCCGAGGGACCAAGTTCCGTTGTTCAAACTGGCATTGGAGCCGCTATACGTGTTCACCGGATTAATGATGTTAATCGAGAGGCTGAACGCTGAGCTGGTTCCGTTGGTGTTGGTGGCGGTGAGACCCACGGTGGTCGGTCCCCCCGTTGCGACAGGGGTGCCACTGATGA
Source organism: Verrucomicrobia bacterium IMCC26134 (assembly GCA_000972765.1). Classification (GTDB taxonomy): domain Bacteria; phylum Verrucomicrobiota; class Verrucomicrobiia; order Opitutales; family Opitutaceae; genus IMCC26134_A. The sequence continues at coordinate 3,810,239 of CP011265.1, read as the reverse complement.
CGCCGGTGGTGGTGTTCAGAGTAAGGCCGTCAGGGAGAGTGCCACTGGCTAGGGCGTAGCTTGTAATGACTTGATCGGCTATGATTGAATACGAAAATGCTAGGCTAGGATATCCAATTGCCGAGGCCACACTGGTGATGCTCGGAGGAGCAGTCACCACAGGAGCGGAGTCACCGGCGTAAATATCGTCGATCGAGAAATCGGCCGTTTGGGCGGAGGTCACGTTGAACCCGATTTTGCCGATGGCGCTAGACGTCACACCCGTCGCTGTAGTCACGGATGTTGCCATGGCACTGCCCGATGCGCTGGCATTAATCAGGGTGGTGTTGACGTAGGCGACATAAGTGCCCGCCGCCAAGGTCTGGGAGTTACCGGAGGGGTCGGTGTAGGGCATGCCCGTGGCTTCACTGTTGAACCAAACGCGGATGACATTTGTCCCGGCAGGCAACGCGGTGGTATTTCCTCCGGACTGGATGGCGTTCGAATAGACCTTTACGCCAAAGGTCGATGTGGGCTGATACATCCTAACATCCACAAAAGCGCTGTTCGCACTCCCGACGGAATTAATATCGTTGGCCCCGAGGCGAAACGCAAAGTAACTGGCAGCCACCGATGCTGAAGGGGTTGCATTAGCAGTGACCTTGAACGAAACAAAACCCTTCGTGCGCGCGGTGCTAAAGTTCGGAGTCGAGAGAGAGTAGGTGTGACTACCTCCCGTGGCTGCTAAGGTGAGCTTAGCGTATTGCAGCACCTTGTTCCCACTCGAGTCGATGACCGTCGTCGCATTCGACGACACATTTAACTGGGGCGACAGAGTGGAGTTGGAGGAACTCGGAACCGTAGTATACTGTTCGAAGTTCTCGACGAGCCAATCCGCCGCTTGACTGGACGAGATCGAGGCGACACCGAGCAAAGCCACGGCGGCAGAGGAAATAAACTTGTTGCTGAAGCTCCGCAGCAGGCGAGCGGAACTGAACCGGGTCGTAGCACGACCGCGAAGGGAGCGGTGCGAGGGTGTTTGGGTTTTCATGAGGGGGGAGGAGTTAAGGAAGGGGATTGAGGCGGAACGAAGTAGACGGGGGGCTTCACAGCCTCGCAGAGAAAGTCGGAGGTCCGATTTAATTCTTATTTAAGGGGTGGTTTTGCTAGAAAAACGCTACAAAGGGGTTAGCCGGGGCCAAGGGAGAGGAGCAGATAGTTTGGAGATACTCAAGCGTTAATTGATAATTATTAAGCTTTGGCGACACGCTTCCCTTCCTTTCAAATTATGGCCTCTTTATACCGATTTCAGCGAGGAAGCCGGGCCCTCAAGGTGCGACGTAATTTTTCGGTCCCCCCAGCTGCTTGAAGCGACCGTAAACCGACCAGGCGGAGAGGAGCGCCACACAGGCGAGAATCATCCCGGCGGTGAAGGCATAACGATACACCTTGCCGGTGCTGTCGATGATGGTGCCGACAATGGGAGCGAGGGCCATTTGCAGCGGCGCGGCAAAGAGCAAGGCAGCGGAGGCGAACTGCGAGAATCTGTCCTTCGGATAGAGGCGTTGGCCGATCGAGGCCGCACTGGTAAAATAGCAGCCGGATAAAACGCCGTGAAGCACCCACGCCGTGATAAAGGACGAGGCATCGTTCGCATACAGCGTGCCCCAAAGGGTAACCAAGAGATAGCCAACCATGGCCCCGATCATGACCCGCAAAGGATGAACCTTATCCACCAGCCAGCCCAGGGGTAGCGCCAGGCCCATCGAAATCATAAACGTAAGCGCCAGGTATTTTCCAAAAGTATCCATGCTCACGGCGAGGCTCTTCGCATAAGGCTGCGCAAACGTATTGATCGGCATGAAGCTCAGCGTAGCGGCCATGATCATCAGGAAAACCCGCAGGTAATACGGGTGACTGAAACATTCCCGATAATAGGTGGTCGCGCCGGCCCAGAACCCCTTCGTCCATGATTTTTTGGCCGGATCGACCGGCGGGGGCGGCGGGTAGGAACCCTCTTTCACCTTGAAACACACCCAAGTAAAAGCGACGCCGTAGAATACGCCGATAATGAGCATGATAAGGGTAAAATGCTCGGGAACCTTGCCGAAGATGTAATAGCTAAAAATCATCCCGTCGATCAGACTGATCGCCCGAAACAGGGCGTAAACGCGCCCGAGCATAGCCTGCGGCACCACATCATTAATCAGACCGCCAAAAACCGACAGTCCCGCGATGATAGAGAACTCGAAACACGCCCAGAAACCCGCGAAACAAAGCACGGACATGAACATGGGGTTCTCAAGCGAAGCAAGCAGACCCGGGCCCCAGGAGGTGCCGCCCAAGAGCGCGTGCAGTGGCGCGCCTATAAACGAGTCCGGCTGCGAGAAACCCTGCAGTGCTTTGGTAATGATGGGCGTCAGCGCTATACCGATCATCCCGAAGGCGGCGATAGGGGTGGTGACCAACAAAAACGGAATGCGGCGGCCCCATTTACCCCGGTGCCGATCCGACTTCATACTGATAATCGGCCCCAAAAACAAAGCGACCGCACCGGGAAACGACGTGATGAGAAGACCAAAGAGCCAGCTCGGGACATCGAGGCTATTCAGATACCACTTGGCCATTTCGACCACCGAGCGGTCACGCAAGGCCAGCGCGAAATCACCCCAAACCAACAAGAGCAGCAGGGCGGTGATGCCACTTCCCGTATAGGTCAGCGTGCCCACCTTCCAAACCTTCGGCGTGCCGGGTGGCGTTGCTGTCTCGGCTACACGCTCGACGGACTGAGAGGACGGAAGAGGGGCGGACATGGGGTAAAGGGTGCCGGCTAGTTAAGCCGCAATGGTGGTTTAGTTATTTACGAAGGAACGTCTAGATCTGGTCTGGGTGTCCAACGGGGCAAGTGGTTTATAAATATAAAATAAGACTGATTTTCTACATCCCTTTTTCCGGACTTGGGAATGGCAGCCAGAGAAGCGGTTGGGTGATGGCGAGATTGCGCTGCACCTCTTCATCAACCGGATCAGACGGGAGGCGATGCCAAAGCTCCACGTAGCTTGCCATGCCAAAGGCCAGACCGGCAAAAAGCAAGGCGGGCGAACGCGTCGGCCAGCCATCCCACGCCTGCACATCCGGAGGGAGCGGCCAACTGGTCTTGTCCGCAAGAAAGGGGGAAAGAAACGCGACCGCCCTGCGCACACCGCGACCGGAAGGTGACTCAAAGTCCCAGAGTTCGTCGCCGGGGCGCGACAGGACCTGCGCAAGCGTGACAAGGTTATCGAGTTGAAAAATCGAGTAGGCGTAAGGCTTGGTGCGACGCAGCTCGGCCGGAAAACTCCCGTCCGCCGCCATCTGCTCGGGGAGAAACGTTTCCTTAAATTGCCGGCGGCATTCGGCGAGGATGCGTTCGTCGCCAGTGAAGCGGGCAAAGACCGCGACCTGCAGCCAGTAGGCGACAGCATGGTTGTTCTTCTCCGCCCCCTCGTCCCGTCCGTTCGGACTCGTGATCATCCAGTCGAGATAAGCCGCGAACCAGCTTCGCAACCCGGCCACGAGATTGGCGTCGAAGATTGGCGAGGCGGACATGGCCTCGATCGCCACCGGAATCTCGATCAAGTGAAGTGTATCAATTATTCCGATACCCCTGCCCTCGCTTACACCCGGGATGGCCTGGGCGTAACGCAAATGCGGATTCATGCGCGTGGCGGGGTCGATGAAAAACACGTGCAAGAGCTCGGCGGCCTTGAGTGCGTAAGTGTTTTTGCGTGAGATCGCGAAAGCCGCGCCGAGGGCGGCGACGGCGTCGCGCAAGCGCCGGATCGCGAGGCGGTGGTGGTTGAAGTTGGCGGGGTTGGTCTGCCCGTCCCGCCGCACATAGGGCAGCCCGCCGGGGGCGGCGGGATCGGGCCACCAGTAGTCGCCGTTGGAGTAGAAATCATTCGGTCCTCCGGTGCTCAACGCGGCGCGATACGCCGTGAGGCTCACCGGAGGCAACTCGAGCGCCTTTGCCGCCGCGCAAAAAACGCGCGGCACTTCCAGCCGAGCCAAGTCGAACCAAGACAGGAGCGGCGGCGGCGAGGAGATCACGATTTAACGACCTTTTTCTTCACCAGCTTCTTTTTGAGTCCAAAGGGATCGTAGTTGGTCAGCGGCCAGGCGCCTTGAGGCTTCATTTTCCCGAACAAAACGGCTTTGGCGGTTCTCATGCCCTCGGGAGTGAGGTTCAAGTTGAGCAGGACCGTCTTGGCGGAGGGGATCAGGCCGGCGATCTCCTTGATGCAATACGGCGTGTTCGTGATGAGCAGCACCGGATAGCCCTGATCAATGAGCGTCTTGACGTAGCCATTGGGTTTTTCCTGCCGGTCATAGTAGTTGGTGCAAAGGATGAGGTCGAACTTGTTCGCGGCGACGAACTTCAGCACGCCCTCCTCCTGCTTGGCGTCGAAGCCGAACTTGGTCTCGTAGGTCTGGAGCGCGGGCCAGTCCTGCTCCATCAACTGGGAGAAAAGCGCGGGATGGTCATAAACATCGTTGGGAGACTTGATCGAGTTCTGCTGGTTGATGAGCAGCACGCGCTTCTTCTTGTTGAGCGGCAGGGCGCGGAGTTCGTCCTTCACCACGAGGATGGCTTTCTGCGCGGTCTTGCGGGCGGTTTTGACCACGAAAGGGTTTTTAAACGGCTTCGAAGCCTGGGCTGCGTTGACCATGCCCATCTTATCGAAGAGGCCGTATTGCTCCTTCATGCGCAGGATGCGGCGCACCTTGTCGTCAAGTTCGGCCCGGGAGATTTTGCCCGATTCGACCCACTGCTTGATGGTGTAGAACATCTCCCCGCGCCACTGGTTCTCGGCCTTCATGAGGATGACATCCACGCCGGCGTGGAGGGCACGGGCGCAGGCCTCGCCGATACCATACCGGTCAATGAGAGCGCCCATCGTGATACTGTCCGAGGTGATGAGGCCCTTGAAGCCGAGCTTAACCCGGAGCAGGTCGGTGACGACCTTGCGCGAGACCGTCGAAATCTGGTCGGGATCGAGGTGCGGATAGATGCAGTGCGCGATCATGATCGAGTCGAGACCGGCGGCGATGAGCTGCTTGTAGGGATAGAGCTCGACCTTGTCGAAACGGTCGGCGTCCACATCGAGCACGGGGCAGGCGTGATGCGCGTCGGTCGCGGAGTCGCCGCGGCCGGGGAAGTGTTTCGCGGCGGCGATGATGCCGGCGTCCTGAAAACCCTTCATCATCGCGATGGCGTAGTCGGAGACGACCTTGGGGTCGTCACTGAAGGCGCGGTAGCCGATCTCAGGGTTGTTGGGGTTGATGTTCACATCCACCACCGGCGAGTGAATCATATCGAGGCCGGACGCCTTCATCTGGATGCCAACCGCCTTGGCGACCTCATAGGCGAGCTTGGGACTGCCACCCGCGACAAGACCCATGTTGGACGGGAACTGCACCACGCCGCCACGGGCGAAGTCCTTGCTGGTGTCGTTTTCCTGATCGATGACCATGTGCAAGGGGATGGCCGGCTTGCGGGAGGCGGCGAGGGCGCGAAGCTCGTTGAGCATGGTCGCGTATTGCTCGGGGGTGCAGTAGGGAGGTTGGCCGCCGTCGGCAATCTTCTGCATGGACGGAACGAAGTCCGCACCGAGCTCCTGCTGCTTGGCCTTATCGTCAGTGAAATAGCGAAACATGCGCGTGAACGGCGAGAGCCGGATACCGCCGCATTGGTAGCGGAGAATGGCTTCGCGCAGGTCGTTCGTGATGACCGTGCCGGACATGCCGACGACGACACACTGGCCGATTTTTTGCTCGAGCGACATCTTGCCGAGCGTGGTTTCAACAATGGATTTTTTCTTCATGGAGACAAAGGATGAGAGAGGGTGAAAGAGGGAATATGATTAAGCGGTGAGCCAGACCTCGTCAGGGCGGAGGACCGTCATGAACTCGCCGAGCAGGCGCTGCTCATAGTCGCCGGCGTAGGTGAGTTGGAAAAAGCGGTGCAGAGCTTCGTTAAGGAACAATTCCCACGACTGTTTTTCGCGTCCGGGAATGATAGGGTAAAACATGACGTTGTTGGCCCGCGCCGCATCGAGATCGCCGAGGGCATCGCCGATCATGAGGGTGCGCTCGCGGCGGCTCGCGCCCTGGAGCGCGAACTTGAGCTGCGCGGCCTTGTTGCCCATTTCCTGGCCCGCCACCAAAGTTATAAACGGGAGGAGATGGGTGTCGCCCCAGTCTTGGATCAGCGCCTCGTGTGAAGAGGAGGAGACGATCATAATATCGGCGTTTTCCGCCGCGCGTGAGAGTGCTTCGCGCACAAGCGGGTAAGGGGGATTGCCCTCGTCGCGGGTGACCTGAGCGTAGCGTTCGTCGCTGCGTTTGCTCCATTCCACCACTTGGGAGAGGAAGGGGCTGCCAAGGGCTTTGTTATAGTCGGCAAGCGATCCGGCGGAAAGAGCCCGACCGGAAAGCACGAAGGTTTTAAGCGCAAAATAGTCCGGTAAATCCACCCGCTGCGCAATGACGTCGGGATGGCGGGCGAGCCGCTCCAGCGCCATGGCGAGCGCCTGGAAGCGATTCACGCCGCGATGCACGGAGTAGAGGTTGATGAACTCGGCGATTTCGTAGAAAGGCTTCTGCACGGCGTGCAGATTCCAGAGCTGCACCGCAACGGGCAGGAAAACGGATTTCTGTTTGATCTCCATCGAGTCGAAGGCGGTGCCGTCGGAGTCGATGCCGATGAAGAAGGAATGCTTCGCTTCGAAGCGAGGAGTGTCACCCGGATGCATGTTCGCTGGTTTATTGGGCAAGGGCGGGGCGTGCGCCCTGCCAGCCGGCGCGCCACTGGGCCATCAAGCCGGCAACGAGCTCGGTGTTGGCCGGATCGGCGGCGATGTTGGTGTTTTCCTGCGGGTCGGTGGCCTGGTCGTAGAGCTCGGTGGCGTCCACTTTGGTGTTGTCCTTCTTATCCACCCAGACGGTGAGCCGGTAACGATCGGTGCGCATGGAGTATCCCATCAGGCCGCCCTTTTGGGAGCGTGGATACTGGCTGAAAGCGGCGTTCTTCCAAGGGCGGGCGGGAGAGTCGAGCAAGGGCTTCATACTCGTGCCTTCAAGATGGGCGGGCAGTGGCAGACCGGCGAGATCCGATAGGGTGGGATAAATATCCACCATCTCAACAAGGGCGTCGGTGTGCGCGCCGGCATTCTTCATCCCTGGGACGGAGAGGAGAAGGGGCGCGTTGGTGTCGTTTTCGGTCGTGCTGTGTTTGCACCAGGCGTCGTGCTCGCCGAGTTTCCAGCCGTGATCGCCCCAGAGAACGATGATGGTGTTGTCGCGCAGTTTCAGGCGGTCGAGCTCGGCAAGCACGCGGCCGAGCTGGGCATCCATGTAGCTGATCGAAGCGTAGTAGCCATGCTTTAGCTGGCGGGCGAGGTCGTCAGGGATGGGGCCGACCGGTATGCCATCGTAATTGCGCATCTCGGCGCCGGGCAGGACGGCGTAGTCGGGCGAGTCTTTGGCGCGGAATTTATTCGGCGCGAGGGTGATGGTGGCGGGATCGTAGAGGTCCCAGTATTTCTTGGGTGCGACGAAGGGCAGATGTGGTTTTACGAGGCCCACCGCGAGGAAGAACGGTTCCTTCTTGGTGCTCAGTTCGCGCAGCGTGGAAACGGCGAGGTCGGCAACCTTTCCGTCCATGAGCGCGTTGTCCGCCACATCGGCGGCCTCGAAGGCGGGGCCGCGGGAGTTTTGTCCGGTGGAGGGGGTGTTGTCAGGCTCACCGTCGTCCTTTGACTTCTTCTTCTTATCCTTGGTAACCGCATATTGGCGCTCGTCGAGTTTCAGGTTTTCGGGGAGGGCGTATTTGGAGGCCTTGGGATTTTGCCAGGGCACTGACCACGTGGCGTCGTCGTTAAGGCTGCCATGGTAAATCTTACCCATGCCTTGCACGAAATACCCGTGCTGCTTGAAGTGCTGGCCGATGGTCACGACATCGGGAAGGGCGACGCGGAAGGAAGTGACAAGATCCCAGACCTTCGAGGTATCGGGACGCACGCCGGTCATGATGCTGGTGCGGGAAGGCGAGCAGACCGCCTGCTGCACATAGGCGCGGTCGAAGCGCATTCCGGAGCGGGCGAGCGAGTCTATATTCGGGCTCTTGATGTAGTCCTTGCCGTAGCAACCCAGCTCGGGGCGCAGGTCGTCCACCGCGATGAAGAGGATGTTGGGCCTGGGAGCGGGAGCGGAGGAATCGGCGGCGAACGCAGAGGTCGCGCCGGCGACGCAGACGAGGGCGGCGAGATTAAGGAACGTGAGTTTTAGGTTCATAATAGGTTAGATGTTTTTTTTGGCTTTTTCTGGCCGACTTTGGCGTCGCCGGAATCGAAGAGGGACTCCATCGAGAACTTGCCGGCATCACGGAGGGTGATCACCCAGGCGGGGCCGACCTCTTTGGCGGAGAGTGGTTTTAGCGCCGCCCGCTCGCGGGCCTCGGTCCAGCCGGACGGGAGCGACTGGAAGCGAACGCCACTTGCGGCGGGTGCGAAGGCATTTTTGCCACCAACGAGCACGTTGCCGAGGTAGGTATTCTGCCTGAAGATGAAGCGGGCCAGCGGGCCGGTTTTATCCGGGGCGGTTCCGATCACGGAATCGCCGCCCTTGGGACGGACAAAACGGTTGTTTTTGACGGTGCAATTTTCCGGCAGCAAAACCAACTGCGCCTCGGGCCAGTGTTTTTTATAGCCGCCGCCCATTTCCAAGTCGGCGCCAGCGATATCCACGGTGACGTTATCGCTGATCGTTACGTCCTTGTTTTGGGGATATGTGGCGATGCGCTCCTCCTCGCCCGACTTGCCCTTGATGTCCGGTTTGTAGCCCGGGCTCAGCGCGTTTTTGATGAATTCACCGGTGGAAACCTGGATGCCGTATTCGCAGCCTGAAATATAGTTGCCCTGAACGAGGTTGCGCTCGCCGGACATTCGCAAGCCCTGCGCTCCCTCGACACCCAGGCCGAGGATGATGTTTCCCTGTAAGGTGTTGAAATTACCCCGCCGGATATTGAGGCAGCCCCGGGTGGCGATGACGGTGTTGTTGAGTAGCTTGTTGTAGTTGGACTTGAGGGAGACGATCTCGGTGCCCTCGCCGTCGGCGCGGTCGAAGAGATTCTCCGCGATAGTGAAGTAGGCGCCGTCCTGGTCGTTGGGGCCGAATTTGCCAGCGCCCCACACGCGGATGATTTCGCGGCCGTTAGCCTCGGCGTGAGGGATGTTTTTGAAGTAACAACGAGTCACGCTATGATGCCGGCTTTCTTCGATGGCGTTCCCGATCAACGGCTGCAGATTGTTTTTCCCTTTAAAATAACAGCGGTCGAGGCTGTTGCTATCGCCATTAAAAAAAACCCAGTAATAGCCGGTATCAAAGGCAGGCGGGTTATAGTCCACAATGGCGGTGTTTTTAACCACGCCGTGGTGGGAGTTAAACAGGACGACCGCTTGTTTGGTAACCGAACCAGCATGAAAGAAGAGGCCGTCCACGGTGACGTAGGGGGCGTTGATTTCCAGGCTGGATCCACCGGTGAGGATCGTCTCGCCTGGGACTTCGGCACGGAGCACGACCGGGCTGCCGAGGCGGCCGCCCTTGCTGGCGACGATGTCGGCATCGCGCCACTCGCCCTTGGTGAGGATAACGACGTCTCCGGCTTGGGCGCGTGCGAGGGCGATCGTCAATTGTGCGTTGGTTCTCACCGTGACATCGCGGGCGCAGAGCGAGTGAACACCGAGGACGGTGAGAAGGCAGAAGCAGGGAAGCGCAAGGCGCGAGCGGGGGTTCATGGCCGGAGTTTCACGGGCTCAGCGCGCGAGACGATAGACGCGAAAGTTATCGAGGCGCAGGTGGCTGCGCACGGTGCGGAAGCCGAACCAACCGGAGGTGAAAGGCGCCGCGTCGGTAAAGTCGAAGACGGTCTGTCCATCCCGGACAAAGCGTATGCGGGAACCGTCGGCGACAACCTGGATTTTTAAAGTGCGATTGGCGACATTCATGAACTCCGGTGTGTTCAAGTCATGTTCGGGTAAAAGCGGTTTAGTGCCGTCGCCGGGATAGCGACGGAGTCGGGTGGTCTTGTTGTCATTGGCGCCGTAGCCCACGTAGTAGAGGCGCAGGGCGTCGTAGTTTTTAAAACTTCCCGCGCGCGCTTTGCTGTTGGCGAAAAGGTCTTCCGGGTGGGCGGGGTCGGTGGCCATCCAGAAGCAGTTCAAGTCGCTCACGCGATCATTGGGGCCGCCCTGCTGGATGAGGGTGGCGTCGAATTCGATGCGGATGGGGCCGGTGAGTTTTTCGCGAAACCAGACCGTGCAGCCCTTGGCATCATCAACGTCGAGTTGGTCTTCTACAATCGAGGTGGTGCCGCCGGGAGCCTGCTCCACCACCCACGCGGAGAGGTCCCGATCAAAATGGTCGTGATGGATCAACGCCGCCTCGGCGCTGAGTCCGGCGAACGGCGAACCGCACAGCAGCGCAAGGATCAGACAAGCGGAGGTTCCGCTAGAGGAGTTCATGGTGGGGGCCATCTTCCGCGGCAGGGTTCAGTCCTCTTCGGAAACCTTGGCCGGAGTGCCGTCCTTTTTGGTCTTTTTCTTCTTCTCTACGTTGCTGGCGTGACGGCCCGAAGGGTCGCCGGTGTCGGGAATACCGCCGGCGGGATTCAACTGATCGAGCACGGTCTTGAGACGTTGGCGGGCGGCCACGGCGACGGGTTCGGTGCTGTCGGCGGCGACGGGTTTCTCACTAAAGGGGGCGTCGCTCATGTCAAAAAGCTCACCCGCTTGATTAAGTTTCCAGCCGGCCTCGCGGACATACCAGTTGCAGGCGAGTTGGTTGAAAATCCAAGTGCGGGGCTGGCCCGGTTCGCCGCGCAAACGCGGGGCGAAGCTGCGGCCGTCAATGATCGTATCCGCGGGCAAAGCGGCGCCGGCGAGTTCGGCGAAAGTGGGGAAAAAGTCGCTCGAGTCCACGAGGTCGTTGACCACCTGGCCGGGGGCGACGGTGCCGGGCCAAGTGGCGATCAGCGGCACGCGACTTCCGCCTTCAAGCATGGATCCTTTCGCGCCATCAAGCGGGCGGCCGCCGATGGTGGCGCGCGCAGCCTGGCCATTGGCGGTGCCGTTATCGCCCATAAAAATGACGAGCGTTTTTTCCCGAAGCTTCAAGCGGTCGAGTTCAGCCATGAGCTGTCCGACGAGTTTGTCCATGTAGGCGACATTGTCGGCGTAGAGGGTGGTGCTGCCGGGCTTGCTGTCGGGTGTGGGCAGAATTTCGGTGTGGGTGTGGGAGAGCGAGTAGTGGACGTAGAACGGCGCATCGCGGTGCTCGGTGATGAAGTTGACCAGATGCCGATGCATCAGGTCGGGCAGGTATTCGCCATCGAGCAGCTCCTTGGTCTCGCCGTTCACGACGTAGGTCTTCGCTTTGGGCTGGGTGTTCCAATACATTCCGCTGCCTTTGTATTGGAGGTAATCGTCGAAACCGAAGGCGGCGGGATTGAGCGGGAACTGGCTCCACTTGCCGATCATCGAGCTGGTGTAGCCGGCGATCTTTAGGGTCGAGGGGATGAGCTTTTGCTCGGCGGGTTTGAAGCGGCCGACGGCATCCTGATTGCTGCCACCGGTGCGAAAGCCGTAGCGGCCGGTGAGAATCTGGGCGCGAGAAGGGCCGCAAAGCGGCACGGTGTAGCCGTGGGTGTAGCGAATGCCGCCGGAGGCGAGCGCATCAATCTGGGGCGTCTTGTAGTTGTCGGCTCCGTAGCAGCCGACCTCCCCCTGCCCATAGTCATCGGCGAGGATGAAAATGATGTTGGGCGGGGTCGGAGCGGAAGGAGCAGCGGCCTGCCCGGTGGAGGACATGACAAGACCGGCAGCGAACAAAGCGGCGTAGTGGATTTTCATGACGTCTAAAACCGGGCAAGCCAAGTGCGGTGGATCAAAGGGCGGCGCGGGTGCCTTGCCAACCGGCGCGCCACTGGACCATGAGGCGCTCGACCTCGACGGCGTGGGCGGGATCGCCGGCGAGGTTCACGTTTTCCTGCGGATCGAGCTGGTGATCGTAGAGCTCGGTGGCGTCCACCTGGGTCTTGTCGGAGGTCTTTACCCAGACAGTGAAACGGTAGCGGTCGGTGCGCATGGAATAGCCCATGAGGCCTCCTTTTTCGCTGCGCGGATACTGACTGTAGGCGGCGTTTTTCCAGGGGCGATCGGGATTATCCAACAAGGGTTTCGCGCTGGTGCCATCGAGGTAGGCGGGGGCGGGAATGCCGGCGAGGTCTGCGAGGGTCGGATAGATGTCCACGAACTCGACCAGTGCCTTGGTGCGGGTGCCGGGGGTTTTCATGCCGGGGGCGGAGAGGATGAGCGGGCTGTTGGTATCGTTCTCGGCGTTGGAGTGTTTGCACCAGGCGTTGTGTTCGCCGAGTTTCCAGCCGTGGTCGCCCCAGAGGATCACGATGGTGTTTTTTCGCAGGTCGAGGCGGTCGAGCTCGGCGAGAACCTTGCCGATTTGAGCGTCGGTGTAGCTGACGGCGGCGTAGTAGCCGTGGCGCAACTTGCGCACGAGCTCGGGGGAGAAAGGCTCGCCCTTGGCAGGCATGCCCGTGTAGGCATAGATCTCGCCGTTGGTTTTGCGGATGGCATAGGACGGGGCATCCTTCGGGTAAAAGGGATTCTCTGGCAGGGTTATGGAGGCGGGATCGTAGAGGTCCCAGTATTTCTTGGGCGAAACGAAGGGGAGGTGTGGTTTGACGAAGCCGACGGCGAGGAAGAAGGGCTGATCTTTTTTCGCGAGATCACCAAGGGTGGTTACGGCGAGTTCGGCGGTTTTGCCATCGGTGTAGGTGCTGTCGGGAACGTCGGCGCATTCGTATGCGGCGCCTTTGCCTTTGGGCAGACCTTCACTGTCCTCCCCTTCGGAAGCTTTTTTCTTTTTCTTGGTCGGGGCGGCGGGGGCGGCATCATCGGGCTCGCCTGCGGCCTTGGGCGCGCCGGCGACGGTGCTTTCTGCAAGCGCGTAGGTATCTGCTTTCGGCGTGCCCCAGGGCACAGACCAGGAGGCTTCGTCGTTGAGTTTACCGTGATAGATTTTGCCCATGCCCTGGACGAAGTAGCCGGCGTTTTTGAAGGCTTGGCCGAGAGTGATCGTATCGGGCTGAGCGGCGCGGAAACTGGTGACGAGATCCCACACTTTGGTGGTGTCGGGGCGCAGGCCGGTCATCACGGCGGTGCGCGAGGGGGAGCAGACGGCCTGCTGCACGTAGGCGCGTTCGAACACAATGCCGGAGCGGGCGAGGGCGTCTATATTGGGGGACTTGATGTGATCGCGGCCGTAGCAACCAAGCTCGGGGCGGAGGTCGTCCACCGCGATGAAAAGGACGTTGGGTTTTGCGGTCGGTGCCGCGTAAGCGCAAGCGGTGGCGCAGAGCGCAACGAGGTTTAGAATAAGATTTTTCATTTGGGTTTTATTTCTCAAATTATTTAACGGGAGCAGCGGATTTTTTGGCTTCGGCCTCAGCTTTTTTCTGTTTTGCCTTTTCTTTTTTGGCCGCTTTTTGCGCGGCGGGAAACTTCCCGGTGCCATCACCATGATCCACTTTTCCTGCAGAGGGATTAAGTTCAGCCAAGACGGCGGCGAGACGTTGGCGGCCGGAAATTGCGGCCGTGTCAGTAGTTTCGGCGGGGACGGGAGACTCGATGAACGGAGCGCCCTTCATGTCGAAAAACTCTCCCTTGTCGGTGAGTTTCCAGCGGGCGTCGCGCACATACCAGCTGCGGCCGAGACCGACGAATATCCATTCGCGGGGCGCAGCGGCATAACCAAGCAGGTGCCCGACAAGGCTTTTGCCATCGAGATTGAGTCCGGCGGGAATTTCAGCCCGGGCGATCTCGGCGATGGAAGGGAGAAAATCAGTGAAATCCACCAAACTGGTGGTCGTAGTGCCAGGGGGGATTTTGCCCGGCCAGGAGACGATGCCGGGAACGAGACTGCCGCCTTCAAGGAGGGTGCCCTTATGACCGGAGAGACGCTTGCCGCCTATGGTTGATCGTTCGGCCTCGCCGGGAGAAACACCGTTGTCGCCGACGAAGAAAACGACGGTGTTTTCACGGAGCTTCAACCGGTCGAGCTCTGACATGAGCTTGCCGACCAGCTTATCCATGTAAGCGATGTTGTCGGAGTAAAAGTCCTTGCTGTCGGGCGCGCTGTCGGGAGTGCGTAAGATGTCGTTATGGACATGTGACATCGGGTAATAGAGGTAGAACGGCTCATCCTTGTGGCGGGTGATGAAATCCACCGCGAATTCATGCATCTTGTCGGGCATATATTCGCCATCGAGCAGGGGGACCTTCTTGCCGTTGACGGTGTAGTTATCGCCGTTGTCCTGGGTATTCCAATACTTGCCGCTACCTTGAATCATGAGGTATTCGTCAAAGCCCCAATCGCCGGGCGAAAGCGGAACCTGGCTCCATTTACCCACCGAGGCTGTAACGTAACCGGCGGCCTTAAGGACCTTCGGCATCATGGTCTCGCCGCCTGACTCGATGACTTTCTGGCTCTCCTTGTCGTTGCCGGTCATGCCGGTGTGGAAGCCGTAGCGACCAGTCTGAATCATGGCGCGGGAAGGACCGCAATTCGGTGCGCTGAAGCATCGGTCGAGACGAATGCCGGTGCGGGCAAGTGCATCTACATTCGGGGTTTTAAAATTATCCGCTCCGTAAGCGCTGACATTCGCAACTCCGAGATCATCGGCTAGAATGAAGATGACGTTGGGTTTATCGGCTCGCGCGGCAGAAACAGCGGGAGCCGGGATGGCGTCCGCAGCGTGAAGGCCAGGCAGACTGGCGGCGAGCGCCAGCAGTCCGGCGATAAGGGTAGGCAAGGGTTTCATGGGTTGTAAGGGTGAATGGTGAAAATTACTTTTTAGAGGCCGTGTCGGTTTCAAACAGACCGAGGCTGCCAAGAAAAGTGGCTGCGTCGGCCTGGGTTTTTTCCAGGGCGGCTTTACCCGCTTCGCCGTATTTGGTTGAGTAGTAGGAGTGGCCGAGACCCTCGAAGGTGACGAGTTCGCAACGATTGCCGGTGGCGAGAAGTTTATCACGGAACGCGACCGAATTGGCGTAGGGCACCGTGGAGTCAGCGGTGGCGTGGAACACGATGGTCGGTGGCATCTTGGCCTGCATTTGATCAGGCACCGAGGCGGCGAGGGCGCGCTCCGGCTTGTTGCCAAACCGCTTGGGCCCGCCATAGCCTCCTTCCTTCGTATCTGTAACGGGATTAAACAAAACAAGGGCGGCTGGAAGGATGGCCGGCGCGGCGTCCTCTTTGCCTGGGCCGGGGGCGGATATGGCTGTCCAGGCGGCGACGTGGCCTCCGGCCGATCCACCGGCGGCGATTATTTTATTGGGGTCTATACCGAGCTCGGCGGCATGATCCTCAATCCAGCGCACGGAAGCGCGCCCATCGGAAATACAGTCCTCGGGCACGGCCTGAAACCGCGTGCGGGTGCGGTAGTCGGGCGCGATGCCGACCAGGCCATGGCTGGCAGCCCACTTCGCCCAACGAATGCTGCTTTCAGGCGTGCCCGAGGTCCAGCCGCCACCGAAGTAAGCGACCAAGCAGGGGCGTTTATCCTCTTTGGTCCAGCCCTTGGGCTTCACCACATGAAGGCGCAGCTCTACGTCGCCGATCTTACGAAACACAAAAGGCTCGCTACCCGGCAACGACAGCGGCGTCACCTCGGCTTTTTTCTCCGCTGCCGCTGCAGGCGCTTGGGCATGCAATAGACCGCACGGGGACAATAAACAGAGCAATGCGACGCCGAGAATAATCGTAGGTTTCATTTGATGGGGGGGCAACGGAACGGACTTAAAGCGTCTGGGATCAGAGCTGCACGATCAGGCGCAGGCTGGCATCCTCGACACGCAGCGTGGCCTGGCAGGCGGAGGCGAGGCCGGTGGCAACCTCAAGTGCCGCCTGATTCTTTTGCTGATCAGACGGTGTGGACGAGAGCGGTATGCGTAGGGAAATATCGCGACGATTCACCGTAACCTTGATCTGAATCGGCGTGGCCAGTTGTTTCCATACACCGGTGGCGGGATCCTTGGAAGGCCGCGGGCTGGCATAGGTGCAGAGTTGATGAAGGACGGTCCGCAACAAAACGTAATCACGGGTCAAAACCACTTTGTCAGACACCGGCGTAATCGACAACGGAACGGCCCAACCGAGTTCCTGCTTGCTCATCAGGCCCTCAAAATCACGCAGTAAATCGGCCAGCTTGAAAGTCTCGGTGTAGATTTCTTGTGCGGGTAACCGGGGTTCGCCGTGGAAAGGCAATGGCTGCTGGCGCAACGTATCCCATTCCGAACGCGCGGAAACCACCCAGGGAGGAAGCACGCCATGTCTCAGCTTTAACTGGGCTTCGTAAAGAGACTCCGGGATTACGGCTTGTCCGGGTGATTCATTCGCACCCAAGGCCTCAGGGGTCAAAACGACCGGCTTGCCATGCAGACCGACAAAAAGAGGTTTAACGAATTTGGCGTTACCGCGAACCGCCTCCCAAAGATTGACGGGGGAATCGTCGGTCGCGTCATAACTGAAATTCCAAAAAACCATCCAGTTGAGATGATTGGGGAAGGACGGGGCGGGACCGCCGCTACGGGTGAAGGTGCCGCCATTCACCCGATCAATCAAGGTGGCGTAAGGGCCGTTGCCGTGAGAGTCCACGGATTGATTTTGTTTCAAATTCCAGCGCCAGATGACCGTTCCCGATGAACGATTTCCGCTAGATACACCGTGCAGAGCACCAGCGGTATCAGAGGACAAACCCGAGAGATTGAACGAGGAGTCGCTGCGCACGGCGGCGTTGTAGTGTCCTTTCGTTCCGGAGTAGCGGTTAAGTATCAACGAACAGGCGGAGGAGCGCTTGATGTAGATCCCGGAGTTGAGATTCAAAAATGCGCAACGACGCACCCAGCCGTGGGCGACGCCATCGAACACAAGGGCATCCCAGCCCTCGTCATCCAATGCGTTTCGGTGATGAACGAAATCCGCCCGCCAAGCCCCCTCAAAGGCAATATCTTCCACTCCTACCTGCTCAATCATCGAAATGCGCTCCACCCTGGCTCCATAATCCGCGCCTACATTGACGAGCACCGGCTCACACAGAAGGAATGCGTGATTCGTGACCTCGCGAATCTGGTGATACTCGGCGATTTCAATTCCCGAGAAAATCCGCGTCCAGGTTTCGTCCGGCTCGAGTCCCGCCAGCATCTGGCTGTTTAATTTCTTATTCGTGGCCTTCAGCGATATCCAGTCTCCGACGGCGAAACCCTCGGTTGATTCCACCTTTATTAGAAACCCGGCACGTTTAACCTCTCCCACCACGGGCGAAGTTAATTTTTTTTCTTTTTGAGCGCCAGCATCCGCAACCGGCACGGCGACCGCGGCCGCGACTTCACGCGCCCGCTCGAAAGCAAAAATGTAGGGAATAGCAGCAAAATCGAGTCCCGTCTTCGGCACCACATAAGGCCCCGCGCCGTAACCGGAATGAATCGCACGTATCACCGTTCCGCCTGCGCTGGAACCCGCTCCGCGCAGCACGATTTTTGAAGAACTGATGCGGATCGATTCCACCCGGTCGCGATTTGCCCACACGAGCAACCTGCCCGGAGGAAATAGCACGACACCACCGCCAGCCTTTTCAGCGGCGGCGATGGTTTTACGAATGGCCGTTTCATCTGAAACGAGATCGTCGGGAATCGCACCATAATCCGTCACCTTAAACACCGGTCCGGTGATATCGGGTATGCCAACAACTCCATGGGCAAAACCAGAATACGAATAATCGGTCAGGACCTCTGCAGGCGAACGGTCAGACGCCGCCTCAAAGGTTTTCCAGTAGCTGGAAACCACTGGTTCGGAAGCAGTAGCGACAATAGTGGCGCAAGCCACAGTTGATAAGAATCTAAGGAAAAGGGGTAGTCTCACGATAAGGAGCGGTTCAGGAGGTTCATTAATAATTATAAACCGAGACGACCGTAAAGGTCAAAAGTTACCTAAAACTTATTCGCAGTCTCAACTCGGTGCCGAAAGCTCACTTCAGCCAAGTCTTTAAACGATAAAACACCTTGGTCCCCGTCACGGCTTGCGTGCAGAGGACGGGCTGCCCCCCGCCAAGGATATCGGCAAAGCCAGAAACAGCCACCCATGTGTTGCCGGCGCTCAGATCGCTGGTGCTTTCCAGCGAATAATGCCGGGTGAGTCCCGCATACCCAGTCCCGGAGGCGGCCCGGGCGAGAAATGAAAGATCAAGGCCCCCTGCGGAGACTGCCACACCGAGCGCTCCTGCTCCCGTCTCCGCCAAGGTGGGATTTGTCCCGAGGATATATTCCGAAACATTGGACCACCCGTCGCCATCAGGGTCAGCCGAATCAGCCGAACTGCCCGTGCCGGATGCCGTCCCCAAAAAAGCCTGGCGCCAACTTTCCAGCGCGGTCTGACGTGTGATGGAGACCGTGTATGACTTGAGCGTGACCCCATCTTGGGCGGTGACGTTGATTGTAAGCGTGTTTACACCCAAGCCAAGCGAAAGAGCGCCACTGGAGACACCGGATGCAACCGTGACGCCATTAACCATGATGGCGGCATTCGACTGCGCGGTCGTGGGAGTGACGGCAAGACTGGTCAGCTCATTGGAAACTGTGGCTGCATAGATGGTGGTGCCGGCGGCAAATGCGGGTTCATATGACACAGACCCGAGAGAAAGAGCCGAAAGATCAGCGTTGTTACTCAGGGTGACGAAGGTTCCGTTCGATGCGTAGGACGTGCCGTTCACGTTGGTCGCGTAAGCCGCGAACGAGTAAGAGGTGCCGGGTGTGAGCCCCGATACGGAGCCGGTGAAGACTCCGGTAGCGCCCAAAACGGGAAGCGTGGCGACGCCGGCGGCGGAGAGAGTGGGGGCGCTGTTGACTGAAGTGGGAGCGTAAACAATCCCCCGCGCAGAGACGGCAGCGCCCCCGTCGGAAGTCACGTTACCCCCAAGCGTGACGGAAACGCCGGTGATAGCGGTCGATGTAGGACTTGTTACCACGGGAGCGGTGGTCGGCTGGCTGACATTCACCGTGACAGTATTTCCTGTGGTGACATAACCAATACGAGCGACCGGCGCGGTGTAGAGCTTGGTGACTTCGGCGGCGGACAAGGCGGAGCTGAAAATCGCGAGGTCGGCCATGGAGCCGCTGAAAGCGCGCGCGTAGGTGGAAGTGCTGCCTCCTGCAGCACCATACATGACCGCCGCCGTCGGATCGAAGGTGAACGCAAAGGAGCTGTCGGTGCCCTTGATTACCCCGTCGACATAAAGCGACAATACGGCGCCGCTGCGCACGATAGCAAAATGATGCCATGAGCCGCTTGTGGCGGTGGTGCCTATCGAAGCGTCGTTGGTATAGGAGGTGGAGACCAGCGTGCCGTTCCAGTTTTTCAAGGTAAGGGCGGTGCTCGGCGTGCTGTTGTCGAAAAACGCGAGTGTCAGCTCGTTGCCGGTGCCGCCGTTTCCAATGCCGGAGCCGAGATGGAAAAGGATGTCTTCATCCGTAGGCGTGCTGCTGCGTTTGAACCAGCCCACGGCAGTCCAATCTGCGGTTTGGAGATTGATCACCGAAGTGCCACCGAGACCACAGACCAGCTTGGTGGCGTCGGTGTTTCCGTTTTGATAGAAATTCACCGCCTGGGTGTAAGGGGAAAGCACGGCGGGCGAGTCTGCCAAGTAGGTGGCGACACCAGCCCCAACCAAGGCAGACATCGTGCCGTTGCGACCATTGCCTGAAGCATCGGTGCAGACGCCATCAGTGCTCACATCGGGCGCCTGGAAGGTGTAGTTAAAAAGCACCCTCGGATCGGTGGCTATATCGGTGACGGTGTAGGTAAAGTTTGCCGGTCCGGAATAGTTGGAGGCCGGGGTGAATCGAACGGTATGCCCGTCCGCGTCCAAGACAGCGGACCCATTGGTCGACCCGGTGACGGCAAAGGAAAGGCCTGATGGAAGCGTTTCCAAATCACTGATGAGCGACCAAAGATCAACCGAGACGGGTTGGTTTGGAGAAGTAGAGGTGTTACCAGCCGAGGCCACAGGCGCATCGTTCACAGGTTGAACGGTGAGCACGAAGGAGGTAACCGTGCTCGCCGCGCCGTCGCTGACGAATAGCGTGATGGTCACGGTGCCGTTCTGATTGGGCGCAGGGGTGATGATCAGGGTGCGATTGGCCCCGCTGCCGCCAAAAACCATGTTGGCCACGGGCACGATCCCGGGATTCGACGAGGCGGCAGTTACGGTGATGGCGGCGGCGGCGGTAGCGGCGTCACTCACGATAAATGCGATGGCTCCCGTCACCTGATCCTCGTTCACCGTCTGATCCGCGATAGCGGTTATACCCGGTGGCGAGTTCATATAAGTGATACTGACGGTGGAAAATGCGGAATCCGTTCCGTCCGTCACTGCGTAGGCAAACGTCGCGGTGCCGGCAAAGTTGGCGGTGGGAGTGAATCGCGCGGTGACGCCGTCGGCCAACAAGGCGACCGTGCCATTCACCGGAGTAGAAACGGTGAAGGTAAGGGGGGTGAAGGGGCTCGTCAGTGAACTCACCAAAGGCAATAGGCTCACATCCACGGCTGAGTTGATCGTGCCGTTGATCGCGCCGACAGCGGCCACAAGCGGCGTAGTCTTGGCGACGGAGATATTACTGTAGGTGATCGAGCCAACCGTGCTGCCAGCGACGCCTAGAGCCAAGGTATCGAAGGTGAAAACCCCGGAGGCATCAGTCGTCGAAACGCTGACGGGAGTGAGTGAACCGCCGGTGTAGGTGGTGTTGAGGGACACCGTCGTCGCGCTGGTGCGGCGCACGGTCAACGTGGCAGTGTAGGTGGTGCCGGAGACCAGAGATTGCTGGGCGCCTCCAGAACTTGCCGTCACCCAGGGCGTGCCAATGGGCGTGGTCACGATCGTGCCGGCCACGTTGCTGCGTTCGACGATGGCGGCGGGACTGGCCGCAATCGGGGCGGGGTTGATGAACGTGCCGTAACCAGTGCCGGTGTAGGCCGTGGGATTGGACCCGGCATCGGAGGCAACGAGCGAATTAGTGCCGTTGGAGAGAAGCGCGGCGCGCAGACCGCGCGCGGAATCGAGCGGTGCGGTGATACTAAATTGAAATGAAAGGGTGATCACATCGCCGATCGCGAGCGTCTGGGCGGGGAAATACGCGACCGCCTGGCGGGTCGAAAGAGAAGTCGTTGTTCCCGTAAGAGCGAAGGTGCCGTTTGAGCTGGAAACAGTGGTATTGTTAGAGGTCGCTCCGCTGCAAAACCACCGCAACGAAAGAGGCGGCGCATTGCCGTCGCCCGTCGCGTCACGGGTCCCGTCGGCAAATTTCTCACTCACGACCGCGTAGCCGGGATAGGTGGCGGCGAGAGGGCCCACCTCGTAGCGGCGAAGAGGACGTGCGCCGTTGCCGGTGGCGTCGCGTTCGTAGGCGCCAATGTCTCGACCGGTGGCGGGGCGTATCAGACCGCGCATATCCAGCGCCCCATACGTGGACACATGGCCGGCCAGATCATAGTTAGCTGCCTCGGTCGTGGTGTCGGTTATCGTCGGCAGGGCGGCGGCGGCACCTATGAGAGGACTGCTGGAAGAAGGTATGATCAGAACATCATACGCAGCACTCATGAGTGGATTGATGCTGCCCGTAATGGTATTGCCACTGGTGCCGAGCATGGTGGCTGCGTTGCCCCGTTGGCCGGAATTGGAGGAGTAAACGAAATTACCTAGAGCCAAGCCGCCGTGATTGGCGAGGGAGTCGGTGTTTTTTCCAATGATGCCACTGGCTCCGATGTTGGAACTGTAATAAATCAGGTTGTTGACGAACTGCGTGCCGTAAATCGGGTAGATGCTCTGCGTCGGGTCGCCGTTGTCATAGTCCAAGTTGATCTCTTTGCAGTCGATGAATGTATTGCCGATAATCTGGGAGTAATTGGCTGTCTCGTAGTTGGTGCTGCCGTCGGAATTAATCAGATTGGCGAGCGTGCCCGGATCCGTGAAACCCTCGTAAAGGCAAAGCGCCGCGCCGGCACCCGTGCTGCCGAGTTTATAGAAGTAGTTGTTCGCGACGGTGTGGCCGAAACCGATGACGCGCACCCCGCCCATTTTGGTGTTAAGCGTGTCGGTGAGCACGACCGCGCCCTTGGAATCGTAGGCGCCGCCGGCGAGGAAGTAGTTGCCTTGCACGACGCCATAATCGCCATTGCGCAGGCAGAGCTGGCCGTAGGAATTGAGGAAGGTGTTGTAGCGGTAGGTGTTTTTCCGGGACTTGTTGGAACAGATCTCCGGCTCACCGGTGTCTTCGCTGACGCCTCCCCCCACCGCCTGGAGGGCGTGGTAGAATGTATTATACTCGACGGTCGTGTTCAAATCCACGCTGACGAGAGAGCCGTTACCAATTCGGATCGTCTCCCATCCATTGGAAGCGTCCGCAATCAGCGAACCGTCAGCAGGTGCATAGAGGCGAGGGTCGCTGCTGGCCGGCACCAGGCGCTCACCGAAATAATTTCTGCGAATCGTATGATAACCCCACTCAGTCGTATCGTTGTCACTCTTGTAGATGACAAATGTAGCTTGGCGGATGGATTTGCGACGAGTGTAGAATGCCGGATCCGTGATGAGGTAGTCGGTCGGATCGAAGCTCCGTCCCTCAACTTCGCAATATTGGACGGTGTGCCGATAGCCATAGACCAATACCCAGGCGCCGTAGTGATCGTTGTTGGCGTAGTCGGTGTTTTCGTCGCCGCAGTGATCGAATTTGATGTGCGAAAGCGTCATGTAACGGGACTGTGCCGGCATGTTGAAAATATACGCCGTGCTATCGTTTCCGGAATAATCGGTGTAATCGCCCGCCTTTAACATCCCGCTCTTCGGGCTGAAGGTGACGCCGGCAAAGGTGATGCCGCAGCCGGCCAATTGAATCTGTGAGAGGCCGTCGACGATGACGCCACCGACTGCAGGCACATAATTCGCATCACAGGCGTAAACGACGGCAGGATTAGCCTGCGCTTCGGCATCCGTCATCGAACCGGTGAGCGTGCGCTGCAGCCCCTCCCAATTTCCACCTTTTAGATAAACCCGATCACCCGTTGAAAGCGTCGCGAAACTCGCGCCGTTTTTATCCACGGCCGCGTTAAATTGCGCGGCGGTATCGACGTAATAATTCGCCGCACGGGCGCTGAAGAATCCGAGCAATACAAGAACCGCGAAGGCCGGAGTGCGTAGTGATTGGAGTCGCTTCATTGAAGGGATGCCTTGAGGCGGTAGAAGACTTTTCCAGCGGGTGATGGTTGCGTCACGGTAACAATTTGGTTGGCGCCAGAGATATTGGAGAAGCCCGCGACCGGGCTCCAGGGGGTGGCAAGCCCGAGATCGGAGGCCGTCTCCAAGGTATAGGTGCGCACAAGGCCGGCATAGCCAACTCCGGCGGCCTGGCGGGCGTTGAAACTGAGAACCAAACCCGCGCCGTTACCAGCAAGAGCAAGCGGCGAAACCAAATCCGCCGACATCGGTGAGCTGCCAAAAACATACTCGGCAGCGTTACTGAGTCCGTCGCCATCAGGATCAGCGGCATCGGCGGCGGCGCCCGCACTCGTAGCGGTGCCAAACCAAGCCTGTCTCCAGGTAGCGATGGTCTCGACCACATCGGCAAGCGTAAGGATCAACTGCGGCCGGTCGGCGATGGTCGCATTTTCACGGGATGCATAAGAGATGTTGCCGGAAGAGCCATAGTCACCGGTGGAAAATACGCTGATCGACAGCTTGCGGTTATCGAGCAGTGCGGCCGCAACCTGTGGAGCCACGCTGAACTCCACCGGCTGGCCGCTGACCGGCAACCACTGCGCGATGAGTTTTCCGGATACCGGTTTGTTAAGAAACGTAATCGTCGATTCACCCCAGGTGTCGTCTTCGACCGGTGCGGCGGCGTTTTCTATGCCGGTGAGGTTGGCGCTGGTGCCGGCGAGACGGATCTTCGCCTGGACGATAGAACCGGTGACGCCCGAGAGATCCCACCGCAGATAAGACAAACGGTTTACGCTGCTCACCGTAAGGTCCTTGGTCGGGAGCGTCGTGGTGGTGCCAAAATTGGTGGACTCGTAGGCGGTGCCGCCCCGGACGTAAGCGTCTGCCTCGGGTGCGAGGGTGACCGTGCGGACGATAGAGCCGGACTTGCTGACCTGAAGGTGCAATACCGCGTAATCAACGGCACTATCAGTCCCGAACGCCACATTGAGACGGCCATCAGCCAACAAGCCCGCGTCAACCGCCATGGTGCGCGAAATCGAGACGGTGTTGGAAAGAGGCGTCCAACCAAGAGCGGCGTAGGTAACGGCATTGCCGGTGCCATCCAGCCGGATCACGTCGGTGGCCGATCCGGAGCCGGTGGCGCGCAGTCCCACTGTCAACGAAGCGGCGACCACCGTGTCGCCCGGATCGAGTATGAAATCGAAGGTGAATGCGGTGTGTCGCCCGGCGGTCAGATCGTCGAAGCGCGAAGATGCGGGCGCGGCATCCAATGCCTCAACCTGGGCGAGCCAGGTGGCGTTGCAGTTCACTGACTCACCTACCCCGCCCGTGCCCACATGCTGGTCGATATCACCGAGCCAATACTCGCGAAACTCGGAACGAGGCCACTTCATGCGTTGCTGAAACTGTCCGTAATAGAGACTGCGCGGATACACCGCGAGCCCGGTGGGGCCGCTGCTGTCATAGGTGCCCTCGGGGTCGGCTCCCACGGGATTACCACTCGCAAGGATCCCACCGACCGAGCCAACCAACCAATTGCGCGCGCCGGGCGGGTTGCGCACCCGGAAATCTGCGGCCTTGGAATTCCACACCGCCGAGTAGGCGCCGGCCCAGCCATGACCGGTGCCGAGGTTGCCTCGGTTCTGGATATTAATTTCGCCATCGAGCTCGGAAATGCCGTCGAACAGCGCTCCGACCGTCCAACGATGATGCGGACCGGAATCGGCGTAGGTGTTCTCGGCCGTGCAATGGACGAAGGCGTTGGGGCCGCGAACCAGCGAACCGAATACAAAGTCATGCCGGCCCTCTCTCGCATAGTCGTTCAGGAAGAGGCACTGCTCGGCGTCGTCGTTATTGAAGGAGTAGCGCCGTGAACCGGTGATGATCGATATCGGGTCCAGACACTGCGAGTCGGCGACCGTGATCCACTTCGAACCCGTTCCCGTAAGCACGGCAGAGTAACCGAAATACTGTGCGGTGATATTGCGCACCCAGCCGTTTTGCAGGGCATCCAGTTCGATAAAGGTCCAGGCGTGGGCCTCGTCCGTCGCAGAAGCGTAATCAGAAAAACCATACAGATCCTCGATGCCGACCTGCTCGATGCGGCCGGTCCAGGTGTAACGCCAGATTTGACCGCCGCCGTATTTTGACTCGAAGGTCTGGGGAAGGGGCGCATCCACCGTGATCCACTTGCCCTCGATACGGGTGATCACGCGGTCAAAATTAAGATTCTTGGAATCAGCCGCCCAGGGAATATCCGAGGCATCCCCGCCGCTGCCCGGCCCGAGCAGGTCCATGTTGATATCCGTTATCCAATTCGCGGGGCTCGGTCGCTTGACGATGACCGTATGCCCGACGGCGAGCCCCGTGGTGGAATCGACCTGAAAGGCGCGCGCGCCAGCCGGGACGAGAGTCTGGACAAAATTGCGTGTGGTTCCGCTCACGGCCGCCCGGCTCCCGCTGCCCGAAACTTGAATAAGCGTGTATTGGCGGGGGTCGGTTGCGCGCAAGCGGGTGCCGGTGGCCGGCGATGCGCCTGCTCCCTTCAAGACTACACCGCTGGCGGAGATCGTAAGCGTCGAGGTAAGCTGGTATTCGCCCGCGTTCAGAAAAACGACCCCGCGCCATCCGCTGGCGTCGGGAGTGAAAGCTGAGACGGCGTTGATCGCGGTCTGGATGGAGGCGGTGTCGTCGCCATCGCCGGGGTAAACCTGAACCCAACGCGAAGCGACGATGACTGCGCTGACATTCGGCAAAGGCTCCAACCCCGAGCGGTAGCCGCAACCGGAAAAATCCGCAATGCGCTGCCCTCGTTCATCGAGTTGGTAGAGCAAGTCACCCGACGGCGACGGATACACCCAGGCGCTGTTGGGTGCCTGCGCCCACCCTAAACCCGCAAGGGCCAACCATGAAACAGCGGCCAGGAGGAGATGTTTCATGCAGGTGGTATCCGCCGGGATTTTGATCGCCTACTGCAACCAAGCCCGGAGGCGGAAGAACGTTTTTGAACCGGTGATCGTCGGCGTGGCCGACACAGTCTGGCCGGTGCCGGTCACATCGGAAAAACCGGGAACGGCAGTCCAACCTGCGGCGTTGGTCAGGTCGGTGTTGCTCTCCACCGCATAATGCCGGGTAAGTCCGGTGTAGCCGGCGCCGGTGGCGGCACGGGCAAGGAAACTAAAACCCACGCCGTTTCCTTGGGGTGCAAGGGTGAGCAGCGCCGCGTTATCCACGACATTGGGCGATGTGCCGAAGGTGTATTCCTGGGAATTCGTGAGCGCATCGCCATCTGGATCCGACGACTCGGCGGCGGTTCCGGTGGCGGCCGTGGTTCCGAAATTACTCTGCCGCCAATTCTCGACCGAGGTTTGGGTGGTGAAGCTGCCGGTCGCACTGTAAGCGGTGCCATTGGCATTGGTCGCGTAGGCGGCGAAGGTGTAAGCCGTGCCAGGAGCGAGGCCGGAGACGGAACTGGTAAACACTCCCGTGGTGCCGGTAGCCGCGATCGCCGTAACCGCGGTTCCTCCGACTTGCGGGTTGGAATTGGTGGCGGTGACCGCGTAAACGACGCCGCGGGTGGAGATGCTCGCACCGCCATCACTGGTGACGTTGCCCCCGAGCGTGGAGGAGGTTTCAGTGATACTCGTCGCCGTTGGTAAACCAACGCTTGGAACCGTGGAGGACACGGCAAACGCTTTTACCGTGATGATAACCTGTCCCGCGCCGCCGGCACCGGCTGTGATGGTGATACCGCTAGAGTCTCTGGAGCCGGCGCCGCCGCCGCCGGGCGCCGAGCCGCCGCCGCCGCTCACCGAGCCGGACGTGGGCCCCGTGCCTCCCGCCCCGCCGCCGCTTGGCGCCGTCGCGCCGACATTCGTGGTCGCGCTGGCGCCTGGACTTCCGGCACCGGCGCCGCTGCCGCCGCCGCCGGCGAAACCGCTGATTCCATTCGCACCATTACCTCCGACCCAAAGCACGTCGCCCTTGCTGCCTGACGTTGTCCCCAGACCGCCGGTTCCGTAAGCGGTGGTGGTGGTATTTCCGATGGCGCTTTGCCCGCCGGCTCCGCCCTTGGCCAGAATCGTGGAGGATGGTTCGTTGGCGAAGTTCAGCCACGAGTCGCCGCCCGACACCGTGGTATCATTGGTGGAAGAGCTATTGGTTCCACCAGCGCCCACATTGATGTAGTAAGTGTTACCGGGTGTCACGGTGTAGGATTCTAGCATCGCATAGGTCCCGCCGGCGCCGCCGCCGCCGTATTGAACGGTTCCGCTGCCGCCGCTGCGCTGGGCGCTGCCGCCTGCACCACCGCCGCCCCAGCAAGCCACTTGAATCGCGGCGACGTTGGCCGGACAGGTCCAGGTGCTGAGACCGGCCGCCGTGATCGTAAACGATACATCGGTCGCAACGTTGGCCACCGTTGTGGTCAGAGTGGCGTAGCCGGTGCCATTGGCATTGGTGGCGCTGATCGTCGTCGCATAGGTTCCGCTCGTGATCGGCGATCCGGAGATGACACCTGTGCTGGTGTTGATGCTTAGACCCGGAGGTAGCCCCGTCGCTCCGTAACTGATGGGACTCGGGGTGTTCGACACGGTGATTTGATAATTTAAGCCCGTGCCCAGTGCGGCCACCATGTTCGAGTTGCTGTTGATGATCGGTTTTGGCGCGACCTGGAATGAAGCGTTAAACGACTTCCCCTTTGCGCCGTTCACATTCACGCTGAGGGTGATGGGGTTGGTGCCTATCACCGTCACCCCGGGATCGGCGGATAAGGTGCCGAGTGAAGCCCGGCCACTGAGGGTGACCGTGATCGAGCCGGCGCTGTTTTGAGTGGGATCGGAAACGCCTACTGAAATGGTGTCATAGCTTTCCCTGACGATGACCGAAGCCTGCTTGCTCACCGTGATGAAATCCACCGTGCCACCGTTGTCGGGACCGCCGGTTTTTGCCCAGAAGTTCGCCGCCACCACGCCGAGCGCCTGGCTCTTCACCGCCTGGATGCCGGTGGTCGTGCCGGTGGGTTCCGTGTTTGATAAAATCGAGACGTCCGGATTGGCGGCATAAGCTTTCACGCTACTGGCGCTGCGATTCGGCAGCATGACATACGCATACTTCGCATTGGTCGGCGTCACCCCGTGATTGAACCAGAGCTTCAGATAATAATCCGTGTAAACCGCGGGATCGGAATCGGTCGGATTGATGGTGGTCCATGCCCCGGAACCCGAGACAAATTGCGCCTGTAAATTGGCGGCTCCGTTGGGGAAGTAATACCCGCCGAGACCGGCTAACGCACACCAGGTCGCGCCGGTGTCAGTCGTGACCGTAACCGGGTTGGTCCAGGGGGTCGGCGAACTGAGCACGTATTGCGTGTCCGCGATGTTGAACGCGGTCGACCCGATCGTGCCGAGCTTGCGATTCTCCACGGTGGTATCGACCTGATTGCCGACGGAAGTGGACGTGATGCCGGCGCCGAGGCACACGATTTCATCGTCCAGCATAAACCAGGACTTTTTCGCATACAGGTTGGTGCCGGCTGGATGAGCGGACATACCGGCTACGCCGTAGGTCTTGTCGACTTGCGCACCGCCGACCCAGTTTTGATCTGTGACCGCATCATCCGGGGTGGCGTTCAACTCCGCCGTTGTCCCGGGGAGGTGATACCAGTCGACCGTCGCCCAATAATTATCCGTGTAGTGGGTGTCGTTATCGCCAAGATAAAGGTAGGTCACGCCCGCGCCGGTATACCAACCCTTGAGGTTGGTGGGAGACGTGGTGTTGATCTCGTAGCCGCCGACGCGGGTGGATGACATACTGAGGCCGAACCCGAAACCATCGCGAAATGCGACGACACGATCCATGCTCGGGAAATGATATTGCCCGGGCGGCAATTGAGGCGAATCCGCAAAGGAGGTCAGCACGGCGGCCGTGGCGGACGGGGCGAAGCTGGCGACCGAGCGGATGTTTGCGATGACCTTGGCGCCGACGTTGAACTCATCGGAAGAAGACGAAGCGATAGCGCGGCCGCGAACCATGTCCATCATGGCGCCGTGATACATCAAGGGCGCAAAGCTTTCGGTGATCCAGCCGTAGATGTTGGATAGCTCCGGGTCGGTGATTTGCCACGGCGAACCGTAGAGAAGCTTCACCAGAATGGAGATATTCTCCATCAACTCCTGCCCATATTGGCCGGTGTAAGGGATATTGTAGTGAAAGATAAAGGAACCGTCCTCGTAAAACCCATCTCCACTCGTGACCGGAGTAAAAACACTTCGTCCGCTGAAATCGAAGGGGTTATTGCCGCTCAGATTACCCTGGGCCTCATCGAGCAAAAGGCTTCCGCTGATGACGTAGTCGGTTTGTGGATTCACCGGGTGGCCCGCGGTGTTTTGCCAGAAACGGGTGACGGTGGCCGTGTTGTTACCGAGCAAAATACCCTGAACCGCCATGGTGAGCGCGGCGTTCGAGGTGTTGGCCCCGGTCAGAGCGCCCCAGAAGAAGTAGTCCTTTTGATTAACGCTGTCGGGCCCGAAATTATACGCCGCTTTGACGTAGTTGGCGACCTGAGTCGTGGTCAACGCAGCGGGGTTGGAGAGGAGCAGGACCGTAGCGTTGTTGAGCGCCTGTGGAGCGGCCACTTCCCAATCATACCAGTTGCCAAACAGCGTGCCGGTGGAGGTGTAGACATTCGAGGTCATCCAATCCAGCCCGCCTACGATCGCGGCCAGCAGGGAGCTATTCTGGTAGAGCGCACAACCGGGTATGGCGTAAGCCTGCGCCATGTATTCGAGGCGCTTAAAACTGTCGGCGATGTTTCCCGAAGCGACATCCGCGGTCACCCCCGTTTGGGCGGCGAGAGGCAAATCACTCCAGATGGCAATCAGTGGCGTCGCAACTACGCCCGTGCCGCCACCTCCACTAAGGGTCACGGTCGGAGTGGTGGTGTAGCCCGAACCGCCACTGCTCACGGTGATCGCAGAAACTTTGCCGGCCGAGATCGTCGCCGTGGCGGTGGCACCGCTGCCCGTGGCTCCCGTGATCGTTACGGTAGGGACAGTCGTGTAACCCGAGCCGCCGTTGGTGACTTTGATCGCGCTCACGGTGTAAACCATCGTGCCTTGATAACCGGCAGACCGGGTGTTGATGCTGGAGGTGCTCTTTGAGCCAGTTACGTCTGCGATCAACGTATTCATCCACGCAGTCCTCAAGGCATCGAATCGGCTCGCCACCGTCAGTGTCAGGGTGGCCGTGCCGGTGGAACCGCCTGCCGTGGCGGAGATCGTGACATTCCAACTTCCTGCTGTGCCCACGGCTGGTGTTCCCGTGATGGCTCCGGTGCCCGTGTTGACGCTCAGCCCGCCCGGCAGACCCGTGGCGCCAAATGACGACGGTGATCCCGACGCGGTGATCTGGTAGCTGAAGGCCGAGGACTCACGACCACTCGCGGTGAGCGCACTGGTGATCGCCGGAGCAGGCCCGGTAACCGTTAAGACCAACGTCGCCGTGCCCGTGCCACCAGTATTGGTGGCGGAGAGGGTGATGTTCGAGGTCCCGCTGGCGGCGGGCGTGCCCGTGATGGCTCCGGTCGCGGTGTTGATACTCAGACCGGAGGGGAGGCCGGTGGCGTTGAAAGAAGTCGGCGTGTTTGATGCCGTGATCTGGTAGCTAAAGGCGTTACCAACCTGTCCGCTGGCGGTCAGCGCACTGGTGACCACGGAGGCGGGCGGCAAGACCCCGGCGGGCATCTCGGAGATGACGACATTATCGATGAGCCAATTGCCGGTGTTGGTCGTCGAGGTGTTAAAGCCGATTCGGCCGAGATTGCTGTTCCCCGTCAGGGCGACCGGAGTTGCGCTGTTGTCGGTGGCGGACGGGTTGAGTGGAGCGGTAAGGACGAAGGCCCCGTTGAGGAATACCGAGAAGCTGTTGGCGTTCAGCGTGCGAAAAACGGAATCCGGACCGATGTAGTTGATGGACGTGGTATCGTGGTCGTTTGCATAAAGTTTGATGGACTGCTTGCTCGTGCGGTCATAAGTCAGCCCGGAGGATACGGTGCCATTGCCCTGAATCGAGTAGGACTGGATGGTGGCGTTTCCGGACTGGGTGAAAGTAATGCCGGCGATGCGTTTCGCGCTGGAGCCGCCGGCGGTGGCAACGGTGCTATTCCAAGCCAAAAGTCCGATGTTGATCGGCATAGTGGTCGCAGGAGTGCCGTTGTTGAAAATCTCAAAGGCAACCGCTAGGGTGGTCTGCGCGGACGCACCGGCATTGAGCTCCAACTGGCCACCTCCGCCAGCGCCCGCGATAACGTCATTCAACCACGCGACCTTCCCGCCGCTCCCGATCGCGCTTACCCCGGCGATCGCCGTGACCTGGCCGGACGACTTGACGCCGCTTACGGAGGTGCCGACCGCGACCGTGGGAATCGCAACGCCGGTGGAATAAGATTCGAAGTCCTCGACGAGCAGATCGGCAGCTCGAACCGGCGCGACGACGAACAGGGAAGCCCATGCAGCTAGGGCAATTGGCAGGCTTTTGCGCACAAGAGCTACGGAGCTACTTAGAAACGATGAACTGGGTTTCATGATTAAAAATTGAGAACTTTATGCGGCGATCGTTGTTCAGCTCGGCTGAGGCGGATGTTTCCTGATTCGTTCAAGCCGGCATCACCGCACAAACCGCCCCGTTGCCCAAGAATTGGCGGACTCACGCCAACCGTCGGGGCCGTCTTAAAGGCACGCAAACGATCAGCCAAACTGAAGGGGTAGCTTGGGAACATTGTTTTATAACTATAAATTACTTCCCAATAGATACAACCCTATTTCCTTAAAACCCCTTATTCACTTATTCT
Organism: Verrucomicrobia bacterium IMCC26134; assembly: GCA_000972765.1. GTDB lineage: Bacteria > Verrucomicrobiota > Verrucomicrobiia > Opitutales > Opitutaceae > IMCC26134_A. Next base: position 3,778,032 of record CP011265.1, on the reverse strand, counting down.
TCTGCATGAAGATGCGCCGGTTTCATCGAAGCGCACGACGAGGTATGGGCACGAACGCCCCGCTGGCCCTGTTGCACTCAGGACTCGTTCATCTCGAGTGAGGGTTACAGCCATTCTTCTATTCTTCTTCGCGCTTTACTCGACCCCGGATACCGACAGGTCGGCGGGGTGTTCGATGCTGAAGCGCAGGGGTAGTTCGCGTTTTTCTCCAGGCTTGAGGTCGAGGCGCCAGGTCAGTTTGCCATCGGCGTCACGCGCCATACCCAGCTTCGGAGGTTGAGCGGCGGCATCCTCGGGCTTGAGTAAGTCGCGTTCGACGGGAGCGAGCAGTTTGACGATGATCTTCTCGTCACGCGCGACGGGCACGGTGTCTTTGATCACGATGCGCTCGGAGGTGCGTTTGTTATTCGTGACGGTCACGAGGATGTCGTAGGTGGTGCGGCGGCTCTTGGTGGTAAAGCCAGTGTCCTCAGTGAAGCGCGATACGATCTTGCGCTTGATGGCCACGCCCTCGTCGGCCCCGAGATTGAGGGTGAATTTCTCCCCTGGCATGGTGGTGGCGAGACGCGCAGTGGCGACGAAGGTGTCGTCGAGGAACACGTTGAGCGCGCCGCCGAGGAAGGGCAGTTCGCTGGTGTTGGTGACGTAAGCGGCGAGGAAGGCGGTCTCCTGCAACTTCGGCGTGGCCTGGTATTGAAGCGCGGCGTCAAACCCAGCGGAACCGAGGGGCACACGCTGGGGGGTGTTGTCGCTCGCGAGGGTGACCGGCGTGACGATACGGAAACTCACGCTGGTGGCAGCGGACTCCACGGCGGCGGTGGCGTAACCGGCTTTTTCCTCCACGGGTGCCGAGGCGGGCGCGACGGCACCGTCGGTGACCATCATTGCGCTGTTACTAAAAAATCCGACGAGCGTGGTGCTTGAAGGATTTGGCCGGGCGGGGCGCTCACTTTTCTCGAACGCCACATCCACATACCACGCGCCGATCTCCGGTGCCGAACCGCCGAGGCCGGGCCGCGCGGTGGAAAGCGTGAGCGCGACGCCCGTCCAATCCTCGCCGGTCGAGTTGCGCACCACGCCGAAGGCATCAAGCAGCACCTGGCGCTCGGCGCGGTGCAGGCGCGCGTCGTAAGCGGGCGTCCAGCTCGCGCCGGGCAAGGCATAGGCGAGGCTCAGCGTCACCGGTCCTTCGGCGGAGGCAGCGAGCCTCACCGTCACGACCTTGGTCGCGCGACGGCCGGATTGCTGTCCGCGCATTTCCTTCAACTGGCCCTCGGCGGCGGCGATTTTTTCCGCCAAAGCGACCCGCTCAAGGTCGAGCTGCTGCGCGTCGGTGTTCAAGCGCCCGCGTTGCTCAGCGGAGAAGGCGAGCAGCTTGGTATAATCCTCCAGCGACGGCCGCGTCGGTGGCGTGGTGCCGCTCGCTGCGGAAGCAGGTGTGGTGCTGGCTTTTTCGATAGCCGCCACCAGGCCACGCTGCGACTCCAGCACGGCGACCCGATCGGTCAACACACGCTCCTCGCACTGCAAAGCCGCGAGCTTGTCTTCCAGCACTTTTACCCGTGCATCCGGTTCGGCGCTCACGAAGACCGTGCGGGTCGCGACATCCAGCAGCGTCGCCGCTACCGCTCCTTTCGCGCTCACCTGCACCGACTCATCCATTAATCCCGCCGGCAATCCGGCAAACACCACCTCCGCGTTGCCGGACGGCATGGCCACCTTCGCCACCCGCGTGACAACCGCGCGGTCCGGATAGACCGTCGCCGCCGTGAGCCGCGACTCGGCGCTGAGCGGCGCAGGCGTTCCCTCCGCAGTCGCCACCGACGCGCCGGCGTAAACAGGCGGGGAAACCAGGGGCAGCACGGAGGCAAAAGCGGCCAAGGCCGCGAGCAAACGAAGCGAAGCAAGGGAACAGGTTTTCATGGTTAGGTTGGAGCTGTTGGCTTTGTTATGATCCACGCGCCGCTAAAAATCGAGCACCTGACAAAACCCTGACAATCCGCCGCCCGCACCAAACCAAGGACCACCCTCTCCCCCTGGCTGAGGGCTTCTTTTGACCTTTGCGCACGAATGGTCTGCGTTGCGGGTATGATCCTCCGGCTCGCCCACCTCTGCCTGCACACCAACAACCTCGAGCGCCTCATCGCCTTCTACCGCGACGGCCTCGGCCTCCCGGTAAAGTTCCGCTTCACCGCCGCCGACAGCTCGCTCTTCGGGGCCTACATTGCCCTTGGCGACACTAAATTCGTGGAGTTCTTCGACCAACGCGGAGCCACCGACCAGTGGGGCGACGCCACACTACCTTTTACCCCACTCAGCTCCGGCAATCGCTACGACCACTTCGCCCTGGAAGTCGAAAACCTCGCCGCCACCCGCGCCGCCCTGATCGCCCGCGGCGTCGAGGTCGGCGAGATTCGCGGCGGCCTTGATCATTCCCTTCAGGCCTGGCTCAGCGACCCCGATGGAAACCGCATCGAGCTCATGCAATACACTCCGCAAAGCGCCCAAATCGCCCCGGGGACGGACGCAGTCGTCAAGTCCAAGCGCTAAGCCCTCGCCCTCTACTTCGCCCTTCGTCCCGCCCACTCCCCACGGCATAGTTGACAGTGAGACTCAGTCCCATCTAGCTCGCCGCGCTGTCTCTTCCCGAGTCGTTTCCCATGTCTGTCGCTCCCACCGTCCCGCCTGCCCCCACGCCAGCCCGCACTCCGGTCTATGCCCTCGTGGGTAATCCGAACTGCGGCAAATCCACCCTTTTCAACGCCCTCACCGGCCTGAAGCAGAAAATCGGCAACTACCCGGGGGTCACCGTCGAGCGCAAGGTGGGCACCGCCTACACCCAGCACGGCCAGCCGCTGACCCTCATCGACCTGCCCGGCACCTATTCACTCGCCGCTCGCTCCCCTGACGAGGCCGTCACCCGCGATATCCTCCTCGGTCGTCGCGCCGACACCCCCACCCCCGACCGCATCGTCTGCATCACCGACGCCACCAACCTCGAGCGCAACCTCTACCTCGTTCACCAGATCCTCGACCTCGGCCGGCCCGTCATCCTCGTGCTCAACATGATGGACCTCGCCGCCCAGGCCGGTTTCTCCATCCAGACCGACCGCCTTTCCCGAGAGCTCGGCATCCCCGTCATCCCCTGCGAAGCCGCCCACGGCAAGGGCATCATCGAGCTCAAGCTCGCCCTGTCCCGCCATGACCTCCCCCTGCCCCGCCACGCCTGGGCCGTGCCCGCGCCCATCGCCCCCGCCGTCGCCGAGTTACAGGCTTCGCTCTCCCGTGATGAAGGCAAAAACCCGCTCGTCGCCCGCGCCGAGGCCCTGCTCCTCCTCACCGATCAGGACCCGGTGAGGGTCGCCGGTTCCACCCCGCTCAGCCCTGCCACCCTCACGATCCTCGAATCGTGGAAAAACCGCTGGTCCGCCGACGGCACCGACTGGGCCGGCCTGCTCGTCGCCGCGCGCTACGAAGCTATCGGTAAACTCGTCGCCGAAGTCGTCACCACCTCCGCCCCCGCCGGCGCCGATGGCGCGCCCCACGCCCACTCCACCGCCGACCGTATCGACGCCGTCGTCACGCACCCGCTCTGGGGCTGGGTCATTCTCGCCGCGCTCATGGGCACGATGTTCCTCAGCATCTTTACACTCGCAGGCATTCCCATGGGCTGGATAGAGGGAGTCATGGCCGCGCTTTCCGGGTGGGTTGCCTCGCAACTGCCGCCGGGAGACCTGCACAACCTTGTCATCGAAGGCGGCCTCGCCGGCATCGAGGGCGTGCTCGTTTTTCTGCCCCAGATTTTGATCCTGTTTTTCTTCATCGGGCTGCTGGAGAGCACCGGCTACATGGCGCGCGCCGCCTTCATCATGGACCGCGTGATGAGCAAGGTCGGCCTGAACGGCCGCAGCTTCATTCCCATGCTCAGCTCTTACGCCTGCGCCATCCCCGGCATCATGGCCGCGCGCACCATCGAGCAGCCCAAGGACCGCCTCGTCACCATCCTCGTGGCGCCGTTCATGAGCTGCTCCGCCCGCCTGCCGGTTTACCTGCTGCTCATCGCCGCGCTGGTCCCCGGCGAAAAACCCCGTCTCGGCGCGCAGGTCGGGCTGATGTTGCTCATGTATTTCCTCGGCACCTTCGGCGCGTTTTTCTTCGCGTGGTTTTTTAAAAAAACCCTCCTGCGCGGCGCGCCCCCGCTCATGATCATGGAGCTGCCGCCCTACCGCCTGCCGCGCGTGCGCGACGTGCTCCAGCAAATGGCGGAGCGCGCCGGCCTCTTCGTGAAACGCGCCGGCACCATCATCCTCGCCCTCTCCATCGTGCTCTGGTTCCTCGCCACGTATCCTAAATCCAGTGACAACACCCCGCCCACCGAGGCCCTCGCGCACAGCTACGCCGGCCGCGCCGGCCACGTCCTCGAGCCGCTCATCGCCCCGCTCGGCTTCGACTGGCGCATCGGCATCGGCCTCATCCAGTCCTTCGCCGCCCGCGAGGTGTTTAACAGCTCCATGAGCGTGATCTTCGCGGTCGAGGAGACCGGCAACGAGGACCACGACAACACCAGCCGCCGCGACGCCCTGCGCGACGCCAAACGCCCCGACGGCACCCGGCTCTTCACCCCTCTGATCTGCCTCAATCTGATGATCTTTTACGTCTTCGCCATGCAGTGCATCAGCACCATCGCGGTGGTGAAGCGGGAGACGAACTCCTGGCGCTGGCCCCTCTTCCAGCTCGCCTACATGACCGGCACCGCCTGGGCCGTGTGCTTTGTGGTTTACCAAGTGGGCCGCGCGCTGGGCTTTTGAGCGAAATCCGCTTACCTTGACCGTATGGAAAATTGGCAAACGCCCGTCGCGCTCCTGATCGTGGCCGTGGCTGCGTTCGCGTTGCTCCTTGGCGCGTGGAAAAAACGCCGCCGCCCCGGAGCCGGTTGCGGCACCGGAGGTGAAAGCTGCGGCTGCACCGCCGTAAAGGAATCCTTACGCAAGCAAGGGGAGCGCGGGGCTACGGGACGGAAAGCGTGACAAAGAGACGGAGGAAACGCCGGGGGTGCGCGACTTCGTCAATCGGAACGGCGTCGCCCACCTCGACCGTGCGGAGGGTGCCGGAGCCCGTTTCCTGAACCGTGGCACCCGCGGCGAGGCCCACGAAGGGCGCGCCACCGGTGCTGCTTGCCAGATCCGTCCAGGGACCGGCGGGGCTATCCGCAGCCTGCACGATCGCCACCACGTCCGTCGCAGTCGTGGAACGGGAGAAAGCCAGACTCAGGCGGCCATCGCCCAGCTGGCTCGGGGCGGGTGATGCACCCCGAATGACAGGATCGGAGCCAAGGAGGTATTCGATGCCGTTTTTCAGGCCGTCGCCATCGGGGTCGACATCGAAGGCGGCGGTGCCAGCGGTGCCCGCCTGAGCAACGAAAACCGTGCCTCGCCAGGCGGCGAATGCAGTCGGCGTCCACTGGACGGTCACGCCGGCGACGGATTGCACGAGACTGAAGGCGCCCTTGCCGGCGGCGGATTGATCAAGCGAATCAACGCTCACCGTGCCGAGGGTAAAGACACCGGTCTGGGCGCTGGAGGCGAGGACGGACCAAGTGCGCGGCTGGGTCCAGAACGCGTTGAAATAGTTGGTGGTCGAGAGGGCGCCATTAAGCACCAGGTCGAGGGCGGCGCCGCCGGCGACGCTGACCGTGCCGGCGACAAGACGGCCGGTGGAGGAGAGGGCGGCGGTGTTGTCCTGCAAAGTCCAACGCAGGCGCGCGGACGCGGCATAGGCGAGCGAACCGGAGAAGGTCTGCGTGCCGAAGGGAGCCCCCGGGGTATGAAAGCCGGAAATCGTAGTGCTCGCGGCAATGGACCCGGTGCCGGCCAGAGTGGTGGAAGCGGCAACCGAGAGCGCGCCACTGCCAAACGTGCCGGCAGAGCCGAGGAGGAGGGTGCCGCCGCTGAGCGTGGTGCCGCCGGTGTGCGCGGCGCTGGAGTTCAGGTTGAGTATGCCGGCGCCGGTTTTGACGAGGGCGACGGTGGCGTTTCCGTTGGTGACGCCGCCGGCCAGGTTGAAATCGCCCGCGCCTTGAAGGGTGAAGGTGCGGGTGCCGGTGGCGATGGCGGTGAGCGCGCCATTGAAGCGCAAGGTGCCGGCGTCGGATTGCAGGATGTAGGAGCTGCCTCCCACGTCCAAGGTGACACCGCCAAGCGCATTTAGCCCGGCGAGATTTTGCAGGGCGGGCGAGGGGGTGGTGCGGCCGTTCAACCAAAGGCTCTGGGTCTGGGTGATGGCGCCGGTGGATCCGTCGAGCTGGAGAACGGAGCTGCCGCCATTGTTGTTGGTGATGTAGAACGGCGAGCGGGCGTTAGCCAGGACCTGGCCATTGGTCAGACGCAGGGCGCCGTCGTTGGCGGTGGTGCTGCCGCTGTCGAGATAGAGGCCGCCGTTGAAGCCGGAGGTGGCGCCACCGAGCACGAGCGTGCCCGGGCCGCGCTTGCGGATGGTGCCGGCGTAAATGCCGGTGCCGAGGTTGGGGCTGGAGAGCGGGCTGGTTACGGTCAGGGTGGTGCCGGTGGCGACGTTGAAAGTGGCGCCGCTCACGTCGATGAGGATGCCGCGGGTGGCTTCGTTGAGCGCGAAGGTGGCGGTGTTTTGCAAGGTGCCGCGATTGAACACGAGCTGGTCGGAAACAAGCGTGGCGGGTGCGGTGCCGAGGCGGGCCGGGCTGTCGATAATGAGCGTGCCGGTGTTGCCATCGCCGACGCAGGTCTTGCCGGTATAAGCGGTGTTGGAGCCGGTGAGTGTGGTCGCCTGGCCGACGTAGGTGGCCGGGCCGGCGCCGGTGAGCGCGGAGGCGATCACAAGGGAGCCGTTGGCGCCGTAGATACGCACTCCGTCGGCATCGACTGCGAGCGCTCCGGCGAGGGTGAAGACTCCGGTGCCGGCGTGGGTGAGGGTGCCGGCGCTCACCAGCAGATCAGCGATGGTGACGGTGCTGGAGGCGAGGCCCTTGAAGAGCAGGCGGCCGCCGTTGAGGGCAAGCGATTGGCCGCCGAACGCGACCGCGAAGCTGGTGGCGGGAGTGTTGAGGGTGTGGCCGTGGGTTTCGTAGCGTTTGAGCGAGGAAGGCGCGGCCGCGTCGTTCCACTTGCCGGCGGCATTGAAGGAGCTGGCACCGGCGACGTCGCTGGTGGTGAGCATGGTGCTGGCGGTCGAGGTAAAGTTGGGTCCGAGCAGGTAGTTGGCGAGCACCTGGTCGCGCGTGAAAGCGACGTTGCTGATGCGGACCTCGGCATACTCGTTGTTGGCCATGTTGTCCCCGCTCCACAGGGAGCGACCGAGCCAGTTGTTTACGTCCTCGATGGACGAAAGCGGATACGAGACATCAAGGTATGTGACGGCGTCGCCATCGCGGAACCACTGCCAGCGCCCGCCGGAGCCGTTAGACGTGTAGGTGATGGCGTAATGGTGGGGCACGCCGGCGACGGTGGGCAAGGCGGCGTCGAGGGTGAGGGCGGTGCCGTCGAGTTTGGACTCGAAGCGCTGGGCGGAGAGGTTGGTGCCGATATCGGCGGACAACATGATGCCATCGGATGACTGGGTGGTGCCCGGGGCGGCGGTGCCGGGAGTGCCGGTGTATTCGCCGGCGCTGCCGAGTCCGTCGCCGGCCTGGACGGTGCGGCCGAAGTCGAGCAAGCGCGCCCAGTTCGGCGCGGAGAGAGGAGTTGCCCAGACCTCGATGGTGACGTTCGTATTCGAAGAAAGGATCCCATTGGGCAGGTCGATGTAGGCGGGGATGGAGCTGGCCGCGAGATTACCCGTGCCGCCGCCGGGGATGCGCAGGCCGGCACCGGTGAAAGTGGCGCCCACGCCACGAACGACGGCGAGGGCGGTGCCAGTCACCTGATCCGTGATAGTGGTGCCGGCCGGGGCGGCGGCGGCGGCGCGGTTGAAGGACCAGCGGCGCACGACGGCGTCGAGCCGCGGACTGGCTGCGAGGTGTTCACGGCGGTCGGCCACGCCTTGGGCGCTGGTGGCGGTGGGCAGGGAGTTGTCGCCGCCGTTGATGAGGCCGCCCTGGGAGCAGTTGTTGCCGTCGCCGACGAAACGGACGCCGTTGAACCAGAGATTAAAGTTGGTGAACAAATACGGCGGGGCGGATCCACCGCCGCAGTAGTTGTGCAGCATGATGGATTTCGGGTTGAGCAAACCGTCGGAATGGGAACGCCCGTAATTGTGGCCGCCCAGCTCGTGGGCGACGACAGCGGACCAGAAGTTACCCGGTCCGAAGGAGGAATACATGCCCGGCTGCTGGGCGACGGCCGCGGAGGTCTCGGAGGTGACGGGGGCGCAGACGTAGGTGACTAGATCGGCACCGACGGCCGCGCCACGATCCACCACATCGGCCAGGCGGCTGTCGTAGTTGGCCATCCAGCCGACATAGCCCCCGAGCGTCGAGGTCTGGTTGTTGTTGGAGGCGGACTGCAGGTAGCCGACGACCCGGACACGGGCGCCGGTGCCGCTGCGGTCGTTGATGGCGTTGGAGCCGGTGATGGCGTTGGCGATGGTAACCTGGGCGTTGGCCTGGCCGCCGAGGCTGCTGGCGTAGCTGGAATCGTAGGCGGCGAGCAGATCGGCCTCGACCGCACCAAACGCGGAGCCGGCGGCGAGAAACATGAGGCCGGCGACGAGCGGGAAAGGATGGGGACGTAGATTCATACCGGAGGATCGCGGACTTACTCTTGCGTGAAGATGGGCTCGCCCCCGCGTTGCGGAGTGTAGGTGGCAGGATCGAAACCAGTGAGGATGATCTCACCCGACTCCCGGGGGTGGGCCTGAAGATAGATGCCCGTTTCGCGGGAGAGGATGGTGAAAGCCTCGCGACCAAACTGAAACGCCAGCGTGACTATCGAGCTGTCCTGCCCGGCCAGCTTGCCGGTGAGGCTGCCGGCCTGGCCGGAGGGCGATAGATCGGCACGAAGCACATCGACCGCGAATTCCTGTCCGTCGAAGCCGGGCAAGACGATGTGCCGCACCGGTTCGCCGGTGAGACGCGAGCGCTGGATGCCGGCGGCGATAACGTCTTTGCGATAAACAAGCTGCCGGCGAGAAATGCGGTCGTTCTCCTCAATGAGGCGGCGAAACTCGGCCTCGTTGTGCGAGATGAGGTGGATGACTCCGGGGTCGCGGCCGTCGCCCCGGGTCCATTCGTGATGGTCGCTAGAGCGCGAAACCGGCAAGGGTCGAAGAACGGGGGTGGCGGGATAAACAAGCCCCTCGCCGAGGGCGGCCGCGAGATCGACAGGGGAAGCGACCGGAGCGACCGTGGAAGGCGGAATCGCGAGCGCCGAGTGGCCGGCGGTCTTGGCGACGGGAACGCGCTTCATGCGCCAAAGAGGAGCAAGCAAGAGCGCGATAAGACCCGCGTAGGCGATGGTCTTGAGCGTGGACTTGAGTTGCATGATTATAAGGGGGCGGCAGGGGCGCCGGAGAATGACAAACGGGATAACGTCGCCGGGGAGAACTTAACCGGAGAAGCGAGGGGTTTTAGCCGACAGGAAAAGAATCCCCGGTAAAAGAAAGGCGCAAGAGTGGCGCCGGTTTAACCTAAAGCGATCCCCGCTGAAACCCCGCGACACAGGGGGCCAGCGCCTTCTACCCAATCGTTATGCCTCCGTGTCGTTACGATGAATTTCGGCCTCCGAATCAGAGACTTTCGCCACGCTCGACCCCTGAAAAGCGAAGCTCCGATTCCTTCCTTGTTACACTCGGCGCCAGCCCGTGACACAGTGAGGGATTGCCTTTCGCGCACGCCACCTTGGGGTAGCGGCGGTTTTTGGCGACGCCGCCCCTTGCGGCTACGCCCATTCCGCCAATTCAATTCATCCATCAACCGCTCTCCTCTCCTATGTCCGCCTCCGACTATTCCCTCGTCACCGTCGATCAACGCGTCAGCTACGGCATCGCCATGAACATGGGGGCGAACATAGCCCGCCAAGGCGGTGTCGAGATCGACCTCGGTGCCTTCCTCATCGGCCTGCAAGACGGCCTCGCCAACCTCAAGCCGCGCGTCTCCGAAGCCGATCTCAAGGCCGCTTTCCAGACCGCCCAGGAGCGCGTCGAGGCCATCGCCGCCGAGGCTTCCTCAAAACAGGGTCAGGTTGGCCGGACATTTCTCGCCAAAAACCAGGCTCGCGCCGAGGTCTTTGTCACTGAATCGGGGCTCCAATACGAGGTCCTCCGCGCCGGCGCCGGCGCCAAACCCTCCTCCGATCAGACCGTCGAGGTCCACTACCATGGCACCTTGGTCGATGGCACGGTCTTCGACAGTTCGGTGCAACGCGGCCAGACGATCTCCTTCCCCGTCACCGGCGTCATCCCCGGTTGGGTGGAGGCGCTCCAACTCATGTCTGTAGGCGCGAAATGGAAGCTCTTTATCCCCTCCGAGCTCGGCTACGGCAACCAAGGCCAGGGCCCCATCCCCCCTGCATCCGTGCTCATCTTCGAGGTCGAGCTTATTTCGATTCAGTAACGCGTTCACTCCGCCCGCCCGCCAAAGCCTCCGATGTCATCGCCCGCGCCTGAATCCGCACCAGCGCCCGAATCCACCCCCGCGCGCGCGTTCAAAGCGGTCAGCCCGCCCACCGATCCAGTGGCCGAGCAAGAACTCGCCTGGACGGGCGATGCCGTGCTCGGCCTCTTCGCGCGCCAGCACGTCCTGGCGCGCCTGGGCCGCATCGACACGCCCGCGTTTCTCGAGCTCACCAGCAACGGCTTCCTCTCTTGCATGGGCCGCCCCACCCGCATCGAAGCCGAGATCGGTCTCGTCTACAACCGCGAGGGGCTCGCGGCCGCCTTTTCCTACATCGAAGCCCGCCTTCTCCCCACCTGGCGCACCCAGCAATCGCGCCGCGCCCGCCAGCGCTCCGCCCGCTGAACCGGTGGCAGTCCGCCTCGTCCGCTTGCGGACAGCCGGTCATCGCATCTCCTTCGCTCATGCCCAACGCCCTCGCCGCCGAAAAATCCCCCTACCTACGCCAGCACGCCGACAACCCCGTCAACTGGCTCCCTTGGGGAGATGCCGCCTTCGCCCGCGCCCGCGCAGAGGACAAACCCGTCTTCCTTTCCATCGGTTACTCCACCTGCCACTGGTGCCACGTCATGGCCCGCGAGTGTTTCGAAAACGCCGCCATTGCCGAGCAGCTCAACACTCACTTCATTCCCATCAAAGTGGACCGCGAGGAACGCCCCGATGTGGACAAGGTCTACATGGCCTACGTGCAAGCCCTCACCGGCCACGGCGGCTGGCCCCTCTCCGCCTGGCTCACGCCCGACCTGAAACCTTTCTACGGCGGCACCTATTTCCCGCCGGTCGATCGCCACGGCCGCCCCGGTCTCCCCACCCTGCTCAACGCCATCGCCAAGGGCTGGGCCAACGACCGCGACCGCCTCGTCGCAGAGGGCGAACGCGCCCTCGCCTCACTCGCCGAGAACCACCGGAGCGGAACGACGGAGTCGTTTCATTCCGCCCCGCCTCTCCACGAGACCGCCGGCGATGCCTTCGAGCGCGCCTACCTCCACCTCTACGAGAGTTTCGACGCGTCACACGGTGGCTTCGGCGGAGCACCCAAATTTCCCCGCGCCTCCAACCTCGATTTTCTCTTCCGTGTCGCCGTCCTCCAGGGTCCCGCCTCCGAGACCGGCCGCTCCGCCCTTGAGATGGCCGACGCCACCCTCCGCCACATGACCATGGGCGGCCTGCACGATCATCTCGGCGGCGGCTTCCATCGCTACTCCGTGGACGAGACCTGGCTCGTGCCGCACTTCGAGAAAATGCTCTACGACCAGGCCCAGATCGCGATCAACCTGCTCGACGCCCGCCTCCACACCGGCGAAGAACGCCACGCCTGGACCGCCCGGGGCGTATTCGATTACGTGTTACGCGACTTGACCCACCCCGCCGGCGGCTTTCTCTCCGCCGAGGATGCCGACAGCGACCGCGACCCGGGGGATGGCGGCGGGCACGCCGAGGGCGCCTTTTACCTCTGGACCTACGCCCAGCTCGCCGCCGCCCTCGGCCCCGACGCCGCCTTCGTCTCCGCTCACTTCAACGTCCGCGCCGAGGGCAACATCCCGCCCGGCCTCGATCCACACGGCGAATTCGGCCCCGGCCAGAACATCCTCCATCAAATCCGACCCCTCGCCGAGACCGCCGCCGCACACCACCTCACGCCCGCCGCCGCCGTGGAACGGCTCGCCGCCGCCCTCGACCGCCTGCGCGCCATTCGCGCTTCCCGCCCGCGCCCCCACCTCGATGACAAGATCATCACCGCCTGGAACGGCCTCATGATCTCCGCCCTCGCGCGCGCCGCCGTCTCGCCCGCCGAGGCCCTCGCCGACAAAAGCCCCTTCCTCCTCGACGCCGCCCTCCGCGCCGCCCGCTTCATCGAGCGCGAACTCTACGACGCGCCCCGCTCCACCCTTTACCGCACCTGGCGCGAGGGCCGCGGCGCCAGCGAAGCCTTCGCCGAGGACTACGCCTACCTCATCACCGGCCTGCTCGACCTCTACGAAGCTACCTTTGATATCCACTGGCTCCAATGGGCCGAGCGCCTCCAGACCACGCTCGACACCCTTTTCTGGGACGAAACCGGCGGCGGCTATTTTAACTCCCGCGCCGACGACACCAGCATCATCATCCGCCTCAAAGAAGACTACGACGGCGCCGAGCCCTCGCCCAACTCCATCGCCGCCTCGAACCTCCTCCGCCTCGCCTCCCTGCTCGGCGACGCCGGCGCCCCGCTCCACACCCGCGCCCTGCGCACCATCGAGGCCCTGCGCAGCCAGTGGACCCGTGCGCCCTACGCCCTGCCGGCCCTGCTCTGCGCCCTCGAACGCGCCCTCGCCGAGCCCGCTCAACTCGTCCTCGCCGGCGACCCCGCCTCGCCCGCCTTCCGCGCCCTCGCCGCCATCGCCCACGCGACGCCCGGCCCTCGCCGAGCCTTGCTCGCCGCCGACGGCGGCTCCGGTCAGGCGTGGCTCGCCACCCGCGCCCCTTGGCTCGCCGACCTCCGGCCCGTTGACGGCCAAGCCACCGCCTACCTCTGCGAACACCACACCTGCCAGGCTCCCGTCACCGATCCGGCCGCCCTAAGCATCCTGCTGGCCAATGGGAGTTGAGTCGATTGGACGAAGCTTGCCCCTCGTCACTGCCGACCTAGCTTGCCCGCCAGCAACCCTCCTTGCACCTCATGCCAAACGAACGCATTGACCGCCTCGAAGAGCGCCTCGCCTGGTTCGAGCGTCACGTCACAGAGCAAGACAAGGCCATGCTGGACCTCGCCAAACGCCTCGACCGCACCCAGGCGGAACTGCGCCTTCTGCGCGAGCGCTCCGCCCAATCCGAAAACATCCCGGGCGCCTCGCCCGCCGAGGATCGTCCGCCGCATTACTGATACTCGACGCCCGTTCGCCAGAGAAGCGGCTTGGCCTAGGCGCGACCGAGGTCGAGTCCGCTTATTTTCCAAAAAGGCTTTTTACGCCTTTGACCACGCTCGTGCCTGCATCCTTGGCGGCTCCGCCTACATCCGTGCTGCCGTCGAATACTCCTCCACCGGCCTTGAGCGCAGCCTCAACCGTCGCCGTGCCGAGATTAGCGACCACGGCGCGCAACACCGCAGCCACGATCTGATCCGGAGAAATGCCGCCCTCGGCCACGCCAAGATCCGTGATCGTGATAGGCGGCATGGGAACGCTCACCATCGCCGCCCCAATACCCATCGACACCTTCACGTTTTGCAGACGGAAGGATTTGATCGCGAACTTCAGCGGCTTCTCCGGTTTTCCCTCTGTCTTGGCAGATTCAGCCACTGATTTTCCACCGCCGATTCGGGCATCCACCTGCTTGAGCAGCGCATCGATATTATTACCGCCGAACAGTTTTTTCTCATAAACCAGCTCCGGGCCGTCGATGAACACCTCGTTCACCACGACATGATCACCGAGCACCGAAAACGGCTGCACGCTGCAGCGCACCTCACCAAGATAGAACGCCTTGTCGGATGACCATCCCTCAGGATTGCCCACGAAAAGCCCCTTCAACGTGCCGCTGCCCGTGAGCGGGAAAATCTTGGCCCCATCCAGCGTGACCGTCGTGCCCGTGATCTTCGAACCCACGGTGTTGACCGCCTTGGTCACGATAGGCCCGAGGAAAAACCCGAGCGCCACGAGCGCGATCACTCCGAGTAGCGCGAGAACGATGATTAACTTGATGAGCTTTTTTACCATAAGCGCAGCCAAACAGCTCGTCCGCCCGCCGCCACCCGAAAAACCTCCGCTTTACGCGCGCCCCTTACATGCGTTTAACCGCACCCATGCTCGAAGGCAAATGGCACATACATAGCGTGGACTACGGAGGCGAAGCCCTGCCCGACCGCCACGGCCAGCTCCATATCATCGCCGGCCGCTTCTCACTCCAGATCGCCGGCACCCCGCGCCAGGTGGGAGCCGCCGAACTCGATCCCAGCGCGCAACCCGCCGCCGCCCTTGATCTCGTCTGGCACGAATCGGGTGCCGAGACCCGCCGCCTCCGCGCGATAGTCCGCGTGCGCGGCGAGTTGATGCAATTCTGCTACTACCCGGACGCCGCCCTCCCCCGCCCCTCCGCGTTCGCGTCCAACGGCACGCCCCCCGCCATCCTCGTCCGCTGCCGCCGCGTCGAACCCGCCCCCTGATACGCCGGTCAAACGCCCTGCAAGTGCTATTCCGGTGAGCAAAGCCATTGCTCATTCGCCATTCCCCACCCACTCACGCCTGCCTTTTCGCTTGTCCCCGCCCGTCTCCGGCAAAAGGTGAGCGCACTCACGCACCATGGCCAAAGAATACACCGAAGCCTCGATCAAGACCCTCTCCCCCCTCGAACACATCCGCCTGCGCCCTGGCATGTATATCGGCCGGCTCGGCAACGGCGCCCACCCCGAGGACGGCATCTACGTCCTACTTAAGGAGACCATCGATAACTCCATCGACGAGTTCACCATGGGCTTCGGCAAACGCATCGAGATAATCCTGAACGACCGCACCCTCACCGTGCGCGACTACGGCCGCGGCATCCCGTTGGGTAAACTCATCGACTGCGTATCCGTCATCAACACCGGAGCCAAATACGACTCCGAAACCTTCCAAAAAGCCGTCGGCCTCAACGGCGTCGGCCAGAAGGCCGTCAACGCCCTCGCCTCCTCCTACCGCGCCCAGGCCATCCGCGAGAGCCAGACCAAGATCGTGGACTTCGCCTGCGGCAAACTCGTCAAGGAAACCAAGGTCATCAACGCCGCCCTCGGCGAGCGCAACGGCACCATCGTCACCTTCACCCCCGACACCGCCCTCTTCGGCGAGGAGTTTAAGTTCCGCAACGAGTTCATCGAGGAGATGCTCTGGAACTACGCTTTCCTCAACCGCGGCCTCACCCTCACCTTCAACGGCAAGTCCTACAAATCCGACCACGGCCTAAAGGACCTCCTCACCAAAAAACTCACCGGCGAACCGCTCTACCCGCTCATCCACCTTGAGGGCGAGGACATCGAGGTCGCCCTCACCCACGCCGGCCACTACGGCGAGGAATACTACTCCTTCGTCAACGGCCAGCACACCACCATGGGCGGCACCCACCTCTCCGCCTTCCGCGAAGCCCTCGTGCAAACCTTGCGCGGCTTTTTCAAAAAGGACTACGACGCCGCCGACATCCGCCAATCCATCGTCGCCGCCGTCTCCATCCGCGTCCAGGAGCCCGTCTTCGAGTCCCAGACCAAGACCAAACTCGGCAGCGCCGACGTCGGCCCCGGGGGCCCGTCCGTGCGCAACTTCATCAGCCAGTTCCTCCAGCAACAGCTCGACAACCACCTCCACCGCAACCCGGAGACCGCGAACGAACTCAAGCGCAAGATCGAGGCCAGCGAACACGAACGCAAAGAACTCGCCGGCATCCGCAACCTCGCCCGCGAACGCGCCAAAAAAGCCTCTCTCCACAACCGCAAGCTACGCGACTGCCGCGCCCACCTCGGCACCAAGGACAAACGCGCCGAGGAGAGCTCCCTTTTCATCGTCGAGGGCGACTCCGCCGCCGGCTCACTCACCGCCTGCCGCGACGTCCACACCCAAGCCGTCTTCTCCCTCAAGGGCAAACCGCTCAACACCTACGGCCTCACCAAAAAGGTCATCTACGAGAACGAGGAATTCCACCTCCTCCAATCCGCCCTCAACATCGAGGAAGGCATGGACACCCTGCGCTACAACAAGGTCATCATCGCCACTGACGCCGACGTGGACGGCATGCACATCCGCCTCCTGCTCATTTCGTTTTTCCTAAAGTTTTTCCCCGAGCTCATCATCCAAGGCCACCTCTTCGTGCTCGAGACGCCGCTCTTCCGCGTGCGCAACAAAAAGGAAACCCGCTACTGCTACTCTGAGGCCGAGAAACAAGCCGCCCTCCACAAACTCGGCCAAAACGCCGAGATCACCCGCTTCAAAGGCCTCGGCGAGGTCAGCCCCGGCGAGTTCAAGGACTTCATCAGCGAAAACATGCGCGCCGAAAAGGTCACCCTCGAACAACTCCACAGCAGCGACCAGCTCCTGGAGTTCTTCATGGGCAAGAACACCCCCCAGCGCCAGGAATTCATCATCGCCAACCTCCGCGTGGAAAAAGACTTGGTTGAGGCATAATTGGCGCTCGAAGCAGCAACCAGGAGCGCACCTCGTGTGCGACGTGATCAGCAAACAGCCCTCCTCAATATAGGTCGTCACGCAAGCTCGCCGCAGCAGCCCACACCGCCCTGTCGCACCTCCGCGCCGTGGTGTAAAAGACAACTAGTCATTCATTGATGGGCTGGTTCTCTTTACCCTAAGCTCCACCCCCACCCTATCGCCCCATGGCGGCGCGCGCCGCGGCGGCCATCGCATCCACCGGCACCGCCCGTCCCGTCCAGATCTCCAAGGCCCGCGCGCCTTGATACACCAACATCGAGAGGCCGTTCGCCGCCGGCACGTGCCGCACACGCGCCGCCACCAGCAGTGCCGTCTCCGCCGGGTTGTAGATCATGTCATAGACCGCGCACGGCGACGGTAGGGTGCCGAGGTCGATCGGCAGGGGATCCGTCGCCTTCAAGCCCGCGCTCGTCGCGTTCACCACCACCGCACCCGCCGGCAAACCAGCCGCTCCCGCCGTCGACGGATCAAAGCCGCGCAACACCGCCTCGCCCGCCAACGGCGCAAGCAAGGCAAGCAGCTCGTCCAGATTCGATCGCGTGCGATTGGCTATCCAAAGCGATGCGCAACCGCGCTGCAGACACTCCACCGCCGCTCCGCGCGCCGCCCCGCCCGCACCGAGCAAGATCACATTCGCTCCAGTCAGCGACACGCCGAGGTCCTCCCGCAGCCCGCCCACCAGGCCGTAGCCATCGGTGTTAAACCCCTCCCAACCGTCCTCCCGCCAGCGCAGCGTGTTAACCGCGCCCACCAAGCGCGCAGCCGGGTCAATGCTCGCGACCTGCGACACCGCCAGTATTTTATGCGGCACCGTCAGATTCACGCCGCGAAAATTCTTAGCGTGCAACAAGGCCAGCGCTCGCGGCAAATCCTCCGGCAACACCTCGAAGCGATCATATCGCCAGTCGGCGAATCGCGCGTCCTCGAGTGCCATCCAAGCCAGCGCCGCGTTGTGCATCGCCGGGCTCACCGAGTGACGGATCGGATGCCCGAGCACGGCCAACGCCGTGCCCGGTCGCGACCAGTTCTCCAAATCCGCCAGCGTGTAGGTGACCGTATCGTCCATGATTTAACCCCAGCAAAACCCGCGATCCCGTAAAACAAAAGCCCCGACTACACCCTCCACTCAAGCCGTGTTGCGTTCATACGCCGCATCAAACTCGCCCACGAAATCCGTAAACATCACCGCCCGGCGCTCGTCGCCCGCCGCCGCGTAGTGGTTGGCGAGATTACGGCAGCAACGACAGAGCACCTCACGCACCGGCGACGGAGCGAGGTCTCCGATCGCTGGCTCGAGCCCTTGCGAACGCAGAAACATCACCACCTCGCTCGTCGTGCGAAACGCACCTTGTTCGAACGCATCAATGTAGAACGGCGCGCTTTCGGAATAGCACCCGACCATGAAATGCCCTGGTAAGCCCACCGGTTCCAACTCGAGCCCGATGCGCTGCGCCACCAACAGGTAAACTATGCCCAGGGTGATCGGCAGGCCCTTCTTCCGCACCAGCACTTCGGGCAGTAAACTATTCAGCGGATCGTTGTAGTTCTCGGTGTTGCCACGAAAACCTTCTTCGTGAAAAAGCACGCGATTGATCACACGACAGCGGTTGCGCACCGAGGCCGGCTCGGCGATCAGTTCGCGACACCTCGCCGCGAGCCGGTCAAGCGACACCGCGCAATCACCCGGATCGACCGTCGGCATCACGGTGCGCGCCAGCAGCAAAGAACCCGTCTCGAGTTCGTAGTTAAGTGAACGGATAAACCCGCGAAACTCCGCCGCCGGGTCGCAAAAATGCAGCTCGTTCAAAAACCATCGCGCGTGCCAGGCAATCTCGCGGTGCTTGCCCTCGGCGAGCGCCACCAAAAACCGCTTCGCCGCCTCCGCCTTGGCCAGAAAATACGCCAGTAGCTGGGCCCTTACTTTGGGATTAGTGTCGTCGAGCAGGCTGGCGAATGCCTCGCGTTCCGCGGAGCTGAAATCCGGCGTTTCCACACCGTCACTACAACCTCAAATGCCCAGTGCCGCAACGTCGAATCCTGCAACTAGCCCAAATTAACCCCGTGTTATACGATACAGTATTTGATCGCGAGTCGTTGGTCGAAGGCGCTGATTTGTTCGGCGGCAGTCAGTTGATAGGTTCAATTCGGTCAGTAAGCCTCCCCGGTCGCAAACGTTCCTCTTTCTTATACCCCATGTGGAGATTACGCCTGATTATTTTTGCCTGGTTCGGGCCGGTCTTGGCTGCTTCCGCTCATCCGATTCTACAGGATACGATGTGGGTGCAATTCGAACCGTCACTTGTGCGCGTGTCCATCAACGTCTCGCTTAAGGAAATCTACGTAGCCCAAGGAATCCCGCAGTCATCCGTAATCACGTCGGATGCAGCTGTGCACAACGGTATCCTGGATCAACATGGCGATTACATCCTCAAGCATCTCTCGCTCTCCTCGGGGGAAACCCCGCTCCACGGCTCCGTGATCAAAGTCACCCCGCCTTCAAGTATCGAGGATCCTGTTCAGACCATTTTTAAATTTGAATTAACTTATGCGTTTAACGGTGCGCCTCCCGAGAAAATCACCTTCCGCAACGAGATGTTGGATGAACAGACCTACGCGGCGGGCACCAAATGGGATCAAAGCTATGTGATTCGCGCTAAGCGTTGGGACCGCGATACCGTCAGCTCCTGGCTGCTTACTTATAGAGAAACCGCCACGCTGCCGACCGGTTGGGAAAAACCCGCCACGCTATCGCAGCCCGCCCCCACCCCGCCGGCTTTGCCGGAGCGGTCGCAATTTTGGAGAATAACAGGAGAACATCTTTGGCATGGGATCATGCATATCCTTACCGGCTACGATCACCTTCTGTTTGTCTGCGCGCTGGTGATCGCGACCCGGAGTTTTTGGGAAATGGCCAGGGTGATCGTCGCCTTCACGCTCGCGCACAGTCTCACGCTCGCGCTCTGTGTCTTTGGCATTTTTCGCCTCCCCGCGTATGTCGTCGAACCGGTGATAGCGGTGAGCATTATCTTTGTGTCACTCGAAAACATCCTCAGGCCGGAACGGACCCATTCGCGGGCCCGTCTTCTGGTGGCCTTCGGCTTCGGCCTCATGCACGGATTGGGTTTCGCCGGTGGCTTGCTCGACGTGATGTCCGGACTACCAGCGGCGGGGATCTGGCTGGCACTGGCCGGGTTCAGCCTCGGCGTTGAAATTGGCCACCAATTGGTGGTCTTGCCCTTGTTCGCGTTACTGAAGTTAGGTCGATTACGGATGCCGGAACAGTCTCTCGGGACGGCGATACGCTGCGGCTCGGCTGCGATTTCCTGCGGCGGCGCCTACTACCTGATCGTGGCTGTGCACGACCAATTTTTTCTCCGATAAAAAACAGCGCAAAAACCCGGCGCCATCACCTAACGCTACACCGTGATAAAAAGGTGTTCGCCGCTTAACCGGCTGGAAGCACCCCCGGTCGTCCGCCAAAAAGGGCTGTTCCGACCCGGACACAGGTGCTGCCGGCAGCCACTGCAAGCTCCAGATCGCCACTCATGCCCATAGAAAGCTCGGGAAGGGCCACGCCGAAGCTCGACACGAAATCATCTCTCATCTCGCGTAAATTCGCAAAGGTCCTACGGGCGTGCTCGGCCGTCTCCGCTGCATCCGCGCCCAAAGGCGCGATGGTCATCAAGCCCTCAACCCGCAAGTGAGGGCAGGCAAGCGCAAGCTCCAGCAGGCGCGGCGCATCTTCCGGCTCGGCGCCAAATTTAGCCGGATCGCGTCCCGCGTTCACCTGCAACAGCACCACAAGGGTCCTGCCTAATTCGCCTGCCGCCGCATCGAGGCGGCGGGCGAGCTTTTCTGAATCCACACTTTGAATACAATCGAAGGTCTCCACCGCCAGCTTCGCCTTGTTGCTTTGCAGGTGGCCGATCAACTCCCAGCGAAGCGCAGCGCCGGGACCACCCGCCGCCACCAACCCGGCCCGCTTGACCGACGCTTCCTGCACGCGGTTCTCACCCACCGCCGCCAAGCCATGCCGGGCCGCGAAACCCGCCGCCTCGGCCGGGTGGGTTTTTGTCACCGCGAGCAACCGGACCGCACCGGGTTCGCGCCCCGACGCACGGCACGCCGACGCTATCTGCGACTCGACGGCAGTAGCTCTGGTGATGAATTCCTCATAGGTGACCATCTAGTTGTTGCCGTATAGGCTTTGCCGAATGATAAGCATATGTTATAGATAAACTACAAGTCCCCCATATCACACCATGCAAATCGAGAACTTCAAAATCTTCGCCGACCTGGTGGAAACCAAAAGCTTTTCCAAAGCAGCCAAAATCAACAATATTACCCAATCAGCGGTAAGCCAGCAGGCGCGGGCGATGGAGAAGCAATTCAAGGCTCTCCTTATCGATCGTAGCCAAAAGCAGTTTCAACTCACCCGCGAAGGGAGCCAGGTTTACGAATCGGCGAAGGAGATTCTCCACACCTACGATAAGCTGAACTCCGAGCTGATGGAGCTGAAAAAAGTCATCAGCGGGACGATCCGTATCTCAACCATTTACTCCATTGGCCTGCACGAGCTGCCTCCTTTCATTAAAAAATTTCTGCACGACTATCCTGCGGTTAATGTGCGCGTCGAATACCGGCGTTCCAACTTGGTTTACGAGGATATCCTGCACAATTCCGTCGATTTCGGCCTCGTAGCCTTCCCCCAGAAACAGCGCCAGATCGAGATCCATCCGTTTCGCAACGACCGTCTCGTGCTGATTACCCACCCGAACCACCCTCTTTCCAAAAAAGGCGAGGTATCGGTGTCGGATCTCGAGGGGCAAAAATTCATCGGATTCGATCCTGATATCCCCACGCGCAAGGCCGTGGATCAAATATTCCGCGAACATAAAATCGCGTCTGAGCCCGTCATGGAGTTCGACAACATCGAAACCGTAAAGCGCGCGGTCGAGATCGACCACGGCATCGCCATCGTTCCGCAAGCGACTGTGCAGCAAGAGATACGCTCGGGCACACTTGCCATGCTCCTGCTAAAGGGGCGTGAGTTCACCCGTCCCCTCGCCATCTTACACCGCAAGGGCCGCGTGCTCACCCCGGCGATGAAAAAGTTTATCGAAACCCTGGGCCTTGATCTCGCCGAAACTCCTGCTGGATAAACCGTCGCAGCCCCCCCTTAATTCGCGGTCACTCACGGCCGTGACCCAACCCGTCCCGCCATGACCTTTTTCACCCAAGTTCGCCGCCAAGGCGTTGTTCTGCTCACCCTCGCGGCGATCGTTTTTCTCTGCGGGTGCACCCGCTCTAACGTGCCAGATACGGCGCAGCCGCAAGCCCCCGCCATTCTTCCGGTTCTTTCCGCGTCCCCGGCCTGGCAGCTCACTGCGCTGGATGGCAAAACGGTCGGAGCAGAGCAACTCAAGGGGAAGGTGGTCGTCGTGGACTTTTGGGCCACCTGGTGTGGTCCATGCGTTCACGAAATTCCCGGCTACATCGCGCTGCAAAAAAAGTATGGCGACCGCGGACTGGTTATAGTCGGCCTGTCCGTGGATCAAAACGGTAAGACGGTGGTTTCTAAATTCATTTCCGACCGAGGCATAAACTACACGATCGCTCTGGCCACGGAAGAGGTCATCGCCGCCTTCGGTGGCGTTGAGGCTATTCCCACCACCTTCCTAATCGATCGTGAAGGCTATATCCGGCACAAGAAAACCGGTGCCATGGAGAGCGAAGAGTATGAAAAACTCATCCTGACCTTGCTGTAACAACGCCGGTTAAAGGTTTATTCAGGAGGTAGGGGAAACTTTTCAGTGGCTCGCTGGTTATCCTCGCCGAGCCTTGAATCAAATGGTCAAAGTGGTGGCATTGTCGCTGTCCATGGCCAACACCACCGAATACGCCGCCGCCTCCCCTGCAACGCCGCCGTCTTTACTTGATGGCAGGATAACTTTCGCGCCCCAACCGGTCTGGGCCGATACGATCGCGTATGACGAAACCTTCCCCTGTCATAACGAGGACACCCTGACCTGCCTGCTCCACCACGAGCAAATCCATGCTGAAACGAACTGCACCCACGTGCGCATCGTCCTGCGCTTGGAATCTTTGCATGCGGTGCAACAACTCTCTCACTGGCGGCTGAATATCAACCCGCGCACCCAGAAAATTACGCTCCATACACTCAAAATTTTGCGTAAAGACCTCGTCACGGAACACGCCATCCCGGCAAAAGTCCGCCTGGTGCAGAGGGAAGAGGATCTCGTGACTTTCGATCTCCACGAACACTACACCCTCCTGACTATTTTCGAAGACGTGCGTGTGGGAGATCTTCTCGACGTCGCCTACACACTGGAAGAGCAGTCGCTTCTTTTTCCAGGACACTGCTTCCGCTGGATTTCGCTGCCCGATGCTTTGGCCATCGCCCGCTATGAGCTCTCCGTCCTTCACCTGCCTGAGCGCAGACTGCGTCATTTAGCCTCCCACTCCTTAGGCGATCCCTTGGTCAATTTGAACGCTAACGTTGCCCCCGGCCTGATTCGCTGGTCCTGGCAAGGCGAAGTTCCGAATCGTATCCTGGCCGAGCCCAATACCCCGCCCTGGCATCTCCCCGAACGTTGGCTCCAGCTTTCGGATTTATCAGATTGGTCGGTCGTGAGCGCGGGCTTAGCCGCCGTCTGGCCGAGCTCCTCCACGGACGAGTCGCTCACCACCGAGATTGCACGCATCAAGTCAGACACCACGACAAGCGCGTCCCGCGTCGAACTGGCTCTTCGACTGATACAAGATGACTTTCGTTACCTGCGCACTAAACTGGAGATCGACTGCCAACGCCCTTCTCCTCCCGCCGAAGTGTTGCAGCGTCGCTCCGGCAATAGCCAGGATTTGGCCAGGCTGCTTTGCCACTTGCTAGACATCCTGGGCGTGCCCGCACGCACAGTGCTGGTAAACCCCGACCTAAGTCCCCGCCTGCACGAGTTATTACCATCGCCCGGGTTGCTTAACCACGCGATTGTCGAATTCACCCTGGATGGCTCGACCGTCTGGGTTGATGTCAACCAACGCATGCAAGGCGGCGGACCGCTCGGACGAAGTGTGCCGCAATTCGGCTACGGCCTGGTAATCGGTGGCGGCGACAAAAACCTCCTTCCTCAGCCCGCCCCGCCGCAACCGGTCAATTCGCTTCAGGAGATACAAGAGACCATCATCCTGGATACCAGCGGCCGATCTTCCACTCTACGCGTCCGGCAACGTATGAATGGACGCCATGCCGACGAAATTCGACGCGGACTGGCAGCGGGCAATGTTTCGTCATATCAACGCGAGCGACTGAGCTTTTTTTCCCTTCGTTACGGCGATGCCACGGTGGAGCTGCCCTTCACCCTTGATGATGATCGCGAAAAAAACCTCATTCGCTCGATCGAAATCTATCGGATTCGTAGCTTTGTGGATTTGAAGCGCGGCGGCGGACGCTGCGGGATAACGCTCCCAAGCTCCTTGGCCGTTATTGCGCTTGCCAAACCAGACACCAGCACGCGTCAAAATCCTTGGTCAGTGGAGCATCCGCTGAAACTGGAACATACGGTTGAATTGCTTAGTAACACTCTGGATCAATTACCCTCATTCGGTCGCACCTTTTCCAGCGAAGCATTCACCTTGTTCTTAAAGCGCAAGTTCATGCGCGGACACTGGATTGAAACCATCTCGGTGGAGACTTCCACCGACACTTTGCCCGCTGAATTGGTAGCCAATCATGCTCGGATAATAGACAACGCCAGCCGTGAATGTGCCTGGTCTTTTTTTGCTACCGCCGGGGTGGAACGTCCTCGTCGACGGCATGAATTCGATACATTACTCCCGAACCCAGCACCTGAAAGTCGCCTAGCTTCTCCCTCTGGCGAAGCGACCACGCCGGCCAAACCAGACCCCGCCGCGCGCAAAGTCGCGCGCAAGGCCAAACGCGTCGCAGTTCGCTCCGGCAAAAAACGCAAAGACATCACCCACTGGTTGTGGCTGGGAGCCGGTATTGCCATCACCGCAGGAGTCTCGGCCTACTTTTACTACACAAACCGATAATTTGTAATTAATTAAGCTATTTTAGCTTAATTCTTCACTGATCGCGTATTTTTTAAGAAACGTAATCGGAATCCAGCCGAAGTATTTCGACCACAAAAGAATACAAAAATCACAAAAAGAAGATTTTACGTCGGTATATCTGTGTGTTCTCTACGCTCCGTCGAGGCTGCATTTTCGGTTAAAATACGCTTAAGCCTACTTGGTTTGAAAAAAAATTAGGGCCCGCCGAATACCCCTAAACGGCGGGCCCTTTGCTATTCTAGTCCGACTTTACGTCGAACTCCATGTTACCCCTAAACCCTGTATGAGCAGGGAAGTT
This sequence comes from Verrucomicrobia bacterium IMCC26134, assembly GCA_000972765.1. Classification (GTDB taxonomy): domain Bacteria; phylum Verrucomicrobiota; class Verrucomicrobiia; order Opitutales; family Opitutaceae; genus IMCC26134_A. Next base: position 3,752,891 of record CP011265.1, on the reverse strand, counting down.
TGTATATGAACATCCAGATTAAGCATTGGTCATGCCAACTCAGTTTGAATTAAATAATGATCCCTTACCTTGATCAAATATCAGGCGATATCGTGGAAGCGGGTGATCTTAGCCAACTCATCAGCAATCTGTCTGTCTCCACGGCAACGAGGCATCTTATTCTGACCTCCCCAACGCCCCTGCGCTCGCTGCCATTGTTCAAAAACACCGGGCATCACCAGTCGCACGATCGGTAACATCAACCCCTCGCCTTTCCGTTTGGCCTCATAATCGTCGTTCAACCGTTGCAGTTCGACATCGAGCTCTGCCGCAATCACCGAACCCATTGGAGTTATCTCGGTGTGTGCGCGTAACTCCAGCCACCATTCATGACATCCGCGCTTCTGGCCGATGATCGAACTCACGAAGACGGGGGCCACGTGAAAATTTACAACCTGCCAGTGATTGCGCGTGCAGACATTGGTAAGCGCATCGGTGAGTTCCTTTTCAATCACGTGCTCCCCGAAGGCGCTCAACTGCAACTTCGTGCGTCCCGAGTAAACCAGGCGCGCAGGCTCCGTGGAAATAAAGCGCACCACGTCACCGATCACATAGCGGCAAAGCCCCGCCGGTGTCGTCATGATAAGCACGTAATCGACCCCGGTGCACACTCCCGTCAAAGGAACGGCGCGTGTGCCGAGCTCACTCAGCCGATCCTCATTATACTCGGCCAACGGCAGAAATTCGTAATATATGCCGGCATCGGCCATCAACCTGAGTCCCGCCTCGGACTCCGCATCCTGCGCGGCAATAAAACCCTCTGAGGCCGGGTAGACTTCGTGAAAGTTCACCTCCTCCCCGCAGACCTGCTTAAGCTCCGAAGCAAAGGGACCGATGGGCACCCCCCCGTGCACGATGCATTCTAAATTAGGCCATACATCCTTAAGGGTCATCGCAGGCCGGCCAAGACGCGCCGACTCCTCCATCACCGCCGAGGCGAGGATCAACACCCAGCTCGGTATACCGGCGATCATTGTAATATCCCGCCCGACACACCGCTCTGCAATCGCTTGAATCTTTGCGGGCCAGTCGCCGATTTGAGCAATCTCGCGTCCCGGTTCGTAAAGATGCTTTTCCACCCAACCCGGCAAATTCAAGGCGGTTATACCGCTTAAATCCCCGGCAAATGCAGGGTGATCCTTTGCCTCCGGCAAGGGAGAAAGCGTGGTCGCGCCACCAAGGAAAAGGTGTTTACCCTGAAACACCGAAGTGCTTCTCGTGCGCGCCGAATAATAGAGCAACGAGTCGAGTCCGGTCTGTCTAAAATGCTCCACCATCTCATCGGTCACCGGCAGATACTTCGTGCGCCCTGCCGTCGTGCCGGATGAAACCGCGAAAAAACTGCACCGTCCCGGCCACAACACATCCGCCTCGCCCATTTTCATCCGATCGATGTAGGGCGCGAATTTCTCATAAGTGCAAAGCGGCACCCGCTCCTGCCAGGCGCGCGCACCCATGTTGGGGCGTATGCCATACAGCTTGCCGTAAGTTGTGTCGGCGAGCGATTCGAGCAGATTTAACCAGTGCTTTTCCTGTGCTTTTACCGCCCAACCTTTCGCCTTGAGACGACGCGACGCTCGAGAAGCCATAAGGCCGGCTCCAAACACGACGATATATTTAGACGCAGGCAGCATGGATGCGCTTCTGGGTGAAGAGACGGAAGACCTCTTCCGAAGGGGAAGAGGTAACGGGGGGTTCATAACGCCTTCAAGAGTTTACGGTTCTTAATCCCGCGATAAAATCGGCTGAAATATGGCTGAAAATTATTGATATGAAATAACAGCGAAGCGTGCTGCACCGGTGTTCCGCGCGGATTTCGCACGACCCGGCACTCCCCTTGTGGAAAAAACGCCCTGCAGGCGTGCTCCAAGGCGAACTTTGCCGGCGAATGTTCGGTGATCACTGCACCCTCCTTCTCCGCATACAGAATTAACGTTGGCGCATCCGTAAGCGGTAATAATTCTGGCGTGAAATAACTGGACGGCGGCACCATGGCCCGCAGCGCCTGCACGCGTTCTACCGCACCCTGGGCGGAGATGCCCGAAATAGTCGCCATCACCGCCGCCCTCACCTCGATGAGCTCCGCCCGCGTGAGCAACAGGGCAAGTGCGGCCTTGTTTTGCGCGCCCGCCTCGAACATGCGGGCGAAAATCACCCGAGCCCGCTCCACTGCCTCAGCCGGCACCTTCCCTTTGGCCTCAAGCATTGGCTTCACCGCACGACCCAACAGGGTCGAGGGCTTCGCTTCACCCGGTGCCAGCAGATCCTCCGCCGAACACACCGGACTAACCAGAACCACTCCGCCCACCCGGGTTTTGCCTCCCGCCAGCTGGGTCCGGCGCAACCAGTCCATCACCAGTCCGGCGCCGAAACTCACCGCCACAACCACGGGCGCGGCCCCTTCGCGGGCAATTACCGCATCAACCAGGTCGTCGAGTTGTGCGGCCAACAGCTCCAACGAAAAATGCGTCCGCGAATAATCGACGTAATACACGCTTCCCTGCCTTACCAGATGGCCTCGTAACAAATACACCTGCTCCGCCGCGTCCGGCACAAACCCTCCCAGCACTATGGTCGGTATTGGGCCGTTGCGCCGCTCCACACGCACCATCGCCAAGGCCTCGGGCCCCGCCACACCCGCCGCCAGAACCGCCCGCACCGCCGGACCTGCCACCGAGGACAAAACCTCGCGCCGAGGTGGATTGAAGCGACGACCGGTCGTGCGCATCAATGTGCGCAAGGGCTGCACCGGAGATGCATGACCAAAGGCCATTAACAAAGAAAGGGCAGGAGCAAAACTAAGCGCGGGCATGGTTGAAAGCAGGGTGGGTCGAAAACACAGTGTGGGAGGGCCTCAGGCCCGTATCGACTCGATGCCGATACCACCGCCACCTTCAAGCCAGACACCTGCCCGTCACCCCATCTTCACGCTACCGTAACCGCCGCGACACAATTGCCAGCTTGTGTGTGATCTCCAGTCCGTGGCTCTCTTTGCTTACGGCTCGCCCCCATCGCCCCTACTCCGTCAGATTGCCGAGTCCATGACACCACCGACCCTGTTACACGAAGACGAATCCCTCATCGCCTTTAACAAAGCCGGAGGCATGCCCGTGAACGCCGCCCTCATCCATGCGATTCAGGCCCGTCACGGAAAAACCATCGCCCCCGCGCACCGGCCCGAACCCGAAATGGGCGGCGTCTGGATTTTCGCCAAAGACAAATCGGCGCTCGATTGCATCTCCGGCCAATTCCAGTCCAAATCGATTCACCACACCGCACACGCCCTCGCCATCGTGCTGCCCGCCGCCGACCTTGACCCCGAAACCCTGCGCGCCCGCGCCGGCGTGGCTGCTACCATGCGGGACGCCTCCGGTTTGTTACCCGCCGAGTTCTCGGTTGAACTATGCATCGGCGAACACAGCGAACACGCCGGCCGAATGACTAATTATCGCAAACGTGACGGCAAACCCGCGCTCACAACCTTCCGGGTGCTGGAACGTTTTCATGATCGGTCCGCCCGCACTCTTGTCTGGATTGAGGCCGGCTATACTTCGGCCCGTCCCCATCAGATCCGTCTTCACCTCGCCGCAAGCGCCGCTCCGATCCTGGCCGACCCGGTTTACGGAATATCGGGCGATCTCCGCCTCTCAGGCCTGAAGCGGGGCTACAAAGGCCGCGACGATGAAAAGCCTCTGATCGACCGGCTTGCCCTTCACCACTCCTCTCTCACTTTCCGCCATCCCGTCACACGAGAACCCATCACCTTGACCGCGCCGCTTCCGCACGATCTGGATCTCGCATTGAAAAACCTACGCCGCTTCGCCGCTTGATCCCCCTCGCGGAAGATTTTTACGAATCCTCGATCACGACACCCTTCGCATGAATTACGACCTTGCCGCCTTTGCCGCCGAGTTTCCCTGGTTCTTCCCTGCTGTAGCGGCGTGCTTTGGCGCCATCGTCGGAAGCTTTCTCAATGTCGTCATCTATCGCGTGCCCGCCGGCAAATCCATCGTCCACCCGGGCTCGCACTGCGCCTGCGGCAAACCCATCGCCTGGTTCGATAATTTGCCTGTGCTCTCGTGGTTCCTGCTGCGCGGCAAGGCCCGCTGCTGCGGCAGCTCCTACTCGTTCCGATATGCCTTCATTGAATTACTAACCGGAGCCCTGTTCCTTGTATGCGCCGTGCTTTTTCCGCCCGCCAAGGCACTTATCGGCATGCTGTTTCTCAGCGGACTTATCTGCGCAACTTTCATCGACCTCGACCACATGATCATACCAGAGGCGTTCACGACTTGGCTGGGCATCTTGGGGGTCATGCTCTCTCTGTGTTTCCCTGTTCTCCACGGCGCGTCCGCCGACCTGCCGCTCGTGGCCCACTTACGCTCCGGCCTCGCCAGTCTGCTCGGACTGCTCATCGGCTCCGGCCTCATCCTTTGGATAGCCGTCACTGCCGAGGCCTTACTGCGCAAGGAGGCGATGGGTTTCGCCGACGTCACCTTCCTGGGCGCCATCGGCTCCTTCTGCGGTTGGCGCGGCGCCGTCTTTGCCGTTTTCGGCGGAGCGATTTTGGGCACGCTCTGGATAAGCTTGGCTATGCTCTGGCAGAAACTCTCGGGTAAGTCAGCCCCCATCGCTCCCCGCGCCGAGCTTTCCGAAGGACAGACGGCTGAAAAACTCGCCCTCGGAGTGCAAGTGCCGTTCGGCCCCATGCTGGCCGCAGGTGGCGCGGTGTATTTTTTAGGTGGATACCATTGGTTCGATGCCTACATCGCCAGCCTGGTGGGCCTGTTTTGAAGAAGGTTCGGGCTCTTTGCGGTTTTCCAGAAACCCGCTTGTTTTGGGAAAAGCATCAGCCCGTTTCCTCCGTGCCCACATTCCCCAAAATCCCGGTCTGGATCGCCCTCGTGTTCTCGACAATCGCATGCGCAAGCGCGCAGTCCACCCCGGAAACCTTGCTTCTTGAGGCACGCACCGCCGAGGCGAAATTCGACGTCAAACAGGCCCTCGATCTCTATCTGGCGGCCGACAGGATCCAGCCCGACAACCCCGCAACCCTTCAAAAAATTGCCCAGCAGCTTTCCGACCTGAGCCTGTCCAATCCCGATGATGCCGCAAAAAAGAGGATTGCGGAGAAGGCCCTGACCTACGCCCTCCGAGCCGCCGCCCTGCAACCGGATAAGGCCGTCAACGCGCTCTCCCTCGCGATTTGCCACGGCAAGATGGGAGTCTACAGCGACACACGCACCAAAATTAAATACTCCCGTCTCGTGAAGTTGGAGGCGGAACGCGCCCTTGCCCTCGATCCCAATTACGACTGGGCCCACCATGTCCTCGGTCGCTGGCACTACGAAGTCGCTTCTCTGGCCGGCGCCACCCGTTTGTTCATCCGGTTTGTCTACGGCGGACTTCCCGCCGCCACCCTCAAAGATGCCGTCATTCATCTCGAGCGCGCGGTCTCTCTGGCCCCGAACCGGGTGCCGCACCGGCTCGAGCTGGGGTTTGCCTACCTCGCGGCGGGCCGCAAAGACGACGCGCGCACGAGTTTCACCAAAGGTTTGGAGCTTCCGTCCGTTGAGCTTTACGACGAGCCGGCTAAAGAACGTGCCCGAGCCGCACTGGCCAAACTTTAAACCGGCCCTTTACGCCTTGGCGGTCGACGAAGTTGCTTTGACCCCGCGCGCGCGCCGCGTTGCCGTGTCGCCCATGTTGTCGAAACCCATCCCCGGCTCCACCGGCGAAGTTCTTACCTGCCTGCCGTCACCTTACTTGCCGCACCCCGGCACCGGGTTGCTTTACCTGCCCCGCTTCCTCGCCAAATGCCGCTATGTGCAAACCCATGGAGCTCTCCCCGCCAGCTACGCAAAAAACTATAAACGCGGGCTGGATCGCTTTCTATGCCTGCATCTCGGCATCGATCCCGCCGACATGGAGAAGCTGGTCCACTCCACCGCTCCGGACGACATGCAAGCCCTTGAAAGCGGCCTAGGTAAACTCATGCCCGCCGACGTCCGGGCGATCAAATGGAACCGCGAACTGGTTCAACGCGGCATGAGCGAGGAAGGCCGAAAATTCCTCGCCGAAGCCCTCACCGCTATGGGGTGCCCCGATCGCATAGGTCGCATCATCAGTGTGCCCGATCTGATCGACTTCGATGAAGGCCGCATCGATTGATGGCCTGGGGTAATCGTAATTACCCGCTTCCGCTTAGCCTCATTTTTCACCAGCATAACACCATGATTAAAGGCCAGAAAGTCGTCTGCATCAATGACACCTTCCCGGCGCTCGTCCGCGCCATCTACAAACAACTGCCGGTGAAGGGCGTGACCTACACCATCCGGGAGGTCTTTCTCGGACGCGAAAAAGTGGTCAAAGGCGGCGACTCCGCCACCGTTGGACTGTTGCTGGCAGAGCTCACCAACCCCAAGGATCCCTTTCATCAAGGCCAGCAAGAACTCGGGTTTAGCTCCGAGCGCTTCGCGCCGCTTGAAACAAATTCCGAAGACGAACGAATTGAAGCGGAGGAAGAGGGAGAGCTCACCGGCGTAGGTGCAGGCGACAAGCCTCACTCAGGTTTTTGGCAAAACTGATCCGGTTGGCGTAAAAGGCCCGGGGTGATCGCAAAAAAACCGCCGCCCCTTTTGGGAGCGGCGGTCGCAGGGACGAAGAAACTTCGTCGCGTAAGGGCCTTACTTCTTTTTAGCAGCAGGCTTCTTCGCGGCGGGCTTCTTGGCAGCAACGGCCTTTTTGGCCGCGGGTTTCTTGGCGGGAGCCGCCTTCTTCGCTGACTTTTTTGCAGTAGCCATGATGTTTTATCCTTTGTTTTGGTTCTGGTATGACACCCGACATTTCTTGGGTAAAAAGTGTCGGACACCACGCAGTAATGTTGACTGCGTGATCAGGACTTTTCACGGACGCTTTTTGTTTGCAAGCGCACAGTGAGCAGAAAACTGCGTTTTTTTGGACCCCTCTATACCGTATCCATAAATACATTACGTCTATTTTCCATGCCGTGGAGCCGTCTACAACGCAGCAAATGCGGTTGCCCAGCCGCCCGACTACCGGGATGATCACCTGACAAAGTCCATGTTTACCACCCTGCCACATTTTCTACTCCTGCTCCTGATTCTACTTCTGCTCCTGCTTGCAAACGGCTTCTTCTCCATGGCCGAAATCGCGATTATCTCCGCCCGCAAGTCCCGCCTGCGCGAGATGGCCAAGGAAGGCGACCGTCACGCCGCCCGCGCTCTCGCCATCGCGGATGAACCCACCCGCTTCCTCTCCACCATACAGGTCGGCATCGACCTCATTGGCACCCTCGTAGCTGCGGTCGGTGGCGCCACCCTTACCGGTCACGTCGCCAACGCCCTAGAGTGCATTCCGCTGATTTCCACCTACGCCAACCCCATCGCCCTCGGCCTGGTCGTGGTCGGCATCACCATTGCCACGGTGATCATTGGAGAGCTCGTGCCAAAGCGCATCGCCCTCTCCAACCCGGAGGGCCTCGCCCGCCGGGTGGCCGGTCCTATCGATATTTTTTCCCGCGCATTTCATCCCTTTGTGCACATGCTTACATGGATGACCGAGCGGATTCTACAGGTCTTCGGCATCGGAAAAGCCGCCGTGCAAACCGTCAGCGAGGGTGAAATCAACGATCTCGTTCAACAAGGGCTGCGTTCCGGCGTTTTCAACACCACCGAGACAGAAATGGTCGCCGGTGTGCTGGAGCTCGATCAACTCCCCGTTACCGCGATCATGACGCCGCGGCCCAAGATGGTTTTTCTAAACCTCGAAGACCCCGAGGAAATCAACTGGCGCAAGATCGTTACCAGCGGACACTCCCGCTTTCCAATCTATCAAACCAACCACGATCAGGTCGTGGGTGTTGTCACGGTCAAGGCCATCTGGGCCAACTCCGCCTTCGGTGTCTCTTCCACCCTGCGTGATGTCATGGTGCCTCCCCTTGTGGTCCCCGAGACCATGACGGTCATCCAACTCATCGAGCAATTTCGGAAATCCGGACAGCACCTGGCCCTGGTCTCGGACGAGTTCGGTGCCCTGCAGGGCCTCGTCACTATGATTGACGTGATGGAAGCCATTGCCGGCGACATGCCCGAACGAGGCCGACGCGCCGCCCCGGAGGCCCGCAAACGTGAAGATGGATCCTGGCTCATCGACGCCACCCTCACCCTCGATGGATTTAAAGAGCTTCTCCGCATCGAAGGCTCTCTTCCCCACGAAAACGAGGCCGAGTTCAAGACTGCCGGAGGCTTCGTGATGACCTATTTTGGACGCATTCCCCGCGCCGGTGATCATTTTGCCCATGCCGGTTGGAGATTCGAGGTCGTGGACATGGATCGCCATCGTATCGATAAACTCCTCGTCTCACGCCTACCCGACTCAATCTCGACCGAGAGCAACGCAGAAGAGACTACGGGCTGATGCTGATTCCGGTGACTTTAACTACTTAAATCGCAGCGAAGAACGTGTGAGTAAGCACCAGTAACTTCCCGTTGTCAGAACCCGAAAGAATCGCTTTATCTGACAGCTGTGCCACTCGAATCATGCAAGACCCCTTCACCGGACAAGCCACCGTCCTCTACGGTGGCCGACAACCCGGCCCAGGCGTCCAGGCCTCTCTTCAACACGATCACCAGCGAAGACTGGAAGCGTTCACTCGCTTCCGCACGGCAGCGCAGAAAGTCGGCATCGGCACGGATCCTGACGATGATCTCTTCCTCTGGGAAGACGACCAGTTAAGCCTGCTTGCCGGCGCTGATGCCTTATGGGCGGAGCTAGCAGCTGCCGCAGCTGCCTTTCGAACCACGCTACCTCTCGTTCCATTGGAGTGGTTTGGCTTTCCCGCCGATCATGAAGATCCGATGGGGGAAGGTAGCCCTCGGCTGCATCGTATCGGCAGTGGTGTTGAAGCTAGTGCGTTTCAATCCGTCCACGATGGATCAATTTATAAATTCTACCTTCCGCGCGAAGAAGGCCGCATCGGAGGCACCTTTGCCTTTGTCGCCACTTGCTCCGCCGATGGCCTCGATCGCCCTGCCCTTCACGCCGAAGCCTGCCTTGGCAGTTACCAGGACTTACTGGAAAAACTCGCCCTTATCCTCGCCTTGGACGGCATGCCCACGGAAGTTTTGGGAGTAACTCCAGAAGGAGTTGTGGTTGCCAAGCAACTTTTAGGGGAGCGCCTGCCTGAATCAACTGATGTCAGCTCGCTTTTACCAACTGTATTGATTCCCATTCCCGCCCGATTTCTTCGCGCCCATCGCGATCATCCACGTCTTGTATTCGTCGCAGGTAAACCGTGGTTCATTGCCGACACGCACGCCAAGAACTTAGTGCGTGATTCAGAAGGCCAGTTGCGCGTGATAGACCTCCTGGCCTCAGCCTTTCCAACCTCATTGGCCGACGCTGACCCCTTGATGCGCGATTGGTTGAATCGCGTATCAATAGACCCCAAGGCCGGTTTGTTGCACGAGGCCAACGACGACGAATTATAAGAGGTGCGAGAGACTCGCACCCACTAGCTGCCCACTCCGTCCCTGAACCTCAACTGCGGGATTTAGTTTCACAAAAAAGACGCATCTAACTTGATGCGTCTTTAAATTTATTATTTGGCTGATTAGCGCCAAATAGCGGGCAAAATCAGCGCACCCGGCGCTTGAGTGCGAGTTGCACGCCGGCAAAGCGGACGGCGTTTTGCAAGCGCTCCATTTCGGAGGAGTCTCCATCCTTGGGCGCGTTCTTAAGGTCTTCTTCGGCCCGCTTGAGAGCCGCCTCAACGATACCTTCGTCAATTTTCTCTTCAGTGATCGCCTGTTCGGCGAGAACCGAGACGATATCTCCCTCAATTTGAGCGAATCCCTTGCCGATAGCCACCCGGGTCTCAACACCCGACTTCGTCACGCGCAACTCACCGTGTTCCACCTGGGTAAGCAGGGGAATGTGGCCTGAGAGGATACCTATTTCACCATCGATCGTGGGGATGACGACCGTATCAATGGTGTCAGAATAAACCCGGGATTCCGGGGTGACAATTTCGAGCGTGAGGGACATGGCAAAAGAGAAAAAGGCGGAGATTTTGAAACGCTGAAACTAGAATCGAAAAACGGATTCACCCAGTGTTGTGCACCTTCTGACCAATTTCGAGTTTCTTGATTTCCGCTTTTCCTATTTATTTCTTGGCGGAGGCGGCCAGCACCTCGTCGATGCCACCCTTCATGTAGAAGTCACCCTCGGCGACTTGATCGAGTTCCCCCGAGAGAATCATCTTGAAGCCACGAATGGTGTCCTTGACGGGCACGTATTTTCCGGGGGCGCCGGTGAACACTTCGGCCACGGTGAAAGGCTGGGACAGGAAACGCTGGATCTTGCGGGCGCGATAAACGGTTTGTTTATCCTCAGGCGAAAGCTCGTCGAGACCAAGAATGGCGATGATATCCTGGAGGTCTTTGTAGCGCTGGAGGACGCGTTGCACTTCGCGCGCAACGTGATAGTGCTCTTCACCAACGATGGAGGGTTCAAGGGCCTTTGAGACAGAGGAAAGCGGATCTACGGCCGGATAGATACCTAGCTCGGCGATGGAACGCTCCAACACGATAGTGGAGTCCAAGTGGGCGAAGGTATTTGCCGGAGCCGGGTCGGTCAAGTCGTCGGCAGGAACGTAAACCGCCTGAAAGGAGGTGATGGAACCCTTCTTCGTCGAGGTGATGCGCTCCTGCAGGAGGCCCATCTCGGAAGACAAGGTGGGCTGGTAACCGACGGCGGAAGGAGAGCGGCCAAGGAGAGCGGATACCTCGGAACCGGCCTGGGAGAAGCGGAAGATGTTATCCACAAAGAGGAGCACGTCCTGATTCTTCTCGTCGCGGAAATACTCGGTCATCGCGAGTGCGGAGAGCGCGACGCGCATACGGGCGCCCGGGGGCTCGTTCATCTGGCCGTAAACGAGAGCCACTTTCGACTCAGCGAGGTTATCCTGCTTGATAACGCCAGCCTCGGACATCTCGTGGTAAAGATCGTTACCCTCACGTGAACGCTCACCGACACCGGCGAACACAGAGTAGCCACCGTGAGCCTTGGCGATGTTGTTGATGAGCTCCATGATGACCACGGTCTTGCCCACTCCGGCGCCACCGAAGGCGCCTACCTTGCCTCCCTTGGTGAAGGGGGCAATGAGGTCGATGACCTTGATGCCGGTCTCGAGGATATCAGCCTTGGTATCCTGATCAACCAGCGCGGGTGCAGCTCGATGAATCGGATATTTTTTAACCGAGTTAACCGGCCCCTTGCCGTCAACTACGTCACCAGTGACGTTAAAAATACGACCGAGGATACATTCTCCAACAGGCACGGAAATGGGTGAGCCGGTGTCGAGAACGCTCATGCCGCGTGAAAGGCCCTCGGAGGAGGACATGGCGATGGTGCGGACGACGCCGTCTCCGAGATGCTGCTGGATCTCAAGTGTCAGCTTCTCCTGGCGGCCGGAGACGGTGAACTCGATGGTGAGCGCCTGATAGATGGGCGGGATGGCGCCTTCGGAGAACTTCACATCGACGACAGGGCCGATGACTTGGACGATTTTACCGGTGTTGCTCATTTGAAAAAAGGGGGCGGATTACTAGAGGATGTTTTGTAGTGGAAAAGTGTTAGGATGTTGCCACTTGGGCAGCGGAAATCTCGAGTATCTCCGCCGTAATGGCGGCCTGACGGGCTTTGTTATATTCCAAGGTGAGATCACCGAGGAGCTTGGTGGCATTGTCCTTCGCGGTCTTCATTGCGACCATGCGTGCCGAATGCTCGGAGGCGCGGGCGGAGAGGACGAGTTGATAGACGTGACGATTTACGTAGAACGGGATCAGGGCCTCCAAAACCTCGGCCGCCCCTGGCTCGAAAAGCATGTCGCGGTCATCCACGGTTGCAGCCGGCGAACCACCATCCGTCTGGGCACTGGCAAGAAATTCTGCGAGGCTGGCCAACGGAAGCACGGGGCGAACCTGCGATTCCTGAACAAGCGTGTTTTTGAATCGCGGATAAATGACCTCGATGGAGTCAATCTCGCCGGCGATGTAAGCCTTGACCATTAACTCAACGACAACCTTGACCTCATTAAACGCCAGTTTGTCGGATACGTGAAAGTCAGCGACAAGGTTTCTCTTATTGCGGGCAAGAAACTGGCCACCTTTCCGTCCAATTGCGTAATACTTGGCAGGTGTCTTGATCTCGGCAACGAGCTTGAAAAGATTCGCATTGAGAGGACCGCAAAGACCCTTATCGGTGGTAACGAGGAGAATGCCGCGAGTCTTGATCTCACGTTGAACAAGGAACGGATGCTGCACCTCGCTCAGACGTGGAGCGAGGCGGGCGAGCATCTTCGCCATGAGTTGGGCATAAGCACGGCCTGCAAGCGCAGCCTGCTGTGCTTTCTTCATCTTCGACGCAGCCACCAGCTCCATCGCCTTGGTGATCTGGCGAGTGTTTTTAACCGACTTGATGCGGCGGCGAATATCGCGTGTGGAAGCCATGTAGGAGGGTGTAGAATTAAGGAGTCAGGGGCTAGAATTTAGAAGTAAACCGGGTTTATCTCGGTTTGTATTCTAAGATCCTGGTTCCGTATTCCATTTTCTGGATTTTTTTAGGCGGCGGTGCTCTTCCAAGCGTCGAGAGCAGCGATTATTTTGGCCTCGATGTCCTTGTCGAGAGCGGCCTTGGTGCGAATCTCGGTAAGGAGAGCGTCTTGGCGAGTCTTGAAAAATTCGCGGATGGAAGCAGCGGTGGCGGTGACCTTTTTGAGGTCGACGCTGTCGTAGTAACCCTTCTGCAAGGCGAAGATGGTGACGGCCTGCAGTTCGATAGTGATGGGACTGAAAGCGGGCTGTTTAAAGAGCTCCACGATGCGGCAACCGCGGTCGAGCTGCGCCTTGGTCTTAGCGTCGAGATCGGAGCCAAACTGGGCGAAGGCCGCCAACTCACGGAATTGGGCGAGCTCGCCCTTAAGTTTACCGCCGACCTGCTTGGTGACCTTTATCTGGGCGGCAGATCCAACGCGTGAAACCGAGAGACCGACGGAAACAGCGGGCCGGATACCTTGATTGAAAAGATCGGTCTCGAGGAAAATTTGCCCGTCGGTGATCGAAATCACGTTGGTCGGAATGTAGGCGGACACGTCGCCGGCAAGCGTCTCGATGATAGGGAGGGCGGTGAGCGAGCCCTTGCCATCGAGGCGGGCTGAGCGCTCAAGGAGACGGGAGTGCAGATAGAACACGTCACCAGGATAAGCTTCACGACCTGAAGGACGCTTCAAAATCAGTGAAATCTGACGGTAGGCGACGGCGTGCTTGGAAAGGTCATCGAAAACGATTAGGGCATCCATGCCGTTTTCCATAAACCACTCGCCGATAGCGGCGCCGGAGAAGGGGGCCAGGTATTGGTTGGCGGCGTTGTCGGCGGCGGGAGCCGCGACGATGACAGTGAACTCAAGCGCACCAGCGGTCTCTAAAGCGGCGATGGTGCGAACGATATTGGAGTTCTTTTGACCAATGGCGACGTAGATAGAGTAAACGGGACGAAACTTTGTATCCCCCGAAGCGAGGCCGACACGATTGATTTGCGCTTGGTTGATGATGGTGTCGATCGCGATGGTTGTCTTGCCGGTGCCACGGTCGCCGATGATCAGCTCGCGCTGGCCACGACCGATTGGAATCATGGAGTCGATGGACTGGATGCCGGTGAAGAGGGGCTGTGAAACGGATTTACGCGCCATGATGCCAGGGGCGATCTTCTCTACGGGGTAGAACTCGGTGGAGGCGAGCGGACCCTTGCCGTCCACGGGATTACCGAGGGCGTCTACAACGCGTCCAAGCAATCCCTTGCCAACCGGAACGGAGAGAAGTTTGCCGGTGGTCTGCACCTCGTCGCCCTGCTTGAGCTGGGAAACATCTCCAAGGACGACGCAGCCTACTTCGTCTTCGCCGAGATTAAGCGCGATGCCGATAACGCCACCGGGGAAGGCGACCATTTCGTTATACATCACCTCGGAGAGGCCATCCACTTTGGCTACACCGTCGGCGACGGTCGTAATAACGCCGGTGTTTTTACGCACAGCTTTGGACGAGAGCTTTGCGATCTGGGATTCGATTTGGGCGAGGACGGTGCTCATTTTTGGAAAGGGCTCGGGAGGCGGAGGGTTTTAAGAAAAAAGAAATTGAATAAATTAACTCAGGATGCAGCAGAAAGCGCACCTAACTGAGAAGCTACAGAGGACTCATAAATGTCATCGCCGATACGAACTCGTAGACCGGCAAATAGTGCTGGATTGGAGCTGGAAACAGTGGTGACCGGCCGGCCATAGCGTTTACCAAGGCTAGCGGCGATAGCAGCGAGGGCGTCAGCAGCGACTGGACCCGCATGCTCGACGCGCGCCTCACCTTTGGCAATTTCGATCAGAATCAGTTTCCGGTAAGCTTGAAGCGTAAGCGAGAGTTTCAGCGGCGGGTTTTTCTCCAGACTAGCAAGCACACCGGAGACCCGTTCGGCGGACACACAACCGTCCACAAGACTGAGCTCAACGAGCTGCTTGGCGTAGGCACGAATTTTGGCGGGAATGGCAGCCATGGTGATTAATCTTGGAAATAGCTATGCAGCGCAGGACTCGTAATTAGCTTAAACGCTGGTGAGCTCGCGGGTGGCGGTCTCGTTGTAAGAAGCGCGATCGGCATCGGTAAGCCGCTTTGCCAGAACTCGTTCTGTTGTGGCGACGACAAGACGGGCAATCTCCGTGCGGGCGTCAGCGAGCATTTTCTGGTGCTCCAATTGAATAGCCTGCTGAGCCTTGGTGATGAGACCGTTTGCGCGCTCGGTGGCGGCGGCGGACTCACGGTCGGCAAGCTCTTTGGCGGCCTTGCGAGCCTCTTCGATGATCTTGTTGGCTTCGACCTGGGCGGTTTTAAGTTGTGCTGCAGTCTGCTGTTGGGCGGCCTCAAGCTTGGCCTTCATTTCTTCAGCGTATTTAAGGCCGTCGGCGATTTTATGTTGGCGCTCGTCGAGAGTGGCCAGAACCGGCTTAAAGGCGAACTTCCAAAGGATGAAAGCAACGATGCTGAAGCTGACGACCTGGGCTAGGATCAAGGGCACGCTTATGCCAAAATTCTCAGTGATCTGGGTGAGCGCGCTAGGACCCTCGCCGTGAGCCGCGACTGTTTCAACAGCGTGCTCGGACAGTTGAGCAAGAGGGAGGAGAAAGTTGGTCATGGGAGGTATAGCGGTCGGGTTGGACAAAAATGGACCCGCGCCGTCGTTCAGGACGACGGCGCGGAAAACAAACAATTACTTGCCGAGGAACAGCGAGTAGAAGGCAACGGCTTCGGCCAGCGCCATGCCGATGATGGACTGAACGAGAATCTTGCCGGACGCGCCTGGGTTGCGGCCAACGGCTTCAACAGCCTTGGTGCCGACGAGACCTACGCCAATGGCGGCGGCGAGACAGCCGAACGCGCCTTGAATGCTACCGCTGATTTCTGCGATGGGGAGGGACATGATGATATATGGTTTTTGGTTGGATTTCCGCCGTGCGCACACATTGGCACGCTCCCAGCGGGAAAGGATTTAGTGATGAGACGCCCCGTCTTTGGCGTGATCATCATCATGGTGGTCATCGCCGTGGTTACAGATCAGACCAATGTAAACACTCACCAACAAGGTGAAGACCAGTGCCTGAACGAAGCCGATGAGAAGTTCGAGGAAGTAAAAAGGAATGGGCAGACCCCACTTACACATACCAGACATGGCGTGAAGCAGGTTCTCACCGCCAAATACGTTACCGAATAAACGGAACGAAAGCGAAACCGGGCGGAAAACGATAGAGACGATTTCAATCAAACCGACCGCAAAAAAGATCAAAAAGAGAAAATAATAGATAACTGCCGGAATCTCTTTTTTATCAGCCTTGTTGCCGAAAATATCAAATAGCACAAGCTTAGGTCCGGCGTAACGCATGATAAAATAAAACCACGCGGCAAAGGAAACAACCGCCAAGGCAATCGTCCCATTCATGTCGGCGTTTCCCGGACGAATGAACTCTTTGCCGTGATAAAAAATGGTTCCCACGCCGGGAAATAAGCCGCTCCAATTTTGAATCAAAATGTAAGTGAACAATGCTATTAAAAGAGGAAATGTGTGCTTGGCTACCTTGCTTCCAACGATCGGTGAAATCAGGTCCAATACACCTTCTACCAAACTCTCCACCATGGCTTGTCCCCGCGTAGGAATGAGTTGCGGCTTCTTAATGGCCAGACGAATTACGATTATAAGCACCGCTGCCACAATCCAGCTAGTGACCATGCTGTTGGTGACCGGCAAAGGACCAACCATGAACAGGGCCTCTGACTTGGGCGATACACCGTGACCGACCTCAGAGGCAAATGAGGTCAAAGCTGTAGCCAAGAAGGCGAAGATCGGAAGAATTTTAGAGGTGCGGAACATGATCGCGTGATGGCGCTGACAAGGGTTTGAAAGGATGACCTACGCAAACGCCGTTGTCTCCGTCAACCTCTGAAGTCAGGTAATCTAATAAGTCCGCCATTCATTAGTTCTGCGGCGTTCAGATGCGGAATAACTTATTCTGACCCTAAACGTGCGAATCACGGCGAATGACTATCAACGACTGATATTGATCTGCGCGCTGCTGAAAAACCGTAACTAATTCAAAAGGCCACGGAAGCGTTTCATCAACTCTCCAAAGTGGATGCGCGCCTATTACTTCGCTAGCGTAAGAAAAATACTCTCTGTGATCTGTGCGGAAAAATAGTTGTGCCCCAAGTCTAGACTTAGCGGCCAATACATCCAAGAATGATGGTTGGATCAGGCGGTTCTTCCAATGTCTTCGCTTTGGCCAAGGATCAGGAAACAATACAAATATACGACTTAATAGACAGTCAGCAGGAAGCGCCTCTACCAATAATCCGGCCTCCGCCTGAACCCAAAGGACATTACCGCTTCCGGCACGATCGCTCTTGCGCTCGGCGCGCTTCAATCGATCGGCGATCAAGTCGACGCCCACACAAAATTCGCCAGGATGGGCCTCGGCGTATGCCGTCAAAAAATGCCCGTGGCCGGAACCGATTTCCAAAGTGAGATGCGAGTGACCCCGAAGGCGTGGAAAAATATCCTCCCTTAACTCAGAGAGTCTTTGATCGAGAATGGCATTATAGACATCGATGGGCATGTATTTAAAACTGTAAGTGAATTCGTTTTTTGTAAAAGAAGAGCTTCTGCTGTCCAGCTGTCGGCGCTCAACGTCGAATTCCAGATCCCAGAGATCATCCCGCTTATTATCAGTTCAAACGGACTGGCAGGGTAAAGAAAAAGGCTGTTCCCTCCCCTACCCTGCTCTCCGCCCAAACCCGTCCACCGTGGAGTTGCACTATATGCTTTACGATGCTCAACCCTAGTCCGGTGCCTCCTTTCTCCCGGGACCGGCCTTTGTCGACCCGGTAAAAACGTTCGAAAATATGAGGCAAATCCTCAGTCGGGATACCGGGGCCGTTGTCGCGAACGCATATTTCAACCGTATCAACAGGATGAATACGAACGGTCATATCTATGATCGAACCGCGCGGAGTATATTTCAGGGCATTTCCCACGAGATTTTCGAAAACCTGGCCAAGTTTCAGTGGATCCGCAAAAACCGTTCCGACTGCCGTGTCGATGCTCAAGCTGAAGCGATGACCTACCGCCGTTGGACGGGCGTGAAGATCCTCCATAACGGCGGCCAGCCAAGTGGGTAAATCGCATTTTTCACGGGTTAACCCTGTCTGCGCGGACTCCAGTCGCGACAATGTTAGTAAATCCTCCAATAAGGAATTCAGCCGCTCGGTATGCCGCTGGATGGTTTTTAGAAATTTATCCCGGTCTGATGGCGACACGCTGTCTTGTCCGTCAACCAAAGTCTCCACGTAACCCTTGATCACGGCGAGCGGAGTGCGCAATTCGTGTGATACATTTGCCACGAATTCCTTGCGCACATTTTCGAGTCTTTTCTGCCGCGTAATGTCATGCAGCACGAAAAGTAAGCTCGGTGCCTTGCGGCCGTTCAGCGGTGAAATAATCGAGCCTGTAACCTCCACCCAGATGGATCCCGAAGCATCAACAAACTCGATTTCCTGCCGCGGCTGAATCCGCCCTTGGCGCACGATTTCAACGAGACGAAGGAACTCGTCGCTGTGTAACGTAAGCTCAAGTCGCTCTCCGAGAATATTTCGCGCCTTAGGAAAAATGGCTTGTAGCGCCTTGTTCGCTAAAAGCACATAGTTATTCGAGTCTACTATCAAAACGGCCTCCTGAAGTGAACCCAATGTAGCCTCAAGCTGGGCGAGCTGTCCGGTGTGCTGTTGATCCAAGCGGTTCACTTCTTCGATCAAACGTGTTCCAGCCGTGCATAACTCATCCCAATCAGGACCGAGCGTGCCTGGTAAATTCTCTCTTAATAGCGACTGCCGGACGTTAAGCGCATCCCTGAGCGCCCGCACCGCGTGGTAATGCCCGCGTAGCCGCAGGATGAGGAAGAGCAAAATGGCACCCAAAATAACTACGACCAAAAATATGACGTCAGTGGTCATGAACGGTTATTCGGTTACGTTTAAAATACTTTAATCAATGGTTGTCTGAAGACTCCCTGGTGAACACGGAATCATCACCTCACCGCGATCATTGTGGATTGGTTGAGGATGCAAAATCCGTGCCCTTCCAGCCCACTACGCAAGGATTACCATCACGTGTCTGCGATATCAGAGGCACGACGCTCGGCGAATCGATAACCCACGCCCCTGATTGTCTCGATCCAGTCGGCTTCGCCGGCGAGCTTCTCTCGCAACCGACGCACATGGGTATCGACCGTGCGTGTCTCAATTTCTGTTTCGTAGTTCCAAACATTAATCAAGAGGTGCTCTCTGGTCTGGACCCTTCCGCGCCGTTCCATCAGTAAACGCAGTAACTTAAATTCGGTCGCGGTTAGATCCACCACCTCACCAGCGACAGAAACGATGTGTCTTTCACCATCCAAAACGATCTGCCCGGCGGTAATTAAACGGGGAACCTCAACCAGACCCTCATTCAAACGACGCAGAATAGTCTGCACTCTCAAAACTAATTCCTTTGTGCTGAATGGTTTACAGATATAGTCGTCCGCACCGACTTCAAGTCCCTGTATACGATCTGATTCCTCTGCCTTGGCGGTAAGAAATATAACCGGCACTTTTTTTAACTTAGCATCTGCACGCAACATACGACAGATCTGAATCCCATTCAAATCTGGCATCATTACATCGAGTATCACTAAATCAGGTAAAAAAGTTCTCGCTATCCCTATGCTACGACTGGGATCATTAACAGCTTCAACCGTAAACCCCTTGGCCTTAAGTGTATAAACCAACAAGTCAGTGACATCTGTTTCGTCATCGACGACCAGAATTTTTTTTGCGGATGGAATGGTTTTATCCGACATAAAGGACAGAAAGTATAATCGAGTATATGACAGTAAGCGAGCTGCCGAAAAGCAAACTCAGCAAATTAAGTAACCATACCTCCTGTCCGCGCCTAGAGGAAATACAGAGCGTTTCACAATTGTTACAACCAGCACAGACGGTTTTTCATAAAAACTTGGGATGTTTTGCATACTGAATGGCTGGCTTGCCTGATATGCCTACCCAATCTCCCTTATGGAGCAGGATTTTCCACACGAAAAATAAAAGATCCTTAATAACTTAAGGGCTTATCGACCCTTCTTACGGCGAGTCTCTATGTAAATCAGTAAGATACTAATGTCAGCCGGATTTACCCCACTTATTCTACTGGCTTGGCCTAGGCTCAAGGGGCGCACCGATTTCAACTTCGCCATACTTTCTGCGCGCAAACCTTTAACCAAACTGAAATCAAAGTCGGCTGAAATCTTAACCTTTTCTATTTCTTGAAGACGCGCGACATGTCTTAGCTCACGTGCGAGATAACCCGCATAAGTGACGCGATAAAGCACCTCATCACGCTCGGCGATGGATAATGATGAAAGCTCGCTAGGTAAAATCTCTTCGGAGCTACTGACCGCAGCAATTGAGCACTGTTGCCGGCGTAACAAATCTCCCCAAGTCCCCTGCCCCACTCCACTGCCAACCCGAGGTCTATTAGATTCCAAGAAGCCTATACTATTTTCGATACGCTGACGTTTGGCAAAAATACGCGCCAATCGACCACGGGATAAAAGCCCAAATTGCCTTGCTAGATGCTCTAGGCGGAGCTCGGCACTTCCATGATTAAACAACAGTCGATGTTCGGCTCGACTGGTAAACATACGATATGGCTCTGTCGTTCCCTTTGTAACCAGATCATCTATCAAAACCCCGGTGTATCCTTCATTTCGCCCGATGATCAGCGGAGCCTCTCCTCTAGCCTTACGAGTAGCATTCACCCCTGCGACCAACCCCTGACAGGCGGCCTCCTCATAACCAGATGTGCCATTAATCTGTCCCGCAAAAAAGAGGTTTTCTACCAACTTAGACTCCAAAGACGCCAATAACTGGGTCGGCGGAGCAAAGTCGTATTCAACGGCATATGCCGGCCTAACCAGTTCTGCTTTCTCTAATCCTGGAATACTCCGCACCATTTCAACTTGAACCGGAAACGGCAGTGAAGTGGATAGCCCATTGATATAATATTCGTTGGTCGCACGACCCTCTGGCTCAAGATACAGAATGTGCCGCGGTTTATCCGCGAACCGAACAAACTTATCCTCAATCGAAGGACAATATCGGGGCCCCACTCCCTCGATTTCACCGGAATACATCGCAGATAAATGCAGATTATCCCTAACCAATTGGGCGGTTCGTTCCGTAGTATGCGTTAACCAACATGGAACCTGATCACTACCCGGCGTCCAACCCAAACGCTGTTCGCCACACGGAGACCCATGTTCCACGTGGAACAAAGGCTCTGAATCACGCGTATCATGAAAGGCGAAGAAGGTCGGACTAGTGTCGCCTCGCTGGATCTCCATCTGTGAAAAGTCAATTGATCGGCCGGATATGCGTGGCGGAGTTCCTGTTTTGAGTCGTTGCAGTTCTATTCCCGCCTCAAGAAAACTGGCGGAAAGCGTCTTAGCACTGAAATCACCCAAGCGACCTCCTTCGTTTTTATTCTGCCCGATATGCATCAATCCACGTAAAAAAGTCCCCGTTGTGACAACAATCGTGTGACCATAAAACTCCAAATCCAGATTAGTTCTAACACCAGTGACCTTTCGCACCCCGCCGGGGCCGCTATCGAATATCAAACCCGTAACCGTAGCTTGGAATAATTTAAGGTTAACCTGTAACTCAAGGGTGTGTTTCAGCCTAAACTGGTAAGCTTTTTTGTCACATTGAGCGCGCGGGGATTGAACTGCCGGGCCCTTGGATTCATTCAGCAACCGAAACTGTATGCCGGTGAGGTCTGTATTAATCGCCATTTCCCCGCCAAGGGCATCGATTTCTCTCACAATCTGCCCCTTGGCTTGGCCACCGATAGCCGGGTTACAGCTCATCTGGGCAACCGTATCAAGATTACCGCTCAAAAGTAGTGTGCGCGCACCCATACGCGCGGCCGCCAAGGCTGCCTCGCACCCTGCGTGACCAGCTCCACAAACGATCACATCATAATTTTTAGTGTCGGTTGACATGCAATTCAGCTCATACGACATGGATATTTAGCGGCTTGCGAGGCTGCAAAAAATCAAGATGAGCGAAATTAACCGAGCCGGAAGCCAATAACTACCAGCAATAGAGGGGTGGGGTAGGATGAAATAAGATACGAATCCCCGATGCAATCTAGGTAGGCGCCCCGAAATCAGTTATTTACCAATGCAAAACGTGGAAAAAAGCGCATCCAACATACGTTCGTTATCTATGCGGCCAGAAACTTCACCCAACGCATCCAAAGCCATGCGCACATCGCTCGAGACTAATTCGCTCGGAGCAGATCGCTCGGCTAATAGTCCAGCCTGTGCAGCCAACAATCCAGACTTTGCTCTGCTCAACGCATCCGCATGACGTGAATTTATCGCTATAAGATCGTCTCCTGGAAACGCAGCCCCAAGAGTATCCGCCCGAGCAATAATCGCCGCCTGTAAATCAACCAATCCCATGCCAGTAAGCGCGGAAACTACATAAACCGAAAGCGTCGGATCTGCGGTATTTAAATCACGCTTCTCCTTCGAATTTCCAGTCGCCGGATTATCCATCGCTAAATCCGCCTTGTTCCGCACCAATAAAATCCGGCCGGTATTCATATAAGGCAAAAGCTCGGAAGGCGGCTTTGGTGGGGGCATTGTCCCATCGGTTATCCAAAGAATAATATCAGCCTCAGGCAGTCGAGCTATGGTCTTATCCATACCCAAACGCTCTATGATCCCGGGGGTTGGATTGAGGCCTGCCGTATCAATCAACCTCAACAAATGAGGCCCAAGGTGAACGCGTTCCTCAATAAAATCCCTAGTTGTTCCTGGTTCAGGGCTCACGATCGCACGATCTCGGCCAACCATGGCATTTAATAGACTGCTTTTACCTACATTAGGGACACCCAACAGCACTGTTTTAAATCCATCCCTCAACATGTCTCCATAGCGATGCGTAGCCAATAGCCGCTCTGTTCCACGTAGAACATCCACCAGAGTAGCTAAAACCAATGCCCTATCCTCGGGTGGTAAATCTTCGTCAGGGAAATCAATGTAAACTTCGATTCGAGCCAAGACACCCAAAAGGTCGGCGATCAACCCTTCTAAATGCAGCCCAAGGCTACCCTCTAATTGCCGGCGTGCCGCATGCAATGCCCGCTCACTTTGTGCGTGAATCAAGTCCATAACAGCTTCAGCTTGAGTCAGATCCATGCGTCCATTTAAAAATGCTCTACGCGTAAACTCACCCGGTTCCGCTGACCTGCAGCCACGGATTAACATGTCCGCTAAAATACGCTGAACTATCAGAGGATTACCATGGGTAGATAGTTCCAAAGTGTCTTCTCCAGTGAAGGTCCGTGGTCCGCTACTAAAACACCACACCACGTCATCCAAAATCTGTCGGTCTAGGGCAGAGTAGTTCGAGTGTCGATAACGCCGCTCCTGAAGTGAGCCTATCTCTATATCAAACACCTCGGCAGCCAGAGCACGACATGCACCACCGCTTGCCCGAATCAAAGCCAGAGCGGCAGTCCCTGGAGCTGTGGCCAAAGCCACAATTGTATCGGTTGGCTCAGTTATAGGTTTCTGCTCAGTCATGGTGGAGAATCAAAGAAACAATACATTAGGATGGGGTAGGGGAGCGAAGCGCGAAAAACAAAAATTCATGCTGTCCAGACACCATCAGCGGAGACTCTTCAATGCGACTTGTAGAGATATGGGCTGGCGACGGCGATCGAGAAAAATGTTCACCTCATTGTATCCCGCTTGATGCAATAAAAGCATCGCCGCCTCAAATCCATCGGCAACCCGATTAGGGCGATGCGCATCAGACCCCAAAACCACCGGAATACCCCTTTTAGCCATCAAAGCCAATTGCGCCTTACCCGGGTTCATTTCACGAATCGACTTAAACATTCCACTGGTATTGACCTCCATGGCTACCCCCGTGGCGGCTATACGATCCAGCGATGCCTCAATATAGGGCTGAACACGAGGAAAGTGCCACTGCGCAGGAGCTTCATTTTTAATTAAATCAGGATGACTTAATGTATCAAATAGTCCGGACTCAGCTGCCATCGCAAGATGTTCATAGTAAGTCTTTTGATATTCAAAAGCATCTCCATTGTAATATTTTTTCCGATAAAAATCCATCTGGTAATGAACACTTCCCAGCACGTGGTGCAGAGGTTCCCGCGCATGAAGCTCTTTTAGCCACGGTTCCAACCCGGGTGCATAATCACTTTCCAATCCCAATCGCACGTCGAGTCGCCCTGCATAAGCGATCCTGGCCCGCCCAATCATTTTAACATAATCATTAAACTCTCCGTCAGCCATGCGCACATCCGCCGACCAGCCATGGGGCAGGGGAGCGTGGCAGGTAAAAATGATTCCCTTTAATCCACGACGGACGGCATGCGAACAATACTCCTCCGGCTCGCCGGTCGCATGCTTGCAGAGGGTGGTGTGACAATGGGATTCGTAGAGCACCGGAAAAGATGCGGTGGTTCGTGGCATATCCCACAAAACTCACCTGTTACAGGCGAAGGCGCAACCAAACCCGGCATTCACCAAATCAACGTGGTCGAATCAGCAAGAGCGCACGGTCATCATGTCGCGGAGCGAGCGTGCAAAACTGCCGTAGGTATCGATCCACTCGGCGTAAAATCTCGGCCAGCGAATCTTTTTGATGACGCCGCAAACTGTCTTCCAGGCGATCGCGCCCGAATTCATCACCCGATGCATTACAGGCCTCGTTGATACCATCTGTATAAAGTGCCAGCAAGTCGCCTGCACCTAACACGATCCTTCCCTCGTCCAACGTGGCCTCGAATAGATCGGGGGGCGCCATACCGAGCGCCATGCCGCCGTCGCCAAGCAATTCAGGCGATCCACCCCCCGCGCGAAGCAACAATCCGGCCTCGTGCCCCGCACGGCAAAATCTCAATGCCAGTGTATCCGTATTCAAAATACAATAAAACAGCGTGATATACATCCCGGGCGGCATGTCTGGCTGGAGCACGCGGTTGACTCGGTGAAGAACCGCAGCAGGTGAAAGTTCCCCTATGGCGCACAGCCGGAGACTGGCTCGGCAAGCAGCCATCATGAGAGCTGCCGGGGCTCCTTTGCCAGAGACATCGGCAATCACGAAACCGTAATGTCGATGATCGACACGCATGACATCGTAGTAATCGCCGCCCAGCTGAAGAGATGGCTGCGAAAGCACCTCCAGCTCGATTCTGGCCATGTCCGGGAAACGACTGGGTAGCAAATGTTGCTGCACGTCCTTCGCTAGTTCGAGCTCGCGCTCCTGAGCTATCCGCGCGCGATCCGCCGCAGCCTTTCGCTCTGTAATATCAGTGATCAGACCTTCGTGGTGCGTTACTCTTCCGGCATCATCCAGCCGCACGATGGTATGGTCATCCACCCAGCGAACCGTGCCGTCGGCACACTGAATGCGATACTCCTGGTTGTATTCCTGATGACCGGCCGCGGCGTGTGCCTCTACCTCCGCACCGACGCGCTCCCGATCATCCGGATGCGTCATATCGCGAAAACTTAACTTCCTCCCTGTAAGATCTTCGGGGTTATAACCAAACTGCCTCACACTAGCAGACACAAATTCCACCGGCCAGCTACCACCCTCTGCACGCCATAGCACGACAACGGAAGGGGAACGATCGATGATCCGGGCCATTTCTTCCAGGCGTGCCAAAGCCGCGCTTAATTCCTGCTGAGCCTTGCGGCGTATGGTGATGTCGCGACCAACTCCGAAATAAGCGCGCCGTTTATCACGATCCGTGTAGGCAGACCCGGTCGAGGCATGCCAAATCCAGCGACCGTCAAGATGACGAACCCGATATTCAATTCCTTGGCCGTCCCCGCCGCTGGCAAGCGTTCCGCGAAAAAACACGTCCCACCGCTCCACATCCTCTGGATGCACAAAATCCCTGAAGGACATTCCTATGACCTCATCCACGGAATGACCCAACTTGGTCGTCCAGGCTTGTGAAACAAACTTGATACGACCCTCCGGGGTTAGCGCGTAAAGAATCTCGCTCGCCGTCTGAATGTAAGTGCGCCAGCGGGACTCGGCGCGCCTCATCTCCTCCTCAGCTTCATGTCGAGCGGTGATATCCTCAAGCATCGCGAAATGGTGGGTCACGCGCCCATCCTTGCCACGAATCACCACCACCGTAAGCACACCCCAGACGAAACGGCCGCCGGGGTGTATGTAACGTTTCTCAAGTGTAAACGTATCATGCTTTCCCTGATACAACTCACGCGTGAGCGTCTGCTGTTTTTCCCAGTCATCGGGATGAGTCACTCGCTGAACGTTTGTCAGATCGGTCGCTTCTTCAGAGCTAAGTCCTATCAATTCACAGAAACGCTGGTTAACATGATTAAATCCGGGCCGTCCCTCGGCGTCGACTTCACGCCAGCTCAACCCGATCGGCGAATGATCGAAAAGCAGCTCCATTTCCTTCGTCTTAAGCGCGAGTTCACGCTCGGTGTCTATAAGCTGGGTTACATCCGTGCGCAGCGCTAGGTAGCCCAAGGGACGTCCCGCCATACCGAGCAACGGCATGATGGTCGATTCAACCCAATACAAACTGCCGTCCTTAGCGCGGTTGCAGATCGTGCCCTGCCATATGTCTCCACCGGTTATGGTGGCCCACATTTTTTCGAAGAACTCCCGGTCATGATAACCCGAGTTGAGCATGCGATGCGTCTGACCGATTAACTCTTCGCGTTTATATCCGGATATTTCGCAAAGCCGGTCGTTCACATGCCGGATGACACCCGCGGGATCTGTCAGGGCAACGATGGCATGGGCGTCTACAGCCTGCCGCAACCAAGCGAGCAGCATCGGCTCATGCGCACTCAGCGGAGCATCAAACGACATCTCATTCACGGACATACGCCAGCGAAGCTGCCGAAACTTAACCCGCTTGCCAAGTCACGTTGCTAAAAACCCATCAACCCTTCACTGCACCTGCAGTTATGCCGCTTACCAACTGGCGTTGCAGGAACAGATAAACCACCAGAATGGGAAGCGTGACCATGACCAGACCCGCAAATAACATTCCATAATCGCCACGATACTGGGCCGTAATCGCAAGATTTGCCAAACCGAGAGGCAAGGTGCGGGCACCGCCATCGCCACCGCCCACAATCATGAAAGCAAAGAAATACTCTTTCCAAATCCCGATGAATTGAAAGATCGCAACCGTGATGAGTCCCGGTCGCGCCAATGGCAGCATTACCCGCCAAAACGCGCCTGCCTCGGAACAACCGTCGATAATAGCCGCCTCATAGAGACTTCTCGGTAAACTGCGGAAAAAACCCGCGAGAATAAACACAGCGAAAGGCAACCCGTTGGCAGAATAAACCAGAATCAACCCGGGACGGGAATCGAGCAAACCTAGAGCACGTAACTCAAAAAAAAGCGGCACCATTGCCAGCTGTGCGGGCATGGTAAGACCGGCCAGAAAAAGTGTGTAAACCAGCCGGCCGAGCCGGTGATGAAACCTTGAAAGCGCATAAGCAGCCATCGAGCCCAACACAAGGATGAGCGCCACCGAAATCCCGGTGACCAAAACGGAATTCAAAACATAGTCGCCAAAACGCGCCTCGTGCCAGGCACGGACATAACCCGCTCCATCGATTTCTGCCCAACGCGGCGGGGAAAGCGGCTCGGTGCGAATGGCCGCATCGGCCTTAAAAGATGAATATGCCACCCAAACCATGGGAAACAAAACCCACACCAAGTAGCCGCATAAAGCCGCCCCCATCAGCCCGCTGGAAATAGTAAAACGTCCACGTGTTTTCATGTCTCGACCACCTCCCGACGGGTCGCCCGCAGGACCGCAAGGCTCGCGGTCAAAACCAGACCGAACAACAACACCGCGATCGCCGCCGCCCGCCCGACTTGAAACTCGGTGAAAAGGGTTCCCACCATAAAAGTGCCCAAAGTGTGCACCCCAGCCGCCGGATCCTGCGCAGTAAGCAACCATACCAACTCGAACGCGTTGAGCCCGCCCACCACCAAAAATACCGCCGATATCACCAGCACTTCACGTATAAGGGGCAGCGTAATAGTAAAAAACTGCCGTGTTTTAGAAGCGCCGTCCAGTTCCGCTGCCTCGTAGAGCTCGATCGGCACGCCCTGCATCGCCGCCAGATACAATACCAGGTTAAAACCACACGCCATCCAGAGGTAAATTGGCACGATGAGGTTGCCCCGAATCGACGGACACGAGTTGAGCCACTAAAGAAAGACTCAACGATGAAAGAACAAAAGCAGACAGGAATGAAGCCACCAAGGCACGACGAAGCGTTTCGTCAGCAAGCAGTGCGCATGTGGAAGCAAAGCGGGAGGTCAGCGGAGCTGACTGCCCGGGAGCTGGGAATCAGTGTGTTTCAGCTCTACGACTGGAATCGGACGGGGCAGCCAGCCCGGGCCGCCGGGCTGGCTGCCCCGTCCGATAGCAAGGAGGTGTTGCAGGCCGAGAACGAACGACTGCGGCAAGAGCTGGCGAGGATCACCGAGCAGAGGGACATCCTAAAAAAAGCTGCGGGCATCCTCTCCGAACCATCGCACAGCGGTATGCCCGGATTAAAGCGATGAGCCACGAACATCCGACCAAAACGATGTGCGAGGTGCTGGAAGTCTCGCGCAGTGGTTACTACCAATGGCAAAGCGCGCGGGCCTCGGCTCGTGCACTTAAAACCAAAGCGATCAGGGCAAAGATTGCCAGCGTGCACGCGGCCTCCCGTGGCACATATGGGAGTCCGCGGGTGACGGTGGCCCTGCACAAGCAAGGCGAAGCGGTAGGCCGCAACCGCGTGGCCCGCTTGATGAAAGAAGCCGGACTGCACGGTCGACAGGCCCGCCGGTATCGGGTTCGAACCACCGACAGCGCGCACAACGAGCATATCGCCCCAAACCTGCTGCCAAAGGCAAGCGTCCCCACCAAGCCCGACGAAGTGTGGGTCACCGATATCACCTATGTCGAAACCGGCGAAGGCTGGTTATACTTGGCCGGAGTGCTCGACCTTTATAGCCGCCGATTGATCGGCTGGGCCATGGGATCGAGCCTGGAGACAGCGCTCCCGCTGGCCGCCCTGCACATGGCCTTGCGAAAACGCCGGCCGGGCGCAGGCCTGCTTCATCACTCGGATCGTGGCTGTCAGTATGCCAGCGCAGCCTATCGCTCCACCTTGTCCGGCCACGGTTGCATCGCCTCCATGAGCCGCCGGGGTAACTGTTACGACAACGCTACAATGGAGTCGTTCTGGAGCACGCTCAAACATGAGCTGATCTACCGCCGCCGCTTCGCCACCCGCAGCGAAGCCACCACCGCCATCTTCGACTACATCGAGAGCTTCTATAACCGAATACGCCTTCACTCGTCCCTCGGCTTTAAAAGCCCCCTCGACTACGAATCCAACCTCAACTAACAAAAGTAAAATCTAGCCCAACTAGTGTCCGTTTTATCGGGGGAAGCCCACGATTGACCAATACAGATGCTCCTGCGCCAACCATGCGTGTCCTGAAAACCCCTTTAACCAAGCGGCGATTTGATCGGGCCCACCAAGCCGCCCCATGCAATCTCCGAACCCGGTAAGCGCAGCGTTCACAAAACCGCTCGCGGGCTCATAAGCCGCCAACCAGATCAAAGCCGCCGCGATTCCGCCAAGCAGATTTGGAAACAACAAAACGACCCTGAATAAACCCGCGCCACGACCGCCACGCTGGATATAAGCCGCCATGCCCAAGGCAACCGGCACCACCACAAGCGGCGGCACCAGCATCAAGAACAGATTGTTACCCAAGGCGGTCCAAAACACGTCACTCTCCCACAGTAACCAGCGAAAGTTACCCAGGCCCGCCCACGTCTTTTCTCCAAAACCATCCCACCTCGTCAGCGCCCAACCAAAGGCGGCCAGACCCGGCAACACTACAAACGCCGCATAAAGTCCAAGAGCTGGTCCTACAAACCCCAGAGCAAAACGATTGGTCGATTGCCCAAGATGTTCCGGCTCACGCCCGTCGGTCCGTTCACCGTTCAAATTGTTTTTTTGCCGCGACCAGATCATCCAGACGAACAGCCCGGCAACGAGAGACATCAGCAAAAGAGCCTTAGCCATGTGACGGTTTTCCACGTATCCAGGCTGCGACAGCCGGATGCGCTCGGTGGTGGCGGCCGTCTCCAAACGCGCCCCGAATTCCTCTGCCGTGATCCGGCCGGTCATCAGTTCATATCGGGCGTTGGTCAAAGCCTGCGCCAGCGTTGCCTGGGCGGCAGACGTCCGAGCGGGCGCGGCGTCGAAGGCACCCGAACTGCGCTCAAGCAGCGCCGCCGTATCCATCATGCGCGGTGAATAATCTCCTGCACCCGCCGCGCGCAAGGCCACTGGAGCATCCGCCATGTGCGCAAAGCGTTTCACCCTTTCGCGGGAGGTGAGAAAGCGGAAAAAATCCACCGCGGCCTGCTGCCGCTTCGTGTCCTCGTTTCGAAAAACGAAATAGTAGCCGCTCTGGGCTTGCACCGTATCCGCCGGAGTGACCCCGTCCGGAAACACCGGAAGATTCATTGCTCCGAGCTCGAAATCCGCGGGCAAGCGTCCGCGCATTTCATTGGCGAACCACGAAGCGGAAAGAGTCATCGCGCAACGCCCGTCAAGAAAGGCCTGTTGCGCAGCGGTGTGTGTCATGCCCTGCCAGCCGCGCACCAAATGCCGTGTGGCGATGCGACGCAGCACCTCGGCCGCGCGGACAAAGCGCGGATCCGTGCGCGCACCGGGAGCGAGATTTTGATAGGCGGTATAGCCTTCCGGCCCGACTAGATTATAATGCGCGGCGCGTAATATCGCGTCGCCATAGCGCATCGTAACACCGGGCAAAGAAAGAGGCACGATCCCGGCACGATCCATCGTATCACAGAGCGTAAAAAACTCGCCCCAGGTTTGCGGTGGTTTCCAGCCGTGACGCCGAAACACTGTTTTATCGTAAAAAATCGTCCAGATGGCGTGGGCAAAAGGCAGGCCGTATACAGCGTTTTTTTCGACTGAAGCCTCGGTGGTTGACGGATGAAGCGCCGTGTTTACCGGCTGCGCCCACCGGTCCAGCACGCCCGGTCGAAAGGTGTCACGCCAGCGGCCATCGCCCTCCCAATTCGGACCGTCAAGGTAAGGCGCGAGATCGAGAATCCGTCCGGCTTCTATCAATCGCGGATATAACAACACGGCATCAGTCGCATCAGGCCAGTCGCCAGCCATGACGCGCGTGCGCACTTTGTCGTTGATCCGCGGATCACCATAAAGATGAACCCTCACATCCTGACGCAGGAGGGAAAACTCCCTCGCCGTCTCTTCAAAAAACTCTGCGCCATAGCCAGCCACCAACACTGGAATGTCCAGGGTGACCGTGTCGTCGGCCCGCGAGGCCGCTCCAAACAAGAGTAAACCTAGGAAAATGCCGAAATTGGACCGCATGCGAACGCGCCGTGAACTTGGCCACCTGAACGTTCGCGGCAACGTGAAAGCCTTGCAGCCCGTTACTTAACACTCGGTTCCACGCGGGGCTTGCTGCATACCCTGTCGTCTCCCACGCTCCGCCCTCATGTTTCAGGTCACTTTCTCCGCTCAAGCCTTGGGTGAACTCAAAAAACTGCATCCGTTAGTCCAACTTAACGCGATAGAGCCTATCAGCACGCTCAAGCCCGAATCCCTAGCGCATCCGCGCGAACCGCTGGGAAAATTCGTGCGAGCGGGTCAGACGCTCTATCGCCTGCGTGGCGACGAGCTGCGTTATTACTTCGAAATCGTGGGTGAAGAAACCCTGCATGTGCTTTATATCCTGCATCATAACTCATTGGAGGACTTTCTGCTTCGTAACCGTCTTCCGGTTTCGGAAAGCCAACTCGTGGAACAGCATTCAAAGTTTTGGAAATACCTCGAATCGCTCACCAAGTAAGAACGTTCTGATTTTTTAAACCTTCTATTTATTCAACCTTTTTCCATGCCAAAGCCTTCTAGTATGCCGCAGCTTGATGAAGACTACGAGCCGCCGCTTGACGCTCATCAAGCCAGCCGGATCTATTTTCTACCCAACTTAATGACCGCAGGAAATCTGTTCTGTGGTTTCTCCGCCTGTTTGCGCTGCATCGAAGCAAACTACGCGATGCGTGGCCAAGAGGGGCTTTCGACAGCTGCCATTTCAGATTTCAAATGGGCGGTTTCTTATATCTTTCTGGCTATGGGCTTTGATGCCCTCGATGGCCGTCTCGCCCGGATGGGAGGCCGCGAGTCTCTTTTTGGTGCGGAGTTCGATTCCATAGCCGATATCGTATCTTTCGGGCTGGCGCCGGCTTTGTTGGTGTATTTTTTGATCCTTTCCCCGACTCAAGGTGAGCCAGAATTACTCGGATTGGGTGGCTTGCTGGGTTTTGTCTATCTACTGGCAGCCGCCGTGCGTCTGGCTCGATTCAATGTCATCACTCATCCTTTGCTGCAAAAACCCGGTTTCAAAACCAACAAGGATTTCATAGGTTTACCTGTGCCCGCCGCCGCTGGCACCGTAGCAGCCTTGGTTTTGTTTCTCCTCAATCTTGCAGAGCACGATAAAGAGCTTCACCGCTGGGCCCTGGCGTTGCCTCCGCTGTTATTGCTGATCGCGATTCTAATGGTGAGCACTGTGCGCTATCCAAGTGGTAAAACGATCGATTTACGCACCCGAACCAAACTCACCAATTGGATTATCATGGTGGTGGTTGGCGCCTCCGTGGTTCGTTTCAAAGAGTATGGCATGCTGGCCTGTTGTCTCGGTTATATTTTCTACGGCTTGATTAGCCATTTTCGGCAGCCGTTATCCATTAAAGTCACCGGTAAATCACCGGATTCAAATCCACCGATTTAAGCGGTGAATCGTTACGTGAGTAAGCCTGCGCATAAGATCCAATAACTTTCCCGCTGCGAACAACCGATGTCTTACCAGCCAAATAGCTTTTTTTATTCGGCTAGTTTTAGGTTATTGTTTTCAGAGGAGAAATCGTCGGTTGTTGGACTTATCAACCACCTTTAAGATTAAGGCTGTTTTATATATTTAAGTTAGGTTTTAATTCACCTTTGTTCAAAACTCGTTTTTCTCCCTCAGAACGCCTTTCGTCTCCCTCATGAAATTCAAGATCAACCGCGACCACTTCAGCAACGGCCTGGCTCAGGTGCTAAACGTCGTCGGCTCCAAAGCCACGATGCCCATCCTTAGCAATGTGCTCATCGAAGCTGAAAAAGACGGCATCACCCTCACAACCACGAATCTCGATCTTGGCATCCGTGTTAAGGTTAAGGCTGAAGTGAAGGAAACTGGCGCAGTCACCCTGCCGGTTAAGCGGCTCGCCGGCATTGTGCGTGAACTTCCCCAGATTGATGTCTCTTTTGACTCCGCGCCTAATCATCAGGTTAAGCTTAACTCGGGTGGTTCCGTTTTCCGCATCATGGGCATCGGTAAGGAAGAATTTCCTCCGCTTCCCGATTTTAGCGACGACAAGATCTTTTCTCTCGAACAGGCTGAGCTCATCTCAATGTTGCGCAGCGTCGCGTATGCTCAGTCCAGCGACGAAACACGTTATATTTTGAACGGTGTTTATTTTAATTTCCGCGACGGCAAACTTTCACTCGTAGCCACCGATGGCCGCCGCCTAGCCCTCATTGCCAAGGAGCTAGAGGTTCCCGCTGAGAAAGCAGGCAGTATCATTCTTCCCGCCAAAACTGTTTCCGAGCTGCTGCGCATGCTTGATAAGGGCGAAAAACTCAAAATTTCCTTCAACGATCGCCGCGCCGCCTTTCAAATCAATGCCGACAATCCGGACACCGGTCTGGTTGATTCGATTTATCTCTACAGCAAGGTGGTCGAGGGCAATTACCCAAATTATCAACAGGTCATTCCCAAAGAGACGCATCAGCGTATCAAATTGGAGCGCGAGTTATTTAACGAATGCGTTCACCGCGCCGCGTTGGTGTGCTCGGACAAGAGCAATTCGGTCAAACTCAAGGTTTCAAACAATCTACTGGAGATCAGCGCCTCCAGTCCTGATTTCGGCGAGGCTCACGAGAGCATGGCCATCGCTTACAGTGGTCCCGATCTTCAGGTGGCTTTTAATCCCCAGTTTTTAGTCGATCCGCTCCGCGCCCTCACCAAGGACGAGATTTACTTCGAGCTGAAAGATGAAGTGAGTCCCGGTGTTATCAAAACGCTGGAAAACTTTGTCTGCGTCGTGATGCCTGTGCGCATCAATTGATCCATAGTCCAACGGATGCAAAAGCACCCGACCTAAGTCAGCGTATCAGCCTTGTCCGGCTAGCGGGTCGCGGATTGCTTTGCGGACTTCATATTTCCTCTCAGCCTGACCGTTCGACCTTACATGCCCGCCATGATTTTATCTGCAGTCGAACCTTTGGCTGGTTATGCTCCGGAGGAGTTGATTCCTATGCTGGTATTGATTCCAGCCATGGTTGTTTCTTTGCTCCTGATGCGTTGGAACCAGCAACTCGCATCGCCAGTGCTGGCAATTGTGAATCGCTGGCTGCGTTGGGGCATACTGGCCGGCGGCGGTGCGCAACTCAGTCTGCATTTTGAGTGGACGGAACGACCCTATGCCGTGCTTTTCGCGGTGTTTTTCATCGGCTGGTTTATCCTTGAAAGCATCTACCACTGGCTCGCCATCCACGCCATGAGCGTAAGCCCGCTCCCGCTTTTTCCGCGCTTCACGGTGAGTCGTGGCGGCGACGAATGGCCGGTGCAGGCCCGATTTCTGAAGCTTCGGGATCAGATCCGCGCAGCTGGTTTTAAGCAGGTGCAGTCGTTACGCGCTGAAGTGGCCACCGGTATCTATCTCCGGGTTTCAACTTTTCAAACTTCGGATAATACCACCCGCCTGCAGGTCACCTTTGTGCCTCAACCCATGGGCACCGTGACGGTCTGTTTGCAGCTCGCCACCCTCACCACCACCGGCGACCGCATCGTGACCGATAACCATTACCTGCCTTTTGCCGGATTTTACCCGGAGAACTGGCATCTGGACCGCCTCCCCTGTGTTCGGGCCTTCTTCGGCCTGTTAAAGCGTCACCGTGCCCGCCTCACGGCCGCTTGGACGCCCATCGCGTGGACCAACGAACCTCTCGACGATTTGAACGCGCAACAAAGCGAACTCGAGCGCATCAACACCGAGCTCGGCTTTCTGCTGCCGCGATCGGATCACGAAGAGCATGGTCGTATCAGCCACGAAGGCCGCTACCGCGTCTGGAAAGAGATGTTTACGCTCAATTACTTTGGCCGTGCCGCGCATTACGAGTGAGGCTCGGCTCGTAAAATCAGCCTTCAAAGTTCGTAGCGTTCCTTTTTTCGATCCTAAATCCTCAGGTGAGGTTTTCGCGTCTAAGGTTTCTAGGTCAGAAACCCACTCATTCCCTTTTACTGAATTTGCCGCACGTAGTTCATAAAAAAGCCGCACCGGTAAGGGTGCGGCTGAGTGACGGAGTGAAACAGTCGGAAAATAGCGATTTACTGGCCGAGGACCCAGGCGAAAATCAACGGGGCGACGATCGTGGCATCGGACTCGACGATGAACTTCGGGGTTTTCTGCCCGAGCTTGCCCCAGGTGATCTTCTCGTTCGGCACCGCGCCGGAGTAACTGCCGTAGCTGGTGGTCGAGTCACTGATTTGGGAAAAATAACCCCAGAGTGGCACCTCGGGACGGTCGAGATCCTGGTGCAGCATGGGCACGACGCAGATCGGGAAATCACCTGCGATACCGCCGCCGATCTGGAAAAAGCCGATGGAGCCTTCGCCGTTTTTGAGCAGCTTGGCGGTCTTCGTATACCACTCGGCCAGCACGGCCATGTATTCGATGCCGGTGCGCACGGTGTGGACGTTCTTGATCTCGCCGGTGATGACGCGGCCGGCATACATGTTGCCTAGCGTGGAGTCTTCCCAGCCGGGGACGATGATGGGGAGGTTCTTCTCGCAGGCTGCGAGCATCCAAGAGTTCTTCGGGTCGATCATGTAGCTCGCCTTCAGTTTGCCGGTGCGGAGGACCTTATACATGAACTCGTGCGGGAAAAACGGTGTGCCGGCCTTGTCGGCGGCGAGCCACTCCTCGGCGACGGCGGACTCGATGCGACGCATGGCCTCGCCTTCGGGGATACACGTGTCGGTGACACGGTTCATATGGCGGTCGAGCAGGGCCTGCTCGTCGGCGGCGGTGAGATCGCGGTAGCCGGGGACGCGCTCGTAGTAGTCGTGGGCGACAAGATTAAAAATGTCCTCTTCGAGGTTGGCGCCGGTGCAGACGATGGCGTGGACCTTGTCCTGACGGATCATTTCGGCGAGGGAGAGGCCGAGCTCGGCGGTGGACATGGCGCCGGCGAGGGTGACGAGCATCTTGCCCCCCGCCTTGAGGTGGGCCTCGTAGCCCTTGGCGGAGTCGATCAGCGCGGCGGCGTTGAAATGACGGTAGTGGTGGGCAAGGAACTGCGAGATCGGGCCCTTTTTGGCGGCGAGCTTGGCGTTGATGAGCTCGGTGAGGAGGGTCTGGCGTTTGGCGGCTTTGACTTTGTGGGCCATGGTCGTGGTGGGTTTTGTGAAAAACCGCCAGTGAGGGGCGGAAGCGTGGGCGATGCCACAAAAAATCCTCGGGTGGCGGGAAATGAGCTCCGGCCGCTTGCGAGGGCTTTTTGTTGCGCCGAGCCGCTACAATGCATCTTTTGCTCGGTTTCACATGCTGACCATCGCAGACGTTTCCAAGTCCTACGGCACCCGCGAGCTGTTTTCCGAGGTATCATTGTTTGTCGCGCGCACCGACCGGCTCGGCCTCGTCGGCCCTAACGGCGCAGGCAAATCCACCCTTTTTGGGCTCATCCTCGGCGAGGAACGGCCCGACACGGGAACGATCGAGTGGGAGCGAGGCGCCGATTTCGGCTACCTGCCGCAGGAATCAGCCCCGGCCGGCGACGAGACCATCCTCACCATCGCCACCTCCGGCAAGGCCCTCGAGCCGACCGAGGACAACTACGACATCGACTACACCCTTGAGCCCCGCGCCCGCATCATTCTGGCCGGTCTCGGCTTCAAAGAAGGCGATGCCGACAAACAGGCCAAGACCTTTTCCGGCGGCTGGGTGATGCGCGCCCATCTCGCCCGCCTGCTCGTCGCCGAGCCGGCGCTGCTGTTGCTCGACGAGCCGACGAACCATCTCGATCTGGAGGCCCTGCTCTGGTTTCAGGACTATCTCACGCGCTATCCGGGCGGACTCGTGGTGATCTCCCACGACCGTGCCTTCCTGAATGCGCTCTGCACCGGCATGCTCGAGCTGCGCGCCGGCACGCTCCATTACTACCACGGCAACTATGATAATTTCCTGACGGAAAAGGAGGCCCGTAAGGAGCAGCAGCTCGCGCAGTTTAAGAACCAGCAGCGCGAGATCGCGCACTTGCAGGTGTTCGTGGACCGCTTCGGCGCCAAGGCCTCGATGGCTTCGCGCGCCAAGTCGAAGGAGAAGCAGATCGAGCGACTCAAGGACGCCGCGGTCGAGGAACCCACCGAGGAGCTGAAGCGCATCAACTTCAAATTTCCCCAGCCCGTGCGCTCCGGTTTAAAAGTCATCGAGCTCAAACACGTTCGCCAGGCTTACGGCCAGCACGTGGTGTATTCGGATCTCAACTTCATCGCCGAGCGCGGCCAGCGCATAGTGCTCGTCGGCCCGAACGGTGCGGGTAAATCCACCCTCCTTAAAATACTAGCCGGCAACCTCGCCTTTCAGGGCGGCGAGCGCGAACTCGGCACCAACGTCACCGCGGGTTACTTCGCCCAGCAACGCACCGACACGTTGCGAGAAGACGCCAGCGTCTTCGAGATGATGATGGAGCTGCGCACGAACGAGAACCAGCTCACCGAGCAGCAAGCCCGCGCCATCCTTGGCAGCTTTCTCTTCCGCAAGGACGACGTGCATAAGAAAGTCGGCGTGCTCTCGGGCGGTGAAAAATCCCGCCTCAATCTGGCCCGCTTGCTGGTCGATCCGCCGAATTTGCTGCTCATGGACGAGCCGACGACGCACTTGGACATCGCCTCGATCGACGCGATGATCGGTGCGCTCAAGGGCTTCACCGGCACACTGGTTTTCATTTCCCACGACGTGCACTTCATCCGCTCGCTGGCCGAGACGGTGCTGCACGTGCACAGCGGCCGCCTGACCTCCTATTCGGGTAACTATGATTATTACCTGGAGAAATCCAAGGCTACCAACGCCCGCGCCGCGCTGACGGCGGGCTTTACCGATGCCCGTCCGACCGCAGCGAAGGCTGCTCCGGTTGTTGCCGCTGCCGCGCCCAAGGCGGCCAAGCCCTCATCGAGCGAGATTCGTAAATTTCGCGAACAAGTCGGCCAGTTGGAAAAGAAGGTGGTCGAGCTGGAGCGCAAGCAGTCCGAGATCACGACGGCGCTTGAAGATCCGGGCACTTATGCGGACAAGGGAAAATTTCACCACTTGAACCGCGAACTCACCGCCACGACCGATTTGATCGCACAGGCGACCGCGGAATGGGATGCGGCGGCGACAAAGCTCGGCGAGATGGAAAAACCTTAGGCCTTGCTGCGGTATTGCCGCGCGGCGCGCATCAAAAAGCCCCTTCCTAGAAGACGGGGCTTTTTTTGCGGTCGGCGATATGCCCGTTCAGGACACCGGAGGCGTCACCTCGGCGCGGAGGCCGGGCTTGAGCGAGGCGTCTTTGTTATCGAGGAGGATCTTTACGCGCATGAGCCCACTGGCGGCGTCGACGCGCGGGTCGATGAAGTCCACCGCGCCGCGGAACACGCGGTTGGCATCGGCGACGGGGCAACGGACATCCAACGTCTGTCCAACGCGGAGGGCGCCGGCATCTTCCGCGCGAACATAGAACTGGACGTAGAGACGGGAGATATCGACGAGGCGGATGAGGGGCTGGGCGGCGCTGACCGTCTCGCCGACCTCTCGGTTGCGCTCGACGATGAGGCCGTCGATGGGGGCGGTGACGGTGCGCAAGCGGAAGAGCTCCATGGCCTGCTCGTATTGGAGTTTGGCGAGATCGAGCTCTATCTTATTCTTTAGGGCCTCGTCCTCGGAGATGATCTTGTCGGCGTAGAGGTTGGCGGCGCTTTTATTATCGAACTCTTTTTTCTGGAGGGCGGCCTTGGCACGCTGCATGTCCAGTTCTTCGATGCGACTGAAGAGCTTCGCGACGGTATCGCCCGCGCGCACGGTATCGCCTTCCTTGAGCGGGAGGGCGGTGAGGGTGCTTTGAACGGGCGAGGAGATGACAACCTCCTTGAAGGGCAGCACGAGGCCGTCGAAACGGCCGGGAGCGGCGTTGAGAGAGCTGATGAAGCACAGGACGGGCAGAGATGAGCTCAGGGCGCGGGCGAGGGAAGGCATGGTAGGGTGGGGGAGGCGAGGACGCTTAGCGGGTGGGTTTATCCTCGGCGGTGTCGAGGTTGACCCGGAGATGCTCGGGGAGGGTGCCGAGCACGAATTGGAATTGGGCGATGGACTTGTTCAGGTCCACCAAGGTGGCGAGCTCGCGGGAGCGAGCCTGGCTGAGGTCGCGTTGGGCCTGGGCGACCTCGTAGCTGGTGGTCTTGCCGGAGCCGAGGATGCGTTGCTGCGCGTCGAGGCCGGCTGCGGCGAGCTTGACGGTGTCCTTGACGAGGCGGCTGCGCTCGGCGGCGTTGGTAATATCGCGCTGGGCGGTGTCAAAGGCGCTGAGCAGGACGACCTCGGTGCGCTTGAGATTCAGGAGGGCCTGGCGTTTACGGTTCAGGGCCTCGGCGACGCGGGCGCGGCCGGCGCGGTTTCCGATGGGGACGTTGACAACAACACCGAGACTGAAGCTGGGTTGGTCGCGGTTTCCGTAGTCGTCATAGGCGCGGCTGTAGCTGTTGTTGAGACCATTGTAGCCGAAGGAGGCCTTGAGGTCGACGCGTGGCCAGTTCTGGTTTTTGGCGTAGGCAATGCGGATGTCTTCGCCTTTGGTTGCTTCGATGCTGCCGAGGTAGGTGGGGTTATGTTCGAAGAGGGCGGCCAGAGAGGCATCACGAGCGATCTCCGGGGCTTCGCGGACGATGAACGACGGGTCCACGGTGAAGGCCGGGTCATCGAATTTGAAATTATCCCTGGTGAGCTCGATCAGGGTGTTGCGGCGCTGGGAGAGGAAGTTGTTGGCGAGGAGCAATTCCTCCTTTGACTCGGAGAGGCGGGATTGAGCCTGGGTGACATCGATGGGTGACATGCGTCCTTCGTCGACGCGGCGCTGGTTGTCGCGGACGAGGGCTTCGGCGACGGCGACGGCCTCTTCTTTGACGCGGATGTTTTCCTGCGCGAAAACCATCTCGTAGTAGGCCGAGGCGGTATCGCGGATAATTTTGAGGGCGGTGGAGGTGAGCTCGTGTTGCGAAGAACGCAGGTTGGAGCGCTGCAGGCGCACCTCGGCCAGATTGGCGGCGAAACCAAAATCACGGAGCAAGGGTTGGGTGACAGTCAGGGTGGAGGTGGAGACGAATTCAGGCCTGAACATGGCGCTGGCGGTGCTGAAACCGTTGCCCGGGGTATTGATTGTGGTGCTGGAGGTATGATCGACGCCGGTGAGCAGTTCGTATTGGGTGCCGAAGGGCAGGCGGCCGGATAAGCCGGTTTGCACCCTAACGATATCCTCGTTGTAAAGAGGTGCGTAGCGTCCGGTGGCGGTGGCGGAGGGTTTGTAGTTTTGCGGACGTTCGCTGCTGGAGTAGGAGTAACCGCCCACCCAGGTGGGATCGAAGGATGCCTTCGCTCCGTCCAGGCGATTTTGCTGGATGGCGGGATCGAGGCGGTGGGCGCTCAGCTCGAGGTTGGTGTTAATGGCACTGACGATAAGATCTTGAAGGGTAATTGGCACGGCCTCTTCTGCATATGACAGACCTGAGGCAGTGATGAGGCTTAGATAAAGTAGGGTGTTTTTGGCGGGTATAGACATGGGAACGAGTTAAGGTGGTATTTAAAGGACGAGGCAAGGAGCGCAAGGATCTGTGTCAGCAAAGGCAATTGTAGAGACAAGGGGTTGCAAAGAGCGCGATGTAAATCCGAGCAAGGCGTTTATGATATATCATGGTAAAAATCGTTTGTTTTTGCCTAGGGTTAAATAAGCAGCATGGGTTTTGGGATTGGTGTCGCATTTCCCCCTCCCGCATACCTTGATTTTGCCGCATTCATAGGAATTTAACACTATAGCATGAAGTCTTTCAACCGATTCGGCCCATCGTCCAGTGAAACCTATGCGCGTTTAGAGACGTGCCGTTTGTTTGATGGTCCGGTTAAATCATTTTGGGCTCTCTTTGCCCGGACCTGCGCCGAGTTGGCGGGAGGAGCACCGACGCGGGTGATGGTCCTTGCCGAGGGCGTCTGGCGCACGGCCGCGAGCTGGCCGGAGGCGCGGGATTTCCCTTTTGGTGTGCAAACGCCCGATTTTGCCGATGGCGCTACCCGTTCGGTGCGCGACGGAACGTTTATGTCCCCGTCTTTGGCGGACGGAGACCCCGGCTTGTTATTGCTGGCGCTTGCGACCGGCGAAGCGGCGGACGCCTGCGTGCTGGCGGTTGCCTTGAGTCCAGGTCACATGGAGGATCTGGAGCTCGCCGCCTCTGTGCTGCGATTGGCTACGGATACGCCTTTGCTTTACCAAAGGCAGCGACAGCTGGAGCGCGTCCGTCAGGATGTGTTAAACTACGCCCAAGCCCTAGAGGTGCTCGCCGCGACCAACATTCATACCCGCTTCATATCGGTGGCGATGGCCTTGGTCAACGAACTCGCCGCCCGCCATGTCTGCACGCGTGTCAGCCTCGGCTGGCGAGAGGGCACGATCATTCGCGTAAAGGCGGTTAGCGGCACCGACCGTTTTGAGCGCCGCATGGACGTGGTGCAGAAACTCGAGGCCTGCATGGAAGAGTCCGCTGAGCAGGATGAGGAGATCACTTTACCGAGCTGGGCTGGCAGCGATGCGGTGAAGCGTGACCATGAAATCTATGTCGGCGTCGAGCGTCTGGGCGCGATCCTGTCCGTGCCCCTAAGGGTCGATGGCGAAGGTCGCGGCGTGCTCACCCTGGAGCGCGGTGAAGCCGGGGCGGTTTTCACTGAAGGCGAGGCGCTCGCGCTACGGGTGGTCGCCGACCAGGTGGCCCGCCGTCTCGATGACCTGTATCGCAATGATCGTTGGTTCGGCATTCGCTGGGCCGCCGCCGCGAGGGCCTGGTTGGCAAATTTCCTCGGGCCGAAGCAGACTTGGATCAAGGTCGGCGCCATCGCGGGCGCGGTGGCGCTGGCATTTTCGCTGTTCGTGCCCTTGCCTTATCGCGTAAACGCCAACTTCATCATGCGCGCCGAGGCCCTTTTGCATCTGCCCGCACCGTTCGACGGTTATCTAGGCGCGGTCAATGTCCGCCCGGGTGATCTCGTCCATGCCGGAGATCTTTTGCTTAGCTTGGATCGAAGCGATTTGCTGGTCGAGCGCGCCGCCGCCCGTGCCGAGCGCCAGCGTTACGCCAGCGAAGCCGAGCGCGCCGAGGCCGATCAAAAGCTCGCCGATCTTCGTGCCGCCCGTGCCGCCCAGGCCCAGGCCGAGGCTCGCTTGGAGCTTATCGAGTATCGCCTTGCCCGCGCTGAGATGCGCGCGCCCTTTGACGGCGTCGTGGTGGACGGCGACTTGCGTGAGCGTTTCGGCGCCCCAGTGCGCTCCGGGGATGTGCTGATGAAGGTTTCGCGTCTCGAGGGTCTTTACGTTGAGATGCGTGTGCCGGAGCGAGACGTGGACCTGATCGCTGGCAGCAAACAGTCTCAGATCGCGTTCACCACCCGGCCGGAGGATACCTTCGCGGTCGAGGTCGAACGCATCGAACCGGCCGCGCAGGTTGAGCGCGAAGGCAATGTGTTTGTGGTGCGCGGCCGTCTCACCGGTCAACGCGCCGACTGGCTTCGTCCCGGCATGAGCGGAGTGGCCAAGGTGGACAGCCCCCGCCGCACTCTGGCGTGGATCGCCACGCACCGACTGATCGACTTCCTGCGCCTCAAGCTTTGGTGGTGAACACCTCCTTCGCCCCCATTTTATCCCCTGACGTCCTTGAAGCATGAGTGATCAACAACGCGCGATTTTCTCCGAATCCTGGCACCGCGTGGCCGGCCAAAAACTCCGGCTGCGCCCCTCTGTCGCGATCCGCCGCCAGACCATCCGGGGCGAGCGCTGGCATGTCGCCCAGGATGGTTTCACCAATCAGTTTTTTCGTTTTCGCGAGGAAGCCTACGATTTCGTGGCCCGTCTGGACGGCACACGCAGCACCGATGAGATTTGGGCGGACTGCGTTCGCCGCCGCCCTGAAACCGCTCCAGGCCAGGGCGAAGTGGTCAATCTGCTCGCCCAGCTTTATCAGGCCAACCTGCTGATGAGCGATACGCCTGCCGATACGGCGCGGCTTTTCGAGCGTCATCAAAAACGCAAGAAGCAGGAGATGGTTTCCCAGCTCTTCGGAATATTTTTCCTGCGCATCCGGTTGTTTGACCCGGATCGACTCCTCAACCGGACCTGGCCCGCGTTGCGGTGGTTGGCCACGCGTCCCGCCGCCATTGCCTGGGGGCTTTTGGTCCTAGCCGGACTGGTGGTGGTTTTCGGCAACTGGGATCGCGCCATCGACCAGTCCCAATCCGTGCTCGCGCCCGGCAACCTGCTCTTGCTTTACGCGGCTTTCACGCTGGCAAAGTTGATTCACGAATTCGGCCATGCCTACGCGGTCAAGGCTTTCGGCGGCGAAGTCCATACGATGGGGGTGATGTTATTGGTATTTACGCCGGTGCCCTATGTGGACGCCACCGCTGCCTGGGCTTTTCCCGAGCGCTGGAAACGCGTCATCGTCGGCTCGGCAGGCATGATCCCCGAGCTGGCCTACGCCGCGGTGGCGGTTTTCGTCTGGGCGGTCACCGGCCCGGGGACGCTTAACAGTCTCGCCTATAATACCATGGTGGTCGCCTCGGTCTCCACGGTGATG
Organism: Verrucomicrobia bacterium IMCC26134; assembly: GCA_000972765.1. Lineage (GTDB taxonomy): Bacteria > Verrucomicrobiota > Verrucomicrobiia > Opitutales > Opitutaceae > IMCC26134_A. Next base: position 3,709,047 of record CP011265.1, on the reverse strand, counting down.
TTCAATCTTAATCCGCTGCTGCGTTTCGACGGTTACTACATCCTCTCCGATCTCGCCGATACGCCCAATATGCAGGCCCGCTCCCATCGCCAGTGGTTGTATTTGTGGGAACGGCACGCCCTCAAGGTCAATGAGCTGGAAAGCCCCGCCCGCACGCGCAACGAGGCAGTCGGTCTGACGGTCTTCGGTATCTCCAGCTACGTGTATCGCATCTTCATTACAGTCGCCATTATCCTCTTCGTAGCCGATCGCTATTTCGGACTCGGGTTGATCGCGGCGGTGCTTTCGTTTCTCGGGGCGTTTGTCCTGCCGTGGATAAAAGCGCTCAAATATTTGCAAAGTGAACCGCGCATCGAGCGCGCCCGCCACCGTTCCTGGGCTGTTGCAGGCGGGGCGTTCGCGGTGGTCCTGGCCTTCCTCCTTATAGTCCCCGTGCCGGACCATTTTCGCGCTCCCGGTCTGGTGCGCGCATCCGGCTCGTCTGATGTCAACGCCCCGGTCGCCGGCTGGGTTTCCAAGCTCATGGTTCCAAGCGGCGTTTCCGTGTCCGCCGCCCGGCCCTTGGTGAGACTTGAAAGCCCCGAGCTGGAGCTGCAACTCGCCGCCGCCCGCGCCGAGCTTGCGCAGGTGAACGCGAGAGAGCGGCAGATGCTTGCCGAGTTTGCCGGCGGCATCGAGCCGATGCGTCTGCGTCGCGAGGCCTCCGAGGCTTCGGTTGCCCGCCTGGAGTCGGATCGGGTCGCGCTCGATATGCGTGCGCCCGCCACCGGTCGTTGGGTTGCGTTGCGCACCGAGGATTGGGAGGGCCTTTATGTTTCCCGCGGCACCCGACTCGGTGAGATCGTAGGCCCCGGCCCCGGCTGGGAGTTTTACGCCGTCGTGTCCCAGGATGACGCGAGCGCGCTTTTCGGAGCCGCCCGCGAGGGCGCCGAGGTGCGGTTTACCGGCTCCGCCGGTCGCAAAGTCGAGGTCGGCGAATGGGCCGTGGTGCCCGGTCGCCAGGAACAATTGCCAGGAGCCGCGCTCGGCTGGACTGCCAATGGGCCGATTCGCACCCGTGAAAATGATTCACACGGAACCATGGCCGACCAGCCGTTCTTTCTCGTTGTCGGACGTCTTGATGAAGCCGGTCGCGACAACGGCGAGGGGCCGCTCTTCTGGCAGGGACGGCTTGGCGTTATGCGATTCGATCGCCCTTGGACACCGCTTCTCGTGCAGTGGGCCCGAGATCTGCGTCAATTGCTGCAAAATCGCTACCGCATTTAACCCATTCCGCGCGCTCCCTCAACCATGTCCGCCCCGCTTCTCGACGTCCGCCGCACGGAAATCCCCGCCAAGGAGAAATTGCCGACCGGGCTCGACGCGCTCGTGCATCGAGCGCATGGCGGCTGGCGGAGTCGCGCGGCGGAAGGGCGATTATTGAACGACCAAGCCATGCGCCTTCATGCCGAAGGCGCGGCTCTGGAGGACTTGTCTGACACTGAACTGCGCACCCGTATGTTGGCGCAACGGCAGCGCTTGCGCCGTCTCTCCGACGCCCGCTGGGCGGATGGGTTTGCGGACGCCTTGCCGCTCGTCGCCGAGCTTGCCCGCCGTCATCTGCATCTCCGGCCCTACCCGGTGCAATTGATGGGTGCACTCGGTCTTGCCCGCGCCCGTCTGGTCGAGATGGCCACCGGCGAGGGTAAAACGCTCACCATCGGCCTGGCTGCGAGCTTGATGGCCTGGCGCGGCCGACCGCTTCACGTCGTCACCGCCAATGACTACCTCGCGCAGCGCGACGCCGCCACTAATGCCGCACTCTTTGCCGCCTGCGGAGTGCGTGCCGCCTTCGTTACTTCGGAGTCGAAGCCCGAGGAGCGGCGCGAGGCCTACGCTGCGGACATCGTTTATACCACCAGCAAGGAGATTGTCGCCGACTTCCTGCGCGATCGCATCGTGCTCGGTCCGCTCGCGGATCCGGGCCGCCGGAATGTCGCCCGTCTCATCCGTCCGCGCGGCACCGCCTCGCCCTCCGACCATATTGTGCAACGCGGTCTCCATACGGTTATCGTGGACGAGGCGGACAACCAGCTCATTGACGAGGCTGTTACTCCGCTCATCATCAGTCGGCCGCAGGAAGACCCGGCGATGGTCAAGGTTTGCCAGGCCGCCGATCGGCTTGCCGCCGGACTTTTGCCGGGCGAGCACTACGAGGTCGATGCGCGCCACAAAGAGGTGCGTCTCCTGCCCGCCGGCCGCGACTTCATCGCCGTCTGGTGCGAAGAGGCGGGCCCCGCGCGTTTCCATCAGCCCGCCTGGATCGGCGCGCTCGTCGTGCAATCGCTGCAGGCCCGCCATTTTTTCCTGCGGGATAAACAATACGTTATCGTTGAAGGTAAAGTAATCATCGTGGATGAGTCCACCGGCCGTCTCATGCCCGGTCGTTCCTGGCGTCTCGGTCTGCATCAGGCCGTCGAAGCCAAGGAGGGAGTCGAAATCACGCAGCCCAACGAGTCGCTCGCCCGCCTGAGTTTTCAGCGTTTTTTCCGTCTATTCCGGCACCTTTCCGGCATCACCGGCACGGCTGCCGAGGCGGCGCCCGAGTTTTGGCGCGTTTATGAGCGGCCCATGCTGCTGGTGCCGCCGAACCGGCCTAACCGCCGCGTCAGTTTGCCTCCGCGTTATTTCGCCACCGCCGCCGCCAAATGGGCGGCCGTGGTCGAGGAGATTGTCCGGCTGCACGACGAGGGCAGGCCGGTATTGATCGGCACGAGGAGCGTGGCCGCCAGCGAACATCTCGGACAGTTGCTTTCGATGAAGTTTTTGAGCTTCGCCTTGCTCAATGCCCACCGGCACCGCGAGGAGGCCACCATCGTGCATCTGGCCGGCGAGCCTTACGCCATCACCGTTGCCACCAACATGGCCGGACGCGGCACCGATATTCGTTTGGGCAACGGTGTGGCCGGTGGCGGCGGCCTTCACGTGATTCTGACCGAGCTGCATGATTCCGCCCGCATCGATCGCCAGCTGCAAGGCCGCGCCGGCCGTCAAGGCGATCCCGGCAGCACCCGCACTTTCGCGAGTCTGGAAGATGATTTGGCCGAGCGGTTCATGCCGGGGATCGTTCTCAAGGGTCTCAACCGTTTTATTCCCCCGGAGCAAACCGCGCCGCTGGAGGGGCGTAGAGCCGATCTTGTAGGCTGGTGGCTGCGCCGCGCGCAACGTGCCGCCCAAGCCCAGTCGTTCAGGCAGCGGAGGATCGTGATGCAGCAAGACCAGCAACTTGCGGAGGCCTTGATTCCAGGGCGCGGCCCCGACTCGTTTTAAGCCCCTGGGCGCGTTGCTTCCGTCGCTTGCCAACGTTTCAGTAAAAAGACAAAGTCGCAAACCATGGGCAACTCGAGAAAAGCACGTTTTCGTTTCGGCGTGCTGCTGATTTTTGGCCTTTGGTCTGGCATCTTCGGGTTGAGGGCTGCCACCGACTATCTTTCGCCGCCATGGCAGGCGGATACTTTTGCTGGCTACACGGGGTCGGGGAGTGCCGATGGCGCGGCGCTGACGGCTACATTTAACGAGCCCTCGGGTATCGCCCTCGATGCGGCGGGCAACACCTACATCGCGGATGCCAGGAATTCGACTATTCGCAAACTCAGTCCCGGTGGCTTTGTGAGCACCGTGGCCGGCAATCCAGGTGTGGCCGGCATCGCCGACGGGGCGGCGGCGAGCTCGCTCTTTAACTTTCCCTTTGGGCTGGCGGCGGCGGCGGACGGAACCCTGTTTATCGCCGATACTGGCAATCATTTGATCCGCAAGATTACGCCGTCGGGCGTCGTTTCCACGCTGGCCGGCAGCGCGGGTCTAGCTGGTTCTGCCAATGGCACAGGGGCTGCGGCCAGGTTTAACGCTCCAACCACCCTCGCATACGATGCCACCGCAGGTGTGCTCTACATCACGGATACGGGTAATCACACCATTCGCAGTCTGGTGGTTTCCACCGGCGTGGTCGCCACGCTGGCCGGGACGGCGACGACCACAGGCTCCACGGTCAATGGTAGTGGTGCGAACGCCCGGTTTAACAGTCCCATCGCCATCGCTCTCAACGCCGCCCGCACCAGTCTGTATGTCGCCGACCAAAGCGGGCAGACGATCAGGCAGATTGTCATCGCTGGCGCCACGGTCACCACGATCGCTGGCGGTGCCGATACGGCTGGCTCCATTGATGCCACGGGCACGAGTGCGCGCTTCAATCAACCCAAGGGCCTCGCGCTCGATGGCGCCGGTTACCTCTATATTACCGAGGCCAATGCCTGCCGGGTGCGCCGCCTGCAACTGTCCAACAACCAGGTGACCACCCTCGCCGGCGGTTATCTGGTCGCCGATAGCGTGGATGCGACCGGCACCGCGGCCCGATTTAATCAACCTTCTGGAATCGTTTACGACGCCACTGGCGCTCGGTTGTTGGTGACCGACTCGCTCAATTCAAAGTTACGCACCCTGAATGTTTCGACTCTAGCGGTCACCACCCTCGCCGGTCCGTCGATCAGCAAGGGCTCCGTCGATGGCACGCGGGCGGGCGCGCGTTTTCGGGGTCCCCGTCACATTGCCCGTGATAACGCCGGCAATCTTTACCTTGCCGATCGCGATAATCATATCCTGCGCAAAATCACTTCCGCCGGGGTGGTCACCACTTTGGCCGGGCTTGCGGGCACGGCAGGCACGGTCGACGGAACGGGAAGTGCGGCGCGTTTTAATCAGCCGGTTGGCGTCGCCGTGACTGGTGACGGGTCGCTTATCTATGTATCGGAAGCCACAGGCCAGGTAGTGCGTCGAATTACATCTGCCGGTGTGGTCACCACGCTTGCCGGCGGGGTGGGGGTCGCGGGAACCCTAAATGGCACCGGGACGGCGGCCCGTTTCGATCAACCGGCCGGGCTCGCCCTGGATGCAGCGGGCAACGTTTACGTGGCCGATTTTGGTAATCATGCCATTCGCCGTATTACTCCGGGTGGAGTGGTGACGACCTTTGCCGGCACCTTACGTTCATCCGGCTCTGCAGATGGCGATGGACTTACGCTCGCGCGGTTTCAGTCACCTTTTGGAGTGGCGTGTGACACCAATGGCAATGTCTACGTCGCCGATTCTTATAACCAGACCATCCGTAAGATTACCGCTTCCTCAGTCGTAAGCACCTATGCCGGCTCGGCCGGGCTGACTGGAACGACTGATGCCGCGACTGCAGGCGCGGCGCGTTTTTTCTACCCCTTTGGCGTGGCTGTGGATGCGGCAGGCAAGGTTTACGTCGCCGACTACGCCAGCCATTTGATTCGCCGCATCGAGACCACCGGTGTCGTCAAAACCGTGGCAGGCACCCCCAGCGCCGGCGGTGGCGATGATGGCCTGGCGTCCGCTGCACGTTTTCGCAACCCACAGGGACTCGCGGTGTCGGCTGATGGCGGCACCCTCTATGTTTCCGACACGGAAAACAACGCGGTCCGCCTTCTCTATCCGGCGTTGGCGCCGGAGATCAGCAGTCCCTTAACTGCTGTGGGAAACGTCGGTGTATCCTTTTCAAACTACACCATCGCCGGCTCGCGCTTCCCTTATTTGTTTGGTGCGACGGGACTGCCGCCCGGTTTAAGCGTGAGCTCGTCGGGTGGCTTGATTTCGGGCGTGCCCTATCAGGCCGGCATCTTCAGCGCCACAATCACCGCCGAGAATGCTGGGGGCATCACTGCCGCCACGGTTGTTTTTACGATCGGTAAAGGCAATGCCTCCATCACGCTGACTAACCTCGGCCAACCCTACGATGGTGCGGTGAAAACACCCACGGCCACCACAGCCCCCTCGGGGTTCGTGGTCACCTATACCTACAACGGCAGCGCGACGGCGCCCAGCGCCTACGGCACCTACGATGTGATCGCGTCGATTAATGATGCCAATTATCAAGGCACTGCATCTGCCACGATGCAGATCGCTGCCCCGATATCCTGGATTATATCCACGTTGGCGGCTTCCGGGCTTTCGTCGCCCTCTGGTATGGCCGTCGCCGCTGATGGAGCGCTCTATATCGCCGACTCGGCGCGGCATGTTATTTTTAGACGGACCACGGCTGGTATTATGAGTGTTTTTGCCGGGACCCTGAACATTGCCGGTTATGTTAATGCTACCGGAACCGCGGCTAAGTTTAACACTCCCTCCGGCCTCGCCTTCGACACGTCAGGCAACCTCTATGTAGCTGATTCCGGTAATCATCGCATCCGTCGTATCAGCACAAGTGGAGTCGTAACGTTGGTGGCGGGCAGTGGCTCTCCTGATGCGTTCGATGGCACTGGCGCCAGCGCTGCGTTTAATTATCCCCTCGGGCTCGCTTTTGCCCCTGGAGGGGTGCTTTACGTCGCGGACAGTGGGAATTACGCACTTCGCCGCATCGTGCTTCCTGCCGGTGTCGTAACCACCTTTCAAACAAGCAACGGCTTGTTCGATCAACCTACAGGGCTCGCGATTGCCTCTGATGGAACTATTTATGTGAGTGATGCCGGAGCAAATAACCTGTGGCGCATAACCTCGACCGGCACTGCCACCTTGCTTGCCGGGAGTGGCTTGGGGATTTCGGGGTCAATCGACGGAATCGGTTCCAATGCGCTTTTTTACTCCCCGCACGCTCTCGCCTTTGGTTCAGATGGCCTGCTTTACGTAAGCGACTCCTTTAATCACACTTTAAGACGCGTTAATGCAGCGGGCGCGGTCACTACTTTGGCTGGGCTGGCCGAGACCTCTGGAACGGCTGACGGTTTTGGCACGACGGCCCGCATGAGTGGTCCTTCTGGGCTCACTTTCACTTCCAACGGAACGCTTTACATTTCCGACACGGATAACGGTCTCCTACGGCTCGCCTCTCCGCCGCCCATCGTTCCCGTCATCGCGACACCGCCTTCCACTCTTGTGACCGAGGCAAGTGCGTTATCCGGATATAGTTTTACTGCTACTGGCACACCTAGCAAATACTTAGCTACTGGTTTACCACCTGGGCTGACTCTCAATCCTTCCACCGGTGCCCTCACCGGAACGCCGCTCGAGTCCGGTATTTATTCCGTCATACTCAGTGTTACTAACTCACTTACAACTGTTTCTACAGCGTTCAATCTCACGGTTAACGCTCCATCGTGGGAAACTTGGCGGAGTCAGGTATTTAATGGCAGCCAACTCGCATTTTCTGGCATCTCCGGACCTGCCGCCGATCCCGATGGAGACGGTGTTCCAAACCTCTTTGAATATTTGCAAGATCGAGATCCATTGGTGAGGGACACCAACCCCGCACTTATGAGTTGGTCGAACGGTTCCCTCACCTTGTCCTACGAACACCTCCGAGCTGCACCTGACTGGCAAGTAATCCCGGAGCAGTCGCTCGATTTACAGACCTGGAATCGTGGTCCGTCCTACGTCGAACCCCTGGAAATCGTCGATCTCGATGCACGACGGCAGCAAATCAAAGTTCGAAGCAACGCTGCACTTGGCCTTCCCAACAAAGTTTTTTTACGGCTCGTAGTTGAGCCGAAACCGTAATGTGAATAAACCTCGTAAGCATCTACACACAGGGTGTGTCGGTAACATGTGTTTATTTTGTGAGTAAGGCCTTTACACCGTATTTGAGGGCGTTAGACCAAACATTCTCTAGTAGAGTCTAACACCTAGTTTTTAGAGAAACGCAGCTTCATAACTTTTAGTTTGAGTCGATCATCTTCCAGTCGTCGTCCGGTTACGGCGTCTTCGTTCTCCATCGAGGCGCTGGAAGATCGCGTATTGCTTTCCGCGACGCCGCTGGAAGAGCTGCTCACACCTGTCGGTAGTAATGGGTCCACTGCTCCTGCAGTGCTCGCGGAAGCATCGTTGGTGGATCAGTCGATCGTATCCGACCGTCCATACGCGGGCGGATTGTTCGATGATTTAATCGCAGACCCTGCGCCTGCCGCTAACAGCCCGCACCTCACCGTTACATCAACGGTCACCACTCAAGCGACTCAGATCATCGATCCTTCGGCCACACCTGGTTCACTTACCATTGCACCTGATCAAACTCTGCATGGCGCAGGCACCTACGCCCTTGATCTTATCGTTAATGGAACGTTCGCCCCTGGCAACTCGCCAGGCGTTACCACTATTCTTGGTAACCTTACCCTGAATTCATCCGCTGTTACGCAAATCGAGATAGGCGGCACCACGCCAGGCACAGGCAACGCTTTCCATGATCAGACAAATGTTCAGGATGACCCCGCTACTACGACTACGATTGAAGGCAACGTCACCCTTGGCGGCACATTAAGCGTTTCTTTTTGGAATTCTTATCAGCTCACCACGGCACAGATTGGGAATATTCTTACGATCTTCACCGGAAGCTCTTCGCTGAATGGAGATTTCACCACTTTCAACGGCTTGAATGTAGGCTCTGGATTATTCCTGCGGCCCTTTAAAGACGGTAAGTCGTATAAACTAGAGGTGATTGCCGCACCTACAACAACGACAGTTTCCGCTAGCGTCGCCTATAATGCAGCTTCTAGGCTTAGCGTTAGGATCGGCGCTAATTTGCCTGGCGATGGGATCATGCTTTCCGACCAGTTGGTTGTGAATCCGGGTAATGTCACACTGTCCGGCACTTTGAGCGTGTCACTCTGGAACGGTTATAAGCCAACAACCGCCGACGTCGGTGATATCTACACCATCATTACCGCAAGCGGAACGCTTACGGGTAATTTTACTAATTTCGAAGGCCTCAATGTCGGCAACGACGTTTACCTTAGGCCTTATGTTGACGGCAGCACTTACAAACTAGAAGTCGTTGCGGGCCCCTCTCGTCCGCTCGTCTTTGTCCCCGGGTTTGGCGCATCCTTCCCCGTTGCCGCGCAGTTGGATGCTTGGTTAAGCAATGTCGGGCTTTCGCCGGACAAGCTCCAATTGGAGCCCGTCGAGAACACTTACGGCAGTCTTATTAAGACCCTCGAAAACGTCGGATACCGTATGGGCGAAAGCCTCTTTGTCGCCAATTGGGACTGGCGTCTGCCGCTCGCCCCCGTTGATGGCGCCGCCGATGGCACCATGAACCTCGGCGGCACCGGTGCCGCTGCTGCAGCCCAAATTGCGGATACCACTTTTAGCACTGCCATTGATTATCTTGGCTTTGCTCTCCGTGAGGCTTCCACGGTTTGGTCCGCCAACCACAATGAAGTGGCACCTCCCGAGGTGGATATTCTATCGCACAGCACTGGCGGCATTGTCGCCCGCGCCTACCTTCAAAGTAACGCCTACGGTCAGGCTTACTCCGGCATCCTGACCTTGCCCACGGTTCAAAACTTTTTCCAGATCGGCGTTCCTAATCAGGGGGTCGTCCAAAGCTTCAACTTCCTTGCCGACAACTTCGCGCTGTCAGCCAACTCTCATCTCATCGGCCTGCTTACCGGACTCGCCTACAATCAAGTTACCTCGGGCGGCATGATCACCGGACCCAACGGCGACATCACCCTCGCCTCGATCCAGACCGCCGGAGTCGCCGATCCCGTAAAGTTCCTCCGCGCCTACCTTCCATCGCTCGTCGATCTTACCGCGACCTACGCCTTCCTCGACCTTGACCCGACCAACGCGGTCAACCTGACAAACGTCAACGCCACTTCATCGGCTTCTCTCTTTCTGTTGGACCTAAACGGTGGCGCCGATTCGACCGCCTTCATTGACCAGATCGGCGGCACCTTCTCTGTTATAGATAGCAGCACGCTTTCCACCCCTTCCTCGCTTCAGACCCGCACCGGCGGTGCGACCGAGCTCGTGAGTATGACCAACCCGCTTGGTCGCCTGCCCGGCACCACCGAGGTTTGGTATGAACAAAATTTTACGCTCACGGGCGACGGCACCGTCCTCAAGTCTTCTACTTGGGGACAATTCGAGAGTCTGACTTCCGGTGCCCGTTTTGTTAAACTTGAACATTTCGAGATCACTGGCGGCACCGAGGTCGTTAACGGACACTCCGCGCTCACCTACAATGCGAGCGTCCTCGACCACATCGTTAGCGGACTCGGTTTTACCAACTACTCGGCGGTCATTGATTCCGACGAGATCAACACCACTCCTGAAAAAGCCTCCGCGATCATCGGCTACGTGTTTGGCTTCTTCGCTGCCAACCGTGGCGCGTTGCAAAATGCATTCCACCTCCTTGAGACCACGCTTGATGCCGCCTATGGCTACCTGCGCGCGCTCAACGCTGGGGCCGTCGCCACTGGGTTCGATCTCCCCGCTTTCGCTATAACCATCCGCGATGCCAACATCGACGGGGTTATCCGCCTCAACAACGCCACCCTCGCCCTCGCCGCCCCCCTTGCCGGCGGCAACGCCCGTTACCAAGCAGGCACCTTCAGCGGCCGCTTCCTCATTAGTGCCACTTCCGCCACGCTGTTCCCTGGCAGCTCCACCACCGCATCTTTCGCCGACGGCACCGATGGGGATAATCTGGGCGTTGCCGGCAGCTACGATTTTAGCACCAACCTGTTCGACCTTACCTTCGACCGTCTCGCGCTAAACCTCCCCGGTGGGATCAACTTCACCGGCCAGGGGGGGGCACTCTCAATCGATCCGTCCGATACATCTGCCTCCACCTACAGCTTCGACATCACTTCGGCTTTGCTGACTGTCGGTGGGACGGCCTTTTCCGGCAACATCAGCTTTTACCGTTCGCCCGCCTCAGAGATTCAACTCATCGGATCCAGTGTGTCCGCCGCGTTGAGCCTCGGAGACTTTACCACCGGTTTCAACAACGGATCCTTCTCGGCACTTGTCACGGCCTCGGGCCGCATCGCCGTCAACGCATCCGCCTCAAACTTTGTCCTCACCGGCGGCGGTTTATCTTCGGTTTCCGCCACCTCCATCGCGTTCGCCTATAACAACACCGGTGTAAACTATTCCAGCGCCCCGGTGAATCTGGCGGTCGGTTCCCAGACCGCCACCCTAGATGTCGTCGTCGGAACCGCGCTGACTCCGTTCAGCAAGATCACCGTCGTTGGAGCCCAGTTTACCGTCGCCGGCATGCTGAACCTTTCAGCCGACCTGGCGGTGACCCGGCTCACCGACGGCAATGGTGATCCGTTCATTCGCTTTGACGTCACCCGTCTCGCCTTCGTTCTCGGAACCTCCAACCCCGACAACTACGCTTCCGTCACCGAGGCCACCGGCACGATTTTGGTAACGCCCGCCACGGTCACTTCAACCTTCGCCGTTTCCAGTAGTATCTTCGGCCCCGGAGGCGGCAGCCTCCTGCCCTCCACTTTCAATTTCGACCTCGGCATCGTTTACAACCGGCTGACCACGGCGGTCACAAGCACCGGTCCTCTCGGCCCCATCGCCGCCGTTGGTGCGGCCTTCGCTCCCGCCCTTTTCGACGCCCTCGCCATCTCCATCCCCGGCGTTGAGATTTCGGGCACCTTCTCCGTTACATCCGCCCTGATTGGAGGAGTCCTTACCACAATTATCCGTGGTGCAGATGTCCGTATCTTCTTTGGCAGCCGTTCCGGCGCCACCATTAGAGGTCTCGAACTCACCGGTGGCAGTGCGGTGTTCCTCCGCGTTGGCGGGGCCTCTTCCACCACAGAGATCGGCTCGGTCAGTGGCAACGTGGCCATCGTTGGGGTCGCCGGCCTCACCCTGAATGCCACCATGCGTATCCGCCTGAACGAGTCCGGATCCGCCTTTAATCAAACATTCACGCTCAATGGCTCGCCCTTCACCCTCACCTTCGGCGCTTCTGAGGTCGCTACCTCCGGAGTGTCCTTTGTGGAGGCCGCCGCGACCGGCGTCAGCATAGACATTTCCGGCCTGGCTGCACTATCGGGAAATTTCGCATTCACTCGTTCCGGTGACACCCTTGCCTCCTCCGGCACCGACCTTACCGTATTCGCCGGCACCAATTTCGGCACGGCAAACGAATCCGGTCTCAAGATTACCGGCGGTCTCTTCGCCGTTCGTATCGACCTGACCACCGGTCTTTACGCCGCCGCCGCCCGCGGCACCGCATCCTTCGTCGGTCTCTCCGGCGCATCGCTGAGCGGAACCTTCACCCTTGTAGCGAACCGTTTTGCAACGGAGCAGGCCCTCAATATTGGCTCCGGTGGCAATCTAGCGGTCGTTGCTGCCGCTCCGCTCACCACTAACGTGACCGGCACCGCGACCTTGAACATGGGTGCGTCGGTTGTCGTCGCGGGTGACTTCACTTACACCACGCCTGCTGATAATACCCAACTCCTTCTTGCCGCAACCAACGTCAACGCCCTCCTAGGGTCCGGTTTCGGCGGCGGTTCCGAGCGCGGCATTAAGTTGGTAAACGGCAGTCTAGCCCTCCTCCTCGACGCCACCAACCGCCGCTACGCATTGGCCGCGACCGGGACCGTTTCCGTGGTAGGCACCCCGGGTCTCTCGGCGGTCGGCACCGCCACCCTGATTACGGGAACGAACACAGCCGATACCGTGCTTTCCATCGGGACTCCGGGCGTTCCGGTAAGTGTCACCGTCCTGACCGGTGTCACCCGCGTTTCCGGAGGCCTCCTTCTTGATTTGGGTGGATTCGCCAGCGTTGCCGGAAACTTTGTCTTCACTGGCACCCCAACTCAACTCTTAGTCTCCGCGGCTACTGTAGATGCTTTCGTCGGCAGAGATTTTGGCACCGGCACCGAAACTGGACTCAAGCTCACGTCCGCCAACCTTGGCCTCGCAGTTACTCTCGCCAGCGGTCGTTATGCCGTCGCCATTCGCGGCACCGCTGCTTTGGTTGGCATCACCGGCGTGAGCATTATTTCGACGCTCAACCTCACTACGGGCACTTCGCTCTCCGCCACGAGTTTCATCCTCGATAGTCAACCGGTCGCCTACACACCTGGAACCACGAGCGTAAGTGGCTGGGCAACTCTCGATTTTCTCGGCAACCTCCTTCTCCAAGGTAATTTTACCTTCATCAAGGTGGGAACGGAAGTCACCGCCACCTCAAGTGACCTCAATGCCTTTGCAGGCACCGGCTTCGGCACCGGGAGCGCCAAGGGTGCCCTGGTCAGTTCCGGTGTGCTCTCCCTTCGCCTCGATCTCAATTCCGGAACCTACGCTGTCGCCGCCCGCGGAACCGCTTCTCTCGTCGGAATCACCGAACTTACATTGACCGGCGACCTCACCGTAATTGCCTCCACTTATTCCACCGAAGTCACATTACCGATAAGCATTGGCGGCTCCACCGTAAATATTACCGCACCCGCCGGTGCCTTCTACCTTACCGGTAGCGTCGCGCTTTCGGTTGACGGCTTCGTCTCCGTCTCGGGCGCAATCACTCTCTTCAAGGACGCCAACGAACTTATCTTCGCCGCTAACAGCGTGAACGCTTTCGTTGGCCTTGGCGGAGTCGGCGTGAGCGTAACAAACGGACTTCTCGGACTTCTCTACAATTTCACCACCGGTGATTATGCATTCGGCACTCAGGGCACCATTTCCCTCGGTGGCGTCTCCGGTGTCACACTATCGGGAACCGCACAGGTTATTGTCAATCGTGCCACCTCCAGCGTGGACCTCCTGGTCGGAGTAGGCGCCGGTGCAGTGCACCTCACTGCCGCCCAAGGGGTCACTTACGTGTCGGGTGCCCTCACCCTGGGCCTCTCCGGATTTGTCAGCGCAACCGGTGCCTTCGAACTCGAGATCAATGCCGGCGACCTCCTTTTCACCGCCACTTCCGTCACCACCTTCCTCGGCATCGGCTTCGGCACCGCGTCCGAGCGCGGCGTGAAACTTACCGACGGTGACCTCGGCGTTCGCCTGGAGCTCGCCACCGCCAAATACGCGCTCGCCGCTCGCGGCACCGCCGCATTTGTCGGCATTTCAGGCTTGGAACTGTCGGGCAACTTCATCGTCAAGCGTAGCACCTTCACTGTCGGCACCGACTCCTTCACTTTCGGCGCCAACACCGTCAACGTCGCCTTCGGTGCCCGTGACTTCTCCGGCCTCAACCTCGTCCTGAATCTGACCAGTTTCCTCAGCCTTTCCGGCGACTTGGCTTTCGACCTCTCCGGCGCCGAACTCGTCGCCGTTGGCGAAAATCTCGCCGCCTCGATCGGGATCGGCGCCTTTACCGCCGGGTTCACTGCCGGCACTCTCGCTCTCCGCGTTCGCAGCAATGGCACCTTTGCCTTCGCCGGAACCGGTTCGGTCGTCCTTTCCGGCGCAGGATTCTCATCTGCGACCGCAACGTCCGTATCGGTCGCCTATAATAACACCGGTGCCGCCGTCTCCGAATCCATCACCCTCGGCAGCATCACCCAGCCCCTCGCCGCCGCCTTCGGCACCTCCGCCACTCCTTTTTTCAGTCTGTCCGCCACCGGCGTCTCCGTTCAGCTCGCTGGTCTTGTAACGCTCACCGGCAATTTCTCCTTCCTCCGCACCACCACGTCGGATGGCGACACCGTGATTCGGGTTGGGGTCAGCAACTTGGCCTTCGGTTTCGGTGATGCCACCAACACCTACCTTTCCCTGACCGACGGCAGCGGCGCCTTCCTCGTTACCTCAGCCGGTGCCGCCGGCACGATCACCGTGACCGCCGCTCTCTCCGGCGTCCCTGGCATCACCCTCGCCCCCAGCACCCTTACCTTCCAGTTCAGCACGCTCCCCACCGCCATCTCCGAGACGGTCACCGTTGGTGGCGTGCCCGTGGTTCTTGATCTCCCCGCCGGCACTTTCATTCGGGTAATTGGCGATCCGATCAGCCTCACCATCGCCGGCGTCACCCTTTCCGGTCGCGTCTCCTTTGAGCAGACCACCCTCGCCGACGCCTCCAAGGTCACCGTCATTTCCCTCGCCAACGTCAGCGCCACACTCGCCGGCTCCATCAGCGGCACCGGCGGCTCCCCGGCCGGCATCACCAACGCCCGCGGCATTTTTGTCCTCTCTGCCGCTGGCACAGCTGGCACCCTTGCCTTCACCAGTTCGACCTCCTTCCTTAGTGGCGACTTCGTCCTCGAAATCAACAACACCAATACACCCGTTAATGCCCAGGGTCCATTTGGCTCCGTCTCGCTCGAGGATGGTGATTTTGTTCGTGTCGTTATCAACAATCTCTCCGTCAGCCTGCCCGGTGTTGAGATGTCTGGCGACTTCTTCTTCCAGACCGTCACCACAGGCGGATCCTCCACCCAGATTATCGTTGGCAACAACGTCACCCTCTTTGTCGGCGACAACACCGGCGGCAATCGCATCGGCCTCGAACTCACGGACGGCACCGCCGTCTTCATCCGCCTCGCCGGCAACATCGAGCTCGGTTACGTGACCGGCCGCGTGCGGGTCGTCGGCATCGCCGGCTTCACCTTCGACGCCACCACCACCATTCGCCTCAACGAGTCCGAAGCCGACTACAGCAATTCCTTCACCTTGAACGGCAACACCGTGGACGTGACCTTTACCGCCGCCGAGATCGCCGCCGCCGGTGTTCCCTTCGTTCAAGCCACCGCCACCAACGTCGCCGTCAACCTCTCGGGCTTCGTGACTCTCCGCGGCAACTTTACCTTCACGCGCACCGCAGACGCTTTCGTCGCCGCCGGCACTGACATCACCGTTTTCGCTGGTTCCGGGTTTGGCCCCGCCTCCGAATTCGGCATCAAGGTTACCGGTGGACTCTTCGCCCTCCGCCTCCAGCTCACTGGCGCCACGGCAGGCAAGTATGTCGTCGGCGTCCAAGGCACCGGTTCGATTGTCGGTATCCCGGGCACCACACTCACTGGCACCCTCACCGTCATCGTCAACCAATTCACCACCGCTCAAGATCTCGATCTCGGCGTCGGCGGCTCCGTCGTATCCCTCACCGCCCCCGCTTCCACCACTTCCATCACCGGAACCGCGACGCTCAATCTCGCCGGCTCGGTCGTGGTCGCGGGTGACTTCACCTTCCAATCCGCCCCCGCCGTCGCCGACTGGATCGAGGGTCTCGCCCTCGGTCTCGATACCTCGGTCACGGAGGTTGTGCCTTCGTCGCCCGGCCAAAACGAGGAACAACTCCTCACGCTCACCGCGCTGAGCAACAGCTATGGCACCTACACCCTGTCCTACGCCGGCCAGACCACCGTCGCCCTTGCCCTCGCGTTGAACGATACAACCGCCATGGCGGCCGCGATCCAGGTTGCCCTCCGCAATCTCACTACCATTGGTGCCGATAACGTCGAGGTCGCTTACGCCGGTTCGCCCGCGTCCGGCCAGCACAGTTTCCGAATCCGCTTCATCGGCACCCTCGCCGCCACCAACGTCCCCGCTGTTACCGTCGCTGTCCAAAGCTCCGGCACCGTCGCTTCTCATGTCTGGCGTGTCAGCCTCGGTCAGCAGATTGGCACTTTCACCTTCCAGCTTGGCGGCTCCGGCCCCACCGCCGTCCTTACTCTCACCGGCACCGAGTCCGCCTCCGCCGTAGCCTCGTCCCTCCGCACCAAGCTCGGCACCCTTTCGCCTCTCACTGCTTCTGCGCTCACCGTCACCTCGCTCGGCTCGGGCGACTATCAGGTTGCCGTCGGTGCCGCACTCACCGGCCAATCCATCGCTACACTCACCGTCAGCACCTCGCGTCCCGCTCCGGTGACCAACGTCACCGCCACCACTACGGCCGGCATAGGTGTTAACGAGGTTGTCCTCATCACCCTTCGCAATCCTTCACTCAACAGCAGTGGCACCTACACCTTCACCCTCGGCGGCGTGACCAGCGCCCCCATTCGTTTCGCCGGTTCCGATATCACCAACAACAGGCGCTACATAACCGAGGCTTTGGAGTCCTTTGCCGCCATTGGTGCCGGAAACGTTCAAGTCCTCTTCGACGGGACCTCCACCATCAGCGAGCAACGCTACACCGTGACTTTCCGGAACGCTCGTGCGAAGACGAACATTCCTTCGATCAGCGCCGATGATACCAATTTCCGCTACGGCGGCGTCCTCGTTACGACCTTCACCGAAGGCAGCGGCGCCGCAAGTTCCTCCCAGACCGTTTCAGTCACTTCCGCTGTTGCTGCTACTTTCACTTTGGGGCTCACCCTCGCGGCCACGACCTACACCACCAGCGCGCTCTCCACCAGTGCCTCGGCGGCGCAGATCCAAGCGGCGTTGAACACCGCGCTTGGCAGCGCTGGCACGACGACGGTCACCTCGGCGAACGTGGGTATCTGGACGATCGCCTTCGGTGGCGCACTCTCCGGCACCTCACCTCCCTTGCTCGTCGTCACCGCGACCGTCACCGCCCCGACCGCGAGCGTCACTGTGCTGACCGCCGGCGGAGCCCAGACGGCCAATGCCGGCGCGCTCACCGCCGCCGTGATCACCGAACGCCAGGGCGGAGCGCCCGGTGGCTCGATCCAGCAAATCAGCGTCAGCGCCGAGGTCCCCGGCACGATGACGATCTCGCTCCTCTACCAGGGCACCACCTACACCACTTCATCCCTGGCGCTCGACGCCACCGCCGCGCAAGTCCAGGCCGCGATCAACGCCGCCCTCATTGATCTCTCCGGCGCCACCGTATCAGTTACCTCCGCCTGTGCCGGTGATTACCGGGTGGCCTTCGGCGGCAGCCTCGCCGGTGTCGTCCTGCCCCTTCTCAAAGTCAGCGCCGCGCTGACGCCGCCCCCGGTCACCCTCGACCAAATCTTGGTCGGCGCGACCAACGTCACCGCCTTCCTCGGCCTGCACTACAACAATGTCGGCGGCACCGAGACCGGCATCAAGCTCACCAGCGGCTCGCTCGCCCTGGTCCTCTATCCCACCACCGGCGAATACGCTCTCGCCGCCACCGGCACCGCCGCCCTCGTTGGTGTCTCCGGCGTCAATAACTTCACCGCCACCCTGACCCTGATCACCGGCAACCTCAGCCTCGATACCGAACTCTCCATCGAGACCCTCGGCGGCACCGTCACCGCCACCATCCCCACCGGCATCACCCAAGTTTACGGCGACGTCAGCCTCGGCCTCGGCAACGGTGCGACCGACTTCGTCACCCTCTCCGGTTCCTTCACCTTCGAGCTCAACTCGCTCGACGACACCCTCGTCCTCGGCGCCACCGACGTCGCTGCCTTTGTCGGCGGCGGCACATCCGGAGCCGGGGTGCGCCTCACCGACGGCAACCTCGCCCTGCTCGTAGATCTCACCACTCACCAATATGCCCTCGGCATCTCCGGCACCGGCAGCGTGGAGAACGTCCCCGGCGTCACCCTCACCGGCACCCTCGAGATCATCCACTCCACCTTCGCCTCCGGCACCGATATCGAGCTCTCCCTAGAAGTAGGCTCGTCCATCCTCGAACTCATCGCCCCCGGCGCCATCAGCCAAGTCACCGGCGATATCAGCCTCGACCTCGGTGGTTTCGTCACCGCCTCCGGTTCCTTCACCTTCCTCAAGACCTCGACCACCCTCGAGGTCACCGCCACCAACGTCAGCGCCTACGTCGGAGGAGCCACCGCCGGCCTGCAACTTTCCTCCGGTTCGCTTGCCCTCAAGGTCACCCTCAGCACCGGCAAGTATGCCGTCGCCGCCCGCGGCACCGTCAGCCTGGTCGGAGTGCCCTCCGTCACCCTCACCGGCACCGTCACCGTCCAGACCGGCACCTTCGCCACTGACGTCCCCTTCACCAATTTTGGCGGCACCACCGATTCCATCACCGTCACCATCGGCACGACCAACGTTACCGGCACCGACCTCCGCCTCTCGATCGCCTCCAGTCTCCTGATCGCCGGCGACTTCACCTTCACCAAGACCGCGACCGAACTCTCCCTCGACGCCTCTAGCCTCACCGTCTTCGCCGGCACCGGCTACGGCACAGGAATCACCACCGAGATCGGAGTTAAAGTGACCTCCGCCGCGCTCGCCCTCCGCCTCGAACTCTCGACCGGCCGCTACGCCCTTGCCGCCACCGGCGACCTCGCCCTGGTTGGCATAACCAAGATCAGCGCCCACGGCACCGTCACCGTCGTCGCCTCCACCTTCGACACCGACCGCGACCTCACCGTCGACGGCGACATCATCACCGCGACCGCCAAGGCCCTCTACATTACCGGAACGAACCTGAGCCTCAACATCGCCGACTTCGTCACCCTCACCGGCAACCTCACGCTCTACAAAGACGCCGCCGACCTCATCATCGCCGCCACCGACGTCATCGCTTTCATCGGCGCCTCCGGCACCGGCATCCAAGTCTCCGACGGCCTCATCGCCCTCATCTACAACTTTGCCACCGGCCACTACGCCTTCGGAGCCTCCGGCACCGCCAGCCTCACCGGCGTCAGCACCGTCACCCTCAGCGGCACGATCGAAGTCATCTCCTCGACCTTCACCACCGATACGATCCTCGAAGTCGGGGCAGGGGAGGACTACGTCGAACTCACCGCCACCGCCCTCACCACCACAGCCCGTGGCAGCCTCACCCTGAACCTCGCCGGCTTCGCCGCCGCCCAGGGCGATTTTACCATCACCAAGACCGCCACCCAACTTGACGTGACCGCCACCGCCGTCACCGCCTTTGTCGGCACCGGCTTCGGCACCGCCTCCGCCGCCGGCGTCAGCCTGACCAACGGCAACCTCGCCTACCGCCTCAACCTCAGCGACGCGACCTACGCGCTGGCCGCCACCGGCACCGCCGCCCTCGTCGGAGTCCCCAGCCTCACCCTCACCGGCAACCTCTCGCTCGTGCGCAGCACCTACGCCGTCGGCTCCAACCAGTCACTCAGCCTCGCCGGTATGCCCACCACCGTCTCCGGCGGAGCCCGCTCCGTCTCCGGCTCCGGCCTGGTCCTCGGCCTGACCAACTACATCGAGCTCACCGGCAATCTTGCCTTCGACCTCTCCGGCACCGACGTGCTCGGCATCGGCAGCAACCTCTCGGCCAGCCTGTCGCTCGGCGGCTTCACCGCCGGCTTCACCGGCGGCTCCTTCGCCCTCCGTCTCAAGGCCGACGGCACGATCGCCCTGAACGCCTCCGCCACCAGCCTCATCCTCTCCGGTTCCGGTTTTGCTTCGGCCACCGCCACTTCAGTTTCGGTCGCCTACAACACCACCGGCGCCGCGATCACCGCCCAGACCCTCACCGTCGAATCCGGCACCGCCGCTTCGCCTTTCTTCGCCTTCACCGCCATCGGCGTCTCGGTGCAGCTCGCTGGCCTGCTCACCGTCACGGGTAACTTCGCCTTCGCCCGCACGACCACCGCCGACGGCGACACCCTCGTCCGCATCGGCGTCACCAACTTCGGCACCACCCTCGGCGACGGCACCACCACCTTCCTCACCCTCTCCGCCGGCACCGGCCTCTTCCTTGTCTCAACTTCAGGCACCGCTGGCACGCTCTCAGTCACGGTCGCCTCCAACCTTGCGAGTATCGTCTTCGTTGATTCGCCCTTCACCGTGGAGTTTAACACTGGTGCTGCGCCGGTTTCCGAAACCGTGGACGTCGCGGGCACGTCCGTATCTCTCAATCTGCCCGCCGGACGCTTCTTCCGCGTCGTGGCAGGCAACGTCACCACGCCGTTCGCCGTCACGGTCGCCGGTCTCGCTTTGTCCGGTCGCGTTGCCTTCGAGCAGACCACCACCGCTGCCGGTGCAAAGACCACGATCATCTCCTTCTCCGATGTCAGCGTCACCCTCGACCACACCACGGTCAGCGGTGCCGGAACCTCGGATGTCGCGGTCACCAACGCCCGCGGCATGTTCGTGATCACGGCCGCCGGCACCGCCGGCACCTTGACCTTCAATGCCACCGCCGGGTTCGGTGCCTTCGCCGCCAACGCCGAGGTCGTGCTTGAGGTCAACAAGACCAACGCCGCCGTCGCCCTCACCGGCACCTTCGGCTCGATCAACCTTTCCGCCGGCATCTACACCCGCATCGTCATCAACAACCTCAGTATCAAGCTGCCTGGCGTTTCGATCAGCGGCGACTTCTCCTTCGAGGATGTCGTCACTTCGACCGGCACCTTGAAGATCATCGTCGGCAACAACGTCCGCGTGTTCGTGGGCAACGTCGGCGAGACGGTCGGCCTCGAACTCACTGGCGGCTCCGCCGTCTTCATCCGCATCGGTGCCGACGCCACCACCTCCACCACCGAGGTTGGTTTCGTCACCGGTCGGGTTCAGAGTAAGGGCATCAGCGGCTTTGCCCTGGATGCCACGATGACTATCCGTCTCAACGAAACCGGTGCCGCCGTCGACGAGCGGTCCTTCACCTTGGATGGCGAGACCGTCTCCATCGCCTTCTCCGGCACCGAGATCGCCGCCGGCGACGTGTCCTTTATCCAGGTCATCGCCACCGATGCCCGCATCGTTCTCGGCACCAACGCGGTCGTAGCCGGCAACTTCATCTTCACAAGGAACTCCACGTCCATCGTCGCCGCCGGCACCTCGATCGAGGCCTTCTTGGGCACCGGCTATGGCACTTCCACCGCCGTCGGCGCCCGCCTCACCGATGGTGTGTTTGCCTTCAGTCTGGACACTTCAGACACCTCAACAGGAGAATACGCTCTCGGCGCCTACGGTATCGTTTCCTTCATCGGCGTCCCCGGCCTCGTCGCCACGGGTGAGATCACCTTCATCGCCAGCACTTACACCACCGATCAGTCCTTCGCTGTCACCTTCGGCGAGTCTACCGTCACGCTCGACGCCACAGCCGGCATCACCCACCTCGACGGCACCATCAACCTCAATCTTGGCGGCTTCGTTTCTGTTTCCGGTGACTTCACTTTTACGCGCACCGCCGATCAGTTGCTTGCCTCCGGCACCGGCCTTACTTTCTTTGCGGGTTCGGGTTTTGGAACGAGTGAAAAATTTGGAATACAAGTCACGGCCAACTTTTCGCTTCGTCTCCAGCTCACCGGGGCTGACGCGGGCAAATTCGCCGTCGTGGCGGTCGGAGCCGGTAGTATCGTTGGTATCCCGAGCACCACCCTCGAAGGCACGCTCACGGTCGTCGTCAACCGCTTCGCCTCCGCTCAGCTCTTTGATAGCGGCCCCTTCGCCACCACCCCTGTCACTGCCGCCGCGTCCACCACCTCGATTACCGGCAATGCCCTGCTAAAACTCGTTGGTTCCGTTGCGATCTCCGCCGACTTCACCTTCCTGTCCTCTCCCGCCGTTGCGGATTGGATTCAAGGTCTTGCCCAAGGCATCGAAAGCAGTGTCATTCAAGTCGTTCCTCCGTCCGCTGGTCAAAATGAGGAACAGCTCCTCACCCTCACGGCGCTCACCAACAGCTACGGCACCTTCACGCTTTCCTATGCCGGGCAGACCACCGTCGCCCTCGCCCTTGCGTTGAATGACACCGCCGCGATGGCCGCCGCCATCCAGATTGCCCTCCGCAACTTATCCGCCATCGGCGCCGGCAATGTCCTCGTCTCCTATGCCGGTTCGCCCGCCACGGGTAAACAAAGCTTCCGTGTTCGTTTCACCGGCGCGCTTGCCGACGACGACGTTCCCGCTCTTACCGTCGCCGTCCAAACTGCCGGCACCTACACTTCCCAGGTCTGGCAGGTGAGCCTCGGTTCGTCCGCCCCCATCGGCACCTTCAGTTTCAGCCTCGGCACTGCGCAGGCTTCCGTGACCCTTGTCGGCACCGAGTCCTCGGCCAACCGCATCACCGCCCTCCGCTCCGCGCTAGGCACCCTTACTCCACTTACCACCGCCGCCCTCACCGTCACCGATCTCGGCTCCGGCAACTTCCGCGTCGAGGTCGGCGGCCTGCTCACCGGTCAAGCCTTCGGCACCCTTGGGGTGACAACGTCCTTCCCCGCCCCCGTCACCAACGTCACCCAGTCTGGCAGCTCCGGCACACCCGCCCGCGAGGTGATTGCCATCACTCTCCACAACCCCTCGCTCACCGGCACCGGCACTTACACGCTCAGCCTCGGCAACGCGACCAGCGCCCCAATCCGTTTCGCCGGTTCCGATATCACCAATAATAAGCGTTATATCGCCGAGGCCCTCGAGTCCTTCGCCGCCATCGGCGCGGGTAATGTTCAGGTCATTTTCGACCAATCTTCCACCATCAGCGAACAGCGTTACGTCGTCACCTTCATCAACGCCCGCAGCTATCAGGACATCCCCGCCTTCACCGCCGACGACACCAAGTTCCGCTCCGGCGAGGTTTCCATCGAGGGCGTCACCCAAGGCAGCGCCGGCACCAGCACCGCCCAGACCGTCTCGTTCGTTGCGACCGTTCCCACCACCTTTACACTCAGTCTCACCACCGGCGGCATTACTCGCACCACCAGCGCGCTCTCCACCAGTGCCTCGGCTGCGCAGATCCAAGCGGCGTTGAACACCGCCCTTGGCAGCGCGGGCACGACGACGGTCACCTCGGCGAACGTGGGTATCTGGACGATCGCCTTCGGTGGCGCACTCTCCGGCACCTCACCTCCCTTGCTCGTCGTCACCGCGACCGTCACCGCCCCGACCGCGAGCGTCACTGTGCTGACCGCCGGCGGAGCCCAGACGGCCAATGCCGGCGCGCTCACCGCCGCCGTGATCACCGAACGCCAGGGCGGAGCGCCCGGTGGCTCGATCCAGCAAATCAGCGTCAGCGCCGAGGTCCCCGGCACGATGACGATCTCGCTCCTCTACCAGGGCACCACCTACACCACTTCATCCCTGGCGCTCGACGCCACCGCCGCGCAAGTCCAGGCCGCGATCAACGCCGCCCTCATTGATCTCTCCGGCGCCACCGTATCAGTCACCTCCGCCGGTGCCGGTGATTACCGGGTGGCCTTCGGCGGCAGCCTCGCCGGCGTCGTCCTGCCCCTTCTCAAAGTCAGCGCCGCGCTGACGCCGCCCCCGGTCACCCTCGACCAAATCTTGGTCGGCGCGACCAACGTCACCGCCTTCCTCGGCCTTCACTACAACAATGTCGGCGGCACCGAGACCGGCATCAAGCTCACCAGCGGCTCGCTCGCCCTGGTCCTCTATCCCACCACCGGCGAATACGCTCTCGCCGCCACCGGCACCGCCGCCCTCGTTGGTGTCTCCGGCGTCAATAACTTCACCGCCACCCTGACCCTGATCACCGGCAACCTCAGCCTCGATACCGAACTCTCCATCGAGACCCTCGGCGGCACCGTCACCGCCACCATCCCCACCGGCATCACCCAAGTTTACGGCGACGTCAGCCTCGGCCTCGGCAACGGTGCGACCGACTTCGTCACCCTCTCCGGTTCCTTCACCTTCGAGCTCAACTCGCTCGACGACACCCTCGTCCTCGGCGCCACCGACGTCGCTGCCTTTGTCGGCGGCGGCACATCCGGAGCCGGGGTGCGCCTCACCGACGGCAACCTCGCCCTGCTCGTAGATCTCACCACTCACCAATATGCCCTCGGCATCTCCGGCACCGGCAGCGTGGAGAACGTCCCCGGCGTCACCCTCACCGGCACCCTCGAGATCATCCACTCCACCTTCGCCTCCGGCACCGATATCGAGCTCTCCCTAGAAGTAGGCTCGTCCATCCTCGAACTCATCGCCCCCGGCGCCATCAGCCAAGTCACCGGCGATATCAGCCTCGACCTCGGTGGTTTCGTCACCGCCTCCGGTTCCTTCACCTTCCTCAAGACCTCGACCACCCTCGAGGTCACCGCCACCAACGTCAGCGCCTACGTCGGAGGAGCCACCGCCGGCCTGCAACTTTCCTCCGGTTCGCTTGCCCTCAAGGTCACCCTCAGCACCGGCAAGTATGCCGTCGCCGCCCGCGGCACCGTCAGCCTGGTCGGAGTGCCCTCCGTCACCCTCACCGGCACCGTCACCGTCCAGACCGGCACCTTCGCCACTGACGTCCCCTTCACCAATTTTGGCGGCACCACCGATTCCATCACCGTCACCATCGGCACGACCAACGTTACCGGCACCGACCTCCGCCTCTCGATCGCCTCCAGTCTCCTGATCGCCGGCGACTTCACCTTCACCAAGACCGCGACCGAACTCTCCCTCGACGCCTCTAGCCTCACCGTCTTCGCCGGCACCGGCTACGGCACAGGAATCACCACCGAGATCGGAGTTAAAGTGACCTCCGCCGCGCTCGCCCTCCGCCTCGAACTCTCGACCGGCCGCTACGCCCTTGCCGCCACCGGCGACCTCGCCCTGGTTGGCATAACCAAGATCAGCGCCCACGGCACCGTCACCGTCGTCGCCTCCACCTTCGACACCGACCGCGACCTCACCGTCGACGGCGACATCATCACCGCGACCGCCAAGGCCCTCTACATTACCGGAACGAACCTGAGCCTCAACATCGCCGACTTCGTCACCCTCACCGGCAACCTCACGCTCTACAAAGACGCCGCCGACCTCATCATCGCCGCCACCGACGTCACCGCCTTCATCGGCGTCTCCGGCACCGGCATCCAAGTCTCCGACGGCCTCATCGCCCTCATCTACAACTTTGCCACCGGCCACTACGCCTTCGGTGCCTCCGGCACCGCCAGCCTCACCGGCGTCAGCACCGTCACCCTCAGCGGCACGATCGAAGTCATCTCCTCGACCTTCACGACCGACACGATCCTCGAAGTCGGGGCAGGGGACGACTACGTCGAACTCACCGCCATCGCCCTCACCACCACAGCCCGTGGCAGCCTCACCCTCAACCTCGCCGGCTTCGCCGCCGCCCAAGGCGATTTTACCATCACCAAGACGGTCACCCAGCTCGACATCACCGCTACTGCCGTCACCGCCTTCGTCGGCACCGGTTTTGGCACCCCCTCCGCCGCCGGAGTCAGCCTGACCAACGGCAACCTCGCCTACCGCCTCAACCTCAGCGACGCGACCTACGCGCTGGCCGCCACCGGCACCGCCGCCCTCGTCGGAGTCCCCGGCCTCACCCTCACCGGCAACCTCTCGCTCGTGCGCAGCACCTACGCCGTCGGCTCCAACCAGTCACTCAGCCTCGCCGGTATGCCCACCAGCGTCTCCGGCGGAGCCCGCTCCGTCTCCGGCTCCGGCCTGGTCCTCGGCCTGACCAACTACATCGAGCTCACCGGCAATCTTGGCTTCGACCTCTCCGGCACCGACGTGCTCGGCATCGGCAGCAACCTCTCGGCCAGCCTGTCGCTCGGCGGCTTCACCGCCGGCTTCACCGGCGGCTCCTTCGCCCTCCGTCTCAAGGCCGACGGCACCATCGCCCTGAACGCCTCCGCCACCAGCCTCATCCTCTCCGGTTCCGGTTTTGCTTCGGCCACCGCCACTTCAGTTTCGGTCGCCTACAACACCACCGGCGCCGCGATCACCGCCCAGACCATCACCATCGGCGGCATCAGCCAGACCCTCACCGTCGAATCCGGCACCGCCGCTTCGCCTTTCTTCGCCTTCACCGCCATCGGCGTCTCGGTGCAGCTCGCTAGCCTGCTCACCGTCACGGGTAACTTCAGCTTCGCCCGCACGACCACCGCCGACGGCGACACCCTCGTCCGCATCGGCGTCACCAACTTCGGCACCACCCTCGGCGACGGCACCACCACCTTCCTCACCCTCTCCGCCGGCACGGGCCTCTTCCTTGTCTCAACTTCAGGCACCGCTGGCACGCTCTCAGTCACGGTCGCCTCCAACCTTGCGAGTATCCTCTTCGTTGATTCGCCCTTCACCGTGGAGTTTAACACTGGTGCTGCGCCGGTTTCCGAAACCGTGGACGTCGCGGGCACGCCCGTATCTCTCAATCTGCCCGCCGGGCGCTTCTTCCGCGTCATCGCCGGAAACGACACCATCCCCTTCGCGCTAAGTGTTGCCGGTATTGCTATGACGGGACGCGTCGCCTTTGAGCAGAACACCGACTCGGCCGGTAATCCCGTCACCCTCGTTTCTTTCAGTGATGTATCCATCTCCGCGTTCACCGGCACCGGCACCGGCGGCGATACCATCGCGATCACCGATGCTCGGGGTATTTTCCTGATCAACTCGCTCGGCGTCGGAGGCACTCTCGCCTTTATTGCCACCGCCGGTTTCGGAGCCTTCGGTGCAAACGCCGAGGTCCAGCTGGAAATCAACGATACCAACGCCCCCGTGGTCGCCACCGGCACCTTCGGGTCCATCAATCTCGCCGCGGGAATCTATCAGCAGGTCGTTATCAATAATCTCTCGATCAAACTTCCGGGCGTTTCTATCATCGGCGACTTTAGCTTCAAATCCGCGACCATCGCCAGCGTCGTCACCCAGGTCATCGTCGGCAACAACGTCACCCTCTTCGTTGGCAATGTCGTCGGCACCGTCGGCTTTGAGCTCACCAACGGCACCGCCGTCTTCATTCGCACTGCCGGCACCACCGAAGTCGGTTACGTGACCGGCCGCGTCCGCCTCATCGGTATCCCCGGTGTCACCCTCGATGCGATCCTCACGGTTCGCCTCAACGAGTCCACCTCCGCTTACAACGAGAGCTTCACCCTCGACGGCGAGGAAGTGGTCTTCGTGTTCTCCGATTCCGAGATCTTCTCCGGTGACGTCGCCTTCGCCCAACTCATCGCCACCGATGCCACCGTAAACATCGGCGGTGTCATCGAGTTGCTCGGCGACATCAACTTCACTCGCACCGCCACCGGTTTCACCTTCGGAGCCACCACCGCCGCCTTCTTCCCTGGCAAGACTTACGGCGCGAGCGTCACCGACGGGCCCGACATCGATAATTTCGGCGTCACTGGCACGCTGACCCTGGCCACCAGCGCCTTCTCGCTCGCCGTCGACCGCTTCGAACTCCGCGTCGGCGACGCGCTCACCGTCACCGCGAGCAATGTCACCGCCTCCTACGATCCCGCCCTCACTGCCGCTTCTACGACCGTCGCCACCATCGACTCAGCCACTTTCACCTCCGCGCTCTTCTCCGGGCTCGGCACCGCGACCCTCAATAACATCGTCATCCGCCGCAACGGCTTCTCTCTCGGCTCCGGCAGCCTCGTTCCCCCCGGTGGCAACGTGAGCATAGGCTCCTTCCTCACGGTTACCGGCTTCTCGCTCAACGTCGCCAACCTCAACGTCACCTTTGGCGCATCCGCCACCGTCGCCACCGGCACCTTCTCCGCTACCGCTTCCGGTCTCAGTCTCTTCCCTGGCGGCGGCTTCATCCAGACCAGCGCGACCGGCATCAACACCTCGTTCAACTTTGGGACCGGGCGTTGGGCCTTCACGGTCGCTTCGCTTGAGCTCACCATCGCGAGCGCCCTCCGTCTCACCGCGACCAACGTATCCATCAACCCCGGTGCCACCGGCATCGGCGCGGTCATCGCCACCATCGGTTCCGCCACTCTCGGCGTCGCCCAGTTCACCGGCCTCGACACCGTCGTCATCACCGATCTCCAGCTCCGCACCAACGGCTTCTCGCTCGGCAGCTTTACCTTTAACACTCCCGCCAACGCACTCGCCGCTTTCGCCGACACCTTCGGCTCTTTGGTCAGCGTCGATTCACTGAGCCTAACCGTCACCAACCTGAACGTCGTCATCGGCACCACGACGGTCGTCACCGGTGGCATCACCCTCAGCGCCACCGGCTTTGTCCTTTTCCCTGATCTTCCCGCCTTCCGCGTCGATATAGGCACCGTTCTCGGCCTCTACGATCTGAGCTTCCCCAATCTGCTCAAGTTCCGGCTCCCTGCGTTTACCTTCCGTATCGGTGATCTCATCGCCATCGACCTGCCGGCGTTCGACTTCTCTCCCGGCCTCGATGTGATGGCCGTATTCAATAACATCGGCTTCCGCGTTCCGAGCCTGCCCGATCTTCAGGGGATCATCCCGACCTTCTCACTCGGAAAGCTCCGTATAGAGTTACCCGAGATTAATATTTCGCTCCCCGGCCCTGTTTCCTTGGGCGGATTTGCCACCATCGGAAATCTGAACCTCAACGTCAGCGGCTTTGCCATTGATCGCGAACTCGGCCGTATTTTCGGTAACGTCAACCTCACCATCGGCTCCTTCAGCCTGTTCCCGAACGGTAGTTTCATCACCACTTCTTTCACCGGCCTGTCGGCTAGCTTCGACTTTGGCAGCCTTACCGCCCCCGGAACCTTCTCACTGCGCTTCACGTCACTCGATCTTGGTTTTGGTGAGGCCTTCCGCATTTCCGCCGCTAACTTCAGTCTTACTCCCGGACTGCCCACGCTTGCCACCCTCGCTGCCGCCACGCTCAGCTTCCCTCAATTCCCGGCCTTGCCCACCGTTAACCTGACCAACTTTGTCCTGCGCAGGAACGGCTTTAGCATCGGCAATGTGAGCCTCAACTTCCACGGCTCCGCCGCCTTCGGCGACACCTTCGGCTCGATCTTCGCCTTCTCCGGCCTGTCGCTCGCGCTGAACAACTTCAGCTACACCTACGGCGCCACCCCGGTTGTCCTCGGAACTCTCACTCTTGATCTTCAGGGTGCCCGCCTCTTCCCGTCGTTCAGCTTCCTGACCACCACGGTCAGTTCGCTCACCGCCTTCTACGACTTCTCTGCTTCAGCCAGCCTGAAGATTAGCGTCTCCGGTCTCCGCCTCGGCATTGGTGAAGCCTTCCGCCTCGACTTCGCGCCCTTCACGATCACGCCCGGCATGGACATCATGGCTTCGCTGCCGTCCGTCATCGTCACTTCGCCGCTCTTCAACGGTCTCACGGGCACCATCTCCAACTTCGAGCTCCGCCGCACCGGCTTCTCCATCTCTTCGCTTACCCTCAATGTTCTCGGCCCCGTCACCTTCGGCGACTTCCTGAGCTTCTCTGGTCTCCAGCTTGAAATCTCCAACTTCCGCCTCGACCGCTCCCTCGCCGTCAGCGCCCAGATCAGCGGCTCTGTCACCCTTCGCATCGGCAGTCTCAGTCTCTTCCCCGGGTCGTCGATCATTACCACGACGGCATTCAATATCACCGCCGCCTTCGCCCTCGGCTCTCCCTCCGCGCTCGGCGGCCTCACCCTCACCATCGGCGGTCTCGAACTCACCATCGCCAACGCCATCCGCTTCAACGCCGCCAACGTCGTCATTAACCCCAACGCGCCGGATGTCCTCGCGACCATCGCCAGCGCCTCTCTCACCCTCCTCGTGCTCGGCGACGCCCAGTTGAGCGCCACCAACATCGCTATCCGCCGCACCGGCTTCTCCATCGGTTCCGCAAGCCTCGCCATCCCCTCGATCAACATCGCCGGCATCCTCACCGCCACCGGCGTCACCGCCACTCTCACCGGCTTTAACTACACCAACGGCGCAGTTCCTAGCCTCACCGGCACCATCGGACTCACCGCCGCCGGCGGCACGCTCGCCTTTGGCTCAGTGCTCACCGCCTCGCTCTCCGACAGCGCAGACTCCGATCAGTTTGCTCTCACTGGTTCCTACAACCTCGCGACCAAGTCATTCGGTCTGGTTATAGACCAGGCCTCACTCTCCATCCCCGGCTTCCTCACCGCTACGCTCAACACCGCGACCTTCATTTATAACCCCGAGGCCGCCGCGACCCAGGAGCTCATCAACATCGCCAGCCTTTCCGTCTCCCTCATCCCGCTCAGTGCCAACGCCACCATTAGCGGCCTCCACATCCGCAAGAACGGCTTCTCCATCGACTCCGCCACCGGCACGATGTCTGACCTAAACCTTGGAGGTATTCTCGTCGTCACCTCGCCTGCCGTCAGCCTCACCAACATAAACTACACCGTCGGGGGAACCCTTACCGGTCTTGTCAATGTCAGCTCTTCGTCCGTAAGTCTTAGTTTGGGCACCGCGTTGACCGTTACGGCGAATTCAATCTCGGGTGGCTACAATCTAGGAACAGGTCTTTTTGATCTGCAACTCGGCACCACAGAGGTTATAATAGCCAGCTTCGTCACCCTCGGCGCCACCGGTATCGCCCTTTCTTACGACCCGAACGGCACCGCACCCCGCCTCGTTATCGCCGCCGTCGGAGTCACCGGCTCCATCGCCAGCGACGGCGCCATCCTCTCCAACGGCGAATTCATCCTCGCCGCCACCAGCACCACCTCCGGCGTGGTTTACTCGCTCCAAGCTCAAGCCGACGCTGCCGTCTCCGTGGGCGGAAGCGCTGGCGTTTCCGGTCGAGTCCTCATCGCCGCCAATACCGCCGCCGCTCTCCACGTCGGCCAGTCCCTGACCATCGGTAACCGCACCCTCACCCTTTCGCTCGATACCAACGGCACCTCCGTCACCGTCTCCGGCCTCCGCATCGGCATCTCCGATGCCCTCGTCCTTACCGGCGACTTCAGCTACTCCACCGCCACCGAGACCTTCGGCGGCCTCACCTTCCGTCGCGCCACCGTTTCCAATGGATCGATTGAGATTAAGGCCGGCTCCGTCACCCTCTCCGTCACCGGCATCAGCGGCTTCCTCCTCACCGGCGACTCCGGGCAGGTCGGCCAACTTCGCGTCGGCGGTCTCCTGCTCACGGGTGTTCCGGGCATTAGCCTCGGCTCGACCAACAGCCTCATCGAGTTCAATACCACCGGCCACAGCCTCTCCGGTTCGCTCACCGCCAGCCCCACCGCCCTCACCGGTTACAGCATCACCGGCAATGTCGCCACCTTCACCAGCACCGCCGCGCACGCGCTCACCGTCGGCTCCTCCATCGTCGTAACCAACGCAGGTGCGATGAACGGCACCTACACCGTCACCTCCACGCCGTCCGACACCCGCTTCACCGTCGCGAAGACCGCCGACAACGCCAACTTCACCACCCTCACCGGAGCCGCCGCCACCGAGACGCTCACCCTCGATTACACCGCTGCCGCGTTGCATGATTTCAAGCGCGTCCGCACCACCGTTTCCTTCGGCATCAGCTTCGGTGGCATCGTATCGACCCTCTCCGGCACCGCCACCATCCAGCTCAGCACCATCCCGGTCAACGGCATCGACACCAGTGTCATTACCCTCGGCATCACCAACGGTGCCCTCGACATCAACCTCGGCGCGACCGGACCAAATCTACGCGCATCAGATATTAACGGTGCATTCTTGATCACCTCCTCCGGGGCCGCTGGCACACTCACGGTTGGTTCGATCCGGCTCTACGGTGCAGTGAACGCGAGTCTCGCAGATCCGCTGGTTGATATCCCTGGCATCACGCTTTCGGCGACATCCGTTGCCCTTGGCTTCAACACCACGGGTGCCGCCGCGTCTGCCTCCGTCAACGGTGTTGCTTTCGCCTACACGACACCCGACCAGCTCAACTTCTTCTCGGTTTCAGGCCTTATGACGATCGGCTTCTCTGCCGGCGGCAATTCGCTCAACGTGTCCGGTCGGGTCGGCATCGAGACTCGCACCGTCACCGTCAACGGCGTCGCCACCTCCACCCTTCTCCTTTCCGTCTCCGACGCTAGCGCCAATCTCGTCGCCGGCGGCGTCTCCCTCGCCCTGCGTGACATCAACGGTGCCCTTTACACCGGCGCCACGGGTGTTGCCGCTGTGTTGACCGTGGGTCGGGTAGCCCTGACCGGAGTAACGGGGCTTACTCTGGTTGCGACCGATACCTCCATCGCTGTTAACACCACAGGCGCGGCTGTGAACGTCACGCTCCCGGGCGGCGTTATCGCCTTCACCGCGGCGACTCAGTTTAACTTCCTGTCCGTTCGCACCACGCTCGAGATCGCGATCGCCACTTCCTCCGTCAATGCCTCCCTCGATGGCACCTTCGCCTTTACCAAGATCACCGCTCCGATCGGCAGCGTCTCACCGTCGGTTCTTATCCTTGAGGCCATCAATGCCCGCACCGTGCTCTCCACCGGTCCGCCCGGCACCGGTGTTGCCCTGACCTTCAGTGGTAT
The DNA here is from genome assembly GCA_000972765.1 of Verrucomicrobia bacterium IMCC26134. GTDB lineage: Bacteria > Verrucomicrobiota > Verrucomicrobiia > Opitutales > Opitutaceae > IMCC26134_A. The sequence continues at coordinate 3,676,306 of CP011265.1, read as the reverse complement.
CACCGGCGGAATTGTTGTCCGCAATACCGGCCTCGCAGGTCGTGTCACCGTCGGTTCCGCATCCCTCACCGGCGTCTCCGGCCTCACCCTCGCTCTTTCCGCGGTCACCCTCGAATTCAACACCACCGGTGCCGGCCTTGCCGCCACCCTGGCCTCCGGTTCCTTCGACTACACCGCCGCCAACCGCTTCGACTTCTTCGCCGTCACCGGCACCGCCACCCTCGGTTTCACGGTCTCCAGCTTCGCCGCCGCTCTCTCCGGCACCTTCAGCTTCGAGCGCACCGTCACCCGCCTCAACGGCGTCAATGGCACCCCGGTCATCAAGCTCGGCGTCTCCAACGGCGCCACCAGCCTCACCGCCGGCTCCGTCACCCTCGCCGCCACCGGCATCAACGGCGCCTTCATCCTCACCGCCGCCGGCCTCGCCGGCCGCCTCGCCATCGGCACGCTCGCCCTCACCGGTGTCACCGGCGTCACCGTCGCCGGCTCGGGCATCCTCCTCGACGTCAACACCACCGGCGCCGACGCCTCCGCCACCTTCGCCGGCACCACCTTCGCCTTCACCGGCGTCGACCGCCGCGACTTCATTTCCATCTCGGGTAACCTCACGCTTGGAATTATTGCCGGTTCGATTTCGGCCAACCTGACCGGGTTCTTCTCCTTCCAGCGCTCCGTTCTGACGGTTAACGGTATCGCCACCCCGCTTATCATTGTTACCGCAACGAATGCGTCCACGAGTCTCGCTGCTGATCCGGTCACTCTTTCCGTTACCGGCGTCTCCGGCATCTTGGTTCTCGATGCCGCCGGGGCTGCCGGCGACTTCACGATTGGAGCCATCGGCATCACAGGGGTTACGGGCGTAACCGTCTCCGTCACCACCGGATTTATCCAGTTCAACACCACTGGCCGCGCCATTACCGCCTCCGCCCAGGGCCGCACCCTGGCATTCACCACGGCTTCGCAGCAGCAATTCTTCGCCATCGGCGGCTACCTGACCTTTGGTCTCACCACGCCTATTGGTGGCATTGATCTGGTCGGTGGTTTCACCATCGAACGCACGACGACGCGCCTGAATAACATTCCGACCACGGTCATTCAGGTGACTATTCAGGACGCCGCCACCAGCATCCTTGCCGGCACGTCCACCTCGGGGGTTCGAGTCACCGCCGCGGGTATCCGCGGTGCCTTCCTGATCGTTTCTGGCGGTGTCGCGGGATTCCTTCGTATTGGAGCCGTGGCAATCACCCAGGCGGATGGCTCGGCCCTTCCCGCCATCGACCTTTCCGCCTCCAATGCGGTGATCGGTTTCAACACCACCAATACCGGCTTAAAGGCGACGATTGGCGCCTATTATTTCGACTACACCGCCGAGCAGCATCGTAACTTCTTCGCCGTCTCGGCCGATCTGGCCGTTACCATCACGGTGGGCCCTGTCTCCTTCCAGATCGCGGGCCGTTTTGGTATCACGAAGATATCGATCACCGCCCTCGGCCTCACGACGGATGCTTTCTTAATCTCGGTCATCGACAGCAGCACCTCCATTACCGTGGGTAGCGCACCCGGAGGAGCCAAACTCAGCCTGACTGGCATCACGGGCGCGTTTATTATTGCATCCATCGGCGGCAAAACGGCTGCCGCCGGGTCTCTTAAGATTGGCGGCATCGCACTTACCGAGGCGGATGGCATCACTCCGCTTGTGGGGAATCTGGCCTTTGTTCCTCTCAATTTCACCCTGACCTTTAACCTCTTCACGGTCCCGTTCACCCTGAACATACCGAGTATCAGCGTTAACTTCGGCCTGTTCCCCTACATTGATCTCAATCTACCCGGCCTGCCTGCTTTTGGTCTGCCCAGCTTTACGCTGCCGACCATTACCCTGCCGGGCATCACCCTCCCCAGTTTCGACCTCGCGGCGTTCTCGCTGCCTGCGATCAACCTGCCCAACTTCTCGCTCCCCAGTCTCTCGCTGCCAGACTTCGCCGCTTTCCTGCCGGACTTTAACCTCCCGAGCATCACACTGCCTTCAATCAGCCTGCCGGCCATCTCGTTCCCGACGATCAATTACGGCCTGCCTGACTTGAATCTGAATCTTGATTTCAGTCTGCCCGGCCTAAGCAATTTCTTCGGCCTGATAGGTTCACTCAATTTCTCTCTTGGCGACTTCGTCACCTTCAGTGGCAACTTCAAGTTCAAGAAGATCGGCGACGAGTTCATTGTCGTCGCGACGGACGTAAACACCTCTCTCACCCTTGGGGACTTCCGCCTCGCCCTCACCGCCGGCACCTTGGCGCTTCTGGTCCGTTCGGACCGCACCATCGCCCTCGACGCTGCTGGTGGGTTTAGCCTCTCGGGAGGCGGCTTTGCCAATGCGTCCGCCCAGTCCTTGCGCGTGCTCTACAACACCACCGGGGTAAACTACGCCGTCACGCCACGCACGCTTACGATGGATGGAGTGAGTGCCACGCTTAATGCCTCGCTCGGCACACGCTTGGCTCCGTTTATCGCCTTCTCAGCTACTGGCATGCAGGTGGATATCGCCGGCCTTGTGCGCGTTGCCGGCGACTTCTCCTTCTCCAAGGGCACTACTTTGGGCGGAGGTTCTGTCATCAAGGTCGCGGTTAACAACTTCTCCACTTCATTTGGCGACGGCACACGTAATTACGTTAATGTCACGAATGGCTCTGGCGCCTTGCTCGTCACCTCCACCGGCATCGCCGCCAAGCTCACCGCGACAGCGTCGATCACCGGAATACCGGGCATCACCCTTAACCCCTCCACTTTTACCGTTACGTTTAGCAACCGCACCGTCGCCACCAGCGAGACTTTCGCCATCGGCACGACCAGCTACGTCCTGAACGTCCGCGCCGGTCCCTTCATCCAGGTCTTCGCCACCCCGCTCGACCTCACCCTCTTCGGCCTGAACCTCCGCGGCGACTTCGGCTTCGAACAATCCCGCACCGCGGGAGGTCAGACGGTTACCATCCTCTCCGCCGCCAACGTCTCCCTCTCTTTCTCCGGTGCCGAGACCGGCAACACGCCGTTCAGCATCACCAACGCCCGCGGTCTGCTGGTTATATCCAACCTCGGCATCGCCGGCTTCCTCTCCTTCAACGCGAACATCAGCACCGTCTTCACGGGCGACCTTAAACTCGAGATCAACAACACCGGCCGTGCCGTCTCCGTGTCCGGTGTCTTTGGAGCCGTCACGCTGGAAGCCGGCAATTACAAGCGCATCGCGATCAATGATCTCAGCATCTCCTTCCCTGGGGTCGAGCTGGAAGGCGACTTCTCCTTTACCACCGCGTCCCAGAATGGGAATAGCATCCAGATAATCATTGGTAACAATGTCCGCATCTTTGTTGGCGATAACACCAGTGGTAATCGCATCGGTCTCGAGCTGACGGATGGCCAGGCCGTATTCTACAAGAACGGAAATATTAAGAGCGGCTATATCACCGGTCGGGTGCAGCTGGTCGGCGTGGATGGCATCGCGATCGATGCCGTCATGACCCTGCGTCTCAACGAGAGCACGGTCGCCGTCTCCCAAACCTTCGTCCTCGACGGCGAGACCATCGCTCTGAACTTCTCCGGAACCGAGGTTGCCATCGGCGGCGTCACCTACCTCCAATTCGCCGCGACCGATATCAAGATCAATGTCGCCAACCTGTTCGAGATTTACGGCAACATCGTCGTTACCCGCACCGCCGGTTACCTCTCCGTTGGTATCCTCGACGGCACCGTGTTCCTCGGTGCTGGTCCTTATCGCAATTCCGATAACACTGTTAACTCCTCCGCTATCGGCCTGCTCCTCTCCGATGTCGATTTCGCCCTCCTGCTCAGAACCAACGCCCCCGGCCAATTCGCCCTTGCCGGATTCGGCAATGTGAGCTTCTCCGGCCTCGACGGTCTCACCACTGTGGTGGACTCCTCGTCCCCGCGCTTTGGCTTCGCCTACAACAAGATCTTGGATAATGCGGGTCTCACTGACTCTGTTGATGTCACGATGGCGGTCTCCGCCACCCAGAAACTCCGCCTGCAATTTGACAAAACCGGCGCGCCCAAGGGCTTCACCGAGTCCAGCTCCTTCGCAAGCGGTGTCACCACCACCCATCTGCTCGGCCGTAGCCTCGGCGGCGCACCGCTCTTCTCCGGCAGTCTCACCATCGGCTATCCCGGCACCTTCTCCCTTTCCGGCACCATTCAGGTCCAGCCCCTCCCGAGCGGCGACCTCAACATTATCATCCCGGTCGCCTCCTTGGAGATTGGCGATATTAATGACGACGGCTTCGGAATCTCCGGTCGCGCCGCCTTCCGCATCAGCAAGCTCGAAGGCTTCCGTATGCAAGAGTTCCGCATCTTGAGCGCCACCGTGCTCGGTGAAGATCTCGGCACTCTCGTCAACGCCATCAACAACCTCTCCAAGCGTCCCCTCACCGCCGAGCTCGGCAATCCCTTCGCCAACGGCGTCACCGACCGCGCCAAGCTCAACCAGCGAGGCTACATCGACGTTATCTTCAACGACGATAACGGCGTCGGTCTCAACACCACCTCGATCACCGACGGCGGTGCTGGCACCGGCCTTGAATTCCGCATCTTCCGCGCCGGCGTTGACGTCACTGCGGCCATCGGTCTTTCCGGCGCCGCCACCCGCATCGGCGAAACCAATACCTTCCGCTACACCTTCACCGGCTCCTTCAGCATGGACGCCGAATACATGATCGTCTTCCAGGAAAACACCTGGGCTGACACTGCCACTCTTCCCAACCAGAACCTCAAGTTCGTCCAGAAATTCATCGCCTTCGATCCCAACCCCGCTTCCGGGTCCATCGCCCTCTCCGGCGGCTCCGTCAGCCCCACCGGCCAGCTCGGCGCGCCCCCCGCCGCCAAGCTCGCCAGCCTCGTCACCGGCGTCGCCATCAACCCCCTCGCCCTCAACAAACAGGGCTACATCGACGTCACCTTCTTCACCCGCAACGGCGCCGCCATCAACCCCGCCACCATCAACGGCGGCGAGATCACGATCTCCGGTGCCGGCGTCCTCGACGCCCAAGTCTCCGCCACCGCTCCCGTCCTCCTCTACGGCACCACCTACCGCTACTACTTGGTGGATAAAAACACCGCCAACACCATCGCGCTCTTCGGCGACGGCGATGTCGTCATCACCTACGCCGCCGGCTCCTTCTCCACCAGCGCCGCCAACGGAATCGCCGCCGCCAACAACCTCGCATCCAGCGATACCCTCGTCCTCAGCGCCGCTTCCACCGCCAAGGCCAACAGCACCACCACCCTTAACCTCGGGCCCCTCTCCCTCACCGCGCCCTCCATCGGCATTGCCGACTTCGGCTTCAAGGACGGCAAGATCATCCTCACCATCGCCTTTGGCGCCGATGTCGCCTCCCTCCGCTTCGGTGGTGCCGTCTCCGCCACCCTCGGCGGCCTCCGCGTCACCTTCGATCTCGCCATCGGCCTGCCCGGCAACTTCAGCCTCTCGCCCACCGGCAAGTTCACCGTCGATGTCGGCACCCTCAACGTCACCGTCCCCAACGTCCTCCGCATCGACGCCTCCGGCATCCGAATCGCCTACGACCCCGCCGGCGCCGCCAACCAGGAAATCCTCCGCCTCAACCAGGCCTCCATCAAGATTCTCGCCATCACCGGCGTGCAGCTCGAAGGCCAGTTAAATCCCTACACCGAGGGCGCCACCACCATCCCCGGCCTCGTCGTCCGCAGCAACGGCTTCACTCTCGGCGAAGCTCAGATCATCTACTCCCAGAACGGCGGCATCAACTTCGGCTCTGTCCTGAAGCTCGACGATGTCCGCGTCGGCGTCACCAACTTCTCCTACAACTACGACGGCTCCGCGCCCTCCTTCTCCGGCACCATCTTCATCGCCACCGGAGGCGCCACCGTCCTCCCCGGCTCAACCGTCTTCACCGCCCGCGCCACCACCAGCGTCCCCGGCGGTGCCGCCCTCCGCGTGGACCTCTCCTTCACCAACGGTGTGGTGGATGGCATCATCTTCCGTGGCGATACCCTCTCCGTCACCCTCGGCGGCCTCCTCACCCTCAAGGCCACCAACTTCACGATCGACACCCGCGCTGCCGCCAACCGCGCCTTCTACGATCACGATAACAATTCCTCCACCGACCCCATCGCCTACACCGACGACACCGCCCCTGTCGCCATTTTCGGCTCTGTCTCGGCCGACGTCACCATCGGCTCCATGACCCTCGGCGGCGAAGCCCGTAACTTCTGGATCACCCTCTCGGGCAAGTTCAAGACCGGTAACCCCGACCCCACCAAGCCCCAGAACTTCGGCGTCACCCTGCGCGTCGGCGGTGCCGACGGCGCCGCCTTCAAGTGGCCCTCGTGGATGCCGATCAAGATCTACTCCATCGGTTTGGAGTGGGCCGATATCCAGAACGCGCCCGGCGACTTCGATATCATCCTCTCCGCCTCCATCGACGTTAACTATGGTGGCCTCCAGTTCACCGGCTCGGTCGATGGCATCCGCATCAGCCCCAAGCTCCTCCTTGAGGGCAAGTTCCCCATTACCGCCATCGACGGCCTCGGCGTCGGCGTCACTGGCGCGGGCATCACCGGCACTCTCATCGGCGGCATCCTTCAGATCCGCGTAAAGCCCGGCACCACCGACACCCCCGAGGTCGCTCCCGCCGGCTACTCCGGCCCCGTCGTGGACCGCGTCTTCTTCCTCGGCGTCGAAGGCGGCATCAACGTGGGCACTGGCACCGCCACCATCCGCTTCGCCCTCTCCGAACTCGGGCCGCTCGGTGTCTCCATCACTGCCCCCATCCCCGTTCCCCTCGGCACTCCCCTCGCTCTGATGGCGACGGACTTCTCCGCCACGATCGAGTTCTTCAAGACTCTGCCCTCCATCAATGAGCCGGAAGAGCTGCGCAAACCCGAGTTCGCCATCACCGAGGTGCCCAATGCCGCTGATTGGCTTAATACCGTCAAACAACAGGTCTTCAACCAATGGCTCGCCATCCAAGCCAATCCGGCTATGGGCGGTTTTGGTGCGGCCTTCACCCAGCCCTTTATAATCAAGGGTTCCGCCAAGATATACTCCCAGTTAACGTCGCAATACGTCTTCAACGCCGTCGTCTCCATCGTCATTAGCACCGACGGCAAGATTCTCATCGGCGGTCAGCTTAACTTCGTCAACGGCTTGATCTCCATCTCCGGCAAACTTTACGCCGATCTCTCCGCCATCTCCACCGGCGCCGCCACCGTCCTCTTCCTTGCCGACATTCCTGATCAAGTCCGTCTCCTCACCATCGACGGCAAGCTCAAGATGGGCTTCCGCGACGCCTCCGGTGTCGAGGTCGAGATTCCCGTCGCCAATCTGGCCGCCGCCACCGCCGGTCCCACCACCGTCAATGTCACTTATCCGTCTTCCGACCGCTCCGACGTCGGCCTGTTGAATCTCATCCAGTCCAACGGCAAATACTACATCGACGTCACCTACACCGCCGGCCAGCTCCGCACCCTCGACTACTCGTCCATTCTCGACTCCGACCAGGAGTTCACCGCCGTCCTTACCCGTGCCGACGGAACCACCGTTAACCTGACACTCAATTCCACGCCCAAGCCCGTCGAGGTGTCGTCCGACCCCGACACCGGTGCCTCGATCATGACCGTCCTTTCCTATGGCACCCAGGCCGAGCTGCTCTCCCAACTCGAGACACGTGGCATCCAGCGCTTCCGTTACGAGATCACCACCGCCGGCTTCGCCTGGGCTACTGGCACGGTCACCGCGACCTTCGCCGCCGACGCTTGGAAACAAAAGGGCACCGGCAACGCCAGCTCGACCGTCGAGGGCAACACCGCCACGACCCAGACCTTCGTCATTCAGGGTGCCACCGTCACCCTCGCCACTCCTGCCAATGGCGGAGCTATAGGCATCCTAGATCTCACGACTCGAGGTTATCTCGACGTCACCTTCGCGCCTTCGTTAACCGCCGGAGCCACCCTCAATCTCGGCAGCGCCCCGATTCCGATACTCGGTGGGCCAGGCATGGGCACAGCCACCATCGCGGCGGCAGGCGTGCGTCAGGGCACATCGTTGACTTATCGCTACGCCATTACCGGTGCCTTCACACCGGGCGCGGTCACGCTCACCTTCGCCAGCAACCGCTTCACCGATTCCACCGGTGCGGCCAACGTCGCGACCACCTTGGGCTTCACCGTCCAGGGCTCTACCGCTGTCTTTGCCACCATCAAGGCCGGTGCCTCGTTTGGCATCGCCACCTACGATACGCCCGCCGAGCAGTTCCTCGACATCACCTTCGCCCCCGGCCTCGGCTCCACCCTCGACCCCGCCTCCATCCTCGACGAAGCGCCCGAGTTCACCCTCACCTTCGCCGATGGCTCCATCGCGGTGCTGGCCACTCCGTTCCAGACCCCCGAGCAGCTCGACACCAACACCTACCGCTATTCGTTCACCGGCACTCCGGTGGCCGGTGCCGTCACCGTGACCATCCTCGCCGGCTCGTTCCAAGACGACCTTGCGACGCTCAACGTTGAGCAGAGCTACTTCTTCACCCTTGTCCGTCCGACCGTGACCGCGCCTAGCATCCCCAACAACACCGTCGTCACCCTCGATAACGCCGGTGGTTTCTACATCACGCCGCCTGCCACCGGTCCCCCGGTCGCCATCACCACGATCGATCTGACGCTCAATCCCGCCCTTTCCGGCGGCACGATTGACGCCGCCACGCTTACGCCCGGCGACCTCTCGCTCACCGTATCCATCCAGAAGCGCCTCGCCCTCTTCGGCAACGCCATCAGCGCCTCCTCCAACACCTTCACCCTGAATGCCCACGGCCTCGCCGAGGGGGCCATCGTAACATTCTTCGCTGTCAACAGCGCCACCGACGCCCCCGGCGGTCTCGTGAGCGGTGCCAGCTATCAAGTCTTCGGCGTCACCGCCAACACCTTCAAGCTGCGCAGCTACACCCAGGACCCGGACACCGGCTTCGTCACCGCCGGCACCGAGATCGACATTACCGGCACCATCACCGACACCGCGAAGTTCCAGCTCGTGTCCAATGGCACGGCTCTCCCCGGTTTCTCCATTACCGACTTCGATCCGGTTGCCGGCGCCACCAACGTCTATCGCTTCACCCTCTCCGGCACCTTCTCCCTCAATCGCCTCGACGAGACCCTGCTCATTACCATTTCGATGCCCGAGGGCGCCTTCGCCGACACCGACGGCAACACCTCCGCCGCCTACTCCTCCAGCTTCACCGCCCGCAAGCCCGCCACGTCCTTCTACATCTCCCTCAGTGGCGGCCTCACCCTGAACAGCGGCGGCTTCACCGACGAGCCCATCCTCTCCATCCGCGGCAACGTGCTCTTCGAGGCCACCGGCGACATCACCACCGGCGCCCGCTTCCAGCTCGATTTCGACGGCTCGTTCTCGGTCATTTACCTCGGCACCTTGGGTGCAGTCACGGGCCGCTTCATCCTCGAGACTCCCACCTTCCCTCCCTTCGACCCAGCGAACCCCATCGCCTCGATCACCGACACCAGCCCTGAGGCGCTCTCCGTTCGCGAGTTGCTCACCGAGATGGGCGTGCCGTCCTCCCTGCTCGCGGATCAGGTTTTCGGCCTCAAGCTCCCCCGCCTGTGGGGTGTCATCAAGCTCCAGATCAATCTCGATTTCCTCAAGAACATCGGCATCGACATCGGCCTCGCCGGCACCCTCCAGATCAACACTACTAAGGTTGATAAGACCGAGACCATCAAGCTCATCGGCAGCCCCGGCAACGCCTTCAAGGATGGATCCGGCAACATCCTCCTCTACGACGCCGCTCAGGCCGATATAGACAACCTCAACGCCGGCACCATGGCGTCCTCGATCGCCGGCTTCTTCGCCGATGCCAATACCCTCGGTGCCACCATGGCGATCAGCACTGTCATCCAAGGCACGATGTGGCGTGTAAACGATATCGTTAACAAGCGCCAATATTTCATCGAGCTCGCCGACGTCAGTGACCTCAGTAGCACCGCCGGCAGCTCGATGAAGTTCCGTGTTCGAGGCGAAGAGCAGACCTTCGTCCTAGCGGCCAAGACGCTCCTCATCGCCGGCTACGCCTACGCCAAGTTCTCAATCAACGGGCAGGAGCAATTCTCTGTCAGCGGTGCTATCTCCTATAAGCTCACGACGAACTCCACCGAGATGTTCATCGATGGCTATATCAACTTCACGCCGGGTGGCATCAAGATCTTCCAGGCCCGCGCCCGCGCGGTCATTATTCAGCGTCCAGACGGCTACGTTGCGCAGATCATGCTCGGCGCTTCCCTCAACCTGCCCGGCATCCACATCGGCGGTCAGCTCATGCTTCAGGTTAACACCTATGGTCGCGATGTCGTCTTTGATGTCCCCGTCTTCCTCCGCTCCATCGTTGGTTACAACACCATCACCATCTCCGGCAAGCCGCAGGAGCTAAACACCGACTTCGATCCGATCAACGCCGACTACACTGCGCCCGAGCCCACCACGGCGATGAAGGACAAGGTTGGCGCCACGCCCGCCCCGTATCTCGCCATCGCTGGCATCGTCGAGGCCAACATCCTCGATACCCTCACCTTCAAGGGCGCCTTCTTCATCCAGCTCTCCACCACCGGCGGCCTGGAGATTTACGCCGCCGTCTTCACCGAGCTGAAGATCCCCACCACCGACATCGTTCTCTTCAAGCTCTACGGCACGCTGTCGCTCATTGTGGACGCTCAGGGCGCCGCCGGTTCCGCCGAACTCCAGATCGATGCCGGCACACCTTCTGGAATGCCCGTCGGCTTTACCTTCACCGCCCAGTTCACCGCCCAGATCAACACTTCCCTCAGCTCCCGCACCATCTCGTCCTACACCTACGATCCCTCGAATGGGAATCGTCTTTCCAAGTCCGATGTCGTTCTTGAGGGCGGCCTCATTCTCTTAAAGGCAGGCGGTTCCCTCATCTTTACTCTTGGCAGTGGCGAGGCGGTCGCCCTCGTCGGTAGCTTCTCCTTCAAGCGCGTCGCAGGTTTGGAAAACGGCGTCTTTGAATTCTACCAACAGGTTGAAATGTCCGTCTCCGCCCGTGTCGCCGGCGTCACCATCGGCTCTGCCGTCGGCGGTTACCGCATCGGTGCCAAGCTGGATATACCCTCCGGCACGTTCACGCCTTACATCGCCGCTTTCATCCAGATTCAGGTCGGTGGCGGTGCCACCTCCGCCGGTCCTGGCGGTGCCTCCACCATCACGGGTGACCTGTTCGCCATCGAGTTCCGTCTCGCCTTCTATCTCAACACTTACAGCGAGGATATAACCATCGCCGGCGTTACGCTCGAGGCCGAGACCCTTCGCCTCGAGACCTCCGGCTTCATCCAGTTCAACATCGCCGGGGTCGCTGGCTTCCGCATCGAAGGCAAGCTCTCCATCGTCGTTAGACCCACTGGCTTCGAAATTCAGGTCTCTGGTGCCCTTACCGTCCAGATCGCCGGTGCCATCGTCTTCCGCGCCACCGTCTCCGGCGGCCTCCGCGTGACCGATGATGACCCTACTTCTGGCATCAGGTATTCCATCGCCGGCCATCTCGCGATGACCCTCGACGCCAGCGGCTTCGGTGGCAACGGCTTTAAGGTCAACGCTTCCTTTATCCTTGAGGTCAACACCGCCTTCAGCGGCAACTACACCTATACGCCTCCAGGCGGCACCCTCCAGACCGTGGCCCCCTTGACGGTCCGTGTCTTCATTTCCGGCCAAATCTATCTCGGCACCGGCAAGCCCACCGATCCCGGCTACTCCGGCTTCTTCATCGGCGGCCAGACCGAGGCCGACAACGCCTTCCTCTACCTTAGCGTAGGCTCCTCCGGACTCATTATCGCCGGTGCCGCCCAACTCTACATCAAGGCCGGCGGAGCGAAGATTTTCTCCGTCTCCATTGAGGCGCTATTGGTTATCAATTCCCGTGGCATCGCCGCCAAACTGGCGATTGACTTCAATGTCTCGATTCCGGGCATCGCCTTCGCCGCCAGCGCGCTGTTCGAACTTAATACGACCGGCGAGCAGGTATCCTTCATCGCACCCGGTAACGCCACCCCCATCGTCATTCCGGCCGGACCTTATATCCGCCTTACCATCACAGGCAGCTTGACGTTGGCCAGTGTCGCCACCCTTACCGGATCCTTCACTTTGAAGATTGATTCACAGGGCCTCGCCCTGGAGGTCTTTGCATCCCTCAACGTCGCACCTCTCGGCAGTATCGGAGCGGGCGGATCGCTCTACATTACCTCCGCCGGTATAGCCGGTTCGCTCACTCTCACGGTAAGTGCCACCCTTTCGGTCGCCGCGGTTAGCTTTAACGGCACGTTTATGCTAGGCATCAACACGACCTCGACTGCCCGCGTCATCAAGGTGCTTAACGTCAACACCACCACCGGCGTCATCAGTGGCTTAAAGGATTACACCATCGGTAGAGAAACGGTTGAGCTGTCCTTCGGCGGTTCTCTGGACATCGGGCCATTCTCCATTCGCGGCTTCGCCCTGATTCGTATCATGGCCGGTGGAGGCCTTGACCTCGTGCTTCAGGCGTCCATCGGCCTCGGTATGCTCGGCGGCATCGACATCTCCGGCGGCGCGGTCATCCGCGGCGGCGCCGATCCTTTCTTCGCGCTCTATATTAAGGTCAACGGTGAGCTGAATATGGATGTGATCAACATTACTGGAGCATTCGAGTTCCAGATGAATACCGGTTCCAAGTCAGTAAAGATTAACAAATCCACCGGTGCGGTGATACTCGATCCTGCCGCCGCCCTCGTTGCCGCCAATGCCGCGGTTGCTGCCGCCAACGCCGCAGTGACTGCTGCGGCCGCCACGAGTGACGGTGGTGTGGACGATGCCGCCGCCGCGACCCAGCTCACCACAGCACAAGCCCAAGTCGCCGCCGCTACTACCGGTCCAGACGATATCGTGCTTGCGGGCCAAACCTATAAAGTCGTTGTGGCCGCCACCCTGCAGATTTGGGTCTTCAAAATTCAAGGCGAAATTGTTATCACCAAGAAACCGGAATACTTCGAAATCGCGCTCACACGGCTCAATCTCAACTTCTTCAACGTCGTAACAGTCAATATTAGCGGTTACATCCGCTCAAACGGACAGTGGAGTATTACCGGTGAAGCGAGTTTCGAATTCAGGTTTGGCCCTCTATTGTTTAGAGCCGGAATAGGTCTTACTCTATCCAATTCAGGCTTCTCTGGCTATGCTTATGGAGAACTGAGCCTGGACTTCTCCATAGACTTTGGTCTGTTTGACGTAACATTCCATTTCAAGTTGGCCAGCTTCCGGGTAGGCTTCGATTTCAATCTCGATGAAGGATCAATCGCGATCTCCGCGGAATTAAGTATTCTTGGCTTCTTTACGGTAAGCGCCTATACAAAATGGACTTTTGGAAGTCCGCCGGTTCTTGGAACCATGATCGGCAGTGTTCTGTATCTAAATGTAGGTGTTGACGCTGGCCGTCGTGGCACCGGAAACACGGCTGATGGAGCTGAAGCGATGACAGTTACGGGAAGTGATTATAATAGCGGCACCGGACTTCAGGACGTCACCCTAAACGGCTTTGGCACCAGTAAGACCTATACAGGGGTTTCCAAGGTCGTTGTTTCCAACTCGGGAGCGGCTAACGACAATCTGAAATTCTATGCCTTGGAGATTCCGATCGAAGCAACGCTGGGCGATGGCGATGATAATATTGAGGTGATTGGCAGTGGCCCAACCACCATCCATGGCGGCAACGGCAATGATATAATAAAAACATCCAACGGCACGGATTTGATCTACGGCGAAGCTGGCGACGACACTATTACATCCCAAGCGACCCAGGATACCTCCAATCCAAACATTACCGTAACACCAAAAACTATCATACCAGTCATAAATGGTGATACAATTTATGGTGGCGATGGCAATGACGTGATCTCGGCCAGCCCGATCAGCGATTCTATTACCGGTGGTAACGGTAATGATACCCTCAGTGGCATGGGTGGCAGCGACATCTACTACTTCGCAGCTGGCTGGGGCACGGATACGGTGAATGAGACTGGCGCCGATAATAGCGACACGCTGGATCTCTCCTCTTTAGGCTCCATCATCACCTTCGACCTAGGTGCTTCCAACCGTAACCGCATCTCCTCCGGCACCAACACCATCACCGAGTCTGACTTCCGCATCGAGACCTTCATAGGGGGCTCCGGCCTCGATACCTACAACGTCACCCGCAGCGCCCTTAACAACCTCAGCCTCCTGCGCGGCAACGCCAGCAGCGATATCTACAACGTCACCTTCGGTGCCCTCGTTAACCCCATCACAATTGATGACGCCACGGTTGCCGCCGATAAAGACTATCTGTTCCTGACCACCACCTCCACAGGCCAAGTGCGTGTCACCGATCAGGTCGGCGACGCCAAGATCACCCAAGGAACTCAAGAGATCAACTACGACCCCGGCTTCAATAATATAGACCGTCTCCGCATCCTCGCCACTGCCGCACCGGTTTTCTTCGGCCCGAACTCGTCCATCCCAGTCGAAGTTCTTAACCTTAAGAAGGACGTGGTCGTAAGCGCTGCTAACATAGATTGGAACGGACGTCTCCGTGCTGATTCATTTACCTTCAACTCCACGTCCGCCTACACCGTAGCCTATGATCTACTCGCTCAGAACAACGGATACGTCTCAATTGTAACATCGACAGGCGATATTGCTATAAACGCGGGTATTTACTCGTCATCCAGTGCCACTGTTATCGGCGACGGTAATGGTGCGATCACTCTTACAACTAGCGACGGTGCCATCACCACTAATGGTGCAGGCTGGATTCTTACCGATCCGGTAAAACTGGATTGGGCTCTTCGTAACGCCAGATTCGACGCTTCTACAGTCAGCCTCTCCACTGGGACTATTTCAACCACTGGCGCAAGTTCCGCTGAGTCTATAATCTACTATCCTAATGGCACTATGATACGTAGCGGTAATGGAGCCTTCATCCAATCCGCTGGCGGCAAACTTACCCTTAACGCAACGCAAGGGGTTGGTGCTAAACCGAGCGACTCCTATCTTTCCACGCTTTCCGGTGGTTTCCTTGTCAGTCCGCTGGGGATTTTCACTCTAGTGGATTCGTATACGGCCAATGTGCCGGCGGGCAAGTCGGTCTACCTGGTCGAAATCAATGACATTACAAACGTCAATTCTTCTTCTGGTGGCGTTTATACTATCATCAGTCTTCTCGGGCTGCAAAACAATCAACAGACGATCAATACCAATAACGATGTTGTCCTCGTAGCTGACCAACTCAATATCCCCACGCTGACATCTACCTCCGGTCAAATCTATGTTCGCCCAAGCGATCCGACCCGTAGGCTCTATCTTATACAGACAGATGGTGGTGGTATGAGTGGACTGGTCTTAACCCAGTCTGAACTCAATAATCTCGTCACCAGTTCCACTATTTATTTCGGCTCCGGTGATTTGCGCACTCCAATTATCATTGGTAACGGAACCAACACCGCGGTAAATCTTAACAATCCAATTTCCATCCTGCGTGCTGATTATATCCTAATTACATCACCGCTCATCGCCAAGAACCTGATTATCTATGGCGATGGCACCACGCTTACCCTGTCCGAGTCCGTTAATGTTACTTCTGCACTGATTGACGACTCAGTCTTGGTATCTGGATCCCGCAGCATCATAAGCACCGAAGATCTGACGGTTCAAGGCCCTGTCGATGGCGATTCGGGGGCCGGCGCCGACGATCTTAGTCTTACGGTGGGTGCGTCGCTTCGCCTCAATGGTGCGGTTGGTTCAATCTCTGCCAATGGTCTGCGCGACCTCACAATCAGCGCCGGTGGTAACGTGGAATTTAGCTCCACGGTTAATCTCGACGGTGATCTTAATCTCTCAGCCCTTGGCTCGGTCTTATTCAATGGCGACGTAATGGTAGACGGTGACCTGATCATTGATGCTACCAGCGCGGTTACGTTCTCCGGCTCACTCCACGTTGGTGGACGACTGATTATTCGCAATACGGGTGATGTGACCTTGGCCGGTCCTTTGACGGTCGCCGGGGCTTCTTTCTTGGGCACGAGCGCTGCACCTCTCGGAGCGTTGGTTTTTGCCTCCACCGCAACGGTTGCCGATCTCAGTGCTTATGCTTCGAGTGTAAATTCCGCCGCTAACCTCATCGCCGGGGTCTTGCATCTCGAAGTTTCCGGCCGCATCAGCCTTTCTGGCCCCGCTAATTCCGTTTCTTCCGCTCGGCTGCTCTCCACTGCTTCCAGTGGCAGTATCGTTCTTGCCTCGCTCGCCGTCGGATTTAGCGGTGCTGAAATTGCCGCTAATCAGATCGATCTTCGTGGTCCAGTTACAGCGTCCTCTTCGGCTGCAACGCTTATCCTTCGTCCCTATGATAGCGGCCGTGCCATAGCGGTCGGTTCGAGCGTTCTAGGCGCGCCCGCCTCGGCCTTGCGCATCGACTCCACCGATATCAACTCCATCCGCACTGGCTTCGCCTCGATTACTGTCGGTGACGCTATTGCAGGCACTGGCACGGTGTATGTTGGGCGACTCGGATTGGCGGTAAATGACGCCACGTTCAGCAGCCCGGTCCTTCTCGCTGGCGGATCTATCGTGGTTACCCGCAATATTGATCTGGATACACGGGTAAGTGATTTGGTTATGGTCGCTCTCACCGGCTCGATTACCATCAATGGCACCGTTAATGCCGACACCGCCTCCGGTCGCATTCACTTCCAGGCAGCCGGCAATATAAGCGTGAATCGCACGCTACGCTCTTCTGTTGCGATTACCTTTGTTGCTGGCGGTTCAGTTTCTATAAATCTCATCTCCTCCGAGGTCACCGCGCCGATTATCGCCTTTGTGGCATCTACCCTCACGGCAATATCGGATGGCCAGAATATTCTTACCTTCTCCGAACCTTTTACCTTCGAGAATCGTCTTTCGGCCGTATTGCCGGAGGAATCCGTTACGGATCCGGATCCGGTGCCAACTCCGGCACCCGAGTCACCATCCTTACCTATCTACATGGTTACCTCTTACCAGCTAGGTCTGTGGCTCTTACGCGGCATATCTACGTCGTGGATCCTGCCGTATTTCCCCACATACGAGCTTACCTTTCAGTTCACTCGCTCCGATACCAGCGCGCCTGCCAATTCTTCCGCAAGCGCACTATTGTTCTCTGTAACGTCAGAGCAGGACGATGGGCTACGTTCTCCATCGCCTTTGTCCGAAGTCCCTTCACGTGCCATCACGATCGATCGCACAATCGCCTCATGCTCGACTGGCATCGAGCTCAATGGCGGCCTGGTCGCCTTGGTAAGTATCCACTAGATATAGCGATTCTAACACGGTCTCTATCTCTTTATATTAAAATTAGTTTACGTTATTTTAACCCATTCCTCCCGTGTCCAAGCCCACATCCATTCCTAGTATCACTGGTGCAGCCTTCACTCTGGAGGCCCTTGAGTCGCGGTTGCTTCTTTCTGCCACCTCTCTTCCGGATCTTAGCTCAACCCCCTCCGAGTCTGCCTCCACCTCGGTTCTCGCATTAGCTAGCGTCGGCCACGCGGATATTCTGCCGGCGGCCGAGATCGGGACTCCGGCGGCCTCTCTCTTTGGCGCTTTTACCGACTCACCACAGCTTACTTTGGTATCCGCTACGCTAAAGACTTATGAAAGTAAGGATACTGTAGTCTATGGAACATCCGACTTGCTTTCGCAGATAACCATTGGTGATGGATCCAGTTCTGCGGTTAAACTTTCCGGACAAACTTCTCTCGTTCAGGCGGATTGGGTTAAAATCAACTCACCTCTTGTTGCGCTAAACTTCGTCGTCAATGGCGACGGCACGACGACCAAGCTTTCGAATACAATCAGCGCCAGCACGATTATTATTAATGACGCTATTGAAGTAAGTGGAAACTTTAATCAAGGTCCGGCGATACCGGTTCGGTCGATTACGTCCACCGCTGGATACCTCACTATCAACGGAACGATCAACGGAGATAATCATCTCGGTGCGTTGGCACCGGTGAATCAAAATAGTGCCGTCGACGATTTGGTTTTAAATGCAACCGGCCCGATTTATATCCGTGATGCTGTAGGAGGAATATCCGGCAACGGCTTGCGCCACGTCAGTGTAAATATTGATGGCGGAACCGTGAGTGATGTCACCTTCGACAGCAGCGTCAAGCTGGACGGTAATCTCTACATTAAAAAGGGTCAGGATATTACTTTCAATGGCAGTGTTACAATCACGGGTGATCTGATTATTGAGGAGGCTGGCGAGGTTCGTTTCAATGGGGAGGTGATTGTCACTGGAAACCTTCGTATCATGAAGGCCGGTAACGTCACGTTCTCCAGTAATGTATCTGTATCTGGAAATATTACTCTGGGTCGACCCGACGATCTCACTAAAATCTCCAGCGTTACTTTTACATCCAGTTCCCGGCTTGATTTCCAGGGGCAGGGAGCGATTTATACTTCAGGTTCTATACTTTTTGGTAATAACATTGGTCAAAGCGCGAGTCTTCGCCCGGACAGTTTTACCTTGGCAGCCGGGGGCGGCATTACGTTCACCTCCAGCGCCGCGCTTTTGCTCGATACTTCCACCCCCTTTGTTATCACCCAGGCAAACGGGGTTCTTTTTGCTAACAATATCACTTCAGGCAATATTACAATCGGCCGTGGCGGCCTTGTATCCGGAAATATTACTTTCGACGGTATTTCGAATGCAGTCGAATCCCTTGATATAACTACGACCAGCAGCACGGGCACTGTATCAATTCGTTCGCTTACCGTGAATGGTGGCGACGCTACCATAACCGCCAATAATATCGATTTTATCTCAACGATTAACTCGGCCGGTTATGCTTCCACTCTCACCTTAAAGCCCTACGATGTCACCCGCGCCATTGTAGTTGGCACCAGTGCCCTGGGCGCACCTACAATAGCAAATCGGCTCGATATCAATGGTTCGGATTTGCTCGCCATTCAGCCCGGTTTCGGCGCGGTGGTTTTTGGTGATTTATATGCAGGCACGGGAACGGTTTACGTCGGTCGCGTGGGAGTGAGCCAGTCGATCACCGAGCACCAGTTCGTGAATCGAACCGTCATCGCCGGTGGCGCGGTCATTGTTACTCGTAACTTCGACGTGAGTATAACGGTTGATTATTTGCGTCTGGTTGCCCGCACCGGTGACATTACCGTCAATGGTGTTATAAATGGCGGCTTTGATTTATCCGATGTAGCTAATGAAACCTTCCCGGATCGTAACGCATGGGTTCGGCTTGAGGCTGCGAATGATATTATTGTAAACCGCGCGGTTTATGCGGCGACCCGTATCTCTCTCTCCGCCGGCACGGATGGCGTCGGCAACATCATAGTCAACTCTACTGGCACCAACTCCGGCTCTATACAGACGGTCGACACTGCTTCAGGCGCCCAACGCGTTGAGCTCATATCCGGTTCGACCAGTGGTGATATTTCCCTGATCGACGATATCGGAGCCACGACGATTCGTGCGGCCGGCGCCAGCTCGTCGGTGGTTTTACGTTCTGCTGCAGGTGCCATTACTCAAACCAACGGTTTGATCACTGCGGATACTCTGTCGGTGTGGGCCAGTGGCAACGTATCACTTCGCACGGACGTAAACCAAATCGCTTCCCAAAGTTTAAACGGTGAAGTTCTGTCCGGTGGCACAGGCGCTGCGATCACCGCAAAGATGGAGGGCAAGGTCACTAGCCTTTTCCTAACCAGTGGTGGCTCGCTTTATACGGTGGCGCCCACCGTTAATATATCGGCTCCCCCAGCAGGTGGCGCACAAGCCACGGCCACGGCGACTATTGTCGGCGGTTTCGTCACTTCGCTTACCATCATAAATCAAGGCGCTGGTTACATCACGGCGCCGACAGTATCGTTCACCTTGGGCACCGGTGATACCACCGGCAGCGGAGCCGGTGCCTATTCGCTCGTCACGCCTGGTGCGCTTCTTGCCCTCACTAGGGATAACGGTGGCACAGGATTCTCCGCCGTTCCGGTTATCACGGTCATGGGTGATGGCCGGACTGTGGCAACAGCTGCTTCCACCATTAGTGGAGGCGTCTCAGGATTCTTGGTTAATTCTTCAGGTTCTAGTTACACTAGTTTGGGCTTGTCTGTTTCGGCTGGCACTGCCGCAAGCACGGGAAATATCACCAACATCCCAGGCCAGCTTACGTCCGCATCTTTGGACGTCATAGGCTCCAGTTATACAGTCGCGCCTGACGTTACTGTGAACGGCGATGGGACTGGAGGCACCGGTGCCGTTGTCACCGCCAGTCTGAATGCGTCGCTGAATGCATTGTCCCGCACTTCTGGTTCGGGCTACACCTACGTCCCATCCATTTACGTTACCGGAGGTGCGGCCAGCCAAACTATTAACGGCTTACAGATCACCGGTAGTGGCTCGGTCAACATCGTAAATTCTGGTGCTATCACGATCGCCAACGCAACCGTTACACCTAACACCGCTTCGACTCGCGGCTCTTTTACCCTCTCTACCCTCTCGGGGAATATTTCGCTGGGTTACATCAACACATCGAGTGGTGCGATCAGTCTCACCGCAGCCGGTGCGATCACCGATGCCAACTCCGTTGGCGACGGCCTTCCTAATCTGGTGACCACTGGTCTCGTCAGTTTGACCGCCGCCACGGGGATTGGCGCTATAGGTGGAGCAGATATCGATATCACCGCCGGTTCACTGCAGGCCCTTAACTCGACTTCAGGCAACATTGTAGTTCAGCACTCCGGCCGCACAGGTCTCATCATTGCCGGGACCGGCGTTACCAATCAAAATTCCGGCGGCTCTATCATCGTCCGTAGTGAAGCACTCAACTCCACGGCCGCCGATCTCGCCGTAAGCGCACCGGTCACGGCCACCGGCGCCGGCGACATCACCCTTGAGGCCTGCCTCCTTTCCAGTGGCGCGATTGGAAATACCGGCACCATTTCACTTGGAGCCACTGTCTCCAGTGGTTCCGGTGCGATTACCCTTAACGCCGGCGCATCGATCAACGATGCCACCGTAAGTGAGTCTGCCCTGCTCGTTACCACCGGCCAGGCCACCCTCACTGCGGTCACCGGCATCGGTTCTTCCGCGGCCGGAGGCGATATTGATACCACGATCAACACCCTCCAGGCGACCAATTCCACTTCGGGCGATATTTATATCCAAGAAACCAATACACTCGAGATCAACGGCACCGGCGTGCGCACCCTTGCCGGTGCGGGTAAGATCAACATCGACGTCACCTCGGGTAATCTGAATGTAAATGCCGTAGTCACGTCGCACACCACTGGCTCCACCACCCTGGCCGCCGGTGCCGACATCGCACTCGGTGCCACCGTCACTTCACCTTCCGGCTCGCTCACGCTTACCGCTGGAGCCGCCGTCACTGACACGACCATCGACGAGGCCGCCCTGCTTGTCACCACCGGTCAGACCACTCTAAGTGCCGTGACCGGCATCGGCAGCCCGGTTGCCGGTTGCGATATCGATACTACCATCAACACCCTTCAGGCCAATAACACGACCTCGGGCGGAATTTATATCCAGGAAACCGATACGTTGATCGTGAATGGCACCGGTGTGGTCAATCTTGCCGCCGGCGCCCACGTCAACCTCGACGTCGCCGCCGGCAGTCTCACTGTCGATGCCGTCGTAACCGCCTCCACCACCGGCGCGATCACGCTTTCCGCCTTCACCGACATCGCTCTTGGCGCCACCGTGTCCTCCGGCAGCGGCAGTCTCACCCTCACCGCAGGTGCTGCGATCACCGATATCACCGCTCCCGGCGAAGCCGCTCTGCTCGTCACCACCGGCCTGGCCGCCCTCGATGCCTCATCTGGAATCGGTAACACCGGTGCCTCAGATATCGATACTTCTGTCGGCTCCCTCACGGCTATCAACCGCACTTCCGGTAACTTGGTTATAGAAGAGGCGGATAATATCACCATCTCCGCTGCTGGCTTCGTAAACAACGCCGCTGCCGCGCACATTATCCTCTCAACCCTCGCCGGCACCATCACGGTTTCCGGCCCCGTCACCGCCACCGGTGCGGGCAATATCCGCCTCTCCGCCGCCGGCGCCACATCTGACATTATCGGCTACACCGCCATATCCACCGGGACCAACGGCAACGTCACCTTGCTCGCCGCCCGTTCGCTCACGTTGAGCACCGGCGCTTCCGTCGCGGTTCTCGGCACTGGCACTCTCGATCTCGAGGCAACTGCCGGATCGATTACTTTCGCAGCGAATGTCGTCGCAACCACTGCAGGCGGAAATATTCGTCTGCTCGCCAATAACGACGTCACCCTTACCGGGTTGAATGCAGGCGCGGGTTCTGTCACTGTTACCGCCGACACCGGTTCCATCATTGATGGAGGGGAAACCAGCCGCGATTTGGTTGCCGCCACCGCCCGCCTTGATGCCGCCGTTGGCATCGGTGACACCGGCTCCGCCGCCACCCCCTCACTCGAGACCACCCTTGGCACCGTCGCCGCTGTCGCCAGCACGGGCGGCATTCGCCTCTCTGAACTCGACACCCTCACCGTCGGCACTGTTGCCGCCCTTTCCGTCAGGCGTGTCCTGCTCGATGGCACCGCTTCCGGCATCGTTGGTGATTCTGCTGCCACTTCCGACGTCGCCGCGACCACAGGAGATGTTGTCCTGACTACCGGAGGCGCCCTGACCCTCACCGAAGGCACTCTCACCAGCACAATCAAAACCGCCGTTTCGACCACGACCGGCACGATTTCGCTTACCGCCACCACCGGTGACGTGATTTTCCAAGCCTCCGCGGTCAGCTCTTCCGACGGTAATATCAATGCCACCGCCACGGTTGGTTCACTCACCGACTCCACCGCTGATGAGGATTCCCTCATCATTACGTCAGCGCTCGCTACCCTTAATGCGTCCACTGGTGTCGGCACCGCGAACGCGGGCGACATTGATACCACGGTTGGCTCCATTCAAAGCAATGTGTCCACATCCGGCGGAGTATTTATTCAAGAAACCGATACGCTGATCGTAGCTTCCGGTGGTCTTGTTACCCAAGATGGAAATGCTCCCATTTCCCTCGTCGTCACCACCGGCCCCGTGACCGTTAACGGCGTCATTACCGCCCATGGTTCCGCTAATATTCATATCAACGCAGCCGGTGGTGCAGCCACTTATAATTCTGCCGTCTCGAGCACATCCGGGCACATTACGTTGCGTGCCTCTGGTGACATCACCCTCAAGGCCAACGTAACCTCGGGAACGACAGGCACCCTGAATATAGTCTCGGGCGCCACCATCGCGCAGGATGACGGATTCCGTGTCTCCACGGGCTCCGGAGATATCCGCCTGGTCGCGGCTACCAATGTCGCTCTCGCCAGCCTCTCTACCACCGGAAACGTCTCGGTCACCGCCACCAATGGTTCTATCACGGATAACGGCGATACCCATGTGGATATTATCGCCAGCTCTGCCTGTCTCCGTGCCGGCACTTTCATCGCAACCGCCGCCAATCATCTCGAGACCACTCTCGCTACCCTGAGTGCCAGCACTAATTCCGGTGGTATTTTCATTATTGAATCCGATGGGCTCACTGTCACCACGACCAATTCAACGGTTCAAGATGTCTTGGTGGACACCACGGCACTAACCACCAACTCAGAAGGTGCGCAGTCGGATCTGACGACTGGCGGCAATGGAAACATTGTCCTCGATTCCACCACAGGCGACCTCACCTTAAACGACGGTTCCGCCCCCGCTGGCGGAACGGCACTATCCGCCAACGGCAACGGTTCCATTCTCATCTACGCGCTCGCCGGCAACCTGATTGGCAACGCGGACATCGTGTCCGGCAGCGGCCAGATCACGCTGAAAGCCGACGATGACATCCAGTTGAACGCGAATGTGGACGTGCAGACGGGCACGGGAGGAACGATCTCGATTGATGCGGCGAAAGGCACGCTGACGATGGCGGGAAGTGCGAACGTGACGGCGACGGGCAGTTCCGCGCGGCTCCGGGCGCAAGGAGACATTACGCTGGGCAACGTGACGGCTGCGAACGTGAGCATGGACAGCGACAACGGAGCGCTGATCAACGCGGCGGGAAGCACGAAGAACGTGACGGCCGAAAACGTGAGGATGCAGGCGAAGAACGGCCTCGGAGCGAGCGGCAGACACCTGACGACGAATCTGGACCGGCTGAGCGCGCTGAGCGAAACCGGCTCGATTTACGTGACCGAGGACAACACGGTGACGGTGAACTCGGTTCGGGTGCAAGTGACGGATTTTAACGGTGACGCGACGACGACGGTGGTGACGGACGCCGCGCAGTCCGACCTGACGACGAGTGCGAACGGGAACATCGTGCTGGCGGCCCTTGAAGGCACGGTGACGCTGAACGACGGCGACAGCAGCGTGACGCAGACCTCCGGCGACAGCCGCCAGGCGAACGGCACCGCCGTGTCGGCGAATGGCACCGGCTCGATCCTGATCGCTGCCCGAGGCACGACCCAAACCACCGCCGGCAACCTGATTGGCAACGCGGACATCGTGTCCGGCAGCGGCCAGATCACGCTGAAAGCCGACGATGACATCCAGTTGAACGCGAATGTGGACGTGCAGACGGGCACGGGAGGAACGATCTCGATTGATGCGGCGAAAGGCACGCTGACGATGGCGGGAAGTGCGAACGTGACGGCGACGGGCAGTTCCGCGCGGCTCCGGGCGCAAGGAGACATTACGCTGGGCAACGTGACGGCTGCGAACGTGAGCATGGACAGCGACAACGGAGCGCTGATCAACGCGGCGGGAAGCACGAAGAACGTGACGGCCGAAAACGTGAGGATGCAGGCGAAGAACGGCCTCGGAGCGAGCGGCAGACACCTGACGACGAATCTGGACCGGCTGAGCGCGCTGAGCGAAACCGGCTCGATTTACGTGACCGAGGACAACACGGTGACGGTGAACTCGGTTCGGGTGCAAGTGACGGATTTTAACGGTGACGCGACGACGACGGTGGTGACGGACGCCGCGCAGTCCGACCTGACGACGAGTGCGAACGGGAACATCGTGCTGGCGGCCCTTGAAGGCACGGTGACGCTGAACGACGGCGACAGCAGCGTGACGCAGACCTCCGGCGACAGCCGCCAGGCGAACGGCACCGCCGTGTCGGCGAATGGCACCGGCTCGATCCTGATCGCGGCCCGAGGCACGACCCAAACCACCGCCGGCAACCTGATTGGCAACGCGGACATCGTGTCCGGCAGCGGCCAGATCACGCTGAAAGCCGACGATGACATCCAGTTGAACGCGAATGTGGACGTGCAGACGGGCACGGGAGGAACGATCTCGATTGATGCGGCGAAAGGCACGCTGACGATGGCGGGAAGTGCGAACGTGACGGCGACGGGCAGTTCCGCGCGGCTCCGGGCGCAAGGAGACATTACGCTGGGCAACGTGACGGCTGCGAACGTGAGCATGGACAGCGACAACGGAGCGCTGATCAACGCGGCGGGAAGCACGAAGAACGTGACGGCCGAAAACGTGAGGATGCAGGCGAAGAACGGCCTCGGAGCGAGCGGCAGACACCTGACGACGAATCTGGACCGGCTGAGCGCGCTGAGCGAAACCGGCTCGATTTACGTGACCGAGGACAACACGGTGACGGTGAACTCGGTTCGGGTGCAAGTGACGGATTTTAACGGTGACGCGACGACGACGGTGGTGACGGACGCCGCGCAGTCCGACCTGACGACGAGTGCGAACGGGAACATCGTGCTGGCGGCCCTTGAAGGCACGGTGACGCTGAACGACGGCGACAGCAGCGTGACGCAGACCTCCGGCGACAGCCGCCAGGCGAACGGCACCGCCGTGTCGGCGAATGGCACCGGCTCGATCCTGATCGCTGCCCGAGGCACGACCCAAACCACCGCCGGCAACCTGATTGGCAACGCGGACATCGTGTCCGGCAGCGGCCAGATCACGCTGAAAGCCGACGATGACATCCAGTTGAACGCGAATGTGGACGTGCAGACGGGCACGGGAGGAACGATCTCGATTGATGCGGCGAAAGGCACGCTGACGATGGCGGGAAGTGCGAACGTGACGGCGACGGGCAGTTCCGCGCGGCTCCGGGCGCAAGGAGACATTACGCTGGGCAACGTGACGGCTGCGAACGTGAGCATGGACAGCGACAACGGAGCGCTGATCAACGCGGCGGGAAGCACGAAGAACGTGACGGCCGAAAACGTGAGGATGCAGGCGAAGAACGGCCTCGGAGCGAGCGGCAGACACCTGACGACGAATCTGGACCGGCTGAGCGCGCTGAGCGAAACCGGCTCGATTTACGTGACCGAGGACAACACGGTGACGGTGAACTCGGTTCGGGTGCAAGTGACGGATTTTAACGGTGACGCGACGACGACGGTGGTGACGGACGCCGCGCAGTCCGACCTGACGACGAGTGCGAACGGGAACATCGTGCTGGCGGCCCTTGAAGGCACGGTGACGCTGAACGACGGCGACAGCAGCGTGACGCAGACCTCCGGCGACAGCCGCCAGGCGAACGGCACCGCCGTGTCGGCGAATGGCACCGGCTCGATCCTGATCGCGGCCCGAGGCACGACCCAAACCACCGCCGGCAACCTGATTGGCAACGCGGACATCGTGTCCGGCAGCGGCCAGATCACGCTGAAAGCCGACGATGACATCCAGTTGAACGCGAATGTGGACGTGCAGACGGGCACGGGAGGAACGATCTCGATTGATGCGGCGAAAGGCACGCTGACGATGGCGGGAAGTGCGAACGTGACGGCGACGGGCAGTTCCGCGCGGCTCCGGGCGCAAGGAGACATTACGCTGGGCAACGTGACGGCTGCGAACGTGAGCATGGACAGCGACAACGGAGCGCTGATCAACGCGGCGGGAAGCACGAAGAACGTGACGGCCGAAAACGTGAGGATGCAGGCGAAGAACGGCCTCGGAGCGAGCGGCAGACACCTGACGACGAATCTGGACCGGCTGAGCGCGCTGAGCGAAACCGGCTCGATTTACGTGACCGAGGACAACACGGTGACGGTGAACTCGGTTCGGGTGCAAGTGACGGATTTTAACGGTGACGCGACGACGACGGTGGTGACGGACGCCGCGCAGTCCGACCTGACGACGAGTGCGAACGGGAACATCGTGCTGGCGGCCCTTGAAGGCACGGTGACGCTGAACGACGGCGACAGCAGCGTGACGCAGACCTCCGGCGACAGCCGCCAGGCGAACGGCACCGCCGTGTCGGCGAATGGCACCGGCTCGATCCTGATCGCGGCCCGAGGCACGACCCAAACCACCGCCGGCAACCTGATTGGCAACGCGGACATCGTGTCCGGCAGCGGCCAGATCACGCTGAAAGCCGACGATGACATCCAGTTGAACGCGAATGTGGACGTGCAGACGGGCACGGGAGGAACGATCTCGATTGATGCGGCGAAAGGCACGCTGACGATGGCGGGAAGTGCGAACGTGACGGCGACGGGCAGTTCCGCGCGGCTCCGGGCGCAAGGAGACATTACGCTGGGCAACGTGACGGCTGCGAACGTGAGCATGGACAGCGACAACGGAGCGCTGATCAACGCGGCGGGAAGCACGAAGAACGTGACGGCCGAAAACGTGAGGATGCAGGCGAAGAACGGCCTCGGAGCGAGCGGCAGACACCTGACGACGAATCTGGACCGGCTGAGCGCGCTGAGCGAAACCGGCTCGATTTACGTGACCGAGGACAACGAGGTGACGGTGAACTCGGTTCGGGTGCAAGTGACGGATTTTAACGGTGACGCGACGACGACGGTGGTGACGGACGCCGCGCAGTCCGACCTGACGACGAGTGCGAACGGGAACATCGTGCTGGCGGCCCTTGAAGGCACGGTGACGCTGAACGACGGCGACAGCAGCGTGACGCAGACCTCCGGCGACAGCCGCCAGGCGAACGGCACCGCCGTGTCGGCGAATGGCACCGGCTCGATCCTGATCGCTGCCCGAGGCACGACCCAAACCACCGCCGGCAACCTGATTGGCAACGCGGACATCGTGTCCGCAACAGGTGATATCACCCTTCAGGCCGATGATAACATCGACTTAAGTTCAGGCGTTTATGTCCAAACCGGTAATAACGGCACCACCACGATCGGGACCATCGATGTGCTTGCCGTAAACGGTAACTTTACCATGGCCACCGATGCCGTGCTGCGCACGACCACAGGTGATATCCGTGTGAGCGTGGGCAATGACTCGACTGATAACGCCATCTTGGGCCGCCTCATCGCGGCCACCGGCACGACTCCCCTTAACGCTGCCGCCAATGTGTCTGTTGCCGCCGCCGGTTCTATTCTCGATGCTGATTCTGCCACAGACACGATTACGAATATCACCGCTTTGGGCCTTCGTCTCGCCGCTGGTCTTGGGATCGGCACCGGCACCAATGCCATTGAGACGATGATCGCTTCCTTGAGCGCTCGCGCCACTGCGCCAGGCGTCTTCGTCACTGAGAGCGATACGCTTGTCATCGGTGACGTCTCCAGCCCGCGTGACGCTACTCGCTCAGTCACGGTTGAGACCGTGGAAAGCACGGGCGTTGCTTCCACTCAAACCGAGGCTCTGCAATCTGATGTTCGCACCACGGGCGGCGGCGGAGCCATCGTGATTCGGGTTAACTCCGGTAATCTCACCCTGACCGACGGCACGGCCACTTCTGATAACACTTCCGTTTCCGCTGATAACTCAGGAAATGTTCTCTTGGAGACCGTTTCCAGCAGCGCAGATATCATCGCCCAGGCAGACACGACTAGTGGCTCCGGCCATATCACCTTGCTCGCCGGTCGTGCGATTGATCTTCAATCTACCGCTGACGTCATCGTATCTAGCGGCACCGGCACGATCCTGATTCAAGGCACGTCTAGCAGTGTCACCCAGGCTGATAACAGTCGCGTCACCGCTGCCTCCGGTGACATCCGCCTCTCTGCCGCGACCAGCGTCACGCTTGGCGGTGTCACCACGGGCGGCAATGTTTCCATCGAGGCCGCCAATGGTTCCATCTCGGATGCCGGCGATGCTTTTGGTGGATCCGACATTAATGCTGCGGGTTTACGCGCCAACGCCACTCTGGCGATCGGTGCTCCCTCCGCTGCGATAGAGACCTCGGTATCCACGGTCTCAGCCCGCGCGACTTCCGGTGGCATCTATCTCACCGAGACCGATGCCGTCACGGTCGGCACGACTTCCGTCACGGTCCAGCAGGTAAGCGTCAACGGCACGACCCTCACATCGGTCGTCGCAGGCGCCCAGTCCGGACTCATTACCACCGCAGGCAATGGGATCATCGATCTTCGCTCTTCCGGTGGCACCATCACCTTTGTGGCCGACAGTTCCGCTCACGGTTCAGGTGCCTTCAGTGTCGCTACTGCCGGTGCTAACTCGGATATCGTGTTTGCCGCGGTGGGCAGCTCGACCACCGGCACCATCACGCTGAACTCCTCTGCGCGCATTCTTGAAACCACCAGCACCGAACTGCCGGTTGTCTCGACCTCCGGCGTGCTTTCGATGACGGCGGTTACCGGCATCGGTCTCACTGGTCGCGCCGACTTCGATGTTTCTGCTCCCTCGCTCAACTTTACCAATACCGGCACCGGGCTCGTATATATCAAGTCCCAGTTGGCCGCCGCTACACTCACCTCTGCGAACTTCTCCGGCACCGGTTCGTTTATCTTCACTCAGCTCTCCGGCGGTTTGACCATCGCCGGTCCGGTCAATGTTGCCAACGGTTCCGGAACCTTCCGTGTGCCCGGCACACTGACCTTGACCAACGCCACGGTGACGACGTCCCGTGATCTCACGCTCGCGGCCGGCCTTCTTGCCTTGACCGGCTCCTCGTTGGCCTCGGGTTCGCCATTAGGCACTCTCAAGGTCGTCACTTCCGGTAACGCCACCTTTGACGCGATTTCGACGCTCTCCGGCACCGACATCCAGATCAACACGGGCGGCAACCTCTCGATCGGCCAGGTCAATGCCACCGGCTTGCTCGACATTCAGGTCGTCGGTAATCTATCCGCTTCGTCTTCCACCACTAGTCTGGTCGCAGGCCAGCTGCGCTTGAGCATCACGGGCGATATTGGTTCCACTCTCACTCCAATCCGGGTGAATGCCGGCGTGTCCGACGTGAACACCACTGGCTCGCTCAATATCGTCAACCTCAACAGCCTTACCATTGGGCGCGGGGGACTTCAGGTCACGACCAGTCCAACCGAGACCAAGGTTGTCGCGATACAGGGAACGACGGTTGGCAGCATCGGCGGCAGCATCGTCGATAACGGCACTGGCATCTTGCGCGTGGATGCTTCTGGTCCGCTCTCCTTGGCCACGTCCGTCGTTTCTGTCGGCGGCAGCATCGTGGTAAACGCCGGTTCTCTGACCGACGGCACCACGGATGAAAATGCCCTCCTGATCGCTCAAAACGGACGGGTTACGATTAATGCCACCAGTGGCGTCGGATCGACCGGTTTAGTGACTTCTGCCGGCAGCCTCGTAAACACCGGTGCCGCCGGTATCGAGGTGCTCGCCTCACAGGTCCAGGCAACCACGCAGACCGGTAGTCTGGCTCTCGTCGCGCTCGGCTCCACCACCATAGCCGGAACTGGTCTCACGATCACGGGTCCTGCCGCGACTGGCACGCTCAGCTTGATCGCGACCTCGGGTAACATTACTCAGGCCGCGCCCATCACTCAGTCCGGCAGTGGGGCCATTCAGGTAAATGCCGCCGCAGGCACATTCAGCATGACCGATGGCAGCATCCTCTCCACCACGGTTGGGACGGTGAATGTTTACAGCCGCGACTTGATGACGATCTACAAGATCAATAGCACCACCGGCGTCATCACGCTGCGCACCCTGGATTCGATCAACACGCAGGGCCTGCTCAATTACTTCAACGTCTCCAGTCTGGCTCGTCCCGAGATATCGATGGTCGGCTATGTTCGCATCTATGTCGATGCCGCCAAGGTTCTCGGCAGCGGTCCGTCCAATACCTTCGAGATCGTTCGCGGCTCCTCCGCCTACATCAACATGTTCCAGTTCAGTTTCGCACTTACCGGTCACCCAGTTTAACCGCAATCCACTCGTATTTCCATGAACCTTCTCCTTTTGCGCCGTATTATCCTCGGGATGGCGCTGCTCTGCGCCTCAGGGTTGTTCGCATTCGCCCAAGGCACCGCGCTCGGCACCCAGCTCGATGCCGTCGTCAGGCTTTCCAGCAATGTTCTGGTCGGACTTACTCCGACCGGCGCTTTGGTTCGTTCGGTCGATAATGGGACTACTTTTACCCAGGTTCGCGCCACCGACATTGTAACACCGCCTGCTACGCGCGCCTTGCTGACCTTGGCGGCATCCAATTCCGTGCTCATCGCCGCCGGTGACGCAGGTGGGTTTGTGCGTTCCACCGATGGTGGTGTGACTTGGTCCACGCTGAAATACATGACCAGTCCCTCGTTTGTTGGTAGCATTCAGGGTTTGGCTGGCAACGGCAACACCACTTGGGTTGCGGTTGGAGTTAATAACACTAAGCTCACACCTCTTTACTCCACGGATAGCGGCGTGACCTGGCACCTATCTCCAACCATCGCATCACCTACTGGAAAATTGCGTAGCGTGGTCTGGAGCGGCCAATATTGGGTCGCGGCCGGAGGTAATAGTGGAGGAGGTTTCGTTCTGCGCACCACCAATCCCTCCACGGCTTGGTCGTTGGCGACGGTTCCTTCTTTGGACCCCTTCCTTTATCCGCAAACACAGATTGCTCCTTTAAGCGCCGTCGCCTCCAACGGCAGCGGCTTGGTTCTGGCGGTTGGCGAAGCAGGCACGCTGATTTATTCCGCAGATCACGGTGCGACCTTTTCGGATGCGGGCAGCGGCTATGTCTCCGACAATCTTCGTGCCGCGCTCTTCGTTTCAGGCACTCAGTGGGCCGCTGCCGGCGATCTCGGAGTGGTCGTGACCTTCGATTCCACGGTCCCTAGCACGGTCACCGTTCGGCAAACTCCGTCCCCTGCGTCGGAGACCATCAGTGGCCTTGTCTCCGGTTCCACCGCTGGCACTTACTTGGTCGCCACCTTATCATTAACAAGCACTGCTCCGCAGGCGATCACGGCCAGCATCTCGGTGGTTTCGAATCAGCTTCGGGTCGAGTTAGGCGGTGCTGTGTCCGGCTCTTCTTATTTCGTCGAACAAAGCTCTGACTTGGTTACCTGGAGTGCGGCTTCCGGATCCACCAAGACTTATGGTGGAGTGACCGCCCTTTTTTGGGATTTTGCCCTGCCTGGTGGGGGTTCGAAGAGCCTTTATCGCATCAAGCTTGGTTCGACCCCCTGAGCCGGCGTTTAACGCCGGTCTGTCCAGCTACGTTTAGGAGACCCCTGCGTGGGATCCCTTTTTATCCTTCGACCTTGCCGCCGTGCGTCCTTGTCTCCTGCCTAGACCCTTACCCTTTTAAAACCATGACCAAAATACACTGCCACGGCATACCCCAGCGCATCGTCACCGACACCCAGTCCTTCCAGCTTGTCGCCCTCATCGAGGGGGCTGCGGCAAACACCCAATTCATCACCAATCTGCAGGTGCTCGGCCAGCAGCGCAAAGCTCTCGAAGAGCTCCGTCAAAAGCTCGCGGCCCTGCCTCCGGCTGCCTCGGTGGAAGAGCGCGCCGCCCTCCAGGCCCAGATTCTTCAAATCGATTCCCTCGTGACCAAGAACGTGCAGTTCATGACCCAGCACTATGGGTATTCTTTGGATCAAAACTACCTCCTGAATCCCGTGTTTTCGGTTCTGCTCAAGAAGGCTGTGGATGATAGTGGCAAGCCGATCGAAGACGAGACCAAGGCCTCGATCGTATCCGAGTTCCAGACCGTCGAGTCTTATGACTCCTTCCAGACACTGCGTCAGCGTGCAGCCGATATCGGTGGCGATACATCCAAGAAGGCCGACTATGAGGTTCTCAAAAAAGAATTGAACGACCGCTACTCCTTCGACGTTGA
Organism: Verrucomicrobia bacterium IMCC26134; assembly: GCA_000972765.1. Classification (GTDB taxonomy): domain Bacteria; phylum Verrucomicrobiota; class Verrucomicrobiia; order Opitutales; family Opitutaceae; genus IMCC26134_A. The sequence continues at coordinate 3,643,129 of CP011265.1, read as the reverse complement.
TTCCCATTACGTTCTCCAGGTTCGCAAGGGCGCACTCTACGCGACAGTCGCGAGCTAAGCCCAAAACCAGGCTCGATCTACGGCCCCTCCTCTAATCAGGGCGGGCCTTTTTCATAATCACCGTTTTGATGCTGCGTGCCTCTTGCCGACTGATGATAACACGGTTTTTACGACCGGGTTTTGGAATTCCCCCCTCGTTTTTGTTGCCCCTTACATTCACCACATGTCGAAAATATTGCTCGCTGATGACGAAGAAGTTTTGCGGAGCCTGCTGACCACCATGCTCGAGACAGATGGGCACGTGGTAAAAGCGGTGGCCAATGGCTCGGAAGTTTTGAAGGCGGTGGCTAAGGAAGTTATCCCCTTCGATCTGTTGATTACGGATTTAATCATGCCCGATAAAGAGGGCATTGAGACGATCATGGAGCTGAAAAAAGAGCATTCCAGTTTGAAGATTATCGCCATGTCGGGCGGTGGCCGGCGCGGAGCCGATGGTTATTTGAAGCTTGCGCTCAAGCTGGGGGCTGCGGCTGCTTTACAGAAACCCTTTGACCGTCAGGAATTACTGGATACGGTGCGCAACGTGGTTAATTCCAAGTGCGAGACGAAAGAACCGCGTTTTTCGGGTTAAAGGCTGGCTGGCCCAGCGCCGAGGTATTCGAAATCGGTGCTCTGGCCGCAATGATCGATCTAAGCGACGCGGGTGTTGCGCGTAGGGTTCTTTCTTTGGGCATAGCTGGGGCCCTCTTTTTTTTCGCCCAGACGCTCATTCGCAACGGCCGAGATTTCCTGTGTCAGGCCGGTTGGGAAAAAATAAAAAACCCCGGCGCGCACGAGGCGGCCGGGGCAGGGGTGCGGCAGGCGGTTTCAGGTTTAGAAGAAGGTGAGGTATTTGCCGGCGGCGAGGCGCTGGATGAGGAGGCCGAGCTCCATCGCGTGGTAGTCGCCCCACATGCAGGCTTCGCCGTTGGGGACCTTCTGGCCCTTGGCGACGTGGTCCCAACCATTCGGACGGTGATAGACGCTATGAAGAAGCAGGCCCTGATGCTTCGGATCAGTGCCTAAATAGGTGTCGGTGAAGAGGGTATCGGCCACGGTGAGACCGGCCTGGAGGTAGCGTGCGCCGGCCTTCTTCTCTCCCTTGGCCTGAAGGTAGAGACCGAGCCGGATGAAGCCTTGGGCGGCGATGGCGGCGGCGGAGCTGTCGACGGGCTCGTGGGCGTTGAAGGGGTCGGCGGAGGATTTGGTGAAGTCGCCCTGTTTGTGGGTGTTGAGCGCGGCGCTGTCCCAGTAGGGCACGCCATCGAGGGCGGAGTAGCCGTCAATGTAGTAATCGCTGGTGGCCCGGGCGGTCTCAAGGAAGAGATCGGTGACGGCGCGGCGGCCGCCGACGGCGTCGAGTTCGGAGCCTTTGACGGTATCAATGAACTCCAACTGCTCGGCAAAGCCGGCGATGATCCAGGCCGCGCCGCGCGTCCAGGTGGTGAAAGGCGAGTAGCCTTGCTGCGAACTGGGGCAGCGGAACTGGCCGTCGTTGCGGTTAAAGACGGATTCGTGGGCGACACGGCCGCGGACATCGTAAGAATCGCGACCCTGGCCGAAGAACACGTTGAAACGCGCGGTGGTGGCGGCGTGGGTGATGGCGCGGTGGAGGAGGTTGATGGGCTTGTCGCCCTCGCCCATGAGGACGTGGCCGAGCTGGTGAGCGACGACGAGCGAACGCATCGAGCGGATGGTGTCGGCGAAGAGGGATTGAGGGCCGTTAAAAGAGTAAACGTAGCCTGCGGGGGCGACACCAGGGCCGCCTGCGACAGGCGACCAGGGCGCGGTGGCGTTGGTGGGGACGTAGCGGGCGGCTTGGACGGCGCCGGAGACCTTGAGCGCCATCTCAGTGTAGTTGATTTCGTCCGAGGTGCCGGCGGCGCGGCCTTCCAGAATGAGGCGGCGAAGATTTCCGTAGGTGGAGACGTTGTTGAAACCGTGGTCATGCACGCCGACGTGGCTGACGTGCGAGGCCATGTATTTGAGGGTCTTTTCACGGCCGAGCTTCAGGAAGCGCTCCTCTCCGGTGGCGTCGTATTGGAGGAAGGCCATGCCGAACTGGAAGCCTTGTGTCCACTCGGTCCAGCCACGCGAAGTGTATTTGCCCTTTATGGTGAAAACGGGGGTGCCGTCGGCCGGATTCCAGGACTTGTTGATGAGATCGATCTTTTGACCGGAGAGCTCGAAGAGGCGGTTGAGCTTGGGCTGGAGCTTGGCGGGGGTGAGGGAGGCGTTGATCTTCATGGCGGTTGGGAAGGTGAGTTTCGAGCAGCGAGCAGAAAGCGGCGGGTGCGGAGCGGGCAAGCGGGCAAAGGACGGTGGGGCGGCGACGTGCTAGGGGTGGTCGGCGCGGTGCTAGGAAGTGGAGTGCGCCGGGCGGCGTCAGTCGATGATGCCGCCAGTGAGAAGACCGGCGTAGATGCGGGCGCTGGCGAGGAGTTCGCGCACAGAGGCGCGTTCATCCACCGCGTGGCAGTTGTCGCCGCCCGGACCGTAACCGAGGGTCGGGATGCCGAGTTCGTGGGCGAAGAACTGGGTATCGTTAAATCCCTGCGAAGTGCCGAATTCGGCGCGGCAACGGCGTTCGCGGGAGACGCCGGCGGCGAGGGCGGTGGCGAAGCCGTGGTCGGGTGGCGAGAAACACGGGTGGTTTTCGGAGACCTTCAGGACCTCGACGCGCGGACGCGGCCCCGGGAGTGTCTTGACGGCGGCGGCGAGGAAGGTGCGCAGCTCGCGCTCGGCGACGGCGGTGGTTTCGATCGGGATGACGCGGCGATCAATGCTGAAACGGGCGAGGGCGGGCACGGTGTTGATCTTGCCGCCTTCGCCGCTGGAGAAGACGCCGCCGACATTCAGGGTGGGGCGGCGTGCTTCGCCGTTGGGTGCGGTGAAGACACGGCTGCGGAGCGACTCGGCGTGGTCTCGCAGCGCGAGCACGAGGCGCGAGGCGTGCTCGAGGGCGTTGATTCCGAGGTGCGGTGTGCTGCCGTGGGCGGCGCGACCGTGCACGACGACCTCCAGCCAGACGACGCCGTTGTGGCCGCAGCCGATGCGGCGGCCCTCGCCGCCTTCGAGCACAAGCGCGTAGTCGGGGCGGATGGGGGCGTTCTTCACCAACCAGCCGGCGCCGAGTGCGGAGTCGGTTTCCTCGTCGGCGGTGAAGGAGACTTCGACGCGCAGGCGGGAGGGTGTGCGGGTGGCGTGAAGAGAGCGGAGAGCGAGGAGGAGGCTCGCGATGGAGCCCTTCATGTCGGCGGTGCCACGACCGTAGATCCAGCCGTCGACGACTTTGCCTGAAAAAGCGTCACCGTGGGTCCAGGTGCCAGAGACGGGGACGACGTCGTAATGGGCGTTGAAGTGGAGGGTTTTTAACGACGCTGAAGCGGTCGAGCCGCTGACTGGGCGAGGATCGAGGGTGCCGAGGACGTTCCAACGCGGCAGGTGCCACTGGTCTTTGGCGAGGTGGCGGCGCAGGATGGCGGCGGGGACTGCGAGGCGGCGGGACTTGAGGCCGGCTGCGGTAAGCTCGGAGGCGAGCAGGCGGGTGATGGCGTCGTAGTGGTTCCCTGGGGGATTGACGGTGGGCAACTGGACGAGGCGGCGGAGCAGGGCGAGGAGATCGGCCTCGTGGGCGGCAAGGTAGGCGGCAGGCGTCATGGCCAAAGCTGGTAAGCAAGAGAGCGAGGAAGCAAGAAAGCGAAGTCGGCGGCGTCTCAAGATCGCGATCATGACGCCGGCAAAGCGTAAAATTACAGGCTCCCGTCTCCGGAGTAGGATAGGAGGGACGGAGGAGGGCGGGCTTGTCCTTTGACAGGGTGGGGAGGGATGGTTTCGTTGCGGACATGTCATCGCTGGCCGACCTACGCAAAGATTACAGCCTCGCCGGGCTCCTTGAAAAAGACCTGGCGCGCGATCCCTTCCGTCAGTTTGACCAATGGTTCCGCGAGGCCGAGGGCGCCAAGATCCCTGAGCCGAACGCGATGATCCTCGCCACCGCCGATGAGGCCGGGCGGCCCTCGGCGCGCACGGTTTTACTCAAGGGGCTCGACGGACGCGGCTTCGTTTTCTTTTCGAATTATGAGAGCCGCAAGGGCCGGGCGCTGGCGGGCAACCCGCGCGCGACACTGGTGTTTCCTTGGATAGCGCTGGAGCGGCAGGTGATCGTAGAGGGTGCGGTGACGAAGGTGCCCCGCGAAGAGAGCGCTGCCTATTTCCACTCAAGGCCGCGGGCCAGCCAGTTAAGCGCGTGGATCGCGCAACAGAGCAGCGTCGTTACCGGGCGAGAACCGTTGGACGAAGCGATGAAGGCCTTGGAAAAAAAACACGCGGGCGCCGAAGTGCCCCTGCCTCCTTTTTGGGGAGGTTATCGCGTGACACCCGAGTCCGTGGAGTTCTGGCAGGGACGTCGAAGCCGCTTGCACGATCGGTTGCGCTACCGCCGCGAGGCTGCGGGTGACTGGATCGTCGAGCGCCTGGCGCCGTGAACAAAGCACAACTTCGCTGAGTCAACGCCGCCATGCTGCTTCATTTGTTGCGACACGCGCATGCGGTTGCCGAGATTGAGAATCCGAAGCGACCGCTCAGCACGCGCGGGTTGGGCGAGCTGACGCGTTTGGGGAGGTTCTTGAAACCGACGGCATGTTTCAACCCAGCGCAAGTCTGGCACAGTCCGCTGGCGCGCTCGGCGCAGACCGCGGAGATGATTGTCGCCCATCTCGGGCTCGACGTCGTGATGGTGGAGACGCCGGGGCTTTTACCCGAGGATGACGTTGAAATCATGGCGGAAAGGCTGGCGGCGTTTCCGCCAAACTTCGAACTGGCGCTGGTGGGGCACGAACCGCACTTGAGTGCCTTGGCCTCGCTGCTGGTGCGCGGAAAAGCGTCGCCGGTGCTGTTTGATCTGAAAAAAAGCGCGTTGCTCACCCTTGAGCCGACGCGCGGAGAGCATAAGAAAACCGGCCGACCGCGCTGGCGGGTGCGGTGGCAGGTGGCGCCGGAGCTTTTGGTTTCGTTCGTGGCACCGTTGCCGGCGGCGACAAATCTTAAAACCCCATGAAAATCCTACTTACTGGAGCATCCGGACTGGTTGGCGCGGCCTTCGCCGAGGCGGCGCATCGGCGCGGGCATACCGTGGTTGGCTTGGTCGGGCGCTCGGAGTTGAAGATTCCCGGCTTGGCCGAGCGACGTTCGGCCGATCTCACGACGCCCGACGCGGTCTCGCTGATCGCCCTGGAAATATTTCCCGACGCCATCGTCAATTGCGCGGCGGTGGCCGAACCGGCGGCTTGCGATGCGGACCCGGCGCGGGCGCAGGCCCTCAATGTGGCGCTCCCTGAGACGCTGGCGCGCCTGGCGCACCACTTGAGCGCGCGGTTGGTTCATTTGTCGTCGGAGCAGGTGTTTGACGGCACGAGCGCCCCTTATTCGGTTGGGGCGCCGGTCAAGCCGGTGAATCTCTACGGCCGGCAAAAAGTGGAGAGCGAACGGCGCGTGCACGCGGCTGCCGCGGCATTTGCGGTGACGCTGCGCGCCCCTTTGTTGACGGGTAACAGCCTCGGCGGCGCGCGCAGCTTGCATGAGCGGCTGTTTGCCGACTGGGCGGCGGGTCGGGTGCCTAAGTTGTATCGCGACGAGATCCGCCAGCCGTGCACGGCCGGAAACCTGGCCGAGGCGATGGTGGAGCTGTGTGAACGGCCGGAACAGTGCGGGGTGTTTCACTGGGCGGGAGCGGAGGCGCTCTCGCGGGTGGAGCTGGCACGGCGGATTCGGGCGCATTTCAAGCTGAGCGAGACGGCCGCGCCGATCATCGAGATCAGCCGGGCCGACGACCCGCAAGCGGCGGCGCGACGACCGGCTGATCTCACCCTGGAGTTAAAACCGATGGCGGGGATCATGAAGACTCCGATCGAGACCTTCGATGCGCAGCTCGATCAACTGGTGGTGCCGCCGCCGTGCCGGGAGTGGTTTTTCAAGGTGTAGGTCACGAATCGCGGAACACTTGAAATGAGCATGAAATTGGAGGTGTTACCCATGCGGTCGGATTCGGCGGCGGCTAACATGGCTGCGGATTTTTTGCTGCTGAGGCGTTATCCGGGCGCGGCAAACGCGCGGGTGCGTTTTTATGGCTGGCACCGTCCGTCGTTTAGTTTCGGATACAGCCAGAAGATCGTCTGGGTGAGAGCGCAGCTGCCGGCCGGCGCGGAGGGAGTGGATTTGGTGCGGCGGCCCACCGGAGGCGGCGTAGTGGACCACCGCGAGGACTGGACCTACGCGCTGGTCATCCCGCGCGGGCATGAGCTGGAAAAAGCAAGGGCGGTGGAGAGTTACCGCGCGGTGCACGAGGCGCTGCGGACGGCGCTTGCGGCCTGCGGACAGGCGGCGGTGCTGAAGGACCGGTGCGAGCCGGTGGCCGAAAGCGACGAGCTGGCGGGCTGTTCGGCGGCGAAGGGGCCGACGGTGTGTTTTACGCGAGCGGAGCTTTACGATATCGTGGACGTGACGACGGGGGCTAAAATTGCGGGCGCGGCCCAAAAACGGACGAAGGAGGGCTTGTTGTTCCAGGGCTCGGTCTGGCGGCCCTGCGCGGCGAAGGTGCGGGATTGGGACGAGTTGCGCGAGGCCTTCGTGGCGGAGCTGGCGAAGGTGCTCGGGGTCGAGGTGGAGGAAACGCCATGGCCGGATTTCCGCGAAGGCGAACACGAGGCGCTGACGGAGCAGTATGCCGCGCAGGAATGGACGGAGGCACGGTGAGCAAAACGTCTGGGTCGAGGCGGGGGTTTCACGGCGATTGTAACGTTTGCCGTATTTTGGGTATTAAGCTGATAGTCGATGTCTTCAGCCTTGCCCGAATCACGTCATCATTCCGCGCCCCGTTTTACCACTACTCGGTGGTCGATCATTGCCGTTGCTTGTCACGGTCCGACGTTGGAGGCGGATGCCGCCCTCGAGGCGCTGTGCAGAGCGTATTGGTATCCGCTTTACGTCTATGTGCGCCGCTCCGGCCACGCACCGGCCGACGCGCAAGATCTAACCCAAGCCTTCTTCGCCCGGTTGCTGGAAAAATCGTGGTTGAGCGACGCGCTGCCGGAGCGGGGTCGCTTTCGAAGTTTCTTGCTCATGGCGCTCAAGCGGTTTCTGGCGAAGGAGTGGAGAAGGGAAAACGCTCGCAAACGCGGCGGCGGGCTGGGTTTTGTGCCGCTTGACGCCGCCGAGGCCGAGTCGCGTTATGCGATCGAGCCGTCGCTTGGCCCCGACGAGATGTTTGAGCGTCGCTGGGCGCTCACCCTGCTTGACCGCGGTTTCGCCTCGCTTGCCGCCGAATACGCCGCCGGCGGACGATCCGCCGAATTCGAACAGCTCAGGCCTCATCTTGCGGCGCCGCGAGAAGAGATCGATTACGAATCCACTGCGGCTTCGCTTAAGCTGAGCCCGGGTGCGGCCCGCGTGGCGGTGCACCGGTTGCGCAAGCGTTTCCGTGAGGTCATTCGCCATGAAATTGCCCAGACCGTGGCGGATGAGGTGGCGCTCGCGGAAGAATTACGTCATTTTGTAAATATTCTCCGGCACCGAGCGTAACATCCGCATCCCGCTTGGTAATTATCTTGGTATGAACCCTACCGCCTCCGACTCGACCGGACCGTCCGATCACGCACCGCGTTGTTCCCGTTGTGGTGCTCCTCTCTTACCTAATACTCCCGCAGGAGTGTGCCCTGCCTGTCTGGTATCGGTCCACTTCGGCACCGAGGCTGATTTAAGCGAACCCGCGACGGCTGATAAACCGACGCCTTCTATCGAGAACATCGCGCCACATTTCCCCCAGCTTGAGATCATTTCATGCTTGGGGCGCGGCGGCATGGGCGTGGTTTATCAGGCCCGTCAAAAGTCCCTCGGCCGTCTTGTTGCATTGAAACTTCTCGCGCCCGAACGCGGCTCCGATCCTGCCTTCGCCGAGCGTTTCGCCCGCGAGGCTCAGGCGCTGGCGCGGCTCGACCATCCGAATATCGTCACCATTTACGATTTCGGTCAGGCTGGCGGCTGGTGTTACCTGCTCATGGAGTATGTGGATGGTGTCACGTTGCGGCATCTGATCCATGGCGGCCGCATCGCCGCGCGTGAGGCGCTTAGCATCGTGCCGCAGATTTGCGACGCGCTGCAATTCGCGCACGACCACGGGATCGTCCATCGCGATATCAAACCGGAGAACATACTGCTTGATCGTCGTGGACAGGTGAAGGTTGCCGACTTCGGACTCGCCAAACTGGTGGGGGCGACCGGGGCGGCGTCGATTGTCGCGGGTGAGTTGAGTGTGGGCTCGTCGGGTGATCTGACCGAAGCAGGGAAGATCATGGGCACGCCGCGCTACATGGCGCCCGAGCAGCGTGAACACCCCGACGTCGTCGATCACCGCGCGGACATCTACGCGCTCGGCGTCGTGCTCTATCAGATGCTCACCGGCGAGTTGCCCGATGAGAAAAAACTCCAGCCGCCTTCGCGCCACGTTCGTTTGGATGTGCGGCTTGATGAGATCGTGCTGCGTGCCCTCGAAAAGGACCCTGCGTTGCGCTTTTCCAACGCGACCGAGTTCAAGACCGGTTTGGAAACCGTGGCTGGAACTCCTGAGCAGATGCCGCCGCTACCTCCGCCACCGTCACCATCCGCCGCGCCGTCATTGCCGGCTTCGGGCGTAGGTTCCGGCGCAGAGATTGTGGGACGTATCAAGGCGGCGGGAACCGCCATGATGGTGATCGGTATCGTCGAACTCGTTTTTTTGGTCGTCGGTCTTTTGATCGGAGGATTGGTGGGGCTGGCAATTGCGGTCCCTGCGTTCGGTTTCGGTGCATTGGGTTCGGCTTTGGGCGCCGGGTTTCCGGGATCCATGAACTTTAACTTTTTCAACGCGCCTGTTGCGATTGGCGGAGCGTTGGCGGCGGTGGTTCTTCTATTGGTCGTTGGATGGATGCTGCTGCATGTTGCCGCTGCGATTTATGTGATCGTGGCGGGGCGGAGAATGCAGGCGGTGAGCCGCCATGGATCGGCAATGGTCGGCGCGTGGATATTGATCGTGAGCGGAGCCTTCGGTGTGTTGACGGCCTTTGCGTCGCCGGCGGGAGTATTTACCGCGTTCTTGAGCCTGGCCGAGCTGGGCATCGGCATTTGGGCCTTGGTTGTCTTGCGCCAGCCCGAGGTGAGGGCTGCGTTTAGCGCGGGTTCGGCTCCTGTGAGCTCGCAGGCCACGGCATCTGCGCCTTCGTCGTCGGCGCGGGTAAAGCCGGCGGTGACGCCGACGAACCGGGTTGCCGCGCCTACGACGGGACTTTTAGTCGGGGCCGGAATCAACCTTGCCGTCGGCATTCTCGTGTTGGTGCCGTTGGTGGTGTTCGGGTTTTTCAGGCCGCACGTCAGCTCCGCGCCTTCGATTCCAATCAGGGGGGTTTCCTTCGCTATGCTTTCGGTGGTGTTTCTTTTGCCTTCGACATTGCTCACTTTCATCGCGGCGTGGCGGATGCGGTCACTACGGGGCTACGGGTTGGCTGTGGTAGGGTCGGTGCTGGCCATCGTCACCTTTCAAGGCTTCGGACTTGGCGTGCTGTTCGGCATCTGGTCCTTGGTGGTGCTCATGCGGGCAGAGGTTCGCGCTGCTTTTGATCAACCGGCAACGTCGTCCCGGCGCGGTGGATGCATGGTCGCGTTTGGGGTGTTGGCCGTAGCGGTCGTGCTGCTGGTCCTGCTGCCGGTCGGTGGGCTTGTTTACCGGGCCTTGAAGACCAGCAACATGTCCGGATCGTTTTCGCACCCTGTGTTTTCGGCGCCGCCGATTCCTCCGCCCCCGTCCGAGGCTCAACCTAACGCTTCCTTCGGAGCTGAGCGTCAACGCATCCTCTTCCTCGGTGTCAACGGCGAGAGCGGTCTGTTTGATCCGGAGTCCGATCAGTTGCTGACCGAGCCAGACCTGCCGCTGCCGGAGCGTTCGTTCAGTAATCCTGGCCCTGCGGGAATCACGGTAAAATACGAAGCAGCCAATGGTGTCACCACGTTGAGCGGGGTATCCGGTGTGGATGTCCGGATATTGGCAAATCCGGACTGGAACGCGTTCCGGAATCAGCAGGATTACGATGAAATATTGAGGAATCAGCAGACGCCAGGCTCCTTTAAAAGCAGCGGCACAACCGACGGGGCCCCGCTGATTTTCATGTTCAAGTGCCGCTCGGGAGCCTGCGGCCTACTTCAAATCACCCGCCGCAACGATCAGCCGCGATTCGTGTCTATCCGGTGGAAGTTTTTTAAGGACGCCACGCCCCACGCCGAACCTTGAAGCGAGGACCGACACCGACGCCGTTATCTAAATCAGAAGTCAGATCTTCCGCAGGGTGATGACGCACTCGAGGTGTCGGGTCTGGGGGAAGAGGTCGAAGGGTTGCACGGCGGTGAGCTCGTAGCCGGCGGCGGTGAAGGCGCGCAGGTCGCGCATCTGGGTCGCCGGGTCGCACGAGACATACACGACGGCGCGGGGGCCGTAGGCGAAGAGTTGTTTCAGGAAGGACTCGTCGCAGCCCTTGCGCGGCGGGTCGATGATAACGGCGGTGTCGGCGGGAGCGAAGGCAAGGCCGGCGAAAATGTCGGCCGCGTCGCCGGCCTGGAAGGTGACGTTGGCGAGGCCGTTGGCGGTGGCGTTCTGGCGGGCGAAGACGATGCTGCTCTCGCTAATCTCAATGCCGGCGACCTGCTCGAAAGCGGTGGCTGCGCTCAGCGCGAAGAGGCCGCTGCCGCAGTAGGCGTCCACCAGAAAACGGGCGCCGGAGGCGGCGGCCTGGGCGCGGACGTAGGCGGTGAAGGCGGGCAGGATGAAGGGGTTGTTTTGGAAGAAATCGCGGGCGAGGAAACGCAGTTTTAGCGTCGCGGAGCCGTCGGTGGGGGTGATCGTCTCGGTGATGATCTCGTCGTAGTCGGTGGTGACGTGGCCGGAGGCGTCGCGGATGAGCAGGGTGGAGCCGCGCGGGTAGCCGCCGGCGGCGGCGCGGGCGCGGACTTTGCCGCGCAGCTCGGTGAAGCGGGCGTTGATGGCGTCGGTGGCGATGGGGCAGGCGGGCACGTCGATCAGCTCGAAGCGGTTGCCGTGGCGGAGGAAGCCGATGGGGAAAGTGTCAGCAGAGGGCACGGCCTCGGGACGGCCCGGGGGATGCTGGTGCGGGTTGAAGTGAGGGGTGAGCTTGGAGCGGTAGCCGTAGGGCACGGGCGAGCCGATGACCGGGGCGACAGGGTGTTCGAGGCCGGCCATGTGCTTGAGCAGTTCCTCGACGTGACGGCGTTTCCAGCCGAGCTGGGCCTCGTAGTCGAAGTGTTGATACTGGCAACCGCCGCAGCGGGTGAAGAGCGGGCAGCGGGGGGCGATGCGCTCGGGGGCGGGGACGAGCACCTCGACGAGGTCGGCTTCGGAGTAGTTCTTGTGGTTACGGAAGACGCGCACGCGGACCTTTTCGCCGGGCAGGGTGAAAGGAATCATGAGGACCCAGCGGGCTTCGGGGTCGTCGGGCAGGGGCACGCGGGCGAGGCCGGAACCGAGGTTCGTGAGCGTGGCGATCTCGACTTCGAGCTCGTGATGATAGGGGAAAGGATGGGAGTTGAAGGAGTTTTTGCGGGCCACGGGACCACGAAAGACTGGAACGGGCGTAAAACGAAGAGGTTTTTTCTTTCGTGTGTTTCGGTAAAATCGTGGTTTCTCCAATCCTGTGATCGTCGAAAAAATCTCCAGCCTGCAAAATCCCCGCGTAAAACAGCTCGTGAAGCTGCGTGACCGGCGTCCGCGCGACGAGGCCGGGGTGTTTTTGGTGGAGGGCTACCGGCAGATCCGGCGGGCGCTGGAAAAATGCGTTCGGCTCACCGAGCTCTATGTGTGTCCCGAGTGGTATCTGGGCGACCAAGGCAACGAGCCCGAGCTGATCGCGCAGGCACACGCGGCGGGTGCGCAGGTTTTCGAGTTGAGCAAGGACGCCTTTGCCAAGGTGGCGTATCGGGAGCGGCCTGACGGGTTGCTCGCGGTCGCACCGCAGTGGCGGCGGGGGCTGGCGGACTTGGAAGTGTTGCTCAGCGATAAAATCAACGTTTCTCGGCCTGACCCCTTCCTGCTGGTGGTGGAGGCGATTGAGAAGCCGGGTAATCTGGGGACGATTTTGCGCAGCGCGGATGCAGCGGGGGTGGATGCGCTCATCGTGTGCGATCCGGTGACGGATTTGTTTAACCCCAATGTGGTGCGGGCCTCGACGGGGGTGCTGTTCTCGGTGCCGGTGATCATCGCGGACAGCCGCGAAGTGCGGGCATGGTTGAAAACGCACGGCGTGCGCGCAGTGGCGACGACGCCCTCGGCGAAGGCCTTGCACACGGACACGAATCTGACCGGGTCGCTGGCGATCGTGATGGGCAGCGAGCAGTATGGGCTGAGCGATTTCTGGTTGGCGGAGGCAGACGAGCGCGTGCGCATTCCGATGGCGGGGCAGGCGGACTCGCTCAACGTCGCGATGGCGACGATCATCACGCTCTTCGAGGCGGTGCGTCAGCGCGGCGCGGCCCGCTGATTATCTGGCGGCGGGCGAGGCCGACGTTGTCTCTGGGTCCGGTTGAAGGATGCGCACGAGCAAGGCGCGGGGGCCCTCGGCGACTTTCCCGGTGCGGATGATGAGATCGAGGTAGGCGCGGACCAGAGGGTGAATCTTGGCGTTGTTGCCGAGGGACCAGAGCGAGGCGCGAAGCATTTGCTCGCGACCGATTTCCGCGGGCAGGGCGGCCTGGCCGGCTGGATCGGAATCGTCGGTGCCTTGGGCGGCTGGGTGGTCTGCGGTGTAGCGATCGGTCGCGCCCAAATCCGCAAAGGCGGCGAGTGGCTCGGTCAGTTTATAGACAGGAGCGTAAAAGCCGCTGGCGAAAAACCGGCCCCACAGGCAATCGAGCTGGGTGGGGTCGGTGAGGGTGGAATCAGGGTCGATCCACGCATGGGTGCGGAAGGTCTCCAGACGACGCCAGATTTCCGGGGTGCAGCCGGCGGGAGCGTCCGTGGTGGCGCGGAAGCGAAAGCCCAGGACGACGGAGAGCGCATAGGCCTCGTTGGGATCGGCGAAGGCCAGCCGAGCGAAGAAGGCGGTCAACAGCCAGGGGTTATCGTTTAAAAGCTGGTCGTAGAAGCCCAGGATGGTGGGCAGGGCGGAGGTGCGGCGGTTGGCGGTGAGCTTGTCGAACAAGGCTCCGAGCGCGGGGAGGGCGAGTGCGGGATCAGGATTCAGGTAATAGGTTTGCAGCCATGATTCGGCGTTGAAGTCAGCGGGCAGGACGGGGGGCTTGTAGTCTTCGATTACTACGGCGTGGGTGAGGGTGATGTCGTCGCCGCCGAGTTGATCATGGATACGGGCGGTGAGGACGCACTCGCCGAGCGGATCGGACGGCTCGGCGTAGTAGTTGATGGTGGTGCTGGTGAAGAGCAGCTGGTGGGGAGAGGTGACCTTGTCCTGCCAGAGCACGCCGGACAGGGCGGGACCGTCCTTGGAGTGGTCCGCCTTGAGCAAGTTGAGCTCGAAGGTGAGGTCGGTGCGGCCGTCCGACGCCACGGCGTAGTTTTCGGCGAAAGGAAGGATGAAGGCGCGTTGTCCGCGGTAGAGCCGGGTGGCCTGCCGGTAGGGCGGGCCGAACCCGACCATGGTCGCGAAAAACAGATCGGCGTTGGCGACTTGAGTGGTGACGATGAGGGTGGGTTTAAACGGCTTGTCCGGATCGGCGCGGGTGAAGCGTTCCCCTGGCACGCTGATGCGTTGAACGGGCGAAGGTTTCGCGGGCCCGGCAAGGTTTACGGCGGGAGCGGTATTCGCAGGGATCGAGGACAATGCCACGGGTGCCGGACTTTGATGTGCGCAGCCTGCCAGAAGAAAAAAAAGGCAGGCGGTGGGTAGGCGGCGCAGCATGGTGAAGAGAAGCGAGACAGATTGAAATCAGTTGAGACGCCAGATCGCTAAATTGAGTGCGGAAGCGAACGAAACCCAGAGCACATACGGGATCCAGAGACCGGCGGCGACGCGGTCGAGGCGCAGCAGGCGTATTTGCAGCAAGACGAGCAAGATCAGGAGCGCACCGATGACGGGCAGGCCGGCGGCGGGGTTGCGAAAGTAGAAAAACGCCCAGGACCAGGCGGCGTTAAGCGCGAGCTGGGCCCACCACAGCCGCAGGGTGCAGGCACGGGCGTCGGCACGGCCCGCCTCGGCATCGGCGGGCCGTCGCCACACTCGCCACGCAGCGATGGACATGGCGGTGTAAAGGAGCGTCCAGGCCGGGCCAAAGAGCCACGGTGGCGGAGTCCAGGTGGGTTTGGCGAGGGTGGGATACCAGGACTTCACGCTGCTCGCGGTGGCGAGCCCGCCGAGCGCGGCGGCGGCGAAGGCGGCGCCAAGGAAGCCGGATAACACGAGGACGGATCGCAGATGAGAAGAGCGGGCCGGCGAAGAATCGAGGGGCTGATGCACAGATCAATCAGCGGACAGGAATGCGATAAAGACAAGCAACGCGCGAGGACTGTGGTCCCGCTGGCAGGGTAAATCAGGTCACAGGTTTTCACTCCTGACTCAAAACTCACCTCCCTACGCGGCTTCGCCGTTCCCTTACGGGACACGGCGGGGAGCGGCGTCAGGCCTTGGCGAGGGATTGTTCGAGGTCGGCTTTGAGGTCGGCGAAGTCTTCGCAGCCGAGGCTGAGGCGGATGTAGTCGGGTTGCACGCCGGAGGACGCCTGCTCGGTCGGGGTGAGTTGGCTGTGGGTGGTGCTCGCGGGGTGGATGGCGAGGCTCTTGGCGTCGCCGATGTTGGCGAGGTGGCTGAAAAGCTTGAGGGAGTTGATGACGCGCTTGGCACCCTCAAAACCGCCTTTGACGCCAAAGCCAAGCAGGCCGCCGTAGCCGCCGGTAAGGTATTTGTTGGCGGCGGCGTGATACTTGGAGCTCGGCAGGCCGGGGTAGTTGACCCAAGCGACCTGCGGGTGGGCGGCGAGGAAGTGGGCGGTGGCGAGGGCGTTTTGGCAGATGCGCTCCATGCGGAGGTGGAGGGTCTCGATGCCGATGAGGGATTGCCAGGCGTTGAAGGGAGAGATGCAGGCGCCGATGTCGCGCAGGAGCTGAAGGCGCATCTTCATGGCGAACGCGATGTTGGCGCCGCCGGCGGGCGGGAAGGCTTTAAAGGCGTCCCAGTGGACGAGACCGTGGTAGGAGGCGTCGGGGGTGGTGAAGCCGGGGAAGCGGCCGGAGCCCCAGTCGAAGTTGCCGCCGTCGACCACGATGCCGCCGATGGAGGTGCCGTGGCCGCCGAGATACTTGGTGGTGGAGTGGACGACGATGTTGGCACCCCACTCGAAGGAGCGGTGGAGGATCGGGGAGAGGCAGGTGTTGTCGAGGATGAGGGGCACGCCGGCGGCGCGGGCGATCTTGGCTACTTCCTCGACGGGGAAGATATTGAGGGCGGGGTTGCCCAAGCCCTCGCCGTAGAAGGCCTTGGTGTTGGGGCGAAGGGCGCGGCGGAAGGACTCGGGGTCGTCGGCGTCGACGAAGGTGATGTCGATGCCGAGTTTTGGGAGGGTGTGGTGGAAGAGGTTGTAGGTGCCGCCGTAGAGCTGGGCGACGGAGACGATGTGGTCACCGGAGCCGGCGAGATTGAGGATGGCGTCGGTGATGGCGGCTTGGCCGGAGGCGTGGGCGAGCGCGGTGGTGCCGCCTTCCAGGGCGGCGATGCGCTGCTCAAACACATCCGTCGTGGGATTCATGATACGGGTGTAGATGTTGCCCAGTTCCTTGAGCGCAAAAAGATTGGCGGCGTGGTCGGTGTCGCGGAAAACGTAGCTGGTCGTCTGGTAGAGCGGCACGGCGCGGGAGCCGGTGGTGGGATCGGGGACCTGGCCGGCGTGGAGGGACTTGGTGCCGAGACCGGCGGGGATGGGTTTTTGGACGGTAGACATAATGGGAGGAGCAGGGTCGAGGGGGATGACCAATAAAGGGCCAACTATGACGAAGCGGTGTGGGTGGGAAAGCTTGAAGGTCGGCGCGGGGTAAGATGAGGTGGGGGATGGGTGCGATTTGGCTATTGGCGGCGCTAGGGTTGTTGTTGGCGGCGCGGTTTTGTGTTCGGCCGGCGCGGACTCATCGTGCGTGGTGGGTGGCGCTGGTGGCAACGGAGCTCGGGCATGTCTGGGCGGTGGTGTCGCTAGGTGTGGCGGGCGGGGCGGCGTGGACGGCGTCGGACTATCGCGGGCGGTTGCCGGATGCGTTGGCGCGGTTAAATCGGGATCAAGCGGGGTTCTGGCCGACGGAGGCGACGGGGCTGTCGTTGTGTGTGGGAGCCGGGTTTTTGGCCCTGGTGGCGGCGGGACTGTTTGCGCGACCGGCTGGGTCGGCCTGGCGGATGAGAGGGCGGGTGGCGGCGGAGCTGGCAGGGGTGTTTGGCGGGGAGGAGGTGAAGGAGGGTGAAAGGTTGTGGTCGTGGAGCCGGCTTTGGCGTTGGCCGAACGCGGGCCGGCTCGGGCCGGTGGAGACGTTTGCGGACACGGGCGCGGGCGGGCTGCCGGTGGATTTTTATCGGGCGCGGGGACTGGCGCAGGGCGGAAAGACGGTCTGCGTGCTGGTGGTGCACGGAGGCGGGTGGGATAGCGGGGACCGTTCGCAGCTGGCGGCGTTTAATCACTGGCTGGCCGAGCACGGTGTGGCGGTGGTGGCGGTGAGTTACCGGCTGGCGCCGGCGCACCGGTGGCCGGCGCAGCGGGATGATGTCCGCGCGGCGGTCGCATGGGTGCGGGCGAATGCCGAGCGACTCGGCGTGGATGCGGACCGGCTGGTGTTGCTTGGCCGCAGCGCGGGCGCGCAGATCGTGGCGGCGACGGCTTATGGAGAGACGGTGCCGGGGCTGCGGGCGGTGGTGGCTTTGTATGGGTGCTATGACCTGGAGTTTGTGTGGTCGATCCGCTCGGAGACGGACTCGCTCAACTCGGACAAGTTGATGAAACAGTTTATGGGGGGTGGGCCGGAAAGGGAGGGCGGGGCTGAACTCTACCGAAGCGGTAGCGCGGAGAAACTCGTGCACGCCGGCGCACCTCCGACGCTGATCATGCATGGTGCGCTGGACGAGCTGGTGTGGTGCCGGCACAGCGAGCGGCTGGCGACTGCGCTGGAACGGGTGGGTGTGCCGCATCTGTTTGTGCGGCTGCCTTGGGCGACGCATGCGGGCGAGGCAAACCTGCACGGTCCGGCGGGACAGCTCATCACCGGCGCCGTGCTGCGGGTGGCGCGGGGGCTTT
Organism: Verrucomicrobia bacterium IMCC26134; assembly: GCA_000972765.1. GTDB lineage: Bacteria > Verrucomicrobiota > Verrucomicrobiia > Opitutales > Opitutaceae > IMCC26134_A. The sequence continues at coordinate 3,625,780 of CP011265.1, read as the reverse complement.
GATCAGCGCAGCGCGGTCTGCCAGGCGGGGGCGGCGAAGCCGGTGAGGCCGAGGGCGGGCGTGGTGCCCGTGGCGGGGCGGAGGAGGAAGGGGCGTTTGATGAGATTTCCGTTGGCGGACAGGCGGGCAAGGAAGTCGGGTTCAGACAAGGTGTCGAGTTGGTCGCCGAATTTTTGGTCGCGGTAATCCTTGCCCGAGGTGTTGCAAAGGCGGCGGCGTTCGCCACCGAGGTGGGTTAGCATGGTGCGCAGCTCGGCGAAGGATGGCGGGGTGTCGCGGATGGGCTTTTCGGTGAAGGCGAGGTTTTGGGCGGCTAGCCACTTTGTGGCCTGGCGGCAGGTGTCGCAGGATTTGTAGGTGTAGAGGATGAGCATCGGGTGGGATGGGAGAGGGATTGCGTGGAGGCGGGGGGGGCGTAGGGTGCGGGGTTTATGACCCGGTTTCGTCCCTGTATTGATCTCCATGATGGCAAGGTGAAGCAAATCGTCGGCGGCTCTTTGCGCGACGACGGGGCGGGGCTGCGCGAAAACTTTGTGAGTGACCGCAGCGCGGGAGAGTTTGCCGCGCTGTATCGGGCCGACGGTCTGACTGGCGGGCACGTGATCAAACTCGGCTCGGGCAACGACGGGGCGGCGCGCGAGGCGCTGGCGGCATGGCCGGGCGGCTTGCACGTGGGCGGCGGCATCACGGGCGACAACGCGGAGGCCTGGCTGGCGGCGGGCGCGAGTCATGTGATCGTGACCTCGTGGCTGTTTGACGGGACGGGGCTGTTTTTGCCGGAGCGGCTCGAAACGCTGCGTGCGCGGGTGGGTTCGGAGCGTCTGGTGATCGACCTGAGCTGCCGGCGCACGGCGGCGGGGTGGACGGTGGCGATGAACCGCTGGCAGACGCTGACCGATCTGGACGTGACACCTGCGACGCTCGGCGCGTTGGCGGGGAGTTGCGCGGAGTTTTTGATCCACGCGGCGGATGTCGAAGGACTCTGCGGCGGGATCGATGAAGACTTGGTAAAACTGCTCGGCGGATGGGCGGGAAAACCGATGACCTACGCGGGCGGTGTCGCGACGATGGACGACGTGAGGCTGGTGCAGCGCGTGAGCGGCGGAGCGCTGGATCTCACGGTGGGCAGTGCGTTGGATATTTTCGGCGGGCGCGGCGTGCGTTATGCGGAGCTGGTGGAGTGGAACCGGAGCGAGGGCGCGGCGGGCGCCTGAACTCACTTCAAGCTTACCGAATGGGTGGATAGGAGGCCGAGCAGGAGCTCGGTGTTCCCGGGAATCGGAGCGGTCGCACACGAGGTGCGACCCTACACGGAGCTTATCGGGCTTACTTCAGCCAATCCTTGTCGTGGACGATGAATTGCCAGTTGCCTTTGAATTGTCCGAGTTCGCCGTAGAAGCGCAGCTTGGGCTCGGTGCGCGCGCGATCACGCAGGGTGGCGCGAAGTTCCTTGTTGTGGCTGAAGACGTCGTATTCGAGGCCGCCAACCTTTGTTTTTACGTGGCCCTTGTCGTTCACATAGCAGGGTTCCTCGATGAGGAAAATCTTACCGTCGTAGGTGCCGTTGCGGATGTCTGCTCCCGCGGGGAGGGCGTCGGGTTTGAGGGCGTTGGCGAAAAGACTGGTGGAGGAGACTTCGGCTTTTACCAAGGTATCAGGGCCGGTCTCGGTTTCGCTGGGGCGGGCGAGCGGCATCCACTGGTCCTTGGCGTTGGTATCGACGGTGCGAAAACGGGCATAGATGGGAAAGTGATCGGAGAAGCCGTAGGGAACCTTGCCGCGCGAGAAGGCAATGGGGCGGCCCAGGGCATCCATGTTGAGGCCGGGAATTTTCAGGACGGCGAAACTGTTGTCCACGTATTGGACGCCGTTCTGGTCGTAGAGACCGCGGGAGACGATGAGGTTGATGAGTGTGCCCCATTTGTTTTCGAAGACCTCGCTGGTGCGCTGGTCGGAAGGGAGTTCAAACCAGAGGTTGTAGAGATCGCGTTGTTTGCCGCGGATGGCGAGTTCGTTGCCCTGGGAGCCGAGCACATCGTTGATGGCGGAGGGACCGCCGAGGTTGCGGTTGATCTGCTTGTGGTTGTAGGAGGAGTTGAGGTCGCCGGTGATGAGGATATCGGCATTGGCGTCGGCCTTGAGGAGTTCGTCGAGGCGGGCGCGGAGCACGCCGGCATTTTGGCGCCGGGCGGGCTCGGTATCGGCGGGCTCTTTGCCGCGCATGGATTTCCAGTGGTTGACGAAAACGGTGAGCGGATGGCCATCCACCTCGAGGGTGGCCTCGATGATGGCGCGGGCGCTTTCGACCGGGAGGGTGCGGGTGGCGGTGACGGGGAAGCGGGTGAAGAGGACATTGCGAACGGCGGCGCCCTCGCGCGGTTTCTCATCCGTGACGACGACATGGTAGCCGGTGACGCCGGCATCGACGCAGGCTTTGAGAAGCCAGGCTTCGACCGGAAGGCCGGCAAGCTCGGGGGGCAGGGGTGATTGAGCGAGCAGGGCCTTGGCGGTGGTGCCGGAGACGGAGGCGAGCCACTGGTCGTAGTCCTTGACGGTGGAGTCGGGCGTCTGGTCGAGCTCGATCTCGTTAAAGGCGGCGATGGCGGGACCGACGCCCTTGTCCACCTTGGAGAGGACGGTGGCGATGTTGGCGATTTTTACCGCGAGATGGGCGGGGGTGTATTTGTCGCCCTTGAATTCGTCGTAGAGTGCGATGCCGTCGACGTCGTGGAGGTTTTCGACATTGTAAACGACGACGGCGAAGGAGTGATTGCTTTCGGTAGCAGACGCAGCCGGTGCGGCGGCGGCGTGGGTAAGTGCAAATGAGAGCAGCCCGACGGCCAGGGCGAGACGTTGAATGCTGGCGGCGGGGCGGAAGGAAGAGAAGCGCATGGGTTGCAGTGTTGTATGGATGAAATGGAAGAGACGCCAAGCGCGGGGTTCAGGTTCCTTGGTAAATAGAGGCGGGCCGAGGTTTGACGTCGGATGGAGCGAAGGGAGAAAGTGCGGCATGTCAGCGGCAAAAAGTAATAAATCAACGGATACGCCGGTCCTGCGCATAGCGGGTCTGAAGGTGATGCGTGGCGACGTGAAAGTGTTGGACGGTCTGGACTGGGAAGTCGGCCCGGGCGAGCACTGGGTGGTGCTCGGTGCCAACGGCTGCGGCAAAACCTCGCTGCTGAAAACCCTGCTTGGTTATCTGACACCGTCGTCGGGGGAGATCGATTTGCTGGGCCGGCGCTATGGCGAGCACGACTGGCGCGCGCTGCGGGCGCGAATCGGGCTGGTGTCGAGCGCCTTGCACACCTCGGTTCCGGCCGGCGAATCGGCGTTGGAAACCGTGGTGAGCGGACGAACCGCGCAGCTGGACCTCTGGGAGGAGCCGACGAGGGCGGAAGCGGCGGCCGCGCGGCGGCACCTCGTGCGCGCGGGGGCGGGCGGGCTCGCGATGCGGGCCTGGGGCGTGCTCTCGCAAGGCGAACGGCAACGGGTATTGATCGCGCGAGCGTTGATGGCGCGGCCGAGGCTCTTGATTTTTGACGAACCTTGCGCGGGGATGGACCCGGTGGCGCGGGCGAGATTTCTGGAGCGGGTGGAGGTCATCGCGCGTGAGCGGGGCGGACCCTCGCTGGTGTTGGTGACGCATCACGTGGAGGAGATCACGCCGGCCTTTACGCATGCGATATTACTCAAGGCGGGACGCGTGCTGGCGGCGGGCGCGAGGGAAGAGCTTTTCGGCCGCGGGGCTTCAGCTCGGCTGAGCGAGACCTTCGGGGCGAAGTTAAGGCTGATGCGGCGGCGGGGCGGTTTCGGGCTGGAGGTGGCGGCAAAGATGAGGTGAAGTCAGCACATGCTCATTACCCTTGTGCTCAGTCTTATCGGCCGGGATCAGCCCGGGTTAGTTCGCAACGTCGCCAGCGTGATTGCCGAGCATGGCGGCAACTGGCTGGAGAGCCGCCTCTGCCGGCTGGGAGGTGAATTTGCGGGCATCGTGCGGGTGGAAGTCGAGCGTGTGAAGGCGGTCGGCCTGACGGCTGCGCTCCAGGCGGTGGCCGGGTTGCGTGTGGCGGTGCACGCCGAAGAGGGCGCCGCGGTGGCGACCCCGGCGGTGACCGCAGCACTCGATCTGGTGGGTTCTGATCGCCCGGGCATCCTCCGGGAGGTGTCGGCCGTGCTGGCGGCTCATGGGTTGAATGTCGAAGACCTGGCGACCGAGCGGGTGGAGGCGCCGATGGGCGGTGGAAAAATATTTCTAATGCGCGCGCTGGTGGCGGTGCCGTCGGGCGCGGAGCTATCGCGGGTGCGTGCCGACTTGGAAAAACTCGCGGCGGATCTCATGGTGGAGCTGAAACTTGAGACCAAGCGCTGAGCCGTGCGTTTGGGTCCGCTGGCGCGGCTCAGGGCCGAGCGAGCAGGGCGTGCAACAGCACGGCGGCGGCAACGGAGACGTTGAGTGACTCGACCTTCCCGCTGCCGGCCAGCGTGACGAGGCCGGTGCAGGCCTTGGCGACCTCCGGTGCCATGCCATGTTCCTCGTTGCCCATGACGAGGGCAAAGGGACGGGCGGCGGCCGAGCGCGGCACGGGTGCGCCGCCACGGGTGGCGGCGCCGAGCACGTCGTAGCCGGCGGCGGCGAGAGCGCGGAGGAAGGCGGGTAAATCGGCCACGCGCCAGAGGGTGAGATGTTCGAGGCCGCCCTCGGCCACGCGGTGGGCGGCCTCGCCGGGCAGAGCGGCGGAGGGATGCGCCGGTATCACTATATCAGATACCCCAAAGTAGGCGGCGGAGCGGGCGATGGCGCCGAGGTTGTGGGCGTTGCCGATCCGATCGAGCACGACGATCGGAGCGCGGGCGGCGGCCCAGCCGGCGATGATCTTTGGCGTAGGGGCGGCGAGCGCCGGAGCGGCCACGACGCCGACCACACCGCCGTGGTGGAGAGTGCCGGCGATCTTTTCCAACTCGGCGGGCGGCACGCAGCGGTAGACCCTTTTGGCGGCGGCGAGAGCCTTGCACATCGCGCCGAGTTTCCGGCTGTTGGGCACGTCGAAGAACAGACGCTTGAAGGAGCCCGGATCGCGGGCGAAGCGCGCCTGCACGGCGGCAAGACCGCAGAGGATGAGTTCGTTGGCGGGGGCGCTCATGCGGAGAGTTCGCCGACGAGGGTGAATTCCTCGCGGTCGTGGTAGAGGTGGCGGACGCGGGTTCCGGGGGCGAGGCGGCTGAAGACGGAGTCGGGCGCACGCACTTCGCGCAGGAGGGCGAGGGCGTCCACGCGGCCGAATTTCAAGATGACGACGAAGCGGCGGCACCAGGCGTTTTCGAGCCAGGGGACGATGAGGTTTCGCAAGACGTGATGGGGGTCGTCCACGAGGTCGCAGAAGAGCCAGTCGGCGCGCTCGCCTGGGCCGGGGCGGTAGCCGTATGCGTCGACGCGACGATGCTCAATGAGAGGATTGTCAAGGGCGCCGCCTTTGAGGGGGCCGTTGTCGATGGCGATGACGCGTGCGCCGCGTTTTGCGGCGGAGTAGCTCCAACCGCCGGGCGCGGCGCCCAGATCGACTACGAATTCACCGGGAGCGGGTTCGCGCCCGAGCACGGTGTAGGCTTCCTCCACCTTGAGGTAGCTGCGTGAAGGAGCGAGGTCGTCGTCGGCCATGCGGCGCTGGCCGCAGGAGTAGAGTTCGCGGGAGACGAAGGCTTTTTTGAAATCGACGAAGTGAACGAACAGCCCGCGCGAGGCGCCCTGACCCCGGGGAATTTCAGAGATGGCGAGACGGGCGACGCGCCCGAGGCGTTTTTTCAGGAGCTCGCCGAAGGCGGTGGCGACGGCGTCGGCCCGGCGCCCGAGGCCGTCTAGGCCGGCGGCGGTGCTGAAGACGCAGGGCCAGGGAGCTTCGAAGCGTTCGTCTTTTGCGCTGGCGAGAAAGTGTTCGAGCAGGCGGGCGGCAAGGGCGTTGACTGATTCGCCGTTGATCTCGACGGGCGCGAGGTGGATGGCGTGGGCGAAGCAGAGATCCGGAGCGGTCGGGCTGGAGGCCGTGTCGGCGGCGGCGACCCAGCCTCCACCTTGGGCGGTGACGGCCTGGCCGAGGGCACGAAGTTCCCCGGCGAGCAAATCTTCAAAACCAGGCTGGCTGCGGATAAGCATGAGACGGAGCCGTTCAGGCGGCGGAGGAAAGAGTCGGAAGGCGGGACATGTTTCCGCCATACCGAGCAGCGGCGGCCCCGGTGGCAACTCCGCAACTCCGTTTCGTCGGAGCTTGGATTGGTTGGTCCGGGTTCGCGTCGTTGAACGAAGTTTAAAAAAACAGTGGAGCGGGCTGGCGACTCGCGGAGCTTTTGGCTACGGGTGGGGAGTGTCGATTTGCGCCCCCAAAAAGCATTTTAACCCGCTGGTGAGTTTGCTCGCCGTCGTGGGCGGACTCTTGCTCGGTTTGTTGCCGGCCCGAGCGGCCAATCTGGAGATTACTGTCCGCCCCGTATTCAACGGCGGTTCGCTTACTCTCGATTCACTACGCTATCAAAATGCGGCCGGAGAAACCCTGTCCTTCACCCGCATCAGTTATCTCCTGAGCGGTTTCGCCCTCGAACGCGAGGATGGCACGTGGGTGGAGCTTCCTGAAAGCTACGCATGGCTGGATGCCGAGAAGCGACGCGACACCGTCCTTCTCGAAACCATTCCCTCCGGCCGTTACCGCGCCCTGCGTTTCCACGTCGGTCCCGACGTCGAGGCCAATGCCGCCCCCCCCTCGCGCTTCGCTCCCGATCATCCGCTCAACCCCAATCTCGACGGCCTGCATTGGAGCTGGCAGGGCGGCTACATTTTCCTCGCCCTCGAAGGCCGCTATCGCGACCGCGTCATCGCCTCTGGAAAACCGGCAACTCCCGCTCCGGTCGCGGCCGAATTAAAGGGCTACGCCTACCACCTTGCACGTGATCCGCAGCGCACCCGCATTACGCTCACCGCGCCCATCGACCTCACACACGACGCGGGTGCCGGGATTGATTTCGACCTCGGCGCTTTGCTCAACGCCCCTCGCCCCCTCTCCTTCGCCCGCGACGGAGCCGCGACCCATTCGCGTGAGGGCGATCCCGTGGCCGCCGCCCTCGTTGCCAACCTGCGCGGGGCTTTCCGCATCGCGGGCGTGTTCTCCACCCTGCCGGAGATCAGCCGGCCTTCACCGGTAAAACCGTTATATCTGCCGGCACACTACACGCCTTATCCCTTTAAGATGGGCGCGACTTTTCCCATCCCCGATCTGCCGCGCGATAATCCGCTGATCGAGGAACGCGTCTCGCTTGGCAAAGCCTTGTTTACCGAGACTGCCCTTTCCCGCGACGGCACTCTTTCCTGCGCCTCCTGTCATCAGCGCGATGCCGCGCTCGCCGATCTGCGTCGCTTCAGCCTCGGCGTGCGCGGCCAGGCGGGCACCCGCAACACGATGCCGCTCTTCAATCTCGCCTGGAAAACCAGTTTCTTTTGGGACGGTCGCGCCCCCTCGCTCCGCGCCCAGGTGTTGGTGCCGATACAGGACCACACCGAAATGGACGAAACCCTTGAGCGTATCGTCGCCAAGCTCGCCGCCGTTCCCCCGTCGGAAGCCGGCGGTGATTATCCCCCCCGCTTCGCTGCCGCCTTCGGCACGCCCGAGATCACCGCCGAGAAACTCGCCCTCGCCTTGGAGCAGTTTCTCCTGACGCTCACGGCCTACGACTCGAAGTTCGATCGGGCGCTGCGTGGCCAGGCGAGTTTCACCTCCGAAGAACAACGAGGGTTTGAGCTCTTTATGACCGAGAACGATCCACGCACCGGTCAGCGCGGGGCGGATTGTTTTCATTGTCACGGCGGACCCCTTTTTAGTGACCACCAATTTCATAACAACGGCCTTGCCCCCGAATCCGCCGACACCGGTCGCGAGCGAGTCACGGGTCTAGTCTCCGACCGTGGCAAGTTTTCCACGCCCAGCCTCCGCAACATCGCCCGCACCGCACCCTACATGCATGACGGACGCCTCGCGACCCTGGAGGCGGTCGTGACGCATTACAGCGAAGCGGTGGTCCGCAGTCCTGTTCTCGACGCCAATCTCGCCAAGCACCCCGATGGCGGCCTTCACCTCGACGCTGCCGACCAGCGCTCCCTGGTGGCCTTTCTTCGCACCCTCACCGAGGAAAGCCCGGCTGAAACACCCTGATACCGGCCTGCTCGCGGGTTAATCATAGGCGGATAGGTGCTGAATTCAGGAGCTTTTGACTAGGATAAATCGCGACTGATTATATCGCCAACGGTTAACTTCAGCCGTCATCCGCTGGTTTATGTCAGCCCTAAACGGCAGCACAAAAAATAATCATTCTTGCTCGTAAAAAGACCGTGCTTGAGGCTCGTATGCGTGGGCTAAAGGAAGGCTGTCAGCCGAAGGGACAATCACGTCGATTCACCGTGTATTGCGTGGAATCTACTAATTAATATAAACTTTATACGGTATTCTAATCTCATTCCCTCGTAGATTGGCCTGCGTCTGCTCTCATAAGGCCAATGCCCGTTGACTCTGATGAGCAGAAATGTAGCTTTTCACTCAATACCCCTTTCACCCCTCTGGCTTCAGCCTAGCTTTCTACCCGCCAAATTAAACGCAAGTGACTGCCGATTGAACGCGGCAGGATCTCAGCATCCCTGTTATTTCACTAAAGCCCCCACTCTAACTAATTTCTGATCAGGAGTTTGCCCAAAGAATACTAAATCTAAAGTCTATGAAACGCACCCCCCCCACCCACGGCCAAGAGATCAAATCCACGAAGGCCTTCGTCGCTGCGGCTGCCGCGCTCGCGGTCGCTATGCTCGCGCTCAACTCGGCTGATCTTCACGCCGCCTCCGGCACCTGGCAGGCTAACGCCGCTGATCAGGGCGTGGGCCTTAATATCGCATCTGACGGAAGCTCCTGGACGGTTACTTCATCACCCGGCAATACCACGTATTCCTTAGTAGAGGGTGACGCCGTGTTCGTTGGGAACTCCACGGGGGTGGGTCTTGGCACTAAATTTAACTATTACTACACGGTCGGAGTGGGTTCGACACCCAGCCCCACGATCCGTTTTTCTCAGTCCCCAGGCGCTGGCACCTTCGCCGCAAGCGCAGGAGCGACTAATCCTCTTCCGGTGATTAAGGTCCCGACTTGGTTTACGGCTGGTAATTGGGCGAGCGGCATCGTGCCCAACGGCATCGATGACGCCGCCAGCATCACGACCACTTCCAGTATCAGCTCGGTCATGCTGGATCGCGATCTCACCCTCGGTAGCTTGACGGTGAACACTGCCACCTGTGGCACTAACTTTCTGCCCGCCATCGTAGGCGGAAATGGACTGAGCATTCTTGCCACGTCCCGCAGCGGTGGCCCCTTGTCGACCTTGACCTTTAAAACCTCGACTGGCACTCCCACTATCACGTTGAGCGGTGGCAACAGCCTTTCGTTAAGTGAAGCCAAGATAGATCAGTTAGCGACCGGCAATTCAGGCGCCAAACTCACGATCGTCGGCACGCAGGGTCTGGTCATTGATAACCAAAATCCCTTTAACGCTCCCATCGGCATCACCTCAACCGGCAACCAGACCGCCGGCACCACCACCACGCCGACCTTTGGCGTTGGTCCGGTGCGGTTCGGCTTTGGTCTCGATTGGTCCAAATTCAGAGGTGATCTCACCTTGAATCAGGGTGTGTTTCAGTCACTCGCCGGAGGCACTCTGAATAACAACCTCACCAGCTTGCCCATGCATAGCAAGGTGGTCCTCGGCACCGGTAACAACAGCGCTCGTTTGGAGATCATTGGATCCACCGGCCAAACCGTATTTCGCGGTCTCGAGAGCACGAGTGCGAGCAGTTCTGTCGTTAACACGTCGATTCTTACGGTGCCGACCACAGGCTCTATCAGTCTATCCACGGTTGAGCTGGGCTCTTATAGTCTGGCCAGCGATACCTACAACTTCGCGGGCAACATCGGCGACACGTCTAGCGGGATAGCGAGCGCGCCGGCCATCCGTTTGATCAAGGTCGGTCCCGGCACCCAAATCCTTTCCGGCGTAAACAATCTGAACGCGCCCCAGGCGAATTCCGTGCTGGTGGCGGTTAACGGCGGCAAACTCTCCTTGGGGACAACCGGCGCGATCGGCGTGATCACAGGTGGTCAGGGTGCGGCCAATACGGACAGTTCTTTCCTGCTAAAGAATGGTGAATTCGCGCTTTCCGGTTTGGGTAACTCCACCGGAGCGCGCAGCCAGGCCTTTGGTGGTAAGCTGCTCGTCGGAAGCATCGCGGCTAATACTTCTACCCCGGACAACAACCAATCCCAGCAGAGTAACAGTTTCAGCAAGCTCACGGTCACTGCTGATCCGGCACAGCCCGCCACGCTGACCTTCGGCTCCCTAAGCCCTCGTAACTTTTTTACCGGCGTAAACGGCAACTTGAACGGCGTGACCATGCTCTATCGCGGCACGAATCTGGGTGCGACTCCCGGCGCCGGCGTAGCTACCATTAACTTCACCACGGCGCCGACGGTCGGCGGCGGTAGCCTCAGCACGACCGGCACTCTTGGCACCACCACGGCACCGGTCCTCAAGGGAGCACTCGCCGACGCCACGCCCACCGGCACCGGCACGGGCTTCGCCACTTATGATGTCACCAATGGCGTCCGCTTGCTCAGCGGCGCCGAGCAAAACGTCGTCACGACGGGCGCGGCCTATGATGCAGTCGCAACAACGAACGAAAACATCGTGCTAGATTTATCTGCCAACGATACCATTACCGGTCACGCCAGCAGCACGCTTAAGATTAACAACTCGAGTAATTCGACCCTTACGCTGACCAACAACGGCACGGCGCTCAACGCCGCCAACGGCCTGCTCTTCTCCGGCACCGCCCCGATTGTTTTGTCCGGCGGTCAAATTACGGGCACGGTTGATACCGCTGGCGAGGACGTCGTCATTCACTCGATCAATACCTCGACGGCGGGCATCACTCTCCAGACCCCGGTTTCCAACGCTTGCACGACCGTCGGTTCTTCCGCCCGCCAAGGCTGGGTCACCTACAGTGGCCCCGGCAACCTGCGCCTGGAGGGTGCTCAGACCGTGGGTGTCGTGGGCAATTCCACGGTCAACACCGTGGGTGGCATTGCCTTTAACAGCACCGGCACCACGACCCTTGCGGCGTCGGTCGCCAATGCCGCTACCCTCCAAGTCAATCAAGGTGTGGTGAAACTTGATACGGGAGCTTCTTGGACGAATACCCCCCGTCTCATCCTGGCCCCCGAAGGCAAATTCGATCTCAACGGCATAGGCGGTAATGCAACGACGAATCGCTATATCGATATCAGCCCCTCGGTCCTTGCCAGCGGTCTCACGGTTAACCCGATTGCCGGCGAGGTGACCAATAGCAGTGCCACCACCGCCGACCTTGTTTTGTCCACTGGCACGTCGGTGACCTCTTTCGGCGCCTTTTTCGGCACGATCACTGGCAACCTCAACCTCATCGTTGATAAGGCTAATTTTAATTCCGGGACCGGTGCGTTTACGTATGCGACACAAATCCTGGGCAACGCCAATACTTACACTGGCTCCACCCAAATTCGCGCTGGTGTTCTCAGCCTGGTTCGCGGCGCACTGTTACCTGCTACGACGAAGGTCTATCTCGGCAATTATTTTGCCAACTCCATCGCTGGTAACAGCACCCTCAGCGCCAATAGCACGCTGAGTCTCGGCGACACCAACGGGTCGACCAACGGTAGCATCCGGCAGGAAATCGCCGGTCTGTATGCCAGCGGCACCGGCACGGCCGCCGTCATCAACGGCAGCTCTGTCTTGAGTCAGCTCACGCTCAACATCGCCACTGGCGTGGACGACATTTACGCGGGTAACTTAGGCGTCACGCCCACTGCCAACGGCGCTAATTCAAATCTATTTGGTCTGCGTAAGATCGGAGCGGGAACCTTTGAAGCGTCCGGCAACGTCACCGCCTATAGCGGGGGCACCATCATCCAAGGCGGTATCCTTCGCGTGTCGTCGGACGCTAAACTCGGCCAGATCGGCTCACTGAGCGGTGCGGCCGGCAGTGCCGGTGCGGCACTGGCTCCGATGTCTGCTTTTGCGAACAGCATCATTCTCGATGGCGGCACGCTCCAGACCACCACGAACGCGACCTTCGTCCTGGATTCGAAGCGCGGCATCGGACTCGGTCCGGTTGACGGCTCGACCGGTGGCAACGGCACGCTCTGGGTGGACTCGGGTATCACGCTCACCTACGGCGGCGTGGTCGCTTCGGCTGGCAATACCGGCAGTCAGACTCTGGTTAAGGACGGCTCGGGACTCCTTGTTCTCACCGGCAACAGCACCTTCACCGGTGTCACGAATGTCGCCGGCGGCACCTTGGGTGGCAACGGCACGCTCGCGAGCGGCCTCGCCATCGCTTCCGGTGCGGCTGTCGCTCCCGGTGTCGGCGGCCTCGGCACGCTTACCTTCAACGGCGGGCTTACCCTTAGCAACGGCGCCATCCTGAACCTCGAACTTGATGCCCCCGGCGTCTCCGACAAGATTCAGCTCGGCGGCGCGGTTTCCGCCACCGGCACGACTACGCTCAATCTGGCCGGCCTCGCGGGCTTCGCGCCTGGCGTCTATAGCTTGATCTCCAGCAACTCCACGATCGACACCAGCAAGTTTGTGGTGGGTTCGGTCCCTGCCGGTCACTATGGCACGCTCAGTTCCGGTAACGGCACTCTGTCGGTCACGATGATCTTCGGCACGCCGCCGCCCTCCCTCACCGCGATTGAGTCGTGGCGTAATACCAACTTCGGCAGCAGCACGAACACTGGAGACGCCGCCGACACCTTCGACAAGGATGCCGATGGGGTGGTCAACCTGATCGAGTATGCGACCGGTTCAAACCCCCTGGTCGCCGGCACCGCTGCGTATAGCACGGCCATGGCAGGCAACTTCCTTGCTCTCACCTACACTCGTATCGCCGACACCACGCTTACCTACACAGTGGAGAGTTCCAGCGACCTCGTGACCTGGTCCACGGTCGCCACGGCCAATAACCCAAGCACGGGCGCCGCGAATGTATCCGGTGCGGTCACGGTGACCGATACGGTCACCGCCAGCCCGGGCCGCCGCTTCCTGCGCCTCAAGGTCAGCCATTAATCGCGAGCGGTCGTCGTATCGCTTCCAAGCCCCGTCGCCTTAAAAGCGACGGGGCTTTTTGTTGCCCTCGTGTTCCGGTCCTCGAGGGGCACGCAGGATGGCACATGCTCTTTTGCATTCGAAACGGGTTTATTGGCCAGCGAACCTGCCAGCCGCGCCTGTGTCAGGCGTGTTCAGGCGCCGGAAAACGGCCGACATGGCGTTGATACATCAGACCCGAATTGAACCGTAAACGGTATCAGAGAATACGGTGACGGTCTTCCACTCGCCGGTGACTACCGGGGGCACGGCGATGAAGGAAGGGGAGGCGCGGGCTTCTCGAAAAGAGCCGCCCGCTGCTTCGTCCCATGCATCACCATCAGGGCGTCTGAACGTGCAAGCGAATGAAGAGCCTGGCCGCGGTCTGACCGGAGATGGAGGTGGCGGCTTCTACGGTGTCCGGGGTGTTGCCCGCGCCGGGGCTGACGGTTTCCACGAAAGTGATGCTGCGGGTGCCGTCGCTTTGGCCTGAGGTATACCAGTTGGCGAGATCGGGCGACCACTCGAGCGACGCGGATACGTCGGTGATGCCTTTCGCCCGTTGGTAGGTCACGGTGAAGGCGGCGGGGTCTTTGATGGTGACGGACCCGCCACTGGAGGAGCTGTCTGGGCCGGTTCCCATGAAATATTCAAGGAGGTTGGGGATGCCGTCGCCGTCGGGGTCGTCTGCAGGTCCGCGCTTCGCGGGATCGGCGATGGCGCTGTAGTAGAAACTTTGCGCGGGACTGTCGGCGACGGAGGCGGAAGCCGACGAAGGCGTGCCGAGGCTAAATACGGAGGAGGAGTCGAGGGTCACAGTGATGGATTCCGTCCCTTCGGCGTTGGAGTCTGCGAGCGCGGAGAGGGTGAGCAGGACACTGGTCTGGCCGGCGGGGATCGTAACGCTCCCCGAAAAGCCCGTGTAATCTTGGCCGGCGGTCGCGGAACCCGAGGCGACGAGCGGAACGGTGAGGGCCGAGGTGGTCGCGCCTGTGCGTGTGACGGTAAAAACAATGCTCTGATCGGGGCCGAGTTCTCCGGCGGAGGCGTCGGTGGCGGCAAGGGTGACCTCGGGGAGGACGGGAGCGGCGGCTCCGAGGACGCGCACGCCCACGGACTGGGTCATCGAATCGCCCGCCGAATCAGTGACGGTGAAGGTGAATTTGCCCAAGGCGTTGGTCGAGGTGGAGGCGGTGAAGCGCGCCTTGTTGCCGGCGATCAGGGTGACGGTGCCATTGACCGGCGCGGAGAGCGTATAGACCGGGGTGGTCTTGGAGTAGCCCCGGCTTAAGACTGGCAAATCCACGTCGACTGTGGCCGAGCCGTTGCAGTCGACGTGGGGCAAGGCCATCCAGTTCAGATATTCTTCCAGATTCGTGTAACCGTTGCCGTCGGAGTCGGCGTTGCTTTCGGCAAAGTTTCCCGCCTGCGAGTTTGGATTCAGCCCTTTGATGGTTTCCCACCAGTCGGGCATCCCATCGCCGTCGGTATCCCAATCCGGAGGCCGCGTCGCGTTGCCGTAGTCCTCCCAGCCGCCCACGTCGTTGGTGGTGTCAGGCAGGCCTTTTTTGCCGCTGACGCTGCCGGTGTAGGTGTAGGTGCCGTCGAGCGTCTCGCCGACGATGCGGGCGTCGCGATTATCGACCATCGGCAGGGTGCAGCCAACGTCGGAGAGCACCTGCTTGTAGGCGCCGGTTGCGGTGTGGATGGTGGCGTAGGACGGGAAGAAAGGCGCGTTGACCGTCGCGCTGTAAGGCGGGGTGGAATTTTGCGGGATAGTGCCGCCGTTCTCGGTGCCGATGCTGAGGCCGGCGGCTTGGTTGGCCTCGGTGAACTTTCCCGGCATGACGTTGCCTGCCATGTAATACTGCTGGGTGCCGGGGAAGCCGCCGTATTGCGGGTTGAGGGCGGTGAACTTGTTCGAGGACGCTCCGACCTTGTAGTAGTTGCTGACGAAGTTGACCTGTTGCGCGCCGCCGTCGGTGGTGCGGCCGCCCCAGTTGTAAACCACGTTATTGAAGATATCGAGTTTGCCGGCGTAGTAGCCTGCGCCGTCGAGACCACCGGCCATGGACCAGTTGCGCCCTTCGTTGTGGGCGAGCAGGTTGTGGTGGAGGCTGGCGATGTCGCCCCCGACGCTGGCGGCATACCCGTGGGCGGTGCCGGCGGGGTAGTTTTGGTGGCCGGCGACGTTGAGCGCCTCGGAGAGGGAGCAGCGCTGGAAGGTCAGGTTTTTACCGCTGCGGGTGCTAAGACCCTCGTCGATGCCCCAGCCGAGGGAGCAGTGGTCCATGATGGAGTGGTCCACGCCGGCCATGCCGGTGGCGTTCTGCGTCTCGCCGTTATCCTTGCCGACGAGGACACGCATGAAACGGAAAATGCAGTCGCGTGCGCCACTCATGGCGAGCTGGTTGCGCTTCACGCAGATGCCTTTGCCCGGCGCAGTCTGTCCGGCGATGGTGACGTAGGGCTGGTTGCCGCTGATGATGATGTCGTCCAGGAGAGTGATGAGGCCGCTCACTTCGAAGACCACGGTGCGGGGTCCGTAATCGCCGAGGACCGCGTCGCGCAGGCTGCCGGGGCCGGAGTCATTAAGATTGGTGACGTGGACGACCACACCGCCGCGTCCGCCGCGGGCGAAGCGGCCATAGCCTTCCGCTTCAGGAAAGGCGAGACGGCGGGGTCGGAAATACCACAGATTGCCCTTGGTGGTGGAACCGTTCGCGGCGATTTCGTCGATGCGCCAATAGTAGGTGAGGTGGGTGTTGATGCCGCTGACCGGATAGGTGTTCGCGGTCTGAGTGCCTTTGAACTCCGGTGAGGCGGTCGTCGCATTCTTCACCGCGAGCTCGCTGGTGCCGAAGTAGACTTGGTGGGAGGCGGCGCCTTTGGTGGCGGTGCCCCAACTCAAGGTGATGGAACCGGAGTCGGCGTTCGCGTGCTCGTCCGCATTGTCGGGCGCGGGATTGTTCGCCTTGGCTGCGGCGTTCGGCGCATCGATCTCGAATCCGTTGATGTGGACGTTTTTCGTCGGATTGGTGCCGCTGGTCTCGGCTTGCACGAGCACAACCACGTCCTGTCCGGCCACCGCGGTGAAATTCAGGTAGGCGGTGGTGGCCAGGTTGTTGTCGGTCACCTGGGAGGTCACGGGGAGGTCGTTGATCACCTGAGTGCCGTCCACGAAGATATCCAAGGGCGCCGGCAAGGTGGTGGGGGAGTCCCAGTTGTTGAGATAAAGCAGCAGGGTGTGCTCGCCGGCCGTGAGCCCCGTCAAGCGCACCTCGATTTGCGCTCCGGTGTCGCCGCCATTCACTTTGAGGCCGTCGCCTGTCAATTTGACATTATAGGTCGTGCTTTGGACGCCGGCTTTCCAGTAGCCGGTCTGTAGCGCCGTGCCCACCGCACCAACGCGGGTGAACTTCACCGTCACATCTCCAAAGGTTCGGGTGGTCATATTGCCCCCCGTGAACCAACTCTGCGTCGTGGCCCAATCAGTGAAAGCTGGATCAAGGCCTTCGGCCAGCGGGCGTCCGCTGTTGCTGATGTCCACCTTCAGTTCGGCAGCCAAAGCGACACTGAGAACCAAGAGGAAGGCGAGCGCTGCGGACGCGGCAGCACTACCCCTGGAGAGGAGCGGGAGGAGGAGCATTTTTCAGGAGGGGGTAATGTTGGGCAAGAGCGCGCAACGGGGGGGGCGACGAAAAAACTGAATCAGGACGATAGCATATTATTTCGGAATCATCCTGCGGCATAAGCCTCACTTTTGCGTATATCCTCACATGAGGGCGTAGTTGCTCTCACTGATCCGGTGCGCCGTCCTTTCTCAGCGTGCAGTCGGTCACTGGCGGCGTCCGTTTTCTTGATGGGAAGTCGGGGTTTGGGCGGAGCCTGAGGGAGTGCAGCCGAGCTTTATTTCCGGTTCGATTGGTGCAAGGGGCGCAGGTCGGGGCCGAGCAGGGTCTTCTGGCCGGGGCTGAGTGCGAGGTCGATCGACTGCCCGCCGAGGCGCACTTTGGCCGGACGGCCTAGAGTGGAGCGGACGGCGACTTGGGTGAGGGCTCCATCTTTCCAAGTCAGATCGAGTTCGAAGCCGTCGCGAGCGCACAGGCCGGTGACTTTACCGGCGGGCCAGACCTTGGGCAGAGCGGGAAACAGGTCGATCAACACGGTGCCGTCAGCGGTGCGCTGGTGGCTTTGCAAGAGCATCTCGACGACGCCGGCGGCGGCGCCAAAATTGCCGTCGATCTGGAAGGGGCCGCAGAGATCGAAGAGATTCGGCAGGGTTTTGCGTGCAACGAGCTGACTGAACTGACGGTAGGCCATCTCGCCGTCGCCGACACGGGCCCACATCGGCATGCGCCAGGCGTAGCTCCAGCCGGTGGAGCCGTCGCCGCGCCATTTGAGCAGGAGCTTGGCGGCGTCAAAAATCCTGGGGTCGGAGGGGTTGATGTCCGCGCCGGGGTAGAGGGCCCAGAGCGGCGAGAGGTGGCGGTGGGCGTTGTCCGGCACGTCGTCGTCGGTGAGCCACTCCTGGAGCTGGCCGTGTTTGCCAATCTGGTTGGGCGGGAGGCGGGGCAGGAGCGTCTCCAGCTCGGCGGCGAGGCCGGCGTCCACTCCGAGCTCGCGGGCCGAGGCGATGGTGGCGGTCCAGAGGAAGCGGATGAGCTGGTTGTCCATCGTCGGGCCGACGGTGGTGGGACCTTGCTCGGGCGAATGTGAGGGCGAGCTGAGCAACCGGCCGGACTGCGCATCGCGCACGAGGAAATCGACGAAGAAGAGGGAGGCTTCCTTCATCGCGGGGTAGGCGCGGCGGGCGAGGAAGTCGCGGTCGCGGGTGAAGAGCCAGTGTTCCCAGAGGTGATGGCAGAGCCAGGCGGCGCCGGTGGGCCAGATGCCATCGATGTTGTTGATCGGGGCGGTGCCGCGCCAGAGGTCGAAGTTGTGGTGCAGCACCCAGCCGCGGCTGCGGTAGAGCTGCGCTGCGGTGCGGGCGCCGCTGAGGCGCAGATCGTCGATGGAGGCGAAGAAGGGTTCGTGGCATTCGCCGAGGCCGGTGAGCTCGGCGATCCAGTAGTTCATCTGGTAGTTGATGTTGGTGGTGTATTTGCTCTCCCAGGGTGGGTTGATGAGCTCGTTCCAGATGCCTTGCAGATTGGCGGGCTGGGTCCCGGGACGGCTGCAGGCGATGAGCAGGTAGCGGCCGTAGTTGAAGTGGAGCGCGGCGAGCGCGGGGTCGGCGTCGAGGGAGTTGGCCTTGCGGACCTGACGCAGACGTTCGTCGGTGGGGAGACCGGCGGCGGCGGTCTTGCCGAGGTCGAGGGCGGCACGGCGGAAGAGCCGCCGGTGGTCGGCGACATGGGTGGCGCGGAGGGCGGCATAGTCGCGCGAGGTGAGCGCGGCTTGATAGGCGGCGCAGCGTGCGCCGGGGTCGGCGGAGATGTCTTCCCAGGTTTTGAAGTTGGTGGCGGCGACGAGGAGGAGAGTGGCCGAGTTTGCGCCATCGATGATGAGGGACTGGCCGTCGGAACGCACGCTGCCTCCGTCGGGGAGAACGCGGAGGGAGGAGGCGAAGCTCATGCCGTTGGGCTGGACCTCGCCCGTAAGGACTAGATAGGGGCCGAGATCCAAGGTGATCCCGGTCGCGCAGGTCTTGTGCGGTGAATCCAGGCGGACGCCAAAGTTCAGCTTGCCCGGCTGGCTGGCGGTCAGGCGGACGGCGATGACGTTGTCGGGATAACTGGCAATGACCTCGCGGGTGTAGGTGACCCCCGCCACGTCGTAAGTCGTGGTGGCGATGGCGGTGTCGAGGTCGAGTTCACGGGTGTAGTTCGCGGCGGCTTCATGGCCTGGGAAGGAGAGGCGGATGTCGCCGAAAGGCTGGTAGGCTTTTTGGCGAACGGGGTCGCTGAGCATCTTGGCGCGGGCTAGATCCTGGGCCTCGGTGACCTTGCCCTCGGCGAGCAGGGCGCGGACTTGGGGGACAATGTCGGCCGAGCCGGCGCGCACGTAGTTGCGAGGGCTGCCGGTCCAGAGGGTGTCCTCGTTGAACTGGATGCGTTCGCTGGCGGTGCCGCCGAAGATCATGGCGCCAAGCCGGCCGCCGCCCACCGGCAGGGCCTCCTCCCACTTTGCGGCGGGTTGCCGATACCAGAGGCGGGTGGTGGCTTTGCCAAGGGCGGCGAATTCGCGGCGGAACTTTTGCGCGTCGATGCCCTGGGTGGGGAAGTAGTCTTCCTCGATGCGAATTTTATATTTTTTAAAGAAGGCGGACTTCTCTGTCATCGCAGTGGCGTCGATGGCCTCGGCGCGGGCCGCCTTGAGTTCGCTCAAGACGACGGCTTTTTGGGCGTCGTTGAGAATCGGGAAAATCTCGAGGTAGGCGCCGTAGGTGACCGCGACTTTGTTGATGGTGAGGACATCCTGGACCTGCTCGATTTGCGCCGGGCTCAAGATCTTTGCGAGGTCGGCGAGCAGGGCGTCATGCCGGGGGCGGAACGTTGCATAGACGGAGCTGATTTTTTCCAGTGCGCCGTCCGCACCTGCTTTATCCTTGGCGGCGCGGGCTTGGTCGAACGCTTTCCAGAGAAGTTTTAAGGTGGAGTCGTTTTCGCGATGCCAGGCGGTGAGGGCGGGGAAATGGGTGTCGAGGAGGGTGCGCGCGCGGGCTTCGATCGCGGGATCGGCGAGCTTGAGTTCCGCGAGGATGTTGCGGGTGTTTTTATTCGACTCGATGGCGGACATTGCCACCGGGCTGGCGGCGGGCGTGGCGGCCTTTGGGCTCGATGAGGAAGATCCGTTGGTGCAGGCGGCGAGCAGGGCCATGGCCAGGCTGAGGAACAGAGGGGTGATGCGCATGAGGGGTAAGGTATAACGACAGGGAAAACGAAAAGGGTATCAACCAAAACGACCGGGTGGGCGCGGTTGTGTGAGCGAGACGAGATGAGCTATATATCCCCGCCGGAAGGGCGCAGGGTGATGTCCTCGGCAACGGTGTGGCTGGAGAGGGATGTGAGGGCGACGACCGCCTCGGCGACGCTGGCGGGGCGCATGAGGCGGGAGCGGTCCACGCCGGAGCCGTCCCACGCGGCGGTGTCAGTCGCGCCAGGATGGATACACAGCACGCGCAAGCCGGTGCCTTTCGTCTCGGCGCGGAGGGCGGCGGCGAGGCCGGTCAGGCCGTGTTTCGCGACGGTGTAGGCGGCGCAATTAGGCAGCACGATCTTGCCGCTGATGGAGCTGATAAAGACAAAGTCGCCGGATTTGCGCTCGGCGAAGGCGGGGAGAAAGGCGCGGGTGACGAGGTAGGCGGAGCGGAGGTTGGAGCCGAGCATGTCGTCAAAAATCGCGGGCGTGGTGGCTGCGAATGACGCGGGGGTGAAGCGGCCTGCGTTGTTGACCACGATATCTGGCGGGCGACGGAAAACTTTGGCGACGGCGGCGGGCAGGCGGGCGACGGCGGCCATGTCGGTGACATCGCAAACGAAGCCATGGGCGGCGGACCCGAGGGTTTCGCAGCGGGTGGCGGTGGCGTCGAGGTTGCGGGCGTTGCGGGCGACGAGGGCGAGCTTCGCGCCGGGGAAGGCTCTGGCGTAGGCGAGCGCGAGCGCGGCGCCGAGGCCCTGGCTGGCACCAGTGATGACGATGAGCGGCGGACGGGTGCGGGAGGAGGATTTTTTAGCCATGAGTTTATACGGGAGCAATGCAGCGGGCGTATATTTTCTGTGCTTACCTGAATATCTCGGGCGGGGCACGCTCTGCATTACTGGGGTGGAAAAAGCTGCGTGCCGTGCGAGTATGGACGACTGGCATGATAGAGCGTGACGCCGTTCTTGAACAACATGAGCTGCCAGCCATTTCCGAGGGATTGGGCGATTTGAAGTGCGAGCGCCTTAACTTCTCTGGGAACTCCCGACAGATTGATGGGGAGGACTTCAGCGGATGGTGGTATATCGTAGCGAAAAAGGTAGGGCACCTGATCTTTGATTTTGGATAGCACCTCCCCCAATGTTGAAACATCCTGCAAGTCCGTGATCGGATAATTTTCTTTTACGGGGAACTGGTCGTCGAAACGGCTGGGTTCGCTTCCATCACGATTTTTGCCGGGGTCTTTAGGTCCAAATCCCCCTCCGTTCCATTGGCACTGATGCTGAGCTTTGTAGTGTTCGATGAGCAGTCCTTCGTTGGCGCTGGTGCTCCAGTTGTCATCCAGCAACAAGGCCTTATAGCCGACACAGTTGATTTGAATGCCGTTTCGCCCCCGCAGTTTCCAGAGATGCTCTGCCAGTCGTTCCGCGAGGTCCTCTGCTTTGCCCGCGTAAACCGCCTTGTCAGCAAGGTAGATGACATAAACGCCCTGAGTAATTTTGCGTCGTTTTTGAAAAACGGAAAGTTTCTTTAGCGAAACGTCGCTCAAGGGGCTAAATTTCAGATGATCCAACCGCTCAATCAACTGTTCAGTGACGGCGCGAGGCAGACTGAAGTCGAAGTAATCAAACATTTGCGTGAGCAGCGGTTTTGAGCGGACGGTATTTCTTCATCACGGCGCCGACGCTTTCAAATACGGCTTGGCCGAGCTGGACCGGAACGGCGTTGCCCAGTTGACGCATACTCTCCGTCCATGAACCCGGAAAAACATAATTGTCCGGGAAGGTTTGAATACGGGCGGACTCTCTAATCGTGAAATAACGAATTTGTCCATTGAGGTGACGCAGCATGTTTTCGCCGCCGGGCACGCCGTGGTCGCCGGCTTTGAGCGCCTTGGCCGGTTCGTCAAGGGGGCTGCCGGTATGGCCCGGGTAGCTCTTGGCCCCCGGCTGGAAACCGTGGTTGTCCCAACGATGTTTGGTGCAGGCGTCGCGCGGGTCAGGAAGGTCCGAAAGTTGATCGCGCACGGTTCGCCAAGGCAGGGTGTCTGCCAATAGCTCGCCGGAACGAAGCTTTTCCACCCGCCCGAGCATGGTCTCGGGCGCCGCGAGGGGTGGCAGACCGTGTCGGGTCCAGTATTCGCCCGTGATGTATTTGTTGCGGAGCAGGTCGTCCTGCGTGTGGGTGGGCGCGGGGAAAGACCACCCCAGATCCAGGTCACGACGAAAACCGACGAAGAACACCCGGTGGCGTCGTTGCGGGACGCCGTAGTCAGCAGCATCGGCGAGATTGATCGTAACGTTGTAGGTGAGCTCGCCGTTCCGGTTTTTTGAAGTGTGGTGACGCTGAAGCCGACGGAAATTAGCTTCCCAATCTACATTATCTGAAACCGGAAAAACGGGGTAGGTAAGCTGCAGTCGTATGAACTCCACGTAATTCGCGAAAGCAGGTCGGAGCAGGCCACGAACATTTTCAAAAACGAAAGCGGTGGGTTGCAACTCGCGCACAGCACGCACTGCCTGCGGGAACATATCGCGATTATCTTCAAAGCCCTTGGCTTTGCCGCCCATTGAAAAAGGCTGGCACGGGGGGCCACCCGCGACCAAATCTACCGGGCCGTATGCGCCGAAATCCACATTGCGGACATCGCCTTGGACTATGTTCCAAGACGGGCGATTATGACGTAAGGTCGCGCAAGCGTCGGCGTCTCGTTCGAAATGCGCGACGGAATCGAAACCGGCCTTCTCCAAGCCTAGGGCCATGCCGCCGGCACCAGAAAAAAGTTCGATGGAACGCATCGCAATAAATTCAACAAGGTCAGTTGGCTTGTCGAGTCGTCAGTGCCGCGTGAACGAACGACAGCGCACTGTTTTCTTAACGACCTTGGCGGACGGCAAACTCAACACACCAGACTACGGAAGGCGTCAAAGTCGGCGGTGAAGCCGCCGGGCACGCCCTTGCAGATGACACTCACGGCGTCGTGCGAGTGGAGGGATTCGAGGTGCGAGCAGGCGATCTGGAAATCGGCGATGCGCGCGTCGGGCGCGAGCTCGGCGTAGACCAGTCGGGCGGCGTCTTCGACGAACTTGATATGCGCGCCGTTGAGCTCGGCGAAGGCCTGCTCATCCTCGCGCTTCACCATCACCTGCGTCTCGGTGATCAGGCCGCTCAGCACGTGGGCCTGCAAGTCCTCGAGGTGGAACTTCGCGCCCGGGGCGATCTCTATGAGCACGCGGGCCTTGGAGCGCTGGTTGTGCGGGATGGCGTAAACATCGCGGGCATCGCGGGCGTGCTCGCTGAGTTCGGCGCTGCACGGGCAGGCGGAGGAGTAGACAAAATCTAGCTCGATGAGGCGGCGCACGGTGCCGTCTTCCGCGATGCGGCCGAGGAATGCAGCGTGGTAATACTGCCAGCCGACGAGGCCGCTGCGCAGTGCGCGTTGCGGCATCGGGTAGGAAAAATCCAGGCGGAGACGGGCGGAGAGCGTGCCGACGGCGCGGCGGTATTTTTCGAGGATACGAGCGAGCAGGTCGGGCGTGAAGACCTCGTCGTCGTGCTCGTAGAACGAGCGCATGATGCGGCTCATGTTGATGCCCTTCAAGCCGGCGGCGAGGGAGACGGTGCCGGTCACGGAGGTCTCAAGGGTGTGGACGGTTTTGCCGTTCTTGGTGCGGTAGCGGAGCGGCAGTTTGAAGCCGGAGATGCCGACCTGCTGGATGGCGACAGGTGAGCCGGGGATAGCCTCGACGGCCTCCATCATGTCGGGCAGCGAGGCCTTGTAGGCGGGTGAGAGCGTGAAGGCGGCGTCGTAGCGGCGGGTGATGCGCGGAGCCGGGCCGCCGGCGAGGCGGTGGAGATACATTTTTTTCTTCGCGGGCGCGGCGGCGGGCGTGGCTTTCGTCGTGGCGCGGGAAGGACGTGCCGGGCCTGGAACGGAGGCCGGGCTGGAGCTCGGAGTTCCCATGGATTTGGCGCGGATTTGGCGGGAGGATTTGGCGGGCATGGTCGTTTTTGTATCGGGCGGGAGGGCTGGCTGGTGGGGACGATAACACCTTAGGCCCCGAGGAGCGGGCTTAGCTGGCTGAAAGAGGGAGATAGGGCGGGAATTAAGCGGTTGAGGATGAGGGACCGCGGTATTCGGCAAAGTTGCGTGGAGTTTCGAAGAGTTTTACGGCGTGAAGGCGGCCGGTCTTGATATGGGGCTCGATCTGCTCCCAGAAAGCGATGACGAGATTTTCGGTCGAAGGGATGATGTTGCGCAGAAAGGGGACCTCGTCGTTGAGGTTGCGGTGGTCGCAGGGTTTCAGGATGTGCTCCTCGAGGATGCCCTTGAGCGTGCCGAGGTCCATGATGTAGCCGGTCTCGGGATCGGGCTCGCCGGCCACGGTGACCTCCAGGACGTAGTTGTGGCCGTGCCAGTGGGGGTTGGTGCAGAGGCCGTAGCGCTCCTCGTTCCAGCGCTGGGATTTGGTCGGATTGTAAAGGCGGTGGGCGGAGTTAAAGTGAACCTGGCGCGTGATATACACCGTGCCTCGCAGGGCTCGGACTTGGGGGCGCCGGGGAGGCTTGGCGCGGGATTTTGAAGAGGACTTGGCCATGGGCAAAGAACAGGGGTGAACCGGAATGGCGGCGGGGTCAACGGGCGGGTGCGGTTTTACCTGCGGATGATCAAGAGAAGGGTTGAGCGTGCGGACGGCTTGGATTTGCTCGGCAGACATGGCGATGCGCATCCAGATCCTCGGCAGCGGCAGTTCGGGCAACGCCGCCCTCCTGCGCACCGACGGGGCGCGGGTGTTGATCGACGCCGGTTTCTCGGCACGCAAACTCACGGAACTCCTGCTCGCAGCGGATACGCGGCCGGAGGAGCTCGACGCGGTCTTTCTCACCCACGAACACGGCGACCACGCGGCGGGAGTGGAGATGTTTAAAAAACACCCCCACGTTTCCATTTTCGCCAACGAGGCCACGGCCCGGGCGGTGCGCACCAAGCTCGGTGGCGCGGTGACGTGGCGTATTTTCGAGAGTGGCACGCGTTTCGCGTTTCGTGACTTGGAGGTAGAGAGCTTCACTGTGCCGCATGATGCGCAGGAGCCGGTGGGTTTTGCCTTTGCAAGCGGGAGCGAGGGCGACCTTTTCGCGCCGCGACGAAGCCTGGTCTGGCTCACGGATCTGGGGCATGTGCCGGCTTATGTTTACGCCCATCTGCGCAGTTGCGACGTGGTGGTGGTGGAGAGCAATCATTGTCCCAAATTGCTGGAGGCGGACCACCGCCGGCCTTGGAAAACCAAGCAGCGCATCGGCGGGCGCCATGGCCACCTTTCGAATCAGGCCGCGCACGAACTGCTAGAGGCCACGGCAAGCCCGCGTTGGCGGCAGGTTTTTTTAACCCACTTAAGCCGGGATTGTAACAGCGTGTCGACGGTGGAGCAGGTTTTCGCCGGTTTACGCACGCGTCTTGGTTGCGGTTTTCACGTCGTGGCACCGGGGTCGGGAGCGCCGGCGTGGGAATGGTAGGCGGTTAATGAATAAACCCTCTTGGACGGCGCCTGACTTCAATCGGGGCTGGCACTGCCGGTGGTGTGCGTTTTGCTATTAGACCGCATGGCCATATCAAACGCTGAGTTCCGCCGCACCAAGATCATCTTCACCCTCGGCCCCGCCACCGAGTCAGAGGAGATGCTGGAAAAACTGATCACCGGGGGTGCAGATATCGCCCGCCTCAACATGGCGCATGGCAAACACGAGTGGTGCCGGGCGGTGATCCGCCGCATCCGCGCGGTCTCAGCCCGGGTCGGACGCGAGATAGGTATCATGATGGACATCAAGGGCCCCGAGATCCGCACCGGCGACGTCGATTCCCCTATCGAGCTGAAAGTCGGAGAGACCTTCGACTTCACCGTCAAACCTGGCGACCGCGATGGCGGCGAGGAGATCCGCTCGGTCAACGTCAACTACCAGGACCTCGTCAACGACATCAAGGTAGGCGACATCGTCCTGGTGGATAGCGGCCTGATGCGCTTCGAGGTTCTGGAGAAAAACCACGCTCGCATCCGGTGTAAAGTTCTCATCCCCGGCCAACTCACCTCCCGTCGCCACATCAACCTGCCCGGCGTCAAGGTGAACCTCCCCTCCTTCACCGAGAAGGACCGCCTCGACACCCTCATGGGCATCGAGGAGGGCATCGACTTTGTGGCGCTCTCCTTCGTGCGCGAAGGCGCGGATATCGAGCAGTTGCGCGAGTTTCTCCGGGCTAACAAATCCCGGGCCAAGATCATCGCCAAGATAGAGGACCAGCAGGCCATCTCCAATCTCGATGAGATCGTGCGCGCCACGGACGCACTCATGGTCGCGCGCGGCGATCTCGGCATCGAGTGTCCCTACGAGGAACTGCCCTCCATCCAGCGTCGCGCCGTTAAGGCCTGCTTCGACCATGGACGCGCGGTCATCATCGCCACCCACATGCTTGAGTCCATGATCTCGCAGCCCATGCCGACCCGCGCCGAGATTACCGACGTCGCCAACGCCGTGCACGAGCGCGCCGATTGCGTCATGCTCTCCGGTGAGACCACGGTCGGAAAATATCCGATGGATTGCATTCGCATCCTCGAAAAAGTCGCCCGCCGCGTTGAATCAGAAGAGCCGGTCATCAACCTCGCCCCCGCCTTCCTGACGGGCGACAAATTCAAGCTGCTCGCCGCGGCCGTCCACCTCGCCAACGAGATGCCGGGCATCACCATCCTGACCTTCACCCGCCAGGGGTTCATGGCTCAAGGCCTCGCCGCGATGCGTCCCTGCCTCGCGCCGATCTACGCCATGACCAATTCGATCGAGACGCTGCGCGAGCTGCGCATCCTCCGTGCAATCGATCCTTATTTGATGACCTTCGATTCCGAGCCCAACGACACCATAGAGCGCGCCATCACCTTTCTTGTTCGTGCGGGCCGTCTGCAAATCGGCGATCGGCTCATCGTGGTGACGGACCTGCTTTCACACGATCGCCTGGTGGATAGCATTCAGCTCCGCAAAGTGCATTAAGATGCTTACCCTCCCCTTTGTTTCTTGTCAGGAATAGCCTTGCTGATTCTCGGCCGTGGCGACCTTTTTGCAGTGTTCAAAGCCCCCTTTGAAATGAGATGAACGGCAACGTTTGTCTTCGTTTCTTCACAGGATCTTCACCCCGTGTCCGTTAAAAAAAACCTTCGCGAATTTTATGCCATGCCCACACCTCCGGTGTGGGTTCTGATCGCGTTGGTTCTTCTTTCAGCCGAGATCATTTTATCGCATCCCTCCGCGAAACCCGAAGGCATGGCTTTCTGGACCTTTTCCAGGAACCACACGAAAGTCGCCGCCCATATCGCGGTCAGGGAACAGAGTGCGCGAGCTGTTTTCGTCAGGCCGAACACACCGGTTGTATCCAATCCGTAATCACCCTAATCAGCCATGTCTGCATCTCCTCCAGAAAGCTCTTTGCCGACCGCCACCGCTACTCCGCCGCCTCCGGGTCGTCGTTATCGCGCCGAGCCTGTCTGGGTGCCCTGGGTTTTTCTTGCGCCCTTTCTGCTCACCTTTGGCGTCTTTTTGGTCTGGCCGCTCATCCAGTCGGTCACGCTCGCCTTTCAGCAAACCTTCGGGCCAAAGACCACAGCCTGGGTGGGGTTGGAGAATTTCACCTTTCTTCTTCGTGACCCGCTCTTCTGGAAGGCGGTGCGCAACACCGCCCTGTTCGCCCTCGGCTCCGTTTGCATCCAGCTTCCGCTTTCGCTGGGCCTCGCGTTGCTCCTGAATCGGCCGGGTATAAAGTGCCGGGCTTTTTTCCGGCTTATTTTCTTTGCTCCCTCTCTCGTGGGCCTGGTCTTTGTCGGTCTGCTCTTTTCCCTCATTTTCGCTCCGCGCACCGGCTTGGTAAACACCGTCATCCATGGTTTTTTCCCCGCCTTCGACCCGGAGTTTCCCTGGCTCCAGCTCTACATCATGCCGGCGCTCATCCTGGCCGCGCTGTGGCTCTATGTCGGATTTAACATGGTCTATTTCCTGGCTGCGTTACAGGGCGTGCCCGAGGAACTCATGGAGGCCGCCGCCCTCGACGGGGCCGGTCCCTGGCATCGCTTCCGCCATATCATCCTGCCCGAGATTTTGCCCGTCGCTACTTTCGTCGTGTTGATGTCGCTGCTCGGTTCGCTCCAGCTTTTCGAACTGCCCTTTGTGTTGCTCAGCGGCACCGCCGGGCCCGAGAATCGCGGTCTCACCATTGTGATGTATCTCTACAACACCGGCTTCGTCTCCGGCGATCTAGGCTACGCCAGCGCCATCGGTTGGGTGCTGGCGCTTTTCATGGGAGCCTTTGCGCTCGGCCAGAGATGGTTCACCAAACATCAGGAGGAGAGCTGACATGAGTCTTAACAACGCCCAACGCCAAAAACTATTGCTCGCGCCCGTCTACGTCGCGCTCGTCGCCGCCGCATTCTTCACCTTGATCCCCTTTGCCTGGTTGATTTGCGCCGCGTTCAAGACCAATGCCGACGTCTTCACCGCCAACTTCCTGCCCACCGGAGATGGGTTTCTTGGCGTCGCATGGGACCGGCTCACCATCGCCAATTTTATCCGGCTCTTTCGCGAGCTCGGCATCGGCCGTGCGATGGCCAACTCCATTTTCCTCGCCTCCTTTTCCGCCCTGATCGCGACTTTCTTCTGTGCAATGGCGGGCTACGCCTTGGCGAAGTTTCGCTTCGCCGGACAAGGCTGGGTCATGTCTCTGGTGCTGGCCGCGCTGGTCATCCCCGGCTCGCTGCTCATGGCGCCGGGCTACAAATTACTCTACGATCTGGGGCTGCTCGATAGCTACGCGGGGCTCATTCTGCCGGGGCTGACGCCGGCTTTCGGCGTCTTTCTCTTCCGTCAGTCCATGGTCAACTCCGTGCCCACCACCTTGCTGGAGAGTGCGCGCATAGACGGTGCGGGAGAGTTTCGTATTTTCTTCACCATCGTGCTGCCGCTGGTGCGCCCGATGATAGGCGCGTATCTGATGATCACGTTCCTCCAGTCTTGGAATAACTTCATCGGGCCGCAGATCGTGCTGCAGGATCCGAGTCGTTTTCCTCTCTCGGTAGCCATCAATCAGCTGCGCGGTCTCTACGGCACCGATTACGGCCTCATCATGTCGGGCACGCTGGTTTCCATCGCGCCGGTGCTCGCCTTGTTTCTGCTCCTGCAAAAGGAGTTCATCGCCGGCCTCACCAGCGGCGCGGTCAAGGGCTGAGCCTGCGCCTCTCGCGTTCGGGCGACGCCGATATCGGCGGTTGCAGGCTCAGGCCTTCTTCACGAAGCAGGCTTTGAGGGCCATCGGCGTGCCGTCCACTTTGCAGTCGATCTCGTGGTCCCCAACCACCAGCCGGATGTTTTTACCCTTCGATCCCTGCTTCAAAACCTGGGAGGATCCGCGCAGCTTCAGGTCTTTGATTAAAACGACGTCGTCTCCGTCGGCCAGCACGGTGCCATGGGCATCCTTGACGACGCGGGCCGCCTCGGGCGCCGCCTCTCGCGGCCACTCGTTGCCGCAGGTGACGCATTCCCAGTGGTCGGCATGGGCGAGAACATCGTCGAGGGTGCAGGCGGGGCAGGGGGGCTTGGCGGCGGGAGCGGTCATGGGACGAGTAGGTGATCTGCTGGGCATTACAAATACACGCTTAAACACCACCATGCTTCGATTTCAGTTCCCTTAAATCGGCTCGAATTCCTTCTTTACCCCGACACATGGCATGGAGTCTGCATGAATAGTTTTCACTCCCAAACCCTGACTGGAAATATGCCCGACCAATCTGCGATTTTATCACCCATACAGCTCATCCTCAATGAACTTCACCGCCGCCTGAAGGATAACCACGAGGGGGAGGTTGCGACCTATATCCCCGAGTTGGGCAAGGCGGATCCGAACTGGTTCGGCATCTGTCTGGTCACGGCGGATGGCACGGTTTACGAGGCTGGCGACACCGCGCAGACCTTTACCATCCAGTCCATTTCCAAGCCCCTCAACTACGGCATCGCGCTCGAGGACAAGGGCCAGCCCGGGGTTCTTAAAAAAATCTGGATGGAGCCGAGCGGCGAGGCCTTCAACTCCATCAGCCTCCAGCCCGGCACCGGTCGTCCGCTCAATCCGATGATCAACGCCGGCGCCATCGCCACCACTGGCCTGGTCGAGGGCGACACCACCGCCGAGAAAATCCGCCGCATTGTCGACGTGTTTTCTCTCTACGCCGGCCGCCCGCTGGAGATCGACGAGACCGTTTACCGCTCCGAGAGCGAGACCGGCCATCGCAACCGTGCCATCGGCCACATGCTGCGCAATTTCGATATCCTGAACGAGGACCCGACGCCCACCCTCGAGGCCTACTTCATGCAGTGCTCCGTGCTCGCGAATTGTCGCGACCTCGCAGTCATGGCGGCGACGCTCTCCAACGGCGGGGTCAATCCCCTCACCGGCCAGCGCGCCGTCGCCGGCGAATACGTTGAAAACATCCTCAGCGTGATGGGAAGTTGCGGCATGTATGACGCCGCCGGCGCCTGGATCTACCAGGTTGGCATCCCGGCCAAGAGCGGCGTCGCCGGCGGCATCCTCGCCGTCCTGCCCGGCCAGCTCGGCATCGGCGTCTTCTCCCCTCGCCTCGACGCCCAGGGCAACAGCGTGCGCGGCATCGCCGTCTGCCGCGAGTTGTCGCAAAAGTTCAACCTCCACCTCTTCAACGCCGCCCACCAGGCCCGCTCCGTCATCCGCACCATCAGCTCCTCCGCCGAGGTCGGCTCGAAGCGCATCCGTTCCGCCGGCGAGCAGGCCCTGCTCCAGAAACAGGGCTCCCGCATCCGCCACCTCCATTTCCAGGGCGAACTGCAATTCACCACCGCGGAGCGCGTCGTGCGCGAGACCCTGCGCGAGGCGGAGCAGGCGGATCACCTGCTGCTGAATTTCAAGCACGTGCCCGTCATCGACCACGTCGCGGCTGATCTGCTCGCCCGTCTCGCGGTCACCCTTCTCGCCGGCGGCAGGACGCTTACCCTCACGGGTGGCTCGTCTCTCGGTAAACTGGAGCTGGCCTTCAGGGGAGCCCTCCCGCCCGACTGCTGGAGCCGCGTCGAGTTCATCCCCGACTACGAGCTCGCCTTGGAAACCATCGAGAACCGTATCGTCGCCCAATCCTCCAGCCCCGGCTGGGGCTCCCGCCTGCTCGAACCCGAAGAATGCGAACTCTTGGCCGACCTCGGCGCCGAGGCCACTCGCATCTTACGCGGTCTGCTCAAGCCACACGTCTTCGCGGCTGGCGAGCGCATCATCGAGGCGGGCAGCACGGATCGCATCCTGTATTTCATCCTGCGCGGTTCGGCCGATGTCTGGATCGAGCCGCCGGACCAGCCGCGCCTCCGCGTAGCCAGTTTCTCCGCCGGCACCGCCCTCGGTGAACTCTCCCTGCTCGACGCCTCTCCACGCTCCGCCTCGGTCGTCGCCCACACCCGGGTGGAGTGCGTCGCCCTCTCGGCCGCCGCCTTCGAGTCGTTGGAAAAAGACCACCCTGCGATCAGCGCGAGCATCCTGCGCAACCTTGCCCTGACCCTCGCCCGCCGCCTGCGCAAAGCCAACATCGAGATCACCGCCGCCCACTCGGCCTGACACCGCGCCCCCGCCAGCACCACCGGTCGTTTACCTCCGTGTTGAGCTGGCCGGCGCGTCTGTTATCTGCAAGCCTTGCGCGGCATGGAAACACCCTGCTCGGATTTCCGCCCCGGCTTGCCGCTCTACACCTTTCGACTCGGTTCGCGGGCCGGCCAACGTCCGCCTGTGCACGAAGTTGCCGCCGTGGTCGGCGCAGTCACGCCGTCCTTCACGCTCACACCGGGCGAAGGCTGGTTTCGTGGCGAGGTCGACCCCGGTTGGGCAATCACGGTCGCGCACGCGGACCATGAGACGATGGCGCGGTTGGCGGACGCCCTGCGCGCGATTTTTGAGCAGGAAGGTATCGGCATCGAAGCCTTTGGCCGTTACCTGAGTTGCCGGGCCGACCGCGGTCCCGAGCTTCTGGCCGCCGAATTATGGGGGCTGCGTTACGGGTTTTATCCCGCCTACCTGCGAACCCGCTTCCTGGTCGATACGCCGCCGCCGAACACCCCGGCGTGCTTCGCCCTGATCACGGGCTATGCCACGACTGGGGAGACCTGGGCCGACACGCAAAACCGTGCCGCCGACGAACGCCTGCGCCTCGAACTGGTGAAGCGGGGCGTCTGGCACCACCGCATCAGCGGCGTCTCGCCCGACGGCTTGCATAGCGAAGCGGGTTGGATGGCCGGCCTTGATCTGGCCGCCGCGCGCCGGTTAGGTGCGGATTTTCGCCAGGACGCGATCTACTGGATCGAGGCCGGCGAGCACCTCAGTGTGCACGACTGTCAAAGCCTGCGCAAAGCCCCCGTCGGCCACTTCGCCTACACGGTAGGAGCGTGAACAGGGCGGCGACTCCGCTCCCTTTCGCCAAGCGCGTCCCCGTCAGCGAGTAATTCGGAAGACGACGACGAAGCCCGCGGTGATTCCTGAAAGAAGGTCCGTTGCTGAAGCTGTCCTTTCCCTTAACACCCCCTCCTCAATCAACATTTTTTGGCCGGACGCCCTTTCTCGCCGCTACTGAAGGGGCGAGCGCTATCAGGGTGATGTTGTCGTCCGCTCGACCATCCAGCACGACCTCGGCCAGCGCCAAGACGAAATCCTTGAGCTTCGGCCGGGCAGCATAGGCCAGAGAAATGACCGGCGGGCGCAAATATCGCCACGCCCCATCGCTCATCAAAAGAATCGTGCAGCCTTCCGGCCAATCCAGTTTCAGGGTGTGGGGCTTAATCTGAGCCTCTTCGTAAAGACGCTTTCCCCCTCCAAACGCCTGCGTCACAAATCCCTCGTCGTTGAGATCGTCCTTGGTCAACTGGGTGCAGGTTGTCCCATTGACTAAATAGGCCCGGGCGTCTCCCGCGTGGAAAAGCAATACATGATCGGGCAGCAAGGCCGCGCCGGTCGCCACCGCCCCCATCTTCGGCGTTTTGGTCGGCCGGGCCATATCCAGCAGGTCAGCATGATCCTTTTTCAACTGCGTCACGAGTGTCTTGGCCGTGCGCACCTTTCGTGGTGCCCAGCGTTCGGCCAGCCAGGTTGCCGCAATGTCGCCGCCACCAAGTCCGCCCATCCCGTCAATGACCGCAACGATGGATCCATCCATCGGCACGGTTTGCTCGGTGATTATCGGATAGGGCGCCGGAGCTGGTTGCACATGGCTACCGAGGATAAATGCATCCTCATGATCCCGCCTCATCTTACCTCGATGCGTTAGCGCTACCGCCTCAACACTGCCAGCAGGTTTGGTTTTTTTCGGCACGACCTTTCGATCCTATCAGGCGCGTCAATAGGCTGCGCTTGTGATCTGCCTTCGATGCTCGCCGGAGCCTCGAAATCTTCGTGCAGCAGGAGTTCAGTAATGGCGCCGAGATACATGAGATAATCGGGCTCCGCTCAGCGATTCTCGCCACGCCCGATTTCCCCCGCGGCAGCGGTTTGCAGCGGGAGTTCGCGCTCAACCCGCGTCACCGCCGCCTCGCTGGCGAAGCCGCTTTTCACGCCCGACAGGCTGCTAGGGATATACCCACAAACAGTCTAAGAAACCAGAAATGGCTTCTTGAATTTAGCGCTCTGCGTCAGCTTGGTATGAAGATATTGGTATGCTTGACCCTTGGCAACTTATCCTCATCGGCCTGGTTTTGGGGCTCCTTCCGCCCCGTTTGTTTTACGGTTCCGGTCACCGTCATGGCACCCTGCTGGACGCGACCACCCAAGGATATCTGCGCATCAGTGGCCAAACTGACAACGGTCGAAAGCGTCGTCTGTGGTGGAAACTGCCCCTCTTCTGGATCGACCCCATACGGGGATTTTTCAGCGCACATTTTGTGGCTTTGGGGCTCTATCTCATTTCCAACAATTACACCAAGCAGACATGGACTATTTTAGGCATACAATGCGCCGCATCGTTTGTGATCTTAACCGTCCAAATGGAATTTGGCCGGCAAAGAACCCGGACACTCCTTGCTCCCGCAGCATTTTTACTGGGTTATTTAATAGGTCTAAGAATAGGCTTCGAGTTTCTGGGTGCCGCAGTCTCGATAATTTTCCTGACGACAGCGATGGCCTCACGAAATCTAAACGCGAGTTTCTGCGCTGCTAGTGCGGCGGCTCTTGGAGTCGGCTATATTTTTCTGGGCTTAGGAACCAACTTAGGCGTGTTCGCCCTCACTGTCTTGGCCCCCATTCTCTACGCCTTTTTTCGCAAAGCCAGCCTGGTGATTCCATTTCGGGTTTGATTCAGGTGCACCGCGTTTACCTGCCCGCACCTTCGCGAGCAACGTTTTCGGCGGCGAGCCGAAGGAGTCAGGGCTGAAAAATATGCAGCAAAGACAAGTCAACGTAAGTGCGCCTTAACAACACCCAGTGATCGCGTTATTTGAAAACTGAGCGCCCGATGAAAGGCTGCAGGTGAGGTTGCCCCGAATCGACGGACACGAGTTGAGCCACTAAAGAAAGACTCAACGATGAAAGAACAAAAGCAGACAGGAATGAAGCCACCAAGGCACGACGAAGCGTTTCGTCAGCAAGCAGTGCGCATGTGGAAGCAAAGCGGGAGGTCAGCGGAGCTGACTGCCCGGGAGCTGGGAATCAGTGTGTTTCAGCTCTACGACTGGAATCGGACGGGGCAGCCAGCCCGGGCCGCCGGGCTGGCTGCCCCGTCCGATAGCAAGGAGGTGTTGCAGGCCGAGAACGAACGACTGCGGCAAGAGCTGGCG
The DNA here is from genome assembly GCA_000972765.1 of Verrucomicrobia bacterium IMCC26134. Classification (GTDB taxonomy): domain Bacteria; phylum Verrucomicrobiota; class Verrucomicrobiia; order Opitutales; family Opitutaceae; genus IMCC26134_A. Next base: position 3,590,866 of record CP011265.1, on the reverse strand, counting down.
AGGATCACCGAGCAGAGGGACATCCTAAAAAAAGCTGCGGGCATCCTCTCCGAACCATCGCACAGCGGTATGCCCGGATTAAAGCGATGAGCCACGAACATCCGACCAAAACGATGTGCGAGGTGCTGGAAGTCTCGCGCAGTGGTTACTACCAATGGCAAAGCGCGCGGGCCTCGGCTCGTGCACTTAAAACCAAAGCGATCAGGGCAAAGATTGCCAGCGTGCACGCGGCCTCCCGTGGCACATATGGGAGTCCGCGGGTGACGGTGGCCCTGCACAAGCAAGGCGAAGCGGTAGGCCGCAACCGCGTGGCCCGCTTGATGAAAGAAGCCGGACTGCACGGTCGACAGGCCCGCCGGTATCGGGTTCGAACCACCGACAGCGCGCACAACGAGCATATCGCCCCAAACCTGCTGCCAAAGGCAAGCGTCCCCACCAAGCCCGACGAAGTGTGGGTCACCGATATCACCTATGTCGAAACCGGCGAAGGCTGGTTATACTTGGCCGGAGTGCTCGACCTTTATAGCCGCCGATTGATCGGCTGGGCCATGGGATCGAGCCTGGAGACAGCGCTCCCGCTGGCCGCCCTGCACATGGCCTTGCGAAAACGCCGGCCGGGCGCAGGCCTGCTTCATCACTCGGATCGTGGCTGTCAGTATGCCAGCGCAGCCTATCGCTCCACCTTGTCCGGCCACGGTTGCATCGCCTCCATGAGCCGCCGGGGTAACTGTTACGACAACGCTACAATGGAGTCGTTCTGGAGCACGCTCAAACATGAGCTGATCTACCGCCGCCGCTTCGCCACCCGCAGCGAAGCCACCACCGCCATCTTCGACTACATCGAGAGCTTCTATAACCGAATACGCCTTCACTCGTCCCTCGGCTTTAAAAGCCCCCTCGACTACGAATCCAACCTCAACTAACAAAAGTAAAATCTAGCCCAACTAGTGTCCGTTTTATCGGGGGAAGCCCAAGGGTGGCCCTTCAGCCGCGCCTCAGCGCGGCGCAGACGATGCCGGCGGCGACGGCGGCGTTAAGGCTCTCCGCCCCGCCGTGGCGCGGGATGGTCACGCGGCGCGTCAACGCCGCCGCCACTCCGGCCGAGAGGCCGCGGCCTTCGCTGCCGATCACCACCACGGCATCCACCAGCGGCGCCAGTGCGTAGACCGGTTCGCCCGCGAGGTCGCACCCGAGCACCGGCACCTTCGCCGCCGCAGCGCTCGCCAGCGCTGGCGCCAGCGCGGTCGTTACGACCCGCACCCTGGCGAAGGAGCCCATGCTCGCGTTGATCACCTTTTGTGAAAACAGGTCTGCGCCGTCCGGCGAAAGCAGCACCCGCGCGAAGCCGAACCAGTCTGCGATGCGCAGCAAGGTGCCCACGTTGCCGGGGTCTTGAATGCCGTCGAGCGCCAGAGTCAGGCCGCTCGCGAGTTCGCCGGGTGCGAGCGTTGCGCGGGTGATCCGGCCGACGGCGAAAACATCCGACGGAGTGGGGAAATGGCTGATGCGCGCCAGCTCGGCCGGCGTCACCCGCACCGGCGCCGGTATGTGCCCGGGTTCTACGCCGCCGCCCTCGGGCAGCATGGCGGAGTCGGTTGCGTAGAGCTCGGCGAAGCGATGGCCGGCGGCGAGCAGCTCGGCCACGACCTTGGGATTCTCGACTACGTAGAGTCCGGCGGTCTCGCGGGCTTTTTTGTCCTGCAAGGAGCGCAGGTGGGAGATCTCGGCCTTGGTGAGCGGCATAGGCGCGATTCATGGAGACGGGGCGTGTGCTTGGCAATCCGCCCGCGTCGTGCAGTTTTGCTGCCATGGACCCCCTCTTCGCCGCGCCCCCTTCCTCCGCGTCCGCCGCCACCGTGCCGCCCCTGCGCTGGGGCATCCTGGCCACCGGCCGCATCGCCGGTGTTTTCGCGGAAGGGCTCAAGTCGGCTCGCGCCGGCCGCCTCGTGGCGGTGGGCAGTCGCTCGGCGGAGTCCGCCCGACGCTTCGCCACCGAGCACGGTATCGACTCGGCGCATACACACGCCACCTACGAGGGTCTGCTGGCGGATCCGGAGGTGGAGGCTGTTTATATCTCCACGCCCCACCCGCAGCACGCCGAGTGGGTCGAGAAGGCGGCGGAGGCGGGCAAACATATCCTGTGCGAAAAACCGCTCGGCTTGAACCAGGCCGAAGCCGTGGCGATGGTTGGCGCGGCCCGCCGCGCCGGAGTGGTGTTGATGGAGGCGTTCATGTATCGCTGCCACCCGCAGACGGCGAAGATCCTGGCGCTCATTCGCGAAGGCGCGCTGGGCACCGTGGGCCTCGTGCAGGCGAATTTCAGTTTTCGCACCGAGTATCAGGCGGAGTCCCGCCTCTGGTCCAATGCGGCGGGTGGCGGAGGTATCCTTGATGTGGGTTGTTACACGGTGTCGATGTCGCGCCTCGTGGCGGGGGCGGCGGCGGGGCGGCCGTTTCTCGATCCGGTGGAGGTTTCCGGAGCGGGCATGCTGCATCCCGAGAGCGGTGTGGATGTTTATGCGGCGGCCACCTTGAAGTTTGCCAACGGCGTGATCGCGCAGGTCGCTTCCGGTGTGGGGCTGACCTTGGAAAACGTGGTGCGCATCCACGGCAGCGCGGGCTGGCTGCTGGTGCCGTCGCCGTGGGTCATCAACCGCGAGGGCGGCGCTTCCAAGCTCATCCTGCATCGGGCCGGTGCCGCCGCGCCCGAGGAAATCGTGATCGAAGGCGGCCCGCTCTACGCGCTGGAGGCGGATGCCTTTGCCCGCGCGGTGCGGGCGGGTGCGGCGGACGTGCCGGAGATGAGCACGGATGACACGCTGGGCAACCTCGCCACGCTCGACCGCTGGCGGTGCGCCATCGGTCTGACCTACGAAGCGGAGCGGGTGGTCCTCAAATCCTTGGGGCCGTCTTTTCCCGCTCAATGAAAAGAGCCTGCATTTTTGAGGGAAAGCGTCATGCAAAGCACTAGATTATAAAATCACCATGAAACGACTAAGCCCTTTCTTCGCATTGTTTACCTTACTGGCGGTCTTAGCCGCTCCGTTACACGCGGCGACAAGCGCCACGCCCGCCGTTTCTGCGCCGGCGGCCAAGGACGCCTCCCCCTCCTCGCCTTACGCCAAGGCGATTTCCACCGTCACCGGCGTGGCGATCTCTCCTCTGCTCGGCACGGGCGCGCTTGGGCTTTACCAAAACATCAAAGCCAAGACGCCCGAGGAAAAAGCCGCGCTGCCGTGGTATGCGCAGTGGAGTTTTATCTTGCCCGCCCTCGCCCTGGTCGGCCTCTGCGCCTGCAAGGACAGCATCGGCGCCGTCCTCCCTCCCGGCATGAAGAAGCCCCTTGATGTGTTGGAGACGATCGAGAACAAGGCCTCGGGCCTGGTCGCCGCCGGTGCGGTGGTGCCCTTCACCATGTCGGCGCTTTCCAAGATGATCGTCGCCCAAGCCACACCCGCCGGCGACATGCTCACCGCCAACGGCATGGCCGCCGTCCAGGTCGGTGCCATTGATTGGTCGTGGGCGCTTAGCATCCTGACCGTGCCCATCGGCATTGCGGTGTTCTTGATCGTCTGGATGGCCTCGCATGCGATCAACGCCCTCATCCTCCTCAGCCCTTGGGGGGCGATTGACGCCGCGCTCAAGGGCGCCCGCACCGCGCTGCTCGGCCTCATCGCTCTCACCGCCACGCTCAGCCCGTGGATCAGCGCGATCCTCTCGCTGGTCGTGATTCTGATCGCTTATCTCGTCGCCGGCTGGGCCTTTCGCCTGACGATCTTCGGCACGATTTTCTCCTGGGATTTTTTCACCCTGCGCAAGCATCGCTTCCAGGTGGCGGAGAAGGGCGAGAACCTTCTTTTCTCCAGCAACACGCTCACGCAACAAGGCGTGCCGATGCGCACCTACGGCCGTCTTCGCCACGAGCCTGCCAATGGCAAAATTGTTTTCCGTTATCGTCCGTGGCTGGTGCTGCCGGAGAAAACCGTGGACGTGAAACTCGACGCCCAGGTCTCGGTTGGCAAAGGACTGTTTATTTCCTCCATCCGTTGCGGTGAAAAAACCGCCTTCATCCTGCCGCCCCGCTACCGCGACCATGAGGATGCAGTCGTGCGCGCCTACGCGATCGAAGGCGGCGTCCAGGATGCCGGCCTGCTCAAGGCCTGGGGTGCGTTGAAGGAGCTTTTCGGCGGAAGCTCGGCTAAGGCGCAGGTGAGCTGAACTGCTTTTGCCCCCATTTGGCGACGCGCTCCGGGGTAACAGCCGGAGCTTTATTTTTGGTGGGTGAACTCGCGTGGGGTCGAGAGCACCGGACCGGGGAAGGGCACGCCCCAGAGGGAGGGTGTTTCCTCGCGGTCGCGAGCAAGTCCGGGGGTGAGATACTTGAAGACGTCTTCGAAGCGGAGGCTGCACTGCAAGCGGCGCTGGCCCTGGGAGTCGATCTTGGGGTTGAGCACGAAGATGGTCTGGTTGTAGGGCGGGGAGGCCTTCATTTTTTGGGCGAGGCGCCGGACTTCGAGGTAGTCGAGGTCGCGGCGTTTGATCAGGGTATCGAGCCGCTCCAGATCAGCGCGGGTAACCGGACCCCAGAGCGCGTGCCAGACGGCGGGTTCGACGCGCGGGGCGAGGATTTTGACAAACCGTTTTTCTTCCGGGTCGGGCTGCTCCCAGTAGCCGAGGATGAGAAGGAATGGCTCGTCGATGTCGAATTGGCGGAGTGCATCGCCGAGGCCGACCGGGGTGCCGTATTTGGCCGCCTTCGGGTTGGCGGGCAGGCCGGTGAATTCCGGCGGCAGATCGCGCGGAATGTCGGCGGGCAGGTCCCATTTCTGGGTGTAGCCGGGAGGCCGGTATTTTTGAAAAAAAGCATCTGCGATCCAGTGTTCAAACACGAGTCCGTGCGACTGCACTTCGGCGGCGGGGAGACGCGCCGCCGCAAAGGCGAGAACTGCGAGCAGGATCAGGCGGAGCGGAGATCGGAGCATGGCGGCGGTGACGAAAGAGTGGCATCCGGTGGTGGCGCGGGCAAGGCTGCTGGCATGAAAGACAACCAGACGATGGTGGCGGCGGGTTTTGCCAAGATGGGGATCGAGACGGCGCGGCGGCACGTTTTTTTGTGCCCCGGTCCGGAGTGCTGCGCGCGGGAAGCGGGGCTGGCGACTTGGGATGAACTAAAGGCGCGCTTAAAAGCCTGCGGTGCGCCCGCCCTGCGCACCAAGGCGGAGTGCCTGCGCATCTGTGCCGGTGGTCCGTGGATGGTGGTCTACCCCGAGGGCACCTGGTATGGCGGCGTCACGCCTGAGCGCTGCGAGCGCATCGTGAAGGAGCACGTCGAGGGCGGGCGTCCCGTCGCGGAGTGGATTGTGCGCACGCAGCCACTCGAAGGTGGCGGGGCTTGAGGGCGCGGCCTACCGCAGGGCGGTGAAGTTCAACGTCAGCACACCGGGACCGGTGGGCAGCACATTGGTCTGGGCGTTGCGGGCGTCGTAGGTGGTCTCCTTGAAGGAGAATTGCACGGCGGCGCGGTCGCTGACGGACACGAGCATGTCGGCGTTCGGCAGGGCGTAGCGTTCGCCGGCGGCCAGGTTGCGAGGGGCGGCAATGTCACGTGCGTCGAGACGGCCTTTCACGGAGATAATTTGGACTGGGCGTAGCGCGAGGAGCGTCACGGGAGCCTCGGTCTCAAGGGCAACGGCCGGTTTTGCGGGGACCGCGGGTTTAGTCGTGTTGCCTCCGACGAGGGTGAAAGTTCCCCATATCAAGAGACCGACGACAATGACGGCGCCGGTGGCGAGCAGCCAAGGGCTCTTTGCCTCGAGCGCGCGGCTGATGCCGCCAAGCGGCATACGGGGCTGGAAAGGCTGCCGGCGCGGAGCTCCGCCGGAGGTGGATTCCGCTCCGGCAACGGTGCTGGTTGCAGAAGCGGGCTCGGCTGAATTGTGCCGGCCGCTGGAACCGGCGGATGCACCGGAGTGGCTGATGTCTATCTTGCCGTAGACCTCGCGGTTGATGCCCTTCGCTCCGGCCCGTCCGCCTTCGCCCAGTCCGAGGGCGTCGAAATCATTCATGATTTTTTCGGCCGGGAGTTTCAGGAAGGTGGCGTAGAGCTTTAAAAAGCCACGCAGATAGATTTCGGGCAGTTTTATATCGAATTGGTTACTCTCGAATTTGTGCAGGTAGTCACCACGGATCTTCGTAGCCTCGGAGGCTTCGCGGATGGAAATACCTTTACGTTTACGGGCTTCTTCGAGGCGTTCGCCGATCGTCTGCATGGTCTGTGAGTAAGCGGGGACGGGCGGGGGAATAAAGGACGAAGTTTAACTCTCCTCGCGGTTGTTGCCTGCTTCCCAGGCCAGCATGGCTAGTTTTCGGTCCACCCCCCAGCGGTAGCCGCCGACCGCTCCGTCGCCTCGCAGCACGCGGTGGCAGGGGATGAGCCAGGCGACGGGATTCGCGCCGACCGCCCCGCCGACCGCCCGCGCCCCGCCTTTTTTGCCCAGTGCGGCCGCCAGGGCTCCGTAGCTGGTCGTCGCGCCCGGCGGGATGCGCAGCAGGGCCCGCCACACTTGCACTTGGAAAGTCGTCCCTCTCACCTGGAGCGAGAGGACCCGTTCCGGTCCGCCGCCAGCCGGGGGGAAAATACGCCCAGGCCATGCCGCGGCACCTGGTGAATCCATGATCAGTTTCGCCTCCGGCCATTCCGCTCGCAAGCGCTCCCGCGCGGTTTCGGTTGTGTCCGTCTGGCTCGGGTTGATGAATTCCAGCGCACTCAGCCCCCGCTTGGACCAAGCGATGAACGCCGGTCCGAAGGGAGTGTCCGCCACGCCGTGACTCAGCCCGATCGTTGCGCCGCCGGATGCATAGTCGCCCGGCGAACAGGCCTCGAGGTTTACAAACAGATCATGCAAGCGCCCGGCCCCTTTCAGCCCGGTGTCCGGCGCCAACGCAAGCAGCGCCTGCTGGTTTTTACCGCCTGATCTGGCCTGCAAAGCCGCCAGCGTTGACACCTGCAGGAGGTCTTTGGGTCTGATTCCGGCCCAGCGATTGAAGAGGCCCTGCAAATACCCCTCGCTCAAGCCTGCGGCCGCCGCCAGTTCAGCCAGCTCGGGTTGCGCATCCGTCCGGGTTCGGATCAGGGCGATGACGCGCTCGATCCGTGCGTAGTCTTGCGCCGCTTCGGCAAAGTCTCCGTTCATGTGGCGAAACTAGCGGTTCCGTGTCGCTCCGCCCACCCGTTTATTGAGAATTTGATCTTTGGTGGTTCAAAAACCGTCCTGCTAGGGTGCGAGTGGACGCAAATAAGCCTTGGATGTTGCCCGCACCTTGTTGAATGGTGCGCGTTTCCTCGACTCGCCTGCCATTCTTCTCTTTCCCTCCCGCGATGCCCAAAGGCCACCGTCCCTCTCCCGATGATCAGCCCGAGCTTCCGCTTTCCGGCTCCGTCTCCCCGTCTGTAGACCAGCCTGCGGTCGATGTGCCGGTTGCTGCCGATTCAGCCGCCACCCCATCCTCACCCCCCACCACCGGCCCGGACGTCGTCCTCCCGGCCGCCGAGGCTGCCGCCCCTGTCGCCGCCCAGAATAACGACTCCGCCCCGCTCGCCGCCTCTTATAAAAACTGGTTCCTCGACTATGCCAGTTACGTGATCCTCGACCGCGCCGTCCCCCATCTCGACGACGGTCTCAAACCCGTCCAGCGCCGCATCCTTCACACCCTTTGGGAAAAAGACGACGGCCGATACCACAAGGTCGCCAACATCGTCGGCGCCACCATGGCCTACCATCCGCACGGCGATGCCTCCATCGGCGCCGCCCTTGTCGCCATCGGCCAGCGCGGCTGGCTCATCGATCCCCAGGGCAACTACGGCAACGCCCTCACCGGCGACGACGCGGCCGCTCCGCGTTACATCGAGTGCCGTCTCACGCCTTTCGCCCGCGAGGTGCTCTTTAACCCCAAGACCACGAACTGGCAAAAATCCTATGACGGTCGCAGTAACGAGCCCGTCGCCCTCCCCGCCAAGTTCCCCATCACCCTGCTCGAGGGCGCCGAGGGCATCGCCGTGGGTCTCACCACGAAGATCCTGCCGCACAATTTTAACGACCTCTGCCGCGCCTCCATCAATCATCTTCAGGGCAAAACCTTCCGTATCCGTCCCGACTTCCCCTCCGGCGGCATCGCCGACTTCTCCGCCTACGCCGACGGCGAGCGCGGATCCAAGGTCAAGGTCCGCGCCAAGATCGAGCAGCGTTCGCGCATGCAGTTCGCCATCACCGAGCTCCCCTACGGCGCCACCACCGAGTCCCTCAAAACCTCCATCGAAGGCGCCATCGCCAAGGGTAAACTGAAGGTGAAGCGCATCGAGGACATGACGTCCGAGACGGTCGAGATCGTCATCGAGCTGTCTTCCACCGCCGACCCCGACAAGTTCATCGACCAGCTCTACGTCTTCACCGATTGCGAGCTCACCATCTCGCCCGCCGCCTGCGTCATTATCGACGACAAGCCGTCGTTCATGGGCGTCTCTGAAATCCTGCGCCGCTCGGTGGACCGCACCCGCGCCCTCCTCGGCCGCGAGCTGGAGATCCGCCTCGGCGAGCTCGACGACCAGTGGCACGCCGATTCCCTCGAGCGCATTTTCATCGAGGAGCGCATCTACCGCCGCATCGAGGCCGCCAAGACCTGGGAGGCCGTGCTTGAGGAGATTCGCGATGGGTTGAAGCCCCACCTCAAAAAGCTGCGCCGCGACGTCACCGACGACGATATCACCCGTCTCACCGAGATTCGCATCAAGCGCATCTCCGCCTACAATCGTTTCAAGGCCGACGAGGCCATCCTTGCCCTCGAAAAGGAGATGAAGTCGGTCAAACACGACCTCGCCCACCTCACCGATTACACGATCGCCTGGTTCGAGCGCCTCCAGGAAAAATTCGGCAAGGGCATCAAACGCAAAACCACCTCCAACGAGATCGAGCAGATCTCCGCCGCCTCCGTTCTGACCGCCAACCAGAAACTCTACGTCAACAAGGTCGAGGGCTTCATCGCCCTCAATACCCGCAAGGATGATTTCGAATTCGTGCAGGACGTAACCTCGATCGACGACGTCGTGACCTTCCTGAAAGACGCCACCTGCAAGCTCGTGAAAGTCGCCGAGAAGGTTTTCGTCGGTAAAGACATCGAACACCTCCATGTCGTCCCCAAGGACGGCGACGACCGTTTCTACACCCTCATTTATCAGGATAAAGAGAGCGGCAAGGCCTTCGCCAAACGCTTCCAACTCGGCGGCATGACCCGCGAAAAGGTTTACAATCTCGCCGCCTCCGAGGGCTCCAAGCTCGTCTTCCTCGACGAGACCAAGAACCAGGAAAGCATGCCCAAGGCCGTGACCGTTTACCTCAGCGGGCGTTGCAGTGCCCGGGTAAAGGAATTCATCTTCGATCTCACCGAGCTCACCCTCGGCGCCCGTGGCAACAAGGGCGTGACCGTCACCCAATACCCCGTCCGCGACGTCAAACGAGCCTGAGTAGCTGGTAAGGTAACCAGTCGGGTTACTTTTCCGGCGGGCTCTGGCTGGGAAAACGCTCCTCCGCGCCCGCGGTTTTGCTCGAACTTGGTTTTCAGACTTTAATCCGCGCCAATCCTTGCTTCAACTAGGTCTCGCCTAGTCGCTCGGGCTCGTCTGCTCGCTCTCCGCCCGGGCTTTTTTGCCCGATGCTCAAGCGCCTTATTTCCCGTCTTTTTTCGACCAAGCCTGCCGCCGCGCCTGCTGCCAAACCTGCGCCGGCCTCCGCCAAAGCCCACCCGCGCCAGCGGTCCAAGTCGGGACCGGCCGCCGACGATGGCTCGCGTTCCCCTCGTCCCCCGCGCGAGCCGCGCGAACCCCGCGCCCCCCGGTCCCCGCGCCAGCCCCGCCACGGCGAGCGCCCTTCACACCGTTCGGATTCACCGGTCGGCGACGCGTTCTCCTCCTCCGCCTCGTCCTCCTCCCGCGAGCCCGCGCATGACTACGTCCGCCCCCCTTCTCGTCCCGGCGAGCGCCCACCCCACTTCATGCTCATCGACCGTCCCGACCAGCTCGCTCCGTTCTATGCCGCCCTCGACCTCGTCGAGGAGGTCGCGATGGATACCGAGGCGGACAACATGTTCCACTTCCACACCCGCGTATGCCTGCTGCAATTTCTCGTCGCCGGTGAGGTTTACCTCGTCGACTTGATGACGCCGCTCCCGCTCGAGCCGCTCTGGGAGCGGCTCGCGACCAAGCACCTGATCATGCATGGCAGCGATTTCGACATCCGGTTGCTATGGGAACTCTGCCGGTTTCGCCCCAAGAGCATATTCGACACGATGCTCGCCGCCCAGCTCCTCAACCGCCCTCGTGTAGGCCTCGGCGCCCTGCTTGAGCAGCACTTCGGCCTCCTCCTGGATAAGTCGGGCCAGAAGGCCAACTGGTCAAAACGTCCCCTCACCCCGAAGCTTCTCGACTACGCTTCCCTCGATGTCTGGCACCTGCCTGCGCTGCGCGATTTGCTCACCGCCGAACTCGCCCGGCTGGACCGTCTCGATTGGCTCGACCAGCAGTGCCGTCGCCAGATCGAATCCGGACTCGCGGGATTCCCTCGCGACGAAGAAAACGCCTGGCGCGTCGGCCCCGTGGATCGCCTCCGCGGCCGTGGCCTCGCCGTGCTTCATGCCATCTGGCATTGGCGCCAAAAGTGGGCCGAAGAGCTCGATACACCTCCATTCAAGGTCGTTAACAACGAGTTTCTTTCCGCGGTCTCCGCCGCTGCCGAGCAAGGCGACTCGGTCGAATCCATCCTCGCCCAGGTCAATCTCGGCAAACGTCAGGACCGCTTGTTACCCTCCCTTCGCACCGCTCTTCTCGCCGGACTCGAACGCGATCCCTCCACCCTTCCGCGTCGCCCCCGGGCCGAGCGCATCCACCTCAGCGCAGCCGAGATCGCCCGACAGGATGCGCTGAAAGCCTACCGTGATCAGGTCGGTGCCAGGATCGAGCTCGACCCCACGCTCATCGCCCCTCGCGCCACCCTTGTCATCTTATGCCGGGAGCCCGCCCGACTGGACGAGATACTCCTGCCCTGGCAGGCCGATTTGCTGAGAGACGCGCCCGAGCTGAAAGTGGACTCCGCTGTTTCCCTCACCTGATTGCACCTTTGGCTGCAATGTTATACATAAGTTCTCGCCAGCCAAGGCTTGCCAAACACTATCTCACTATTCATTTTTGAAACCTTCCCCTTATGAAAAAGAAGCTTCTCCTGCCCCTCGTGCTGGTCTCCGCGGTCGCCATCCTGTCAGGTTGTGCCACGCAAAAAACCCGCACAGGCCGGTCCACCAACGTTCTCTTCGGCCTAGTGACCGTTGATAAGGGTGGTTTTCAACCCGCTCCCATCAACACGGCTCTGGAGCTCAACACCAATCAGGTTTCAGGCAATGCCGGCAAGGTTTCCGGAACCCAGGTTAAAATCGCTTGGGGCGCCTTCACCATCAACGACTACTGAGTCGTATTGATTTCCACCGACTTTAGCCGCGTCTTCACAGGCGCGGCTTTTTGTTGCCCAAGGGCTGCGTATCCCGCCGCTTATCCTTCACTTGTCCGCCTCCGCCAACATCGCCCGTCACCTGGCCGCTTACGCCGCGCTTCATCCCGCCCAGGTCGCGCTCAAGGTTCCACGCCTCGCCCGCGCTGATCGTATCGACTATCTGGCCCTCGATTACGGAGAGCTCTCCGCCGAGGTGGCCGCCTGGCGCACGCGTCTCGCCGCCGCCGGCCTTCGTCCCGGCGATCGCACCCTTGTCATGGTCCGGCAGGGATTGCCGCTTATCGCCCTGGTTTTTGCCCTCTTCGAACTCGGTGCCCTGCCCATCGTGATCGACCCTGGCATGGGCCGCGAAGCCTTCCTCCGTTGCGTCGCACACAGTCGCCCTCGCGCCCTCGTCGGCATTCCGTTTGCGCGTCTGCTTTCGCATCTTTTCCGCACCTCCTTCCGTTCCGTCGAGCTGCGCATCCCTGTTTCCGGTTCGCCGCTCGCCCGTATCACTCCTCCCGCCTCCCGCCGGCCCGCGGATGATGCCGGCGCGCTCGCCCGCGCCGCCACCGACGCGGCGGCGATACTGTTTACCAGCGGTTCCACCGGCGCACCCAAGGGCGTTATCTACGCCCACGGCCAGTTCGACTCCCAGGTTAGTCTGATACGCGACACCTATGGCATCGCCCCAGGTGAAATCGACTTTCCGCTCCTCCCGCTCTTCGCACTTTTTAATCCTGCCCTCGGCATGACTACCATAGTGCCGACGACTGATCCCGCCCGCCCGGCCTCCGCCGATCCCGCCTTGCTTGTCCGGGCCATCTTGCAGGAAAACGTCACCAACTCCTTCGGATCGCCGACGCTATGGGGCAAGATCACGAATCACTGCCAGACCACCGGCCTCACCCTTCCGTCTGTCCGGCGCGTGCTTTCCGCTGGCGCGCCCGTGCCGCCGTGGCTTTGGGAGCAGCTTCCGCCGCTCATCCCCAATGGCCTGCTCCATAGTCCCTATGGCGCCACCGAGGCCTTGCCGGTAAGCACCATTTCAGCGGCCGAGGTTCTAGCTCTCACCGCCGCCGCCACCCTGACTGGCGCGGGAACCTGCGTCGGCCGTGTTATCTCTCCGAATACGGTTAAGATAATCGCTCCGCCCGACGGTCCGCTGGCCGATCTCTCTGCCGCTCGCGAACTCCCCACCGGCGAGGTGGGCGAGATCATCGTATCCGGCCCCACGGTCACCAGTGAATACGACGGACTGCCCGAAGCGACCGCCGCGGCCAAGATACCTTCGCCTGTGCTCTATCACCGGCTTGGCGATCTCGGTTACTTCGATGCCGCCGGACGCCTTTGGTTTTGCGGACGTCGCGTCGAGGCCGTTCACACCGCCTCCGGTCTCCTTTACACCGAGCAGATTGAACCGCTTTTCTCCGCTCACCCTCGGGTCCGGCGCTGCGCGCTCGTCGGCATAGCATCTGCCGGGTTTCAGCGGGCAGTCATTATCGTCGAGCCCGTGACACCTGAAACCGTTTATTCCTCCACCGAGTGTCGTCGTCTGGCTCGCGAGCTTCGGGCGATTGCCTTGCAGCATCCCCAAACAATTCATTTCAAAACCTTCTATTTCCGGGAAAAGTTTCCCTTGGATGTCCGCCACAACGCCAAAATACACCGCCTTGCCCTCGCTCGTTGGGTGGAGAAAAAAGCCATCGGCTATGAGTCCGATCCGAAGCGTTGAGCTTCACGACCATGTCTGAAAACGGGGAAACTTCAGCAAGTATCGGGCATCCCATCTGCGGACAGGGTGCCGTCCTGGTCACGGGTGCCACCGGGTTTCTAGGTAGTCGCATGCGGGAGCGCCTGCTCGCCGCCGGCCGGCCGCTCATTATCGTTTCACGCACTCCGCAGCCCGCCCTTGCCGCCCGCGGTATCCGTGTCGTTGTCGGCTCGCTGACCGACCCCGCCGTGTGCGCCGAGGCCGTGCGCGACGCCGGCACGGTTTTTCATGTCGCCGCCCGGGTTGGCGTGTGGGGCCGCTACGGTGATTTTTACCGCGATAACGTCATCGCCACAAGAACGCTCCTCGCCGCCGCCCGCGCCGCCGGGGTGGCTCGGTTTGTCCACACCAGCACGCCCAGTGTGGTTTACAACGGACGGCCCCTTGCCGACGCCGACGAGTCGCTGCCGCTCACGACGTCCTGTCCCAGCCCCTATCCGCTGACCAAGGCTCTTGCAGAACGGGAGGTGCTTGCCGCCAACGCCCCTGGTTTTTCCACCTGTGCCCTGCGTCCGCATTTAATCTGGGGTGTGGGCGATCCGCATCTGGTGCCGCGCATCCTCGCCCGTGCCGCCGCCGGCCGCCTGCGCATCGTCGGCCGGGGCCAAAACCTCGTGGACATGGTCCACGTCGACAACGCCGCCACCGCCCACCTCCTCGCCGAACGCGCCCTCATGCCCGTCTCCTCCGAGGCCAAGGCAGCTAGTGAATCGACGATTTACGATGCACGCGAAATCAAGGCAGGGAGCATTGCTCGAACATTGATATGCAATAGCTCGAGTGTGTCCGTCGCCGGACCGGCGGCCGGCCGTGCTTACTTCATCACCAACGGGCAGCCCATCAACCTCTGGAATTGGATAGACGAACTGTTGCGCGCGCTTGGACGTCCACCATTGCCCCCCGGGCGGCTGCCGCTGGGCCTTGCGTATGCCGCTGGCGCGATCGGTGAAGCCACATGGACGCTCCTTCGGCGGAGCGATGAGCCGCCGATGACGCGCTTCATTGCCGCCGAGCTCGCCAAGGACCACTGGTTTAACATCACCGCCGCCCGTCGCGATCTAGGATACGCGCCCCGTATCACCATGGCCGCAGGCACAGCCGAACTCATCGCCGCCTTGCGCGCACCGTCCATTTGAAATCAACGCCCATCAGTCGTTCTTTCCTGCTCTCCGCGCTCGCAATGGCGGGTATTGTCGCGCTTTCGAATTATCTGGTGCAGTTTCCAGTGAACGCCTGGCTCACCTGGGGCGCCTTCACCTACCCGGTCGCCTACTTCGTGACGGATGTGGCGAACCGCCGCGCCGGCGTTGTTCGTGCCCGCCAGATGGCCTGGGTGGGTTTTGTGACCGGACTGACGCTTTCCCTGATACTGGCTCCGCTGCGGATCGCGCTCGCCTCGGCCGCAGCCTTCCTTGCCTCGCAGTTCATGGACATCGCCGTATTCAATAAATTAAGACAAAAAGCCTGGTGGAAGGCTCCTTTCATCGGCTCGGTTGCCGCATCCGTGCTGGATACCGCGATCTTTTTCTCCCTGGCCTTCATCGGAACGGAGTTGAACTGGCTGGCTTTGGCAGCGGGCGATCTCGGCGTAAAACTGTTGATGGCATTCCTGCTGCTCGCGCCTTACCGGATGATACTGGTGCGCGCGGGACTTTTACCAGTCGCAGTAAAATGACGTGGTGTTTCAGCCGTGCAGTCGAAGCGCGTGGTGGAATGCGGGGCTGGAGACAGCAGGTGCTATGACCTGCAGGCCCGTGGTGAGACCGCCGGTGCCGGGTAACTCAACGGGCAGCGCGAGCACGGGCAGGTCCGCCATGCTGGCAGGAGCGGTGAGCGACAGGATGCGGTTCCGGTTGGCGAGGGTGCAGTCGGCTTTTGGAAGCGCGGGACACGGGCTTGAAGGCAGCACGATATAATCGTAGTCACGAAAAAGTGAGGCCCATGCGAGGCGGATTTTTGCACGATGGACTTTGGCAGGCTCAAGCTGTCCGGCGTTGATGGTGCGAGCGCGATCCAAGCGTGCACGCACCCCGGGATCGTAACGGTCGCGATAACGATCAAACCAGGGTGCGTGAATTGCCCAGGTCTCGTGACCTCCGATGATCGCGTAGAGTTCGGCGGCGGGGGCAAAGAGAGCGGTCAACTCGGCGACGAGCGCGGGGGCCAGCGGCTCGGCGAGACGGGAAGCGGCGGCGGTGAACGCGGTGGCGACTTCGGCGTCGAGGCCCGGGAGGGTGAAGTAAGCGCCGCGAGGGGACGGGGACGATGCCGGGTTTAAGGCCGGGACGAGGGCGTCGAGGGTAGTGCGGAGGTCGGAGGCGTTGGCGGTGAAGAAGCCCGGGGTGTCGAAGCTTGGCGCGAGCATGACCGCATCGGCGATCCATCGATGATGCGGGGTTAGCCGAAAACCATAAAGCCCGCAGAAGGCGGCTGGGAGACGGATCGATCCGCCCGTGTCAGAGGCGAGGGCAAGGGGCACGACGCCCGCCGCCACAAGGGCGGCGGATCCACTGCTGGAGCCGCCAGTCGTGCGACCGGGAAAACGCGGATGCTCGCAGTCGCCGTAGTGGGCGTTTTCTCCGGTGAGACCGTAGGCGAACTCGTGCATGTGTGTTTTGGCGGCGAGAGCTGCTCCGGCGGAGCGGAGGTTGGCGACAAAAGTTCCGTCAGCCGCAGCTACACGGGTGCGCACTTCGGGGAGAAAGCTTGAGCCGGCGAAGGTGGGCAGTCCGGCGGCGTCGAAAAGATCTTTGGCCGCGAAAGGCAGGCCGGAGAGGGGTGCGGTGGGCGGTGCGGAGGCGAGGGAGCCGGCCAGCGCGTGTTCCGGTGTGAGGGTGGCCAGCGCGGCGCGTTGTTGTGCGGCGGGCATGGAGGCGACCCGTTGATGAACGAGCCGGGCGGCAGCAGTGGGAGAGAGCGCTTTCCAGTCAGCGAAGGTCATGGCGGATATAAATGAGTTCAAGGGACGGAAATTGTTTCTGCGCAGACGGAATTCGTTAAGGTTCCCAAGGACTCGATTTCGATGGAAACGGTGTCGCCGGGTTGGAGAAAGCGAGGCGGGTTCAAGGCGGCCCCTACGCCTGAAGGTGTTCCAGTGAGGATGACGGTGCCGGCGAGCAGGGTTTTGCTGGCGCTGAGAAAACTAATGAGAGCGGGGACGTCGAAGATCAGGTCGCTGGTCGATGAATCCTGACGGAGCTCACCGTTAACGAAGGTGCGAAGCGCGAGGCGACCGGGGTCGGGCAACTCATCGGTGGTAACGAGCAGGGGGCCGAGCGGGCAAAAGGTATCGAAGCTTTTGCCTTGGCAAAATTGCCCGCCGCCAAGGCGATGCTGCCAGTCGCGCGCGGAGACATCATTCGCTATGGTGTAGCCGAGCACGTGGTCGAGGGCATGTTCACGACGGACGTTTTTGCAGTTCCGGCCGATGACAACCGCGAGCTCTCCCTCATAATCCACTTCATCGCTCCGGAGTGCGCGAGGAAGTAGAATGGGGTCGCCCGGGTTCTGCACGGCCCCGGCGGGTTTCATGAAAATCATCGGGTGGACGGGCAGGGGACGACCCACCTCCTCGGCGTGACGGCGGTAGTTAAGGCCGATGCCAAAGATTGCCGTTGGTAGAACCGGAGCGAGAAGTTTGCCCGGACGCAGCGCCGGCAGACCGGAGGAGTGGAGACCGCCGGGGGCGAAGGGATGCCCTGTCAGTGGTAAAGCGGAGCCATCGGGCAGAAGGGATGCGTAAGCGGGGCCTGTGGCTGTGAGATGACGGATAAGACGCATGGGAAAAGCAGATCAGCGTGACCGGAATTTAAGAAGGTGCGAATTCGAATATGCCTCGGCATTTGCTTCGTGGTGTGAGCTGGCTTGCCTGTTGTGTTCAGCAACCGTCACTCAATCGACCATGAAACGTCTAATCCTGTTCACCACCCTGTTTACCACCATGCTCTCTTTTTCAGCCGCCGCCCCTTCCAATCCGCTTTCCGTCGGCGATCCCGCGCCACAGGTAACCGCCATTACCGAGTCCGGCGTATCCCTCGATCTGGGCTCTTTTTATGCCAAGCAAAAATACACCTTGGTCTATTTTTATCCCAAAGCGGATACTCCCGGATGCACGGCCCAGGGTTGCTCGCTTCGTGATTCCTACGAGGTTCTGACCCAAAAGAGTGTGGCGATCATCGGCGTGAGCACTGACACCGTAAAGGCGCAGGCTGATTTCAAGGCGAAGTATAAACTGCCTTTCACCCTTCTGGCTGATACCGAAAAAGCGGTTTTGCAGGCGTTCGGAGTGGGATCCCTTTTCGGGTTTTCGAGCCGGCAGGCTTTCTTGATTGAGGGTGGCAAGATTGTGTATGCCGATCACAAGGGCTCCACCAAGCAGCAGGCCGATGATATTTTGAAGTTTCTAGCCGCTCAAGGTGGCTGAAGAAGTCATTCAATCGGTTGAGGACAACCCGGCCCTGATGCCGGGTTTTTGACTCAGTGCCAAGGAACCGGCTCGATGCAGAGTTGACGGCACAAAAAAACCGCCGGCGCGATAAGCGCTGGCGGCTTGATAGATACAGGTTCTGGGGACAACTAAGACGAGACTTACTTCTTAACGTGTCCGGAGACGAGCTTGGTCATCTCGAACATGCTGACAGACTTCTTACCACCGAAGACGGCCTTGAGCTTGTCGTCGGCGTTGATCTGGGTGCGGACCTTCTTGTCCTGAAGGCCGTTCTTCTTGATGTAGTCCCAGAGCTTTTTGGTGAGCTCCGTGCGGGGGAGAGGTTTCGCGCCAACGACGGCCGCGAGGACGTCATCAGGTTGAACCGGCTTCATGAATGCTGCGTTAGGTTTACGTTTAGCAGGTTTGGTAGTTTTGGTAGCCATAGCGAATGAAGACCTAGGGGCGGGCGGGGTGAACGCAACCGCAATTTCACGAGGTAAATCGAACCGTTTCAGAGGTGAAATTAAAGACTTGCGTGCCCACTTGCTGCTTGTTCAAGCCTGCGAAGAGTCCTTGTAATTGATTATAACTACAAGTTTTCCCTTGAGAAGCTGGCGTGCAGGGTCGCGTAGGCGCCGTGCCTGGCGAGCAATTGTTCATGGGTGCCGCGCTCCAAAATCCGGCCGCGATCAAGCACGAGAATGAGGTCGGCCGCCCGGATGGTGCTGAGGCGGTGGGCTACGACGAGACTGGTGCGGCCGCTCAGCAGGCGGGACAGCGCGCCCTGGAGCTTCGCCTCGGTGAGGGCGTCGATCGCGCTGGTGGCCTCGTCGAGGATGACGAGACGCGGGTCGGCGAGCCAGGCGCGGGCGAAGCACACGAGTTGCCGCTGCCCGATGGACAGGCCGCCGCCGCGTTCACCTACCTCGGTGGCGAGACCGTTGGGCAAAGAATCGGGCAGATCCTCGCAGCCGAGGGCGGCGAGGGCGGCGCGCACTTCGGACTCGGTGGCTTCGGGCCGCGCGAAGCGAAGGTTGTCGAGCACGGTGCCGGTGAAGAGAAAGTTTTGCTGGGTGACGAGACCGAGCTGGCGATGAAGCGAACGTCCGGCGATAGTCCGGATCTCGCGGCCGTCGACCAGAATTTCTCCGGAGTCCGGCAGGTAGAACTTGGTTGCCAGATTTATGATGGAGCTCTTGCCGCTGCCGGTGTGGCCCACGAGGGCGATGGTCTGGCCGGGACGGGCGTGGAAACTCACGCCTTCAAGCACGGTTTCCCCCGGCACGTAACTAAAGGATACATTACGGAATTCAAGGGCCGCGCCTGCCGCGGTATTCGAGAGCGGGGGGATAGGGGAGCAAGAAGGTGACCCGGCGGGCCGGCGAGGGTCTGCCAGTTCGGTGGCTCCGGGCGCGTCGGTCCATTCGGGCGCGCGATCGATGAGGCGGAATACACGCTCGGCGCCGGCCATGGCGACAAGGGCCTGATTGTATTGATTCCCTAATACGGTGATGGGGTGAAAGAAAAGATTGGCGAAGAAGAAAAAGGTGATGAGTTCGCCGACGGCCATATCACCATGAAGCACGCGCCAGCCCCCGAGCAGCAGAAGGGCGGCGATGAAGAACTGGCTGTTGAGTTCAAGAATCGGGTTCAGGGTCGCGGAGGCGCGGGCGAGGTTGAGATTGTTGCGCGAATGGTCGGCCAGCAGACGACGGAAGAGGCCTGCGTTGGTTTCTTCCCGCACGAAGCCCTGGGTGACCCGGATGCCGTTGACTGATTCGGCGAGATTGGCGGTGACGCGGCTGAAGCTTTCCTGGCTGGCGCGCGAATACAGGGAAAGGCGGTCGCGGAAGCGGCGGTTAACCATCCAGATCACAGGCGCCATGCCGAGCACCACGAGGAACATGACGGGGTCCGTCCAAAGCATGATGACGGCGGCGCCTGCCATCTGGCCGAATTGCACGATGGAGGCGAAGAGGACGTCCTGAATGCCGGCGCGCAGGGCCTCCACGTCAGAGGTCAGGCGCCCAAGGATGCGTCCCAGCTTGGTCTGGTGGAAAAACGCCATCGGCTGTCGTTGCACGTTGGCGAACAGTTCCGCCCGCAAACGGTGAACCACGCTCTCGCCCAGTTCCTGGGCGAAGCGCATTCGAAAGTGAAACATCACCTCGGTGACGAGGGCGAGCGCACCGTATCCTGCGGCTGCCAGCCAAAGCCCTTTCGTATCGCCGCGCGTGACCGGACCGGAAATGGCCGAGCTGAAGAGCCAGGTCAGGCCGTTAAGCTGGATGGCGCGGAGAAAGGTGAGGAAAATAAGCCAGTTCCGCCGAGCGGCATGCGGCTTCGTGTAAGCGAACAGGCGGCGGATGAGACCCCACTCGAGGGGACGTTGCGCGATATCCTCTTCCTCATCGGTCTCGCGTTGAACCACCGTGAGCGGGCCGGCGGGCAGTCCGTCGCGCTGGGTGGCTGGCCGGCGAGGTTGGCGCGGATCATCGGGATCCCGGCGGGAAAAAAACGCGGCGGGTTTCGGCTTCATGCGGAGACCTCGGGTTCGAGGTCGCGACCATCCACGAGCTGGAGGGCGGCGACCCGGCGGTAGGCGCCGGGGGCGCGGAGCAGTTCCTCATGCGTCCCGCGTTGGACGATGCGGCCGTTTTCGAGCACGACGATGAAATCGGCGCGGCGGAGCGTGCTCACGCGATGGGCGACGATGAAAGTGGTGCGATCGCGGATGGCGTTTTCCAGGGCTGCGAAAATCTCGTGCTCGGTCTGGGCGTCGATCGCGGCGGTCGGATCGTCCAGCAGCAGGATGGCGGGTTCCAGCAGGATGGCGCGGGCGAGGGCGAGGCGCTGGCGCTGGCCGCCCGAGAGGGTGTTGCCACCTTCGCCAAGGATGGTGGCGTAGCCTTGTGGAAGGGCGGTGATGAAGTCGTGGGCCTGGGCGATGCGGGCGGCTCGCTCGATTTGCTCCTGGGTAGCCTCGGGATGCCCGAAGGCGAGGTTGGCGGCGATGGTGTTGGAGAAGAGAAAACTCTCTTGAAAGACGATGCCGATCCGGCGGCGCAAGTCTTCAATCCGGTAGGAACGCACATCCATGCCGTCGATCAGAATGCGGCCGCCCTGCGGATCGAAGAAGCGCGGCACGAGGCTCATCAGGGCACTCTTGCCCGCGCCGGTGGCTCCGAGGATAGCTACGCAGGCACCGGCCGGCACATGGAGATCGACTCCGTGCAGCACAAACGGCGCGCCGGCGGCAGGATCGCCGTAGGCGAAATCCACTGATTCGAAACGAACCTCGCCGCGCAAGGCGGTGCAGGGAAGCGGGTCGATCGCATCGGTAACCTCCACGGGAGTATCGAGGATTTCAAAGACGCGCCGTGATGCGACGAGGGACTGCTGCACGCTGTTGACGATGGTGGCGAGCTGGTTGACCTGGCCGGAGAACTGTTCAAGCAGGCCGGCGAAAACCACGAGCCCGGCGCCCAAGGGCAACCGACCCTGTATCACCAGCCAGCCGCCATAGCCCATGAGCACGAGCAGATTTACGCGGGTGAGCAGGCCTATGGACGGCGAGAAGGTGCTCACCCGCCAAAAAATACCCCCTTGCTGGTCGCGCACCCGGTCGTTGCGCGCGGCAAAGGCGGCGCGGTCCTCGTCTTCGCGTCCGAAGGCCTTGATGACCTGCACGCCCTGAATCGACTCGGTGAAGTGTTGCACGAGTCCTTCGGCGAGGTCGCGGTTCTCGGCGTAGCGTGGCTGGATCCAGCGTGAGAAAAGGACCGAGGCCAGGGCCAGCAACGGGGTGGACGCGAGGCAGGCGAGGGTGAGTCCCGGGCTCAGGCTTATCATGTAGATCAGGTAAACGGTAAGAGACACCGCCATGATGAAGCTTTGGATGAGCACTTGATCCACGAACATGCGGACATTCTGCACATCGCCGGTGACCCGGGTGATGATGGAGCCGGTGGTATTCGCATCGTAGAAGCGGAAGCTGAGGCGCTGGAGTTTCGCGTAGAGCTCGTTGCGCAGATCGACGACGAGGTGGCGCTGCACGAGCCGGTTGACCGCCACGGTGTAAGTGTAGTTCAGCACGGCGCGGGTGGCGGCGAAGAGCAGGATGACCCCCGCCAACACGCCGACGACGGCGAGGGGAGACCAGTCCGAGGGTGGTTCCGGAAGCCATTTTAACTGGAGCGTGGCGGCTGGAGCGGCGGGATTATCGCGCGATTCCACCGTGTGTTTGATGTAGTCAATGCCGTGTCCGGTGAAGGAGAGACCGGCGAGTCCGAGGGTAAGCAGCACGCATTGGAGCAGGATAACTTGGATGCAGCGTATACGGTAGCGCCAGGCCAACCCGAGCAAGCGCCGGACGAGCTGCCCGTCAGAGGGCGAGCTAGTTATGGGAGTTGGCTTGGTCGGAGACATCGGTGGGTAACAAACACCCTGCACGCGGGCGGAGCAATTTTCACGCCTCGTTTTATGTTCCGGTTTCCGCGAGGCAGGTCGCGCTACGCGAGGCAAACGCCAGTGCCAAAACGGTGAATGCGATGGGGGGGGGGGGATTTTCATGGGTGAAAGCTGGCACGCAGTCGTTGTGGCTTACCTCGCTGCGGGCCACGGCGGCTCTGGTTTACGTAATCCATATCGCACTCGAAGCTGGTTCTGTGTTTTTTGGCCAAGCATAGGGGAACGTCGTTTGTTTCTGTCGCTTGCCAATAGTCATCTTAGCTACTCAGTGCAGGACACATGCTTTCCTTTACGCTGCATCTTCCCACTGAGCTACACTTCGGCTCTGACAAAGGCGCGGCCTTTGCCGCTTCGGCAGCCAAGCTTGGCAAACATGCTTTCGTAGTCACCGGCTCTGGTTCGGTGGCCCGCCTTGGTTACCTCGCGGAAGTTGAGCGCCTGCTTTCCGCAGCGGGCGTGAAGATTACAGCGTTCGCCGGCATAGAACCGAATCCGGAAGCGGAAACCGTGAACCGGGCGACCGTTGCTTTGCGCGCTGCAGGTTGCGATTTCGTCGTCGCGGTCGGCGGGGGTTCCACGATGGACGCCGCCAAGGCCATCGCGGGCCTCGCCGCGTCTCCGGGTGAAAACGACATATGGCCCTTTACGCTTGGCGGTGTGAAGGCCTTCCAACTCAAGGCCGCGCTCCCGCTGGCCTGCGTCGCCACCACCGCGGCGACCGCGAGCGAGGTCACCCCCTACAGCGTGATTTCTCAGCGCGCCTCGCATGGAAAATCCGTGCTAGGACACGATTTCATGAAGCCGCGGGTCTCGTGGCTGAATCCGCGCTTTACGGTCGCCGTCCCTGCCAGTGTCACCGCCGACGGCGCATCCGATATTCTGAGTCATGTTTTTGAAAATTACTTGCTGGGTGGCGATGCATCCCCGCTGGCCGACCGCCATTGCGAAGGCGTCATGCTGACCGTGATCGAGACCCTGCCCAGGCAGCTCGCCGCGCTTACTGACGAGGGACTGCGCGGCAATCTCCTCTGGGCCTCGACGCTTGCGCTCGGCGGTTTCCAGGGTGCCGGCCGGGGTGACAGCGGTTTTCCGATGCACTCGATCGAGCACAGCATGAGCGGCGTCCGCCCGGAGCTCGCCCACGGTCGAGGGCTGGCGACTATTTATCCCGCCTACTTCCGCTGGCTGCTTGCGCACGGCCGCGCAACGGCCCGCTTCGCCCAGCTGGGCTCCCGCCTATTCGGGCTCACCGGCGATGAGATGGCGCGGGCCCGCGGTTTTGTGAAACATTTCGAGCTCTGGCTGGCGGCCAACGGCTTGTTTCAATCCGCTGCCTCGCTCGGCTTCACGGCCGCCGACCTCGAACGGGTTGCCGATTACACGGTTAAAACCTACGGCGACGCGAAGAGCATTGATGCGCTCGGGCCGATCACCCGCGACGATATTATCGCCATCCTGGCCGACACCGCCCGACAAGACCTGCCACTTTTATTTTTTACCATGCAACTCCTCACTCCCGCCCAACTAGGTTCGCTTTCGATCCCAAACCGCGTGCTCTTCGCGCCGCTTACCCGCAGGCGCGCCGGCAGCGACAATGTCCCCGGTGATCTCATGGCGGACTATTACCGCCAGCGCGCATCCGCCGGTCTTCTTATCGCCGAGGCCACCATGGTCGCGGCCGATGCGCAGGCCTGGCCCCATCAGCCGGGTATCCATTCGGCGGTGCATGCCGCTGGATGGCGCCGGGTGACCGATGCGGTGCATGCCGCCGGTGGCCGTATCTATCTGCAAATCTGGCATCCGGGCCGCGCCACGCACTCCGTGCTCAATAACGGCACGCAGCCTGTCTCTTCCTCAAACAAGCCGCTGCGCGGTGATACCATCCATACTCCGCAGGGTAAACTTGACTACCCTGTGCCGCGTGCGCTGCGCACCGACGAGATTGCCGGCATCGTCGAACTTTTCCGCCTTGCTGCGGTGCAGGCAAAACAAGCCGGTTTCGATGGCGTGCAAGTTCACGGCGCGCATGGCTACCTCATCGACCAGTTCCTGCGCGATGGGGTGAATGACCGAACCGACGCCTACGGTGGTTCGATCGCCAACCGCGCGCGTCTGCTCTTCGAGGTGGTTGACGCGGTGGCGAGTGTATTCGGCATCGGCCGGGTGGGGCTGCGTTTTTCCCCGCTGGTTGGGTTCAACGATATGGTGGATTCCGCTCCCGCCGCGCTGGTCGCGCACGTCGCGGCCGAGGGCGAGAGACGCGGACTTGGTTTTCTGGAGCTGCGCCATGCCAACTACGACCAGCCCGCCGAATACGAACTGGCCCGAATAGCCCGAAAACATTTCTCCGGCTCACTGGTGCGCAACGGCGGTTTCACCCGTGATGCGGGCGAGGCGGCGATTCGCGACGGCCAGGCTGACGCCATCGCGTATGGCGTGCCGTTTCTGGCGAACCCTGATTTGCCGACGCGCTTTTTGAAAAACGCCCCGCTTAACACGCCTAATCAGGAGACGTTTTACCTGCCCGGCGCCCCCGAGGGATATACCGATTATCCCTTTCTCAAAGCATGATTCTTGCTCTGTCCGAGTTTCCATTCCCGCATTCAATTAAATCCGCATTATGACTCCGATCACCACCACCCAACTCACCGCCGCGCTTGACTGGCGCTACGCTACGAAAAAATTCGACGCCGAAAAAAAAATCCCGTCTGACACCTGGGCGGCGCTCGAGCATGCTCTTGTCGTATCGCCTTCTTCCTTCGGCCTGCAGCCTTGGAAGTTCATCGTGGTGACCGATCCCGCCGTGAGGGCGAAGTTGGTGCCCGTCTCCTGGGGGCAGGCGCAGGTCGTGGATTGCTCGCATCACGTTGTTTTTGCCATCCGCAAGGGGGTCGATGTGGCTCACGTCGATAAATTTCTCACCCGCCAGATCGAGTTGCGTGGCGGTTCGCTTGAAGCGCTCGCGCCTTATCGCGGCATGATGACCGGCTTCGTCGAAAAGGTGACCAGCGCGGGACTCATCGACATGTGGGCGACCAAGCAAGTTTACATTGCCCTCGGCCAGTTCATGGCCGCCGCTGCCTTGCTAGGGGTGGACGCCTGCCCGATGGAGGGCATCGATCCGGCCGCTTACGACGAGATTCTTGGGTTAAAGGGCACCGAGTTCGCCACCGTGGTATCGTGCTCCGTCGGGTATCGCGCCGCGGATGACAAATATGCGTTGGCGCCGAAGGTGCGTTTCCCTGTCGCCGAGATACTGGGACATATCTAACGAAAACTGCGCCCGGTCGGCATCTTTCCGACCGGGTTAGTTGTTTATAGTTTCACCAACCGCAGTCCGTGCGAAGGGTCGAGCAGGCCTACGCAGGACTGGGATGCGTCAATGCACCAGCTGCGGTTCTTGCGCCGCGGTTCATGACCGCGGGTGTGGCCTACAATCTGGGGCAGTTCCAGGTCGTCCACGAATTCGGCATCCCAATCCATCCAAAGCGGTCCTCCGATGGGGGAAAGTTTTCCACCGCGCGCGGGACCCACGGCGAAGAGGGGGTTGTCTGTGCCCTCCTCGAGCCAGCAAATCCAGGCGCGGGAAGAGGATTCGATAAAAGCCTTGGTTTGCCCGATGTGGTCGGGTGCGGCCGCCCACGGCCAGAAACGGCGGGCGACGCCGGCGTGAGAGAGGATGAAGCCGTGGCAGACCGCGGCGATTTGCCAGGTGTGTAAAAACTGTCCGGGCCAGGCGCCGATCAGCGCGCTGTAGTTGTTCTCAGGTTGCAGGCCGGCCTGCAGCGAGGCGATCAAATCGTCGTGGCCGGAGATGAGCTGGCGGGCGCGGGAATGAGCGGTTTTCAACGCCATGACATCATGATTACCCGCCAAGAACAAACAGCCGTGCCGATGGGATTGGGCGAGCTGAGGAAGGGCTTTTGCGATGTCCTCAAGAGCTTGAGCGTTTCTCCAGCGGGGATTGATCGAATCCACATAGTCGCCGAGAAAAGCCAATCCGGCACCCTCTTGCTCCGCCAAGGCGACGGCCCGTTGGAGGAAAACAAGGTCTTGATGCACGTCAGGCACGACGAGCACGGGAAGTTCGGTATTAAATTCGAGAGAGCACGTCACGGATAAGTTGCAATGAGCGGCTTGGTGCGAAAGGCACAATCAGAAACGAGCATATTTTTAGTCCTACCCGTATAACCGTCGGATGAGAATGAAGGACGGGGTGAACGGTAAAGCCACCAGGGGGGCGGAGGCGGGGCTTGGCGCGGAGGCTTTTTTATTCACGCTACGGGGTTTCATCGAACCATGAAGTCGCCGTTTTCCAGAATTTCGCAGGTGAGGCTGGGTGGAGGCGGAGGCGGAGGCGCGGTGAAGGCGCTCAAGGCCTTCGATAAGTCGCGGCACAAGCTGCCGGACGCGGTGAACGCGGCGACGAGCGGATTTTTGGCCAAGCTGTGCGCGAGCGAACTCACGCAGGAGGCGGAGGAGATGTTTCAACGCGCTCGGGCGGCGCTGGGCTACAAACGAGCGGGTATCACGCTCGAAGTCGGCGCTGGGGTGGCCACGCTCACGACGAAGGATTTTTGCTGGGAGCTGACCTACGCGCTGGAGGCTGCTGACCCCGCGCGCTATGAGGTGACACGTTCGCTGCACTCGTTGCGCAACGGCGATCTGGTGCAGTTGGCGGAGTTTAATACGCTCTTTGCGGCGCAGTTTGACGCGGTGGTTTTCGACCTTGCGCGCGGCGTGCGGGTGGAGGCGGTGATCGACGCGGTGGAGGCGCTGGCGGATGATGCGGCGTTGCACGTGGAGTATCCCTCGGATGCGAGTCGTTGCACGCTGACCGTCCCGGGTGTGATGGCGCGGGTGGAGTGCGACGGGGCCACCCTCTCGATGAACCTAGGGCGGGCGGGTTCGCCGGCCGAGTGTCTGGAAGCCTTCGTGGCGGTGCGGGCGGCGTTCAAGCTCAGCCGCGATGAAGTGCTGGCGGGCCTGATCGGGTAGGCACGGGCCGTTTTGTGCGTTTATTTCCGGTTAAAATCCCTGTTCTGTGAAGTCATGAAGTTTTCCCAAGCCAGCGCGGATGTTTACGTGCCCTCAGGCGGCGAGCCTGCCGCCGCGCTCGCGCGCGTCACGCATCTCTGCGTGGCGGCGCATCAGGACGATATCGAGATCCTGGCCTTTGACGGCATCTGCGACTGCCTTGATGCGCCGGCGGAGAAGGCCTTCGGCGGCGTGGTGGTGACGAACGGGGCCGGCTCGCCGCGCACCGGGACGTATTCAACCTTCACCGACGAGCAGATGCAGGTGATGCGGCGCCAGGAACAGCGGCGGGCGGCGGAGCTCGGCGGCTACACGATCCAGGTGCAGCTCGCGCATCCCAGCGCGGCGGTGAAACGGCCCGGCGACGCGGGTGTGGCGGCCGATCTGGCGGCGATTTTTGACGCGTGTTCTCCCGAGGTGGTTTATCTTCACCAGCCGGCGGACAAACACGACACCCATGTGGCGGTTTTCCTTCGTTGCCTGCAGGCTTTGCGCGCGCTGCCGCCGGAGCGCAGGCCGAAGCGTGTGCTTGGCGCCGAGGTCTGGCGTGATCTCGACTGGCTGGTGGACGCGGACAAGGTGGCGCTCGACAGTGGTCGCCGCACTGATCTGGCGGGTGAATTACTGGCGGTCTTCGACACCCAGGTGGCGGGTGGGAAACGCTATGATCTGGCCGCGCTGGGCCGGAGGCTGGCGCATGCGACTTTTCATACCTCGCATGCGACCGACCGGCTGCGTGGCATCACCTGGGCGATGGATCTGACTCCGCTGGTAGCTGACGCCACGTTGGATGTGGAGGCATTCACCCTCGCCTACATAGAGCGCTTGCGCGTGGACGTGGCGGGGCGGCTGGCGAAGTTTCGCTGATGGCGCGGCCCGGCCTGTGCGGGCAAAAAAAGCGCCCGCCGGGTAAGGGACGGGCGCTTGATAAAAGCGGTGCGGCGAGGGATCGCGACGCTTAGCCGTTGATCATCTCGGCGACGAAGGCGCGCTCGTCGACGAGCTCCTTGTTGGTGATGGCGATCTTCTCTTTGGAGAAGTCGCACATCTCGTAGCCGGTGATGATTTCGTAGGCGCCGGGGGTGGTGGTCCGCACGGGCATGCCGGCCCAGACCTTGGGGTCGAAGCCGTAGTGACCTTCGGACTTCACGGCGATGGAGTGGATCTTGCCGGGGGTCATGAGGTCGCGGACGTGATCGGTGAGGGCGTTGGCGGCGGAGGCGGCGGAGGATGCGCCGCGGGCGGCGATGATGGCGGCGCCGCGCTTGCCGACGGTCTCGAGGAAGGGACCCTTCAGCCAGGCGTGGTCGGAGATGACGTCAGTGGCTTTCCTGCCGCCGATGGTGGCATGGGCAAAGGCGGGGAACATGGTGGGGCTGTGGTTGCCGTAGATGAAGATGTCTTTGACGGCGGTGAGGTCCACGCCGGCCTTTTTGGCGAGCTGGGTCTGGGCGCGGTTCTGGTCGAGGCGCACCATGGCGGTGAAGCGATCGGCGGTGAGGCGCTTGGCCTGGGAGGCGGCGATCATGCAGTTTGTGTTGGCGGGGTTGCCCACGACGGCGACGCGGGCGTCGTCGGCCGCGACGCGGTCGATGATCTGTCCCTGGCCGATGAAGATCTTGCCGTTGTCCTTGAGGAGGTCGGCGCGCTCCATGCCGGGGCCGCGGGGCTTGGCGCCGACGAGGAGGGACCAGTTGGCGTCCTTGAAGCCGACCTCGGGCTGATCGGTCATGATGATGCCCTTGAGGAGAGGGAAGGCGCAGTCATCGAGCTCCATGGCGACGCCCTCCAGGGCCTTCATGGCCTTTTCGACGGGGGCTTCGATGAGCTGGAGGATGACGGGGCGGTCGGGTCCGAACATCGCGCCGGAGGCGATGCGGAAGAGGAGGGCGTAGCCGATCTGGCCGGCGGCGCCGGTGACGGCGACGCGAATGGGGGGGAGGGTGTTGCTCATGGTGGAGTGGGTGTGGAGGAGGGGACGAAGTGAAAGGGCGAAGTTTAGAGACTGCGGGGGGGGCGGTAAACGCGTGGCTTGCGATTTGTGAGGCGGATTTTACGCAAATCGGCCGGCGAGGGCGGCGTGGAGGTCGCGGACGAGCTTTTCGGTTGTCTCCCAGTCGATGCAGCCGTCGGTGATGCTGACACCGTATTTGAGCTGTTCCTTGGGCACGGGGAAGGGCTGGTTGCCGGCGTGGATGTTACTCTCGACCATCGCGCCCATGATGGACGTGTTACCGGCCTGGATTTGGGCGGTGAGGGCTCGCATGACCTCGGGCTGGAGCTCGGGTTTCTTGGCGGAGTTGTCGTGCGAGGCGTCCACCAGGATGGAGGCGGGCAGATTATTTTTGATGAGGATCGCCTCGGTCTCGGCGATGTGGGCGGGCGAGAAGTTGGCGCCCTTGGAGCCGCCGCGAAGGACGATGTGGCAATCGCGGTTGCCGCGGGTGCGAACGGCGGCGGCGGTGGCGTCGAGGCCGATGCCGAGAAAAGTCTGGGGCTGGCCGGCGGCCTTGATGGCGTTGAGGGCGACGGTGAGGCCGCCGTCGGTGCCGTTTTTAAAGCCGATGGGCATGGACAAACCGGAGGCAAGCTGGCGGTGGGTTTGTGACTCGGTGGTGCGGGCGCCGATGGCGCCCCAGCAGACGAGGTCGGCGATGTATTGCGGAGTGATGGGGTCGAGGAACTCGGTGGCGGTGGGCAGTCCGAGGTCTAGCACCTCTCGCAGGAAGGCACGGCCGGCGCGGAGACCGGCGGGGATGTCGTGCGAACCGTCCAGATGGGGATCCATTACGAGCCCCTTCCAGCCGACGGTGGTGCGGGGTTTCTCAAAATAGACGCGCATGACGATCATGACGCGGTCGGAGACCTCGGCGGCGAGGGCGGCGAGGCGGCGGGCGTAGTCGCGACCACCCTCGACGTCGTGGATGGAGCAAGGGCCGATCACGAGAAGGAAGCGGCGTTCGTCGGTGAAGATGATTTTTTGGATCTCGCGACGGGCAGCGGTGATAAAATCAGCTTGGGGCTCCGTCTTGGGCAGCTCGGCGAGGAGCTGGGCGGGCGTCGGCAGGGGTCGTGTCTCGACGACATTCAGGTCGGAGGTCTTTTGCATGGCGTAAACGGTCAGGTTGAAGGATTGCCAGTCGGGAGGGCAAGCCTGCGCCGCTCGGAGGCGGCGTGGAAGGTCGAATGACAAAAAGGGAGCAAGCCCGGACGGGTGATGCGAGCCTTCGTGGGTCTGGGATTCTTTTCGGCGTATCGCCGAATCCGTAAAATAAGTTGCCCGGTCGCCTACCCCTAAGCGACCGGGCATTTGCTTTCTTAGTTACCCCAAAACTCCTGTTTGCACAGGAGAAGTTAAAAAGTGATGAGAGTATTAGGTAAGAGTGGAGGGTTTGGGTCAATGTTATCTCTATTCTCTCATCTTATAATTGTTTAGTAACATGTTCAAAAACAACTTAACGAATGATTTCACCGAAATTTCAGGGGTCGCGGCGACGCAGCTCCGGACATGGTTGCGGGTGACCGGAGAAGATGCGGCGACGTTTTTGCAGGGGCAGTGCACGCAAGAGGTGCATAAAATGATGGCGGGGGAGGCGCGCCCGGCGCTGTGGTTGACGATAAAAGGCCGGGTGCTCGGCGAGAGTCTTGTGGTGCGCGGAGCGGGTGGCGTGTGGTGGTTGTGGAGCGCGCATACGGAGGGAGCGGCGCTGAAGACGCGCTTGGAGGATTTTATTATCGCGGATGATGTGACGGTGGAAGATCTCGGAGGGTCGGGTGCTTGGGAGCAGGTGACCCTGGCCGGAGAACACGCGGAGGGGTGGTTGCGTGGGGCACTCGGTGGAGTCGAGCCACCGGTGGCGGGAGCGTGGGTCGAGTTGGGCGGCGGGGTCTTGCTGGCGGGGCGGCGCGGCTTGGTCCGGGTGTGGGACTGGGTGAAACCGGCCGGAGGGGGCGTTGCGCCCGGTTGGGCGGATGCCGGGCTGGGGGGGTTGACGGAAGGCGCGCTGGAGCGGGCGCGTCTGGCGGCGGGGGTGCCCGCTATCCCGGGCGAGTTTGGGCCTACGGACCTGCCGCAGGAGGCAGGATTGGAGACGGTCGCGATCTCGTTTAACAAGGGATGTTATCTGGGACAGGAGGTCATGGCGCGTCTGCATGCGATGGGGCAGGTGCGGCGCAGGTTGTTGCGGGTATCCGGCGCGGGTCAGCCGCCGGCGGCGGGCACGGGTTTGTTGGCGGGTTCTACGGGAAAACGCACCGGCGAAGTGCGTGCGGCGGTGGACGACGGACGCGGCGGCTGGCTCGGGCTGGCGATGGTGAATCTGCTCGGGCTAGACGGAGGCGCGGACTTGGCGATCGAGCCGGATGCCACGCGAAGCGTGCGGATGGAGGACGTGGCGTGAGCACCGGCGAGCGTGAACAACTTCTCGCTCTCTGTGAGCGCATGGGCGCCACGCCGGCCCAGGCGGCGGCGATGAGCGAGCAGCTTCTGAAGCGCTGCGATCAACTGGTCGCGGAGCGCGGCTGGACGCGGGTGCGGGCGATGGAGCACCTGCTTACAGTGTTGGTAAAGGGGCGAAACGGCGAGACCGTGCCAGGGTTCGAGGGCGGAAAACCACCTGAACCCAAGAGTTAAACTCGAAAACCCGCTCGCAACCGTTTCGCCGGACCTTGAAGTTCGGTGGTTTACCCACTCCCAATTCGCCATGAACAAAGCATCCCTCGCCGCGCAGTTTCAAAAAGTCTTCGGTCGCCAGCCCGACATCGTCACCCGCGCTCCGGGCCGTATCGAGTTCATCGGCAATCACACCGACTACAACGGCGGCACGGTGCTTGGCGCGTCGATCGACCGCGGGGTGGGGGTGGCGCTGGCCCGCCGGACGGACGGGGAACGCAATTTCCACAGCAGCTACACCGGCAAGACCGTCAGGTTGACCGCCGCTGACGCTCAGGTGAAGCAGACGGGCGAAGCTTCGTGGACGAATTATCCGCTCGGCGTGCTGGCGGCGCTGCCCCATTTCGGCCTGGGCGTGATCGAGGGTTTCGACTACTTCGCCGATAGCGATCTGCCGACTGGCGCGGGGCTCTCGTCCAGCGCGGCGATCGAACTGGCCTCGGCGCTGGCATTCCTCGGTGCAACCGGCCAGACGCCGGACCGTGAGACGGTGGTGAAGGTCGGCAAGCACGCCGAGAACCATTTCGTGGGCGTGCCCTGCGGCATTCTCGATCAAGGTGTGTCGGGTTTTGGAAAGGCGGGTCATCTGGTGTTTATCGACTGCGCGGGGCCGCGCTTCGCCACCGTGCCGATGCCGTCGGGGGCGGACTTTTGGATTTTTAACACCCACACGAAGCACGCGCTGGTGGACGGCCTCTACGCCGCCCGCCACCGCGAGTGCATGGCGGCGGCGCATACGCTGGGCGTGAAGCTGCTGGTCGAAGTATCCGTGGATAAACTACGCGCGGCGGAGTCCGGGGTGGAGGCGACGGCCTTCAAGCGGGCCCGTCACGTGGTCGAGGAGATCGCGCGGGTGGACGGCACGGTGCAGGCGTTGAGGGCGGGCGACATTGGCAAGGTCGGCGCGCTGCTGACCGCTTCGCACCGCAGCTCGCAGCATCTTTTTGAAAACAGCACGCCGGAGCTCGATTTCCTGGTGGATGCACTGGTGGCGTCGGCGGGGGTCTATGGCGCGCGGTTGACGGGCGGCGGCTTTGGCGGCGCGGTGATGGCGCTGGCCGGCGCGGGCTTTGGCGCGGCGCAGGCCGAGGCGGTGGCGGCGGCGTATGCGGCCAGATTCGGCGCCCGGCCCGATATTCTGCCCATGCGCACGGGTGACGGCGCGGCGGTGCTTTGATGCGGCGCGGGCATCGTGCGCATGGGCTATTTGTTTAGGTTATCGTCCGAGTCGGGGGCTTTAAAATTGCCTCGTGCGGCCGATGTGGCGGGCTGGTTGGCATCGTCAGGCGCGGGGAATACCTGCGGAGCCCCTCC
Organism: Verrucomicrobia bacterium IMCC26134; assembly: GCA_000972765.1. GTDB lineage: Bacteria > Verrucomicrobiota > Verrucomicrobiia > Opitutales > Opitutaceae > IMCC26134_A. Next base: position 3,557,636 of record CP011265.1, on the reverse strand, counting down.
CCATGCATTACTTATCACGCTCTTTGATTGGATGCGGCCCTGTTGCTGGCGCGGTGAGGCTGGTGTTGTTGGTCGCACGTGGAGCGGAGTTGTCTCGCCGACTGCATCCGATGTCCCGTCTTTCTTCCTTATTCTGGCTTTGTGCCGGAGTTCTTGGCGGCTTTGGAGTCAACGGAGCGCGGGCGCAACTCGCCACGCCTACGTTCACCCGCAATGCCGTGGTTCACGACCCTTCGGTGGTGCGGGAGGGGGGAGCCTACTACATTTTCGGATCACATTTGGCGTCGGCGATGTCGGTCGATCTGATGGGATGGACCCAGCTGTCGAGCAGTCCGGCGGCGGGTAATCTGCTCGTGCCCGATCCGGCGACGACCTTTGCCGAGGCGCTCGCGTGGGCGGGGGCGGCAAATTATTGGGCGCCCGACGTCCATCGGCTGGCCGACGGGCGCTACGGGTTATATTATTGCACCTGCGCGGGGAATTCGCCGCGGAGTGCGTTGGGTCTGGCGGTGTCCGATTCGATCACGGGGCCCTATTCCGATGCGGGTATTTTGGTGAAGAGCGGCATGTGGGGCGAGCTCAGCCCGGACGGAACGATTTACGACGCCACGCGCCATCCCAACGCGATCGATCCGTGTGTTTTTGACGACGCCAGCGGACGGTTGTGGATGGTGTATGGTTCTTATTCGGGCGGAATTTTCATCCTCCAGCTTGATCCCGCGACCGGTCGTCCGCGCGCCGGGCAGGGCTATGGGCGGCGCTTGATCGGCGGCAACCATGTGCGGGTCGAGGGCCCCTACATTCTCTATAATCCGGAGACTGCCTATTATTACCTTTTTCTTTCCTTCGGGGGTTTGTCGTCAGATGGCGGATACCAGATTCGCGTCGGCCGGGCGACCGCGCCGGATGGACCCTATTATGATACGGCGGGCAATAACCTGAGCTACGTGGCCGGTCCGGCGGGGTCGTTTTTCGATGATAACGCAATCGCGCCCTATGGATTGAAGTTGATGGGGAACTATCAGTTTCAGCACGTGGACGGGGAACCGCGCACGACAAGCACCGGCTACCTTTCGCCCGGGCATAATTCGGCCATTCGCGATGCTGCCACCGGCAAGTATTATTTAGTTTTTCACACCCGCTTCGCCGGGCGCGGGGAACAGTTCGAGGTGCGGGTGCATCAGCTCTATTTTAACGAGCAGGGCTGGCCGGTTGTCGCGCCGCACCGCTATGCTGGAGAGTCGCCTGAAATTCTCGCCACCGGGGAAATTCCAGGCGCGTTCAAACTTATCAACCACGCCAAGGACATTGCCTCCGCGTTGCACGTCTCGACGGTGATAAACCTTGCGGCGGATGGCACGGTCTCGGGGGCGGCGAGCGGCACGTGGATACTCACGGGCGGACGGTATGCGCAGCTTACGATCAATGGCGTCGTCTATCGCGGGGTGTTTTCCCGGCAGTGGGACGATGACAACAGGACTTGGGTGCTGGCTTTTTCCGCCGTCGCTTCCGGCGGAGTGGCAGTGTGGGGGAGCAAGGTGGCCGCGCCGAATGCCGCACCGATCCTGCCGGGTCCTGGGGCGCGAGAGGTCATGCTGGGCGAGACCTTGAGCGTCCCATTTGCGGGCTCGGATCCGGATTTCGCCCAGACGCTCACTTATTCGCTGGTGGGGCCGCCGCAGGGGGCGTCGATCAATCCCGTGACAGGCGTATTCACCTGGACCCCTACGCTGGCCGATGCAGGTGGCACACGAATCATCTATGTTCGCGCGACGGATAACGGCGCCGACCCTCGCACGACGGACACGAGCTTTTCGGTCACGGTGCGGGCGAGCACCCAATTGCGCCGGATCGATCTGGATTTTTCCGTCGCGGGAACGACCGGGCTGCGTGATTCTGCGGGGCGCTTCACTGGACTGGGCGCGCGACTGCCCGGCACCGGCGGATTTATTCCGACGAACGATCCCTTGCTCAGCTTGTCGACCTCAAACGGCACGCTTGGGCTCACGACGGTCCGGGCGGATTTCAATGGATCGGCCGGGGTGGGTGTGAACCGAAGCGTGGGTGTGGCCCTATCGTCGCTGGGCTTCACCGGCGGGCAGGATTTCGCGGTGTCGGTGGTGTTCCGCGCGCTACCGACCCTCGGTTATGTGGATCAGGTCGGTCTCTTCGTTGGCGCGAACGCGATTACGCTCACCCGTGCCGGGGCGATACTTTTTGGCGCTACGCCGGAGCGCTACGCGGTGCATACGCAGGCGGGAGCGGACACGGCCGGGCACTTTGGCGGCACCACGCTGAATGTGAGTGACGGCATGGAGGTCACGCTGCGGCGCGAAGCCGGGGCCTGGACCTATGTGGTGGATGGGGTGGAGTGGAGCCCCTTGCTTGCAGGAGTAAAAAACGATCCGGCGTTTCTCGCCGGTTTCCCTGATCTGACAGCGGGTGTCTATGCGATCACCCCGTTCAACACCGTCGCCAAGACGGTGCAGCTCGACTCGTTCTCTGTGGTGGTGGATTCGGGGGTGCCGGTGCTGACTGCGCTGGAGGGCTGGCGGCTACAGTATTTCGGCGCAACGTCCGCGACGGAAATGGCGGAGGACGCGGCTGATCCGGACGGTGACGGACTGCCCAACTTGATGGAATACGCGCTCGGTTCGATGCCGACCGAGACGAGCGCGGGCGCGGCGCCGGTGGTCCAGATCGCGACGGTTAACACGGAGACCCGGCTGGCGTTTGTCTTCGGTCGGGTAGCGGATCCGGCGCTGACGTATGCGGTGGAGGCGGCGGATTCTCCCGGCGGGTCCTGGACCCGGATTTGGGTGAGTAATGGCGCTTCAAATACGGAAGGGCCGGTCACGGTGACTGATATCGTGGCACTCGATACGACTGCGACGGCGAGACGGTTTATGCGTCTAAGGGTATCGCGTTGATGCAGTTGAAGGGAGGGGGCGCCGGTTATGTGCACACACGGCCCGTTCCAGACTTGGCTAAGGCCGATGCCTCGGAGGTCGGCGTTAGCGGTGGTTAGGGCTTGCGGAAGAGTTAGTGGCTGACGAGCCACTCTTCGCCCTTTTTGTAACCCAGAGCTCGGCGGCGTATGCGGCGAAATTCGGCGCGCGGCCGGACATCCTGCCCATGTGAACCGGCGCCGGCGCGGTTGTGCTCTAGCCTTCGCGCTTGAGCTCAATGAGATCCCAGCCGTTGCCATAGAGGTCTTCAAAAACGGCAACGGAACCGTAGCTCTCATGTCGGGTGGCTTCGCGGAATTTTACCCCGCGCGCCTCGAAGGCGGCGCGGTCGCGGGCGAAGTCGTCGGTATGGAGAAAGAATGCCACGCGTCCGCCGGCGGCGCGGCCGACCTGCGCGAGTTGCTCTGCGTTGGAGGCACGGGCGAGCAGCAGGGATGCCGCGTTCGTGGTCGCGCCGGGCGGGGCAACGACTACCCAGCGTTTGCCGGGTGAAAGGGGCGTGTCGTCGACGAGCGTGAAGCCGAGGCTGCTGGTGAACCAGGCGAGGGCCTCGTCGTAGTCGCGGACGAGGTAGCTGACGGTAGCGAGGCGAGAGGGCATGGGTGGCGGTCGCTCTACGGCTTGCGGAAGAGGTAGTGGCTGACGAGCCACTCGTCGCCGTTTTTGTAGCCCCAGAGTTCGGCGCAGGCCATGTAGAAGGTGCGCCAGTAGGCCCACCATTTTACCGCCTGGTCCGGGCCGTAGGTGTCGCGAAACAGCGGCATGATCTCGTCGCGGTGGGCGTCCATGTTTTGCAGCCAGTGTTCGGCGGTTTGCTGGTAGTGGCGGCCGTTGACCTTCCAGTCGGCGACATGGGTGAGATCGGACTGGAATTGCATGAACAGGTCGTGGGCGGGCATCTGGCCGCCGGTGAAAAAATAGCGGCTCATCCAGTCGGTGGCGTCGCGGGCGACGAAGTGGTAGCTAAACGCGTGGTGGGTGAAGATGTGGGTGAAGAGCAGTCCGCCGGGCTTGAGCCAGCGGGCGATGTTCTTGAAGAGCAGCTGGTAGTTTTTGAGGTGCTCGAACATCTCGACCGAGACGACGCGATCGAACTGGGCGGGGGCGATGTCGAAGGCGTTGATGTCGCAGGTGATGATGCGGAGGTTGGTGAGGCCGCGTTTTCGCGCCTCGGTGTCGATGTGTTCCTTTTGGGTGCGGGAGTTGGAGATGGCGGTGATCTGCGAGTTTGGAAAGCGGGCGGCGTTGTAGAGGCAGAGGGAGCCCCAACCGCAGCCGAGTTCGAGGATGTGCTGGCCGTCGGTGAGCTGGGCGCGCTCGGCGTAAAGGGCGAGCATGAGCTCCTCGGCCTGGTTGAGGGACTCCTTGCCGGTGGGGTAGAGGCAGCCGGAGTATTTGAGGCGGGCACCGAGGCAGTATTGGTAAAAGGGCGTGGCGACCTCGTAGTGCTGCTCGTTGGCGGCGGCGGTCTGCTCGGCGAGGGCGCGGGTCTTGAGGTCGGCCACGTAGGCGGCGCGGTCGTAGCGGGCTGATTCCTCGCGGATGCGTTGGGCGAGCAGGCGGCGGATGCCGATGCGAACGAGCCAGTCGGGGAGAAGGTTTTTTTCGAGGAGGGAGTCGATCATGGGAGGGAAGGAGTCAGAAGTCTGGAGTCAGAATGATGAAGCAGAAGGGATGGGTTGGGGGGGCGGGCTCCTGAATTCCGACTTCTGGATTCTGACTTCATTTTTTCGGGAACCACGGGACAAAAGCGGAGACGCGGCGCTGATAGGCGCGGTAGCCGTCGCCACGGGAGCGGATGGATTGTTCCTCGGTGAGGGGGATGCCGGTGACGAAAAGGAGAAGATAGAGGATGGCGGCGGGGGCGATGAGGCCCAGCCAGCCCCAGGTGGCGGGGAGGGCGAAGAGGGCAAAACTCACCCAGGTCAGCCACACGAAGAAGTAGTTGGGGTGGCGGCTGACGGACCACAGTCCGCGGTCACAGACTTTACCCTTGTTGGCCGGGTTCCTTTTGAAGGCGGCGAGCTGGGCGTCGGCGAGGGTTTCACCTAGGAGCGAAAGGACAAAGAGCGCGAGGGCGGCCTGGTCGAGGGGAGTGAAGGCGTTTTCGGGGCGGCCGAGGGCGAGCAGGAAGGGCGCGGAGAGGATGACGACGGATACGGCCTGTAGTTGGTAGAACTTAAACATTTCCCAGGCGAAGTTGGCGGCCCAGCGGGTGCGCATTTCCTTGTAGCGGCCGTCTTCTTCGGGGTGGTGGCCCATGACGCGATGGTAGAGGTAGGTGCCGAGACGGAGGCTCCACGCGGTGATCAAGGCGGCGACCAGCCAGCGACGCGGAGCCCAACCGGTGGCTAAAACGGCGTAGAGCAGAGCTACGAGGCCGAAGGCATAGCTCCAGACAATGTCGACGACGCCGTAGTTATCGAGCCGGCGGGCGACGCGGAAAAACGCGGCGAACACGGCGCAGCAGGCGGCTAGGGCGACGGCGGCGAGTAAGAGCGGATGCATGGCCCTGCAGTTAAGTCAGCTTGCTGGCGGCGTCGACGGATTGTTGCATTTTCTCCCGGGTTTCCTCGTTTAAACGAGGGCGAGCTTTGGTTGCAGGACATGAAAAAGGCCGCGCCCCTGAGGGGGCGCGGCCGGTAGTATCCGTCGAACCAGAGGTGCGCTAGAACCAGAAGTTCGGGGTGTTGGCGGTCTTCATGGTGAAGACATCGGGGTCGGACATGGTGGCGAGCGTGACCTGTTTGAAGGCGCGCCATTTGACGTGCCCGTCCACGTAGCCGGTATGGGCGCCGGCGGGGAACTTACGGCTCGAGTCCATGTGGTTGCTGACGTTGTTAGCCAGGCCGCCGGTGACGTTGGCGAAGTCGTTACCGTTGGAAATGACCGCGTCGACCACCAGCGGGCGGCGGCTCGGGGCGAGCGAGACCGTGGTGGGGCCGATGGTGACCGGGTAGCTGTCCTGGAATCGACTGCTCAAATACTGGGCGGCCACCTGCTGGGTTCCGGTTACAAGTATGATGTAACTGCTGACGGTGAATTTCCGGCCCTCGTAATCGTAAAGCGTCTCGATGCTGTAGTTGTCCAACATGTTCGAGGAGGGGCAGAAAAGCACCTCGCGGCCGGCGGTGTTCACCAGTTCGGTTGATATGCTGTTAGCGATGTCCCACGCCCATGTTCCGCCGAGGTTGCTCGGGAAATACTGACCTTTGGCGCTGTTGGCGCCGTTGATCAGGGCGAGGCTGAGCTGGCGCACATTGCTCATGCACCGGGAGCGCTTGGCCTGCTCTCGCACCTTACCGACGGTGGGAATGAGAATCGCGGCGAGGATGCCGATGATGGCTATGACCGTGAGCAGTTCGATCAAGGTGAAGGCGCGGGAGCGGGTTTTCATGGTGGTGGGACTTTTAAAAAAGGGATCCACGGCACCGCGCTTTATTGGCGCGGTGCCGTGGATGAGAGGCGCTTAGGGCGCGAGGGTGACCTTCAGGCGGAGGAAGCGGCGGGTGCCGTTGCTGAGTGTAACCGAGTCAGTGTAGGTAACCGGCGCGGTGCTGTTGAAGGCACCGTAGCTCTGGGCGGTAGTCCAGGAGCCCGCGAGGTCGGAGCTGGCCTCGATCTCGTAGCTCAGGGAGGCGTCCGCCACCGGCGTGAAGCCGAGGGTGAGGAACGCGCCGGAGGTGCCCGCCGTGGCAGGCGAGGTGTTGGCCGAGGCCGGGTCGGAGCCGAGGGCGTATTCGAGCAGGTTGGCCAGACCGTCGCCGTCCGGGTCTGCGGAGTTGGCGGTGTTGCCGCTATCCACGGTGGTGCCGAAGTTGCTCTGGCGCCAGGTTTGCAGGGCGGTGAGGCTGGAGACCAGGGTGGCTGAGACGGGGGCGGAGTCGGCGCTCTGGGCTGCGCTGTTGGCGGCGGCCACGACGTAGTAGTAGGTGGAGCCGTTCAACGCGGTGTTGTCGGTGTAGGTCGTTCCCGTGATGGAACCGGCGCTGAGGGTGGCGTAGGTGCCAGCCTCGGTGTCGGAGCGCTTGACGGTGTAGGTGGCTGCGCCGCTGGCGGCGGACCAGGAGAGAGCGACACTGTTATTGCCAGGGGTCGCGCCGAGGCCGGCGGGAACCGCAGGGGCGATGTCGGTGCCGGTGACGAGCAGCTGGAAGCCGACCAACGGAGCGAGGCCGCCGCCGCCTGTGCTGGTGTCGGGCAGGATAGACCAGCCGATGGTGCCGTCGGCGGCGACCATGCCGGTGAAGGCGACATAGCCGGTGGCGAGGCCGCCGGTGTAGACCGGGTTGTTAAACTCGATGTTGCGGCCGGCGTCATCGCTGCCTCCGAAGCCAAAGACAGACGTCGAGGCGGAGGGGCTGGCGAGGTAGTTGTTGGCGGTGGCCAGGGTCACATTCGCCGTGTCGTTCACCGTGGCGGTGCTTACCGCGGTCCAAGTCTTGGTGGTCTTGCCGATGGAGTAAACATAGAGGGTGACCTGTTTACCGGCGAGGGCTTGCAGACCGCTGACCGTGCCGGTCATCGGGGTGGTGCTGCCGGCGTTGGCGTAGAGGTAGTCGCGCTCGAGTGCTTCCCCGGTCGTGCCTAGGATGTTGCCCAAGGCGGTGTTATCCTCGACGCCGCTGGCGTTGGCGTAGGTGAAGGTGACGCCGGAGAGGTTGAGGCCGGTGGACTCCTTCGCGAGGGTGCGGGTGGCGGTGCCGGCGCCGCCGAGGATGCCGTTCCAGACCGTGGTGCTTTCTGGCAGCGAGGGGGCGGCCACCGTGCCGTCGGCACGGAGCAGACCGTCGCCGACATGGGTCGGGCTGGTGGCGGTGTTAAGGTCGCCGTTGATGAGCAGCGAGCGAGTGGCGTCCACGACGACAAGCGAGGCGGAGCGGCTGGTGCTGGTGGCACCGAGGCCGGAGGTGTCGGTGACGACAACGCTGTAGTTGCCCGTGTCCGCGCTGGTGAGGCTGGCGAGCGCCAGGCTGGCGGAGGTCTGGCCGCCGATGTTCACGCTGTCCTTTTGCCACTGGTAGGAGAGGCCGCCGCCGGCGTTGTTGCTCACCGCCGAGACGGAGAGCGTGGCGGAGGCGCCGCCGGCGCGCAGCAGTGAGCTGGGCGCAGCGGTGACGGTGGGGGGATAGGGCGTGCCGACCGCGGTGGTGTCGACGATCTGGATGGCGGCGATGCCGCCGGCGTTGGCGTTGAGCACGGAGTCGATCGCCGCGATCGTGAGATCAGAGCCGGAGAGGCCGGTGAAACGCACGAAGGTGGCGGCGGGGGCGGTGAGCGCGGCCGCGCGGGTGGTGGCGTCGCCGATCATGAAGGGCAGGGAGTAGGGGCTGCCGCTGGAGGGCGTGGTTGCGGGCACGTAGCTATCGTGCTGGAGCACCTTGTAGTAGTAGGTGGAGCTGCCGGCGCGGTCGATGGAGAGCGAGCCGACGTTGCCGATGATGCCGCCGGCGACGTAGACGTAAACGTCGTAGGTGCCGTAGGGGATGTTGGCCACCGAGACCGTGGCACCGCTGGTGGTGCGGGACTCGATGTAGCCGTGGAGCAGGCTGGCGTCGGCGGTCTTTTCGCCGAGGGTTGGATCACCGGTGCCGATGCGGGCCGACCAGGTGTTGGCCGAGGACCAGACGGCGGTGGCGTAGGATGGAGCAGCGCCGCTGCGTTCGACCAGCGTGAGCGGGGCGGTCTGGGTGGCCACACCGGTGCCGGAGTTGTTCCAGTTGGCGGCGGGGATGAAGCCGGCGGAGGTGCCGGCGGCCAAGCTCGCGATCTGGACGGACCAGTTGCTGCCGTTGCTGGTGCCGACGAAGTTCAGGCCGATGGCGCGGGCGCTGGTGGAGACGTCGAGCACGCGGACTACGGCCGAAGAGGTGGTCGAGACGTCCACGCCGAGGTTCGCTCCGATCGGATCGCTGATCTTCACGCTGTAGGTGGCATCTTCGGCGGTGGTGACGCTGTTCAGGGCCAGACTCGAGGTGGACTGACCTGCGATCAGGACGCTGTTCTTATACCACTCGTAGGTCAGGTTGGTGCTGGTGCCGGTGGCGGTCACGCTGAGGGTGACCGAGTCGCCGGTGCGGAGGGTCTGGCTGACGGGGGCTACGCTGACGACGGGAGGAAGGAGGGTGCCGGCGTCGGTCGCGGCGAGGAACTGGCTGGGAGGGAGGGCGGCACGGCTGAAGCGAACTTCATCCAAGTCGCCGCGCAGGAAGTCCACGTCAGCGGCGGCGTAGTCGCCGCGGCCGAGGGTCCAGGGGGTGTCGGAACCGACGGAGGGAACGAACAGGCCGTTGAAGCCGTTGGCGGAGCCCACGGAGTTGCCGTTCACGTAAAGGGTGAGGGTGCCCTTGGCGGCATCACCCACGGCGGCGACGTGATACCAGGTGCCCGTGGTGGGCACGAAGGAGCTGTTCACCTGGATATTGATATTGCTCTTGTTGATGAGCTCGACGCGGAAGCCGCCGTTGTTTGCTTTCGAGAGGTAGAACAAGCCCTGTCCAGCCGCGCCCTGGCCGGGGTTGCCGCTGTCGTCGCGGCCGACGATGGTCTGCCAGCCGGCGAGGCTGTCGAGGCGGACGAAGGCTTCGACGGTGAAGTCGAGCATCTCGGCGGCGGCGAGTGCGCCGTTGGTCGGGGCGATGAGGCCGTTGTTGCCCGAAGCGGGGAAGTTGGCGCCGAGGGTGTTGGTGGCGCCGGTGCGCGGGACCTTGGTGTAGGGAAGGCTGTCCGCCGCGTAGTTGGGCGTGCCGAGCACGGTCATGTTATCGCCACCGGGGATGGAGTCGGAGGTGGTGGTGATCAAGGCGTCGCTGACTCCGTCCTCGAAGCGGTAGTAGGCGAGGGTGAAGTCGGAACCGGGGAGCACGGAGATGGCCGCGAATGTGACGGTCGTGGGCGTCGAGGGGGCGGCGCTATCGGTGACTACGACCGAGTAAATGCCGCCTGTGCCTGATGTTGCGCCCGTGATGGCGTAAGTGGTGCTGGTCGCACCGCCGATGGCCGAAGGGGAGGCGCCTGCGGTCGCCTGGAAAAACCATTGATAGGTCAGGGTGCCGGTGCCTGAAGCGGAGACGCTTAGGGCGAAGTCGGAGCCGATGGCGTAGCTGGTGCGGGCGGCGCCGGCGTTGGCGGTGGGCGGAGGGAAGACGATGGCCGGATCTGCGATGACGCTCAGCACGCTGGTGGCGGTGTCGAAGCTGTAGAAGGCGCCGTTGGCGGGCTTGATCCACTTGCCGTCGGTGAGGGTGAAGCCGGTGACGGTGAAGGTGGCGCCGTAGGTCTTGCTCAGGGCGCTCTCCACGATTTGCCACGAGTTGCCGAGGGTGGTGCCGGCAGAGGTGACATCGATGTCGAAATCACCGTCGAGGGCGATCGCTCCGGCGGTGGCGCCGGTGAGCTTGCTGTTCACGCCGTTGGCGCCGATGACGAATTTCAGCGAGGCGTTGTCGGGGAGGGTCAGGCCGCCGTCGGATACGGTGGTGTTGCCGGTGTAGGTGTTGACGCCGGAGAGAGTGAGGGTGCCGGTGCCGAGTTTGGTGAGGCCGCCGCCGGTGGAGGTGGCGTCGGCGGTGAGGGCCTTGGCGACGGTGATGTTGAAGCCGTTGGAGTTGAAAATGGCTCCGCCGGATTTGACGTTAGCGGTGCTGGCGGCGGTGGCGCTGAGGAAGGCGGCGCTGGTGGCGGAGGCCTTCAGGGTGCCGCCGTTGAAGTTGACCACGCGGGCGCCGTTGGTCTTGCCGCTGATGATCTGGCTGATGGTCAGGGTGCCGCCGTTGAGGTTGAGGGTGTTGGTGACGGCGCGGTCGGCGTTATTGTTCAAGTCGACCACGGCGGCGGCTCCGCCGTTGATGGCGCCGGAGTTCAGGGTGAGGGTGCTGGGGCCGTTCGAGGCGCCGGGTCCCCACGAGCCGACGCTGAAGCGCAGGTCAGTGTTGGCATTGAGGTTGATGGTGCCGCCGTTGACGTTCACCACGCCTTTGGTGTTGTCCCATTGGTTCATGATGAACCAGCGTTTGGTCGTGGACGCGACGTTGACGGTCGCGCCGGCGGCGATGTTGACGGTGCCGAGGGTGTTGGGTCCGCCGGCGAAGGCGACGAGCAGGTCGCCCTCCGAGTTCACGGTGCCGCCTGCATCCACGTTCAAGGTGCCCACGGCGGTGGCGCTGCCGCCGGTGCCATCGGCGACCACGACGCCCCCGACGGTGCTGTTGAGCACGCCGGTGCCTGAGACGGTGACGCTGGCGTTACCGTTGCCGCCGGAGCGGGCCATGTGAACTTCGCGGGCGTTGAAGGTGCCGCCGCTGATGTTGAAGACGCCGCTGCCGCCGTCCGGGCCGATGATGAGCCAGTTGCCCGGGCCGCTGCCGGCGATGCCTGCGTTCTGATCGAGGCGGCCGGTGGCGCCGACGCCGGTGCCGATCAGTATGTCGGAGGGCGTGAAGGCGGAGTTGGCAGTGATGACGGGATAGAGCCCCGTGGAGGTGTTGATCGTGGTGACGCCGTCGGGCCAATTGCCGGAGGGAAAGGTGTCACCGCTCCAGTTGGCGGCGGTGTTCCAATCCTGAGTGCCGGCGCCGGCGTCCCAAGTGGCAACGGCGGCGTGAGCGGTGGCGCCGAGGCCGGCCAAGAGGAGAATCGCTCCCGCGAGTTTGGCGGAGGCGATTTGACTGAGGAAGGAGGCGGATCGAGCGATCCGTGTCCGGGTCGCGGAGCGCCAGGCGGCGCGAGGCGGAGGGGTGTTTAACTGGGTATTCATGGGATGGAAAACTAGTATTATGGGCGTGGCATGGCCGGAGGTCCGCGCAGGAACGCTTCCTGCCTGAGGCAGTAGGGTGGATTTAGGGGTGGGGCGGGGTGAAACGGGTCAAAACCAGCCGGGTAAGCTGAATCTGACTCGGAGGAAACAGAGTAACAGGGTGACTAGGCGTAATCACTCGACCCCCGGCGGCAATTGATTTTAGCGCCCCGAATGGGACGGAGTCTTTGGCCTAATAACGATTACGTAACGAATTTTAATCGTTTATTTAAAGTAACTTATGAAATATAAATTATATTCAAAAATCGGATACAGGAAATTATTTAGGACGATAGATCAACAGAATGAAACATCATGGCATACATTAAGAAGCCTGATGGCTTGAGCTATAGTATCAGCCCGGTGATCGCGGGATGAGAGAGCCGAGGCCACTCAGGGCTCCGTGAGCTGGAGGCGGAAAAAGAGGCGCGGGGCCTCGGCCGAGGGCAGGGTGGTGGTGAGCTGGATCAAGGTGGTGGCGGCGCGGGGCAGGCCGTCGGCGCCGTTCACGCTCCAGGGGGCCCAGGAGACCAGGTCGGTGGAGGCCTCGATCATCCAGAGCCGGTCGGGCGGGAGGGTGAAGGAGACGGTGAGGGCGGTGCCGCCGGCGGCGGGGGCGAGGGTGACGCGGAGGGTGCTGGCGCTGTCGAGCGGATCGGTGAAGGCGATGAACTCGGCGCGGTTGTTCAGGCCGTCGCCGTCGGGGTCGGCGGTTTCGGCCCCGTTGAGCGAGGTGGCGTCACCGAAGGTGGCGGCGCGCCAAGTGGCGTAGCCGGGGCGGGCGCCAACGGCGGCGATCCACTCGGCGAGGAGGGCGATGCCGGCGGGATCGAGCTCGGAGGTGGCGAGCGGAGGCATGCGGGTGAAGCCGTTTTGCGCCGAGACGCGGTTGTAGACGATGGAGTGGGTGAGATCGCCGGGGACGACGAGGCGGTTGGCCGGGTTGCCGCCGTTGTTGGTGGCGGGGCCGTTGATCAGGTTGGTCTGGGCGAGGGTGAGCTGGGGGCGGCCGTCCCAGAAGGCGCCGGAGACGGTGCCGTCGGAGCGGTGGCAGTAGGCGCAGTTGACCGCGAGGTAGGAGCGGGCGCGGGCCTCGGCGGAGTAGAGCGTCTCGTCGGGACGGACGTGGCGCGGGAGGATCTTGGGATCGGTGACGGGGTTGGCGAAGTAGCCGGCGGCGGCGAGGGTGGAGAGCTGGTTGCCGGAGTATCCGTGGATGACGTTGTCGCGGTTGAGCTGGCGGGTGTTGAAGGAGAGGGGGCCGCCGGATTGCGGGGTGTGGCAGGTGAGGCAGCTGGTGCGGCCGGGGATGGTCCAGTGCTGGGTGCGGGGAACGCCGTTTTCGGTGACGGTGAAGTCGAACTCGGCGCCCTCGTCGGGCACGAGGGAGGCCTCGGTTTGGGCGTCGTTCCAGCGGTAGCTGACGCCGTAGAAGCCGGTGTCGCCTTTGACGAGGACGCGGGTTTCGAGGCGGCGGCGGGTGGCGGCGTTGCCCCGGGTAAGATCGATGTCGAAGTGCTTCACCAAGACCATGCCGGCGGGGTAGGTCCAGTTGGCATCGCGCTGCCAGGTCATCTGGCCGGAGGAGGAGGGAATGGTAAACCAGCGGCGCTTGACCGCGTAGTCGCTCCAGAAGGTGAGGTTGGGTTCGTAGGGGATGAGGCCGGGGCTGGGCGAGAGGTCGGTGAGATCGGCGAACAGGCCGGTGGCGCTGAGGGTGGCGGGGAAGGTGCTGGAGACGGTGCCGGTGGTGAGCCGGATGATGCGGCTGTTCAGGTAGTCGGCGAAGAGCACGTCCTGATTGGACGGATCTACGCCCATGGAGACGAGGCCGCCATAGACGCCGGGCACGCCGGTGATGCGGGTGACGCCGCCGGTGGAGGGATCGCGCTGCCAGATGTGGCCGGAGACGGAATCGCAGAAGATGTAGTGGCCGTAGAGGGCGGGGAAGCGCGAGCCCCGGTAAACAACGCCACCGACGACGGAGTTGCCGGCGAAAAGCGGATCGGCGCCGGCGATGGAGGTGTGGGGGTAAACCCAGACCGGATCGAGGGAGGTGAAGGCGGCGGGGCGGGTGGGATTGGTCGCGAAGGTGGTGTCGCTGAGGCCCTCGCGCCAGACCCAGCCGTAGTTGCCGCCTTTCACGATGAGGTTGATCTCCTCGTAGGTGTTCTGGCCGACGTCGCCGCCCCAGAGCTGGCCGGTGAGGGGGTCGAAGGAGAAACGCCACGGGTGGCGCAGGCCCACGGCCCAGTATTCCATGCGGAGCTTGGCGGCGTCGGTGATGGGCACGCCGTTCCAGACGCCGTCCCAAGAGCCGCCTTTGGCGACGGGCACGAAGGGATTGTCGACCGGCACGGAGAAGCGGGCGAGGCCGGCGTCGGTGGGGATGGCCGGGTGGGCGGAGGGCTCGAGGTTGCCGGGCTTTTTATCGACGTCGAAACGGAAGATACCGGCGTGGAAATCCTTGTCCAGGCGCTGGCTGTTCTGGCGGAAGTCGTTGGGGTTCTCCTCGTCGCCGGCGGCGTAGTAGAGGTAGCCGTCGGGGCCGAAGTGGAGGTCGCCGCCGTTGTGGTTGGCGCCCTCGTCGAGTTGCTGGAGGAGGATGAGCTCGGAGGCGGGGTCGGCGACGTCGGGATCGGTCGCGCTGGCGCGGAAGCGGGAGATGCGTTCGTAATAGGAACCCCCGCCGATGCGGACGGTGTAGGCGGCGTAGAAGTATCGGTTGGTCGAATACTGCGGGTGGAAGGCGAGGCCGAGGAGGCCGTTTTCGTAGTTGGCGCCGTTCTCGATGGTCTCGGCCGGGGTGCGGCCGGCGATGGCGAGCTGGAGGTCGAGGAAGAGTTTTTTGGCCGGGGCGGAGGCGGTGACATCGGGCACGAGCTGGATTTTGGCCATGCGCTCGAGGACGTAGAGGCGGCGGGTGTTGCCCGGCTGGGTGCTCAGGCCGACCGGTTCGTTGAAAGTCACGCCCGGAAGGGCGTCCACGACCTGGTAAAAAGTCGCGGGCGGCGCGACGGGCATGGCGACGGCCGGGTTGGTGATGCGGAGCGCGGTGGCGAAATTGATCGTGACGGTGCCGGTGGCGGTGGAGCCGCTGACGTTGCCCACGCGGTAAGTGAAGGTGACCGGAGCGGCGGAGGAGCCGGAGTGGGCGTAGAGTATTTTACCGCCCTTGATAGTGGCGGTGCCGGTGGCTGGCGGGGTGACGAGCTGGAGGGTGGCGGGGATGGGGGCGCCGGTGTCGTTGGCGAGCACGTCGACGAGGACTTTTTGGGCGGGCTGGATGAGGGCGGTGTCGGCGTTGGCGAGCGGGGCGGCGAAGGCGGCGTTGGCGCCCGCCTGGTAGCTGCTGACGACCTCGGGGGTCGAGAGGGCGCGGGGGTAGAAACGCAGTTCGTTGAGGGCGAGGTTGGAGTTGCTGTCGGCGGCCCATTGGGAGCGGCCGATCCAGTTGTTGACGTCGGTGAGGTCCGAGAGGTGGTAAGCCAGGTCGGTCGAGCCCTGGAGTTCGCCATTGCGGAACCAGCGCACGCGGCAGCCGGCGGCGCCGTAGGCGCCGGCCTGGTCCTCGACCGTGAGCACGTAGTGATACTCGGTGCCGGCGACGGTGGTGGAGGAAAGGTCGGTGTTGAGGCCGGTTTCGCCAGCGGCGTCGAGTTTGGCGGCGAGGCGGTGGGAGCCGAGGGTGTTGTTGACGTTGAGGGAAAGGAACAGGTTGTCGTTGGCCACAAAGCCGCCCGGGGCGGCGGCTCCATCGATGATCTCGCCGGTGGCCGCGCCGTTGCCGCTGGTAAGGGTGCAGTTGCCGAAATCGAAGAGGCGCTGCCAGTTTTTGGAGGACAGCGGGGTGATCCAGGCCTCGAGGGTGAGGCTGGGATGTTCGGAGATGAAGCCGTTGCGAAGGTCGAGGTAGGCGGAGATGGCGGCGGCGGTCTGGTTGCCGTTGGTGGTGCCGGGGAGCACGAGGGCGGTGCCGCTGAAGGTGGCACCAGTGCCGCGCACCGTGATGGTCTCGCGGGCGGAAGTATCGACCAACGCGGTGCCGGAGGCGGCTGCGCCGGAGGCGGCGTTGAAGGACCAGCGATTATCGGGGGGCGGTGCGGGCGGAAGGGGTTCGGGTGCGCCTGCGCCCGGATCGGCTCCGGCGTTGTAGCTGGCGACGACCTGCCCGGCGGAGAGGGCGCGGCGGTAGAGGCGCAGCTCGTTCAGGGTGAAGTTGGAGTTGGAGTCGCCTGAATAGAGGGAGCGGCCGATCCAGTTGTTGACGTCCTCCATGCCCGCAGTGTGGAAGGGCAAATCCATGGAGTTTTGCAGGGCGCCGTTGCGATACCAGCGCACCTGGCAGCCGCCGGCTCCGTAGGTGCCGGCGCCGTCCTCGATCACGAACACGAAGTGGTATTCCGTGCCGGCGGCGGTGGCGGCGGTGGTGCTGGAGTAGAGGGGGGCGTTGCCATCGTATTGGCCCTCGAGTTGCTGGCTGTTGAGATCGGTGCCGGTGTTGAGGGTGAGGCCGATGTTGTCGTAGCCGCCGGTGCCTCCGGGGATGGAGGGGCCGTCGATGATCTCGCCGGTGGCCGCACCGGCGCCTGAGGTGGTGGCGCAGCGGCCGAAATCGAAGAGCCGCTGCCAATTCTTGGAGGAGAGCGGCGTGACCCAGGCCTCGAAGGTAAGGCTTGGTTGGGCGGAGATAATGCCGTTGGGCAGGTCGAGGTAGGCGGAGATGGTGGCGGCGGTTTGGTTGCCATCGGTGGTGCCCGGCAGGCGCAGGGCGGTGCCGGTGAGGGTGGCTCCGTTGCCACGCAAGGTAGCGACCAGGCCGCCGATATTGTCGGCGAAAGCCAGGCCGGAATCGACCGTGGAATCGGCCTGTTGGTTAAAGATCCAGCGGTGATCCGGGGTGGGGGCTGTGACGGGCGCGGGCGGGGTGACTATGCTATCGGGGCCGGCGGCGAAGTTGGCGGAGATTTCGGCGACGCTCAGGACATGGTTGTAGAGACGGATCTCGTCGAAGGAGGCGTTGGAGAGATTATCGCCGGAGAACTGGGAGCGGCCGATCCAGTTATTGACGTCGTTGAGCTGGCTGAGCTGCCAAGGCACGTCGACGGTGCCGACCTGTATGCCGTTGCGATACCAAGTCTCGCGCGCGCCGGCGCTGCCGTAGGTGCCCACGCCGTTTTCAAACGTGACGACGTAGTGGTAGCGCTGGCCGGCGGTGGTGGCCTGGGTGGACTCGACGTAGTAATTGCCCGTGCTCGGCGCGGCGTAGTTGAGCCGGCCGTAGAGGCGGTGGGTGTTGAGATCGCTGTTGACGGCCAGGGTGAGGGCAAACTCGTCCGACGCGGTGGTCGTGCCGGGAGCGGTGGTGAGGCCACCGGTCCATTCGCCGGTGGCGCCCAGTCCGTCGCCCGCGCCGGCCATGTTGCCGAAATCGAAGAGACGCTGCCAGGCCTTGACGGTGACGGGCGTGGCCCAGATCTCGACCGTCAGGTGGGTGCGGGAAGAAATGAAACCGTTGGGCAGGTCGAGGTAGGCGGAGACGGCGGCGGCGGTCTGGTTGCCGTTGGTGGTGCCGGGCAGGACAATGGCCGAGCCGTTCAAGCTGGCGCCGTTGCCGCGCACCGTGGCGAGCGTGCCGCTTACCGAATCAGCGAGGGTGGTGCCGGACGGGGCTATGCTGGTGTTGTTGTTGAACGACCAGCGTTGAGTGAGGGTGGCGGAGGCGGGCAGGCAAGCGAGCAGGGCAAGTGCGACGGAGAACGCAAAGTGCGGGCCGAACCGGGAGGGGCGGGCAGTCATGGGCGGGGTAGGGGTGGGTCGTCTAGGCGCGGCCCGGGGACGGCGGGTAGGTGTTAATCAAGCGAGCGGCGAGATTTGCACAAACCCGCTTTGCCCCATCTGGGATGATAGGGTAAACAATGAGGCGGATACGGCGAGGGTCAGCTGGCGACGTCTTTTTCGGGCGGCAACAGGTGGGCGAGCCGGCGGAGGGCGGCGCGAGCGGGAAAGTAGGCGATCGCGAAAAGCAGAGGCGCGGTGAGGGCCCAGGCGGTGAAGGCGTGGAGGCCGGCCCAGGCGAATTTATTTAGAAAATCGCCAAAAGAGAGCTCTTTGAAGGAGCGGAACATGTCCACCAGGGAGAAGTGGTCTTGGGTGGCGTTCCAGATCCACTCGCCGGTGCGCACGTAGACCAGGATCATGATCAAATGCACCGGACTAAGGGTGTAGTTGAGCGCCTGCATGAGCGGCTGGTTGAGTTTGCGCCAGAGTGCGACGGCGGCGTTGAGGCCGGTGGTGACGCCGAAAAAGGGGCACAGCGAACACACGACCGACCAGGCTATGCCGGTGGCGAGTTTCTCCGGGCTGGTCCCGTGGGTCATCAGGGCAATGAGTGGATCGCGCACACGACGTTGCCAGAAACCCCGGCGAGGTGGGGAAGCGGGAGGCGAAAGCGGAGCGGGGGCGTTGTTGTTCAAGGCGCGGCTGATTTAGGCAAAGAGGAAGGATTTGGCCCCCAGTGCATAGACCGCAATGCCTAGTAACGTGAGAATCGCCGGCAGTCGTGCGCGGCCGGGGCGCCTGACGGTGAAGACGGCGTCCAGCCCGCCCTGGTCGCGCTTCACGCGGGCGAGTTCGAGCAGCATGTAGCCGGCGACGGCGGGATTTCCCCAGAGCAGGAGGGTGGTCAGCCACAGCACCCGGGCGGCAATAGTGCCCTCTTTCCAGGCGACCCATACCCAAAAGGCGATGAAGGCGAAGTAGGCATCGAGCAAGGTCGCGATGAACCACGGATGGGTGAGCACCTCGCGCGGGATATCAAAGAGGGCGCAGCGGGAGCTGGCCCAGCCGATCACGCCGAGCATGGCGAGCAGCACGAAGGAAAACCAGAGACGAAGGGCGGACATGGATTAAAGAGCCTGACACTGGCGGCTGCCTGACTGGGCGAAGACCGGTCGGACAGCGTTCAGAATGCGACGTTGTTGGCGCGGGTGTGGAGGGTCTGCACGACCGAGATGTTGCGCATGGCGAAGGCGGCCTCGCAGTAGGCGAGGTAGTAGCTCCATTTGCGCAGGAAGCGCTCGTCAAAGCCGAGGGCGAGCACGGCTTCGCGCTGGGCGCGGAAGGTGTCGTGCCAGAGGCGCAGGGTGCGGGCGTAGTCCTGGCCGAAGTCCTCCAGGTGGTGAAGGGTAAAGCCGCCGGCGCGGGCGAGCTGCTGGTTGACGCGATTCAGGGAGAGCAGGAGGGAGCCGGGAAAGATGTGTTTCTGGATAAAGTCCACGCCCTGGCGGAAGGAGGCGTAGCGCTCGTCGGGGCAGGTGATGAATTGCAGGGCGAGCAGGCCGTCGGGTTTGAGGCGGGCGGCAAGGACGTCGCAATAGGCGGGCAGGTAGGAGTGGCCGAGGGCCTCCATCATCTCGATGGAGACGATTTTATCGAAGGTGCCGGTGATGTCGCGGTAGTCGCAGAACTTCACCTCGACGAGGTGGGCCACGCCGGCGGCGGCGACGCGGGCGATGGCGAGATCGTATTGCTGGCGAGAGATGGTGAGGGTGGTGACGCGGCAGCCGTAGGTCGTGGCAGCCTGGATACTCCAGCCGCCCCAGCCGGAGCCGATCTCGAGCACATGGTCGGAGGAGGCGAGGCGGAGGGAGCGGCAAAGGGCGTCGTTTTTCTCCCGCTGGGCGGCCTCGAGGGAAAGGTCGGCGGCGTGGGCGGGCCAGCGGGCGCTGGAATACATCATCGAAGGGTCGAGGAAGAGCTGGAAGAAATCGTTGGAGAGATCGTAGTGCTCGGCGATGTTGCGACGGGCGGTGGCGCGGGAGTTGGGGCGCAGGAGATGGCCGATTCGGTTGGCGAAGCGGAGGGCGTTGATGAATAAAGTCTGGCCGGTTTTTCGGACGGAGCCCGAAAGGGTGGGGGCATGTTCGACGTTGAGGATGAACCAGGCGATCAGGCTGGCCAGATCAGGGGTTTCCCAATCGCCGTCGAGGTAGCTTTCGGCGAAGCCGATATCGCCTGCGAGGAGACATTTGCGGAAAAAGGCGGGGCGTTTGACGCGAATGTGCGCTTCGCTGGAGAGGCCGAGGGGCAGGCGTCGTGCGAGGGCGTCGGGGTGAGAGCCGTATTCCACCACCAGGCCCTCGGGCAGGGTGATGCGCAGGTGTCCGAGCTGCATGTTCCGGAAGGCACGGAGCACGAGCCGCCGGCAGAGAGGGCCGCATTCGTCGGCGGCGGTGAGGAAGGCATCGCTTGAGGCGGCGGGTGCGGGAGTGGGCGAACTCATGGGCGGGTGTCGGCGGTGAGAGAGGCGTGCGGATGATAGAGGTCGCGTTGATCGGCGGGGCGGGCGGCTTTGGCGAACCAAGGGACGTTTTTTAGGTAAAGGCGCAAGGCCTGCCAGTGAATGGCTGCGATGACCTGCAGGGTGACGAACGGGTATTTAATCCCAAACCAGGCCAGGGTGCGGTCGCGCAGAGCACGGGGTCGACCGCTTACGGTGGTGAGCAAGGTGCGGCGCGATCCGATGTAGTCGTCGATTTGCAGGGCGAGACGATCCCCCGGGGGGCGCAGGTGAAAATCGAAGGCGACGTCGACGTCGGTGAAAGGAGAGACGTAGAAGTTTTTGGGGATGCGCAGATGGAAGGCAGGGGCGGAGGCGGCGGTGCCAAGGGTGGCCGGGCCGAGGAGAAAGGGCTTGGTTTCGCGAAAGGTGTTGGTGACTTCCGCGATGCTGGCGAGCGGAGTCCCGTCTGCGGTGGACACGAAGTAAAACGATACGGGGTTGAACTGATAGCCGAAGACGCGCGGGAGAGTGATGAGCACTACGCGGACATCGGGCTGGGTGGCGACACCGTGTGCGGCGAGGTAGTCGAGCACGCGGGCTTTAAGCGGAGCCCGAGTGGCGGAAGCGGTTGGAAGCGGGGCGGGGGCGCTGGGCGCGTGGGAGGGATTGTGGGCGGGGCGGTCGGTCGGCAGGTAGTCGCGTTCGCGGAAAGAGAGGATGCCGGTCGCGTTGATGCGTAGCACGCGGAGGTGTAGGGCGATCTCGGGCAGTTCGTCGAGATCGAGCGCGAGCATGAAGAGATTGTAACCGAATCGGTGCGCCTTCGGGTGGAGGCGTGCGTGCATGATGTGGCACTCGTAGATTCGGGAGTTCATGCTGCTAGGGTGCCGGTGGAGGGGGACTATATGAGCGCAAAGGAGAGATCACGCAAACGCCGGGCTTGGATTGATCTGTTCCGGGAACCGTTCGAGTATCGGGAGTTTACGCCGGCGAACGGTGAAGTTATCTGTTCTAGTGGTCGTGGGCCTCTTGGTAGCCGTAGGCCCAGAGGGTGTCGCGCCAGAGAGTGCGGCCGCCCTCATTGAGCTCCAGCGTGAGTTGGTAGTGGGTGAACGCATCGACTTCCTTCGCGGCGGGGCCGAAGCAACTCAGGGTGTTGTCCCAGTTGAGGGTTTCGGTGCCATGCCGGCTGTTTAACTTCAAGGTGGTGCCGGGTGAGGGCGGCGGAACTAGAATCGGGGCAAACCGACTCTGGTTCCAAGCCAGCTCGATCGTGTGGGGCTTGCCGCCGGCGGTGATGGCGTAGATCGATCCGCCGTGCGCCCCGCGTTTCGCGTCATGGGCGCGTTCGGCCATGATGGTATTATTGATCGGTATATAGACGGTGCCCCCGGCGAGACCCAAAGTCAGGATGATGGCGATCCAGTGTTTGGTTGAGAAACGGCGGGAATTTTTAATGAGAACCGGTTCGTCGGAGTAGGTATGCATGGCGGATACTTGTGATTGATCAAATCGGCATTTGTCCGTCGGGCAACGCGTATCACGTGGAGGCGAAGATAAGCTGATCACAGACGGCGAGGAGGCGGGCGCGCAGGGGTTCGGACCGGGCGGCGAAGGCGCGCTGGTGTTGCTCGTAGTGGGCGCGGCCCTCTGTGGTCTCGATACGGACGGGCGGAAATCCGAGGGAGGCGAGGTCGTAGGGGCTGGCTCGCATATCGAGCTCGCGGATGTCGCGGGCCAGCTCGAAGCAATCGGCGACGAGCTCGGAGGGCGTAAACGGGGCGAGTTTGAAGGCCCACTTGTAGAGATCCATGTTGGCGTGGAGGCAGCCGCGCTGTTCGAAGTCAGGGGCGGCTTCGCGGGTGGGCTGGAGTTTGTTCAGTGGCCGGGCCGGCGGGGTAAAAAAGCGGAAGGCGTCGAAGTGCGAGCAACGCACGGGCTGGCTTTCTACGATGCGGGCGAGTTCGTCGGGCGGGAAACGCAGCGGGTATTGATTGTGCCGCACCTCGTCGGGTGTCTGGCGGTAAACCATCGCCCACTCGTGCAGGCCGAAGCAGCCGAAGGCGGGTGTCCGGTCGCGGGTGGCGGCGAGCAAAGTGCGTAGCCAGGCGACAAAGTCGCGGCGGCGGGCGGGAAAGGCGGCGGGATCGAGGGTAACGCCGTAAGGAGTTTCGTGATACGAAGGATCATCGAGGAAGGTGCGGGCGGCATCGCCGGTCAAAGCCACTCCTGCTCCGGGGTGCCAGCGGCGCAGCCAGGCGGGGCGGAAAGAATAGTAGGCGAACAGGAAGTCGTAGACCGGGTGTTTTTCTCCTCGGGAGGCGCGGGCTTGGTGGGGGTCGGTCCAGACGCGAACGCGCGCCTCGTGGGTGCGGGCGCGCGCCAGCCAGTCGGTCTCTTCGAGAATCGAGGGAGGGAGGACTGGGGAGGATGTTGCGGCGGGCATGGGTTGCGCCAAGGCGAAGGGACGCCAGGTCTGCGCTAGAATCGGTTACAGGTGGAAGTGCTGGCGGATATCCTCCATCACCTTGTGGGGGCCCTCATACTCGCCTCCTGACGTATAGCTGGTCGAGAGGTCTTTGCCGTTGGCGTCCACGAATACGAGGTTGGGGATGCCGTTTTCGTAGTCCGGTCGGGGAATGGAATTGCCTTGGCGCAGGGCGAGCCAGGGCATGCCGGTCTCGATCATGTAATTGGTCATGGCTTTCTCGTCTCTATCCGCACTCACAAAGATCAACTCGAACTCGGGATGGCTGACTTTGATTTTTTTGTAAAAGGCGACGAGTTCAGGCGTAAATGCCCTGCAAGGCGGGCCCCATTGGGCGGAGAAGTAGACGGCATAAAATTTTATGCCGTCGAGACGGTTGGGTGAAACGGGAGAAAGAGACTGCTCTTTAATGGCCACAAGCTGACCGGCAAGCTGACGGGCAAACTTGTTTGAGGCGGCTGGAGCGGTGCCAGATTTCGCGGACGAGGATTCTTTGGCGGAGCTCGGGGTGGCATTGGCTTCTGGAGTGCCGCCCTCGAGGGCATCTACCCGGGTTTTGTCGGCCGGGGTGAGTTTTTGATAGGGGTAAAGGTAGCGGGAGCCGTCGGTTTTTTTGAACGAGACATAGTCGCCTTTGCGGGCGATGAGTTCGGCCTCCGTTTTTTCGCCATCGAGGTTGGGCCATAATTCTAAGGCGGCGCTTAGACCGAGAGGCAGGAGGACGGTTATAAACAACAAACGGATTAAAGTGGGTAACATGACAATGGCGCTGCAGTTGATGGATCAGAGGCGGGTGAGCATACGTCGGACGCCTTCGATGGGAGATTCGGGGAGGGGACGCAGGGTAAGCGAGGACCTTCCTCGCATGGCTGCCAGAGCGGCCGGGTGGCTAAGCACGGGGCCGCTTACGCCGGCGGGGATGTGGTCAAGGTGCCACCCTGCGAAAAGTTTGGTGAGCACGGCCTCCGAGAGGCTTAATATGTCGGTGCAGGACTCGACCAGCACTTGGTGAGCGGCCGGATCTCCCTCCGCGGCAAGGCGCAGGACGGCGGGGGCGAGTGCGGCGATCTGGCGGTTGGGCTCGGCGTGCTGGTAGAAGAAACGGGTGATGGCGCGGGAATCCGAAAGGCCGGTGTGATCACGCAGGAGCGTGGTGAGCCGGGTGGGCAGGTGCCAGCCTTGGAGCTCGAGCAGGGCACGGGAGATGGTGCGGCGACCGAGATCGTAGCCGCTGCCAGGGTCTCCAAAACGCCAGCCCAGACCGCCCGCGTAGTGGAGCGCGCCGTCGGGTGCGCGGGCGGCGACGAAGGAGCCGGTGCCGCCATGCAGGGCGATGCCGGGCGCGCCGGCCGTGGCGAGTTCCAGCACGGGCACGGAGTCGTCGAAGGTATCGACGCGGCCGTGGCTTTGCAGGCCTGAGGCGACTTCGCGCCAGAAGGCAGGAGCACCCGCCATGCAGAGCAGGGTGCGGGTAATGGGCGATGCGGGTATGGTGGCGGGCAGCTTGGCGAGCAGGATGGAAAGGGCGTCGTGCAGGGTCTGGCGTGCGGCGTCGGGTCCCGAGACGTTGGGGTTGCAGCCGGGGGCCACGTGGTGCGTGAGCACGACGCCCTTGTCGTCGAGCAGGATAAGCTCGGTCTTGGTGCCGCCGCCGTCCACGCCGATTTTCATGGGTGTTACCGTTGATCTCTAAGGTTAATTACAAACCGAGATCGGTGCGGAGCATCGCGACAAGTTCGGCCGCCGTCGGGGTGATGGAGGCGACAAGGGCGTCGGCGGGTTCTTCCAGTGCGGTGAGCTGGGTATCGAGCAGAGAGGCGGGCATGAAGTGGCCGGAGCGGCTGGCAAGACGGATGGCCAGTTGATCACGTGTGCCACGCAAATAAACCAATCTCATACGCTGGCGGTTGACGAAGAGGTGGTCGCGGTAGGATTGCTTCAGGGCTGAGCAGGCGACGACGGCCGGAGCGTCGGCCGCGAGGGTGGAGGCGATGCGTTCACGGATGGCGTCCAGCCAGGGGGCGCGGTCGGCATCGGTGAGCGGCTCGCCGGCAGACATTTTGGCGAGATTGGCAGGCGGGTGAAAATCATCGGCGTCGATGAAATCCCAGCTGAGGGCGGCGGCCAGGGCGCGGCCTACGGTGGATTTACCGCTGCCGGAGACGCCCATGACGAGGAGGACAGTGGGTTTGAGTTCCCATGCCCGCGTGGTTACGGGGTCGCGACCCTCATCGAAATCAATGTAGTCGAACATCGTCTCGATGGGGCGGTCTGCCAGGCCGGACTCGGCGGCGCGCTGGCGGACGAGCGGGGTGGCGAGATCGCGCCAGCCGCGTTTGGTGATGAAGGCGTTCCAGATCTCGCATTCCTCGTCGGTGCGGGGAGGCAGTCCGGCGTGCATTTCGGCCCAGATCAGGATATCAGCGTCGCTGCCTCCGGCGAGGGTGCGGGCGGTGAGATCAGCGAAATTGATGCGGAGAAAGCGGCAGATGCGACCGTCGAAAACGGTGGGTTTTGAGTCGCCGAGATTGGCGACATAGTCGGCTGGGAGCCTGCCGGCGGCCTGGAGGCGGATTTTATCCAGCATGCGACCGAAGTAGACGAGACGGCCGACACGGACATAGGGGCTGCGGAGACCTGGGACGGCGGGCATTTGGTCAAGGTGAGGCCCGGCGGGTTGGTTGCGCAAGCCGTAGCAATGAATACGGGCGCTTTAATTTATCCATTAAACGCAGCTCAAAAACGTCGCCAGTAGAGACCGGTGCAAAGCGCGGCTCCGATCAAAGTAGGAATTATGATCCAGCCGGGGTGGATGGGGACCGAGTAAGTCTGGCACGCCCACCACACGACAACGCATTTGATGAGGACGAGGAGCCAACCGATCGCGAGGATAAGTTCGGAGCGACGGTTGCGGGGCTCGCGAGGGTGCTCGACGTGGAGGTGTTGGATGAAGGCGATGTCAGCTTCATCAGCAACGGGCGGGCGGCGGAAAAAACGAGAGAGAGCGACAAACATGGGAAAAGGCTTGGACAACCACCGCACACTATAACGCTTTGCCTGCAAAAGCGAATCGAGGGAGTAGTTGCACGGCATTTATATAGGCACAGGCTGTTTTAATGGCAAAAGCGGAACAGTTAGATGCAAACGATGCGCTCGAGGATGCGCGTTTGGACAAGTGGTTATGGACGGTTCGGGTGTTTAAGACTCGGCCCATGGCCGCTGAAGCCTGCCGTTCGGGGCGGGTGCAAGTGAACGGCCGCGAGGCGAAGGCCGCTCATTCTTTGCGTGCGGGGCAGATTGTGGAAGTGAGGGTGGGTGCGGTGACGCGGAAGCTGGTCATGCTGGCCGTGCCGCGCGGCAGGCAAGCGGCGGCGCGTTTGAGTGACTTTATGCGCGATGAAACTCCGCCGGAGGTCTATGCGCGGGCGGCTGAAATCAGTCGCGAACAGGCCCAGGCCGGGGCGGCGGGAAAACCGGTCGGTAAACGCGATCGCAGGGCGCGGCGGGAGCTTTGGGGAGAGGCCTGAGCAGGGGGCGTGTTTCGAGGAGTTTGGGTCGGCTTGCGCAAGCCTCGAACTAAATTAAGCTTGCGTTGGGAGGGCATGGCGTTGTTGATGGGCCAATCGTTAGCGATACGTAAGATGACAGGAACTGGTGAGTCGTCAGAAGAGTTAGCTCTAGTGATGATTTGAAACCCGATGGTCGGGAACGGACTGGCAGAGACGGGTAAGCGACGAATCAAACATCATGAGCAACGCTAAATTATATGTTGGTAACCTATCCTTCAAGACGACCGAAGACGAGATCCGTTCCGCCTTCGGCCAGTTCGGCTCCGTCGCCGACGTCTATGTCGCCATGGACAAGATGACCGGTCGCCCCCGCGGCTTCGCGTTCGTCACCATGGGCACCGCCGATGAGGCCAAGGAAGCCGCTGAGAAGCTGAACGGTGCCGATCTCGGCGGCCGCGCTCTCACCGTCAACGAGGCTCGTCCCAAGGAAGAGGGCGCTGGTCGCTCCTTCGGCGGCGGCGGCGGCGGTGGTGGTCGCGGCTTCGGCGGCGGCGGCGGTGGCGGTCGTGGCTTCGGCGGCGGCGGCGGTGGCCGTGGCGGCTTCGGCGGCGGCGACCGTGGCGATCGTCGCTACTAAGTCACACCAATTGCATGCCGGGTAACCGGCTAAAATTGTTTCAAGCGGCGCACCCCTTTGGGGGCGCCGCTTTTTTTATTTAGTAAGCTTTGGCAATAGGTATATAATCTGCCATAATCCTTCAAAATGAGCGACGAGTCCGAAGTTACGCCATTGCGCTTGAAGCGCCTCCGCGAGGTTGCGGCGGTGCCCAGTCAACCTGTGGTAGGCGGGGATGCGCAGCCTTCCGGCGCTCCCTCACCAGTGACTCCGGCCCAGGATGAAGGGAGGGCGGCACCTGCGCCTACGGCTCCCGCTCAATCGACCACGCCGCTGGTTTCGGCCCAGGAAGCATCCGCATCGCCAACCGCTGAAGCGCCGAGACGCAAACCGGTTTTGTTGCCTTCAGCTTCGCCTTTTGGTGACACGCCGCCTGCTGAAGAACCTAAGTTTGGGGAGCAGGAGGTGGCAGAGGTATCGCCCGTAATTCCTTTGCGATACAAACAGTCGGCCGTTCCGATGGGTAGTCTGGGCGTATCCCCTGCAGTTTCGCAAAACGCACCTTTCAAGCCACAGGATACGGAGCATGAGGCTGCGGTTTCCTCTGCGCCGGTAGCTGACCCAAGTGCAGCACTTCCGTCTGCACCGGGCTCTCCCGATTCGGAAGCGTTGCCGATTAAATTAAGGATGAGCACCCGGCTTCAGCCGTCTTCAAGTGTCCCGCCATTACCGCCAATGGATCAACCTGCCGGAGTTCCTTTCCCGATGGGTGGGGCTCCCGCGGGATCTGCCGCTCCTCGCGCTCTTTCCTCGCCTCCAATGCCCGTGAAGGGGCTGCCCACAATTTTCGTGCCTGTGGACGAAAACGGCCTCGCTCCTCCATTGGTTCCGTTGATGTCCAAGTCGGCTCAAGCGACCATCGGCACGCGGCCGCCGATGATTTTAAGCTCACGTGGCGGAGCGGCGACCGCAGGAAAGGCCGACGCCTTGTCGTCTGCGAAGTTTGGAGGGGTTAAAAAACGAACTCGGGCGCGACGCAACAGAGTTGTTCTCGTCTTGTTTTTACTTTTGCTTGTCGGGGGCGGCGGTGGCCTTCTCTATTATTTGAATCCATGGGGCACAACCGATACGGTAAACGCCTTGAAGGCTAAGCTGGATGCGGCGGCAGAACTTCCCGGCGAGGCGGTGGGTAAGGCTCAAAAAGCGATGGACTTGGCCCGCGAGAAAAATCAAGCGAAGATGGATGCGGTGATGAAGGGCGAAGAAACCTCGCCGTATGCAACGACACCTGCTCCATCTCCTGCCCATCAAAGTGCTATACTTCCCACGAAAAGTGGGGCGGCGGTGGAAATTGCGGATACTATCAATCGTGGTCCGGCCACCCAGTCTGATGGCTCGCCGCTAGAGCCGAGTCCTGAATTCGTGAAATGGAGCGATGAATTGAAAATAACGGGTGTGTATCAAGGTGTGCCCGCCCGGGCCTTGATTGATCGCCGTTTGGTTCGCCAAGGTGAGGTGATCGAACCCGTTATGGGGGTGAAATTCGTCGGTGTGGATGCGCGGCGCAAACACCTCATTCTGCAGGATGAGTCCGGTGCGCAAGTGCGCCTGAAGTATTGAGAGTTTAACGCTCGGCTCACCAGTTTTCCACCGGACCTTTTGGCACGGGGATGGCGTCACGGGTGAAGACCGGGTCGTCCGCATCGCGCATGAAAGAGGCGACCAGCGGTTCGGGCTGAAACTTGGGAAGCAAATCGCCCCGCTCGTCGCAAAAACGGGCGCGCCAGGCAAAAAACTCAGTGAGCGCGCGTTCAAAATCCTCCCGTGAACCCATGCCGAGGATGGCGTGTTTAAAGGGTTTGGCCGGTCCGAAGCGGCGCGCATACCACGGCGCGACGCGACGAAAATGGCGCGCGCCGTCGTGCTCGCCGTAGAACTCGATATAGCGTTCAAAGTGCCGTCGCATGACACGGACACGTTCCTCGAGGGTCGGTTCAGGCAGGAGCTCACCGGTGCGCAGCAGGTGGTCGGTGCGCTTGAAAATCCACGGATCGTAGAACGCGCCGCGTCCCACGCTCACGCCGGTGCAGCCGGTTTCGGCGATCATGTGGCGGGCCGCCTCGGGTGTGGTCACATCGCCGTTGCCTATGACGGGGATGGTCTTCACGGCCTGCACCACGGCGCGGATGCCGGCGAGGTTTACCTGGCCGGCGAAGCCCTGTGCCCGGGTGCGGCCGTGGACAAAAACGGCTGCGACGCCTGCGTCCTCCAGCGCGGCGGCGAGATCGGGCGCGGTGAGGTTCTGGTCGTCCCAGCCGAGGCGCATCTTGGCGGTGACGGGGATTTTCACGGCCTCGACCATGCCACGCACGAGGGCGGTGGTCTTGGCGAGCTCGGTCATCATGGCGGAGCCGCCGCCGATCTTGACCACTTTTTTGACGGGGCAGCCCATGTTAATGTCGATGGACTGGGCGCCGAGCTCTTGGCACAGGATGGCGGCGTCGCGCATTTCCTCCGGCACGGCCCCGAAGAGCTGGATGGACCAGGGTCTGTCCTCGGGCGAGGTGGCGACGAGGCGCAGGGCGCCCCGGTTGCGCTCCAGGAGCGAGCGGGCGTTGACGAGGTCGGTGGTGGCCAGCCCGAGTCCGCCCAGCTCGCGCACGGTCAGCCGCATGGGCAGATTTGTGTATCCCGCAAGCGGAGACAAAAACAAGTTGGAGGAAAGGGTGAGCGGCCCGAGGCGCATAGGAAAGTGAGATTAGTCCGGCCGGTGACGGGCGGGCCAGGTTTTACCGGAGGCGGTGCCACCGGCGATGCCGATAACGAGCGGAGTGAGAGTGGCGGATGTCACGCGGCGGGGCTGGCGGGCGGGAGGAGCTCGCGCACGCGGGCGGCGAGTTGGGCGGGGCTGAAGGGTTTGCGGAAAAAAGCATACACACCGAGGGCGCGGCCCTGCTCCTCGACGTGGGTCTCGCCGGCGCCGGTGAGCAGTATGACGGGGAGGTTTTGGTGGGAGGGGTCGGCGCGGAGTTCCTTAAGTGCGGTGAGGCCGTCAATATCCTTCATGTGGACGTCGAAGAGTGCGAGATCCACGGGCTGCGTGCGGATTATCTGGAGGGCGTCGAGGCCGCTGTTGGCGGTGAGCAGGGTGGCGTTGACGGATTTGAGCGCGTAGGCCACGAGGCGCAGCATATGTGGCTCGTCGTCGACTATGAGAATGGTGCGCGTTGTCATGGGCTTAGGTTGGCGACAAGAAGAGTGCGGTCGTCGGCGATCGTGGCAGGGTTGAGTGCCAAGGTGGCGGGGTCGAGCAAAGCGGCGACCATGTCGGACGGAGCGAGATGGAGCAGGGAAGAGGCGAAGCGAACGAAGCGTTTATCGCCGAGAAATTCACCGTCGTCACCGGGTATTTCGTAGCAGCCGTCGGTGTAGAGGAAAAGGCGGTCGCCGCTCGCTAGCGGCAGATCGTGAGGATTATAAACGGTGTCGGGCAGGATGCCGAGCGGGACTTCGCCGCCGGAAGGCTCTACGATGGAGCCGTCGGGTTTGAGGATGGCGGGCGGGCAATGGCCGGCGTTGACGAAATGAGGTGAAGTTTTCGGATCGGCGGGCAGGACGGCGAGAACGGCGGTGATGAACATACCCAGATTTTCGAGGTCGGCGAAAAGCTGCCGGTTGATGCCGGTGAGGATGAGTGCGGGGGATGATTCGACGGCGGCGAGGGCGCGGAGTGAGCTGCGCAGCATGGCGGCCAGGAGCGCGGCGGGCACGCCCTTGCCCATGACGTCAGCGATAAGGAGGAGGAGGCTGCCATCGGGCAGCGAGACGACGTCGAAGTAGTCGCCGCCGACCTCGCGGGCGGGACGGCATTCGCCGTGGACCCACCAGCGCGTGTGGGTTGGAAAACTCGCTGGCAGAAGGGAGCGCTGGATGCCGGCCGCGACCTGAATCTCCTGCTCGAGGCGAAGCTGCTGGTCCCGTTCTTTCCAAAGGGTGTCGGTGGCCTTGGCGATGCCCACGAAGTCGGCGACGGCCTGGAGTAGTTCGACCTCGCCGGCGGAGAACGCGGGTGAGCTGGCTCCGCGCAAGACCGTGATGGAGCCCAAGGATTTTCCGCCGAACTCGACGGTGAGCACGCAGAGATGTTCGGCCACGGCGGCGAGTGGATCATCGGCGGCGAGAGAGGAGCGGTTGCCGACCAAGGGGCGGCGGCGGCGGGCGCATTCACATTCGGCGCAGGCGCGATCCAGGGGAAGGCTCGAGGGTATCTTTGTCACCGGACCGACGGCATGGAGCACAAGCCTGTCGCCCTCGATGAAACGGACGAGCAGCTGGTTGTAACCCAGCATCGTGCAGAGACGATCTTGGACCTTGCTAAGAAGCTGGTCAAAGTTGGCGCTGGTGGCGAGCAGGCCAGCGAAGTGCGAAAGCCCCAGCAGGGTCTCGAAGCTGTTGGCCAGATCCTCGGTCAGGCGGTCGATCGTTGTTTCCAGTTTGGCGGCGGCTTCGAGTCCGTGTCCGGCTGCTGCGCGGGTTTGCCAGCGAAGGCGCAGGGTGTGCCCGGAGGGGTCGTTCTGGTGCTCCCATCCGTCGGTGCTGGAATTGATGATAAAGCCACCGCGGCCATCCTCTGCAATCGGGTCTTTGGGCAGGAAAGTCCAATTGGCGGTTGGCGCGAAGCATCCCGGGTCACGCACGGAGACTAACAAGCCCTCTGCGTCGATTTGCGAGGATATGCGCACGACGGCGGAGGTGAGGCCGGCGCATCCGTGCTCGATGGCGTTGTTAACGGCCTCGACGAGGGGGAGCTCTATCCGTGCGAGGGTATCTTCTGGCAGGCCTTGGATACGCGACCAGGCGAGCAAGCGGTTTACTGCCGGGTGGACGCTGGAGAGGCGCGCCTGCAGGGTGAGCACCAGTGATTCCTCGAGATCGTTCATGGTGCAGTTTGGAGTAAAAACAGCTTTATGAGAGATGAAGCCACGGTGCGCCCGGCCGCAGGCAGGGAGGCTGGGTTAAAGGCGTGGGTGAGCCGTTGTGCTATCAGCGACTGGTTGACTGCGGCATCTGGGGCAGGAGGCGACCAGAGACCTACGCTGGCACCGCGCGTTTTGAGTTCGGTCGCGGTAATCAGGAGGTTCGCCTCGGCGCCCGCCTGGCTTCCGAAAGAGTCGTGCACGTAGAGCTGGCGCAACATGGTTGGTTGACGCTAAGGCTCTTATGAACGTTTACAACCGGACAAATCGCATCCATGAAAAAAGTGATTCGCAATTTGTTTTTGAGCAGGATTAGCTGACCCATATGAGCCTTGTTTTGCAGACAACAGTGATGACCGGTAAGCTGGGGGTAAAAGTTCTCGTGTCGCGTCTGGACGCGGCGATCGCGCGCTCTTTCAAGGCGGATGTTTCGGCCGCCTGGGTCGTAGGAATCGAACGGGTTGAGATCGATCTCGGTGCGGTTGATTTCGTGGATAGCTCGGGTATCGGGGCGCTGCTCAGCGTCTATCGTAAATTACCACCAGGAGTCGGAGTTACGCGCCTTATCAACGTCAAGCCCGCTGTGCTCGCCGTGATCGAGCTTTTGCGGCTGCATAATGTTTTCGAACTAGGAAATTAAACGCCATGGGCGAGGGCGGAGGCCGCTCTGGTCGCCGATGGTGTTCAGGGGGACGTGAAGCTTGGTTTGGGAGGCGATAGGCTCACTCGATGTTAAGCACGCCATCGACCTTGGCAAGACGGAGGACATTACGAACGTTTTCGGATGGTTGGCGCAGCACGAGTTTACTGCCGGAGCGGGCCGCGGCGAGGCGGTGAGACTGGATGAGCAGCCCGAGGCCGCTGCTATCCATGAAACGCACGGCGGAGAGGTCGAGCACCAGACGGGTGGCGTCGGTGCGGGCGGACCAGGCTTGTTCGATCCAGCGGGAAAGTCCGGGGACGCGCGTCGCGGTGAGCTCGCCCTGAATGGAAAGCACCAGATCTTCCGCGGCGGCGGTGTTCGTGCGCGCCGGCGCGGTGAGGCCGAGGGCGGCGCGGGCACGGGCGGCCTCTTCTACGACGGGGAGGATACGGTCGAGTTTCATTGCTGCGACGAGGCCCGTGACGGCCGAAGAAGGACGAACGAGGACCAGGCCGCCTCCGGAGGCGATGGAGCGCCGGTAGCCGGACAGGAGAAAGCCTAGCCCCGTGCTGTCTATGAAGGTGACGTCTGATAAATCGAGTGCAACGACACCTCCCGGAGGTAGGTCGGCGGCCGGGGCTGGCACCTGACCGGAGGAGATTGCGGCGGTGTCTATCCTTCCGCGCCAGACTATGGTGCGAATATCGGTGTTCAGAACCGGAGCGGCGGATACCACCGCTTCGGAGGTGGAGGGGGCTGGTGTGTTGGGGGACAAGGCCCGGCGCTGAGCGCGCAGGGCGCGGACGAAAAACAGCAGGTCGATCAGGTAACGGTTGAAAAGCCGGCGCGGTTCCTGCCTGAGTCGGAAAAGCCATTCAGCGCCCACGATCTTCATCCAGCGGGGTGCTTGGCGAAACTTTCCGCCGAGGAGGTCCACCGTGGCGCCAATGCCGACGCACATGGGCACTCCCAGGCGTCGGTGGTTTATGTAGATCCACTTCTCCTGTTTCGGGCAGCCGAAGGCGACGAGCAGGATGTCGGGCTTGGCGGCGGCGATGCGCGTGGAGATGTTTTCAAAATCAATCTCGAGCAACTGCGCGTAGGGGGAAGAGTATCCATCGACTTGGAGGTTGGAGTAGCGGGCGCGCAGTTTGATGAGCGCGGCGGCTAGGGCATCTTGGCCGCCGCCTAGGAGGAATACTTTCCAGCCGCGCGCTGCAGCCTCCTGGGCGATGCGGGGCATCAGGTCCGAACTGGCGACAGGCTCGCGCAACGGAGCTCCGATCATGCGCGAGGCCCATACGAGCGGCTTGCCATCGCAAAGCACGAGATCGGATTCGACGAGGATGCGTTGCAGCTCGACATCCACGCTGGCCTGATAAGCGAAATCGAGGTTGGCGGTGGCCCAGTAGACCGGATCGCGATGCTCGATCACAGACGCGAGGCGGGCAATGGTTTCGTTCAGCGTGACGTCGTGGAACGGCACGCCGAGGATCACTGCGGAGCGGGTGGAATCTAGTTTAGGCATGAGAGAGAAGAAGAGCGTGGAGTAGGTTTCGGCCGGGACATCCGCAGGGTTCAAAATTAGCTGGTTGTGAATAGGGTAGAGCAAGGCATCGGGTGTCGGTCTTGACGGCTTTGGTTATTCATAAAGAGCATTTTACGGCAAATGCGTAAAATTTTTTATAATGAGCGGTCACAAGACGGCGGGCGGCGTATTCGTTGCCGGCTTTTGCTGGCACCAGCGGTAAAGAGTGGTCGGGTGAATGCCGAGCCTGGCTGCGACCCAAGTCTGATCGCCGCCACTCTCGGCCAGCAGGCGGAAAGCGAGTTCCCTTCGCTGGCGTTTGTTGAGAGGCACGGCGTTTACGGTTTCGTTGGCATGTATGGCGTAGCCGGATGCACTGGTTTCCACGACGGAGCTGGCGCCCGACGGAGGGGTGGGCGCGGGCCCGCCGGATGAGGGAGGTGACCATGCGCCTTCGCGAAGGACAGGGCTGCTGGCGAGGATGACGAGGCGCTCGATCGTGCTGCGTAGTTCGCGGATGTTGCCCGGCCAAGACCAGGATTGGAGGCGCTCGACCAATGCGGGTTCCATACTGGTGACGAGTTTGCCGTGTCGCTCGGCAGCGGCTCCGAGGAAGTGGCGGCAGAGCAGCGGGATGTCTTCGCGGCGTTCGCGCAGAGGCGGCAGCTCGATGGTGAAATCTGCCAAGCGGTAGTAAAGGTCCTCGCGGAAACGTCCGGCGGCGACCTGCGCGCGCAGGTCGGCATTGGTGGCGGCCAGGATACGCACGTCGACGGAGTATTCCGACTTGCCGCCGAGGCGGCGGGCGCGGCGGGTTTCCAGAAAGCGCAGTAACTTGGGTTGGAGGGCCGGGTCGAGGTCGCCGAGCTCATCCAGAAAAAGCGTGCCGCCATCCGCCTGTTCGACGAGGCCGGGGCGGTCGGCAAGCGCTCCGGTGTAAGCGCCTTTGGTTGCGCCGAAGAGTTCCCCTTCCAGTAGTTCGCGCGGCAGGGCGGTGCAGTTGATCGCAACGAAGGGCCCCTTGCCTTCGTCGCGGGCTTTATGGAGCGCTTCGGCGACCCGTTCCTTGCCGGTGCCGGATTCACCAAGTATGAGCACGGATGCGGATGTGGGGCCGATTCGGGCTATCAACTCGCGTAATTGCTGCAAAGTGGCGGAGCGTCCCACAAGACCGTCGCGCATGGTTGTCACCGCGCCGCCAAAAAGCCGTGCCCAGAGTGATTCCGCGGCTGCCGCGGCGTCCAGGGTAACCGTCCAGCGTTCGGGTGGTTCGTCCTCCGTAAGGGCGTCGTAGGCACCCTCACGCAAGGCGGCGACGATATGGGCGGTGGGCGAGCCGGCGGGTAACAATACGACGAAGAACCGCCCGGCCTCGGCGAGGTGAACCCGCACCGTTCGCCAGGCAGGGAGAATAAGTTGGTCGGCGGCGATCAGCAGAACAGGGACGGACTTCGCTTCAGTTTTACCTCTGACCATGTCGGGGTTGGCCGGCGCCGGCCATTCCATCCAAGATACGAGTGAGGACACGGTCGGCGCGGGTGCGCCGGAGACTGCAGCGATTTTTTCGAGTTTCGCCTTAAGCCCTCGGGAGGCATTACCTACATATATGCATGAAAAATGCATTGTATTTTTCATGCATATCGCGATCACCGAAGGCGATAATATTAATTAAAAGGCGCTATAATAATTCTATGTCATTTTATGATAACAAGTTAATATTTTTAGTAAAGTCATGGCACGGCATGTGGTAGTAGCTTGTTACTTTAGCCGACTATGAACCGCCCCATTTTGAGCACGCGCAACTTACCCGACGCTGGCTTTAGGAAACTGGGCTCGGTTTTGCTGGTGGACGATAATCGCCACGTCCGTCTTTTGGTTGCGCAAATACTCGAAGCCAAAGGCTACGAGGTGGAGCTCGAAGAGGATGCGATGACCGCGCTTGAGCGCATCAAGGAGAATCGCCCGGATTTGATTTTGTGTGATGGACTCATGCCTGAAATGGACGGGTGGAGTTTGTGCGCTGAGGTGCGGCGCTGCTTCCCGGAAGATCGTCTGCCTTTTGTCATCATGACCTCCATGGATAAAGAGGAGTTAATCGGGTTATCGCAGCAGTCAGGGATAGATGGATATCTTATAAAGCCCTTTCGATCAGGTAGTTTAATGCAGTTGATCGAGCGAATTTTGGGGGCGCCATCCCACGGCTTTTCCCACGGCGAAATTATGATTTACGATTGGGAATCCATGCGGCTCGCCGATGTCGGCTGAGGCCCTTCTCAGGAGAATAAATCAAAGCTCTTAACCTAAGGTATTTCACAATGTCATCGGTTCTTTCTAATGTAGGTAAGTGGTGGTGGCGTGACGCTGCGGCTCGTGCGGCTCTTACATGGACGCTGGTCGCGACCAAGCGGTCAGTCGGCGACTCACGTTGGGAGGAGGCTCGCGCTATCCTTGATTATCAGGCGCGCAGACGCGGCCGCCCTGCGGAACCCGTGGCGGTGCGTCGCTGGGCAGAGCTCGAATTCAGAGCCGCCGCCGGGTTGCGGGACTTTGCTGCGATGGAGGCGCTTTTCGCCCGCTATCCCGAATTAGCGGGGCTCGACGAGGAGGCGGCTCTCTTGCTCTGGCGGCTTGCGCGTGCGTCGGGTGACGATGCTGCCGCAGTGACTATTCGCGAGCTCTGGCGCGGCAGCGAGAAAATGCCCTTGGCTTGGATTTGCGCCGAGGTGGACGTCCTCTGGGCGTCCGACAGATGCGAAGAAGCGAAGAGTCTTCTGGCGAAAGTCACGGACGGCTCGCCCGGATCATTCGAATTGCCGATTTTACTGCGCCAGGCGATGCTGGCCACCGATGGGGCGGCCCGTTTTGAAGAGCTAGCGATCGCATACCGGATCGACCCTATGAACGCCGACTTGCGCGGTCTGCGTGCGATCTTGCAGGAGAGGACCGGGCAGACGGCTCAAGCGCGGGTAAACTATGTGGCGGCGCTCGCCGCCGATCCGGGTAATCAGTTGCGGCGCGACGATCTCGCCTCGTTTTATCTGCGACAAGGCGACCTGGCTACGGCCGTGCGGACATGGCGCGAAGGGCTGGATGAAAAATCGCCGGATTATCTCTGGGTGAGAGTGGTGTTCTGGAGGCGGATGCTCGGTGTGCCCGCACTGGATGCTGCAGAGGGGCTTCCAGCGGTGCGACGGGCGCGTTTCGTCGGCTGGCTGGCGGACTTGCCGCCTGATCGTTTTTGGGATGAAAAGGGCTATCTCGCTTTGAATCTTCCTGACGCGCATGCGCAAACCGAGCCGTCTGTGTTTTGGCTGCGTCTGCTTGAGCAGATCCGTGGCGGTGATTGGGCAGGTGCAGGCGACTTTATCAGCTCTGCTCCGACAAGGGCGGCTTCAATCGCGCCCAGTCTCCTCGCTTCGCTGCGAACGACGGTGGCGGTGCGGCAGGGTAAGTCGCCGGCCGACGTCGGCCTCGCCTCGCCGGGCCCATTTCCCCTCGCAGGTGCACATCGCTGGTGGTGGGTGACTGCGAAGGCCCTGCGCGGCGGCAGGGAGGCCATCGCGGAATTCACCCCTGTAGCCATGGGTCCGCAGGCGGCTTCAGCCGCCTTGCTGGCTGCAGGATGGAATGGTCCGGCGGTTGCTTTGGCTGGCTGGTCGTCAGCCTCGACATTGGACACTCCCGGATGGATTCGTTTAGGGCTTTTAGAGGCACGCCGCATGGTGCGGGGGACGCTCGATGCGCTGGTCTGGGGCAGGACCTTGCCTGAGTATCCGGAAACCGATTACGCGGTAGCGGCGCTAAAGTTGTCCGCGGGCCGGTCCGATGCAGTGTCCGATCTCCGCCAGCTGGCCGCGGACGAAGGCGCCACCGGCTACGCTGCCGGCCTGTTGCTCGCAACCTGGTTAATGGAGCGCGACCATGTCGCCGAAGCGACCGCCTTGGTGGAGTCCACTCCCGCGCTGGCCGCCGCACCTGAAGGCGTGGCCCTGCTTGCGCGTGCGCACCTCGCTGCGGGTCGCAAGGATGAGGCGAGTAAACTCTACGCTCCGCTGGCTGAAATCTCGCTGGAGGCGGGGGCATGGCTGGCGCGGGAGGCATTTGCGAAGGGCGACCTCGACAATGCGCGGTGGTTGACCGAATTCTGGTTGCGGCAATATCCCGAGGACACGCAACTGCGCGCAAACCTTGCGCTGGTGGTCGCGGCGCAAGGCTGGAATTAAAACCGCACGGTGTAGCCCGGATTAGGGCGTGTATTTTTATTGGGAGGGATGCTTGCCGCCGGCTGGTGGGCGGCGACGGAAGCCGGAGTGGGCGGCGCTGTCGGCGGTGCGTTGGTTGCTGGTGCCGTCGCCGGATGCGCAAGGTGGGCAGGGGTGAAAGCTACGGCGCACGCATCTTCTTTACTTCCCCTTTCGCGATTAGCCGCTGTGTTCCACGAGGTCCTTTTTTATCGAGCCCTTGGCGCGGCTAGCGCATTCGGTTCCAAGCCAGTCCGGAGGGCGACGGTGGCGAGGACTTTTGGCACGTAGAGCCGTGTTTCGGAGGGTAGCTTTTCAGCGATTTCCGCGAAGGTCGTGGAATTATTGCTTTTCAAGGCCCGTCGCACCGTTCCTTCGCCGGCGTTGTAGGCTGCCAGCGCTAGAGGCCAGGAGCCGAATAGTCCGTGAAGCTTGCGCAACAATCCCGCCGCCGCCAGGGCACTTTTGTCCGGCTGGGTGCGTTCATCGAAGGGTAGTAAACTCAGCCCCATCGCTTTCGCGGTGACCGGCATGAGTTGGAACAAGCCTCTCGCTCCTGCCGGGCTGCGTGCGCGGGGATTAAAAGTCGACTCCGACTCCGCCAGCCAGACCAGTGCTTCCGCCACTCCTTGCGAGTTAAACGCTCCTTTTAAAACCGGTAAAAACTCGTCCGCTCGGGCGGGTCTCGGCCGCAATTTCAAGCGCTCGACCCAAAGCTCGTAGAGCGGCACACCCGTCCCTGCCGTTACTTGAACAGGTTTGGGGATCGGCGGCGGGTTGGGCTTCGGGCTTGGTTGCGGTGGACGAGGCGGCGGTGTAGGAATCGGACCGACAGGCGGGTTTAACGGAGACGGTGTCACGTCCGGTGGTGCAGGCGGTGGAGGGGAGACTTCGATTACCAAGCCCGTTTTGCGCTGCGCCTCCGCTTCTTTCGCCACCACGATGTCGTCGAGCCGATCGGCCAGCCAATCCGCGTAGTCCTCGTAGCCGGGAATGATCCGTAGCGCTGCCAGCGCGATCCTTGCCTCTGGTTCGTAGGCTGCGAGTTCGGCCAGCGATCCGGTCTCCCGGGTCTTCTCCAACCGGGCGGCGAAGTCGTCCCATTGCGCGCGGGTTGGAAACTCAAACTCCGCCTTGATTTCCGGTGGAGCCAGTGCTTCGAATAAAGCCTGCCCGGTTTCAAACATATCTTCGTTTTGCGCCAGGGAACCCGTGGTCGCCGTGCTCGCCAGGAGGGCCCCGATCAAAGCAAACGTTCGTAACTTCATGGGATCATCAGCGCGCAAACCGGCTGGTTTTCCACAAGAAAAAAGTCCGTCTCAGGAACGATTCGTGTGCAAACACCCTGAAACTTTTACTTTCATTGCGCCAGCCCGAGACAGTCGTGTTCGTCGTAATCGTCTTGCAGCGGATAGCCCGCTGCGAGTGATCTCATGCGGTTAAGACTACGCTTAAAAATCTCGTATGCCATTAGCGCACAATATTTTCTTGGGGGAAGACGGTCCTTTTTTTAACGCTCAAGCGGTAAAGTCGATGTGCCTGACGGTGTGGCGCCGAGTTTAGCAGCTAGACGAGCGCGGATTGCGTAGTCCCTCGAACTTCACCCTGCCTGCTGCGCTTGACCCGACTCTCGTCCCGTCGCATTTCTTACCCTTACGCCGCATGAACCGCGTCTATATTAAAACCTACGGGTGCCAGATGAACGAACGCGATTCCGACGCGGTCGCCGCCATGCTGCGCACTCGCGGCTATCGCATCGTCGCCGATGAGAATGCCTGCGATATCATGCTTCTCAACACCTGCTCCGTGCGCGATGCCGCCGAGCAAAAGGCCCTGGGCAAGGCCGGCTTCGTCGCCCACCGCAAAAAGCATAACCCTGATTTCATCCTGGGTATCCTCGGTTGCATGGCGCAGAACCGCGGTGCCGAGATCCTGGAGCGTCTGCCCGATGTCGATCTGATCATCGGCACGCAAAAGTTTCACCAGGTCCCCGGTTATCTCGACAACATTCGCGCCGCCCGCGAGGCCGGGCTTCCCGTCGGCGCCAGCATCGTCGACATCGCCGAGGAAGCCGGTTCGCAAAACACCATTCGCGAGCACTTCGAAACCGGCGAACGGCAGGTCTCCGCCTTCGTCTCGATCCAGCAGGGCTGCAACATGGATTGCGCCTTCTGCATCGTCCCTAAGACCCGTGGCGATGAACGCTCCCGCCCCATGGACGAAATCGTGGGCGAGTGCCGCGCTCTCGCCGAGCGCGGCGTGCGCGAGATCACCCTGCTCGGCCAGATCGTCACCTCTTATGGCCGTCGCGATTACACCCACACCGACGGCGTTTCGCCGTTCGTGCAGCTCATCGAGCAGGTTCACGCCATCGAAGGCATCGCGCGCATCCGCTTCACCTCGCCGCACCCGCGCGGCTTCAAGGATGATCTTGTCTCCGCCTACGCCCGTCTGCCCAAGCTCTGTCCCTACGTTCACCTGCCCCTCCAGAGCGGGAGCGATCGCATCCTCAAGGCGATGAACCGGCCGTATTCGCGCGACCGCTACAAGCAGATTGTGGACGCACTTCGCGCCGCCAAACCCGGCATCTATCTTTCCACCGACGTCATCGTAGGCTTCCCTGGCGAGACCGAGGAGGATTTCGAGCAGACGAAAGAGCTGTTCGTCGCCTGCGACTACGACATGGCCTACATTTTCAAGTATTCGATCCGCAGTGGCACGCCCGCCGCCGGCCTCGGCGACCAGATATCTGACGAGGTGAAGGAGCGCCGCAACCACGAGTTGCTGGAGGTTTTGAAACGCAATTCCGAGCGCCGCACCGCTTCGCTGGTCGGCACCGTCGAGGAAGTCCTTGTCGAGGGATCCGACCAAAGCGGCGAACGCTACACCGGTCGCACCCCTGGCAATCGCGTTTGCGTTTTCGAGGCTGCTCCCCGGCTCGTCGGCCAGCTTGTCCCTTTGCGCATCACCCGCGCCAGTGTGAGCACGCTTTACGGCGAGCTGGTGCTGGCCGAAGCTTGAGTCATTTCTTGTCGTCCCTTTTCACTGCATGACCCTTTTCCTCGCCACTCTTCTTGTCGGCCTTGTTTTGCTCGCGTTTGGCGGGGCCCTGATCGCCGACACCTCGCTTGTCCGTTCTGCCTTGCGCGGATTCCCGCGCTCCAAGGCGGCCTCGTATCTCTTTTTCGGCGCCGCCTCGGCTTGGTTTCTCTACCGTGTCGCGCACCTCTCCGAGGCGGACTTCGGGCAGTTCCGCACGCCCCTTTTCTTCGGTTTCGCCGCGGTCGCGGTTCTTTCTTTTTTCTACGTTTCCGAGTTCCTCGCCGTGCGCGGCCTGGCTGCGCTTGTCCTGCTTTCCGCCAGCCCGCTGCTCGCCACTGCCTTCACCCGCTACGAAATTCCGCAGCGTTTGTTCATGGTGGGTTTTGTTTACGCCGCCCTCACGCTCTCGCTCTACCTTGGAGCCGCGCCCTACCGCCTGCGGGATATCATCGAGTGGCTGCAACGCGTGCCCGGCCGCTCCCGCTGGGTTGGCGCGTTGTTCGCCGCTTATGGACTGCTGCTGGCCGGCGTATCTTTGACCTACTGATTCTACGCGCCATGTCCGCCACCGCTGTTTTACTTGTGCTCGCAGGCCCCGCCGGCTCCGGCAAGACGACCCTTTGTGAACGTCTCGTTGCCGAGACACCCGGCTTCACCCGCGTCGTTACCAGCACCACCCGTGCGCCGCGTCCCGGCGAGGTCAATGGCGTGCATTACCACTTTTTCTCCCCGGAGGAGTTCGACGCTCGCATCGCCGCAGGCGCTTTTCTCGAATGGGCCTGGGTGCATCAAAAAAACCGCTACGGCACCCTCGCCTCCTCCGTGCTCGATCCGCTCGCCGCCGGCCGCAGTCTGGTGATGAACGTGGATGTGCAGGGCGTGGATAACTTCCGTCGTGCCGCCGCCGCCAACCCGGTGCTGGCCCGCCACCTTGCCACCGTTTTCATCAATGTTCCGATACGCGAGCTGCGGGTGCGTCTTGGCGGTCGCGGAGAGACCGAGGCCGAAATCGCCCACCGCATGCTGACGGCGGAGCGCGAGCTTCTGGAAATCGCCAAGTTCGACCATGTCATCGAGAGCTGCGATCGCGACACTGATTTCGCCGCCTTGTTGGGCATTTACCGCCGGGTCCAGTCCCGCGTCGCCGCCGCTTGATCGGGTTGTGATGCCGGAGGCGCTCTCGACTTTTTTATTTTTCAAGATCAGCTGTGTTGCATGTCGCCGTCTCATTTTCTGATCGCCGCCTTCGCTACTGTTACGGGCTCCAATCTTACCGT
Organism: Verrucomicrobia bacterium IMCC26134; assembly: GCA_000972765.1. GTDB lineage: Bacteria > Verrucomicrobiota > Verrucomicrobiia > Opitutales > Opitutaceae > IMCC26134_A. The sequence continues at coordinate 3,515,269 of CP011265.1, read as the reverse complement.
TTGGGAAAAGCTCATGGCAGTGCCCAAGGAAACCTGGATCAGCTTTGGCGTCGCGGTGCTGGCGGTGATTGTTGTCGTCAAGATATGGAAAAACCTCCGCGAAGTCAGCGAGATCGTGCCCTGGATCGTTTTGGTTCTGTTCGGCGGATCGGTGATTTTATATACCACTTACGAGCGTTGTGAGCCAAAGATACTGTCGCCCATTTTTAACGAGCTGTCGCGCGTTCTTCCCTCGAAGATCGAGTATAAGGATTACAAAGATACTACCCCGGCCAAGTAAGCGGGTTGAGACTTCACGCCGGATTCACCGGCTTGTCCTCGGCAGAAACAATCACGTTTCCGGATCCCATTAAGACCACACGCGCGAAGTGGCCGTTCACTTGCTCGGGTGCCAGTTGGCAATATGCCAGCACGATTACGATATCGCCCGGCCTCACCAATCGCGCTGCCGCGCCGTTGACTTGCACCTGACCGGTATCGCCGTAGATTACGTAGGTCGTGAAACGTGCACCGTTGTTAATGTCGAGCACATCCACCTGCTCAAACTCCAGCAGTCCAGCCGCCCGGCAAAACGCACGATCCAGCGAGATCGAGCCCTCGTAGTCGGGGTCGGCGGCGGTGATGGTGGCGCGATGCAGCTTGGAGCGTAGGAAAGTGCGAAACACGGGATTAAACCGCGAAACCCAACCCATTTAAGCGCACTCCGCAAGCGCGGGCTCCTTGTCGCCCTGTCGGCCGCACTTTGCGTTGAGTCCTTTCAGCGGCCGATAAGACCCCTCTGATCAACGAGAATTTACCCACCGCACCAGCCACTCGCCTAGCGCGGTCACGCCTGACACGACGTCCGCCGTCGTATCCTCAGCGCCATTGACGAAGAGCCGGAAAGTCCGTCCTGCGCCCGCGCTGCTCAATTCGGCGGTGTCGTTCTGCACCACCGCGTCCACGCCGCCGCGTGAAAAAAGCTTGCCCACGGCCACCGCCCGCTCCGCTGCATTCGCGCCGGTTGTGAGTTTAAATCCCACCACTCGCACCGGCCTCGGGGACCATCCGCGCAACTGCGGCAGCAGTTTTGGCGTAGGCACGAGCTGGATTTTCATCCCGTCCGCGTCCGAACTGAGCTTCTCCGCCGACACCATTGCCGGACGGTAGTCCGATACCGCCGCCGCGTGTATCACGACGTCAAAGCCGCCCGTGGCCAGCGCCGCCCGCAGCCGCTCGCCGAGTTGTTCAGTCGAGCCGAAGACGGTGCAGCTCACTCCGCTCGCCGCCTCAGGTCGCGCCGCGTTTTCACCGTGCAACAAAGTCACCCGGTGTCCTGCCGCCGCCAACCGCTCCGCCAGCGCCGCCCCGGTAGCACCCGAACTGATGTTCGATAAAAACCGCACCGAGTCGATCGGCTCGCGGGTGGCTCCGGCGGTCAGCAGGATATTCATTTAACTCACGCGATTTTGGGCCCGAGCGCGACCAGCACTTCCATTAGGATTTTCTCTGGATCGAGCAACCTCCCGGCCCCCTCTTCGCCGCAGGCCAGAGCGCCTTCGTCGGTCGGCAGCACCCGCACGCCGAGCCCGGCCAGTTTTTGGAGTGAATTTTGCGTAATGGGATTCTGATACATTGCCACGTTCATCGCTGGCGCGATCCACCACGGCTTCTTCTTTAATTCCCAGGCGAGAAAGAGCGTCCCCACTGGATCATCCGCCAGCCCGCCAGCCAGGCGATTGATGGTGTTGGCCGTGGCCGGCGCCACCAGGGCGAGGTCAGCCCATCGCGCGAGCTCGATATGATCCATCGCGCGGCCCGGCTCCCAAAGATCGGTGAACACCGGTTGCCCTGTGAGGCCCTCGAGCGACGCCTTGCCGATAAACTGGAGCGCCGAGGGGGTTGCCACCGTGCGCACCTCGACTCCCGCCTGCACCAACCGCGAGATGACAAAGCAGGCCTTGTAACAGGCGATGGAGCCGCTGAGTAAAAACAGAACGCGGGGGGAGCTCATTGTAAAAAGACGGGTTCAGTAACTCTCTTTGCTGTTCGGAAAAGTGCCTTCGCTCACCGCGCGGGCATACGCTTCCAGTCCGTTGGCCACGGTTTTATTTCCGTCGGCGAACTGGCGCACGAACTTTGCGTTGAATCCCGGGTTGAGCCCCAGCATGTCGTGAAACACCAGCACCTGTCCGTCGGTGTGCGGACCTGCGCCTATGCCTATCACCGGAACCGGCACCGCCGCGGTCACGGCTTTTCCCAGCGCCGAGGGCACGCATTCGATCACGAGGCCGGATACGCCCGCAGCTTCCAGTGCTTTGGCCTGGCGCAATAAATCCGCCGCCGCCGCCTCTCCGCGACCCTGCACCTTGTAGCCACCGAGCGCCTGCATCGATTGCGGAGTGAGACCGAGATGTCCGATCACCGGCACCCCCGACTGCACGAGGTGGCGGATAACGTCTTCATGGCCGTCGACCCCCTCGATTTTTACCGCGTGGGCTCCGGCGCGCAGCAGGAGGGCCGCGCACTCCACGGCCGGGACGATACCCTTGCGCGCAGCCAAAAACGGAAAGTCCGCGATCAAGAACTTGGCGCCTCCGAGCCCGCGCGCGACGGCGGCGGTATGCCGCGCCATGAGCTCGGGGGTGGCTGCGAATGTAGTCGCTTCACCATCCACCACGGTAGCGACGCTGTCGCCCACCAGCACGCAATCGACAAGCGAGTCGGCCAGAAACCGAGCCTCCCAATGCGTATAAGCGGTGGATATGCTGATCGGCGCCTTGCCCTTGCGCGCTTTGAACTCGAGAACACTTTTCATCGTGAAGAGCCGCCATCCTGCCTCAAATCCGAGCGAATGGGCACCAAAATATTGCCCCCATGGTCGCGCTCCTATTTCGCGTCCGGGACCGGCTTTAATTCCACTGGTTGCGCCTTGGGCTGGGCTTGTTCCAGCCGCACCTCGAAATCCATGCTCTCACGATCAGCTCCCACCGTGGGCGTGACCTTGAGCCGCAATTCCCCGGCTTCGATCACCGAGCTGGTTCCGGTTGGCACGGTGGCGCCGGTGACATTAATGCCGCGAACTCCGGGCGTCTCGCCAATCGCGGAAAAAACGGACCACTGTTCATCCGCGGTCCAGACTTCACCGTGTTGAATGGTATTGGCGGCGTTCGTCGCCAGATTATCCAGGCCGACCTTTGAACTCAGGGCATCAGGCAACATCATGATCTTGCTCGCGACCCTTACCACGTCCGCGCCGTTACTCTGCTCCACCGTAGGCTGGATAAAGGCGTAGAGGCGGGTGCCATCCGCCAGTTTATAGCCGCCGGTCACCACCACTTCACCTGATTTCAACTCGGCGTGCAGCGACGAGCTCAGCAAATCACCCGACATCGGCCGGCGCAGCTCATCCAGGTCTTCGCTCGTGTGCTTGAGCGTGAGGTCGATTATCTCGCGACTGGCGCGCTCCTTGGCCAGCTGCGCGGTCAACTCCGCGTTTTTTCGCAGTAACTCCTCCCACTCGGCCGCCGAGTGATCGGCTGATGCCGCAGGCGTCGGCGTCGGTAAAAACTCCCGCACCATGACCGGTGCGGTAACCGGAGCCTTCATCCGCGCCCCGCCTTCGAGCAGCTGATAGGTGGCCAGACTCGCCAACGCTGCACCGAGCACGCCCACCAGACTGTAATTTAATAGTTTCAAGCGAATGCGACTGGGATGCGTAGAGGAGCTCAGGCAAAGGCGCAACTCCCCCGCTGACAACTCCCCTCACGCGTCAGGCTGGCGTATTTCCCAGCCTTCGCCCACAGTCCTCCCATGCCCCGACGTTACCTACTGGCGCTCGACCAAGGCACGACCTCTTCGCGCGCCCTCGTCTTTGATCTCGACGGCATTCCCGTCGCCACCGCGCAACGCGAGTTCCCCCAGCACTACCCGGAACCCGGCCGCGTCGAACACGATCCCGAGGATCTTTGGAACACCCAGCGCGAATGCGCCGCCGAAGCTCTTGCCTGCGCCAAAATCTCCTCCTCCGATCTCGCCGCCGTCGGCATCGCCAACCAGCGCGAGACCACCGTGCTCTGGGATCGGCGCACGGGCAAAGCCATCCATCGCGCCATCGTCTGGCAGGACCGCCGCACCGCCGACAGCTGCGCCCGCTTGCGCGCCGAGGGGAGCGAACCGCTCGTCACTCAAAAAACCGGCCTGCGCTTTGATCCTTATTTTTCCGCCACCAAGCTCGCCTGGCTGCTTGATCATACGCCGGGCGCGCGCGCCGCCGCCGCTCGCGGAGAGCTCGCCTTCGGCACCGTGGACACCTGGCTGCTCTGGAAGCTCACCGGCGGCCGCGTTCACGCGACCGACGCCACCAACGCCGCCCGCACTCTGCTCTTTAATCTTCACACCGGCACGTGGGACGAGGACCTGCTTCGTCTTTTCAAGATACCGCCTTCCGTGCTGCCCGAGATCCGCGACACCGCCGGTGCCTTTGGCGAGATCGCAGCAGGTCTGCCGGCGGCGGGTGCACCCATCACCGCGCTCGTCGGCGACCAGCAGGCCGCCCTCTATGGCCAGGCTTGCTTCACCCCCGGCACGGCCAAGGCCACCTACGGCACCGGTTGTTTTCTTCTGCTTAACACCGGCGAAAAAGTAGTGGCTTCGACTCACAACCTGCTTTCGACCGTCGCCTGGCGCATCCATGGTAAATGCACCTTTGCCCTCGAAGGCTCGGTCTTCGTCGCCGGAGCCGTGGTGCAGTGGTTGCGCGATGAGCTCAATCTGGTGGACAGCGCCAAAGACCTCGACGCGCTCGCCGCCTCGGTGTCCGACGCCGGCGGAGCTTATCTGGTGCCCGCCTTTACCGGCCTCGGTGCGCCGCATTGGGATCCCTATGCCCGCGGCGCGCTTGTCGGTCTCACGCGTGGCACCAACCGCGCCCACATCTGCCGCGCCGCCCTGGAGTCCATCGCCTTCCAAACCACCGAGCTCATCGCTGCGATGGAGGCCGACGCGGGCCTTCGCCTCGCCGAGTTGCGCGTCGACGGCGGGGTGAGCCGAAGCGCTCCTCTGCTGCAAATGCAGGCGGATTTTCTCAACCTTCCCGTCGTGCGTCCCAAGGTCGTCGAGACCACCGCCCTCGGAGCCGCCGCCCTCGCGGGGGTCGGCGCCGGGCTGATCGCCCCCGAGACCTTCGCCGCCCGCTGGGTGGCGGACGTGCGTGTCGAGCCGCGCATGGACGAATCCACCCGCCATGCACAACTCGCCGGTTGGGCCCGCGCCGTGTCCCGCTCCCGCGATTGGGCCAAATCATGAATCGTCCAGCCCTGTTGCAAGGCCTGCGGACGGGGGAAACCTTTGACCTGCTCGTCATCGGCGGCGGGGCCACCGGCCTTGGCACCGCACTCGATGCGGTCGCGCGCGGTTACACGGTCGCCCTGCTCGAACGCGGCGACTTCGCCTGCGGCACTTCCAGTCGTTCGACCAAGCTGGTCCACGGCGGGGTGCGTTATCTGAGCCAGGGCAACATCAGCCTCGTGCGCTCCTCCTTGCGCGAACGCGGCCGGCTCGCGCGCAACGCGCCCCACCTCGTGCGCAAGCTTGCCTTTGTCATTCCCGCCTACTCCGTGACCGACTGGCTCTTCTATGGCGCCGGCCTGAAACTCTACGAAGCCCTGGCGGGTGCGTGTTCGCTCGGGCCTTCGCGGGTGCTCGACCGCACCGCCACTCTTGCCCGTCTGCCCAATGTGGAATCAACCGGCTTGCGAGGCGGCGTGCTTTACCACGATGCGCAGTTCGATGACGCCCGTCTCGCGCTCACGCTCGCCCGCAGCGCGGCGGATCGCGGCGCTGTCCTGCTCAACCACGCCGACGTCACGGCTTTCGTCCGCGAAGGAAGCCGGGTCGTTGGAGTTGAGGTGCTCGATCTTATCAGCGGAGCCGAGTTCACGGTGCGGGCGCGCGCCGTCATCAACGCCACCGGCGTGTTTGTGGATGCCCTGCGCCGCCTTGAAGATGCCGCCTGCGCACCACTGGTGACGGTTAGCCAGGGCATCCACCTCGTGCTGCCCCGCCGGTTTCTGCCGGGCGGCTCCGCTCTCATGGTTCCGAAGACCGACGACGGTCGCGTGCTTTTCGCCGTGCCTTGGCACGACCGCGTCATCGTCGGCACCACCGACACTCCGCGCCCGGTGGCGGAGACAGAGCCGCGTGCGCTGCCCGAGGAAATCGCCTTCGTGCTCTCCCACGCCCGGCGCTATCTCGCCGAAGACCCGACGCAGGCCGACGTGTTGAGTGTCTTTGCGGGACAACGACCGCTGGTGCGCGGCCAGGCGGGCGCCGCCACCTCCCGTCTCTCTCGTGAACACGCGCTGGAGGTCGGCACCGGAGGCGTGCTCACCGTCACCGGGGGAAAGTGGACCACTTATCGTGAAATGGCCGAACAGGTCGTCGATCTGGCTGCCCGTCTCGGCGGACTGCCGCCCGCGGCTTCGATCACCGCCGACCTCCGCTTGCGCGGCGCGGGAGAAAATATCCGCACGGTTTACGGTGACGACGAGCCCGCCGTGTTTGCTTCGGGTGCGGGCGCGCCGCTGCATCCGAACCTGCCCTACACCGAGGCGGAGGTCCGCTGGGCCGCCCGTCACGAGCTCGCCGAGACGGTTGAAGATGTGCTTTCCCGTCGCACCCGGGCCCTGCTGCTCGATGCCCGCGCCGCGTCCGGGTGCGCGCCGCGCGTGGCGGAGATCCTCGCCGAAGAGCTCGGCCGTGACGCGGCGTGGGCGGAGAAGCAAGTGGCGGCGTTTCGTGAGCTGGCGGCGGGCTGCACGCCCAACGCGTAAACTGCCGCCGGAGGCGCGGGGCTCATCCGAGCACGGTCAGCACCATGCCGGCGACGATGCCGAGCACGGAAGGCAGTTTTTGACGGCCGTTTTTTTCGCCCAACCACCAGATGCCGCCGGCGAAGGCCACCAGCGTGCTGCCGCGCCGCAGACTGGAGACGAGCGAAATGAGCGCATCCGGATCGCGCAGGGCGTCGAAGTAGAGGAAGTCCGCCGCCAGCAAGGCGAACGAGACCCCCAGGATACTCCACCGCCAGTGGAATACATTTCGTGGCCACCAGCGGAGTTTCCAGCCCACCGCGATGGGCAGAAAAATGAGCGCGAGATAGATGGAGAACCAGCATTGCACGGTCGCCGCGTTGAAGCCGCCCCGGCCCATGAGGAATTTGTCGTAAAGTCCGCTCAGCGAACCGAGCAGCGTGCCCGCGATCAGCCATCCGACCCAGCGGTTGCGTAGGAAATGCACGCCTTCCTTCGCGCCGACAAAGGATAGACTCACAAAGGAAGCGAGTGTGATGCCCACGCCTAAAAATTCGACCCAAGAGGGACGTTCGCCCAGCATGAGCAAGGCACCGAACAGTGTCCACAGCGGACCGGTGGCGCGGATGGGCGAGGCCAGCGACACGGGCAGATGTTTGACCGCGAAGTAGCTGCAGATCCAGGAACCGGCGACGAGGGTGGATTTACCCAGTAACAGCAGATGCTCGTGCGCGGTGAGGGTGGCGACCTTGAGCGCGGGCGGCAGTCCGGAGGTCAGCGCGGAGTCGAATCCGAGCAAGGCCAGCCATACGGCGGCGCTGCACACATTGGACCAAAAGAGCACCGGCAACACGGCGTTGTCGTGCACGGCGCGTTTGGTGCAAAGCTGGTAAACACCTAGAAACAGAGCGGAGACGAGACTGGCGATAATCCAAGGCATGGGAGACGGGACAAGGTGGTGCATCGCTCGCCGACGCCAATCCTTCTCTGCGCCGAGGGTGTCGCCGGGCAAAGGGTGGAATCTGTCGCTATTCCCGTTAGTCCGATATAGAGTGACCAAGTCCGCGCGTCCCGCACCTCCTTTAAAACCACCTTTTCCCATGGCCCGTCCTTATCGCCGTCGCGCGGTCTCCTCTTTCACTCCCGCTTACAGTCATGATCCGCTGGAGCGCATCGACTCCATCGCGGGGATTAACTCCGACCGTTCGCGTTGGTCACTCACGCAGACGGCCGCCATCGCCGCGATCGAGGCCGGCACGGATGAGTTTTTCGTCACAGCGGAAACCGGCCCGGTGAAACTGGTGGTCGTGGCCCACCGCGACCAGAAATACCTCGGAACCGAGCGCGAGAAGTCCCACCCCGACGACCTCATCAGCCTGTTGCGCGGCAAGTAAGAAGGCGACGGACGTTCACCCCGGCCAGTTTTCCGCCATGGGCAGGTGAATCCAGCCTTCCCGTCGCACGATACCATACCGCTCTGGCGGCGGGCGCAGGGTTTTTCCCTGTGCGGCGGCGCGAGCCGTGAGTGAAGCGATCAACGCATCAAAGACGTGGTCGGTTTGAGCGCAGGCATCGTCCACTTCCAGCGCAGGTATCGCCTTGCGCAGCTCGGCGAGCAAGGTCCGACGGGTCGCGAGGGCGGTCTTGTCTGATCCTTTGTAGCCGCGACACCGCATGCCCCACTGTTTGAGACTGCCCGCCGGATACACTTCAAAAAAACGCCCGTCGCCGCCGCTCCGATCGGTGACGCCGTGGCGCGAGAGCAACGCCATCGCGCGCATCGCAGGCAGGCCGATGCGATCCGTGGAAACGCTCAGCGGGGTGAGTTTGGTTTGCGCATGCACCTCGATGTCCGTGAGGCGAAGGCGGAGCGATTTCTGAAACTCGCGATTATCCCATGTGGTCGCAGTCCACCCGCCCACGGCGGCGACAAAGGCCTCCGGCCATCCCAGCGGCGCGTCGATGCCGACGGCATCCGCCCGGCGGATCAGGCCATCGAGCGCGGCGTCGTCACACTGGTGCACGGCCTCGCGCACCGTGATGCGTCCGGCGGCGTGCCAATCGACGAGGCACGCCGCAGTGTCTTTGGGTTGGGAGGAGAGATCGATGCCGAGCGTGATCATGTGGGTGCGCCGGACTTTTTTTCACGGGCGATGCCGAGCCACCCCACCCACGCGATGGACATGGCATGGAACGGCAGGCGCAGCGGTTTTTTTCCGGCAGGACATGGTGCCGCATGTAATCGGGAAACTGGCAATTCGCGAGTGTCAGCCCGTCATTCGTGAGCATTCCGTAGGTGCTCGCCCGGTTTGATCGAGCAGGCGCAGGTGGCGGCGGCACGGCTTCAGAGCGCAAAAAAGGGGTCGCCCAAAAAGACGACGGTTTGGAAAGTCGTCTCCTCTGTTCATGGGTGAATGCAGGAAAACGGTCGTGCGACTCGCTTGGGCTCGTCATCCGATTTCAAACTGCTTCGGATGAAGCCATGGCTATTCACTCCATGACTGTGCTTGCGCGCCTTTATCTTTTCCACAGACGACAACTTTGGGTCGCGGCTCTTTTGATGATAGGCTCGACCGGCTTGGTCTTTGGCGAGCCAGTGGCCGTCGCTGAAGCCGGTGCGGTTTCCTCTTTCGAGACAGAAGCCGCCAAGGATGCGCGGTTGGCGTGGTGGCGTGAGGCCCGGTTTGGTATGTTCATCCACTGGGGGGTGTATTCCGCCCTGGCAGGCGAGTGGAAGGGGCAGCGGGTCGAGGGTTACTCGGAGCACGTCCAGCGTCTCTGCAAAATCAAACGCGCAGACTATCTCGAAGAGGTGGTGAAGCCCTTTAACCCCGCCGCGTTCGACGCGGACGCGTGGGTGCGCACCGCGAAGGAGGCAGGCATGGGCTACATCGTGATCACCGCGATGCACCATGACGGCGTGGCGATGTATGATTCCAAGGTGGATGACTATAATGTCGTCAAAACCAGCCGCTTTGGGCGAGACCCGCTGCGGGAGTTAAAGACCGCGTGTGACCGGGCGGGAATCAAGCTCGGGTTCTACTATTCCCATGCGATTGATTGGTCGTTGTCCGGAGATCCGCGCTACCCGGAGCCGAACGGACCGGAGCGTCGTTTGGCCTGTGTGGAGCGGAAGGCGCTGCCCCAGATTTTGGAGCTGATCGAGAACTACCACCCCGCGCTGCTTTGGGGCGATACGCCGCATTTAAATCCCAAGGAGTTGAACGAACGCATCCTCCTCGCGGTGCGGAAGGCGGATCCGAACTTGATCGTCAATGGCCGCCTCGCGGGTGCGAGTCATGGCGACTACCTCACCACGGCGGACCGGCCGGCGGAGTTTGGCCTCATGCGCGGACCTGACGAGCGTGACTGGGAGGCCATACCCACGACCAACGAGTCCTACGGCTACCACGCTTTCGATAAATCGCACAAACCGCCGGCCCATTTCATCCGTCTGCTGGCCAAGGCTGCCGCGCGGGGTGGAAACCTGCTCATGAATTTCGGTCCGCGCGGGGACGGCACTTTCGCTCCCGAGGACCAGACCATTTTGCAGGCACTGACCGCTTGGTGGAAGACCAACGGGGAAGCGATTCGCGGCACGGGACGCACGCCGCTTGCTCCGCAAAGCTGGGGTGAATCCACGCTCAAGGGCAACCGGCTCTATCTCCATGTCTTCAACTGGCCCGCGGATGGCCGCCTGCTGGTCGGCGGTCTAGACGCCGAAATTATTCAAGCCAGGCTCCTTGCCACATCCGGTGAAAAGCTGGCCTTCACCCGCCTCGGCGCGGACGTGGAAATCAGGCTCCCTGCGCGCGCGCCCGACGCCGCTGATTCTGTGATCTCGCTCGACTGTGCCGAGCGTCCCCGGGGCGGCGGGCCGCTCCTGATGCAGCCGGCGATGCCAAATGACCTGAGTGTCTTCACCGCCGAACTCCTGCCCGCTCCGACGTCGAAAGGATCTTGGAAACTGGGCAAGGGAACTTCGCTGACTTCTCACGTGCAGGGTTGGAGCAAGCCCGATTACGCGGTGCGCTGGCAGGCTCGTTTGGCGGAGGCGGGCACCTTTGATGTGATCGCCCGCTACGATGCCCCTGACGCAAAGGGAAAAACCCAGGTCGATACCATCGGAGGAAAAACGACCACGACCAGCGGGCTTACCTTTGGCGGCGATGTCCTGGTCTCGCTCGGCACACAGACACTGCGCGGGCAGGTGGCGGAGACGGGTCTCGATGTGGCGCTGCCTCTCGGGCGCGTTACGCTTGGGGCCGGCCCGATCGAGATCAAAGTCTCGGCGGGGACGATCACCGGGCAGGAGTTGATGCAGCTCAAGAGTCTGCGCTTGGTGCCCGTCTCACCGTAACTCGAGTTTGAGCACGGTCGCCCGCTCGTCCCAGACGTCGGGCGGCAGCGTGACGCACAAGACGCCCGCCTCGCGGCGCAGGGGCAGGGCGCGGTGCTGAGGATCGGCGAGCAGAGTGGCGGTCGCGACCTCGTCGGTGACGCCCGGGAGTGTTACGGTGTCGTCAGACGGACGGTCGAAAAGGTGGATGTAGAGCGCGCCGTTCGTGCGGGTGGAGCGCCAGCCGCGAGGCAGCGGGACCTCGAGGTTCGGTGACGAGCTATCGGGAGCCAGGTTCTTCTCGGTGCCGTCGTGGTGGATTTCCTGGAATACCATTTCGCCGCCCTGACCGGAAAGCGCGGAGGCGGAGGTCCCGTAGATCGACTCGCCATTCACTTTCAGCCACGCGCCGACTGCGTGGAGGCGTTCCACCGAGGGGGCGGGGATAATCCCCTCGCCGGTGGGGCCGACGTTGATCAGAAAGTTCCCGCCCTTGCTGGCGACATCGATCAGGCTGCGCACGATCATCGCGGGGGATTTCCAATTGTGGTTGTTCTTATCGTAGGCCCAGCGGTCGTTGATGGTCAGGCAGGCCTCCCAGTGGCGATGCAGGCTCTCCGCCGGGATTTTTTGCTCGTGGATGTCGTAGTCGCCGAGGCCGTTGCCGACGCGGGCGTTGATCAGGCACTTTGGTTGCAGCGCCAGAATGTGCGTGCGGAGGGCGCGGCTGTGTGCGGGCGTGATACCCTCGGGTGTATCGAACCAGATTGCTCCGATCGGCCCGTATTGGGTCAGCAGTTCGCGCAGTTGCGGCTTGGCCTTCGTTTCGAGGTAGTCGTCCACCGCAGTCGGCGGGGGATTGGGAAAATCCCAGTCGTTGCAACGCCGCTTACCGGCCGGCACGCCGGGCACGGTCCAATCCCGGCCGAGTGAATAGTAGACGCAGAGAACCACGCCCTGCCGGCGGCATTCGTCCGCGATCTCGCGCAGGGGATCGCGTCCGAAAACGGTGGCATCGACCATGTCGTAACCGCTCGAAGGCGAGTCATACATCGCGAATCCGTCGTGGTGTTTGGCGACATAGACGATGTAGCCGAGGCCGGAGTCGCGCGCGAGCTTCACCCAATCGGCGGCGCTGAATTTCACCGGATTGAAGGTGGCGGCGAGCTGCTTGTAGTCGGCGAGCGGAATCCTGAATTCCTGCATCATGTGCGCGTCGCGTTTGCCGGTCACTCCCTTCCATTCGCAACCGGTGATGGAGTAGGGTCCCCAGTGGATAAACAGTCCGAGCCTGGCTTTTTGAAACCATTGCAAACGCTGCGCCTGCCCGGCGGATTCTCCGTCATCGGACGCGGCGAAAGTGGAGGGCGTCAAAAACAAGGTGGCGAGCGGAAGGGCCATCACGAACGGGCGGAGGCGGTGGGGTAGCATGATTTGAAAAGGGTGGCGCGGGGCCGTCGAGGGGCGGAGTGAAGGCGTGTCAGGGTGCGGACTTCGCCTCCGGCAGGGGGCCGAGGAATCTGACCAGCAGAGGTGCCAGCATCTCGTCCCAGATCGCGTAGCCCGCGGAGGAGAGATGAAGTTTATCCGGGCCCAATCCGACCCACGAGTCGCCTTCGCGAATCATGCGTTCGCCGAGGTTGAGGCGGAAGACCGTCTCGTTGTCGGCGTAGGTTTGGATGCGCTCGTTCACGGCCATGACCAGCGCGCTGCGGCGCGCGGTGGGGAGCAGGTCCATGAGGATGATTTTGGCGGCAGGAAACAGGGCGCGGGTTTTGTTCACGACCGCCAGAATGCCGGCGGCGGTTTCGGCGGCGGGGCCGCCGTTGTTGGTGCCGATGAGGATGACGGCGACCTTGGGCTGGATCGCCTTGAGACCCGGGTAGTCGAGCCGGAAGAGGACGTTTTGAACGTTGTCCCCGGGGATGCCGTAATTGAGCGCCCGGCGCGGGGCCAGGTGTTTTTTCCAGAGCTGTCCGTCCCAGGCGAAGGTGATCGAGTCGCCGATGAAGAGGAGGTCGCAGGCACCTTTCATCGCGTCGATTTTTTGCTGTTGGGCGGCGAGCCAGAGGCCCGGCTTGTAGCGCGTGCCGTTGGGCTCGGTGATTGACGAGGTGGCCGGGGAAACCGGTTCAGCCGGCTGCGCCTGCGCGGTTATCGAAAGGGCAACGCACGATAAAAACACAACGCCTCGGGTGGCGGAAAACAGCTGCTGGCGCAGAGGGCGGACAGTGTGGGAGGCTCTCATTTGGAGACGGCGGTCGCGGCGGGCTTCAGGCCGTCGGAGATGGCGGAGGCCACGGCTTTGCCGAGTAGGTCGTAAGCTTCGGGCGTCCAGTGGGTGAAGTCTTTCCGGTTGAGCGCGGTGGCGATCAGCGGAGCCATGACGGCGTGGGCGTCGATGATGGCCAGGCCCTCTTCTTTAGCCACACGATCGGAGGTGGGGTTGGTGATCAGACTGGCATCGCCGGCCTCGTTTTCGAATACGGCGGCGTCCTTGCCCCAGGGGGTGGTGCGGACCCAGAAAACCTGCTTGGCAGCGGCTGCTTTCAGCCGGGTCATCACCTGGTGAAGGCGAGCTTCGTAGCCCTTGGGGTTTTTGCCGTCGTGGATGCCGAAGTTCACCACGATGACGTCCCATTGATTGCTGCCGTTTTGATTCAGCCAGACCTCGCCGAATTCGATAAAACGGCCGGTGGGTCCGCAGTTGGCGGGTGCGCGGTGGACGTTGGCTTTGCCCTGCAAGGTTTGGCGCACGGTGGCGGTGTAGGCGCGGGATATGGAGTCGCCGATGATGAGCACGCGGGGCAGGGTGGGGTCGTCTTTGACGTAGGCCCAGGCGTCGGCTGCGGGGACGTAGGGCTTGGGGCCGAAGAGGTCGATGAGGTAGTGGGGAAAATAAAAACCGCCGAGCTGTTCTTCCAGGGTGCGCAGCCAGACCTGCTCCTCGGTGCTGGAGGCTTGCACGCGGTCGAGCCACTTTTGGTAGAGGGCGGGTTTTATTTTATCCGGATACTTGTTCTGCAGCTGGGCCTCGGAGGCGTTGCGCGGCTCGTGGGCTGGAATCGCGGCGGGGGCCGGCGGTTCGGCGGCGGCGAGCAGGTGCGCGCCGAACAGGGCGAGCGAACAGAGGAGGCGGCGGGGGAGGGGCATGGTTTTTTTTGGGGGGGGTGGAGAGAGAGATTAGTTTTTGCCGAGCTCTAAAATCTGGCCGGCTTCGCGGAGGCGGTCTTGCAGCTCGGTGATCGGGACGAGTTGAACGGCGGTGCCGGAACGACTGGCCAGGGCGGCGGCGATGCCGGAGGCTTGGCCGGCGATCATGTATTGCGGCTCCATGCGAAAGGACGCGAAGGCGATGGTGGAGGCGCTGGTGCAGACTGGCACGAGGAGGTTTTGGCACTCGCCGTAGCGTGGCAGCAGGGCGCGGTAAGGGATGTCCCACGGCTCGACGGGATGGCTCAGGTAGCCCTCCATGTAGATCTCTTCCGCGGCCTTGGGAAAATAGAAAGTCTTGAGGGCGACCCATTGCACTTCGCGTATGTCGATGTTGTAACCGGCCAGTCCGATGCGGTCGAACTTGCGAAGGTTGGTCATGAGGTCGTGCTGGGTGAGCACGTATTCGCCGAGCATGCGGCGGGCCTCGCGGATGTAGAGCTGGTGGGGCCATCCGCCGGTGTCGGTGAACTCGTCCTTGCAGAGCCCCCACGGCGTGTATTTGGCGCGAATGCTCTCGGGCACGGACGGATCATTTTGCAGATAGTAGACCAGGCCGTGCGCCCAATCGAGGTGTTGTTTCCAGATCTCTTTGCGGCGGGCGGGCGAGCCATCGGGGTAGTCTTGGTTGGCACCGAGCAGGTTGAGCGAGAAGGGGTAGCCGGCGTTGATGTCGGTCTTGCCGTTGGGCATCGGTTTTATTCCGAGTATGTTTTGGACTTTTTCTCCGCCGACCTTGAAGCAGCGGCGAATCAGCTCATAGTCCTCGGGATTGTAGTTCTCGGGGCGTGGGACGGGCAGGCGGTTTTCAGGGACGTTGGTGAGGCACAGCCGGAAGCAGTAACCCTGAATCTTGCCGTCGCCGGAGCCGCTGGGGGCGAGCTCCTCTTCGGGGGTGATGTGGGGCAACAGGCGGCCGTCTTTCCAGGGCGAGATCGGAAAGTTCACCTGGTGGTTGCTGCGCAGAATCTCGCGTCGTCCCGCGAGGGATTCCCGATAACGATCGCGACCTTCGCGGCCCACGGTGTAGGAGACGCCGGCGGCCTTCATGAGGTCGCCCTCGTAGGTCGCGTCGATGAAGACCTTGGCGGTAAACACGCGACCGTCGGTGGATTTGACGGAGCGGATACGGCCGTCGGTTTTGATGATGGACTCGAGACTCTGGCCAAACTCCACCGTGACGTTCTTTTCCCGTAGCATCGCCTTGAGGATATCCTCGGCGACGTGGGGCTCGAAAATCCACGCGATGTCTTGCCCGTAGTGCCGGCCGGCGCGGCGGAAAAACTCGAGGGACAGTCCGCCGATGCAGGCTTCCTGGCGGTCTATATCGGTGCGGCCCAGGCCACCGGAAAGCATGCCGCCGATGTGGCGGCCCGGTTCGAGCAGCACGACGGTGGCGCCTTGGCTGGCGGCGCCGATGGCGGCCATGGCCCCGCCGGCCGTGCCTCCGTAAACGAGCACATCCACCGGTGGCGGGGACTCGGCCCGACCAGTGGACATTAAGGCAACCAAGAGCGCGATCAGCAGGGGTCGGATCATTGTGGGGAAGGAGGGGGGGACTCAGGCGGGGTGAAGGGAGCGGTCGTCGATGGGGCAATGAAGAGGACCGCGCCTATCGACAAGGAGGATTTCCCAAGTAATTACAATAATGTAACTATTACAATAAAATCCACGAGGGAGATGGAAGGTGCGTTTATTCAGCTTAGTATTTAGTAAATAACTTATTATTTAATAGCTACTTAAATATTAATTGTAATGATTTTATGGTTTGCCCTTTTGTCTTGGTAGGCGCACCTATTATCCATGTTTTACGTGCAATACGGGTATTGCGTTAGTTTTTGTATCATTTTAGGTTGACATTGTAAAGTTATCTTTAGAACCATTTTCCAAGCATTGAGTCATACCCTGTTCAGCTACCTCTTTTTTAACCCCAATCGGAAACCTGCGGAATCTCTGTCTTGCTCATGGATTCTCGTTTTGGTGCCACGACAACCACCACCTCGCCCCACGCTTTTACAAGTCGGCCTTTTCAGCGATGAAACGCTCTGGCCGGCTAGAAATGCAAGCCGCGGTTTTTGAGTAATTTCCACCCTCTCCCATTACAGCACAAATCCCCACTACGATGATTACATTCCCTAGTCTCAAGCCAGCGACTGCCTGGAAAAGCATTCGCAATTCACTGAGCGCCACGCTTCGCCTGTCGCCGTTGCTGGTCACATCGGGTATTTTAGCCCTGGGCGTTTCCACGGCTTCGGCCGCGAGCTCCTTTATCGCCGACTACACCACCTTCACGCTCGGCGGATTGGCCACCCAAAATAGTTGGGCGCAGGTTACGAGTGTTACGAACACGGTGAACCCGATCCAAGTGATCGCGGCGGTCTCGCCGGTTCCACAGTCCATCAAGGTCAAAGGCGTGGCTAGCGCCGCCCTAGCCTACCGAGACCTGCCCACTGCGTTCAACCCGGTCGGCGCGACTTCTACCGCTACGTTCTATTACGTCATCGAAAACTTCCGGGTATTACAGGCCTTGAATTCATCGACTGGCACCGGCTCTGGCGTGTGCGCATTGACCACAACGCTAGGAGGAACTGGGACCTATCTTTCGCGTCTTTATGTTCGTCGCTTTCAGGGCTCTTCGGCGAACACTGCAACATTCGATTTGGGGATGAATGGAGGTAATTCAGCCGTTACCTATGGAACCACTGCACTCAACATAAACACCTCTTATAAGATTGTGGTGGAGTATACTGCAAATCCGACCGGCACTTCCGATGGAGTAAAAGTGTATGTGAACCCGGTTGGGTTGAATCCGGCCAACTGGACGGCTGAAATCAGCCAGACTTTTACCGATCCGACCGCTAGCATGAAGACCTTTGTTTGGACTCCTGGCGCAGTCTCCAACTCCTCGGTAAACGAGTTCACCGCCAGCAAGCTCTTGCTCGGCGATACGGCTGCTGACGTATTGGCTCCCGCGGCTCCCGTCTCATCTGTCGGCACCGATATCATCGCTGGCGGATTCACCGCCAACTGGGCTGCTTCCGATGGTGCAACCGGTTACAATCTCGATGTTGCGACCGACGCCAGCTTCACCGCTCTGGTGGCGAGCTACAGCAACTTGGATGTAAGCACCGCCACCTCTCAAGCGGTGACCGGAACCTTCAGTTCCGGTCAGACGCTTTACTACCGTGTCCGGGCGCGTAACGCAGTCGGTGCCTCAGACAACTCTGCGGTTCAAAACGTCCAGCTGCCCGGAACTGCGACTGCTCTCGCCTACACCAACAGCTCCACCTCTGGATCGGTCGATTGGGCCACGATTTCCGGTTGGGACGCCCTTCCGGTCAGCGACGCGAAATCCACCGTGAACTTTATCGGAGCCTTGTCGGCCGGAATTAACGTCACCAACAACGCGACCTACACCCTCAA
Organism: Verrucomicrobia bacterium IMCC26134; assembly: GCA_000972765.1. Taxonomy (GTDB): domain Bacteria; phylum Verrucomicrobiota; class Verrucomicrobiia; order Opitutales; family Opitutaceae; genus IMCC26134_A. The sequence goes on along the minus strand of CP011265.1, from coordinate 3,497,503 downwards.
CGCCCTTAACATCGCCAATACCGGCTCAGGCACGACGGTGGCTCTCACTGGCGCGCAGCTCACCTTCGCCACCAACTCCGCCCCGGCCACCGCGGTGGCGCCGCTTGTCAGTTTCACCACCGCAGCGGCCGTTCCCGTCACCGTCGCCAATGCTTTGGTGCTCAGCAGCAATACCACATTTAGCAGAACTTCCACCGCAGGAACTGTATCGATCGACGGCGTCATCAGCGGCTCGGGGGCTCTGATCAAGTCCGGAACCGGCAGCATCGTCATCACCGGCACATCGAACACCTTCAGCGGCGGCGTGAAAATCAATGAGAACGAACTCAAGGTGAACACGTTGGCCGGTTCGCTCGGCAGTGGAAACATCATCCTCGGCAATGGAGCCACCACCGGCCTTTTGCGTTGGGGCGACTCCTTCACCGCCACCACCGAGTCTTCCAACAAGACGATCACCCTGGCTGGCACCACCGGCGGCGGCACGCTCGATGTGCGCGGTGCGAACGAGCTCACTCTCAATGGTGCGATTGACACCGGCAGTGATGCCAGCAGCCGCGCCCTGCAGTTCACCGGCAACGGCCAAAACGCAGCCACCGGCTATTCCCTCGTCGTTAACGGTCTCATCAGCGGCAACGCCCGTCTGCGCATCAACGGCAGCGGCGCCCGCTCCGTCGTGCTGGCCAATGTCAACAACAGCTTCACGGGAGGAGTAACCTTGGACGGCAACATCAGCGGCGTATCCTATAAGACCTACGTGACCAAGATCGGCAACACCGGAGCCACCAGTCCTCTCGGCACCAACGGCACGATTAACATCGGCACAAATAACACCGGCGGGGCATTTAACTTCCTTGTCTGGACTAATTCTTCGAACGAGACGACCGACAAAACCATCAATCTCTCCGGCACGACGAACGGCGCCCTGATTAACAACAAGGGCACCGCGTTGCTGAAGTTCACCTCAAATCTGACCGTGACCGGTAACGGCACCAAGACCCTCTACGCCGACCAAGACGATGTGTTGGGCGCCACAGAGTTCGCGGGTAGCATACCCGATAGCGCCGCCGGCGCCACCTTGCTCAACAAAAACGGTCTCGGCACCCTTGTTCTTTCGGCGGCCAACACCTTCACCGGTGGCGTGACGCTCAAGGGTGGCACGCTCCAACTCGGCCACGCGTCGGCCTTGTCGAGCGGTAACGTGTCGTTCACGTCCAACGGTGTAGGGAGCGGAGTGGTGAAACTCGCCTACTCGGGCAACGGACCTACTCTCGGTAATCTTCTCGTGCAGAGAACCGCCAGGATCGACCTCGGCACCACCGCCGGCGCCTCCATCACCTTCGCGACCGCCACCGGTTGGACCGCAGGCTTGACCGTCGCAAACAGCTCGATCGGCAAACTCTACATCCTCGATGCAACCGGTCTCGATCTCGCTCAAATCATTTCGGTCGAGACGCCCGCCGTCCCCGCAACCCGTGACGCGGTCACTGGTTTGATCACCTTTGGACAGACCGATACCCAAGCCCCTGTTATTTCTCTCGTTGGCTCCTCGCCCGTTTCGGTGGACTGGGGCGCTTCCTATGTCGAGGCTGGCGCCACTGCCACGGATAACGTCGATGCCTCCGTCACGGTGAACATTGCTGGCACCGTCAATACCAACAAACCCGGAACCTACCTCCGGACCTACGATGCGACCGACGCAGCGGGCAATGTAGCCACCCAAGTTACCCGCACGGTGATCGTCTCGATCCCCAACGCCACCACCGTCGGCGCGGATGGATATTCGCCGGTCATGAAGTATGCCTTCGGCGCGAACAGTTCGAGCGACACCGTTCAGGCACCCGTTGCGAGCAGCACCGCCACCACGCTTTCGGTCACGGCAGTGGTTCGCACCAATGATGCGAATCTGGTCGTCACCGGAGAAGCGGTGACCGATCTCGCCGGCACCTGGGGCACGGGCGGCACGGTCACGGAGACTGCGGCCGCTGATCAATCGAATCTGCCCGCGAACTGCACCCGCAAGGTTTTCACCGTAGACAGCACGGGCGCGGCCAAGAAGTTCCTCCGCCTCAAAGTCGTAGGCACCTTCTAAGCCGGGTTCGTTTTCACGAAACGAGGCCTTCGGGCCGCGAAATAAAAAAGCCGGGGTCGAAAGACCCCGGCTTTTTGTTTCTCATGTGGACCGCACATCCAAGGACGATTCGGGCCGTGGCGATACTGACACGGAGTTAGCCGACACGTTGATCCCCTCGCTCTACGGGGGTAGACGCGGGGGGATGGCACACTCGACTGATCAAGCGCCTATCCAACGCAATCGGTCATGCGACCAGGTCTATGCCGAGGAGACGGCGGGCCAGGATCGCACTTGTCGGGGTGGTTTCGATGGTGGCGCCCAGTTCGAGCTGGCACACACGCCAGACGCCAAGGCCTGACTTTCGCTCCACGATCGCTGGGGTGTAGGCCCAGGGGCGAAGCCAGCCTCCGTCACCACTTTGGACGATTGGCGTCCACGCGTCTCCCTCGAGCACGGTGAGCAAGAGGGGAGATGCGTGCCCTAGGGCATCAAAATGCCAGAACTTGAAGTCCCGAGGCTCCAGCCCTGCGAGCAGCGGGTGCCCGGTCCGGCTGGAAACAAAATGGCGGGGCCCCATGCCGGCTTTGCGCACCTCGAGCGCGGAGCCGCCGATATCATAGGTGCCGGGGGCTAGTTTGAGGAAAACCGCCGTCGCGCCGGCTCGCACGGCTGAGTCGATCTCGGCGCGTCGATTCGTGTAGGCCTCGTGGCTTGCGAGCAAAATCACCGGCTGCTTGGCGGCGCTTTGGGACGAGGCGGCCAGGCTGAGTTTGCTCAGGAGTTGACTGGTTTCGGCGGAAGCTTCCGGCAAATAGATCGAGTCGGTCTTCCGGGGCAGGACCGGGAATACGTCGACGAAAATCTCGTTGTCGTGCAGCGCTGCGCCATCGGCGGAGACGAGGGAGGCGGCGACGCAGATACGGCCACGGGAGGACGTGGCCGGCAATTTGATCTCGATGATGCCCTGACCGCGCGGAGCACAGACGGCAAGCTGCGCCGGAATCTCGCCATGCGACACGACCGATCCCTCGAAGCTGACGTCGTAGACAATGCGAGCGCCGGCAGGGGCGTAAACGTGATCGTTGCAAACCCAGACCTCGACGGAAAGGACTTCGCCGGACCATGCCTGCAACCGGTCGCAACGGAGATTAACGGCGAGCGGGGCGAGCGCATCACAATAAGCGAACCAGGCCTTTTTCGGCACGCGGTCCACGTCCATGAGCGTCTTCATCCAGCCGGCAGGCCAGGCGTCGATGAACAGGTGGATGGCAAAGGTGTTCATATCAGCCTTGCGTCGGAAAGCCTCGGTCATGAGGCGAACGATCCAGGTCTGGTGATCCTGACTGGCCTCGATCCATTCGCGGGCTCCGGCGGGAGTGTCATACCAGAGAAAGTGAAAGTTCCAGCTCTGGCTTTCGGAAATCACCGCAGGTGTCCAGGGAGCGTCGGGCGAGCGGGGCTTCCACGCCTCGGGGTAATATTTCTGCATGACCTCGTAAGAATCCAGGCCTTCCGCACCGAACTCGCCGCAGCCGTAGTGCCAGCCCGGTTTTACCGGCAGCCAGGCGCCGTTGTGCAGCGCGCCGAGATCCACGCCGTGGCCGATATACCAGCCGCAGTAGCAGTGGTTGTCCGGCATGCCGAAGGTCGAGGGCGGGTCGTAGTCGCCGTCGACACATTTGACGACGCGATCGGGGTTTTCCTGACGTATGACCTCGGTGCACAACAGGAACATCCGCTCCAGCTCGGGCCGGAGCATGAAGCGATGCGGCTGGCTGGCGGCCGCCGGCCGGGGTTCGTTGATGTAGGAAACCAGGATGTTACTCGGGTGGGCGCGCACATGGCGCTCCATACGGGCGGCTTGCCGCGTGATCTCGATGAGCTGGTTGCGCCGCGCGCTGGCGAACATCGGCATGTCGGTCTGCAACAATAGACCCAGGCGGTCGCACCACTCGTAAACCTCCTTGTGCACCGGACGCTGGGTCAGGCGCAGGAAGTTCATGTTCGTGAGCTTGGCGAGAAGGATGTCGTCGCGCAGCTGGTCGAAGTCGCCCAGCATGATGCAGCGTTCGAGGTGCCCCATGGTGTTGGCGCCGCGCAGGCGGATCTCGCGTCCGTTGAGGTGGAATTTACCCTTGGGCGTGGAGTGTTCGTCCTGCGTGAAAGTCCGCATGCCGAAGGGGCAGGCCGCGGCGTCGAGCAACTGCCCGCCGGCCGTCAATACTTTCACCTGGGCCTGATAAAGCCACGGAGTATCCAGGTCCCAGATACGTGCCTGGGGCATGGGCAGACGCACCGTGACGAAACTCACGCCCGGGCCCATCAGGCCGGGAATGTCGGAGGCATGATCGCCGTCGAGATCGCCGAAGCCGCGCTCGGTCCGGGCGTGCGGCCGGTGCGCGTGGTCGCGATGCACGGTGGCGGGGAAGTTCAGGCCGAAGACGGAGACCAGGAAGCGGGCGTCCTCGTTGGGGGTCGGCCCGAGGTTTTCCACCTCGAAGCGCAGTTCCGCCGCCGCCTCCGCGGGCAGGGGGCGCACCCACAGGTCGGTGATGGCGAGGCGGGACCGGCCCTCGAAGTGGACGGTGTTGTAAATGCCCATGCCTGCCGGGCAGTGATGCCAGCCGCGGACCGGATCATCATAGCCTAGGCCGGTGGCGGCGTAGATTTTATCGCCATTGATCGCGTCGCCCTCCTTGTGGCTCCCGAGCATGGTGTAGTCGTTCTCCACCCGGACCAGCAGGATATTGCCGGCCTGCCGAGCCACGCCGGTGCAGTTGAATTCGAACTCGTCGAAGAAGCCCTCGTGGCGGCCTACGCAGACGCCGTTCAGATAGGCCTCGCACTTGTAGTCCACACCGCGGAAACGCAGCGCCACGACCTCCTTCGCCACGAGGGCGGCCGGCAGGTCGAACTCCACGCGATACAACGTGAAGGCCTTGCCGAGGGGCGGTCCATAGTGGGGAACCGTCACGGTTTCCCATTCGCCAGCCCCTCCGGCCAGAGCTTGGAAATCGGAGCGGTCCTCGGGGCGTTCGATTCGCCACGAGAATATTTTTAATTCGAAGCGTTCGCGCGTCGCGGGCAGGGGCGGAGCGAAGTCGGCGAGGAACTCCCGATGCCGTTCGCGCGCGTCGGCCAAGGCGCGGGCGAGATCTTCAGCCGAGGCGATCTTCGAGGCGCGGGGGCGCGCATCCCGGGCGGCCCCAGCGATCAAGGGCAGGGTGATATCCGGTGCGGCGGCGCGGGCCGGCTCCGTGAGTCCCGGGCGGGAATGGATCCTGACCGCGGTGGCGATCTCGGCAAAGTAATCGAGTTCTGCAGATACTTTCTTCATTTGAAAAATTAGTTTGTTAAACAGTTTGTCCCGGGGGCGTGTAGCCGGTCGCTCCGCCCAGCTTCAGCCATTGCCGGAAGAGCAGCACGCACATGATAAAGCTCATCCCGGCGCAGGCCGCGCACCACAGGAAGACGAGCCGGTAGTCACGAAACCCCTCAATCAACCAGCCGCACAAAACGGGCGCGAGGACCACCCCGCTAAAGCCGAAAATCTGATTGGCGGTGAAAAACTGGCCGTATTTCTCTCGTGGCAGCAAGCGGGGCAATATCGCCAGATAGGACCCCATGTAGACGGCCTGCGACGCGGCGTTGATGATCAACCAGAGCGACAGCGACGCGGCATCCCTGACGAAAATGTAACAGGCAAGAAAAGTGACGGCGCTTAATAAAAGTCCCACCATCGCGATGCGCAGAGGGTGGTAACGATCTACCAAGGGCCCCACCAAGAAAAAGACCGGCACGCCGATCAGCGAGCACCAGCCCTTTATCTTGCCGAATTCCGTCAGGCTCAGTCCGACGGTCTGGGCATAACCGGTGGCTTCGCCTCCCGGTTGGGTGCCGAAGAACACCAGAAAGGTCCCGAAAGGCACCAAGGCGCTCCAGAAAAAGAGCGAGAGGGAATAGGTTTTCCAGTAAAACCCGTGACTAAAGCAGTCCCGGAAATAGCTCTTAAAGATATCCAGTTTACTTTCGGTGGACCGGGGTGGAGGCGGCGGGTAGTCGCCCTCCTTTACCTTCCAGACCAACAAGAGAAACGAGACCGCATACAGCAGGGCGGCCAGAGAGTAAATGGAGGCGGTATCGGTCTTGGCGTGCCCGAAAAGAAAGCGGTGGAATACAAAGGCGCCCAAGGCACCTAACGCCCGGTAACAACCGACAAACTTGCCCATTACCTTCGCCGGTATGACATCCACAAAGAGAAACTGGTAAACCTGCATTATGTAAGTGTTTGCGACTACGAACACCACCATGCAGGCACCAATCCACCCGATCTTGGCGGCACCGGCTTTCAATCCCAAGAGGCCCGCCAGGGTGTCCGCGATGGGTTGGGCAAACCCCAAACCCAGCAGCGCAAGGACCACCACGGGTGTGCTCCAAAGTAAAAAGGGCCGCCTCCTCCCGAGCGGCCCCCGGTGCCGGTCGCTTTGAACGCCGATAAAGGGATTAAGCGCTATCCCCAAGATGGCCGGCAAACTTCCGGTTAAAAACCCGATCAGCGCAGCCGAGGCATCCGCCCATCTCAGCTGCAAAGGCACCAAGGACGTCGGCAGCTGCTCCATGATTTGCAGGCAAAAGTCGCCTAGAAGCATCCAGAACAGGACACTATAAAGCCCGCGCGCGGTGTAAGTCAAAGTTCCCACCCGGTAATCGTCGCGTGAAGCTGGAGCGGATGAACTTTGAGGTAAAGGTGACATGGGAGGTAGCTTTGATTGCTACAAATACACATAATCGTCACTAAAAAAATTACAAATCAAATATTTGTATCTTAATTTAATATTAAAGCAATGGTATTCAGTTATATAAAAATGCTTCATTGCATTTTTTAAGAGGCGTTAAGCGTTTTGTTACGCCGGAGTGATTGGCGTCCTTTTTGCCGCACTTGAACCAGGGCGTGCGGGGTCGCTTCTGGCGCGGACTTCGGCTACGTCAAGGGATGTGTTGGTCTAAAATGTTACATTTATTCTTGAGCCAGGGTTCTTTAATGGTAAGTAATTATCCTGATGACTTTAACCACTGCCGAGCTATCTGAAAAACTTGGGCTTTCCCGCGCCACGATATCGCGGGTCTTGAATGGTGGCCAAGGGGTCAAGCCCTCCACTATCGCGGCGATCAGGCAGGAAATGGACCGGCTGGGTTATGTGCGGCCTGCGGTTCGTCCCGGGCGCAAACCCAAGGATCAACGCTCCGCTCCTTCCCGGCACGGTGCCATTGCCCTGATCGTGGCCGATACGAGCATCCTTTTTGACGATCCCGGCATGGCCAACTTTGTGCAGTCGGTGCAGGAAGCGTGCAGTAAACGCGGCCTGCATTTGTTACTGGAGCGTGTCAGCGACAAGGGACCTCTCCCTGCCACTTTGCAGCGCGCCAAGGTGGATGGGGCCTTGGTCATGATGTTTCCGGGGCTCATCCCCGAGGACGATACGATCCGGCGAATTTCCGAGCAGTTCCCCGTCGTCCAGGTGTTCGCGCCCGGGCATCCCTTGACTAACATCGAACACGTCACGGTGAACGATGTCTCCATCGGCACGCATGCGCATTTGCTGTTCTCCGCCGCGCACTGCCAGTCCGTGGCCGTGATCAACGTCTGGCCGTCATTCAAGGAGAGTCTTCTGATTCGCAGTCGGGCGTGCTTGGATCGATCGATTTTGGCGGGGCGTTCGGTGCGCGTTTTCGTGCAGGATCAAACCCAGACTCCCCTATGGCCGGCCGGCACGGTCGCTTATCAGACCTTTCAGGAAATCGTTGAGAGTCTCAAGGCTCTGCCCAAGCCCATTGGCGTGTTTCTGCCCATCGACGCCCGGGCCAAGGAATTATCCGAAGCCTTGCGCATGGCGGGTCTCGACGATCCGTCCAGCACACGTCTGGTCATCGCCGGAGTCACGCCGCGTTTGGTGGACGACATTCAGCCCAGACCCACGCTCATCGACCCGAATTTCGACGCAGTGGCCAACACCGCCATCGATCGCTTGCTGGCGCATGGCGGGGATCCCGGTGCTCGCCCGCAAACCGTCATGGTGCAACCGCGGGTTGTCTCGGCCTGACTGGGGGCGGGCGGGCTGCCGCCGAGCTCCTTTGCGTTGCCAGTTAATCCGCTTAGTCGCCTTTCAGGCTGAGTTTCACGTCGCTAAATTCCAAGACATCGACCGAGAGCACTTGGCGTGTCGAGAATCCGAGGGTATCGAATGCGTAGGTGGCGGGCTGACTGTCGATGGCTGCATACTCCACTGCCGGTATCGCCGCCTCACCTTCGGATACCAAACGTGCCGTGCACTCGATTTCTTTCCCCGTGCGTTTCAGGCTCATGGTCAAGTGATAGGCCCCATTCCGTATGTTTTGGATCGCTCCTTTTGCGTTGGAGAGCAGGCGCGGGGCGGCTTCCGGATTGGATTCGTCCACCGAGTCGAAGGTCGTGTCATTGCCCTGCATGCGTGCATAGAGACCGCCATTGGGGAAATTTTTCTCCAGCCCGGCAAAGGCACAGTAGCCAAGCCATCCGCGTGCATGATCTTTGGAGCGTTTTAAAAACAGACCGAAACGGAAATTGCCCGTGCCTGAAACGCCGGTAAAAAAAATCTTGGCCGATAACTCCAGTGTCTGCCCCTGCTTCAGTTCGGTTTTCGGAAAGAACGCCGCGGGTAGCTTACCCTTGTCGCCAAATCCCTCGCCGGAAAACGTCACACGCCCTTCGGCCTGGGCCGGCGTCCATTTGCCAGCTTTGTCACCGATCACGCCCCAATTATCCAAAGGCACCTCGCCTTTCACCGGCGCGGTTTGGGCCATCATCGCGAGCGTCGAGAATTGAAGGGTGAGGGCGAGCGTGAGTCGTGCGAGGAGCTTCATTGTGACCAAGCTGTATGAAATCGCCAAAAAAGCTACAATTATTACAAAAAACGCTTCATTCTACATTATTGTCCAAATAAATTCGACAAAGCTTACGCTCCCCATACGGCTTGCCTGAGCCATCTTATATTCATCCTTTATGCAACCCGCCCCGTCCCGCTTCCTGCCTCATTTCCTCTTGGTCGTCTTGACCTGCGTTTTTGCTTTGAACTCCGGACTGGCGGCGGTTCGCACCTATACGCCGCCTGTCCTGTCCGACCGGGTCGCACCTGGGAAGGCTGCGGTTCAGGTTCCATTACCCCGCGGTTCGGCGAAGTCGGTGCAGGCCGTCATCGACCGTGCCCGGTTGGAAAACCCGGATGCATTTCTCGTATTTCAAGCCTCGGGCGATATCGAGATTCGTTCCTCCGCGCTTCGTCTCGGGTCTCGCATGAGTCTGGTCCTTTCGCCGGACGCCGGCATTCGCGCCGTCTTCGGCTGCAGTGCGCCCAGCCTGCTTCAAATCTCCGGCGCCGAGTCGGTCACGGTGTCCTCCGCCGGGCCGGGTCCGGCCACTTTGGACGGCTCGGGCAAACGCTTGGTCGGCATTTCGGTCGAGGCTGGTCGCCGCATTTCCCTAGACGAGTTGACCATCGTCGGTTGCGCCAAGGCCGGCATCGATTTTCAGGGTGTCGATGCCGCGGTCGTCAACGAGGCGGGCAGCGTAACCCGTTGTGCGTTCAGTGACAATGGCGACGGCCTGCGGGTGGATCGCACCGGCGGTTTCATGTGTCTCGACAACTCCTTCCGTGGTCATCGCGGCACCGCGCTTTCCATCACCTCGGTCAACAGTGTCGTGGCCGGCAACACGTTCGCACAAAACCATGCCGCCATCCTGAGTGGTTCGGATCGCGGCGTCATCACGCGGAACGATATTCTCGACCCCGCCGCGCTCACCTTCACCGCCGCCAGTGCCGGCAATCTCGTTTCGGAAAATCGCGGCACCGCCGCTGCTATGGTCATCACGCTGGCCGGCACCACGCAGCAGCTTTTTAGGAATGAGTGGACCGGTTCGGTGAAGATCGAACCGGGCAGCGCGGATCTGATTCTCGTCGGCAACCCCGGTCTGCAGGTGGACAGTGCCGCGATCGGGGTGCGGGTTTTCAATCCGCCCACCTTCAGCCGCCCCCATAATTTGCCTGTCATCGTGCCCGGCTTGAGCCGTTTCGATTTCACCGTGCCCGGTGGCAAGGCCGCCAGCAAGCTGGAGAAGCCAGTCCCGGTCGATCTCGCCACCGTGCAAACCGCGCTCGACGCCGCCCGCGCCGATCACCCGGGCGCGGTTTTGGTTCTAAAACTCACCGGTGAATACGTCTCCCGCACCCCGCAGGGCCTCAAGCTCCCGCCCGACACCTGCGTCATCCTGGAGGGTCGCATCTTGGCCGACCTCGGCCTGCCGCTGGATCCGATCTGGGTCCGCGGCGAGGCGGTCAGCCAGTTGATCACGCTTCCCGCCACCGGTTACTCCTCGGTTTCGGGTGGTAGATTGGACGGCGCGCGCCAGGCCTCCTATCCGCTCAACGCCCATGCCGGCAGCCTCGCGCTCATCGAGGGCGTGCAACTTGCCTCCGGCTCTCGCGACGGGCTCTACACCAAGACTCGCAAGGCCACCGACCCCATCTTCGTTTACCAGTGCCACGTCTATGCCAATGGCGGTCGCGGCATCTGGGCGCACGTCGCCACGCGCGTTCACTCGATCGCCAATACCTGCGTGGGCAATAACACCGACGGGATCGACTTGGACGCCGGTTCGATCGATGGCACCGCGCTCTTCAATATCAGCAATGGCAACCGCCGCCACGGTGTGTTCGTCGAGGAGGGGATCAGCCACAATATCGTTTTTGGCAATCAGCTCAACGGCAACGGCAACGCCGGCGTCCACGTCTGGAACGAGGAGGTGAAGAAAAACACCGGCACCAACATCATCGCGGCCAACACCTGTATCGCCAATCGCCGCGGCGTCAGCACCGGGGGCCGCGCCGAAAACATCTCCGCCCACGCAAATCTGTTTTTCAACAATGTGTGCCGCGACAACTGGCTGAATGGCGTGCTGGCGGGTAATTCCCATGCCAAGGGCAGTTATTTCAGCCAGTCGGTCGTGAGCGAGAGCCATGGCGCAGACTTCGTCGGGACCGAAAACGCCTTCCTTCTCTGCACGCCTGCGCCTCGATGAGTCCAGAGTGACGGGAGCCCTGCTTTCCCGACCGCTTTTTTCGCGCACGAGCCCTCTCTGACTTGCGCGAAAGAAAAAATACAATGTAACTATTACAAAAGAGGTGGAAGGAATCGGGCTTCATTTCCGATTCTCGCCCGCAGCCTTAATATTGTTTTAAATCACACTTTAACAACAATTTAAATGAATTTAGTGAAATCCACTCCGGTTATAAAAGTCCGCCTGTCCGCGTGGTAGGATGATGGCCGTTAATTGAGGCAAGCTCAGTTTATTTCAGGCAATGCATCATTTAGATTATTGACATTGCAGAAAACCCTCCAATGGTCTGTCTAACTTTCTCTTACACCCCTATGAAAAATACCTCTGCTTTGCCGTCTTCGATTCGCACCTCTTTGGTCGCGCCTGCTGCCGCGTTACTCGCTGCTTTCGCCGCCCTCGGTGTGTCGGCGCAGACCAATGTGTCCACGCTGACGCCGACCTCGGGTCTCCTGTCGCTTACGGGCGTTGCGAATTCGACGAACTACAATCTCGACACTAATTTCACGGTCAATGTCACGACGGCAGATACCACGATGTCTGGTAACTTATCCGGCACCGGCGGAAACCTCACCAAAACCGGCGCGAACAACCTGCTCCTGACGAGCACCAGCAGCTCATTCACTGGAGCTGTGAAGATTTCAGCGGGAGGCATCTACGCCTCTTCCCTAGGTAATACAGGCGGAAACAGTTCTCTGGGGCAAAACAGCACCATCTCCATCGGTAGCACGACCACCGCAGGCACACTCCGGCTCACCGGAAACGGCACGAACGCGAACGAGACGAGCAATAAAGTTATCAACCTGTCCGGCACCACCGGCGGCGCGACTATCACGGTCACCGGTGCCACCTATACGTTTACCTCAAACACCACCATCACCGGCACGGGAAGCAAAACCCTCACCCTCGCGACCAGCGGAGGTAACGCAGGACAAGGCATCACCCTTAACGGTCTGATCGCAGATGGCACGGGCTCGGTAATCGCTGTCCGTGGCAATGGCAGCGGCAACGGCGTTTTCCGACTCGGCAATACCACCAATTCCTTCACGGGCGGCGTCACCCTCGATGGCAACACCAACGGTAGAACCTATACCTTGGAAGCCGTCAAAATCGGCAATGCCGGAGAGGCAAGCAGCTTGGGCTCTAACGGCACCATCAAATTGGGTAGCTCTGTCGCGGGAACGAATAATGTCCTCAGTTACGTCGGTGCTGGCGAGACAACGAACAAGGTGATCAGCATTCCTAACGCCTTGGGTAATGTAAGAATTGATCAGGCCGGAAGCGGTCTGGTGAAATTCACGAGCAACCTTTCGGTTGGTGTTGGCACCGGTGCACACACCTTTGGATTGAACGGCTCAAGCACGACCGGCACCGGCGAGTTTGCCGGCGGTATTATCGATTCTACCACGGGTGCCACCACCTTGTCTAAGGGTGGATCGGGCACTTGGACCGTATCGGGCAACAACACCTATACCGGTGGCACCAACATCAATGCAGGCAAACTCCTCGTGAACAATGCCAGCGGCTCTGGCACGGGCACGGGGTCGGTCACGGTTGCTGCCTCGGCCGTTCTGGGTGGCAATGGCACCATTGGCGGCGTCACGACGATCAGCGCCGGCGGTTTCCTCTCCCCTGGCAACAGTCCCGGCGTCTTGTCCTTTTCCGATAATCTCATCTTGTCGTCCAACAGCACTACAACGACAATCATGGAGATCAACGGCACTGTTCGCGGCACGAGCTACGATGGTATTGATATGCTCGGCTCCAGTTCCAAGAGCCTCACCTTCGGCGGCACCCTCAGTCTGGTCTTTGGCTCCACGATTTCCGACACGGTTACGGCAGGCGTGTATGACCTTTTCTCACTCGGCAGTGTCGGGCAGAGCGGCGCGTTTTCCTCCGTTTCCATCAGCGGCACTGCATTGAATGTCGTGACGCCAATCAGCCCGACCGGCCTGGCTTTCGCTGGAAATGATTGGACCGCCAGCATGACTGACGCCGCCGCGGCTACTTGGAACCTCAGTTTCAGCAGCACCACCGGCGATCTCACCATCACCGCGATCCCGGAGCCCTCGTCCCTCGCGCTTGGTTTCAGTGCGGCAGCGCTTGGTTACGTTGCCCTCTATCGCCGCCGCAAGGCACGGTGATATCCAAAACCTCACTGACTGGTTTGACCTCTGGACGCTTACGCTAAATTATAGATATTAGTTTAGATCGTAAATCCAAGTTTTCAGTAGTTGCTCACTTAGAAAATATTATGAAAGTTTCATTCCCGCAATTACCGCAAACCGGCCTTAGGCGCCCGGCGACGATCAAGGGCTTTACCTTGATCGAGTTGCTGACCGTCATCGCCATTATCGGCATCCTTGCGGCGATCATTATCCCGACCGTGGGCAAGGTGCGCGAGTCCGCCAAAAAGGCCCAGTGCGTCTCGAATCTGAAGCAGATCGGCATGACGATCGGCCTCTATTTAAATGAGAACAAGAATATGATGCCGTTCTCGGCGGACGATACCTCCACCGGCTGGGATCAGTATAAAGCTCCTTTGCCGTTGCTGACGCGCAGCACCGCCAATCTGGACCGCAAGGCGTATGATAATCCCGAGACCAATCATATTTTCAATTGCCCGTCCGATAAGAATTTCTTCCGGACCTACGTGTCCAATGCCCAGTTTATGATCCAGCGGATCTCCAATCCAGGCAAGACTATGCCTTATACGAAGATTCCGAGTCCTTCGACCAAGATTATCATCACCGATAGCGAGCCCCCTGCGGTCATCCCGGCCGACCCGACACTGGCCAACGGCGATCCCGGACCTTTCGCGGTGAATAACAACGCCGGAGATTATCTGACCAAAATGGGCTCCCGCCATGGAGGCAAAGCGAATGCCCTCTACGCCGATTTTCACGTCAACACCATCGATCGCCAGCAAGTGGATTACAATACATCGATATCCAATAAATACTAAAGCGTTTCATTTTCCCTGAAATTACATCTGGGGAAACGATGCCGCCAATGAGGGCTCACCGATCCAGGGGTGGGCCTTTTTCATGGTGTGATCGACTCGAAGTGGTAAGACGTTGAGCGAGCTTTTTTTGACTGCGCGGGGTTTTTAAACCGAGTGTGGTGATCGCTGCAGAAGGCCTCGCAAGGAACTTCACGACGGCGCTCGGCAATGGGATGGGCTTTAAATAATACTATGCATATAATTCACCGATTGGTCCTTGTCTGCCTGTTCACCTTAAACTGCTCCTTTCTCGGCGCTATGCCGGTCGTGATTTGGGCGTCGGATCCGGTTCGTGCGGGCGAAAGTGTGCTCGTGCGCGGGGATGATTTTGGCGCTAAGGCCATTGTCGAGGTCTGCCTTTCGCGGCACGGTGTTTCAGGCGAATGGACGGGTGCGCCAGTCCTGCAGCAAACCCCCACCACACTCAAATTCAGCCTGCCCGATGACCTGGCGGATGGCATTGTATCCTTTCGCATCACGACTACACCGGAGCGCTCCGACACCTATTTGCTGAACGCCCCCAAGGTGTGGTGGATGCAAGGCGACGAAACCGAAACCGCCACGCCGGGTGGCTGGCTGCGACTATTCGGTCTCAATCTGGAGCTCAACGCCGGCGCCAAAATCAGTCTGCGGCGCGCGTCCGGCACAACGGAAGTCGTGCCGGAATCCATTGATGAATTCGCGCTCCGCGTTCCGTTGCCCACCAGTCTTGCCGAGGGGGAGTATGAGGTGATTTTTGCCAACGGCATTCCCCTTCCCGCCGCCCAGGTTTCCGCAGGTAAAATCGTTATCCGGGCTCGTCCGGTCGTGCCGGAGGCGAGCTACGATGTCACCCGCTACGGCGCGACTCCGGCGGAGCCCGAGTATTTTCAATACACGACCGCGATGTTTGCCGAGGGGCAGGTCGATAGTGCCGACGCGTTCCAAAAAGCCCTCGATGCGGCGGGCGCGGCCGGTGGCGGGGTGGTCACTCTGCCGCGCGGCGTTTTTGTATTATCCCGCGGGCTGACCATTCCGCTGAACGTGACTTTGCGCGGAGCCGGTGCGGACCAGACCATCCTTTCCTACGTCGATGATATGTTGCCCCGCGAAAAGCGGCTTAAAAAACTCTATTGGGGCGCCCAACAATACGAACCCATCAAGGGACCGGATACCCCTCCGCATCCTTATTTATTACGCGGCGAAGGGCATTTCACCGTGGAGGATCTGGCGATTTATGCGATCAATCATCACGCGGGCATCCAGTCCGAATTGCCGCAAAATTCGCCCAATGCCGGCCACGTGACCATACGCCGGGTCATCATGCGCCTGGATCGTTTTATCAATAACGACAAAACCGACCGCCACTACGACAACGCCGAGGAGGTTTTCCTGAGTCGCTGGAAAGATAAACGGCGCACGGGTGCGATCGATGTCGGCGGCCCGAATATACAAATCACGGACTGCGATATCTATTCCTCGTTGCAGGTTTTGATGTTAAACGGTTCGTCCGGCTACATTGCCCGCAACCAGTTTTCCGCTGTTCCGCGTCATTGGACCGTATTCGGGCGTCGCACCGAAAAGATCATATTTGAGAACAACGACTGCAGCGACGGCGGCGTCAGCCTCAACAGCGTCCATGATATGGTCACCAATAATGGCAAGACGCGCATCCCCAGTATATACTCCAAGGAAATATATATTGGAAGAAACACGATGAAGGATAGTTACCGGGGCGATCGCGATGGCGGATTTAATTCTGATTTCCACGCCCCCGTAGGCATCTACACTGGAACGATTTCCAAATGCTCGGGCTTGAGCTTGGAACTGCCCAAGGAGACGGAGGATCCTGCTTTCGCCACCAAGTGGAAGGGCGCCATCGTCGTGGTGATGGATGGCAAGGGCGCTGGCCAGTATCGTTCTCTTGTCGGCGGCGCCGGCAAGACATTGCTGGTCGATCGTCCGTGGGATGTGCCGCTCGACTCGTCCTCTTTTATCACGGTCTGCAAAGCGCTGGATCATGTGATAGCAGTGGATAACGAAACGCACGACGCCGGTAACACCGTTCTATTTTGGTGTGGTGGCGTCGAGGTGGTGGCCGCACGTAATAAATCGGTGCGTGGCGGCGCTATTCAGCAGATCACCATTTCCTACGAGGGGCAGTTTCTCCCCGGCCTGCGGGCGCAGTTTTTTGATAACGAAATCATCCAAGGCATCACGTGGGGAGCCTCCTTTATATTTCCACGCGGTTCCAATATTGGCACGATTACCTATCCTCCCGTTTATCATGATCGCACCTTGCAAGCCGATAAGGGACAGCCGGTGACCGCGCCCGATTATCATGGCCCCATGGCGTTGGATCAAGTGTTCCGGCGCAATCATATCGCCAATAACGGCCGGTTTATGGTGGGCGGAAATGTGCAGAACGTGCTTTTTGAAAAAGGCCAAGTCAGCAACGCCAACATCGGCGTGGAGGTAAGCAGCCGCGGCGGACGTTGGGCGGATTTCCTGGTCGGTGGTCCCACCGATATATTAATCAGTAAAAACCACTTCAAAAATGTGACAAAGCCTTACGGCGGCGATCGTCTTAATGAGGCGGTTATAATACCCGCAACCGAGTAGTTAATGTTGCACCTTCACCCTTAAGAAACGTTTCGGGTGATTGTTGTCCGGGAGGGTGTAGCTGTCGCCGACTTGCACGGTGCGCAGTGTTCCGGTGCCGGATTCATTGACGGTGGCGCCGGACGCGATCGCCGTAAAAGAAGAGCCCAAGGTTGATTGCGCGAGCGTGGACCAGGGACCTCCCGCTTCATCTGCACCTTGGGCGATCACGTTGACGTCGGTCTTGGTGGTATCACGGGTAAACGCGAGGGTCAGCCTGGCTCCGCTCGTGCCAAGGGTAGAAAGTGGAGACGTGGACGCCTGCACGGGGTTGCCACCCATGGCGTATTCCAAGAGGTTGGGTAGGCCGTCGCCATCCGGATCGTCGAGGTCATTGGCGGAGGCCAGACCGTTTAAGGAGTAGCCAAAATAAAGTTGTTTCCAGTTGGTCAAAGGCACGTCCGGCGTGACGGTCACGTTGAACGAGGCGCTGGCGGAGGCTTGCCCGTCGCTGGCGGATACGGTGACGGTAGCGGAACCGTTTTGATTTTGCGCCGGGGTGAGGGTAAGCACTTGATTGCCACCGGTCACGCTGAATACCCGTTTATCATTGGGAAAGAGCACGGTGGAACTCGAGTTGGAGCTCATGGTGAGCACACTGGGCTCGGTTTCCATGTCATCTAAAGTCAAGCTCACCGCCAGCCCCGGGCCGTCCTCTTGAAGACTTTGATTGGCTATAGGCAAGAGGGTCGGCGCGGTATTCGCGGCTGCGCAGGGCGAATTAAAGAAAACCGCCGAATTGGTCGCTGCAATCGGAGTGGTATTACTCGCGAGGTGGTTTTGTGAAAAATAGTTTTCTGTCCCGACGTTTTGCGAATCTATTGCGCCGTTGGGCGAGGTGGTCTGGATGGAGTTATTGAAGGCAAAGTTGTGTTCGGTGGCGTAGCCGGTGCGCGCCCCCATGCGAATGCCCCGCTGGTTGCCGTTGGCTTTGTTGGCGACCAGCGTATTATAGGCGGTGGGGCCGGCGGCGTAGGAATAGACGTTAAACGCGATATCATTCGTGTTGGCGGTGTTCGCGATGAGCTGGGTATTCTGGGCGCTCTCTTCCACGAAAATTCCGGTTCTTATATTTCCGGTCAGGACATTGAACTTCGCTAGACCCGCTTTGCTGAAGGCGTCGAAATCGATGCCGTCCATGTTTACATTGGACACGGTGTTGTTGCTAAAGATGAACCGCGCGCTGGCATCCTTGGACCAGATCCCGCGGGCGGCGCCGCCATCCAGAGTGCAATAACCTACGATGCAGGGATTTCCGCCTTTGGAGAAGGCAATGATATCGGAACCATCCACCCGGGTGGTTTTGCTACCAAAGTTTCGTAAACTCACGTGATCGACGAGGACCCGGGCGCAGTTGAGGAAAGCGAAACCATTGCGGCCGGTGGTATTTTTACCATCAATGGTTCCGCCCGAGACGGAGATATTATAAGTGATGGCGAGGAGATCCCCCGTGCTGATGGCGGCGATACCCGGTTCGAGGTTGATGGTGCCGTCGATGACTATGCAGGTGTTGGTCAGGGGAACCAGGGGTGCGTCGCCGGTGATCACGGGGGCGGTCAGGCGCAATACAATCACGGCATCGGGTGAGGCGAGGCGGGCCGCATCATAAAGCGCCTGAATCTCGGACAGTCTGGTCGCGGCGGTGCTGAGGTCCACCCGGGCTTTGCCGGTGACAACGGTGGAGTTATGGAAATTGGCGATGGTGGGGGGGTAGAAGTAGCCCTGACTGCCGGCGTTGAGCGGTTTCTGGGTGGTCACTACGACATGGTTATTACTGGCGCCGGACGCGGCCAGCGGGGTCGTGACGGTGCTGTCAAAGGTGTTGTCGTATAAAATGTTTCCGATGCCGAGTAATTGTATGCCGGTGGTGGTGGCGGTGAAATTATTGGACGCGATGATATTACGCTGGCTGCCGGTGGTCGCGGAGGCGGAGGCGTTGGTGGCGACCGCGGTGGGGTTGCTGGTGAATTGATTATTCACGATCGAGCACCAACTGGTATCGGGCAGGGAGAGGCCGTTCAGGCTGTTGTTGGCGATGGTATTATTCGCGATCACCGCCCTGGAGCTGTTGGTGATGACGATGCCTTCCAGATTGTCGTGGCTTTTGTTATCCATGTATACAACTTGGGTTGTATCCAGGATACGAACTCCTGCCGCGTTGGTGGCGCCCGCCGTATCGCAGCGGGTGATGGTGCACTCATTATCAAAAACATCGGATCCGAGGCCTTGCAGTTTTACGCCATCCAGACCGGTGGCGCGGGTGCGAACTTTATCGATATTCACCCGGCTCACGCCATTGGCCTCGATGCCGTAGACGTTGGCGCTGTTGCCTTCCAGTTTTAGATAACTAACCGAGGTATACGATGATCCGTCGCTGATTTTCATCAGGCAGGTTGCGGTGATCGAGGCGGAGGTGGCGGCCAGGGTGGCGCCGGCGCCGTTCAGGCACATATTGGTGCCGAGCACCAGAGGGGTGGTGTCTACAAGGTAGCGACCGTTCGCTTTCAGGTTAATGACGATGACCTTCGTGGGATTTTGGGTCCGCAGGCTGTTTATTTGTGTCTGCACACCGGTGATGGTTTCCGATGTATCGTTCAGCGTGACGACGCTTTCGCTGGAAACCTGTTTGTAAAACGTGGTGGTGGGCACGGTGAACAGCGTGCCCACCGGACCGGTTTGCGCGGGCGCGGTTGGCAGGCTGGCGCAGGTGAGCAGCCAGAGGCCGAGCCAGCGTAATTGGCGTGGGGCGCTGGGCTGGGTGCGGGGATTCATTGGGGGCATGTCAGGGCGTTTTCTCGATTTGATATAAAATTTTCCCGGTATCGTCCCGGAACTCCATCCGCAAAGTGTGCCGGTTTTGCGTATGCGGGGTTACGGTTACATAGAGAAAGCCGCCGGTCGCCTCCTTGTAATGGTAGGGTTGCCGGATTTTGCCCTCGGGGTCGGTGGATCCGGGCTGTCCCGGGTATTCGCCCAGGATGGAGTTTTCGTCATTGAGCGCACCTACGGACAGCTCTTCGACTCCGCTCGGATGTATACTGTGATACTGCCAGTGGCGGTCGCCAGAGAGGATCATCACGTTTTCAATTTTCTCCTGCTGCAACCATGAGAAGAAGGCGTCGCCCTCCTGGCGGAAGCCGCGCGGATTGGTGTGATTGTCGCTTTTGCTTTTCCGATCGGGCCCCACGAGCGGCGTCGGGCTGACGATGAGTTTCCAGGTGGCATCGCTTTCTTTCAGGGTTTTTTCCAGCCACGCCTTTTGGGTCGCGCCCCAAATGGATTTTCCGGGACTGTCCGGCATCGAGTTCGGCGATCTATAATCCCGGCCTTCCAAAAACCAAAGCTGCACGCGGGGGTGGATTCGCACCGTGCGGTAGGTAGGGGTGTCTTTATCCCCTTGCGGCGTGAGCGGCAGTTGCTCGCGAAACAGGTCTTCGCCCGTCATGGCGCTGGGCAATGCGGTTCCTTCGAGGTCCGCGTCGTCGAAGCGGAAATCGTGGTCGTCTTTCGACCAATAGCCGGGGCACTCGCCAAAGAACTCGCTCAGTCGCGGGAGGCGGAATTGCTCGTGCCATTTTTTCCGCAGCTCAGGCAGGGTTTTCGCCGGATGCGATTTGGGGAAGTCGTAATACACCGCATCGCCCGCCCCGATGAAGAAGTCCGGCTGCAGGTTTCGCATCGCGGCAAAGACGCGGAAGCCCAATTGCTTGTCTTCTTCGGTTGCGGTGACGGGGCCGTCTCCGTTCGCCACGCCGCTCATAAACGCGTCGTAGTGCATGCAGTTTCCCATGCAGAACGACACCGGGGCTTCGGCATTCAGCGGGGCGAGGGTTTTGAAGCTCCGGGTCGGTCCGTTCTGGGTCGTCTCCGGCTTCGCGCCATAGACCAGGCGGTAGTAGTAGCGTTGCCCCGGCTGCAGCCGATCCAACGCGGTGCGCACGATGAAATCGTTTTTTTCATCGGCGGTAAGCCAGCCGGTGCGCTGTGGTTTTAAGAAATCCGCGGTTTCGCTCCATTCAAAGGCCGCCACTCCCTTGGCCCCCGGCATGTCGCCATCCGCCGCCAGTTCCGGCCCCGGCAGGGCGGTGAGGCGCGATTGGAGCAGCACCCGTGTCGCGTTGATCTCGCCGGCCATTTCACCCTGGGCGTGATACGGTCCGGAGGCGGCGGCCAGAGCCGGGCAAAGCAGCATCAGGGCAAGGTGGCGGGGCAGGGGTAGTTGCATGTTAATTTGTATCCAGCATCCAATCACACCCGTCCGTCAACCCGCCTTCCGGGGAAAGGCTGCGGATCTCGATATGGTTCTTTCCCGGGTTCAATCGAATATTCTCCCAGCGCACGATGCGCAGGGTGTCGGGTTCACGGGTGCCCAGTGCGAGGCCGTTGACCCGCAGCTCCGCGCTCGTGCAGTTGGTGTAGGCTTTTACTTCCGTGAGCGCTTCGCGGCGCGGCGTCATGCGTTTTGAGACCAGATGCAGCATGGGCTCGGGATTCCAGTTGGCCTTGTAGAAATAGAAGGCGTCCTTGCGCGTCTGGCGGTCGCGGGTCACCAGGCCCTTGTCGTTCAGACCCGGGGTGCCGCCCTCGTTTCTCGCATCAGCGGCAAAGTCGAACATCACCCAGACGTAGGTGCCCCAGAGATCGGGATTCGCCCGGAGCTGCGCCCAGAGTTTTTCGTGATAAAGGGTCTGCCATTCCTCGGGGTGAAAGGCACCGCCCGCGACTGGTTTGGCCGGCACGCCTTCCTGGTGCTGGGTGATGTTTGCGCCGGCCCCGTATTCGCTGATCCCGATTTTGGCGCCCATCTGGCGTTGGTAACTTGCGATCCAGGCGGTCGCGTCTTCGGGCGCACCGGTATACCAGCCGGGGTAGATGTTCCAGGCGGCGGCGTCGGGGATCCGATGCCGCGCCTTGGCATCCTGACGCTGCGAGGCTGCCACGGTGGGCCGTGATGAATCGAGCTGTTTGGCGAGGGCTTGAAGGGTTGCGACAACGGGCGTGGGCCCGGCGGTCTTGACCTCGGCGCCGCCGCGCTCGAGTTCGTTGTAGAGACCCCACAGCGCGATCGAGGGGTGGTGGCGGTTTTGCCAGATCATCTCCCGGAGCTGGAGGCGTGCGTTTTCCAGAAACTCGGGAGTGGCCGCAACGGAATCGACCAGCGGGATTTCCTGCCATACGATAAGTCCGGTGCGGTCGCTTTCGTCATGAAACGCCGTGGCTTGCGGGTAGTGCGCCAGTCGCACCGCGGTGGCGCCGATCTCGCGGATCAGGGCATGGTCGTTGCGGTGGTCCGCCTCCGTCATGGCCCAGCCGCGCGTCGCCGTGTCCTGGTGACGGTTGACGCCGTGGAGCGGGTAGGGCCGGCCGTTCAGTAAAAAGCCTTTTTCCTTGGAGAGCTCCACTTCGCGGATGCCCAGAGGCTGGTTCACTTCGTCGATCTCCTGGCCCTCGCATATCACCCGCACAACCGTGCGGTAGAGGTAGGGGTCGCCCCGTCCGTTCCAGAGGCGGGGTGTCTTGATGCTTAGGCCCACGGTGGCCTCCACGGTGTCCACGGGAGCGGTTTTCACCGCTTGCCTTTCCTGCGCGACGGGCCGTCCGTCGGCGTCGCGGATTTCGACTTCCACCACGACTTCGGCCGCCGTCTTTTCGCCGCTCGAGATTTTTACCTTCGCCTCGATGAGGGCGGCGTCCTGCGTGATCCGTTGCAAATTCACATAAACGCCAGGCGAAGCGAAAAAGATCGGGGAGACGCACACGCTTTCGGTCGAGAGCAGGGTCACCGGCCGATACAACCCGCCGAAGATTGTGAAATCCCCCGCCAGCGGCGCCACGTCAAAGGCGCGGGCGTTGTCCACCCGCACCTTCAGCGTGTCGCGTCCGTCGAACTGCAGGTAAGGTGTGAGTTCGAAGCAAAAAGCGGCGAAGGCGCCGCGGTGTTGTCCGACTGGTATCCCATTTACCAGGACATCAGCGACGGTGGCAGCGCCTTCGAAACGTATGAAAACCCGCCGGGTCTTCCACTCTTTGGGGACGGGCAGGGTGCGAAAATACCATGCGGGGCCGCGATAATACCCCTCCGGCTCGGCCGGTTCGGCAGCGAGTCCGTCGGCGCCATCGATCGTGTTCCAGGTATGCGGCAGATTCACATCTTCCCAGTTCGCCGGAGAAGCGGCGGGCGGGAGGTCGCGCTTGATGAATTTCCAGTCCTCCAGGAGGGGCGTTTCGATGCGCCCGGCGAATGCCGAGCAGGCAAACGTGAGGATTAAAACCAGCCGGATGAGACCCGCGTTCATCGTTTCTTTTCCGGAGGCGGCTCCATGTCCTTCACCCATTCGCGCTCCGTGCGATTTCCCGACGCTTCCTCACGGAAGAGCCGGTTCAATTCCTCGTGGCTTAGGCTGACGAGGTCGCTTGGAGCATTCGTGGCGAGGTAGCGCACCAGGCTCGCCCGCAACTGGCGCCGCATGGGGTCGGTCAGATTGGAATCGGCGAGATTCACCGTGCTCACCATGAGATGCCCGCCGCCGACCTTGGCTTCAAAAACCAGGCCCAGTTTCTGATTCCGTGCAAAGGAATCGATCACCTGCACGATGGGGCGCAGGGACTTGTTCACCGTATCCAGCACGACGGCGCCGGACGCCGGCGTGAGCACGCCCCACCATTGCCAGTCGGAGTGGTCGGCGGTCGGGAAGTCCGCCAGCGCCGGATGCCGGTCGCGGATCAACAGCCCCATCGTGCCGGCTTGGTTGGTGAAATAAACGGGACTCCAGAAGGCGGGCAGGAAGGCGGTGTCTTGATGCTGGCGCAGCGCGGCCGCCGGTGGCAGGTAGAGCACGCGGCCGCCCTGGCTTAGCGCGGCTTTGGCCCGGGCCAGCGAATCCGTCACGGTCACTCCGTCGGCGTCCACGGCCGGCGCGGGCGGCACGATCCAGATTTTCCACGAGTTGCCTGCTCCGGCGGAGGGGGCCTTGATCCGCAGCACCGCCGCGGAGGCTTTCTCCAGCTGGGGCAGCGTCACCTGGATTTCGCCGCCTGGCTGGCTGGCGCCCAGCGCAAGGTTGACGCGATCCAGCGCCCCTCGGGCGAGCACCAGGCCTGTCGGCGTAGTGAGCTCCCATGACGAATCAAGGCCGGCCACGGGCTGCTCCGAGTAGTTCGCCCATTCGACCGGCGCGGTTAGTTTTTCCCCGGCGGCAAAGACCCGCTTCGGCAGGCGCACCAGCGGGACGACCGGCGCCGCCGCTTCGCGAAAGGCCGCCGAGTCCTCGAAGCCTTTCGACTCCCAGAACGAATCCAGCAGGCCCACGTGCGCGGTGCCTTGTCCCGGGTAGTCGTGCAGATCGAGCAGCTGGTAACCCGCCAGGCCGGGCGTGCGCAGGGCGAGCTCCAGTTCCTGCTTGTAGAGCTCGGCCGAGAACTTGCCCGATGCCCGCGTAAAATCCGCCGCCTGCGACAGCATGCCCGCTTTTTCCAGATCATCACGGATCGCCTCCAAGTTGAGGGGGCGGAGCACACCGGTGTATTTGGTTATCTCCGCCAGATTGGGGAACACCGTCCATTGTCCGATCTCATGCGTGAGCAGGGGAAGGGCGGCGCGACCGAGGATCTTGCGGAAATCGACCGAGGTATTCGGTTCCTCGCTAAAAAAGCTCTGCCCGCGCATGCCCTCGATTTTTCCATTCACGCGAAAGGCCCGCTCCACCAGAAAGTCGTCGGTGCCGGGAGGGCCGTCGCGTTCGCCGACTTTGGGCGGTGCATCCGCCACCCAGAGGCGGTTCGAGGTGAGGGTGTAGAGTCGCCGTCCGTCCGCCTGCTGCAGTTCGGCGAGCAGGGTTTTCATGAACTCGTATTGGCCGTGCAACTCGTTCCCGAGCGAGAAGAGCACGAGCGAGGGGTGGTTGCCATAGGCTTCGAAAATCCGCGCCGCCTCGGCTCGCACCCATGCCACGCGACCGGCATCGCCGGGCTTGCCGAGGTCTCCGGCCCAGAGCGGCAGTTCGGCCTGCAGGTAAATGCCCTCCGCGTCCGCTGCCGCGAAGCAGGCTTCGGGCGGGCAGTAGGAATGGAAGCGCATGTGGTTCAGTCCCCAATCCTTGAGAATGCGAAACAGCCGCCGCCATTCCGCCACGTCCATCGGCGGATAGCCGGTCAGGGGAAACGACGCGCCTTCATGCGTGCCGCGGAAAAAAACCGGCAGGTCGTTCAGCATGATGCGGGAGCCCGCGGTTGAGATTTTGCGATAGCCGAAAACCTGCTCTCGCTTCACCGCCTCCGCGCCGGGCCGGGACAGCGTCACACTCAGCGTGCAAAGCGCGGGATGCAACTCGCTCCATAGCGGCAGGGGTTGCGTGCTCTTCAGATCCACTGTCACCTCGCCTCCTTCCGCCGTCCAACGAAGCGGCAGCTCGGCGTCGAAGGCCAGACCCGGTCCGGTCACTTTCGCGTGCAGGCGCCCTTCGCCGGCCTGGCCGGTGCGATTGCCGATTTTCACCTTGGCGGAGGCTCTGGCCGGGTCGGGCTCGATCTGGATTTGCTCGATCCAGACCACGGGGCTCGCGCGCAACTCAAGGGCGCCAACGATGCCGTTCCAGATCGATTGAGTGTCCTCAATGTAACCGTGAGAACGGCCAATGTCGAATTGTTGCCGGTTATCGACCCGCACCACGAGTTCGTGGCGGCCGACTCCCGCCTGTGCGCTCAGGTCAAAGACGTGGGGCGCGCTGAGTGAGTTCTGTTTGCCGATCTCCACCCCATCGAGCCAGACTTGGCTTTCCCATAGCACCCGTTCGAGCGACAGGACGACCCGTTTACCCTTCCAGTCGGCAGGGATTTCGATCGTTTTACGATACCATGCCGGCCCGATATAGGAAAACTTCCGATGCAGTCTGGCGAGCCCTTCTTTGCTCACTATAGGTTTGGTCGCCAAGGGGATGCCGAGATTGGCTTGATCGGTTGTGCCGGGTAGATTCAGCGTCTCCTCGAATTTTACCCCCGGGTCCATCCAGCCTTGCCCCGCACCGAGCACCTTGGGGTCCAAGCGGACTTCCCACGTGCCGGCCAGAGATTGCACCGATCCTCCAGCGCTGTCGGCAAAGGCCATCGAAAAGCAGCCAAAAAAAACCACCAGGCACGGCCCAACGGATTTTAGCGGGATAAGACGCATCAACTCAGAATAGATACGGGGCATAGGGGTGGGCGTGTATAGTAGTCCGTTTTTTTGGTTCTGGAAGGTTATTTCTGTCGATTTTTCGTAAATAAGAAGCTTATTGTTCACTTTTGTAACTTAAGCTTGTTTCAAATCCCACCACTACCCTCATGCACCTTCATCGTCTGCTTTCCCTCGCCCTGCTTTGTATTTGCGCCTGCGTGACCACGGCCTTTTCGGCCGATTTTGTGAACGTCAAATCCTTCACCGATCGCGGCATCATGATGTATGGCGACACCTCCCAGGGCGGGCCACCCTTCGCCAAGGATCCGTCGGTGGTGAAGTTCAACGGACGTTACCTCATGTATTATTCCGTGCCCACCTTTGGCGGCATGCAGGGCTGGCGCATTGGAGTGGCAGCCAGCAAGGATCTCCTGATCTGGGAAAAGCTCACGACCCTCGAGCCCGCTCACCCGAGCGAGGTGAATGGCTTCTGCGCTCCCGGCGCCATCGTGCTCGGCGGTAAGGTGCACCTCTTCTACCAGACCTACGGCAATCGCGAAAAAGACGCCATCTGCCACGCCTGGTCCGACGACGGCGTGACTTTCACCCGCGAGCCCACCAACCCCATTTTCCACCCCCACGGAGACTGGACTTGCGGCCGCGCCATCGACGCCGAGGTCATCCCCGACGGCGACCGCCTGCTGCTCTACTTCGCCAGCCGCGATCCCGGCTACAAAATCCAGCTCGTCGGTGTGGCCTCCGCCCCGATGAATTCCGATTGGGCCCGCGATAAATGGACGCAGCTCGCCGACCGCACCATCCTGAAGCCCGAGCTCGCCTGGGAACAAGAGTGCCTGGAGGCGCCCACGCTGGTGCGCCGCGGCAGGTCCCTCTACATGTTCTACGCCGGCGCCTATAACAACATGCCCCAGCAAATCGGCTGCGCCGTCAGCACCGACGCGGTGAATTGGAAGCGTGTTTCCGAAACTCCTCTTCTCGCCGTCGGCCAGCCCGATAGCTGGAACTCCAGCGAATCCGGCCATCCCGGAGTCTTTACCGACACCGACGGGCAGACCTACCTCTTCTACCAAGGAAATGCCGACAAGGGTAAGTCCTGGTTCCTCTCCAAAGTGAAGATCGGCTGGAAGGACGGCGTCCCCTTCGTCGAGTGATCTGCTAATACCCAAAAAAAGCCGCGCCCGGTGAAGGGCGCGGCTCGAAGAGAACCGAAGGACTTTAGGCCTCCAGCTGGGGCCGGCCGGCCTCGGGCCAGTCGATGTGGAAGAACTTGCCGCGGGGCTTGTCGGTGCGCTCGTAGGTGTGGGCGCCGAAGTAGTCTCGCTGGGCCTGGAGCAGGTTGGCCGGCAGACGGGCGGAGCGGTAGGCATCGTAGTAGCTCAGGGCCGACGCGAAGGTCGGGATGCTGATGCCGTTTTGCACCGCGAGGCTGATGACTTTGCGCCAGTTGGCCTGGGCCTTCTGGATGGTCTTGTTGAAGTAGGCGTCGAGGAGGAGGTTCGCGAGCTTCGGATCGCGGGCGTAGGCCTCGGTGATCTTTTGCAGGAAGGCCGCGCGGATGATGCAGCCGCCGCGGAAGATCTGGGCGATCTGGCCGAAGTTGAGCTTCCACCCGTATTCGCCCTGGGCGGTGCGCATGAGCTGGAAGCCCTGCGCGTAGGAGCAGATCTTCGAGCAGTAGAGGGCGTCGTGGATGGCCTTGATGAGGGCCTTCTTCTGGGCGGGGGCGACCTTCTTGATCTTGGGGCCCTTGAGGACCTTGGAGGCGGCGACGCGCTCTTCCTTGATGGCGGAGAGGCAGCGGGCGAAGACGGACTCGGCGATGGTCGGGGCGGGCACACCCATGTCGAGGGCGTTGACGGAGGTCCACTTGCCCGTGCCCTTCTGGCCGGCGGTGTCGAGGATGACGTCCACGATGGGCTTCTTGGTCATCGGGTCCTTCTGCTTGAGGATGTCGGCGGTGATCTCGATGAGGAAGCTGTCGAGGGCACCCTTGTTCCAAGTGGAGAAAATCTCGCCCATCTCGGCGGGTTTGAGGCCGAGCAGGCCCTGCATGAGGGAGTAGGCCTCACAGATCATCTGCATGTCGCCATACTCGATGCCGTTGTGGACCATCTTCACGTAGTGGCCGGCGCCGTTTTCACCGATGTAGACGGTGCAGGGCACGCCGCCCTTGACGGGCTTGCCGGGCTTGGCGCCCATGAGGGGCTTGCCGGTCTTGGCATCGACCTTGGCGGCGATGGCCTTCCAGATGGGCTCGAGCTCCTTGAAGGCGGCCTTGTCGCCACCGGGCATGAGGGAGGGACCGAAACGCGCACCCTCTTCGCCGCCGGAGACGCCGGAGCCGATGAAGCGGAGACCCTTTTCCTTGAGGGATTTTTCGCGGCGGATGGTGTCGGTCCAGAGGGCGTTGCCGCCGTCGACGATGATGTCGTTGGGGGCGAGAAGGGGGATCAAGCCGTCGATCACGGCGTCGGTGGCCTTGCCGGCCTGGACGAGGATGACGATCTTGCGGGGAAGGCCGATGGACTGGACGAATTCCTCGAGGGTCTTGCTGCCGACGAGGCCGCCGGGGGTGGAGGGGTTTTCGGCGACGAACTTCTCGGTCTTTTCGACGGTGCGGTTGTAGACCGAGATTTTAAAGCCGTGGTCGGCGATGTTGAGGGCGAGGTTCTGACCCATGACGGCGAGGCCGATGAGTCCGATGTCGGAGTGTGTTTTTGGCATGGTGAGAAAGAAAACTGCTAGGTGTTCGCCGGGGGGAAACCAATCTCAAACGCATGGACACGTTTTCATAACCAGCACAAAGCCGACTGATCGGCGCCCGGCGGCGGGCGCCTCCGTCGTTGCCATGCGCCCGCCGCCGGGCACGCTGGGCGGCACGATGCCACTCTCCACGGAGATCGAAAGCGAAAATGCCCCGCGCCAGCAGCGCAAGAAGCCCGCCTTCCCGATTAGTGAGGGTCTGCGCGCCTACCTTCGCCGCTACCGGCGCGACCGCGAGCTGCCGGTCAACTACGAGCGACTGAGGCGTTTCAGGGACAGCGTGCCGCTCGCCGACCGCCTCGGCCGCCCCACGCTTTGGGAAAGTGTTTTCTACGACCGCCTCGAGATGCAGTCGCTGCACGACGACTTGAAACGCGTCTACGCCATCCTGCGCGTGGACGGCGATCTCTCGGTGATGCGCCACCTCTACATCGACCGCATCGACTTCTGCTCCTTCGGCAACTCCGCGCCCTTCCGCATCCGGATCGTCAACGCCTACAACGACAATCCCGACCACTTCTACATCAAGCGCGGCGACGCCTCCCGCGTTTACGGCCTCGAGCTCGAGCATCTGCTCTCGCCCAACCGCCTCAACTACCTCACCTGCGGCGGCACGCTCGTCGAGGAGCACATCGCCGGCATCCCCGGCAACGAGTTCATCGACCGCTGGCTGACCAACCCCGAGATCCGCCCCATCCGCCTCGCCAAGGAGCTGGTTAAATTCAACGAGCGCTGCTTCGTGCGCCTGCTCGGCGACATGCGCTCCTACAACTTCGTGGTGGTGGTGACGCCCGACTTCGAGGACGCCCAAATCCGCGTGCGCGCGATGGACTTCGACCAGCAGAGCTACGAGGGCCGCCTCAACCTCTACCGCCCGCAGTTTTTCAAGGAGAACCAGGCCCTCGCGCTCTACTGCGTGAAAAGCCTCCGCATCGAGACCGCCCGCCAATACCAGCGCGAGGAGCAGGTCATTATGCTCCAGCGCGCGGCCATCATCGAGGACCGCCTCGCCATGCTGCTCGCCGCCATGTCAGGCGACCCGCTCGCGCCGCCCGAGCACGTGCGCGAGCTGCGCGAGGCCCTGGCCGAGCACTACAAGCGCAACGTCTACCACCAATGCGACTCCATGGGCGCGCTGGTGCGCGAGAACCTGCAAAGCATCCGCCTCGAACTGGCGACCCACGCCCGCGAGCACACCGACTCCGCCCCGGCGTCGTCCGCCGATCCAGTGCAGGGATTGTGAGGGACGGAGCGCGGCCCGGCGATGGGATGCGTTTTAGGTTTAGCCGTCTCTGACGCCAAATGTATCTCGGTAACGCCCCCGTTTTAGGCGACCGATCTCATACCAACGTCCCGTATAATCTAGACGTGATTAACGCAAAGTCGCCAAGACACAAAGGGCGCAACGACCTGACAAGGAAATGAATCTTTGCGTATCTCCGCGCCTCTGCGTGTTTGCGTTAAAGTCTCAAAGTTACGGGCGATTGGTATCATTCAGTTAAGCACTAAAACGAAAATTACTCGTAATTGTGAGTCAATTTACTCAATATAATGAGTAAATTGTAATTCATGATTAGAAAAGTCCTCCACCTCCTGTTGCTCAATCGCTTACAAGAGCCTAGACGGTTTATCCAAGTGCTCGCCGGTCCTCGTCAGGTGGGCAAAACGACCTTGGCCCGCCAAGTCATGGCAAGTGTCACCGCCATCTCCCACTACGCCTCCGCCGACGAGCCCGCGCTGAAAGGCCGTGAATGGATCTCCCAGCAGTGGGAACTCGGTCGCTTAAACGCGCGCCGGGGCGAGGCTCTTCTTGTCTTGGATGAAGTTCAAAAGGTCCAAGGCTGGTCGGAGGCCGTGAAGCAACTTTGGGACGCGGATACCCACGCCAACACCCCCTTGCGGGTCGTGCTCCTTGGCTCCTCCCCCTTGCTCATCCAAAGCGGATTGACCGAAAGCCTGGCGGGCCGGTTCGAGATCATCCCGGTGCCGCATTGGTCGTTCCCGGAGATTCACGAAGCCTTTGGGTGGGATGTGGAGCAGTTCATTTACTACGGAGCCTATCCCGGTGCCGCCCCTCTGATCTCCGATCCCGAGCGATGGCAACGCTACGTCGTGGATTCGCTGATCGAGACGAGTATCTCCCGCGATATCTTGCTCATGACCCGCGTGGACAAACCCGCGCTCCTGCGTCGCCTCTTTCAACTCGCGTGCGACTACTCGGGACAGATTTTGTCCTACCAGAAAATGACCGGCCAGCTCACTGATGCCGGCAACACCGTGACGCTCGCCCATTACCTGCAACTTTTACAAGGAGCGGGCATGGTGGCGGGCCTGTCTAAATTTGCCGGCGGTAAGATTCGCCAACGCGGCTCCAGTCCCAAACTGCAGGTTTTAAACACCGCGCTCATGAGCACCTCTTCCGGCCTGGGTTTTGAGGAAACCCGCCGGGAATCAGATCGTTGGGGCCGTTTGGTGGAGTCGGCCGTGGGGGCGCACCTGATGAGCAGCACGCTCGGCACGCCGATCGAGGTGACTTACTGGCGGGAGCGCAATGCGGAGGTCGATTTCGTGCTCCAGCGCGGCAAGACGCTCATCGCGATCGAGGTAAAGAGCGCCGGCCGGCGCGGCTCGCTGGAGGGCATGGAAGCCTTTCGTCGCGAGTTCGCCCCCCTCCGCACGCTGCTCGTGGGAGCCGACGGCATTTCATTGGAGGAGTTCCTCTCCACCCCCGCCGCCCGCTGGCTGGAGAAATAAGCCTAACTCCGGCAAGAGGAGAAAGGCTGAGACGAATACTTCGTGCTAGAGTCGCTACGAGCTGAGGTTTGAGCGGATGAATCTGATACCAACGTCCCGTATAATCCAGACGTCATTAACGCAAAGTCGCCAAGACACAAAGGGCGCAACGACCTGACAAGAAAATGAATCTTTGCGTATCTCCGCGCCTCTGCGTGTTTGCGTTAAAGTCTCAAAAGTTACGGGCGATTGGTATGATTGGTCTTGGAAACGGCCCGGCCTTTTTTCGCTCCGCTCGGTTTACCCTTATCGGCCAAGACAGGGGGCTCGACGTCGAAGTTGAGGAGCTCCCAAGGCTCCAAATCTAGTGCTTCGGCGATCTTGATCAGGGTTGGGAGCTGGAACTTCGGTTTTCGACCGGCTTCGATTGCCTGATAGTGTTTATATTTCAGGCCTGCGAGTTCGGCAAATGTCTCCTGACTGAGGCCCTGTGCCTCTCGGAGTGTTCTTATGCGCACCAAGAGGCGCTTCGTGAAGTCGTTTGCCACGAGTAATCATAGCGACAGGCCGATTTTACCGACACCCCCCTAATGTTAGTGGGTTCTTTACACCCCTCTTTCGGTAGTGCGTAGTGGCTGGCTGAATGAGTTTAGTGAAATCTAAGCAGCGCGTTGCCGATCACGGGGAGGTCTTCACACCCGCGTGGATGGTCGAGGCCATGCTCGATTTGGTGAAGGGCGAGACCGAGCGTATCGACTCACGTTTCCTCGAGCCGGCCTGCGGAGATGGTAACTTCCTGGTGCAGATTCTACGGCGCAAACTCGCCCGCGTGCAGCTGGATTACGGCAAATCCGACTTTGAGAAACGGCACTTCGCCCTGCTGGGGCTCATGTGCGTCTATGGCATCGAGCTGCTGCCGGACAACATCGTCGAGTGTCGCGCCCACTTGCTGGCGATTTTCGCCGAATATCTCGGTCTGGCGCCCACGGACGACCTGTATCGCGCCGGGTTTTACGTGCTGGCGCAAAACCTCGTCCACGGCGACGCGCTGACCATGCGCACCCACGCCGCCGAGCCGATCACTTTTGCTGAGTGGGGTTACTTGGGCAAAGGCCGGTTTCAGCGGCGCGACTTCCGTTTCGATAACCTCACCCAGTCCTCGGCCTTTAGTGCGGCGGACTCGCTTTTCGCCAATCTTGGCATGCACGAGATTTTTACGGCGGCCAAAACCTACCCGCCGATGACGGTGGGCGAGTTGGCCGCTGCCGCGCCGGAGGCGGTCACGTGAGCGAACAAGCCAGCTTTACCCTGCGCCGGCGCAATCCGGACGTGCTGACGTGCATTGCCAACCTCTCCAACGACGAGGTGTTCACACCGCCGGAGTTCGCCAACCGGATGCTCGACACACTCTCGGAGGCGTGGGCGGCGAATCACCAGGGGGCGAATTTGTGGGCCGACCCGAAAGTGACCTTTCTCGACCCCTGCACGAAGTCGGGTGTGTTTCTGCGCGAGATCACCCGCCGTCTGACCGAAGGGTTAGAGAAAACGATACCGAATCTGGAGCAGCGGGTGAACCACATCCTGACGAAGCAGGTGTTCGGCATCGGGATCACGCAGATCACCAGCCTGCTCGCCCGCCGGAGCGTGTATTGTTCCAAGCACGCCAACGGGCAGCATTCGATCGCCAAAATCTTCACCAACGAGTCCGGCAATATTTGGTTTAAGCGTATCAAGCACACGTGGGACGGCGACCGGTGCAAATTCTGCGGCGCTGCACGTGCCGTTTTTGACCGGGGCAAAGATTTGGAGACCCACGCCTATGCGTTCATTCACGCCGACAACATCAAGGCCCGACTGGCCGAACTTTTCGGGAAAAATATGCAATTCGACGTTATCATCGGCAACCCCCCGTATCAACTGAGCGATGATGGTTTTGGAACCAGCGCAGCGCCCATTTATCATAACTTCGTCGCGCAAGCAAAGGCGTTAGGCCCGCGATACCTTTCGATGGTCATTCCCGCGCGGTGGTTCGCCGGCGGCAAGGGTCTGGATGAATTTAGAGAATCGATGCTGGCTGATGATCGCCTGCGCTCGATTGACGACTACCTCAGTGCGGCGGACGTTTTTCCCGGAGTGGGCCTTAAGGGCGGCGTCTGTTTCTTCCTCTGGGACCGGGATCATTCTGGGCAATGCCGCGTCACCACTCATTTCAAGGACTGGCCTGACTCAACGGCCAGTCGCTCGCTTCTTGAAGAGGGCGTGGACGTATTCATCCGCTTCAATGAAGGGCTGTCGATTCTCAGAAAGGTTGCCGCTGTTGAAAGTGGGCAACCCGATTCGTTATCTCTGCCTGAGGCTCAGCGTTTCGAGCAATTGGTCAGTTCAAGAAAGCCGTTCGGGCTAGAAACAACATTCAAAGGGAAGACGGCAAAGTCGCCCGGTGACGTGATGGTCTACCAGAACGGCGGGAAGGCATACATAGCCGGAAACGAAATCTCGATGAGCGCGCATCTCATCGACAAGTGGAAGATATATGTCGGCCGGGCAGCTCCGGGGACCGGAAACAGAGATACCTATCCGCACAGAATCATCAGCACTCCATTCATCGGTGAGCCGGGCACCATCTCGTCGGAGACCTATCTATGCATTGGCCCGTTCGACTCCGAAAACGAGGCGGAGAGCGCCTTGTCCTATCTTTCGTGTCGTCTGACGCGCCTCCTAATTCTTCTGCACAAGCCATCCCAGGACACGACTCGCAAGGTCTATACGTTCGTGCCAACGCAGAATTGGAATAAGCGGTGGACGGACGAAGATCTCTACAGGAAATACGGAATCACCGAGGAAGAAATCACCTTCATCGAAAAAGTTGTCCGCCCGATGGACTTGAGCGGGGCTGCCGCCGATGAGTAAACCAACCATCGACGAAATCCTCTCTCCGAAGCTGGAGGCTCGGCCGCGCATTTACGCTTACTCCATCGCGGACAAGGCGCACGCGGGGTTGCTCAAAATCGGGCAGACCACGCGCGACGTAAAGCAACGGGTGGCCGAGCAGCTCAAGACGGCGGCGATCCAGAACTACACCATCGTCCTCGACGAATCCGCCGAGCGTGAGGATGGCACGATTTTCAGCGACCACGCGGTGCGCGCGGCCCTGGCGAAGAAGGGGCTTAAAAACGCATCGCTGGAGTGGATGCGCTGCACGGTGAAAGACGTGAAGTCCGTCCTGATCGAGCTGCGAACGGGCAAGAAGCTGTCGGGCACGCACCACGAAACCTTCGCGCCGCGCGCCGAGCAGCGCGTCGCGGTAGATAAGACGCACGCTTACTTCCACTCCCTGTGGAAGGAGAACATGCACGCGGTGCCCCGCTTCCTCTGGAACGCGAAGATGCGCTTCGGGAAAACGTTCACCAGCTACCAACTGGCCAAAAAGCTCGGGGCCAAACGTGTGCTGGTGGTGACGTTTAAGCCGGCGGTGGAAGACGCGTGGCAGACGGATCTCGAGTCGCACGCGGACTTTGACGGGTGGCAATACCTGTCAAAAGCCTCCGGCGGCGATCCCACGCAGATCGACCGCAAAAAACCGGTGGTCTATTTCGGTTCTTTTCAGGATTTGCTGGGGCGCGACGCGGCCGGGAATATCAAGCCCAAGAACGAATGGCTGCATGCAGTGAATTGGGACTTGGTGGTGTTTGACGAATACCACTTCGGCGCGTGGCGCGACACCGCCAAGGAGTTGTTCGAGGGCGAGGAGGAGGCGGTCGCCAAA
Organism: Verrucomicrobia bacterium IMCC26134; assembly: GCA_000972765.1. GTDB lineage: Bacteria > Verrucomicrobiota > Verrucomicrobiia > Opitutales > Opitutaceae > IMCC26134_A. The sequence goes on along the minus strand of CP011265.1, from coordinate 3,462,206 downwards.
AAAGAGACCAAGCTCGAATACGCGCCCGGTCTGGAAAACGTGAACGAGGATTTGGGCGAACTCTCGACCAAGGAAGCGGAGTTCCTGCCCATCACGACCAAGGCCTACCTCTACCTCTCCGGCACGCCCTTCAAAGCGCTCGCTTCGGGAGAGTTTATCGAGGAGCAGATTTTTAATTGGACCTACACCGACGAACAGCGGGCCAAGGAGGCGTTCGCGACCCAGCATCCCGGCAAGTGGAATCCCTACGGGGCGATGCCGCAGATGCGGCTGCTCACCTACCAGATGCCGGACGAACTGGTGGCGGTGGCGAGTTCGGGCGAGTTCGAAGAGTTTGATCTGAACGCGTTTTTCGAGGCCGCGGGCGTGGGCACGAAGGCGCAGTTCAAGCACAAGAGCGACGTGCAAAAGTGGTTGGAAATCATCCGGGGCGATCACGCGTCCAAGTCGGTGGAATCGCTCAAGACCGGCACGCGGCCGCCCTTTCCGTATTCCGACGTGCGCCTGCTGCCGTATCTCCAGCACGCGTTCTGGTTTTTGCCCGACGTGGCGGCGTGTCGCGCGATGGCGAATCTGCTGGCCGAGCAGCACAACGTCTTCTGGCGCGACTACACGGTGATTGTCGCGGCCGGGGCCGACGCGGGCATCGGGCTGGAGGCCCTGCCCCCGGTGCGCCGGGCGATCGGCGGCGGATTCGCCACGAAGACGATCACGCTCTCGTGCGGGAAACTCACCACGGGCGTCACCGTGCCGCAGTGGTCGTCCATTTTGATGCTGCGAAACCTAAAATCGCCGGAGACGTATTTTCAGGCGGCGTTTCGGGTGCAGTCGCCATGGTCGATCAAGAACCCGAACGGCGACAACCCGCACGAAGAGGAGATTTTGAAGCCGGTGTGTTTCGTGTTCGATTTCGCGCCCACGCGCGCGCTGCGCCAGTTGTCGGAATACGCGATCGGCCTCTCGCCCAACGAACCGAATCCGGAGAACGCGGTGCGGGAGCTCGTGTCGTTTTTGCCCGTGCTGGCCTACGACGGGGCGAACATGACGCAGATCGATGCGGGCGGCATCCTCGACATCGCGATCGCCGGCACCTCGGCCACGCTGCTCGCGCGCAAGTGGGAGAGCGCTCTGCTGGTGAACGTGGACAACGACACGCTGCGCCGTATTCTGGATAACCCCGAGGCGATGGCGGCGGTGGAGCGCATCGAAGGGTGGCGCGCGCTCGGCGACAACATCATCGAAACCATCATCAACAAGAGCGAGGCGGTCAAAGACCTGAAGAACAAGGCGAAGGACAAGGACTTGTCGCCGAAGGAAAAAAAGGAGCTCAGCGCGGAGGAGAAAGAGTTCAAATCCAAGCGAAAGCTGGTGCAGGAAAAGCTCATCAAATTCGCGACCCGCATCCCGGCCTTCATGTATCTGACCGATTTCCGGGAGAACACGCTGCAAGACGTGATCACCAAGATCGAACCGGAGCTGTTTGAGACGGTGACGGGGTTGACGGTGAAGGATTTTCACCTGCTGGTGCGGCTGCGGGTCTTTAACACCGAGCAGATGAACCAGGCGGTGTTCGCCTTCCGGCGTTACGAAGATGCGTCGTTAAGCTATACGGGCATCGCGAGCCACGAGGGGCTGACGCATTACGGGCTGTATGATACGGTGGTGGCGAAAACCTGAAAACGGCGCCTTGGCGGCAGGGGCGGTCACACGGCTGCGCTTCAGAGTTCCACGTCGCGGCAGCGGGCTTCGAGCTGGCGGGAGATGAGATCGAGGGCGGCGGGGTCGAGGGCGGGGACGGCGTTGCGGGACTCGATGGCGGCGGGGAGTTCGTGCGGGTTGAGCACGTTGACCGGGCCGAGGCCCTTGCGGATGATGAACCAGCCGGGGAAGACGAGCAGCGGGGTGACGGGCACGGTGCGGCCGAGTTGTTGTTGGAGAAAACCGGCGAGCCATTCGGATTGGCGGCGGGCCTGGTCGAGGCCGAAGGTGTCTTCGCCCCAAGGGTAGGAGAGGGCGCGACCGTCGTAGATGATCTCGTGGGCCATGAAGCCGGTGCGGGCGCGGCCCTTGCGGCGGGTCTTGGTCTCGATGGCGAAGACGCCGGCGGGGCCGACGACGACGTGGTCGAGGTTGAAGGCCTTGCCGGCGGGGCCGTCGCCGGGGACATCATGGAAAACGCGGTGGCCGGTGGCCTTGAGCGGATCGAGCGCCTCGGCGACGGCGAGTTCTCCGAAGTAGCCGAGGGCGGTGTTGCGGCGGCGGTCGGCTAGGGCGAGCAGGCGTCGGCTGAGATAGGTGCCGGGCGAAATCCAAACGATCGCGACGGCGGCAAACGTAAGCCAGTGTTGAGCTGAAAAGACGAGAGTGAGCAAGGCGGCGGTTCCCGAGGCGAGCAGCAGAGGAAGCAGGCAGGCGGCGGCGAAAAGGGTATCGAAGGACTCGTCCATTTGGGCGAGTTTGCGGCGGACCGACTCGCCCGGGGCGCGGAGAAGGCGGGTGTTTTCAGGAAAGGGTGCGCGGTCTTGGCGCCCGCGTTGGCGGATGAAAAGCGCTACTACGCAGATGCCGGTGAAGAGAGCGAGGAAGCCGAAGATGTAAAGTAGAGGACTCACGCAGTTAGTTCTGGCACGGCGGGCATGGGGCAGTCGAGCGCGGCGCAGAGGGCGCGTAAAAGTTCGGCTTCGGGAAGGGTGAGGTGGTTGTCGGCGGTGAGGGCGGTGGCGACGGCGGCGAGGATGCGTTTTTTGAACGGCGCCGGAGTCAGGGCGAGGCGGTCGAGGGCGTGGTCGAGGTGGGCGAGGGTGGCGGTGTCGGCGGCGATCAACCTGAGCGGGGGATTAAGACCGTTGAAATCGCGCGCGGCGCGGCTGAAGGCGCGGGTGGCGGCCTCGGCGGTGGCGGCGTCGAGCTGGGCGGCGGTGGAGAGCAGCACGGAGAGCTCGGCTGCGACCTGGCTGGGGGCCACGGTGCCAAGGGCGGAGAACGGGTGGGCGGCGAGACCGAGGGTGCGGGCGATGACTTTCTGGAGGGCAAATTCGAAGGGCGTGATGCGCTCGTCGGCGTGGACGAGGGCGTCGAGGGCTTCGAGCAGGCGGTCGAGCTCGGCGGCGGAAAGGTTGCGCAGGGCGGGCGCGCTGAGTTGAAGCAGAGACAGGCGCAGCGAACCGGGTTGCGCGGCGAGCTCGCTGGCGAAGGACACGGCGAGAGCGGCGGTGCGGTCGTCGGTGTGGCGGGCGATGAGTTCCGCTTGGGTGGTGCGCTGGGCGGCGTCGGCGGCGGGGGTGAGCAGCAGGGCGCAGAGCAAGGCGGAGGCTTGGGCGGGGTCGCGGGTGGCGTCGCGCAGGGAGGCGGGGAGGGCGTCTATGGTGTCGCGGGCTTGGGCGACGGAAGCGGCGCTCAGGGTGCCGATGGACTGGAGCAGGGCGGCGGGGGCGAGTCCGGCGGAGGCTGCAGAGCGGGGCGGGAGGGGCGGCGGCGCGCCGAACCGGGTCTCGTCGATCACGACGGTCGGCGGGCTGATGAACGTGCCGTCGAAGGCGGGGTCGATGGCGCGGATGCGCTCATCGAGGGGAGGGTGGGTGGCGAAGAGTTCGCCGAAGGAGCTGTGGAAACTCTGGGCGAAGCAAAAGTGGCTGACCTGGCCGGCCTGATCGTGGGTGAGATGGCCGTGCAGCGCGAGTCCGCCGAGTTTGCGCAGGGCGCCGCCGATGCCGGCCGGGTTGCGGGTGAACTGCACGGCGGAGGCGTCGGCGAGGAACTCGCGCTGGCGCGAGACGGCGGCCTGGATGAGTCGGCCGAAGAAGTAGCCGATGTAGCCGATGACCAGAAGGGCGACGCCGATGGCGAGAAGCACGACGATGAAGCCGCCCGAGCCCTTGCCGTCGCGTCTCGAAGAACTGGATACGCGGGTGCGCGAGAGGCCGCGCAGGATGGCGCCGCCGAGCAGGGCGAGGGCGAGAATGCCGTAGACGAGGGCGGTGATGCGGGTGTTGGTCCGCATGTCGCCGTTGAGGATGTGGCTGAACTCGTGGGCGACGACCCCCTGGAGCTCGTCGCGGGTGAGGCGCTCCAGAGTGCCCCGGGTGATGACGACGGCGGCGTCGGCCGGGGCGTAGCCGGCGGCGAAGGCGTTGATGGCGGGCTCGTCGGGCAGGACGTAAACGGCCGGCACCGGCACGCCCGAGGCGAGGGCCATCTCCTCGACGACATTGAGCAGCTTGAGCTCGCGCAGATCGAGGCTGTTGGGCCGGACCTCGCGCCCGCCGACGAGCTCGGCGATGGCGGAGCCGCCGGCGCGGAGCTGGGACCATTTATAGAGCGAGGCGCCGCCGACCACGAGCAGGTTGAACAAGACCACGCCGGAAAGAAGGTCCGGTTGCCAGAGAGGGACGCCGGCCACCTCGAAGGCGGAGTCGTGAAGCAGGCCCGGCTGGGCGAAGCTCGCGATGGCCAGCGCGGCGAAATAAGTCGCGGTAATGGTGCCCAGGAAGGCGAGGAGGAATAGAACGACGAGCCGGCCGGAGCGGCGGCGGGCGTGGGCCTGGGCTTCGAAGAAATCCATGCGACGGGACGGGGCCGTATGCTCAGCGAACCGATGAAGGGAAAGGCGGCGAAGTCGAGGCGGTGGCGGCGCGGAGCCGGGCTTGCCGGGGCTGGCGCACGATGAAGAAATACAGCAAGGCACCGAGCCAGTGGGTGAACACCAGGATGAGAATCCAGGCGACCCGGTTTTCGGAAGGGTTTTCGGGGGCCTGGGCGCAGTCGATGAGCATCCAGATCCAGAAGGCGAGCAGGGCGAGGCCTGCTCCGACCACGGTCATGCAGAGCATGAAAATACCCACAGCCACTCCCAACCCCACGCCAAAGATGGACTCGGCCGGACCGGCCAGCTGGGCGAGGATCTGCAGGTGGGCGGGCATGGAGGCGGGGCGGGTTCAGTTGAAGCTGACCTTGGGTGCGTTGCGCTCGGTGGGGTCTTCCACTTTGAAAAGTTCGGCGGGCAGGAAGCCGAAGGCGCCGGCGAAGAGGACGTTGGGGAAGACCTCGCGCTGCGTGTTATAGGTCATGACGGAGTCGTTGTAAGCCTGGCGGGCGAAGGAGATTTTATTCTCGGTCGAAGTGAGCTCCTCGGTGAGCTGCATCATGTTTTGGTTGGCCTTGAGGTCGGGGTAGGCCTCGGAGACGACCATGAGACGGGAGAGCGCGCCGGAGAGGCCGGCTTCGGCCCCCATGAGGTTTTTGACCGCGTTGGCGTCGGCGGGATTGGCGGCGGCGGACTGGGCGGCGGAGGCGGCGATGTTGCGGGCCTTGATGACGGCCTCGAGCGTGCCGCTCTCGTGTTTGAGGTAGCCCTTGGCGGTCTCTACGAGATTGGGGATGAGATCGTAGCGGCGCTTCAACTGCACATCGATCTGGGAAAAGGCGTTTTTGAAACGGTTACGAAGGGTGATGAGGCTATTGTAGATGCCGGCGATCCAGAGGCCGAGCATAACGATGAGAACGACGAGCACACCGAGGGCGATGAGTAGAATAGACATGGAGATGGAGGAGGTGGTGGGGGTAATCCGTCGATTCGGATCATAGAACAGCGGGGCGGGCATGCGAGACTGAATGCACGTGAAACGCGGTTGCCATGCGGACGAAACGCGGGGCAGTTTAGCCCTCTCTCCTTCAATCTTATCCGCTCAACTACGAGTTCATGGTGCGCCGCCTCATCCTGCTTATCTGTCTGCTGACGCCGGTTTTGGCGCGGGCGGCTGAAGCTACCCTATTTGCCCCGGTGCCTCTGGCGGCCACACCCGAGGCGGGTGGCGACCTGATCGTCAGCAACGAGAAGGCGGCGCGGGCGCTGGCGCTGGGTTTGACGGCGACGGCGGCGGCGCAGGCTGAGCAGGTGCTGGCCCGCACGACGGCGGGCGATGCGGCCCGGGATGCGGCGGCCTTGATTCTGGCGACGGCGCGTCTCGAGATGGGGGAGCTCGCCGCGGCGGAGCGCGCGCTCGCAAAACACGGCGGCACACGCCCCCCGGCCTATCGATTAAGGGCGGGGCTGATCGCGGCACGTCAAGGCAGGTGGTCGGCGGCGCAAAGCGAGGCGGACGGGCTGCGCCCGGAGCAACTCGCGGCTGAGGAGCGGGCCTGGCTGTTTTTATTGCAAGGGCAACTGGCGGAGGCGGCGCGCGAGACATCGAAGGCTGCCGCGGCGTATGATCAGGCCTCACTCTCCGCGACCTCGGAGTGGCAGCGCGCGAGGATAGGTCTGATCCGGGAACGGCTGCGCATCGCCCAAGGGGAGGTCACGGAAAGCCAGGCGAACTCCCTGCGGGACGCCGCGGAGCGCTACGCCGGGCGCAATGTGGGCAACGACTACGCCCTGCAATATGCGGTGGCGCTCGCACAACTCGGGCGCCGCCCCGACGCGGTGACCTATCTGCAGACCCGACTTGCGGCCCTGCCGTCCGGCACGCCGGGACAGGATGATTTGCGTTTGTTGATCGGACTGGTGGCGACACCGGCTCAAGCGGCGGGGCGGGTGGCTTTGGAGCAGTTGTTGATCGCCGGCGTGGACGCCGCCAAGCAGCGCATGGCGCTCTACCTGCTCGCCGGGGCCGCCGGCAACGCGGAGTCACGGCGCCGTTTGCGCGAGACGCTGGACGAGCTTTTGCAGCGTGCCCAGCCGCACGCGCTGGACGAGGAAATGCTGCTCGTGCGCGCCGACCTCGCGCTGGCCTCGCAAGACTACCCGCAGGCCGATGCCGATGCGAAGGCGCACCTCGCGCGCTATCCCGCCTCGGCGCTGCGCGCCCGGGCTTTCACGCTGCTCGCGGCGGTGTCGTGGGAGCTGAAACGCTTCCGCACGTCGGCTGATTTTGCCGCGCAGGCGGCCGGGGCGACGGATGATCCGCCTGCGAGGGCCAGCTTGCGCTTGTTGACCGCGGAAGCGCTTTACCGGGCGCAGGATTTTCTGGCCTCGGCCGGCGCCTATGAACTGGTTTTGCGCGACCTCCCCCCCGGAGTGACGACCGCGCAGGTGTTTTTCCAACAATGCATGGCCGAGATATCGGCCGGCCGGCTGGAGGCGGCGGCCGGACTGCTCGACCGTGCTTTATCCGATCCGGCGGTGGACGCGGTCACCCGCTGGCAGGTGGAGTGGAATCTGGCCCGTGCCGCGCAGGCTGCGGGGCGGCGCGAAGAGGCGTTGAAGCGCGTGAGCCGGCTGCGCGCCGAAGCCACGGCCTCGTCGCAAGCCCCTGACCTGCGGGCGCGTTTGGCCTGGCTTGAGGCCAGGCTGGCGATCGAGGCGGGACATGCGGATGACGCCCTGCGGCTGGCGCAAGCGGTGCCAACGGAGCTGGCGGGCGTGCAGCCGGAGCTGGCGCGGGAAGTGTCCGGCTTGGCGGGATTGGTGGCGGCGGAGGCCCTATTCCAATCGGGGCGCACGGATGAGGCCCTGACCGAGTTGCGTCGTGTGCGCGCGAACCAAACCGGAACCGAGGCAATGTTGCAGACCTTCCTGGTCGAGGCCGATATTCAGGCGACGACGGGCGGCCGCGGACTTGAAAACGCCCAGGCACTGCTGACCCGGTTCGCAAAGGATTTCAGCTCCCACGATTACGCGCCCTATGCGCTTTACCAGGCGGCGCTCATCGCAGAACGACGCGGACAAGACGACGCTTACCAGCAAGCCTATGTGTTACTCGAGGAGCTGGTGAAGACATACGAGAGCAACGCCCTGGTTTTCCCGGCTCGAATGAAGCAGGGCGACCTGCTCAGGCGCCTTAACCAGTTCCCCGTCGCGCAGCAGATCTACGAACTGCTGGTGAATCGCTACGCCCAGCATCCCGATGTGCTGCAGGCCCAGATGGCTCTGGCCGACTGCCACCGTGCTCAGGCCGCGCAGGATTCCTCGCACTTCGAGAGTGCGATCACGGTGCTGGAGAGGTTGCGTGATCTTACGAGCGCGCCGGTCGATTTACGGGCCGAGGCGGGCTTTAAACTCGGCGACATGCTGGCGGTGCGCGACCCGCAGGCCGCGCTGGCGGTATGGTGGCCTGTAGCCCAAGGGCTCTTGCTGGAACCCGCCGCCGCCGAACGGCTCGGCGCCCGCGGGCGTTACTGGATCGGCCGCCTGCTGGTGCGCATGGCCGGGGTGCACGAGGAGGCGGGCCGACGCGAGGAGGCGGGGGACCTTTACCGTCTTGTCATTGCAAAGGGGCTTCCCGGTCTGGCGATCGCCCGTGCCCGGCTCGAAGCACCCGCGCCGGCAGCCAACCGATAAAGTATCGATTTTTTAATTACATTAAATCATGGAATTCACTGATCTCAGTCTCTTCACCCGCGGCGGACCGGTCATGTGGGTGCTCTTGCCGCTCGGCGCGCTCGCCCTGGTGCTTTTCGTCGAGCGCATTTTATTTCTTCATCGCGGGCAGATACGCTCCACCGAGTTTTTGGACGGCATTAAAAACATCCTCGCCCAGCGCCGCATGGTCGAGGCGGTGACGGTGTGCGAGGAAGCACCCGGTCCGGTCCCTGCCGTGGTAAAGGCGGCCCTGCTGCACGCCGGCGAGGACGAGGTGCGGATGCGCTATGCGGTGCAGGATGCGGCGGTCGTGGAGCTGCCTTCGTTGGAGCGCCGGCTCGGCGCGCTCGCGGCCATTGCGCAAATTACGCCCATGGTTGGATTGCTGGGCACCGTGCTGGGCATGTCCACGACTTTCCGTGCCTTCATGGAAGGCGGGCAATATGCCACCGCGCAGGCGCTGTCCGCCGGCATGTGGCAGGCGCTGGTCACCGCCGGCACCGCCCTGGCGCTCGCGATACCCTGCCACCTGGGGCACCATCTCCTCTCGGGGCGGGTGCGCGCCATCGTCCGCGACGTGGAGTGGGCTGGAAACGAGATCATGCGGTATCTGCTTGTTGAATACAGGGAAAAGACGCTCAACGGAGCCGCCGGACCGTCCGGGACCGCGACCGAGGAAAAAAAGGCCACGCCGTGATCACCCGTCCTCTCGATCTGGCTTCGAGGTTGAGCGAGGCGCCGCGCGGCGGGTCCTCGTTGTTTTACGTCAACGTCGGGCTGCTGGCGTTGTTCTTCGTCTTATTCGGCTCGCGTTTCGTTCTCTCTCCGGGGCTGGCGGTCGATTTCGCGCTGCCCGCCTCCGGAGCCGCCGGCACGGCTGCGGTCACGACGGACGTGGTCATCGCGGTGCCCGCGGCGGGCATTGCGCTGGTCGAGGGGCAGGTTCTGGACTTTAAGTCACTGGCGGGGTGGCTTAGGGAAAAGGCCGGGGATGAACGCCGGAAACGATTGCTGGTGCAGGCCTCGGCGGGCTTGCCGGCCAGGGATTTGGCTGAGATTTATTCGCTCGCAGCGGAGGCGGGCTTCACCGGCGTGTTGATCGCCACCGAGCCATCGGCGAAATCAGCGCCCTGAGTTCGATGAGACGCTCTCCGCAGAACACGTTAAACTCGGCGCGTGAACAGCTCCGTTTGCTGCCTTTGGCGGGTTTTGCCGCGGCCCTAGTATGTGTATTCCTGATGGCGGCATCGGTTCGAATTAATGCGCCCGCGGGAAAAGCGGGCTTCGCGATCACCGCGCCGGAATTGGTGGTGACCCGGGTGGATCGTATGTCGCGCACGAGTGAAACGCGCGATCGGTTGGAGTTACTGGATCCGACACCGTTGTTTATGCCGGGCAGTGATTCAGTTGCTTTTAACGCACCCGCTCCCATGGGGGCCAGACCGGGAGGTAGGGTAGGAGAGTTGTTCGAGTCCACGTTGGTGTTTCCTGACTCGGGCGCAGGCAGGCCCGTGCTCGCGCCCTCAGTGCCAAAGTCTGCGCAGCAGGCGGCGGAAATACTAGGCCATGGTCGCTGGTTCGAAGGATTGGCGCGAAAGGACGAGGGCGTCTCGACGGCAGTTCCCCGACCCAGGGTCGCCCGGATGGAAATATACAGGGAGGGGGAAAGCTCACCCACTGCGGCAATCGACATTGATACCATGGGTGGCACGGTGCCCGCAAGCTGGCGACCGGTGGAGCTCAGTTTGGTGGTGAATCCGGCGGGGATGGTGGCGAGACCGGCGATCGTAACGGGGAGTGGAACCGAGGATATGGATCAACGCGTGCGCTCCCTGGTCGCGGAGGATACAGTGCTTCGAATCGGATTAAGACCCGGATTATACCGAATATGGGTGGGTCCGTGAGAATCTACACATTTCTAGAAGTTTTCAGTTGACGAGGGAAATCTCGCGAAAGACGATTCGCGCCCTTTTCGTTTTTTGACCACTTTCCGGTTCGCCCAGATAGCTCAGTTGGTAGAGCACGCCCTTGGTAAGGGCGAGGTCGCCAGTTCGAATCTGGTTCTGGGCTCCAGGTCAAAAATCGGATTTTCCTAATCCACACAAACATCAACGTCACTAACTCACATGGCTAAAGGCACATTCGAGCGCAAGAAACCCCACGTAAACGTCGGCACCATCGGCCACGTTGACCACGGCAAGACCACCACCACTGCTTCTATCCTCGCAGTTCAGGCTCGCAAGGGTCTGGCCGAAGTGAAGGCCTACGCAGATATCGCCAAGGGCGGCACCGTGCGTGACGCCACCAAGACCGTTACCATCTCCGTGGCACACGTTGAGTATGAGTCTGACAAGCGCCACTATGCGCACGTTGACTGCCCCGGCCACGCTGACTTCGTTAAGAACATGATCACCGGTGCCGCCCAGATGGACGGCGCGATCCTCGTGGTTTCCGCCGCCGACGGTCCTATGCCCCAGACCCGCGAGCACATCCTCCTTGCCCGTCAGGTCGGCGTGCCCAAGATCGTTGTCTGGCTCAATAAGGTCGACCTCATCGACGATCCCGAGCTCCTTGACCTCGTCGAGATGGAAATCCGCGAGCTCCTCTCCAAATATCAGTTCGATGGCGACAAGGCCGTGATCATCCGTGGCTCCGCCACCGCCGCTCTCGAAAACAAGCCCGAGGGTAACAAGGCCATCAGCGACCTGATGGACGCCATCGACGCCGAGATCCCCGAGCCGATCCGCGAGACCGACAAGCCCTTCCTGATGTCTGTTGAAGACGTGTTCTCCATCACCGGACGCGGCACCGTCGCCACCGGAAAGATCGAGCGCGGCATCGTCAAAGTGAACGACACTGTCGAGATCGTCGGCCTTCGCGACACCAAGGAGACCGTTGTGACCGGTATCGAGATGTTCCGCAAGCTGCTGGACTCCGGCATGGCGGGTGACAACGTTGGTATCCTCCTGCGTGGTATCGACAAAGAAGGTATCGAGCGTGGCCAGGTTCTTGCCGCGAAGAAGACTATCACCCCGCACAAACGGGCTACCGCCGAGATCTACGTTCTCTCCAAAGAAGAGGGCGGCCGTCACACCCCGTTCTTCAACGGTTATCGTCCCCAGTTCTACTTCCGCACCACGGACGTTACTGGCATTGTCAATCTGCCCAAGGGCGTAGAGATGATCATGCCCGGTGACAACATCACCGTCGAGATCGACCTCATCGTTCCCATCGCCATGGAGAAGACCCAGCGCTTCGCCATCCGTGAAGGTGGCCGCACCATCGGTGCCGGCCGCATCATCGACATCCTCGAATAAGACTCGCTGGATTCTCCGAAATATGACCGCCGAGGCCTCCACCGGGGCCTCGGCTGCGTCGTCTAAGTCCTTTTCCACAGGCGTGTAGCTCAATTGGTAGAGTAGCGGTCTCCAAAACCGTTGGTTGGGGGTTCGATTCCCTCCGCGCCTGCCACTTTAACTTTAAATGAAAAACCCGTTCCGCAGCATTCGTATTTTCTTCGGCGAGATCGTCGACGAGCTCAAGAAAGCTTCGTGGCCTACTTGGTCGGAGCTGCGTGACTCTACCTTGGTGGTGATCGTAGCCGCTTTGATTTTAGGTGTTTTCACGAGTATTTCCGATTTTTCCCTCTATCAAGTCGTTGACTTGTTCACGTCCTGGGTGCGTTGATCTCACCTTTTCGCTCCATGTCCACTCAGACAACAGTGCCCGCCAGCGCCCAATGGTTCGCCATTCACACCCTATCCGGCCAAGAGGGTAAGGTGAAGCAGTATATCGAAAAGTTTAAGATCGTTGAGGAACTCGACGAGTTTATCTTTGAGATATTGCTTCCGACCGAGGTTGTTTCAGAGGTCAAGAACGGCAAAAAAAGCACCAAGACACGCAAGCTCTATCCCGGTTACGTTTTCATTCAGATGAAAATGTATGACGAGGAAAAGCGTGTCATCAACAAGCCTTGGTATTTTGTCAAAGAAGTCGCAGGCGTCATCGGTTTTGTGGGCAACGATCACCCCGCTGCTTTGCGTCAGGTCGAGATCGATGAGATCAAGGCAAGAATCGAGGCCGCCAATGGCAAGGAAGTGCCCAAGGTCAGCTACGAAGTGGGCGAGGAGGTCAAGGTGAACGACGGTGCCTTCGCCAACTTGACCGGCCGCATCGATGAAATCGATCCCGAGCGCGGCAAGCTCAAGATTTCTGTTTCCATTTTCGGCCGTTTCACCCCTGTCGAGCTCGAATACTGGCAGGTTCAGCGCATGACCGAGTAAGAGATCAATATACCTGCAATCGAAATACATCCCGTTCGCTTTCGCTCAATTAACCGACCCTCAAAACACTTTTTACCATGGCCAAGAAGATTCAAGGATACATCCGCCTCCAATTGCCTGCCGGTGCCGCTAATCCCGCGCCCCCCGTCGGTCCCGCGCTCGGTGCGCAAGGCGTCAACATCATGGCGTTCTGCAAAGAATTCAACGCCAAGACCAAAGACCAGAACGGCATGATCTTGCCGGTGGTCATCACTGTTTACTCCGACAAGAGCTTCACGTTCATTCTGAAGTCGCCTCCGGCTTCCGTGCTGCTGAAGAAGGCCGCCAACATCGCCTCCGGTTCCGCCAAGCCGAACATGGACAAAGTCGGCAAAGTTACCAAGAAGCAGCTCGCCGAGATCTACAATCTCAAGAAGGCCGACATGAACGCCAACAGCGTTGAGGCCGGGGTTAAGATCATCGCAGGCACCGCCCGTAACATGGGTATCGAAGTCGTCGACTAAGTTTCGACCGTCACACTTTCCAGACCACCCAAACGCGGGAGCCTCACCCGAGGCGCATGCACCGCAAGGAGTCACACATGGCAAAAACAAAACAAAGCAAACGCTATCAAAGCGCCGTAAAGGTCGCTGATCTCGCCAAAGACTACACCCTCTCCGAGGCCGTGGAAGTTTTGGGCAAATTCCCCAAGGTAAAGTTCGACGAGACCGTCGAGCTTTCTGTGCGCCTCGGCGTCGATCCTACCCAGGGCGACCAGATGGTGCGCGGCACCACTCCTCTCCCCAACGGTTCGGGCAAAAAAGTCCGCATCGTGGTATTCACTGATAATCCTGAAGCCGCCATTGCCGCCGGTGCCGACCATGCAGGTCTCCAAGATATCATGCTCAAGGTCAACGAGGGCTGGCTCGACTTCGATGTCGCCATCGCCACCACCGAGGCCATGAAACAGGTTCGCACCTTGGCCCGCGTGCTCGGTCCTAAGGGCCTGATGCCAAATCCCAAGTCCGGCACTGTGACCGACGACATCGCCGCCGGCATCAAGGCCGTCAAGGCAGGTCGCGTCGAGTTCAAGATGGACAAGGCCGCCAACATCGGCGTCGGCATCGGCAAGCTTTCCTTTACGCCTGCTCAGATCGTCGAGAACGCCAGCACCGTTATCGACGCCATCACCAAGGCCAAGCCCGCCTCCTTCAAGGGTGTTTACGTGAAGTCAATCACGCTCTCGTCCTCGATGAGCCCTGGCATCCGCGTTTCACCGTCCGCAATCAGCCAATCTTAATCCGAGGTCAAATCCATGAGAGCCGAAAAGAAATATCTTATCTCCGAAGTTGAGACTCACCTCAAGAAGTCGGACTACGTCATCCTGGCGAACTTCTCCAAGGTCACCGTAGCCGACACCGCTGAACTGCGCAAGCGTCTCGCCGCCGAGAAGGCCGAGTTCCATGTTGTTAAGAACAGCTCCTTCCGCGTTGCCGCCAAGGCCTTCGGTTTACCCGAGGTTGACAGCGTCCTCACCGGCCCCACCGCAATCGTCGTTGGCGGCAAGAACCCTGCCGGCGTAGCCAAGGTTCTGAAGAAGTTCTTCGACGAGAAGCAGAAGCTCGAAGTCAAAGTGGGCGTCCTGGACAAGAAGGTATTCTCGTCCGTCGAACTCGCCAAGCTTGCCGATCTTCCTCCCTTCGACGTGCTTCGTTCGCAGTTCCTCAGCATCCTTACTTCGAATGCAGCCGCTTTCGTGCGTCTCGTCGATGCGAAGGTCAAGAAGGAGTCCGCAGCCTAATCCCCTTTCTCTGTCATGCGCTGCGCCTCTGGCGCGACGCTCGGCGGGAATCCCAATCAACCGTTTTAAGCTAGGAGATACGTCTCTTAAACGCGCCCGCTTCCTGTGGCCGCTAACTTAGGACAGGAGATCATTACCATGAGCAATATCACCAAAGATCAAGTTATCGAATGGCTGTCCGCGCAGACCGTTCTCGACCTCGCCGGCCTCGTTAAGGAGCTGGAAGGCAAGTGGGGCGTTTCCGCTGCCGCTGCTGTAGCCGCTGCTCCCGCCGGCGCTGCCGCCGCCGCCGCTCCTGCCGAAGAGAAGACCGAGTTCAACGTCGTCCTCGTCGAGGCCGGTGCGAACAAGATCGGTGTCATCAAAGAAGTCCGCGCCATCACTGGCTTGGGCCTCAAGGAAGCCAAGGACCTCGTCGAAGGCGCCCCCAAGGTCGTCAAAGAGGCGGCCTCCAAGGCTGACTCCGAAGACATCAAGAAGAAGCTCGAGGCCGCTGGCGCCAAGGTCGAACTCAAGTAATCGCTTGGCGATCACTGGTTTAACTTCTCTCTTTTCTACGGGACAGGCCGAGCGTTTGCACGGCCTGTCCTTTGCCTTTTCTCCTCTCTGTTCTTTTTTCGTTCCCAGCGTCGCGTTTTCCGCGTCGACGTTGTTCTGAGCGCGCCGTTGGCATCTTTCGCCCGGTAACGCACTTCCGCACTTTTTCATCTTCATTCAACGGGAAACATCATGGCCGACCGCAATCAATTCGAGCGTCTTAACTTCGGTAAGCTTCGTGAAGTCATACAGCCGCCCAACCTGATCGAAATCCAGATCACTTCGTATCTCGATTTCCTCCAAAAGGGCGTGCCTGACAAACAGCGCAAAGCCCAAGGCCTCGAGGCCGTTTTCCGCGAGATTTTCCCCATCGAGTCCTACGACGGTCGTCTCGTTCTCGAATACGTGTCCTACACGCTCGGCGATCCTCGCAATACCGAGATCGAGTGCATCAAGGACGGTATCACCTACTCGGTTCCCCTCCACGTTAAACTCCGCCTCCGCGAGGAAGAGTTCATCAAGGACGAGGAAATCTACATGGGCGAGATCCCCATGGTGACCGAGCGCGGTTCGTTCATCATCAATGGTGCCGAGCGCGTCGTCGTTTCACAGCTCCATCGTTCCCCAGGCCTCTGCTTCGAGAAGGATCGCCACACCTCCGGCAAGGAGCTGTTCGCTTTCCGCATCATCCCCGACCGTGGCACTTGGCTTGAGGTTCAGTTTGACCAGAACGACTTGCTTTACGTTTACCTCGACCGTCGCCGTCGTCGTCGCAAGTTCCTCATCACCACTCTTTTCCGTTCGCTCGGTTACTCCGATAACGCGAAGATTCTTGAGCTCTTCTACGAGGTCAAGGACGTCAAGATCAACAAGCTGCTCGACTTGGAGAACGTCTCCACCCTTGTGTTTGTTGATGATGTGATTGACGCCCATAAGGGTGTCGTTCTTGCCCGTGCTCTCGAGCAGGTCACCAAGCAGACCATCCGCACCTTCGAGAAGCATGACATTACGAATGTCCGGATACTCGACACAGCCGTTGATGATGGCGCAATCGTTCGCGCCCTGAAGAAAGATCCCACGATCAACGAAGAGGAAGCCCTCAAGGAAATCTACAAGCGCCTCCGTCCAGGAGAGCCTGCCACCATCGCCAACGCGAAGGCCTTGCTCAAGCGCCTCTTCTTCGATCCCAAGCGTTACGACTTGGGCGCTGTGGGTCGCTACAAGATCAACCAGAAGTTGCACCTCGAGACTCCGATCGAGCAGCGCATCGTGACCACCGAGGACATGATCGCCTCCACCAAATACCTCGTGCGCCTCAAGCGCGGCGAAGGCGTAGTGGACGACATCGATCACCTCGGCAGTCGCCGCGTCCGCACTGTCGGCGAGCTTCTTGCCAACGAGTGCCGCAAGGGCCTCGCCCGCACCGAGCGTCTCGTCCGCGAGCGCATGACCATGTATGACCAGTCCGTCGATTCGATCACGCCCAACAAGCTGATCAACCCGAAGGCCCTGACCACGGTCATCCGCGACTTCTTCGCGCGCAGTCAGCTCTCGCAGTTCATGGACCAGATCAACCCTCTCGCCGAGGTCACGCACAAGCGTCGTCTCTCCGCGCTCGGGCCTGGCGGTCTCAACCGCGATCGCGCCGGCTTCGAGGTTCGCGACGTTCATCCTTCGCACTACGGCCGTATCTGCCCCATCGAGACTCCGGAAGGTCCGAATATCGGTCTGATCAACTCCCTCTCCACCTACGCTCGCGTCAACGAGTATGGTTTCATCGAGGCACCCTACCGTCTCGTCAAAGATGGCAAGGTGTCCGATAAGATCGAATACCTAACCGCCAACCAGGAAGAGGCCAAGGTCATCGCCCAGGCTAACGCAGAGATTGATGAGAAGGGCCACTTCGTAGGAAAGGTCACCGTTCGTAAAGACGGCGAGTTCCTTGAGGTCAGCGCTTCCGAGGTTCACTACATGGACGTGTCGCCCAAGCAGGTGATTTCGATTGCTGCTGGTATGATTCCGTTCCTTGAGCACGACGACGCCAACCGCGCGTTGATGGGTGCGAACATGCAACGCCAAGGCGTGCCGCTCCTTCAGACCGAATCTCCCTACGTCGGCACCGGCATCGAGGAGCGCGTCGCTCGCGATTCCAAGATCGTTGTTGTCGCCGAGGAATCCGGTTACGTCGCCTCCGTTGATGCCAAGCGCATCGTGATCAGCAAGGACGGCGAGTTGCCTCGTAACTTCGAGAAGAACCCCAAGTCCGATTCCAAGACGGGCGTGCAGGTATATGAGCTGCGTAAATTCATGCGCTCGAATGCCGGCACCAACTTCAATCAAAAGCCCATCGTCAAGAAGGGCCAGAAGATCAAGGCCAACGAGATCATCGCCGACGGTCCTTCCACCGACAAGGGCGAAATGGCTCTCGGCCGTAACATCCTCGTCGCGTTCATGCCTTGGAATGGCTATAACTTCGAGGACGCCATCCTGATCTCCGAGAAGGTTCTCAAAGAGGACATTTTCTCTTCCATCCACATCCAAGAGTTCGAGGTCACCGCTCGTGACACCAAGCTCGGGCCGGAGGAAATCACCCGTGACATTCCTAACGTTGGCGAAGAGGCCCTCAAGAACCTCGACCACAACGGTGTCATCCGCATCGGTGCAGAGGTGAAGCCTGGCGATATCCTCGTCGGTAAAATCACCCCGAAGTCCGAGACCGAGCTCGCCCCAGAAGAGAAACTCCTTCGCGCCATCTTCGGCGAGAAGGCCGCGGACGTGAAGGACACCTCCCTCATCGTTCCCTCCGGCGTTACCGGTATTATCATGGATGTGAAGGTTTCCAGCCGTGTCGATTTCGAGAAGGAGAAGCTATCTCCCTCCGATCGCCGTCGTGAAATCAAGCAGATCCAAGAGGAATACAAGACTCAGATGGACAAGCTGCGCGAGTCCCTCACCGAGGCATTGTCGAACATCCTCCTTGGCGAAAAAATCCCGCTCGACGTCACCAATGGCGCCACCGGAGAGATTATCATTCCCGCCAATCGCAAGATCACCAAGACCCTCCTCCGCAAGCTCGCCGCCGTCTCCAAGCACGTGGAGATCGATCCGTCCCCGGTTCGTATCAAGATCATGGAGATCATCGCCTCCTTCCAGTCTCGTTTCGACGAACTCGAGAGCGATCGCGAGCGCAAGGTTTCCGGCATCGAGTCCGGTGACATCGCTGGCGACGGTTCGATCAAGCAGGTCAAGGTCTACATCGCCACCAAGCAGAAGCTAGAGGTCGGTGACAAGATGGCCGGTCGTCACGGTAACAAGGGTGTGGTCGCCAAGATCGTCCCCGAGGCCGACATGCCATTCCTTCCGGACGGCACACCGATCCAAATCTGTCTGAACCCGCTCGGCGTTCCCTCACGCATGAACGTCGGCCAGGTTCTTGAGACGCACCTTGGTTGGGCCTGCTCGAAACTCGGAATCAAGGTCGCTACCCCGGTGTTCGACGGTATTCCTGAGAAAAAGGTCCGCGAATACCTCAAGGAGGCCGGCCTGCCCACCTCGGGTAAATCCGTGCTCTTCGACGGACGCACCGGTGACAAGATCGATCAAGAGGTCGTGGTCGGCTACATCTACATGATGAAGCTGAATCACTTGGTCTCCCATAAGATTCACGCCCGCGCCGTTGGTCCCTACTCCCTCGTCACGCAGCAGCCCTTGGGTGGCAAAGCCCAATACGGCGGCCAGCGCTTCGGCGAAATGGAAGTGTGGGCCCTCGAAGCTTACGGCGCCGCCCACACCCTCCAGGAACTCCTCACCGTCAAGTCCGACGACGTTCAGGGCCGCACCAAGATCTACGAGTCGCTCGTCAAGGGCGACAACACGCTGCAGGCCGGCACGCCCGAGTCCTTCAACGTCCTCATCAAGGAGATCCAGTCGCTCGGCCTCGACATCCGCCTCAACAAACGCGACGCCCTCGGCAATCTTGTCGAGACGCGCACGCCCTCCGCCGCCACGATTGCCTCCGGCAATCCCCGCGCCACCAGCCTGTAATTTAATCTAAAGGTAACACACGATGAGCATCCAACCCAACGAAGTCGCCGCCGGCGCCCGCGAAGAAGTCCGTGGCACCCTCGGCCTCGATGAGAATCCATTCGACTGCGTCTCCATCACCGTCGCCTCCCCCGAGGTTATCCGTGCATGGTCACGCGGCGAGGTGAAGAACCCCGAGACCATCAATTACCGCACCTTCAAGCCCGAGCCAGGCGGTCTTTTCTGCCAAAAGATTTTCGGACCTGTTCGTGATTACGAGTGCGCCTGCGGTAAATACAAGCGCATCAAATACAAGGACGTCGTTTGCGATCGTTGCGGCGTCGAGGTCACTGTATCCCGCGTGCGCCGTGAGCGCATGGGGCACATCGAGCTCGCTGTTCCTGTCACGCACATCTGGTTCCTCAAGAGCATGCCCAGCCGTCTCGGCCTGCTGCTCGACATGACCGCTCGCTCCCTCGAGCGCGTCATCTATTATGAGAACTACATGGTCATCGATCCGGGCAAGACCCCGCTCGAGCCCAAGCAGCTCCTCACCGACACCGAATACCGCCAGGCTCTCGACGAATACGGTGACGATTCTTTCGTCGCCAAGATGGGCGCCGAGGCCGTGCGCGAGTGCCTCAAGCTCATGGATCTCGATGCGACCGTCGCCGAGCTCCAGGAGCAGATGCGCGCTACCAAGTCGAAGCAGATCAAGAAAAAGCTCTCGAAGCGCCTCAAGGTTATCCAAGGCTTCATCAACTCCAAGTCCCGCCCCGAGTGGATGGTGCTTGAAGTGCTGCCCGTCATCCCGCCCGACCTGCGTCCTCTCGTTCCTCTCGAGGGCGGCCGTTTCGCCACCTCCGATCTCAACGATCTCTATCGCCGCGTCATCAACCGCAACAACCGTTTGCGGAACCTGATGCAGTTGAAGACGCCCGACGTCATCATCAACAACGAGAAGCGCATGCTTCAGGAGTCCGTTGACGCGCTCTTCGACAACGGCCGTCATGGTCGTCCCGTCACCGGCGCCGGCAATCGCCCCCTCAAGTCGCTCTCGGACATGCTCAAGGGCAAGCAGGGTCGTTTCCGCCAAAACTTGCTCGGCAAGCGCGTGGACTACTCCGGCCGTTCCGTGATCGTCATCGGTCCCGAGCTCAAGCTCAGCCAGTGCGGTCTGCCCAAGAAGATGGCGCTCGTTCTCTTCGAACCCTTCATCATCCGCCGTCTCAAAGAACTCGGCTTCGTGCACACCGTCCGTGGTGCGCGCAAAATGATCGAGAAGAAGTCACCCGAGGTTTGGGATATTCTAGAGGAAGTCACCAAGGGTCACCCCGTTCTTCTGAACCGCGCCCCCACGCTTCACCGTCTTTCGATCCAGGCTTTCGAGCCCGTCCTCATCGAGGGTGAGGCCATTCGTGTTCACCCCCTCGTTTGCACGGCTTACAACGCCGACTTCGACGGTGACCAGATGGCCGTCCACGTTCCCCTCTCCCTTGAGGCGATCATGGAGTGCAAACTCCTCATGATGGCGACGAGCAACATCTTCTCGCCCTCCTCCGGCAAGCCGATCCTCACGCCTTCACAGGACATCGTTCTCGGTGCCTATTACCTGACGCTCGAGCCTCGCAAGAAGCCGGCCGCTGGCGTTCATGTGCCCCTGCTCTCCGGTCTCCAAGAGGTTCTATATGTGAAGGCTGACGGCGCGCTCAAAACCCATGACTGGGTTGACGTTCCCAATCCTGACCACGGCCGCGACACCGTATACGGCAACAAGGACAAGCGCATCATCCGCACCACGGTCGGCCGCGTGATCTTCAACCAGATTTGGCCCGCCGGTCTCGGTTTCGTGAACTTCCCTGTTCCCAAGGCAAAGCTCGGTGACCTCATCCTTAACACCACCAAGGTGACCACGGATACCATCGTCATCGAGACACTCGATAAACTCAAGGAGCTCGGCTTCCAGACCGCCATGCAGGCCGGTATCTCCATCGGTATCGACGACATGATCATCCCCGAGTCCAAGAAGGACATCGTGAAGGAAGCTCGTGGACGCATCACCGAGGTCGAGGCCCAGTTCTCCAAGGGTATCATCACCGACGGCGAACGTTACAACAAGGTCGTCGATATCTGGACCGGTGTCACCGACAAGATCGCCAAGGAAGTGTTCGCCAAACTCGAAGCCAACGAAGGAAAGACCGAGGTTAACCCTGTGTTCATCATGATGGACTCCGGCGCCCGCGGTAACAAGCAGCAGGTTCGCCAGCTGTGCGGAGCCCGCGGTTTGATGGCCAAGCCCTCGGGCGAAATCATCGAGCGTCCGATTCTATCGTCCTTCCGCGAAGGTCTGACCGTTCTCGAATACTTCATCTCCACTCACGGCGCCCGTAAGGGTCTGGCGGATACGGCACTCAAGACAGCCGACGCCGGCTACCTTACCCGTAAGCTGTGCGACGTCGCCATGGATGTTGTCATCGCCGAAGAGGACTCCGGTGCCCGCGATGGTATCTGGAAGAAGGCCATCTTCGAAGGTGACGACGAGATCGTCTCACTCCGCGACCGTATCGTCGGCCGCTTCACTTCTGACGATGTGTTCAATCCGTTGGCTCCGACCGAGATTCTGGTCGGCGGCGGCGAACTCATCACCGAAGAGCTTGCGACGAAGATCGTCGAGTCCGGCATTGAGCGCATCAAGATCATGTCGCCGCTCAGCTCCACTAGCCCGCTCGGCATCGACGCGAAGTGCTACGGCATCAACCCCGCCACCAACAAGGTTGCGAAGGTCGGTGACTCCGTCGGCATCATCGCCGCCCAGTCCATCGGCGAGCCCGGCACCCAGCTCACCATGCGCACGTTCCACATCGGTGGCGTCGCCTCCGGCGGCTTCAAGACCCCCGAGATCCGCGTCCGCAGCTCCGGTATCGTTCGATACAAGGGCCTGCGCCTTGTGCAGACCGCCGACGGCGCGGCCATCGTGCTGAACAAAACGGGAACCATCGCTATCGTTGATGGCGAAGACCGTGAGGTGGAAACCTACAACATCGTTGTCGGCTCTTTCCTCCATGTCGCCGACGGCGAGACAATCAAGAAGGGCGATGTTCTTGCCCAGTGGGATCCTTACAACGTGCCCGTGCTCTCCGAAAAGGGTGGCACGCTCGCGTTCAAGGACATGATCCCCGGCGTCACCGTAAAGCGCGAACTTGATGAGGCTACCGGCCGCATCGCAATCGTCGTCATCGAGCACAAGGAAGACCTCAATCCCCAGGTCGAGGTCCGTGACCGCTCCAACAAACCGATCGCTGCCTATTCCATTCCGGTCGGCGCTCAAATCGTCGTTAACGAAAACGACGAGATCCAGCCCGGAGCCTTGCTTGCCAAGACTCCCCGTCAGGCTTCCAAGACCAAGGACATCACCGGTGGTCTCCCCCGCGTCGCCGAGCTTTTCGAAGCCCGTCGTCCCAAGGATGCCGCCGAGATGGCCCGTATCGAGGGAGTCGTGTCCTTCGAGGGCACGCTGCGTGGCAAGCGCAAGCTGGTCGTTCGCAATGTCGATACCGCCCAGGAGGAGGAGCACCTCATCCCGGCCGGCAAGCACATCATCGTTCAACCGGGAGACTTGGTGCACAAGGGCCAGCACCTCACTGAAGGCTCCGCCGATCCACACGAGATCCTAGAGATCCTCGGGCCTGCCGCCCTCTACGAGTTCCTCATCGGTCAGGTGCAGGAGGTTTACCGCCTGCAGGGCGTGACGATCAACGACAAGCACATCGAGATCATCATCCGCCAGATGCTTCGCAAAGTCCGTATCACCGATCCGGGCGACAGCGAATATTTCTGGGGCGAGCAGATCGATCGCACCACCTTCCTCGCGGACAACAAACGCATCGAAGAGGCCGGTGGTAAGCCTGCCGAGGCCGAGCCGATCTTGCTGGGCATCACCAAGGCGTCCCTCGAGACCGAGAGCTTCATCTCGGCCGCGAGCTTCCAGGAGACGACCCGCGTCCTCACCGACGCCTCTACTCTGGGCAAGATCGATAATCTCCGCGGATTCAAGGAGAACGTTATCATGGGCCACTTGATCCCCGCCGGCACTGGTCTGCCCACCTACAAGCGGGTCAAGATCAGCCTGCCCTTTGGCTCCGACGCCGAGGAGCCTGTTGCCGCCACCGCTAGCTAAGCGCGTTAAATCAAACTCAGTATTTCAAAGCTGCCCGGGAAACCGGGCAGCTTTTTTATTGAGCGGCGCTGCGGCTTGCGGCCGGCAAAAGCGGCTCGTTTTTGGGAAAACGTCCGGGGCTTGCAGAAATGCAGGCCTTTGCTTCTAGGGGTAATCTTATCAGTTCGATCGTCCTAAAAGAGTGTCGACGAAATACTCTACGCCATGATTACGAATACACTCATCCCCCTTTTCGACCGGTCGCATAAAAATGCAGAACACACCGCTCCCGATCTGCGCATCACAATCCATTTTCTCCACATCGGAAAATGCGCCGGAAATCAGGTGGGCAACGTTGCCGAATTCATCAACACTGTAAGCTTCGAAAAAAGTGGTCAGGCATGGCCACGATGTCGAGCTGCGGCAGCGTGAGCGGTCTGATCCATTCGCGCCAGCAGTAGCGGGCGACGCGACGAGGGGTGGCGCGAAGCGGTTACGGATGGACGGCGGAAAGCGGTTGCGGAACGCTCCCGCCTCCTAGTGCCGGGTCAAGCGTCGCCGAGCGAGATCACGACCAACTGCTGCGCGCCATCGAAAACGTCGGCGTCAAACGTGACGTTCTTTTGCGCGTCGATGGTCCCTGCGTAGATCAGCCCGCGGGCGAGCAGCCGGTCCTTCAGCTCCGCCTTGCTGGTAAGGAGAGCGCGGGGCATGTGCACGCCGACCTCCAGGAGATTGAACTCGAAACCTTCGGGCGCGGAAAGCTCGTCGTAGACCTTTTCGAGGTTTTTCTGGAAGGAGAGCTGTGTGATGTATTTTGCCGCCAGCTTCTCGGATAGGATCGTATTCCGGAAGCGGGTGTTCCGGTTCAGCAAACGCTCGATAACCTAGTCGTCCAGAACAGTGATTATCTTGTCTAGGATCGGGCCGTCGCTCGTAAACTGGGTGAGGAGGAAAAGCGTGAACCTAAACCCGACCTCGTCCTCTAGGTTGATGACGATATTGTCGTAATGGCCTGTCCGGATGTGCTCGATGACCGCAGGTTCGAAATAATGCTCCGGCTGGCCAAACACCATGTGCGAATCCCTTAGATCAGTCCGGCTTTCGACGTGGAGGAAGGCGTCGAGGCGCTCAAAGGAGCGCGCGTCGCCGATCACGCACAGGTTGCGCCGGCGCTGCTTGCTCGGAGGCACGATGCCCGTGGCTTTTACCGGTTGGGATGACAGAGGGACGGTGTAGTAAATCTCCTCGGCGTTGAGCGCGATAAACAGGAGTCGGTCGCCGGGCGCCAGCGCTTGGCCCACCGGCGCGAGCTGCATTTGGAACTTCTCCTGGTCTACTCGCGAGAAGCCGATGAGCACGCCACGCGTGAAGCCGCGGCTCAGTTCCTCGAATTGATTGCCCGGCACCACGCCCTGGGCCGCGAAGCGCTCCGGGTTGAGGAAGTAGATCGCATGTCCGTCGAACGAAAAAGATCTCATAATAAATGCGGCAGTAGATAATATCGATAATCGAGCGCGATAGCACGCTCCCGATAACGTCGCCAGGCTTCGTGACGGTGAAGAGCGACTCGCGACTGTGGGCGGTGAGCGCGCGGGCGATAGTGCTGCTCTGCACTTCGCTAGAGAGTTCGATGGCGCACTTGATGGGGCGGTGGCTTTCCTGATGCTCTGCTAGATGCCGCCAGAACGGCGCGTCGTTCACCAGAGTTGTCAGGATTTTCAGGTTTAAATTGTCGTTGTTGAAAACGGTTTCGCCTCCGTTCGCGGCGAGCAGAACCACGCCGGATGCTGCAAAGATCGAGACGCGCTGGCAGGTCTCGAAGGCTAGCAGATCGCCTTGCCGCACGAAGACGTGGAGAAACGGCCAGCGCGTCAGGTCCAGACCGTCACAGAACGCTTCGACCGCCGGCGTGGTCGGCCCAGAAGCAACATGACATCCAATTCGAGCGACCGGCGGCTGTAGCGCTCGTTGATCTCGTCGAGGATCAGAGTGAGCTTGCGGATGCGGTTCCCTATCAGGACGTGTCCGCGGTTGCTACAGGGCCGCGTGCCGCCGCGGATGCGCTCGATGAGCTGTTCTAGCGCGGCGGACAGCACGGAGATGATGAACGAAAAGAGGATCAGCCC
Organism: Verrucomicrobia bacterium IMCC26134; assembly: GCA_000972765.1. Lineage (GTDB taxonomy): Bacteria > Verrucomicrobiota > Verrucomicrobiia > Opitutales > Opitutaceae > IMCC26134_A. Next base: position 3,436,999 of record CP011265.1, on the reverse strand, counting down.
GAAGCCGACTTGGAAAAAGCCAAAGAACAACTGGCGAAACCCCTCGGCGTCGGCATAGCTCGAGGGATCGCTGTAGAGGCGGTAACTCTGGCTAACCGAGCCGATGAACAACGACGACGCAAGGATCAGCACCGCGCTCGTCGAGAAGATGGCGGTCAGTTGCACCCGCAGCCGGGCTAGCGCGAACCCATCCGGGGTCAAAAACCGCGCCGCGCGGCGCATGCGCAGGGGCAGGCGTAGGCGCATGATTATGATACGGTTGGCTGTAGGCGGCTTTGGAAGGCGGGTGCGAGGTGCGCAGCGTCTTTATTCTTTATGCACATAGAAAACTGTATTTTGCCGGGTATCGGGCCGGGAAGGGGTTAAAGAGGAGAGAAGGCAATAAAGCGGTCTCGAATGGGCCATCAGCCGGAGCGAAACTGGCTAGCTAGGCCACTAGCGGGGTGAAATGGAGGCCGGCACCCGCAGAACGAGCGTTTCCTAGTCGAAAATGCAGGGTTTTCGGGTGTCGTCTCAATTGTGGAAGCAACGCTCCGCTTGCGCGTGAATCAAGGATCGTGCGTTTAAGTGAAACCCTATGAGTGCCCGACCATGGATAACACTCAGGTCACCTCGTTGCTGGCTAGATAGGCGTCTTAGGCAGGGGACATTTCGGGTTAACCCCTGGGCTCGTTGCTTGCGTTCGTCTGCCAAAAGACTGGCTCGACGTCGGGGGCGGAGGCAAGGCGCGGACGCCTCAGTGTCGGAAGCGGGCGGTGGCGGGGCGGACATTGGGTGGGGCTGCGACGTTCGTCGGGTCGCCCGTGCTCTCCTAAAAGGTGTATTAAATGGGGTTCCGGTTGAATTGGTTCCATCCCTGCCGAATTGCCCTAGGACAGCAGGTTGAATTCCGTGAATGGGCTGCGTGGCCTCATTGGTTGAAATTTAAATTCTGTGAATCGCAGGATTGCGTATTGAATAATCAATTACATCGCTGCCATGTTATCGAGTTAACAAGGAAAAAGGGCCAGCGTGAACAGTCCTCGAGAATCCGCTTGCGTTGGGAGGTTTATCGGGAATTTGATCACCTTTGTCAGCGAAACTTCCGCGCTTTCCCTCAGAAAGTAGCACAGTTTCCAATCTTGGTTTTTCGTCATTTCCCCTCTCAGGGATGAAATGATTTTCTCCCAAAGCTGCGATTTCTCGAAAATCTTCTTGCCCAAGATTTCCGCGAGTCGCAGTTTCGTCGTCTTTTCCCTTCTTCAAAGCCTTTTCAAGCCGTCATGCCTACCATCAATCAACTCGTGCGCAAGGGTCGCACCAAGATCCGCGCCAAGTCCAAGTCACCCGCTTTGGACAGCAATCCCTTCCGTCGCGGTGTCTGCGTGCAGGTCATGACCCGCACGCCCAAGAAGCCGAATTCCGCTATCCGTAAGGTGGCCAAGGTTCGCCTCACCAACGGTAGCGAGGTCATTTCCTACATTCCTGACGAGGGCCATAACCTTCAGGAGCACTCAATCGTCCTCGTTCGTGGTGGCCGCGTGAAGGACCTTCCTGGCGTGCGTTACCATATCGTTCGCGGCACCCTTGACGCCACCGGCGTTGAGAAGCGTCGTCGCAGCCGTTCCAAATACGGTGTCAAACGTCCTAAGGCCGCCAAGGCCGCTCCTGCTAAGAAGTAAACCCTAGACCCTTTCACGCACCATGTCACGCCGTCACAGAGCAGCCAAGCGCCACGTTGAGCCGGATATTCGCTACACCAGCCCGCTGGTAGCGCATCTCGTCAATGTCGTAATGAAGTCAGGAAAGAAGAATCTTGCAGAACGTATCGTTTACGGTGCGTTTGAAAAGGTCTCGGAAAAACTCGAAAAGGGAGATCCGGTAGATCTGCTGATGGGCGCGCTCGAGAACGCTCGCCCCCGCCTTGAAGTGAAGAGCCGCCGCGTCGGTGGTGCTACTTATCAGGTTCCAGTCGAGATTTCATACGAGCGCCAGGAGAGCCTTGCTCTTCGCTGGATCGTTTCAGCCGCAGGTTCACGCAAGGGTCTGCCAATGAAGGACGCTCTCGCCGCTGAGATCGTCGATGCTTATAACAACACCGGTGGTGTCGTTAAGAAGAAGGAAGACACGCACAAGATGGCCCAAGCCAACCGTGCTTTCGCCCACCTCCGCTGGTAATCATCACCATGTCCGACTCTCCTCAGATTACCATCGTTACCGAGAAATCTAAGATTTCACCGGCCAACTCCAAGGATCGTCCTTTTCCATTGGAGTGGACACGAAATATCGGCATTGCCGCGCACATTGACGCCGGCAAAACCACTACTTCAGAACGTATTCTATTCTACTCTGGTGCCGTCCATAAAATGGGCGAAGTGCACGAAGGCACCGCAGTCACCGATTGGATGGAGCAAGAGCGTGAGCGTGGTATTACCATTACGGCGGCCGCGATTTCATGTGCTTGGAACGCTTCGTGCGGTCCGTGGCAGGGTATTAAGCAGCGCATCAATATCATAGATACGCCAGGCCACGTGGACTTCACCGCTGAGGTGGAACGCTCCATGCGTGTTCTTGACGGAGCTGTGGCTGTGTTCTGCGCTGTTGCTGGCGTTCAGCCCCAGTCAGAGACAGTGTGGCGTCAAGCCAACAAATACAATGTTCCCCGTGTGGCGTTCATCAATAAGATGGACCGCACCGGTGCCAATTTCTTCCGTGCCATTGATGAGATGCGCGAGAGACTCAAGGCCAACGCGCACGCCCTTTTTCTCCCCATCGGCAACGAAGAGAACTTTACTGGCGTAGTCGATCTCGTCCAAGAGGTCGCCTACCTTTTTATCGATCCAATTGATCTCGATCTGGCACCGGTTCTCCATCCCATTCCGGAGAACATGGTAGCGCAGGCCAAAGAGTATCGCGAGAAGTTGATCGAAGCGGTCTCGGACTTTGACGATGGTCTCGCCGAGCGTTACCTCGACGGCCAAAAGATCGAAGCCCGTGAACTCATGATTGCGGTCCGCAAAGCGACCGTATCGATGAAGTTCACCGGTGTCATCCCCGGTTCCGCCTTCAAAAAGAAGGGCGTTCAGCGTCTCTTGGATTGTGTTGTCAACTATTTGCCATGTCCGTTGGACCTCCCTCCAATGGTTGGTCAGAACAGCGACGGCGAGAGTGTTGGCATCGTCCCTAACGACAGCGCCAAGCTTGCGGGCCTCGCCTTTAAACTTTGGACCGATCCTTTCGTTGGTAAGCTCGTATTCTTCCGTGTTTACACCGGAGCGCTGCATAAGGGAACGCCGGTTTACAATCCACGCACCCGTCGCTCCGAGCGCGTTTCCCGCCTCGTTTTGATGCGCGCCATGGATCGCGAGGAAATTGATATCGCCTACTCCGGAGACATTTGCGCAATGGTCGGCGTCAAGGAAGTGATCACCGGAGATACCCTTTGCCATGAGGATGCCGATATCCGCCTCGAGCCCCCGTCCTTCCCTGAGCCCGTCATCTCGATGTCAATCGAGCCCAACACTAAGGCTGACCAAGAGAGACTCGGAACCGCACTCCAGCGTTTAGTCGCCGAGGATCCTACGCTCCGCGTGAAGACCGACCAAGATACCGGCCAAACCATCCTCTCGGGTATGGGTGAGCTACATCTTGAGATCATCGTTGATCGTATGAAGCGCGAGTTTAAGGTCGAGGCAACTTCAGGTAAACCTCAAATCGCTTATCGCGAGACCATCACCATGCATGCAGATGGAGAAGGTAAATTTGTCCGCCAGTCTGGCGGTAAAGGCCAATACGGACACGTCGTCGTTAAAATTGAACCCAATGAAAAGGGCAAGGGAATCGAGGTCATCAATGAGACTGTCGGTGGTTCGATTCCCAAGGAGTTTATCAAACCCTCTACGGACGGCATCAACGAGGCCTCAAACAATGGTGTTGTTGCAGGTTATCCTGTCGTCGACGTGATTGTTCGTATTCTCGACGGATCCTTCCATGAAGTCGACTCTTCCGAAATGGCATTCAAGATGGCAGGCATCTTTGCGTTCAAGGACGCAATGAAGAACGCCAAGCCTATCCTTCTCGAGCCCATTATGGGTGTGGAAGTTACCACCCCAGAGGAATACCAAGGCGATCTCATTGGCGATATTAACCGTCGTCGTGGTCAGATCCAAAGCATGGAGAACAAAAACGGCGCATGTATCATCACCGCTGCGGTTCCCCTTGAGAACCTTTTTGGCTACGTCACCGATATTCGTTCACTCTCCAAGGGTCGTGCTTCTGCCTCGATCACGCCTTCCCACTTTGAGCAGGTCCCCAACCAGCTCCTCACCAAGATTGTCGAGAGCTCTTCCCGGGCTCCGGCTCGCACCTAAACCTTCGTTCTTTTTACTACATGAAAGGCCAACGCATCCGCATCAAACTCAAGGGCTACGACTATCGCGTAATCGATCAGTCTGCCCTCGAGATCGTCGAGACCGCAAAGCGCTCAGGCGCCCGTGTCTCCGGCCCCATTCCTCTTCCGACTCGCATCGAGAAGCTGACTGTCAACCGCTCCCCGCACGTCGACAAGAAGTCCATGGAGCAGTTTGAGTCGCGCACTCACAAGCGCCTCATCGACATCATCGAACCCACCGCACAGACGGTAGATGAGCTCAAAAAGCTCAACCTGCCCTCTGGCGTTGATATCACAATCACGGTTTGAGTTAACCACCCGGACCTTTTTTAGCCAACAGTTTAGCGGCCTCCAGCAGCCTTTGCTGGAATCCCTAATGTAGGTTTACCTAAACGGAAACCCTCCACCTACCACTTAGTCATGATCAACACCCTCATCGGTAAAAAACTCGGAATGACCCAGGTCTACGACGCACAAAACGTCTTGGTCCCGGTTACCGTGGTCGAAGCTGGACCCTGCTCAGTGGTCCAAGTTAAGACCGTAGAAATCGACGGTTACAATGCCGTCCAGCTCGGATTCTCGGCCCAAAAGGTTAAGAACTCCTCCAAAGCAGAGCTCGCTCACGCGAAGAAGGCCGGCCTCGAAGTCGCCCCCCGCGTGCTCAGCGAAGTTCGCCTAAACGAAAAGCCCACCCAGAAGGCCGGTGATGTTGTCACCGTAGCAATTTTCAAGGAAGGCCAGCTCATCGACGTAACAGGCGTGACGAAGGGCAAGGGTTTCCAAGGCGTTGTTAAACGCTTCCGTGTCGGTGGCGGTCCGGCCACCCATGGTTCCATGTTCCATCGCCGTATCGGTTCGATCGGCATGCGCCAGACTCCTGGCCGCACTTGGAAAAATCAGGCTATGCCTGGTCACATGGGACAACTCCAGCGCACAATGCAAAACCTTACCGTTATAAAGGTTATTGCCGACAAGAACATCATTCTTGTCAAAGGTGCCATTCCTGGCGCCAACGGAGAAGATGTGATCGTTCGCACCGCAATCAAGGGTCAACCCAAAGCCCGCTAAGGAGGACCATACCCATGAAACTTAAAGTTTACAGCGCAGACGGAAAAACATCCCAAGAGAAGGATTTCACCGACCTCCCCGTGTTCGAGGGCGATCGTGGTGTCCAAGCTTTGAAAGAAGTGATCGTCGCCATCAATGCTAACGCCCGTCTCGGCACCCACTCCACGAAGACTCGTGGCGAGGTATCCGGTGGCGGCAAAAAACCCTGGCGCCAAAAGGGCACGGGTCGTGCCCGTGCAGGCTCCATCCGCTCGCCCATCTGGGTGGGTGGTGGTGTTGTTTTCGGTCCTAAACCACGGGATTACGATAAAAAAATCAACGCACAGGTTAAGGCATTGGCTTTCTCCCGTGCTCTTTTTGACCGCGCTGCCGCCGGTGAAATCGACGTAATCGAGAAGTGGGTGGCAACCGCCTCCAAAACCAAATCGATCAACGAAGTGGTTGGCCGCATCGCTCCCGAGGGTAAGATTCTCATCGTTGATGATACCTTCCCGCTGGAAGCCGCTCGTGCCGCCCGTAACATTGCCCGCGTCTCGCTTCAAGAGGCCGCTAAACTCAACTCCAAGGATCTGGCTCAATATCGTCGCATCATTGTGAGCAGCAAGGGACTCGAGAAGATCATTGCTCGCGTCAATGGAGGTAAAAACTAATGAACGCCCTTAACGTCCTTAATCACCTCGTGCTCACCGAGAAGTCTAACAAACTCTCTTCCGAGCTCGGCCAATACACCTTTGAGGTTTCGCCCAAGGCCACCAAGCACACCATTGCAACGGCCATTGAGCAGACCTTTAAGGTCAAGGTTACACGCGTCAACACCCAGAACATCGTGGGTAAACCCAAGAAGACCCGCAAGGGACGTCCGATGACCACCTCTTCCTACAAGAAGGCCATCGTTACGCTCAAGGCTGGTGATAAAATCGAGCTCGTCTAATCAACGCGCACTTAACCAGGAACCTACAACATGGCTCTCAAAAGTTTTCGCCCGCTCACGCCCTCCCAGCGTTTCACAACGCTAAACAAGGACGAGACGATCACCGCCAAGCGTCCCGAACGCGCCCTCGTTTACTCCCAGAGTAAGTCCGGTGGCCGTAACGTCTATGGACGCATCACCAGTCGCCGTCGTGGCGGTGGTCATAAACGTCTGAATCGTATCGTCGACTTCAAGCGCAACCTTATCGATATCCCCGCCAAGGTCCAGGCTATCGAATATGATCCTAATCGTTCGGCTCGTTTGGCGCTCGTCGCCTATGCGACTGGCGAAAAGCGTTATATCATTGCTCCCCTTGGCCTCAAGATTGGTGATACCATCGTTACCTCCAACAAAGCCACGACCAATGACTTCATTATTGGTAACAACTTCCCGTTGGAACTCATTCCACCCTCTACGAAGTTAAACTGTGTTGAGCTCGTTCCCGGTCGTGGCGCCCAGATGGGTCGCACCGCCGGCACCTATATTGAGCTCATCAACGTTGAGAATGGCTCCGCCCAGCTGAAAATGCCTTCCGGTGAAGTTCGTTTGGTGAATCCTAAGTGCCGCGCCACCATTGGTGAAGTCGGTAACGGTGACCACATGAACCAATCGCTCGGCAAAGCCGGTCGCAACCGCTGGCTTGGCAAGCGCCCCCGCCAGCGTGGTGTCGCGATGAACCCAGTTGATCACCCGAACGGTGGTGGTCAGGGTAAATCCAAGGGCGGCGGCGGTCGCCAGCACTTAGTATCTCCTTGGGGTCAGCTCGCGAAGGGCTTCCCGACCCGCAAGCGTTCCAAGCTCTCCAACAGCCAGATCCTTGTGCGCCACAACGGCCGCAAGCCACGTGGCAAGAAGTAATCCCATCGCCCAACTACCATGGCTCGTTCCATCAAAAAAGGCTTCTTTGTTGACTACCACCTCCTCGAAAAAATCGAGAAGGCGGTCAAGTCTCCGACCAGGAAGCCCATCCAAACCTGGTCCCGTCGCTCGACCATCACTCCTGACTTCATCGGCCACACTTTCAATGTGCACAATGGTAAGGCGTTTATCGCCGTCCATGTCACTGAGAACATGGTTGGCCATAAGCTCGGTGAGTTCTCCCCCACCCGAGTCTTCAAGGCTCACGGTGGCATGACCCGTAAGGAAATGTGATTAACAGCGTTCGCTGCTTTCTCCCGTGTCAATCCGTTCCCTATCTTGCCTGGTTTTTTCCTCCGCTTTTTTCGGCGTTGGACAAGGCTTTGCCGGTGGGGTCACGGAACGATCCATTGGGGAAGCGCGCATCGTCCACATCGAAGTTATGCATTCCGCTGACCTCGTGGTCCTTGATGCTGGTTATGAGGCTGGCCTTCGCCAAAGCATGATTTGCCAAGTGTCCCGCTCGGGCGAATCTGTCGGCAAGCTTTTGTTAGTCCAACTTCGCCAGAAGTCCTCAATCGCTCTGATTTTGAATCTCACATCCGGCCGGTCTCTGCACAACGGAGACACTGTTGCCGTTCAAACCGTTTCAACACGATATAACTAAACTTAAAGGACAGGGTAGGGGATTCTTTCCTCTATTACTGTCGCCTCAAAAAGGAATCTCATCCCATGGAAGTCCAAGCAATCACTCGCTACGCGCGCATGTCCCCTAAAAAGGTGCGTGAAGTAGCTGTTACCATTCAAGGTCGTCCCGCTCCAGAGGCGGTTGATCTCCTTTCGCTGATTCCGCGCAAGTCGGCTCAGCTCATCAATAAGACGCTCAAAAGCGCAATCGCCAACGCCGAAAACAATAATAACCTCTCGGCCGATAACCTGACGGTTAAAAGCGCGATCGTTGATCAGGGGCCAGTTCTCAAGCGCTTTAAGGCTGGAGCTCGCGGAACTGCGATGCCCCGCCGCAAGAAGATGTCTCATATCACTATCGTCCTCAGCGACGGCAACTCAAACTAAGACACTACCATGGGCCAAAAAACTAATCCCACCGGCTTCCGTCTCGCCGTCCGCCGCAACTGGCTATCGCGTTGGTATGCCCCTAAAAAGGACTTCGCCAAGCTGCTTCACGAAGACCAGATTATCCGTGAAAAACTCATGGAGAAGCTTAAGCAGGCTTCCGTGCCGCGTATTTTCATTGAGCGCGCTTCCAATCGCGTCCGCGTAAAGATCTATACCGCTCGTCCCGGTATTGTGATCGGTCGCAAGGGCGCCGAGGTTGAGAATATCAAGGCCGAGCTTTCCAAATTAACCGGTAAGGAAGTCCTCCTCGACATCCAAGAGGTTAAAAAGCCCGAGACCGAGGCTATGCTCGTCGCCGAGAATGTCGCGCTCCAGCTCGAGCGTCGTATCGCATTCCGCCGTGCCATGAAGAAGGCTGTTGAGACCGCAATGAGCCTGGGTGCCGAGGGTATTCGTATCCAATGCTCTGGCCGTCTGGGTGGTTCTGACATCGCCCGTCGCGAGTGGCAGCGCAAAGGACGAGTGCCTCTGCATACCCTCCGCGAGAACATTGATTATGGCTTCTTTGAGGCCCATACCCTTTTCGGCAAAATCGGCGTGAAGTGCTGGATATGCAAAAAGGAAGAACCCGCTGCTTAAGCCAGGTTCTTTAAACCCAACACCTAACTAGGAGAATCCTCTAATGGCATCCCTCTCACCCGCCCGCACCAAATACCGTAAATCGCAAAAAGGCTCTCTTAAGGGCAATGCGAAGCGCGGTAACACTCTCGCCTTTGGCGAGTTCGGCCTTCAATCGCTTTCCCGTGGTCCCATGACCGGCCGTCAGATCGAGGCCGCTCGTGTCTGCATTGCCCGCCATCTCAAGCGCAAGGGCAAGCTTTGGATCCGTGTATTCCCGCACAAACCCGTCACCAAGAAGCCCGCCGAAGTCCGAATGGGCTCTGGTAAAGGCGGCGTGGAATACTACGTTGCTCAAATTAAACCCGGTGCCGTGCTCTTTGAGCTCGGTGGCGTTCCATCCACCATTGCTAAAGAAGCATTCCGTCTCGCCGATGCCAAGCTGCCCTTCAAGTGCCGCTTCATCGTTCGTGAAGGCAGTGCCGCCTAATCCCTCCCCTGGAGAAACTACACCCATGAAAGCCAAGGAAATTACAGAACTCTCCCAGGTTGAGATCGACACCAAGCTACGCGAAACCCGCGAAAAGCTTCTTCATCTCCGCCTGCGCAAGCAGACCGGTCAAGTCGAGAAGACCCACGAGCTCCGCACGCTCCGCAAGGACATCGCCCGCCTCGAAACCGTCCGCAACCAAAAGCAAAAGGCCGCCTGAGGCGCCACATCCTAAAGAGGAATAATAATGTCCACTCCCGAACGCAATTCCCGTAAGACCCTAATCGGCTTTGTTTCAAGCCGCTCCGGTGACAAGTCCGTCAAAGTCACCGTTCCCTTCAAGGTTCCGCATCCCCGTTACCAGAAGGTCATCAATCGCAAGACCGTCGTGCATGCTCACGACGAGCAAAACGCAGCCAAGGTAGGCGACAAGGTCGAGATCGTAGAGACTCGTCCGTTAAGCCGTCTCAAGCGCTGGCGCATCGTCAATATCCTTGAAGTCGCCGTCACTGCCGACGTGGCCGCTGTGTCCGAACAGGACGTGGTCGCTAGCATCAAGGCCTAACCTCAGGAGAATAATCAAATGCTACAACTCCGCTCTTTCATCGATATTGCTGACAACACTGGCGCCCGTCGCGCCATGATGATCAGCAAAAAAGGTCAAAACACCACGACCGCCGGCGTCGGCGACATCATCACCATCCATATCAAGGACAGTGCCACCGATGCCTCCGTCAAAAAAGGTGAGGTCGCTAAGGCCGTGGTGATTCGCACCAAGGCTCCTGTCCGTCGTTCCGACGGCTCCTACCTTCGTTTCGATTCCAACGCCGTCGTCATTATTGGCGCGGATGGTAATCCGAAGGGCACCCGTATCTTTGGCCCGGTTGCCCGCGAGCTCCGTGCCAAGAATTTCATGAAGATCATTTCGCTCGCTCCGGAGGTTCTCTAACATGGCTCTTAAATTTCACGTTAAAAGCGGCGAAGAAGTCGTCGTTATCTCCGGCGCCCACAAGGGTAAATCCGGCAAGGTGCTTGAGCTTCTTGGCGCCAAGCAGCGCGCGCGTGTCGAGGGTGTCGCCCTCGTTAAGCGCCACTTGAAGAAGTCGCAGGAAAATCCGAACGGCGCCATCGTCGAACGCGAGGGTTCTGTGCACGTCTCCAATCTTCAGTCGAAGTCGATTTACGACGCTTCTAAGAAGCGTGCGGCCTCCAAAGCGTAAATCCTCGCGATAATCCTTGCTTAGGGTGGGGCTCCAACCAGTAACCTCACCCTTTTTCGTCTCTCTCATCTAATCCACCCAACACTCAACCGGTCGTCGGTTCGGCAATCCGACGGTTAAACCATCCATGAGCACCAAACGCGTTCCTTTCCTCAAACAGCAATATCTCGAACAAATTGTTCCTGCCCTCGTCAAGAGTCGCAGCTACAAAAACAAATACGAGGTTCCTGGTCTTGTTAAGATCAGCTTGAATACCGGCATCGATGCCGAGGCAGATAAAAATCAGATCGCTGACATCCAGCGAGATCTCGCGGCCATTGCCGGCCAAAAGCCCGTATTGGCCAAGTCCAAGAAGGCTATTTCCAATTTCAAACTACGCCAAGGTCAGACCGTAGGCGCCTATGTTACCCTCCGTGGTGATGCCATGTGGGATTTCCTCTACCGTCTGCTCGCGGTTGCTCTCCCCACCATCCGCGACTTCCGCGGAGTCCACTCTAAGTTCGACGGCCAGGGCAATTACACGCTCGGTATCTCCGACTTTACAATTTTCCCCGAGATCGTCGTCGAGAACGTAAAAAAGAGCATGGGTCTAGATATCAATATCGTGACTTCCGCTCAAACTGATGACGAGGGACGTGAGCTCCTCAAGCTTCTCGGAATGCCCTTCCGTCGCACCGATGCGCAAGTTGCCGCCGATGCTGCCGCCAAGTCTAACGCCGCCTAACCTTTACCGCCATGCCTAAGACATCTGCCATCAAACGTAACGAGAAACGCAAGAACCTCGTTGTGAAGTTCGCCGCGAAGCGCGCTGAACTCAAGGCCGCCTTGATCAATCCTGCCCTGTCCAACGAGGAATTCTTCGCTGCTTCCAAGGCGCTTCAGAAGCTGCCACGCAACTCCTCGCCGGTCCGGGTTCGTAATCGCTGCAGCCTCAGCGGTCGTCCTCGCGCCTTCATTCGTAAATACGGAGTTTCCCGTATCACTTTCCGTGAACTTGCATTGAACGGCAAAATTCCCGGCGTCACCAAATCTTCTTGGTAAATTTTTTCGGCCGTCAGGAGTAGCGCTCGCCGCAGGGCAGCCGGATATGACCCGACGACCTCTCTAAAACCACAACATCCACCACCATGACCGATCCAGTCAGTGACTTCCTAACCCGCCTGCGAAATGCTTCGCGCGCTGGCCAAGCCCAAACGAGCGCGCCGCACTCCAAACTAAAGGAGAGCATCGCAGCCATTCTTAAAAACGAGGGATTTATCGTCAATTACACCAATGGAGCAGACGCGCAGGGCCACAAGACCCTTGTCGTTACCCTCAAGTATGTTGATAACGCCCCCGCGTTTACCAACCTATCCCGTATCTCGACGCCAGGTCGCCGCCTCTATGTCGGCTACACCGAGATTCCCCGCGTCCTAAACGGACTCGGTATCAGCATTCTCTCCACCTCCAAGGGCCTCAAGACCAACGCTCAGGCGCGTCGTGAGAAGCTCGGCGGTGAGCTCGTCGCTAACGTCTGGTAACCCGGAGAAAACCCACATGTCACGCGTAGGCAAAATTCCAGTTCCCATACCCGATAAGGTCAAAGTTGACGTCAAGGCGACCACCGTCTCCGTCGAAGGCCCCAAGGGTAAAACCAGCCGCACTTTCGCTCCGGTTGTTTCCATCGTTCTTGCCGACAAGACGATCACCGTTGCTCCCCTTGACGACAGTCGCTTTTCCCGCGCTATGTTCGGCACCGTTCGCTCGGTCATTGCCGGCATGGTTCAGGGAGCTTCCGTAGGATACTCCAAGGATCTAGAAATCCAAGGCGTCGGTTTCAAGGCTGCCCTCAAGGGCAAGCAGCTAGACCTCGCCCTTGGATACTCCCATCCCATCCTTTTTGATATCCCTGAGGGCATTAAAATCACCGTCACCGATCAGACTAAATTGAAGATCGAGGGCGCTGACAAACAGGCAGTTGGCCAAGTTACCGCCGCCATCCGTGCCTTCTATCCACCCGAGCCATACAAGGGCAAGGGCGTCCGTATCGTCGGCGAACGCGTCCGCCGCAAGGAAGGCAAGACTGTCGCTTAATCACGATCGTCACCTTCTCAACCGCAACTTATTACAAGGTCGCATAAGCCATGAGCACATCAAGCAAAGCCAATCTCCTTCAGAAACGCCGCTGGCGCATTCGCAAAAAGGTGAACGGCACCGCCCTCCGCCCCCGTCTTGCCGTCAAATTCAGCGGCAAGCACATTTACGCCCAAGCAGTGAACGACGAACTCGGCACTACCTTGGTATTCCTCTCCAGCCTCGACGCCGATCTCCGCGCCAAGAAGCTCGCCGCCAACATTGCCGGGGCCAAGTTCCTAGGCGAGGCCTTTGCCGCCAAGGCCAAAGCCGCCGGTATCGAGTCAGTCGTGTTTGATCGCTCCGGCGCTCCTTACCACGGCAAGGTCAAGATATTTGCCGAAGCTGCCCGCGCGTCCGGTCTCAACTTCTGATCCCCACCATGAGCAATTTCAGCAACAACAATAGCCGCCGTAACGATCGTGATCGCGGCTCCGAGTCCGATGGTCCCTCGATGTTCGAGAAGATCGTCTTCATCAATCGCTGCGCCAAGGTGGTCAAGGGTGGCCGTCGCTTCAGCTTCGCCGCATTATGCGTCGTAGGTGATCGCGCTGGCAACGTCGGCATCGGTTACGGCCGCGCCAACGAGGTTCCCGAGGCAATCAAGAAGTCTACCGAAGGCGCCAAGAAGCGCCTGGTAAACGTCAAGCTTCGCGGCGATACCATCCCTCACGAAGTTTCGGGGGCCTATGACGGAGGCAAGGTTCTCCTTCGCCCCGCCACCCCCGGCACCGGTCTGATCGCAGGCGGCGGCGTCCGCGCTGTTCTCGAAGCCGCAGGCATCAAAAACGTGCTCACGAAGTCGTCCGGTTCCAGCAACCACATCGCCATTGTGAACGCCACCCTCGCTGCCCTTCTTCAGTTGAAGACCGCCGAGCAATACGCCGCCATCCGCAAGGCTTGAGCGTCGTATCCAATAAACCACATCTGATAACAATCCGAGTCCCGTCCGCTTTTTGCGCGACGGGGCGACCATCCCAAGGAATATGAAACTCCACGAACTTAAAAACGTCGAAGGCGCGATCCATCGCAAGAAGCGCGTAGGCTGCGGCGAGGGCGGCGGCCATGGCAAGACCTCAGGTCGAGGCGGCAAAGGCCAGACTGCCCGCTCCGGTAGCTCTATCCGTCCCGGCTTCGAAGGCGGCCAGATGCCCCTTTACCGTAAACTCCCGCATCGCGGCTTCAACCAAGCCTCTTTCCGCGTTGAGCTCCCAGTGATCAATGTTGGTGACTTCGCCCGTCTTGCGGTTGATGTCACTGAGATTAACGCCTCCGTTCTCGCTGCCGCCGGATTGATCCGTGGCCGCGTAACCACCGTCAAGGTGCTTGGCGAAGGTGAAATCACCCGCGCCTTCAAAGTCACTGCCGCCAAGTTTACCGAGTCTGCCAAGGCCAAGATCGAGGCTGCCGGCGGTCAGGCAATCATTGGCTAAGTGTCGGATATGTCACGCCACGGTCACACCGAGGTGATTTAGCTCCTTATACGGGCGGGTGAGTGCTATTCGGCACCCCCGCCCATTCTCGTTTTTATCCCTGATATTTTTACACCGTGTTCTCCGCCTTTACCAATTCGCTTAAGATCCCCGAGCTCCGCTCGCGCATCTTCTACACCCTTGCGTTGCTTTTCGTCGCCCGCGTTGGTGCCCACATTCCGTTGCCTGGCCTCGACCCGAAGCCCTTGCAGACCTTCTTCGCCGATCAAGCCGGCGGTGCCGGCGGTGCGGTTATTGGTCTATACAACATGTTCACGGGAGGAGCGCTACTCAAGGGTGCGGTATTCGCATTGGGCATCATGCCTTACATCAGTGCCTCGATCATTTTCCAGTTGATGAGTGCGGTTGTTCCCGCCCTCAGTCGCTTGCAGCAAGAGGGGGAGGTGGGTCGTCAGAAACTCACTCAATACACGCGCTACGCTACCGTTGTAATCTGTTTGGTGCAGGGAGCTTTGCTAATCCTCACCCTGGAGAATCCTTCCCGTTTGTTTCAAGGCTATGACGTTAACCAATATGGCCATATCGTTATCGCAGACCAAACCTTGTTTCTTTTGAGCTCCATGGTCTTTTTGACCGCCGGAACAATGTTGCTTATGTGGCTTGGTGAACAGATCACCGCCCGCGGGATCGGCAATGGTGTTTCGCTGTTGATCACGGTGGGTATTTTGGCCGATATTCCCGGCGCAGCTCATGCGCTCTGGCAGCTCGTTTTCGCTCCGGTCGGGGTTAAGTCACTCGGGGCACCCGAGCTCATCATTATGTTGGTTTTGTTTATTGTCGTCACGATGGGCATTATTGCCGTTGTTCAGGGACAACGTAAGATTCCGGTCCAATACGCCAAACGCGTGGTTGGTAACAAGGTTATGGGCGGCCAGAATTCGTTCCTTCCACTCAAGGTTAACTATTCAGGTGTGATGCCAGTAATTTTTGCCAGTGCGATTCTGTTGTTCCCCCAGCAAATTCTTTCGCAGCTTGGTTCAGCGTTCGACCTCAAGTTCCTTGTAGAGTTCTCAAGCAACCTTACACCAGGGCACTGGGTTTATTATGTAACGATGGCATTTCTAATTCTCTTCTTTAGCTATTTCTGGGTCTCGGTCATGTTCAAACCCGTTCAGATCGCTGATGATCTTAAAAAGTATGGTGGATACATCCCGGGCGTTCGTCCTGGCGCTCCGACCGCACAGTTTTTGGATTTCGTGATGACGCGCTTAACCTTGGCCGGCGCGATATTCCTCACGGTTATTGCGGTATTCCCTGATATGTTGATGAACTACGTTCAGGTGCCTCATCGTATCGCGATATTCTTCGGTGGAACCGGTATGCTTATCACGGTAGGTGTGATCTTGGACACCATGAAGCAGGTTGAGACCTTTCTACTGCAACGCCATTATGACGGTTTCCTGAAGAAGGGTCGCATCCGTGCGCGGAACAGCAACGTAGGTTCTGCAATGAATGAGGCGGCTGACATGCAGACCGTAGGCAAGCTCTGGCTTGTGCTCGGCACCATTTTCCTGATCGGCATTACCGCTTGGGCTATCAAGTATTTTCAGGGAAATTAAAATTTCGGCTTTACACGCCGCCAAGTGTCTGATTGGTCTTCAAATCTTTTCCAGATCTCGGTCGGTAGTTCCACAAAACTTCTGTTCCTAGATCAAGCCGATACTCTATCTGAGGATTGGATGAATTGGATTCGTTCTTTGCACATTGAGCACGTCTCTCCCGCCCATTTACTCAGGCAGGAGATTTGTCGCCGCTCGCCGCTAGGCATCACAGCCCAGCAAGCGCAGCAGCGGGGGACCGACCTCCCCGGCGAGACTCTGGTAGCGCTTTTGCGCCGCTGGTTTCACGCTCGCAAACCCGATGCGGGATTCGCCCTTTGCGGATTCCCGGCTACGTTGCTCCAAGCTCGTATTTTCGACGAATGGCTGGACGCCAGAGATGAAAGTCTAAACGCAGTCCTTGCTGCATCTACTGTCACTGACAGTGCGCTAGTCGACTATTACCGCACCTATGGGCTGCTTTACGCGCAGCCTTTAACCGCTCCGCTTCAATGATCCCTATCAAAGATGTATACGGCATCGCGCGAATGCGCGAGGCCTGCGCGGTTGCCGCTTCAGTGCTTCATCAAATGAAGGCGCACGTGAAGACTGGTGTGACTACCTACGACTTGGATCAATTGGCAAAGCAACTGATTACCGAACATGGTGCGAAAAGCGCCTGTTTTGGATATCAACTAGGTGATCGCCGTTATCCCGGTCACGCTTGCATCTCGGTTAACGAAGAGGTCGTTCATGGAATAGGTTCACTCAAACGCATCCTGCAAGACGGCGATATAGTCGCGTTGGATGTAGTGGTTTCCTACAACGGTTACATTGGCGACAACGCTACCACCGTTCCCGTCGGCGCTATCTCCCCCCGAGTTCAGGAACTCCTGACCGTTTCCCGTCAGGCCTTGGATCTCGGAGTTGCGCAGGCCCGCGTCGGCAACCGGATCGGCGATATTTCTTATGCGATTCAACACCATTGTGAAAAACATGGCTTTGGTATCGTTCGAGAAATGGTCGGCCACGGCGTTGGCGTAGCGATGCACGAGGAACCTCAGATTCCCAACTATGGTCGCAAGGGTTCCGGGGCAAAAATTTACCCCGGTATGACCCTTGCAATTGAGCCCATGGTTAACCTCGGCACGCACAAGACGAAAACGCTTTCCGATGGCTGGACGATCGTTACGGCTGACTCTGCTCCTTCCGCTCATTTCGAATTCACCGTCCTTACCCGCGAGGAAGGGCCCGAAATTCTGACCGTTCCGCCTTCTGGCGCTCTTTAAGGCCATCGCGATAAACACTTTCCTGTTAGTTTTCAGTATTAACTCTTAACCACCACCATACCTATGCCTCGTATCCTCGGCGTCGATATTCCCGCGAAGAAGAAAGTCGCGTTTTCCCTCCGTTATATATACGGAATCGGTCCCATCCGGGCTGACATTATTGTCAAGGAGGTCGGTATTGATCCCGACTCCCGTGCAGAAGCGCTCACCGAAGAGCAGCTTAATAAAATCCTCCATGTGATCACCGAGAATAAGTGGGTGGTCGAGGGTGATCTTCGCCGCGAGCACATGGGCAACCTGAAGCGTCTTCAGGCCATCGGTTGCTATCGCGGTATCCGCCATCGCCGCAGCCTTCCGGTTCGCGGTCAGCGCACCTCCACAAACGCCCGCACTCGCAAAGGACCCCGTCGCACCGTCGGCGTGTCCAAAGCGAAGGAATAACCCTTTAACTGAATACACCTCATGGCCGAAGATAAGTCAGAATCCAAAAAAGAAAAAGCCCCCAAGAAGGCTTCCGCAGCCCCCGCTGCGGATAAACCCGCAAAGGCTCCCAAAGCTCCTAAAGAGACCACGGATGCCCCTGCGACCGCTGCTCCTGCAGCTTCAGATAAACCAGTCGAGCTTATCGGCGGTGTCGCTCGTCAGCCTACCGCTGAGGAACTCCTCAAAGAGGAACTTGGTTCGATCAAGATCCGTAAAGCGAAGGGCTCCAAGAACGTCACCTCTGGCGTCGCCAACATTCTTGCTTCGTTCAATAACACGATCGTATCTATTACCGACGGCAAGGGTCAGGTCATCGCCTGGTCCAGCGCCGGCAAGTGCAACTTCCGCGGCTCGCGCAAGTCCACTGCCTACGCCGCCCAGGTCGTGGCTCAAGACGCAGCGCGCAATGCCATGTCGCATGGACTGCGTGATGTTGTTATCAAGGTTTCCGGTCCCGGCCTCGGCCGTGACAGCGCTATCCGCGCCCTCCAGGCCATCGGCTTGGAGATCTCCTCCATCATCGACGTCACTCCCGTTCCCCATAACGGCTGCCGTGCGCCCAAGCGTCGCCGCTGCTAATCAGCTAAGCACGTATCCACACAACGGATTCAACCCACTTAAAGGCATACTACAATGGCTCGTTATACCGGTCCTACCACCCGCCTCAGCCGCCGCTTCAACACGCCCCTTTTCGGCGTCACCAAGGCGTTTGAGCGTCGTCCCTATCCTCCCGGCCAGCATGGTCCCAAGCTGCGCCGCAAACTCTCCGAATACGCTGTCGGTCTTAATGAGAAGCAGAAGCTTCGCATGATCTACGGTCTGCTCGAGCGTCAATTCCGTCGCACCTTCGAGACCGCCAAGAAAGAGCGTGGTGTCACCGGCGAACGCTTCATCCAGCTCCTCGAGACCCGTCTCGACAGCGTGATTTATCTGCTCGGTTTCGCACGCTCCCGTGCTGCGTCCCGTCAGATCGTTAATCACGGTCACGTTCGCGTCAACGGCCACAAGGTCGATATCGCTAGCTACAGCGTCCAGATCGGCGACGAGATTGAGATTCGCAATAATGCGTCTTCCCGTCAGCTCGCCACACGTAATCTGGAAGAGAACCGCTCCCGTGCGGTCCCAGGCTGGCTCGCCCTCAATCCCGAGGCCTTCAAGGCCGTCGTCAACCGTCTCCCCACTCGTGAGGAAATGGCCCCTGAGATCAACGAACAGTTGATCGTCGAGTTTTACTCGCGCTTCTAAGGATCTGTCCTTAGCGGTTCCCTTCTTTCATTCACGCAACATCTCACGCCCGTCATGCCCAAACGCCTCGGAAAGTTCGAATTGCCCAGCAAGCTCACCAAGGTCGAGGATAGCGCCACTCCGACCTACGCCAAGTTCATCGCCGAGCCTTTCGAGGCCGGTTATGGACATACCGTTGGCAACTCCCTGCGTCGTGTCCTCCTCAGCTCCATCGAGGGCTCTGCCATCTCGTCCATCAAGATTGATGGCGTGCAGCACGAGTTCCAAAGCATCGATGGCGTTGTCGAAGACGTCTCTGATATCGTCCTCAACCTTAAAAAGGTTCTCATCGTTTCCCAAAAACGCGAGACCATCACCTTGCAGATCAAGGTTAACAAAGAGGGTGCGGTCACCGCCGGCGATATTCAAGCCGACGCCAACATCCAGATCGTTAATCCCGATCAGGTCATTTGCACCCTCGACAAGGCCCGTGCCTTCCACGCCGAAGTTGAGATCAAGACCGGTCGAGGCTACTACCCCGGCGAACAAAACAAGAAGGATGAGCAGTCCATCGGAGTCATTCCGATCGACTCCTTGTTTTCTCCTGTTCGCTTGGTGAAGTATTCTGTCGAGGCCACCCGTGTCGGCCAGATTACCGATTACGACAAACTTATTCTCGAGATCTGGACCGATGGTCGCATCGACCCCGATGCCGCGCTCAAGCAGTCTGCGTCGATTCTGAAGCATCACCTTGATGTTTTCGATCGCGTCACCGACGAGTCTTACGAATTCGACAGCCAGCAGTCTGAGGTCAGCGAGGAGCAGAACAAGCTCCGCAAGCTCCTCAACATGTCGGTCAACGAAATCGAGCTGTCTGTTCGCGCCGCCAATTGCTTGAACAACGCCAACATTACCACCGTGGGCGAACTCGCCATGAAGACCGAGCAGGAGATGCTGAAATATCGCAACTTCGGCAAAAAGTCGCTCAACGAGATCAAGGACAAGCTCGAGCAGCTGGGCCTTTCCCTCGGTATGAAATTCGACGAGCGTCTCCTCGACGCCAAGAAGGAAGCCTAATCATTCCGCCGGCCTGTTCGTCGCGCCTTCTGGCCGGCATGCGGGCCGGCTCATTTTTATCTCTCGCGCCGCCTTTTCGCCCCACGCTGCGAAAAGGTTGCCGATCGGGAGATGTAACCAAAACCAGACTACAAAAACACCATGCGTCACAAGAAACAACGCGCCTCCCTCGGCGTCACCAAAGAGCACCGCGCCGCGATGCTTTCCAATATGGCCGCCTCGCTCATCGAGCACGGACGTATCACCACCACTCTCACCAAGGCCAAGGCGCTTCGCCCCTTCGTCGAGAAGGTGATCACCAAGGCTAAGAAGGCCGCTCTCGCCACCGAGAAGAAGGACGCCATTCACCTCCGTCGTATGGCCCTCAAGGACGTGCGCGATGAGAATGCCATCACCTCTCTTTTCAACGAGAAACACAAGGAGTTCACCAATCGCGTCGGTGGTTACACCCGCATCTATAAGCTCGGCCCCCGTCAAGGTGACGCCGCTCACATGGCTATCATCGAATTTGTAAAGGCTGATGATCAGGGCTACAAGAAGCCCGCCAAGCGAGCTTCCGCCGCCAAAGCTGCCAAGGCTACCGCTGCAGAAGCTGCACCTCAGGCCTGAGCCTGAATCAATTCCGCCCCTCACCGGGCGGATAAACCTCCTGGCGCCGGTTCCCTCGGGATCCGGCGCCTTTTTGTTTTAATGTCTTCGGCATTCTTTTCCCAATAAATGGATATCGTAGTCGCCACTTTGGCTTACTGTCTGCTCGTCGCCGGCCTGTTTCTCGGGCTGTGGATTTATTACGATCGCCGCGATCACGCGCGATTCGAGGCCGAGCGCCGTCATGTTTCGTTTCAATGCGTGCGCTGTGGCCATCTCTACGCATTGCAGGGCGAGCACAATCGTTCCAATTGTGCGCTTTGCGGGCAGGAGAATGACCGCCTGCGCTTCTGACCGTTTCTCCCCGGAGCAGATTGCTTTCAATCGGTCTCCGGCAATCACTCTTGCGCTGCTCGCGGGCACTCCGCTTTGCTCACACTTTAAGCTCATGTCCCAGACCATTGCAGTCCTTGATTTCGGCTCTCAATACACTCAGGTCATCGCGCGCCGTATCCGCGAGTGCCAGGTGCTCTCGAAGATTTATCCGTTCGCCACCACTGCCGCCCAGCTCAAGGCGGATGGTGTCATAGGTATCATTCTCTCCGGTGGTCCCAGTAGTGTGTTCGCGAAAAACGCGCCGATGCCGGACCTCGCCCTCTTTGAGCTGGGCGTGCCCGTTCTTGGTATTTGCTACGGCATCCAGTTGCAGGGGCACCTCCTTGGAGGGAAGGTCTCGAAGAGCACGCATCGTGAATATGGACACGGCACACTCACTCTCCAAAAGCCCGGACGCCTCTTCAAGGGCCTGCCCAAGAAACTGAAGGTTTGGAATTCCCATGGCGACCGTCTCATCGCGTTGCCGCCCGGCTACTCGGCCATTGGCACCACCGAAAATTCCGAGTTCGCCGTGATCGAGGACCGCAAGCGCAACTTCTACGGCATACAGTTTCATCCCGAGGTTTTTCACTCCGAGCGAGGCACCGAGGTCATCAAAAACTTTCTGATCGGAATCTGCGGTGCTAAACAGGACTGGACGACCCAGGATTTCATCGATCATTCCGTCGCCCAGATCCGGTCGGCGGTAGGCAAGGAACGTGTTCTGCTCGGTTTGTCCGGTGGCGTCGACAGCTCCGTGGCGGCCGCGTTGCTGCACAAGGCCATCGGCAAGCAGCTCACCTGTGTCTTCGTCGACAATGGACTTTTGCGCGAGGGCGAGCGCGCCCAAGTTGAATCGCTTTATGCCCGTAACTTCAAAATCGACCTTCGGGTGGTCGATGCCTCCAAGCTATTCCTTAAGCGGCTTAAGGGCGTTTCGGATCCGGAGCGAAAGCGCAAAATCATCGGCGTCACCTTTGTTGAGGTATTTGAAAAATCATTACGCTCTATCGGCGGGGCAAAATGGCTCGCGCAGGGAACGCTTTATCCCGATGTCATCGAGTCTGTAGCCATCGCGGGCAATCCCGCCGCCCTCATTAAGAGCCATCATAATGTCGGAGGTTTGCCTGAGCGCATGAAACTCAAGCTCCTCGAGCCGTTGCGCGAGTTATTCAAGGACGAGGTTCGTGCCGTTGGCGAAGCGTGCGGTTTGCCGCGAGAGGTTGTGTGGCGGCAGCCATTCCCCGGCCCGGGACTTGGCGTGCGTGTCGTTGGCGACATCACGGAGGAGCGTTTACGGGTGTTGCGCGCCGCCGATGCGATCCTGCAGCAGGAGATGATGGATAATGGCTGGTATTGGAAAGTATGGCAGTCCTTTGCCGTTTACCTACCGGTTAAATCGGTCGGAGTGGTCGGGGATGAACGTAATTATGCCGACGTCATCGCACTTCGCATCGTTGAGTCGAATGATGCCATGACTGCGGACTGGACCCGCATGCCGTATGATTTACTGCAGAAGATATCCTCCCGCATCACCAATGAGGTTCGTGGCGTGTCCCGTGTCGTCCTCGATATCAGCTCCAAGCCACCCGCGACAATCGAATGGGAGTAGGCATCTGACCGATTCGGGAGCCCCCGTCGCACAGGCTGAGGAGTTCCGTTGCCACGGGAACCCTTTTAGATTCGCGCTTTCATAGCCTTTAACTCCCCGTAGTTTATGGCACTCTTCTTTCGTATTCTTTTGGTATCCCCTGTGATTTTGTTTTGGGCCATTAGTTCGACCCGTGCAGATGACGCTATTATAAATAAGGCGCGGGGATACTTAGGTTCTGAGGCTGATTTGGCGGTGGTTCGCGCCTTGCGCTTCAGGGGGGAGCTTTCCGTTGCCGAAGGAAAGTCGTTGGCTCCGATCACAGCGAAACTGGAAATCATTTTTCAACAGCCTGATAGGCAACTCATCATAGCAACCACTCCAGCAAAGATCGAAACCACTGCGCTCAATGGTTACGAAGCCTGGCAAGTGGAGGCTGTTACGGATAAAAAATCTACTCCCCGTGTCAGCCTGCTCGGTCGTGACTCTATCAAGCGTTTAAGGGCGAATACCTTCGAAAACATTTCATTTTATCGCGGCATCTCAAGTGTTGGCGGTAGAATAGAAGATCGCGGGAAGGCCAAGGTGGATGGCGTAGACTGTATCAAGATCGCATTTATTCATGCGTCCAATGTGATCTTTGTCCGTAGTTTCGATCGTAGAACCGGCAGGCTGATTCTGACTGAAACCGACAATGGAAGTGAAATTCGCGAATACGGTGAGATCCGCGCAGGTAGCCTCCGATTCCCCCAGCGTATCGTCACTAGTAGCATATTGCCCAATGGCTCTAAACGCATTATCACTATTACCTATAACGAGATAACCGTTAATCCGAAGTTGCCTGATACGCTTTTTGTGATTCCGAGTTTGGCGATGCCTTGAATCCTTTAGCGGTTGGAGATGGAGACTGATTTATACGCACGCTTGCTTACAATCGGGGGCCATCGGTTGTGATCTTTGTGCTGCCACACGTTTTCCGGCTCGCACGGAGGACTAACTTCGCTAGCTTTGACACTTTGTTGTCACCTGGACTTTTCGTCTAAAAACCCAACTGCCGTGCGTGTTCTCCAGTCTGCTTCCAAAACCTTTGAGTCTGAACTAGCGGTCTATTGTCGCGGTTCCACGGTTCCAAAGGAGATACATGACAGTGTGGCCGCCATCTTGGCGGATGTTCGCCACAGGGGTGACGAAGCAGTGGGATACTATGCCGCCAAGTTCGACGGCGCCAAGCTTCGCGCGCGCGATTTCCGTATCAAGGCGAGCGATATCGCGGCTGCAGCCAAGAAGCTGCCGGCTGCTGACATGAAGGCGCTCAAGGCCGCGCATGATAGCATTGTTGCATTTCATGAAAAGAGCCTGCCCAAGGATTGGCAGGCCAAGAATCCCCACGGCGCGACGGTTGGCGAGTTGTATCATCCTATCCGCCGCGTCGGGCTCTATGTCCCGGGTGGTGAGGTGCCGCTTGTCTCGACGGTGCTTATGACCGCCACCTTGGCCAAGCTGGCTGGCTGTCCGCAGATTGCGGTTTTTACCCCTTCCAATCCGTCGGGAAAAGTATCCGACGGCACTCTTGCGGCCCTTCATCTTGTGGGGATAGACGAGGTCTACTGCATTGGTGGAGTGCAGGCGATTGCCGCCGCCGCTTATGGCACCTTGAGCATTTTACCGGTCGATAAAATCTTTGGTCCGGGCAACGCCTACGTTTGCGAGGCCAAGCGGCAGGTTTTCGGCACGGTCGGTGTCGATTCATTGCCCGGCCCCAGCGAGATCATGGTGGTTTGCGATGAATCCGCCGACCTGAGCTTTGCCGCCTCTGATCTTATCGCCCAGGCTGAACACGGTTCAGGACGGGAGAAGATCTATCTGGTCGCCACCTCCGCTGAGCTGCTCGAGGACATTCGCGCCGAGGTGCAAAACCAAATCAAGTTTGTGACTCGCGCGGAAAAAATACATCGCGTGCTCGCCGCGGGCTGGATTGGCATTGTCGCCAAGAACGCCGAGGAAATCGCGCACACCGCTAATTTCGTCGCCCCCGAGCATCTGGAACTGCTCGTAAAAGAGTCGCTGCAGAAGACGTTGCTTAAAAGTGTTACCACTGCCGGAGCGATTATGCTCGGCAACTACACGCCTACCGCCGTCGGGGATTTTACCGCCGGCCCCAGTCACGTGCTGCCCACCGGTGGAGCTGGGCGTTTCTTCAGTGGCCTGCGGATCGCCGATTTCATGCGTCGGACGAGTCTGATCAAATACGACAAAGCCTCCATCAAGAAGGCCGCCCCCGTGGTCGCCGCCTTTGCGGCAATGGAACGTCTCGATGCCCATGGTCGCAGTGTGAAGATTCGCGCCCTCTGACGCATTCCCCTGCTCAGTTCGGTTTGCTTTCATTCCCCTAATTTATTCAGGGGGATTTAGGCTTTCTGAGAATGGAACTGTTATAGATAAACGAGCACGATTACACCGATGTCATCCGAACTTCAGTCCCTCGCCCGCCCGCACGTTGCTTCCATGCAAGCCTATACCCCCGGCTTGCAACCCACTGAGCCTGGATGGGTTAAGCTCAATACCAACGAGTGTCCTTATCCACCCAGCCCTCGCGCCGCCGCCGCCATCACGGCTGAGTTGACCGGTGGCGGTGAAAAACTGCGCCTCTACCCAAATCCCAAGGCCGCGCCTTTGCGTCAGCTCGTGGCCAGTCTTCACAGCCACGGTCTTACGGAGCAAAATGTCCTGATCGGCAACGGCTCTGACGATGCGCTTAATCTTCTCGTCCGCGTTTTTGGAGGGCCCGCCGCGCCGACCGCTTACACCCTCCCCAGCTATTCGCTCTACCCCGTGCTCATCGCTATCCAGGACGGTCGCTCCGTGCCAGTGCCCTTCGACCGCTCGATGAAACTGCCTGTCGAGGCGCTCGCGGCCACGCCTGCCCGTGCCTGCTTCCTGACCTCGCCCAACGCCCCCACTGGTATCGGTTTTTCAAACACGGAGATCGCCGCCCTGCTCGCCCGTTTCCCCGGTGTGCTCGTGCTGGACGAGACCTACGCGCCCTTTGCGCGTGAAAATGCAGTGGCCCTTCTTGCCGCGCATCCGCGCCTTGTGATCACCCGCTCGCTCTCCAAGGCTCAGGGGCTCGCCGGCTTGCGTGTGGGTTACTGTCTCGCCCATCCCGAGGTCATCGATCTGCTGGACCGGGTGCGCGATAGCTACAACGTGAATCGCCTCAGCCAGGCAGGGGCCTTTGCTGCGCTCTCCGATGGTGCTTACTACGATGCTATCATCGGGAAGATCATCCGCACCCGGGATTATTGGTTTAGTGAACTCTCTGGCACGCGCGGTTGGTTTACCTATGAGAGCCAGGCCAACTTCCTCTTTACCGAGCCTAAAAACGCTAAAGGTGAAACCGGCCCCGCCGTCGCCAAGTCACTCTACGATTTCTTTGTCTCGCGACGCATCTTGGTCCGCGCCTTTGCAAGCCACCCGCTCACCGCGAGTTTTTTGCGCATCAGTATCGGCACCGACGAGGAGATGCTGGCGGTTAGCACGGCCATAGACGCCTGGTTGGGTGCTTGAGCGCCGTCTCGACTTTGCCGTCCCGCCGATTACCTCTTGGTTTTAATCATGTCCGCACATCGCACCGCCACCATCGCCCGAAAGACCGCCGAGACCGATATCAAGCTCACGCTTGTCGTTGACGGCGCAGGTCGCTCCACCATCGCCACCGGCGTGCCCTTTTTCGACCACATGCTGACTCTCTTCGCGCGGCACGGGCACTTCGATCTCGATGTCACCTGCAAGGGGGACGTGGACGTCGATTACCATCACACCGTCGAGGATGTGGGGCTCGTGCTGGGCGAGGCTTTTAAGCAGGCTTTGGGTGATAAAAAAGGCATTCGCCGCTACGGCTTTTTTTACGTTCCCATGGACGAGTCGCTCGCACGCGTGGTGATCGACCTCAGCGGTCGTGCCTGCCTTGTTTATGATGTGGTCTCGCCCACCATGTATGTTCGCGATTTTAACCTTATCCTTGTGAAGGAATTCGCCCGCGCTTTTAGCAACTCCCTCGCTTGCAATCTTCACGTGAAGCTCGAATACGGCGAGGAGCCGCACCACGTCGCCGAGGCGATTTTCAAGTCGCTGGCCCGTGCGCTCGACGTCGCCGTGTCGATAGACCCGCGTAGCGCGGGACAAATCCCGAGCACCAAGGGTGTGATTTGATTTCGCCGCGATGATCGCTGTCATAGACAATGGTATTTGTAACCTCCGCAGTGTGACCAAGGCCCTTGAGGCCGTGGGCGCGCAGGTCCGCGTGGTGCAGACTCCCGTCGAACTCGCCTCCTCCGGCGCACAAGGCCTCGTGCTTCCCGGCGTTGGTGCGTTGCGTGACTGTGTGGCTTCTCTGCGCGCGACTGGTCTGGCGGAGAGCGTGCGCGACTGGATCTCCGCCGATCGGCCGTTTCTCGGGGTTTGCCTCGGTATGCAGGCCTTGTTCGACCACTCCGAAGAGGGGGCAGCGGGCGGCACCGCCGGTCTCGGTATTTTCCCCGGCCGCGTGGTGCGATTTCAGCGTGCCTCCGAGTATAAAATACCGCACATGGGCTGGAATACGGTTCGCTTCACCCACCCGGAATCGCCGCTGCGTGACGGATTGGACCTCGACGGGGAGTCCTTTTATTTTGTGCATAGTTTTCACTGCGTGCCTGCTGATCCAGCTTTGGTGTTGGGTGAGTGTGACTATGGTGGCGTGTTTACCGCTGCGATTGGTCGCGGGAGGTGCTTTGCCACCCAGTTTCACCCTGAGAAAAGCCAGTCCAAGGGGTTGAGAATATACCGCAACTTCGCTACGATCGCCGCATCGGTTAAGGTCGGTTAAGCGCGGATTTCTCGTCGAAGATCCGCTGGTTTTTCTAACTCTGCCGATTGCCGTGCTTATGCTTGGCACTCAATTGCGTCCGCTTGGCGGACTTTGCTTTGCAAGCGGTATCAATTTTGCTCTCCTGTCCGCACATATGGCCAATACCGCTACCCTCAAACTCGACGACAAAGAAATCCAACTGCCGGTTATCACCGGGTCGGAGGGGGAGAAAGCGGTGGACATCAATCGGTTACGCGCCGACACCGGCTATATCACTTACGATGACGGCTTCGGTAACACCGGATCCTGCCTGAGCAAAATCACCTTTATTGATGGCGAAACAGGCATACTGCGGTTTCGCGGTTATCCGATCGAGCAGTTGGCTGAGCACTCCAATTTCATCGAGAGCTCACTACTCGTGATGAATGGCG
Source organism: Verrucomicrobia bacterium IMCC26134 (assembly GCA_000972765.1). Classification (GTDB taxonomy): domain Bacteria; phylum Verrucomicrobiota; class Verrucomicrobiia; order Opitutales; family Opitutaceae; genus IMCC26134_A. The sequence continues at coordinate 3,409,279 of CP011265.1, read as the reverse complement.
AGTTGCCGACGGCCAAGGAGCGCAACCAGTTCTCCGGCTTATTAACCCAAAACGCACCGCTGCGAGAAGGGTTGACGCGTTTTATTCAGAGTTTCCCCCGTGACGCGCATCCCATGGCAATTCTATCGGCGACGATGAATGCGCTCGGTGCCTATTACCCGCACCTTTCGAGCAATAACCACCAGCGCGACCTCGAGCATTTTGAGGAGGCCGCCGCCATCGCTATCTCCAAGGTCCGCACGATCGCAGCGCATACTTACCGTGTGAGCAACGGGCTGCCCTTCAACTACCCCAAGCCATCCCTTGGTTACTGTGAGAACTTCCTGCATCTGATGTTCTCGTCTCCTTACGAGGAGTATGTTTCCACTCCTGAGGTCGCCTCTGCGCTGAATCTGTTTCTGCTCCTCCACGCCGACCACGAGCAAAACTGCTCGACCTCGACCGTGCGCATGGTCGCCTCGGCGGGCGCTAACCTGTTCGCCTCGGTCTCGGCCGGAATCAATGCGCTCTGGGGTCCTCTTCATGGCGGAGCCAACATGGCGGTGATCGAGATGCTTAAAAACATTCACGCCGATGGTGACGATGGCACCCGTTTCATCGCCGCCGCCAAGTCCGGCAAGGGCGACCGCCTGATGGGCTTCGGTCACCGTGTTTATAAGAACTACGATCCGCGCGCGAAGATCATCAAGGCCTCGTTCTACAAGGCGCTCACGTCGCTGGGCATCAAGGATGACCCCTTGCTCAATATCGCGATGAAGCTCGAAGAGTGCGCCCTCAGCGACGACTACTTCATCCAGCGCAAGCTCTATCCCAATGTTGATTTCTACTCCGGTCTTATCATGCGCGCCCTCGGCATCCCCGAGAACATGTTTACCGTGATGTTCGCCATCGGTCGTATGCCAGGCTGGATCGCGCAATGGCGCGAGGTCGCGGCCAACCCCAAGCTCAAGATTTATCGTCCCCGCCAGATCTACGTCGGCGAACCGCTCCGCAACTACGTGCCGAGCAGCCAGCGGAAGGAGTGATGGCGCGTTTCGCCCTGCGGGTGGAGCGGCTCGATGTAGGCCTGGCCTCCGGTCAGACTACGATTTAAACAGCCCGACCATCGGCCGGGCCTACATCGGACCTAGCTCAGAGTTCTTCCTAAAGCCGCCTTACGAGGCGGCTTTCCCTTTTTCCGCTTGGGCGTGGAAGACTTCTTCCAGATCCAGCCCGGTGAGTTGTTTGATGCCGCCGAGCAGCCGCCAGAGGGCAAACATCATCATGCCCATGCTTGGCACCACGATGACCGGCCAGCTCATCCACTGCATTTTGCCGAGCTGTGCGTTAAACTCCGGCGTTCCCGCCGCTGCGGTCAGCAGCCAGCGCGCAAGTGCGAAGTTTAGCACCGCGCTAACCAGGAACGAAAACGCCACTAACCAGCCCGCCTGGACCAAGAGGCGCTCAAACGCCGTCTGGTTGCCGCGCGCGGCCAGTGCCGCGTCTACCTTCGGGATGTCTATCACCTGGTCGTTATAGAGAAACTCCCGGATGAGCGGGCGTTTTGATTTCATCGAGAGCAACACGCCAAGGCCGATGACTGCGGGCACCGAGGCCTCCTTCACGGCGAACCAGAGGCCGTCGAGCTTCGCCAGGCCAAAGCCGCCGGTGAGCAAGGTGCTCACGAAACCCAGTCCCGATACGAAGTTTACTTTTCGACGTTGGAGGTAGTCCCAGACTCCGTAGCCGAGAGGGAAGAGCAGCGCGAGCACGAGGGCGACCTCCGGGCCGAGGCGCTCGGGGGTGCTCAGCTTCGTCAGCACCAGCGAGGGCAGCGCAATGTTGAGGATGAGGTTAAGGAAGATGTTTTCGCGCTTTGCAGGTGTGGGCATGGAAGAAAAACGAAGCGCGGAGGATGACCGCGATAGGAACCCCACCGGAAGCACAAAAGCGCCGCACGGTCACAGCAGGCTTTTTCGTGCGTTTTCCCGTTTCGTGCGCAAAGGTGTGAAGTATGATTCTTCTCGGGGTAAATATTGATCACTGCGCCACCGTCCGGCAGGCGCGCTATCGCGGCTATGCCGAGACCGTCGGCGGACCGGTCGAGCCCGATCCGGTGCTGCTGGCTACGCTCGCCGAGCGCGCGGGCGCGGACGGCATCACCATCCACCTGCGCGAGGATCGCCGCCACATCCAGGAGCGTGATGTGCATCGTCTGCGCGAGGTCGCGCAGACGCGGATCAACTTGGAGATGGCCTGCACGCCGGCGATGACGGCCTTTGCCCTCGCGTTGAAACCCGAGTCCGTGTGCCTCGTGCCGGAGAGCCGCGAGGAAATCTCCACCGAGGGCGGGCTCGATGTGGTCGGCCAACGCGAGCGCGTGCGCACCGTGTGCGAGGCGATGCGCAAGGCGGGCATCTTGGTGAGTCTTTTTATCGATGCCGATGCGGCGCAGATCGCCGCCTCCGCCGAGCTTGGCGCGCCTTGGGTCGAGTTGCACACCGGTGCCTGGGCCAATGCCTACTACGGACCGAAGCGGGCCATGGAGTTTGCCCGCCTGGTCGCCGGCGCGAAGCAGGCGCATGCGGCGGGTCTCGTGGTCAACGCCGGCCATGGCATCAACTACGTGAACGTCGCGGAGGTTCGCACCTTGCCGCATGTGCATGAACTCAACATCGGCCACAGTATCATCAGTCGCGCGCTTACCACTGGTATCGAGCAGGCGGTGAGAGAAATGAAGGCGCAGATGAATCCGGTGATGAACTGACACTGTGCCTGATCCCGTTTTGACACCGATGATTTCAGGACACGTTATAGGCCTCGGTTGCGATCTTTGCGACATCGCGAGGGTGCGAGGCGTATGGGAGCGACAGGGGGATCGGTTTTTGGAATACACTTTCACCCCCGGCGAGCGCGCCTACTGCCTTGGAATGCGGGACCCGGTGCCTTTTCTAGCAGCGCGTTTTGCCGCCAAGGAGGCGGTGGCGAAGGCTTTTGGCACGGGGATCGGCGCGGAGCTTGGCTGGAAGTCCATCGAGGTCTACCATGGTGAACGAGGTGAACCGCTCGTGCGGCTGGATACTCAAGGGCTGGCGTTGCTGGCCGCCCGCGGTGCGAAAGGCGTGCTGCTCACCCTTTCGCACACCGACGCGATGGCGATGGCGGTGGCGGCCTTGGTGATGGATCCTCGCAATCAATCACTGGTCTGAAACGAATTTTGAGTCGTCGAAGTGTTTTTCATAAAACGATTCGAGAGGCGTAACGAGGCTCGCCAAATTCAAGTGGAGTCCGCTTAGCTAAGTCTGTGCTGTCTGGAACCTACCCAATCTTGAGTTGCGAAGAAGCGAGAGTTTTTGAGCAGGGTCACCTTGCCAAAGACGAGGCGCTTGAGTGGAAGGCCATGCGCCGGGCTGGCCGTGGTATAGCCGAGGCGGTGCTGCGTGATTTTGAGGAAATCGGCGGCCTGCCCCCCACGGCCAGGATCCTCGTGCTGGCAGGCAAAGGCAACAATGGCGGCGATGCGTTGCTCGCCGCCGCCGAGTTGCGCGCGTTTTCCCTCCGCATTGAAGTGGACGTCGTATTCGCTTTTGGCGAACGCACGCTCCGTCCTCTCGCGCAGCGCGCGTGGCGTGAACTCTTAACCGCGGATGCGCTCGTTCGGACCCGTGAAGCTGGGGATTTGGCGGACGGGTATGAGCTCTGTCTCGATGGTGTATTTGGCTACCAGTATCGAGCCCCCCTGCCACCTGAGGCCGCTCTGCTCCTCACCAAGGTTAATGCCTTGCCGGTGCGGTTGCGCGCGGCAGTGGATCTGCCCAGCGGCTTAGATGCGAAAGAGGCGTTTCAGGCGGATTTTTCTTACGCAACAGGCAGTCTGAAGGCCCCGCTTTTAACCCTGCCAAATGCGGGCCGGCTTCGACTCATCGACCTGGGCTTTCCGGTCGTCGGCCAGTCGATCAAGGATAAGGTTCTTGGTGCAGAAGTATTGGCACCGCTGAGGGCTTTCCGGTCGTCGCAGACTGATAAACGCACCTTCGGCCACTTGCTGGTGATCGCGGGCTCGCGATGGTATCCGGGGGCGGCATTGATGGCGGTGTCGGCGGCGTTGCGCAGCGGAGTCGGGCTGATAACAGCGGCGGTGCCGCAGTCATTCGCGGCGGTTTTTGCGGCTCGTATGCCCGAAGTGATGTGGCTGGGGCTGCCGGAAACGCCCGGCGGCGACCTTTCTCAAGACGGCATAGTTTTGTTGCGCACGGCCGTCTCGCGCGCCACCGCGGTTTTGATTGGTCCGGGTATCGGGCGCTCGCGGGATACGATCGGTCTCGCTTTGCAATTTGTCCGGGGTTGTCCGGTGCCGATGGTCATCGATGCGGACGCGCTGCACTCGGATCTCATCGCGGCGGGAACCGGGGCTCGTATTCTCACCCCTCATGCCGGTGAATATGAACGAATTCAGGGCCGCATCCCGCCGGCAGCGATTGTAGTCAGAAAAGGACCCTTGAGTCGCATCGAAATAGGCACGGGCGGTCCTTACCGTTTAAGTTTGTATGGCGGTCCGGTGCTGGCGCGCGGAGGGAGCGGTGATTTGCTGGCCGGGTTGCTGGCGGGGTTGCTGGCGCAGACGCCGGAAGATCCCTCAGGGACGGCCGACCGCGGTTTGGTCTGGCACGGTCTGGCGGCGGACGCTCTGGCGCGAAAGCATGGCCAGGTGGCTGTTGCCGCTACTCAGTTGCTCGACTTTCTGGGGCCGGTGCTGCGACACTCGTAGGCATGAGCGAGATGACAGAGGCGCAGGCGTTTTTGGTTTTGAATGCGTTGCCCGACATCGGGCCCATCACCACCAACCGGCTTCTGGCGCATTTCGGCGGCGATCCCTTGCGGCTCTTCACAGCGTCGGCGCGCGAACTGGAGGAGGTGAAGGGCGTGGGATCGAAGATCAGCGGCAATCTGCGCGGCTGGCAGGCTTTGGTGGATTTGGAAAAGGAACTGGCGCGACTTGCGGAGGCCCAGGCTGCATTTGTGACGTGCAGGGATTCGGCTTATCCACCGCTTTTGCGCGAGATCTCCGATCCGCCGCTCGGCCTGTATCGGCGCGGTGACTACACCTTCGACGCTCCGTGCGTGGCAATCGTGGGTTCCCGTCGCACCACGCTTTACGGGCAGGCTACGGCGAAGAAACTTGGATACGAACTGGCGAAGTTGGGCTTTTGCGTGGTGAGCGGCCTGGCCCGAGGCATCGACACCTTCGCGCACGAGGGTGCGTTGGAGGCGGGGGGGAGCACGGCGGCGGTATTGGGCAACGGCATCGACATAATCTATCCGCCCGAAAACCTGAAGCTCTACCAACGCATTGAAGAGCAGGGTGGCGCGATCCTGACCGAATTTCCCTTTGCTCGGCGGGCTGACAAGCAATCCTTCGCCATGCGTAACCGGATCGTGGCCGGGATGTGCCGGGCAGTGATCGTGGTGGAGAGTGACGTGAGCGGAGGTTCGATGATCACTGCGCGTTTTGCAGGGGAGCAGGGGCGGTTGATTTTCGCCGTGCCTGGCCGGATCGACCAGCCCAGCAGTGCGGGGTGTCATCAACTCATCCGCGACGGGGCGACTTTGTTGACGAGTGTGGACGATGTTTTGAGCGAGTTGAATTACCTTGAGGGCTTTGGCCCGGCGGGGGTGGCTACTATTCCAGAGAACGCGAACCGCACCGGAGTGACTGCAAGTCAGATGGCCCAGGCTAATCTTACCGGCGACGAAGAGCGCGTGGTCGCTGCGTTCGCGGGCGGGGCGATTTTAGGGGTGGATGCGCTGGTCGCTGAAACGGGACTGGCGGCGCACCAGTTGTCGTCGCTGTTGATGATGCTGGAGCTAAAGCGGGTGGTGGCGAAGCGTTCGGACGGGTGTTTTGAGCTGAGGTAACCGGCGGCGAGGTGCCTCATGGAAAACACGGACCGGAAAGTCTGTGCCACCAATTACGGGCGGGTGACGCGCAGGCGGAGGAACTGTAACGGTGTCGCGGTCAGGGTGGCCTCGGCTCGGATCGTGACGTTTACGCCACCCACGGTGGCGTTGCGCGCGATTTCGGTGAGGTAGGTGGCGGAACTTTGCCACGTGCCGGTAAGGTCGGAGTTCCACTCGGAGGTGAAGAGCAGGTCGGCGCGATCGGACGCTTGGAAATAGGTGAGGGTGAGGCGGTCGTCTAAGCCAATGGCAACGGAGGGCAGGACGGAGGGGGAGTCGGCGGAGAGCGGATCGCGGGCGAATGCGTATTCGAGCAGGTTGCCGAGCCCGTCGGCGTCGGGATCGGCGGAAGGTCCGGAGATAGCAGTATCGGCCAGTTGAGTGGCGGAGAATCTGGCGAAACGCCAGGCGTCGTAGGGTTTGTCTTTGACTGTGACGCTGGCGCTCGCGCTTGCACCGGCTGAAAGGGTGAAATCGGTGGAGACGCTGAGGGAGACGGTGCGGTCGCCCTCAGCGAGAACGTCGGCGACGGGGGTGATCTGCACGGCGGCGGTCGAAGCGCCGGCGGGGATCAAGACACCGGCGGGCAGGGTAGTGTAGTGGTTGGATGATACGGCGGTGCCTCCGAGGTTGAGCGGGACATAGAGCGGCGAGGTGGTGGGGCCGGTGCGGGTGAGGGTGAACTGCCCCTGTGTGCCGTCGGCCTCGCGTGCTTCGGCGGCGGTGGTGGCTACGGTGACGGTGGGCGAGGTGCGCCAGGCGAGGGCGTAGGCTGCGGATGCACTGCCGCTGGCCGCACTGACTTGGAGCGCGTATCGACCGGGCGCGAGTGAAGGCTGGTAGATGTGTTCCAGATTATCGACGGTGCTGACGCTTGAGTCGGCCAAGGTGCCTAAGGTGAAGGTGCCTTGGTAAACATTGTAGAGTTTCAGTTCGAGGTTGGCCAGGGTGCTGGTAGTGAGATTTGAGCTTACGATTCGGTTCCAGATCAAGGCGGCAGAGAAGCGCGGGGCGACTGAACCCGATGGTATCTCGAAAAAGTAGTTTTGTGAGCCACTGGAGCTTGCAACGGCCCAGCCGATCGCAGGGACGACTGAGTTACTCGATGCGGTGACTTGGCCCGCAAGCAGCGTTTGATAGGCCAGCAGGATGTTGAGCTCGCCTGCACCATAACGCAGATCGAGTGGACGTGTCGTCGTTCGCGCCCACGCGGGGAACTCCTCTTTGGTGGCGCCGGCGAGGAGCAGTGCTTTGCTTGCGAGAGGGATATTTGCTCCGCTGAGAGAGTAGGGTGCCGCAGTGATTTTCTGGGTCAGGAGCCCGGCGGCAGAGGATACTTTCGGAGTGGCGAAACTGGTGTAGTTTGGCTCGGGGGCCACGATTTCAGGTTTAATGCGACCGGTGCCATCGTAGGCGGTGAAACCCGCCGTGTGGTTGCCGTTGGATAGCCCTACGGAAATCACGTTGTAGGCCTGGCAAAAAAGCTGAGGCAAGACGATGGAGCTGGTGCTTCCGTTGTTCACTCCGACTACGCACACGTAGCCCGAAGTGGTGATCATATAGTCGAGGCGTTTGTCGTAGGTCGTGACCGTCGCGTCTATGTTTGAGGTGATGGCATCAATGATCCAGCTGTGGTTCTGAACCTTGCGTGATTCGGTTAGAGGAATTGAGTTTACCCAATCATTGGCCTTAAATATGTCGATGGCCGTGGTCGCGGGGATAAGGCTGCCGGTCGTGCCGTAATAGTAATACCCTACATTTGTGGCGTGCCAGGATGCGCCTGCCACCTTGTTGGTGCTTTTGTCGGTGAAGGTTTTTCCGGTGAATTGAAGGTCGGCTGTGTCAGGGAGATAGTAGCCTGATGTGGTATAGCCGGCTTCTACCTGGGTGACGCCGGCGCTCAGTGCGTTGGGCACATCACTAGTGAAGGTTTGGTTCAGGCGGGTGAAACCGACGTCGTCCTTCCAGTCAGCGCGGACATTCGAGACCCCCAAAGCCATGAAGCAAGACATGATACACCATTTATGGCACATGGCACGGGTAGGGGGAAGGGGTTGGATTAACCTGGGGGCCAGGTCAGTTGGCGCCGACCTAGCAGGTGAATATGCAAATGAGGCACCGTTTCGCAAGCATCGGGGCCGTGATTGATGACCAGGCGGAAGCCTCGAGCGAGGCCGAGTTTGCGGGCCACGGTGCCGGCGGTGAGGAGGAGGTGGCCGAGGACGGCTTGCTGGTCGGAAGTGGCCTCGCCGACTCGAGGTATCACCGTTTTAGGGATGATCAGGAGGTGGACGGGCGCGGCGGGAGCGACGTCGTGTATAACGATGCAGTGATCGTCCTCGTGCTCGATGTTCGCAGGGATTTCGCGGGCGATGATTCGTTCGAATAGGGTGGGCATGGCAGTGACAGCGCGGCTCGCGCCATCGCCGAATGTCCAATGTTCAATGACCAATGACCAATGAAAAGCAGCTCTGAAACCGATTACAAAAAAAGCAGTCGCAGATCGGCGCTGGGTGCGGTGCGGGCGGCCGCGAGGTCTTGCACGTAGGCAAGCGCCTCCTCGTAGTCACGACGGCGGCGGACGGTCTCGCGTTGTGCGGGCGGGAGCAAGGCGGGTCGCAGGTTGGTGATGAGCAGCGTGCTCTCGCGGAAGGGGGCGAGTTTTTTTAGGCCGCTCATTAATTCGACTCGGGCGAAGAGGGGAGTGGCCGAAGTGAGCGTGGTGAGCGCATCCCAGTGGTAAAAGCCGTGGCCTGGCTGGCCGGCGAAAAAACGGGTCAGCAGGCGGGCGGCGGCGGCGTTGAAGGCGTCGTCGTAGCGGGCGGCCGATTCGGGGTGCTCGCGAATTTGCTCGGTCAGCTCGGTCAGGCTAAAGGCGATGGCGTCATTGATCTGCTGCGCCAGGTAGAGATCGTGCCCGGTGAGGCGGGCGAAGAGGGCGTTGATGAAATGCAGACGACGGAGTTCTTCGCGCGCGGTCTCGGCTGGGGCGGCGGACTTTCCCGACATCAGATGGAGTTCTCCGGAGGCTTGGGGCCAAGCGTTTTGATCTCTTGCATGAACTCGGAGACGTCGCGGAATTCTTTATAAACGCTGGCGAATCGCACGTAAGCGACGTGGTCTATTTTGCGGAGCTGCACCATCACTCCGTCGCCGATGGCGGTGCTGGGAATCTCGGTGTCGTGCTGGGCCTCGAGGATATCCATGACGTCGTCTACCAGCATATTGATACGCTCGGCGTCGATGGGGCGTTTATGGCAGGCCGAGCGGACCGAACGGACGAGTTTGTCGCGATCGAAGTCTTCGCGGCGTCCGTCGTGCTTCAAGACGACAACGCCCTCGCGGATGAGGGTTTCGGTGGTGGAAAAACGATGTCCGCATTCTAGGCATTCGCGACGGCGGCGGATCGTGTTGCCCTCGCGGCTGATGCGGGAGTCGGTGACCTTGTCCTCGATGGAGGTGCATTTGGGGCAGCGCATGGTGTAGGGTGCGAGCGGCGGCGGCGGCTTAGTTGAGGGCCAGGAAATTTTCTAAAATATGCATGCCGTTTTCGGTGGCTATGCTCTCGGGGTGGAATTGCACGCCCCAGACGGGGAGTTCGCGGTGACGCAGGCCCATGATTTCGCCTTCTGCGGTCTCGGCGGTGATGGCGAGGCAAGCGGGCAGGGTGGCGCGCTCGACGAGGAGCGAATGGTAGCGGGTGGCGAGAAATCCCTGCGGCATCCCTGCGAACACGTCGGTGTTTTGGTGCAGGATGGGTGAGGTTTTCCCGTGCATGAGCCGGTCGGCACGGACGACTCGGCCACCGAAATAATGGCCGATGGACTGATGGCCGAGGCAGACGCCGAGAATCGGCTTTTTGCCGGCGAAGGCACCGATCATGTCGAGTGATACACCGGCTTCGGCAGGTGAGCACGGGCCGGGCGAGATGAGCACGCGCTCGGGGTTGAGCGCGATGGCCTCGGCCGTCGTAATCTCGTTATTGCGGAAGACGCGCTGCGCCACGCCTAGTTGGCCGAAGTATTGGACCAAGTTGAAGGTGAACGAGTCGTAGTTGTCGATGACGAGGAGCACGCGCGGAAAGGAGTTTGAGATAACAGTGAGGTGACGGAAGGCACGGGGGCAAGCGTGCGGCGCAGGGTGCGGGCAAAATTCAGGATTGGATGCGGGCGGTATAATGGGGAAAGGTGGTGCATGCCCGATCACTTTGAGTTGTTAAAAACGGATACGCACACCGCCGCCCGCCGTGGTCGGCTGCGCACCCGTCATGGTTTGATCGAAACGCCTATATTTATGCCGGTAGGCACTCAGGGCACGGTCAAGGCCGTGTCGCCGGCGCAGCTTCACGAACTCGGTGCGCAGATCATCCTAGGTAATACCTACCATTTGAATCTTCGCCCCACCAGTGAGCTGGTGCGCGAGCTTGGCGGCTTGCACAAGTTCATGGGCTGGGATGGTCCGATCCTGACCGACAGCGGTGGGTTTCAGGTTTTTTCCTTGGCGAAGCTGCGCAAGATGCATGACGACGGTGTGGAGTTCCAAAGCCATCTCGACGGCAAAAAACTCTTCCTCGGTCCGCAGGAGGTGATGGCGATCCAGGCCAACCTTGGCAGTGACATCGCAATGGTGATTGATGAGTGCCCTCCCTGGCCCTGCGAACGCGAAGCCACTTCCGCTGCCTGCGCGCGTTCCCTGCGCTGGGCGACCCGGTGCAAGCAAATCGCCACTGACAACGGATTCCTGGCGGCCGGCCACCACGTCTTCGCCATCATTCAAGGCTCGACCTACGACGACTTGCGGCGTGAGGCGGCCGAGGCCTTGGCCGCGCTGGATTTTCCCGGTTACGCCGTCGGCGGAGTGAGTGTGGGCGAGCCCGAGCCGGAAATGCTCAAGCAAGTTGCGGCGACCACGCCTTATATGCCCGCTAACAAACCCCGTTACACCATGGGACTTGGGACTCCACCGCAGCTGTTGAAGATGATCGCGCTCGGGGTGGATATGTTTGACTGCGTATTACCTTCCCGAGTGGCGCGCAACGGGCTGGTTTTCACCCCTGAGGGTCCGCTCAACCTGCGTAATGAACGGTTTCGCGCCGATGCCGGGCCGATTCACCCTGAGGTGGCTAATTACGCCACGAACTTTTCGCGCGCCTATTTAAGGCACTTGATGGTCGCGGGGGAAATACTGGGCTGCACCTTGCTTACCATTCACAATCTCGCGTTTTACCTCGATCTCATGGCGCAGGCGCGAGCGCATATCGAGGCAGGTGACTACGCCGCCTGGCATTTGGCCTGGGTGAAGCGTTACGAAGAGGGAGCGGCGGCGCGCTAAGTTTGCCAATGTCGCCACTTTGTTTTTCTGTCTTTCCGTTTTAATTATTTCCCCTCCACTACACTCATATGCGTATTCTCGTCACCGGCGGTGCAGGTTTTCTGGGTTCCCATCTTTGCGACCGTTTGCTCAAGGATGGCCACGACGTCATCTGTCTCGATAACTTTTTTACCGGTCGTAAAAGCAACATCGCTCATTTGCATGGCCGGCCTGACTTCGAGTTGGTGCGTCACGATGTGATAGACCCCTTCAAGTTCGAGGTGGATCAGATCTATAATCTCGCCTGCCCCGCCTCGCCCCCGCATTACCAATATAATGCCATTAAGACGGTGAAAACCTCCGTCATGGGCGCGATTAACTGCCTCGGCCTCGCCAAGCGCACCAAGGCCCGCGTCTTTCAGGCCAGCACATCTGAGGTTTATGGCGATCCGGTTGTGCACCCTCAGCCCGAGTCCTACTGGGGCAACGTGAATCCCATCGGCATCCGCTCCTGTTACGACGAAGGCAAGCGGGTGGCCGAAACGCTATTCATGGATTATCACCGTCAAAACCAGGTCGATATCCGCATCGTGCGTATTTTTAACACCTACGGACCGCGCATGCATCCCAACGACGGTCGCGTGGTTTCCAACTTCATTGTGCAGGCCTTGCGTGGTCAGGACATCACGATTTATGGCGACGGCTTGCAGACCCGGGCGTTTTGTTATGTGGACGACCTTATCGAGGGTTTCGTGCGTCTGATGACTCAAAATACCGTAACCGGGCCGATCAATATCGGAAATCCCGGCGAGTTCACCATGCTGGAACTGGCCGAACTCACGCTTAAGCTCACCGGCAGTAAATCGAAGATCGTTCACCGTCCCTTGCCCGGCGACGATCCCAAGCAACGCCGCCCCGACATCACTCTAGCCCAAAAACACCTCGATAATTGGGCGCCGCAGGTGCCGCTCGAAGAGGGCTTGAAGCGCACTATCGCGTATTTCAAGACACAGGTTTAGGCTGGTTTACGAAGGGTGGACATGGCCCTCTTTGTTTAAACGAAGTGCGACCGGATAGCTTGAAGCAATCGTGCCCATTCGTCTGGCTTAAGATCGTCCTTGCGATTCGGAGCGACCTGTCGGTGGTCGGTTATCCATTCAAGCGTCCATCGGTATTTTGACCAGCGCGGTCCCATCCATTCCAAGGCGGAGGCAATTTGCGATGCGGTGAGCGGGTCCTTTCTGGTGTCCCCGGCAAAGGCTATACCGAGTAAAAAAGCATTGGCGGCATTTCGTCCCTTGAAACTGGATACGCCGGCGTGCCAGGCGACGTGATGATCGGCCACCAGCCGGGCCCGGGTGCCGTCCGTGGAGATGACCACATGGTAGCTTACGCGGCTTGCGGTCGTCTGCATGAGCGCCAGTGTTTCGCCAAAGGGTATCACCGTGTGGTGAAAACAAACACCGATTCGCTCGTGCGGCGGGGTGACGGCGTGATTGGGTGAAGGGATTGAAATCTCGGGCCACGGCATTGGCTTTTTAATTTTATTAATATTTTATAAAAATCTCCAGTGCTATGGGTTATAGGTTTCTCCACGCACTTCCCAGCATCGAGACCATCAGCCCCATCCGGCAAGCGCCCTCGATGGTCATGATTACTAGCACCCACTTGAGCCGGCAGCTATTGCGCATGGAAAAACCAAATAGGCTGATCAGTAGCACGCACCCGGCGTGAACACGTGTGATATCGTTGGCGAGCAGCCAAAGACACCAGGCGGCCTCGGCGATGATACCGAGTGACCAAAAGACTGCGACGGCCTCACCGGGGACTTTATCGCGTTCCACTAAACCCGATTCGATCTGCTTGATCCCGAGTAATTTTTCCGCAGCAACCAGCTGCAATCCCTCAAATAGTAGAAAAAGAGGGGCCAGAAAAACGCTTATCGGAACGTGGTCCATGTAGTTTCGGGTGGCGGGACTGTAAGGAGGGGAGATTTAAGTTGGCAGGAAAATCCGAGGTCACCGTTCGAACGGTGCGGGGACTTATATGCCGAATTTATTGCAAATCAGCTTGCGCCAATGTGGGGGCAGACGCGAGAAAAGCCTATTAGAAACTCTCCCTAAAGTGATGTGTTTCCAAGTGACGACCAGCTGTCACATACTCCTCATCGGATTGCAAAGTGGTGCCCTCGGCCGGACTCGAACCGGCACGGCCTTACGGCCAAGAGATTTTAAGTCGTTACATTGTCTATTCGCAAGTTTTCGTAATTGTGCGCTAAAGCATTTACTTTTAACTTACTTACAAGCAACTTACCAAACATGAGAACGAACACAAGCGAAGCCAAAAAACACGTTGAGAACGAAAAAAGTGGGACACAAGCGGGACACACTTCCGTTGTGTCCCGTTTCCCCGCCGACCTTGCGAAGACCGAAAGAGAGCCCGACCGCGCCGCCAAATCGTCCATTGAGTATTGGAAAAACAAGGTCTCCCCGCGTGTCGTTCGCGGCGTGCCGACCGCCGAGCTTTACGTCCGTTTTCGGGACGAGGGGCGCGATACCTGGGTTTGCCTCGACACCGCCAACAAAGCAGACGCCGCCGGTAAAGCCCGCGCACTCTGGTTAAACGTGAAGTCCAAAGGTCTCGACGTCGCACTTGCCGAGTTTCACCCCAAGGCGGAAGCGAAGGCGGACAAGGCTTGCACCTTCGCCGACTACGTCGCCGCCGCAAAGGCGGTTGCGACCGTGCGCCCTGTTGTCCTGTCGAAGTATCAGACCTGCTTGCGCCGAGTGATTGCAGGCGTGCGCGGCATTGCCTCGAAGTCCGACAAGCGAGCCGACCGCCTCGCGTGGGCGGCGAAAGTTGACGCCGTGCGCCTCGACCAAATCACCCCCGCCGACGTTAGGGCTTGGCAGAAAAAGGATCTCGACGCCGCCCGTGCCGAGGGCGGAGAGGTGGCGAAAGACCACCGTGCGCACACGCTGGCAAGTCACCTCCGCAACGCCCGCGCCCTGTTCTCCAAGGCAATCGTTGCCGAGGTAGGAAAGACGCTCACCTTGCCCTCACCGTTGCCGTTTGAAGGCATCGCCGCCACCGCCACCACCCGCCGCTTTGTTTGCGAGCTGGATCCGCGCAAACTCTATGCCGCCGCCGCCGGTCTCGACCCCGACACCCGCACCGCCTTCGACCTGCTACTTTGCGCCGGTCTCCGCCGTGGTGAAGCCGACGCCCTGCCGTGGGCACACGTTGACCTCGCCGCCGGAACCGTGCGAATCGACGTCACCGAGCACTTCCGGCCGAAAAGCAAAGAGTCTTTCCGCACCGTGCCCTTGCCGCCCGACGTGGTGAAGCGGTTGAAGGCTCGCCGCAAAGCCGAGCCCGCCGCCGCCTTCGTGCTCAACGGATCCGCACCGAGGCTTGCCGCTTACGGTTACGAATACCGCGCCGAGGCGTGGGCACCGCTCACCGCATGGCTCAAAACGCAAGGCATGGCGGACATCACGCCTTTGCACGCCCTCCGCAAGCTGTCGGGCAGTTTCGTTTACGCTGTCGCCGGTCTCGAAGCCGCCCGCCGCCACCTAGGGCACTCGACCGTTGCCACCACCGCCGCAAGCTACGTCTCGACCGGCTCCGCCGTGGTGGATCTCGCCGCCAAAAAGAAGGGCGCAAAATGAAGACGAAACACGCGACACGGTCGCCCCTTGCTTCCGCCTTGGCCGATCTCGAAGCCGCCGCAAAGGGCGGGGACGAAAACGAACGGGCGACCGCTTCCGCTCGGCTCAAAAAGATTAAAGCCCTATTGAAGCCGAGCGGGCGCGGTCGCCCTACGGGAGCCCGGACAAGCGAGGCGAGGGAGGGCGCGACCTTGGACGAAAACGCGAGCCGAGCACGGCACGGCAAGGGCTCGGCACACGTTGCCGAGACCGGCACCGCTGCGGCTGGCATCGTTGAACAAGTTTGGCTCACGTTAAACCAACCGCCCGCCGCCGCGTGGGGGGACGCTCCGCCCCCGCGCACCGCTCCGCCCGCGAAGGGCTCGCCCGCCGCCGCCCGTGCCGAGGCTCGCGCCCTCGCCATGCTGCGCGACCTCGCCGCCCCTCGGCTGCTCGCTGCAATCCAAAGCGGGAACCCCGCCTTCCTCGAATACTTCGCCGACGTGGTGAAGCGAGAACGGGGCGGAGCTTGGCCGGTTGCCCGGTCGGAGACTGAAGCCGCTTTTCTCGACTTCGTGCGGAGCAAACCGCCGACGCATCGCTTCACCTGTGCGGCCATTCTCGACGGCGCGGCATGGCCCGCACGGGACAAACTAGGCAAAGGGGGCGCACCCGACGAACGAACCCTTGGCCGTTTGGTGGAAAAGTTTGGCGTGAACCTGCGGCGCGGGAGACCGCCGAGAAAAGCGGACATTAAATGATTTAACCGCCCGTCCCTCTTTCTGCGCGCTTCCGTTCGCTAGGGGACGCAATGAAACCAAACCTTACGCAAAAACAAGCCGCCTCCGGCTCAAATGAGGACACCACCGCCACCGCCCAAGCGGATAGGCTTTTGACCTTCAGAGGCGTTTACGAACTCACCGGCAACGCTTGCAAAACAGGACACGCCGCCTTGCGGCTCGCCCGTGCCGGAAAGATTCGAGCCGTCCGCATAAACGAACGGGTCATTCGCTATTCTGAATCGAGCGTTCGCGCTCTTGTGGCCGGGAGGGTCGCGAAATGAAGGCACCCGACACCCTTCAGACTTCCGTTTCCTATTTCGCGAGCGCGACCGCCACCGCGCCGACTAACGCCCGCCCGCTCTCGGCTATTTTGGACGAGATAAAGACCGGCACACACCGCGCCGCCATTGAACGCGTCCGCCGTGCTTACGCCGACGGAAGCAAAGCCGCCCGCCCTCTCAAGAAAAAACTCCTCGGATTCACCGCTGCGGGGACGTTTACCCACCGCGCCGAGCAAGGTCTTTTGACCCCGTCGGGGCTTATCGTCGTTGACCTTGACCACCTCGGCGACCGGCTCGCGCCGCTCCGCTCCGCCATTGAAGGCGACAAGCACACCGTCGCCGCCTTCCTCTCCCCTACGGGGACGGGGCTTAAAATCGTTTACCGCTCGGCACCGGGTCGCACCCATGCCGAGACCTTCGCCGACGCGAAGGCGCACGTTCTCCGCCTCGCCCCCGACTGTGGCGCGTTCCTGGACGAGAGCGGCAAAGACGTTGCTCGGCTGTGCTTCGTCTCGTTTGACCCGTCGGCGTTCGTGAATGGAGACGCCCACCCGCTGCCGCTTTCGGACACGGTCAACGGCACGGGAGGCACCGCCGCCCCCCATGCTGCGGACACCGCCGACACCTTGGACGAAGCCGAGACCCGGCAGGGGGGCGGGGGCAAGCCCGACGCCGAGACCGTCGCTGCGTTGCTCGGCTGCATACCTCCCCGCCCGGATTACGGGGAATGGCTCAAAATTGCTTCCGCCGTTTGGGACGCTCTCGGCATTGAGGCGGGGACGGAAGCCCTCGCAAAATGGAGCCCGGAGGAACGGGCCGGCGAGTATCGCGAGAAAGCCCGGCACCGGCTGCGGCGCGTCGGCACCGGCTCGCTTTACTTCATCGCCAAGCAACACGCCCCCGACGCGGTCGCCTCAATCAAAGCGGGGGCGGACGCTCGCGAGTGGTTCCCCGCCGAGACGTGGGGGGCGGGACTCGCCGCCGCATGGGTTTCCGCTCTCGACGCCGAGCCGAGCAAGCCCCGCCCCGCATTGGCTGCTCACCTGCTCACAAGCAATCTCGACGCTGCTCGGCGTGGGCTTGACCCCACCCACCGGGACGAGGCACGGGCGCGGCTTGTCCATCTCGCCGCTGCTCTCGACGCTGATCCCTTCGCCTTCGCCGACGTGGAGAAAGTCGCCCGTGATATGCTCGGCTATGCAAAAGTCACCTTCCGCGCCGCCGTCCGGGCGCACGCCGACGCCGAGCGCGAGCGGGAGGCGGGGCACGCCCTCGCCGAACTCGACGGCGAGACGGGAGCGGCTCCCTTGTATTTCGACGGCTCCGCCTATTGGCGACGCGAACGGCACGGCGCGTTTGGCAAGCTGTGCCGTGAGGACGCCCGGCTTCACCTTAACACGCTGGGCTTGTCCAAGGCCGGCGACCCCGCCCCGTGCGATTCGCGGCTTCACGAACTCCAACACCGCAACCGCGTTGACTACTCCGGCCCGCTTTGTGGTCGCCCTGTCGGGCTTCACCATGAAAACGGACTTCGCGTGCTTGTCACCCGTGGCGCGTCACCCATCGCACCCGCTGCGGGCGAGTGGGGGCGCATTGCTTCCTTTGTCGCCGATCTTTTCGGACGCTCGGCAGGCGACCCCCACGCGGAGACTCAACGCGCCATTTTCTTTTCTTGGCTGCGGGTCGCTCGCGTCGCGTTGGCAAACCCAACCGAGCACCGCCCCGGCCAAGTCCTCGCCCTGGTTGGCCCGCCCGACTGTGGCAAAAGTCTGCTTCAATCGCAGCTTATCACCCCCGCTCTCGGCGGGCGGGAGGTTGACCCTGGGCTTTTCTTCACGGGTCAAACGACCTTCAACGCCGACCTCTGGGGGGCGGAACACCTCGCGCTTTCGGACAAGTCGCTTGACCTCACCGGCGCACAGCGTGCCACCCTACGGGACGAACTGAAGAGAGTTGTCGCCTCGCCCGGCTATCCATTGCACCCAAAGGGGCGCGACGCCCTCACCTTCCGCCCCGTTTGGCGCGTCACCCTCTCGGCAAATGACGACGCCGAAAGCGCAAGCAACCTCCCCACCTTGGACGGGGCTTTCGGGGACAAAATCATTTATCTTAAATGCTACTTACCGCCCCGCCCTTTCTTCAACGCCGACGACGACGCGGCGCGGGAGGGCTTCGCGGCTGCATTGCGTGCCGATCTCCCGGCGTTCCTCGCCGCTGTGGACTCGTTCGCGATTCCGCCCGCACTCAGCAAGGGGCGGTTCGGGGTGACGGAGTGGCACCACCCCGCCGTTCTCGACTTGCTGCGCGAGGGCGACCCCCTGCGGCCCTTTTGTGACGCCTTGGAAAGCTGGATTGAAGGATGGGGGGACGAGGTCGCCCACGTTGAACTGCCGACGGTTGACCTTTACACCGCCTTGGACGTCTCGACGCCGGGAGGGCTCGCTCGGCACCGGATTTGCACCGGCCCGAAACACCTTGGCCGGATGCTGGCAAAACTCGCCGAGTCGGCGGAGTGGCGCGGCCGGTTGAGAAAGACGACGCGACGCGAAGGCGGACGAGACGCCAACCGCGCCCGCGCTTGTTGGACGGTTGAGCGGGAGGATTTGCTTTGAACAGGGAGACCAACCGCAAAAACCGACCCTCCGCACCCTCCTCCGCACAAGCCGAGCCCACCCCCTGCGGAGGGTGCGGAGGGTCAAAATCTTCAATTTATAGGTGAAGGAAGAAAACAGGGGAAAATATAGTATAGGGAAACGGTTTGGGAAAAGTGACCCTCCGCACCCTCCGCACCCCTGCGGAGGTCGGACATAATGCGATACTGGAACGGTGCTGACAAAAGCCTGTTTCGACTTCCCCCCCCTGAGAGGTCGGACATAATGCCCCCACCATTTAAGTTCCCACCACCGCTGTTTCGACTTCCCCCCCTTAGAGGTCGGACATAATATCCTACGAGAGCAGGAACTTGACACGTTGTTTCGACTTCCCCCCCCCTGAGAGGTCGGACATAATAGAACCTAAGTTCAAAGATTATTCACCATCGTTTCGACTTCCCCCCCCTGAGAGGTCGGACATAATCTGCCCGCCAGTGGCGCATTGTCGGCGATAGTTTCGACTTCCCCCCCTGAGAGGTCGGACATAATTGATATTTGAAAACGGCTCGCTTGGAGCATGTTTCGACTTCCCCCCCCTGAGAGGTCGGACATAATGTCTCCTGCCAGGGGAGCAGCTTCTCAGTGGTTTCGACTCCCCCCCCCTGAGAGGTCGGACATAATCGCCAGAGGTCGGCACCAGCATCATCACGGTTTCGACTTCCCCCCCCCTGAGAGGTCGGACATAATATACCTCGCCGACGACATACTCGATGGCGTGTTTCGACTTCCCCCCCCTGAGAGGTCGGACATAATCGCCGATGCCCAGCTCCTCGCCGATCGCGAGTTTCGACTTCCCCCCCCCCTGAGAGGTCGGACATAATCAAATAACCGTTGGAGATGGAATTAACCAAGTTTCGACTTCCCCCCCCTGAGAGGTCGGACATAATCTTAGCCGTGTTTTTCCGTGTTACGGACTGGTTTCGACTTCCCCCCCCTGAGAGGTCGGACATAATATATGTGCCGAGAAACTCACCGTAATTGCAGTTTCGACTTCCCCCCCCTGAGAGGTCGGACATAATGCCGCAGCCGCAGCCGAGTGCGCTGCCTATGTTTCGACTTCCCCCCCCTGAGAGGTCGGACATAATTGAACGTGACGTGTCCGCAACGTGTCACGTGTTTCGACTTCCCCCCCCTGAGAGGTCGGACATAATGGCGCGCACGACCCTGTAACAAGCGAGCCAGTTTCGACTTCCCCCCCCCTGAGAGGTCGGACATAATGCCCGCCGCACGCATAAACACGGGTGACGGTTTCGACTTCCCCCCCCTGAGAGGTCGGACATAATCTGGTTGGGTTTTGGTCATTTTAATTGTTTGTTTCGACTTCCCCCCCCTGAGAGGTCGGACATAATAAACTCGGTGGCATCACGGCCAGAGTTGAGGTTTCGACTTCCCCCCCCTGAGAGGTCGGACATAATAAGCGGCAACGGCGGCCAAAATGGAGGCGAGTTTCGACTTCCCCCCCCTGAGAGGTCGGACATAATCAGGCAAGCCATGTCTAATTGTGCTATAGTGTTTCGACTTCCCCCCCCTGAGAGGTCGGACATAATGGGTGTTCAGACGCATCGTGGGCGAATCTGGTTTCGACTTCCCCCCCCTGAGAGGTCGGACATAATCATCAAGGCAAACACCGTCACACCTAATGGGTTTCGACTTCCCCCCCCTGAGAGGTCGGACATAATCACCTTCCAAGTCTTTGAGCACGCTGCGCTGTTTCGACTTCCCCCCCCTGAGAGGTCGGACATAATTCCTAGCAGATCCACCCGCTCGGATGAGAGGTTTCGACTTCCCCCCCCTGAGAGGTCGGACATAATAGCTTTGCGCGAAGCAATCACGTGGACAAAGTTTCGACTTCCCCCCCCTGAGAGGTCGGACATAATTTACGACGCCGAGACTGGTGTTTACGAGTTGTTTCGACTTCCCCCCCCTGAGAGGTCGGACATAATAACGTGGTCGATCAACTCACAAAAACTAGTGTTTCGACTTCCCCCCCTGAGAGGTCGGACATAATCCTAATGACGTAACCGTGATGCGCAATGTTGTTTCGACTTCCCCCCCCTGAGAGGTCGGACATAATAGGTCTTGCCGACCAAGTTCTTTTTAAGCAGTTTAGTTCTCTTAAGTCCGACCTCTCAGGGGGGGGAAGTCTTAACTGATACAGCGCCGACCAGATCTCTGCCTCGCACGTCTTGGTCGGCGCTTCCTTTTTCTATTCCCAGAACTCGACCTGTTGGGGCATCGTCGGATCAATCACGCGATTGCCTTGGTTGTAATTGGGACCGGTCACGGTAAAGGCACGCGCCCATTGCTGATCGGTAAAAAACATCACTCGCACGTTACCGGCCGACGGAACCGTTTTCTCCAGAAGCTTCGTGTGACTTTCCAGGCTGTCAAAACTCACGCAGGGGCGCGCATAAACCGAAAACTGAATCATCAGATAGCCAGCATCAAGCAACCCCTTGCGAAAATGGGTCGCCGTGTGCCGTTGTTCCTCCGAGCCGACAGGAAGATCGAACATGACGAGAACCCAGCCCATACTGAAGGCGCTTGATCTCACGCAGCCTTAGTGAGGGTGGGGAGTTCGGGAACCCAGAAGGGTTTCGCCGAGTTTTCTGCATAGCTGCGTGCAAGCGAGCAGGCCGAGGCGTCAATCGCGTCCATCAACTTCAAGGTGTAGCGTTCGTGTTGCACCCGACGTTCACGCAAATCGCCACCAATCTTGCGTGCCCAAGAACGAAAGCTCACGTCCTCGCCCACCATGAACTCGGCCAGCAATAAATCTACCACGGGGCGGAAGGGCTCCATTAGATCGTAAACCAAGGGATCGCTCTTGTAACGGGTGGTGTGTTTTACACCCAACTGCGGTGACAGACCGTAGAGAACCAAACTGCGATGGCACAGCGCCGAGAGCACAGCGTATCCGTAATTGAGCATCTGGTTCGGCGGCGAATCTTCGCGCCGCTCGCGTTTGGTGGAAACCCAGCCGATGGCGGGAAAGTAGAGCTGCCAGTAACGCTTGGCGCAGTTGCCCTCGTCGAACAAATCCAGATCAAGCGCGCGGGCGAGGTGCGGACTTGGGTGTTCCTGGCGGGTTAGGACGTGTTGTTGGTTGACCGTCTTTCCCCGCAGCAAAGTCTGCCAGAGGTTTTCGTTGAGGCGCTTGGGGCGCGATGCTTGGCGAAGAAACGCTTCACGGTCGGTCACCCGAGAAAGCGGCGCGGTGATGCCGCACGGTTGGTAACTCTCATCGCAGTGAAGGATGATCGCGTTGCTTTCAAGTAGCGCGGTCATAAAAGACGACGTCAGGTTGACGCCGCGCGCGGCGATAATGACGGCGCGGACGTCATCATATGGCAGGCGTCGTTCCTGATGATTTTGCTGACGGCAGACAATAAAACCACGCTCCTTGGCCAACGTGCAGAACGGGGTGAGAACATGCAGGATGTGGTGGCTCATAGCATTACTTTAGGCGGCGCAGGCCGGCTTCGATGAACTTGGCCAGACCAATAGGGGCGGAAGTCACCCCCGACTGGCTTGAGACGACGACATTCCCCTGCGTCCACACAGAGTTCAATTTGTAGATTCCTGCGGCTAACGGCGTTTTCGCGTGGGCTATCGGCTTGTCGATTTGAACTAAACAGCCTGATTCAAGTTCGAGTATGATCTCACATCCGTGATCTTCCCCAATTTCTGCTTTAAGCGCATGAGGATTGGCATGTGCATAAATAGGTCTCACTTGCAGGGTCGTTTTGGTTGGGTCTTTTTTGGTGGGACTTAGAATGCGCAAAATCCAGTAGCCCTTGTGCTTTTTCCCTCTGCGAAGCTGACCGCTTTGATCTTTGGCAAGATCTGCGTATTCCTCCAGCGAGTCGGGATTGGTGATGGTGACTAAGACTTTTTTGACCAGTGGGCCATTCGATCCTCCCCTATGGTAGCTACTCACCCATGCATCCCAAATAGCCAAAGTAATCGTGGCGCGGTTTTGATCTATGAACGCCTGAACATCGCGGCGAATAGCCTGATCGACTATAGTGTCCGCTTCGCCTGATCCATCAGGCTTGATGTTTAGCGAACGGTTGCCGTTTAACGCGACCTTCACCACCAGATTACAGAAGTCCACACGAGCCACGCCGTATAGTTTTCCTCCCAACGTGCGTTGTCCGAATGCCGTCGCTTCAAGTTCTGACCGTTCGTAGTGAAGCTGTCGCGGCAAGACTTCCTCCAACCGTTCTTGGAACGTCTCCGGTGTCACGCCATCCGGCAGGCGGAAGAACTTTTCTTTCTTCGGATCGCGGGTCCAGGCAGGAATGAAGGAGATGACCATCGCATCGAGGGCGTGGTGACGGTCGTCCTTGCGGTTCTTCTCCACGTCTGCGTCTTCCTCCCATTCTTTCTGGTCTTTTCCAGTGGGGCAGGGATTGAGCAGCGAGTTAAGGCGGTAGTTTCGGCGCACGCGAGCCGTGAGGCCGCCGTTGACGATAGTGATGCGGCGCTCGCCGGGCTGGCTGTTGATCGGCCAGCCAAAATGCAACGCGGCCACAGTTTGCGCGAGACGGGCGATGTAGGCGGTTTCAGCAAGTGCGGTGTAACGTTCGACTAATTCGATGGCGTCGGGAGCGGTGAGTAGACGCACCTTTTTGTTACGCAGGGCGGTAGCGCAGGCTTCGACGCGTTTCACGTAGGCATCCCAGCCAGTGAACCCGTTTGCTTCAAACCAAGCATAGGGGGTGCGGTTGTCTTTGAGTTTGTTCGTGGCCTTCGTGGTCACGACGTAGTTTATGAACGCATCCGAACCACCTTGTGAGCGCGGCACGATGTGCTCAATTTCCAGTGATTCGATGTCGGTGGGCGCGAGACTCTCGCCGACAAAAAGGCAGATGCCACCCTGGGCTTTCCATAGTTCATATTTGAGCGGCGAAGCGCGGCCATCGGCTCCGATTTTGCCGACTTGAGCGCGCGCGTCCTCGCGAGCTTCGGCGCGTTCGCTTTGGAACTTGGCGAGAGCCAGTTTGGCCTTTGGCCCCATGAAATCGGTGCGGATGAATTCGATAGCGATCTCGTCGGGACCGCGTCCGAAGCGCTTCTTAAGATCGGCTTCGATGGCGCGCAGCCGACCCCAGAACGCCTCCAGACGATGGCGAACAACCGGGTTATTTACCTTGCCGATAAGCGCGCGAATGGCGACTTCCGGACCTTGCTCGGCGGCGAGCCGGAGGAGTGCGCCGTGCTGTTGGTCGGCCACATGAATGCCATCCCATGTCTCGCCGATGCGGGCAGGCGAAAGGAAATCCAAGTCCGAAACGACCAGCCCTTGCTGCGGGTTGGTGTTGCCCTTGACGCGCTCGGCAAGTTCACGGGAATGGGCAGTGGCCGGACTCTCCCCGGAAAGGATCAGTTTTTTAAGAATCTCCAGCGCGGGACGGCAGAAACGGCTGCGTCCGCCGAAGCTGGGCGCGGCAATTTCTTCATGACCCGCAGCCGCTTCGCAGCCGAACCGAGCTATCTCTTTGCTCCATTGCTTTTTCGTGTAGCTGAGTTTTTCCGGTTCGCGTTTCGGATCATTAAACAGCGTGCGAATTTCATCGGGCTTAAGCCCGGTGATAGATTTGTCAGGCCGCTGCACGCGGACGTTCTTGAGCTTGAAAAGAAACGTGACCTCGGAGGGCAGCAGTGACTCTGAAATGATCGCGCCAGTCTTGTCCTTGCGTGTCGTCGCTTTGCAGACGTTGAGCCGGGGGATGAGCGCGCACTTGGCGATGATGCGATTGTCGAATCGTGGAACTTTTTGGCCGAGGATGCCGTCCCAATCATTGGCACCGCCAAGGCGCAGGCTATGCGCGCGGCGAACGTCGTCGAAGTAGGAGGCGTAGGCTTTGCCGCCACGGCCGAAAAGAATCTCGTCTTCCCGACCGGCGAGCTTGGGGAAAAACTTGGCTGCGGCAGTGAGCAGCGCACGGGTTTCTTTGATGACCAGTTCACGCGGGGCGACGATGGGCGTGTTGTCGGGATGCTCGCGATTGCGAGCGGGAGCGACATGATGGTCGATGCGCAGGATATATTCGTCGGGACGACTCGCGTCCCAAAGACCGAGACGATGCGCATCAAGATAGGAGGGCAGTTGGCATTCGGGTTTATTTGGAGCCATCTGCTCAAGGGCGAGGCAGTAGGAGTCGGCGCGTTGCTGGGTGATGCCATCTTCTTCAGTTTCCGTATCACGAACCGCGCGATGTTTCCAGGGGACGGCGTTATCGTAACCGCGCCGCTGAATGGCAGCATGCAGGGCCTTGAACACCTGCCAGCCCTCCAACTTCACGCCGCGCAAGAGTTGGATGCGCAACAGAGCGGAGTTGTAACAAGTGGAGTCGCCTTTTTTGGGGAATTCGCGGGTGAGGCGTTCATCGGCCTTGCTGACCACGATCCATTTTTTCTTGTCTGCGGCGTCACGGGCGACGCGTTTGGCCGCGAGCACTTCGATACCGGCGTCGGCGCAAATGCGACGCAGGGCGTTTTCGCGTTCGCGATGAGCAACGCGGGTGCGCCAAGCTCGATAGCGGGAAGCCGGCGTGCCTGGTTTCGCAGATGGCCCGCGCGCCGCGAGATCTTGGGGTATGAGCCATGAGGCCACATGGACAAAATCGTTCCCAAGTCGGACGGCTTCACCAATTGAGCCCTTGCCGAGATCAAATGCCAAAACCAAGGGTAAACCGGTTACTTGTGACATAACCCGATGCCAATCTAAGCATAGTCTCGATGCAAACAATTAGGGGTGCATGGACGTGATTCTCCATAGTGATTCCGCCGCCTCCTGCGGGCAAACCGTGCCGCCGTCTTTCCCCATGCCACCCAAACCCCCGGAAGGCTACTCAACCGAGGCGGGGGGGTGTTTAAGTTTTTCGACTCATCACCGCCACCGCGTCGTTCTCAAAAAAACTATTCCTCAAAACCCGAACCCAAAATGGCTCTACAACTCGCAAACTTGCTCAGTCTAAACTGTGGAAAGTCGCGATCCGACGAAACCGCCCCTTCCTGCCGCTGCCTCAATACTTCGCCAAGCGCGAGGCACTAGGCGCAACCCTTACCAAGCACTACGAAGCGGACACCCGCCGCGCCATGATAGCCCCTGCCGAGTCCGATCTTGCCCGGCTCGACAAAGAAGACTTCGCGCCGGGGCGGGGCGTTTTCACATATCACTGGCTGCGACCTTCCCGGCGAGAGACGGGACAAGCGTATCTATGATGCTGATGGATGAATAGCTGGGCGAATCTCTATCTCTGTAACGCAATAAAATATGAAGTGATTCCACTCGCCACTCAAACCGGCCAAATTCCGTGTCGGCTACTGTCGGTTCACCGTATTTGGTGGTTACACCTTGGAGCATTTGAGCGAATTCGCCTCGCTGAAATTTCCCCCGCACTTCACGAAAAAGAGCACGACTCGCTGCCTCCCGGTTCATGCCTTTAGTCAAAATCTTAACGTCCGTCGGGGATTGAACGGCAAAGATAAAAGTCACCTCACAACTAATCCCCCCTATCGCATCACTGAGTCGAGTTGGGTAAGTGGTATTCAAAGTCGCCTCTCTTTGTTGTTTAGTTAGCGGCGGAATCGGTGGAGTTAGGCGGATAGCGGCATCCCCTGGGTCATAATAGGCTTCGGGTGGGAGGCGATTGTTCCCCCATTCTCCCGACGGCTTGTAAGCTTTGGCGAATACCGTCGCAGACGTGCCGAAGGCAACCCCCTTGAAATTACGAACGGGTGAAGCGGGGGGCGTCTGTGCCAGCGCGAAAAGTTGCAAAACGGAAAAAATGAAAACCGATAGAACCGTTGAGCGCATGGCTTACTGTGTTCAACAGCGATGAAGTCGTAAAGACGTTTACCACCCCCACCGGCATCTGGACTGCACTGGCATCTGAAATCTTTCCAGTTTCGCGCTCCGTTGGTTTCGCGTTGAGCGCACCGTGCCCGAAAAAGCAGAGGTGAAAAAGTGGGACACAAACGGGACACAGCAAAAAATCACCACCCAAAATCTCGACGCTCAAAATCCCGTAAACACTTGCGCTGCATAGTGGTGCCCTCGGCCGGACTCGAACCGGCACGGCCTTACGGCCAAGAGATTTTAAGTCTCTGGTGTCTACCATTCCACCACGAGGGCAAGGACGCCTGTTACGGCTCCTCTGGTGTTCTCGGGGTTCGTTTGCGTCGCGTCAACTCGCGTGTGAGGCGACGGGCCGGAACTGGTTATAGCTCCTAAGCTTGAGCCGGGCGGGGATGCGAGGCAGGAGTGTATGATGAGAATCGGGTTTATGGGCGGTAGTTTTGATCCTGTGCACATCGGGCACCTCGCCGTGGCGCGCACCGTGGCGCAGGCTCTCGCACTGGATCAGGTGTGGCTGATCCCCGCCGCCCAGGCTCCCTTGCGGACAGACGCCGTGCGCACCGATGGTCGTCATAGGACGGCCATGTTGCGTCTGGCCACGTCCGGAAACGATAATCTATTTGTATCGGAAATAGAAATACAGCGAGGCGGCATCAGTTATACTGTAGATACGCTCCGAGCTCTAAAGAAGGGGCATCCGTCGGATGATTTCTTCTGGATACTGGGCGAGGACCAGTTGGCGCGACTGCCCTGCTGGTCGGAGCCTGCGGCATTGTGCGGTCTTACGGAGTTTGTGTGCTACTCCCGCCCCGGGTATCCGCCGGTTGCTCCACCGCAAATTCCTGGTCTGAGGGTTCATCGCGTCGAAGGCCCTCTCTGGCCGATAAGTTCGTCCCTGATTCGTGAGCGCCTCCGCCGGGGTGAAGTCATTCAGGGACTGGTGTCGGACAAGGTGATTGAATACATTCAGGAAAACAGCCTCTATACCTGAACTTTATGGCGCCTACCACCGATACCGACCTCCAAACCCTCGCGCTTTTGCGCAGTCTCATCTCCGCTTTTGAGGAAAAGAAGGCGGAAAATCTCACGGTGCTGCACGTTAGCGCCCAGTCCAACATCACGGATTATCTTGTGCTGGCCACGGGAAATTCCGAGCCACACCTCAGGGCGCTGCGTATCGAGGCTGAAAAAGTCTTGGATGCCGCCAAGGTGCAGATCGCCGGCATGGATCAGGGCGGGTTTGGTAGTGGATGGACTGTAGTGGACGCATATCAGATTATGATCCATTTTTTCACTGCGGAGCAGCGTGAAAACTATGCCTTGGAGAAGCTCTGGCGTGATGCAAAACAGATCGACGTGAAGGCGATTGATAAAACAAAGCGGGCACCGGGTAAAGCGGTGCTTACAGGTGCGGGCAAAGCGGCAAAGCGTGTTAAATCTGACAGGGTAAAAGCCCCCGCAACACCTTCCAAGAAAACGAGCTCAAAGGTTAAATCGAGTAAATCAAAGCCGATTGCTAAGCCGGTCCCAAAGGTTAAGGTAAGTAAATCTAAACCAACAACTAAAATTAAAAAAACGGCAAAGAAATCCGCCAAGTAAAATGTAGTTTTACCTCTACTGAACCAATTTCAAACAATACTTTTATCTTGTCCCGAATCACATTTAGTTGATGATTTTTGCCAATTCGCATATAGCGAACAATAATAAATAAATACGCAATACTATGAAAACCCGTAAAAACTCAGGCTTCACCCTCGTCGAAATCATGATCGTTGTCGTCATCATCGGCCTCTTGGCTGCTATGGCGATCCCCGCGTTCCAAAAAGTCCGCGCTAACTCGCAAGACAAGGCGGTCACGAACAACCTTCGTCAGCTCTCTTCCGGCGCTGACCAATACTACCTCGAGAATGGTGTCACCACCGTTGCTTCTGCTGACCTCGTCGGCACGAACTCCACCCAATACGTGAAGGTCATCTCCACCGTCGCTAAAGAGACCTACTCCACGAACCTCACCCAAGGTCAGCCCGTGACTGCTGAAGGCGTCGCTGGCGCTCGCACCATCAGCTACAATAACTAAGGATTAAACCCCTTGGTGATCGAGCCGTCTAGCCCGCAGGGCTCGACGGCTTTTTTGTGTCTAAATCCATGCTGGTAGCGCGTTTTTGAAAACGGCGCTACCAGTGACCAGCCCGAAGCGTGGCGTGGCGGGAATGGGGTTATTATTCGGCGGCGGGTGTTTCGCTGGAACTTTGATCGGCCGAGGTGGAATCCGAGGCTGATACGGATGCGACGGAGTCGGCGGCGGCTAGCTGTTCGGCCTCGGTCTCGACGATCTTGGCGATGCTGAGGAGTTTGTCGCCCTCGGCGAGGGTCAGAAGTTTCACGCCTTTACCACCGCGCTTTACCTCGCGGATGGTGTTCACCGGGCAACGCACGCTCTGTCCCTTGGCGGTGAGGAGCATGATCTCGTCGGTGTCCTTGATACTGAGTGCGCCGGCGATGTTGATGGAATTATCCTCGGGCAGGTCGATGGCCCAAACGCCATTGGCGCCGCGCGCGGTGAGGCGGTAATCCTCGAAGCGGGTGCGCACGCCAAGACCGGCCTGGCTGGCGACAAGGAATTTCGAGGTGTGATCCACGACTTCGAGCACCTCGAGGTAATCGCTCGGGAGCCTAAAACGCATACCCGTGACACCTGCGGTGGCACGGCCGGTGTCGCGGAAGAGGATGTCGCCGGTCTCGGGGTCCTTCTCACGGAAGCGAACGGCGAGGCCCTGGTGCGAGACGAGGATGAGCTCGTCGGCGCCGGTGGTGAGCACGCAGCCGATTACGATGTCGCCCTCGTCGAGGTTGATGCCGATGAGGCCGGCCTCACGGGTGGAGTTGGCGTAGTCGGCGAGAGCGGTCTTCTTGATCGTGCCCATCTTGGTCGCCATGACGAGATAGCGGTCTTCCGCGAACTCGGGGAAACAGACGGTGGAGGCGATTTTCTCGCCCTCGTCGAGCGAGATGAAGGATCTGACTGATTTACCCTTGGTGGTGCGCGCGCCCTCGGGGATCTCGTAAACCTTTTTCGCGAGACACTGGCCGTGACTGGTAACGAAGAGGATGGTGTCGTGGGTGGAGGCGGTGAATAGATGCTCCACGAAATCGTCCTCGTAGGTTTCCGCACCGATGACGCCCTTGCCGCCGCGTTTTTGGGAGCGGTAGTCGGCGGAGGGAGTGCGTTTGATGAAGCCGGCGTGGGAGATGGTGATGACGCAGCCCTCGTTGGGGATGACGTCCTCCATGCGGAACTCGCCCATGGCGGCGACGATCTGGGTCTTGCGCTGGTCGCCGAACTTTTCCTTGAGGGCGAGGAGCTCGGTCTTGATGACCTCGCGCAGGCGCCAGTCGTTTTCCAGAATCTCCTTGAGGAAGGCGATGAGGGTTTGGAGTTCGAGATACTCGGCCTCGATCTTACCGCGCTCGAGGCCGGTGAGTTGGTAGAGGCGGAGTTCGAGGATGGAGTCGGTCTGGCGCTCGGAGAGCGGATACTTGGCCATCAGCTTCACCTTTGCCTCTTCGCGGTTGGAGGAGGCGCGGATGATTTTGACGAAGTCGTCGAGGTTATCGAGGGCGATGATGTAGCCCTCGAGAATGTGGGCGCGGTCGAGGGCCTTTTGCAGGCGGAACTGGGTGCGGCGGGTGACGACGTCGCGGCGGTGGTCGATATAGCAATCGATCAGCTCGCGGATGTTCATCTGCTTCGGGCGCTTCTTGTCGAGGGCCAGCAGGGTCACGCCGAAGGAGGATTCGAGGGCGGTCTTTTGGAAAAGCGCGTTGAGGATGGGCGAGGCCTGTTCTCCGCGCTTGAGCTCGATGACGACGCGGGTTTGTTCGTCGGACTCGTCGCGCACGTCGCGTATGCCCTCAATCTCCCTTTGGGTGACGAGCTCGGCAATTCGGATGACGAGGTTGGCGCGATTAACGTTGTAGGGGATCTCGGTGATGACGAGTTGCTCGCCGCCGCCCTTCATTTCCTCGGTATGGGCTTTGCCACGGATACGGACGATGCCCTTGCCGGTCTTGAGATAGGAGAGGATGCCTTCGCGACCGGCGATAACGCCGCCGGTGGGGAAATCGGGGCCCTGAATGTAGCCGCAGAGGTCGTCGAGGGTGGTGGTGGCTGGTTCGTCGAGGACCTTGACGATGGCGGCGATGAGCTCGTGGAGGTTGTGCGGCGGGATGTTGGTCGCCATGCCGACGGCGATGCCGGTCGAGCCGTTCATCAACAGGTTGGGCAGCGCGGCGGGCAATACGGTGGGCTCGGTAGTGGACTCTTTGTAGTTCGGTGCGAAGTCCACGGTGTCCTCCTCAATGTCGGCGAGGAGGTGCTCGGCGACGTCCTTGAGACGGCACTCGGTGTAACGGTAGGCGGCGGGCGGATCGCCGTCCACCGAACCGAAGTTACCCTGGGGGTCGATGAGGGTGTAGCGCATGACCCAGTTTTGGGCGAGGCGCACGAGAGTGTCGTAAACGGAGGAGTCGCCGTGGGGGTGGTAGTTTTTAAGAACCTCGCCGACGACGCCGGCGCACTTATCGAAGGCGCGGTTGTGGAGCAGTCCCTCGCGAAGCATCGCGTAGAGGATGCGGCGCTGGACGGGCTTGAGGCCGTCGCGGGCGTCGGGGAGGGCGCGGGCCACGATCACGGACATCGAATACTCGATGTAGGCCGACTGCATGATGTCGGTGATGTTGGCGGTGGTGAGTTTTTCGTTGGAAGTGTAGGACATGCCGGAGAGGGGGAGGTCAGGAGTCAGAATTCAGAAGTCGGAGAAGGAGCTGATTCAGCGGGTGAGCTTACTGAATGCCGACTCCTGAATCCCGGCTACTTGGTTGGGGGAGTCGCTTAGGCGTCGAGGAACTGGACGTTGAGGGCGTTGTCTTCGATGAACTGGCGGCGGGGGGGGACCTCGTCGCCCATGAGCAGGGTGAACAGGGCGTCGGCCTTGGCGGCGTCGGCGATGTTTACCTTGAGGAGGCGGCGCTTGTCGGGGTCCATGGTGGTTTCGAAAAGCTGCTTGGGGTTCATTTCACCGAGACCCTTGTAGCGTTGGATGCTGAGGCCCTTGCGGCCGTTGGCGCGGATCTGGGCGACGATGTCGAGTGCGGTGGCGAGGTCGGTTTTGACCTCTGTTTTGAGACCGGCGTTTTCGGTGAGGGTGTAGCGGGGTTCGGTGCCGGCGCTGAAGTGGTTCACGTCGAAGCTGAGGGCGGCGAGGGCGCGGAGTATCTTGGCCATCTCGGAGCTCTCGTAGATCTCGTGCAGGGTGATGCGCTTGGCGGCGGGGGCGTAGCGTCCGGTGACGACCGGGGCGGGCGCTGCGGCGGGAACGGGCTGGCCGGCCTCGTCCAGGACCTCGGGGGCGGCGATTGGCAGGACGTTGGCGTCGAGGTTTTGCTCGGCGAGCCAGTCGCGACGGGCGGACTCGTCGCGGAGGAAGGCGTGGGTCTCTTTGTTGCCCTCGCGGATGCGGGCCAGGTAGCGAGGCAGTTCGTGGGTGGTTTGATCACGCTGGTCGAGGTAATCAGACAAGGTAGCGCCGTAGCGGGTGATGCCGGAGCCGAGGCTTTCGAGACTGGAGAGGAGCTCGACGATCTGGTCGATCTGGGCGGGCGCAAATATGTGGCCGTCGCGGACGCGGGTGAGGATGACGTCCTCGGAGCCGAGCTCGAGGAGGATGCGGTTGAGCTGCTCGTCGTTGTCCACGTATTGTTCACGCTTCTTGCGCTTGATGCGGTAGAGCGGGGGCTGGGCGATGTAGATGTAGCCGCGCTCGAGCAGGCCTTTCATCTGGCGATAGATGAAGGTGAGCAGGAGGGTGCGGATGTGGGAGCCGTCCACGTCGGCGTCCGTCATGATGATGATTTTGTGATAGCGTGCCTTGTCGGCGTTGAAGCCGCCTATAGCCTCGCCGCCCTCGCCGATGCCGGCGCCGATGGCGGTGATGAGGGTCCTGATTTCCTCGTTGGAGAGGACTTTGTCGAGGCGTGCCTTCTCGGTGTTGATCAACTTGCCGCGGAGCGGGAGGATGGCCTGGAAGCGACGATCGCGGCCCTGTTTGGCGGAGCCGCCGGCGGAGTCGCCCTCTACGATGTAGATCTCGCCCAAAGCGGGGTCGCGCTCGGAGCAGTCGGCAAGCTTGCCGGGGAGGCCGCCGCCGGAGAGTGCGCCTTTGCGGATGGTCTCGCGGGCTTTGCGGGCGGCCTCGCGGGCGCGGGCGGCGTTGAGGGATTTATCGACGATGCGTTTACCGACCTGAGGGTGGGTTTCGAAATACTGGGTGAGGCCCTCGTAGCTCAGCGAGCCGACGATGCCCTCGACCTCGGGGGAGAGGAGTTTGACCTTGGTCTGGGATTCGAACTTGGGGTCGGAGTGCTTGATCGAAATGACGGCGGCGAGGCCTTCGCGCACATCGTCGCCAGTGATCTGGGGATCCTTGTCCTTGAGGAGATTATTGACCTTGGCGAAGGTGTTGATGGTGCGGGTCAGGGCGCTGCGGAAGCCGGAGAGGTGCGTGCCGCCATCCGGGTTGTGGATGGTGTTGGTATAGCAGAGGACCTGGTCGTTGTAGGTGTCATTGTATTGGAGGACGACCTCGACGTGGATCTCGATGGGTTTGTCATCGAGGGTGGTCGTCATTTCCTTGTGGATGCGCACGGGGGTCGGATGGAGAGCTTCCTTGCCGGTGTTGAGCTGCTTCACAAACTCGACGACGCCGTCCTTGTAGTAGTAGTTCTCCACCTTGGGAACGGCCGGGCGCTCGTCGGTAAAGTTGATCTCGAGGCCGGAGTTGAGGAAGGCGAGCTCGCGGAGACGTTTGGCTACGGTCTCGAAGACGAAGACCGTGGTGAGTTTGAAGATCTCGGGGTCGGGCTTGAAGGTGACGGCGGTGCCGGTGCCGGTTGCGGTGCCGATGACCTCGAGCTTTTTGACCACCTTGCCCTGGGCGAACTTCATGTGGTGGACGTGGCCGCCGCGGGAAACCTCGACTTCGAACCATTCGGAGACGGCGTTGACACACTTGGCGCCTACGCCGTGGGTGCCGCCGGAGAACTTGTAGCCGCCCTGGCCGTATTTGCCGCCGGAGTGGAGGGTGGTGAGCACCATCTCTACGCCGGGAATGCCGTAAACGGGGTGGATGTCCACGGGGATTCCGCGGCCGTCGTCGCGAATGGAGATGGAGCCGTCCACGTGGATGGTGACGTCGATTTTTTTGCAGTGGCCGGCGAGGTGCTCGTCCACGGAGTTGTCCAAAACCTCGGAGACGCAGTGGTGGAGGGCGCGCTCATCGGTGCCGCCGATATACATGCCCGGCTTCTTGCGGACAGCCTCGAGGCCCTCGAGTTTTCCGAGCTTGGATGAGTCGTAATCGGCCGCGTTGGAGGCGTCGGGGAGAGGGTTAAACTCGTAGGATTCGGAGGGCGGCTGCGGGTCTTGGGCGTCGGGCATTTGGAGAGGGGGAAACAGGTTTAAAATCTAATCTTTAAAAACATCTGAATCTAGAGGGCGCGACAACCCTTATTGTGGGCGATTTACGCCCAGGAGTCATCTTGACTGGGCAAACGCTTGCAGGGCGAGAGACACACCGCCACGGTGATTCTCGATTGCCTCTTTTTTTCCCGTGAAACTCTCTGTAAAAGTCGATTATGCGTGTCGTGTTTTGGTGCAGTTGACGCGCATGCACGGGCGTGCGGAGTTGGCGCACATCGAGGAGCTCGCCCGCATCGAAGCGGTGCCTGCGAACTACCTTGTGCAAATCCTCAGTGAGCTTCGCAACGGAGGGCTGATCATGAGCCGTCGTGGCAAGCAGGGTGGCTACGCACTGGCGAAGCGGCCCGAGGAGGTGTCGCTCTACGATATCGTTAAACTCATCGAAGGCGATGTTCTGGAGCTGGGTGGCGCGGTGGAGGGCCAGTCGGGAAAGAGCGTTGCGCGGGCCTGGCGTGAGGTGCGTGCGGCGCTTGAAGAAAAATGTCGCGAGGTCACCCTGGCGCAGCTGGCGGTGCGGACTGGTGAGGAAATGTATTACATTTGAGTCTTCGGGGCGGTCAGCGGAGTGCGCCTAACGGCGTGTATTTCAGGTTTGCCAGAATCGAGCGTTGAACCGGCGGCGTCCTCAAGACATCGAAGAGGCCTATGCCTCACGCCGTCCTGGTTCAGTTGCTTATTGTGCAGGAGCGCGACACCCGTCGCCGACAATTGGAACAACAGATCGCGGTCGTGCCGGTGGACCGCTCGGTGGTGGAAAAGGCCATCGCTTCCGAGAAGGCCGCCATTGACTCAGCCCGCACTGAAGTGAAGGAGCTGGAGACGAAAAAGAAGCTGATCGAGACCGAGATCGGGTCGGCCGAAACCCTGCTCGGCAAATACCGCACCCAGCAGATGGCGGTGAAGAAGAACGACGAATACCACGCCCTTGGCCATCAAATCGATACGATGGTGAAACAGATAAGCAGCTTCGAGGAGCAGGAGCTCGGCATCATGTATAACATTGATGAGGCAAAGGTTCGCTTCGCGGCGGCCGAGTCCACGCTCAAGGCCAACATCACGGGACACGAAAAGAAGCTCACCGTGCTGTCCGAGCGTCTGGTGAATTTACTGGCGGAGTTGACCGAGGTGCAGGCGGCGGTGGCCTTGGCCCGCGAGCCGGCGACGCCCTATGCGTTAAAAGTTTACGATCGCGTAGCCGGGCGCCAATGGCCCGCGGTGGTGCCTCTGCGCGGCGGCAAATGCGGCGGCTGCCACCTCAAGGTTTCGAGCGAGGCGGAGTCGGGCTCACGCAGCGCGGACCCGGCCCAGCTCGGCATCTGCGACCAGTGCGGGCGGATTTTGTATTGGGATTTCGCGTGATACTTACACCGCGGATGGCGGGCGCCGGGTTTTGTTAAAAACTTGGTGATTGTGCGCGGCGTTCGCGCGCGCAGGGTGGCGGTGCTGGTCCCGGGGTGAATGGTCGCTCCGGCGTTCTTTACATCCCAAGGGTGCGGTCGAAAACCGCGCCCCGTTTAAGATCATCGTCGGAGAGGAAAGTCCGGACACCGCAGGGCAGGACGCCACCCGAGGTCGAAAGGCCAAGTGTGGACGGCGAGCTTCAAGGCTCGTTGATGGACAGTGTCACAGAGAATATACCGCCGCGCGGGCAACCGCGAGGTAAGGGTGAAAAGGTGGGGTAAGAGCCCACCGCGCCGCGCCGCAAGGCCGGCGGCATGAAAAACCCCGTCCGGTGCAAGGCAAAATAGGTGACTGGGCGGCTCGTCCTATAGTCACGGGTATGCCGCATCCGCCGGCCTCAGGTTGTGAGCAATCATGACTCGATGACCGGTAGACAGGTCCGCCGCAAGGCGGGCGTTGAGAGAAATGACCATGATCCGCCGTCGCAGGACGGCGGGGAGACATAATCCGGCTTACAGCCCCGGGATCAGCACTTTTTTAAAGGCGAGGGCAGGGGAGGGAACGTCCCGGCATGGTCGCATGTCGCTTTGGGTTTCGTCGCTATCGATGGACTGCCTTCGGGATCACAGTCCGAGCAGCGAGCCATTGCGTTTCAGCCAGCGTTCTGCGTCACGCCAGGCTGGATACACTTCTTCGACCCGGCTCCAGAACCGGTCCGAGTGGTTCATTTCCCGCAGGTGCATCAATTCGTGATAAATCACGTAGTCGCGCACGGTTTCCGGTGCTTGCACAAGGCGCCAGTTCAGGGAAATCACTCCACCAGTGGTGCAGGAGCCCCAGCGGGTGCGTTGGTTGCGCACCGCGACTTCATGCACTTCCATTCTGGTCTCCGCCGCCAGTTCCCAGGTGCGGCCGGGCAGCTCTATTTTAGCCACGCGGAGAAAGTGGGATTCCAAGGTGGGGCGCAGGTCGCCCTCGATCCTTGCCACCCGAAAAACATCCGCCCCAAGGCAGATACAAGGGCGTTCGCCGTTACAAGCCAGGCGAACTTCGTGCAACGCTCCCCGCCACAATACCGGTGTGCCGATCTCCCATACTTGAGCCGGCCGTGGCTTTTTACTCTGCCTTTCCCGGGCGCGAAACAACCAGTCTTCATGCTGGGCGACGAAAGCCCGGGCCTCTCGCTCGGTGCCGCGTGCGGGGATCGTAGCCACCGCCACGCCGTCCTTGCGCAGGGTCAACCGGTAGTTTCTGGCCTTCGCACTGCGGGCAAAGACAATCTCGGTGGTCTCCACCGGCTTTGGCCGGATTGACGAAACCGCCGGTTCACGCGGCGTGATGGTCAAGGCCGACGGTTTTCCCGCCGCCGGTGGCGGCTCAAAAAAGTCCAACAAGCCTTGAAACACTCCGTTCGTCACTGGATGCGCGTGTTTGTTACTGAGCACACCTGCGCCGTCAGTGCCAGAGGGATTTGGGGGAATGCACCTCCGTTTTCAAATTTTTACCACCCGCCAATGCACCTCGCCAGCTGCTGAAATCGTAAGCCATGCGAAGCTTTGGCCCTGTCCGCGGGGATACGAAATACACCCTGGATTCAACCAGCGCACTCCCGTGTCGTCGTGCTCGTCCCCGGGCACGTGGGTGTGCCCGCAGAGTATAAAATCGGCGCCAGCCGGAGCCCGGCGGGGTGCTATGTGCTCCAGATGGAAGACCCGCCCTGCACGTTCCAGGCGCAGGGTCAGCGGCCATGCCGTATTCCAGTCGTTGTTGCCGCGCACCACGAAGAGCGGGCGCCCGAGAGCCGTGAATTCGATCAGGGTTTGCGGCGCACAAACGTCGCCGAGGTGCCACAACTCGTCCGCTTCCGCGAACAACCCGGGAAGTTGCGGTGGATAACCGTCATGGGTGTCGGCGAATACCGCGATGCGGCGGACACGGTCGTTGCGCGGAGAAGGTGGCATCGGGTTGGATAAATGCGCAAAAAAGCCCGCCGCAAGTTTGCGACGGGCCGGGTTTTAAACCCTTGGCTGGTGATCGGGAGGCCCTTTTTCGGGGGCGGAGTGGGACGGCAGATTTACTCCCAGCTCAGGACGAATTTCGAGTAGTAGGTGGTGTCGAGCTTCTGGATTCCGAAGCCAGGCATGCTGTTATAGTCATTGTTCACACCGATGCGCAGGTCCCAGTTACCCGTGAGCGGCATTTGCACGCTGGAATCGTGCACCAGGTGGTAGTTTGAGAAGTCCTCGAAGGACGGCACGAAGGTGATGGCGTTGTTCAGCAACGCGCGTTCGAACTTGTAGAAATGAGCCAGCCCGAGATCCAGACCGGCGCTCTGCACGTTTTCAGTGGTGTTGGATCCGTAGTCTTCAAACCGATACGCGAGACCGACGCGAGCGGTGAGCAGTTGCACGGGCTTGTTCTGGATGAAGTCGTAGCCAAGACCGGTCGCTGCTACGTTATAGAAATCGATATCCTTGGCTTGGTCGTAGCCTCCCTCGTCACGCACATACCACGAGGTGCGCCCGCTGAAGTTGTCGGAGTAGTCCAGGCCGGCGTTGAACTTATCGTCTGACTTCAGGCCGTTGGAGCTGGTATATTTGAACGTGGTGTAGAATTTGAGGGTATCGGTCGGTCCCGCCAGCACGGCCTTTGCGCCGCCACCATAGCTGAGGTCCTCGTTGTTGCCGGTTTTGCCTGCGAGGGCGAAGTCGGCCTGGTATTTCCATTTCCTCTCGAGAGCTTCCACTGCCGGATCGGTTGCTCCGAGGGCCCAGGTGGTCTTGAGCTTTTCTACTGCCGTGGTGATGCTGCCGTCCTGACCGTTGATTGCGATCTTACCATCGCTCGAGGGCGCCAGAGTGCCGGCCATCGTCGTGCCGCCGGACAGGCGGATAACCATGGGCTGGCTGGTCTCGATTTTGGCGATTTCGGACTGCTTAATCGTGATCGTGCCTGCGTAATCGGTGGCAAGTGTCACCGCGCCGGCATCGATTTTATTAACGGTTCCCACCAAATGGGCGCCGCTCTTGGTTTCGATGAAATCCGCACGGAGGAGGCCCGCACCGGCTGACGACAAAAGAGCGAAAACACAAAGGAGTTTGATGGGGCTTGTTTGCATTAAATTAGCGATAAAAAACACCGCTTCTCCACTGTCAACCCAGCTTCTTTTAAAGATCAAGAGCCTTAGCGCCTGGACATTTCTCGTAGGGTCAACGCTCGACACTCATGTCCGCCCCGCATTCGCTTCGCAGCCGTGCCTGCTCCCGTTATAAAGCGTTCCCCCCTCCTCCTCGCCGATGGCTGGCGTGATTATCAATTGCTCAACTGCGGCTTCGGAATGAAGCAAGAGCGTTGGGGGCGGTTTAATCTAGTTCGCCCCGACCCTCAGGTCATCTGGCCCAAATCCGGGGGCTCTGATTGGCGCGACTGGGATGGTTATTATCACCGGAGCGAACAAGGCGGTGGGCGCTGGGAATATAAGAAGCCGCTGCCCGAAAATTGGAACATCGGCTACGAGCGCCTCGGGCTCACCTTCCGTATCCAGCCGACCAGTTTCAAGCACACCGGTCTCTTCCCCGAGCAAGCAGTCAACTGGGAGTGGTGCTCCGAGCGCATCCGTGCCGCCCGCGCCACCGGCCGCGAGGTCAATGTGCTTAACCTCTTTGGTTACACCGGCGCCGCCACGTGCGCCGCCGCTAAGGCCGGCGCCAGCGTCACCCATGTCGACGCCTCCGAGGGCATGGTCAAATGGTGCAAGGAAAACGCAGCCCTCTCCGGCCTCGCCGAAGCCCCCATCCGTTACATAGTGGATGATTGCCTCAAGTTTGTGCGCCGCGAGCTCAAGCGTGGTAAACGTTACGACGCCATTATCATGGACCCGCCCACCTATGGCCGTGGCACCGGAGGCGAGATGTGGCGTCTCGAAGACAGCCTGTGGGAACTTCTTCGCGAGTGCCGCGAGATCCTCACTCCGCAGCCGGTCTTTTTTCTCATCAACGCCTACACTGCCCGACTCTCTCCCACCGTGGTCGTCAACTTGCTCCACGCCCTTCTACACGATAAAGCCGGCACCCTCGAAGGCGGTGAAATCGGCCTCCCCATCCATGCCGACGGCGACGCCGGCAAGGTCCTCCCCTGCGGTATCTATGGTCGCTGGCAATCCTGACCAAAACGAAGCGCCCACCTTCTCTCCATCATGAAACGATTTTTACTTCTGACTGCGCTCGCCCTCGCTTCCACTCGCTTTTCACAGGCGACAGAAACTGCCGTTCCGGCCTCCACCGCCGTCGAGTCGGATAGCCTCCGTTTCGGCTCCCTGTCCGTTTACATCGAGAACGACAAGTTCTTCGCCGGCACCGATCACAACTACACCAACGGCGTCAAACTCTCCCTACTTTCCACCAATCTCCGCGCCTTCGATAGCGACACCGTGCCCGGCCCCCTGCGCGCGCTCTCCCGCACCTTGCACCCGCTCATGAGCGACGAGGCCATCCCCAAACTCGGTCTCTCCCTTGGGCAGCAAATCTACACCCCGACTGACACTCAAACCCCCCTCGACCAACCCGCCGACCGCCCCTATGCCGCCTGGCTCTACACCGGCTTCACGTTTCAAAACTATTACCCCTCGTCTCCGGAAGACCCCTACGCCCGTCTCTCCACCATTGAGTTTCAGTTCGGCGCCGCCGGTGGCGACTGGGCCCTTGGAGAATATGTTCAAAACAACTACCATAAACTCATCAAGGTGGAGACCGCCAAGGGCTGGTCCCACCAGATCGACAGCGAGCCTGGGGTAAATCTCGTCTACGAGCACAAATGGCGCTGGTCCACCGCCGGCGCCCGCACCGGTCTCGGAGCCGACCTTATCCCGCACGCCGGCTTCAGCCTCGGCAACGTCTTCACCTACGCCAACACCGGAGCCGCCTTCCGCCTCGGTTATGCCCTTCCCTCCGACTTTGGCACCAATCTGATCCGGCCTTCCGGCGATTCCAACGCCACCCGCCGCGCTCCCTTCGGCATCTGGCTTTTCGGCCAGGTCGACGGCCGCGCGGTCGCACGCGACATCACTCTTGATGGCAACACCTTCTCGGGCGGCCCGTCCATTGAAAAACAAGCCTTCGTCGCCGATCTTGTCGGCGGTATCGGCGTCGGCACTACAAGCTGGCAGTTTACCTACGCCCAGGCCCTTCGCACCAAGGAGTTCAAAGGCCAGACCGACGATCAGGCCTTCGGCTCTCTCAGCCTCACCTATTTCTACTGATTCGCCTACAGACGCCTATGTCCCTCGCCGACACCTACTACGCCGACGCCACCGCTTCGCTCGACCGCGCCCGGATCGCAAACGCCGCCACGCTTGCCGCCCTGGCCCCTCTCATCGGACGCTCCATTGCCGCTGGTGGCGTGCTCCATACTTTTGGCTCCGGCCACTCCGAGATGATTGCCCGCGAGATCATCGGCCGCGCCGGCGGCCTCATGCCCGTAACCGGACTCTTCGATCCCGGATACGGCTTTAGCGAAAACGTTGTCGGCTACGGCACCCGCCTCGCCCAGCGCCATCACCACCACTATGGCTTCCAGGCCGGAGAGGTCATTATCGTCATCTCGAACTCCGGCAAAAACTCCTCCCCCATTGAGGTCGCCCTCTATGCCAAGGAGAAAGGCCTCACTGTCGTCGGACTCACCTCCCTTGCCATGAGCACCGTCGCCGCCACGGTTCACCCCGGCGGAAAAAATCTGCACGCCGTGGCCGACTATACGCTGGATAACTTCGGTGTCCCCGGCGACGCCATCACCGAAGTCACCGCCGGCCAGTTCGCCGGACCGACCTCCACGTTCATCGGCTGCACCTTGCTTAATCTGCTGATGCTGGCCGTTCTCGAGTGGCTGCGTGACAACGGACACTCCCTGCCTTTGGTCCGCAGTCAAAACCTCCCCGGCGGCATGGAGGCCAACATCGATCTCGCAAAAAAATACCGCACCCGCCTCAGTAAACTCATCGGTTAAGTCCCTTTTGCGCCGGCCCCCCCGTGGCGCGTTCCCTGCTTTCCGCCTCACATCCACCCCATGTCGCGCGCCACCCCAGCCAAACCCTCCAAAAAAAGCCTCACCGTTTACTTCGCCGGCGAGCTTTTCTCCGCCAAGCATCTAATCGGTAACGCCTACCTCGCAGAGGCCATCCACGCCGCTTCCCATGGCCGTTACCTCTGTCGTCTCCCGCAAGATTTCGAGCTGCGCGGCACCCACCCCCAGCTCATTCGCGACAAGGACATTCGCAGCCTGCTCGACTGCGACTTGGCCCTCTTCAACTTCGACGGCCCGGAGCTCGACAGCGGCACGGTCGTTGAGTTCATGTTCGCCAAATTCGCCGACATCCCGTCCGTCATCCTGCGCAGCGATTTCCGGTCCGCCGGTGACCAGCCCGGCGGCGATCCATGGAATCTGATGGCCAGCTTCTACCCGCGCACTGTTTCCGTGCCCGTCAACAGCATGGCGCTTTATAAAAAAGCCTCCGCCGCCGCCCGGCGCGGTTCACTCGACGATCTCATACGGCTTGCCGGCCAGCACAGCTCCGCCACCGCCCAGCGGATGTGCGAGCATATCGCCTTGCTTGCAGTCCGCGCCCTCGATCGCGTAGCCAAACAGGAACCCGCCATGCCCAAATACGTCCGCGAGGAGGTCTACGCCTGGCTCGCCCTTATGCCCGGTCTCCGCGGCGATGAGAAAAAACTCCGGAAAGAGTTCGAGAAACTCCTCGAAAGCAAAGTCCGCAAGAACCTGCTCTAACCGCCGCCACCGCCGGCCTTCTTCATCAGGCATTCGTCATCGGTCATTTCCGCCCATGCTCCACCTCCTCCATCACCCGCTTGCCGCCCACGCGCTCACCCATCTGCGCGACCGCACCACCAAGCCCGCCACCTTCCGCACCCTCTCGCACCAGCTCGGCCTCTTGCTCGCCCTCGACGCCACTCGCGACCTGCCGACTCGTAGTCATACGGTGAATACACCGCTCGAGCCCCACACCGGCGAGGTCCTCGCCGAGGGCTTGATTGTGGTTCCTATCCTCCGCGCCGGCCTCGGCATGGTGCAGCCCTACCTCGACTTGTTTCCCGATGTCTCCGTCGGCTACGTCGGCCTCGAGCGCGACCACCAGACCGCCGTCGCCCGCAGCTACTACTGCAAACTCCCCCCGCTCGCCGGCAAACGCGTGCTCTGCGTGGACCCGATGCTCGCCACCGGCGGCAGCGCCGTGCAAGCCCTCGACCTTCTCCGCCAAGCGGGCGCGACCGAGCTGACTCTCGTTGTGATCGTCGCTTCGCCCGATGGGGTCTCCGCTGTGGAAAAAGCACACCCGTCCGTCCCCATCTTCACCGCCGCCCTGGACCGCGAGTTGAACGCCAAAAAATACATTCTTCCCGGCCTCGGCGACTTTGGCGACCGCCTCTACGGCACCTGAGTTCGTTTTGGCCCTCTATCCTCGCTCTGGTTTTTTGCCGTCAGCGCCTCGTTGCGGCTCTTTAACCCCCTCGTGCTCCAGGCGCTGCTCATCGACTACAATGGCTTCTTCGCCTCCTGCGAACAACAGGAGCGCCCGGAGCTGCGCGGCCGTCCCGTCGCCGTCGTGCCTTTGATGTCGGAGCACACCTCCTGCATCGCCGCCAGTTACGATGCCAAACTGGCTGGCATCAAGGTTGGCACCGCCGTCTCCGACGCCCGCCGCCTCTGCCCCGGCATCGCCATCGTCGAGTCCCGCCCCGAGATTTACCTTCGTTATCAC
Organism: Verrucomicrobia bacterium IMCC26134; assembly: GCA_000972765.1. Taxonomy (GTDB): domain Bacteria; phylum Verrucomicrobiota; class Verrucomicrobiia; order Opitutales; family Opitutaceae; genus IMCC26134_A. The sequence continues at coordinate 3,366,089 of CP011265.1, read as the reverse complement.
CAAAAACTCCTCGAGGCCGTCGAAACTTGCCTGCCCGTCACCGAGGTCTGGTCCATTGACGAGGTCTGGTGCCGCCTCCCCTCCAATTTCCAGACCCGCGAGACCGCCCTTGCCGTCGCCAAAAAACTCAAACGCGCCATCGCCCGCATTGCCGGCGAATGCCTCACGTGCTCCATCGGGCTCGCGCCCAACGCCTGGCTGGCCAAAATCGCCTCCGATCTCGAAAAACCCGACGGCCTCGTCGTCATCGATTCTGAAGAGCTTCCCGCCCGTCTCTTTCCGCTTGCCCTGCGCGATCTGCCCGGTGTCGGCGCCAACATGGATCTTCGCCTGCGCGAGGCCGGCATCACCTCCGTCGAACAACTTTGCGCAGCCGAGCTGCGCGAACTCCGCCGCATCTGGGGTGGCATCGAGGGCGAGCGCGTCTGGCGCCGTCTGCGCGGCGAGGAGGTCCCGCTCCCGCCCCGCCACACCAGCTCCCTCGGCCACGCCCAGATCCTCTCGCCCGATCTTCGCAATCCCGACGGTGCCCGCGCCACCCTCCATCGCCTCCTGCAAAAAGCCGCCCTTCGCCTCCGTCACGCCCACCTCTACGCCGGCGGCCTCCACCTCGGATTAAAATACCGTCAGTCGGGACGCTGGAGCCAGGCGGTCACCTTTGCCGACACTCAGGATACCCTCGAATTCATCCGCGTGCTCAACCTCCTCTGGGATCGCCGCCCCGCCGGCCGCGCGGATCATTTTTCCGTCGGCGTCACTTTCTTCGCCCTCGTGCCTGCCGGCGCCCACACCGCTTCCCTGCCCGGTATTCTCGAATCGCGCCCCGGCGAGGACGCACGTCGCGCCGCGCTCAACGCCACCCTCGACCACATCAATCGCAAGCTCGGTAAACACTCCGTCGTCTATGGCGGCGCGCTCGGCGCTCTCGCCTACGCCCCCATTCGTATCGCCTTCACTCGCATCCCCGATCTCTCGCTTGAGGAAGGCGAGATAGACGGTGAACTCTACCCGACCGCGGCCGAACTTTCCTCCGCCCGCCGTCTTTCCGGTTGATACCATTAGGTTGTTAATTGTGGGGGGCCTGAAAAATTCCTCCGCCTCCGCCCTTGACACCGGTCGCGCGCTTCCGCACTTCAGTCACCTCTTAACCACTTAGAACGTCATGTCACCCACCTTCCGCCCGCATAAACTTAAACGCGCCCGCAAGATCGGCTACCGCGCCCGCAAGGCCACCCGCGGTGGTCGTAAGGTCCTCGCCTCCCGCCGCGCCAAGGGCCGCAAGCGCCTCACCGTCGTCTAATTGACGACGGCTGGCGTTTCATTCGCCTTTCGCCCATCCCACAGTCACCGCGACCGCTACTGGTCGGTTTTCTTGTGCTTGGGCTCCAGTGCTATGCGTTTCCGCGCCGACCAGCATCTGCGTCGCGCGTTGGATTTTCAACACGTCCGAACCAAAGGCCGCCGCTTTGATTGCGGCGCCTTTGTCTTTTGGTATGTCCCAAGACTGCCTGAGCGACTGCATCCTGGTTCGAATCTTGAGCCAACCGATCCCCTTGCATCTGCGTCCAAGGCCACCCCGGCGCGGCTTGGCGTAGTCGCCTCCCGTGCCGCGGTTGGCAACGCCATCGCCCGCGCTCGCGCTAAGCGGCGTCTCCGCGAGGTCTTTCGCGCCCAGCAATGTCTCGTTCCCTCGGGCACCGATATCCTGCTTGTCGCCCGCGGCATGCTCAATGGGCTTGAATATGCCGTGGTTGAACAGAGATTCTGCGACGCTTGTCGTAAAATCTTCCCACCCGCGCCTTCCGTCTCTCCTGTTCTCCCTCGTGCCGACTGACACCGCCATTCGCCTCCCCGCCCCCTCCGATGCCCGGCCTTCGCTTCCGTCCGCCGTCGTCGCTCGTGGTTTGATGCTCGTGGTCCGCGCCTACCAGATCGGCGTTTCCCCTGTCTTGCATACCTTGGCCGGCCCCGCTTGCGGCTGCCGTTTCACTCCCAGCTGTTCCCACTACGCCATCGAAGCGCTCCACGCACACGGTGCTTTACAGGGCACTTCTCTGGCGGCACGGCGTCTCCTGCGTTGTCACCCTTGGCATCCCGGTGGTCACGACCCTGTTCCCTGATTTTCCTAATACTCACCCGCGTTCAATCGCCCTCATTCTCTAATGGATAAGAAGAACCTCACCATCGGCATCGCCTTCATCGTCGCCGCCTTCGCCACGCTCATTATCGGTCAACGCCTGTCGCCGCCTCCCGCGCCCGCCCCGATGGCTGCCGCCCAATCCGCCCCGGCCGGTTCGACAACCACGCTGGCCACGCCTGCCGCCGCCGAGGCCGCCCAGGCTGCCGTTCCTCCTTCCGGTTCTGCCGCACCCACGCTGTTCGCCGCCCTCACCGACGATCGCGCCGACGCCGTCACCACGTCGCTCGCCAACGACTTTATCGAGGCTCGTTTCACCGATTTCGGCGGAGCCATCGCAAGTGTGGCTTTCAAGAAATACGATGCCCTTCAGGGCAGCTCCGAGCCCTTTATCTTCAACCGCCAGCACGCCGCCCCCATGCTCGCCATTGGCGAACTCAAAGGTCTCGACCAAAACACCCGCTTCACCCGCGTCTCCGCCACCGCCTCCGAGGTCGTTTACCAAGTGGTCTTTGAAAACCGCCTCGAGGTGACCCGTCGCTACCGCCTGCCCGCCGCCGGCGAGGATCCTTACCGCATCCGCCATGAGACCACGTTCCGCAATCTCACCCCGCAGACCTTCCCGCTCCCCCGCCTCGCCCTCGAGCTCGGCACCACCTCGCTGATCGGCGCCAATGATCTCGGTCAATATCTCAACGTCGCGACATACGACGGCAAGGACACCGAATACATCGAGCGCGCCGCTCTTGAGGGCGGCGGCTTCCTCGCCATGATCGGCATGAAGGATGGCGCGCCCAAGGCCGTGATCGAGCAACCCCGCGCCATCACCTGGGCGGCGGTTAAGAACCAGTTCTTCGCTAGCATCTACACCCCCGACGCCCCCGGTGTCGGTGTCGCCGTGCGCCGGGTTGACCTGCCTCCGCTCGCCGGCAGTGCCCATGCCAACACCGGCATCACCGCCGCCGCCCGCTTCGACCTGCCTGCATTGGCTCCCGGTGCCACCGCCACCCAGTCCGGTCTGCTCTACGTCGGCCCCAAGGAATACACCCGCCTGGCCAAGTTCGGGCACAACGAGGATAAGGTCATGCAGTTCGACCGCTTCTTCTTCAATCGCATCTTCCTCTCCGGTTACGTCGCTCCCGCTCTCAATTACCTCATGGTTACGACCCACAACCTTGTCGGTAATTGGGGTGTCGCCATCGTCATCATGACGCTCCTGCTCAAGCTCATCAGCGTCCCCTTCACCCTCGCCGCCTCCCGTTCAGCCAAGAAAATGGCCAAGCTCTCCGAGCCCATGAAGGCGATCAAGGAGAAGTATAAGGACAACCCCAAGAAGCTCAACGAGGCCACCCTGGCTCTGTTCAAGGAGCACAAGGTCAATCCCGCCGGCGGCTGTATCCCGATTCTCATTACAATTCCGCTCTTCGTCGGTTTCTTCGCCATGCTTCAGGGCACTGCCGAGCTGCGTTTCCAAGGTTTTCTCTGGGCGCACGATCTCTCCGCGCCCGACACCATCTGGCACCTCCCCGGTCTCGGTCTGCCGCTTAACATCATGCCGCTTCTGATGGGCGCTACCATGATCTATCAGATGCGTCTCACCCCCACGCCTACGTCTGTAGACGGTCCGCAGGCCGCGATCATGAAGTTCATGCCGATCGTCTTCACCTTTATCTGCTATAACTTCGCCGCCGCCCTCGCCCTCTACTCCACTATCAACGGTCTCTTCACCATCGTCCAGCAGTTGCTGGTCAATAAATACAGCAAGGAAGAGCCTCTCGTCGCCGCCAGCCTCCCCGGTGGCAAAAAGATCAAGAACATCACGCCGCAGAAGTAAGGCCGTCGGCCACCCGGGCCTCGCCGGGCCGGCTCGATATTTAAAAGCGGGCCCGCCTGGCGGGCCCGCTTTTTTGTGTTCGTTCTCCGCCACCATGATTACTCCCGTCAATTACTCTTCCGTTAGGGGAATTTTCATGACCGCCGGTGCATTCATCTTCCCGCCGCGCTGCAATGCGCCATTAAACTCGTTCGGATAATCCGCGGTTTCCATTTCCCCTTTTCCTTCCTTTCGTATTCTTCCTAGCCCAGTGCTTGCCGACCTATCCGCATGAACGACGCCGCTCTCGACGACGACATCCCTTCCGCCACCCCCGCCGAACCCGGCGAGGTCGGACTGGTCGAGCCCCGCGACTACGTCTCTACCGAGCCTTTCACTTGCGACGACGGTCAGATCCTGCCCGGCTTCACCGTCCGCTACGAAACCTACGGCCGGCTCAACCCTGCCCGCGATAACGCCATCCTCGTATGCCACGCGCTCAGCGGCGATCACCACTGTGCCGGCATACACTCGCTTGCGGATAAGAAACCCGGTTGGTGGAACAATCTCATCGGCCCCGGCAAGGCCCTCGACACCAATAAGTTTTTCGTCCTCTGCGCCAACGTCCTCGGTGGTTGCCAGGGCTCCTCGGGACCCGCCTCGCTCAACCCTGCCTCCGGCCGCCCTTACGGCATCAGTTTCCCCGCCGTCACCATTCGCGACATGGTCAGGGCCCAGCGCCGCTGGCTCGATTCCCTCGGCCTCGCATCCCTCTACGCAGTCCTCGGGGGCTCGATGGGCGGCATGCAAGCCCTCCAGTGGGGCATCGAATATCCCGGCTACACCCGTCGTGTTCTCGCCATGGCCACCACCGCTCGCGAGAGTGCCCAGGCCATCGCGTTCAACGAGGTCGGCCGGCAGGCCATCCTGCAGGATCCCGAGTGGCATGGGGGCGATTATCCAAAGAACGGCGGCCCCCGCGTCGGTCTCGCCATCGCGCGCATGATGGCCCACATTACTTACCTCAGCGACGCTTCCATGGATCGCAAGTTTGGCCGCCGCGCCGTGACCTCCCGTCCCGCGCCCTCCAAAGCCTCCGGCCCCAGCGCAACCGCAGTCGCTTCCTCCGCCGCTCCCGCCGCTTCGCCTGCAGCGCCAGGCGACGCCTCCTCCCAGGCAACTAGTCGATCCTTGATTGATAACGCGTCCGATGCCGCGCCCGCAGGTGCGGCTGCCGGCTCGCGCACGGCCTTCGATGTCCAGTTTGAGGTCGAGAGCTACCTGCGTTATCAGGGGCAGAGCTTCATCAACCGTTTCGACGCCAACTCCTATCTCTACATCACCCGCGCCATCGATCGCTTCGATCTCGACGGCACCTACGGCTCGCTCGAAAACGCTTTTCGCGCCCTCACCGCCGATGTTCTCGTGGTCGGCTTCACCAGCGACTGGCTCTTCCCGCCCGAGCAAAACCGTGCCATCGCCCTCGCGCTCCAGCGCGCCGGCAAACGCGGCAGCTACGCCGAACTGGCGACCGATCTCGGGCACGACTCCTTTTTGCTCGAATCCCCTCAGCTCTACGCTCTCGTTCGCGGGTTTCTCACCCGCCCGGTTTAAGGTTCCGGTTCAGCCCGCCGCGTGTGCTTGCAGCATCTCCAGCGGCACCACTTCGAGCGATCGCTGGTGGGTGGCTGCCAGCGCCACCGGAGCCGGCACCCCCGCCTCGACCGCCTCGCGCCAGCGCCCCGCGCATACGCACCAGCGGTCTCCCGGCTTCAAGCCTGGGAAATCATACTCGGGTCGCGGCGTGATCAGGTCGTTGCCCGCCGCCGCCTGCCAGGCAAGAAACTCCACGCTCACCTCGACGCACACCGTGTGGCATCCCGCGTCCTCCGAGCACGTGTGGCAGGTGCCGTCGCGGAAAAAACCCGTCATGGGATTTAAGCTACAGGGCTTGAGCGGACCGCCCAGGACGTTCACCGCCGGTGCTATTTGCATGCGGCACTTTCCTGCCGGCGCGCCCGGTCAGCAAACGTTTTGTCAATAGGCTTAAACACGTCTCCGCGCTTAATGGCTTATACTCCGCACCTGAATTATTTCTGTCCCTGACGGGCTTGTCGCGTTTAACTCACGATACACACCCGCCTCCATGCCCGCTCGCGCTCATCTCGATCCCCACGCATTGGCCCGCTCTCGGGCCGAGGCAGGCGCGGACCTCGTCCTGAAAGGCGTCGGGCTGAATCTTGCCCTCGCCGTGCTCAAGTTTACCGGCGGCATCCTTGGTCACACTTACGCCCTCATCGCCGATGGCGTCGAGTCCCTCATGGATGTGTTTTCCTCGTTGCTGGTTTGGGCGGGTTTTCGCGTTGCCGCCGTGCCGCCCGACGCCGACCACCCCTACGGCCATGGCAAAGCCGAGCCGCTCGCCGCTCTGGGGGTCGCACTCGTGATATTTTTCGCCGCGGGGTGGATAGGCGTTCACGCCGTGCGCGAGATCATGTCTCCTCACCAGGGCCCGCACTGGGGCACCTTGCCGCTGCTGGTTTTTATTGTCGTGGTGAAGTGGCGTTTTGCCCGTCGCCTGGACAAGGCCGGCGAGGAATCCGCCAGCACCGGCCTCGGCGCCGAGGCCTGGCACCACGCCGCCGACGCGCTCACCTCCGCCGCCGCTTTCATCGGTATCACGATCGCCGTGCTCGCCGGTCCGGACTACGCCGCCGCCGACGACTGGGCGGCGCTCGCCGCCTGCGTCGTCGTCGCCTTCAATGGCGTCATCGTGTTCCATCGCGCCCTCGGCCAGGTCATGGACAGCGCGGCACCGGCTTCCCTTGTGATTGAAGTGCGCCGTCTCGCAGCGACCGTGCCTGGAGTCCTTGGTCTGGATAAATGCCACCTTCGACGTAGCGGCCTGGCCTTGCTCGTCGAGATACACATCGAAGTTAACCCCGATCTTTCGGTGCGCGAAGGCCATGACATCGCCCACGCCGTCCAGGACGCCCTTGTCGCCGGTGGCCTCGCCATCACTCACGTCGCCGTCCACGTCGAACCTTCCCGCACTGCAAGTCAGTTCTCCGTCATCACATCATGAGCTCTCGCAATCCCGCCGCCCCCCTCAGCACCAACCGCCACCTTCTCCGCTGGATTGAAAAGATGGTCGCGCTCACCACCCCCGCCGCCATCCACTGGGTGGACGGCTCGCAGGAGGAATACGATACGCTCTGCGCCGAACTCGTCGCCGCGGGCACCTTCACCCAGCTCAATGAAAAACTCTGGCCCGGCTGCTTCCTCGCCCGCTCCGACCCCGGCGACGTTGCCCGCGTTGAGGACCGCACCTACATTTGCTCCCTTTCGAAGGACAATGCCGGTCCCACCAACAACTGGATCGAGCCCTACGAGATGCGCCGCAAACTCAAGGGTCTCTTCGCCGGCTGCATGACGGGCCGCACCCTCTACGTATTACCCTTTTCGATGGGCCCGGTCGGTTCGCCCATGTCGCAGCTCGGCGTGCAGCTCACCGACTCGCCCTACGTGGTCGTCAACATGCGCATCATGGCCCGCATCGGCCTGCCTGTGCTGGCCGAAATCGACAAAGCCGAAAAGCGTGTGGTCCCCTGCATGCACTCTGTCGGCCGTCCGCTCGCCCCGGGCGAGAAAGACGTCCCCTGGCCCTGCAACCCCGAAAAATATATCGTCCACTTTCCGGAGAGCCGCGAGATCTGGTCCTTCGGCTCCGGCTACGGCGGCAACGCCCTCCTCGGTAAAAAATGCTTCGCCCTCCGTATCGCCTCCGCCATGGCCCGCGACGAGGGCTGGATGGCCGAGCACATGCTCATCCTCGGCGTCGAGGATCCCCAGGGCAAAAAGACCTACGTCGCCGCCGCCTTCCCCTCCGCCTGCGGCAAGACCAACTTTGCCATGCTCATCCCTCCGGCCCCGCTGGCCGCCAAGGGCTGGAAAATCACCACCGTCGGCGACGACATCGCCTGGCTCAAGCCCGACGCCGGAGGCCACCTCCGCGCCATCAATCCCGAGGCCGGTTTCTTCGGCGTTGCCCCCGGCACCTCCCTCAAAACCAATCCGAACGCGATGGCTTCCCTCGCGCGCAACACCATCTTCACCAACGTCGCCTACACCCCCGACGGCGGCGTCTGGTGGGAGGGCATGACCGACCAGCCTCCCGCCGAGTGCACCGACTGGCAGGGCAAAAAGTGGACGCCCGCCCTCGCCAAGGAAACCGGCGCCAAGGCCGCCCACCCCAATTCCCGTTTCACCGCCCCGGCTAGACAGTGCCCCACCATCGATCCCGATTGGGAGCATCCCGCGGGCGTGCCCGTCTCCGCCATCATCTTCGGTGGACGCCGCGCCACCACCATGCCGCTCGTCACGCAGACCTTTAACTGGTCCGGCGGCGTTTATGTTGGCGCGACCATGGGCTCCGAAATGACCGCGGCCGCCGCCGGCACCATCGGCAAGGTCCGCCGCGATCCCATGGCCATGCTGCCGTTCTGCGGCTACCACATGGGTGACTACTTCCGCCACTGGATCAAGATGCAGCGCGGCCTCGACGAATCCCCCCGTATTTTCTGCGTGAACTGGTTCCGCAAGGACGCCGCCGGCAACTTCATGTGGCCCGGCTTTAGCGAAAACATGCGCGTGCTCAAATGGATCGTGGACCGCTGCCAGGGCCGGGCCCGCGCCTGCGAGACGCCCCTCGGCTGGATGCCCCGCTACGAAGACATCGACTGGTCCGGCCTGGACTTTCCCCGCGACACCTTCGAGACCCTTACCACCGTGGACCGCGTCGCCTGGCGCGCCGAGATCCTCGGTCACGAAGAACTCTTCGTCGATCTCCACGCCCATTTGCCGAAGGAGATGATTTTTGAACGCGAGCTGCTCATCTGCCGGCTCTAACGCACGTATACGCCATCCGTTTTAGTGAATGCCGCCGCCCGCTGACCCCGGAGCGGCCAACGTAGATCTGTGCGTTTTTTCAGGGCGGAGCGTGGGAGGGGTGAAGATCGTGCTTGTATTAATTTTGTTCATTCGACGGCTTTGGCGGCTTCCAAATCCTCATGAAAGCCTTCGCCTTTTATCTGCTGCTTACGCTGTCGAGCGTGTTGCCCTTCACCTCAACCGCCGCCGAAACAACTGGCGCCGCACCCGCCGTCGCATCGACCGGTTTGGGGACGCGGGCCTCGCTCCCGCCTCCCGATGTCGAACAGCGTCTGGGCGACCTCGAAGCTTACATCAACAACGCCGCGCGTGTGACCGATGGACAGGCGGTCTCTAAAATCCCCGGCGGCGGCCCCGGCCACAGTGCCTGGATGATGACAAGTTGCGCGCTGGTGCTGTTCATGACGCTGCCCGGGCTCGCCTTGTTTTACGGCGGCTTGGTGCGGCGCAAAAATGTGCTCTCCATTCTCGCGCAGTGCCTCGGGCTCACCGGAGTGGTCAGCCTGATCTGGTGGGCTTGCGGTTACAGCCTGTCGTTCTCCACCGGCAATCCTGTGATCGGGGACCTGAGTTTTGCGTTTCTGCGCGATGTGGGGCTGGCGCCGAACCCCAACTACGCCCAGTGGGTGCCGCATAATCTCTTCGCCATCTACCAGATGATGTTCGCCATCATCACCCCGGCGCTGACCGTCGGCGCCATCGCCGAGCGTATGAAATTCAAGGCGATCATGCTCTTCAGCGTGATTTGGATGTTCGTCGTTTACTTCCCGGTCGCGCACATGCTGTGGGGTGCCGGCGGCCTGATGAACGGCCTCTTCAATCCAACCGCGGCCATCAAGGCGATCGACTTCGCCGGTGGTATCGTCGTCCACATGACCTCGGGCTGGAGTGCGCTCGCCTTGTGTATTTTGCTCGGCAAGCGCCTTGGCCACGGGCGCGAACACATGGCGCCGCACAGTCTGGTTTTTTGTATGGCGGGCACCGGCATGCTCTGGGTCGGCTGGTATGGGTTCAACGCCGGCAGCGCGGTCGCCGCCGACGGCGTTGCGGTCAACGCCTTCGTCACCACCACGCTTGCCGCCGCGGCGGGGTGTTTTATGTGGCCGTTTCTGGAATACCTGCGCCGGGGCAAACCCAGCGTCCTCGGTTTCTGCTCGGGTGCGGTTGCCGGCCTCGCCACCATCACGCCTGCCAGCGGTTTCGTGACCGCGGGCACCGCCATTTTGATCGGTCTGGTGGCGGGTGCGGCCACCTACTTCGCGTGTAATCATCTCAAGTCATTCTTCAAATACGACGACTCGCTCGACACCTTCGGCGTGCACGCCGTCGGCGGCACCATCGGCACCTTGCTGGCCGGGATTTTCGCCACCACCGCCGCCAACCCCAATCTCGCAAACGGCCCCATCGCCGCCCTCGTCGGCAAGACGCTCTGGCTGGAGCAACTCAAGGCGGGCGGCATCGTGCTGGTCTGGTCGGTGGGAGCTACCTTCGTGATCGCCAAACTGGTTGGCTGGGTCTGCGGCGGCCTGCGGGTGGATGGCGATGACGAAACCCTCGGCCTCGACCTCGCCGAACACGGTGAAGAGGGCTACATTATCGAATAAGCCGAGAAACAGGGAACGGGAGGCTGTCCCGGCGCCGTCGATTGCCTTACGTCACGCGGTCCGTGACCAGTGGCAGGCGCTCGGGCGGTGTTTCCCCGAGCACAATGGCGGACCGTAGCGTCGCCTCGGCGGCTTCGGCCTTCGCCTCGTCATTGGCATGGATGATGGCGAGCGTGTCTCCTGATCTGATGAGGGTGCCCGTTTTTACCAGCCGGGTGAACCCCACCGCATGATCGACCGAGTCCTCGGCGCGGGTGCGACCCGCGCCCAGCCCGAGTGCGGCCAGTGCGACATCGAGCGCGGCCACGGATTGCACGTAGCCGGCCTGGCTGGCTCGCAGTTCGCGTTGAAAACGCGCCGCCGGCAACCGGGCCTCCGGCTGATCCACGGTGCGCGGGTCGCCGCCCTGCGCCTCGACGATCTCGCGGAATTTGGCCAGCGCCGAGCCGTCCGCGATCACTGCGGCGAGCTTTGCGCGCGCCCCGGCTTCATCGCGGGCGGCGCCGGCGAGCAGCAGCATTTCGACGCCGAGCGCGAGGGTTACTTCCATCAGGTCGGCCGGTCCCGCGCCGCGCAGGCAGTCGATGGACTCGGCGATTTCGACGGCGTTGCCGACGGCGTGGCCGAGCGGTTCGTCCATGCGCGTGAGCAGGGCGCGGGTGGGTTTCCCCATCGCGTTGCCGATCGCGACCATCATGCCGGCCAGCTCCCGCGCCTCGGCCTCGGTTTTCATGAACGCGCCGCCGCCGAATTTCACGTCGAGCACGAGCGCGTCGATGCCCTCGGCGAGCTTTTTTGACATGATGGAGGCGCAGATCAAGGGACGGCACGCGACCGTCGCGGTGACATCGCGCAGCGCGTAGAGTTTTTTGTCCGCCGGGGCCAGTTCGGGAGTTTGTCCGATCAAGGCGCAACCGGTGCGGGCGACGAGTGCGCGATAGTCCGCCAGCGAAACGACGATGCGAAAGCCGGGAATGGATTCCAGTTTATCGAGGGTGCCGCCGGTGTGGCCGAGGCCGCGCCCGCTGATCATGGGCACGGCCACGCCGCAGGCCGCGATCATGGGGGCGAGGTGCAGGGAGATTTTGTCACCGACGCCGCCGGTGGAGTGTTTGTCCACTTTACGGGCGGGGATGGCGGAGAGGTCGGCGACGATGCCGGAGTTCATCATCGCGCGGGTCAGCGCCACGGTTTCTTCGGTGTCCAGTCCCCGCAGGTAGATCGCCATGAGCATGGCGGAGAGCTGGTAATCGGCCCAGGAGCCGTCGGTCGAGCCGCGCACGAAGGCCTCGATCTCGGCCGCATTCAGTTTCAGGCCGTCGCGTTTGCGGGCGATGATGTGAGGCGGCGGTATCACGGCGGCGTTGCTCATAGCTGCCAAGCGTGGCCGCTCGCCGCGTCCGGGCAAGCCCGCGTAAAAGAGTAACCTATTAGGTTACTCTCTTACGCGGCTCTGCCTCGGCTTACCACTGAAACTGCAAAGAAAAAAGTAACCTAATAGGTTACTTTGTGTTTTGGGTGCATTCGTTTTTGGAGAGGCTTGCGGGTGGTGATTACTTCGGGTTTAGCTGGGTTTATGGTCACCTCGCCCCCTCCTTCGGTCGTCGTCGTCGGCAGTTATGTTCAGGATCTCACGTGGCGCTGCGCCGCGTTTCCCTACGCCGGCCAGACCACCCTTGGCACCTTCACCACGGGTCCGGGCGGCAAGGGCTCTAACCAGGCCATCGCCGCCGGTCGCGCCGGGGCCGCCACCCTCTTCGCCGGTGCCGTCGGCACCGATGCCTTCGCCGCCGTGGCCGAGGCGTTTTATAAAGAGAACGGCATCGCCGCCCGCTTCGCGCCCAAGCCCCGCCACGCCACCGGCACCGCCGCTATCCTTGTCAACGACGAGGGGCAAAACGAGATCGTCGTCGCCCTCGGTGCGAATGGGGCGCTCTCTCTCGCCGACTTGCCGCCAGCCTTGTTTGCCGGGGCCAAAGTCGTCGTGACCCAGTTAGAAACCAGTCTCTCCGCCGTGGCACATACGTTGCGCGCCGGTCGTCGCGCCAAAGCGATCACCGTGCTCAACCCTGCGCCGATGCGGGCTGATTTTGACCCCGCTCTGCTCAAGTTTGTCGATGTGCTCATCCCCAACGAAACCGAGTTTGTGGCGCTCGTGAACCAGCTCGCTCCCGCAGCATCCTCACCCGCCACCGCGGCCTACACCGAGGCGCAGCTTGCCGCCGAGCCACCTGCGCGCACGCACGCCCGCGCCCGGGCGCTGGGCGTGGCCACGGTCATCGTGACCTTGGGCAAGCGCGGCTGTCTGATTTCCCAAGCCGCGGGCTTCAGTTTCATCCCTGCGCACCGCGTGAAGGCGATCGACACCACCGGCGCGGGAGACGCCTTCGTAGGCGGGTTTGCCGCCGGTCTGGTCGAGCACGCGGGCGACGTGGCCGCGGCCGCCCGACTTGGCCAGGCGGTCGCCGCGCTCTCCGTCACCAAACCGGGCACCGCCCCCGCCATGCCGTGGCGGCGCGAGGTCCTGAAGTTTCTCAAAACCCGCGCCTGATGCGGCCATCTGATTGGGCCGCGAAGTCTCTTTGGCCTTCCCTTGCCGTCGCCCAGCCTTCGCTATGGCGGGGTGTCGTCCGACCTTTCAGCTTTGCCGCCGCCCTTCGCCCCGCTCCGACTTGCGGAGGCGACCGACGACGCATTGTTAACGCGGTTTCTTGCCGCCGTCGCCGCGCGCAGTCTCGAGCTTTACCCTGAGCAGGAGAAGGCCGTGCTGGAGCTGCTCGCCGGCCGCAACGTCATCCTCAACACCCCGACTGGTTCCGGCAAATCCCTCGTCGCCACCGCCGCCCATTTTTTCGCCCTTAGCCGCGGGCGCCGCTCCGTTTACACCTGCCCGATAAAGGCATTGGTAAACGAAAAGTTCCTCGCCCTCTGTCGCGATTTTGGCCCCGAGCGCGTCGGCATGATGACCGGTGACGCCACCGTTAACCCCGACGCCGCCATTCTCTGTTGCACGGCTGAGATTCTGGCCAACCAGGCCCTCTCCCGCGGTGACGGGGCCTCCTTCGCGACCGTCATCATGGACGAGTTTCACTACTACTCCGACCCCGAGCGCGGGGTCGCGTGGCAGGTGCCGCTCCTGACCCTCGCGCGTTCCCGGTTCCTGCTCATGTCTGCCACCCTCGGCGACACATCCGTGATCGAGCGCGAAACCGCCCGCCTCACCGGCACGCCGGTCGTCGTCGTGCGCAGCGAGCGCCGCCCCGTGCCGCTTGATTTTGAATGGTCCGAGACGCCCCTCTGCGAGCGCGTGGAGCAGCTTCTCGCTGCCAATCAGGTCCCGGCCTACCTCGTTCACTTCACCCAGCGCGCCGCCGCCGAGACCGCCCAGGCCCTCATGAGCCTGCCGGTCTGCACCCGTGAGGAAAAGGCCGCCCTTGCCACCGCTCTCGAATCCGCCCGCTTCACTAGCCCCTACGGCCGCGAGCTCAAGCGCTGGCTCCGACACGGCATCGGCGTGCACCATGCGGGCTTGTTGCCCCGTTACCGCATCCTCGTCGAAAAACTCGCCCAGCGGGGCTTGCTCAAACTCATCTGCGGCACCGATACCCTCGGCGTCGGCATCAATGTCCCGCTCCGCACCGTAGTCTTTACCCAGCTCTGGAAATACGACGGCAAAAAATCCGCCATCCTCACCGTGCGTGACTTTCGCCAGATCTCCGGCCGCGCCGGCCGCAAGGGTTTTGACGATGTCGGCCATGTCATCGTGCAGGCTCCCGAGTGGACCATTGCCAACCTCCGCGAGGAGGCCAAGGCCGCCGCCAATCCCGGCAAAAAGAAAAAGGCCCAGAAGCAATCCGCCCCCGAAGGCGCCGTCGGTTGGGAGCGCAAGACCATGGACCGCCTGCTCACCGCCGCTCCCGAACCGCTCGTCTCGCGATTCGCTGTCTCGCACGGACTGCTCCTGCTCATGCTGGGCCGCGAGGCCGACGGTTGCCGCCTGCTGCAAAAACTCATCGCCGATTCGCACGAGACCCCGGTTAAAAAAACCGCCCACCGCCGTCGCGCCTGGCAGCTTTTCCGCGCCCTTTGGGAGCGCGGCATCGTCGGCCCCATTGGCACCGGGTCCGAAGGCGGGATCCCGCACGAGGGACTGGGCCCGCCGAGTGAAGACATCGCACCCGAGCCGATCCTGGCAGCCGCCGGCACCCCCCCCTGCGCATCCCTTCCCCACGCTTCTGCTCGTGCCGCCGGCCTCCCGGTAACTAGTCAATCATTGATTGACAATTTGCCTTTTGTGTCAAGCGCGGCATCGCTTTCGCCAACCTCTGGTCGCAAGCTCCGCGTCAACGTCGCGCTTCAGGATGATTTTTCCCTCCACCAGGCGCTCTCCCTCTACCTTATCGACACCGTCGCCCGGCTCGATCGCGAGTCGCCCGACTACGCCCTCGATGTGCTCACTCTTTGCGAGGCCATCGTAGAAGACCCCGAGGTTATCCTCCGCGCCCAGGTTTTCCGCGCCAAGACCGAGAAGTTAAACGAGCTCAAGGCCCAGGGCGTGCCCTACGACGAGCGCATGGAGAAACTCGAGGCAGTCGAGCATCCCAAGCCGCTGCGTGAATTTCTTTACGACACGTTTAATGCCTTCGCCGCCGCCCACCCGTGGATCGATCAGGAGAACGTCCGTCCCAAGAGCATCGCCCGCGAGATGCACGAGCGCTTTCTCTCCTTCGCCGACTACGTGCGCGACTACGGACTGGAGCGCGTCGAGGGCCTGCTCCTGCGCCACCTCATGCAGGTGTGGAAGGTTCTGGTGCAAACCGTGCCCGACGCCGCCAAAACCGAGGAGGTGCGTGAATTGGAGACCTTGTTTGAGACTCTCGTCCGCGGCGTGGACGCCAGCCTGCTCGAGGAGTGGTCGCAGCTTCAAGCCGCTCCCTCGGGCGCATCAAGCACCGCCGCCGCCGTTCACCTTGCCTCGCCCTCCAGCGCACCTCTTTCTGGCGCCCTCTCCATCGACGCTACCCGGGCCACTGGTCAATCAAGGGTGGACGCGGTCGGCGTGCTGGCTGCGCCTCTTGCGGGAGCGGCAGGGGAGGGGGTGGAGAGGAAGTTTGGGGTCGGGCCTCCTGAGCTCACCCGAGATCCGGTGGCACTCAAGCGCGCGGTGCGCGTCGCGATTCACCTCGTGTTGCAGGATGTGGCCTCGGGAGAGTGGGAGGCGGCTGCCGCTCGCGTGCTGCCCGACGATGCCGGAGGAGAGGTCCTGACCACCGAGTCGCGCAAGTTGGAGAAAGGGTTTACCGCTCACGCCGACGCACGCGGTCGCCTCCGGCTTGATCCGGCGGGTCGCGCCACCGCCAACACCCATTGGATCGAGGCCGAGCCCGGCGCGGCCCTCTGGCGCGTGGCGCAGGTGTTGATCGACACCGGGGAGACCAACGATTGGGAGGCGCGTTTCACCGTTGATCTCGGATCCACTCGCGCCGTCGGCCGCTTGGCCCTGCGTCTCGATGGGGTCGGGGAAGTCGGCTCGGCGGGCTGAGTTTCGTTCGCCTACAGCCGGATCAAAAAACGAGGCGCAAATTCCGAATAGAGGAACGTTCGTTGCTGGCCGGTGATCGCGCTGGCAAACGAGGCACAACGATAGACCATGCGTCTAGCGCCTGAGATTTAGCGGCAGAGAACGCATAGAACGCAGAGAGCGCAAAAGAGTCGGCCCTCAAACGGGAGGGGCGTTGCTTTGTGTTCCTTGCGTTCGCAGCCGAAAAATCCGACGCGGTGAAGGTGGAGGGGCGGATAAATTCTGCGAAAAAACACCCAAAATACGTTCGTCTCACATGAATGCACTATGCAATGACTATGCACGCTACTTGACATTAGTATAAATACATAATAAATACGTTATCATATAAAAACATTGCAGATACGCATTCCCGATCAGTTGCGGCACGAGGCGGACCTCGTGCTGGCTGATATTGGCTTGGATATGCCCACCGCCGTGCGTCTCTACCTCGCCAAGATCGTGCAGACACGGAGTATCCCGTTTACCCTGACTGCATCATCTTTGCCTGCTGAGCCCGCGGCGACCGAGGGCGTTACGCAGGGTCAGATCGATGAGGTGGAGGCTCGCTGGGCGAAGCGCAAGAAGGCCAAGGCGGAGGGCACGGCACGAAAGTAATTCACCCTTCACGTCCCACCCATGCCTCGAACTTCCCACTCATTCGCAAGCCACTGTCGCAAATATGTGGATACGTATTCGGCCTTTGGTTACCGTGCATAACGCAGACGCGCTTATTGCAAGCCAGTGCTCTTTTTGTGTCTGGGACGCTTGAATAACGGACCGCAAACCATCCCAAATCCCAGCTACTAACCCCTTGTAGGCAAAAATGCAGATAAGTGCGAGCTAGGGTGTTACAAGGGTGTGACGAAAAAAGGATAGATGTAAACGATGGTGCCGCGGAAGACGTTAATACCTATAAAATAGGCACTTGTGGGCTAATAAATGGGTTTAAAAGTCATATCCGAAAAAAACAAGCCACCGAAAGCGAACCGGGGATTCGAAAAAAACGCGTTGACTCAAATGAAAAAAGATTCTTGTTCTCTCGTGCTTGTAAGACTTCCTCCTCGAAAATTAATCCCCTCTACCCATGAAAACATCAGTTTCAAAGCGTGCGTCCCGCTTGGGCGCTTCACTAAGCCTCGGCCTAGTTTTGCTGTCAGCAATGGCCTCCTCCGTGTCTGCTCAGACGGTCACGACCACTCCTGTTGGTGCAGTAACGAACACCATCACCGTTGGGCTCAATAATCTTGGCGTTTCGGTTCTCAATGCGAACCTCCTCACCTCAGCTTGCTCCTCCAACACCGCATCAACCGTTACGCTGAGTGGCTCAAGCAACGTCGGCGCTCTTTTGACCGCAGGCCAACCCTATTACTTGGAAGTCACTGCTGGAGATGCTTCGATTGTCGGAGATCGCTTTGATGTTGATACCACGGCCACCATCACTTCGGCGAATGGCGTTGTAACTTTAAACACAGCTAGTGTTAACAACACAACTACGCTTACGACCAACGTTGCATCAGGTGCCACTTTTGCGCTTCGCAAGCACATCACCTTGGCTCAATTACAGAGCTTCTTCAGCACGGCACTGGTTGGTAGCAACACGGCAGCAAATGCAGATCAAGTTTGGTTCTACAACGCAGCCACGGATAGCTTCAGCGTTTACTATCTTCGCGCTGATTTGGTCAACTGGCGTTTGTCTGGTTCAGCTACCAACGTTTCTAACACGGTCATTGCGCCCGGGGTTGGCGTTCTTTTCCGTAAGGTTACAAGTGGAGCAACGCTGGTTGCTGTGGGCGGAGTCCGCACCAACAACTTTGCGTTACCTTTGACCCCAGGATTAAAGTTTGTAGCTTCAGGTTATCCGGTTGATGCATCTCCCAGTGCTGTAGGTGGAACGGCTGCGCTCGGCTGGACCGGTAACAACGTAGCGGGTAACGCTGATCAATTACAGGTCTATAACCCTACTACCGACGCATTTGTCTCGTATTATCTTCGCGCTGATGGAACTACCTGGCGTCAAGTTGGAACGACCACAGCTGTCACTACCTCATCTATCCTCGGCTTTAATTCGGCTTACATGATCAAGCGTAATGCGGCCGACGCGAGCTATGCAGTTATCTCGCCAGTTGCTCCCTAATTCCTTAAATCTTTTAACAATCTCAAATTCCCAAGTAAATGAATACTAATACAAAACTAATCGGTATCGCACTCATGTCAATCGCGCTCTCCAGCGCATCCAAAGCGGGCAGCGTAGGTTTCTATGACAGTGCCTTTGTCATGAAAGATGGCGCAACGACGATCACTAGCACAACACCTATCGATGCCCTCTTCGGCACGTATTCAGGAAGTGTTTTCACCCCCTACATTACATCAGTAGGCGCCGGCAGCCCTAACTCGGGTTATGTCGATACTACTCCCGGTGCTGTTGAGTTTGCGGTGAACCTCTCGCAGAACAATAACAATTCGGTGACAGCTGGAACGCAGATGTATATCTGCATCTCCAATCGTGATGCTGGTCTCAACTATGTTTCAGCTACGAAGGAAGTTGTTTTGACTGATCCATCATGGCTCGTTCCCTCCTTTACGGTTGGAACGCCCTCCGGATTGACTTACTATTTCTCAGCTTCTACCACCGCTGTTAAAGGTTCCTTTACCTTTGCCTCAGGTGCTCAAGGTGCTGGTATTGACACAATCAACTTTACCGCAGTTCCAGAGCCCTCCACCTATGCTGCAATCGGTGGCATGGCAGTCTTGGGTGTCGCGCTACTCCGCCGTCGTAAGTCCAGCGTCACTGCTTAATAGTAGTAGCTTTATACCTATTTGTTATAAAGTTTAAAAATCGACCCACCTCCATGATTTCATGGAGGTGGGTTTTTTCTTTAAAATGTATAATCCCAAGGCAGGTCGCAAGGCTTTCAAATTTAAGCCTTGGCTGGGTTTAAGGCGAATATCGCCATTTCGCACCGAGCACAATTCTGAGGGAAGGCGAATCCGTATCTTTTGGAGACGTCTATTTTTGTGGGTCACCGTTTTATTATGTATGACCTGGTTAGGTGTCACCGGTGGCTTGTATTTTTACATAAAATATGCGCGCGACTATGGGACTTTAGAGTATACTAATTTATTGTTTTATCCCTGGAAAAAAGACGTATATCGCAGGGCACGGTGCGAGTTTTTGCTTAAAAAGGGCAAGGAACAACTTAACGAGAGAAAGTATCTGGAAGGGTTTTATAATATCCGGTTAGGACTCTCTGTAGTTCCGGAAGATACTGAGGCACGCGAACAAATAGCACAATTTTACATTGCAATTGGTCGCGATGACGCGGCCGAGCAAACTTTCAGTGATGGATTGCAGTATAACGCTTCTAACATCGGCTTCCTTAGAAAGTATTTTGAATTTTTGTTTTCCCGTCAAAAGGATGAGCGGGTAATTGAAATAACTCAGCATCTTTTAGCAAGCGAGGCCAGGAACACCTTGGCTTGGCATGTTTTGACCATCGCCCAAGCGAGCGCTGATTTTTACTTGGGACGTTACAAAATCGCTGAGAAACTGTTGTTTTTAAACAACACGATGGGCACACGTGGCGGAAGTATACTGACTGCTCAAGTAATGTGGGCGCAGGGGAAAAAAACCGAGGCCCTGGCTTTACTCTCGGATCTTTCCGATCGTTTCCCCGGTGATCCAGAGGTTTACGTTGTTCGAGTAGGCTATTTCCGCGAGGTGGGAAATATGACAGCCATACGGAGTTTGGCAGTGCTGCGCCAATTAGAGAAACCGGACGATCCAAGTGGTTATCTGGATGAGTTATCAACGCTCGACCCCAGCAATGAGACGGTGCGACGGGCGGGCACCTTATCGGAGCTATTCTCACGCTTTTCTAATGACGGGGCAGCAATGAATGGTTTGGCATCTATCGGGGCTTATAAAGGCCAGATCGATTTGGCTTGGCGGGCTTATAGACAGTGCAAGGTGCAGGATTTGCCCTGCATGGGCAGTGCCATATCGTATATAGAAGCCCACCTTGTAGCTAAGCTATATGCTGACGCCATCGCCGCGACGCAGAAAATAGTAGCTGAGAACCAGGATTGGGTGAAAACCAATGGAACGCAGTTGGATGCGCTGCGATCGGTGGCAAATTATGCACTGGGCGACAAGGCGCTTTCAGAACTTCAGCTTCAGAATTATCTCAATGATAAAAATACAAGCCGGACTAATTTAGTGGCTTTTGCTGAACACATGGTTCGCGTTGGTGCCCTAGGCCAAGCCAGACTCATCTTATTGACTGCGATAAAGACTGACTCACTCAATCAGGCGGCGCTAACTCGTTTGGTGGAACTTGATTTGGAGCAAATGGATACACCGAGTTTGGTCGCCAACACGGATCGTTTGCTTGTGATGCGTAAACCTGATCCGGCCTTTCTGCGCAAGATTCGGGATACGTTGCAGAGTGATCGCTATATATTCGAGGGCAACGGGGCCATGTTGCAGAAAATCAACGCCCGTCTCGCTCAGTATGAAAGCTGAACTTTGCCCCAGTTTTAGAGTTTAGCCACGGAATACACGGATTGATGCGGATAGTGGCGTTAGAAACCGTATAAATTGACTGCGTATACAGCGACTATGTCAGATTCCCAGTGCCGTCGTCTCCATTGAGTCCTTCGAGCGAAACTTTTCTGGAATTGTCGATCGAAGGGAGTTCAGGGACGGAAAGGGGCGAGGTAGAGACTCGGGCGCTCAGGCCAGGATGCGCTTGAGGCTGTCGAGGTCCATGACGGCGGCGAGGCTCTCTTCCTGAATCACGGCGTTGGCGAGGGCGGACTTTTCACGCTGAAGGAGGCGGATCTTCTCTTCGACCGTGCCCTCGGCGAGCAGGCGGTAGGCGATCACGGGCTTGGTCTGGCCGATACGGTGGATGCGGTCTATCGCCTGTGCCTCGGCGGCGGGGTTCCACCACGGGTCGTAGAGGATGGCGTAGCTGGCTGCGGTGAGGTTCAGGCCAAAGCCGGCGGCTTTTAAGGAGAGCAGGAAAACCGTCTTGGTCGGGTCGCTTTGGAATGTGTCCACCAGTTCGGCGCGGTTCTCGGTCGCGCCAGTGAGCAGGAGGTGGCCGATGCCGGCGTCGACGAGGCGGTCGCGGATGATTTTGAGCATCTCCACGAACTGGCTGAAGACGAGGACCTGGTGGCCCTCCTCGGCGAGCTCCTCCACGCGTTCCATGAGGGCTTCGAGTTTGGCGCTGGGTAGTTCGGCGTGATCCGGGTCGATGAGCGCGGGGTGGCAGCAGATCTGGCGCAGGCGGAGCAGGCTTGCGAGCACGTGGAAGCGCACGGCGTCGAGGGCGCTCTTGGTCTCGACCCCGAGCAGTTGGGCGCGGGCGCGCTTGAGCTCGGCGTCGTAGAGGCGGCGTTGCTCGCCCTCGAGCTCGACGATGATTTCGTCCTCGGTTCTCGGAGGCAGGTCGGGGGCGGCCTGGGCCTTGGTGCGGCGGAGGAGAAAATGCCGCACGCGGCGGTGCAGGCGGGCGAGGGCGGCGGGGTCGGCCTCGTGGTATTGGCGGCGGAAGCCGGGCTGGTCGCCGAGCAGGCCGGGCTGGGCGAAGGCGAAGAGACTCCAGAGATCCGCTAGGCGGTTTTCGATCGGCGTGCCGGTGAGCACAAGGCGGTGGCGGGTGCGCAGCGAGCGCGCGGTGACGGCCACCTGACTGCCGGGGTTTTTAATGAACTGGCCTTCGTCCAAGACGACGACGTCCCAGGACTCGGCGCGGAATTGCGCGGCGTTGAGGCGGAGTTGGGTGTAGTTGGCGACGAGGATGCTCGGGCCGGAGGTGGCGGCGGGCGCGGGCGGGGCGACGATGCCCGCGTCCGGTGTGTAAGCGGTGATCGAAAGAGACGGGGCGAAGCGGGCGGTCTCCACCAACCAGCCGTGGGTGACGCTCTTCGGGCAGACGACGAGGCCGCGGAACGGGGGCACGCCTTCGGCACGGGGTTGCGCGGCGAGGTGCAGTAGCCAGGCGAGGGTCTGCACGGTTTTGCCCAGGCCCATGTCGTCGGCAAGCACGCCTCCGAAGCCTTGGGCGGAGAGGTGGGCGAGGAACTGAAACCCCTCGAGTTGGTAGGGGCGGAGAGTGGCGCTGAGGCCGGCGGGCAAGGTGGCGGGCGGGAGCGCGGAGATGCGGGCGGCGCGATCTTGCAGGGCGTGCACGAGCAGGCTGTCGCGCGCGGCGAGGGCCTCGGCTTCGAGGGCGAGTTGCAGGACGTGGAGGCGGTGCTTGGCGGGACGACCGCCGGCGAGCACGTCGTCCACCCCGAGGCCGAGGCGGTCGAGCGCGGCGGCGGAGGCGGCGTTGGTGGCGACTTGGGCGGCGACCTTGCGCCAGCCGTGGCGCGGGAGGTGCACCCATTTGCCACGGGATTTCAAGAGCAACGCGACCTCCTCGGGGCTCAGCGTGGTGTCGGCCACGCGCAGACCGACGGTGAGATCGAACCAATCGTGCTCGGAGCCGGCGACGCCGGGGGCGGCGGTGACATTCAGGTCGAGCTCGGCGTGGAGCGGTTCGCCGAGCAGGCTGGCGAGCTCGGGCGAGAGGTCGATATCGAGCGCGGGCGGGAGATTGGAGTGCCAGGCGAGAAACTCGTCGGGGAAGTTATCCGTGACCGAGCGCGACCAGGACTCGGCCCAGCCGTCCCAAACGAGGCGGAAGGAGCCGAGGCGGGCGCACACGGCGCGAGCGTCGGCGAGGTCGAATTCGAGAGCAGGCTCGCCGGCGAGGCGGGGTGGCGGAGCGGCGTTTTTTGCCCAAGACCAGCCTGAGGCGCCGCCGGTCCAGTATTGCTCGCAGACGGGTTCCTCGGAGCGGGCTGCGAGCTGGAGGTGAAAATCGCGTTCCAGGCCATCGGGCGCGGGGGCGAGCCAGCACTTGAGATGCGGCCGCAAGGTGATGAGGCGCACCTGCGAGGCGAGCCCCTTGGGCAGGCGGAGGCCGGTGGCGCGCAGGCGCGGCAGGAGGCGGGTGTCGGAAAGCGCGGCGACAGGGAGCTTGGCGGAAGGGCCGGGGGGAGGGCCGCGCCAGACCCGGTGGTCGTAAAGGTAGAGCGGTTCCGGGCGGAGTGTGACGAGCTTGGCGGGCTCGGCAACGCGGCCATCGGGCGCAACGAGGCGGAGGTTCAGCTGCTCGGGGTCGGTCGGCGAGACGGTGGCCTCGGGCACGAGGGGGGAAGGCTCGATCACGAGCGGTTCGCCGTCCGGCATGGCGAGGGCGGGGCGGGCGGCGGTGGTGCGGAGAACACCCTCGACCACGCTTTCAGCCAGGGCGCTGCGGGCGCTCAGCGTATTGGTGCCCGAAATACGAAACTCTGCGGAGAGTGCGGCGCCGAGCGCTGCCTCGGCGGGCGGAAGCGACTCGAAATCGGCTGGCCGGAGGGTTGCCAGTGCGACGATCCATTTCTGCGCGGGGGCCTTCCAGGGTTTGCCGGGGGCGGCGCGGGTTTCCATGAACCAGCGACCGGTGATCTCGAGCCTCACCCGCAGACCGGCCAGGCCTGACAGTGGATCGGGGCGGGCGGCGGCGGCTTCCTCGGGAGAGGGCAGGGCGCGGAGCCAGCCGGAGAGCTCGGTCTCGAGCGCGCGCGCCTGCACGGAAGCGGGGTCGTTTGCGGGCAGGACGGCGGCCAGCGACGTGGCGGCGGCCTCGCCGGGGTCACGACCATCGCGCGAACCGCCTTCGACGTCGGTAATCCAGGCGAGGCCGGTGGCGTAGGCGTGTTTGCAGTTCTCGCCAACAGGGCAGGAGCAACGGCAGGTCCAGGAGCCGCGCGTATAGAAAAAGGTGAGGCCGTAGAGCGAGTCGCCCTGGACCTCGGCGTTGAAGTAATGGTCCGCGGCGGAGCGGACGGAGAGGACCGCTCCGGCTTGGAAGAGGTCACGTCCGCGCTGACGTGCTCCGGCGTCGAAAGTATCGAGTTTGGTGCGAAGCGCGGCGACCGCCTCGGGCGTGCGAACGCTGCGCACGACGGGCGGACGGGGACGGGAGGTGGCCATTAGGCGGACTTAATACACCTGCTCTTCCAGAAGAGCAAAGAGTTCTGCCTCGGTGATGCGGCGCTGGGCCATGGAGTCGCGTTCGCGAAGGGTGAAGGTGTCGCCCTCTTTCTCGATGGTGTCGAAGTCGATGGTGACGCACCACGGCGTGCCGATCTCGTCCTGGCGGCGGTAGCGTTTTCCGATGGCGCCGCCCTCGTCGTAGAACACGGCGTAGCGACGTTGGAGCTTCTTGTGCAAGGCCTGGGCGCGGGCGACGAGCTGCTCCTTGTTTTTGAGGAGCGGGAGAACGGCGACCTTGACCGGGGCGATGCGCGGGCTGAGGCGGAGAACGGTGCGAGTCTCGGTGTTGCCTTTCTCATCGGTGACCTGCTCCTCGGCATAGCCGGCGGTGAGGACGGCGAGGAAGATGCGATCGAGGCCCACGGCGGGCTCGATGACGTGGGGGACGAATTTCTTTTTGCTGGCCTCGTCGAAAATGGTCTGCGGCACACCCGACGCGGCGGCGTGCTGGCCGAGGTCGTAGTTTCCGCGGGCGGCGATGCCCCAAAGTTCCTGCACGCCGAAGGGAAACTTGAACATGATGTCCGTGGTGCCCTTGGAGTAGAATGCTAGCTTCTCTTTGAGGTGATCGTATTCGGAGAGGTGGGAGTCGGGCAGGCCGATGCTCTTGAGCCAGTCTTTGCACCAGTTGATCCAGTAGCGGTGCCACTTGGCCCAGTCGTCGTCCTCGTGGATGAAGAACTCCATCTCCATCTGCTCGAACTCGCGGGAGCGGAAGATGAAGTTGCGCGGCGTGATCTCGTTGCGGAAGGACTTTCCGGTCTGGGCGATGCCGAAGGGGAGTTTTACGCGGCCGGTGTCCACGACGTTCTTGAAGTCCACGAACATGCCCTGGGCGGTCTCGGGGCGGAGGTAGGCGACGGAGGACGCGTCGGTCATGGCGCCGACGTTCGTCTGGAACATCATGTTAAATGCACGCGGCGGGGTGAGGTCGGGGTTGCCGGTGGCGGGGGACGGGATGAGGGAGATTTCCTCCGGCTTGGCTTCGGTGAAGTCGCGGGGCTGGACGGCGGCGAGGGTGCCCTGGATGGCCTTCTTGCGCTTGAGTTGTTCGGCGGCGGCTTGCAGGTCTTCGGTCGTCTTTTCGCTTTCGAGCGCGGAGACGTAGCCGACGGTCTGGGCGATGCCATCGGCGCCGGTGACGACGACGGGGGCAAAGAAGAGCTGATCGGCGCGGTAGCGGTTCTTTGAGACCTTGCAGTCAACAAGCGGGTCGGAGAAGCCGGCGACGTGGCCGGAGGCCTCCCAGACCTTGGGGTGCATGATGATGGAGGTCTCGATGCCGACGACGTCATCGCGGCGGCGGACCATGTCGGCCCACCAGCAGTCGCGGATGTTTTTCTTCAACTCGACGCCAAGGGGACCGTAGTCAAAGAAGCCGTTGAGGCCGCCGTAGATTTCGGAGGACTGGAAAACGAAGCCGCGGCGTTTCGCGAGGGAAACGAGGGCTTCCATGAGGTTGGCGGGTTCGGCGGCGGCGGCGGGCGAGGACATAAACGGTCACGCTAGCGGAAGCGGAGCGTCGCGGTCAATGGCGCGAACAGAGTTAATCAGGGCAGGATTGGAGCGGCTGATTTCACGGGAATATGGACCTCATAGCGCTTCAGGAAGCCGGGCACAAAGGGGCTGTTCCAGTAAACTGCGTAGGCCTCGCCGTCGGTGACGAGGTCGGGACGGGCGGCGAGCCAGGCCAGGACTTTGGTGCGCGCCTCTTCGAAGTGACCGCGAGAGTAACCGCCACGGGCGCCAGCGCTGACGACAAGGCGTTCAGAGCGTTTCAGGACGACGACACCTTCGGGGAGCGTTTTCGTGGACGCGTCGGGCACGGAATTGTTGTCAATCTTTGATTGACTGATGGATTGGTCTGCAGTGGTGGTTTTGGCGGAAGGGGAAGGGGGTGGGGTGGAGCCGTTTGGTTGCGGATGTTCGTTTGAGGTGGTCGGGCTGAGGTCGGGCTCGGCTTTGGCGCGTTCGGGCGTGGCGATCCAGAAATACATGGCGCTTGTGTCGCCGAGGTGGGCCTCGACAGGGGTCGTCATGGCGATGTCTTTACGCCGGATGTAGCGAAAGAGGGCGCGGAAGAGGTCGCCGTTTTTCTCGAAGTAATCGCCCTTGGCCTCGCTGCGCACCAGCAGGCCGGCGGGCAAGGTTTTGAGTTCGACGATACCGGGTTCAGTGGCGGGAAAGGCGGCGGGCGTGGACATGGCGGTGAAGGGAATGAGGATCAATGCGGCGAGGGCGGACAAGACGGCAGGCAATCGGCTGAAGCCTGAGTTTGGGGCGAAGCGGGGGGGCGGCAGGGTGGGAGAAAGAGGCATGGCGCAACTTAAGTGGTTTGCGGACATTCGCAAAGGGCCTGATGCGCATGGCGGAAGTGGTGCACTCGATGACCGGCTTTGGCATGGGCGTAACCAATTGCGCGATGGTCGCGGCCTTGTTCATTAATCATTTCAAACCGTCCGGGGCCGTCGTTCCCAAGACCGGGTCGAGGCTGGATCCACGTATCCGAGCTGGAGACACGGTGATCTCGCTGCGGATGTTTCATCACGCCGCCGCATCCATGCCGCGCGCTAAAAAGCGGTTCGTGCTCGCGACCCGGGCGATCAACTGCAGCCCTTGGGAATGCTTTTAGAACATTTTGCCCTTCATGTCGCGGATCCGGTCGCCTTTTCCGGTTGGTATCAGCAGCACCTCGGGCTGCGCGTGGTCCGGCATTTGCCTGAGCCGCATCAGACTCATTTTTTAGCCGATGCGCGCGGCGCGGTGATCGAGATCTACCGTAACCCCGCCGCGCCTGTGCCGGACTACGGCACGATGCATCCCCTCGTCTTGCATATCGCCTTTCAGAGTCTTGATGCCGACGCGGACCGTGCGCGCCTGCTTGCGGCTGGGGCTGTATTTGTGGAGGCGGTTTTGCCGCCGGACGGTTCAAAGCTCCTGATGCTGCGAGACCCGTGGGGGCTGGCCCTTCAGGTCTGCCAGCGCGCCCGGCCTTTGATTAGCTAATTGCCGCTTGCCGGTTTGGCGCAGGTTCAAGTGCTCCGCCCGGCTTATCCCACAATGTTTTCTCCGCGTAGACTGGGTCTGATCGTGAGTCTAGGGCCTGCGCCCTCCGGATCACACCGCATGAAACCTGCCGTGCTTCTCGTGCGCACGCCCCGGTGAAGGGCGGAGCGGTCGCAGGCTTGCTGGACGGCGATCTGGTCCGCGGCTTTGTAGGCGGCGTGGGCTTTAGCGACGGGCCTCTTCCAGGCAACCGCCGATCAGGCTGCCGGTGGACTCGCGGTCGAGGTTCACCAGCAGGCGAGGGCCGGGCTGACGTTAGCTGGAGCCGGTGCGCCCAACTAGAGTGGCGAGTGCAAGGGGCTGACCGGGGTGTTGATCGGCAAAGGAGAGGAGGCGGGGCCAGTTGTTCATGCCAGGCCTGTTAGCTTGGGCCCTGCCCGTTGGGTGGAGAAAAAGTCCGGGTGCAGGAACGGCCTTGCGATGAGGCGGAGGAGCGATGCAGTTGGAGGGCATGAAGGTCATGTTTAATCCCAAGGAATACGCCCGCCTGCTCGAACTTGCCTCGCTCGGCATGCACACGGTGGCGGGTTCGCGCCCGCCGGAGGAAGAGAACCCGGCGCTGAAACGTTACGAAGAGCTGTTTCAAAAACTGCTCGAACTCGCGACCCCGCTCGGGTGCGCGGATTACGTGACGGTGGCGAGCAACGGCCAGCTGAAGCCATCGGAAAAAATCACCGAGGACGAGCGCCTGCGCAAGATCGAAGGCGACGCGGCCAACGACCTCTTCTGGCATGAGCTGGTGGCGCGCTTGTCGGATCGCGACCTCGCGGCCGAGCAGGGACGCGGCTTTGCGCAGGGCAAGGACGGTCCGCCGATCGATGCGGATGCGCGGCTCAAGCAGATCGAAGACGCGTATTGGGACGAATTCGAGAAACACGACCTCGCGCACTTTATCATGCTGAAGGGGAACAAAGGATGAGTGCGCCGGCAGGCATTGCGGGCGCTTATGCGCGGGCGCGGGCGGAGATCGATGCGGCGCACGCGGCGGATCCTTCACGGACTGCCGACGGGCGCGCGGCGGAGCTGGTTTACTCCGAGTGCATGGAGGCCTGGGTGGCGCGGCTGGTTCCGGATGCGGGCGAGTTGTTGCGGCTGGCGGCGCGGTGCCAGCACCTCGAACGCTGGACCTCGCCGCGTGCGAGTTATCCGGAAGGCAAGGTGGCGTATCTCACCTGGCGCCGCGCGCTCTATGTGCAGCAGGCGGAGCGGGCGCGGGGGATATTGATCGCGGCCGGCGTGGCGGAGGCCGAGGCGGCGGAAGTTGCGACGTGGGTTTCCAAAACCGGGCTGAAGTCGAATGCCGGCACGCAGGCGCTGGAGGACGCGGCGTGTCTGGTTTTTTTGGAAAACGAGATCGCTGGATTCGCGGCGACTCACGCGCATTACACCGAGGAGAAGTTCGTGGATATTTTAAGGAAGACCTGGCGCAAGATGAGCGCGGGCGCGCAGGCGGAGGCGCTGCGGCTGGAGCTGCCGCCGGCGATCGCGGCGCTGGTGGGAACGGCTCTGGGAGGGTGAGCTGGCGCGGGCGGACAAGAAAAAGCCCGGCGCCTTTCTGGGGCCGGGCTGAAGCGGGCGAGCAACATATTATTTCGAGGCGGCTTTGGCTTCTGCGTCTTTTTTGAGCAAGTCGGCCTTGGCTTTTTCGAGGGCGGCGGCGGCGGCGCGTTCGTCGCGCACCTGTTGCTTTGTCGCAGCGCTATCCCAGGGATAGTAGCCGGTGGACTCGTGTTGCCAAAAGAGACCGCCGACGATACCGGCCAACACGAGGAGAACACTGACGCGGCGACGCTGGGCAGCGGATTTCTTGTCCTCGTAGGGATCGGTGAGGTTGAGCTCGCTACCCTTCGGAAGGACGGCGCGCTCGGTGAGCTTGGTGCCGAAGGGGATGTTGATTTTGACGCGTCCGTTGATGGCCCAGCCGTTCGCCTCGAGGATAGGGCCAAGGTTGCGCTGGCGGAGCTTGAGCCAGGCGATCGCCATGGAAGGGCCGGAGATGACGAGGATAATGCCGAGCACCCCGAGCGGCATCCACATACCCAAGCCGAGGAAACCTCCGATGAGTCCGCCCAGCACGGTGCCGAGGGCTCCGGCGGCGACGCCGAGGGCGGCGATGACGCCGACGTCGAATTTCTTGGGCGGGGCGGGTTGGGTCTTGTCGGCGTTGGCGGTTTTCTCGGCGGCGGCGGCGAGTCTGGCGTTGCTCTCCGCATCGGCGGCGGCGGCGCGTTTGGCGGCCTGCTCTTCGATCATGCGGACAAACTTTTTATACGGAGAGAAGAAGGCCTGGCGGACGCTGATGGGGTTGTCCACGATGGCGGTGATGACGGCGTCCCAGTCGCGACCCTGCCGGTCGTAGAAGAGGCCGTTGCGACCGACGAAGAGGAAATCGCTGTCACCTTGGGTGAAGCAGGCGGCGATCTTGCGTGGGGCGGAGCCGGCGCGCTTGAGGTCGCAGTAGGCGATGTAGGCCTTGCTCATGGCGGCGAGCGGGGCGGGTCCGGCCACCTCGATGCAGAACTCGGTGGAGCGGTTATCGAGGTAGAGGGTGCCGGCCTGGAAGGTGGCGAGATAATCGGGGGAGTAGAAGTCGAAGAAGTTGACGAAGTTGTGCAGGAGGGCGCGGAAGTCGCGGGTGTAGCGGAGGATTTTCTCGACCGAGGCGATGGCGTTGAACTCGGGTTCGAGGGCTTTGTCCTTGGCGATGAGGGCGGAGAGCTCGGTCTGTTTGTTGGCGGCAAGGATGGCTTTGACGCGTTCGAGTCCGAGAGGCTCCACGGCGGCGCCGGCTTTGGTTCCGCTCCAAGCTCCGAAGGTGGCGACCTTGGACTTGAGGGCGGTCCAGTCGGCCTCGGAGAGCTCGGTCTTGGCGGCGCCAAAAACAGGGGCGACGGCGGAGGCGTGAAGGGTGGCGAGAGCGGTGGCCCAGGCGGGATTGACGCCGGCGAGGAGCGGCAGGGGTTGGTTGGCCGCGATGCGGGCGAGTGGGAAGCCGGCGACCTCGGAGGCGGTGATGGAGAGGTCCTTGGCGGCGAGGGTGAGGTATTCGGTCTCGGAGCGGTTGAGCGCGGCGAGGGCGCGCGAGTCGTAGGCGGCGAGCCGGGTGCGGGAGAAGTAGTCGTCCACTTTGGCGGAGACGGCCTGAACGGCGGCAGTGGCGGCGGCGGTGCTGGCGCCGAGGGTGAGCACGTCGGCCGCGGCGCCCCTGTCGCTCCAAGCGGTGAAGGCAGTGGCGTCCGCGTAGAAGGCGTCGAGGCGGGCCTGATCTATGCCTGAAACGCCGGAGCGGTCGGGCTGGGCGCCATGGGTGGAGATGATCTGGGCGACGAGGAGTTTAAGGTCGTCGCTGGCGGTGGAGTCGGCGGTGATGATGCCGTCGCCATTGAGGTGGGTGGAGGCGAAGAGGCGGACGGTGTCGGAGGCTTCGGCGAGGCTGATGGAGGAGGCGTCGGCTTTGCCGAGGGAAGCGAGAATGCGTTTCGCGGAGGTCAGGGCGGCCAGACCTGCGGGGGTGGCGGAGTTGAAGGCGGAAAGCGGGACGGTGGCGGAGTCTTTGAGCAGGATGCCGAGGTCGTTGAGGACGAGGGCTGACCATTCGATGGCGGCGAGCAGTTCCGGGACGCGGATGCGGCCGTCGTTGTCCGTGTCGATCAGCGCGAGGGTTTTCTCGTCGAGTTCCAGTCCCTTGACGGGGCAGGAAAGGGCGACCCACAGCTTTGGGTCCAGGTGTTTGAGGTTGGCGAGGTCTGTGCCGTTTTCCAAGGCGACTTGATCGAGACCGCCGATACGATAGAATTTCCACGTGTGGCCGGAGGGGGTTTTTGGAGTTAACATATTGGGTGTAGTTGAAGGCTGAATGCGCGGAGCGAATATATGTTCTGGTGGATACTGGAGGAATGAAATGGATGGGCTGAAGCAAGGATGGACTCGTCTTGACCTCAGGGCGGGTTTACGCGCCGTCCGTGGCCTGACTGCGCTCGCCTTTTACCACCCGGGTATCGCACAGGTAGTCGTGGAGAGTGCGTTTCTCGTCGTCGAAGGCGGCCATGACATAACCGGAGAGAAACAGCAGGGTGCTCAGTTGTTCGCCAAAGTAGCGCAGAACGATGCGACCGGCTCCGACTCGGGCGCCGTCCGCCCCCACCACTCGCAAGCCGAGCATGCGTTTGCCCGGCGTCGCCTCGAAGCGTCGGATAAAATAGAGTGAAAACCAGATGGCCACGCCGGCGTTCAAAAGCGTCATCATTCCCTGGGCGCGCAAAAATCCGCGCCAATCCGGAGGCACTGGAATCGAGCCTTCGTAGAAAATCGTCGCGACTGCTTCGGCCAGCAGAAGGCCTATGCCGATGAGCAGGACGCCGTCGATCAGTTTGGCTGCCAGGCGCGCCCAGAAACCGCCGAAGGAATCGCTCGCGGCAGGTTTGGAGTGGTTGCGCTCCGCCGCCCGCGCCTCCGCCCAGGTGCGCAGTTCATCGACCACCGCAGGCGCCGGCATGGCTGGAGGCAAGGGCGGCGGCATGCTGGGTAGCGAAGGCGGCACTTCGAGCTCGGTCAAATCAGTCGCGCGCCGCCAGTCGGTCAGACCTGCTCGCCAGACCAAGGTGTCGGCCTTCACCGTGCCATCGCGGACATGCTCATCCAGTGTCTCTCGCTCCACCGGGCCGACGCGTTGTCCGTTTTCGACGAAATACCATTTCATGCCGGCCACTTTGCGGGGTGGTGTGCCTAATGCAATCGCACAGCGCAACCGGGCCTCGCCAAGTATCACGCCGCCGTCCACCGTGGCGGCACTTTACCATGTTTTCCCTCAACTTTGTGCGTCTCGGCCTGTTGCTTTCTCTCGGTTGCCTTCTTCTCGGCTCCGGTTGTCGTCCGCGCCTTAGCCCAGTGGAAGGGGCAAGGGCAAATCAGACGCTTCTGCTCGGCAATGGTGCCGAACCGGGCGATCTCGATCCGCAGCTCGCCACCGCGTTCACCGAGTTTAATATCATTATCGCGCTCGGCGAGGGACTCACCGCCATTGATGAGAGCACGGGTGAGGCCGTGCCCGCCACCGCGGCCAGTTGGTCCGTATCACCCGATGGATTACGCTATACGTTCCATCTGCGACCCGATGCACGCTGGACCAACGGCGATCCGGTGACGGCGGGTGACTTCGTGTTTTCCTTCGAACGCATTCTGCGTCCGGGGCTCGCCTCAGAATACGCTTACATGCTTTTCCCGATACGCGGAGCCGAGGCATTCAATGCCGGAAAATCCGCCGATTTCAGCTCTGTGGGAGTGAACGCCGCCGACCCTCACACGCTTGTCATCGAACTCGCTTCGCCGACACCGTATCTGCTCGCGATCGCTGCGCATCAAGCGTGGTTTCCGGTTCATCCGCCGACCATCTTGAAGTTCGGCAAGATTGACCAGCGCGGCACTGTCTGGACCCGTCCGGAAAACTATGTCGGCAACGGACCCTACCGCCTCGCCGTCTGGGCGCCCAATGACCGCATCGAGGTCGTCCGTCAGCCTCACCATTACTCCAATCCCTCCGCCGGCATCCAGCGGGTGATCTTTTTCCCTACCGACAACATCCCTGCCGACGAGTCGGCCTACCGCGCCGGCCAGCGTCATGCCACCTATGACTTGCTGCCGGATCGCATTGCCGGTTACCGCGCCGAAAAACCTTCGCCCTTGCGCGTCGATCCCCTGCTGGAGACTTACTATCTGCGTTTCAACCTGACCCGCCCGCCGATGTCCGACCAGAGGGTGCGCCGCGCCCTCGCTTTATCCATCGATCGCGAGGCCATCGCCGCCTCGGTTTTGCAGGGCTCGCGTGTCGCGGCTTTTCACTACACCCCGCCCGGCACGGGCGGGTATATCAGCGAGGCGCGCCAGTCCTATGATCCCGCCGCCGCGCGCGAGCTGCTCTCAGCCGCCGGGTTTCCCGCCGGCAAGGGTTTTCCCCGCCTCGAGCTCCTGATGAACACCGATGCGATCAACACCAGTGTGCTGTCCGCCGTGCAGGCGATGTGGAAGCGCGAACTCGGCATCGAGGTCACCCTTGTTTCGCAGGATTTCCGCGTCTACCTCGATACCATGAAGGGGCTTCGTTACGACATCGCCCGCGCCCGCTGGATCGGTGACTATAATGACCCCAATACGTATCTCGACATGTATGTCACCGAGGGCGGCAACAACCAGACCGGCTACAGTTCGCCCGCCTACGATCAGCTCATCGCCCGCGCCGCCACCACCTCAGACCCTGCCGAGCGTTATGCGGTTTTCCAGCGCGCCGAGGCGCTCCTCCTTTCTGACGCGCCTATCGCTCCGGTTTTTTTCGGCGCCCGCACCCATTTGCTGCACGCCGATGTCTTTGGTTGGAAACCATCCCTGCTGGGCGTGCGGCGCTATCAGACCCTCTCTTTGAGCGCGGAGTTGAATCGTTAAATAATTTTAATCCAATTGGAATGCCTGTGCTCTTGACCTCTAGGGTGCCGGGACTTGCGTTTAACTACGCTCAATTATGACGCTTTCGCGCAAATCGGTCGACGCTCAGTTGTTCCGGCGCTCGACGCTAGTCCTCACTCTGCTTGCGCTTTCGGGCACCTTGTCCTCTTTTGCGCAGGTCGTTATTCCGTTGGTCAACCAGTTCGCTGAACTGGAGATGCAGTTAAAGGCCAAAAAAACCGGGGATGCGGCCGTCCTGCTCGACGAAATCGTCAGGCGCGCCCAGGCCGGAGAAACCCTGCCGTCGGGTATCACCCTCGAGAAGCTGCTTTTGACGGCGGCGAACACGAATTTTCAGGCCCAGCTTTATCCGCGCGCCGCCGAGCTGGGCGAGGCTGTCGGCAGGCTTCCTTCGGTGGGGCCCGTTGCTTTGGGCGAAGCCCGGATGATCCGCGGTCTTTCTCTCGCGCTCCAGCAGAAATATGCCGAAGCCATTCCTGTTTTCAAGAGTGCCGAGGAGTCCTCCACCTACCGCGACAAGGCACTGCTCTACGGCGCCATGTCCGCCAACCAGGCAGGCCAACTCTCCGTCGCCATCGAAACCTATAACCGCCTCCTTGCCACCTCGGCCCGCGACCGCGACTGGGCCGACGCCGCCATCTCGCTCGTTGATCTGCACCTGCGTAGTAACAACATCTCCGACGCCCGTCGAGGTCTCGGCCTGTTGCGGGGCAACCTGGCGCTGGTGGACAATCTCGCCGGTCTGAACCTCTTGTCGCTCCAGCTCGGCGATGCCCTGATGAAATCTGGTGACAACGCCGGAGCGCTTGCCTGCTTCCGCACCATCACCCCCCGCGACGCACTCATCGCCGAGCAGAAAATCCGCAACGCCACCCTCGATCGCGCCCTAGCCAGGCTGCAGGCTATCCCCGGTCCCTCCGCGACCGACTCCGATGCCATCCGCCGGCTCAACGCCCGGCGCGAGCAGGCCAAGGCTTCCCTTGATCAGGTGGAGAAACTTCCCGGCTATGACGCCACCTTGCGTTACCGGCTCGCCTACACGTTCCAGGAGCGCGGCGGTGTTTGGGAGGCCGCCCTGCTTTACGAGGATCTCATCGCGAATTTCCCCGAGTCCCTTGAGCGTGAGACCGCCTATTTCGGCCTGATTCGGTGCTACGCTGATGCGGGCCGCTTTGAAAAAGTGCGCGATTCCGTAGACCGCTTCACCCACGCCTTTCCCGCGTCCAAGTTCGGTTCGCAGGCGCTCTACCTCGCCGCCATGGCCGCCGGCCAGCGCCAGGATCTCGCCACCCAGCTGACCTTTCTGGGGCTCGCCACCGATCGATATCCCGAATCGGAGCTGACCGAGCCCATGCGACTCATGAGTGCCAACGCGCTCTTCAGCCTCGCCCGCTATGCCGAGGCGCGCACGGTCGTGCAGTGCTACGCCAAGGATTTCCCCAATGGGAATTTCATCGAGGAGGCCCGTTATCTTGCCGCCATGGCCGATCTGGCCGAGGGCCGCGGCTCCGATGCCGAACGCCAGATCAAGGACTACCTCAAAGACTTTCATGAGGGGCGGTTCGTGCCCGACGCCCGCTACCGTCTCGCCGCGATTGCGTATGGCCGGGAAGAC
The DNA here is from genome assembly GCA_000972765.1 of Verrucomicrobia bacterium IMCC26134. GTDB lineage: Bacteria > Verrucomicrobiota > Verrucomicrobiia > Opitutales > Opitutaceae > IMCC26134_A. The sequence continues at coordinate 3,330,787 of CP011265.1, read as the reverse complement.
TACACGGCTTCCGCCGCGCTTTGCGGGAAATGGCTCGCCGACTACCCGCCCGAGCAGCCCCAGCGTGGCGAGTTGTTTTCCCTTCAGGCCGACGCGCTCGCCGGTTTGGGTCGTATTCCCGAGGCCATCGCGGCCTACCAGGAGGCGCTCAACCTGCCTCTCTCAGACGAGCAGCTTGGCTACGTGCTCGATGAACTGACCCGCCACTATCAGGCCCGCCGCGAGTTCGACGCCGCCGTCGCCATGTGGCAGCAGTTCGCCGCCGAAAAACCCGATCATCCTTTCGTTATCAACGCCGCCTATTGGATCAGCCGCATCCGCAACAAGGAGGGTAAATCCCAAGAGGCGCTGGAGCTCGTCGCCCAGATCACCCGTCGCTACGTCACGGATCCCAACCGTGGAGATGTTGAGCGCCTGCTCGTCGAATTGGCCGCGAGTCTGGCCCGGCCTCCTCGCGTCAAGATGGGCGAGCCCAAACCCGATCCCGCTGCCGATCAGGTGCTTTTTGACCGTGTTGATCAACTCCTGCTCTCCGATGGCACTCGCGCCAACCCCACCGCCAAAGCCCGGGTTTTTTTCGTTCACTCCGAGATCGCTGCATTCAGGAAAAACGCCGCGCTCCGCGACCAGTTGCTCGGCAAGATCGCCTCCACCTATGCGCCCGACCAGTTGCCGCCGGGCATCCTTGGCAAGGTCGGCGATCTTCTGCTCTCCCTTGGCCAGCCCGATGTCGCCGGGAAGTTCTACGAGCAGATCGTCTCCGCACACCCCAAGTCCATTTTCGCAGACTACGGTTACACCGGCCTCGGCGAGATTGCCTTGCTCGAGGGCAACGGCGCCGAGGCGCTGACTCGCTTCAATGCTGCCATCGACGTCGCAGGCGCCCGCTTCAAACTCAAGGAGGCGACCCTTGGTCGCGCTCACGCGCAGCTGCTCCTGGGTAAATTCGACGCGGCCAGGGGGCTCTTCGAGCAGGTCGCCGGAAATCGTTCCTGGCGCGGCGAGGCCACCGCCGAGGCCCTCTATCAGCTCGGCGAACTTGCGCTCCGTCGCGGCACTTCCGACGACCTCGCCAAGGCCCAGGCGCACTACCAACGAATTTACCTCTCTTACAAACGCTTCCCTTCGTGGGTCGCCAAGGCCTACCTTCGTTCCGCCCAGACTTTCGATAAACTGGGCCAAATCCAGGAAGCGCTCACCACCGTGAACCGTCTGTTCACCTTCCGCGAGTTGGAGAAGTTTCCCGAGTGGCGGGAGGCCGCCGTTCTCAAGTCCGGTCTCCAGGCCCGCATTCCCGCCTCCCGGGCCCCTGAAAAATCATGAGCCTCATGCACCCTCGACGCTATCTGACATTGGTTACTGGATACTGTGCATTGGCTATTCTTCCGGTGTCTTACGGGCAGCGCTATATTCTTAAAAACGGCACCGCTCTAGCCGCCGATTCCGTCAGTCTGGGCGTTGGTGTGCTCGTTCAGCAAGTGGCCCTCGCCGGCGGCGGCTCTTCCGAGCGTCGTTTCCCCATCGGCGACATCGCTCGCATCGAGTTTCCGGAACCCGAGGCGCTCGACGAGGCCGAGAAACTCGTCGCTGCCGGTTCGGGTGCCGAGGCACTGAAAATCATCGAGCCCGTTTATCGTCAGTTCGCGCCCTTCTCCAAGATCTTCGGCTCCTACTGGCCTCGCGCTGCCGATCTTCGGCTGAAAGCCCTCCTGCTCGGCACTGATAGTTCCGCGATCACGTCTTCGGCGCGTGAGTTGATCCAGAGTGGCCTCGGGCCCGAGGTTAGTGGCAGCGCCAAGCTCGCCCTTGCCCAGCTCGATGTCCGCGCCGGCAAGGAAGCGCTCGCCAATGTCATGCTCGAGGAGATCCTCCGCGAGGCTACTCCCAGAGTGCAGGCCCGCGCCTGGCTCTTGCGCGGAGACCTTGCCGCCGCCCGCGCCGCCCACGCCGAGGCGTTGGAATGTTATCTCCGGATCCCGGCTTTTTATGGCACTCAAGACGAACTCATGCCCGCCGCCCTGCTTGGCGCCGCCCGCGCCTACAAGGGTTACGGCGACGGGAGCCGCGCCGAACGCTCCGCCCTGGACCTGATCGACACTTATCCCGCCACTCTTCAGGCCGCACAGGCCAAGAAGGAGTTTAATCTTTGATCGATGCTGCCCGCCATCGCCCTTTCTCCACTGCGATTTTATAACTTTTAACTTAACCCGAACCATCATGAAACGCGTCCTCGTCCTTGTCTCCTTCGCCGCCGCCACGCCCTTCGCCTTGCTCGCTCAAGCCGCTGCCGTCGCTCCCGAGCAAGCCCACTCCGTTAGCCTGCTCAAGGAGCTGTCCTCGCCCTTTATCATGCCGCTTTGGGCCTGTTCCGCACTCATCGTCTATCTGGTCATCGATCTCTACCTGAAGACCGCCTCCAAGCAGTTCATACCGCCCGCCGATATCGATACGCTACGGACCTACTTCCGCGCCGGCGACTATCACGGTGCCTACGCCTGGACCGCCGCGAACTCCGGTTCAGTCGCCGAGGTCGTGCACGCCGGCATCATGCACTCCACCGGAGGCAAGACCGCTTCCGAAGATGCCATGGGCGCCGCGATTATCGGCGAGAATTCCAAGTTTCAAAACAAGATCGCCTACCTCTCCGTCATTGGCGTGATTGCACCCATGGTCGGTCTTACCGGCACTGTCGTCGGCATGATCCAGGCCTTCGCCGCCATGGGCCAGGCGGGTGCGGCGGATCCCTCCAAGCTTTCCGGCGCCATCGGCCACGTGCTTCATGCCACGGCCTCCGGTCTCGCCGTCGCCATCCCTGCTTTCGTGTTCTACTACCTCCTGCGCAACCGCGTTTCGCACCAGATCCATGAACTCTCCCTCGCGGTGAACGACCTTTTCCGTTGCTACCCTTACGAGCACATGAAGGAGGTCGCCTTCGAGGGCGGTGAACACGTCGCCGCCACGCCTAATTGGGTCACTGGCGCCGCCTCTGTTGACGCGACCTCCGCCCGGGGCTGATCGCGTCGCGCGATTCCCCTTCCTCCTAAACCTTAAATCCTAACCTTAACCCCTTACCAACATGGCTGGCGGTGGTGGCGGTGGCGACGGCGAGCCCGAATTTCAAATCGCGCCGATGATCGATGTGCTTCTGGTCCTGCTCATATTCTTTATGAGTATCGCGACCTCGTCGGTGGCCCGCTACGACCCCGGCATCAAGGTGCCTGTCGCGCCGGATGCCAACAAGAAGGAGGATTCCGAGGGCGAACTCGTTTTTAACATCGCCTGGAAGGCGGCCGATAACGCCGCCGTCACCACCTATGAGGAGCGTGTCGTGGCTCCCAACGAGGTCATCGCTGCGCTGGCCGCCCGTAAAAAGGCCGACGCCAAGGTCCGCGTGCTCGTCCGCGCCGACGCCGAGACCCCCGTCCGTTACATCAATGCCGTCGTCAACGCCGCCGCCCAAGCCGGCATCATCGACGTCACCTTCGCCACTGTCGCCCGTTGAAAAGTGGAAAAACGAAAAACCGGAAACACCAAGTCAGACCGCCCCCTCCCGCTTTCCGTTTCCCCTGTTTCCACTTTTTCAATTCCAGTTTTTCTCCTTCCCGTTTTCCCCATGCGCTTCCCCGTCCAAGCCTCCAACCCAGACGTCGGTTTCCAGATCGCGCCCATGATCGACGTGGTGTTTGTGATTCTCGTATTTTTCATGGCGCTGGCCGCGCAGATCCGCATCGAACAAATCCTCCAGACCAAGCTCCCCGGGCTCGCCGTCGCGAGCACCTCCACCGAGTTTGTCGATGAGCAGATTCTCCAAGTCGACGAGGCTGGCGAGGTCACCCTCAATGACGAGGTCTATGATTCCCCGTCCAGTCACGAATTGCCCCAGCTCACCAGCACCCTCGGCCAGCTGAAAGCCTCCAGCGACGCCGCCAAATCGAAGCTCGTTGTCACGCTTATCAGTCATCCCGATTCCCCCTACTACCGCACCATCGACGTGCTCAACTCCCTCGCGGTCGCCGGCGTCACCAACGTCACCTTCACCGCCGACGACGCGACGGAGTAACACGTCGTCCCACGCGCCATGTCCGATCTACCTGATAACTCCACGCCTGCCGCAGAGACCCCGGCCGAGCATATCGCCGCCGTCCAGAAAAAGAAGAACCTCTACCATCGCATCACCTCGAGCATGCCTTTGCTCATCACGGTGATTTTGCACGTCGCTCTGGGTCTGGTTGCCGCTGCCGTCGTCGTGCAACAAAACGTCGGCGGCAAAAAGAAAACCTTCGAGGCCGCCGCGCAGAACGAAGGCGCGGCCAAGCAGGTCGAGCACCGCCTTCAGGTTGCGCGCCGCGCAAGCGCGAGCAGCTCCTCGCAGAGCCCCGTCTCCGCGAATCGCATTTTCTCCACCGCCGAGAACGCCCTCCAAATGCCCGCCATGCCCGACCTGCCCTCGATGGGCGCGGGTGGCTTTGGCGGCTTCGGCGGCATGGGTTCGGGCGTCGGCATGGGTGCCGGTTCCGGCATGGCAACCTCGATGGGCGGCGGCACTGGTCTCGGCGGGCGCGGGTTCATGTCGCTGAGTTTCCTCGGCTCGACCACGCAGAATGTTAGCAAGATCGTCTTCGTGGTCGACACCAGTCGCGACATCATGTCCGAGGCCAAAGGGGGCTTTCGCGCCTTCACTATCATCCGGGAGGAAATCATGCGCCTCGTCGGTCGCCTGCCCCCCTCGGCCAAGTTCAATGTCGTGCTTTTCGAAGGAGGCACCGGAGATAGAAATGATTTCACAGTAAATGTGTTCGGACCTGAACTGGTCATCGCCACGAGCGAGAATAAAAACAAATTCTTCGCCTGGATGGAACCGGTGAACAGCCGGTTGGATCGTCTGGGTGCCTACTCATCTGCGGGCCGTGTGACCTGGACTCGCAAACCGCTTCCGGCCGACTCCGGCATAGACCCGCTCTTCCTGCCTCCGGTTTGGGCGCGAGCTACCCACGCCGCGCTCGAGCAGCAGCCTGATGTTGTTTACATCATCACCGGCTCTGCCGGCGCGGTCCGGGTTCTTGTGGACGAACAGACCCTCGCGAAACGGAGGGAAGCGGTGGATAAAAAGCGCGCCGATCTAGCCCGTGAAGGTATCGATCTTAATGCCATAGTTGATGCGCGCAGCCGCTCTCGTTCCAAGGCACGGGCCGAGTTCGATGTCGCCAATGCCAAGATAGTGGCCGCCGGCCGCCTTCCCATCATCATCAGAGACAACGACGACATTTTCCGCGCCGATGTGCAGGCCCGGCTCAAAAAAGAAGGATTTACCATCACCCGGGATCTCACTGGTTGGGCACGAAAAGACGGTAGTCCGATCAACGAATCCAACTATGTATCAACGATTCAGGGCGGTGAATGGACCGACTTCTACGCGCATTTCAGCCGTCTGCAGAAAGCGCTATTACCCGAGCGTGCCGCCGTTAATCTATTCCTCTTTGCGGGTCCGAAGGATAACACGGAAAAACCCACCGAAGTGCTCACTACTCTCGCCAAGCGCAATGGCGGCACCTTCCAGCTCCTAACCACCAAGCGGCTCGAGGAACTCAAGGCGAAGGAAGAGGCCGCCTCCAAGTAATCCCTGGGGTGCAGCTCAGCGGGCGAGATCGTAGAGGGCGTAGCCGGCGAGGAGATTGGGCAGGAACTTGCACGGGGTGTGCCAGTCGCCGCGCAACACCGCGCGGCGGGCGATTCGGTAGCCTCGCGCGGCGCAGAACTCCTCGAAGTCGGCCAGCGTGGCGGGATTGGCCGGGCGGCATTCGTGCCAGGGCTGCGGATAGACGGGGTTGCGCGGTTTGCGACCGTGCAGGAGCGTGTCGTATCGATTTTTCCAATATCCATGGTTCACGAAACCCACGGTGACGGCCCGGCCGACACGCAGGGCCTCGGCGATGACCGCCGAGGGGTTGGGCACCTCTTCGAGCGTGCGCGAGCAGATCACCCGGTCGAAGTGGGCGTCGGGAAAAGTGGCCATGTAGGAAAGCATGTCGCCTTGATAGGCGGTGAGGCCGCGTCGCACGCAGGACGTGATCTTGTCGAACTCGAGATCCACTCCGACGGCGAAGATCTGCTTGGTCTGGACGAGCGATTCAAGCAGCACGCCCCGTCCGCAACCGAGGTCGAGCACGCGGGAGCGAGGCTCGACCCAGTCGGCGATGATCTGCATGTCGACGGTGCGTTTTATGGCGGGCGATGGCATCAGGTGTTGCGGGCAATCACGACTAAGCTGGAACGAATGGCAAGGATGCGAGGCGATGTCAGGTCGTCCGGAAATCCACGGCTTAGCCGCGACGGATTTCGGAGCCTTGGAAACGAATCTGGATGCGGAAGACTTTCTTGATACGGCAGGCAATCTTGCCGGTGGCGATATCGAAGCTGTCGGGCACCTCGATGCGATGCAGATCCACCGTGGCATGGAAGCCGCGCTCGCTAAATACGTCGATCAGGATGGCGAGGGCGACGGGGTCGTCCAGCAGGGTGTCCTCGGTGTTCACCAGCGCGACGCCGGAGATGGCATGGCGGAGGATGATGGGCATGATCTTGCGCTCGATGAACACCACGACTTGGGCGAGCAAATCGGCGTGCTCGTATTCGTAGCCGTCGAGACGTTTGACCAGTTCCTGGCGGGCGTGGACGATGATATCGTTGGCGACAGGAATGGCGCGCAGGCGGTCGTGGGTGCGCGGGTCTAGCTCGAGGGAGCTTTGGTATTGGAGCTCGCGAAGGATGTTTTGCTCGACCTCCTGGAGCGAGCCCTGGGCGTTGACCAGATGGTAGTGGTAGATTTCGCGGAGTGACTGGAGCGCGTCCCAGGTTTGCTCCTTGAAGACGCGGTAGCGGCGCTTGGCGAGTTCGAGGTCGTAGTCGGTGGCGCGTTCCTCGAGGAGTTCGCCTAGGCCGGTGCGGCGGACCTCTTCGTTGTGCTGGCGGTTTTCGTGGCCGCGTTTGAGCTGACGTTCGACGGACGTTTTTTCATCCACGAACAGCGCCATGATATGCACCGTGGGCTGGCGGAAGTGGGCGCGCAGCGCGGTGGGATAAAACTCGCGACGCAGGGCGTGCATGCGGTCGACGAGGAGTTTCAAGCACTCAACCTGGACCTGGGTGCGGGGGAAGCCGTCGAGAATGACGCCGTCGCGGTATTCGGGATGAATGAGCCGGGCGAACAGGATGCCGATGACCTGGCGGTCGCCGACCATGTGGCCGGCGTCCTTGAGGCGGCGGGCCTCGGGTGAGTCCAGCAGGGAACTCACCACGATCGGTTCGCAGGTGAGGCCGCGGGCTTTGAGGATGAAGGAGGTATTGGTTCCCTTGCCGGAGCCCGGGGCGCCGCCCAGCAGGATGATTTCCTTTGGGAACCTGAGCTGATCCCGGCCGAACTGGGCTTCGAGGTCGCGCCAGACCGCGCCAAAAATAATGTGCGCATCTTTGATCTCAAGGTCTTGGTGTCGAGGTGCTACCGTTGGCGCAGGCAGAGGCAGGACGTTAGGGGAAGAAGACACGGCAGGGGCGTCGGAACGGGGAATAAAGTCAGACATGCGGAAGTGGTTTATCCGCACAGAGAGGGAAAACGAGCCGGGTTTCGATAGCGAATTCCGCGTGCGTGGCGCATGACGGGTAAAAGAAAGGGAAAACAATTGAAACGTTGGGAACATTTACCCGCCGGCTGCGTCTGAGTTTACATACCCCTTGGGTAGGTTGGTTCGGGCAGGCGCACCGGCGCCGGCGGCGAAGACCGTCCTAAGGCTCAATCTTTTTGTTCTTTCGCGGTCACTCTGGTGATCGCAGCCCTTTCCTGAAGCCGCGAACTTCAGGAGTGTTAGTTGAAGCTGGACCTGACGGGGTCGTCCTTACGGGCGGCCCCGTCTTATTTTTTATAATTTTGGCGTCGTCGGGCGTTGCAGTGCGGCGGCGGGTCGGTTGCAAACTGATACGATGCGAAATTTTGCTGCGTGTAATAACGGACGGAGCGTGTGCGGCTTCCGTATAGGTTCTTTAATCCCTGTCCTGACGGTGATCTTCAGCCTGATACTGGCAGCGGTCGGCTTGCGTGCGGAGGAACTGGCGGCGGAGCGGGCCGTGGTGCAGATTCTCACGTCCAGTCAGCTTCCGGTTTATGACGCACCGTGGCGCTTTCAGCCTATCCAGCAGAGCAGCGGCACGGGCTTTGTCATCGAAGGCGGCCGGATTTTGACCAACGCGCACGTCATCGCCTGGTCCAAGCAGATCCTCGTCCGCCGTTATCAAGACCCGCGTTTGCTGCCGGCGCGGGTGGTTTTTGCGGGGCACGACTGCGATCTGGCGCTCCTCGAAGTGCTCGATCCGAAAGAACTCTCGGAGGTGAAGCCGCTGGAGTTTGGCGAGCTGCCCGAGGTGCGTTCCACGGTGGTGACCGCAGGCTATCCCGCAGGCGGCGACCAGATGTCGTTCACTCGCGGCGTGGTCTCGCGCATCGAGGTGCAGCCCTACGTCCATCCGGGCAACCGTTCACTGCTGGCCGTGCAGACGGATGCGGCGATCAATCCCGGCAACAGCGGCGGACCGGTCCTCCAGGGGGAGAAGGTCGTGGGCGTTGCCTTTCAAGGCATACCCGGTTTGCAAAACGCGGGCTTCTTCATTCCGACCGAGGTGGTCCGGCACTTTCTCGATGACATCCGCGACGGGCGCTACGACGGGTTTCCGATGGCCGGCGTTAGTTTTCAGGATCTGCAAAACCCGGCCTACCGACGCTATCTTGGATTGGCCGACGATGGTCGCGGGGCGCGCGTGGACGCTCTTCGCGCGGGTGGCACGGCGGAGAAGGTTTTGAAACCGGACGACGTGTTGCTCGAGGCGAACGGCTATGCCGTTGGCAGCGACAGCCTGGTGCTCTACAAGGGCAACCGCGTGGCTGCCAACGTGGTATTCCAACAGCTGCAGACCGGCGGCGCGTTGCATCTGAAAATCTGGCGCGACCATGCGCCACTGGAGCTGGATCTGCCGCTCGAGGCTTATACGGGAGACCGATTGGCCGGGCACCAATACGACGAGCCGCCGCGCTACTTCATTTATGGCGGTTTGGTTTTCACCTCTCTCAGCTCCAACTATGTCGATACCCTCGGCGATTCGGTGGCCACGGTGTCTGCGCAACTCGGCTACGAGCTTATTTACCGGGTAGCCGAGTCGCCGGCCTCGGCGCGTGCTGAACCAGTGGTGCTTTCGGGGGTTTTGCCCAACGCGGTGAACGCCGATTTCGGCGTGCGCGGGCGTGCGCTGGTCAACCGTATTAATGGCGTGCGCATTGAGCGCCTCGAAGACGTGAAGCGCGCCCTTCAAGAGCACAAAGGCGACCGGCATCTGATCGAGTTTGGAGGTCCTAAACACGGTCCGATGGAGGCGCTCGACCGGGCCGCGGCCGAGTCGGCCAACGCAGAAATCCTTCGCACCTACGGTATAGTTTCCGCTGAACGCCTATGAAACCCTTCACTCAAATCCTGGGAAGCTGGAGCCGGTCATGGGGCCTGGTGTTGTTCGCCCTCGTTCTTTTGCCGCTGCCGACACCGGCCGCCAAGCCTGGGGAACTCGACTGGGCCCGCTCGCTGGTCAACGTTGAGATCACCTTCAAGTCGCATGACGCTTTTCAGCCCTGGAACAGCAACACGCTTACCTTGACCAAACACGGTCTCGTGGTGGCGGACGGTGAAGTGCTCACGACTGCGCAACATCTGCCCACACACACGCTCGTGCGTTTGCAAAAAGGCGGCCGCGGCCGCTGGTATGACGCCCGCGTGAAATGGTGGGACGCGGAGGCCAACCTCGCCTTGATCACGACGGACGCGCCCGCGTTCTGGACCGGGCTGCAGCCCGCCGAGCTGATGTCGACCGTGCTGCCCGTTCCCGAGTTCAACCTCGTGCGCTGGCGCGAGGGCAATCTCGAGAACCGCAAGGTGGAGTTCAGCCGCTTTACCGTGGATGAGGGGGCCTTGGGCTTCGCTCCGCAGATGGTGCTTGAGGTAAGCACGGATCTTGGCGGGCGCCTCGGCTGGGCGGAGATCATCGAACACGACGGTCGCGTCGCGGGCCTTACCACCTTTGGCTCCACTCGACTCTGTGGCGTCATGCCCGCGTCGTTTATCCAGCGTGTGCTGACCGCGCATCGGGCGGATCGTTTCCCTGGTCTGGGCTATTTTGATTTCATCTGGCAGCAGGGAAAAAACCCGGCGCTGGTGGCTGAACTAGGCGAGACGGGTGCTCCGCGCGGTGTGGTGGTGCAGGCTTCAGGACTCAATGGCCGCAAGCCGGATTTCAGTCTGCAGTCCGGCGACATCCTGCTCGAAATCGGCGGCTTCGATATCGATAGTGAAGGAGACTATCTCGATCCCGACTACGGGTATCTGCAGCTGGAGAATCTCGCCACGCGTGCGCACTTTGCCGGCGACATCCTGCCCATGAAGATTCTTCGCGGTGGCAAGGAACTGAAGGTCGACTACGTCCTCCCCAAAGCGGAGTTCGCCAACGAAACGGTGCCGCGCGAGGTGTTTTATGCTCCGCCTGCCTATGTCGTCACGGGCGGGCTGGTGTTTCAGCCTCTTTCGCAGGCCTTTTTGCGCGGTTGGGGTGATGACTGGCGCAAGAACGCGCCTTTCCGTCTGCAATATTACCAACACGCAGAACCGGCCGACGGTCGCAAATCATTGGTCGTGCTGACGGGAGTCATGCCCGATGCGATTAACATCGGATATCAGGAGGCCGCAATGCTCGTGGTCGACCGTGTGAATGGGAAGGTTGTCGCCACACTGGCCGACCTCATGGCCGCGCTGGCCGAGCCGAAGGACGGAGTGCACCGCTTCGAGTTCATGAAAGGCCACGGCCTGCAACGCCTGCTGCTTGATGCGGCCGATCTCGATGCGGCGACAAAACGCGTGGTTGAGAGCTACGGCATACCTGCGGCGACGCGCTTGTGAGGCGGAGGGTTTCCCGACAAGACGAACCTAGCGTTTTTTGAAGATCACCTGCGGAGCGGTTTCAAGCTGGCCGCGGGTGACGCCGATCTGATTGAGGAGCTTTAACTCGCGCCAAAGGTCGGCGCCGGAAAGTTCGCTGCGCAGGAGTTTCTCATAGGCTGCAACGGTGCGTAAAACCTCGGTTGGGGATTCGTCCACGAACTCGACTCGAAACTGGCGCGCACCGAGGTTCAGCAGACGGTCCGTGAACTCGGCGCCGGTCTGGGCGCGGGGGTTGAAGACCGTGTTGCGGCAGCCGGCGTCGGCCTTGAGCGGCAGGAGTGCGCCGACGCGGTCGCGCAGGGCCACCTTGTGTTTATCGCAGGGGCGGCCGCAGTCGTGGTAGTCCTTGCCCTTCGAAAGGAAGGCGCAGAAGACGCAATGCTCCATGTGAAAGAGCGGCATGTGCTGGTGCAGGGTGATGTCGAACCAGACGGGCGGTGCGCCCTGAAGAAGTGATTCCAGCTGGGCCACGTTCAGATCGTAGCTGGCGGTAACCCTTTCCAATTTGTATTTGGAAATAAAATACTCGGCGGAGAGCGGGTTGGCGACATTGAGCGAGAAATCGCCGCGCAGGCGCAACCCGGGTGCGGCGGCGGGGAAAAACCGCAGGTGCTCGTGGTTGCGGACCAGTATGCCGTCTGGCGCGGCGGAGAGGACTTGCTTCAGGATCCAGTCCTCCGTGGGCTTGAAGACGCGCGGAGGCGCCAGCCAGATGGAGGCCGTGGAGCGCCCGCCATCTGGAGTTTCAGAGTTTAAAGCGAGGCGTTCACCTACGCCTGCGTCCGCCGCCTGCCAGGCGCGGAAGCGGGCGACGGCCTCGCGGTAGTGTTTCGGGTTTTCAAACTCGCAGTAGAGGGTGCGCAAGTTTGGCAGCGTGAGCGCGGCATCCAGCTGCTCGAAATCACGGATATAAATGATCAACTCTGCCGCCACGTTTGCGGAACTATTCTGGCGGCCGGCCCCTGGCGCTGCGTCAATCATGGACGGAAGCGGCGTCCCGGCTTTTCCGGCGGAAAGTTGCCAGCGTTTCGGCGCGGCGCGGAGGGTGTCGAGTCTGGCGGCGGCGTCGCGGCGGAGGCGGTTGAGCTCGCTGGTGGGGAGCATGAGCGAGCCTTCGAGGCGGTTCTCCAGTTCGCCGAGGTGAAAGGGGGTGCCGCCCAGGCGGCCGAACTGGTCGCGCAGTCGCTCGGTGGTAAGCGGACGCTGGTCGGCGGGGGCGGGTTCGAGCGCGAGGGCGCTCGGCTCGCGCACGACGTGGCCTTCGCCGTCGTCAAGGAGCAGGGTGAGCGGAGCGCCGGCGTGGCCGTGAACCTCGGCGCGGACGGGGCGGGTGTGGCGTATTTTATCGCCGGCGTAGGTGGCGCGAAGCTCACGGTCGAGGGCGGGATCGTTGGTTTTCCAGACGCGGTGGCCGGGGCGGATTTTTTTGAAATCGAGGTCGCCGTGGCCGAAGCGCAAGACGGACTCGCCGGTGCGCGGATCGGTGGTGAGTTGGTAGATGCGCCCGCCTTCTTCGCCGGCGGCGGGGTTGCCGGCGTCGAAGACGAGGCCGTCGCCGGGCTTGGCGGGGGAGGCGAGTTTCAGGGACACGTGGTCCGCACCGACGCGCGAGACCTGGCCGAGGAATACGCCGCGTTTGGTGCCGAAACGACCGTGGGCGAGTTCCTGGTTGTTGATGCCATTGAACCAGCCCGGATAGAGGCCGCGGGAGAAGGCCATGTTGAGCTCGTAGCCGGCGGCGGAGGGATCGAAAGCGGGGAGGGGCGGCGTGCTTTTAGTGGCCAGGGTGGAGCTCGGTGTTTCCGGGGCGACGGGGGGAGGGTTGAGTTCGGCCATGACGCGATCGAGGGCCTGCCGGTAGGTGCGGGTGATGCTGGCCACGTATTCGGCCGACTTGAGCCGACCCTCTATTTTCAGCGAGGCGACGCCGGCGCGGATGAGTTGGGGGAGCACGGAGATGCCCGAAAGATCCTGCGGACTGAGCAGGTATTGGCGGTCGCCGAGGTCGACTTTTTCACCGTCGGAGATGAGTTCGTAGGGCAGGCGGCAGGCCTGGGCGCACTCGCCGCGATTGGCAGAGCGGCCGCCCAGGGACTCGCTGGTGAGACACTGGCCGGAATAGGCGACGCAGAGCGCACCGTGGACAAAGACCTCCAGGGGGAGGGGCGGTTGGCCTGTGACGGCATTGTCGCGTTGGGCGGCCTGGATATGCTCGATTTCGGCAAGGGAGTTTTCGCGGGCGAGGACGACGAGCTCGGCGCCGAGATCGCGGGCGAAGTTCACGCCGGCGTCGTTGGTCACGGTCATCTGGGTGGAGCCGTGGATGGGGAAGTCGGGCGAGAGCTGGCGGATGAGGCGGCAGATGCCGACATCCTGCACGATGGCGGCGTCCACCCCGGCGGCGATGATGGCGCGGAGGTAGTCGGCGGCGTCGGTCAGTTCGTCGGTAAAGACGAGGGTGTTAAAGGTGACGTAGCCACGCACGCCGCGCCGGTGTAAAAAGGTCATCAGCGCGGGCAGGTCGGCCACGGTGAAGTTGTTGGCTCGCATGCGGGCGTTGAAGCGCTCGAGGCCGAAGAAGATGGCGTCGGCGCCATTCTCGACCGCGGCGCGGGCGCATTCCCAATCGCCGGCGGGGGCGAGCAACTCAGGGCGCGAAAAGGAACGGGCGGCGGGCGCGGAGGCGAGGGTGGGAATGGATGCGGATGCGGACATGGCGTGCGGATAGGTTGGCGCGCCGGGGTGTCTTGTCGAGCGGAGGGGTGCGGTTGTGCGTCGCCCGGAAAAACGAAAAAAAGGGGCGGCGCGCACGTGGCACGCCGCCCCTTTCGGGCGTTTAAACGGTGTGGATTAGTCCTTAAGCGGCGAGCGTTTGGGCTTTGTTTGCCCGACGACGGCGTAAGGCTGCCAGACCGAGGACGCCTAGACCGAAGAGCGCCGCGCAGGTGGAGGGCTCTGGAATGGCGGCGATGGTGAGGTCGCCGGTGGTATTGTCGAAGCTCAGGCTCCAGCTTCCAGGGGTGGTTTGGTTGTCGACCAAGGTGGCGTCCCAGCCGGTGCCGGGGGTGATGGTGAGCCCGCTGAAGGAGTTAACCTCGCTGCCGGCGGCGTTGACCGCGGCGAAGTCTCCGCTGTGGGTGACGGCGCCGAGCGCGAAAAGATCGTAAACCCCAGCGGTGATCGGGGCGCCGAAAGACATGCTTAAGGTGCCGCCGTAGCTCAGGGCTTTGGTTCCGTCTCCGGTCAGATCAATGCCATCGTAAGCGGTGCCGCGACCGATGCCGCTGATTTCAATGGCGGTCGTGCTCGTGCCGGCCAGGGTGAGGTTTCCGGTGAAGGTCAGCACGCCGGGGCTGTTGCCCGGGGCCAAGGTGCCGTTGACGGTGGTGGCGCCGCCGATGGTTCCGTTGCCGCCGAGGATGGCGCCGCTGGAGACGTTGACCAAGCTGCCTGCTGCGGTGCTTCCATTCACCAGCAAGGTGCCGTTTGAGACGGTGGTGTTTCCGGTGTAGGTGTTGGCATTGGAAAGGGTGAGTATGCCGCCGGTGCTGTTCAGGGTCAGGTCGCTGGCGAGGGTGTTGCCGGAGTTGTTGTTGGCGATGACACCGCTGATGGTGAGATTGCCGGCACCGGCAACGGTGAGTCTGCGTCCAGTGGTGTTGTCGGCTGCAATAAACACATTTCCCGAGAGCGTAGTAGCACCCGTATTGCTGACTGTGAGCGTGCGATTGCCTCCTGAGAAGGTCATGTTACCCGTAAGGGTGATGTCATTGGTTCCCCCGATAGCGAACGTGGCGGCAGTGACCGTATTTCCGATGGTTCGTGCACCTCCGCTCGCAGCGAGGGTGCCTGCCGTGATATTTAGAATGTTTCCGGTGGCAGCGTTGGATGCGTTACGCGATCCCAGTGCATTGTTGTCACCAAGGGCGAGCGTGCCGTTCGTCATGCTAAACGTGAAGGTCAGGGGGGCCTGATTAGCAGCGATGACGTTATTGACGTATTTTGTGTTGTTACCGTTGATCGTGAGGGTGCCGGTGGTGCTGCCTTGAAAAACAGTGGGGAATGACGCGGTCGTCGAGTTTCCGCCGTAAGCAGCGAGCGCGCCTGTGGAACTAGACGCGCCGGCTAAGCTGTTGATGACTAAGTTACCTTGATCGAGCTGCACCTTGGCGTTGGGCCAGGTGCCGCCTGCGGCTGTCTTATCGGTCACTGCAAGCTTAGCGAAGGTCGTCGTGCCGCTGGTCGAAGAATTGCTGATGACCGTGGTGCGTGAGCCGGAGAGATACACGGTCGTGTTTCCAAAATTAACCAGGTCGGTGTTCGTGAGTGCGATGGTTACGCCGGAGGCCCCCGAAGCCAGTTTAATGGAGGCCACGTTGATGCTTGTTCCGGTCACACCCGAGCCGACCAATATCCCACCCGCCTCGTTCGCATTTGGAGAGACGTTAATCGTGGAGCTGCTGGTTCCGGTGCCGATCGTGTAGCCGCTGGTTTCGATGGACAGGCTTGCGGCAGAGAGCGCAACACTTGATGCGATAGTCACGGTGCCGGCCGCACCGGCAAATCCGGCGGTGCTTCCGCTGGTGGCGTTGCTCGTCACCAAGACTGCATCAGTGGCACCGTTCGACCAATTAGCTCCCGCCGTGGTGAAGGTGCCGCTGCCGCCAGAGGCTTTTCCTGAATTTGCGGTGGGTGTCAGGCCCGGGTCCCAATACTGTATGGCGGCGGAAGCGCCCTGAGCGGCGAGAAGCAGGCCGAGGGTGGCGGATGCCGAGGCTAAGCGACGGGCGGAAGCGGAGCGAGGGGTGGAATTCATGTGCACGTAGGGTAGGGGTGAGGGTAGCACGAGCCGAGGGGTGGCCGAACTTATCGTGTGCATCAGATGTGCGGTTTATTCTTCGAATTCAAAGTGAACGTTGCGCGCATTGTTGAAATGGGCGGGCTCCGGTCTCCTGCCGTTCCGATGTGACGGGGCTGGCCTTACCGCCGCCGCGCCTGCGTATCAGGCAGGCATGACTCAGGGGTCAGGGCTTGCCTCTTCACCGTTAAAAAAACTTCGTGCTGGAGGGCTCCCGTGGATCCCTTCGCGGCTGTTTTCAGAGCAAGGGGCCGCCGGTATTATCCACCCAGCGACCGGGCACGAGCACATGGTGGGCGTCGCGAGGCAGTCCGGTTTCTCCGCGGTGAAGCATGCCTACGACCATGTCCACGGCCAAGGAGCCCAGACTATCCGGATCACTGTGAATGCCGGTGTAGCCTTGGTGCAGTTTGTCGTTCACCAGTAAAAACAGCTCCACTCCCTGAGGCAGTTTTCCCCCTTGGGCGGCGAGTATGTCGACGATCGGGTCGGCATGGGTGGCGAGCACGACATCGGGCTTTTGGGTGTTAAACCAACTCCGGAAATGGTCGGCGAACTCCCCCTTGGGGCGATATTCACAAAAAGGGATGCGATTCTCGGGAGCGAGTCGCTGCTGAAGCCGCAGGAAGGCGCCGAGCCAGCGGTCGCCCATGTTTGGGCTGTCGTCCGGCTCGGACATTACGAAGCCGATGCGTTTGTAGCCCTTGGCCATACACTGATGCATCGCCTCGGTCGCAGAGGCGAAAGCGTCTTCCGCCACCCGATGCAGATCAGGTTTGTCGAGGGTGAGGCCGAGCGCCACCGCGGAGAAGTTCTCCCAAGGCAGGTTGAGTTCGCTCAGGCCGGGAGGAAGCCGGCCGATCAGCAGACCGCTTATCCCACGGTTGATCAGAATATCGGCAAAACGATCCGACGTCATCCCTGGTTCTCCGAGCCAAAAATCCTCCAGCTTGTAGCCAAGCTCGGTCGCACGCAGCGCGGCCCCCGGGAAATAGTCGGGCCGGTCGTGGTGTGGGGGGCGCCAACCGTAGCGGGTCGAGTAGTTTGTTACGTAAGCGAGCACCACGTGCTTCGCCACCTGGTGCGTCCTTCTCGATCGCATCAGTGCTGTCACCAGCGGATTGGTGCGATAGTCGAGCTCACGCGCGATGCGTTGCACGCGTGCGCGCACCTCTTCGGAGATGCGCGGGTTGTTTCGCAAGGCGAGGGAAACGGTCGAACGATGGACGCCGGCCTTGACGGCCACGTCCTGTAGGGTCGCGGGGTGGGGCATTGACTTTGGGAGTGGTGGGGTGCTGAAGCGGGTTTAATCAGTTCAATCTTCTTCATAATTCAACAATAAGCGCACCGCGGGAATATCGGTGATTTCGGACAGTTAAATTAGAGGCACCCGATGCTTTTGCCTGAGTCCCGGCGCAATCATTTGGGACCGGTTTCTCCGCTACTTGTTGATCACAAGGCCAGTTGGTTTTTGAAACCAAGTCCAAGGCTATACGCCGGCACTTGTTTGATGGGTTTCAATTGATTAGCAAAACGCTGTAAGTCGCCCGCTAGTTCAACAATGCGACTGTTGATCATGTCGCAGGTTCGCGACCTCGAATACCTAATCGGGTAGTTGCCTGTTTGATTTATCCTCATTGCTTCAACCTTACGGGGATTGATCGACGCCGGCCCGTATTTGTTACGCACATTGAGCGTGCCTCTCGGTCACCCCCCTCTCAAGTCCGCGCTAGATTGAATTACCCCAGATGAAACTTTTCACCCCCTTTTGTTACCAATCGTTGCGCTTCATCTTCGGCGTCGCTTGCGCATCCGTATCGCTCTCCGGCGGAGAATTAAAGGTCGACATCAATCGCGACGGCAAAAACACCGCCACCCAAACCGCGACGGGCTACACCCAGTGGACGACACTGAGCACGGGCGGCACATCCAGCACCGGCACCGCCGCGATCACCAAGTCATTCTCCATCGTCCCCACGGGAGAGACAGTGACAGTGTCGCTTGCCATGACCGCCACCTCTCAGACTGCGGGTGGAACTGGTATTACCTACACCTACGACGCGACCGGAACGACCACCGACGGGAGGAAGCTGGTGAGCGACGGAGTCACTGTAGCACCTTCCGTATCCAATGCAGGCGGGCAGATTCAGATGAGCATCACCGGTCTGGCTGCCGGAGCTCACTCTCTTCTTACTTTTCACAATGCCGGGGATGCCGCCAGCGCGCTAGGCACCATGGCTCCAATCAAAATCTACCTGAACGGGAATTTGGCCACCACGCTCACGCCGTCCATACGGTCCACCGACGTCGCGACTCCGACTTCCTACCTGACTTTCAATACGACCGGCGCCAGCGACGTCACCACGGTTTTATTCGCAGCTGACACCGCCGCCACCGCGAACACCAAGAACGTGGTTTTGAACGGCTTCGAGATCGACACCCCCAACTCCACCCGCATCGCCAACACCCCCGTGCCCGCCGACGCCGATGAGCACGTGGACGCGGACGCCCTCTCGGTTGCCCTTTCTTGGGCCGCCGCCACCGCCGGCACCGCCGTCTCCCATGACGTTTATTTCGGCACCAACTTGTCTGCGGTCAAAACCGCCACGCGGGCCTCCGCCGCATACCTCGGAAACCAGGCCGGTCTCACCCGTTCCGTTTCCGTCACTGATCCGCACGCCACCTACTACTGGCGCGTCGATGAGATCGATTCCCTGGGCAACATCACCGCCGGCACCGTCTGGTATTTCCGCCCTCGGCACCTCGCCTTCCCTGGAGCCGAGGGCTACGGTCGCTTCGCCCGCGGCGGTCGCGGTGGTCGCGTCGTCCATGTGACTTCTCTCGCCGACTACGGCACCGCTGATACGCCGATCCCGGGCACCCTTCGCTACGCGGTGGAAGTTGAGACCGGGCCGCGCGTGGTCGTTTTCGATGTCAGTGGTCTGATCACGGTAGATCATCGCCTCACCCTTGCCGCGCCCTATGTCACCATCGCCGGCCAGACCGCGCCTGGTAAAGGCATCTGCTTGCGTCAATGGCCCCTCGGTCTCAGCGGCGCCAAAGACGCTGTGATCCGCTTCCTCCGCAACCGCCCCGGCAACATCAGCGGCCAGACCATCGACGGTGGCGGCCTCGCCGGCTGCGACCACGCCATCATGGACCATTCGTCCATCAGCTGGTCCATCGACGAGGGTTTTAGCTCCCGCAGTGCGAAGAACATCACCCTGCAAAACACCCTCATTTCCGAGGCCTTGAACATCGCCGGCCACCAAAACTATGCCGCCGGCACCGCCCACGGTTATGCCGCCACGATCGGCGGTGACAAAGGAAGTTTTCACCACAATTTGCTCGCTCACAACGAGGGCCGCAACTGGTCCCTCGGCGGCGGTCTCGATACCACCAACACCTTCGCCGGCCGCCTCGATATCACCAACAACGTCGTCTACAACTGGCGCGGCCGCACCACCGATGGCGGCGCGATGGAGGTCAATTTCGTCAATAACTACTACAAGCCCGGCGCCGCCACCACCCTCGTGCCCTACGCGCTGACCATGCAGCACGAGGATAACTTCGCCGGCTCCCAGCGCGCCTATTTCGCCGGCAACATCATGGTCGGCTATTTCACCGAGGCCAATCAGACCGTTGGCCGCCGCAGCGTGGTCTCCAGTGGCATACCATCCCTGACCTACGAGACCTTTGTCGCTGCGCCCTTTTTCACCTCCTATGTGACCACCCTGAGTGCCACCGCGGCCTACAAACGCGTGCTTTCCGACGTCGGGGCCAATCGTCCGCTCGACGATCATGACATCCGTGTCATCAACGAGACTCGCACCGGCACCTACACCTACACCGGCACGGGTCCTTACGGCGGCTACCCCGGCCTGCCCAACTCCCAGGCCGATGTCGGTGGCTGGGAGAACTACCCCTCCGATACCCGCCCCGCCGTTTGGGACACTGACGGTGACGGCCTGCCCGACTGGTGGGAGAATATCCAGGGAACAAATACAAGTTCATCCGCCAACGACTTCTCCGACGCCAACGCCGATCCCGATGGCGACGGCTATACCCGGCTCGACGATTACCTCGCCTGGATGGCTTTGCCCCGACTTGAAACCACTTCGGGCGTTGCGGTGGACATCGACCTTTCCGCTCTGACGGTCGGTTACACCTCCGCTCCGGGCCGGCAGGTTTCCGCACTCGCAAACGGCACCGTCTCGCTGCTCTCCGACGGCAAGACCGCGCGTTTCACGCCCAACGCCGGCTTCACCGGCATGGTCCGTTTCACGCACGCCGTTACCGACTCGGCCGGCGATTCGATGAGCGGCGAGGTCGGCGTGCTTGTCACCGCGGCCGTGGCTACCGTTCCGCCCGCCCTTGGGATTTCCGCCGACGGCACGACTTACACGCTGCAATTCACCGGCACCGCCGGGCTTACCTACACGCTGCAATATTCCGATGATCTGGTGACGTGGACGAACTACGATACCGTCGTTGCAACCGGCTCGGGGCAGAACCTTTCGGTTCCTGCCGGACTAAATCCCGCGCCCCGTCGCTTTTTCCGCGCAATGCGCTAATTTTCCGCTCCGTTACCCCATGACTTTATCCACCCCGGTTTCGCGCTTTTGCGCCTTTTTCGCGCTCGCGCTGATCGCCGCCTCGCCCGCGCTTTGTGCGGTCATCCCTGCTTTTCCAGGCGCCGAGGGCTATGGTGCCTACTCCAACGGCGGGCGCGGAGGGGATGTCTATCACGTCACCAATCTCAACGCCTCCGGCACGGGCTCGTTTTTCGATGCCATCGCCACCGTCCCCTCCGCCGGTCGCACTATCGTCTTTGATGTGAGCGGCTACATCCGCATCCCCAGTGGTTCAGGCGGCACGCGCATGACCGCCTCCAAAGTGACCATCGCCGGCCAGACTGCTCCGGGCGACGGCATCGGATTTTACAACAATGTCTTTCGCATCTCCGGCTCCGATGTAGTGCTGCGCCACTTGCGATTCCGGCTCGGTAAATATGGCACCTCCGGCGACTGCATCGACCTCGATAGCGGCTGCACCAACGCCATGCTCGACCATCTTTCGATTCAGTTTTCCCAAGACGAGAATATCTCCAGCTACAGCACGCCCCCGGAAAACCTCACCCTGCAGTATTCCCTTAATTCCTGGGGCCTCGAAACCCACTCCTGCGGCGGCCTCTGGGATCAGAATCACGCCACCGCCCATCACACCCTCTGGTCGCATAATCACACCCGTAATCCCAAGGCCCGCCCCAACGGGCTGCTTGAGTGGATCAACAATGTCACCTTCGACTGGGACATCGGCTTTATCATGGGCGATTCCTACACGCCCTCTTCCTGGAAGGCCAACGTGCGGAGCAATTACTTCATTTGCCCGGCCAGTAACATAAAGACCTACATACTCGAAAAGGGCTGGCTCGACCGCAACGCCGCGCGCAAGCCGACCTTCAGCATTTTCCTCGATAACAACCTCATGGACCGCGACGGCGACGGGCTGCTCAACGGCGCCCTAGTCGGCTACGAGCGGGTGGAGGGCAGTGAATTCAACGCCGCCGAAGTCGTCGCCGACTACGCCACCAACGCCGATGTTCCCCGTTACTACAAGAATACCACTCCTTTCGCCGGTTCCACCTCAGGTGTGGTCATCGACACGCCCCTGCTGGCCTATAAAAAAGTGGTTTCCTCTGCCGGCGCTCTCCGACTCGACGCCTCCTACGCCGCCGGAGTTCGTGACGAGGTTGACACCATCCTCATCAACAAGCTCGTCACCCAGACCGCTTTTCACGTCACCCGCGAATCCGACACCGGTGCCAGCGCCGCCGGTTTTGGCTCGCTCAACTCCACGTCCGCCCCGCTCGACACCGATCGGGACGGCATGCCCGACGCCTACGAAACTTCCCTTGGCTGGGCTAGCGCCACGCAGGACCATAACACCGCCCTTGCTTCCTCCGGCGCCTACCTCTCCGGCACCACCTACTACCCCGCCAACACTCTCGCCGGCTATACCCGTCTTGAGGAATACCTCCATTTCCTCGCCAGTCCTCACGCTACCATTGCTAAAAACACCGGCTCACCGGTCACCTCGTTCACTGTTGATCTGTCGCGCTACACCCAGGGGTTCAATGCCCTCTCGCCGACTTTCACTATCGCCAACCTCGTGGGCGGCACCATTTCCCAGACTGGCACCGGCGGCCGCACGATCACCTTTACCCCCGCCGTCAATATCTCCGGCCGCGCCCGCTTCGAGTTCACCGTCACCGATTCCCAAGGCGATAACTGGACGCAGTCCATGCTTCTGCTCGTTTCGTCCGTGGGGGTCCCTCGCGATCTCGTCTGGCTGGGAGACGGCTCGGCCAACGCCTGGAACACCAGCTCCGCCCTCTGGCAGCGCAACGGCGCGTCCACCGCTTTTGCCTCGGGCGACAACGCTCTTTTTGACGACCGCGGATCCGCCACACCTGCTGTCGCCGTTGCCGCGAATGTCTCCACCGGCACGATCACCTTTGACTCCACTCAAAACTACACGATTTCAGGCGCCGGCGCCTTGCTCGCCAACGGTCCGCTCACCAAACGAGGCACCGGCAACCTCACGATCAACACCGCCGCCAACAGCTTTTCCTCGATAACCCACGAAGCCGGCACTCTCGCGTTCACCAAATCCGACGCCGGCGGTTCAGGCAAAATTTCGCTTCAGGGCGGAGCCATTACCTTTTCGCCCGATGTCGTCGGAAGCAACGTCACCAACCCGCTCGAGTTCACCGTTCCCACCGTCGTCAACGTCACCACCCAGCACAATTCCACCGGCGCATGGACCGGCCCGGGTGACATCACTGTCAACACGTCAGCGCTCTGGACTGTGGCCGGCTCCTGGTCCGGTTATTCCGGCCGCATCACGCTAGGCTCCACCGGCACGCCTCGCCTGCGGCTTAACCAAACCACCAACACCAACTTCGGCTCCGCCTCCCTTGCCGTTGATCTCGGCCAGGGCTCCGGCCAGTTCATGAATCGCAATGGCGGCACCACCGCCTACGCCATCGGCACGCTCACCGGCGGTCCCGGCACCCAGCTCATCGGAACACAGACCAGTAATGCCACGGGCACCAACACGTCTCTTTACAGCATCGGGGCACGCAACGAAGACGCATCTTTCCAAGGAGCCATAATCAATGGCGGTAATACCACCTTCTCCGTCGCCACCTTGCTCACCAAAGTCGGTAGCGGCACCTGGACACTCACAGGCAACAGCACCCATACCGGCCTTTCAACCGTCTCCGCCGGCACCCTTCGCCTGAACGGTTCTTTCACCTCGGCGCCAATTATGGTGGCCAGTGGCGCCACCCTTGCCGGCGCCGGCACAACCGGCGGTCTCGTCACCGTCCAGTCCGGCGGCAAACTTAACCCCGGCGCTTCCGAAGGTGCGGCCGGCACTTTTACCGCCACCGCCGGACTCACTGCCAGCAACAACTCAACGCTTATTTACGATCTCGGCCCCACACCCTCTTCCGTGAGCGACAAGATCACCGTCACGGGCGGCACCTTCACCCTTGGCTCCAGCATCAACGCGCAGATTAACTTTCTTGATCTCGCCGCCGGTCTCGCTCCCGGCACCTACGCCCTCTTGGATGGCAACTCCACGATCACCGCGTCCAGCAGCGTAGTCACCTTGCTCTTGCCCGCCGCCACCGGCACTACCCGCCAGACCTTTGCCGTCAGTCGTCCCGCTTCCGGCTCCAATCCCGCCTACCTCAATCTCGTCGTCACCGGTTCCGTGGCTCCGCTGGTCTGGTCGGGCGCGTCCGGCAGTATCTGGGATCTTAATACAACCTCCGGCAGTTTCTCCGGCGGCGCGCCCGCTGTTTTCTACAATCTCGACCGTGTCACCTTTGACGACACCGCTCCCGGAGGCTCCGTCGTCCTCGCCGGCACGGTCCAGCCCGCCCTTATCACCGTCAACAACACCACGAGCTCCTACTCCTTCGAGGGCTCCGGCGTGATCGGTGGCTCAGGTCGCCTCGTGAAATCCGGTTCGGGCACCCTTAGCTTCGCCGGCGCCTCCGCTAACACTTTCACCGGCGGGGTGGATCTTTCCGCCGGCACCCTGCAGCTTTCCGGCGCCGCCTCGCCTCTCGGCACAGGGCTAGTCACGATCAGCGGCGGCACCCTGGGGCTTGGGGCCGTCCCCCTCGCAAATTCGCTTCGCTTCACCGGCAGCTCGGCGATCACTTCCTCCACCAACGTGGCCCTCGCCACTGGCGCCGGCGCCACTTTCACCTCCTCCGGCACGCCGACACTCAATCTCTCCGGCCTGAGTGGCATTCTCACGATTGAGGGCAACATGGCCGGCTTCGCTGGCACTTTGTCGATGGGCGCAGGGAGCAGCATGCTCCGTCTCAACGGCACCGGTTCCTTCAACCTCGGTTCAGCCTCCACCCACTTCTCCCTCGGCACCGGTTCGGCCAGTCTCGTCAATCGCAACGGCGGCCTGACTTTCAATCTCGGCGCCGTCTCCGGCGGATCTAACACGGTTCTCGCCGGGCGTCAGTCCGGCAACGGCACCACCGCCACGGTTTACCGGGTCGGCGCGCTGAATCTCGACACCACTTTTGCCGGCGCGATTCAGGCTGGCGGCGATCTCGCCGGTGTTCAGATCGTCAAAACTGGCACCGGTATCTGGACGCTCTCCGGTTTGTCCGACTACACCGGCGGCCTTACCCTCGAATCCGGCCGCGTCATCCTCTCCGGAACCCTCGCCTGCACCGGAAACGTCGAGGTTTCCTCGGTCGGCACCCTGCAGCTTTCCTCCGGCACTGTCAGGGCCGCTGCCCTCAACGTCGAGGCTTCCGGCGCCGTTACCGGCGTGGGACTCATCGATGGAGATCTCAATAACCACGGCACCTTCACCGCTTCGGGGGCCGGTTCCGTCGTCGTCACCGGAGATGTCGTCAACGACGGACTCATCCGGCTCAGCGGCGGCGCCGAGCTCATCATCGCCGGCACTGTGGTGAACAACGGCCTGCTGGATCTCATGACCGCAGGCGGCATCGTGCCGCCGAATCTGGTCAACAACGGCGTCGTCCTTGATTCATCCGCCGTTACCCTCTCCTCCCTGTCACAAGCAGGCACCGCCTTTACCCTGACGATTGCCTCGTATACCGGTCACACCTACACCCTTCAGGTCACCGATGATCTCGCCTCGGGCTGGACCAATATCGAGACCCGGACGGGAGTGACCGGACAGAACCTGGTTTTCACCCACGATGCCGGTCCCTTGGCGCGCCGGTTTTACCGCTTTAACGTGCAGTAAGCTTTACCAGCAGCAAACGCCTCGGCGCCCCAATCAGTTGGCTGCGATCCTTGCACGTGGCTTGGCTGTCTCGACGATGATTAGTCTCAGATCACCCTCCTTTTATGTCCCTCCCCGCTATTACTCCCCTTCGTCGCTTTGCCTCGAAACTGTCGGCCTTTGTTGTCCTGACTTGCTGCGCCTGCTCTGCGGCTGGCCTCAAGGTGGATATCAACAATAGCGGACGTCCCGTCAGCGAGGGTTTGGATCGGGCGTTCACTCCGTGGTCAAAGCTCCAGAACTGGTTCGCAGGCGGGGATACCATCGCATCCACGTTTGATGGCGTGACCGTTAAGTTCACTCGCGTCGGCTCCGTCGGCACCGCCTTGCAGCCGAGTTATTGGAAGACCGGCATCCAGCGCACGACCTCCAACACCAAACTCACCGCCGATGGCATCAAGGTGAATGCCGGCGATGCCGGCGCGCAGATTGAGATGCGTATATCCGGCCTTTCCGCCGGCGACCATACTCTCCTGCTTTATTCCAATTGCTGGGACTCCAGCACCAGCCTGGCTCCGCTCGATATTTTCGTGAACGGCAGTCAGGTGATCAACAACCTGCCGGTCTCCACCCAGGTCGCCGATAACAGCAAGGCCGCCACCGCCTATCTTAAGATCTCGGCGCTCGCTGGCGAGGATGTCGTGGTCTTGATCAAGGCCGAGACCAGTGGTCCCGAGAAAACCAAAAATATTTACCTGAACGGGTTTGAGATCGATACGCCCAACGTCAAAACGCAGGCGAATAATCCCGTGCCGGCCAACGGCGATGAGCACGTCGATGCCGACGCCGGTTCTTTGACGCTAGGCTGGGTCGCCACCGCGCTCGGCGCCGCCACGCACGATGTCTATTTCGGCACCAGCGAAAGCGCGGTGTCCGCCGCCACGCGCGGCTCCGCAGAGTTCAAGGCTAACCTCACCTCCAGCAGTTATCCCGTCTCAGGCCTCAACCCGCACCTGACTTATTACTGGCGCATCGACGAGGCCGGCGCCGACGGTGCGGTGGCCAAGGGCAATATCTGGTCTTTCCGCTCCCGGCGTATCGCCTTTCCGGGAGCCGAGGGCTACGGTCGTTTTGCTCGCGGCGGACGCGGCGGCGTGGTTGTGCACGTCACCAATCTCAATGACAGCGGCCCTGGCAGCCTGCGCGATGCCGTCATTGGCGACTATGGTCCCCGCACCGTGGTTTTCGACGTTAGCGGCCTCATCACCCTGCAAAACGACATCGTCCTGGGCGGCTCGAATCCCTATGTCACCATCGCCGGCCAGACCGCCCCGGGCATGGGCATCTGCGTCAAGCGTCAGCAACTCGCCATCAGTGGAGCACATGATGTCATTTTCCGGTTCGTGCGCGTGCTCGTCGGCAAGGAAAGCGGCGCGACGCAAAACGCCACCGGCATGACCGGCGGAGATCATTGTATCATGGACCATTGTTCCTTCGGTTGGGGGCTTGATGAGGGACTCAGCACGCGCAGTGGTAAAAACCTTACCTTCCAAAAGTGCTCCCTCTCCGAGGCGCTCAACGTTGCCGGACACAAAAACTATCCGGTCGGAACCGCCCACGGTTATGGCGCAAGCATCGGCGGTGACATCGCCAGCTTTCATCACAATCTGCTCGCTCATAATGAGGGCCGCAACTGGAGCATGGCCGGTGGTCTCGATCCGGACGGTTACTACGCCGGCCGTCTGGATATCTTTAACAACGTCGTCTACAACTGGGGCCATCGCACCACCGACGGCGGCGCTCATCAGGTCAACTTCGTCAACAACTATTACAAGCCCGGCCCCGCTTCGAATCTCTTCACCGCGCTCTCCCCTCAATACGGCGGCTTCCCCGGCACCCAGCAGTATTATATGTCGGGTAACGTCATGCCCGGCCATTTCAACGAAACCAATCAAGCGGCTGGCTTTAAACTCGGCACCGAGTCCCGGGGCAGACTTCCGCAAGATTCCAAGCCACCTTACAACGCCTTGGTAACGGAGCCGTTCTTTCCCTCTTTCGCCACGATCGACACCGCCACCAACGCTTTCAAAAAAGTTTTGTCCGACGCGGGCTGCAACCTGCCTGCGATCGACAAACGCGATTTCCGGATCGTCTGCGAAACCCTCGCCGGCGCCACCACCTACACCGGTAGCGTGAGCAAAAAAAAGGGACTGCCCGACACGACCGACGACGTGGGCGGCTGGGAAAACTACGGCAGTGAAACCAGAACCGCAGACTGGGACGTCGACAACGACGGCATGCCCGACTGGTGGGAGATCATCAAGGGGCTCAATCCGAGTTCACCCACCGGCAATTTCTCGGATGGCAACGCCGATGCGGATGGCGACGGCTTCACCAATCTTGAAGATTATCTAAATTGGATGGCCTCGCCAAACGAGGTCTGCGCCGCCGGCGCACCGGTGGACGTCGACCTGAAGGCTCTGTTTCGTGGCTACACCGGCGCGACGCGCTACACGTTTTCCGATCAGGTCAACGGCCAGGTCAGCCTCGTGAGCGGCCGCTTTGCCCGTTTCACACCGGCTGCCGGCGCGAACGCACTGGGCGGCTTTGTGTGCACGGTGACCGATTCTGCCGGCGACTCGATGAGCCGCGCGATCAACGTAAGAATATCGGCTGCGCCGCTTGTGCGAATTCAAGCCGATGCTCGTTCCAAGTAGCCAAACTCCGCGCTTTCCTGCGCAGGCAAAATATTAACGCAAAATTATCGTATCCGGTGTCGCTTCGACCTTAGGATACGGTTAGGCTTTTTTCAGCGTATCCACCTCCCACTCCATGCCTGCCCTTCCTGCCGTCCTAGTCCTGTCTGTTGCTTCTGCATTTCTCCTCGGTCCGCGTGTCCTCGCGCAGGTCGCCGAGGTGCCAGGTTCGCTTCCTGCCGTCGCCGTCCAGCGCCCGGTCACGGCTGACGCCGCACCCTCCTCCGAGCAGGTTCAGCGTGCGGATAAAATCGCCGCCACCCTCGGTCTCACTGAGCCAGACCAGATTATCAGGGTGCGTGACCTCATTGCGCGGCAATACGCCGACCTCAGTGTCATCCACGCCGCCCGTGATGCGGCGCTCAAGTCCGCCAAGGACGCCGGCGGCGAGTCAGCCCTCCAGGCGGCGCGCGACACCGCAGCCTCTCGCCAGGCCGATCTGCATTACGCCTTTCTCGCGCGTCTCGCCGCCGAGCTTTCCCCTGCGCAGTGTGACCAGGTCAAAGACGGTCTCACCTACAGCGTGTTGCCCAAAACCTTCCGCGTTTACCAGGAAATGCTCCCCCAGATGACCGCGGAGCAGAAACGTCAGATTCTCGTCTGGCTCACCGAGGCGCGCGAACACGCCATGGATGCCGGAACATCCAAGGACAAGCACGCTTGGTTCGGCAAATACAAGGGACGCATCAATAATTACCTCTCCAAGGCCGGCATCGACATGAAGCAGGCGGAGAAGGATATGACCGCCCGTAGCAAGTCCACCGACAAGTAATACTCCACGTTTTCACCATGAAGCCCCCCGCCCACACCCTCCGCCTCGTCGCGATGCCCGTCATCGCTCTATTTTCCCTGCTGCCTGCAACACGCGCGCTTGCCCAAGGCTATCCCAAGGTTCCGGCCGACATCATGTCCGCCGCCCAAGCCGAGAGCGCCGTCACCCGCAAGTCGTCCGATGACGCTTTCGCACGGGTCTTGCCCGAGATCCAGGCGTGGGCCGCAAAGGGCAAGCCCTACCTCCCCGGTGCCGCCAAACCCGAGGATCTTCCCCAGGCCGGCATCCCCGCCTTTCCAGGCGCTTGGGGCGGCGGCATGTATTCGTTCGGCGGCCGCGGCGGCAAGGTCATCGTCGTCACCAATCTCAATGACTCGGGCCCCGGTTCTTTCCGCGAAGCCTGCGAACAGGCCGGCCCGCGCATCATTGTTTTCAACGTCTCCGGCATCATTCGACTCAAGGATTTTCTTAGTATCCGCGCACCTTATGTAACGATCGTCGGCAACACGGCTCCCGGTGACGGCGTTTGCATCGCGGGCGACACCGTCCAGCTCGATACCCACGACATCGTCATCCGCCATCTGCGCTTCCGCCGCGGCAAGACCGTCCCTGCGGATCGCGACGACTCCCTCGGAGGAAATCCCATCGGTAATCTTATCATCGATCACGTCTCCTCTTCCTGGAGTCTCGACGAAAACATCTCGATGTATCGTCACATGTATAGCCCTCCGGGCGGCGGCAAGGATCTGAAGCTCCCGACCGTCAACGTCACGATTCAGAACTGTATTTCCTCCGAGTCGCTCAACACCTACCACCACGCGTTTGGCTCCACCATCGGCGGCCTCAACAGCACTTTCCAGCACAACGTCTGGGCTTGCAACACCGGGCGTAATCCCAGCGTCGGTATGTATGGCGACTTCACTTTCGTGAACAACGTCCTCTTCAACTGGCGCCATCGCTCGGTCGACGGCGGCGACCAGGCTAGTTTTTTCAACATCATCAACAATTACTATAAACCCGGTCCCGGCACTCCCGATGGCGCGATCTCCTATCGCCTGCTCAAGCCCGAATCCGCGCGCAGCAAGACCGACATCGACCACTTCGGAAAAGCCTACGTCAATGGCAACATCGTCGAGGGCAACGATCGCGTGACCAAGGATAACTGGGACGGCGGCGTGCAGCCCTCACCCGTCAAGGCCACGGTTGCGGATGTGCTGCCCGGCATTCGGGTCGATGCGCCTTTCAAGCACGCGACCCTCGTCATCTCCGACGCCGCCACCGCCTACCGCTACGTCCTCGCCAATGCTGGCGCCACCCTTCCTCGCCGCGACTCCGTGGACGAGCGTATCATGACTTCCGTCCGCACCGGCGTTATCGCCCCCGCAACGGTCGACAAGGAGTCGGCAGAAAAGGCCGCCTTCTACGGCTATGCGCCTAAATGGGTCAAAGAACTGGGCGACCTAGTGACGCTCGGCTTCATCACCAACCCCAACGAGGTCGGCGGCTACCCTGAGTATAAGGGCACGCCCTACAAAGACGCCGATGGTGATGGCCTGCCCGACGAGTGGGAGACCTCGCACGGTCTGAACCCAAAGGATTCCACCGACGCCACCTCCGACCTGAATGCTGACGGCTACACCAATATCGAGGACTTCATCAATGGCCTCGATCCTCGCGCCCCCAAGGTCGATTGGTCCGATCTCAAGAACAACGTGGACCCGCACACCGTCGCGAATACCCCGGCGAGTTCCGCTGGCGAATCCCAACCCCGCAGTCCCGCCTGGAAGCGGTAGCCGATTTGCCCGCTGATTACGCCACGATTCTGTGCCGCGAGGAGCGTAATCCATAGTGGTGTCGGCACAGGGCCGGCACTCCGGCCTGAGCCCGAATACAGAACTGTTCGCGTTTCTTTCCGCCCCTCGCCAACGCGTTCCTCATCGATCACATGTTGCGCAAAGCTCAACGCAGGGGTTAGGGTGGGGGGGGAGGGGCCTGCGCGGTCACTGAGTTGAGAACGGCTCCGAGGGGAGCTAAGTCGGCAAAAATTACACAAACCCCGCTCAGTTCAACAATGTGCATGGCGTCATACTGTCTGATTCTTCCACAGTGTAAGTTGATGTTCGGTATACCCTAGTCTTTTTCGTTTCACCCCGCCTGCGCCGCTCTCTGTCGGTCTCAGATCATCCCCACTCGTCCCCCGTGTCTCCCGTGTCCCGCCTATCTTTTCCTTTCGTCCGCCTTCCGCGGCCGCTCACGTTTTTGCTTACGGTATGGGGCTCCGCCTTGGCCTCGGTCGCCTTCGCTTCCGAACCGGCCGCGCCCATCGACCGCCACGCGGTCGTCTCCAGGCACAATGTTCGCAACACCCGGCTCGACCCCGAGTCCGCGCTTACCCTCGGCAACGGCGACTTTGCCCTCACCGTGGACGTCACCGGCCTGCAAGGCCTCGAACGCATCTACCACGACAACGGCCTCCCGCTGGAGACCCGCAACACCTGGACGTGGCACGCGTTTCCCAATCCCGAGGGCTACACGCTCGCCGATACGATGGGCCCGATCAATTTTCACGGCCGCTCCATTCTTTATCCGATCCGGCAAAAAACACCCGCCGGATCCTTTTTTCGCGAAAACCCGCAGCCCATGCCGCTCGGCCAGTTCGCATTCACGCTCTTCGGTGAACCGCTCCGCACCGAGGATATCTCCGGCATCGACCAGACTCTCGACCTCTGGACCGGCGCCGTCACCAGCCACCTGCTCGTGCGTGGCGAACCGCTCGATGTCGTCACGGTCGCCCACGGCACCGCCGCGCTCGTCGCGGTCGAGGCCCGCTCGCCTCTCATCGCCAGTGGCGATCTCCAGGTGCGGCTGCGCTTTCCCTACGCCTACCGCACCTCCGTCGCGCACAAGTCGCCCTTCATTTGGGAGCAACCCGAAAAACACACGACGACTCTTGTCTCCCTCGCACCCGATCACGCCCGGCTCGATCGTTTGAGCGACACCACGCGCTACGCGGCCGATCTCCGCTGGACTTCGCCCGCCGCGCTCACCGAGTCCGGCCCGCATGATTTCCGCCTCCGCGCCACCACCGGCGACACGCTTGCCTTCACCTGCGCCTTCACCGACGCCGACCACGCCGCTCCCGCCGAAACCATCGCCACCACCCGCGCCTCCTCCGCTTCCGCGTGGAATGACTACTGGACGCACGGCGGCATGATCGACCTGTCCGCCGCCACCGATCCGCGCGCCAAGGAACTCGAGCGCCGCACCCTGCTCTCGCTCTACCTCATGCGCGTAAACTACGCCGGCTCGTTTCCTCCGGCCGAGACCGGGCTCCAACACTTGACTTGGTTCGGCAAGCACAACTCTGAGGTCTACTTCTGGCATGCCGCCCAGTTCTATCAATGGGGACACGTCGAGCTGCTCGAAAAAGGACTCGCCTGGTATCTCCACCTCCTTCCGCAAGGCATGGAACACGCCCGGGTCGAGGGCTTCGAGGGCGTGCGCTGGCCCAAAATGGCCGGCCTCGACGGCCGCCCTTCGCCCGGCGGCATCAATCCCTACATCATCTGGAACCAGCCCAACCCGATCTACCTCGCCGAGCTCGTCTATCGCGCCAAGCCCACCCCTGCCACCCTCTCGACCTACCGCGACCTTGTTTTCGAATCCGCAAACTTCCTCGCCTCCTTCGCCCATCGCGACCCCGCCACCGGCATCTACCATCTTGGGCCGCCGCTCAAAAACGTCACCGAGAGCACCCACGCCGACCTCGTGCGCAACCCGACCTTCGAGGTCGCCTACTGGTATTACGGACTCACCCTCGCGCAGCAATGGCGCGAGCGTCTCGGTCTCGCCCGTGACCCGCATTGGGATGACGTCATCCAGCACCTCGCCCCGCTCCCGATGCAGGACGGAAAGTATCTTGAAATCGAGGGCGTGGTCGGAATCTACGCGCCGGATAAACGTTCGCTTCCGACTTCCATGCTCATGGCCCTCGGCTACCTGCCCGCCACTTCCAAGATCGACCTCGCCGCCATGCGCCGCACCTATGACGAGGTAAACGCGCGCAACGGGCTCGAGAAATGGGTCAGTTGGTCCATCGGCCAGGGCGCCCTCACCGCCGCACGCCTGGGCGAATCCACGACTGCGATCGATATTTTGACCAACACCTCCGAGCCCGCTCGCTTCATGCCCAGCGGCTACGTCCGCCGCCCCAAGGACCCCGATGGCGCTGTCGCTTACCTGCCTGTGAACTCCGCCTACCTCTGCGCTGTGGGGCTTATGGCCGGCGGCTGGGATGCCGCTCCAGCCGGCCCTGCCCCCGGATTCCCCCGCGACGGCAAATGGACCATCCGCTCCGAGGGGCTTCTTCCCCTGCCGTGATCCGGCGTTGTCAGATCGTTATACGCAGTCCGTTATTCCTTCTTTCTCACTGCCGCTGAAATCCTGACAAACCTTTTCGATGAAACAAATTTTCACCCATTCCGCCGCCGAGACAGCCGGCTTCGACACCGCCAAGCTTCGCGCCGAGCACCTGCTCTCCGGCCTCTTCCAGCCCGGCTCCGTGCAATTAGCCTGGTGGGAGACCGACCGAACCATTGCCGCCGGTATCCTGCCTGTCGATACCGCGCTCGAGCTGCCGAATCACCCCGAGTTGCGGGCTGACTTTTTCCTTGAGCGCCGCGAAGCCGGCGTGGTCAACATCGGCGGTCCGGGCACCATCACGGCGGACGGCGTCGTGTATCGTGTCGCTCCGCTTGACGCCGTCTATCTCGGACGCGGCGCGCGCGACATCCGCTTCGCCTCCGATTCCGCCTCCGCCCCTGCCAAGTTCTGGCTGCTCAGCTATCCCGCCCACGCTGCCCACCCCTCGCGCCACGTGGTTTTTGCCGACTCCGAAACCGCCGTGCTCGGCGCCACCGCCACCGCGAACCAACGCCTCCTTACCAAACTCATTCACCCCGGCGCCTTCCCCACTTGCCAGGTCGTCATGGGGGTCACCCGTCTCGAGTCTGGCAGTGTCTGGAATACCATGCCGCCCCACACCCACCTGCGCCGCTCCGAGGTTTATCTCTATTTCAACGTGCAGCCCGGCCAGGCGGTCATGCACTTCATGGGGCAACCTCAGGAAACGCGTCACCTCGTCGTGCGCAATGAGGAGGCGGTGCTCTCCGCGCCGTGGTCGATCCACAGCGGCGCAGGCACTTCCAACTACGCCTTCGTCTGGGGCATGGGCGGCGAGAATCAGGCTTTCGCCGACATGGACCCCGCGCCCGTCGCCGACCTGCGCTGATCCCTTTCCTGACTCTCGCTGCTCCCTCATTGCCTTTTCTTCCCATGATCCTCGATTCCTTCCGCCTCGACGGTAAAACCGCCCTTGTCACCGGAGCCTCGCGCGGCCTCGGGGCCGCCATGGCTGCCGCCCTCGCTCAAGCCGGAGCCGACGTGATCCTGGTGGCACGCGGCGATCTCTCCACCACCGCCAAGCTCGTCGAAGCCGCCGGGCGCAAGGCCTTCACTTTCTCCGCCGACCAGGCCAGTCGTCCCTCGATCGAGCGGCTCTGCGCCGCCTTGGGCGACTCGCTCCCGCTGCCCGATATCGTGGTCAACAACGGCGGCACCATCCGTCGCGCCAACTTCACCGAGTTCTCCATGACCGACTGGGACGAGGTCCTTGAAACCAACCTCACCGCCCCCTTCCGCCTCAGCCAACGTATCGCCTCGCTCTGGATCGCGCAAAACCGACGCGGCAAGATCATCCACACCGCCTCCATGCTCTCCTTTCAGGGCGGCGTGCGTGTCGCCTCCTACACCGCCTCCAAAAGTGCCCTCGCCGGTCTGACCCGCCTCATGGCCAACGAGCTCGCCGCCAAGGGCATCAACGTCAACGCCATCGCTCCCGGTTACATGGCGACCGACAACACCACCCAGCTCCGCGCCGACCCCGTGCGCAATCAGGCCATCCTCGATCGCATTCCCGCCGCCCGCTGGGGTGAATCAGCCGACCTCGCCGGCGCCGTCGTATTCCTGGCTTCCCCCGCCTCCGACTATGTGCACGGCCACATCCTTGCCGTGGACGGCGGCTGGCTCGCCCGCTGATCCCGTTCCGTCTGCTTTCTGTCGTTCTTCCCGCCCCACCCATGCCTCCACGCAACCTCCTCGCCTCGCTGGCGCTCGCCGCCTTGTTCGCGCTGCCCGTCAGCGCCTCGGAAAAACTCGTCGTCACCGTCTCGCACGATCTCGCCCTGGCGCGTCCGTCCGAGACCATCACCGTGCCCTGGGCCGAGGTAAATCGCGCCCTGCCTCATGCCCTCGTGCAAAAGATTGCCGTGCGCGATGCCTCCGGCCGTATCCTGCCTTATCAGGTCACCAATGTCGCGCCCCAGGCCAAGGACCCGGATCGGGTAGGTGCCGCCTACGGTGAACTCATTTTCCAGCACGATTTCGCCACCGGGGAAAAATCCGCCGTCTTCACCGTCGAGCAGACCGACGCCGTTTCACCGCCTTTTCCGATCAAGGCTTTCGCCCGTGCCGTGCCCGAACGCCTGGATGATTTCGCCTGGGAAAACGACCGCATCGCCCATCGCACCTACGGTCCTTCGCTTGCCGCCCCGGCCTCCCCTGGCAGCGGCAAAGAGGTGCTCGTTACCAGCGGTCTCGATCTCTGGTGCAAGCGGGTCAGCTACCCCATCGTCGATCGCTGGTATAACAAAGGCCACGACCACTACCACAAGGACGAGGGCGAGGGCATGGACATGTATGGTGTCTCCGCCTCCCGCGGCTGCGGCGGTCTGGGCATCTGGGACGGCTCCCGCTTGTATGTGAGTAGCAATTACAAGACCGCCCGTGTCCTGGCCAACGGCCCGGTGCGTGCGATCTTCGAACTCACCTACGATACCTGGGATGCCGGCGGAGTCTTTGTCTCCGAGACCAAGCGCTTCACGGTCGATGCCGGCCGCAATCTCGATCAGATCGAAAGCATCTTCGCCGCGGCCAAGGTTGATACGCTCACCGTCGCCATTGGTTTGAATAAAAACTCCGCCGATAAAAAGCAGGAGCCCGTCGTCACTCTCACGCCAGCCGCCGCCGCCGGCAGTCTCGCCCAATGGATTGTGCAAAAGACCAATGGCTCGCTCGGCACCGCCATCGTGGTTGTCGACCCCGCGGCTTTTTCCGGCTTTGCCGAGGATTCGCTTAACCAGCTCATCCTCGCGAAGGTGGCCCCCAACCAGCCCCTCCGCTACCTCGCCGGCGCTGGTTGGGACCGCAGCGGCCAGTTCGCCAGCCAGGCCGAGTGGCTTGCCTGCGTCGCCGCCGAATCCGCCCGCGCCCGCTCTCCCGTCACCGTCTCTCTCTCTGTCGCCCCCTAAGCATCTTCCCCTTATCCCATCATGATATCACTCAGCCGTTTTCTATTACCCCTGGTCTTGGTTTGTCCGTTCCTTCACGCCGCATCTCCGGCCGCTCCTGCGACCCCGGCGGCGCAGAAATTCGGCGACTCCACCCCGCTCGAATGGTCCGTCCGCATGGCCCGCTCGGAGATGACGCGCAAGGGGGAGCGCATGTTCCACGACACCAACCCCGAAGCCAAGTGGTCCTACACCGCCCCGCTCGTCGGCCTGTCCTTGATGCGCCTTTCCGCCCAGACGGGCGACCCGTCCTTTGGCATTTACGGCGCGCGCACCGCCACTTCCTTCGTCGGCGCTGATGGTTCCATCGCCGGGTATCGTAAAGACGAATACAACATCGACCTCGTCGCCCCGGGCAAAGTCCTCGTCCTCGCCTGGGAAGAGGGCGACCGTTCGCCCGCGCTGCGCACCGCCATCGAGACCTTGCGCGAGCAGATGCGCAACCACCCCCGGACCAGTGAGGGCGGTTTCTGGCACAAGCAGCGCTATCCAAACCAGATGTGGCTGGATGGTCTTTTCATGGCGTCGCCATTCCTCGCCCACTACGCCCAGACCTTCAACGAGTCCGCCCTCTACGACGATGTGGCGAAGCAGCTCATCCTCATGGATCGCCACGGTTGGAATGCCGATAAGCAGCTTCATCACCACGCCTGGGACGAGGCCCGCACCCAGCCTTGGGCCGATAAAACGACCGGCCTCTCTCCCAGCTTCTGGAGCCGCTCCGTCGGCTGGTATGCCATGGCGCTGGTTGACACCCTCGAATACCTGCCGGTCACCCATCCCGATGTCGAAAAAATCACCGAGATTCTCGACCGCGTCGCCACCGGTATCGCCCGCTGGCAAGATCCCGCCACCGGCTGCTGGTGGCAGGTCACCGACCAGGGCTCGCGCGAAGGCAACTATCTCGAAGGCACTGCCACCGCCATGTTCAACTACTCGTTGGCCAAGGGCATCAATCGCGGCTATCTCTCCCGTTCAAAATATCTGCCGGCGCTGCTCAAGAGTTACTCCGGTATGATCCAGCATCTTGTCCGCACCGACGCCAATGGCGCGGTCAGCCTCATCCAGTGCTGCGAGGTCGCCGGCCTCGGCGGCATGGGCAAGAACAACCACCCGCGCGACGGTTCCTTCGCCTACTACATCAGCGAGCCCGTCATCGCCAACGACCACAAGGGCGTCGGCCCCTTCATTTCCACGGGTGCTGAATTGGAGCAAATTCTCCGCGCCCCGACCGCTCGGTCCACCGACGACGCCGGACCCGGCTTTCAGGCCCGCGGCTGGCAGGACTACGACAAGGTCCTCGCCCGTATCAAGGCCCCGACTTTCCCGGATCGTGATTTCCCCATCACCAATTTCGGCGCGAAAGCCGACGCCTTGAACACCGCCGCCATCGCCGCCGCCATCCAGGCCGCGCATGATGCCGGAGGCGGTCGCGTCGTCGTGCCCGCCGGCATCTGGCGCACCGGCGCCATCCACCTGAAGAGCAACGTCAACCTCCACGTTTCCAAGGACGCCACCCTGCTTTTCTCCACCAATCCCGCCGACTACCCCATCGTCCGCACCCGCTGGGAAGGCGTGGAGCTGATGAATTACTCCGCCCTCATCTACGCCTTTGAGCAGGAAAACATCGCCGTCACCGGCGAGGGCACGCTCGACGGCGGCGCCACCCTCGACGACTGGTGGAGCTGGAACAAAAAGGGCCAGGGAGCCGCCCAGAAACAAAAAATCGCCCGCGACCGTCTCGTCGCCCTCGCCGAGACCGACACCCCCGTCGAGCAGCGCGTCTTTGGCGACGGCTCTTTTCTGCGCCCCAACTTCGTCCAGCCCTACCGCTGCAAA
Source organism: Verrucomicrobia bacterium IMCC26134 (assembly GCA_000972765.1). Lineage (GTDB taxonomy): Bacteria > Verrucomicrobiota > Verrucomicrobiia > Opitutales > Opitutaceae > IMCC26134_A. The sequence goes on along the minus strand of CP011265.1, from coordinate 3,292,835 downwards.
AACGTCCTCATCGAGGGCGTCACCCTCCTCCGCTCTCCGATGTGGGTCATTCATCCGACCTTCTGCACCAACGTCACCGTCCGCGGCCTCACCATCCGTTCCCATGGTAGCAACAACGACGGTTGCGACCCCGAGTCCTCCCGCGATGTTCTGATCGAGAACTGCCTCTTCGACAGCGGCGATGACTGCATCGCCATCAAGTCCGGCCGCAATGGCGACGGCCGCCGCGTGCCCATCGCCTCCGAAAATCTCGTCGTGCGCGGTTGCACCATGAAGGATGGCCACGGCGGCGTCGTGCTTGGGTCCGAGTGCTCCGGCAACATCCGCAATGTCTTCGTCGAAAACTGCACCATGGACAGTCCCGACCTCGACCGCGCCCTGCGTTTCAAAAACAACGCCGTGCGCGGGGGCGTCCTTGAAAACGTGTTCATGCGCGACGTCCAGATCGGCAAGGTCGTGGAGGCCGTCATCACCATCGACCTGCTTTACGAGGAGGGTGCGAACGGAGCCTTCATGCCCACTGTCCGCAACGTCCAGCTCGACCGCGTCACGGCCACCGCCGCCCCTCGCGTGCTCTACATTCGCAGCTTCCCTGGTGCCACCGTGGATGATATCCGTATCAACGACTCCATCTTCAAGGGGCTCACCCAGTCCGAAGTCGTGCAGGGGGCCGGCAACATCACCCTTCGCAACGTCACCCTCACCCCCGCTAACCTGAAACCGGGAAAAAACTCCGTCCCAGCCCCCGCCGCCAAACCCTGAACCGATCTGAGAAGTCCGCCCGAATAAGCCCGGCAGCGCGTCTGCTGCAACAGAGTCACTCTGCATAAGCCGGCGCTTACAGCCCCCCATTCTCCTTCACCCCGCTCCGTCACCCTCTCTTCCTTTACCCATGAGTTCATCCACCCCGCTCGGTCGTTTCCGCTGGCGCATCTGCGCCGTGCTCTTCCTCGCCACCACGATCAACTACATTGATCGCAATGTGTTTTCGTTCACCATGCTGGATACCACTTTCCGGCATCAGATGCTGGATCTACCGCTCGACCAACCGCTCACCGAAGCACACATGGCCCTCTTCCGCGAGAAGATGAGCTTCCTCGATGCCATCTTCAAATACTGCTACGCCTTCGGCTTCCTGCTCGCCGGCTACATGATCGATCGTATCGGCATCCGCCGCGGCTACGCGGTGGGCATCGGCGGCTGGAGCTTGGCCGCCGTGCTCCACGGCCTCGTGCACTCCGTCCCCGGCATGGCTTGGGCCCGCGGCCTGCTCGGCGTGGGTGAGGCGACCAATTTCCCCTCGGCCATCAAGACCGTCTCAGAGTGGTTCCCCAAAAAGGAACGCAGCTTCGCCACCGGCATTTTCAACGCCGGGGCCAATGTCGGCATTATTCTCACCGCAATCTGCGTGCCCTTTATCATCTCCCACTGGGGTTGGCGCGCCTCGTTCATCGTCACCGGAGCCGTCGGCACCTTCGTGCTCTTCTGGTGGCTTTCCATCTACCGCTCCCCCGAGCAGCATCCGAAACTCTCGCCCGAGGAACTCGCCCACATCCGCCAGGATGGCCCGGCCGACGCAGGCAAGCCCGCAAAATGGCGCGAGCTCGTCTCCTACCGCGCCACCTGGGCATTCGCTATCCCCAAGTTCATGACCGATGCAATCTGGTGGTTCTATCTCACCTGGCTGCCGACTTTCTTCAATAGCAACGCCGTCTTCGAAACCAAGCTCGACCTCAAGCAGGTCGGTCTGCCTTTCCTCGTCATCTACCTCGTGTCCGACGGCGGCAGTGTGTTCTTCGGCTGGCTGGCCACCCGCTTCATCGGTCTGGGCTGGTCGGTCAACAAGGCCCGAAAGGTCACCATGCTCATCTGCGCCAGCTGCGTAGTGCCCATCGTGTTTGCATCCATGACCAGCAACATCTGGCTCGCCATCGGCCTCATCGCGCTCGCCACCGCCGCCCACCAGGGCTGGAGCGCCAATCTCTTCACCACTGTCTCCGACCAGTTCCCTCGCCGCGCCGTCGGCAGCGTGGTCGGCATCGGCGGCCTCGCGGGTGGCCTCGGTGGTGCCCTGCTCGCCGGCAATGTTGGCAAGATCATCAACACCGGCGGCTATGTGCCTCTCTTCGCCATCGCGGCCTCCGCCTACCTGCTCGCCTTGCTGATCCTGCATATGCTCGCGCCCAAGCTCGCCACGGTGGAAATGCGGTCCACCTAAGCGTGCCCGCTTCTGGCGGGTAGCCGCTCAGGCGCTACCCGCCTTTCTGTTTCCCCCATCCTCCCCTCCATGGCGCCACTTCTTCGTATTGCGTTCGCCTTGCTCGCCTGCGCCCCGCTGCTTCTCCAGGCTCAGGTGAATTGGAACCGCGCCCTGCGTCAGCCTGCCGCCTGGTATTCCACCGCCGAGGCCCGCGGCATGGCCGACAGCGTGCTTCAATACCAGACCGAGTCCGGCGGTTGGCCGAAGAACACCGACTTCTCCGACCCGCCCTCTGACGAGTTTCTGGCTGATCACGCGATGGATCACCGCGCCGCCACGATCGACAACAACGCCACCACCACGCCGCTGCGTTTCCTCGCCCGCATCGTCACCGCCACCGGAGACAAGAAATACCGCGCCGCGTTCGAGCACGGGTTCGACTACGTCCTCGCCGCCCAATACCCGAACGGCGGCTGGCCCCAGTATTACCCGCTGAAGAAGGGTTACTACACCCACATCACCTATAACGACAACGCGATGGTCAACGTGCTCACGCTCCTGCGCGACGCCGCCAAAAATGAGCCACCCTTCGCCTTCGTCGACGCCGACCGCCGCGCCCGCGCCTCCTCCGCCGTCGCCAAGGGCATCGATTGCATCCTCCACACCCAGGTGAAGGAGGACGGCAAGCTCACCGTCTGGTGCGCCCAGCACGACGAGACCACCTTTGCCCCTGCCTGGGCGCGCAACTTCGAGCCGCCCTCTTTGTCCGGTGGAGAGAGTGTCGGCATCGTGAAATTTCTCATGGAGATCGAACAGCCTTCGCCCGAGGTCATCGCCGCCGTCGATGGCGCAGTGGCCTGGTTCGAGAAAGTGAAAATCACCGGTCTGCGCTACGAGACCTGCAAGGACTCCGAAGGCAAAAAAGACCGGCGCGTCGTGCCCGATCCCGAGGCCCCCGTCCTCTGGGCGCGCTTTTACGAACTGGGCACGGACCGCCCCATCTTCATCGGGCGCGACAAGGTCATCCGTTACGCCCTGTCCGAGATCGAGCGCGAGCGTCGCGCCGGTTACGGTTACTACAATGGCAGCGCGGCTTCGTTGTTGAAAACCAACTACGCCGGTTGGATGAAGCGTCTCCACCGCGGCGACGACGGCAAGTCCTCCTCCCGGAGCTGAGATTTTTTCGTATGTCTGCATCCCCCCTCCGTCTGCTGATCGTTTTTCTTGGCATTGCCCTCTGCCTCACGGCCGCTCCGACCGTCTACCTGGTCGGCGACTCCACCATGTCCGACAAGCCGAGGCTCGATTACCCCGAGCGCGGCTGGGGCCAGCTCTTCCGCGAACTCGTGGTCCCGCCCGCCGTGGTGGACAACCACGCCCAGAACGGCCGCAGCACCAAATCCTTCATCAACGAAAAACGCTGGGATGCCGTCGTCGCCAAACTCCAGCCGGACGACTGGGTCATCATCCAGTTCGGCCACAACGACGAGAAAATCGACAAGCCCGCCGTCGGCACCGATCCGCACGGTGCCTACCGCGACAATTTGCTCCGTTTCGTCAAGGATACCCGCGCCCACGGCGCCCATCCCGTGCTCGCTACCTCGGTCGCCCGCCGCAAATGGAATGACGCAGCCGAACTTATTCCCACCCATGGCGACTACCCCGACGTCGTCCGCGCCCTCGCCGCCGATGAAAAAGTCCCGCTCCTCGAACTGGAAAACCTCACCACCGAACTCGAGCGCTCCCTCGGCGTCGAGGGCTCTAAAAAACTCCACCTCTGGTTCACCCCCGGCGAACTGGCCTCCGTCACCAAAGAGTTGAGGGACGACACCCACTACTCCGACTACGGCGCCCGCCGCGTCGCCGCCCTCGCCGCCGCCGAGATCATCCGTCTGAAACTGCCCTTCGCATCCTTCCTTCGACCCGACGCCGCCAGCATCGTGTCCTCGCTCCTGGCTCCTCGCCCCCTGCTTCTCGCCCCCGGCTCCTCTCCGCCCGCGCCCGACGCCACCGTCGCCGCCGACGGCTCTGGCGATTACACCTCCCTGCAGGAGGCGATCTCCAAGGCGCCTCTGCGCACCGGCGCCAGCGACCCTCGCTGGGTCATCCAGGTCAAACCCGGCACCTACCGCGAGCGCATCTACGTGCAACGCGAGCGCGGGCGCATCCTCGTGCGCGGCGAAGACCACGCCACCACCATCATCGCGTTCGATTTGCACGCCGGCCTCATCGGCCTCGATGGCAACCCCATCGGCACCTTCGCCACCCCGACCGTCCAGATCGACGGCGACGGCATGGTCTGGGAAAACCTCACCCTGGCCAACACCGCCGGTCCGGTCGGCCAGGCTCTCGCTCTCCGCGCTGACGGAGACCGTCTCGTTTTCCGCCGCTGCCGTTTCCTCGGCTGGCAAGATACGATGCTGCTCAATCGTGGCCGCCACTACTTCGAGGACTGTTACATCGAAGGCCACGTGGATTTTATCTTTGGCGGCGCCACCGCCTATTTCGCCCGCTGCGAGATCCACGCCTTGCGCGACGGCTACCTCACCGCCGCCAGCACGCCCGAGGGCACGCCCCACGGTTACGTTTTCGCCGATTGCCGCGTCACTGCCGACGAGGGTGTTAAAACCTACCTCGGCCGCCCTTGGCGCAATTATGCGCGCACCGTCTTTCTCCGCACCGAGCTGAGCGCCGCCGTGCGCGCCGAAGGTTGGCATAACTGGGGCAAACCCGCCGCCGAGCTCACGACTTTCTACGCCGACTACGCCAGCACCGGCCCGGGTGCGAACGCCACCGCCCGCGCCCCTTGGGCCAAGCCCCTCAGCGAAGCCGATGCCGCCACCCTCACCGCGCCAGCGGTGCTGGCCGGAGCCGATGCCTGGAACCCGCTCCTCCCCTGAGCCCCTTTTCAGGCCGCCAGCTGATCTTGTAGCCACGCCCGTGTCGGGCGCGTTCCGAAGCCGCAGACACGGCCGGCACGGCCGTTGCCACACAAGACCGGGATTGAACCTTAAACGGTATAAATCGCGTTATGGGGGGCAACGCAGGTCGCGGATTTCAAAAGACCGAAGCTCCGCCTTACTCGCCTCCATGCCCGCACCGTCCACCCACGAAGAGTGCATGTGATTACTGCAAAGCCCTGCATTTTCAGTATAGGGACACCTGGCTCCAAATCGGGAACGACGAATAGCAAATGCACCGACTCCCCAGCCCTTAAGCGATTTGTAGTTGCCCACAATAATCAACGTTTCTCGGCCAGACCCCTTCGGATTGTGCGCAGACACGGCCGGTATGATCCGGACCTAGGTTACAAACTGTCCGGAGACATAGGTGACACTTTATCGAGATAGATTTGGTAGTCGAGGCTGGTTGTGGTGGAGGTGGCGGAGCGATCCGGAGGTCGGGCGATGTAGGCCGGAGGCCGGAATCGCCCGACCTCCGGATCGAAGACAAGGTTGCCGAGGTGGACATTGGCAAAGTGAAGTTCAGTCGCACCTTCGCAGTTGTAGTGAAGAGCGACTTGTTTACCGGCAAAGACCTCTCCGACATGGTAGTTGTGGCCCTCGTGGTGAAGGTGGCCGCTAGTGGATACGGTCTTAACCAGCCAACCGGCGGGATAGACCAACGGTCTGTCATCCTCGTTGAGACGACGGACGCTGGGTTGGTAAAACGAGGCGGGAGTGCGTTGGCCAAGCGACTCGTGCGGACGCTCGTGGTTGAACTCATGGCGCCAACGCTCGAAGCGCCGTTGCTGGGCAGGGAGATTGACCGAGGGTGGCGTGGTGGCCTCGGCTTTGAGATCGCGGTGCATACGCTCATGCGAGCCGTTGTCTTGGGGGGAAGCGGGGCGGCTGAACTCCACCTCGATGCCTTGCTCAACCCACCAGGCACTCAAAGCCGAAAGCCGGCCCAATCCATAGGAAGCAAAGGGTGAACCGAGGTCGCAGTGTATCACCTCCGGCAGCCCATGGTGGCGCATCAGGCCTCGAAACACTTGATGGGTTCCCTTGCATTGCTGATTGGGCAGGGCATCGACGCAGAAGATGTAGTGGCTGTAGCGGTCGCAGACGGTGAGCGGATCGCAACGCTGTCCGTTACCGAGTAAGAACCAGCCCTTGAAATCCGCCGTCCAGACGTGGTTCGGTTGGGTCGCCTCGGTGCAGCCATGCGCATCGACTTGGTAAACACCGGGACGACGGCGACGACGCACGCTCAGGCCGTGCCGGCGCAGCATCTCGGCAATCGTGCTGCACGCCGGCGGTGCTGAAATCCCGTGCTTGGTCTCCAGCACTACCCGCAGCTTCTTCGGGCCCCAGGTGCGATGCAACCTGCGCTCGGCCAGGATCAAAGCGGTGATCGCCTCGTCGGTGCGCGCCGGACTGTGCAACGGTCGCGAGGTTCGTGGTGCGAGGGCCTTGAACCCGCCTGACGCGTAACGCTCAAGGTGCTTGTAGGCGGTCTTGCGACTGATGCAAAACTGGCCGCACAGCTCCGTCAGCGTAAAACGCTCGGTCTGGGCCAGGGTGACGAATCGGAGGGCTTCTTCCATCGGGGTGGTTGTTTTCCAGGGCATAGCCCAGAAAGTGTAACCTATGTCCCCGGACAATCTGTCACCTAGGTCTCCGGATCATACCGACCCCTTCGGATTGTGCGCAAAAAAAGGCCGGGGAGGAAATCCTCGCCGGCCTTTGCCTAAATTAAATCGATTCGCTGGACCCCGCTCAAACCGAGCGACGGCGACGAGCGGCGACGCCAAATAGCGCTACGCCGCCCAGGATCGCGGCATAGGTGGAAGGCTCGGGGATGGGGGAAGCTATTAAATCTACCCCGCGGAATGCATAATTGACTCCAGCGTTGGCCAACTCCGTGTAGCTGGTGGGCGTAGACCCAGAATCAATAATCTTAATCAATTTATTATCGTTAAGTTGTGTAGTGGTCAAATACAGGGAAAAAGCACCAGTCTCGAGATCATAACTGCCCGCGAGCCCGCGAGGCCCAGCAAAGCCAACTCCTGTAGTAGAGCTAAGGTTTCCACTCGGACCCACGAACAAACTATAAACATTGGACCAAGTCGAATTACTCAAAGTCCATTTTTGAAGACCGCCCCCAGTCACTGTGCGGTCGTCCGCGATAAATGCAGTATCGAGGACGGTGTCGGCATTTGTATCAAATAGCACAAATTCGTAGGGACTGGAATTCGTTCCCGTGTCGATGATGAGCGAACTAGTCTGCCCACTGGCAGTAGGTGTCCCCGTGCCTATGGACCAGAGTCCATAACCGGTAGTAGCTGCACTTGTCGCAAAAAGTTGCCCACCATAGATACCGACGTTACGCAGATTTGTAGGCTGTCCCGTAGCCGTCGAGCTAACTTGGGTGAAAGCCGATCCGTCATAATACCAGGCACCACCGGTGTTGGGAGTGCCAGTTGAAACTCCCGTTGCGTAAAAAGTAGTGGCGCTAGTTGGAACTACACTGCGGAAATTACTGCCACTAAACGGGGACGGCGGAGTCCCGGAAGGCCCTCCCGTGGGAAAAAGAGTCCGGCTGGCGACGTTTCCATCCAAACCGATAATTGTAGAAACTTTTGTATTACCGCTTGTAACCGGTGCAGTTCCATAGCTCGCATTGTAGCCCGGGATCGCGATGTTACCATTGTAGTAATTAAGGTAGCCTTGGCCCCCAGCCGCTCCGGAATCAGTAACCTGATTGGTGCCCGATGTGGGAAGGTTAATGGTTTGAATGGCAGTCCCAGAAGTGTTGAATTCAAGAACCGCTACGGCCGTGGCCGCGCCCGACAATGTGGCGTTACCGCTGCCAACACGCTCGACCACCAAATCCCCGGTGGTAAAAGCGCCGGCGAAGGCACTGCCAACAGACGCTAAAGCGATCAGCAAGGTAATAGGATATTTATACATATGATGTGGATGCTAATAATTTCTTTAGACCACCTCTAAATCCGGTATGATCCGGAGACCTAGGTGACAGATTGTCCGGGGACATAGGTTACACTTTCTGGGCTATGCCCTGGAAAACAACCACCCCGATGGAAGAAGCCCTCCGATTCGTCACCCTGGCCCAGACCGAGCGTTTTACGCTGACGGAGCTGTGCGGCCAGTTTTGCATCAGTCGCAAGACCGCCTACAAGCACCTTGAGCGTTACGCGTCAGGCGGGTTCAAGGCCCTCGCACCACGAACCTCGCGACCGTTGCACAGTCCGGCGCGCACCGACGAGGCGATCACCGCTTTGATCCTGGCCGAGCGCAGGTTGCATCGCACCTGGGGCCCGAAGAAGCTGCGGGTAGTGCTGGAGACCAAGCACGGGATTTCAGCACCGCCGGCGTGCAGCACGATTGCCGAGATGCTGCGCCGGCACGGCCTGAGCGTGCGTCGTCGCCGTCGTCCCGGTGTTTACCAAGTCGATGCGCATGGCTGCACCGAGGCGACCCAACCGAACCACGTCTGGACGGCGGATTTCAAGGGCTGGTTCTTACTCGGTAACGGACAGCGTTGCGATCCGCTCACCGTCTGCGACCGCTACAGCCACTACATCTTCTGCGTCGATGCCCTGCCCAATCAGCAATGCAAGGGAACCCATCAAGTGTTTCGAGGCCTGATGCGCCACCATGGGCTGCCGGAGGTGATACACTGCGACCTCGGTTCACCCTTTGCTTCCTATGGATTGGGCCGGCTTTCGGCTTTGAGTGCCTGGTGGGTTGAGCAAGGCATCGAGGTGGAGTTCAGCCGCCCCGCTTCCCCCCAAGACAACGGCTCGCATGAGCGTATGCACCGCGATCTCAAAGCCGAGGCCACCACGCCACCCTCGGTCAATCTCCCTGCCCAGCAACGGCGCTTCGAGCGTTGGCGCCATGAGTTCAACCACGAGCGTCCGCACGAGTCGCTTGGCCAACGCACTCCCGCCTCGTTTTACCAACCCAGCGTCCGTCGTCTCAACGAGGATGACAGACCGTTGGTCTATCCCGCCGGTTGGCTGGTTAAGACCGTATCCACTAGCGGCCACCTTCACCACGAGGGCCACAACTACCATGTCGGAGAGGTCTTTGCCGGTAAACAAGTCGCTCTTCACTACAACTGCGAAGGTGCGACTGAACTTCACTTTGCCAATGTCCACCTCGGCAACCTTGTCTTCGATCCGGAGGTCGGGCGATTCCGGCCTCCGGCCTACATCGCCCGACCTCCGGATCGCTCCGCCACCTCCACCACAACCAGCCTCGACTACCAAATCTATCTCGATAAAGTGTCACCTATGTCTCCGGACAGTTTGTAACCTAGGTCCGGATCATACCTCCGCTCGCAAGCCCAAACCCAAAGGGGTCTGGCCGAGAAACGTTGAAAAAGGTCGACTTATAAGAGTGGTGACGTGAACGGTTTTATAAATTAGCCTGAGTGAGTAGGCCGCACCGAGAAAGAGCTAGGCCGCCCTGATGCTAGAGAAGTCAGGCCGGGTTTTATCAAATCGGGGCTGCCTGCAACGCCCACGGGGTGAGCACCAGGAAGTCGCCGCTTCACGGATGAATTGGCCGCATCAGCGTGAGGTTGCTTTGTAGATGCTCTTACCACCCTTGATGGTTTCGATCACTTTGATGTCCTTGATCGTCATCGGGTCTACCGTCAGCGGATTCTTTTCGAGCATCACCAGATCGGCCATTTTCCCTGCTTCAAGGGTTCCCTTGGAACGCTCCTCGAAGTGCTGGAAGGCGGCGTAGTCAGTGACGGACTTGAGGGCGACGTAGGGTGACACTCGCTCATCCGGCCCCACCACCACTCCGCTGCGACTGACCCGGTTCACGGCCGTCCAGACGAGGTCCAGAATGCTCGGCGGCACGATGGGACTATCCGCGGCGTTCGTGAATTTCATGCCCAGCGAGTGCGCGTAGTTCATGGGGCTCATCCCAAAGGCCCGCTCGCGCCCCACGGTTTCGTTGAGGTGCCAATCCCCCCAATAAAACGTATGCGAAGTGAAGAAGCTGGGGATGATGCCCAGCTCCTTCATCGTCTCAACCTGATCGTGCCGGATGAACTGCGAGTGGATCATCACCGGCCGCAAATCTTTCTTCCCGTATTGAGTGACCGCTTTGCGAACAGCGGCTATCATCATGTCCGCCGCGGCGTCCCCGTTGCAGTGCATGACGATCTGGATGTGGTTTTGGTAGGCGGCGTCGAACCACTTATCCAGGTCTTCCTGCGGCAAAGTCGGGTAGCCCCGATAATCGGCGGGCTGGCCATGGGGCGGGTTGAGGTAGGGCTTGGTCAGATACGCTGTTTTGCCCACGGGAGCTCCGTCGCCAGTGATCTTGATCCCGGCAAACTTGATGCCGTTGACATACACACCAACCTTTTCGCGGGTGCTTCGGTCGATGTCTGCGCCGCCGCGGGTCTTTGGCAGATCGCTGGCATCCCAGTGGGCGCAACCATCAAAATTCGGCGGCGTGTAATCGATATCCAACTTTTTCTTCCCCGAGAGCACATCGTTGAAGATCGCCCACATAGGATAGGAAACGATGTCAATCAGCGGCCTGTCCGCCTGCTTCCGTTTCTGAAGCAGGATGGCGATATTCTGGGGACTGGAAATGGCATCCTCGGCCGTGGTGATGCCGAAGCTGGCATACCAGCGCATCAACTCGTCCAGCGACTGGACGCGTGCGTCTGTCGAGGGCACCGCAAGCAAGGGCACGAAGATCTGGCCGGCTTGCTCCTCAAATACGCCGTTGGGTTCGCCGGTCTGCGTATCCTTCTGGATAAGGCCACCCATCGGATCGGGCGTGGACTTGGTTATCTTGGCCAGTTCCATCGCCTTGCTGTTCACCGCCACAATGTGGCCGGAGACGTGCGTGACCAGAATCGGAATCTCCTGGCTGATGCGGTCGAGATCGGCGCGCGTGGGGTGCCGCCGTTCCGCCAAAAGGCTGTCGTCGTAGCCCAAGCCGAACGCTATTTTACCTGCCGCCGGCGGGTTCGCGGCGACGTAAGGCTTCATCTTGGCTACGAGTTGCTCAATAGAACTGACATCGCTGACCGGGGGCGGGCTGAGGTCGGGTGAGTTTCCCCGCAGGGTGTAATCGACGATGTGTCCATGGGCGTCAATAAAGCCGGGGAGCAGCGTCTTTCCACCCAGGTCGATCACCTTGGTCGCTGGGCCTTGGGATCGCTGCGCGTCCGACTTTGTGCCCACCATGAGAATCCGTCCATTCTTCACGGCCAGCGCCTCCGCATAGTGCGGCTCGTCGCCGACCATGGTGAGAATATTACCCCCTGAATAGATGGCGTCTGCGGAAACAGGCTTTTTAGGGCCTTTTTGCGCGTAAACCAAATTCGTCAGCGCGCAAACTGTGATTGGAAACAGGAAAAGAAGCCGTGGGTTCATTATCGGCATCATTTCAATTTCAACTTAAACTTTTCAACATTTCTCGGCGCCAAGCCAAAGGAGCCAGGCCGGGTTTTATCAAATCAGCCGCCTGGAACTCCCTCGGGGGGATCACCGGGAAGCCGTCGTTTCACAGATGCATTTGGGTTGAACGCGCATTCAGTTTCACCGGGAGCGTTTGCTCCCGGTGCCCGCGCCTCAGCGGCTGACGGTGAAGCTCTCGAAATCGGCGTATCCACCGTCGGGGTTTGAGCCTGCGGATGCCGCGCAAAACAGGCCGACTTTCCCGCCTACCCAACGGCTTGAGCTGGCCTGGAATGTTTCGCCAAAGGGCGTAAAGGCACCAGTCGCGCCCGCATCGCGGTAGGCGAAACGGCAAGCCAGCGTCTTGTCCATGGAAACGCGCAGGTTCACGGAACGATCAGACGCCCACTCCGTTTTTGCGATCACGGTTTCCTTGCCTGCTTTGTCTGCGTGAGGGCACATCACCTGCACGAGTTCCGTGCCGCCGGTTTGAGTGCGTCTCAGGCCGATCCAGCCGTAGTCATAACCGAATACGATGAGGCCGGCCTGATGGCCGGACTCGTCGGCGTGCAAGCGCAGCGTCACCTCCGCGCTAAACGCCGGAGCGGGTATCTTCTGCATCAACAGATTGGTCGCCATCCAGAGCGAATCCGGCTGAGGCATCGTCACCGCGCGGAGGCGCAGCGACGGAGACGCTCCGCCGCGAAGCTTTGCCCAGTCGGCGCCGGGATTGCCCTGCCACTGCCATTGCAGGCCGAGCTTTTCGCCGTCGAAGCGGTCGCCCGTCGCGGGCTCGCACGCCGGTTGGGAGGCGGTGTCCGGTTTGGCGTGCGTGAGCACGGGCTCTCCGGTGCCGTCGCCGTCGGTGTCGTCGCCCATGACCGGCCAGCCGTCTTTGAGCCAGCGCATGGGTTGCAAATGCACCACGCGGCCATGGGCGGGCATTTCCTGAAAGTGCAGGAACCAGTCCTGTCCGCTTGGGGTGCTCACCCACGCGCCTTGGTGCGGGCCATTGATGGGCGTGGCGCCTTGCGCGAGCACGATGCGGTTTTCGTAGGGTCCGCGGATATCGCGCGACCGAAACACCGCCTGGTAGCCTTCACCCACGCCACCCGCCGGGGCGAAAACGTAATACCAGCCGTCGCGCTTGTAGAGTTTGGGCCCCTCCACGGTGCGCCATCCGGTGAGGAGGTCGCCGTCGATCACGACCTTGCCTTCGTCGAGCAGGCGGGTGCCGTCGGGTGTCATTTCGTTCAGGGTAAGACGGTTGCATATCCCGGCGCGGCTCTTGGCCCAGCCGTGGATCAGCCAGGCCCGGCCGTCGTCGTCCCAGAAAGGGCAGGGGTCGATCAGCCCGCGACCGGCTTTCAGCATCGCCGGTGCGCTCCATTGTCCGCGTGGATCGGTCGCGGTGATGACGTAGAGGCCGAAGTCGGGGTCGGGGTAGAAGATCCAGAAACGACCGTCATGGTAACGGATCGCCGGAGCCCATACGCCTTCGCCGTGGCGCGGCTTGGTGAAGTGTTCCGCCGGCACCAGCGCCGGCAGGGCGTGGTTGACCAGCGTCCAGTTTACCAGATCACGGGAATGCAGGATGGGCAGGCCGGGAACGTGGTTGAAGCTCGACGCCGTCATCCAGAAATCGTCGCCGACCCGGATCGCGTCCGGATCCGAGTAATCGGCGTGCAGCACTGGATTTCGGTAGGTGCCGTCGCCCCGGTCCGCCACCCAGGGGGAGCTGGGGGCGGTCTTCGCAGGGCTCGTCGCCACCGGACCGGCCGGCAGGGGTGATGCGGATAAAACGCTGGAGGATGAAAAGGCCATGAGCAGGGGAAGGAAAGCGTGGAAGGGGTGCAGCGTGCGTGAAATCATCGTATGGGTGTGGCCGTTACCGGGCGGCAACGCCGGGCGAGGCGGGAGTGGTGGAGCCTTGCAAGGGCGCGGCTTCCACTGGCGGACCCAAGCGAGCTTTTAACCAGTCGGTTAGAACCCGTGCCCAGTCCGGATCGTGCGCCGTCCATTCGGTGAGCCGGTGGGGGGCCCCCGGCAGCACGTGAAGTTCGCACTCCAGTCCCAGTGCGTGCGCCCGGGCCTGAAACGCGCTCGATTGTGCGAGGGGCACGGTCTTGTCGATTTCACCGTGCAGGAGCAGGGTGGGGGGGTAACCGGCCGCGAGCCGCGTGATCGGCGAGAGCGTGCGCAGGCGTTCGACTGCCTCCGGGGTCATCGCCGCCGGCAGCATGAGCAGATCTTGCAAGGAGCGGCTGAGTCCGCCGCGCCGCTCGGTGTCGGCGACAAAATCCGAGACCGGCGCGCAGCCGACCACGGCCTGGACCGGCGAGGGGCGTCCGTCCTCGCCCGGCAACGCGGCCAGCAGGGCCAGATGCCCGCCCGCCGAGTGCCCCATCAAGGCGAGCCGGTTCGGGTCGCCGCCAAACTCAGGTGCGTGCGCCCGCACCCAGTTTGCCGCCATACGGGTGTCTTCCAAGCAGGCCGGCCAGCGATTTGCCGGTGCCAATCGATAGTTGATCGAAACCCAGGCGAAACCCGCCTCGGTGAGCGGTGCGAACCAGGGCGTGATATCGGCCCCTGAGCCGGGTTTTTCAGCTCCGGCTTTGTCTCCCGAAGACCATCCGCCGCCGTGAACCAGGATCACGACCGGGAAGGGGCCCTTTCCCTCCGGCACGCTCACATCGAGGAGCAGTTTTTGACCCTCCGCCTCGCCGTAAACCACATCTCGCCTCACCTCGGCCGCAGGTGAATACGCGACAAAGCCTAAAGCGATCAAGGCACCAATTAAGACTGGCTTCATGGTTGGTTTCAGGTTCCGGCCGGTGCAGGGGCCGACGACTGGCCGATGCGGGGCACGAGTATTTGGATGAGCAGCAAGGAAAGCAGATACATGCCTGAAAAATAGGCGAAGACCGTGACGTAGCTGCCTGTCTTTTGGAGGATCTGGCCGGTGAATTCGTTCACGAAGCCGCCGGTGAAATAAGCCACGAAGCCGCCCAAGCCCACGACTGAGCTGATGGCCTGCCTGGGCATGGTGTCGGCAACGATGCTGAAAAGATTGGCGGACCAGCCCTGGTGCGCGGACCCGGCGAGGCCGACGATCAAAACCGCCATCCACACGCTGTCGACATACGGGGCAAAGAACACGGGGACCACCGCGATGGCACACGCCAGCATGGCGATTTTTCGGGCCCCGTTCACGCTCCAGCCGCACGCCAGCAATTTGCCGGCAAACCACCCACCCAACACACCGCCGATCGCCGCGATGAAGAAAAACGCGCTTGTCCACCAGGCCATGGCGTTGAGGTCGAGATGGAATGATTTTTTAAGAAAATCAGGCAGGAAGAACTGATAGAAGCCCCACGCCGGCCCCGCAAAGATACTGGCCAGCACGTAGGCCCAAACCGCGCGGTAGCGCAGGAGCGAGAGCCAGGGGACATCGACTCGTTTTTCGACGGCAACTTCGCCCCGGCCTTCCTTGATGTAGGCGAGCTCGGCGGGCGAGAGCCGCTTGTGCTTCTCCGGCGTCTCGTAGATCCAATACCAGGCGGCGACCCAGATAAACCCTGTGACACCCGTGGCGTAGAAGGTGGTCTCCCAACCCCATTGGTCATACATCCATTTCACAACGAGCGGACAGATGATGGCGCCGACATTGGTGCCGGCATTAAACCAGCCGGTGGCCAGCGCCCGCTCGCGCACCGGAAACCATTCAGCGACCGTCTTGATCGCGCCGGGGAAGTTTCCGCCTTCGGTCAATCCCAGCACGATGCGGGCCCCCATGAATCCAACGACGGTCAGAGGTGCGGCGAAAGTAGCCCAGATCAGGCCTTTTTCCGCCCAGGAGAACCAAGGATAGTTCAAATGAAACTGCGCCTGCACGTCGATGAGCCCGCACAGGCCGTGGGCGGTGGCGGCCACACTCCAGCTAAGAACGAAGATAGGCAGGCCCTTTTTCACGCCCCAACGATCCATCAAGCGCCCTCCGAAAAGATAGCCAAAGGCGTAGGCAAACGAGAAGGCTGCGGCGATGTGACCGTAGTCGGCATCGCTCCAGCCGAGTTTTTCACTCATCGGCCCCTTAAGGATTCCGATGACGAGCCGGTCGATGTAGTTTACCGCAACCGAGAAAAATAGCAGCGCGCAGATCGTCCACCGGTAGTTTCCTCCCGAGTTGGGCTGGGTCGAGTGCTTGGGCGATGCGGACATGGAGGGGGTAGGCATGTTTGAATTTCTATGAGACAGTCCTCCTCACAAAATACAATCGTGTGAAGACGGGACCACAATAGGCAGCGACGGGGTTAACGAATGACTTTGGGGAGTCATCCGGCCACGCATCAAATATAACCATGCGCGCATCGTTGCCCTGAATAGTGCAACGATGCGCGCGCGATGGTTCTTTGCCATCTATAAAAACACTGCAGAGGGTGTGCTTACCCCTTTCTGCGTCAGCTCTTACCGCGACGCCTCAGCTTATGCTATCCACCCTATCCCGTCTGCTTTGGCTATCGCTTCTGTTTATCGGGGTAACGCCGATCTTGCTTCGTGCGGTCGAAGAGCGGGCTGCGCCCATGGCGCCGCGCATACCGCAACGCGATTTCTCGGCCGCAAAGCTGGGGGTCGTGGCTGATCAGCCCCGTTCTGTGACGATCGAACTTCAGCACGCCATTGATGAGGTCGCCGGTGCGGGCGGCGGGCGCCTGGTCCTCTCGGCCGGAGACTATCTGTCCGGACCCTTGCGCCTGGCATCGCGACTCGATCTGCACCTCGCCAAGGGGGTGCGTTTGCGCATACTCTCGCGCGAGGAAAACTATCCCGCGGACAGTAAGCGTTATCAGGGGTTTCTGAGCGGCACCGGCCTCACGGACTTTCGTTTGAGTGGAGAGGGAATAATCGATGGCCAGGGGGCGCCTTGGTGGCGGGCTTTTCGCGCCAAGGAGCTTACGCTGCGCCGGCCTCAGCTGCTCTATTTGGAAAGCTGCGAACGTATCGAGCTGGCCGGCGTCACTTTTCTTAACCCGCCCAACACCCATGTGTCGCTTCGCCTTTGTCGCGAGGTCCGCATTCGTGACCTGATGCTGGAGGCGCCTGGCGATTCGCCCAATACGGATGGACTCAACCTGTCCGGAAAAAACTATCTGATCACCGGTTGTCGCATCAGCACCGGCGACGACAACATCGTCATCCTCACGCCCTCGGCTTCCGACGGGACCGCTCCGCTGAGCGAGTCTTACACCGTGCGCGATTGCGCATTCGGTGTCGGCCACGGAATGTCCATCGGCAGTTACACCTCCGGAGGGATTCGGGACGTGTTGGTCGAGCGCTGCACCTTCGACGGCACCACTTGCGGTATCCGCATGAAAGCGGATCGGAATCGCGGCGGTCTGGTCGAGCATCTCGTTTACCGCGATCTCGTGATGCGCGGCGTGAAAAGCCCGGTCTTTATCTCCAGCTATTATCCCAAGGAGCCCAAATCCCCCTCGCTCGATGTCGCGCGTCCAGTCAACGCGTTGAGTCCGCGTTGGCGGGCTATTTTGATCGAGAACCTGGATGCCTCCGCTGCCCAAAATTCGATCATTCTCTGGGGTTTGCCTGAGCTTCCGCTTGAAGCTGTCACGCTGCGCCACGTCCGCATCGCCAGCGAACTCGGCGGAAAACTCTACCATGCAGGTGACGTAAAACTTGAAGACCTTACTCTGGCGACCGCCGTCAAACCCGCTCTGGATATCTGGCCGGCGCCGAGCGCGGCCCGGCCTTGAGGCACCCTCGACTTTTTCCCTCCCTCCCTCTTCCTCTATGCACCCTCTTCTCACCCGCTTCGCTGTCTTAGTCGCCTGCCTGGCTCCGGTTTCCACCTGCGTTTTTGCCGCCTACGATCCGACGGAGCCCATCGCACCGATTAAGGCGCCCTTCCAGATGCCGCAGCTCCAGCGGCCTGCCTTCCCTGCTCGGGTGGTCACGATCGCCGACCACGGCGCCTTGCCCGGCGGCGAGGTGAAAAATACCGCCGCGTTCGCCGCCGCCATCAAAGCCGTCGCCGATGCCGGCGGCGGCCGCGTCCTCGTGCCGGCCGGCGTCTGGCTCACCGGCCCAATCCACCTCGTGAGCAACATCGACCTCCACCTCGCCGAGGGTGCGGTGATCAAGTTCAGCGATGTCATGGAAGATTATCTGCCGCCTGTTTTCGTCCGTGTCGGCGGCATCGAGCTCTACAACTACTCGCCGCTCATCTACGCCCGTGGCTGCGAAAATATCGCCATCACCGGCCCCGGCCGTCTCGATGGCAATGCCGCCGCCTGGTGGAACTGGAAGTCGCGCGAGACCCGCGAGTCCTTCGCCATGGGTTCGGCCGGCGTGCCCGTCGAGAAACGTGTCTTCGGCACTCGCGAGGCCGCCATCCGTCCAAGTTTCATCGGATTGGTGGAGTGCAAAAACATCCTGCTCGAGGGCTTCACCATCGGAGGCGGACCCAACTGGACCATCCATCCGATCTACTCCGAAAATATCATCGTGCGCCGGGTCAACGTGGATACCGACGGCCCCAACAACGACGGTCTCGACCCCGATTCCTGCCGCAATGTGCTGATCGAATACTGCAGCTTCTCCACCGGCGACGACTGCGTGGTGTTGAAATCCGGTTACGATCAGGACGGCCGCCGCGTCGGCCGCCCGACCGAAAATGTCGTCATGCGCCACAGTTCCAGCAAACGCGGCCACGGCGGCCTCGTCATCGGCAGCGAGATGTCCGGCTCCGTGCGCAATGTCTACATGCACGATTGCGATTTCGAGGGCACGGACCGCGTGCTCCGCATCAAATCCCGCCCCGGCCGCGGAGGCGTGGTCGAGAACGTCTGGGTCGAAAACGTCACCGCCCGCGACCTCCAGCGCGAGGTCGTCATCCTCAACATGGACTACACGTCCGATCCCAATGCCGTCGTCGACACCCATCCGCCCGTTTTCCGGAATATCCACGTTAAAAAAGTCGCCGCTTCCGGCGCGCCCGTCGCCATTCGCATCACCGGCATGGATACCTCTTTCATCGAGAACGTGTCCTTCGAGGATGTGGCCATCGTCGCCGAGCGCGGCGTCATCGCGTCCTTCGCAAAAGACATCTCCTTCGTCCGCACCGCTATCACCCAGGCCAAAGGCGAGCGCTTCGAACTGAAATCCGTCACCGGCCTCACCGTGGACGGGAAACCGCTCACTCCCTGATCTCCGCACTATGTCTCCTGTTCATTTTTGTTACCTCCGAGTTCTCTTCATCGCCTGCTGGGTCGCCACGGGTGCGATTGCCCAGGTTCAGGAGGCCGCGCCGCCGTTTCGCAACCCCGAGCTTCCCGTCGCCGAGCGGGTCGAAAACCTGCTCTCGCGTCTCACGGTAGAGGAGAAAATCGGCCAGACCATGATGGCGTCAGCCGAGATCGCCCGGCTTGGCATCGCCCGCTACGACTGGTGGAACGAGGCCCTCCACGGCGTCGCGCGCAACGGCATCGCCACCGTTTTCCCTCAGGCCATCGGTCTCGCCGCCACCTGGAATCCCGAGCTTCACGGTCGCATCGCCGAGGCCATCGCCACGGAGGCGCGCGCCAAAAACAACGAGGCCCTCGCCGCCCAGGGCTACTCCAAGCGCTACCAGGGCCTCACCATCTGGTCGCCTAACATTAATATCTTCCGCGATCCGCGCTGGGGCCGCGGCCAGGAAACCTACGGCGAGGATCCTTTCCTCACCGGCCGCCTCGCCGTCGCCTTCGTCAAAGGCCTTCAAGGCGCCGATCCGCGCTACCTCAAGACCGTTGCCACCTTGAAACACTTTGCCGTGCACAGCGGTCCCGAGCCCGACCGCCATCATTTCGACGCCGTAGTCTCTGAACGCGATCTGCGGGAAACCTATCTGCCCGCCTTTGAAGCCGGCATACGCGAGGGCGGCGCCACGTCGATCATGAGTGCCTATAACGCGGTCAACGGCATCCCGGCCCCGGCTAACGCCACACTCCTTCAGCAAATCCTCCGCACCGAATGGGGTTTCTCCGGCGCCGTCGTCGGCGATGTGGACAACGTCTCTGACCTGTGGCGCAAGGGCGGCCACGACTTCTCCAAGGACGCCGCCGAGGCCTCCGCCGCCGCGCTCAAGACCGGCAACGATCTGTGCAGCGGAAAGACCTACGAGGCCCTGGGCGAAGCCTTCAAACGCGGCCTGATCACCGAGGCCGACCTCGACACCGCCCTGCGCCGGCTCTTCACCTTGCGTTTCCGTTTGGGCGAGTTCGACCCCGCTGCGCGCGTGCCCTTCCGCGCCATCCCCGCCTCCGCCAATAATACGCCGGAGCATGACCGCCTTGCGCTTGAAGCCGCCCGCCAGAGCCTCGTCCTCCTTAAAAACGACGGCACGCTCCCCTGGAAAGCCCAGGACCTCAAAACCGTCGCCGTGCTCGGTCCCACCGGCTCTGCCGTCTCGGTCCTGTTGGGCAACTACAGCGGAGAACCCAGCCGCAAGACCACCCTCGTGGCTGGTATTCGCTCCAAGCTTGAGCCGCTCGGCATAAAAGTCCTGGCTGAACCCGGTGTCCCGCTCGTGAAAGGTTTCCGGGTCAGCGGGCGGCCTTTCCCGGCGGGGGTGCTCTTCACCGATGCTTCGCGCACCAGCCCCGGACTTGCCGGCGAGGTTTTCGCACACGAAAAGCAGGATACCAAAAAACCTGTTCTCGAGGGCACGCCTTCATCGAATCGCACCGACCCCCAGGTGGATCTCCAGTGGGACGAGGCCCAGCCCGTCGCAGGCATCCCGATAAAGTCTGCCACCGTGCGCTGGACCGGCGTCATGGTGCCACCCGCTTCCGGTGAATACGTGCTTGGTGTCGTGGCCGAAGGCGCGGTCCGTCTCTTCGTTGATGATAAGCGCGTGATTGATTCGTGGCGTCGCGATCCCGAGCGCCCCCTGAGCACGGTTATCCAGCTCGAAAAAGACCGGGCCTATTCCGTGCGCCTTGAATACGCCGAGGTCACGGGCAAGGGCCGCATCCAGTTCGGCTGGATTGCCCCGGGCGCGGACACCGCTCTTGAGGATGCTCTCGCCGCCGCCCGTGCCGCCGATCACATCGTGCTCACCCTTGGCATCACCCCCGATCTTGAGGGTGAAGAGATGAGCGTGACCGCCGAGGGGTTTAAGGGCGGCGACCGCCTTGCCCTCGATCTACCCGCCACCCAGCGCGAACTCCTGGCCCGCGTCGCCGAACTCAAGAAGCCCACCGTCGTTGTTCTCACCACCGGCAGTGCACTCAACCTCGACGACACCCAGGCCAACGCAGTCCTCCTCGCGTGGTATTACGGTCAGCGAGGCGCCGACGCCGTGGCCGAGGCCTTGCTCGGCGAGACCAACCCCGCCGGCCGTCTGCCCATCACCTTCTACCGCGGCACCGAGGACCTGCCCCCCTTTGCCGACTACTCGATGGCGAACCGCACCTATCGTTACTACACGGGCAAGCCGCTCTACGCCTTCGGTCACGGCCTGAGTTACACCACCTTCGCTTATAAAAAGCTCGTGCTGTCCGCCTCCACGGCTCGCGGCGACGACACGCTTCAGGTGACCGCCACAGTGACAAACACCGGCAAGTGCGACGGCGATGAGGTCGTGCAGCTTTATGCCTCCGCCCAAAAGCCCCCCGTGCCCATGCCCCTGCGCCAGCTCGTAGGTTTCCAGCGCGTCGCACTTCGTGCCGGAGAAACCAAAACTGTTTCGATCTCCGTCCCCGTGGCCCGCCTCCGCCGTTGGGACGACGTGAACCACCGTTACGTGGTAGACCCCGGCGCCTGGGCTTTCGACGCCGGTCCCGCCTCCGATCAACGGTCGCTGCAATCCGTGCTGCGCGTCACCGACTAACTTCTCGAATATGAAACCAACCTTTGTTTTCGCCACGCTTCTGCTCGCCTTTTCAACGGCCATTACCGCTTCCCGCGCGGAGACAGCACCCGCGCCGGCCGTCGATTCGGTCCCGGCTGGTTGCGACGCCGTCGTTTCCACCGCCAAGGACGCGCGATTCAAAACCGTCCAGGAGGCGGTGGACGCCGCGCCGGAAAGCGCATCCAAACCTTACGTCATCCTCATCAAGCCGGGCCGCTACCGCTGGCAGCAGACCCTCATTCCCCGTTCAAAGCGTTTCATCCATCTCGTGGGTGAAGACGCCCGCACCACCTTCATCAGTTACCACCTCAATGTCTACGAGACGCTCAAGGATCGCCGCATCGAGGGCTACGAGGGAACGACGCTGATCGCGCTGGGCGACGATTTTAGCGCCGAGAACCTCACTTTTGAAAACACCTCCGGCGACCACGGTCAGGCCCTCGCCCTGCGCATCGACGGAGACCGCGCCACCGTGCGCAACTGCCGCCTGCTCGGCTGGCAGGACACACTCATGGTCAACACCGGGCGCCACTACTTCCGCGACTGCTACATCGAGGGCCGGGTGGATTTTATTTACGGCTCCGCCACCGCCGTGTTCGAAAATTGCGAAATCCACAGCAAGGCCGGCGGCCATGTTACCGCCGCCAGCACGCCCGCGGAAAAACCCTTCGGCTACGTCTTCCTGCGCTGCCGCCTTACCGGCGACGACACCCCCTGGGAGCCCGTTGATCCCGCCAAAAAATACCGGCGCCCGCTCGCCACGCTCGGACGTCCCTGGCGCCCCTATGCCGCCGTCAGCTTTATCAATTGCGAGATGGGAGACCACATCGCCCCCTCGGGCTGGGATAACTGGCGCAAGACGGAAAACGAGAAAACCGCCCGCTACTCCGAATACAAATCCACCGGCCCCGGCGCCAAGCCCGACGCCCGCGCTCCGTGGTCGAAACAACTCACCGACGCCGAGGCCGCCGCCTGCACCGTGCCCACGATTCTTGGCGGCACCGACCGCTGGAATCCCGCCGGCCTTTAACCGTTTCACCGGCCCCATGCGTTTTTTCCTGCCTCGTTTCGCCCTTCTTTTCTTCCTGGCGGGCGTCGGCCTCGCCCCGCTTCGCGCCGTGCCCGCCGGTCCCGGCCTGCGCTTCGGTGCAGGCTCCCCGTGCTACGAGATCAACACCGGTGAGTTGCGTATCGCCCGCACTCAGAGTTTTGAACTTTGGCTCACTCCCGATGCCGACTGTCCGGCCGGCGCGCTGATCGTGGATGCCTTCGGCCCCGCCACCCTCGTCGGCCCCCGCCTGCGCATGGGCACGGGCGGCGTGGTCGAATACGACACCCCCGCTCCTTTTCTCTGCGTCTCTCCCGGGCCCTTACCCACCGACCGGCCCAGCCATATCGTAGGCGTCTTTAGTTCCCCCGATAAAATCGCCGCCCTCTACATCAACGGCAAACGCGTCGCCGCCTTCACGCCCACCAAAGACAAGGTCCTCGCCCCCACCGAGGGCATGCCCCTTCGCATCGCCGCCGATCAGGATGGCGGCAACCGTTTCCGCGGTGTCATTCACTCGCTCTCCGTTTACAAGCGAGTCCTCACCGACGCCGAAGTCGCGCAGGCTTTTGCTGGCGCCGCCCCATCCGACGGCCGCGCCGCATCCTGGGATTTTAAACCAGACGCCGGCATTCGCATCGCCGCCAGCTCGGGCAAGGGCAGACTTGTGGCACCGCCGCCGGTCAGCGGTGCCACCGAGGCGCCCGCCGGAGAGCTGCAACTGTGGTATCGCCAACCGGCCCGCGAATTCGTCGAGGCCCTGCCCTTTGGCAACGGTCGCCTCGGCGGCATGGTCTTCGGAGGCGTTGAGTCCGATCGCGTTCAGCTCAATGAGGACACAATCTGGTCCGGCGCGCCCTACGATCCCGCCAATCCCGCCGCGCCTGCGGCCATCCGTCAGGCCCGCGAACTCATCTTCGCCGGCAAACGCGAGGAAGCCGAGGCCGTCCTCACGAAGAGCGCGCTCGGCCTGCCTTCGCGCATGGTGCAATACCAGACGCTCGGCAGCGTCCTGCTTGATTTCGCCGATGAGCCCGACCGCGCAGTCACCGGCTACCGCCGCTCGCTCGACCTCGACTCCGCCGTTGTCACCACAACCTTCACGCGCGGCGGCGTGGCCTACACCCGAGAGGTATTCTCCAGCTCGCCCGCCCAGATCGTCGCCATTCGTCTCACCGCCGACCAGCCCGGTAAACTCACCTTCTCCGCCGGCTGGAGCACTCCTCATCCCGGCGCCGTTCTCGGCGCGGAAAACGGCGTGCTCACGCTCTCCGGCCAGGGCGGGGACTTTGAAAACAAACCCGGCGCCATCCGTTTCAAGGCCCTGCTCCGCGCGCAAAACGAAGGCGGCACCACCAGGATTGAAAATAACCGCCTCATCGTTACCGCCGCCGACTCCGTGACCCTGCTCGTCGCCAGCGGCACCAACTTCGTCAACTACCACGATCTTTCCGCCGATCCCGCCGCGCGCGCCTCCGATGATCTTAAGCTGGCTTGCGGCATCCCTTATGCCGGCCTGCGCGCCCGGCACGTGGCCGACCACCAATCGCTTTTCCGCCGCGTCACGCTCGATCTTGGGCGAACGCCGGACTCGGCCCTGCCTACCGACGAGCGCATTCGCAAATTTACCGGCGCCAACGACCCGGCGCTGTCCGCCCTCGAATTTCAATACGGTCGCTACCTGCTCATTGCCTGCTCCCGCCCCGGAACCCAACCGGCCAATCTCCAGGGCCTGTGGAACTACGCGCTCACCGCCGCCTGGGGTGGAAAATACACCATCAACATCAACACCGAGATGAATTACTGGCCCGCCGAGACCACCAATCTCTCGGAATGCGCCGAACCTCTCTTCCAGCTCGTCCGCGACATTTCCGTGACCGGCGCGCACACCGCCAAGGTGATGTATGAGGCGCACGGTTGGGTGACGCACCACAACACTGATCTCTGGCGCGCCAGCGCTCCGGTGGACTCCGCCGGCACCGGCGTCTGGCCCACCGGCGGCGCCTGGCTCACCACTCATCTCTGGGAACACTACCGCTTCACCGGAGACAAAAAGTTCCTGGCCGGCGTCTATCCCATTTTCAAGGGAGCGGCCGAGTTTTTCCTCGATACCCTCGTGCCCGAACCCGCGCACGGCTGGCTCGTCACCAATCCCTCGCACTCGCCCGAACACGAGGGCTCCGTCGCCGGCCCCACCATGGACATTGGCATCGTGAATGACGTGTTCACCCAGGCCGCCGAGGCCGCCAGGGTTCTAAATCTCGATTCCGGTTTCCGTGGTCAGGTGCTTGCCGCGCAGGACAGACTCGCTCCGTATCAAATTGGAAAATTTGGCCAGCTGCAGGAATGGCTCGAAGATCGCGACAAGGAGAAGGACGGCCACCGTCACACCTCGCACCTCTATCCGCTCTTCCCCTCGGCGCAGATCACTCCGGAGACGCCCGATCTTTTCGCCGCCGCGAAAAAGTCCCTCATCGGTCGTGGACTGCAGAGCACCGGCTGGGGCATGGCCTGGCGTCTCAATCTCTGGGCCCGCGCGCTCGACGGTGAGAAGGCCCACCAGGTTCTCGTCCTTCTGCTCACTCCGCCCAAGGGTGGCTCGCAGGGCGGAGGAGCGTATCCAAATCTCTTCGACGCGCACCCGCCCTTCCAAATCGACGGCAACTTCGGCGCTACCTCCGGCATCGCCGAGATGCTGCTCCAGTCGCATCGGGGCAACTCGCTCGACCTTCTGCCAGCGCTTCCCACCGCCTGGCCGTCCGGCAGCGTAAGGGGCCTGCGCGCGCGTGGCGGGTTCGAGGTCGATATCACCTGGCACGACGGGAAACTCGTCTCCGCCACCGCCCGTTCACTACTCGGCAACCCCGTTTTTTTTCGTTACGCCAACTCGATTGCGATGCACCCGATGAAACCGGGAGAATCGTATACGTGGAACCGTTGACCCATTTTGCCATGACTACCCCCCGCTTCCTTGCCCTCGTTCTCGCGCTTGGTCTCGCCGTTGTTCCGACTCGCGCCGGCCTCACCAAACCCTTTGTGCCCTTGGCCCCGGCCGAGCCGTTGATCCCCGCGCTGCGTCTCAGCTTGGTTGAGTTTGGCGGCGTGCCCGATGGGCGAACACTCAACACCGCCGCCTTTGACCGGGCGCTTACCGCACTTGCCGATAAAGGTGGTGGCACTCTTCTCGTGCCCTCCGGTTTCTGGCTGACCGGGCCGGTTCAACTTCGCAGTCATGTGCGTCTTCACCTCGAGGCCGGTGCTTTCATCCAGTTCTCGGTTGATCACAGCCTCTATCCGCTTCGCTTATATGACTTCCGGGGCGAGCGTTTTATCGACTCCAGCTCGCCGCTCTTTGGTCAAAACATCGAAGATGTCGCCATCACAGGCGCGGGCATCATCGACGGCGGCGGCCATGCCTGGCGCATTGTGAAAAAAGCCAAGCTCACTCCGGGTGCGTGGGATGCGCTGGTGAAATCCGGCGGCGTGCTCAACCCGAAGGGCGACGAGTGGTGGCCCAGCCAGGCCGCGCTCGACGGGCGTGCAGCCGTCGAAAAAATCAGCTCTCTCAATCCGGCCGATTATGAGCCGTGGCATCAGTATCTTCGTCCTAAACTGCTTCGTCTGGTGGACTGTCGTCGCGTGCTGCTCGAAGGGGTGACGTTTCAGAATGCGCCCAACTGGACGCTCAATCCCGCGCTTTGCGAGGATGTCACCCTGCGTGATCTGAAGATCTCCAATCCGAAATCCGCCCAAAACAGCGATGCCATGGACATCGAGTCCTGCCGCCGTGTGCTTGTGCGCGGTTGCGTGATCGACACCGGCGACGACGGCATCTGCCTCAAGTCCGGCAAGGATGCCGTCGGCCGCCGCATCGGCGTTCCGACCGAGGATGTGCTGATTGAAAACTGCACGGTATATGACGCGCACGGCGGTTTCGTCATCGGCAGCGAGATGTCGGGCGGCGTGCGTCGTGTGCGGGTGGATAACTGCATCTTCATCGGCACCGCCATCGGTCTCCGCTTTAAAACCGCGCGCGGTCGCGGCGGCGTGGTGGAGGATATCCACGTTTCCAATATCCGCATGCGCGACATCGAGAACGATGCCATCAATTTTAACTTCTCCTATGCAAACAAAGGGCAAGCCGAGCCTGCGGCCCAGGCAGTCGACGAGGGCACGCCGCGCTTTGGGAAAATGCTTTTTGAAAACATCATCTGCCGTGGCGCCAAAGGAGCCTTTACCCTGCGCGGCCTGCCCGAGATGCCGCTTCACGACCTCACCTTGCGCAACGTCTCAATCTCCGCCGACCGCGGCGCCGAACTCGGCTATTGCGACGGCATAGAATTTGACCGGGTCGAGGTGCTCGCCCGGGCAGGCGAACCGCTGCACGCCGAGCACGTGACCAACTCCAAGCTATCGCTGCGGCCCTGAGCGCGCGCCCTTTCATCTTTTGGCATATCCAAAAAACCGCCTCCACGGCAGTGTAAGACTCGCCCCCCCTCTCTTTTAATGTCGCCCATGTTCCGTCGCAGCCTTCGCACCCTCGGCCTGTCTGCCGCCATGGCGCTCGCCTCCGGTTGCACTCATGCCCCCGTCACGACTACCTCGAAGTTTCTTTCCGAACCGCTCGTCACCCATCTCTACACCGCTGATCCGGCGGCCCACGCGTTCGCGGGCAGGCTCTATGTCTATCCTTCCCATGATATCGACGCCGGCGTCACCGACCGGACCGATGGCAATCACTATGCCATGCGCGACTACCACATCCTCTCGATGGGCGCGGTCGGCGGACCGGTCAAAGACCACGGCGTGGCCCTGAAAATCGAGGACGTGCCCTGGGCGGGCCGCCAGCTCTGGGCCCCCGACGCCGCGCACGCGAACGGCCGCTACTACCTCTTTTTCCCCGCCCGTGACAAAGCCGACGTCTTCCGCATCGGTGTCGCCACCAGCGACTCGCCCGCCGGTCCCTTTACGCCCGAGGCCAGTCCCCTCGAGGGCGCGTTCAGCATTGATCCGGCGGTTTACGGCGACGACGACGGCGCGTTTTACCTCTATTTTGGCGGCCTCGCCGGCGGCCAGTTGCAACGCTGGCCGGGCAACACCTACACGCCCGCCGCCCCCGTGCCCCAGGGCGAGGAGCCTGAGGCCGCACCTCGCGTCGCCCGCCTGCGGCCTGACCTACTCGGCCTGGCGGAGCCCGCCCGCGAAATTCAGCTCCTCGATCCCGCCGGAAAAATCCTCGTCGGCGGCGACGAAGCCCGCCGCTTCTTTGAGAGCTGCTGGATGCACAAGCACGCCGGCACCTACTATTTCACCTACTCCACCGGCACCACCCACCTGATTTGCTACGCCACTGGCCATTCACCCTACGGCCCCTTCACCTATCGCGGCGTGTTGTTAAAGCCCGTCCAGGGCTGGACCACTCACCAGTCCGTCGTGCGTTTCAAGGGCAAGTGGTATCTGTTTTATCATGACTCCCAGCTCTCCGGTAAAAGCAACCTTCGCAATGTGAAGGTCACCGAACTCCACCACCTGCCTGACGGCACCATCGAGGCTATCGACCCCTTTCTCACACCCTAATCGCTTTTCTCCTCCTCATTCCACCCTTCATGAAATTTACCCGCCCCATCACCCGCATCTTCGCCATCTTGGCTGCCTTGTTTTTGCTGGGATCCGCCCAGCGTGGCGCCCCCGTCCATATCGTCCTCGTCGGCGACTCCACCGTCACCGACAACGCCGGCTGGGGGCTGGGCTTTAAACAATTCCTCGCCGACGGCGCCACCTTGACCAATACCTCCCGAGGCGGGCGCAGCTCGATGAGTTTTATCAAGGAGGGTTCGTGGGAAAAAGCCCTCGCGCTCAAGGGTGACTATTATCTGATTCAGTTCGGCCATAACGACGAGCCCGGCAAACCTGGGCGCTCCACCACCGAAGAGGAGTATCGTGCCTACATGGAGCGCTATGTCGCCGAGGCTCGCGCCGTCGGCGCCATCCCCGTGCTTGTGACGTCACTCGTGCGCCGTCAGTTCAAGGACCCCGCCGATCCGCACACGATCACCTCCAGCCTCAGCTCCCGCGCCGAGATCGTGCGCTCCATTGCCCGAGAGAAAAACGTTCCGCTGGTCGAGTTGCATGATCGCAGCAAGGCGCTCTGCGAAAAACTCGGCAAAGACGGGTGCCTCGCCTTCAGTCCGCCCAAGGAAAAGGGTCAGTTCGACGGCACCCACCTCAACGTCGAGGGTTACGTGATGTTCGGCGCACTTGTCGCTGACGAGCTGCGCCGTGCCGTGCCTGCTCTCGCGCCCCTAATTTTGAATGCTCCTCGCGATGCCAAACCTGTCGCCACCGACTCCAAATACGCCGCCGTTGTCGCCTTTGACGGCTCTGGCACCCACCTCACTGTGCAGGCGGCCATCGATGCCGCGCCCGGCACCGCCACCGCAGCCAGGCCGTATCGCATTCTCGTCAAATCCGGCGTCTACAAAGAACACATCATCGTTCCAGCGGATAAGCCCTTCATCACCCTGCTCGGCGAAGCAGGCGACACCGCCGCGACGGTCATCACGATGAATACCAATTTAAAAACTCCCGCGCCTAGCGGCACGGATGGCAAGTTTTTGAGTGCGTCCGAAAGCGCCACGGTCCTGGTGATCGCACCCGATTTCACCGCTGAAAATATCACCTTTGAAAACACCACCACGCGCGAGGACAAGGTGCAGGCTCTGGCTTTTTACGTGACCGGTGACCGCGCTGCGCTCCGCCGCTGCCGGTTCCTCGGCTGGCAGGACACGCTGCGCGCTGACGCAAAAAAGGGCGCGCCAGCGCGCCAGTATTTTTCCGACTGCTACATCGAGGGCCACGTGGATTTCATCTACGCCGCCGGCACCGCCGTCTTCGACCACTGCCATATCCATGGCAAGGCCGACGGATACCTCACCGCCGCCAGCACCCCCGAGACCACGCCCTACGGCTATGTGTTTCTCGACTGCAAAATCACCACTGGAGCCGATGTCGTGAAGGGCGTCTTCCTTGGCCGGCCCTGGCGTCCTTTCGCAGCGACCGCGTTTCTGCGCTGCGACATTCAGGGGAACATCCAGGCCGAAGGTTGGCACAACTGGGGCAAGGAGACCAACGAGCACACCGCCCGCTACGCCGAGTATAAAAACACCGGTCCCGGTGCCGACCCAACCAAACGCATTCCGTGGGCGCGCCAGTTGACCGACGCCGAAGCCGCCGACTACACGGTGAAAAACATTCTCGGCGGTAACGACGGATGGAATCCGGCCCGCTGAGTTATCCGCGCCCGATCCTGATGAAAACCCTCCGCCGTTCGCTTCCGTTTCTGCTCCTCGGTCTCGTCGCTGCGCGGGGCCTCGCCGCGTCGGCTGAACCGCCGATGCTGCCTCTCTGGCCTGGCGAGCCGCCGGGCATGGTCGCGGGCGCGACGCCGGGGGCCGACGACGGCACCGGTCGCTACTGGAGGGTCGGCGTGCCTGGCCTCCTGCTCTATCTGCCTGAGGGGCCCGCGCCCGAAGGCGGGCGTATGGCCTTGATCGCTTGCTGCGGCGGCGGCTACACCCACCTCACCCGCCTCGTCGGCGCAGACGGCGCGGTCGCCGCCTTCCTGCCGCGCAACGTCGCGATCATCTCGCTCAAATATCGCACCTCCCCGCCCTCCGCCGACCTCGCGTCGGACGCGCTGGCGGACGGCGAGCGGGCGGTCCGTTTCGTCCGCGAGCACGCCCGCGAGTGGGGTATCGCTCCGGATAAGATCGGGATGGTCGGCTGGTCCGCCGGCGCGAATCTTGCCCTCAACGTCGCCAGCCATTTTGACGCCGGCGTCCCCGACGCCGCCGACCCGGTGCAGCGCCGGAGCAGTCGTCCCGATTTTGTCGTCCTGCTCAGTCCCTGGCCGGCAGGCCGCACCATCGCGGATTATCCCATACGTCGCGAGGCGCCGGCCGCCTTCATCGGCTCGGCGGAGGATGACAAGACCGCGCCTGCTGATTTCGCCCGCGCCATCGGCAAAGCCTATCAGGACGCCGGAGCCGCCAGCCATCTTTGGATCGTCCCGACCGGAGGACACGGTGCCTTCACTATCGACGCCCCCGGAGAGGGAGGGAAGTGGATCGCCCGTTTAATGCCTTGGCTTGAAAGCCAAGGCCTCGCGCCGACATTTTTTCAGTGGTGAAGTCGTTCATCACGGCGGCGTGCGTGGTCGTGGTGAGTTGGAAAACAGCAAACACCAGCGCGGCCAGCAGGGGACGGTATAGATTCATCAAGTGGAGGTGACTGTTTTTTGGGATACAGAACCTAACTACTCGCCTAGCGGGGTAATGAGACCGGAGACAAAGGGCTGAAAGCCTGTCTCGGGGCACGACGCCAGGCTGTGCCTTTTGCTAGGTTATCAGCGATTCCCCTTATGTTGCCATCGTTGCGCAGGACGCACGGTGAAGAAGGTTAAGACTGGTCAACGCGAGGTCGCGCGCAGGCGGTAGAAAGTGCGGGGCGGCGACAGGGGGGCGCGCACCGTCACGAGTTCGTGGTCGGGATCGAGCGGAGCGGTCGTCATGGTTACTCCGACGGAGCCCTCCGTGAGAGGGCTCCAGGTGGTGAGGTCGGCGGATTGCTCGACGGTGAGGGTGAAGAGGGACGTCGCATCGAGGTGTCGCGCAAAGCTGAACGCCACCGTCGTATCGGATTCGGCCACGCAGGCCGGATGAGGCGTGCTGTCGGAGGAGGACGGGTTGCCGCCTTGGATGAATTCGAGGGCGTTGGGGACGCCGTCTCCGTCGGGATCAGCGGTAAGGGCGCCGTTGCCCGCGAGCGACAAGCCACTGGCGGCGATCAAGGCGGAGTAAGCATCCGGCACCGGCACGGGCTCATAGTCTACTCGCAGGCTCGTGACGGTGAGGTGTGAAACGGAGGCGCCGCCGGCGTTGCGATAGCCAATGCCTAGGGCGTCGAAGGCGTTCGTCACATCCGCCGGCAGCGTCCCCGCCGTCGTCGTCGTGGCGCTGGTGGAAAAAAGCGCGGCGGCTGCGGTATCCGTGCCGGCGTGGACGGTGCAGGCTAGCGTGAAGGTCGTTTCGCTGGCCCGGGTGAGGGTGACGGTAAGCGTGTAGGTTTGCCCGTCGGTGAAAGTGACGGACCCTGCCGAGGCGGGGATGCTGCCGATGCTAATAATGGTGGGCGCGGATGAACCCGTGCCCGGGACGATCAGTGTCTGGGACGTGTTGCTTAATCCGTTCTGCGCGGGACGGGCTTCAAGGTTGGCGGTGGCGGTGGCGGTGGTGACCACGGCGCGGTAGCCGAGCCAGTTTTGAGTGCCGCCGGTGGCGAAGGTGGTGGAGGTGGAGATGAGCTGTGAGTTGATCAGACCGGTGTAGGGGGGGACGCCGCCCGACTTGAATAATCCCAGGCCGACGTTTTTGACATTGGTCGGTCGGAAAACCATTCGCGCACGCAGAACATCGCCCAGGGCGGCGAGGGTTTTGGGCGAAGCGGCGAAGAAGGCGGCCGACTCCACGATACCCGAAGTCGTGAGCGGCATCGTGAGGTCCAGGGGGCGTGTCTCGATGACGCCGTTGGTGGCGGGATCGTCGCCCACGCTTGAGGTCGTGGCGTTCTTGGCCGACATCACATACCAGTTCGTCGTCGAGGCGGTCAGCAGGGGTGAAACGGCGTGTATGGTATTGGTCGAGAAGTCGGTGGAGAACACGTAGCCGGCGCTGAACGCATTCACGCTGAGCGCGGCCGCGGCGCTGGTGGTCGAGCCGTTGGGGTTGGTTACGACCACGTAGTAGCTGGCGGCGTCGCTAAGCGCGACGGCGGCGATGGGGTAGGTGGCCGAGGTGGCGCCGGCGATGAGCTGGCCGGCGCCGCGATACCATTGGTAGCTCAAGGGAGCGGAGCCGGTGGCGGCGACGCTGAAACTGGCGGCCTGCCCGACTGTCAGTTCTAATGCGGCAGGCTGGGTGGTGATAGCGGGTGGCGAGACCGTGATGGTGACCGTGGCGGTGGCGGATGACGTGGAGCCATAGTCACCGGTGACGATCACCTGGTAGGTGCCGACGTCGCCGGATGAGGTGCTCGCCACCGTGTAGCTGGAGTTCGTCGCCCCGGCTAGAGCGTTGCCGTTTTTATACCATTGATAGGCGAGCGTGCCGGTGCCGGTCGCCGCCACGGACAGGTTCAGGGCCGATCCGAGTGCCACCATGGCGGACGCCGGCTGGGTGCTGATGCTGGGCAAGGGAAAGGCAGGTGCGGCGAGGCTGTTCAGATACACTTCGAGTTTGGTGTAGCTTTCGGTGTTGGTGAGGTTGCGGTCGCTTGCGTCGGCGGGGTTCAAGCCCTGGGCGGTTTCCCAAGCGTCGGGCATGCCGTCCTGATCGGTATCCGTCGGGGCGGCGAGAGAGTTGAGCACCGGGTAGCCGCCGACATCGGTTTGAGAATCGATGATTCCAGGGTAGCCGTTTTTACTGCCGTAGTAGGTGACCGTGCCGTTGCTCACCTCGGAGGCAACGCGAGCATCCACGGAATCGCGGGCAGGCAGGCGGCAGCCAGCGTAGGCGAGAACGAACGAATACGCGGCCGTCGCGGTTTGGGTCGAGACAGGGGCGACCGTGAACGGCGTGTCGGCGCGCATAGCGGTCAATTGCGCGGCGGTGGGGCCTTGCACGCCGCCGGCCCAGTTATCGGCGGTGACGGTGGAGCTCGCGGCGGCGACGTTGCCGGCGACGTGAAAGAGGCCGTAGAGCGAGCCGGTGCTGAGCGCGTTGGCGGAGGGATTCAGGATGCGGTAACGGATGGTGCCGGTGCCGGTGGCGGGACCGGGTTTGTAGTAGTTGTTGATCAGGTTCTGGTGCGAGGGAATGCCGGCGTCGGTGGGCTCGCCCCCGTAGCAACTGTTGCCCTTCCAGTTGTAGATGACGTTGTTTCGGACGTCGCAATATTCCCCATCGGTCCCGTGGTAACGCGCTCCGCCGAAGCGCGGATTCCGGCTGTCGTGATGGGCGAGCAGGTTGTGATGAAAAGTCGCGCCGAGGCCGCCCCAAATTCCTCCGTAGCCGTGGGCGCCTTTATTGTGCACGGAGTCGCGGAGGCTCTCCGTGGCGAAGCACCACTGCATGGTGAAGCGGGTGTTGTCGTAGGCGGTCGCGGTCTCGTCTATCGACCAGGAGAAGGAGCAGTGATCAACGATCACATCGGTCGCGTAGCGGCAGGAGAAGGCGTCGTTTTCGAGGTTGGCTCCGTCGCCGAGGCGGGAGCGAATAAAGCGAATGACGACGTTGGACGAGTTGCTCGGATCGATGGGATAGTTGGCGAGGCAGATACCGTCGCCCGGCGCGGTCTGGCCGGCGATGGTGAGGTTGCCGTTGGTGATGCGCAGGGTGGAGCTGAGGTAGATGGTGCCCGAGACGTCGAAGACGACGGTGCGTGGCCCCGCGCTGATGACGGCGGCGCGGAGCGATCCGGGTCCGCTGTCGTTGAGATTGGTGACGTGATAAACGACCCCGCCGCGTCCGCCGGTCGAGAAGCGGCCGTAGCCTTCCGCGCCGGGAAAGGCGAGGGGTTGGGCACGCAGAGAGATACTTGCCGCGAAGGTCATCGCCACCGCGAGAACGCGTCCTGCCGCCGCGACCATTCCAAAGGTTTTCTGGGAGGAGTTCATGGGGATGGGGGATAGCTGGTGACGCTGAAAACGGTGCGACCTTTGCTTCAGGAAAGCCAATGCAGCTGGGCCGATCAATATTGGGGGTTTGAAAATAAAAAAGCGTGGCGCACGGGATGCGCCACGCTTGGCTAAAAGAGGGGGCCTGACCGTTGCGAGAGCGGCGATATGACACGCCGATCTCGCGGTGGGCCCGGTCGGGTTAACCCCGTGCTCAGGGCGTGGGAGCGACCTTCACGCGGAGGAAGGTGCGGGTTCCGCTGGAGGGCACGGTGACGACCACGTGCGAGGTGGTGGCATTGACGACGGTTTGGACGATCGTGGCGCTGCCAACACCGTGGACCACGGTGTTCCAGGTGGAGAGGTTGGTCGAGGACTCGGGGGTGATCGTATAGGAGGCGAGGGCGGCATCCTGAATGTCGTAGGTCAGGGCTACGTTTCCACCCGAGGCCGTTGCGACGGGCAGCACAGAGGCGCTGGCCACGAGGGGATTCCCATTGAGGGCGAACTCGAGCAGGTTGCTCATGCCGTCTCCGTCAGGATCTTGGGACAAGCCGTCATTTACGCCGGCCGTAAGTCCTGTGCTGGCTGACCACGTCTGGAAGGGCGTGAGCGGCGTGGTGACTGCAACCGTGACCGAGTTACTGGTGGCGGAACCGGCGCTGTTGGTGGCGATGACCTTGTAGCTGCCGGCGTTACCGGCGGAGGCCGAGACCACGGAGTAGGTGGCGGAGGTGGCGTCGGCGATGAGGATGTTATCCAAATACCACTGATAGGTGGGGGCCGGGGTGCCGGACGCGGCGGCGGTGAGCGTCAGCGATGCGCCCACGCTGATGGACTGGGCGGTCGGCTGGGAGGTGATGGCAGGCGCAACAGAGGTGACCACTGCACCCTTGACGACCGACACGGAGGTGAAGGTGAGGGTGGGGACGGTTGTTCCGTCGACGTTGCGGAGACCGATCGCCAAGGCGTCGAAGCTCGTGGTGACGGCGGAGGGCAGCGCGGCGGCCACGCTCGTGGTGATGCTGGTGGTGCACAGCGGGGTGCCACTGGCGGTGGCGCCGGTGTAGAGACCGTAGGTGATGGTGTATTGATTGCTGGCAGTGAGGGCCACGGTGTAGACGAGGGTGTAGGTCGTGTTGGCCGTGAACGCCGCGGCAGCCGTCAAGCCGGGCTGGAGACC
This sequence comes from Verrucomicrobia bacterium IMCC26134, assembly GCA_000972765.1. Lineage (GTDB taxonomy): Bacteria > Verrucomicrobiota > Verrucomicrobiia > Opitutales > Opitutaceae > IMCC26134_A. Next base: position 3,257,417 of record CP011265.1, on the reverse strand, counting down.
GATCACCACGCCAGCAGGCTCACTGAAGGCGGAACCGGTGCTGCCTGCGGGGAATACGAGGTCCTGGCCCTTGTTTGTGGTGGTGCTCGCCTGGGCGGGGCGGGTGCTAGCATCGCCCGTGGAGCTGGCGTCCGACATGGCGGAGCGGTAGCCCACCCAATTTTGGGTGCCGCCGTTGACTGCATCACTGAAGCCGGTGCCCATGAGTGAGCCACCGACGCTGCTATCGAGAGCGACCGGGCTGACGCCGCCAGAGTTGTAGAGACCAAAGGCGAGCATGCGGAGGTTGGTCGACTTAAAGGTGGCGCGCAGGCGGATATACTCGCCGGTGGTGCTCAGTGCGACCGGAGTCGCGGCGAAACGGGCGGCGGTCTCGACTGTGCTCGAGCTGGAAGTGGTGTTCCAGGTGAGCAAGAGCCGGGGGTCCACTGCACTCGTCGTCGCTGCGTCGTCACCGATGCTGGAGTTGTTGGCTGCGCGAGGGCTTAGCACGAACCAGCTGGTGGAGTTAGAGGTGATCGGCGTGGTCGCGTTATTGAGGGTATCCGTGCTGAAGTCGGTCGCGAAGACGCTGGTTTCGGTCGCGTTCTGAACCGTGACGACGGTGTCGATGGAGGTCAGATTGCCGCCCGCGTTGGTGACGACGACGTGGTAGCTGCCGGCATCGGTGCCGGATGCGGCCGCGATGGTGTAGCTGGAGCCCGTCGCGCCGGGGATGAGAGTCGAATTCTTATACCACTGATAGCTGAGGGGGCCCGAGCCCGCGTAGGCGGCGTTGATCAGCATGCGCTCGCCAGAGTTAATGGTGAGAGCGGCCGGAGGCTGGGTGGTGAACGTGGGGTTCACGATATTGATGGTCACGGCCGCCGGATCGCTCGTCGCCGTGCTGACCGAGTTGGAGGCGGTCACGGTGTAGCTGTGTGTGCCGGCATCCGCGGTCGTGGAGTTCGGGACGCTGTAGCTTGACGAAGTGGCGCCGGGAATCAGAACGGTGTCTTTATACCACTGAAAGGTGGGCGGAGCGAGACCGGTGGCGGTGACGGAGAGGTTGATCGCAGTGCCGACGTTTACCGTGGTGGTCGGGGCCGGCTGGACCGTGATAACGGGTGCTGCGGTGTTGATCGTGACGGCGACGGTATCGCTGGTCGCGGTGCCCTGGCTGTTGGTGGCGACGAGCTTGTAGTTACCTGCGTCGGAGGCGGCGGAGGCTGCCACGGTGTAAATGGCGCTGGTGGCGCCGGGAATCTCGACGTTGTCATGGAGCCACTGGTAGGTCGGGGTGGGGGCTCCGCCGACTGCGGTGGTCAAGGTAAGGGTGCTGCCGGCGTCCACGTTTTGGGCGGTGGGCTGCGTGGCAAAGGACGGGGCGGAGAGACCAGACGAAGCAACTGTGACGGTCGAGCTGGTCTCCGAGCCGTAGGCGTTGGAGGCGACGACGTAGTAGCTTCCAGCGTCGGCGCCGCTTGCTGCGGCAATATTATAGGTGGCGGAAGTCGCGCCCACGATGGCTGCACTGTCCTTATACCACTGATACGCCAGCGTGCCTGTGCCGGTGGCGGTGACGCTCAAGCTGTCCGAGCCACCGGTGGGGATGTTTTTGTCGGTCGGCTGGACGGTAATCTTGGTGATATCGGCGTTGGACGCGGTGAGCTTTAATGCCGTGACCTGTATGTAAGGAGCCGCTCTCACGCGGCCGCCGATGGCAATCGCATCGAAAGTTGAAGTGAATAGACTGGGGGCGGACGTGGAGGAGGCTGTTCCGCTGGAGGAATACATCACGGTGCTGGTGTCGTGATTTGTGACGGTGAACGTTAATGCCAATGCGTCTCCCGCGCTCCGTTGAATGCGGTAGACGAAGTCGTAGGCCGTCACGGCTGTTTCCGCAGACCACCCGACCGTCACGCCGGCGGGAGAGTTAACCGACGTTGCCGCGTTTGTCGCTCCAGGGGTGGCGAATCCGCCCGTTCCCATGGTAAGGAGTTCCCATGCGCCATAGGGTGATCCGGCGGTTTGAGCAGCTCGGGCCTTGAAGTCGGCAGTCACGGCGGCGTTCAGGGACATGGCGCGATAGCCCTTCCATCCTGTTGTGCCACCGGTTGCGACCTGTCCGGCCACGGCAACTAAGCCGTTGTTCAACATCGCCACGCCATCGACGGGACGAGTGACCAGGGGGTCAACGCCGCCGGAATTGAAAAGACCGACCGCGAAGTTTTGAATGCCCGCTACATATACCTGACCGCTCACCTCGATGAAGTCTCCGGTGTTTGCGAGGGAGATCGGACCTTGCGTGACGCGACCTGCGAGCTCTATGGCCGCGGAAGTCGATGACGTCGTGGAGGAAAGCGTGATGCCATAGGTATCTACAGCGAGTGCACCGCTGGCCTTATTCCACATACCGTTCCATGTCGCACCCGTGGGCGTGATGACGGCTGGATTAATTTTTACGGAATTCGTAGAGCCGTTGAAATCGGCTTTGAATGCCACTGATTCCGCCGAAGCGGTGAAGGGTATAGACGCGACGAGGGCGGCAAGCAGGGATAGCCCCCTGCGAATGGTAGACGGTTCTGGGTTATGGCTCATGGGGATGAACAGTGTCGCCGAAGCCACCTGACAGTCGGGTAAAACTAAAAAAGCCCGCCTGTCTTGGATGACTTGGTTGGACGGTTTGGTTTGGGGGTGAGGGGAAGGGGAAACTTGAAGTTTCGATTTAAAACACCGGAATCAACCTGCACTCACAAATGCAACGGCGTGCGCATTGTTGAACTGGCGGGCAGTGCAGGTGAAGCGAGCACCGGAGTCGGCACCGGTCTAGGCACGTTTGAGCAACGAGGGGATATCGGGCTATCGATCCGGTGTGTAAGCCAGATCACCCTTCCGGTATTTCCCAAGGCAGAAACGTCGGCCCTAAAATGCAGCAGTCCTCCTCCTAGCTCAACGATGCGCGCAAAGCCGGGTTTGTCCCCAGTTTAGATCGGTATGAACTTGTGCCCTTCGTTCGCTCCACCCCTTTTTTGCGAGCTTTTTATCCAATACCCAAGGTTACCTAACGTAGTTTTGTATTATGAAAATCATGCCCCCTTCCTGCGGAGTTCGTGTTCAGTCCAGGTCTCTGATGAGAGGCTTTACCTTGATCGAACTGCTCACCGTGATCGCCATTATCGGCATTCTGGCCGCGATCATTATTCCTACGGTCAGCAAAGTAAGATCCACCGCCCGCAGGGCGCAATGCGTGGCCAGGCTGCGCCAGTGGGGAACGGCTGTGCGTCTATTTGCCAACGATAACAAGGGCATGGTCGCCCTTTACAACAAGAGCGGCACCGATCAGCTGCTCTACAGCCAATATTTCGGGCAACTGTATATGGTCGATGGATACGGTAATAAGGTTATGGCCCAGGTCGCGATGGCCCAATGTCCAGTTGCGGTGGCAGCAAAACTGCCGACAACCGATGCGAACTATCGCGCTCGTGATTACGCATTTGTGAAGCCCGTCGGATCGAACAAGAAAATTATCGGCGCGTCGGTCGGTCTCCCGCTGGAAACTGGCATCGATGCCTACAATTTGAGCGAGTCAGCCAGTCCCTCCCGGCTTATTTTAATGGCCGAGATTTTTGCGCCTACGAATGATCACTTTGTGATCGATTGCTCATCCGGTGCCAGCGCCTTGCAATCTCCGGTCCAGGCGATGCAGATCAACGCGGATTCCAGTTTGGTGCGGCACGGCGGAAGTGCCAATATGCTATGGCTTGACGGACACGTGAGCACTGTCGGTTCGGCGGATACAATGTTTACCAATCCAGCGAACAGAACCCTCATGACCAGCTGGGTTACCCTCAGGTAAGCCTGTGATTTTTGCTGCTCTCCGGCGAGGTTCGGGGCCGCGTAATTTTTGCCCAGCCCATATGTCATTACCCCGCTCTTCGTCATTCGCGCTCGCCATCCTCACTGGTTTGCTGGCCGCGCCAAGTCTCCATGCTGCTTCAGGCTTCTCGCCTGAGTTGCCCGTAATCCCCGCGCACAGCTTTAATCTCAAGGATTTCGGCGCGGTCCCCAATGACGGACTGGACGACACCGCCGCCTTTACCAAGGCCCTCGCGGCAGTCACCGAAGCCGGGGGCGGCCGTCTCGTGGTCGCCCCTGGGGACTACCAGACGGGGCATCTCGCTCTCGTCAGTCATCTTGATCTGCACCTCGAAAAAGGTGCCCGCCTTGTCTTCTCCACCGACCCCGAGGCCTATCGCATCAAGGACCGCAAGTTCCGCCCGCTCGTCCTGGCCTCCTCGGTTGAGGACCTCGCCATCACCGGCGAAGGCGTGCTCGACGGCCAGGGTCAGGCGTGGTGGACGGAGGCCCGAGCCTTCAAGGACGCTGCCCGCGCCCGTGGAGATTCACAGGAAGAAATCGGCCGCCCCCGGTTGTTGATCATCGAAAAGTCCAAACGTATTCTCGTCTCGGGCGTCACCCTGACCAACTCGCCTCAATTCCACTTCATCCCGTCCCGTTGCGAGGACGTGACCATCCGTGATGTCACGGTGCGCGCTCCGCACACCGCGCCCAACACCGACGGCATCGATCCCGCCGCATCGAAGCGCGTCTTGATCACCGGTTGCACCATCGATACCGGCGACGACAACATCGCCATCAAGTCGGGAAATCCTGAATACGGCCCGACCGAAGACGTGTTGATCGAGAAATGCACCTTCCTCGGCGGCCACGGCATGTCCATCGGCAGCGAGACCAACGGCGGTGTGCGCAATGTCACGGTGCGCGATTGCGTTTTCGACGGAACCGAGGCCGGCATCCGGATGAAGTCCTGCCGTGGACGCGGCGGGGTGGCCGAGAATCTGACCTACGAAAATCTCACGCTTCGCAACGTGGAGGTGGCGATCCAGATCACCAGTTACTATCCCAACAAAACGACGCCGAAACCTGGCGTGATCGACCTCGCGCCCGCCGCACGTGATCCGCGCACTCCGGCTTGGAAAAACGTCATCATCCGTGATGTTCGTTCCACCGGAGGCACCAAGACGGCTGGCATCATCATCGGCCTGCCGGAGGAGCCTGTCGCCGGCATCGCGATGGAAAACGTCCTCATCGAGGCCCCGCTCGGCCTTCGGCTCGTCAATGCCCGCGGAATTACGCTCAAGAACGTCGAAATAAAAGCGGAAAAGGGCGATGCCTGGCTGGTCGAATCCACTGCCGAGACTCCACGGATCCTGCCCGCAACAGTTCCTTTCGCGAAGGAATAGTCTTTACCGCCAAACCATCATGTTCGTTCGCCTTAACACCGTTCTGCTCAGGGATAATATCCGGATCGCGCATAATCCATGCGTGAGCCCCGATTTCTGTCTGGATTGGCTGGCGTTGCGCGCCCGGGTTCTCGCTGGCGATTCGCTCACGGTCTGGAGTCAAAGCAGTTTCGGCACGGCTCACGGGGTGTGGACATTGCTCGAGGATTCGGCGACGGGTGACTGTGCCTGGCGGCTTGAGGCGAATCCGGAGCTGGCAACCGCCGGCGCACTCGCCGCCCTTTCGCAAGGCTTCGCTGGCGACGGTCGCCGCGTTTATTTCCCCGCCACGTGGGGCAACCTTCTCGCGCTCAAAAACCATATTCTCGAGGCCGACCCCGACTCCACGGTGTTTCCCTCCGCCGGTGGCAACCTCGGCCGCGGGACACTCGGTGTCGGCGCCCGTTTCACCACGTTGCACTGGCCGGCGGTCGAGTGGACCATGGCGGCACTCGGAATCGGCCTGACCGCCAATCAAAACTCGATCCCGCGTGAACTCGTCTACGACGTGGAGGCCATGCTTGATGGCCGTCTCGACACCGTTCCCTTTCCTTTCATCGGCACCAACGTGCCGGAGGGGCATCAAGGCCAGAGCGTCGAAGGCATGAGCCATGGCTGCGTGCTTTCGAAGCTGAAGACAGGATTTCACCGTCGTCGTATTGCATGGAGTTTTAATGCCGACCACCAGCCCATCGGTGGAAAGTTCGACATCCGAGAAGACGCGTTGGTGCGCGGTTGCCTGCTTGCGAGCTACATCACCTTCGACCTATCGCCCGAGCTCGCCGCCGGCACCCGTGCGTCCCTTGCCGGGATCGATCCCGTTCTTGTCGCCCGACTGAGGACTCGGGTCGCCGCCGCCGGGGTTGTGCTCGAGGAGACTGCTTTCGTGGCGCTGCTTGAGCAAGTTTGGCCTGCCATGACCAAGATGAAGCGCCGCGACGAGAAGTATGCCGCCGCCCGCGCCGCCGCGTTCACCACCGCCGCCGGCCGCGCCTACCTGCGCGAGTTATCCATCGACGAGTTGCCCGGTCTCACCACGCCCGGCACCACCGCCGTGATGCTTGCCCTGTGCGAAGCCCTCGGGATGAAGATCCACTTTGTCGCCCCCGCCTTTGGCTTTCAGAAAAACATGCCTTATCCCGACAACACCGCGTTGCGGGCGTTGATCGAGAAGCAGTGGGCGGTCTGTCGCGCGTTTGAGTCCGGCATCGGCTTCCACTCAGGTTCGGGCAAGTCCGCCGAGAACTACCGTATCATGGGCGAGGTGACCGGATCTCGGCTCGAGATCAAAACCAGCGGGCGATACACCTATGAAATGGGTCGCGCCCTCTTCGCTTCGAGCGCCTCCGAAGATCAGGTGCTCTGGCGCGACTGGTATCGCTTCACGGTTGAGCTCGCGCTCGCCGGTGCCTTCGCGGCGGACGACACGGAGCGCAAGATGGCCCGGAGTTTTATCATCGATGCTTTGTCAAAAGCCGGAGCACCGGCCAATGAGTCGTCCGTCTTCGCCTCCGCCGTTTCTGCGCGCGTGGCCGTCGAGGCCCTGCCGCCGAGTCCGGAGCACATGTTCTGGTTTGAATACAATTTCCTCTACGTTCTCGCCGCAGGGGGACGGGCGGAAAAGACCGCTTTGGGCGACCACACCGCCTTGGGTTACCGCCAGCGCGCGCGTTTTTACGCGATCAGTGCGGAGGGCCGGCTGGGCTTTGCCAAAAATATTGCGGCCTATCTCCTTTTCCTCGCCGAGAACACCGGACTGGCCACCTCCGACTGTGTCGCGGCGGCTCGGGCCAAACTCGCCGCCACGACCAGCCTTGAAGACTTTCACGCCGCTATCGGTGCGGGTGAGAGTGCGCAGTGAGATTTTAGGCTGCTCGCGCTACTGGGCGGGTTAACTCCGGTTTGAATGATCGGAGCACGGCCAGCCTTGGCGTCTGAAAACTCCGGCTCTGACGCATGCGGTTTCGTTCGGTTGATCCGGCTTTAGCGCAAAGGCGAAATGCAGCGGATGAAGCCCCTCCGGCTTCACCCAGCTTTTCAGGGCTGCTTCTCGCGGCAACGCTCCATGCGCGCTGCAAAGTCGCCGAGGAATTCTTCGCGATGGATGCTGATGGTTTTCAGTCCTTGGTAGCGATCGTCGGCGCAGGCTTGCTCCGGGGTGTCGGTCCACCAATCGGGGTAACGGGATGAAGGATGGGCTGCACGTTCGGGATCCGGGTTCAGCGAAGTAAAGCTCCCCGTTTTCCCATTGAGACCAGGCAGGTTGCTTTTGATGACATAGACCCACGTCTTGGTTTCCTTGGGCGAGAAAATGAAAATCCATGCGCCGTCTGCCTGGATGAAGCCGGGGAACTCCTGTTTGTCCACGACGAGGGATGCAGTTGGCGTGACCCCAGGATCGCAGGATCCGGATGGTTTGTAGTGGAACTCAACGACGGAGTAGGTCTCCACCACATCCTCGGAGTCAGGCGGCTGTTTGAAAACAGTGCGAGGCCGGTCCCAGGCACGGACGAAGCGACCTCCCCAGGAATCCTTCGATGGATCAGCTGGATTGGCGCCGAGGAGGTATACGAGCGATGGCGTATCCCCCATTTTTATCTTCGGCGCGATGGTGGCGAAGTAGTCGCCCAGTGCGCCACGGCCTTGGATATGCGATTGCACGAAGGCGGTGTTCTCAAAGTCGCCGGTCTGGTTTCCCCCGGTAAACCAGCCGCGATAGGTGGAGTTGTTCTCGATGATCCAGAGATCCGGGTGTTCGCGGGTGATGTAGTCGTAGGCGCATACGGACCACTTTTTATTCGGCCCTCCGATATAATAGACCCGGAGTCTGGCTTTGATCGCGGGATCATCGTGCAGCGCCTGTGCCAGGTCGTCGATGCCCCCCCAGACCAGCAGCCACAGCGGGCGGGGGTCGTCACGGTGGGCGCATTGGATGATCCAATTCGAGCCCTCTGTCGCTTTTCCCCAACCCCGAAGATCGGCGGCGTCGGCTCCGCCTTGTTTGGCGATGGAGTGGAGGTATTCCGGTGTCGGATATAGCGCCGACTGGCTTTTGAGGTTGGGATAGTCCCGGGCGTAAATATCGACGAGCTTGTGGATGTTTTGAACGCGCTTCCGGGCAGGGCCGTAGGGCGAGGCAACTAGCCCCTCCAGATCGAACTCGTCCGCATGAACAAGGAGATGAACAAAAGACTGGAAGTCGTCGAAGTCGGTGCCGCCGATATCGGACGAGACGACGACTCTTTGTCGGGCTGATACGGCGACAGCGCCTGCGGTATTCAAGCTCCTGCCGACTGCTTGTGCATTCGTATCGGATAAGGCACACGCTCCCAGCAGAAGAACGGTTCGCAAAAACCGATATGAAAACTGATTCGCACGCTTAAGGGGCATAAAAACGGAATTAGCTTCAACATCCTGAGCATGCGATAGCAGAAGGTGAGATCGGGTGTTTCTTGGAGGAGAGCTCGATCCGCAGTCGCTGGCAGGAACCCTTTTCGGTTGGGTTTTTAGCCGGTGTCGAAGGTGAGTGAACCAACAAAAGGATTTGCGCTAAACCAGCAGAGGGAGAGAAGCTGAAATGCTCCATCTCCCTCTGAATTGGCTGCTTAAGTAGCATGCTAAATTGGCGTCCCCACGGGGATTCGAACCCCAAATTGAGGCACACGAGATTTCACTCTATTTATTCTGAAATATCATATCCATGATCTAGTTAATGTATACATTCTTGATGCAGAGAGATGCAAGGGGCGGCGTTAACGAACTCAATTTGGCCAATATAAGGACAATATAGTTAGGTGATTTGCGGCGCCAGTGGTTGTTGGCCGATGTCAAATCCGCATGCGATTACATCACAATCGGCACACTGATCCGGCAACCGGCAGCGGGCAGTGCTCCGCCTGCGTTGCGGGTGAGCACCGGCCACCTCACCCTACCACCGATGATCCGCCCTTCATGGCATCGTTATGCACTTGGCCGGCTGACGCAGGATGTCGGCTGATGTTTACGTTACGGGGTGAGAGTGGCCTCTAGACGCAGGAAGGTTTTGGACCCGGTATTGACGGTAAAAACTCTGCGCTGGCCCGTGATCACACCGGTTTGGTCACCCATGGTGCCACTTCCTACCGGACTTCCACTCACGCCGGTAGTCGTCCAAGTGCCGCTGGTGAGATCGGTCTTCGTTGTGCCGACCACACTGAGCTTGGGGTCGTCGGTGCGGACCACGGCGGTGAGCACGAGGGTTGTGGAGGTGGCACTAACCACCGGAGCCTGCACGGTGTCGCTCGGGCTGTTGGCACCGAGAGCATACTTCATAAGCGGGCTTAAGCCATCCGCACCGACAGTCGTGGGATTGGCGATGGCAACCGTGACCGTGCGCTGAACCTGCACGGCATTGTTGCCGGCGGTATCATGGGCATTGTAGCTGAGGGTGTAGGTGCCGGGCTTGGCGGTGTTCACCGAACCCGTGATGATGACGGCAGGGCTGGCAGGGGCGAACTCATCCGCGGCGATCGCACCTGCTTCGGCATAGGTAGCACCCCAATTCACTGAGACGCTGGCCGAACCGTTGAGAGTAATGGCCGGGGCGGTGACATCTGCCACGGTCACGGTGCGGGTTACGGCGATCGCGGCATTGCCGGCCGCATCAACCGCATTGTAGCTGAGCACGTAGACTCCGGGGACAGCGGTGTTCACCGTGCCAGTGATGATGACGGTGCGGTCGGTCGGGGCGGTCTCATCCGTGGCGACGGCACCTAGTTCAGTGTAGGTCGAGCCCGCGTTCACCATGACGGTGGCGTTACCATTAAGCACGATGATCGGCTTGGTCGTGTCAGCAGATACATCAGGAACGAGCTGAAGAGCGGTGCCGGTGTTCGTGAGCGAGAAGCCGGGGACGGGCGCACTTAAGGCGGGTGCGCCCGAAATGGAGAGGGCGGATATGAGATTATAAGTGGTGGCAGGGGTCGGAGTGCCGACGACGCTGATGGATGCATTCCCGGCGAAGCTGAGTGATGCGGTCGATGCAACCGGGTAGGCGACGTCGAGCTGGAGTTTGGTGCCGTCGGCCAGAGCAAGGGCGGAGGCCTGGCTGCCGGTGAGAGCCAGTGTGCCGGAGGACACGGTGGTGTTGCCGGTGTAAGTGTTATTGCCGCCCAGCGTCGTAGTGCCTGCGCCGATTTGTTTCACGGTGCCGTTGCCGGAGATGTTTCCGGAGATGGTAAGCGCGTCGCTGCGGTTGAAGACGAGACTGGCGCTATTGCCGACATTACCGGCGAGCGTGCCGCTGGTGCCGCCATCGCCGACCTGGAGGATGCCGTCGCTGATGAGCGTGCCGGTGCCGGGATTGGTAACGCCCACGGTGTTGGTGCCGGTCAAAACGAGGGTTCCAGCTCCCGCTTTAACGAAACGCGCCGCGCTTCCGATTCCGGTGAGGTCACCAGAGATGATAGCGTCCACGGTGGCGGTCCCGTCATTCACCGTCAGGGTGCGGGAGGCGTTGCTGAATTCGATGCTGTTAACTACTTTTATGGTGCTGTCTGAATTGGCTGCGCCGAGAATCAGGCCGGTGCCACTCTGGGAGAAACTACCGAGGACAATAGCCGTGCCGTTGCCGCTGATATTGACCGAACGGTTGCCTCCGTAGGCGGCGAAGCCGGTCGAGTTGTTCGTGTTGGCCAAATACTGGTCGGTGCCATTGCCGACAGAGCGGGTGAAATCACCACTCGCTGCGGTGAGCCCGAGGATGCCGCCGGTGTTGAAAACGATGGGACTGGTGCCGCCGGTGGTGGCGATGCCGCCGGGGATGGCGTTGGCGGCGTTAAGACGAAGCAGGCCGCTGATCGTGGTGTTGCCGGTGTAGGTGTTGTTTGCATTCAGGGTGACGCCGGCGGTGTTGGTGATCCAGAAACCGCCGGGGCCGGCACCGTTGTTGACCTCGCCATCGATCGTCACGCTTACATTTCCGCGCAATTCGAACGGGGTCGTGATCGTAGCGTTGCCCGACAGGGACAAGCCGCGGACCACGAGGGTATTGTTGGCACCGCCGGCAGCGTTTCTTGCATTGAGGGCGTCGGCCACGCTGACGGGGGTAAGACGGCCCATGGTCAGGGTGGTGCCATTGCCTGCAAACGGCATATTGCGATCGCTGCTAAAGGTGACGTTGCCGAAGCCGAGATCGAGATTGTTCAGGCTGGTGCTGTTGTTTGTGCCGAAAGTGTAGGCATTGGTGCTGCCGAGAGAGATGGTGTTATTGCCAAGGTTGGTGATGGGCGCGCCGCTGGTGTTGTTAAACGTGCCGGCGCCAAGCGTAAGGGTGCCGTTGCCGAGGGCGTCCTTGTTGTTGATGTTGAGTGTGCCATTGGTGAGCGTGGTGCCGCCGGCCGAGCGGGAACGGTTGCCGGTGAGGGTGAGGACGCCGCCGACGCCGTTCATGGTGAGAAGACCGTCAACGTCGTCGTTGCCGTTGAATATAGTCGTGCCGGTGGAGGTAACGTTGACGACACCGGCAGTGGAGCCTCCACCATTCGCGAGAAGGGCCGAAGTGGTGGTGGTGAAATTTCCCGCGCCAGCGATGGTCAGGGTGCGGCTGGTGCTGTTGTTGCTGAGGGAAATTCCGTTGCTGGAAGTCATCACCAAAGAGCCGCCGGCCACGGTGCTGTAAGTGTTGTTGGCCGAGTTTTGAAGGCCGACGGCGAACGTTTGGGTGAGGGTTGTGTTGTTGGTGATATTGCCAGACAGATTCAGGCGTCCTGATGTGCCGCCGTTGGTGAACGTGTAGGAGCCGGCGCCTGTTTCGAAGACGACCCCGCCGACGGCTCGAGTCCCATTGCCCATGTTTGGCGCAAGAAAGCCGGCGTTGTTGCTGTTAAACACGGTGACGTTCGAGGAGGTCGGGACGACGGCACCCAGCCATGCGCCGGGTTCCGTCCACGTGTTATTGGCGCCGCTCCAAATAATGTCCTGGGCGTTGGCGCGCGGCACCGCCGCCACGGAGGCAACGAGGGCAAGGACGGCTGCAAATGCGGCGTAATTTTCAACGAAACCGAGCAATGACGAAGTGCTCGCGAAGGGACGCGAAAAAGTGCGGGAAGAACGGGACGAGTTGAGGGGTAGCATGGGGAAAATGGGGCAGGGCGGGGACGATGCAGCGGGGAAGGGGTTGTTGAATGCTTTCGGCCCGATTTGCGGAGAGGGCAACAGGCCGGGAAGCGATTCCGTTAGGTAAAAGCCTGCTAAATGCTATATTATAATAGGCTACGTGTTTTTTATTAATGGATTAGTTTTTCAGGTAAGCAGGTTGATTACAAAATCAAGCCGGACTGGCGCACGTTGAGCGTTGGGTTGCGGAAAACGCGGGCGGGCGGGTGTTTAAAGTGACACTGGCACTAGCCTGATGAGTGCTCCTCTACGATTCAGGCGGTTGCACATGAGCTCTGGCGACGGCGGCGGCGGTATAATACCAAGCCGATCATACCCGCACCGGCCAGGGCCGCAAAGGCGGACGGCTCAGGAATGGGGGTGTAGGTGAGGGACAGGTCTTTGTTGCCGTTGGTAAGTTCCAGCGAGAAGGTGCCGCTTGAGCCATTAAGCGCCGCGAAAGCGGTCGAGTTAATCGTCCACTTGCCCGCATCAAACGCGGTGATTCCGGCTTGGGTGGAGATGATCGACCAGCTGATCGAGTTTTCACCGAAGTTGGGAACGGCACCTGACGCGTTGCCTGCGTCGAGAGACAGCACGTTCAAGACATAGGCCGTGCCGCCGGTCAGATTGAGGCTGCCCGAGGTGATGGCGATTCCGTCGAAGTCGGTCCCGACGGTAGTGCCGGTGAAGTTATTGATCTCCCAATCGTAGGTGTAGGCGGTCCAGTTTTGGGTGGTGTTAAAGCTGGCGACGCCGGGGCTGTTGCCGGGGCTGATGATGCTGGCGGTGGAATTCAGGCCCAGATCAACGGCAAGTATGGCGTTACCCGAGAGAGTGCCTCCGCTCAGCGTGATGGCGTTGCCGATGGATGAATTGACCCGCAATGTGCCGCCCGTGCTCACGGTGACGCCACCCGTGCCGAGTGCATTGGTGTGAGTGGCGATCAAGGTGCCGGCGCTCACGGTCGTGCCGCCGCCGAAAGAGTTATTTCCGGAAAGGGTGATGGAGCCGCCGGCACTGTTTTGGGTCAGCGAACCGGAGCCGGTGATCACGGCGCTTAATGTGCGGGTGCCTGCTCCGACATTGAAAACGAGAGCGCCGTTGTTGGTGATTCCTCCGGTGGTGGAGATGGAGCCGGCATCGGTGCCAGCGCCGACCTGAAGAGTGCCGCCGCTGATCGTCGTGGTGCCGGTGTAGGTGTTGTTTCCGCTCAGCGTCGTGGTGCCCGCGCCGATTTGATTCAAGTTACCGGCGCCGGATACGGCGTTGGAGATCTCAAGCGCATCGCTGCGGTTAACGGCGAGCGTGGCACCGGAAGAGATGGCGATGCCGCCGTTTGCGCTGGTGGAGCCGGCCGCGATCGAGCCGGATGTGCCGCCATTGCCGATTTGCAGGGTGCCTGCGCTGATGGCGGTGCCAGTGGGATTATTGGCGCCGAGAGTGTTGGTTCCGGTCAAGGCGAGCGTGCCCGTTCCGGTCTTGTTAAGGCGCGCCGCGGCGCCCACGCCGGTCAGATTTCCCGCGAGGATCGCGTCCACTGCAGCGCTTCCGTTGTTCACGGTTATGGTGCGTGTAGCGTTGGTAAATTCGACTCCGTTTACCAGTGTGACGGTGCTGTCCGAGTCGGCGGCTGAGAGAATCATGCCATTGCCGTTGACGCCGCTACCGCTGAAAAAAATCCCGGCTCCGGTGCCTCCAATGTTCACCGAACGGTTGCCGCCATAAGCCGCGAATCCGGTGGTGTTGCCGGCGAGCGCTTGATACTGGTTCGTGCCGTTGCCAGCGGATCTAGTAAAGTCTCCACTGGCGGCGGTGAGCCCAAGGATACCTCCGTTGGCGAAAGTAAGACTGCTGGTTCCGCCGGTGGTGCCGACGCCACCGGGCAGGGAATTCACGGCATTCAAGCGCATCACGCCGCCACCGACGGTGGTGGTGCCGGAGTAGGTGCTGTTAGCGGAAAGTGTTAAGGTGCCGGTGCCGGTCTTGGTAAGACCGGAGGCGACGGACTCACCAATGCCACCCGACAAGGTGATATTGCCGGCACCGATGGCAGCCGTGCCGGTTAAGGTGACCGCGCCACTCAAACTTGCGGAGGTGCCGCTCGTGTTGATCAAGGCCCCGGCACCGGTGCCGGTGCCGTTGAGGCGAATGGCTTCGGCGCCGATGACCTGTCCGTTCAAATCCAAGGCGCCGCCATTCAGCACGAAGGTTCCGCCAGCAGTGGTTCCAAGTGCGGCGGAGTTACCCAGTTTCAACGTGCCATTGGTGACAGTGGTGTTGCTGGTGTAGGTATTCGCTCCGTTGAAAATCACCGTGCCGCCGGTGCCTGCGTCGTTCCTGCTGATGTTGATAGCAGCAGAGGTGCTGGCACTACTGATGACATTGTTAATTGTGAGCGTAGAGCCGGTGTTGACGGCAAGGTTACCGGCCTGCCGGATGCTTACGCCTATCGGCGCCGTGCCCAGGTTGTTGTTAAAAGTGAGGCTGGAGTTGTTGGAGAGGAAAATCAGGTCGTTCCCCACACCGGAGACGCCGTTGGTGAAGGTTGCCAGAACTTCAGTGGCATTGCCCGGTGTGCCTGTGCTACCCAGTCGGAAAACACCACTGCTTACGTTGGTCGAATTTGCCGTGATGCTCAGGGAGGCGCCGTTGGTGACATTCCAGGACCGTGTATAGTAATTGGGCTGTCCGGTGGTGTTAATGGTGAGGACCGGGCCTGTGGTGTTTAGAAGGTTGTCATTGTAAGCGCCGAGGGAGGTGGTCCCGTCAGGCCGATTTCCATTGGACCAATTGGGGGTGTTAAGCAGATTGGTTCCGTTGAACGTATTGTATTGAGCGTTTAGCCTCGTAAGAGCGACGGGGGCGAGGGCGGCGAGGGCCAGCAGGAGGCGCGCTGAGGATGAAGCGGCGGGCGACGGGTGGGACGAAATGCGACGCGAGGGAATGTGGGTATTCATGGTGTTGGGCAGGGTAGTTTGGAGCCGGACGGCCGAAGGGTAGTTGAGCTGTGCTGGCAATCGGCTCGTTGCGGCCCGTGCGCAACAGGATAGTTGCCGATCTCGTTAGGTAATGTCCCGCTTCGCCCTCGTTGATTTAGAGTTAAAGATTTGCGGGCGCGTCGCGATTTTGGGCGGAACAGATTCGCGGCGAAGGGGTGGTGTGGGCGAAGCGCATGCGGCCCGTGAACGATTTTGATAAAGGCTGCAGTTTCACTTTCCCCGGCACTGTTGAACGGCGAGTGCGCTTCCTGGTGGATGCGGCTCCCTCACGAACTCCGAATGAGCTGCTCGCACTCCCGCTAAAAATCGAGGCGCATTCGGTATAACCTAACGGAATCGGCTAGCCGGCGTTTGTGTTATGGCCACCGCTCGCCAACGTTCTCCAGCGCCGCGCCTCACCCCTGCAACTCGCCTACCCCGGTCCTTCCGCTCCGTTTTCAGACCATGCTCCGCTTCATCCTGGGCTTTGCCCTTCTGTTGATCGTTCCCTTCGTCCATGCCGACGAATACGATGTGCTGCGCCTAAAGTGGCGGGATATTCTCGTCGGCACCGGCTACGACACGGCGGACTCCAACGTGGCGGCGCGGCTTATCAGCATTGCCGGCACAGCTAATTCCAACTGGTCCAGCATGGATAAATCATCCACGCGGACTTTTTTGTGGAGTGATCTGGCGAGCACGACCGACTCCTCGCACATCACGGATTCATACCAGCGACTTCGTGATATGGCGCTGGCGTATGCGACGCCGGGTTGCTCGCTCGCTGGCAATGCCACGCTCGTCGCAGATATCGTCAGCGGGCTGGATTGGATGTATGCGAACCGTTACGGCGCCACCACCAAGCAATACTTCAACTGGTGGGACTGGGAGATCGGATCGCCCATGCGACTCACAGACATCTGCGTGCTGCTTTACGATCAGATCAACTCCACCCAGCTCACCAACTACATGAACGCGGTGAACTACCAGGTGCCCATCCCTGACATGACCCAGGCCAACAAGGTCTGGAAAGCCCGCGCCGTCGGCATGCGCGGTTGCCTGGTGAAAGACAGCGCCAAACTCGTGCTCTGCCGGGATGGCTTCAGTTCCGTGTTTCCTTACGTGACGACGGGCGACGGCTACTACACCGACGGCAGTTTCATCCAGCACGACTACCATCCCTACACCGCCGGCTACGGCTCCTCGCTCATCGGCACCATGGCGCCCACCTTGTCCTGGCTGAGTGGCTCAACGTGGGCGGTGACTGATCCCGCCCAGAGCAATCTGTTCCGGTGGGTCTTCGATTCGTATGAGCCTATCATTTACAACGGAAATGTCTTCGACCTCGTGCGCGGTCGTGAAGCCGGCCGCGCCGCCGCCACGCCCAATGGCAACACCATGATGGATTCGATCCTGCAGATCGCCCAGTTTGCGCCGCCTGCGGACGCCGCGCGCATGAAAAGCATGATCAAGGAGTGGGCGCTCGCCGACTACACTCGCAACTTCGTCGCCGGTCGCGGCCTGCCCACACTCACCCTTGCCAAGCAACTCATCAACGACCCCGCCGTCATCCGCCGGGGCGAGTTGATCGCCCACTACACGTTTGCGGAAATGGATCGCGTTATCCACCTCGGCGCCGGTCACGGCTTCGGTCTCTCGATGTGCTCCACGCGAATCGCGAATTTCGAGTCCATCAACGGGGAGAACCTGCGCGGCTGGTTCACCGGCGACGGCCAGACTACGCTCTACAACGGCGATCTCTTTGCCTTCGCCGATTCGTATTGGGCCACCGTGGATCAATACCGGCTCCCCGGCGTCACGGCCGACGTCACCCACGTAAAGCTGCCGCACCAGACCTCGAGTCTGGGCTCGCGCGGGCAAGGTCAGTCCACGCTTTCACCGCATTCGTGGGTCGGAGGCGCCACCTTGGGCAACTTTGGTGCCGCAGGCATGCAGTTCAAAGGAGTGGGTGTCACGCTTACGGGCAAAAAATCCTGGTTCATGTTTGACGACGAAATCGTCTGCCTCGGCGCAGGCATCACCAGCACCGACGCGCGTCCCATCGAGACCACCATTGAGCAACGGAAGCTCAATACGACTGGTAGCAACGCCTTCACCGTAAATGGCACCGCCAAATCCACCGCGCTCGGTTGGACAGAGACGATGGCCGGCGCTTCCTGGGCGCATCTTGCCGGTCATGTGACTGGTTCCGACATTGGCTACTATTTCCCCGCCAGTTCCACCGTGACGGCGCTGCGCGAAGCCCGCACCGGCGCCTGGAGTGACATCGATGAGAGCGGCTCCACCACACCCATCACGCGAAACTACCTGCGCATGACCTTCGCGCATGGCAGCAACCCCACTAACGCGACCTACCAATACGTCCTGCTCCCCGGCCGCAATGCGACCCGCACCGGCCAATACGCCGCCGCGCCGCAGGTCACCGTGTTGGCGAACAACGGCAACGTGCAGGCTGTCACCGAAACCACCCTCGGCATCACGGCGGCAAACTTTTGGACCGACACCTCGCAGACCATCGGCGGCATCACCTCGAACAAAAAAGCCAGCGTGCTCGTGCGCGATGACGGCACTTTTATTGACGTTAGCGTGAGCGACCCCACCCAGCTCAACACCGGCACCATCGCCCTCCAGATTTCGCTCAATGGCGGCACTCTCGTCAGCGCCGATTCGGGCGTCACCGTTACCCAAATCACGCCGAGCATCATCATGAGCGTCAGCACCGCCGGCGCGGGCGGGAAGACTTTTAAGGCCCGTTTCTACAAGCTCACGCCGCAAGTCGTGAACCTCACGCCCATCGCCGACACCTATGGCTACGATGGCGCCGCTTTTCTCGATACCAGCTACGGCACGGAGAATAAACTGGTCGTCAAAAAAGCCGGCAGCGGCTTCAATCGCGAGAGCTACCTGCGTTTCGATGTGCCCGCCGTGAGCAACGGGTTGCTCCTCGGAGCATCGTTGAATCTAACCTGCACCACCACGACTACTCCTGGCGTGAACGCCGTGGCTAAAGTGGATGACAACAGTTGGGGCGAGACCACCCTCACGTGGAATAATAAACCGGCCGCAGGCTCCTTGCTTGATAGCTGGACGCCCGTCCTTTCTGCCACCTCCAGAGCCAATGTCACCAGCGCCGTGCCAGCCAGCGGCCTCGTGTCGTTCAAGGTCTATGCCATTACGGAGACGAGCAACGGCATCGTCTACTATGGCTCCAAGGAAAACACCACCACTGCCAATATCCCGCAGCTCAGCCTGACCTACGGTCGCACGCCGCCAGAGGTCAGCATGAATGCCCCTGGCGATGGCACGTCTATCGCGAAGGCGGGAGCCGTCACCCTTACGGCCAGCGCCATCGCCACCGATGGCGCTATCGCCAGCGTGGCTTTTTACGATGGGGCGACCCTCCTCGGCACGGATACTTCCGCTCCCTACTCCATCACGCTTGTGCTCGCCGGCGGCCCACACTTCCTCCGTGCCGTGGCGACCGGGGCCAACGGCCTCTCACGCACCAGCCTCATCAACCGCGTGGACATAGCTTACCCTCCCGTGGCCAATCCGGGCTCGCGCACCACGCCAAGAAATACCGTCGTGGACATAGACCTCTCCACCCTCGTCAGCGATATCGAAACCCCTCTCTCCGGCCTGGAGTTCCAGCTCGGCCTCGCCACGAACGGCACCGTGGTCCTGCTCGCCGATGGACGCACCGCCCGCTTCACCCCCGCGACCGGCTACAACGGCCCCGCGAGCTTCATCTACACCGTCACGGATACCACGCGCGATGAACGCACAGTTCTCAACTACACGTTTCAAAACAGCGACTACACCGATGGCAGCGGCCAGGGACGCAATGCCACGATCACCGTGCAAGGCACCGGCGCGGCGACTTTCGCCACCAGCTCGCCTCTCCCCGACTATACCAGGTGCCTCACTCTCACCGAGAACGGCACCGCCGGAGCGGCACGCCTCGACCGCGCCAACAGCGAGCTCGATCTCGCCGCCGCCGATTGGACTCTCGCCGGATGGTTCAGGCGCACGGTCGCGACGAACATGGACGTTATTGCGCATCTGGGAAATTCCCCGGGCTTCGGCAACGCCGGTTCGAGTTCGCTCAGTTTCGGCTACTTTTCAAACGGCACCACACTCCAGCTACGCCACTGGAACAGCTCCAACGTGGAAGACATCACGATCAACAGAACCAGCGTGAGCACCGCTGCGTGGCACCACTTCGCCATTGTTCGCAGCGGCGCCACGATCTCGCTTTATGTGGACGGCACGCTGGCCGGCAGCGATTCGACATTCAGTCTTAATTTCGACACCACCGTGCCCGTGAAATGGGGCGGTGCGAACTCCACCAGTGTTCTCGATCGCTGGTTTAACGGATCCCTCGCCGACCTCGCTATTTTCAACGCCCCGCTCAGCGCGGCCGAGATTACCAAGCTCACCACCACGCCCGTGCAATGGTTCGGCGGCCAAAGCGCGAGCGCCACGGTCAACATCGCCGTGCTCACTCCCGTTGAAACTTGGTGGCAGCAAAATTTCGGCACCACGAACAACACCGGCCTCAACGCCGACACCGCCGACAAAGACAACGACGGCACAGCCAATCTCCTCGAATACGCCTTCGGCACCGATCCCAACACGAGCAACCCATCGTCCTGCTTCGCGACGCAAAGCGCTAGCATACTCGACTTCGTCTACACCAAGAACAAAGCCGCCATCGATGTGACCTACTCCCTCGAGTGGAGCGATACCCTCGCCAACGACTGGAGCACCGCAGGCGTCGCCGCGCCGATCATACTAAGCGACAATGGCACCACCCAGCAGATCAAAGTCACCGTGCCCTACGACACCGGGGTCGGCCGTCGCTTCGTGCGGCTCAAGGTAACGCGTCCCTGATCACCCGGTTCCCGTCCTCAGATGCCGTCAACCTCAACCGCTTCCTCCGCGCCTCCGAATATCGTAATCATCTACGCCGATGACTTGGGGTTCGGCGATCTCGGGTGTTACGGTGCGAACGGGATTCCTACGCCGCACCTTGATAAAATGGCGGCGGAAGGCGTGCGTTTCACAAACTTCTACGCAACGGCGGCAACGTGCACACCTTCGCGTTATAGCCTGCTCACCGGCAGCTATCCCTGGCGCAATCCACGTGCCCGTATTCTCGATGGCGATGCGCCTATCATCATCGGTCCGGACGAGCTGACCTTGCCGGGTGCACTCAAGCGCGCCGGCTACGCCACCTCCGTCGTCGGCAAGTGGCACATCGGCCTGGGTAATGGGAAAATCGACTGGAATGGCGAGATCCGTCCCGCGCCGGTCGATGTCGGTTTCGACGAGTCCTTTGTCATGGCCGCGACTAACGACCGCGTGCCTTCTGTATTCGTAAAGGACCGACACGTCCACAACCTCGCCCCGGACGATCCGCTTGAAGTGGTTTATGGGAAAGAAAATCCCTTCCCCGAAGTGCCCACCGGGCGCTCGCATCCCGAGCTGCTTACCCTGCGCCATGGCGACCAGCAGCATTTCGACACGATTGTGAACGGCGTGCCGCGCATCGGTTTTTGTCGCGGGGGCAAAGCCGCCACCTGGGACGACGCGACGATGACCGACGTGTTTTTGGAGCGTGCGAAGGAGTTTATCACCCGCCGGCAAGCGGGCCCCTTTTTCCTCTACCTTGCCTTGCACCAACCACACGTGCCGCGCATCCCCTCGGCACGGTTCAAGGGTGCGTCCGCAAAAGGCGCGCGAGGGGATGTCATCATGGAACTCGACTGGATGGTCGGCGAAGTGCTCGCCCACATTGAAGCGCTCGGCGTCGCTGAAAACACCGTGGTGGTTTTCTCCAGCGATAACGGCCCTATCCTGCTCGACGGCTACCAGGATCGCGCCGACGAGCTCACCGGCGAACATCGCCCCTGCGGTCCTTTGCGCGGCGGTAAATACAGTCTTTTCGATGGCGGCACGCGAGTGCCCACAATCGTGTGGGCCCCCGGTCGGGTGACCCCGGGAGAATCACACGCGTTGCTCAGCCAGCTCGATTTTCTCGCCAGTTTTTCCCGCCTCGCCGGCGTGCCTTTGGCCGAGGCGGAGCGGGCGGACAGCCTCGAACTGACCGACGCCATCCTGGGGAAAACCGACCGGGGCCGCGACAGCCTCGTGACTGAGGGCATCGGCTCCAACACGCTCGTCCGCGAGGCCAACTGGGTTTTCATCCCGCCGTATCCGGGCGGCCCGTTCGTGACCAACAAGGCGGTGGAATCGGGCACCGCGCCCGAGCCCCAGCTGTATGACCTTTCCGCCGACGTCGGGCAGCGGGTAAACCTCGCCGCCGCACACCCCGAACGTGTCCGCGCAATGGGCGCGCTTCTGGAGGCGATCCGCGACCGGCGGAGTCCGGTGACGTAAAGGCGAGCATCCCTGATAAATCATGAAACGGCTTCTCCTCATCTGCGCCTTTTTGCTGTCGGCGCTGCCGCGTGTATTCGCCGCGCCTCCGCCGAACGTCATCGTGATTTTGGCGGATGATCTCGGCTACGGGGATCTCGGGGGTTTTGGCTCCACCACCATTCGCACTCCAAATCTAGATCGGCTCGCCGCCGAGGGCCGGAAGTTCACCAGTTTCGTGGTCGCCTCGTCGGTCTGCTCGCCCTCTCGCGCGGCGTTGTTGACCGGTTCCTATCCCAAACGGATCGGCATGCACGAGGGAGTGCTTTATCCCGATTCGCAAAAGGGGCTGAATCCGGCCGAATACACCCTCGCCGATCACTTCAAAAAACTTGGTTACGCGACCGCCTGTTTTGGAAAATGGCACCTCGGAGATCAGCCGGAGACGCTGCCGACCGCCAACGGCTTCGATACCTACTACGGCATCCCGTATTCCAACGACATGAATTATCCCGACAACAAAGGGAAACCGCCCGGCGGCGTGGCGGGAATGGACGCCCTTTGGAACGATCCGGAATCAACTCTAACCAAGTGGAAGACGCCGCTCATGGAGGACGGTAAAATCATCGAGCTTCCCGTGGATCAACGCACCATCACCCGGCGCTGCACGGATAAGGCCATCGGCTTCGTGGAGAAGAACTGGACGCGGCCCTTTTTTATTTATCTGCCCTACTCGATGCCGCACATCCCGCTTTATGTGCCGGACGATGTCCGCGACCCGAATCCAAAGCATGCCTACATAAACACCATCGAGCACCTCGATACCGAGGTGGGCCGCCTCTTTGAAAAACTCCGCGAGCTCAAGCTGGCGGAGAGCACCTATGTGATCTTCACCAGCGACAACGGCCCGTGGCTGACGTTTAAGCATCACGGTGGTTCCGCCGGCCCGCTGCGCGGCGGCAAGACCAGTGTCTTTGAGGGTGGCCATCGCGTGCCCTGCATCGTTTGGGCCCCGGGCCGCGTCCCGGCCGGGACGAAGTGCGGCGCGCTCGCTTCCACCTTGGATATTCTGCCTACCATGGCGGCCCTCACCGAGACGCCGCTGCCCCACGACCGCGAAATCGACGGTTTGGATATTTCGAAACTTCTGACCGGCGAAGCGAAGTCGGTGAGGGAAGATTTTCTCTACTACACGATGCGGGGACGGCTCGAAGGCATCCGCGAGGGAGACTGGAAATTGCTGGTGCGTAACCCCGACCCCAAACCAGCAGATAAAGCCCCTGCGAAGCCGGAAATCCTCCTCTTCAACTTGGCCGACGATCTAGGCGAGACGACCAACCTCGCCGCTGCACGGTCTGATCTTGTGGAACGCCTAAAGACTAAGATGCACGAGCAAGACGCCGCCATCGCGGCGGCCGCGCGCCCGGCTTGGAAAGCGACGACCAAGTAGCTTTCGACGGCTATAGCCTCAGTTCTCACCGGGGGGACGATAACCGTTTATCCCGCCGAGGCGGCGGAAGCGGCGGTAGACCTCTATGAAACACACCAGCCTGAGCAAGGACATCGCCCCGCTGATGATGAAGGTGTAACGATAGATGTTGCCAGATGAGTCGAGCAAGTAGCCCACGGCGGGAGGGAAAATCATGTGGACGAGAGCTCCGGCGAGACCGGCGGCGGAGGCGAACTGGGCGAATTTCTCTCTCGGAAAAAGTCTCTGCGCGAGCGAGGCGGTGCCGGTGATAAAGATCCCGTTCAGGATGCCGTGCGCCACCAAGATGATGCTGAAGCTGCGTGTGTCGGTGGCGATGAAACCACCTGTAAGCAGCACGATCGCGTAAAGTCCCACTGCGATCATTCCCAGGCGGAGCGGGTGGAACTTGTCGGCAAGCCACCCCAGAAAAAACGAAAGCACGAGCGACACAGAATAGGTGATCACGATCAAGACGCCATAGTCCTTCATCGGCATGCCGAGGCTCTTGGCGTAGTAGACGCTGAAGGCATTGACCGGGCCCTGAGCCTGGCTGCCGAAGGTGATAGCGGCGAAGACCCATAGATAAAATGGATTCGCGAAGCACTCTCGCGCGTAGCTTTTCACCGCGCCAAAGATCCGCTTGCGCAGACTGGCCGGAGGCGTGACCGGAGCTGGCGCATATTCGCCCTCGCGCACATTCAGGCACATGAGCGTGAAGCCGATGCCGTATAGCAGGCCGATGCCGAGGAAGATGGCGGTGAAATGCTCCTCGGCGTGGCCGATGAGCCAATAGTTGAAGATGATTCCTGCCGTCAGGCTCACCGCGCGAAAAAAGCCGAAGAATCGCCCGATCCAGGCGGCGGGCACGACATCGTTGATCAGGCCGCCAAAGACTGAGTTTGCGATGGTGCTGAAAATCTCAAAGAGCCCCCAGAAAAAGCTAAATATAATGAGACGGGAAACGATCAGGCTAGGCGCGCGATCACCAAGCACGGTATGGAGCCATGATCCAAGCTGCGGAGTGAATGCCATTCCAACCATCCCGAGCGCGATGAACGGTGTGGGGACGAGCAAGTATGGGATACGCCGCCCGTGCCGGCCACGATGACGATCAGACGCGACGCTGATGACCGGCGTGATGATAAAACCGATGGCGGCTGGAATGGAGCCCACGAGCAAACCTACGACAAAGTCGCTTGCTTCAAGCTGCCTGAGCATCAGCTGCGCTACCGGTATGGCCGCACGTTCCTTTATCTGCCAGGCAAAGTCGCCCCAAAGAAGCCAGCAAAAGAGCACGACCATGCCGGCGGCGGAATAAACCAGCGTCCCGGCCGTCCATTGGCGTGCGGGGGACGCGGTGGCCGTTACGTCCGCAGGAACGGAGGCAGGCGCATCCTGCAAAGGTGGAGACATGGCGGAAACAGACGAAGCCGTAGTCGGCCGAATCAGGCCGATACGGACACGGCGTGGTAAAAGTATACCGAGCCGTAAGTCCAGGTGTGGTGCGGGATGTCGGGATGGTTGAGCCTGTCCATCGTAAGCATCACGGCCGGCACTAAAGACCCGGCGGGCAGAGGAATGACTGCAGGCCAAACGCGGGAACCGGAGCCTTCGCGCCATGGCGGAAGATCCATCTGGATGGTCTCGAGCAGTGAAAGGTCCTCGGCGGACGCGACGTGGAGGCAGCGCTCGGCGCTGCCGTAAAGAACCACCGGTCGGCCGTGAAGGTTCAGGATCTGCATGCCGGTGGCGTCGGGTGCGGTGGGGCCGGCTACATGCTGGAAATCGCGATCCGGGTGATCGGACTCGAAGAGCATGGCGTGGTAGAGCGGCTTTTGGCCGATGCAGACGGCGAGCCGCCATTTGCCGGTGGCGGCGTCCCGGTAAAGGGCCGGATCTTCGTAATCACCGACGATGCCGGACGGGCTGGCGGGGATGACGGTGAAACCAAAACGCGGATCGCGCCGGGTGCGGAAGGAGCGGATCAGCTTGGCGGTCGGCGGATCGTCGCCGAAGCCGGAAAACCCGGTGGTCAATCCGAACCAATCGCCGGTGGCGGGATCGTGCATGAGATGGGACGCGATCTCGTTGCGCCAGCAACCGTCGTCGCAGTCGAAGACGATCACGCCCTCCAGCCGCAGGTCGCAGAGGCTGGGGTCAAAGCTGAGCACGCCCTGAAGCGAATGCGGCAACCCGCGTCCGCGTAGGGAGGCGGTGACGAAGACGCGGTTGCGCTCCACCAGAGGAAGGCCGTCCGGCGTTGTGATGGCGCGGATATCCGCGATGCCGATTCCGGCGCTGAAATAGTGGCGCACGGCGCGCAGGCAGACCGGCTCGGCAACTTGCGGCGGGACGACAGCGCCGACGACGACCTGGGTGTTTTGCGCGAGCCGGACGCGGCGAAAATCGAGCGCGGCCGGATAATCCGCGCTGAGCACGTGGCGGGGAAGGGTGTCGCCGAACTGGGCAAAAACCATGATGCCGGATCCCTGGCCCTGAAGAATGACACGTTCGAGAGCGGCGGCGTTGCCGGCGGAGAGGACGGCGCTGCGCCGGATCAAGACCGAGTCGCCGGCCACGCCGGACAACTCGAAGGCCCATGTATCCAGTCCGGTGCGACGCAGCTCCAGCGTGAGCGAGACCTCGTCATCGGCGGCGAGCGCGCTCCAGAAGACCGAGGCTCCCACCGGAACCCTGCCCAGCGTGAGCTCGTGGCAGGAGAAGGCATTGAAGGCATACATCCAGCGGCCGGAACCGGCGTCGCCGCCACGCAGCTTGAAGCAGCCGTCGGCCAGCTGCCATTCAGTGGTTCCGGGGCCGATCACCGGATGCATGGTGTCGAGATCGTTGACCCGGGCGGGGACAATCTCGGCCAGGATCAGCTGCGTGCGGGGATCGAAGGCGGGCCGGTAGACCGACTGGCGGACGAAGCGCCACGGAAGCACGCGGGGGTCGCGTTTTTCACGGGACTGCGGACACGGCAGGGAGCCTAGGGCGGTCGAGATCATGGGAAACGGGAGGTTGCGTTTGGATCAGGGAACGGCCGGAGCGGGTGTAATTAGTGTGCGGATACGGACGGCCGAGGCGGGACGGGCAAGGTCGAAGCCGACTCGCAGTCCCTTAGGCGGCAGGTCTGGAACGATGCCGCGGATGGGCTCTTCACCGCGGATTAGGTCGACGGCGGACGTGACGACCACGCGGACGCGGCCGGCGTCGCCCTCGACGAGGTATCCGTTGTCACCGTCCGCGACCCAGCGTTGGGCGGGAAGGAGGGAGAAGGCTACGCCGAAAGCCTGTGGCGAGGTAAACTTGGCCTGGTCTATGATTTCAAGGGACCCAACGCCGGCGCGGTCAAAAATGAACGTGCGGGTGATACGGGTCAGCTCTGGCACGGCGTAGGCGGAGGTTAGGTCGATTTCCCAGAGGTCGCGCTCAGGGGTGAACTCGGTGCGGACGGTCACGGCTCTGGCTTTCTCGCCAGTGGACTGGAGCTTGCCGGCCACGCGTGGCACGGAGTGGCCGAAGGAATTCATCACGCCGCTGGTGTAGCGCTGCGGGCCGAAAGTCTCGCGGACGTAGTCGTCCTTGCCGAGCTCGGGCAGGGCGACCTGACCGTCCGCGACGACGACGAAGGAGCCGAGGTCGTTGTGATTGTGAGGCTCGTTGTTGTGGCCCCCCTTAAGCGCGACCGAGAGGCCCCGGCCTGGCTGGGCGCCGCGACATATCAGCGCACCACCATCTGGAAACCAGGTGCGCGAGGGGAGTTCGTGTTGGACGTCGCCGGCGACCATAGCCCGGTCCATGGCGAGGTCGAAAAGGGCCACGTGCATCCTGCCACCGAGAATGGAGGAGGCCTTGAGCGTGGGCTGACCGCGAACCTTGCCGATGCCGAAACGCACCGCAGCAAAATCGAGCAGGTGCAGATCCGGCTTGGTGCCCAAGGCGGTGTCGCTAAAGGCTGGAAATTGCCGGTTATCGATCTCAAAGCCGGGTCCGTAGGCCATGATGCGTCGCACCTGATCGTTGGCTAGCGAATCGACGCGGCCTCCGGTGACATGTTTAACTAGTTCGCTGGCGATGACGAAGTGGCCGAAACCGTAGCCCCAATAACCGACGCCCTCGGCGCAGTAGCCGTCGGGGGTGAAGCCGGCCAAAAAGAAAGGATTGAGCTGCTCCCAAGCGACCAAGTATTCGGCGCGCTCCCTGGGATCTTCAATCAGGAGAAGGGCGGAGCCGAGCACGCCGGAGTTGCACACCGCGCTCCAGTTCATGGGGACCTTCATCCACCAAAAGTGCCCCGAGTTGCCCGCGCGGATGCGCGTGATCCAAGGACGGAGAATGCGCTCGCCGACCTCCTTGCGAATGCGGGCGCGGGTGGCGGCGGGGAGGCGGTCGGCGAGGAGCCAGTCTATGTTTGAAAGCGTCCAACCGCGCGCGCTGGCGGCGAGATCGATGAATTCGCGGGCTGCGTGCCAGTCGGGATAACGTTTGACATGGGCGGGGACGGACCAGGTGGGCTCGTCCATGATGCCGTCCAACTCTTTGACGATTTGGTCGAGCCTGACCTGTTCGGGGGCGACGCACTCGGCGAGCACTAGAGTGACGAGACGGCTGGTGCGGATGCCGTATGGCACCTCGTAGGGACGGCGATTGCCGGTGATGGAGAAATCGTTGAACAACTCCTCGGTGAGGACCGGAGGCTCGGTGCCGAGCAGTTCGGCGGCGGACTTGAGGAGTTCAGCGGCGGCGGGCATACGCTCGACGCGTTCCCAGTAAGGGCGGTCCGTCCACGGAGGGGCGACATTGGTCGGTCGGGCGGTGAGCATCGCGGCCACTTCGCGCACGCGCTCGGCGAAGAGCGGCGGGAGGGATTGTGATTCACGGGCTTCGGGATCGATGCTGACGACGGAAAGGGGGGTGGAGGAAGGGACGGATTCCATGATGAAGTCGTCGAAGTCGAGCGAGCCGCGGGTGCCCCAGGCGAACAAGGCGGGGCTGACGGTGGCGGCGTTGGCGGGAGCCTCGATGACCGCATCGATTTTTTTCCACACGATGGGGAGTGCTGGAGACCGGGGGAGCGAGGGGGGGACACCGACCGAAACACGGCTCTCGAAGTCAAGGTAGACGGAAGTCTCGACCTCGGACGTCGAGGCCTTGCGGAAGATGACGCGGACAACCGGGCCGACGGAGGAATCGACGTCGGGGGCTGCCTTGAACCAGACCGACAAGCGATAAAGTTTTCCCCCGGTGATGGCGACGGGCGCGTGGGCGGCCGCGAAGCGGGCGGAGGATAAAGAGGTGAGACGGAGGAAATTTTTACCTGAGCGCGCTCCGCTGGTGACGATCTTTAACTCTGGCGCGGCGTTTTGAGCATTTGCAGGCGTAAACAAACTCCAGCCCTCCGTTCCCTTTTCGAAACCGCCATTTGTAACCAGTGAGCGAGCCTGTAGCGGAGCGAGATGGCCAGACACTAGAAAGGCTGAGACGAGGGCGGCGAGTAAACGGAGACGAACGATCATGGGGTGGGCAAAGTCGGAGCGTGCGCGAGCATCATTTCGACGCTGATGGGAGGGCCTCCACGGATAGATTATCGAAATAAACCGCGCCCTTGATGCCCCAGGAGAAGAAACACAACGAGAGGGCCTTGGCGTTGATCGGAGATTCGACGATGGCCTCTGATTTTTCCCAGGATGAGGGCAGCCAGTTGGGGCGTTTAACCAGTTTATAATCGGTGGCAGTCTGACCGCCCAGTCCGACGTAGAAATCAGTGTCGCTGTTGTCGCCCGAGGTGCGAAAGTTAAGCCTCACAAGAGGGCCGTTTTTGTATTCAACTCCTTGTTCAGCCCTGAACCAAAATGTGACGCGATAACGGGTCCAACCGGTGACCGGTATGTTTTTTTGAGCAATTCCGAAACGGCTGATAACGGTCGAGGTAAGCTTGGCGGCGGCACCTCCATCAACTCCTTCAGTGTCGGCCAAAGTGAAAGTATCTCCATGGTCCTTGGAGCTGTCTGGCACAAAGAAATCCCAGCGAGAGGCCCCCTGATCGAACCCGGGGTTTTCGAGAATGTTTCCGGCGCACAGCGAAAGGGTGCAAAAAAGGGTTAACACTAAATATTTGAAAGCGGTGTTCATGTGACGAGATGCGCGACTTGGCGCGAAAGTTTCCTGCGGAGTATTCAGAGCTCCCGACGGGAGTGGATCGGAAGGAAGTTCCGGCGATGCCGTTTGATGAAAATCTTTGCGAGGTTCAGGGACCAAATGGATCCCAGAGTTTTCGGCCCGTGATCGGGTCGGCGACGCGGCTCTTGAACTCGTCGAACGAGAGACGGGCAGTGTGCCCGTCCACAAACGCGACGTTAACGCCGGAGTTGTGCCGGTAGGAGACCGTGGTGCTCGCATCCGGGGTTCCGGAGATAGACGTCGTGAGCTGGGCGTAGGTCAGTGTGCCGTGCGGGCTGATTCCGGTGCTTGCTCCGGTCTGGTTTACCCAGGAGTCGAGCACGAGGAAGGTTTGTGAGATATTGGGAATCTCCTCGGGTTTGGCCCCGAGACCGGTGACCAGCGTGGCCGAACCGGAGCGTTCAAGCGCACGGGAGGCGGTGTATTGAACCGTGCTATTGATCCGTGCGGGATCGACCTGAGCCTCTTCCGAAGGGCACCGATAAACTACATTGGTCGCTGCTACGGCCGAGTTTTGGATGTAGGGCGTGATGGCCGAATACCAAAGGGCATCCACCTTGCTGGGGTCGTTGGGCCTTGGGTTCAGGCCTGTGCGGGGCAACCGTCCCTTGTTATCAGTCGGATACAGGTTGAACGCCATGCCGATCTGGCGAAGGTTGGAAAGACATTGGGCGCTCTTGGCGGACTGGCGGACCTTGCCGACGGTGGGAATGATAATGGCGGCAAGGATGCCGATAATGGCTATTACCGTGAGCAATTCGATAAGAGTGAAGCCGGAGTTTGGACGGGGAGGGCTGGGGCTGAGGTAATTCATGGGGTATAGACGCCGACTGACTTATCGAAGCGCTGGGCAGCCAACACAACAGCTTGTAAGCCGATCCCGTTAAGTTTGGTTTGATTACGAAGCTTAAAACGCATGCATAAAGGGAGGGGGCTCAAGGGTTGTCATGCTTGCTTGCCCAGATTTTTACCCCGCCAGCCGAACCCGTTTGGAAAAACCCGTTATCTTTTGCCATTTATGAAAACCTCAAACCCGGCCCAGCGTGATCCTGTTACCATTGCCGACGTGGCCCGGCGCTTGCGCGTGAGCAAGGCGACGGTGTCGGTTGCGTTGCGGGGGAAACCTGGCGTTTCGCAAGAAGTCGCGGCGAGGATTCGCGCTGCCGCTGTGCGAATGGGATACCACCTGAATCCACTGCTCGGGATTCACATGGCCCAAGTGCGAAACAACCGCCGTGCGCGATTTCAGGCGACCATCGCGTGGATCAATTCCCACGTCTCGATTGATGCACCGAGATCCACGGTCAGTTATCAGGAGGGACTGGAAGGGGCTCGACGCCAGGCTGAAGCGATCGGCTATGCACTGGACGAGTTTTGGATGCGGGCGCCGGATATGACCCCGCAGAGTGCGACACGGATTTTGCGGGCTCGAAACGTGGCCGGATTGATCATTGGCCCGCAGCCGGCGGCGGGCGGACATCTGGATCTAGGCTGGGAGCATTTTTCGGCGGTGGCGCTGGGTTATTCCCTCGCTAGTCCGGAGCTGCACCGGGTGAGCAACGGCCAGCGTGCGACCATGCAAGAGGCATTCGAGCAGTTGGAGCGATTCGGCTACAAGCGAGTCGGAGCGATAATCAACGAAGAGAACAACGACCGGGTGCGGCGGGCCTGGACATCGGGAGCGTGGGACGCTTACCACAGCCGCCCTAAGGGCTCGCGAATCGAGCCTTTGCTTTTCCATGAACGCGACAATCCGCTCACGTCGTCGAAGGTTGCCGACTGGGTGCGGAAATTCCGGCCGGACGGAATGATCATCGAGGATTATGTGCCGGTGATTCTCGCCGGACTGGAGATGCTCGGGTTGAAACCGGGCCGCGATATCGCCCTGGTTTCTCGCAATGTGCATGAAGGCGAAAAGTTGTTGGCCGGAATAAACCAGGAAGGCGCGGCAGTGGGTGCGGCGGCGGTGAATTTTCTGGTTGGAATGATCCAGCGCAACGAACGCGGGGTGCCTCGGCATCCGCTGCAACTCTTGTTGGCCGGCACCTGGCAATCAGGTCTCAGCGTGATTGAACGCAGTCCCGCGGCGGCCGGTGCACCCTGATCCAGGTTCCAGTCCGGCGGGATGGCTGGCAAAGGCCTGCAGGCGGTGGCGCCCGCCCGCGCTGAAGTATCTGACGGGGTGAACGGCGCGGCCGAGACCGAGTTCGCGCCGGTAGTCGGTGAGTCCGCCGTGGTTAAGTTCGATGATTAAGTCGTCGCAGGCTTGGTAGGCGCTGGTGGTATTCTCGTCGCGGATACAGAGCCTTTCACCGTTGAACTGGATGCTCTCGCACGGCATGGCGCCGAAGCGCTCGTTTGCTGTGGAGGCAAGCGTGAGACGGGGAAGGGTGAGGATCTCCTTCGACAGAAATTGTCAGGAGATGGGGAAGGTTACGGACCGGCGATGGTGGACTTGATGCGCAATAGCTGAAGTGATCTGCACCACCCTCAAACCCAAACGGCCCGACATTACCTACGTGACGGGTGAATTCGACGAGCTATCGGATGCGTCTATCACCGGCGCAAAATTGCCATCTTGCACCCACACTCGCTCGACCTGTCACCATCTGTTTTATAGCGTTTCAAAGAATCGAAAACCACGAACACCAACTTGGCGGTTTTGAGGTCCGACATCCCGTCGCAGTTCGGCGAGCGCATCCGCATTGAGCTCACATGGGCCGACTATCCCGATAAGTTCGAAGAGCCCGTGGGACACGACTGGCAGAAGGGGCTGGGAGCGGCGAGGATTCCGGATGTCCGGTATGCCAGAGTCTTCAAAGGAAGGAGTTATCAGACTTAGTTCATGGGCGCTCTTACCTTCGTAAGCTGACTCAAACGCGATCGATGATTCGCTGATTCTGGCCAATATAGAACCGAGCAACAGTTAAGTTGCTCGGTATCAATCACTGATTGGCGTCCCCACGGGGATTCGAAACGCAGCGACGGCCGGAAGCTAAGTTGCTAATAAACGCGGACTTAGTTGATGGTTAGTGGTTTAGAACGAACTTAAAGAAGCAGAAAGTTTCCTAAAGTGGAAGCTAATTCTGTGTTTGGTGGCAACCTTCTGGCAACCTAAAGCGTATCCATGTATCAAATACAAATTGGCCCGCCCCAGCAAGGGGCGGGGTGCAAAGAATAGTGAATCAGTCCTCGTCGGGGAGCATGATCGTCAGACACGGGCGGCCGGTCTCGTCGGGGTGGGAAATGGCCTTCAAGGTGTGGAGGCGCTTGCGGCCGGTGCCGGTGATGATGACGCGGAACAGGCGCCCACCCTGCCAGACCTTCACGGGAGAAACGCGGGACATCCAGAGAATGTCATGCCAGACGCCGCGGCAGTCGTTCGCGTGCTTCGGGCTCGCGACCGCCTGTTCGATGAGGGCGAAGACCGTCGCCGTCATGGCGACGTGAACGCTTGGGAAGTGCTGGGCTGAAACCTCGGCGAGGTCGCCGGTGGAGGCGTCGGCAAGGACGCCGTCGGCGATGGCCTGGGCGCGGGTGTAAACGCTGATGACGGTGAAGCCGTCGAACGGGTGGCCGGGCTGGTGAATCTGGTCGCCGGGCTGAGGTGTAGGATCACGGGAGATGTCACGCATGGGATGTGGGAGGAGTGCGCCCCAACGAGGGCGCGGATGGGTGTAGCGGGCCGCGCTACGCGGAGCCCTCAGATGGCCAAACCGAAAAAACGGCCGCCCCCGAGGGATGCCGACGGGAAGCACCGGCTGCGCAAGGTGGAGCGCAGCGGGACGGGACGTGGGACGACGCAGTCGCCAGCGCCCGCCAGCGAGCAATACCTAGAGGCGTGGACGGGCGGAGTGCGCAGCGCGGAGACCGCCAGCCGTCGCAGGTGCTACCCTAAAGGCACCCTCTGGGCACGGCCACGCACGAAGAATTCGAGCCTCCGGCGAGCATCATCGGGCATCATGGCCTTTGAATATCAGCAATAAGGATGCTTCTCTAGGAAGCAGGCCATTGTATCAGGATCAGTCGTGCGCCTTGCTCAACCTTAGCATCTCATTAAAAAGGGCCGCAGTCGCTCTTGCATCAGCAAGAGCTGTGTGGCGCTGACATTGCTGAAACTTGATATCGAAATAAGCAAAAGCGGCAGAGGAGCTTTGCGAATCGAGCGAAATACGGCCGGCAAGCTGGAGGAATTTCAATATGGCTGCCGTATCCACCAGGCGGTGAGAAAAGTAATCGTCGTAGCACATGTTTCCCAAAAGAAAGAACCGACGAAGGAAACCTACATCGAACGCGATGTTGTGACCGACGAGCGTGATCTTTTCACCCTTTTCTAAAGCAGGGAAATTTACGCTAAGGTAATTGGTGAAAGTCTTGATTGCGGTCGTAACGGGAGTAGCTGTCGACAGATGTATTTCAGGATTTATAAGGTTAATGGCTAGCGAACCTGGCTCAGTGCAAATCACGTCTTCTGCAATTTGAAGGTTGATTTCAGGGCCGAGAACACCGGCATCCCAAATAACGCCTCCTACAGACAGGATACTAAATCTACTTGGATCCAGTCCCCCCGTCTCAGTATCAAGAACGAGTAAGCGATCATTCATCAAGGTGCGGTGACTGTAGAACACCCTGACGATAACAATGAGGGATTAGATGGCAAAACGAGTGAAAAGAGCTTCTCTAAAAACGACTTTATCTCATTTGATGTCGTTTGCTTAGAAATGCTAACGCGGATAGCGCTAGAAGCTAATTCGTGCGAAACATCCATTGCAATCAAGGTCTGTGATGCTTTTAGGGAACCGGAAGAACAGGCGGCACCCGTAGCGACTATGAATCCTGCACAAGCAAGTTTATCAACCAGCTCTTCCGCATTAGTCCCAGGCAAAGAAAAATAGCTTGTGTTGGGAAGGCGTTCAGAATCTCGGGAATGAATTAATATTCCGGGAATTACTTCTAAGAGTTTAATCTCAAGGTTATCCCGCAAGTTTCGGATAGATTCGTCATGGAATTCACGCGATAAAGCAGCGACTGCCAGTCCAGCCAGAGCTGGTGTATTAGATGTTCCAGCACGGAGGCCGCCCTCCTGCCCACCGCCCAAAAGCAAAGGTTCAAGCTCTAGGCCAGGACGAATGTAGAGGCCCCCAATCCCCTTTGGGCCGTGGAACTTGTGAGCAGAAAACGAGAGTAAATCCACATTTTGCCATTCCCCCTGAAGGTCGACGGGAATCTTGCCGATTGCCTGAGTGGCGTCGGTGTGAAATAGGGCCGTCGGGCAAAGATCATGAATTAATCGCCCGATCTCCTCCACGGGCTCTAATACGCCCGTTTCATTATTGGCGGCCATTATGGAAACCAGAACGGTATCCTCACGCAGCGCATCGCGGAGTGCATCCAGTCGGACAACTCCCTGAGCGTCCACGGGAACTTCAACTACCTCAAACCCGGCACGGGCAAGTTCCGCGGCGGGCTCAGAAACTGAAGCGTGCTCGATACTACTAACTAGAACACGCCCTATCTTGCGTCCTCCGGCAACCGACTTAAAAACCCAGTTATTTGATTCTGTAGCGCCGGACGTGAAGGTGAAGCAATTCGGCTCCTCAGCGTTAAGCAGCCTAGCCATCGCTGAAGCCGCTTCGTGTCTCGGCCTATCGGCTCCGGTAAATGCGGCTGTCGAAGCCGAAGCGTTATAATAGCAATCGGTAAGGTAAGGCAGCATGGCCTCAACAACGCGCACTGTCGGCTGAGTTGTTGCGTTGTTGTCGAGGAAGATCATGACTGCGGTTCAACGGGTCGTCCGTATTGAATACGTATGAGCCTCACAATCTGCGGGATTGTTTGCTCCATATCGATGAATGGGACTTGCGCGAACACGGGCTCCGGCGTGTCACCCGTTTTGGCGAGCATGTGCCCGCGTCCGAGTAACCTCTCCGCGCCGGAGTTCTTATTGCCCGTTGCGATCTCCGCTGTTCCGGCGTTATCGACCTTGAGGATTAACCGGTTTCCAAGCTGCGAACGGAGCTGCATCGGCATCACGTCTTTGTCTGGCCTCTGAGCGCCAAACAGAAGAAAAATCCCTGCGGCACGTGCCTTTACACTCAGGCGCCCTACGATGCTGGGAACAGAATCTTTGTAGTCCTCGGTCTGCATCCAGTCAGCGAACTCGTCATGTATGATCCAAAGTGTTGGCAGAGGCTTACCGGTGGCGCGGCGGTAGGCGTGGATGTTGGCGACCTTAGCCTGCTTGAAGAGTTCGTATCGCCCATTCATCTCCGCGACTAGCCCACCGAGAATTTGCACAGCCCTTGCTGGATCATCAATTATCCCGCCTGAGCCAACCTCGACATGGGGAAGTTCGTCGAGCGGGCGGTAATCCACCCCATACTTCGGGTCGATGAGGTATATATGCGCCTCCTCCGGTGACCGAGTTGCAGCGATGCTCAAGATGAGGTTCTGCATCAACACCGACTTTCCGCTTCCCGTGATCCCCGCAATTAGGGTGTGGGGTTGGTTGAACGGATCCAGTAGCAATGGCTTCCCATCCTCTTCGCGGATACCGACGCAAAGCTTTTCTCCAAGCGTCCCTTCGCCATAACTACGAAGGTAGGCAAGTAGCACCGGCTCGGTGTGTAGGATTTGCCGATTCGGACGCTCCACGGCGATTGAAACTCGTCCGGATTCGGGCGTGGTGTTAATGATTTTAACTCCATCCGAAGTGAAAATCTCGTCCGCACGTGATTCCACTGCCTGAACAGTAAGATCCTTCGATCCCTGCAATTTAATGATTCCTGCGTTGGGTGTAAGAATTGGCGCTACACCCTCGATAAGTTTGGCAGGAAGCCCCCGTGTGACCAACGCTTGGCGGAGTTGCACGGTAGTCGCTTCAAGCCATGTCTGGCCTTCTTCCTCAGAGGTTTGAAACATCGCTGCACGCGCTTCGAGAAAGGCAATTAGAGGTGCCGACGATACTCCGGGAGTGCGGCTCTGCGATGCGCTGGAATCGGCAATTGGGGGCGGAACCAAACCGGGGGTGCGCTCGCCGGAGGCCGCAGAATTTGGCGGGACTGGCGCGGGTAGTCCCGGATCGTGCGGTGCGCCAGATCCACCCTGCGTATCGTCGGGCGGGGGCCCTTGATCACTGTTCCTCGACGGTTCTTTGCCCTCGGCCTTGCTGGCCAAGTGGTAGAGCTTTGACTTTCCAAACGCGGGATGACCGTTTCGCAAACGTAGTTCGGCAGTCGCCTTGTGGTTGGCGTCATTGTATTGGACGATGAGTTCGCGAACATGCCCAGGCCCGAAGGTTTCCTGCAAAGAATCAAGGTCGGGCCGGCCTTTGCCTGCCGGGATTCCCTTAACCGTTGAAACTTGGGCAGTGAGGTCGTGAGGCTCATTGACGAAAACATGGGAGTAACCCCAAATGCGGACTGTGCATTGGCGCTGCCGGATTGCTCGACGCCAAGCAACGGCGTCCAAAGGTGGTTGGCCTGGTGCGACAACGGTCTGTGAAACAAGCAAATCCGACAGGCGAGCCAGCCAGATATCTTGGTCGATGGTGCGGGCCTCACCGTCCATCGCCTCGGTCAACTGCGAGAGTGTGTCCAACAACTGCTTTGCTGACGTGCTTGCCGCTCCACCTAGTGCGTCATGTGTGACGAACTTCGCCTCCGTGACTACAACGTCGAGGTGCATTGAGCCGTCCTTGTTGGTCTTTGGCGCGAGCACGAGCAAATCAGCGATGTTGGCACCCTCTTTCTTACCAAGCCATTGGCTGTAATCGTCTAGGAAGCACCATGCGATTGGTCGGCCCGCTCCAAGCTCTGATTGAACTAGGTAGCGAGAAAGCACCATGCCGAGCAGCTCATTTGTGTTGTTTGCGCGTCGAGCTGCCTTGAGAACGAGCCCGCCTGAAATCTTATTGGCGTCCTCCATGAATCGCTTGCATAGGCTGTCAATTACACCTGTCGGAGTTTCCGAGGTTAGTAATGCCTTCAACTTCTCCTTAAGAGTGTTCACTAGCAAAGTCTCTCGCGCATCCGAAGAGATGATTAGGTTTCGACCATGCGTCGCGGATTGAACGTAGCGAATGACTTTGACGTGTTGTGCATCGAGCAATTTGCGGTCGAGCAACTCGTCCTGATTGACGACCCAAGTCGCCAATTCGTGCGTTTCCCTAAAAATCCGCTCAACGCTCTGGTCGTCGAAGTCGAGGCACCGCATGAGCACCGGACACTTGCCGACCACCCAGGCATCGTCAGCACCAGAAGCGCACAGCACCGCGAGGGCATAGAGGTAAGCCCAGCCGGTTTCAGTTTGAGCAGGGCAAGCGAGTTGGAGCCGGACTTTCCTGTCACCCTCACTAACCGGAAGGCGACGGCTCCATTGGTGAGGTTGGAGATCCTGGGGAGTAGCGGTTTCACGCGAGAGCCATTCCCAAACAGGTTTTGCCTCTCGGGAAATCAGGTCGCGGCAGTATGCAATATCGACAGGCTGTGAGCGGCCTTCGCGGCGCAAGCGGTTAGCGGCGGTAATATTCACTCGAACCTTGGCGAGGAAATCCCCAGAGGCTTCAGTTGGATCCGCCTCGGTGTCCACACCTCGCGCCACAAGATCGCGATAAATCTGCCGTAAGTGATCTTCATCCCTATGCATGAGCAGCACCTGACAAGTGATCTTGTCATCTTCCCGTTTGGCATTGATGCGGTTAATGCTCTCGACGACCGCTATTGGTAGATCCGGAGAGTCGCAGTTGTAGAGCAGCACCGAAAAGTTGTCCCGTTCGTGCGGCTGGAGCCGGAGATATTCGATCATCTCGTGCTCAATTGTTGCGGCAGCCGTGCTAGACTCATCGTCCAGCGCAGGCATCGCTGACTCGCTCGATGGCTCGGGTGGTTGATGAAGTGTATAACCAGCAAAAGCCTGAGTCACGATGCGAGGAAACGCTTGAGTGTTCTCCCAGACCACCGTCATTTCGGGATAGAGGGGGTGCGCGAGAAGTTGTTCAACTTCGCGGAAGAAAAGCGATCCTGTTGTTCCATCCGAAAACGCTGGCCGATCCTTACCTAGTAGCTGGTCGATGAGACTGAGAACCTGGTGATGGCGACCGGCAGAGGCTTCCATGCGTAACGGGTGCCACGGGCAAATGACCGTCATGGGAGGGCGCCTTCCAGAGCGCTGCACTTGTGCGAGACCCACTTTCAAGACGATACGTAGTAGTTGCCGTCTGGCATCCTGATGCTTGAGGCCGTTGATGTTGAGGAGCAGACTTCGATACGCTGCGGAAACACCGGCGACCTTTTCTACAGCTAGTGCGCATCTACGCAGCGCGAGCACGGCCTCGCCATAGATGGATTCAAACGCGGAAAAGTCAGACGACAGCCCCGAGATCTGTTCGGGCAACAGCCAGTGGCGGGAAGCGGAGCCATCCAGCGTTTCCTTCCATTGAGTAGCCAGGGATTTGATGCGGTCTTGGGCCGGAATGAATGCCCCACGGCCACCTCCACGAGCGACGTCGGCGAAACCTTCCACGTTCTCGAGTGACAGCGAGACAGGAAGTCCTTTTCGACCGACGACTTCGTATTCGGCTACGCACTCGACCAAGGCAGTGCCGCGTTGCGCTTGATAACGGCAAATAGCATCGAAATCTGCCGCCTCCTGCCCAAGAACGGAACTGATTGGGAAATTCCAAGAAAGTGACAGCGTCACGACCTTGCGGTCAGATCCACCTCGCTGTTTCTGAAAGATAGAGACGAGAAAATTCAGCGTTGTTGCGCGCCCTGACTTGCCCGATCCCTTAAACTTTGACTTATCTTTAATCTTCGGGAGGACGTCCTGGGAGTAGCTGCAGATCAATGTCTCTGTGAATTGAATCTTTTTCTTGGTGCGAGCTTCGAGTGAGCCATAGGCGCGCTCGAAGAACTCGCAGGCGCGCTGATTCATCTCCATGAAGCTGTTCGGTTTCTTTTGCTGCCGGCCTTCAAGAACGACATAAGCTCCATCGAGAGACGACAGTCCGCGAATCGCGCGCTGCACGCATTCGAAGATACCTTGGAACAGATCTACACATTCGATCTTCTTGCCGTGAACGAAGTCCTCCCATTCTAGATAAAGATGGGTGTCTTTCTCCAGAGCATCTGTCCGGCGTTCAAAAAACTCTCGAAACTCATCGGACGCGGAGCCGGGCTTGCGCGCGATCTTAGTAAGAGCATTAAGCACCAACTCGTCGTCCTGAGTTGGTGTGATCGCTTCAGCCTCCAATGCATTGCGGGTTCGTTCCGCAAAATCTTTGGCAGATGTCTTCTTTGCTCGGTCGAAACAATGGTTGGTGTAATTCCAGTCGAATTTGAAGAGCAGGTTTTCCGTCGCGGAATTCCTCGTGCCCGTGGAATCAATGTAGTCTTGAAACCCAGCCAGAACCGGATCTGGAATAGGTGGCTGTTGGTCAGGCGACCGAAGCTGAGTGAGTCGGCCCCTAAGAACATCCGGATCCAGGAGTTCTTGTGCGAGCCCGCGCTTATCGAGATAGCATTCCAATGAATAGTGGTTCTTGAATTTAGCCGCCCACTGCGATGGCTGCGCCATCTTTACTTCGTTTAGCGAACTGAAACAGTCCTCGAAAAGAGGCAGTCCGATAATCGGCAGCGCTTTGCCTGCGGCGCGATTTAGAACTTCTCCACTATGAAAAAGGGTGAGGACATCTGTAAGAAATTCACCGGCCTTTGCCGTTGGGCAGCGCCCTGTATCGAACAGTCCCTTGAGCATCGCCTCCGCCTTCCTGCGGTCTTCTGGTAGAAGATTAACGCCGATGGTCTTGGCAACGAAATCGACCCAGATGTGCGCGATCTCCTTGGCCTTCAAATCCGAAGCGTCAGTTCTGTCGCTATCGGCAAGCGACGCCTCTGCGTCGTTCTCTACTTCAGCAGTAAGTGTTACTGAACCATTACGCTCCCGATTGCGGACATTCACAGACGACTCCGATGTCATGTAGGAGGCATCAACG
The DNA here is from genome assembly GCA_000972765.1 of Verrucomicrobia bacterium IMCC26134. Lineage (GTDB taxonomy): Bacteria > Verrucomicrobiota > Verrucomicrobiia > Opitutales > Opitutaceae > IMCC26134_A. The sequence goes on along the minus strand of CP011265.1, from coordinate 3,216,968 downwards.
CAGTGTCCGCGCAGCTCGAACTCGGGGAATTGAATTTGGAGACGCTTCGCTCGGGAACCCGCTGCATCTTTCGCCTGAATAAAACCGACCAACTGCTCCGCAGAGAATCCGGAGAGGACGTGGAACGCGCCACGGAAATCTGGGTCTTCTTCAAGCTGTGGCTTGAGTTTCAACAATACGTATTCGAGTGCGATGGCCCCTACCAGGGCGTCAGGTGCTTTGATACTCATTCGCGTGAATCCATAGGGTTGATAACGTAGGTGCAGGCATCACTCATTCGATGAGCCAGCCCCATGCCGATGAGGTGCTGAGCAAGTCTATCCCTGTTCTTTTTGAAGTCCGTTTCGTCGAAGAGGTAGTTGAGCACCTCGTTCTTGGCCTCCGTTGGGCCGATCACGATCCGATAACGTTTGTGGATGTGACTCAAGAATGCGCTTTCCTCAAGTGGTGCATTGACGTTCGCGAGCACAAGTGCGCGAAGAAGATCGTCTGTGGGTGCATAGCGATAGCGGTTGGTTCCTCTCTTCGATGCTAGGCCACATCCGGTGGCTAGTGCGGTAAGCCCATCAGCAGTGCCATTACGATATAGGCGATCAGCGAAGCTGTAAAATTTTTGGGTAAGAGTCGTTGGATCGGGTGCCTCAATGCGATCCTTCTTGAACGCACAAGTGCGAGCTAGGTGCTCAGCTAGGTATTCCTTCTTCGCCAAATCATCTAGGGCTTTATCGGCGAGCGTCTTGTGAAGCTCAGTGTCGGCAAAGGCGGTTTTGTCGATGAATTTGCGAACCGCCATTGCACCTAGACTGTCGTTTTGGAGATATGAACCAACTGCCGCCTTCCTTACGAGATCACTCTTTGGAGCGAGAATTTCGCAGATAAGCGCGGGCAACTGAGAGTCGCCCTGCATGTAATTAGCAGTCTCGATGCCGTAGAGGTAGAGATGCAACCCGAGTAGCGGCTGTAGATATTGGAAGGCGTCCTGATCCGGAAGATTTAAGCTTAGGATTGCAGCAACATCCTCCGCCATACGGTCGAATGCTGGGTGCTTTTTGTATGGAAGGTAGGTGCCTCCCTTCGAATCACCTCGATCAGGTTCAGGTGATGAGATCAGCCGCAGAACCAATTTATTACGTGAAGTATTCGGATCAAAGGACGGGGCTAGACTTTCACGAATCCTAGCACGTAAAGGCTCAGAAGCGCGCGAAAGCATTAGGTAAGCAAGCTCACCGGTTCGCGTGAAAACGCGTCGTGTTCTTTCAAAGCCTTCCCCTTTTTCCAAAATAGCCTCGTAGAGTGCTGCTGGCCCAATCGGGAAAACGAACTGTGTTGTCCAACTGCGCTCGCTCCCTGGATCCACAGCTATACGACGCAGCAATCGAACTACGCTGACCAATTCAGCAAAAGTGTCGAAACGGGTGCGAAGATACGAAAAGTCGGGAGTGAGGTGTTCTCCTACGGAGGCACTTTCCTTCATGACCCGCAACCATGTGATCCAACTCTCTTCATCACTCCCTTGAGCATTTCGAAGAATCTCCTCCATGCGGGGATTGTTGAAAAGCAGGTTACGAAGTTGCAGTGATCGGTTTGCGACATATTCAGGGTTCTCACCTGGGCGCGTGTTTGATAGTAGCTTCCCCTGACGAAACATTCCTTCGGCCATACCGAGGAATTCGAGCATCAAAGCAGAGAACGGCTGGCGCTCCAAGCGGTGCCCCCAAATCGCTTCCGCGATCCATGCTTCATTTCTGTCCTTCGACCCGAAGAACTCCTCAATGTTATCTGGATAAATCATTTTTCTGCGAGGTGAATAGGAAGCCGATGAATCGTGCCGGCTCCGTGAACTTCGATCAGATGCAGTGACCGTGAACTCGCTTTGAGTCGAAGGTCACGGAGGCATCTTTGTTTCAATGACATAAAGTCGGCGCAAGATTCCCGTGAGAAGCTTGACGGCATGGCGCCATCAGCCACGCGGCACAGGAACTCCAATCGAGGAAGCGTCAGGGGAAAGCGAAACTCCCTACCATTGGTGCGAAGCACTGCCTCAGGGACACTGCCGGCGTCTTTACGCAGTATCTCCAGGCCGGGCGGCTCAGAATCCAAGTCGAGCTGTGCGAGATGGATGTCACTCACCGGCGATGTCGTCAGATCGAGTCCCGTGGCAAGATAGACTTCGTTTGCATTTTCCGCTAGTAGCAATCCTGTCCATATCCGATTAAGCCCAGAGGCGAGCTTGCGGAGGTGCAGGCGAGCTGGTGATTTTCCTTCCTCAAGTGGCTTGAGGATTTCTTCGAGGTATTCCCGCGCGTGATGGAAAACGGTGATTTTCCACAGATGATATTTCTGAAGCTGTGCCTGGGACGCTTGGAGAAAAACTCGGCGTCGCTCTGCCGCCAGCTCTGCCAAAAACAAAGACATTTCTTCGTTTTCGTTGATGTCGCCACGAATGTAGCGAGTGAGCAGAGAATCGAATTCGGGATTACGCTGGCTGAAGGGATCGGGCAAGACCAGTTCGTCATGCGCCTCTTTGAGTTCTCCGTCTCTCGTTCCGAAAATAAGCAGTTCATCGAGATCATTGGTCGTCTCGTCTCCGACGTGGAGCATGGAGAGGAATCGGTAAACTTCGCGTTTCCGCCGGTTGCTGGCTGTGAGGTTTTCGCCAAAAAGAGTCCGATGAAGCGCGGCTTTATGAGCTTTTCCGGACTTCCCAATTGTATTGGCTTCCGCTCCGGGACGGATGACACAATCTCTAGCGTCAGGATGTCCTAATAATGCGTTGGAAAGTAAGCAAAGCACTCCGCGCGTTGGTAAATGATGCCCCGTCACATCCGCAATGCGCGCGAGCATGATGAGCTTAGTTCTTACTGCCGGCGTATTGAGCGCACGATAGTTTCTTGAGAGCGATGAGGACTCCGAGAAGAGAGGTATATCACTTTGCTCTGTAAAACAAACCCAGTCCGAACGGTCGAGAACCGCCTCAAGACAGAGGCTCATTATTTTCTCGCTTGGAACCATGCTTAGATTGATCAGCCGGAGGCGTTCACCGCTGTCTTTTTCACAGCGTGCGTGAAGTCCGATTAAGGTCTTTTGCAGCCTGCGGAGGAGATCAGGAGCATCATTAGGGAGAGCCCGGAAAAGTTCATGCATCTGACCGTCGTTTACCGCTAAAACAAAAAACTCGTCGCTCGTGCCGAACGCCGACGCTGCCATCCTGGTGAGCACGCCTACGTGTTCTGGACTGAGGTGCCCGTCCGTCTTCTTTCGCCATGCCGTAACATCGTAAATCAACGTGATTGTTCGCTGCCCTGCCTCGGTATTGATGGTGATGATTTCTACACCGTTGTGTCCTTCGGCAGACTTACCTGTCAACGCCTGCACCAACTCAAAACAGAGTGAGGTTTTACCTTCTCCCGCAGTGCCCGTCAGCACCACATTTCGGAATAATCCTGTTGAGACAGGGAAACAGTTTAAAATGAGTTCTCGTGCTGGATGATTGAAGGTGAGCTTTGGAATTCCAAGATGAGCGGACAGCTTGCCAACGTGTTCAGCCTGCATGGCCTCGTTGTCTGCAACAGGGCCATAGGCTCTTAGCAACTTGATCCATTTTTCTCCCTTAGTTAGCGACGACATAAAACGATGCTATTAAAGTTGGCAAATCAGGCACCCTTCACGGCGCTTACGGGCGACCTTCAGGCCACCCATTGTTTCGGCGAGAGATTGGTTGGGCTGGCGTTTTGCGAGACGATCCTGGGACTTCTGCCAGTTCTCCTCAATCTGCGCCATGCGTTGTGGCTGTTCCAACTCAGCCAACGACTCGTCACCACACCAATAGAAAATATTACCGTTCACGCGGTTTGGCTTCTCGTAAGCCTTAGCTTCATCAAAGTAATTAGGATAGCGCTGTTTAAGGCGAACCCATTCAATCTTCTGTTGGTAGAAACAAAAAAAACATCCGCTCCGTGTGCGCCCCCACTCAGTATATGGAGGCATGCCTAATCCTGAATTTTCAAGTATACGCTGCACACCCTCATAATCAATACCATCGTCCCTGAAAGGGAAAACCGCGCGTATATTAGGTTTGTGACTGATGTAGCCCACTCGATCCTCATCGGCTCGAATACCAACGTAGTTTATACAGAAATCATTACTGATATAATCCTCAAATGGCTTTAACTTCATTAGGTCGGTGCACCATCTACGGTGGTTAGACGGAAGCATGCCGCCCTTCATCCGTAGTATGTGGTCGAATGTGGTTCCGAAGGTCGTTCGCACGATCTTCTTACCTAAATAACCCTCCAAACGTTCTAAATACTCGTATGTGTCTGGCAGCTCTTTAGCGGTGTCATGGAAGATGTATTCCATGTTTGGCACCCGATCGCGGAGATGAACGGCAAGCGCGGCGCTATCCTTGCCCCCTGAGAGACTTAACACGTGACGAACTAAGGTCGGATCTTCCGGCCATTTATTATCTTTTATGGGCGCTGTGGTCGACATTGGTCAGGATTTCTTTTTTTCTATCGCGTTAAGCTCAGTCCAGATCGCACGCATGGCGGCCGCTAAACCGTGGCGCCCGTGTTTAGAAAGTATCTGCTGTATTTCATTTTCGACCGGCCGAATGCGACTCTCATCCATTCCGTTCCAATCAACTAAGTCACCGACTTCGCTGCCGTCACTCTTGGTAATGGCAATACGACAGGCGTGGCCGTTGAGTTTCCGCGTCGTGCCTATCAGTGCCATCTCGGTGCGCTTGAAGCGAGCGGCTGCGAGTTCTAATTGATGGTGGAATTCCGTCTCGTCGTTGTCTAGCCATCGTTCCGGCGACTTACGGGCAAGGAGGTTCGCGATAGATTCTACCCATCCCCTATCATCGAGTGCTGTGTCAGCAAGTCTCAGGGCGAATACTTTGATTGCTGGTTCCGTGACGGTGACTGCAAGTTGGGCCGCGCGGCCGGCTATGATGCTTCTTCCCTTTGAGGTTTGGGTCGTGATATCGAAGGCAGCGTCAATTGCATTACGGAGTCGCTCAATGAGCTTAGGGTAAGCTGTCCGAATCTCATGCAGCGCAGTGCGCAAGCGAACGGCCAGTTCGTCCGGCGTCCTGAGCCCATCTTTTCCGATTGGCGGAAGCCCGCACGCTTCGGGTAAAGTAGTAAAGACGAGTTTCACGGGCTCGCGACCTTCTATAAGCGCGCGTCGGACAGCCACCGTAACAGCCGGTAGGTTGTTTGTCTTGCGACTGTATTCAGGAATCTCCCTACCAATGAAGATAGCCAGTGGACGCACCAAATCGATCAGATCCGTCCTGCTGGCATCGCGGGCGTCGATTTGTAGTAATCGAAGAAGTTTAGTGAAAACTTCTGAACGAACGCCTGTAAGCTCACAGTATTGGAGGCAAAAGAACTCAGGTTCCTTGGTGAGCCGAAGAAATACATTGCCGCCAACCTCGTGGAGATATGTGCCGTCCTCGTATAGCGCGACATGCTGATGATGCGTGGCCAGATAAATGGCCATGATCAGTGGCTGAAGGCCTTCGCGCACTCCGAATGGGGGTAACGATAGCGCATTGAAAATCTCCCTAACTGGAATCAAAGCATCAGTGCCTTTTGCTTTAAGTGTCTCGGTAATTAGCGAAATCGCGGGTAGTAACTTACACTCATCATTATCTGGCGTGGGAATTTGAAACATCCAACCCGACTTAGTTTCTGTATGGAACCCCCCTTTTTTAAGGATCGATAGATACAAAGCCATTTCAGGAGGTCGCTTAGTCTCGTCCATGCCGAGATATGGTTTCTCAGAGGCAGTTGCCATAGCCTCTGCTAATTTTGTTCTAGCGCTGATAGCGGCGCCGCTCGGTGAGTGGCGGTTAATCAGTTCGTTCAAAACCATCGGGGATTCTGAATATATTCGGCGACACCTATCGCCAAGGAAGGTTAAAAGTTCTCGACCTGTGGCCAACTCTTTAGGGCTACTCGTCCCATTATAAAACAATTCGATTCGCTTGCCGGTTGGAAGGGCTAGATTGTCTAAGCCTCCAAGTCGGATGCGGAGATTTCGCCTTGCTTGATTAATCTGTCGCGAGACTTCTTCGCGGGCATACCGATCACCTGCGAGTTGAGGTGTGTTTCTAACCACCCATTCCCATGCGACCAAGTCGGTGAGAGCAGATACCGCCAAGTCTGGTGGTTCAGCCACCGCCACAAAAAGCCCTTTGGTGAGGGTGTTTCTTCGGTCGTGTAATGTTTGCTTTGCGATGCGTTGCTGTGCCCGATCAGCTGGCAGGATAACCCGCAAATTTAAATCTGCACCCACGCCATCTAGCTGCGGTTGTTTGGCTAGAAGTTCATTAAGATCGGTTGCTGGAATGAGAGATACCGCTGCATACCTTAAAGTCCCGTTACGCGCGTAAAACGCTCTCGGAACAAGATGTTCAGAGCGGACATGATCGCAAAGCTGCTTAATGCCATCCCCCTTGTTGGACACGGCTTCTATTGCCTTTGCGAAGAGTTCATCGAGAATTACCGATGTATGTGGCCAAAGGCAGAGGCCTTTAATGGTGCCCCGCTCGTAAATGACACCGCGAGAGCGTAGTGCGTTGATTGCCTCATGCACCGCCCTTCGCTCACCACCGACAGACGCTCCTACAATCTCCTCTGTTGCCGGAAGGTCTGGTGAACCCAAGAGGCTGAGCATGGCCACTGTCTTAAGAACCGCGTCCTCTGTCGGAGTTGCGACCTCGGTGGATGCAAGAACTGCTTCGATAACGCCCCAGTGTGTGTGTGAATGACCGGTCGTGATTGTGGGCAGTAGATTCAATCTCACATAGTCGAATAGGTGATGGATTCTGAAGTGGCCTGCAATATCGACTGGGTGCGCAGCGTGCTGCTGAAGCGACATCGGTTCAGACGAAGAGACGAAACTGAATAGTGATCGTTCATTCTGCCCGAACTGGCGCATTGTGCGGACAAGCACCGGAAGAGTTGTCGGATGAATCGGAAATATCTTCGGGCCCAGGTCGGTAAGCGATACGGGCGCAGATGGCCCATAGATGCCCGCCTTAAGCGCAGTGGTCATAGCAGATCCCGATTCTCTCCTTAGTGCATCAGGTATCCGGGCGGTTTCTACATTCAAAGTCGCAGCGATCAAAGCAGCGACCTGCTCAATCGGCTGCGCATAAACAATCTCTTCGAATCTACCCGCGATCTTGTCCCATTCGCGCTTCGCCGCCGAATCCAAACCTGTGGCATATGCTGCGATGCCTTGATGAAGTGTTACGACAATGACGAAAGCCTTGTTTCCGCTGCGTGTGGCTTCTTCAGCAAGACGTTGAAGAAGAAAAACGTCATCAGACTCAGGGTTGCGCGCAGCGTATTCCAAGTTCTTGCCGAGCTCGTCAAGGATTAGGAGAAGCCCTGCGTGCCGACTACTTTGCGCGATATTCACTCTCTTTCTCACTGCCTCCAGCACTTCCTCGGTGTCGGGTCGACCGCGACGACCTTCCGATTTTACCCCCAAGGCACGAAGAACTGTCACACCAAGGGGCTCGTTGTCGCCCGTCGCCAAGACTGCTCCAAAGGTTGTTTGCCCAACGAAACGCCGGAGATCCGTTGGAAGCTCGTTTCTGGAACCTTCCGCGATGCGAGCCATAGCGAGTGCGAAATCGGTCTTACCGGAACCGTAGTCGCCAGCAATACGCCATGCGCGCTGTGTTGAGTTTGTGCGAAACCCCGCAGTGATTCGTTCAAGTGCCTGCTGCGCGATGGGGGTGAGGATGTATCCTAAAGACGAGTCAGGATCCCTGAAGTCGCGCTCAAGGTGAACCGACCGCATAAAACGCGGATGGATTCGGAGCAGTGAGGAAATTTGCATGTCGGTGGGAACGAGGAAAGGAAGCGATGTCAGCTAAAGGAAGCGGGGTTTTTCGTAGGCGGCACGCAGATCGGCGTGCCCGTTACTTGAACGAACGCGGCGTAGTTGGCGCAGGTTTGCCGACTCTGTCGTCTGGAAAACATTAGGCTGAACCCGTGCGAGATCTGAAATCCGGTGCAAAATCTCGCTCTCTGACATCCTTAAAATGCGACCAGGGCTGTGGTCACCCGCAACCAGTTCCCGCAAGGCAACAGTTTGTTCGGATGGAAACCCCCTATTCCACCAATCGTGAATGAAGAATGTAAAAAGCTGCTGCGGTATCGCTGTTTTAGGCCCGGTATCGAACGCGTATAATGTTTCCCATTTTCCGGCTGCGTTTTGACGCTCCCCGGATTCTTGAATTAGGCCGAGAACAGATAGGACGCAGTCAAGATGATCTTCGCCTCGGGCCCCGCGGGGGGGGCGGTAACTGTGAAGAAAAACCTCCCAGTGTTGTTGGAGCGTGACGATTGAAGCTGGTTTGGGGTTCTGGGCTGATTCCTTACGGAAAGCATCTACCACAGCGGTTGCGCTAAATTCCGCAGTAGGCCAGCGGTTGAACAAACACTCCCAAGCGAAGAATGGAGCATCTGTGTTCGTGCTAATAAGCCAGTGAAGCAACCAACTGCTGGAGTGATCCTCAAGATAGGGGTCTAACCCACCGAATGAGCCAAACACAAGTTCTCCAATCGGGGTTAACGTCCAGCCGCTCTCAATCTTTTTTGCGACCTGAAACGCCTCGATCCAGCACCTTAACGCCTCAACCATGTTTTTCCCTAACCCCAAGTAAACGATACCCTCATCGATGTTGGTGAGTGGATCACGGCAAACGGCTATTTCACCTAGTGCTTTTGGTAGCCAAGCGATCCGCAGCGGGAAAGTTTGATGGCCGCTAAACCGGTAAGTTTGAGGGGGGGGAAGGTAGCGGGCATTTCGTGATGATTAAGCCTTGAATGAATCGTCTGCAAAAAGGTCTGGGTCACTTAAAATCCCGTTGATGAGTCGGATCGACCGAAGAATAGGTAGCCACATAGTGTTTTTCAGGTAAACGTGGTGTGTCGAGTAAGTTAAAATAAATGAAGCAACGTTATGGTTGCAGGGTTAAGGTCAGAAAATAACCGATGGGGTCGGACAATTACGGTCTTAGGCTGCTAGATTTTGTCGAAATCCTAAAAAAATCTCGAAGTTTCAGGCACTGGAGGTTGCCCGTGTGCATGAAAAAGCCCCGGCGCGGGAAGCGGCCGGGGCTGTGGCGGGATGAGTGGGCAGCGACGGGGACTGTGCTCGGATCAGGTCTTGAAGGAGTCGTTGGGTTTGCCGTCGTCGGCGAGGTCGCCCATGCGATTCACGGCGTCTTTGAGAAAGGATGAGACGGCGAAGACCGTGAGGCCAATGGGCGTGCCGGAGAAGGGGCCGGCTACGGTGAGGACAAGACCGGCGGTCTTACCGAGGAAGGACAGGATGCGGATGGTTTTGGCGTTCATACGCAGGATGACCGGTGTCAACGGTGCCCCGCCCTAATCGCCGGACGGCGGGCGGTGGCGGTTGAGGTATTCGCGGCGGATGCGGAGGCAGAGATATACCAGGGTCGCGATGCCGACCATGAGGCCAACGAAGGCGTTGAGGCGTTCGAGGGTGACGATGGCGAAAATGCCGAGGCCGCCCCGGTAGGGCACGGGGTCGCGGAGGACGGATAGGATCGTAGAAATCATCGGAGGGAGGATTACGGCTGAGACTTGAAACCGGAGGGATGGGCACGAAAACGGGCGGCGGTCACATGTGACCGGCCGCCCGTGGTTGGCTGTGCGAGGTGGCGGCGGAGCTTACGAGGCGGTGACCTTGCGGGCACACACGGAGGACGTGACGCGGATGTCTTCCGACCAATCGACCGCGAGGATGTCGGAGCGGGCGGAGTCGTCGCGGTAGGTGCGGACGACGTCCACGCCGCCACGGCGCAGGCGGAAGGTTTTCATGAAGCTCGGATCGTAGAGCGTGGGGCTGGCGTTGGCGTGGAAGACGACGAGCTGTTGACCGACGATGTTCACGTTGGCCTTGGCCGCGCCGAGCTTGGCGGTGTCTTTCGCGAGGATGCCGACGCGGACGTCGATGCTCGGGTTGAGGAGCAGCGAACCGAACTGGGCCATGCTGACGCCAACGGAGGCCGCGCCGGGGAAACGGGCGATGACCTTGGCGTTGTTGCGGAGCTTGTTCCAGAGGGGCAGGCCGATGACGAGGCGGTTGGGCATGCGGCCGGTGTCGGTGGCTAGCGCCTCGATCTGCTCGTCGATCTTCGCGATGGGGTCGTCGCTCGCGAGGGTGATGTTGGTCGCGGCGGCGAGCGCGGTGAGCGCGGCAAAGACCTTGGCCTCGTGCGAGGTGACGGCGGACGAAACGAGGGTCTGCGTTTTGGCCTCCTCCAGGCGGAGCGGATCGTTCTGGCCGGCCTCGTCGCGCTCGTGGTCGTCGATGGCGATTTCGAGGGCCTGAGGGAGACAGTTGTAAGTCGGATCGCTGGCGGCGAACTCAAGGCGCTTGGCGGGGCCGCCGACGGCGCGGGAGGTGTCGATGACTTGGAACGTGTTCTTGTCGTCGAAGCTCTTGTATTGGCCGGTGGCGGCGGGAACAACCACCTCGGGCGCGAGGAAGTTGGCGAGCGTGGCGGAGATGTCCTGAGCGAGGCCGCGCGCGTAGTTGGTGAGAGTGACGTTGTATTTCGTGGAAGACATGGGCGTGTGAGCTGAGGGCTAAAGGGCGGGCGGCTTAGGTGAGGGATTGCGGGGCGATGAGGACGGCCTCGATGAGTTCATCGATGGCTCCGGTTTCGAGGGCCTGCGCAACGAGAGTGCGCGAGCCCGTGCCAGCGTCTGGGATGACGCGACCATCGGCGGTGAGCTGAAGGTAGGTGCCGGGAGCGGTGACGGCGGCGGCGAGCTTCACGCGGACGGTGCCGGCGAGGCCGCCCGCGCCGATGGCGACGGTGACGCGATCACCGGATTTGCCGTCGGTGAGAAGAATGCCGAGGGGCTTGACGGGGAGAAGCGTAACGAGGGCGACTTTGCCGAGGAAAAGAACGACAAAGCGGCCGACGAAACCGGTGAGATCGGCGCTGGCCTCGAAAGGCAGAATGGCGTTGGTGCGAGCGAGAGAGGTCTTCATGGGAAGGATGCGGGAGGGCGGTTAGCGGAAGAGTTCGGGAGCCTCGGCTTTCGCCTTGGCGTAGATGGTCTGGAAATCCGCGCTCGGGTGGGCGGCGCGGACGGCGGCGAGCTTTTGCTCCTGCCGCGTGATGAGGTTCGCGGGATTGGCGGCGTCCTCGTGGCCGGGGGTGAGGCGGGCGAGCACTGGGTTGATCGTGAGGGCGTCGAGCGCCTTCACGGCCTTGGCCTCGTCGCGGAGGAGCGCATCGACCCAGAAGCCGCGCGCGTCGGTGTCCTTGGCGGGGAGGCGACCGGCGCGGACGGCGGCATCAACGAGCGACTCGGCGCGTTGGCGGGCCTGCGTCGCGAGAGTCGATTTGAGGTCGGTGATTTCGGATTTGAGCGAACCGACGGAGCGCGAGACCTGCGTGACGAGGTCGGCCTCCTCGGTGGCGGACGCCTCGACTAGCGAGAGCGAGCGAAGGGTGGAGATGAGAGTTTGCATGGGCATCGGCTCGGTCGCGGTGTCAACGGGAGCGGCGGCGAAGAGCGGGGCGATGCGCTTGAAGGCGGCACGATTGACGAGGCCGCCCATGTTGATCTCGGAGCCGGTGACGTGGCCGGATGCGTCGAGGTGGAAGGTCGGCGAGAAGCGGCGGAAGGTGCGGCCTTCGACGGCGCGTTTACCCGCGTCCGACCATTCGATACGGGCGCGCACTCCGCCGGCCTGCAGATCGTCACCGGCCCAGTAGAACTCGGTCGGCCAGGCGGAGGCCTCGCGGTCTTCGTGGTTGAAATCGAAGAAGGGCCGATCTTCGCGGCCTTCGGCGGCGGCGGTCATCTTGGCCGCGAGGAAGGATTGAAGCACGGCGGCGGTCGCGGCGCTCACGGCGACCTCGACCGACACGGGCTTGCCGCCTTGAGAGGCCCGAATGCGATGCCGACCGGGCGGCATGTATTGGATGTCGGCGGGGAGCGTGGAGCCCTCGGCGAGGGCGTTTGAAAAGGCGGCGTGAAGCGGCTGGGTCATGCCGCTGCCGCCGTGTCAATCCGGCGATTGGTAGCCGGTCTTGGGCACGCGGGTCAAAACGCTGCGGCAGTTGTAGTGCGCGGGTGGCGGCGAAAACCAACCGTCACCCCAACGGCGACCGTGGCGGCCTTGGCAAAGGGGCGTGGTGCGGTTGTCGAGGGTCGCATCCCAAACGAGGTATTCGTCGGCGGCGATGGCCTCGGCGACTTGCTGAGGGAAATCGGCCTGGGCGGCGGCTTGGCGGGCGGCAAGTTCGGCGCTGCTTTCCGATGTGGCGTCGATTGGCACGCCACAACCGCACGCGCACGCCTTAGCGTCGGCGGGGGCTGGTTTCTGTTCCGTCGGCACGGCCTGCGTGACGGGTTTGGCCGGCGTGAAAAGCGCCTCGCCTGCGTCGGGCGTCGGCACCTTATGCCGTTCGTAAAGGTATTGGAGCGACACCGGCAGACCCATTTCGACGAACAGGGTTTTGTCGCGGGCGGCCATGTCTTGCTCGCGACCGGGTCGCGAAATCTCGACTTCAACGAAGGGGATTTCCTCGGCGCTGCCCCAGTTGAGCGCGATCAACTGGGGGATGAGTTGGTCGTTGAGGACGGCGACGATGAACTCGGCGTAGGTCTCGAAGAGATCCAACTCGACCTCGCGATGAACCTCGCTGGCGGCGCGGCTTCCCTGGCCGTTATGCTCAACGGAGAGGTTCTGACCGAGAAGCATGATGTCGCACGCGCGGTCGGCGATGCCCATGAGGCGTTCGCTCGGATCGTTCGGGCCGGACACGCCGGGCGTGGTGCCTTGCAGGATTTGCAGATTCGTTCCCTGCGGAAACGCGCCCCATGACGCGGTGCCCATGTTGCGGAGCGCGGCGGTGATGGCGTCGATTTCGGCTTGGGTGGCGGTGGTCGGGTAGTTGGCCCAACGCAAGGGCGTGCCGAAGAGTTCGGCCTTTTGAACAAGCCATTCCCAACCGAGCATGTGACCGAGCCAGAGCGGAGCGAGGGCGCGGAGCTGGGCGGCCTCGCCGAGCGCGCCGGACTTGGACTGGAAAACGCCGGTCAAGAATTTGCCTGGGTGTTTGGCAAAGGGCGTGAGCGCGGAGAGCGCGGCGGGATCGAGACGGAGCGCCAGGGTGCCGTCGGTGTTGATGCCGAGGTAACGCGACGGCACGCGGCGGAAGCCGACCGGGACGACGAAACCCGTGGTGTCGGTCGTCCAGTCGATCTCGACGACGGACAGGCCCCGCGCAACCGCGTCCATGAGTTCATAAACGGCAGAGCCGAGCGGGGCGCGCGTGGTGTCCACGTAGCCGCGTTGGAGGTGGAGCGCGGACTCTACGAAGGCGGCTTTCTCCTGCGCGGACGCGGATGGCTTTCCGTTCTTCGGAGTGAAGGGCTGCACGTTGAGAGGCAGCTTGCGGATGGCGTTCTTGATCTTCTGGAGATTGGCGCGGAGGCGCGGCCAAGTGTCCTCCATCAGGTTGAAAAGATCGCTCTGCGCGGCGAGGTCGCCACGGGCGCCGGCGTCGAGCAGCGCGCCGACCGTGTCGGGCGACAGCGAGCGGCCGAAAAGCTGCGGCTCGTAGTCGCGATTAGACGGACGGATGACAGGGGCGGCGAGTTTTTGAGGAGTCGGTGAATCAGACATGCTCGGGGTTCCGTGTCATCGCGCCCACGCGCCGCGGTAGCGGGTGAGCGCGGGGCGATGGCGGGCATTGAGGCCGGTCGGAACGCGCTCGGCGGCGAACGCTCCGCACCCGGCGGACGGGTTGCGCTGGGCGGCGTGGATCGCGAGAGCGAGCGCGGTGGAGCGGTCTGCATGACCGTCGGCGGTGCGGGCGGCGGCGTAGCGGATGGTGCCGCCGGGACTGACGATGCGCTGCATACTGCCGAGGTCGTCACGGATGACGGCGGCGGCGGGCAGCGCGACGCCTCGGGCCTGCATGGCCTTCTTCAAACGCTCGAACAGCTCGCGCTTGCGGTCACCGGTGAAGGTGACGCCCTCGAAGCGGGTTTCGTCGAGGGCGGCGGCGAGGTGTTCGCTTACCGGGCCGCCTATGCCGGTCGCGTCGATGGCGGTGAAGGCTGCGGCCATGACGCGCGGCGCGAGAATGGCCTCTTGCTGCGGGAATGGCACGCGGTCGAGGACAAGCACCTCGCGGGTGACGAGGTTGCCGCCGTGGACACGCTCAAGCGTCCAGGCGACGGTGAGGTCGCGTTTGCGGCCAACGTCGATGCCGACGAACAAGGCCGGACGCGGACGGAGCATGGTTGAGAATAGCTCGCCCGGCGGATCGAGCGTGGCGTCTTCGCTTTCACAGCCCTTGACCAGTTCGGCCCCGAACACCTGGGACGAGTGCTCCATGAACTGACACTCGAACTCCTGCGCCCAGCCGTCGGGGTCGGCGAGGTTGGCGCGTAGTTCGTCGATGTTGAGCGCGAGACCTTGGGTGACTGCGTCGTAAACGCTGGTTTTGTGGCGCGAGAACGCAGGGGCGTGTTCCCAGAGGTCGAAATACTTGTTGTTGCGACCGGCGGGGGTGGAGATGACGCGGAGTTTGAGCGCACCGCGCAGCGGGTTGGAGATGATCGGATAAACCGCGCGCCAGATTTCCTCGGGGTTCTCGTGGAACGCGAATTCATCGAGGACGAGGTTGGCGGAGTAGCCGCGCGCGGTGGACGGATTGGCGGGAAGTGCGAGCACGCGCGCACCGTTGGGAAATCGAAGTTGGGATTTCTGGATCTCGGGGCGGTATTCGCGGCCCGACGAGTAGCTCACGGCGTCGCAAAAGATCGACGCGGCGCGGTTCACCTTGTCCATGAACTCCAAGGCCTGCCGCTCTCCCGCGCTCAAGATCACCCAGTCACCGCCCGTCTCGATGGCGTCGGCAACAACCTCGAAGGAGGCGGCGAGCGAGCCGCCGATCTGGCGGGACTTGAGCCAGATTTTGAAGCGCGCGGCGTCTTGCACCCACGCCCGTTGGTAGGGCAAGAGCAGGTCGAGTGGAGTGACCGCGAGGCGGCGCTCGGGAGTGCCGGATTTCTTGCGGGCGGCACTCATGGCGCGGGCGGCGTGGTCGTGGCCGGTGCCGGGGCTTCCGTCGCGCCGAGACGCGAACGCCACTCGCGCATGATGTCTTTTTCCTTCTCGGGCGTGATGTTGACTTGGGTGGCGACGACGGTGGTGGGCTGGTCGCGGTAAAGCTCGGGCTTGTGGGCCTTGAGGAAGAAAATCAGGCACGCGTCGGAGTAGCGGCGGCGCTCGCCGCACATCTGGCCTTTCGCGTCGAAAACGGGCTCCGTCCAGCCGTCGATGCCTCGGCGCTTCAACTCCTGCTCGGCCTCCTCGATTCGCGACGCGTTCCGCACGCGGTCGCGTTCGAGCTGGGCGGCTTGGAGCAACGGCACGAGGTCGGGCTGACGCTGCAAGTGCCGGTAAAACGTGGATTGGTCGATGCCCTGCGTCTCGATGGCGTTCAGGGACGGCGCGCCGTCACGTATCGCCGTGAGGACGCGGTCGAACAGGGCGCGGCTGAACTTGGAGCTGCGCCCGACCTTGTCGGCTTTCGGGACGGCGATGGGCATCGCCGGGGGAAGGCTGTCAACACGCGCGCGGGCGGATTTGGCGATGGCTTAAAACGCGCGTGAACGGTGCGGGTTGCAGCGACGGGCGTTAGCCCGCCGCAACGAGTGGGCGGCATCCTTGCCGCCGCCGAGGCGCAGGAGGGCCGACGCGCGGCTCGGCGCGCCCGGCCCGACGGAGGCGGAGCCCGTCGCCCGCTGGTTCTGCGCGGAGCGCGCGGGTGACAGGGCGAAGCGGCGCGCCAGAGGCGCGCAAGCCCGCCGGTCGGCCAGCGAAGCTAGGCCGACAGGGACGGGCGGGGCCACCGCCCTGCTTGGGTGGCGGGGGGAAGCTCCCCAGTGAACGAGCGAAGCGAGAGAACGATGGGGGCGCGTGGCGACGGCAGAACCGACGATGGCTTGTGAGCGAGGTGGCATCGGGGACAAGGCACCGAAAACGGACGGCCAGGGCGGGCGCGGGGGAACCTATTCATTGCGCGAAGCGCCGCTAGAATCTTCGTTGAGGCGCGGCGAAGCCGCAGTGGAATTGGTTCGCGCGCGCGGACTGGTGACGCCCGAAGCTCGCTGCCGGCCCGAGCGCACTACTCCACCTTATGTCAAAAATGCCTCCGGGCGGGTGCCCTGACAGGGTGCCGGACTCGCTCCGAAGGAGGGCATATTGGGCATAAGGTAAGTAGTGCGCGCAGGGGAAAGCAGGTCGCCTGACGGTGGCGCGGGACGAGGAGGGTTGGCCGACAAGACTCGGACGATGGACGCGGGACACGACGTCGGACGTGAACGAAGGAACGCCGTCGCAGTGCCAGCGCCTCGCCGTGACGAAGGCCAACCCGTATCGCCAGCGACGCGGGCGGGCGACGTGCCCGGTGGCGAGCGGAGGGCTTTCGCATTACGGGCGCGCGTGGTCGTTGGGTCGTGAGTGAGCTTTGCGAACGAACCGCACTCGTTGTTCGAGCCGCGTTGTTCGCGGCGAGCATCAAGCCGACCGGCGTTTGAGGCCGGGCAGAGCGAGCTTCCGGCGCGCGTTGTGCGCGACGGGCGCGAGCGGCGGCCGGATTGCGTGTTGGCCCGGCGAGTCGGCGGCGCTCGGTGAGCACCCGCCTTGGCGGACGCGGAACCGAGTGACGGCGTCTCGACGCGCTGGCGTTGGTTCGGGGCCTTGGGCGTTGTGAGCCGGACAGTCGAGCAGTCGGTGACGGTCGGGCGACCGGAATGGAGCGGAGTGCGGACGTGGAGCCGAAGGGGCGACGGCGACGCCGGGTCGGGGATCAGCCGCGACGACCGCAGCCCCGTTCGCGAAGCGAGACGGCGCGGTTCTCGGCTCGGCGAGATCCGTGACGTCAGGGGCGGAGGGCGTTGCGGCCCCCGACTGGGCGGAGTCGGCGCACCGTAGGCGGAACGGTAGCGCGGAGCGGAATGGAGGGAGGCCGAGCGGCACCGTCTGCGGGCGAATTATCGAGGACGCGGCGACGGAGCGCGTTAGCGTGGTTCGCCGAGCGAACGCAGTGAGCGATGGCGTTGTCAGGCGGCGAGGTCGTCGTGGAGCTTCTTGAACCAGGCGAGTTCGTTGCGGAGGAGGCGGCGGGCTTCGGGCGTCCACTTGGCGAGGGGCTTGTCTTCTGTGCGGCGGTGGAACCAGCGGCGGAATTGATCAAGCCCCCGCGTGAAGGTGACGACGGGGGCGTTGGCGTCGGGGGTGTCGTTGTCGCGAGGGGGTTCTTCGGGAAGAACCCCCGTGGCGAGGTAGGCTTGGCGGAGGGAGGCGGCGTCGGTGAGATCGGTCACTTGTGACCGTTTCGAGAGACGCATGTAGCGGCGGGCGGTCTCGGCGGAGATGTCGGGGCAATGGGTGGCGAGCCAATCGAGCCAAGTGCCGTGGGGGACGCTGGCCTTCTGGCGGGTGAGGAGGTCGCCGCACTGAACGGCGGCGGTGATGGCGGAGCGGGCCTCGTTGGTTGCGGAGTCGGCGGCGGTGCGGGCGGTGGCAAAGGCGGCGTTGATCGAGGCGGAGAGGTCGATGCTCAACATAGCCCCCTGGGTGTCGGGAGCGGTGGTGTCGGGCGGGAGGACTTCGAGAGGGGCGACGAGCTTAGGTTTGGGCTTGGTCATGGTGTTGGGCGAGGGATGTCAATCGGGCTTGGCGGTAGGCGTGGCGGGCGCGTTTCGAACGCATCCCCCGCGAGGGCGGGAGGCCGAAGGTCTCCGACCACGCAACGACGAGTTTGGAGAAGGCGGCGCGGGTGACGCGGTGACGCTTGGCGAGGGCGGTCTCGCTGAGACCTTCGACGTCCATGAGGCCGGAGGCAAAACAGGCGGCGTCGAAAGCGAGGAGCGGGTTCGGGTGGGAACGGATGCGGGCACAGAACGAGGCGAGCACATCGGCGGCGGTCGTGGTGTCGGTGGGTGTGGCGGGCGAGACGGGGGCGGGCTCGTCGGCCAACTCGGCAACGTCGTCGGGCGTGGGCTCGGGCGCGGCGGTGCGGTCGAGGGTGGCGTCGTCGTGCTGGCGGGTGCAGGTGTGGCGGGTGGCGTCGGGCTCGGACAAGCCCCCCGCCGCGAGCTCGGCGCGCTCGGCGGGAGGTAGGGAGGCGACCCAATCGCGGTAGGCGGTGGAGTAAGCCGAATCGCGCTCGGCCTGGCGGTCGGCGTAGGTCATGGCGACACCTCCGGTGTGGGCGATGGGCTCGGGGCGATGGGCGAAGTGTCGGGCGGCGCGACGTGGTCGGACTCGCGGATGAGGGCGAGCCAGTCCTCGGCGCGCATGGTGACGAGCCAGCCGGAGCGGTTGCGGGTGTGGGCGACGACAGGGATCTTCTTATCCCCGGCGTCGGTGATGGACTGGGCCATCGCGCGCCAGATGTTCAGCGCCTCGACGGCCTTCACCTCGAAGTGAATCCCCGGCAACTCGGGACAGGCGACGTCGGGCGAGTCCGCGCCGCCGGAATACTGGACGCCGCGATGAGCCTTCTGGAATCCGGCATCGCGGAGCACGTCACGCCAACGGCGCTCGCCGCGCTTTCCTTTTTCGCGGGAGTTCATCGGGCACCTCCTGCGACGCGGCGCGGTTTGTCTGTCCCGTCGAAAGAAGGTGGGAGAGCGATAGCGATGCTCTCCCACTTCTTCTTTAGAAGAATAGAGCCCGGGATATGTCCCGGTCTAGATCCCGGGTGTGTGTCCCGGGTGCTAGGGGGCGGGACACAGGCGGGATACCGAGCGGGACACAGGGCGGGATACGGGAATGAAAAATCAGGCGACGACATGGTCACAGCCCCTCCACTTTTTGAGGTTAGAATCGAAGACGATGATCCCCCGGTCGCTCTTCCGCATGTAATGGAAAGCGGCGAGGGCCTTAGATGAATCCTTGCCGGCCTCGGCGAGCTTCTGGGCGATGTGGGTGACGACTTCGCAGCCATGAGGGTCGGCGCGGTCGTAGGTCACGGGCGGCATGTTGGAGAACAGGGCGCGGTGACTGCCGATGAGGTAGGAACCCCCGGCCTTCTCGTGCGCGGGCTTGTCGCGGCCCTGGATAGACTTCGGATCAGCGGCGATGCGCTCGAAGTGCTGGGCCGTCCACTGAATGACGAACTCGGGTTGCGGTGGGAGGTCGCGGAGGATGGGCGACACGGTGAACGCGTCGGGCTGCTCGTGCGGCGTCATGATGAGGAGGGCGTCGGGATCGCGACCGAAGACAGACGCCCCCGCCACGCGGTCGATGGCATCGCGGCCGGTGAGATTCCCTTTCGGGAAGTGGGCGGCGATGAGGACGGCGGCGCTGGTGTCCTGCGCGAGCTTCTCCAGCTCGTTCAAGACCTGCGCCATCTCGGTGTTCGAGTTCTCCTCCCTGTCCCCGTAGGTCTTGTAGATCGGGTCGATGATGATGAGGTCGGCCCCGACGCGCGCGGCCTGGCGGCGAAGGCGG
Source organism: Verrucomicrobia bacterium IMCC26134 (assembly GCA_000972765.1). Taxonomy (GTDB): domain Bacteria; phylum Verrucomicrobiota; class Verrucomicrobiia; order Opitutales; family Opitutaceae; genus IMCC26134_A. Next base: position 3,197,408 of record CP011265.1, on the reverse strand, counting down.
GCGGAGAGCTGACTGATCTCGTTGTCCTTGCCGCGACGATTCCAGACGTGGAAGCGGGCGAGGTCGGAGGGCGTGAAGCCCCGGCCTGCGCAGACGAAGCGGATGCGCTTGCGGTAACTGAACCGGGCAATCTCCAAGTTGACGTAGAGGACGGCAGAGGCGCGCGTGGTGAAGCCGCACCACGGGCGACCGAGGGAGACGGAGATGGCGAGGTCGGTGAGATTCCAGGTTTTCCGGCTCTTCGACGGCCCGGCGATAATCATCTTCGCGCCGCGAAACAGGATGCCCTCAATGAGCTGCGGTGGATCCGGCTCGTCCTCGGCGCAGAACGTGGACGCGGCGACGATGTCGCGGGCGTCCTCGTGCGTGGCTTCCCAATCGGCGAACGAGGGAGAGCCGAGGTTGACGGCGAGAAGGCGTTGCACGCCCTCGCCGCGCAGGCCGCCGGGGCAACGAGAGAAGCGCGAGGGATTCTTATTGGCTTTGTCGATCTGGAAGCCGGGGAGCGAGGCCCAGACTTTCTCTCGGCGGGCGTGGTATTCCTCGCGGGTCTTGGCGTCGATGCGAACCCATGCGTGGACGGATGCACCGGCAGAGTCGATGAGGGCGGCGATGGGCAGGCCGGAGGCGCGGAGCTGGCGCTCCTGCTCGGCCTTCGGGATGGCGTCGCTCTCGACGAGGACATGGCGCAACGCGGTCACGTCTTCGTCGGTGCCGTCGGCACCGGAGCGCACCGGGTTGATGCGGATGAACAGACCGTGGCGGGAGGTGAAGACGCGGGCGATGCCGCCGCGTGAGGCGGCACGCTCAAGCCAGGCGTCGCGGCTGAGGGTGTTGACGCCGCCGTGTTCGGGGATGGCGCGCTCGGATTCGGGGTGGAGCGTGCCGGGGGCGATGGAGAGCACGTCGGCAGGCTCGAAGGAGGCGCGGAGGAAGGTCTCGAACTGGGTGGCGTCGGGGATGGGTGTGGAAGGTGTGGCGATGGTGGACACGGAGGATGCGTGAGGGCGTGGAGACGCGGGGCCGGTGGAGCGGGAGAGATGGCCGCGTCCTTCGGTGGGTGGTGACGCGCGGTCGGCGTCGGTAAGTTTGTGGGCGAGGTCGTGCTCCGACCACGGGGGCGAGCAACGGGCGTTATACTCGGCGAAGAGAGGGGCGGCTTCGGCAACCGACAGGCCGAAGCCCTGCACAAGCGTGCAGGCTACGGCGAAGGTCTGGTCGTGGCCGTGCTGCCCCGAAATGGCGGGCGGCATCTTGGCGAGGTAACGCCGGGCGCGCTCGATGAGGTCGAGCGGCCCGGCGCAATCGGAGGGCGACGTGTAGCGCAGGGGCATCAGGCGTCCCTCCGTTGTTGGCCGAAGCGGTCATTCATCCAGGCACCGGCTTCGTCGAAGGTGACGAGGTCGGGGCGCGGGTGTCCGTTGCGGCGGAGACACGCGACTTGCTTGGGCGTGGCGAGGCCGAGGTTTCGACGCGCGAGGATGCGGTCGATGATCGCGGCGGCGTGGCCCTTGTCGCGGATGGCGGTCGGGTCGAGTCCGTTGCGCTCGATCAAGGCGAGCTGCTTGGGCGAAGCGGGCTGGCTGTGCCAGGGCATCGTCGGCTCGTATTCGGCGAGGTCGAGTTCGTGCAGGGACAAGGCGAACTCGACCGGATCGAGCTGGCGGGACGCGCGCTTGGCGTGCGCGGCCAGCTCGGCGGCGAGGGCTGCCTCGCGCTGGGCCTTGGCGTCGATCTCGTCGGCAAGGAGGTCGTGCTCCTCGTCGCCGGCCGCTGCGGCCTTGGCGATCATGGCGTCGGCGATCTCGGGGGTGGACGCGACAAGGTGCGCGGGACGGACGAGGGAGTGGCGTCCGGTCATCCAGAGGAAGTCGAGGACGAGGAGGTTTTCCTTGCCGGGGTGAAGCCGCGTGCCGCGTCCGATGATCTGCGCGTAGAGTGCGCGAACCTTGGTCGGGCGGAGACAGACGACACACGCGACGGAGGGCTCGTCGAAGCCCTCGGTGAGCAACATAGAATTGCTGAGGATCTGAAACTCACCGACGGCGAAGCGGGCGAGAATGTCGGCGCGGTCTTCGCTCTGGCCGTCGATGTGGGCGGCGGACAGGCCCGCCTCTTCGCAGAGTTCCACGAAGCGGCGGGATGTGCGGATGAGCGGGAGGAAGACGATGGTCTTGCGGGTGCCGATGGCGGCACGCATGGCCGACACGATCTCGCGGAGGGCAGGCTCGATGGCGTCGCCGAGGTCGGCGTCGCTGTAGTCACCGGCGAGTGTGCGGACGCTCGCGAGGTCGATCTCGACCGGCATCGTTCGGACGGCGATGCGGGCAAGATAACCCTGTTCGATGAGTTCGTGGAGACTGACCTCGAACGCGATGTCCTCGAAGTAAGCGCCGAGACTCTTCTTGTCGCCGCGGTCGGGGGTCGCGGTGACGCCGAGGATTTTGGCGTGGCCGTCGAAGTAGCCGAGCACGCGCTGGTAGCTTTCTGCAAGCGCGTGATGGGCTTCGTCAACGACGACGAGGTTGAAGTGATCGCGCGGCCAACGGTGCAGGCGTTTTTCACGCATCAGCGTTTGGACGGAGGCGACGACGACGGGCGCGGTGAGGCTGGCGTAGTCGTCTCCGCACTCGGTCTCGGCGACGATACCGGTGGCGCGGGTCAGCTTGTCGGCAGCCTGGGTGAGTAGCTCCTCGCGGTGCGCGAGGATGAGCGTGCGACCGGGTTGGAACCGCTCGGCCGTGTGCGAGAAAATCACGGTTTTTCCGGCGGCGGTCGGGAGGACGGCGAGGAGCTTGCCGCGCTCACGGAACTTCGTGAGCACGGACTCGACGCACGCCGATTGATAGGGACGGAGGTTAAAACGGCTCAATGGCGGAGTCCTCCTTTTTGGTGGTGGGTGCGGTCGGAGCGGAGGCACGCGGCGCGGGAGCGGGCGCGTTGCCGGAACCGGCGAGCGGGGCGAGCCAGGCCTCGACCTTGTTGTTGGCGCGACCGTTGAACTCCTCGACCTTGAGGCGGGCGCGGAGCGTGCGGCCGATGAGGTCTTCGGCGGCTAGTTCGACCGGTTCGCCTTGGACGACCTCGTGACCGAGGGCGCGGCGGAAGGCGTCGATTTTCCAGGCGGAGGACGCGGAGGCGACGAGGTAGTCGAAGACCTTGGCGGTCGCGCCGTCGGGAGCTTCGGCGTCGAGCGTGAGCTTGATCATGTCCGCGCCCGTGGAGCGCGAGACAGTTTCGGAGGCCTCGACGATGGTGACGGAGTAGTCACCGGCGGGGAGGTGGTAGGATTTCGGGGCTTCGTTGGAAGAAGTGTATTTCATGGCGATTAGAGGGAGGGTTGGGAGACGGAGGGATGAGCGATGAGGCCGAGCGCGACGGCGCAGCGGCGGGTGAGACGGAGGTCGTTGGCGAGGTAGTCGAGGGCACCGGCCGGATCGGTGGCCCAGAGCGAGGCGAAGTCGGCGCCGCTGCCGTTCTTGCGGCCGACGCCGAGGAACTGGGCGAGGCGGTCGAGCGAGACGGAGTCCTCGCGGTTGCCGCAGCGCCAGCAGTCGAGCACGTCGCGACACTGCGACGGGAGCCAACGACCGGAAACGAGATCGGCCGGGACAGGCACGCGGAGGTGCCAGGAACGGCGAATGAGGAATGGCAGGTCGAAGCGGTTGGAGCTGAAACCGATGAGTTCGGCGTTCAGGTAGCCGGTGGGTGCGACCAAGCGCCAGAAGGCGGCGAGGTCGGCGGCTTCGTCGCCGGTGGCGAAGAAGCCGATTTCACCGGTGTCCTCGTTGGCGTAACCGATGGCGAGCACGCGACCGGTGAGCGCGGAGAGCGCGGCGGACTGGAACCACTCGGCCTCCTTTTCGGCGACGTAGGCGCGGATTTTCTCGGGGTCTTTCCAGTTGGACGGAGCCTCGAAGGTGGGCACGCACTCGGCGAGTTCGGCTCGGGAGCGCGGGCCGGTTTCGATGTCGAAGATGTAGGTGCTCATCGGGCACCTCCTTTGCCGGCTTTGGCGGCCGTCGAGGTGGAAGCCTCGGCGATCTTGTTCATCTGGTCTTGGAGCTTGGAGATGAGCTTGGCGGCCTGCTCGGCGGTGAGTTCATTCCAGTGGAGGTCGATGCTGTCGCAGCCGACCCACGCGAAGGCCTTGGCGCGGTCTTCGGGCGTCTTCTTGAGGGTCGTCCAGTAAAGATCGAGTTTGGCGGCCTGCTCCTGGGTGATGAGGAGAACGGGGCCGGGACGCGGCGCGGGAGCCGGAGCACTCGCGGCGGGCGCGGGAGCGGGGGCAGATGGGGCCGGAGTGGTCGGCGGCGGCGTGGGTGGAGCGCCTACGCGGGCGAAGATCGGGGCGAGGGACGCGGCGACGCAGGGGAGTTTTTCGTCGAGGTTGTAGCGATTTTTGGCATCCCAAGCGGCGGTGTGCGTTGTGTGGATCACGCGCTCGCGGCCACCGACGGCGCGTTGCTTGCCGTCTTTCTCGGTCACCTTCGTGACGAAGTTCACGAAGAGAAGGGCATCGACCCACTCTTTGACGAGGGCGGCGACCTGCTTGGCGAGCTTCAGCTCGAAGCGGTCGTAAGCGCCGGCCGCGTCGGGGGCCTCGAACTTGCGGATGGTGCTGTGACCGACGAGGACGACATGGACGCCGCGGTCGCGGAGCTTTTCGAGCAGGGCGAGGAAGCGGGCGAACTCCTCGGCGAGATAGACGAGGCCCTTGCCGTAGCCGAAATCCTCAAGGCCGTCCTTGTTGGCTTTGCGGCAGACTTCCTCGATTAGGAGTTTTTCCGCCCAGTCGATGGAGTCGATGACGAGGGTCTTGTGACCGTGCTCGGCAGTGAGCAGGTGGTTGATGGCCGCGATCAACTCGGCCCAGTTACGGGGACGAGGGAAGCGGGCGACGTCGAGGTGGGCGGTGCCGCCCTCGGTGTCGATGAACACCGGTTCGGGAAAACCGGCGGTGATGGTGGTCTTGCCGACGCCCTCGGGCCCGTAGAGGGCGAGGCGCGTTGCGCTCTGGATGAGACCGCGCGTGATCGAGATCGGCGCGGTGGATTTAGGAACGGATGACATAGGAGTCCTTGATGTGGTCAGGGACTCCGGCGACGTGGCTGGCCGGGGCTCGTCGCGAGCTGGTCAGGATTGCCGGAGGTTTCCCTTCGGCTCCTTTGCGGTAACGTCCGGCGTTACCTCGGTAACGCGGGGGCGTTACCGTAAATCAAGTTTCCCAATCCACCGATTCATCAGGGAAATACGCGACCTGATGACCGAGGTTAAGGCGAGGGGGCGCGAAGTGCTTCCGCATCGGAGGCGGACATTGCGCGAGGGCTCGGTTGATCGCGTTGGCAACGGCAACGCGCTTGGCGGTGGCCGCCTTGCCAACCGGGCGCGAGTTGCCGCCGTGCTTTTTTAAGTAGCGTTCGATCTGGTCGAACTCCTCGCGCAGGCGCTCGCGGGCGCGGCTTTTGGCTTGGGGTAGCTCGGTTTTAATCTGGCTGCGTCTCGCGCGGAGGGCGGCAAAGGCGGCGGCATCGGGCGCGCTGTCGTCCGGAGCGGAGGCAATGGCATGGACGGCGCCTCGCTCGCCTACCTGGTCGGGATGCGGATTGGCCTCGGCGATGAGCGTCTCGACCGCGACGGGGTCGCGGGGATGGGTGAGGAGATAGTGAAGGTAGCGCAGGCCGATGAGTGTCGGAGAGACGGCCACGGGCCGACCGGCCCAGACGATTTGCCAGCCCGCGCCGTCGGGACGAAAGACGTGAGAGGCGTCGGGCTCGGGGGCAGGCGTGAGTGCGGTTTGTAGCTCGGGCGGCGTCCATGTGGCGCGGCCGTGGGTGTCGATTAGGACGTGATGCTGAAAACGGAGGTCGCGGTCGAACTCCTCCTGCAATGAGACGTCGAGCGAGACATTGCCGAAGGTGAGGACGATAACGGCGCGTGATGGGTGGAGGTGGTGCAGACGGCGGCAGCGGGCAACAAAGGCCTCGGGATCGGTGACGGGTGCAGCGAGATAGAAACTGGGCCGCCCCGGCAAAGTCGCATGGTCGCCGAGGCGGAGAAGCCCGTCGTCGAAGCGCTCGCTCACTCCGCCAGTCGTGCCAAGGGCCGAGCGCAAGCGGCGAGCGAGAACGGGCAGGTCGATTCGGAAGCGCGCGATGGCCTCGGGGCTCAAAGGGTGCTCGTCCGGCTCCTCGTCGTGGTTGGCGATGCCGAGCGGGGCGGATCGAACCCAGCGCACCTGAAGCGGGACGTGGACGCCGGGAAGATGTCCGGCGGGGAGATCGGTGGCATCCGGCGCGGGCTGAAGGAGACCGGAGGCGAGAAGCGCCTTAAACTCGGCGGGATAAGCGACGCAGTCGCGGTGCCAGAGCAGGGGCGCGGCCTGGGCGTGGAGTTTTTGGAAAATGAGGTCGAGCAGGGTCACGCGCGGAGCAGGCCGATGTGGCGCAGGACGGCGAAGACATGCGCGGAGTGCATCGAGCGCGGGAAGGAGACTTTGTTGGGCGCGGTCAGCTCGACGAGGATGGCGCGTGTCTTGTGCGGGACGCGGATCGCGAGATGTGCAGCGCGGACGCGCGTGCAGCGGTCATCGAGATGAACAGCGACCGGCTCCTCCGGCGTGGCGGGCGGCTCTGCGGCCGGCGCGGGTGCAGGGCGAAGCGGGAGCTGGAGGTTTTCGCGGATGCGATTGAGGTCGAGGGAGCGAAAGACGTCCTGGGAACGAATCTCGAAGGTGGGTTGTTCCACCTGATCGAGGACGATCTGAAGGTAACGAAGTTTTATCGTGTCGTCGGGAAAGGTGAAGTCGGGCGTGAGAAGAAGATCGAGGTCGAGGAGACGGGTGCTTTGCGGCGTTTCGTAGAATGTTTCGTCACCGAGCGCGACGCGGGCGAAGGCCTGGCGGATTGGGGCCTGTTCCGGACGATTGCCGACTTCGATTTCTAGGTGGCCTGTGGTGGTGTCGTAGGAAATGAAATCCTGTTGGGCGGGACGGTGGAGCAGTCCGGCGATCTGCAGGTCGTCGCGGATGACGAGTGGGGCGCGCGCGGCCTTCTCGTGGTAGAAAATGAAATTGGCGATGTGATCCTCGACGAAAGAGCGGACGACAACTTTGGGCGTGCGCTTGAGGCGACGAAGCTCGGTCTGGAAAATTTCTGCGATGCGAACCGGATCGGCCAGAGCTACGGCGCGAGGGCCGGTGTAGAAAGCGAAGTTGTCGGTCTTGGCCATTCCCAGGCGGTCGTAGGCCGCCATGAAGACCTCTGGCCAACGCGTGAGCACGATAAGGCTCAGATGCTCGGGGGCGAGATCGTGAGCGGGTGCGCCGGTGATTCGATAAGTTTGCAGCGACTTGCGCAGGAAGAAGGCACCTTGAAGGTCGCCGAGGTCGTAGGCGTCGAAAAGCAGGCGGTGGATTTGCTCGACCTGCTCGCGAGTGAAGGGCTCGGCGACGACGGCGGGGGCGTCGGGGGCGGTGGGATCGGCCGGGGCCGGGGTAGGTGTGACAGGATCGGTAGCGGTCGCGGGCGCCGGTCGGTTGGTAGCCGGAAGGTAGCGCTCGATAAAGGCGATCACATCACCTATTCGGATTTCGTCGGCGGTGGCGAAGGGTGAGGTCGGAAGGTAGGCGGCGAAGAACTCGCGGACAAGGGGCTCCCCGCCTTGGTGGAATTTATTTAGAAACCTTGGAGCGTTGAACTTACGGTAGTTGATCGGAGGGCGGGTGCGCATGGTTGGAGACGAAAAAACCGCGCCCAGAAGCGGGCGCGGTTGGCGGCGGCTTGATGCAATAAGACTGTGAATTTACGCCAGATCGGCAAGCCCTACAGGGCATGAAAACGATTCATATCGGTCACGTGTGACCGGAGACGTGCGGCCCAGCCAAATCACCCGCGCGCGGGGATTTTGAGTTTCGTGCGGATGTGGTGGGAGACCTCGGCAGGATCGTAATAAACGAAGTGGCCGACGCGGTGATGGGGAATGCGACGCAGTTTTGTCCACTGGCGAAGGGTGCGAATCGACGGCTCGTTATTGGCCGGAAAGATACCTGACGACCGCAGGCCGAAAACATCGGTCAATGTAGGCGCAACAACGGGAGACGAGGCGACGGAACTGGAAGGAAGTGGAGTGTTCATGCCGGGGCCGTGATGTCTACTCGGGTAGCGGCGGGGAGCACTGCGCGCACACGAAAAGCCCGCACCGGCGAGGGTGCGGGCTGGTGGGGATCCGCTTACGCGGCGAGTGGAGCCGCTGGCGGCGATTCGAGCGCAGGCGCGGGGGTGCCCGTGGGCAGCAATGCCGCCGGGGCGTGCTTCGGCATGATGTCGAAGAATGCCGCGCCCTCTTCCGTGCTCTTCAAATCGAGGTAGTGACGACGAATGATCGACTCGGAGTTGCCCGCTTGGATCGAGGCCTCGCCAATGGAGCGGAACTTGGCGACGAACATCGAAATGTAAGTGTGGCGGAGCACGTCGTGGGAAAGGTTGAAGCGGTCGCGGAACTTCTCGCGGCGCTTCTTGAAGTTGCCGACCACGATGGGGAATTTCGTGAGTGGGTAGGCACGCAGCCAAGCGGCAAGGTTGGGCTGAATAGTGATGCGGCGCGGCTCGCGAACTTTGGAGACGTCGGCGGAAATCGAGATAACCCCGGTGTCAATGTTCACGTCCTCGGGCTTGATCTTCGTGATCTCGCCGTCCGGCACACCGGGGCGGATGCCGGCGAACAAGCACAAGGCGAAGTAAGGAATCCAACGCCCGCCCTCGTAGGTCTCGAAGTGTTCCATCATCTCGGCGGCCTGGGCCGTGGAGAAGGTGACGGCCGACCCGCGCTTACGGCGGATGCGGTAGTGAGGCACCTTCGGCATGGGGTTCTCGGCGATCCATCCGCGATGAAATGCGAATTTGAAGAACGTCGAGACGATGCCGCGCCGGTTGTTGTAGGTCTTCATGCCGGGGCGGCCTTTCTCCAAGAACGCGACGATGGCGGGCAATGTCAGCTCGGCCACGGAGCGCTTGGGAAAGTGCTCGTCGAGGCGCTTCAAGTCCCAGCCGATGCGGGCGAGCTGAGGGGCGGAGAGCTGGCCTTGCTCGTGCTCGTGGGACTTTGAACGCTTGTAGTCTGTGATGGCGTCGGAGAGCGACTTTTGGCTCTCGGGCTCGCGATAGTTGGCGAGGGCAAAGTCGAGGTAGAACGAGAGCGGGCGCGGCTTGTCGGCGAGGCGGCGGAACGCGGCCTCGGCCTCGCGGGCCTGCTCGTCGGTGAGCGTGGTGGCGAGAGAGCGAAGGCCGGAGGTGGCTTGCAGCGCCTTGATTTCCAAGGTGGCTGCTTCGGCGGCTGCTTCTTCTCGGGACTTGAAGTTCTTTCGGATGCGGAGGCCGTGAAGCCAGCCGGCGACTCGCCAAGAGGTGACGCCGTTACGATTATCGTAGCGGCTGACGTCGAATGCAGTATCGGGCATGTGAAGGTTGCCACGTCAACTGGCAACCTAGCTCCGGTGAAATTGGAACTCCTTGCTATCAAGGAGTTAAATTGGCGTCCCCACGGGGATTCGAACCCCGGTTCTCTCCGTGAAAGGGAGGCGTCCTGACCGGGCTAGACGATGGGGACGAACCGACCGAAGTAGGAACAAAAAATTTTCCATGGTCGCAAGCAAGGTTATTCTGCGGACCAGCAGCATAAGCCCAAAAGGTTAGTATATGCGCTGTGGTTTTGGGGACTTCTCGGTCTTGGTGACTTCACCTGCATATTCAGGAGACAGGTGATGGGTTTGGCCCCATCTCATTTACCTAATGACTGAGGGTCCGCTTTAGGCTTTTAAAAACCAATTTACAACGACAGCATTGAGGTATGTTACTCACGTCCCAAGGAATTAGAGACGGCATTATGGGAGCGGATACATTAATATCTTTAACAACACTTTCACATTTGTTTAGCTGAACTTCAATTCTGCATGGATAGCTATCCTTCCCACACCACTCCTGCTTTTGTCGCGTCGCCGCCGGCGATTGCGCAACTTCCCGTGCGGCTGCATGATTTGCTGCGTCGCGAAGTCTGTTTAGAAATCACGCGGGCGCAGATTGAGAACGCCTTGGCGCAAGTCCGAGTTGAGTCGGAGGTCCTGCGCAAAACCCGACCTCCGTTTTTGTTTTTACACGCAAAAAATACGCGAACCGAGTTTGAGGAACGCTCGGCGGGAGCTATCGACTCGGAGGCTGCCTTGGCTCGTGGACTACAACAGCTGATCGCAGCACAACCCAGGGTTCACGCCTGGGTGGAGGATGACTTGGAGACGTTTTTGCGCGATAGCCAGCCGCCCTACCTGCTTGGTTTGGCCATGCACAGGTTTCCCGACGATTGGCAGAGAATGATTGTTCGGTTTGATCAGCGAGTGGCTGGTTTCCGGGCAGCGCTGGGCACCGTTCTCTCTTCGCTGGGAGTGGTTCCCGGGGGGATGGCTTTGGCGGCTAATGCAGGCGCCTTTGAGTGTCTTATGCCGGCGCGCCAGTGGGCGGCCTTGTTGGATTACGAATTCACGTTTTTCAATCGAATCGCGGATATGCAAAGACGCAACGGTGCGCTCGGGGCAGAAACGTTGAAACGGATGCCTGAAAGGCAATTTGGCCCCGTGGTCTCACAGTGGGCTCGTTTGGAGGGCGAGCCAGTGCGCAGGGCTTTGATGGATTTGCGTGCCAAGCTGGATTACACGGCGATGGAAGCGCGCGCCGTTTACGTTAGCGAAGCCTCCATGGTCGCCAATAGTGGCTCGGGCGCTGAGAGTTACGTGTATCCCTTCTGGGAAGCGCTCCGCCAGTTGATGCGGTTGGAGCTCGATCTTGAGTCTATCGACGAAATCGTTGCCGAAACCGAGCAAATGGTGGCCGCGGCAGATTGACCGTTTCAGATTGGCTTAGGCTGGTAGTGGAGCTTTGCCGATACGCCAGACAACTGGGGTTGCCAGTGGAAAACCAGTCAATAATGACGGTGATAGACCGCGCCATTTTCGTCGGTAAATAATAGGTTGCCGCTTTTGATACCACTGAAGATCAGGTTCCGCTCCACGGTCTCTCCGACTTTGATCACTCGGCCCTGCATGATTATCCGCGGCACGGATCCAGGCATTACCGCACTTATCATAAATGATTTAATCAAAGCTTCTATTTCTGGTTTTATTTCCGGGCGACTGGGTTGGGGTTCTTCTGAAGCTGGCGACGTTGATGATTCTGATAAGATGGGATATTGTTGCTTAACTCGCGGTTGCCTAACTTGGCTCTCGTTTGTGTTAAGCTTGTTAGAGGACCAAATGAAGGCAATCGTGATCAGCATGACCACAGTCATTAGGATCACCCAAGTGCGTTGAGTGTTCCTATACTTGGGCATCACTACAGCTTTGGGCACACGCCCTTGCGTCATAAAGGGTGCGGACGTGAGACCGGTGCGTTCCCTGGCCTTGGATAGTGCGTTGGCGATTTGGCTGCTCATGGCTTAAAAATTATAAAAAACAAAACATGTATATTTCCGCAAGATATCAGCGTTATTGATGTTTTACTATATTTTCACAGCTCTTGTGTGTCAAAAGGCAATGTGCTGTTTGGGTATACGTATTATTACGCAGGCCTTGTGATAATAAAATAGAGTTGGGTTTTACTCGGCGGGATTACGAGGGGTGGGGCTCGTGTTTTCAGCGGTGCTATTGACCAATGGTAAAGGGGGTGGCCAACTTTGATGTTATGGGACGAAGCGTGGTGCTGAAGGGCGTAGTGCGTTGTGAACGATGTGAGCTGCCACGGCGCTGGTGTATATGTGCGGTCCAGTCCGCCGGACCTTGTCCTGTGGATATAGATATTTTGCAGCATCATTTGGAGTCTTACAGGCCTACAAGCACCGGTAATTTGATTACGCGGGTGGTGGATGGCGCCCGCATTCACCTTTATCGGAGGGAGCGACCGTTGGTGAAGGAGGAGATAATGCGGTCCGGTGCGGAGCTGTGGATACTCCATCCGCATGGCGAGATGCTGCCTGAGGCTGCGGTGGGAAAGGGAGTCCGCCTGCAAGTGCTGCTGTTGGATGCGAGCTGGGCCCAGGCAGGCGGGATGTTGGCCGCGGTGGAGGGCTGGGGCCGTCGCGTGCGACTGCCTATGGCAGGGACGAGCCGTTATCAACTCCGCGCGCAAAATGGCGAAGGCAGGTTTTCCACATTCGAGGCCATGTTGTTTTTGTTGGATGCGCTAGGTCATGCGGAGCCGGCTGCAAGACTGCGCCTTCAGTTCGAGGTGCACGTCTATGCGGGTCTGTGCGCCCGTGGGCGCAAAGCGGAGGCTGCGGCCTATCTAGCCGATTCGCCTGTGGCTACCGCGTTTCCGGAGTTATTGGCGGAGTATGCCAGGCGCAGGCCCAACCTTGAAGCGGCGGCTGTCAGAGACGCTGAGACCGGGGATGCCGGAGCTGCGTAGTGCTAGGCCCCTACGGCACGCGCATAGTAGTGATGATGGATCGGACGCAGTCGCGGCGGCTCGGCGAGCGCGGCTTCGATCTCGGTGCGGTCGCGCACGATTTCCCAGAGAGGTTGGTGGACCTTGGGAATGAGGAAAAAAGCCTCGCGGGCGGCGTGGTTCCAGCGTTCGCCAAGGCGCAGCATGTCGTCCGGCAGCACGGACTGGCGGCAGCTTGCGGAGCCGCAATGACAGGGGAAGGTCTCGGCCGGGTTCAGCGTGCCGTAATCGTCTGTCAGCTCCTCGCCCGGCTGGATGTCACGGATTGCCAGCTCGAAATCATAGCCGACGCTCAGGCAATTGGCCGCGCAGGAGTGGTTGAAAAACCGGGCGTGGTCCCAGCACAAGATATGGTTTGAGCGGGAATCCACGTAGGCGTAGATGCCGATCTGTCGCTGGGCATAGGCCGGCATGGCCGCGACTTGTTCGGGGGTGAAGTGCTGATCCAAGGAATCGAGCGCCCAGATGATGGTGCCCTTGGGTATGAAACGGTTGGCGAAAACGCCCCAGCCGATGATATCGTTGACGAACCGGATTTCCGTATGGGGATGGACCATGAAGAGGGGACTGGTTGTGTCCTGATGGCATTAGCAGCACAAAGAGAGCCAATGCGTCTTTAACTTAATAGTGCGCGCGGCGGCATTGCTCTGTGCGCATCGAAAACAGTCGCAAAAAATGGCGGCGCATACCCTGCGAGTTAAAGGCGCGGAGGGGACGGTGACGACGGGCGGCGCAAAGGTTTTGCCGGGCGGCGGAGGATTGGGTTGAGTGACGGGGTGCCGACTTACACAGCTCGTTCCCCCCTCGCTCCCGCGGTGATCGCAGTCACGCTCAACCCCGCCATCGACGTTACGGTGCTGGCGAGGGAGCTGCACCTAGGCGCGGTGAACCGGGTCGAATCCGGCGGGCGACTGCCTGGTGGCAAGGGGGTGAATGTGGCGGCGGCGTTGGCGCGTGAGGGGCACCGGGTGTCCGCGCACGGGTTTCTCGGGCGGGAGAACGAGGCGGAATTTGCCACGTTTTTCGATGCCTCAGGGATTGCGGACAATTGTGTGAGGCTGCCGGGAGCGACGCGCATGGGGATCAAGATCGTCGACCGTGCGCGCGGCGAGACGACGGACCTGAATTTTCCCGGCCTCGGGCCGGACGACTCCGCTCTCGTGGAGCTGGCTGCTCGCATTGATGCGGCGGAGGCCACCTGGTGCGTGCTGGCGGGGAGTCTACCGCCGGGCGTGCCGGCGAACTTTTACGCGAGCTCCATCCGCCGTTTAAAGGTGCGGGGCGTGCGGGTGGCTTTGGATACGAGCGGAGAAGCTTTGCGGATCGGATTGGCGGCGGGGCCGGAGGTGGCAAAGCCCAATGTGCATGAACTGGAGGAAATCGCAGGTCGTAGATTACCGGATACGGACTCGATTGTGGCCGCGGCGAAAGCAATTGTCGCGGCGGGGACGGGATTGGTGGTGGTTTCCCGCGGTGCGGAGGGGGGGTGTTTTGTGACGGCGGATGCCGTGGTGTTGGCGCGTGGCCCGATGATCCGCGAGGGCAGCACGGTGGGGGCGGGCGACGCGATGGTGGCAGGGATCGTCGCTTCCCGGCTGGAGGGCTTGTCCCTGGCGGAGTGCGCCCGGCGGGCGACGGCGTATTCATTGCGGGCCTTGGCGGGCACGGGAACAATCGCCGGGTGGGCAGACAGGGTGGAGATCCGCCGGGTAGGGCAAAGTCCGGCCTAGCCGGAAGCGGGTGCGGCGGTGGATTCAGCCCAGACGATGAGCCAGCCGCTTTCCTGGTCGAGGTAGACCACGGGAGAAGTGTCGGCGGGCGTCTCGACGTAGTCGGCTCGCGCGGGAGCCGGCGCGGACAGGGCGACGGTGGCGGGAGCGGTGTTGATCGAAGAGGGGACGGCGGGTTTTAGCGCGAGAATCGCCAGCCAAACGGCGGCGGTTGCAAAGGGGACGGCGCCGGCCGCGAGCAGCCAGGCGGTCAGGCGACGTGGCGCGAGCCGGACTTTTCCGGAGTCGATGGAGCGGATGCTGGCGCGAAGGGTTCGCCACTCGCCGGCGGGATCGGGCGTGGTGGTGTGGCCGGTCCCGGTGCGCCAGACCTCGGTGGCTTCGGCGAGGCTGGCGCGGGTGCGCTGGCAGGACGTGCAGGCCGCGACGTGCCGCTCCAGCGCCTCGCGCACGGCCGCATTGAGCGGGCCGTCGCGTTCGGCGGACAGGAGCGGGGTTACGTCGCGGCAGTTCATGTTAATGGGACGGCGGGTGGTTTAGAAACGAGAGCGAGGGCGGGTCTCGTGGGAGGCGACGAAGTTATCGGTGCGTTCGTCGGGACGAGAGGAACTGTAGCCTCGGTCGTCATGATCCCGGCGGCTATCTTGGCCCCAGTCGCGGTCCTGATGATCGTGGTGTTCCACGCGGTAGACGGGAGTGGTGTCCACCCATACGCGATGGGATTCGTAAGTGTAGTAGGCTGGCTGGCAGACTCGGGTCTGGCGGCCGCAGCGGTCGGTGGTGATGATCCAGCGCGCGGGAACGTAGATGCGAGTCTGCACGGTCTTCCAGTAGCCGGAAGGCGCGGGCTTGCAGGGCGGTGGAGGGCAATAGACGACGGGGGGCGGGCCCGAGTGGCGTTCGATTTGCGAACCGATGAGGACGCCGCCGAGGAAGCTGCCGACAGCGATCCAGGCTTTGTCGTTGTGGCCGGCGCTGGCGGTCTGGGGCACGGTGGCGAGACCAGAGAGAGCGGCGGCGAGGATGATGGAGGTTTTCATGGTGTTCCCGGGTTGGGTTCGGAAGGTGAGACGAAGCCCAGGCAGCGTTTATTCGCTTTATTTTTTAAACCCGAAAACCGGCGGCTCAATTTGCGGTGAGAATGATGGCGTAAACTGCTCCGTCCGCGCGAGCGGGGCCGCCGAGGACGGCGGGAATTCCGGGCCGGAGCACGAGGACGGTGTTCATGCGCAAGCGCGGGCCGTCGAACCAGCTCACCTGCACATGGAGGCGCTGGTCGGCGGCGGGTGCGGTCTTGAGTTCGAGGTGCTGGCCGCCTCCAAGGTCGAGGCTGCTTTCGCCGGGGATGGTCAGGGCCGCGCGTCCACGGCCTACGTATTGGAAACTCTCAAACCGCAGCACGCGGCGGAGGGTGGTATCGTAGGCGGCGAGGCGGGGATCGGCTTTGCCGGGGGCTTTTGACGCGACGACGAGCACGGCCTCAATGGCGGTCTTGGCGGCGGGCGCGGCCTGGGCCAGGGCGCGGGCGGAAAAAGTGGTGAAGAGGCAGGCGGCGGCGAAGAGGACGGCGGCGATTTTCATGGGCGGTAGGACTGGAGTTTTTTGGCGAGAAGGTGGCGGGCCTTGTGGAGGCGGGACATGACGGTGCCGACCGGGCACTCGAGCGAGCGGGCGATCTGTTCGTAAGTCTGGCCCTCGATCTCGCGCAAGGCGAGCGCGGCGCGCAGGAGCGGGGGCAGCTCGGCGAGAGCTTTTTCGAAATGGGCGCGGCGTTCGGCGGCGGCGAAATCGGCGGGCGTATCGACAGCGGATGGAGGTTCGGGCACGCCCAGGCGATCATCCGGGCCGGTGGAAAACGGCAGGAAGCGTGAGAACCAACGCCGGCGTTTGCGCAGGTGGTCGATCGCGCGGCGGGTGGCGATGGGGTGCAGCCAGGTGGAGAAGCGCGACTCGCCGCGATAGGTCGGGAGGGTTTTCCAGACGGTGAGCCAGACTTCCTGGCAAACATCCCGGGCATCGTGTTCGTGGCGCAGGATGGCGACGACGAGGCGGAAGGTCGCGGGATAGTGGGCCTGCATCAACTCGCCGAAAGCGCGCTCTTCGCCGGCGCGGGCGCGGGCGATCAACGCTGCGTCATGGGCGACGGGATCGGACTCCGCCGAATCGGGCGGCGGTTGATCGGGGTCGTTGAACGCGGGGGCCATGACAGGAATTCAGTAGGCTGAGTCCGCGAAATTAGCCAGTCTGGCGGGAGTTCCGGCTGCGGCGACTGCCGTCTCGTGATCGTGCGTTGAGTCGGGCGCGAGCGGACCGGGCGTAAAAAACCCCGCCGGCACGGGGCCGGCGGGGCAGCTAGACGTTCAGGGCTGGATCAACCCGAACAGTTGGCTTCAGGGTGTTTTTGTTACCGAGAGACGCAGGAAGCGGCGGGGCGTGACGGTGAGGTCGGCCGTGTCGGTGTAGGTCGCGTTGCCAGACGTGGCGAAGGGCGTGAAGGTATTGACGGTGGACCAACCGCCGCTGGCGGCGGTGAGGTTGTCGCTGGCCTGCACCTCGTAGGTGAGCGTGGAGTCGGCCGGGTGGTCGAAGCTCAGGGTCAGGTTGTTGCTAGCCCGGCCCAAGGCATACGCTTCGGCGCTGTCGCTGGCCACCGGGGAGGTGGAGAAGGCGTATTCCTGCAGGTTCGTGAGGCCGTCGCCATCCGGATCGGAACCCAGGAGCCTGTCGCTTAGCGTGGGATAGGCGTCGGCCCAGACGGTGTAGGGATCGGACACGGGAGCTGCAACCAAGGCGACAACGGGAGGAGTGGTCTCGTTGGCGTCATCGTCGTAGGTGTAGTTCAGGACATAGCCGGAGGGCACGCCGGTGACGGTCGCGAAGGTGCCGGTGATGCCGGTCGCTCCGAGGTCTCTCAACAGCACATAGGCGGGGGCGGAGAGGGTGCCGGTGCCGCTGATGTCGAGGGAGGAGGCCGCTCCGAGGGTGATGGTGCCTGCGGTGCTGGTGATGCCGCTGACCGGAGTGGGGGCGGCGGCATTGTAGCCGATATTGAGGCGGCCGTTGATGGTGGCTCCGATTTCGGCGGTGAGAAGACCGAGCGGGGTGAGCGCGCCCGTGGTGTTAACGGTGACCAAATCGGTCGTGAGGCCGGCCAGCGCTAGGGTGCCGCCATTTACGATGGTGGGACCGTAGTAGTTGTTCGCTGGTGAGGAGAGACGGACCGTGCCGGAGCCGTTCTTGGTGAGTGAACCCAGGCCGGTGGCGGTGCCTTGAAGGTCGATCGTGTGCGGGGCGTCTACCGCGTCCGCGCCGGTGACGATGGCGGGGCTGCCGCCCAGGTTGACCGGGATGGTGGAAATCCAGTCACCAGTGGCGCCGAGGGTGCCGCCCAAGAGGCGGATACCGGCGGTGAAGGTGGGCTCGGATGAGCCTAAGGTCAGGCCGCCGGTGCCGACGTAGAGCGATCCGGCGGAAAGACTCAGATAGGATTTTCCGGCGAGAGCGCCCTGGCCGAACTGGATGCGAGGCACATTTACGACACCGGAACCGCGGACGATCATGGTCGCCTCACCAGCAAAGCCACTGCCGATAAGCAGGCCGGAGGTGGCGTCGTTGACGGTTAGTGTGCCGCCGTTGATGTCGAGGACCGACCAGCGGCCGGTGTTGTTGATGCCGACCGTCAAGGCGCCGTCCACCGTGAGCGACCCTGAGTCCATGCGGGCGCTCACAGAGGAGTTGGCACCCGAGACCGATCCTATGCCGAGATCGCCGGAGACATTGACCGAGCCGCCGTTGATATAGAGTCCCTGTGCCACCTGGCCGCTGGTCGGCTCTGTGGTGACGTTGAGTGAGCCGCGGCTCAGGCTGATGCTGGACGCATTGAGCGTGCCGCCGGTGACCTTGATAAACGGTTCTGCGGCTGAGTTGCTCGATTCAGTGGTGATGCCCCCAGCGAAGTTGGCCACGCCGCTTGTGACCTCAAAGCCGATCGAGGCGTTGGTGAGCAGGGAGGCAGCCGAGGCGTTGAGAGTGCCACCGCTGACCAAGAGACGCGCGGCTGAGCCGGAACCGAGAGTAGCGGCGGTAGTGGTGAAGGTGGACCCGGTGCCGATTTCCAAGGTGCCGTTGGATACGGTGGTGTTACCGGTGTAGGTATGGCTACCGGTGAGGGTGAGCGCGCCGGTGCCGGACTTGGTGAAGGTGGCGCCACTGCCGGAAGGCGTGCCGGAGTAAGTGGTGGTGGAGTTGTTTTGTCCGACGTTCAGGGCAAGCGCGGTGCCGAGCGTGTTGGTCAAAGGCAGTGCGCGGTCGCCGGCGAGGCCGCCAAGCGTGAGCGACGTGACCGGATCGGCTACGCTCAGGCTGCCTCCGGTGCTCGAGTAGGTGAGCGTGCTGTTTTGAAGCGCGTTTCCATTGCTCAGGATGAGTGTGCCGGCCGAGAGGGTAGTGCCGCCGGAATAGGTGTTGTTGGCGGACAGGGTCGTGTCGCCCAAGCCGGTGAACTGGACTTGACCGGTGCCGCCCAGCACGCCGCTCACTGCAATAGAGTCGGAGCGGTTGAAGCGGATCACGCCGCTGTTGGTGATGTTGCCGCTCACGAAACCGGTGGTGCCGCCGTCGCCGATCTGGAGGGTGCCGGCGGATACCGAGGTGGAGCCGGTGTAGGTGTTGTTGGCGGTGAGCAGGAGGGTCCCGGCGCCGGACTTGGTGATACCGGCTCCGGTGCCGCTGACATCGCCTGAGAGGGTGAGGGTGGTGGAGGCTGCGACGTCCGCGAGAACGCCGCCCGTGGTGAGCGCGAGCGGAGCGGATATGAAGTGGTTGGCGCCGGAGGAGTTGACCGTGGCGGCCGTGAGGTTGTTATCGAGGGTCAGGGTCGCGGAGCCGTCGAGCGTGACGGATTGGGTGGCATCGAGGGCGAGGGTGCCGACGGTGTGCGGGGCATCGAGGGTGATGGTGCTCGGGGCGGTGAGAACCGCACCGGCGACGCCGGTGATTTTGGCGATGGTGCCGGCGGCGTTGGGCACGGTGTCCGCCGTCCAGTTGGTGGCAGTGGACCAGTTGCCGGAGGAGTCGACATCCCACGAACGTTCGATGGCCGCTTCGGTGGCGATGGTGAGGGTGATGGCGGTGCCTGTATTGCCAAGGGTGTAGATGCGACCCTCGATCATGGTGGCGGGGTCGATGGCGAGATTGGCGAGCGCGCCGTTCAGGGTGCCGCTGTAAGTGAAGAGATTAAAGGTGCCGACGGCGGTGAGGGGGGCGGTGGTGCCCGGGTTGTAGAGGGACACGGTGCCGCCGTTGAGGGTGAGTCCGTTGAGCGTGGTGATGGCGAGCAGATCGGCGGTCGCGGGGTTGGTCGCCTCCCAGCGGATGAGGCTGCCAACACCGAGGTTGAGCTTACCGATGCTCAGGGTGCCAACGCCATCGTTACCGGGGGCGAGGGTGGAGCCTGAGGCGGCGTTGACCACGCTGTTGGTCGAGCCGGTGATCTTCCCGGCGCCGCCGAGGGTGCCGGTGCTGTTGACGTTGACGATACTGTCGCCGGTGGCGGAGCCACTGGTGTTGTTTACCATCACTACGCCGCCGTTGATATCGGTGTAGCTGATGGGGGGGACGGGGCTTCCCGTGGTGGCGGTGGCGATACGAGTGGTGCCGGTGGTGCTATTGAACTCGACGCGACCGCCGGCGATGGAGGCGTGACTGGCCTGGAACTGATCGTTGAACACGACTTTGCCCGGGCCGGCAAAGGTAACAAGGGAATTACTGCCACCGCTGCGCACTGCGATTTTGGTGGCGTTGAAGGTCAGGGTGCGACCGGCGGCGACATTGAAGGCAACTGAACTGGACGCGGCGGATATGCGGATGCCGGCGTTGCTGGCGGTGGCAAGGGTTTGAAAAGTCACATCCTGCGTGGCGGCGCTCATGTCGATGCCACCGCCGTTGTTAATCGTCAGTGATAGGCTGGTTGTGCCCGTGATGATAACGGGCACGGCGTTGCCGTTAAATACGAGGCTCTTGGTCCAGATATTATTGCCGAGGAGGACGTTTTGCACGCCGTCAAGGTAGGTGGCGGCAGTGACCCGGCTGTCCCAAATCCAGTTGTCGCCTGAATTGACATAGAAATTCGGAGTGACGTTTTCGTTGTTGTGGGGTGCGACGGTGACCGTGGTGCCGGTCGAGTCCACCCAGGCGGCGGCGACGTTCAGGTTGCTTTCGTTGTCGGCCTTATAGAAGTCGTAGGCGAAGGCCGGCAAGGCGGCTATAGCGGCGAGCAGGAGGGATGCGGCGGAGCGGGCTTGGAAAGAACGTTTGTTTGGGGGATTCATGGGGTAGGAAGGGGGGACTATGGATTGAGCCGAAGCGGTCTAAGGTTTGGGTTCTGAGGGTGAAAGGTGTGCGATGCTCAGTTGAGCTGGAACCAGACGGAGCGCATGGCCCAGACATTGGTCTTATCCGAGAGCGAGGTGGCGGCGGTGCTGAAGGAGACGCGCTTTACGCTGCAGTCGCCGAAGACGGCGTTAAACCGTGAGCCGTGCCGCTGTTCGTAGGCTGGGCCGACGAGGGGGAGGAGGTAGGTTTGGAGGTCGGCGATGTTTTTGCCGGCGAGGGTCACGTTGGAGTTTTCCACGCTATCGATCATGAGCATGTATTGGGAAGGCGTGCTGGCGCGGCTGAGCGGAATGGCGGCCGGCTTGGCGGTCGATTCGGAGGGCAGGCTGTTAAGGTCTCCGTTGAGGGCGCCGATGATCATCGCGTAGCGGGGGTTGTTGGCGGTGCTAAGCAAGTTGGGGGTCTCGGGATCGGCCGGGCAGTAGCGCATGCGAAAGCCTTCGAATTTGGACTTGTTGTAATAGTCTTGGTAGTTCCGGCCCATCGGGGCGTCGGCGGGGGCGACGCTCGCCCAGTTTTTGGCGTAGTAGAACCCCTTGTTGTCGTTGGCGTAGAGTGCGATGACGCGACCCCACTCCCGAAGCTGGGCGACGCACTGGGCGTTCTTGGCGCTGGCGCGAACCTTGGAGACGGTCGGGATGATGATCGCAGCGAGAATGCCGATGATGGCGATCACGGTCAGGAGCTCAATGAGCGTGAAACCACGGGTTGAGCCGATTTTATTAGGAGAGGACTGCATGGCGGGGGATGTCGGGGCGGGGGAGCGACAGAGGTCGAAACGTCCGGCGTGGGGAGGAGGGGCCGATCGGTGGGGTGGGGATGGGAGCGCGGTAAACCTGATTGCTCTTGACGCGGGGGGCCAACGGGCAGAATTCAGACAGTCTGATCCATGGCCACCATTCGCACCCTCGCTGCTCAGTTGGGATTATCTCGCGCCACGGTTTCCGAGGCCTTGCGAGGCTTGCCACGTGTAAACGTCAAGACGGTGGCGCGTGTGCAGGCGGCGGCCGAGGCGGCGGGCTACCGGAGCAATCCCCTGGCGGCGGCGTTGATGTCGCAGATGAGGCGTTCGGAGGGCGGGACCTTTCGCGGTGTTCTGGCCCTGGTCGAGGTCGAGGATGACGGCCGGCCGGGTTATGCGAAACAGTTTCCTGAAAAAGTGCGCTTGGCGGCCCGTAAGCGAGCCCGGGAGCTGGGCTTCGAGGCGGAGCGGCTGGCGGTTTCGTCGCGCGGGGTGAGTGTGAAACGTCTGGATGGCATTTTGAAGGCGCGCGGCATCCACGGGATCATTCTCCTGCCGTGCTGGGGCGAGCCGCACTACGAGCAACTGGACTGGCCCAAGTATGCCGGGATCTACACCGACTACTCCATCCACCATCCGCCGCTCAACACGGTGTGCCCGGATCATCATCGCAACATGATCGAGGCGCTGGTGCGAGTTCGCGCGGCGGGCTATCGGAGGCCGGGGCTGGTGCTTTCCAAGCATATCGACGAGCGTCTGCACCACCGTTGGGAAGGTGCGTTTCTGGTGATGCAGAGCCATCAGGCGCAGGACCGTCCGGTGGTGCCTCTGCGCTCGACGGGCATGGAGGTGGAGGAGGCGGAGTTCCGCGCCTGGTTTCGCAAACATCGACCCGATGTGGTCATCTGCCACTGGACGCGTGTGATCCCGTGGATGATCAAGGAGGGCGCGAAGGTGCCCGAGACGCATGGGTTTGTCTGCTTGAACCTGCTCATGGCCGAGGCGCCCTGCGCGGGCATAGATCTGCAGCCGGAGTTGATCGGGCGCAGAAGCGCGGAGGCGGTGATCGCCAACTTGCAGCAAAATGAATTCGGCGTGCCGGCGACCTCGGCGGTCCTGAGTGTGGCGGGCAGGTGGCAGGAAGGCCCGACCTTGACCGATGATTTGTCGAGGGCGGGGAATAGTTAACCGCTGATTCTAAGCCCGGGACCTCAGCGCGCCGGTTCCCCGCGGAATAAGTCAGGGGATTGATTGTCCCTCTTGGAGCAGGGCGTTCGGGTTGAGGATGACGGCCGAGTCGGGGGAAAGGCCCTCGAGAATCTCGATGCGTTGGCCGGAGTTGCGGCCGGTTTTTACGGGGATGAAGGCGACCTTGCCTTCGCGCACCAAGGCGACGTTTGAGCGGCCATCGCGATTGACGAGGCAGTTGACCGGGATGCGAAGGATCGGTGCGGCGGCGGGGTCGGGCGAGAGGGCGAGGTAGGCGATGCCGTTGAGGCCGGCGGGGATGACGCGATCGGGGTTCGGCAGCGACAACTCGATGCGCATGGTGCCGGCGCCGGGGTCGATGACGCCGGCGGTGCGCGCGACCTTGGCGGGGAATTTTTTTCCGGGTAACTCGGTGAACTCGACCGTGGCGGACTGGTTGACGCGGAGCGCGAGCGCGGTGGCGGGCGGGGCGTCGAGCAGGGCGCGTAGTTCGTTGACTCGCATCAGGTGAAACAGCCAGCGGCCGTTGGCGGCGGAGTCGCCGGGGATA
Source organism: Verrucomicrobia bacterium IMCC26134 (assembly GCA_000972765.1). GTDB lineage: Bacteria > Verrucomicrobiota > Verrucomicrobiia > Opitutales > Opitutaceae > IMCC26134_A. The sequence goes on along the minus strand of CP011265.1, from coordinate 3,174,296 downwards.
AAGTCGCCGCGGTCGAATTGACGCTCGGCAACGATGCCATCAAAAGGCGCGTTGATTTGCTGGAAGGCGACCAGGGCGGCGAGGCGGCCGGCCTCGGCTTTGGCGGCGGCGAGGTCGGCGACGGCGCTCTTGGCGGCGGCTTCTCCGATGTCGGCCTCTTCGCTGGAGAGCACCGCTTTCTCGGCGAGGCTGCGGGTGCGGCGCAGGTTTGCTTCGGCGAGCGCGGCCCGGGCCTCGGCCTGGGTGACGGCGGCACTGGCTTTTTCAGCAGCGCGGATAACTTCCGGGGCGGCGATGACAGCGAGCAGGTCGCCGGCTTTTACAGTGTCGCCGCTATCGACCCGGCGCTCCGCCAGAACTCCGGTGGCTCTCGAGTAGAGAAAGGCCTGCTCGGCCGGCGCGGTGCGGACGGGCAGGCGCAAGGGCTCGGCGGCCGGTGCGGGCTCGGGTTTCACCAGCTGGAGCTTTTGCGCGGTGGCGGCGGGCAGGCTGGCGGCGGGGAGGATGAGGGCGAGGAGGGCGAGGAGGGCGAAGTTCATGGCGCGGAGTCGGGAGTTGGGTCGGCTGGCGGGGCGGGGCGGCGTTTGAGGACGGAGAACATGCAGGGCACGACGAAGAGCGAGGCCACGGTGCCGAGCAGCAGGCCGCCGATGACGGCGCGGCCGAGCGGGGCGTTTTGCTCGCCGCCTTCGCCGTGGCCCAGCGCCATGGGCAGCACGCCGAGGATCATGGCAAGGGCGGTCATGCAGACCGGGCGCAGGCGGGTGGTGGCGGCGGTGACGGCGGCGCGCGCGCCCGTCTCGCCCGCCACCCAAAGATCACGGGCAAAGCTGGTGACGAGCACGCTGTTGGCGGTGGAGACGCCGACGACCATGATGAGGCCCATGAGCGCGGGGATGCTGAGCGAAGTGCCGGTGATCCAGAGCGCGAAGAAAGCCCCCGATATCGCGAGCGGCAGGCCGCTGATCGCGGCCAGCGGCAGCGACCACGACTGGAAATTCACCACCATGACGAGGAAGACCAGCACGGCCGCAAGGACGAGGCCGCCGAGGAGTTCGCGGTAGGCGGATTGCATGAGCGCGGCCTGGCCGGCGAGTTCGATGCGGTTGCCCGGCTTCTGGTTCTTGCGCAGCCCGGCGAGAATGGGGTCTAGGCGGTCGAGCACGGCGCCGAGGTCGGTGTGCTGGACATTGGCAAGCACGGTGAGCGTGGGCAGCAAGGTGGTGCGCGATACGCTGGCGATCGCGGGGCGTTCGCTCAGCTTGGCGAAGGCGCCGAGGAGCACCGGCGCGCCACCGGCGGCGGGGCGGACGGGCAGGTTGAGCAGTTGTTCGGCGTCGCGGAAACGGCCGGTCGGCACCTGGACCTGGACGTCGAAGGAAATGCCGAGTTTGGGGTCGGACCAGTAAGTCGGCGCCACACTGCCGCCGGAGCCGAGTGCAGTCAGGAGGGCGCTGACGGCGTCTTGCTGACTGATGCCAAAACGGGCGGCGCGCACACGGTCGATTTCGAGGTAATATTCCGGCACACCGAGCGCCTCGCGCAAGGTCACGTCGACCGCGCCCGGGATGGAACGGAGCTCCTGGCGGAGACGGTTGGCGAGGGCGAGGTTGCCGGGCGCATCGCGACCGATGAAACGGAACTCGAAGGCGGTAGGCGCGCCGCCGGAGAGCGTCTGGCTGGTGGCATCGGCGGGGCGGAAGAAAAACTGGGCGTCGGGAATTTTTTCCGCGAGCAGCGTGCGCAACGCGGCCATGTGACCGGGGGTGGGCGAGTGGCCGGGCGCAAGCTGGATGAGCAACTCGGCGTCGTAGGGGCCGATGGCGGTGCTTTCGACCCAGGCGAGGTTGATGGAGGAAGGCAGGCCGATGTTTTCGACGATGAACTGGACTTCTTTGGCGGGAATGGAGGCACGGATGGCGCGCTGCACCTCGGCGCAGCGCCGGGCGGTTTCCTCGACGCGCGTGCCGCCGGGGAAGCGAAGAAAGACGCGCATCAGACCGGCGTCAGTGGCGGGGAAAAAGTCGCGGCCGAGGGATTTCCAGGCGAGACCTCCGAGCAGGGCGACCGCGAGCACGAGCACGGGGATGAGCCAGGGCCGGGATATAAAACGGTCGAGCGCGATGCGTTGACGAAGCGAGGCTACGTCGAGGGATTTCTCGATGACGTGGTGGAGCCGCAGCAGGCCGCGGGGCGGGCGGTTCGAGGCGCTCGCCGCAGCCTCGATGCGGGTCTCGGTCGGAAGGAGCAGCGAGGCGAGCACGGGGACGAGGGTGCGCGAGAGCAGGTAGCTGGCGATCATCGCAAAGATGACGGCGAGGGCGAGTGGTTTGAAGACGAAGGCGGCGGTGCCGGAGAGCAGGAAAACGGGCAGGAAGACGATGCAGATGCCGAGGGTGGAAACGAACTCGGGGAAGGCGACCTGGCGCGCGCCGTCGAGGATGGCCTGGCGCACGGGTTTGCCGAAAGCGATCTGGCGTTTGATGTTTTCGATCTCAACCAAGGCGTTGTCGACCAGAATGCCGATGGCGAGGCCGAGGCCGCCCAAGGTCATAAGGTTGAAGGTGGCGCCTGCGAGGCCCAGCCCGATGACCGAGCACAGCAGGGCGAGCGGGATCGAGGTGAGCACGATCAAGGTCGAGCGCCAGGAACCGAGAAAAAGCAGGACCACGAGGGCGACCAGCGCACCGACCAAGGCGATCTCGATAAGAATGTTTTCAATGGCGGAGCGGACAAAGATGGATTGGTCGAAAATGGGTTCTATTTTGAGACCCTCGGGCGCACTGGCGCGGATGGCGGGCAGGCGGTCGAGGATGCCGCTGACAATGTCGAGGGTGGAGGCGGAGCCGAGTTTAAGCACGGTGGCCATGACGGCGTTTTGACCGTCGAGGCGGATGATGTTGTTGGACACGGATTCGCCGTCGCGGACATTGGCGACGTCGCGCAGCAGGACGAGTCGTCCGTCCACATTCCGCAGCGGCAGGTCGAGAAACTCGTTGATCGTGACGGGGCTGCCGTTGAGCGCGACGCCCAGGTCGCGGGTGCCGGCGCGAAGGGAACCGGAAGGCAGGGTGAGATTCTGGCTGCCGATGGCGCGGCTCACATCGGTGGCGGAGAGGCCGAAGGCGTTCAGCGCATCGGGATCGAGATCGACCATGATCTGGCGGGAGGCGCCACCATAAGGAGCGGAGAGGCGGATGCCCGGAATACTCTGGATCTGGGCGCGCAAAGTGAGCCGGGCCCAATCGGAGAGAGCGCCGTCGGAGAGGGTGTCGGATGAAATGACGAGTTGAAGGATGGGCACGCTCGAGGGGCTGGTTTGCACAATGAGCGGGGGCACGGTGCCGGCGGGCATGCGGCGGAGGATGGTCTGGGAGACGGCGGTGACCTGGGCCAGGGCGCGCTCGATGATCACATCGGGCTGAAAGCGAAGTTTGACGAGAGCGGCGCCGTTGAGCGTCTCGGAGCGGACCTCGATGAGGTCGTCGACGTTGTTGAGGATGGCGATCTCGGAGAAGGAGGTGACCTTCGAAGCCATCTCGGAGGCGTTGAGGCCGCCGTAGGACCACACGACCTGCATCTCGGGGCTGTCCACCCGCGGCATGATGTCGGTGGACATGCGCTTGATGGACAGAACGCCAAACAGCGCGATGAGGATCGCGAAGACGGCGATCGTGTATTTGTAGCGCAGGGCGAAGAGGACGATCCACATGGCGCGACCAATTAGTCCGACCGCTTTGGGATGAGCAAGCGGCGTAAGTGGAAACCCCGTTTAAACCACCACGCTCGCGGAGGTCACAGACGGTGAGCGGCGCAGCGAGCGAGTCAGCACGACCGCCTCGATGACCAGCCAGCCCGCCAGCACCACGAGCAGAGCGGCTACACCGGCTTCAATGTGATGCACGGGAGCGATGGGAGCCGTGCCGCGCAGGCGAACGAGGTGGGTTTGCAGCATCAGTCCGAGGCTCCATAACGATACGCCCAGCATGAGCACCGCTGGCCCGAGGGTGAACCATGCGCCGCGTCCGCGCCGGTAGAGCCAGACGGTGAGGCCGAGCAAAGTGAGCGCGGCGAGCAACTGGTTCGATGTGCCGAAGAGCCCCCAAAACACCCGCCACAAAGGCAGGGTTTGGCCCCCCACCTTCGCTGGGGGAAGCAACGCGAGGGCGAGCGGGCCGACGAGAGTGAGCCCGGTGGCGAGCAGCGCCCGTCCGGTGCCCTCCCAGCCGAGCAGCTCCATCAACACATAGCGCGCGAGACGGGTGCAGGCGTCCAGGGTATCGAAGATAAAGGTCGCGAAACACAACAATGCGAAGCCATGCGCCACGCCGATCGGGAGCAGGCCGAAGCTCGCGTGGTGGAGAAATAAAGCGACGCCGTTGGCAAACACCGCGTCGGGCCGGCCCGAGGGCTGGGCCAGGATCATGACCGCCGCCAGACTGATGCAGGCGAAGAAAGCCTCCAGCAACATCGCACCATACGCGACCGGGCGGGCATCGCGCAAACGATCAAGCTGTTTTGCGGTGGTGCCGCTGGAGACGATGGCGTGGAACCCCGAGCAGGCGCCGCAAGCGATGGTGATGAACAAAACGGGAAACAAAGGCGGTAGTGCGCCTCCGGTGGTGAGCAGGGGCGCGGAACCCCACGCCGGCGCGGAGATGTCGAGCTCGCCGCGCAGTCCGCCTACAATGGCTCCGATCACCCCGGCGAGGGTGATCACGTAGAGGAAGTATCCACCCAAAGCGCCTCGCGGTTGCATGAGCAACCACAGGGGGGCCAACGCGGCCACGAAACAGTAGCCCAGCAGGGCGATGTTCCAAGCGGTGGTGGCATTCACTCCTGCAGGGAGCCAGTGCGCGATATCGAGGGGCAGCAGCGGTCCGACCGCGATGGCGACCAGCACCAGAGGCAGGAAAACCGCCTGCGCCTTGCCTTCGCCCCATGCGCATTTGCGCATGACCCAGCCCATCGCTAGCGCGAGGCAGAGGTAGAGGATGGACGATGTCGCCACGGCTGGACCGGGGGCGTCGCCGTCGGCGGCGGAAGCTGCCTGGGTAAAGGCCCCGGCGGTTACATCCGCAAAGGCGACGATTACGTAGATCAACGAGATCCAGACAAATGCGAGAAACAGCAGGTGGCAGCGGCGGTTCATGTGCTGCCTCACGACCTCGGCGATGGATTTTCCGCCATGGCGAACCGAGGCCACGAGCGTGAAAAAGTCATGGACGCCTCCGATGAAGATGGAGCCGACGATGATCCATATCCAGGCGGGCAACCAACCAAACCAGGTCGCGGCGAGGATGGGTCCCACGATGGGGCCGGCGGCGGCGATGGCGGAGAAATGTTGCGGAAGCAGCCAGCTCCAGCGGGCGGGTTCGAAGTCCTTGCCGTCGCGCAGGGTGTGGGCGGGCGTGGTCTCCGTGTTGTCGAGGCCGGCGGCACGGACGAGGATACGTCCCATCCAGCGATAGGCAAAACCAAGGATCAGGGCGGACAGCGCGAGAAAAAGGATGAGTTTCAAGGGGTCTTTCGAAAGGGTTGGAGAGTTAAAACCGAGCTTAGGTTTCGCTGACAGTGAATCGCGCCTTGCGCAAGGGCGGGTTGGGAGGACCGACCTGCGAGCGGATTCATTGCGGCGTTGTGTTCATGGTGGTTCCGCCCCTGCCTTCATTGCCGCCCGTGAACATGCCAAACCATACGTCTCGAGGGATCGTGCCGGCCCTGGCGGCCGGGCTTGCACTGGCGGGCGGGTTGGCGGCGGTGCGATTCTCTCCTTGGTTTACGACCGGGTTTTTAATGCAAGGAGCCGCCAAGCTGGCCGGTCTTTTTTTAGGCGCGGGGGTCATGCGCACGGATGCCGGTTGGGCGCTGACCTACTTGGCGCAGCCGATACTGGTGACGAAGGCCTGCGCCGCCACGGATTTTTACGTCATGGCGACGGCATTGCTCGCATGGCATTTGATGCGCCGCGCCGGCAGCCTGGTATGGCTGCCGGTGGCGGTGGCGGCAGCGCTTCTCGCGGCCGTGCCGGTCACGCTCCTCGTAAACGCGCTGCGCATCGTAACGGTGGCGCACGCGCACCGCTGGGTGATCTCGCGGATGCCGTCGAGTTACGACGCCTTCCTGCACATGGCGACCGGCGCGGCAGTCTTTTTACCCGCCTTGATCGGGCTCAACCTTCTTCTCGAATTCCATGGACGCACATCCCTCCCTGCCTCCCGCGACTGAACCGGCAGCGCCTCGTCCGCTTCTGCCCGCCGTGATCCTAGGGCCGGGGGCAGTGCTTTGGCTATGGGCGCTCCCCGTCCTGGTGCTGCTGCTGCTTAACCTTCAGGGCTACGCCTTGATCGAGGGCAACATGGACGCCAGTCAGCGCGGGCGTGCGTTGATTCTCGGTCTTGCCGGCCTGTTCGACCTCGGGGCGGCGCTGACGATTTACGGGCTGGTCAAGCAACGCATGCGCCGGGCGAGCGACGACTCCGGTCTGGCGGCCGCCCGTTCCGCGTGGTGGGGCGTGCCGGCGGTGCTGGTGCATGTCGCCTACCTGTGGCTGGCAATGAGCTGGATGGAGAACCAGCTTCTGCCCGCCTCCGTGATCGCGTGGATCTATCCGCCGGAGCGTTATCTCTACAACCAGTTCGCGTTCGCGATGGTGCCGCTCTTCTGGGGACTGATGCGCATCGCCTGTGCGCGCGTGCCAAAAAGCAGCGGCCGGGCGGTGGGGGTGAGTCTCACGATCGCGATTGGCGCACCGGTGTTGCTTTATCTGATCTTCCAAAGCCTCCGGCTAAGCGACGGCTTGTTTGCCTTCGGCGCGCTCGTCATGGCCACGTTTATGATCGGCTGCGGGCTGGCGATGTTTGTGGGAGTCATCCGGGCGCTCGCGCTCGGTCTTCGCGATATCGAGACTTGGCGCCCCGCCTTCGAGCGCGTTGCCATCCTCGTCTTCGCGCTGGCTATTCCGGTAGGCGGCTTATTGCTGAATCGCGAGATTCCATTCCCGAACGACTTTCAAGCGTGGGAAGTTTACATGCTCACTGCCGTCAACGCCATCGTGCTGCTGCTCGCTTCGTGGCAACATGCCCGGCGGCCAGTGTTTAGTTTCGGACTGCTCTGCGCGACGTTGCCCTTCACTCTTTATTTCTTCGTGGTGTTCCTGCCCTTTCTGCCGCTCTCCGTTATCGGCGTGGTTCTGATGGGCGCGGGTTTCCTTGTTCTGGCACCCACGCTGTTGTTGATTCTGCATCTCTGCTTGTTGAACAAAGCCCGTCGCGGCTCGCGGCGTCGGCACTTTGCTGCCGGGGCGATTTGCTTCCTGCTGCTACCGGGGTTTTTTACGGTGCGGTCGCTCGCCGACAAAGCCGCGCTCAACGCCGCTCTCGACTATGTATATGCTCCGGCGATCAAGGAAGGCTCGATCCGCTACTCTTCCAGCCTGGTGAATTTGCGCCGTGCGCTGGCCAACCATCGCAGCTATAAAAACGGAATCTATTATCCGCTGCTCTCGGATTATTACGCGTGGCTGGTGTTTGATAATCTGGTGCTGCCTGATGATAAACTGGGACGGCTTGAAAAGGTATTCCTTGGCGAGACCAGAGCGGCGGTATCATCGGATCCAACCCGACGCGGAAGTGGAATCTTCGGCGGCAGCACCAACCGGCAACGTAATCATATGCCGCGCCAGTCCAGCCCCCCGCGAACAGTTGCCGAGGAGAGCCTCGACCTGCGTTTAACCCTGTCTGAGGCTGGCGCGACCCTCGTCACGTGTTCCTTGACCCTCAAGAACAACGGCGAGACCAATGCAGAATACGCGCACAGGCTGCGCTTGCCCGCCGGGATCTTCGTGAGCGGATTCCGGCTCTATGTTGACGGCAAGCCGGTGCCGGGACGCATCACAGAAAAGAAGACCGCGCTTTGGGTTTACACCATGATTCGTGACAGCGAGAGGCGCGATCCGGGACTGCTTTTTTACATCACGCCCGATGCGCTCGAACTGCGGGTGTTTCCTGTCGTTGCTGGCAAGCCGAGCGTGGTGGAGATGGATTTCCTGGTGCCTGCCGGACTAGACGCCGCCAGTCTGGCCGAACACTCGAATGACCCTGCGGCGGTGCTCATGCGCATCGGCGCATTATTGCGTCCGGTTCGCGTGTCATCCGAACGCGGCAGTGTGATCGCCGGAGGCTTCTCGGCCAACCCGCCGCCTCCGACGCAACGTGCACCCTATCTTCATGTCATCGTGGACCGTTCAGCGGATAACGGCTTCGACGGCGATCTGCCCGTTGCGCTCGCCCAACTGGCCGCGCGCTATCCCGCCGCCCGTCCGCCCCGGGTGACACTGGCGAACTATGAAACCGTTGCCTTGCCAGACGCGCAGGCGGTGACGACGGCCTCGCTCGCCGCTTTGCCCTTGCGCGGAGGCTTCGCGCCCGACCTCGCGCTCGCGCAGGCAATCCGCCGCCACCGCGAAATCGAGCTTGATGGCGCAACCGGTCAAACGCCGCCGCCGCGTCCGGTTTTTGTGATTTTGAGTCGCAAGAATCCGGCCCAGGCGCCTGCTCCGGGCGTGGCGGAGGCTTGGCTCGACCTGCTGCCGGCACTCGAGGTGCAGGGTTTTGACGCGACCGGTTCATTCACCACCTGGCCGGTGTCGGGTGACATCGATATACCCCTGCTCCGTCTGGGTAAATCCATCCGCCCGCTCGTGCCGGGCCGTATGCTGCGCTTCAAAAACGCCCAGGCTGACGCGCCGCTCGAGTATTGGTCGCCTATGGCAGAAAAGTGGAAGTCTGTTGCTTCGGTCACGCTGGTGGACGTGACCTCGCCATGGGCGAAGGCCGTCGCTTTGCACCTCGCCCAGCAAGACCATGATCGCACCCCGGGCGACGCCGGTATTGACCTGAAGACGCTGGTGAAAGAAAGCCGCGACACTGGCGTGATGCTGCCTTCGACTAGCTACATCGTGGTGGAGAACTCCGCGCAGTCGCGGATGCTCGACGTGAGCGAGCGCCAGAAACTCGATCAAAACGCGGCGCTGAGCTTTAAGGAAACGCCCGCGCCTTCCTGGGTGTGGCTGCTGGGTGGCTTCTTTGCCTGGTCCGGTTTTCGTAAATGGAGGCGACGTGGACCGGGGTGATCATTGAAGCGTCTACGAACGGGTGATGGCGGGCAGTTTCATTCCCTTTTGCCTGAGCGCCTGCGGATACTCCGCACGGTCCCTCCCCAGTTGCTGGACCGTGGCTCATGTGCGGGTCGCTCGATTTATTCATCGTCTTCCATTCAAAACACCGACCGAATGGCATCGAATCCGCTGCTCTCTCTGCCGCCAGAAAAGGGTGCGATATTCCCCCGTTTTATTTATCCCCTCATTGAAACGAGCCCATCCACTCCAGAAACCCATGCTAACTGAAATCAAAAAACGTCTGGTTGATTTGTTCGCCGTTACCACTCCGGCCGTTTGGGTGTTGCTCGCCTTGACTATCGGCGCCGCGGCCATCGTTTTACCCCGTTCCTCAGCTCAGAAAAGCGGCATGAAGATATGGTTGTTCAACAAGGCACACCAAGACGTCTACGACCGCGTGGCCAGAGATTGGGACAGCGAGCAAGCGACGCCCGCTACCCAGATTGAGACTCTGCTGATCGATATGACGGCACTGGAGCGGCGTCTTCTTTCCGGATTTATGTCGGGCACACCAGTCGCCGATTTGGTCGAGACTGAGCGCTCGGTCGCGGCTAAGACCTTTACCGGGCCGGTGGGAGACATAGGTTTCGTGGACATCACCGACCGGTTGCACGCGGAAGGCTTGCTCGATGCCATCAACGGTCCGTCTTTTGCTCCCTGGACTTCACGCGGGCGCATATTCGGCATCCCGCACGACGTGCATCCCGTCCTGCTGGTTTACCGCTCTGATATTGTCGAGACGGCGGGCATCGATCTCTCCAAGGTCGAGACGTGGGAGGACTTTTTTGCTGCGATGCGACCGCTTATGGTGGACGAAGACGGGGACGGCCGGCCCGATCGTTATCCGCTGAATTTCTGGGCGACCCAGCGCCAGTTGCTCGAGATTTTAATGCTACAGTCGGGAGGCACCTTATTTGACGAACGCGAACACGTTTTTATCAACTCGGAACGCAACGCCTTCGTGCTGGCGACGCTGGCGACCTGGTGTGGCGGCCCCAAACGCGTGGTGGTGGATGCGGCCGAGTTCACCGCGCCGGGCAACACCCTCAAGATGCGCGGCACAGTAATCGCGTCACTCATGCCTGATTGGCTGGGGGGAGTGTGGAAGAAGGATATGCCCACGCTCGCCGGTAAACTGAAGCTCATGCCCTTGCCCGCTTGGGAAAAGGGCGGGCTGCGCACCAGCGTGATCGGCGGCACGATGCTCGGCATTCCCAAAACGACGCGTGATTTCGAGGCCGCGTGGGCTTTCGCCAAACGGCTCTACCTTGACCGCGACACCCACGCCAAGTTCTTCGCCAAGACCACAATCATTCCACCCGCAAAGGCTTCATGGAGCGATCCGATCTTCTCCGCACCGGATCCGTATTTTTCGGGTCAGGTGTCCGGCCAGCTCTTTATTTCTCAGGCCGGCAACGTCCCCGCCCGAACGAGTTCCCCCTATAACGATCTGGTGGTCGCGCGCCTCTCCGATGTGCTGATCGCACTGGTGGATCGGGTGAATCAGGAGCAAATAACCGATCCGGCCGTGCTGTTACCTGAGGCGCGCGAACGTCTCGCGCAAGCGCAGCGTGAGATGAAGACATTGATCGAGCGAAATGTCTTTCTGCGCGATGACGGCATGTCCGCGCCTGCCGCCTCTGCTGCCGCCCCTGTCCGGTAGCTTTAGCCGCTTACGACACCTGCCTTGCTTCAGTTCGCCAGCGTTCGAAAAACTCCCCACGCCGCCACCGCGCAGGCGGCGAGCCCGATCGCCATCGGCAGCGCCGTGTCGTTGTGGGCCAGCCCGATGCCTGCTCCCGCCGCCGCCGCCAGGCCAAACTGGAATACGCCTAGCAAAGCTGACGCACTCCCTGCCACCGCGCCGAACGGCGCCATGGCCAGCGCAGAGATATTGGGGAATATCACGCCCGTGGCTGACATGCTTAAAAAAAGCAGCGCGATCAGGCCTGTCAGTCCGCCCCAGCCCGTCGCTGCCGCGAGCACCAGCGCCAGCCCCGCCAGTCCATTTACGAAGAGCGCCGTCCCGAGCACTCCGCGCAGCGAGAAGCGCCCGACCAGCCGCAAGTTCAATTGCGAGGCCCCGATCATGCCCGCTGCGTTAAGGCCGAACACCAGCGCATACTGAGAAGGTGTCAGACCGTGCAGTTGAATAAATACAAACGCCGACGCCGACAGGTAGGCGAATAAGCCGCCAAGGGTCAGCCCCGCCGCCAGCACCACGCCCAGAAAACTGCGATTTCTCAACAGCTCGCCATACGTGCGCAGCACGGGTCCGAGTCCGCCGGCCGTTCTTTTATCGGGCGGTAAAGACTCTTCCAGCCCCCACGCCACCGCAATTGTGCTTGCTATCCCCACGCCTGAAAGCACCCAAAAAATCGCACGCCACCCTGTGGCACCCAGCATCCATCCACCCAGGGTTGGCGCCAGGATCGGCGACACGCCGAGGATCAGCATGAGCGCAGAATACACCCGCGCGGAGTCCTTCGTCGCGAAGCGATCCCGGACCACCGCCCTGGGAATGACCATGCTGGCAGACCCGCCCAGCGCCATCACCAGGCGCCAAAACAGCAGAGCGCGCATCGACTGCGCGCCGGCGCATTCGAAGGCCGCGATCGAAAACACCACCAATCCTGCCAACAGGGGCGCGCGCCTCCCGAACCTATCGGCGATCGGACCGTAAAAAGCCTGCCCCACCGCCATGCCCATCATGAATACCGACAGGGTTAATTGCACCGCGCCAGCATCCGCGCCCAGTTCACTTGCGATTTCCGGCAAGGCCGGCAGATACATGTCTATCGCCAGTGGCCCGATTGCCGTCAGAATACCGAGGATCAATACCAACCCCCGCGCCTGTTGCGCACCGGACCGTCCTGCGATATTAAAGTCAGTTTGAGTATGGTTAGCGGACGATGGGGAGGACATTGCGGGCTTTGCACTTAGACGTCCTCGCACCAACACGCAACTTTACACGTTGCGACGAGCGGGGAGGTTTTTATCGCCGCCCGGACGTAGGTCGGCGGGCGATTTTCGAATGCTTGTTTCGGTCTACGTTACCCTCCCGCCTGTCGAGATGTTTTATGACTTGGTTTACATTTCGTTTTTATAGCAGCTGCGATCATGGTCACTTCCGCTCTGCCGGCCCCTACATCAAACGAGTTTAAAACTGTCGCTCGAGGACCGCAGTCGCAGGTAACATACTGCTCAGTCAGAACTTAACGTAATTCGTTTATTTTTATTCTATTACCTACTAATGAGGAGTTGTTTACATATTTTTTATTAAACTAAATTCATATTCAATTCATCTTGTATTCATTTTGTTGTGATAGGGTGATCGGGTGACTTGCCATACCTCCTCCCCTTCACCCGATAAGTTATCCGCACCGCTCAACGCCGTTGCTCTTCGCGGGGATGTGAAACGTTTTCGGCGTGACCGCGCCGGTCAATTTCTGAGATGTCTCGGCACCATCGCCGCGCTCGCCCAGACTCGGCCCGCTCAGGCCGAGGACAGCCTCACGCTGAAGGCGCAATCTTGGCAGGAGGATGATCACCGCATCCGTGTCGATTCGCAGTATGCCTTGGTCGAGGCTAATATCACGCCTGATGCCCGGATCAAGGTCATGGGCTTGATCGATACCATCGCCGGCGCCACCCCCACCGGAGAGCAACCTGCCGCCCCTGGCGCCGCCATTCCCTCCTCGCACATGGAGGAGGAGCGCAAAGCGTGGGACGCCAATGTAGCCTACCAGTTCAAGCGGTTGAATGTCGCCGTGAGCTACGGCGTCAGCCGCGAGAGCGACTACGTTTCCAATGGGTATTCGATCAATACGCTCACCGATTTTAACCAGAAAAACACCACCTTGTTGCTCGGTTGGGGCCATACCGACGACCGGATCATGGAGAAGTTTTGGTCCCGTGATCGTTACAAGACCGGTGACGATCTCATTATCGGGGCCACCCAGCTTCTATCTCCCGAGATGTCCGTCACGGCCAATGTTAGCTACGGTCGCTCCACCGGTTTCATGAGCGATCCCTACAAGATCGTTTCGACCAAGAATCTGGATGTCGATCCCGGCACTTACTACACGCCTCCGGAAAACCGTCCCCGTGAAAAGGAAAAGGTCAGCGTTTTTCTCGGCACCAACCGGCACTTTGAGAAGCTGGATGCCGCACTCGACGGTTCGTATCGATATTATCAGGACACCTTCGGCATCAAAAGCCATACGGTGGAGTTGAAGTGGGTGCAGCGCGCTGGAACGCACTTTTTGATTGAGCCTGTCCTTCGGTATTCGCGGCAGTCCGCCGCCGACTTCTATTATACAAATCTCGACGCCGCCGGCGTCGTGACGTCCTACGATCCACTCTTTGAGACCGGCACCGGAAAAGGCCCGTTTTACTCTTCCGACTATCGTCTCTCCAAGTTGGAGACCGTTAATCTGGGGTTGAAGCTGGGCTACATCATCAACGATCATTGTTCGCTGGATTTCGCCTACGAACGATACCTGATGCATGGTCTCGACGGGGACACGCCACAGTCCGCCTATTCCAGCGCCAACGTCTTCACGGTCGGCTTTAAACTCTCGCGCTGATCGGCATGAGCACCAGCGTCGAGTCCATGCCGGCTCCCAGGGTTGCATCCCGCGCCTCAGGTGCGGAGCTGCATAAATGTCGCTGGCCCGCCCTTGGCACAATTTGCGAGCTGCAGTTTGTGTGTGAGGATGGCGGGCGCGCCCGCCGCTTTGAGTCCGCCGCCGTCGCCTGGGTGGCCGCGTTCGAAGCCAGGTATTCGCGTTTCCGTCCCGATAGTCTCGTCAGCCGGATAAACGCCGCTGCCGGAGCCGGCGTCTGGATTCCGGTGGATAGCGAAATGGAGCACATGCTTAACTTTTGTGCTTCTCTGCACTTCATGACCAAGGGGGTCATGGACGTGACCGCCACGCCGGTGCTGAGGCTATGGGATTACAAGGCAGCGGTTCCACGCATCCCTTCCGCTGCCGAGATTTCCTCCGCGCTTCGTCTTGTCGGCTGGGCAAAGGTGCAGCGTGCCCACGGCAAGGTTCGCCTGCCCGAGGCCGGCATGGCGCTGGACTTCGGCGGCTGGGGTAAGGAATACGCGGTCGATGCGGTTGCCGCCCTCGCCCGTGCCCATGGTCTCGATGATATCCTGGTGGACTTCGGTCATGACCTGATGGCCTTCGGTGCTCCTCCGGGTAAACCCGGCTGGCACATCGGACTCGAGAACCCGTCCGACCCCGCCGGTCCCTGCAAAGGCAGTCTCGCGGCTACAAATGTCGGCGTGGCATGCTCAGGTGATTACCTGCGTGGCTTCTCGATCGAAGGTAAGCGCTTTGGTCACATCGTCAATCCGGCCACTGGCTGGCCGGTCGCAAATGGGTGCCGGCAGGTCACCGTAGTCGCGCCGTCCTGTCTGCTTGCAGGCGCGCTTTCCACGGCAATTTTTATTCTCGGGCCGGAATCCGGATTAAATCTGGCCTCCGAGATCATGGGCGCGGAAGCCCGCATCGTCACCGATCATTCGGTTCATCAATCCAGAGGATTTTTCAAATATGTGGTCTCCTAAAAATACATCGTTGGCTTGCCTGCTGGGTCTCGTCCTGGGCGCTTTTGTCGCTTCTGCCGAGGTCAAGGTCGGTGCGCCTTTTCCTGAGCTCGCGACCTTTTCACTCGAAGGATCGCTTCCGCCGCACGAGGGGCGAGTGGTCTTGATCGATTTCTGGGCGACTTGGTGCGCGCCTTGCAAGGCGTCATTTCCCTTCTACAGCGCGCTGCAAACCGAACTGGCGCCTCTTGGCTTCACTCTGATCGCGGTCAGCGTGGACAAAAAAGCCGCGCCCTTCGATGAGTTCATCAAACGCTTCGCTCCTGCCTTTGCCACCGTCCGCGATAGCGGGCAAAAGATGGTCGCGGCTATTCAACCACCCGCCATGCCGACGTGCTACTTGCTCGACCGTCATGGCGTGCTCCGCCTCATGCACAGCGGATTCCACGGCGACGCCGATGGTCAGAAGCTCCGCGCCGAGATTATTAAACTTATTGAGGAAAAATAATGAAACCTTCCGTCCTGATTTTACCTTCCATTCTCGTCGCCTGCGCCTGCGCCGGCGGTTGTTCCACGACTAAACTCGTGCGTGTTCAACCGTGGGAGCGCGCCACACTGGCGGACTACACCATGCGCTCTGATCGCGATCCGCTGCATACCGCGATGAGCGAGCACATTTATTTCTCGCGCGAGGCCTCTTCCGGCGGTCGAGGCGTCGGTGGCAGTGGCTGCGGTTGTAATTAATCGCGGCCGGAGTTTACCCCTTTTTTGATCGCGCCGATTCATCGGCGGCGAAGCTTTTTTGCGCCCTCAGCTCTCTATTTAATGACCATTCAGCCATGATATTTTCGAATCTGCTCTATCGTCTGCGTTGGTTCAACACCCCTGCGGGTATCTTGATGCTGTTACTTCAGCGCACCCCTGTGTTGCGCATGATGGT
Organism: Verrucomicrobia bacterium IMCC26134; assembly: GCA_000972765.1. Classification (GTDB taxonomy): domain Bacteria; phylum Verrucomicrobiota; class Verrucomicrobiia; order Opitutales; family Opitutaceae; genus IMCC26134_A. The sequence continues at coordinate 3,158,618 of CP011265.1, read as the reverse complement.
GAGCGAGTCCCCTGGCTTCGGGCTTCAATCCGGAGAGGTGCTGAAGTCAGCCTTCGCCCTTGTCGCACTGGGTGCTTACAACTCGGTTGCTGGCGCAACTGTTTTTAATGCTACCGCCGTCAGCCCTGCCACCGTAACTCCCGCCAGCGGCGGTGCCAACACGACTTTCACCAGCACGATTGCGAATAACTCCGCTTTCAGCCTCGCCTTCAACGGCACTGGCGCACCCAGCACTATCCGTTCATGGAAAGTCACCGGCACGCTGCCAGCGGGTATAAGCGTCACCGGAGGCACTGCCATCACCGGAGGATTTGTTTTCAATGGACTTAAGGTTACATTGTCCGGAACTCCGACTGTCTCTGGCAGTCAAACCCTCAGTATCAGAGCCTACGATTCCCTTAACGCTTCCGGTAACAATGCCGGCATCACCTGCATTGTGAGCGTGACTGGAGGAGTCACGCCAGTCGCGCCAGCGTTCACGACGCAACCCGCCACGCAAACCGTGACGGCCGGAACGAACGTGACTTTTAGCGCCTCCGCGAGCGGCACGCCGACGCCGACTCTCCAGTGGTATCTCGGGACGAACGCGCTCACTGGGAAAACTACTGGCACGCTGACATTGACTAACGTCCAGGCAGTCAATGCCGGCAGTTACACGGTGGTCGCGACGAACTCCGCCGCGCCCTCTGGCGTATCCTCCACCGCTGCCACGCTGACGGTGAACCCGGCGCCGGTCGCGCCAGCGTTCATGACGCAACCCGCCACGCAAACCGTGACCGCCGGAACGAACGTGACTTTTAGCGCCGCTGCGAGCGGCACACCGACGCCGACGCTGCAATGGTTCAAGGACAGCGTGGCGATCAACGGCCAGACTACTGGCACGCTGACATTGACTAACGTCCAGGCAGTCAATGCCGGCAGTTACACGGTGGTCGCGACCAACTCCGCCGCGCCTTCTGGCGTATCCTCCACCGCTGCGACGCTGACGGTGAACCCGGCGCCGGTCGCGCCAGCGTTCACGACGCAACCCGCCACGCAGACCGTGACCGCCGGAACGAACGTGACCTTTAGCGCCGCCGCGAGCGGCACGCCGACGCCGACGCTGCAATGGTTCAAGGACAGCGTGGCGATCAACGGCCAGACTACTGGCACGCTGACATTGACTAACGTCCAGGCAGTCAATGCCGGCAGTTACACGGTGGTCGCGACGAACTCCGCCGCGCCTTCTGGCGTATCCTCCACCGCTGCGACGCTGACGGTGAACCCGGCGCCGGTCGCGCCAGCGTTCACGACGCAACCCGTCACGCAAACCGTGACGGCCGGAACGAACGTGACTTTTAGCGCCGCCGCGAGCGGCACGCCGACGCCGACGCTGCAATGGTTCAAGGACAGCGTGGCGATCAACGGCCAGACTACTGCGACGCTCACGCTGACGGCGGTGCAAGCCTCCGCCGCCGGCAGTTACACGGTGGTCGCGACAAACTCCGCCGCGCCTTCTGGCGTATCCTCCACCGCTGCGACGCTGACGGTGAACCCGGCGCCGGTCGCGCCAGCGTTCACGACGCAACCCGCCACGCAAACCGTGACGGCCGGAACGAACGTGACTTTTAGCGCCTCCGCGAGCGGCACGCCGACGCCGACGCTGCAGTGGTATCTCGGGACGACCGCGCTCAACGGGCAGACTACTGGCACGCTGACTTTGACCAATGTCCAGGCAGTCAATGCCGGCAGTTACACGGTGGTCGCGACAAACTCCGCCGCGCCTTCTGGCGTATCCTCCACCGCTGCGACGCTGACGGTGAACCCCGCGCCGATCGCGCCAACGTTCACGACGCAACCCGCCACGCAAACCGTGACCGCCGGAACGAACGTGACCTTTAGCGCCGCCGCGAGCGGCACGCCGACGCCGACGCTGCAATGGTTCAAGGACAGCGTGGCGATCAACGGCCAGACCACTGCGACGCTCACGCTGACGGCGGTGCAAGCCTCCGCCGCCGGCAGTTACACGGTGGTCGCGACAAACTCCGCCGCGCCTTCTGGCGTATCCTCCACCGCTGCGACGCTGACGGTGAACCCGGCGCCGGTCGCGCCAGCGTTCACGACGCAACCCGCCACGCAGACCGTGACGGCCGGAACGAACGTGACTTTTAGCGCCTCCGCGAGCGGCACGCCGACGCCGACGCTGCAATGGTTCAAGGACAGCGTGGCGATCAACGGCCAGACTACCGCGACGCTCACGCTCACGGCGGTGCAAGCCTCCGCCGCCGGCAGTTACACGGTGGTCGCGACGAACTCCGCCGCGGCCTCTGGCGTATCCTCCACCGCTGCCACGCTGACGGTGAACCCCGCGCCGGTCGCGCCAGCGTTCACGACGCAACCCGCCACGCAGACCGTGACCGCCGGAACGAACGTGACTTTTAGCGCCGCTGTGAGCGGCACGCCGACGCCGACGTTCCAGTGGTATCTCGGGACGACCGCGCTCGCTGGGAAAACTACTGGCACGCTGACATTGACTAACGTCCAGGCAGTCAATGCCGGCAGTTACACGGTGGTCGCGACGAACTCCGCCGCGCCTTCTGGCGTATCCTCCACCGCTGCGACGCTGACGGTGAACCCGGCGCCGGTCGCGCCAGCGTTCACGACGCAACCCGCCACGCAGACCGTGACGGCCGGAACGAACGTGACTTTTAGCGCCGCCGCGAGCGGCACGCCGACGCCGACGCTGCAATGGTTCAAGGACAGCGTGGCGATCAACGGCCAGACTACCGCGACGCTCACGCTGACGGCGGTGCAAGCCTCCGCCGCCGGCAGTTACACGGTGGTCGCGACAAACTCCGCCGCGCCCTCTGGCGTATCCTCCACCGCTGCGACGCTGACGGTGAACCCGGCGCCGGTCGCGCCAGCGTTCACGACGCAACCCGTCACGCAAACCGTGACGGCCGGAACGAACGTGACTTTTAGCGCCGCCGCGAGCGGCACGCCGACGCCGACGCTGCAATGGTTCAAGGACAGCGTGGCGATCAACGGCCAGACTACTGCGACGCTCACGCTGACGGCGGTGCAAGCCTCCGCCGCCGGCAGTTACACGGTGGTCGCGACAAACTCCGCCGCGCCTTCTGGCGTATCCTCCACCGCTGCGACGCTGACGGTGAACCCGGCGCCGGTCGCGCCAGCGTTCACGACGCAACCCGCCACGCAAACCGTGACGGCCGGAACGAACGTGACTTTTAGCGCCGCCGCGAGCGGCACGCCGACGCCGACGCTGCAGTGGTATCTCGGGACGACCGCGCTCAACGGGCAGACTACTGGCACGCTGACTTTGACCAATGTCCAGGCAGTCAATGCCGGCAGTTACACGGTGGTCGCGACAAACTCCGCCGCGCCTTCTGGCGTATCCTCCACCGCTGCGACGCTGACGGTGAACCCCGCGCCGATCGCGCCAACGTTCACGACGCAACCCGCCACGCAAACCGTGACCGCCGGAACGAACGTGACCTTTAGCGCCGCCGCGAGCGGCACGCCGACGCCGACGCTGCAATGGTTCAAGGACAGCGTGGCGATCAACGGCCAGACCACTGCGACGCTCACGCTGACGGCGGTGCAAGCCTCCGCCGCCGGCAGTTACACGGTGGTCGCGACAAACTCCGCCGCGCCTTCTGGCGTATCCTCCACCGCTGCGACGCTGACGGTGAACCCGGCGCCGGTCGCGCCAGCGTTCACGACGCAACCCGCCACGCAGACCGTGACGGCCGGAACGAACGTGACTTTTAGCGCCTCCGCGAGCGGCACGCCGACGCCGACGCTGCAATGGTTCAAGGACAGCGTGGCGATCAACGGCCAGACTACCGCGACGCTCACGCTCACGGCGGTGCAAGCCTCCGCCGCCGGCAGTTACACGGTGGTCGCGACGAACTCCGCCGCGGCCTCTGGCGTATCCTCCACCGCTGCCACGCTGACGGTGAACCCCGCGCCGGTCGCGCCAGCGTTCACGACGCAACCCGCCACGCAGACCGTGACCGCCGGAACGAACGTGACTTTTAGCGCCGCTGTGAGCGGCACGCCGACGCCGACGTTCCAGTGGTATCTCGGGACGACCGCGCTCGCTGGGAAAACTACTGGCACGCTGACATTGACTAACGTCCAGGCAGTCAATGCCGGCAGTTACACGGTGGTCGCGACGAACTCCGCCGCGCCTTCTGGCGTATCCTCCACCGCTGCCACGCTGACGGTGAACCCGGCGCCGGTCGCGCCAGAGTTCACGACGCAACCCGCCACGCAGACCGTGACCGCCGGAACGAACGTGACTTTTAGCGCCGCTGCGAGCGGCACACCGACGCCGACGCTGCAATGGTTCAAGGACAGCGTGGCGATCAACGGCCAGACTACTGGCACGCTGACATTGACTAACGTCCAGGCAGTCAATGCCGGCAGTTACACGGTGGTCGCGACGAACTCCGCCGCGCCTTCTGGCGTATCCTCCACCGCTGCGACGCTGACGGTGAACCCGGCGCCGGTCGCGCCAGCGTTCACGACGCAACCCGCCACGCAGACCGTGACGGCCGGAACGAACGTGACTTTTAGCGCCGCCGCGAGCGGCACGCCGACGCCGACGCTGCAATGGTTCAAGGACAGCGTGGCGATCAACGGCCAGACTACCGCGACGCTCACGCTGACGGCGGTGCAAGCCTCCGCCGCCGGCAGTTACACGGTGGTCGCGACAAACTCCGCCGCGCCCTCTGGCGTATCCTCCACCGCTGCGACGCTGACGGTGAACCCGGCGCCGGTCGCGCCAGCGTTCACGACGCAACCCGTCACGCAAACCGTGACGGCCGGAACGAACGTGACTTTTAGCGCCGCCGCGAGCGGCACGCCGACGCCGACGCTGCAATGGTTCAAGGACAGCGTGGCGATCAACGGCCAGACTACTGCGACGCTCACGCTGACGGCGGTGCAAGCCTCCGCCGCCGGCAGTTACACGGTGGTCGCGACAAACTCCGCCGCGCCTTCTGGCGTATCCTCCACCGCTGCGACGCTGACGGTGAACCCGGCGCCGGTCGCGCCAGCGTTCACGACGCAACCCGCCACGCAAACCGTGACGGCCGGAACGAACGTGACTTTTAGCGCCGCCGCGAGCGGCACGCCGACGCCGACGCTGCAGTGGTATCTCGGGACGACCGCGCTCAACGGGCAGACTACTGGCACGCTGACTTTGACCAATGTCCAGGCAGTCAATGCCGGCAGTTACACGGTGGTCGCGACAAACTCCGCCGCGCCCTCTGGCGTATCCTCCACCGCTGCGACGCTGACGGTGAACCCGGCGCCGGTCGCGCCAGCGTTCACGACGCAACCCGCCACGCAAACCGTGACGGCCGGAACGAACGTGACTTTTAGCGCCGCCGCGAGCGGCACGCCGACGCCGACGCTGCAATGGTTCAAGGACAGCGTGGCGATCAACGGCCAGACTACTGGCACGCTGACATTGACTAACGTCCAGGCAGTCAATGCCGGCAGTTACACGGTGGTCGCGACAAACTCCGCCGCGCCCTCTGGCGTATCCTCCACCGCTGCCACGCTGACGGTGAACCCGGCGCCGGTCGCGCCAGCGTTCACGACGCAACCCGCCACGCAGACCGTGACCGCCGGAACGAACGTGACTTTTAGCGCCGCTGTGAGCGGCACACCGACGCCGACGCTGCAATGGTTCAAGGACAGCGTGGCGATCAACGGCCAGACCACTGCGACGCTCACGCTGACGGCGGTGCAAGCCTCCGCCGCCGGCAGTTACACGGTGGTCGCGACAAACTCCGCCGCGCCTTCTGGCGTATCCTCCACCGCTGCGACGCTGACGGTGAACCCGGCGCCGGTCGCGCCAGCGTTCACGACGCAACCCGCCACGCAGACCGTGACCGCCGGAACGAACGTGACCTTTAGCGCCGCCGCGAGCGGCACACCGACGCCGACGCTGCAATGGTTCAAGGACAGCGTGGCGATCAACGGCCAGACCACCGCGACGCTCACGCTCACGGCGGTGCAAGCCTCCGCCGCCGGCAGTTACACGGTGGTCGCGACGAACTCCGCCGCGCCCTCTGGCGTATCCTCCACCGCTGCGACGCTGACGGTGAACCCGGCGCCGGTCGCGCCAGCGTTCACGACGCAACCCGCCACGCAGACCGTGACGGCCGGAACGAACGTGACTTTTAGCGCCGCTGCGAGCGGGACGCCGACGCCGACGCTGCAATGGTTCAAGGACAGCGTGGCGATCAACGGCCAGACTACTGCGACGCTCACGCTCACGGCGGTGCAAGCTTCCGCCGTCGGCAGTTACACGGTGGTCGCGACAAACTCCGCCGCGCCTTCTGGCGTATCCTCCACCGCTGCGACGCTGACGGTGAACCCGGCGCCGGTCGCGCCAGCGTTCACGACGCAACCCGCCACGCAAACCGTGACGGCCGGAACGAACGTGACTTTTAGCGCCTCCGCGAGCGGCACGCCGACGCCGACGCTACAATGGTTCAAGGACAGCGTGGCGATCAACGGCCAGACCACTGCGACGCTCACGCTGACGGCGGTGCAAGCCTCCGCCGCCGGCAGTTACACGGTGGTCGCGACGAACTCCGCCGCGCCCTCTGGCGTATCCTCCACCGCTGCGACGCTGACGGTGAACCCGGCGCCGGTCGCGCCAGCGTTCACGACGCAACCCGCCACGCAGACCGTGACGGCCGGAACGAACGTGACTTTTAGCGCCGCCGCGAGCGGCACGCCGACGCCGACGCTGCAATGGTTCAGAGCAGATCTCCTATCCTCGGGCTCAACCGCAACGATCCTTCTTGCCGGCGAGACACGAAATACCCTTTTCATCGCTAACGTGCAGGCAAGCGACTCGGGTTCCTATTTCTTCGCCGTCGCCACGAACTCCGCTGCGCCTGCCGGCGTATCCTCCACCGCTGCGACGCTGACGGTGGGGTCGGTGTCGACCGTTCCCGTTTTCACTACGCAACCTCGCTCGCAGTCGGTGATTCTTGGCTCGAATGTAAGCTTCACTGTCGTGGCGACCGGCACTCCCGCGCCAACTTATCAGTGGTTTAAAGACGACGTCTTGATGCCTGGAAAAACCTCTGCGACACTTGTTTTCACCGATGTTCAGTTGAGTGACCAAGGATACTTTAGAGTGATGATATACAATGACGCAGCTCCTGCCGGTAGCCCCAGCCGACGTGTCCTTTTGCAGGTCATGACACCGCTTGAAGTTTGGCGACAGGTCAATCTAGGCACCCGTGCGAACACCGGCAGTGCAGCCGACAACGCTGATCCGGATGGTGACGGCGTGAGCAACTTGCTTGAATACGCACTCGGCGGCAACCCTGGCTCAGCGAGTAGCGCGCCATCGCCGCAAATTAGCACCGTAAGAAACGGCAATTCCGACTACCTCACGCTTAGTCTGACGCCCGCCGTTTCCGACGTCATATATCAGGTTGAGGTGAGCGCTGATTTGACGACTTGGACCAGCACCATGCTCACCGGTTTGACCATCGGCCAGACCTACACTTATACTGATACAGTGGCGGTAAATACCGGGCCTCATCGTTACCTGCGCCTGCGCGTCACCTCTCCGTAAGTCACGTGCCGGCGTTTGCTCCGTCCCTTTTTAGCAACCTTAGTCATCTTGAATAATATGTTCCCCACCAATATCCAGAGGTGTATCCGCGCCGGCGTAGCGTTTGTCATCGGCTTACTCGCGCTCAGTCACCTGACCACGCACGCGCAGGTAAAAGCCTCACTGGTCGCGGCCACGGTTGCGGTTGAGGCCGGACACCCTCTGACCGTGGCCTTAAAGCTCGAGCATCAGGCAGGCTGGCATACCTACTGGATAAATGCCGGCACCGGCTATCCCACCACGCTCACTTGGACGCTGCCCGCAGGCTGGACTGCCTCGGAGCTCCGCTGGCCGGCGCCCAAGACCATCGTTGACGCGACCGGGCATGTCACCGGACAGGGTTATGATGGAGTGGTGTATCTGCCTGTCACGCTCACGCCTCCCGCGGGGCTGGCCGCCGGATCCAGTGTGACGCTGCAAGCGCAGGCGGCCTGGCTGATGTGTCATGACACCTGTGTGCCCGGCGAATCGCCGGTCGCGCTCACGTTGCCGGTTTCTGTAGCAAATGCGGAGCCAGATCCTGTGCACGGTGCCTCTATCGCGCGCAGCCTCGCGGCCTTGCCTGTAATCGATCAAAACCTCAAGGTCTCGGCTACGTTTTCCGGTGAAACCGTGACCTTGCGTGTGTCGGGCTTGCCTCGATCCAAGGAGGGTGAAGCGCCGGCGTGGTGGTTTTTCCCGCAAGATGAGACCGTGGCTTACGACCAGCCGCAGGTTTTAAAAATCGAAACGGATGGCACACTCGCATTCACCCTGGTGCATCCGGCCGGCACTGCGCTTCCCGCCTCGGGACGATTGCTCGGCGTTTTACGCGCCTCGGCTTCGGCACGGGTGGACGACTCGGCGGCAAAGCAAGTTCCGGCATTTCAGATCGATGTGCCGCTTACGCCCGCAACCGCCGCCGCCACGCAGCATACCGCTGCTGCTCCGGCCGGTTTGCTCGCCACGCTGCCGCTGGCGTTTATCGGTGGATTGATACTCAACCTGATGCCCTGCGTATTCCCTGTGCTGGGCCTTAAAATCATGGGCTTCGTGAATCAAGCGGGCGCCGATCGAAAAAAGATCACGCTCCACGGTCTGACGTTCACCGCCGGTGTGCTCTCGTCCTTCTGGACGCTCGCGGCAGCCCTCGCGGTGCTGCGCGCCGGAGGAGGCGAACTTGGCTGGGGTTTCCAGCTTCAATCGCCTCCCTTTGTCTTCGGCCTCGCCGCCGTGATGCTCGTCTTCGCCCTCAGCATGAGCGGCGTGTGCGAGTTCGGGGGGAGCGTCATGGGTGCTGGAGCGGGGTTGCAAATGCAGTCAGGCTACCGCGGCTCGTTCTTCACCGGCGTGCTTGCCACCGTGGTGGCGACGCCGTGCAGCGCGCCGTTTCTTGCCCCGGCTCTGGGTGTGGCGCTGGTGATGCCGATGGTGCAGGCGTTCATGGTGTTCACGACGATCGCGATCGGATTGTCGACGCCCTATCTGTTACTTTCTGTTTTTCCGCAAGCCGTGCGTCTGCTGCCCCGGCCGGGCGCCTGGATGGAGACGTTCAAGCAGGCGATGGCATTTCCATTGTATGCCACAGCCGGATACCTGATATGGGTTCTTTCGGCGCAAACCAGTGAAAGCGGTTCGCTGATGGTGATCTTCGGTCTCACGCTCATCGCGATGGCGACCTGGTTATACGGGCGCTACGCCACTCCCGGCGCCAAGCCGCTGGCCCGTCGCATCGGTGTTTTTGGCGGCCTGCTCCTTCTTGGCGCCGGTGTTTTTCTGGGCTGGCCGCGGGCGAAATCAGCCGGCGATCTCGAGTGGGAGACGTGGAGCCCGGCACGGGTCGCTGAATTGCAGGCGGCCGGAAAGCCGGTTTACGTCGATTTCACCGCGCGCTGGTGCGCAACCTGCCAGGCGAACAAAAAAGTTGTGTTTGGTTCGGCTGAAGTGCGCCGCCGGTTCAAGGAACTGGGCGTGGTTATCTTGCGTGGAGATTGGACCAACCGGGATGCTCTCATCACCGCCGAGTTGGCCCGCTGGAACCGGAGCGCCGTGCCGTTTAACCTGGTATACCGCGCTGGCGTGACGGAGCCGCTTCCGTTGCCTGAGCTCCTTACGCCGGGCATGGTGCTTAACGCTTTCGAGGGCCAATGACCGTCTAAGCCGGGAGGAAGGTGCTCACGCGCAATCCGCTGCGATCAGGGCGGTTTTCCGCTCTGATGCTCCCGCCGTGCAGGGCGGCGATGCTCTTGCAGATGGCCAGACCGAGGCCGTGGCCCTGTTCGGATGAAGTGCCTTTTTCGTAGCGCACGAAGCGGTCGAAAATTCGCTCGAGCTCGTCTTCAGGCAGGCCCGGCCCCTCATCCTCGACCACGAGTTCCCAGCCTGAGTCGACTTGCCGGGCGCTCATTTCCACGCGGCCGCCTGGACTCGAGACGTGGAGCGAGTTGCGCACAAGGTTGAGCAGGAGTTGCCGTAGCAGCTCGGCATCCCCGCGCAGGCTTCCGGCGGGGCAGGGTCCGAGGGTGAAGCGGATGTTTTTATCTTCCGCGAGCACGGCGGCATCCTCGGCGATGGCGTGTAGCAGCACCGCTGGCTCTATTTGCTTCAACTTGGGCAGAAGTGCTCCGCCTTCGACACGGGTAAGGAAGAGCAGGCGCTCTATCACCCGGACCAAGCGGGCTTGCTCCTCGAGCCAGTCGTCCACGGCGGCAACTGCATCTGGGTCGCCGGCGACGCGAACGCGCAGCTTGTCCGCATTGAGGCGCATGATGGCGAGCGGGGTTTTGAGCTCGTGGGAAACGTCCCCGGCAAACCGGCGGACCTGGTCGAACGAGGCTTCGAGGCGGTCGAACATGGCGTTGAGCAGGTTGGTGAGGTCGGCCAGCTCGTCTCTCACCTCGGACAAGGGGATGCGCGATTTCAGATTATCCGCACCGATCTGGCGGGCGGTGCGTGCGATCATGCGGAGGGGTTTGAGCAGGATCTGGCTGAAGCCGTAGCCAAGCCCAAGACTCAAGAGGGCTACGAAAACGACAAGAACGACGCTGGTTCGGATATAATCATGCAGCAGGCGATTTTCAGCCGCGATGGAACTTGCCACTTGAATGTGCCAATTGCCGATCCGGCTTTCGGTCATCAGGACTTCGCCCCGTTTCTCGATCATGACGGCCCGCTGGGTTTCGCCGGCGGGCAGATCAGGCAGTGTCGACTCCCCGAGGTTTTCGGAGCGGAACATGACGTTGCCGTTGTGATCGTGGATCTGGATCATGAACAGGGCGGAGTCTCCGCGACTGTCGCGCAGGATTCGGTCCCGCACCGCTTGGGGGTCTACCGACGCGTTCGCAAGTTTCTGCAGCAGCTCGGTGATTTCAGTCTGATGAATGATGACCAGGCTGCGCCGCATCTGCGCATTGAGCAGCCAGCCTCCGATGGCGAGGGCGGCGATATTGGCGAGGGTCACCAGCGTGACGAAGCGCACGGTGATGCGCAGGCTGAGGGTGCGGGCGATCACGGCAGCAGTTGATAGCCGGTGCCGCGCACCGTCTTGAAGAGCGGGGGCTCGCCCGGGAGCTCGATTTTTTGACGCAGACGGCGGATGTAAACGTCGATGAGATTGGTCTCGAGGTCGTAGCTGGCCTCCCAGACTTTTTCGCCGATCAGGGTGCGGGTCAGCACGCGGCCCGGATTCTGGAAAAATAACTCGATCAGGGCGAACTCGCGGGCGGTGAGCTCAAGCTTTTCGCCGTTCCTTTCGAGGGTGTGGCCGAGCAGGTCGAGGCGAAGGCTGCGGTGGTTGAGCACGGTGGTCTTGCTGCTGCCGGACTGGCGGCGGAGCAGGGAGCGGACCCGCGCGACCAGTTCATCCACGCTGAAGGGTTTCGCCATGTAGTCGTCGGCCCCCAGATTGAGGCCGCGCACACGGTCCTCGACGGCGTCGCGTGCGCTGAGAATGAGCACCGGTTCCTTAAAACCGGTCTTCCGCCATTCGGCGAGCAAGGTGAGTCCGTCGCCATCGGGGAGACCCAGGTCGAGCACCATGGCGTCGCAGGGGGATTCGGCGAGGGCATCCCGGGCCTCGGCGCAAGAGGCCGCGATGCGCACCGTGTAGGCTTGCTCGATCAGCGCCATGGCTATGAACCGCGCGACCTTGCGCTCGTCTTCAACGATCAGGATTTTCATCGCATGAGTGTTTGGCACTGCCGATTCGCAGAATCGGCAGTGCGGGTGATTCCTAGTCGCTAATGATCGCCCTACCAAGCCTGAATCGGCACGGGTTGATTAGGGGCGGGAAAAGCGATCCGCTTCAGGTGCCGCGGCGGGCGGCGACGGCCCAGTGGTAGAGTTCCTCGTAGCGGCGGGCGCTCACATCCCAGCCGAAGTCCTGGTTCATGCCGCGCAGGCGCAGGGCTTGGAACTCCGCCGGGCGGTCGTAGTAAGTGGCGCAGGCCCAGCCGAGGGTGTTGTAAAGGGCGGGTGCGGTGGCGTCGTTAAAACGGAAGCCGGTGCCGACCGGCTGGCCCTCGACGTATTGCGTGACGGTGTCGATGAGGCCGCCGGTGCTGCGCACGAGGGGCGGTGTGCCGTAGCGCATGGCATACATCTGGGTGAGGCCGCAGGGCTCGGAGCGGCTGGGCATGACGAACAAGTCCGAGCCGGCCTGGATCAGGTGGGCGAGGGAGTTGTCGTAGCCGACATGCAGGCCGATGCGGCCGGGGTATTGCTCGGCGGCCCAGCGGAAGAGGTGTTCGAGGCCGGGGTCGCCGGCGCCGAGGATGGCGAACTGCACGTGCATGCGTTCGATGACGTGGGGCAGGGCCTCGGCGAGCAGGTCCAGGCCCTTTTGGGAGGCGAAGCGGGAAACGACGCCGAAGAGCGCGATGTGCGGATCGAGGTCGAGATCGAGGCGCGCCTGGAGGGCGGCTTTGGCGAGGACTTTGCCGGCTCCCAGAGAACGTTGGTTGTAGGGGCGAGGCAGATATTTATCCATCGCGGGATTCCACGCGATGGTGTCGATGCCGTTGACGATGCCGAGCAGATCGGCGGCGCGGTAGCGCAGGACGTGGTCGAGCCCGAAACCGCCGGCGGGGGCTTTGATCTCCTCGGCGTAAGTCGGGCTGACGGTGGTGAGCTTCGTGGCGTGATAGAGGCCCGCCTTCATCTGGTTGACCGCGCCTACGCTCTCGGTGCTGTCGGTGCGGAACTCATCGGGCGGGATGTGGGCGAAGGCGAGAACGCGGCGGTCGGCGTAGCCCTGGTGTTCCAGATTATGGATGGTGAAAACGGAGGCGGTCTGGCCGAGAGGGGTGTGGCGCAGCGTGGTGTTGAGCAGGAGTGGGAGCAGTCCGGTGGTCCAGTCGTGGCAATGGACGACATCGGGAATCCATCCCAGCTGGAGGCAGAGATTGAGGGCGCCGCGGCACAGGAAGGCGAAGCGGAGATCGTTGTCGGGAAAGTTGCCGCCTGGGCCGGCGTAAACCTCGGGGCGGCCGAAGAAGCCCTCGTGTTCGAGTGCGTAGACGTGGACCTTTGAGCCGGGGAGAACATTTTCCCAGGTGCGGGCCCAATGGGCCTCGGTGCCTACGTCCACGCCGAGTGGATCGGGGCGGGCGTGCCAGGAGGAGTCCCGCTTGAGACTCCCGTAGGCGGGCATGACGATGCGGACATCGTGGCCGAGGGCGACGAGGGCTTTAGGAAGAGAGCCCACCATGTCGGCGAGACCGCCAACCTTGATGAACGGCTCGACCTCAGGGGATACGAAGAGAACCTTGAGAGGAGGCACGTGCGTTAAAAAACCGTAACTTCCCTTGGAGCCGAGAAAAAAGCGCGTTTGTGACGAAGGTATTATCCTGGTAAAGACAAGGAGTGCAGGGTGGGCCCTTGAACCCGAAATCCTAAGGTGATCGCCGTGGTCTGCCGCCACCACCTCGGGTCCAGCATCGGATTTCGGATTGAAATAAAAAAAGCCGCCGGCGCGGATGGGCGCGCACAGCGGCGGGTGGGACGGGTCTGATGGAGTGTAATCGGCGCTAGGCGGCGGCTTCGGATACGGGGGCGTGGCGCCGGGCGAGGTAGGCGGATGCGCGCTTACGGAGCAGGCGGTCGAGCTTGTCGATGAGGAGGTCGGCGGCCTTGTAGGCATCGTCGGCGGAGACGCTGGCGAGCAAATCAGGGCCGCCTATCTCGATGTGGCCCTTGGCCACGAAAACCTCCTGGCCGCGGGTGCGATCGTGATCGAGGTCGATGCGGATGCGTTCGATGTGCGGCTCGTGGCGGAGGAGGCGGTCGGCCTTCTTTTGAAGCGCAGCGCGCAGGGCCGGAGTGAGGGTGAGGTGGATGCCGCGGAGGATAAGCTTCGAGGCGGGGGCGACGGTTGGGTTTTGCATGACCCTTTTTCAGACAGACGGAAAGTTGCTGCGGTGCCCTACAATGCGCAGGTGGGATTGGAAGGCGGACGGCGACGCGGTGGAGTGCGAGAGGTGAAGCGGGCAGGATTAAGCCTAACCCGGCGAACCGGACGCAAATAAACCACGGAGAACACCGAGGTCACGGAGAGGTCAGAGGAGGGTATCCTCGGATCGATTATCCGTGCGCTCCGGGGTTAAATTATCTGCTCAAACCGGACCGTTCTTCACCAGTGAGGGACCAACGAGGATGGCCCTTGGTGCCGCAGGGTTACGGGGTGACTTCCAGCACGCGGGGAACGCTGGTGGTGGCGCCGACGGAGTTGGTGACGGTGACGGTGTAGGAGCCGGAATTGGCGGCGGCGGCTTTTTTGACGGCGTAAGTGGGCTTGGTGGCTTTGGGGATGGCGGTGCCGTTGAGGCTCCATTGGTAGGCGAGGCGGGCGGACCCACTCGCGGCGGCGGTGAGGGTGAAGGGCTGGCCGGTCACTACGGTGGCGGGGCCGCTGACGCTCTGGACAGAGGGCGGGATGAGCACGGTGAGGGCGGTGCCGCGACTGGTGACGCTGCCCGCGATGTTGTGGACGCGGACGGTGTATTTGCCTTGGGCGGCGGTGGTGACGTTGGCGAGGACGAGGGTGGCGCTGGTTTCGCCTGCGAGGGACTGCCCGTTGAGGAACCATTGGTAATCGAGGGCGAGGCCGGTGGCGGAGACGGAGAAGGTGGCGGAGCCTCCGAGGCCGAGGGTGCGCTTGGTGGCGGGCTGGACGGTGAGGCGGGGAGTGCTGACGACGACGAGCGTGATATCGGCCTGGGCGGTGTCGCCGGTGTTGTCGGTGATCTTGAGGCTGTAAACACCAGCGGCGGCGGCGGTGGCGCGCACGCTGAGGTCTTCGTTGGTGGCTTTGGAGACGGGTTTGCCCTTGAAATACCATTGGTAGGTCAGGTCGGTGCCGAAGGTGGTGACATCGAAGAGTTGCGTGGCGTTGAGTGCGGCCATGACGGTGGTCGGCTGGCTGAGCACGAGCGGAACGTCGCGAACGATAATCGAGGTGGGGGCGGCGGCTAAGGGGGTGGTTTCCTGTCCGGCGCGAACGGCGGTGATCCAGTAATAATGGGCGGAGCCGCGCGCGGGGGCGACGTCGGTGTAGGCGGCGGAGGTGAGGGCGGTGGCGCCGTTCAAGGGCGTGGCGCCGGCGGCGGGTGGGGTGGAGGAGCCGGTGCGGTAAACGTTGTAGCCATCAGCCCAGGCCTCGTCACGCCAAGTGAGGCTGACGTTGCGGGAATCGACGACGGAGGCGGCGATTTCGCGGGGGAGAAAGGTGGAACGGAAGTCGGCGGAGGTGAGCTGGTGGCCGCTGGCGACGTCGCTGTTGTCGAGGTCGTAGCGAAGGGCGTCGGTGGCGAGGGGGCCGCGATGGTAGAGGTCGATGCCCTCGCGGGAGACGGGGTTGGCGGCGGGATAGGTGAGGGTGATGCGGGCCTGATTGGCGGAGGGAGAGGAGTAGGTCCAGGTGCCGCTGCGGAAGGCGCTGCCGACAGGCTCGGACGGGTCGGTGAAGGCGGTGGCGCTGGTGAAGGAGAGACCGGCGAGGGTGCGGCCGGTGACGGCCTCGGTGAAGTCGGCGGGGGAGAAGGCGCGGTCGGGGGAGTCGGGAGCCTTGAAGAGCAGGGTGACGTTCTGGCCGAAGACGGCGGAGTTGGCGTCTCGGGCGTTGAGGAGGAAGGTGAACGCGGGGGTGTCGGCTGGCGGGGTGCCAGTGAGGGCGCCGGTGGTGGAGGAGAGGGAGAGCCAGGCTGGCAGCGTCCCCGGGGTGGTCCAGGTGCTGTAGCCGGAGACGGCGAGAGGGAGGGTGGAGGCAGTGCCGAGGGTGAGGACATCGCGGCGGTCGGGCGCGGTGGTGGCGACGA
This sequence comes from Verrucomicrobia bacterium IMCC26134, assembly GCA_000972765.1. Lineage (GTDB taxonomy): Bacteria > Verrucomicrobiota > Verrucomicrobiia > Opitutales > Opitutaceae > IMCC26134_A. The sequence continues at coordinate 3,142,673 of CP011265.1, read as the reverse complement.
CGGTGACGGCGGCGGTGGTCTGGGCGGTGTTGCCGTTGGTATCGGTGGCGGTGAGGGTAAGGTTGGCGGAGCCGGCGCCGACGGGGTTGATGGAGAGGGTGTGGCCGCCCACGAGGGTGGCGGTGGCGACGTTGGGGTGGTCGCTGGAGACGGTAAAGGTGACGACGGCGATCTGGCCGGTGGCGGCGGGGAAAAGGGGGATGACGGTGGTGCTGTTGACGGTGATAAAATTGGAGACGAGCAGGGTGGTCTGGCCTACGGCGATGTCGCGGAGGGGGGTCTCGGTGAAGGCTCCGCCGAGATTATACAGCGGGTTTTCGGCGATCGTATCCACGATGGTCATGCCGGTGCCGAGGACGCGGGCGAAGACGCTGTAGCCGGAGGCGTTGAGTGGGCCGAGGGTGGTGGAGTTGTCTTGGGTATTGAAAAACCATTCGCTGGTGGCCGAGTTGACGTCGCTGGTGCGGGCGGCGGCGAGGGTGCCGCGGGCGTTGGGCAGGTTGTATTCCAAGTTAACGGCGGTGCGTTTGGTGACGGTTGGTGCACCGGGCAGGGTGGCGTAGTAGCCGCCACCCTGAAGAATGGCCGGGCTGCTGGTTCCCAATCCGTTAACGCGGTGGAAGAAGGTGTTGGAGTAGTCGCCGGCGTTTACGTAGGCGAGGAAGTTGGCGACGTGGTCGGGGGCGGCGGTGGCGAGGGTCTCGACGTTGAATTTGCCGAAGGTGGTATCGAACTGGACGATCTGGCCGCTGACGTCCGGGACGGTGAATACGGTGGCGAGGTCAAACTCGGCGGAAGGAGCGCCAACGGTGAGGGCTTGCGCTGCGATCGGCGATGCGACGGCGGGGACGGTGGACTGGGCGAGCAGGCGGGCGGCACCAACGGTCAGCAGGGTAAAAAGGAGGAGAACGCGTTTCATGGGAATGCGGATACTTAGCAGTGATTGCATGCAGCTGCAAGGGACTGTCGAATGTAAAGAGGCCGACCGCGTGCTCAAGGATGTGCGTGCCTCGTCGGCCAAGCGGCGGTCCCACTCCGGTGGCGGGGGGGCGGAAAAATAGGGGCGGGCGGACTGCCGGTTGCTCAGCGTTTACGGTCGGGGCGGCGAGGGGAGGGCGCCATGCGTGTAAAGAGCCCGGCCTGATCGAGGTCCCAGAAACGGTGGTCGAGCAGGGTTGCCTCCAGTTTTTTGGCCCCGACCAGACGATTGCCGTCGCGTTTCGTGACCTCGAGTTCGCCCTTCTCGGCTTGTTCGTCGATAAAGGTTTCGTTTGGCATCAGGAGGCCGAGGACATTGGGGTTGTCTTTGCTCCAAAGGATACGGCACGGAGTCCAGGGGCCATCGGCGGTTTTGTCCTCCGTAAATTTTATCCAGGCGATGCGGGAGTCGTCGTGCTCAGGCAGGGTGGTAACGACGACGTCCCAGGTGCTTGTTTTGTCTTTTTCGTTCTGAATGCAGGAGAGCGACCCGTCTTTGCGGCTGAATACCTCGAAGGAGGCTTTTTCTTTAATGCTGGGGCTCCATTTGCCTAAGAAGGGTTGCACCTCGGTTTGGGTGAGGGGGCGGCCCACGGTTTTTTCGGTCAGGACGGCCGTGCAACCGCTAAAAGCGAGGGCGGCCAAGGACAGGAAAAGGGCGAGGCGGGTTTTCATGATCCGGTAAGGTTTTTGAAGTAATACCCCTGCCGGTGAATGCCGCCGGCTACAGGTTTATACCCTATGTGCAACTTGCCCTTGGCGGCAAGCGTGGATTCGAATCGGGACGCCTGGATCGGAGGCGCGGTTTAAGGGACTGGCAGGAGACACCAGGAGGCGAAGGAAGCACGCGAGGGGGGATGGAGCCGGTGCGGAGGACCGGCGATCAGGAGAGACGGTTGCGGTGCAGCGAGGGGGTCACGGCGGTGCGCGCGCGGCCCCAGTCCAGCCCCGGGTCGGGTATAAAGGCGGCGAGACGGGGCAGCACGATGTGGGGCGTGTGGACGAGGGCGTGATGGGGGACCACAAGGTAGGTCGCGTTGGCGCGTGATTCGAGCCAGCGGAGGAGCCCTTGGAATTGGTTTTCGTAGAGCGCGGCCAGTTCGGTGTCGGGGAGCGTCGGAGCGGGGCGGCCGAGGCGGACGAGGAGGGCGCGTTGGGAGGTCACGACCTCGGGCCAGGCGCGCTGGAGGACGAGCACGCGGTAGGTCTCGGTGGGCGGCAGCGAGGGGACGAGGGCGTGGATGATTTTGACCACGTGTCCGCGGGCGGCGGGGAGCCAGGAGGCGTCGCGCGGGAGGTTTTTAACCGGGGTGTATTCGAGGTAGCCGAGCGGGTTGCCCTCGTCGGGCGGGCGATCCGCGTCGGTCAGCGCGGGCAGGCCGGCGGCGGCGAGCACCTGCATGAGCAGGGAGGTGCCGGAGCGGGGGACACCGGTGACGACGGTGATGAGGGGACTCATGGGGAGGGAACGGCGGGAGCGCGGCAAATCCAGACGCAGTCGCGGGGAATGGTGTCGGTGTCGCAGGCGATGATTTCGTATCCGAGGTGGCGAAGGAATCGCTCCATGATTTCGGGAGTCATGATCGAAAACGAGGTGGCGGAGCGGTGGCCGTTAAGCTTGTGCGGCCAATCGGAGAGAAACTTGCGCCAGCCAAGTTCGCTGCAGACATTGGTGTGGTGGAGGATGCAGAGACGATCGCCTTTGAGCAGGCGAGGAAGGCGAGTCAGATAGTTGAAAATGTCAGGCGGATCCACGTGGACAAGGGTGTCGTAGCAGAAGCAGAGGTCGGCGCTGGCGGGGGGAATCGCGTCCAGAGTGAGGCCGTCCAGTTTGGTGTAGGTCACGCGTTCGTGGCCGAGGCGGGACGAGGTTGCATCGAGCATGGCCTGCGAAGCATCGGCGGCGATAAGGTGGCGGGCGTGGCGGAGCAAAAGGGCGGCGGTTTTACCGCCGCCGACGCCGATTTCGAGCACGGTATGGGAGGGGCGGACGTAGGGGGCGATGAAGTGGCGTTCGATGAGGGCGACGTAGGCTTCGAGGTGGGTGGCGGCGCCGGCGGCGCGGCCGATCCATTCGTCGCCGAGATGGGCGAGGTCCGGGTGGCGTGCGCGCCAAGTGATGGCGTAGTTGTCCCAGTCTGCTGAATAATCGAGTGGGCGGGTATCGGGCATGGCGATTAGGGGGCGGGATTGTGGACGCGGGCGGTGAAGGCGGCGTGAAGGTCGGCGTGGAGGATGGCGGCGCGGCGCATGGCGGCGAGGGGGAGTTTTTCGCCGGGGACGCGGCCGGCGGCGAACATGCGGTGGAGGTCGCGCAGATCGGCGTTCGAGATGTGGCCGGCGAGGGCGGGGAATTCGCGGTCGAGGTGGCGGTGGGCGAGGGTGGCGAGGGCGGCGGGTAAGGCCTCGGCGTGGCGGCGCATGAAGCTCGTCTCGTGGCGTCGGTAGGCGCCCAGGCGGGCGGGATAAGTGGCGGCACGGGTGACGGCGAGGGCGCGGGTGAACCAGTCGTAGTCGGTGGCGACGGGGAACTCGGTGGAGTAGGCGACGCCGTGCTCGCTGAAGAGTTCGCGGCGAAACAGGAGCATCGAGTGAACAAAGGCGTGGCCAAAGACGCTTTGCCAGCGGAGGTCGGCGTCTGTGCGCGGGGAATCGATCGGCGCGTGGGGGCCGGGTTCGGCGGAGATGACGTCGCAGTCGGCGCCGAGGAGTCCGATGGCGGGGTGGGCGTCGAGGTGGCTGACCTGGGCTGCGAGGCGGTCGGGGTAGGCGAGGTCGTCGCTATCGAGGAGGGCGATGTAGCGGCCGCGGGCGGCGGCGAGGCCGTGGTTGCGGGCGGCGGCTTCGCCCCGGTTTACGGGGAAGGTCAGGACGCGGAGGCGCGGATCGGGCCAGACGGCGAGCTGGGTGGCGGTGTCGTCGGTGGAGCCATCGTTGACGACAAGGATCTCGAAGTCGGCGAAGGTTTGGATGCTCAGGCTCTCGAGGGCGGGACGCAAAAAATGCCCGCCATTGTGGACGGGCATGAGGACGGAGACGGCGGGGGCCGTCATGGTCGGGGCGCTAAAGCTTAGGATTGCGTGGGGGCGGAGGTGTCACGCCGGCGGCGGAGTTCGCGCATGGCGATGAGGCCCGCGGCACCGAGGCCGATCCAGGTGCCAGCGGAGGCAGGCTCGGGGACGGCGGCGGTGGCGGTGAGGTTGGAGATGGTGAGAGTCGCGCTATTAATGCTGCTGTTGTAGGTTGCGGATACGCGGAAGCCGAAGGTGTCGCCGGGGGCAAAAAGATGACTGAAGGTTCCGCTGCTACCCAAGGTGGTTTGCGTTCCATTCTTCAGCCAACCGGTGGAGCTGTTGACAAAGCTTACACTGGTGTAATCGAAGCTGATCGATTCGAACCCGCTAACAATAGTGGTCCTGAATTCGACGCTAGCAGTAGCGCCAACAGTATCGATGTTCTGGCTAAATAACGTTAGCGAAGTGGAGGAATTGGATTTGATGCTACTTGTGCCTTGGCTTTGCACCAAGTCCCAGGTCCACGCGCCGGTGACGGCGTTGTCGGCGAGACTGGTGGCAGAGGTGTTAAGCACCCCGGTGGCGTAAGGGGAGGAGAATACGATGTTGCCGGGTGGGGGGACGGCCGAGGCAGTGGCGGCGCTGAAGGTGGCTCCGACAAGGGCGGAGTAGCGGGTGAGGGACGTGGTGGAGGAGTTGCTCATCGTTTAGGGTTGGTAATTAGTTATTTAAAAATTACGGCCGACCATCAAGCCGGGGTTTATAATGTCAAGCTGTAGGAAATTTGCGGCTGTGTTCAGGGGGCCGGGTGGCGGGCGGCGGCGCGATGCAGATTGGCGAGTGCGGTTTGGGTGGGGTCGTGACGGAGCAGCCAGGCGATAAGACGGTGGGCGGTCGTGAAGCCCGGGGCGGCGCGCATGCTGGCGCGGAGGGCAAAGAGAGCTTCGTCGTGGCGGCCTTGGCGGGCGAGGGAGACGCCGAGGATGTAGTGGGCGAGGAAGTGGGCGGGATTGAGCTCGGCGGCGGCGATAGCCTGCTCGGCGGCGTCGGCCCAGCGGCGGAGGCGGTAGAGGGCGGTGGCGCGGCCGACGCGGGCCTCGGGGTGGTCGGGATCCATGGCGAGGGACTGGGAGTAGGCGGCCTCGGCGTCGGCCCAGCGGCGAAGTTTCATGTAAACGCGGCCGAGCTGGAGGTGCATCTCGGCGGTGCGGGCGGAGTCCTCGCGGGCTCGGAGAAGGTGGGCGAGGGCCTCCTCGGGCCGGTTTTGCTGGAGGGCGATGATGCCGCGCATGAGGTCGAAGCGAGGGGTGTAGCCGGCGCCCTGGGCGGCGAGGCGGAGACGGGCGGGGTGGTCGGGACGCTCAAGGTCTGCGATGGCGGCGAGGGCCTCGTGGAGACGGCCGAGGGCTTGAAGGGCGCTGATGCGGTGGAGCTGGGCCGTGGTGCGGTGGGGTTGGGCGGCACACATCTCGACGAGGCCGGGGAGGGCGTCGGCCGGGCGGTGTTCAAAGAGGAGACAGAGGGCCAGGTTGTAGCGCAGTTCGAGGGCGCAGTCGGCGGCGGCGGTTTCGGCGCTGGCGGAGGGCTCGGCCATGTAGCCGAGATCCACGAGCTGGCGCAGGCCGGCGCGGGCGGTGGTGGGGTCGAGGCGGAGGTCGGGCGGGTGAAGGCCGGGCGAGTGAGGGCCGGGGATGGTTTCCCAAGACGGCACGGCCGATACGCGGGGCGTCGGCATAAAAGCCTGGGTGAGGGAGCGTCCGCTCATGTCGGCTCCGACGGGCAGGCCGAAGAGGGTCAGGAGCGTGGGGGTAAGGTCGAGGAGGTTGGCCCCGAAGATCCATTCGCCGGCTCGCACGCCGGGGGCGCGGAGGGCGAGGATGCCGACCGGGCGGTGCGTGATGACCCCACCGGGGTAATCGGTGGGCGCGTAGGCGGGGCGTAGGTGGTCGCTGTAGAAGCCGTGGTCGGAAACGAGGATGACGGCGGTGTCGGCGTCGGCGTGGGCGAGGAGGGTGCCGAGCATCTGGTCGTGGAGCTCGTAGGTGGCGTTTACGACATGGCGGAAGCGCTCGAATTTTTCCTCCGCGAGGTAGGGCAGGCAGGGGGGGTGGCAGTCGATGAAGTTGTGGCAGATGTGGTCGATCGTCGGGTAGAGGACGGCGAGACAATCCCACGGGTGGTTTTCGAGGATGTAGGTGGCTGCGACGTGGATGCTGGCGGCCTCGGCGAGACGAGTGACGAGCAGGTCGAGGGCGGGCTCGGTGGCGGGGGCGAAGGTGTCGAGGGACGGGACGTAGGGGCGGAGGTCGTTCAGGCTGATCTCGCCGGGGTGGACACGCAGCTCGGCGATTTCGGCGGCGAGCTCGGGCGGGTGGATGGTGCCGGGCGGGAGCGGCCAGGGGGCGTCGAGGGGGCCGCAGGGTTTTTCGTAAAGGTCTGAAATGGCGATGCCGTTGATGGGTTCGGCGGGGTGGGAGGCCATCCAGCCGACGGTGTGGACGCGGAGGCCGACCTGGCTGAGGATGTTCCAAAAGGCTTTGCCCTTGCGGGTGGTGCTGGTGCTGAGGCGGACGCCGGTGCCGAGCGGATCGGGGTCGGGCTCGGTGAAGCCGAGGATGCCGTGCTCGGTGGGGCGCTTGCCGGTGGCGGCGGAAGTCCAGAGCAGCGGGGAAAAGATGGGCTGGAGGGTGGTGAGATTAGCCGCGACGCCCTCGCCGAGCAGGCGTTGCAGGTGGGGCAGGCGGCCGGCGGCGAGTAGGGGCTTGATGATCTGCCAGTCGGCGCCGTCCCAGCCGATGACGAGGGCTTTACGACCCGGGATAGGGCGAAGGGGTGGGGCGGTGGAGGGGAGCGGTGACATGGGTGGGTTCGTTGGCAGATATACTCTCACAAACCGAGAAGGAACTCGCGGGGGACGTTGTGGGCAGCGCTCGGGGCGGACCTGCGCACCGTCTGAGGTCGGGGTGGCAGGAAAAGGAGGCCGGGGGCTTAACGTTTTTACTGAGGGCGGCGTTGAAGCCTTCCCGACTGGCGGCCGAGGCTACAGTGCAATGCAGAGGGCGTTGACATTTTTTGGCTATAGAAAACCTACAGTTATGCCGACGCTTTCGATTCACTTGCCGCCGAAGACGTATAAACAGCTGCGAGCCGCGATGGGGCGCAAGCAGACGCCATCCGCGTTTGGGCGGGCCTTGATTGAGCGCCAGCTCGCCTTGCTACCCGCGAAATCCGCCTTGGGCTCGATGAAGGGGCTGTTGGCCGACCGGACCGGATTTCGATCCCTCGGCGGCGTCGATCCCAGTCGAGTATTATGCGGCGGGTGACTCGCGTCCTTAAGGAGCACGGGCGGCGGCAATATGCGCTACGTGCTCGATACCCATGCGGCGATCTGGTGGGTCGAGGATGAGCCCCGACTCGGCGGGCGGGCGCGTGCGGCGTTGGGTAAACTCGGGGGCGAGGATCTGGTAATCTCAGATGTGACCTTGAGCGAACTTGCCCGGTTTTTGCAGACGAAAAAAATCCGCGTGAGCGGCGATCTGTTGTTTGTTTTGGAGGCGTTTGCCCAGCGTTTTCAGGTGCAGGCGGTGTCGTCTTGGATCGCTTGGCTTGCGGAGACTTATGAATGGACGCATCGCGACCCGGCTGATCGGCACATTCTGGAGACGGCGGAGTTTCTCGGGTTACCCCTTGTAACCGTGGATGCGGCGATCACACCGTTTGCTCCTTCGGCGGGGGTGGCGGTGGTGTGGTGAGAGCGGGCGGTTGCAGAATCGGGCCTCGGCTGGGCAGGGCGGATGCAGGCAGGAAGTCTGCGCCACTCCGGCTCAGCGCTTTTTGTTCAGGGCGGCGTTGAACCAGTCGCCGCCGAGGGCGGCGGGGGCGGCGGGTTTGGCGGGGGCGGGGTTGAAGTTGCGCGGGCTGCCGCCGGAGTTGCCGCCGGGGCGCTGGCCGGGGCCGGTGGCGCCGCCGGCTTTGGCGCCGATCTGCGGGTTGGCCTTCATCGAGAGGGCGATGCGGTTGCGCGGCAGGTCGATGTCAGTGACGGTCACGTGGACTTTCTGGCCGGGCTTCACCACTTCGGAGGCGTCTTTGACGAAGGTGTCGGAGAGTTGGCTCACGTGGACCAAGCCGTCCTGGTGCACGCCGATGTCCACGAAGGCGCCGAAGGCGGTGACGTTGGTCACGATGCCGGGGAGCTTCATGCCGGGCTTCAGGTCCTCGGGTTTGTTGACGGACGCGTCGAAGGAGAAGGCCTCGAATTTGGCGCGGGGGTCGCGGCCGGGTTTGGCGAGCTCGGCTAGGATGTCTTTGAGCGTGGGCAGGCCGACGGTGTCGGTGACGTAGGCCTCGGGTTTGATTTTGGCGCGGGCTTTGGAATCGGCGAGGAGGTCGGCGACGGTGCAGCCGGCATCGGCGGCCATTTTCTCGACCAGCGGGTAGCGCTCGGGGTGGACGGCGGAGCGGTCGAGCGGGTGGGCGGCGTCCTGGATGCGGAGGAAGCCGGCGGCCTGTTCGAAGGCCTTGGGGCCGAGGCGGGGGACCTCGAGGAGCTCGGCGCGGGAGGCGAAGGGGCCCTTCTCGTTGCGGCGCGCGATGATGGCGGCGGCGGTGGTGGAGTTGAGGCCGGAGACGTAGGCGAGGAGTTGTTTGGAGGCGGTGTTGAGCTCGACGCCGACGCCGTTCACGCAACTGGTGACGGTGTCGTCGAGGGAGCGCTTGAGGCCGTTTTGATCGACGTCGTGCTGGTATTGACCGACGCCGATGGACTTGGGGTCGAGCTTCACGAGTTCGGCGAGGGGATCCATGAGGCGGCGGCCGATGGAGACGGCGCCGCGGACGGTGAGATCGTGGTCGGGGAACTCCTCGCGGGCGACCTCGGAGGCGGAGTAGATGGAGGCGCCGGATTCGTTGACCATGACGATGGGGATGGAGGCGGGCAGGCCGCAGGCGCGGACGAAGGCCTCGGTCTCGCGGCCGGCGGTGCCGTTGCCTATGGCGATGGCCTCGATCTGGAAGCGGGCGGCGAAGGCGAGGACTTTGTCCTTGGCCTCGGCGGCGCGCATCTCGGGGTAGATGACGTCGTTGTGGAGGAGCTTGCCCTGGCGGTCGAGGAGGACGGTTTTGCAGCCGGTGCGGAAGCCGGGGTCGATGGCCATGACGGCTTTGCGGCCGATGGGGGAGGCGAGGAGGAGTTCGCGGATGTTGTCGGCGAAGACCTTGATGGCGGCGAGGTCGGCGGCTTTTTTGGACTCGAGGCGCATCTCGGTTTCGAGGGCGGGGGCGAGCAGGCGTTTAAAGGTGTCGGCGACGGTGAGGCGGAGCTGGGCGGCGCAGGCGGGGGAGGCGGGCGCGGTGGCGACCGGTTTGATGGCGTGGCGCTCGAGCTCGGCGAGGGCGAGGAGCTCGTCGGGCAGGGTGATGCGCATCATGACGAAGAGTTCCTTCTCGGCGCGGCGCATGGCGAGCAGGCGGTGGCTGGGGCACTTGGCGAGGGGCTCGGTCCAGTCGAAGTAGTCCTTGAACTTGGCGGCCTCGGGGGAGGCGTCTTTGCCGTGTAATACTTTGCTGGATACGATGGAGGAGGCGCGGTAGAGGAGGCGGAGTTTCTGGCGGGCGCCGGCGTCTTCGGAGAGGCGCTCGGCGAGGATGTCGCGCGCGCCGGCGAAGGCCTCGTCGGTGGAGGCGATTTTCTGGACGGGGGTGGGCGGGGATTTGCCGTCGTCGGGCTGGTATTCGCGGCCGACAAAAGCGGCGGCGGCGGCCTGGAGGGACTCGTGGGTGGTGGCGGCGTCCTGGGACCAGACGAGCTCGGCGAGAGGATCGAGGCCCTTTTCGCGGGCGATGGTGGCGCGGGTGCGTTTTTTCGGGCGGAAGGGAAGGTAGATGTCCTCGAGGCGCGTCAGGGTGTCGGCGGCGGCGATCTGGCCGGCGAGGGCGTCGGTGAGGAGGCCGCGTTCCTTGAGGGAGGAGAGGATGGCGGCGCGGCGGTCGTCGAGGGCGGCGAGTTGTTCGAGCCGGTCGCGGATGGTGGTGATCTGGACCTCGTCGAGCTCGCCGGTGACCTCCTTGCGGTAGCGGGCGATGAAGGGGACGGTGGCGCCGTCCTTGAGGAGCTGGGCGGTGGCGGCGACCTGGGCGACCTTTACGCCGCCGGCGGACAGCTCCTGGGTGATTTGGAGGACGTGCTCGGCGTTGAGGTGGATTTTTACGGGCTGGGCCGGCGTGGCGTCGGCGGCGGAGTAGGAAATGGACGGTGAGAGGGGGAGGTCGGACATGGAAAAGGAGCTGAGGAGAACGAGAACGGGGCCGAGAACGAGAACGAATTAAACGAGGTGAAGCGGGAGCGTGGCGGTGTTGGTGCGCCAGTCGATCGCAGGCCAGCCGGAGGCGGGTGCGGGGACGCCGAGGGTATGGCGGGTGCGGGGCGTGCGATGTTGGAGCGTGGTGACGCCATCGGTCAGCTCGATATGACTGACGGCGAACTCGCCCAGGCAACGGGAGGCGAGGCGGAGCGGGGCGTCGGGGTTGTCAACGGGGCAGGCAAACTCGAAGCGGAGATGCGGCGTGCGGGGGCGGGCGGCGGCGGCGCGGAACTCGATGAGCACGCGGGAGTGGAGCTCGCGCCAGACGGGAGGGTTGGAGGGTGAGGCGGGATCGGGGAGGAGTTGCTCGATGACGATTTTTTGATGGGCGGGGGCGAAGTGGTGCAGGGTGAAACGGAGGGTCCAGCGGCCGCAGACGGGCGAGGCGCGGAAGACGGAGGCGGGGCGGCGGGAGGCGGCGCGGATGAACGTGCGCAAGGCGCGGAGACGGGCGGCGTCGGTGCGGAGGAGGGCGGCGTTGGGCGAGGCGGCGAAAGTGGCGGCGGGGCGCGAGGCGCACCACATCCGGCGGGCTTCGGCGCGGGCGGAGCGGAGTTGGGCGGCGTAGGTGAGGCAGGCTTCGGTGAAGGCGGTCAGGGATGCGGGGACGTGTTCCGAGGCGGGATTGCGGGTGATCTGGCGGCGGAGGCGGTGGACGTGGGCTGCGGCGGTGCGGACGAAGGCGTCGCGGGTGGCGAGGTAGGCTTGGAAGCGGGCGGTGGCGGCGAGGAAGGCGAGGGGGGAAGGACCAATGGCCAGGGACGCGGCGAGGCGGGTGAGCTGGCGGGCGGCGCGGGCGTGGGGGAGCGGGCTTTCGCGGCGCGGGGCGACGGTGTCCCAGCGGTGGTTGATTGCCCAGCGGGAGTTGCCGGTGAAGGCGAGGGCGTCGGTGGCGAGCAGGCGGGTCGCGGTGCTGCGCGCTGCGGAGGAGGAGAGCTGAAACGTGCGACCTGAAACCTGAGGGCGGAAAGCGGCGGTGTAGCGGCGGAGGCCGGCGGCGAGGAGCGCGGCGGGGTCGTCGGGTGAGGCGGGGTCGAGCCAGAGGGTGGCGGCGGCGGCGTCCATCAGTGTGGTGGCGGGGAAGGCGAGGCGGTGGGGTTCCCAGCTGGTGACGAGGAAGCCGGTGGCGGAGGTGGCGCGGGCGCGGCGTTGCCAGGCGGCGAGGTTTTGGAGGCGGTCGGTCCAGACGGGGGCGGATTCGTGGCGGAAGGCGCCGTTCATCGGGCAGGCCCAGTAGGCGATGCCGGCGGCGGCGAGGGCAGGGGCGAGGTCGTATTCGTTAAAATTATACAACTCCATCCGCGGGCGGCGGCCGAAGGGATGGTAATACCAGTCGTAGGCGGCGAGGCCGGCGTGTTGCGGGAGCTGCGGGACGGCCTCGGGGAAAAGGGCGAGCATGTCGGCCCAGAGGCCGAGGCGGAGGCCGTGGCGGGCGGCGGCGGCGTGGAGGCGGGTGACGTGGCGGGCGAAGTGGGCGGCGAGACCGATCCCGGCGACCTCGGTGCGGGAGAGCGGGTGTTTGCCGAGGTGGAAACTCTCATCAAGGCCGGCGTGGATCTCGCCGGCGGTGCAGAGCGGGGCGAGGTCGCGAAAGAGGCGCTCGACGAGCTCGGGCGTGCGCGGGTGAAGGGGGCAGATCTGGCCGGCGGGGAGGGCGGCGCCGGTGGCGGGGTCGCGGAGCTCGTTGAGGTCGCGCCAGTCGGGGTGTTTGATGACGTATTGGGTGTGGCCGAGCAGGTTGGCGATGGGGACGGTCTGGATGCCATGGGCCGCGGCGGCGGTGACGAGTGTTTCGAGGTCGCGCCACGGGTAGGCGCCGGCGCGGGCGATGCCGGGGAGCGAGGGGTAATCGACGGCGTCCTCGAGGTGAAGGTAGAGGCGGTTGTAACCCCACTCGGCGTAGCGGGGGAGCAGGGCGAGGAGATGGTCGAGACGCTCAAGCTGGCGGGCGAGGTCCCATTGGAAGGCGCGGAGCATGTCGTTAAACGAAATGACTAATGACGAAGGTCCAAGGATGAAGAGCGAGCGGTGAGGCGGAGAGATCCTTGGGGTTGTAAGATGGCGCGAGAGTGAGCAATGGCCCGGTGCGGGTAGCGAGTGCCATTCTCGCGGCAAGCGCGGATTTCAGCACCTTTGCGACGAAGGAGACGGGCGGTGCAAGGGGCATGGAGCGTAGAGAAAAGGGGGCGGTGTGATCGGCAAGAGGAGGGGCAGTTTGCTTTCGACAAAGCAGATTGGCCGCACTCCACTTCAACCCAATCTTGGAAGCGCCCCGAATAGTTAATAATCCGATGCGCCAAGCGCGTGGCGCGGTGGCGCTTCTGCTGGCGATCAATCTGCTTTGTTACCTCGACCGCTATATACTCGCGGCGCTCATCCCGTCGATCAAAGCGGAATTCCTGGCGGGGGATCCGGATGCGAATGGCAAGGCGGGGCTGCTCACGACCGCGTTCCTCGTGAGCTATATGCTGATGGCCCCCCTGTTCGGCTGGCTGGCCGACCGCTGTTCGCGCTGGCTGCTCATCGCCGGGAGTGTGGCGGTCTGGAGCTTGGCCAGCGGCGCGTCGGGACTGGCGGGCGGCTTTTTCGCGTTGTTGATGACGCGAGTGTTTCTTGGTGTCGGTGAAGCGGGTTACGGTCCGGCGGCCCCGACGATCATCAGCGATCTATTCCCGGTGGAACGGCGCGGCATGGTGTTGGCGTGGTTTTTCATGGCGATCCCGGTGGGCAGTGCCTTGGGCTATGGGTTTGGCGGGGTGGTGAGTCATTGGCTGGACTGGCGCTGGGCTTTTTATCTGGTCGCGCCGCCGGGGCTGCTGCTCGCGGGCCTTTGTTTGTTCATGGACGATCCGCGTAAAAGCGCTTCGGTTGAAAGGGTGAAGCCGCGCCTGGCGGATTACGTCGCGCTTTTTAAAATACGCTCGCTCACCCTGAACATACTCGCCCAGACGGCGATGACCTTTGCGATCGGCGGTTTATCGGTCTGGGCGCCAACCTACATCCATGAGGAGCACGGCTTGCCCTTGGCGCAGGTGGATTTGATCTTCGGGGGTATTTTAGTGGTGGCGGGCCTGATCTCGACCCTCCTGGGCGGCTGGCTCGGGGACCGCTTGCGGGCGCGGTTTCCGGGTTCCTATTTTCTGGTCTCAGGTTGCGGTATGCTCCTGGGGTTTCCTTGCAGCATCGCCATGTTGTTTTTGCCTTTTCCGCTGGCCTGGGTGGCGATCTTTTTTGCGATGTTTTTCCTATTCCTGAACATCGGCCCCTCGAACACGGCGATCGCAAATGTAACCCCGCCGGCGATGCGCGCTTCGGCTTTTGCGCTTAATATATTAATCATCCACGCATTGGGAGACGCCCTGTCGCCGTGGCTCATCGGCACGATTCGCGACCACTCGACCTGGAGAATGGCGTTCGGCACCGTTTCACTGGTCATGCTGCTGGCGGGTGTGCTCTGGTTGTATGGCATGCGCTGGCTGGCAAGTGACACTGCGAAAATCGGGTCGGCTTAGTGTTGCTGGGCGTAAGCCCTCAGGCTCGGCGCCGCCGGTTTAAAAAATCAAATGCGCACAGGTTGGGGAAAATCGGCAAACACCGCTTGATTTGATGCCCAGCCCGTGAGTTTGTAGTCCCTTACGCTTTAACCAAACCGATCTCTTCGCCTGTGCCTGCACCTGCCTCTACTTCCGCCTCTCCCGCCCGCCCCGGTTATGCCCGTCGAGCCATCACGGCCGTTTCGCAGTGGATCGATTCCGATTACTGCCCGGACGGCGCGGACAATATGCGCAACGAACCCGACCGGGTGGACTGGGTGCGGGTCATGCCATTTGTGGTGCTCCATCTCGGCTGTCTCGGTCTCATCTGGGTTGGAGTGAGCGCCTTCGCCGCCTGGGCGGCGGTGTTTCTTTATTTTATCCGCATGTTCGCGGTCACGGGCATCCATCACCGCTATTTCTCGCACAAGACCTACAGCACCTCACGGTTCGGCCAGTTTCTGCTCGCGCTCTGGGCCGGCACCACGGTGCAGCGCGGCTCCCTCTGGTGGGCTTATCATCACCGCCACCATCACCAGCATTCGGACGGCCCCGAGGATGCACACTCGCCGCACGTGCACGGTTTTCTCTGGTCGCACATCGGCTGGATCACGTCGCGGCGTAATTTCCCGACCGACTACTCCAAGATCAAGGACCTCGCCAAGTTCCCCGAGCTCGTCTGGCTCAACCGCTTCGACCTCGTGGTGCCCATCCTCTTCGCGTTCTCGCTGCTCGGTCTCGGCATGGCGCTGGAGTATTTCGCCCCCGGTCTCGGCACCAACGGCCCACAGCTGCTCATCTGGGGCTTCTTCGTGAGCACGACCGCCCTCTTTCACGGCACTGCTTGCATCAACTCCATGGCCCATCTCATGGGCAAACGCCGCTTCAAGACCGACGATGATTCCCGCAATAGTTTCATCCTCGCGATCATTTGCCTCGGCGAGGGCTGGCACAACAACCACCACCGGTTTCAGAGCTGCACCCGCAACGGGTTCTATTGGTGGGAAATTGATCCGACTTACTACGGGCTGAAACTGCTGTCGTGGACCGGCTTTATCTGGGGCCTGAAATCCGTGCCCCAGTCCATCCTCGAAGAGGGCATGCACGCCGACCACCACAAGTCCGTCGCCGCCGCCGCCCTCTCCGCCGAGGCCGGCCACCAGTCGGCCTACTCCTCCCTTCGCCAAGTCGTGCCCGCCGCCGCCGCCATTGCCGTGGCCACCGCCACCGCCGCCCGGGGCGAGATGCCCAAGAAGGCCGAAGGCCCAGCGATGCACAAGGACCTCAGCAGCGAGATCGTAAAGCCTTCCGCAGACGCCGCCTCGTCCGCCGACCGCGTGATCTAAGTCCGGACGCGCCCGAAATCCTATCCTCCGCGCGCTTTTCAGCGCTTTGGTTTTCGACAAATCGCATCGCGCCCGCTTGGTATCGTCCACTCATGCGCACCGCTATCATCGGCACGGGCATCGCCGGTCTCGGCACCGCCCACTTCCTGCATCGCGCCGGCGATGAAATCACCTGCTTCGAGCAGGGCGGCCACATCGGCGGCCACAGCAATACCGTCGAAGCCGTCGAACCCGAGACCGGTCACGCGCTGCCGATCGACACCGGCTTCATGGTGTTCAACCGGGTGACCTACCCGCTGCTCTGCCGCCTCTTCGACGAATTGCAGGTCCCGGTGAAGCGCACCGACATGTCCTTCGGCGTGCGGGACGACTCGACCGGACTGGAGTGGTGCGGCTCCTCCCTCAAGCACCTCTTCGCACAGCGAAAAAACCTCTTCAATTCGCGCTTCATCAAAATGCTCCTGGCGGTGAACCGCTTTAACAAAGAGGCGGTGCCCGCCCTCGACGACCCCGAGACCGCCCGGCTCAGCCTCGGCGACTACGTGAAGCGGCGCGGTTATGGGAAGGATTTCACCGAGCTCTATCTGGTGCCGATGAGCAGCGCGGTGTGGAGCACGCCGCCCGAACGCATGCTGGCCTTCCCCGCGCTCTCCCTGCTCCGCTTTTTTCACAACCACGGCTTCCTCGGACTGCACACCCAGCACCCCTGGTGGACGGTGGACGGCGGTTCGCGCGAATACGTGAAACGACTCGTCGCGCCCTTCGCCGACCGCATCCGAAAAAACACCGCCGTCAGCCGCGTGGTGCGCCACGGCGCCGGTCGCGGCGTGACCGTGCTCACGACCGACCGGGGCGAGCACCGCTTCGATCGCGTGGTCGTGGCCGCGCACGCCGACCACGCCCTGCGCCTGCTGCTCAACCCCACCGACGCCGAACAACGCCTGCTCGGCGCCTTCCGCTACCAGGCCAACACCGCCACGCTGCACACCGACGCCTCGGTCATGCCCCGGGCGCGCATGGCCTGGGCGAGCTGGGTGTATCAAGTCTCCCGTGACGAGCTCGGCCGCATCCGGCCGGCCACCCATTACTGGATGAACCGCCTGCAAGGCGTGAGCGACCGCGAGCAGTATTTCGTCTCTATCAACGGCGCGGAGCGCATCGCCCCAGCCAAGGTGATCAAGTCCATCGCCTACGAGCACCCGCTTTTCGACCTCCCGGCGCGCGAGGCGCAGGCCGGTCTGCCGGGCTTGAATGCAGCGGCCCGCGGCAGCACCGAGACGTATTTCGCCGGCAGTTATTTCCGCTACGGCTTCCACGAAGACGCATTCATGAGCGGGGTGCAGCTCAGCGAACAGCTTCTGGGCCGCGACCCTTGGGCGGCGGCCTAGCAGGCAGGCGGGCCGGACGTAGCGATGGCGGGCCGTCGGGCGCGCAGGTTAAAATCAACGCGCTGCGGGGTTGAACTTCACGGCGGAGGCGGCGAGCGTGTCGGTTTTCAACGCGATGAAACTGCTTTCTTGGAATGTGAACGGGGCGCGGGCGGGACTCGACAAAGGCACCTTGCTGCCGTGGATGGCCGCCAGTGGCGCCGATGTGATCTGCCTGCAGGAAACCAAGTGCATGCCGGCCGACGTCGCGCACGTGGTCTGGCCGGAAGGCTACGCGGCGGAGTTTTATGCGGCGGAGAAAAAGGGCTACAGTGGCACCGCGATTCTGACCCGCGTGCCGCCGTTGAGCGTGCGACGCGGCATGGGCCGGCCGGACCACGACGCCGAGGGCCGCGTGCTCACCGCGGAGTTCAAGGATTTCTGGGTGGTCAACGTCTACACCCCCAACGCGCAGGACGAGCTGCGCCGGCTACCTTATCGGCAGCAATGGGACGCGGAGTTTCTGGCCTATCTGCAAGAACTCGAGCGGACGAAACCGGTGGTGACCTGCGGCGATTTTAACGTGGCGCACAAGGAAATCGACCTGGCGCGCCCCAAGGAAAACGTGGCGAACCCGGGCTTTTCGCCCGAGGAGCGCGCGGGCTTTGATCGTTTTATCGAGGCCGGCTTCGTGGACACCTTTCGCCACTTTGACCCAAGCCCGGAAAAGTATTCCTGGTGGAGCTACCGGGGCGGCGCGCGCGGCCGGAACGTGGGATGGCGGATCGACTACTTCCTCGTCTCGGCGGCGTTGAAGGGAAACCTGCGCGGCGCCTGGATCGAGCCGGGCGTGCTGGGCAGCGACCATTGCCCGGTGGGCGTGGAGCTGAATTTTTAACCACGGTTTAACCCGGATGGACACGGAATCAGGACGCTCGGAGTGGACGGCGGCGGAGCAGGCCGAGCTGAAGGCGCTCTTGATGGGGAAGGGGCTGCGTGTAGCGGCAGCGGAGAGCCTCACGGCCGGGCGGGTGCAGGCCCTGCTCGGCGCGGTGAGCGGCGCGTCGGGGTATTTCGCCGGCGGCGTGACGACCTACACGGGCGAGTTGAAGCAACGTTTGCTCGACGTGGATCCCCAGGCTGCGGCGCTTGACTGGGTATCGCAGGCGGTAGCCGAAGAGATGGCGCAGGGCGTGTGCTGGATGTTTGAGTGCGAGATGGGCGTGGCGACCACCGGTTATGCGGAGCCGGATGCCGGCAAAGGTGTGGAGTATCCCTTTGCGTGGTGGGCGGTGGGTGGTCCGGAAGGGGTGGAGCGAAGCGGCCGGGTCGAGGGTATCGGCTTGGGGCGCACACAAATGCAGGCAAAAGTGGCTGGCGCGGCCTTGCGGGGCCTGCTGGCGGTGCTGAGAGAAAAGCGGGGCTGAGGACGAGCCTGATGGCCGCGTGGCGCAGCACGTTCCCTTTGGTAAACGGCAGCTTCTAGAGCATTTTAACCTAAGGTTTAGCCGCGGCTAAAAATCCGTCTGCTGGTTTCAGGCGATAGTATTTCTTAAAATACTCTACAGCTAATCAACGTTTCTCAGCCTGACCGCATTGGATTGCCGCCGACCCCATTGGATTGTCCGCCCACATTTCTTGCTCCCGCAAAACTGTGGCCGCTTGAGCCCCGCGTCACTTAGCGTGCGAGCCATCGCAATGGCCTTTGGGGTCTTTGGTCTTACCACAACCGCATTTTTTGGGGTCTGGCTTTGCGTGCGAGCCGTCGCAGTTACCTTGAGGGTTTGCCGTCTTGCCGCAGCCGCATTTTTTAGGGGAAGGATTAGATGGAGTGGTCATTAAGATGACTGCTGGTGGGTGCTGCCTGATATGTCGAATAATTATGGCGGGGCAGGGAAATAAGCCCGCTTGGCGCCACTGGATAAACTTGCTCGACCCATGCGAAAGAGGCGCAGGCCGGGCTGGCGCTCGACGTTCAGGGGGCGCGCCCAGCGCGGGCGCTCCTTGGGGCGGCTAACTTGGGCGGGCACGGCTTTCGCGCTTCTGTTTGCGTTAAAAGCCGACCAACTTGGCAGCGCATTATGTTTCAAACTTTCCTTAAAGACCGCCGGGTGCAGTTGCTGGGTTTGATTGCATTGGCAACCGTTCTGCTGGGGCGTTTTCTTTTGACCGACGGTTGGGCGCTGACCGCAGTGATCAAGTCGGGCTATTGGATGATCCTGCTGGCTACCTTGGTCTGGGGCATGGTGATCTGGCAACTGGCGAAGGTCGAGGGCTGGCGTTTCGAGTGGCCGTGGCTCCGGCGCAACGCCGCGGTCGCGGCCTTGATTCTGGGCATAGGCGGGCTCTGGCAGGCGCAGGAGACGCACGGGTATAAGATCCTCGCGGACGAGGCGCTGTTGCTGGGCACTTCGCTCAACATGCACATGGACCGAGATGTCGGTTATCCGCTACGCGCGACCGATGTGCAGGGTCCGTTTCAGATCCTGCAAGGGCAACTGGACAAGCGGCCTTACTTTTATTCGTTCCTCGTCTCGGTGGTGCATGATTTCACCGGCTACCGGACGACGAATCCGTTTTGGTTGAACACCGGCTTGAGCTTCGTGTTTCTGGCGCTGCTCTACGGGTTGACGGTCAAGGCGGGCGGGCGGCGGCTGGCGGGCGTGCTGGCGCTGGTGCTGGCGGCCGGATTGCCCTTGCTGGCCCAGCAGGCGGCGGGCGGCGGGTTTGAGTTGCTGAACCTCACCCTCATCACGGGGTGGTGGTGGCTGGCGATTCGTCATCTGGAAAAACCCAGCGCGGAGCGGCAGGACGCGTTGGTGCTGACCTCGGTGCTGCTGGCCTCGACGCGTTACGAATCGATGCTGTTTCTGGTGCCCACGGCGGCTTTGCTGGTGACGGCCTGGTGGCGGGAGCAGCGCGTGATCGTGAGCTGGCCGACCTGGGTGGCGCCCTTGTTTTTGCTGCCGATGTTCTGGCTTAACCGTGCGTTCTCGGCCAACGCGAATTTTTGGGAAATGCAGTCGGTGGGGGCGGAAACTCCCTTCGGGTTGCAATACGTGGCGGGCAACCTCGGGCACGCGCTGGCGTATTTTTTCTCCTTTGACGGCTTTCAACCCAACTCGCCCTACCTTGGTTTGGTGGGACTTCTCGCGCTGCCTCTGTTTATCCTCTGGGCGCAGCGCATCTGGCGAGCGCCCTTGACGTCGGCGGGGGCGGACACGGGGCTGGCGCTGGCCTCGCTGGGCGCCTGGGCGGTGACCGGCTTGATGATGGTGTATTTCTGGGGGCAGTTCGACCACCCGGTGATCCGCCGGCTGAGTCTGCCGACCCAGTTGCTGATGATCGTCGCGGCGGTGGTGGTGGTGGGCCGATTGATGCGACCCGTCGCAAAAGTGTGGGGCGGGCTCATCGCCGGCGGGCTGGTCGCCTTGATGGTGTTCAGTATCCCGAGCATGGCCAAAAACGCCTACGGTCGCGACTACAGCCCGGCCATGGCCTATGCGTGGCGGCGGGAGTTTCTGGAACGCCAGCCGATGCGGGACATGCTGGTGATCGACCGGGATTCGCTTTACTGGATCGCGGAGCGAGTGGCGGCCACTCCGATCCTGCAGGCGCAGCTACGCAAGGAAGGCATCGCCTACCATATGCGGAACCACAGTTTTTCCGCCGTTTACGTGTATCAGACCTTCACGGTGAAGCCTGAGACCGGCGAGCTGACCCTCGCGCCCGAGGAGACGATGGGGCCGGATTATGAATTGGTGCCGGTGGCGCAGCGACGGACGCATCTCTTGCAAATCGGGCGGTTCAGTCGGGTGGTGTCGATTCGCGACGGCGCAAAAATCCTGGCGCAGGCCGACACGACCTTCACGTCGCTGGATTCGGAACTCACCCCCGCGCAGCTGGCCACCGCCAAGCGGGGGTTTGTGGAGCCGGATCTAAAGCCGGAGCAGCTGGAAGCCGCGAAGCGCGAGTATCTGGACCGGTTCGTGCGTGAATTGCCCTGAGCCGATGGGTTTGTCCTTAAAACAATGGCTGACCGCGGCTCCGGACGGGATTCCCGCCTGGAGAAAGCTCGTGGCCATCAGTGTGCTCGGCGTGCTCTCGGGGCTGGCGGGTTTTGTCGTTCTGGATGCCCGCCATGCCGGGGCCATGATCAAGAACTGGGGCTATTACGCGATCGCAGGCATCTTCTTTTGGTGGGTCTGGGCGGTGGTTGAGCTGCTGCGTGCCAGCGCTATCGTCCGCAAGGAGTGGTGGCGGGCGAAGCTCAACCGCGAGGCCCTGCAGGTGGCGGTGCTGATCGCAGGGCTGACCGTGGTGCCGTGCCTGACCGTGCCGCGGATGTATAAAATCCTCTTCGACGAAGTCGTCATCCAATCGACCGCCTGGAATCTGCACATGGAACGCGAAGTCGGCGCGGTCAGCCGGGCGCACGAGATCGGGGGATTGCTGCGCTCGCTGGAGACGTATTTGGACAAGCGGCCGTATTTTTATCCCTATCTGGTCTCGTTGATCCACGACCTGACGGGCTATCGGGAATCGAATGCGTTCACCTTGAATCTGGTGCTCATGCCGGTGGCGCTGGGTCTGATCTACTATCTTGCGCGGCGCTTGGCGGGGCATGGGCCGGGCCTGGCGGCGGTGGCGGCATTGGGCGCCTTCCCCCTGCTCGCGATCAACGCCAACGGTGCCGGGCTGGAGATGCTGAATTTGACGCTGATACTCGGATTGATGACGGCGGGTTTGCTGTATTTGGAAAAGCCGGACGAGCGACGGCTGGCCGTGCTGGCGCTGACGGCGGTGCTGCTGGCGAACACCCGTTACGAGGCGAGCATCTACGTTGGCTGCGCGGGACTGATTCTTTTTGAAGGCTGGCGACGGGCGGGCCGGGTTGTCCTGCCGGCGGCGGCAATTTTCACGCCGGTGCTGCTCGTGCCATACGCGTTGCACAACACCTACCTCTCCGGGACGCCGTCGCTGTGGGAGCTGAGAGCTGGGATGACCACGCGATTCTCGATGGAGTATCTGGCGAACAATCTGGTTTTCGCGCGCGAGTTTTTTTTCAACGTCAACGGGCTGATCGCCAACTCACTCTGGCTGACTCTGGCCGGACTGGCATCGATCGGCTGGCTCGGCTGGTGGGGATGGAAACGCAAGCCGGTCTGGCCGGACTGGACACCGGCGGCGGCCAGCGTGGGGCTGTGTGCGCTGGGGATTCTGGGCAACCTGAGTCTGCTCATGGCCTATTATTGGGGTGATTTGAGCGATCCGGTGGTATCGCGGCTGAGCCTGCCCTTTCATGCCTTGATCGCTTTGCTGCTGGCGGCTGCGATCGGGCGGTTACGGCCAGCCTGGAAGCCGCGCGTGGCGGCCTGGGCGGTCGGTCTGGCGGTGGTGGGCTACGGGGTCTTCGGGGTGCGCGTCAACCAGCGCCTCGATCAACAAAACACGATTGAGACGACGCAATGCTGGGAAGTGGATTTTTTGAAGAAACGTGGCGTGGCGAATCGCCTCATCATCACCGACAAGAGCCCGCTCTCCTGGTTCGTGCGTGACGTGGCGGCGATCATGCCCGGTCGCGTCTATGTGAAACCCGACGCACTGCCTTATCACTTTAGGCACCATACTTTTGACGAGGTGTTGATTACCCAGACGCTCGAGCCCATCGGGGATGGGAAGTATTGGATAACGCCCGAGCATCGTTTGCCTGCCACCTACGTTTTGGAGCTCTTGGCGGAGCGACGGTTCGGCACAAAGCTGCACCGGATCAGCCGATTGGTGGAAATCAAGATGGACGAGGACCCCTTGGACGAGGTCTCATGCGATTTATGAGTGAGCTTGCCCCCTTAGCGACGGAGTCTGGCGGCGGACTGCGATCGCATTTCAACTTCGTGGCCCGTCACGATGAAAAGGCGCGACGGGCGCAGCGTGGATTCCATGCGCAGTTGCAGACGCATTTCCGGCAGCAAATATCCGAAGGCGAGCGCGTGCTCGAAGTCGGCTGCGGCGCGGGTGATTTGCTGGCCGCCCTGGCCCCCTCCCGCGGCCTGGGCCTGGACTTCAGTCCCGCGATGGTGGCCAAGGCGCAGGACCGTCATCAGGGGAAAGCCAATCTGGAGTTTCGCGTGGCCGATGCGGAGGCGGTGCCGGTGGATGAGAAATTCGACCACATCGTGCTCGATTATCTCACCGGCTATCTGGACGACATCCAGCTCGTGCTCGAGCGCCTGCACCACTGCGCGCATGCGCGCACCCGCCTGCATCTGACCTCGCTCAACACCATCTGGAATCCCGCGCTTCGCTTTGCGGTCCGCACCGGCCGGGTGATGCCCCAGCCGGAGAGCGCCTGGCTCTCGGACGGCGACCTCAAGAACCTGCTCGAACTGACGGGGTGGGAAGTGGTGCGCTTCGAGCGGCAGCAACTTTTCCCCTTCGAGGTGCCGCTGCTATCTCCCTTTCTGAATCGTTTCTGCGTGCGGCTGCCCCTGGTGCGGCATCTGGGCATTACCTTGTGCCTCACGGCGCGCCCGCGCCGCGCTCCGGCTCCGGTCGGCACCCTGAGCTGCTCGGTCATCGTGCCGGCGCGCAACGAGTCGGGCAACATCCGGCCGGCGCTGGAGCGCATCCCGGTGCTCGGCGCGGGCACGGAAGTGATTTTCGTTGAAGGCAACAGCAAGGATGACACCTGGGAGACGATTCAGCGCGAGGTGGCGGCCTACACGGGACCGTTAAAAGTCCGGGCGATGAAGCAGCCGGGCAAGGGCAAGTGGGACGCGGTCTTCACCGGTTTCGCGTCCGCGACTGGGGACGTAGTGGTCATTCAGGACGCGGATCTCACGGCCCCGCCCGAGGACCTGCCGAAGTTTTTCGCTGCGATCGAGAGCGGTGCGGCGGAATTCGCCAACGGCAGCCGGCTGGTGTATCCGATGGAGAGCGAAGCGATGCGCTTCCTGAACCTGCTCGGAAATAAATTCTTTGCAGCGGCCCTGTCGTTTGTGCTGGGGCAGCCGGTGAAGGACAGTTTGTGCGGCACCAAGATGCTGCTGCGTTCGGACTACGAGCGGGTGTTGAAGCGGATCGCGCGCTTCGGCGATTTCGATCCGTTTGGAGATTTCAACCTGCTCTTCGGTTCGGCGCTGCTCAACCTGCGCATTCGCGACGTGCCGGTGCGTTACAAGGACCGCACCTACGGCGAGACGAACATCTCGCGATTCAAGCACGGTTGGATTCTGCTTCAGATGACCTGGTTTGGCATCAAGAACCTACGCTGTTTCGGGCGGGGAAACGTCGATGCGTCCACTTCGGGAAAATGACCGGTGTCGATCGCTCTCCGCAGGCCGGTCTGGACGAGGTGACTCCGGTGAAAAAAACGGCGTTGGAACGTATGCCGTGGTTGCCGCCGCTGCTGGCGGTTGCCGCGTCGCTGGTGGCGTTTATGGCCTGCTGGCTGCACGAGCCTTTATGGGACGTCTTTGGGGTGCCCCACATCGAGCCCGGCTACATGGATACGACGGCGGTGCTGTCGGCGAGTGATGCGAGCGCGGCCGGCGCGGATCCTTACTCCAAGCCGAACCGATTTGATCCAATGGGACGCCCTCATGTATACGGCCCCTGGTGGCTGGAGTTGCATCGATTGGGCTTGGCGAGGGCCGACAGGGTATGGCTGGGCACGGGTTTGATGTTGCTGAGCGCGGGCGTGATGGCTTGGTGGCTGCGGCCCAGAACTTGGCGCGCGACTGGCGTGGCGGTTTTATTGATGGCCTCGCCCCCGGTGATCCTGGCCTTTGAAAGGGGCAACAACGACCTGGTGATATTCATGATGCTTGCTGGCGCGGGCTGGTTCTTGATGAAAAACGCGGCGTGGCGCACGGGTTTGGCGGCGGGCGTGGTGTGGCTGGCGGCGGCCTTAAAATTTTATCCCCTGGTCGCGGTTCTCGCTTTGGTTGCGCAGGGCGGGCGCAAACGCTTTACGGGGTGGGGTGCAGCCGTGGTGGCGGGTTTTGTCGTCGTGGCGTGGATATACAGAACAGACATTGCGCGGGCATTGACGGTTTTGCCCGCGCCGGAGTCGCTGACCGTTTATGGAATTAAGGTGATCGCGATCGGGTGGAATAAGCTGAACCCCATGGAGTATTGGTTTCTTGGCGGATTGCTGGTGGGGGGGCTTCACTGGGTGGTGCTGACCTGTCGCGATCGACGAACGCTGCCGGATGAACTGGCGGGGGCGTTTATCGCGGGGGCGACGTCATGGGTTTTGTGCTACATCCTAAACACAAATTACGGGTATCGGGCGCTTTTGTTGCTTTTGCCCGCCGGGGCATGGTTGCGGATGGCTCAGCGAAAGGAACCGGCGGGAGTTTTCAGAACTGAAGTATGGGCGCTCGCCGGAGTGTTGGTTCTATTCTGGCTTCGCGCGGCGCATACCCACATGGATCTCATTGCATCCCTGACTCAGTTCCGGGTGGTTTCTTTTACCTTGGGTCTCGAGAACGGTATGGCGCTCGGCATCAGCCTTTTTCTGGTGGTGGCGGGCCTGCGGTGGGGCTGGAACAGATGGCGGGCCACAGCGGCTCCCGAGGCGAGGGGGCGATGACCTCTCGGTTTTGCTAAGGGATTAACGACTCGCCGCCTGAGCGGGTGCGTTGAATGTGATTGGATCGGAAAGCGCGTGTATGATGTCCTGCGAGCTGAGGCGGAAAATAAAGATGGCGTTCCCTACCAAGGCCAGGGGTTCGCGGTTTTGCAGGTAGCGGCAGAGGCGCCCGAAGCGCAGATTCTCGAGTTCGATGAGACGACGTTTGATCGCACCTTGATTCAGGTGTTCGGCCGTGACGGGATCTTGCGTGAGATCAGTCTGCAGGAACCAGGCGGAGAGATTCTGGTAAGCGGTTTCGTAACGAGGACCCCAGGGACCGCGCACAAGGGAATACGTGCGTTGATACATCGTGGCGCCGATGCAATACAGTCCGGCGTTCATCGGGGCGGGCAAGTCGCGTTGGGTGCGGTCGAATAGCTCGTCTCCTATCCTGGTGAAATTGTAGCCGAGGCGACGGGGTTCATCCTCGCCAAAGTAGGAGAGGTGGAGGGTTTCGTCTCGGTGGTTTAACTTCAGCCAGTCGCGTAAAGCGGGCAGGCCCTGGCCCCAGTCAAGCGAGCTATCCACGAGGTGGTCGTAGCCATTAGCCGGCCCTCCGGCGAGGGTGTTGAAGTAGGTCAGGTAGTAGGGCCTGACTCCGAAGGAAGCGATGGCCTGGGCCCCTGCCACGATGGCGATCAAGGTCCAGCGCAGATATTTTTTACCGCGTAACGCATAGACACTACACGCCACCAGGACATAGGTGGCTGGAAGCGTGGGCAACAGGTGCCGGAAACCGATGTTGAGATGGCTGGTCACCGCCGCCGCCCAGTAAACCAGCAGAAAAACCAGGGCTGGTGCGAGGCGGTAGGCGATCCGCCGGTAGGGTCTGGAAACAAGAAGAAGCAGCGAGACGGGTAACAACACGAGGACCGCCGGCGGCGTCTTCAGGACGAAAGCCAACGGGAAAAACTCCGGCCAGCCGGTGAGTGAGTAGTCGCCGGCGAGAAAAGCGAAGCGGACCTTGGAGTTTAAGGCGACGTAGGCCAGGCCGTAGAGCCAGGCCTCGGGTAGCAGGCGGGCGTCGCGCGCGTGGCGAACCATGGTTTGGATCCTGCCAGGTTTGACGGGCACGAAGTCCAAGGCGTCGTGCGCTCCGGCCATGTCCATGCCTATGCGCTGAGGTTCGTTTTCGATGAGAATGTGACTCCAGGCGGACGGTGCGATTTCGCCGCAGGTGTCAGAGGCGGCGTAGCGAAACCCGTAGGCGCTCCAGATGCAGGCGATTGCAAGCCCGAGGGTGAGCCCGCCCGCGAGACTCAGGCCGGCGAGTCTGAGCCAGCCAGTTAAGCGAAAACGCTGCCGGCCAACTTGCACGGGAATATCCGCTTTTCGCAGCATTCGGGTTCCGACCACTAGGATTGCGATCGGGCCAAGCAGCAGGGCGGAAAACTTGGTCAAAGCCAGCAAACCGAACGCCAGTCCTGCGGCTGCGGTGCGACCAATTGTGATGCGATGGCAGAGACGCCACAGAGCGAGCAGGGCCACGGTAAACGCGAGTGCCGTGGCGGTGTCGGAGGTGGCGAGGCCGGCGTTGGCGAGCAGATTGGGACAAAAGACCGCCAGGCCGAGGGCGAGAACGCCGCCTGAAGTGCCGATCAACGAGGCGGACCAGAGGTAGACCACGAGACAAAGCAAGCCGCCGAGCAGGGCGTTCATCATGCGACCGCGGGCGATCAACTGGTCCGGATCGTTACCCTGCTTAAAAAACCAGATGTGTCCGAGTTCCCATGGGTTCGCGATGACCCAGTGTGCGGGCGCCTGGTGCGAATCAGGGAAATTCAAATCTCGACCGAGCAGGGGTAGCGCCAGCCAGCGCTGGGGCAGATTTCCGTTTTCGGGCTGAAAACGAAAATCGGAATCCTGCCAGTAAATGCGACCAGAGGTGACGTGAATCGGTTCGTCCGACGTGATCCCGACATGCGGACTGACGCTGGCGGCTAGCCAGACATGCAGGGCGCAGAGGCAGGCGACGGCAATGGCGCGTAGGAGGCGGGGGTTCACGGGGGCGATTTTGCTTTGTAAACGTCCGAGATAAATGAATCCAGTCCATCAAGCCCACCCCAAAGGGCGTTTTGGACGTCTTTGTCATTCAGGAAGAATACGAGTTGGGTGTGGGCGATGATGGCATCGGGAGGGCGATTGCGCAGGGAGTGAATGAGGCGGCCAAAACACAGCTGTTCATAGCGAAGGAGCCGCTGGTGGCTCTCGCGCCCGTCGGCCGTATGGCGGGTGAGGCCATCGAGGTGAGGCGGAGGCTCCTCGCGCCAAAAGCGGCGCAATTCCTGATAGGATTTTTCGTATCCAGGTCGCCAGGGGCCACGCACCAGAGTGTTGACGCGCTGCCACATGGTGGCGCTGAAGACGTAGACGCCGGGCAGGTAGGGTGGGGCACCGGCGCTCATATTTTGATCGGGCTGGAAAAAAACATCGCCTATACGGGTGGCGTTGATGCCAAAGCGCGTCGGCTCATCGTTGCCAGTATAGCTCAGGTAAACGTTGCGCCCGGGGGCGTTGATTTTAAGCCACTCGGCCAAATCAGGCAGGCCTTGGCCCCAGTCGAGTGAGCTATCCACCAAGTAGCGGTAGCCTTGGTCTGGTCCGCCGTTGAGACTGTTGAAATAAGTCAGATAGTGAGGGCGAATCGTGAGAGAGGAGACCAACTGTCCACTGGTCAGGGCTGCGACTACGATCAGGGCGAACGCGGGGCGGGTTCTTTTCTGCAACCGATAAACCACAAGTCCGGAAAGGATGAAGCCGAAGCCGTAGAGAGGAAGGATATGGCGGTGCCCGATGTTGAGGTGCGAACTCAGCGCGAAGGCACCGTAGATAAGGCCGGCGGCAAGCGGTGCGGCGCATTTGTAGGCGAGACGACGCTCTGCAGCGGAGGCGCTGACGAGCGCAACCCAAGCACCCGCAGCGGCGGTGAAGAGCAGGAGCTCAACCGGCGTGCTTTTAACCAGAAAGGCAAAGGGGAAGAACCACCACCAACCGGTCGCTTCCCATTCGCCGCAGAGAAAGGCGGGGCGGTAGCGTCCATTGGTGTCCACGTAGGCCAGGCCGTAGAGCCATGCCTCGGGTAGAAAATGATAGCGTGCGGCTGCGGTGACGAAATATTGCACCACCCCCGCAGATACGGACGCGATCCGCCCCTGGGTGGCGCCATCCGCCATGTAGAGGGACCGTTCGTGGGACTGCGTGATCAAGGTCTCGGTCCAGGGGAACGTGAAGGCCTCGCCCGGCTTTGGACAGGCTGCCGAGTAGCGGAAGCCAAAGGCACCCCAAATCAAGATCCAGCAAAGCAGGATGGACGCGGCGCATGCCATAACGAGCGGAAGGAGGCGCGCCCGGCCTCGGGATCGTTGGCGGGAGATTCGCGGCAGGCGGACCGGCAATCCCGCGGGCCGCATGAGACGGATGAGAACAAGAACGACGAGGATCGGCCCGAAGAGCACCACCGAGTATTTACTCAAGGCAAGGAGTGCGAGGGTGGAGCCGGCGATTAGAATCCGGTCTATGCTGATGCGATGGCAGAGGCGCCACCAGGCAACGGTAGCGGCGAGAAAGCCCACTGCTCCGGCTGTATCAGAGGTAGCCAGACCTGCATGGGCCAAAAAGCTCGGGCTGAAGGCGGCGCAGGCAGCGCAGCTCAAACCTGCAAGCGGTCCAAAAAGGCTGCGTGACCATAGACCGATCAAGGCAACGGTGGCCGCGCCAAGCAGCGCGATCATGGAACGGCCCATCAGGAGCATTCGATCCGTATCGTTACCTGATTCGAAAAAAAAGCGGCGGCCGATTTTACGGATCATTGCGGAGTGCCACTCCTCGTTGATATCGGGTGCGCCGATGTCGGGGAACTTCACGCCGGAGGACAGCACCAGCGGCAGGCCGGCGAGCCGCTGGGGAAGCAGACCGTTTTCCGGCTGCAGTCGGTAATCTTGCCTGCTCCAGTAGGTTTGCCCGGCGGTGAGGTGGAAAATCTCATCTGCCGTCATGCCCACGCGCCCGGTCGAACTGATCGCCATCCAGACATGAAACAGACAGAGTAGAGCCAGTGCTGCGCGCCAGTGGTTGGTGGACTGAAGGAAGCGCAAGGTTGACGGCTAAAGTGGAGCTAGAGGCCAGGTCCGGAGGCGGACGGGGGAGCGGCTTCGCTCAAGATTGCGGGGGCGGGATTTTTCAACAGGTAGAGCGGGCGTCGCTTCACCTCGTCGTAGATGCGTCCGAGGTATTCGCCGAGCACGCCTATGCCGATGAGTTGAACGCCGCCAAGGAAGAGCACGACTGAAACCAAGGTGGTGAAACCGGTGAAGGCGACCTCTATGCCAATTATACGTTTGATTACGAAGTAGAGCCCAACCGCAAACCCTAAGCCGGCGGTGACCAGGCCGGCATAGGTCAGCAGCCTTAGCGGCAGGTGGGAGAAGCTGAACAAGCCGTCGAGGGCATAGCGCACCAGGCGGCGTAGCGTCTGGCCAGGCTGGCCTGCGGCGCGCTCCTGGCGGTCGTAGATGACTTCGGCGCGCGTAAAACCCAGCCAGGTGCGCAGCCCGGGGAAGAAGCGGTGTTTTTCAGGCAGTTGGTTGAAGGCCGCGACGGCGTTTTTTCCCAGCAGGCCAAAGGTGCCGGTGTTGGATTCTATGGGGAAGTCGGTGAGACGGCCAAAGAGACGGTGAAAAGCGTCAAAGCCAAGGCGACGAAGACCGGTGTCTTCGCGCGAACGCCGCACGGCGAGAACGACCTCGGCGCCTTTTCCCCAGGCGGCGACCAGCTCGGGGATGAGCTCGGGTGGATCCTGCAAATCGGCGTCCATGGTAATCACCGCGTCCGCATGGCCGA
Source organism: Verrucomicrobia bacterium IMCC26134 (assembly GCA_000972765.1). Classification (GTDB taxonomy): domain Bacteria; phylum Verrucomicrobiota; class Verrucomicrobiia; order Opitutales; family Opitutaceae; genus IMCC26134_A. Next base: position 3,112,596 of record CP011265.1, on the reverse strand, counting down.
CGTGGGCGAGGCCGGCGGTGAGCGCGGGCTGGTGGCCGAAGTTGCGCGAGAGTTGGACGAGGCGCAGTCGCGGGTCTTGTCTGGCGGCGACCGCGAGCAGGGCGGCGGTGTCATCTCGAGAACCGTCATCGATGAAGACCGCCTCGCAGCGCAACGATGGGAGGGCGTCGAACACCGCGTTTAAGCGACGAAGCAGCTCCGGTAGCACTTTGGATTCGTTAAAGACCGGTATGACCACGGCGAGTCGGGACGGTGATTGCATGGTTGTCAGTGCTAGGAATTCACGCTTGGGGCAAAGAATCAATCTTGACGGTTGGGGCTGCGCGAAGGCGTGCGAGCAACACGGCCTCCACGGCGGCTAGGTCGGGCACGAGCATCATAAAATCCGGAAGATCGCGTGCGCTGCGGCCCATGATTATTGAGGATTAGGCCCTGAGGGTGGTTTACGGTGGTTTGATTGGCCCACCGTGAGGGCGGGGGCTTCACCGTTCATCACCGCCAGATCGTAGAGGCGGACGGCGCCGAGATCGAGGGTCGGTGGTATAACCCAAATGCGGCGCATGGAGCGGTGGAAAAGCGCGCAGAAGGTGTTGAAGTCGTCTTGTTGGGTGAGCACCACGAAACGAATTTTTAGCGCGCGAAGTTCGGCGACGGTTTGCGCGATTGGTTTCCCGGCCTCGGCTTGCGTTAGCGTTTCCACCTCGGGGCTAAAGATAGAGATCGCGACGCCGCCACGACGTCGCACCCCCACTACGTAATTAGCCTGATCCAAGACGATGCCCTCTCCCTGCGCTAGTGTGATCAGGGCCTGAAAGCTGTCGGGGTCTTGCACGGCGGCCACACTGGGCTGGTAGGCGCTGAAGGTCTTCCAATTATACGGCCAGGGACTTTCCAACGGGGTGTTAACGAAGATCCAGGAGCGTCGGGCCGCGTCGGCGGAAAAGGGCAGGGCGAGCAGGCCGATCCAGGGTAGAGATCGGTTGGACAGGTGCCGGCTCCAGCTGCCGACGCCAAGGGCGAGAAACGGCATGATGGGCCCGAGTATACGCAGGCTGTAGTTCCATCCACCGGCCGTATTGGGGACGGATAGGATCCAGAGGGTAATTAGGACCAGCAGCACCGCGGCGATGTCGGGTGAGCGGGGCTGGTTGCGACGAGGGCTGGTCAACGCGAGGAATCCGAGCAGGCCTGTGCCGGCGAAGAGGGCGGCGAGCAGGCCGGGTATTGCATCGGGGCGGTGGAAGGGCGACCAGAAGGCGCGAATACGCACCATGGTGTCGGCATAGAAGGGGTTGGTCGCGAGCAGGCCGCCAAGATCATGGGCGAAAAGCGGATTCCCCGTGATCCATGCGTTTCGCACATACCAGGGCGAGGCGACCAGGAGGGCGGCGGTGGTGGCGGCGAGCAGATCGCGGCGCGGGGCGCGGGCGTGGGCTAGCAAGCCAAGCGCAAGAGGCGGGAAAATCAGATTATAGTCCCTGCATAGCGCGGCGGCGGCGGCGGCGAGCCCGATCCATATTGCGGTGGAGCGAGCGGGGTTGCTGCGGTAGTCATGCAGCAGATTGACGAGAATGAGCAGGCAGACGGCGGTGGTGCCGGTTTCCTGAGCCAAGCCGATCGACCAGGCGAACAGGGCGGAGGTGGAAAGCGCGAGGATCGAAACGCGAGCCCCCACCTCGCCGTGCAGGCGTTTGGCAAGCCGCCAAGTCAGGGTGATGATGAGGGCCAATTCCGTGGCAATCCGGCCGATGATGAGGACTCCCGCGGTTGAGCCCGTGGAGAGGTAGAGCCATAGATTGAGAAAAGGCACGCCGGGAGGGATGCCGTCACTCCAAGGATATACGCGGTAGTCGGCGGTGGAGACGGGCGGATAATGGGCTAGACTGGACTGGTCGTGGACCAGCAGGGCGAGGTAGTTCCAGCGAAAGCAGTTGTCCCAACCGGCGAGCGGATTGAGCCAGCCTTGGACGAGAAGGGAGCTGATCATCAGCAGGCAGGGCGTGAGCCAGATCAGGTCGCGCCAGTCGAAGTGAGGCAGCGATTTCAGGGGCGAGATTGAGAGGGCGGGCCGACCTGCGATCAGCCAACCAGTGACAGAGAGCAACGTGAGCAGGCCGCCTAAGGTGCTAAGATTGACGGGGAGGCTGAGGCCATCGAGCCCCAGCACGCAGCCAAAGAGCGCGAGAAAAGAACCTAGAAACGCACTGGCCCATGGCAAGGGCGAGGGAAGGGCGAGGAAGACCAGGCGCCCGCAGATAAAAAAACCAAAGGTAACGGAAGGGAGAAGGAGCAGAAGTGCCAGCCAGCCGGGATGTGTGTCGGGGGACGACATCGATCAAGTATGGTGGGTCGCGGTGCGGCGCCGGTAGTCGCCGCGGCTGAAGTATTTTTCCAGCCACACATACATGCAGATGAAAAAGTAGCGGCTACCCATTTCCTTGATCTTGAGCTTGGGCTCGCCGGTGCGCCGGTTGCGCCAGGTAATTGGGACTACGGTCCAACTGTAGCCGCGCACGATGGCCTTGAGTGGAAGCTCGACGGTGAGGTTGAAGTGCGGCGCAATCAGCGGGCGGCAACCGTCGATGACGTGGCGGCGGTAGGCCTTAAAGGCATTGGTGGTGTCGTTGAGCGAGAGCTTGAAAATGACGCGGATGAAGAAATTGAAGAGACGGTTCAGCAGGAGTTTCACGCGAGGGTAGTCGTAGGTGCGTCCGCCTTTGATGAAGCGGCTTCCGAACACGCAGTCCCAGCCGGCGCAAAGTTTTTCCCAATAGAGGACAACTTCTTCGGGCGCGTCCGAGGCGTCGGCCATGAAAATGACCACGGCATCGCCGCGACTGTTATCCAGGCCGTGGATAATCGCCCGGCCGAATCCGTGAGCCCCGAGGTTTTGCACCGGGTCGAGCGCGGGGATCCTGACGATGAGGTCGGACAGCAAAGCCCACGTTTGATCGCGGCTGCCATCGTCGACCACGACGATCTCATGCGGTATGGCGTGCGCGGCCAAAGTCCGATGGAGCTGCTCCACCGTGGACACGATGCAGCCTTCCTCGTCGCGAGCAGGTATGATGACCGAGAGCAGTTTGGGCGGCTGGCCGGCCAATGTTGCTTTACTGGACTCCAGTTCGGTCATGCGGATTGAGGGGTGGGTTTAAGGCCTAGAAAAACAGTGGTCGTCAACAGGAGTAGCAGGCACGGGCCTATTATTGGCAGCGCGGGAGCGAGGTGGGCGCCAAAGGTGACAAGTCCGTTGCTTTGTAGATCAGGGCCATTGAACAAGCGGGCATATAAGTTGAGGTGCTCCAGCGGAGCGATCCATAGTGCTTGGGCCGAGTAGTGCAAAACGATCCCAAGGACAAAATCCATGCAAACTCCTAAAAGCCAGAGCACCCGAATCGCGCTTGAGCTGCCGGGTAAACGAGATCCCAGCCATGCCAGGCCGATAATTACAAGGGGTTGAAGGCAGATATGGGTCAGCCCCCAATCGTCGCGGGCGGTGTGAACTGCCGTGCCCAAAAACACGATCAGTATGATTGCAGCCAGCCAGCCTAGCGACTCGCGGAGGTGCTTGCGCACAGCCTCGCTGAAGGTGAGGGCCAGTGGAGCGAGGATGAGCAGGCCGCCAACGCCAAGAGCAGGGAGAAGGATCAGCTGGTAGAAGTTGAAAAAATAATCCCGTAGCCAGCCGAGCTTGCTGGGTTGGTCGAGGACAGCGGTGTTAACCGACCGGAAGGCGTGAGGCACCAGGGTATCGTAAAAATTCAGCCAGGCGGTGATCAGCTGTTGGGACCATGGCCGATGGACGGCACCTTGAAAGCTGGTGTTTTGAGTCAAGGTCTCCATCAGGCCGAGTTGGCCGACGCACCATGCCAGCCATGGCGAGAACACAAGCATGGCAAGCCCGGCGTGCAGAAGGGTCTCGTTCCAGAACGCACGTTGGTTCGGGCGATACGGGGCGGTTAAAAAGTAAACGCCCACGGCCACGATAATCCAAGGGCCGGCGGAGTAATGGGTCAGCATCGCAGCCGAAAGGGCCGAGAAGCCCGCCGCACGAAAGTGGCGCGCATCGGGATCACGAAGACCGGCGAGCAGAAAATATACTCCGGATAGAATCCAGAATGCCGTGATCAGTTTGGTCCATGCAAATGTCAGGTTTTGCATGACCAAGGGGTTGAGCATGAGCATGGCACAAAGCATCAGCGGGGCGGTTGTGCCCGGCCGCGCCCAGCGGCGGCAAAGCAGCCAGGCAGGGAAAATAATCAGGGTGCCGAGGAGGGCGTTTAGCACCTGGAAGTCGGCGAACGTGCGGCCACTGAGGTGCATCAGCACCGCCGTGACCACGTTTGCCAGCGGGGGGCGGGCGGAGAGAGAGTAGAGATTTTTATAGAAGTGCTGGCTGGCTTCGCCGCCTTGCAGGAAAAAGAGCGCTCGCTCGTAATGCTCCAGCCAGTCGGAGCACCAACTGCCCCCGGAATAAACGAGGACAAAGCCGAGCAGGCCGATCGTCCAAACCGAAAAAACCATCCAGGCGTAGCCGAGTTTGCGCAGTTCGCTGTCTTCCAGGAACGGCTTCAGACCTTGTCTTCTGAGCAGGAGCGAAGCGATGAGGAGGACAGGCAAAAGCCACCACAGGGCGCGCGGAAGCCGGGTTATGTGCACGGTGAATCCGGCTAAGAAGATAAGGAATAACGAGCAGCCTATACCTGCGGTAAGCGCCTCCACCGGAGAAAGTTTTTTCCACAGCGGCGCAATCAAGAGCGCGGTGCCGAATACTAAAAAGATGAAGGCGGCCAGATCCCAAAGCAGTGTGGTCATCTTCGAGGGGAGAAGGGCGCAGCCGAGGGCGCTTGTCAGGCGCTCAGGTCCAGCCAGCCCGGGTGGCTGCGGGCATGGGTGGCTATTTCGTCGAGGATGGAGCTCAAGGGGGTGCGCGGACGCCATTCCCAGGCACGTCCGGCGGCGGAGGAATCGAGCACGACCCAGGGCAGATCGTAGGGCCGCGGCGCTGGGTCGGAAGCGACCGAATGCGGGCCTAGTTGTTCTGCGCACCAAGCCCCAAGCTGGTGCAGCGACATGGCGGTGGCGGCTCCGCCGGCGACGTTAAGCACGCGGGGGGCGGGGGTGCCGGCGGGTGCATCGAGTTGTGCCAATAGAAGCGGGGCGAGATCGGCGGGGTGAAGACAATCGCGGACTTGATGTCCCATGCCGTCGAAACCGATGTGCCGCAGTGGACGGCGGGCGGCCCAAGAATGTATCCAGTAGCTGAAGATTCCCTGATCGGCCCGGCCGAACTGGCCGGCCCCTGCCAGCACGCCGCACCGGTTGATCCATACCGGGAATCCGAAGGCGTGGCCGTATTCCAAGGCCATGATTTCGGATGAACGCTTGGTGGCGCCGTAGAGTGAGACGGGCGGCTCGGTGGAGAAGGTCTCGTCGATTCCCGCGCTGGTGAGGCCGTCGGGCAAGATGCCGGCGGCAAGGGCGGCGGTGTCGGGAGCGAAGGCACCGCGATGAACGATGACAGGAAGGGCTGCGAGGGGAGGGATGGAGTAAACGCGGCTGGTGCTGAGCAGGGTGAAGGCGGCGCGGTGGCGTTTGCAGTATTCCAGCAGGTTGAGGGTGCCGGATAGATTGTGTTCAACGAGTTGGCGGCTGCCGGGGCCGGCGCCGATGCCGGCGAGCACGCTGGGGTTGGCGGCGCAGTCGATGAGGGCGTCGGCGGCAGGAAGCGCCTCGACATCCGAGGCGTTGCGCACATCTCCGTGCTCGATGCGAACACCCAGAGCCCGCAGCGGCTCCAGGTTGAAATGGCTGCCGCGGCGGGAAAGGTTGTCTAGGCCGGTGATCTCCAGGCCGGGACGCTCGGCGAGCAGGGCGCGGGCCAGCGTGGAACCAGCGAACCCGCAAATGCCGGTGAGGAGGATGCGCATGGTTTAGCGGGTGCTCAGCGGAAGAGATTGTATTTAAGGATGGCGTAGATGGCGCGGAAGCCGTCACGCCAGCCGATTTTTTTACCCTCTTTGTAAGTGCGGCCGTAATACGAAATGCCTACCTCGTAGATGACGACGTCCAGCTTTACGACCTTGGCGGTGATCTCGGGTTCGAAACCGAAACGATTTTCCTCGATGGTGATTTTCTGGATGACCTCGCGCTTGAAGACCTTGTAGCAGGTTTCCATATCCGTGAGGTTCACGTTGGTGCACATGTTGGAAAGGAGGGTCAGGAACTTGTTGCCGATCATGTGCCAGAAGTAGACGACGCGGTGGGCGTCTCCGCCGGCGAAACGAGAGCCGAAGACGACGTCGGCCCGGCCTTCCATGATGGGGCGGATGAGGCGCGGATATTCCTGCGGATCGTATTCGAGGTCGGCGTCCTGGATGATTACGATGTCGCCGGTAGCGGAGGCAAACCCGGTGCGCAGGGCGGCGCCTTTTCCCTGGTTGATTTCGTGGTAGATTATTTTGTCCACCAGCGGGGTGATTTCGGTGCGCAGGATTTCACGCGTGCCGTCGTGCGAGCAGTCGTCCACGATGATGATCTCGCGATCGGTGACCGGTGCGGCGCGCACGGCATCCACGATGGCGCGAATGGTGGATCGCTCGTTATAGCAGGGGATGACGATGGAGAGCTTCATACGTGGCAAAGGATGTGGACTACTGGATAGGGGCGTAAAGCGCCGCCTTAATTTCGGCAGCGCTGAGTTTGAAAATAAGGATGGAGCCACCGACGACTTCCAGGGGGGGGCGGTCTCGTAGAAAGTGGCAGATCCGGGTCGTTTGGATGATTTCTAGGTCGCTGCAGTCTTCCAGGACGCTGGTGGACTCCTTGCCTGTGCGTTGTGCGTTTGGTTTAGCGTGGGCCAGTCGGGCTAGTATTTTCTGATATTTTTCTTCGTGAGCAGCAGTCCAATCGCCTCGTGTGGGGGCGTAAACCTGCATCAAGTGAGTCGCACTGATGGCATACCATCCGGCGTTGAGCTGGGCGGGATAGGTTCTGGGGCCAAAATCAGCCAAATCATCGCCGAACCGGATTACATCGAGGCCTCGTTCGCGGGGGGAATCGGCGCCAAAGTAGCAGAGGTGAACGGGTGCTGGATCAGAGCGCCGCTGGTCTGACTTCAGCCACACGGCCAGATCGGGTAGTCCCTGGCCCCAGTCGTAGGAGCTGTCGACCAAGTAGTGGTAGCCCTTGGCGGCGCCGCCTACCAGTGGCTGAAAATAGGAAATGTAAAAAGGCCGGGCGTTGATCGAGTCCAGCGCGTGCAATCCCAGGGTCGCTACCAGACCTAGCGTGACCATTCGGTTTTTGTAACGACCCAGCCAGAGCACCGACGCCGAGGCCAGAATGTAAAACACAGGGTAGGTTGGCAGTATGTGCCGGTGCCCGATATTGAGATGCATGTTCACCGCCATGAGCCAGTAGAGGACAAAGAAAAGCAGGAGAGGAGAGCCGCGGTAGAGCCAGCGGGGGCAGATGCTCCCTATTTTTAATGGTGCCGTTGCGCCGATCGCTGGGTCGGCAAGCGAGCGTCTCCGGGCGGTCCAAACCAGCGCGGCTATACCCGTGGTAAAAAGCACGAGGGCGGGCAGGGTGGTCTTGAGCAGGAAGGCGAGGGGGAAGAAGCTCGGCCAACCGGTGGTCCGGTATTGGCCGAGCAAAAAAGCGGGCCGGTAAAGGGAGAATTTATGGGTGTGCGCGAAGCCCCAGAGGTAGGCCTCGGGCAGCAGGCGGCGGTCGCGCAGCCACTCCACCAAGTGGTCGATCGACGTGGGATGGGGGATTGGCCGGCTGGGGAGCAGATCGTTCAGGCTGGTGTCGGATCTATACGGAATGGAGGTTTTGTTCAGCACCACGTCCCAGTCCAGATAGTATCCGGTCGTCGTGGATTTTTCCAGGTTGAATCCGCTATAACGGAAGCCGTAGCCACCCCAGAGAACAATCAAACTGCCCGCCGCTACGATTGTCATGAGCGCGATTGAACCGGCCAGCACAGCTAAGCGACCACGCAGCCAGTGCACGCTCTCGCCTAAGACCAGGATAAGCGGAGTGCCGCGCAGGCACCTTAACAAGACCATCGTAGCGAGCAGCGGGATGAGAATCACCCCCGACATCTTTGATAAAAAAGCCAGTCCGCAGACGATACCCGCGAGGAGGAGTCTCCCCCAAGTGGCGCGATGTAGCACTAGCCAGCAGGCGGAAAGGGCTCCGATCATGCAGGCAGTCATGGTGATGTCTGAGGTGATGAGTCCGCCATGGGTCAGCAAAGCGGGGCAAAATACCGTGAGCCCGAGGGCCAGCCAGCCCGCGCGTGGTCCGAAGAGCCCGCGCGACCAGCGCCATGTCAGCCAGATGGTGACCGCTCCCGCGAGGGCGAGCATCATGCGGCCATAGAGGAGTATTTTCGAGACGTCGTTGCCTTGGTGAAAAAAGAACAACTCCCCCACGTTGTTCACCTTTGATGCTATCCATTGCGGATCCTGCAGAGAAGGAAAGTGCAGGTCGGCGAAGACCAGGGGCAGCGCGGCCAGCCGCATCGGCAGGGTGCCGTTTTCAGGATGTAGCCTGTAGTCGTTGAATTTCCAGTAGCTATAACCTCCCGTGAAATGCACCACCTCGTCCGCTGTGACGCCCACGCGAGGAGAGACACTGATCGCCATCAGCCAGTAGAGGAGCAGGGCGGTGGCGACGATAAAGGCGGTAGTCCGTCGGCTGTTTCTGATGTGATGGGTGATAGTCACGCGGGGGTGGATAGCTCCGGCGGGGGCTGGCTTTCGTCAACGGTCATTTTGTGGCCTTGGTTGTTCCGTTTGCGGCTTGCTCTTTGGCCTTCACCGCGACTCCTGCGAGCAAGCGGTTTATGTCGTCGACCTCTATGTCGCGGACTTTGGGCAGGCAGGCGCGAAGTTCTTTTTCTGCCGAGATAAAATCCCTGTTGTGCAACTGGATGGTGACAGCCGCCAGATGGTATTCGGGCTGTGCGTTGGAAGCGGACTGGGCCCACTTTATCCAGTCGATGACCGCTTCGGGGTGGGACTTTTCCCACCGGTTTATCCAGTTTTTAAGTCCGAAGGTGGTGCTTGGGAAGGCGCGCAACAGCCGCGCAGGCGGCGAATCCGGCTCCACGTTGCCGGCGCGCAAGAGCATGAATCCCAGCCAGCCATGCAGCAGGATCGCCAGCAGCGCCGCCAAGAGTCCGGGGCGAAGTATCCGGTGCCAGTTGCGCAGGTAGACGGAATTACCGGGTGCTACTCTCGCTTGGCCTCCAAGTGCGAATCCCGCGATGACAGCCGCGGGCATAAAGGCGACCATGTGGTAGAAAACTCCATCGAAGAGACCGTAAACGAAGGTGCCGGCCAGAGTGGACCCCGCCCAGATTCGGAAGGTGCGAGTGGGGTTTTCCGGTGCTGGGCCTTTGCGGGTCAGGCCGACCACGCCGGCAACTAGGAGCAGCACGATAGGAAATGTTCCGGCCAGACCATACTCGTAGAGCCACTGTAGGAGGGCGTTGTGCGGCTGCGAACCGTGAAGCCGGGGCTGGATGTATTGGTAGGCGTCGGCGCCGTGGCCGAACCAGGGCGAGTTCCAGACCTGATGCCAGACGACCGGCCAAAAATAGGCGCGGCCAGACGCCACATCCTGAATGCTGGCGGCGTTGGCGGTGCGTGCGACGGCCGACCACCAGCCCATAGTCGCATAGGGACTGCCGATCAGCCACGAAACCGTTAACGCGACTCCAGCGAGCGCGGGCGCGGTGCGCAGCAGCAACCGGCGATCCGTGGTCCCGCCGCGCCAGAACCAGGCGGCCAACATGATTAACAGTCCGGCGACCGGGGCCCGGCTGCCGGACGAAGCCAAGCCGATGCAGGTGACCGCACACAGGGCGATGACCGCGAGTCTGGCGGCTGGGGAGGCCGGGCGGAGCGCCCAGAGCCCTAGGCCGGCGACGACGCCCGCGTATTGGTGCATGCTAAAAATCCGGGCGCCCCAATAAGTCGGAAAGTCCATGTAAGCTCCGCCAGCTCCGGCCAGCACCAAGACGCTGCCGAGCGCCGCACCTAATACAATGCCACCCAGCACGAGTCGCACTGCCGGCAGGCTGGAGGTGAGATTGCGCGCCACCATGCCGCCGGCGATCACCCAAGCCGCTGCCGAGACCGATACCAGCGAACGAGCCGAGTGGGCGGCGAATGCGGTGGAGAGCAGCATCGCGGCGAAGATTGCGATTATTAGGGAAAGCAAGCCGGGCGAGACCGGCTGGGAATTTTTCCAGCCCAGCCAAACGGCGGGAAGGAAGAGGAGGGGCAATGAGCGGTCCGTATCGAACGGTGTGAGCAAACACAGCGGCAGCACGATGAATGCAAGCGCGAGGGCGAGCGCAGGGGCGATGCACGAGCGTGATTCTGGATCATCGGCCTTAAAGCCAAGGCATGCGGGCAGTTGATCGCTAAAAAAACTCATGGGGGCGGCGGACGCAGACTCGCCATTAATTGCCGGAATGACACGCCTAGAAAGCAGTCTCGGCTGAGAATGTATAGCGCCGCTTGGGGCTCAATGGGAATAGCTCTTGCGGCGCACGGTGGCGGTGTTGGAGTCAGCTCTCTTGATGAACGTGAAGTGGATCACTTTTCCAGCTCGAGGCGACGCACGCGGCCTCTTGATTCCGATTGAGTCGGACGATGACGTCCCGTTCCACATCAAACGGGTGTATAGCTTGCTGCACATGCAGTCCGGCGCAGTGCGCGGCGCCCACGCGCATCGCAAGTTGCAACAGGTGATCGTCGCCCTGACCGGCTCGTGCCAAATTAAGCTGGACGACGGACGCGCCGTGGAAAAAATCACACTTAATAATCCGGCCTGCGGACTGTGTTTGGAGCCAATGATCTGGCATGAAATGACGGACTTCTCGGCGGATTGTGTTCTGCTGGTGCTGGCGGCCGAGCACTATGACGAAGGCGACTACATCCGCGACCGTGCGGAGTTCCTGCGCCTAAGCGAGGGGGCACACATATGAAGCTCATCTCATGCCTGGACCTTAAAGAGATCAACCGCCACCACCGGGCGGAGTTGCTGTCCGCCTTCACCCGGGTGTTGGATTCCGGCTGGTATGTGCTGGGTGCGGAAGTGGAGGCCTTCGAACGCGAGTTCGCGGTATGGTGCGGCGCTGATCATTGCGTGGGCGTGGGTAATGGGCTGGATGCGTTGACCTTGATTTTCAAGGCCTACCTTCAGCAGGGATTCATGGTCGAAGGTGACGAAGTGATCGTGCCGGCAAATACCTACATCGCCTCGATTCTGGCGTTGAGCGCGGTGCATTTGCGTCCGGTGCTCGTGGAGCCGGACGCTGGGACATTTAACCTCGATCCGGCGCGGATTGAGGCGGCGATCACGCCGCGCACGCGGGCTATCCTGGCGGTGCATCTTTACGGAAGGGCGGCGGACATGTCGCGGATCATGGAGATCGCCCGTCGCCACCGGCTAAAGGTAGTCGAGGACTGTGCGCAGGCGCACGGGGCGAAGCACGCGGGACAACCGGTGGGCGCGTGGGGCGATGCGGCGGGTTTTAGTTTTTATCCGACCAAGAACCTCGGTGCGCTGGGTGACGCCGGAGCGGTGACGACGTCGGATCCTTCGCTGGCCAGGATGGTGCGCGCCCTGCGAAACTACGGGTCGGAGAAAAAGTATCATAACCTCTATCAAGGCGTGAACAGCCGCCTGGATGAGTTGCAGGCTGCCTTGTTACGGGTGCGGTTGCCCTCGCTGGCGGCGGAGAACGCGCGGCGCCGCGAGGTGGCGGCGAGCTATCTGGCGGCGATTCGCAATCCCCGGGTTCGCCTGCCGGCGATGCCGGCCGAGGCGGAGGCGCACGTTTGGCATTTGTTTGTGGTGCGCTGTGCAGAGAGGGATCGTTTGCAGGCCTATCTGGCGACCCAAGGGGTGCAGACGATGGTGCATTACCCGATCCCGCCCCACCGGCAGGAAGCGTATTCGGGCGGAGAGCTGGCGGGAGACTGGCCGATCACGGAGGCGATCCACGCCGAGGTGCTGAGCTTACCGATGGGCCCGCATCTGGCCGACGCCGAGGTGAACCGGGTCATAATGGCAGTGAATGAATGGGCATGATCAATAACTTGCGGCAACTGAGGGCTGCTTTGAAGAAGCCGGACCGTCGCGCGGTTGTATCTAATTTTGCATGGTTGGTGACCGACAAGTTGGTGCGATTCATTATCGGCGCAGGGGTTGGTTTTTATGTGGCACGATACCTCGGGCCGCAGGGCTTGGGCGCAATGGGGTATGCGACCGCGATCGCAGGCGTGGTGATGTTGATGGCTGAGGGCGGTCTGGAGGCGATTATTAGGCGAGAACTTGTGGCATACCCGGCGCAGACTCCCCGCACGCTGGCCGGGGCCCTGACGTTGCGATTGCTGGTGGGAGTGGCTGGCTACGGTCTGATTTTGGTGCTTTGCCTGTTGCATGACGACGTTTCCACCGGGAACGGGCTGCTGCCGATTTTGGGGCTGATGGTTTTTCAGCCGTCCGTTATGCTCCCCGAGTTGTGGTTTCAGGCCCGGATGAAGTCCCGAGTCACGGTTTTCATACAGTGGGGGGCGGCGTTGGCCGGGGCGGGACTGCGGGTCATGTTAGTGCAGTCTCATGCGGAACTCGCGGCATTTGCCTGGGTGTCTGTTTTTGAATTTTCTCTATGTGCCGCGATGTTGGCATGGCGCGCTAGGCAGGAGGGACTTACGATGGATTTTGGAGGAAGGGTGCTTATGACCGCCAGGCGTTTGGCGCTTGAGGCATGGCCGCTGATGCTTTCCGGCATCGCGGTCGCCATTTATATGCGTATCGACGCAGTAATGTTGCGCAATATGGCCGGTGAGGAGGCGGTGGGGATTTATATGGCGGGTGTTAAATTCAGTGAAATATGGTTATTTGCTCCCGGTGCGCTGGCCGTCAGTATGATTCCAGGTTTGACGCGGGCGAAGCTGGTTGGCGGCGAGGTTTATTACCGGAAAATCCTGCAATACTGCCAGGTGAGCGCACTGTTGGGATATGGCTTGGCTATATCGGTTTTTCTTCTCGGGCCATCGCTTGTTCGGATGGCCTATGGCGAGGTCTTCGCGGGGTCCGTTCCGGTGCAAATGGTGCATGCGTGGATTTTGCTTTTTGCCTCGCTTGGCGTAGCGCGTGGACAGGTATGCGTGATGGAGGGATGGACGCGGTTTCATTTGATCGCGACGCTGATTGGGGCCGCCTTAAACATCGGATTGAACTGGGTTTTGATCCCCTCTCAAGGTCCCGTAGGTGCGGCGCTGGCGACTCTGGCGGCGCAGGTGGTTGCCGCTTGGCTATCGACTTATCTTTTCAAGCCCGCACTAAAGCTGGCACGGATGCAAACGAGGGCGCTCCTTTGCCCTTTTCCTTCCATCTTTCATGAAACCTGATTCCGCCGACACCGCTCCTCGCCTTGCCCTGAAGTGGCGTTTTGCCAGAGTGATGATGAACCGTCGCTTTGCCACCCAGTTGGCCAGAATGGCCTTGGATGGTTATTTAGCTGAAGTCGGCTGGACGCGCAGTGTGCTGGATCAGTCCATTGTTGGGCGGGATGGATCTGCCATCCCGTGGGCTACTTATTCGTTTATCGAGTTTATCGGCCCACGACTGGGCAAGAATTTCAACGTCTTCGAATACGGCGCCGGCGCGTCCACCTCCTATTACGCCAAGCGCGTTTCCAAGGTCATCGCGCTCGAGCACGATAGCGTCTTCGCCGCGATGTTACGGCCAAAGCTACCGGCCAATGTCGAGTTGCGGGAGCGTCCGCTCGGCCCTGGTTATATCAACGCTATCGCCGAGTTGCGGGAGCCGCCATCCTTGGTAAGTGTTGACGGACGTAATCGCGTGGCCTGCGTCGAGGCCGCCCGTGGCTGTCTCGCTTCGGATGGCGTGATAGTGTTGGATGACACGGAGAGGCCGGATTACGAACCGGCTTGCGAGGCTTTGAAAAAGCATGGCTTCAAACGGCTTGATTTCTGGGGCTTTGCGCCCGGTCAGGTGGAGCGCCGCTGCACGACGGTGTTTTATCGTTCTGAAAACGTGCTGGGATTATGAGTGAGGCCGTTATTCCGGTTGTGCTTTTCGCTTACGCTCGTCCGGCGCATCTGGCCCGAGTGCTGGAATGTTTACGCGAAAATCGAGTGCCATTGATTCTATCTTATGCGGATGGGGCGAAGGGATTGTCTGACGTCCAGGCGGTGAACGCCACACGTGCTTTGTTGCGTGAGGTAGATTGGTGTGAGGTGAGGCTGGTGGAGCGCGAAAAGAATCTCGGACTAGGATGTAATGTGCTTACCGGGGTCACCGAGGTTGCGGAGCGTCATGACGCGTTTATCGTCTGGGAGGATGATTTGATCTGCGTGCCCGGCACCTATGATTGGATTTGCGCGGCCTTGCGGCACTATGCGGAGGATGGGCGTGTCATGAGCGTGTCCGGTTGGACCCATCCGCGGGTTACGCCGGTAGACGCCGGAGAAAACCCTTATCTGGATGCGCGTGCGGATTGCTGGGTCTGGGGTGCTTGGGCACGTTCATGGAAGGGAATGGCGAAAGAGAACGCTTTGGCCAAAATGCGTGAGGCCGCGAATCGCGGGGTTTCTCCGGCGGCTTACGGGGCGGATTTACCCGCGCAAGCGGCCCGCGAGGAGTCGAGCAATATCTGGGCGGTGCGCTGGCTCTATCATCATTTTCAGCACGGCGGACTTTGCGTGCGTCCGCCTTGGTCCATGGTGGAGCATATTGGCTTCGATAGGTCGGCAACCAACGCTGCCGGTGCGGTCGAGTGGGCGAATCCGCCTCTACAGAAAGCCCCCGGCTTGCCGTTCCGCTGGCCCGAGTCTGTTGAACACCCGCTCTGTCGCGCGTTGTGGACTGCGGCCAATGCGGAGCCTTCTCTCGCATTCCGTGTCCAGCGCAAGTTAACCCGGCTACTGAGACAAGGCGCCAAGCAGCTCGTGCCGCAACGGGCAAGAGTATGGCTGAGGAGCATCGGTAGTCCGAAGCGTCTGCTTGGCGATTATTCCGATTGGGCGGCTGCGCGGGCGGCTTCCGGTGGTTATGACTCGGAGCTGATTCTGCAAAAGGTGGTTAATGCAACCCGTGCGGTGCGCGACGGAAATGCGTTGTGGGAACGGGACACGGTTCAATTCCACGAGCCGGTTTGTCATGAGCCGCTGCTCGCAGCGCTGAGGCGGGCTGCGGCCTCGGAAAACGGACGATTGAGCGTTTTAGACTTTGGCGGGGCCCTCGGCAGCACCTGGTGGCAGCACCGGCCTTGGTTTGGGGACCTCCCGGAGTTGTGCTGGAGCGTGGTCGAACAGCCTGCGTTTGTGGCGGCGGGGATCCGGGAGTTCACGACCGGCAACCTACGGTTCTACGCAACGATTGATGCGTGTTTCGAAGCGGAGCGTCCCAACGTGGTTCTCCTATCCAGCGTGCTGCCATATCTGGAAAAGCCTCACGCCATGCTGGCTGACCTGGCCGGACGTGATTGCGATTGGATCATCATAGATCGCACCGGGTTTGCGACCCGGGGGCGTGATTGGCTGACGGTGCAGCATGTGCCTGCTCAGATTTATCCCGCGAGTTATCCGTGTTGGTTTTTTGATCGTGCGAAACTGATCGAGCCCTTGCTGGCCGAATGGAGCGTGGTGGCGGAATGGCCAACATTTGACGGTGCGGGCAGAGGTTATGAGTATCGTGGTCTGATGTTAAAACGAAGACGCCCTTCGCTGGAATCCTCCGCCGTCGCATGATCGCGAAGATAAAAAACTGGCGAGCCAGGCAGCAGTTCACCCCCGGTCGCTTGGGCTGGGTGGTCAATCCGTTTTACTTTGCCCGCCGCGGATTGCATGAGGCGCTGCTGCGCTTGCTGCCGGAGTTGCAGGGCGAGGTGCTAGACGTGGGCTGCGGAAGCAAACCCTACCGTTCATTGGTGGCGGCGACGCGTTATGTCGGACTGGACTATGACACACCCTTGAGGCGGGCGGCCGGGGTGGCAGATGTGTATTATGATGGAGGAATATTCCCGCTGCCTGATGCGGATTTCGACGGGGCTCTCTGCACCCAGGTATTGGAGCATGTGTTCACCCCCGAGGCGTTTTTAAACGAGATCAACCGGGTTTTGCGGCCTGGCGGCGTTTTGGTGCTGACGGTGCCCTTTGTGTGGGATGAGCACGAACAGCCTCACGATTTCGGGCGGTATTCGTCGTTTGGTTTACGCGCGCTGCTGGAGCGGGCGGGCTTCGAGGTCGTAACGCTTGAGAAGACGCCCACCGATGCGCGCGCGGTGGCTCAGATCGTTGCAGGCTGGATATATAAACTGGTTTGTGCGCGCGGGCGCTGGGTGAATCTTGGGGTGCAGCTCATGGTGATCGCGCCGGTTTGTTTCCTCGGAGTGGTGGCGGCCGCGCTCTTGCCTCGAAACCAGGACTTTTACTTGGATAACGTCGTGCTCGCCCGCAAATCCGTTTCTCGGTCTCGTCCATGAATCACTTTTGCACCTATTGCGACAAGGGCTATGCGGCGCGGATGCTCTGCCTGCATGAGTCGCTTAAGGCGCAGGGTGAATCGTTTCGGCTGCTGGTGCTTTGCTTCGATGCCGAGACCGAGGCGGTGGTCGCGGCTGCGGATGACGAGTCGCTCGTGGCCATCCCGCTCGCGGAACTTATGGCGGCTGATCCGGCCTATGCCGCAGTGCGTTCGCAGCGTAGCCGGGTGGAGTTTTACTTCACCGCGACCCCTGTGCTGGTGCGCCATTGTTTCGCCCGCGAAGCGGCGGCGGAGCGCATGACTTATCTCGATGCAGATTTGTTTTTTTTCGGTCCGGCCTCGGTGGTTTTCGCCGAGCAGGGCGATGCTTCGGTGGGCATCGTGCCGCACCGGTTTCCGCCGCATCTCGCGGCGCAGAGCGAGCACGGCACCTACAACGTGGCGTGGGTGTCGTTTCGTCGCGATGCGGATGGGTTGGCATGTCTAGACTGGTGGCGGGCGCGGTGTCTGGAGTGGTGCTTTGACCGGGTGGAGGCAGGCCGCTTCGCCGACCAGGGTTATTTGGATGAGTTTCCCAAGCGCTTTCGCGGCGTGAAATCGCTGGAGCACCCGGGCATAAACGCCGCACCGTGGAACGTGGACACGGCGGAGTTGACGCAGGTCGCAGGGCTGCCGTGGCTGCAACGGCAGCCGGTATTGTTTTACCATTACCAAGGCATTCGCGAGGTGACGACGGGATGGTTTGATCCGGGGTTGCGGCCTTATCAGGTGCGACTGACGCAGGAACTGAGAAGGTTGGTTTATTTGCCCTATCTACGGCGCCTCGCGGACGTGCAGCTGCGTTTGCGCACGCTGCATGGAATTGAGGCCTCGCTGGGTTACAAGCGCCTGTCTGCTGGTGGGGGGCTTCGTGCCGGATGGGAACGGTTCAAAGCAGGGTGGGTCTGGCCTACTTGCCGTCGGATGCGCGGAGAGTTGGTGCATTGCCCGGAAAAGATCGTATGAACAATACTGCATCATATTCCGGGGTTTGTCTGACCGTCGTCACCGTGTGTCGTAACGCCGGGGAGAAGATCGACATCACCGCAGCCAGCATCGCCGCGCAGGTTGGGGGAGACTTCGAGTGGCTGGTGATTGATGGCGCTTCGACGGACGACACGGTGAGGCGCGCGGAAGCTTGGCGTGAACGGCTGGCTTGTCCGGTGCGGATCGTGAGCGAACCGGACCAAGGCATTTATGACGCGATGAATAAGGGCCTGCGTCTGGCGCGCGGGCGCTGGGTCCATTTTTTGAATGCGGATGATGCCTATGGAAACCCCGAGGTGCTGCGGTGTGTAGTGGCTCTTTTGGGTCTTCAGCCGGAGGCGGTGCTGGCGGCTTATGGGCGGGTGCGGTTTGTGGACCGGCGCCATGGATTTTCCGAGGAGGTAGCGGCTGGTCATCGTTTGCTGGATTTCGCCCTGTCACGGGCGCCGCATCATCAGGGATTGTTTGTGCGGACGGAAGCGGCGCGATACGCCGGTGGTTTTTCCCGGCGGTTCGGTCCGGCGGCGGATATCGGACTGACGGCTGCATTACGGGCGAACGGCGATGATGCGTTTGTGACGGTGCCAGGACTGGTGGTGGACTTCGCGCTCGGGGGCGTGAGCGAGGCACCTGATGTCGGTTTGAAGCGTGAGGCAGTCCGTGCGAGGGCCGTGGGCGCTTCCTTGGGCTGGTGGGTCGGGGCTTTGAACTTTACCCATGGTATGACGCTCTGGATCCGCTCATGGCTGCGGTTGGGGCTGGATCGAGTCGGGCTGTTGACGGGGTGGCGGCGTTGCAAAGCACGCTTGTTTCCTGGGCGTTACCGGGTGGAGGTGAGGAAGTGAAAACTTACGCCATCGGCATCGATTGCCGTCTTTCGCACAGCACCGGAATCGGA
Source organism: Verrucomicrobia bacterium IMCC26134 (assembly GCA_000972765.1). GTDB lineage: Bacteria > Verrucomicrobiota > Verrucomicrobiia > Opitutales > Opitutaceae > IMCC26134_A. The sequence continues at coordinate 3,094,127 of CP011265.1, read as the reverse complement.
CGTTACGTCCGTGAGATCGTGCCGCAGGTGGCGGATGTTTTCGGCGTGGATAATATTCTGCTTTCAGGCGGCCCGACCACGCCGGAGTGGGCGGCGCCATTGCTGGCGCGCGGGGCGGCGTATCGTGCGACGGAGGCCAGGCCGTTTCGTCTGGCTGAGCAGCGCATGTTCCGGGAATTGGGCGCTTGTTGTGACATGCTCTGGTGTCCACATTTCAGTGTCCCGTGGGTGCGGGGGGCGAGGCTGGTCGTGACTGTGCATGACTTGATCCCGTTACACGTGGTGGCCGGATGGAAAGGCGCGGTCAGGAAGCTGGGGGCCAGGGTATATTTGAACGCGGTGCGTCGAAACGCCTCACGGGTGCTGACCGTGTCCGAGCAGGTAAAAAGCGAATTGGTAAGGGAGCTTGGAGTAGCGCCGGCGCGGATACGAGCGATTCCTAATGGCGTGGGTGCGGCTTGGTTTGCATTGTCGATACGTCCCGAGAGGCCGAGGCCGTATCTTCTCTATGTGGGTAATGTGAGCCCGCATAAAAATGTAGAGGGACTGCTGGAGTCTTTTTTCGCAGTTTCCGGGCAGGTGCCGCAGGATCTGGTCATTGTGGGCGAGGAACGCGGGTTTACGTCTCGTCCGGTTTTGAAGCAGTGGGTCGCCCGTTTAGGTGACCGGCTCCGAATCGAGTCGAAGTTAACCGATGTGGAGTTGCGCGCGTTGGTAGCTGGTGCGGATTTGCTGGTGCTGCCTTCCTTCGAAGAGGGATTTGGGCTGCCACCGCTCGAAGCGATGGCGGCGGGTTGCCCAGTGCTCACTTCGGATTGTCCGGCATTGCTGGAGACGGCGGCGCAGGGAGCGCATCGATTTCGTCTGAATGTTCGAGGTGATCTTACGGCCGTGCTGGGCGGTTTACTGGCGGATGAAAATTTACGGTGTTCCAAGATAGGCGAGGGTCGGCAGTGGGCAGGACGTTTTACCTGGCAACGCACGGCGGAGTTGACCGCGGCGGCGTTGCGCCAGATTTGGGAGGAGGGGAGATGAGTGGACCAGTGCATCTGGCGCATCATTGGTGGGTTTGGCGGCGGGGTGGCGGGCGGGTGTTCGAGGACATGGCCGCGCTTTTTCCGGCGGCGGAGGTTTCGATGATCATGCATGCACCGGAGACACTCACACCGGCCATGGCCCTGCGGCATATTCGTTGCTCCGCATTGCAGCGTATCGCGCCCCGGTGGGTGGATCATCGCTGGTTGCTGCCGCTTTTTCCGTGGGCGGTGCGGCGCATGTGTATACCGCTTGAGACGCGACTTTTGCTGACGAGCGACTCCGCCGTGATCAAGGGACTGCCTAAGCCGGAGGGTTGCGTGCAGGTTTGTTACTGTCATTCCCCGCCGCGCTATCTTTGGGATATGGCCGAGGACTACGCGCGCCAGACCAGCGGACTCGGTCGGCTTGGACGCTGGGTCTTCCGGCGCGCGATTGGCGGAGTGCGCCGTTTCGATCGTGCGGCGGCAGATAACGTGGACCATTTCATCGCTAATTCGAGATTTGTGGCCGGTCGAATCGCGCGGTGTTACGGGCGGGAGTCCCGGGTGATTTATCCGGCGGTGGATGTGGTAAAATATCGGCCAACGGGTGAGCCGCCTGAAGATTTTTATCTCATCGTGTCGGAGTTGGTCGCTTACAAGAGAGTGGATCTGGCGGTTTCGGCATGCACGCTTCTTGGACGGCGTCTCATAGTCGTGGGAGACGGGGTTGAAATGAAAAAGCTAAAGCGCGGTGCCGGGCCTACGGTGGAGTTTCGGGGACGGGTCAATGACGCCGAGGTCGCCGGCTTGATGGCTCGATGCCGGGCGTTTTTGCATCCGCAGATCGAGGATTTTGGCCTGACGGCGGTAGAGGTGCAGGCGTCGGGCAGGCCGGTGATCGCTCTGGGTGAAGGCGGGGCTTTGGAGTCGGTGGTTGCTGGCGAGACAGGCCTGTTTTTCGGGCGACAGGACGAGGTGGCACTCGTTGCTGCTATTCTTGAGTTCGAGGGAATGCCCGTGGCGTTTTCGCCTGAGAACTGCCGGAAAAACGCCGAACGGTTTTCACTCGCAAGGTTTCAGGCCGAGTTGGGAGATGCGCTACGCGAGTGGGTGCCGGATGTGATGTAGGAGATGGAAGAGTAGCGCCTACTCGGAGGAGTTGCGCCAGCGGACGAGGGTGAGGGCGAGAATCTGGAGGTCGAGCCAGGGGGACCAGGTTTCGATGTAGTAGATGTCGTGCTGGATGCGGCGGGGCAGGTCGGTGTCGCCACGAAGGCCGTTTATCTGGGCCCAGCCGGTCATGCCGGGTTTTACCAGCTGGCGGGGCAGATAATGCGGGATCTCGCCGGAGAGGCGTTCGACGTGGTGCGGGCGTTCGGGGCGCGGGCCCACGAGGCTCATATCGCCGCGCAGGACGTTCCAGAATTGGGGCAGCTCGTCGAGGTTCCAGCGACGCATGAAGGCGCCGAGGCGGAGGAGGCGGGGATCGTCGCGAGTGGTGCTGATGTTGAGGTGGTCGGTCGTGTGTGCGTCGGGCCTCATGGAGCGGAGTTTCCAAAGGGTGAAATGGCGGCCGCCCGCTCCCATGCGGGTCTGGGCGAAGAAGACCGGGCCGCCGGGTGACTCGCGTTTGATGATGATGGCGAGCGCGGCGATGAGCGGGGCGGAAAGCAGCAGGCCCGCGAAGGCACCGAGGGTGTCGAGCGCGCGCTTGAGGGCACGGTTAAAGAGCCGATTGATGGCGAGCTCTTCAACGCCGAGCACCGGCAGGCGGCCGATGGTCTGGAGGCGCAACCCGCTGACGAGAATCTGAAAGGAGGACGGGATGATTTTCCAGTCGACGAAGGCTTGCTCGCAGGCCTCGACGATGGCGCGGAGTTGTTCACGCGGCAGGTCGGTTCGGGCGGCGATGAGCACGTCGATTTCGTAGGAGCGGAGGGCGGCTGCGAGCTGGTCGGGACGGCCGAGCACAGGCACGCCGGCAGGCACGGGTTCGTCAGGTAGCGCGATTACGCCCAGGAAGACAAGCGGGTGGGCCGGATTGCGGGCGAGGTCGGCGACCAGGGCGCTGGCTTCGTCGTTCCATCCGAGAATGGCGATGCGTTGGCGTAGGCGATTAACGAGAAAGGGTCGCGTGAAAACAGCGTAGGCGATGGAGCGCCAGGTAAACATCAGGGCCAGGGTGATGAGGTAGGCGAGGATGACGAACCAGCGGGAAATGGGCGGCTGGAATTTAAGCACGAGCGAGAGGCTCAGGTAGGCGACGAGCCAGAATGTGGTGCCCTTGATGATGAGGTTGAGCGCCTGGAATTTCCGGAGCAGGAGGCGTTCCTCGTAGAGATTGAGCTGGGCGTAGGCCGCGATGAGGAACGCGGTGCCGAGCAAGAGGAGCGGGAGGTAGTCTCCGTAGCGGGCGTCGGGCACATCGAGTCCTAGACTCCCGATCGGAGTGGCGTAGCGGACCCAGTAGCCGAGCGACAGGCCGGCGAAGGCGACGAGCGCATCACCCGTCAGCAAGGCCGAGGGGAGGATGACTTTGCGCAGGCGGGATGCGGGCGTGACGGGCATGGAGCGGCGGTGGCGAGGAAAGACGGGTTACTCGGAGCCGAGAAAGCCCGTTAAAAACGGTCCGGGCAACCATCCTTTACCCGGGACAAGCGGAGCGAGGGCGGGCGGCAGATCGATGCGGATGAGGATATTGGTATCCACCGTGGGCGGGCCATCGGGATGCCCGAGCAGGACGCCGTAGCCGGTGCGCACGCGACGGTAGCGGATGCCGTCGGCGAGCGGGGGGAGGGCGAGGTTCCAGGCTTCGCGCAGGTTGGAGGCATGGCTAGTGTCGGGCAGGGGCGCTGCGCGCAGAAGTTCAAGGGCGGCGGGACGAAGAGCGGTCAGGTCTAGGCGCTGCCATTCCGGCGACCAGAAGAAGGCGGGATCGTAAAGGCACTCGGTGGCGAAGGCGCGGAGTGCGGCGGGTGTGTTTCCGGTGCCGAGGCAGGCGAGCCCAAGGCCGAAATACACACCTCCGCGTTGCGGGGCGAGCCGGGTGGCGGCTCGGAAGTGGGCGGCGGAGTCGGCGGGTGCCGTGTCGAGCAGAAGCCACCCGAGGTTGTAGTGCGCGTATTCGAGGTCGGGGTTGAGCAGCAGACTCGCACGCAGAAAGGGAATGGCGGCTGCGGGGTCCGAGGTGGGCGGGTTCGGGAAGGGATGTCCGGTCGCGAGATGGGCGGCGTATTGCTGGGGGTAAAAGGAATCGCCGGGAGCGAGCGTCGTGGCGTGGAGGAGACTTGATCGGAAGGCGGTCGCATCCTGTCGGTCCGAGGAGGCCAGTGCGTCGGCGTAGGCGGCGCGCGCGGCGATGTCACGTATGACGGATGGCAAAAGCGCCAGTATGACCAGCACGCCCAGTCCCGCGCTTAGGCGACCGGGGCGCGAGCCGGCGACCTGTTCGGGGGCGGCCCAGGCGGCGAGATGAGCGGCGGCGAGCAAGGTGAAGGCGGGCGCGGAGAAAGGGTGGTCGAAGAGCAGGACGGTGGCCGCGCCGGCGAGTCCGGCCGCGAGCACGGTTCGCTCGGGTGTCCAGGCCGCAGAGCGTAATCGTGCGGATAGACCTGCGGCGAGGAGGAGGCCGCCTAGCAGGCCGGCGGCGCCGAGAGTGGCCCAGAGCTGGGCGGGGGTGTTGTGAAGATGGAGGAAATTATCGGCGGTGCCGGGCTGGGCGGCGCGCACGCGGGGGAAAACGTGAGGCACGGCACCGACGCCCCAGCCGAGCAGCGGGCGCTCTTTTCCCAGCTCGACGCCGCCGAGAATCATGGCGGTGCGCTGGCGGTTGCTCTCGCGGTCACTGTCGTTCCAGCGTTGATGGAGGACGAGTTCACGCAGGCGGGAGCTGGCGCCCAAGGTGCAGCCGACGATCAGCAAGCCCAGCAAGGCGAAGGCAAGGTAGCGGCGCCTGCTCAAAAGGTGAACCGCCGCGCCGACGGTGGCGGCGACGGCGAGGGCGAGCACGGCGCCGCGGCTTTGCGAGGTGAGCGCAACCGTGATGGCGAGTGCCGCGCCGGCCAGCGCGACACGGCGGGATGGACCGGAGAGTCGGAGTGCGGAAAACACCAGCCAGGTGGCGGCGAGCGCGGCGAAGCTGCCGGTGGTGTTGCTGTGGCCGAAGGGCTCGGCGTTGCGCATCGACGCGCCATCGAAACCACTCCACGGCCGCAGCCAGAGCAGCAGACTCGCGAGCAGGATGACCAATAGCAGTCCGGTGCTGGTGCGGTGGAGGGTGTTTGAGGTTTCGGTGCTGCTCGATGGATGAATCCAAGGGAGCAGAGCGTAGGGAAGGGCGAGGCAGCCGAGGAAGGAAAGCAGCGTGGGGAGCAAGGCACCTGCTATGGGGCTGGTCCACGTCGAGACGGCCGCGGTGATGGCCAGCAGGCCGAAACCGGCGTCGATCAAGCCGCCGAAGCGGGCGTAGGGACGGTCCGCCGCCAGTCGATAGAGCGCGTTGCCGATGATGACCAGCCAACCGGCGGCGGCGAAGCCGATCCACGGCCACACCAGGATGCGGGAAGTGGAAGGCGAAAGAACCGTGAGGCCGAGAATCAGCGCGCAGGCCAAGGCCGCGAGGGCGAAGGGGAGGAGGCGGGCTTTGGCGGGAGCGGTCGGGCTCACGGGGCGGGAGCAGCGAGCAACTGGCGGAGGTAATCGGCGTAGCGGGATTTACCGTGGAGGCGGGTGGCGGCTTCGAGCCCGGCGCGATCGAGCCAGCCCTGGTGCCAGGCGATTTCCTCCGGGCAGCAGATTTTCAGGCCCTGGCGCTGTTCGATGACTTGCACGAAGAGGCTGGCGTCGAGCAGGGCGTCATGGGTGCCGGTGTCGAGCCAGGCGGTGCCTCGGCCCAGCGTGCGGACATGCAGGTCTCCACGGGCAAGGTAGAGCCGGTTGAGATCGGTGATCTCGAGTTCACCGCGTGGCGAGGGTTTCAGGCTGCGGGCGAGGGCGGGGGCTTCGGCGTCGTAGAAGTAGAGACCGGGGATGGCGTAGTTGGACTTTGGTTGCGCGGGTTTTTCCTCGAGTGAAACGGCGCGGCCCGCGGCATCGAACTCGACCACCCCGTAGGCGCGGGGCTCGGCGACATGGTAGGCGAAAATGGTCGCGCCGGTGACGCGGTCGGCGGCGGTCGTGAGGTCGGCCGCGAGGTCGTGGCCGTAGAATAGGTTGTCGCCGAGGACGAGGGCGGAGGGTTCGGCACCGGTGAGGAAGCCGGTGTCGGCGGCGATGGTCAGGGCTTGGGCCAGACCATCGGGCGAAGGCTGGGCGGCGTAGGTGAGGCGGAGGCCGAGACGGGAGCCGTCGCCGAGGAGCCGTTGGAAGAGAGGGAGATCGTGCGGGGTGGAGATAACAAGGATCTCGCGCATGCCGGCCATCATCAGGATGGAGAGCGGGTAGTAGATCATGGGCTTGTCGTAGACGGCCATGAGCTGTTTGGAGACGGAGAGCGTCAGCGGGTAGAGCCGGGTGCCGGAGCCGCCGGCGAGGATGATGCCTTTGCGTTGCATGGGTATGAGGGACGGTGGGCGGACACGAGGCGGGCGGGAAGAGGAAATTTACCCGAGCCTCAGGAAGACGAAGGCAGTGGTCGGTGGCGAGGCTTGACCGAGGGAGGCGGGGGACGGAACCTGCGCGTAATGACGTCCACTGAAAAAGGGAATACCCTCGAGCAACGGAAGCGCCGGCTGGCCATTTTGGCGGTCGGTGGCGTCTTGTTGCTGGCGGCGGCGGTCGTCGCGATGCTGCTGCCCCCCGAAGTGTGGGGGCAGGTCAAAGACGCGGTGAAAGCCGGAATGGACAAGGTGCGCGGGCTGGGGGCGGGGTGGTTTTTCGCGGCTTTCGCGGTTTTGCCGGCCGTGGGGTGTCCGGTGTCGCTGTTTTCTTTGACGGCTGGGCCGCTTTTCGTGCCGATGCTCGGGATGCCGGTGGTGCTGCTGCTGACCGGGGTGAGCATGGCGGTCAGCATGACGATCTCGTATGGGCTGGCGCGGTATGGGGTGCGGCCCTGGGTGACGAGGCTGCTGGCCTTTTTGGGCTACAGTATCCCGGTGGTGCCGGCGGGGAAGCAGCGGATGTTTACCTTGCTGGTGCGGATCACGCCCGGGCCGCCCTATGTTTTTCAGAGCTTTCTGCTCGGTCTGGCGGAGGTGCCCTTCTGGCTTTATCTTGGAATCTCGTGGGTGGTTTCCACGGTGAACGTGGTCCTCTTTATCGTGTTTGGCGATGCGCTGGCGCAAGGGAAGGGGAAGGTGGCGTTGATCGCGCTGGTCGGCGTGGTGCTGGTGATCGTCGGGGTGAAACTACTGCGTGATCGCATCCAGAAGAGAGAGCGGGAGGCGGCTGGCACGCCGGTCGTGCCGATGGCCGAGGATATCTGACCATGGCGGATTTCGACTTCGACCTCGGGAACGACGGCGGGACGCGGGCGGAGAGCGTCACGGACTTCACCCGCCGGGTGAAAACCCTGCTGGAAAGCGGGCTGCGTCCCGGCTGGGTGCGCGGGGAGGTATCTAACCTGAGGATACAGACGAGCGGGCATGTTTATTTTTCGCTCAAGGACACGGGGGCGCAGCTCGCGGCGGTGATGTTTCGCGGGGATGCGGGGCGTCAGACGGTGAAGCTGCGCGACGGCATGCAGGTGGTCGCCTACGGCGAAATCAGCGTGTATGAGGCGCGGGGAAACTATCAGCTCATCGTGCGGGTGGTGGTGGAGGACGGCGTCGGCCGGCTCCAGCGCGAGTTCGAGGCCTTGAAGGCGAGGCTGGCGGAGGAGGGCCTGTTTGCAAAGGAGCGTAAGCGGGCGCTGCCGCGCCTGCCGCGCACAGTGGGTTTCGTGACCTCGCCGACAGGCGCGGCGGTGCAGGATTTTTTGCGGATTTTATCGCGACGCGGCTGGCGCGGGCGGGTGGTGGTTTTACCCGCAAAAGTGCAGGGCGACGGCGCGGCGACCGAGGTGGCGGCGATGATTGCGCTGGCGAATGATCCGGCGGCGTGCGGCGCGGTGTTTGACCTGCTGGTGGTGGGACGCGGCGGCGGGTCGCTGGAGGATTTGTGGGCGTTTAACGAAGAGGTGCTGGTGCGGGCGGTGGCCGGCTCGCGGGTGCCGGTGATTTCTTCGGTGGGGCATGAGATTGATTTTACGCTGAGCGACTTTGCGGCGGACGTGCGGGCGGAGACGCCGAGCGCGGCGGCGGAGTTGATTTCGAGCGGATGGGTGGCGGAGAGTGAGCGGCTGGCCCAGCTCGGCAAAGCGCTTCGCGCCGAAGCGGAGACGGCGCTGGAGTCGGCCCGCGAGCGGGTGGATGGGCTGGCGGCGCGGCTGCGCTTGCTCTCGCCGATGACACAGGTGGAGCGGAGCTGGCAGCGCCTGGATGACATACAGGCACGGTTTACGAAGGCGGCGGCGGGCGCGGTGCAAATTCGGCGCCACGGGGTGGCGCTGACGGCGGGGCGATTCGCGGCGGCGAGTCCGGCGCGGCGGGTGGAGCGGGAGTCGCAGCGACTACTCGGACTTTGGAAGCGATTGCAGGCGGCGAGCCCGGCCTCGGTGTTGAATCGCGGGTTTGCGATCGTGCGTGACGAGGAAGGGCGTGCGATCACGCGGGCGGCGGAGTTGCGCGCGGGGCAACGCATCGAGATTGAACTCGGCGACGGTCGGGGCGCGGCGCGGGTGGAGTAGGGCGAATCGGATTCGCTCAGGGCACTCGGACGAAGCCGGCGTCGGGGGCGGCGAACTTGTAGGTGAGAGGTTTGCCGGGACGGACCTCGTAGCGGGAGCGGAGGAGGTAGCCGCCGTCGGGAGTTTTTTCGTAGGCGAAGGAGGCGCCATCGGCGGCCCAGGGGTCGGCGGGGATTGTGGCGTTGGATTGGCCGAGGGCGCGGAGGCGGAGCTGCACGGCGGCATGGAGCATGGTGGACTGGGTGGCGGCGCTGTGCATGTTGCGGGCGACTCGGCCGAAGGAGGGCACGAGCATGTTCATCAGGGGGTCTTCGAATGAAGGCGTGGTGTCGGCAGGGGCGGCTTTTGGCTGGGCGGCACCGGCGATTTGACGGTCGATGTTTTGCTGGTAGGCGGCGAACAGGTCGCGGACGTAGCCGTCTACACCGTCGGGGTTGGCGCGAACTTTATCGAGCAAGGCGTGCAGCGCTTTGCCTAAGTCGCTCTGATTGTCTCCGAACATATTTCCGAAAAGGGCGCGAAGTTCGGCGGCGGCGCGGCTGCGTTCGACGATCTGCTTGGATTGGAGGTGGATGACGGCCTCGCGGTGTTCGTGGCGGATGTAGGCGCGACGTTTTTCAAAATCGATGCCGGTGAGGGTGATGCCCTTGACGGCGATGTTTTCGCGCAGGGTGAGCACGGCGTGGGTTGCGGTGTTTTCGAGCAAGATGCGGCGTTCGCCATCGCCGAGGTCGAGCAGGCCGCTGAGGCGGAGGTCGCGGGTGAAGGTGCGTTCGGCGTCGGGCTGGGTGGCGGGCGCGGGGGTGTTGGCGTTGTCGGCGGCTTCTTCGGCGAGCAAGGCGTGCAGGCCGGGGAGGATTTTGGTCTCGATGAAGGGTTTGAAAAAAGTATCCCGCTCGCAGTCGATGGAGTCGGCGACGGAGGGCGGGGGCTGGAGGTCGTGCCAGGCGGCGGAGAGTTGTTTGAGTTCCGCCGGCGAGAAACGCATCAGGTCCTTGGATGCACCGGAGAGGGCGAGGCCCTCGATGACGACGCCGGTGAGTTGCTGGAGGATCGTCGAGCTGGTGCGTTGCTGGCGGCCGAGCTGGGCGACGGCGGCGTAGGTGGCGATGGCTTCGTTGGGCGGCAATGTCGCGGCGGTCTTGGCGGCGATGCGAGCGAGGGTGCGGGTGGAGCCGACGGCGGGGATCAGGGTTTTGGTCAACTTTTCGGGGTCAGAGTCGGGGCGCACAGGGTTCCAGTCAGCGGCGGTGGTGGCGGGGCTGGTGGCGGTGGCGACAACGGCGGCGGTGAGGTCGCGGGCGAGGGTTTGCTGGGAGGCGGTGAGGGTGGGCGGGGCGGCTTTGTCGAGTGGCGATGCCCAGTTGTCGAGGGCTTGGCGGTCCTCCGGCGAGAGGCTGGTGTAGCGCAAGAGGGTGGCGCGGTAGGGGTTGGACGGGGGCATGGTCTCGATGTCCGAGAGCGGGTCGGCGGCGAGCGGATGCGTGGCGAGCGCGAGGCCGAGGAGCAGGAGGCGAAGGACAAGGCGTGGCGGGCGGATCATGGGAGCGGGTCTACTTGGACTGAACGCTCGCGTCAGGGGCGGCGAATTTGTAGGTGAGGGGCTTGTCGGCGCGGGTAGAGTAAAAAAAGAACCCGGCGGTGAAGCCGGGTCCGATTGACGAAAGGGTATGGGGCGAAGGTCGTGAGCGATCAGGGCGCGAACGTGCGGTTGAAGTAGATCGTGTCGCCCTGGCGGATGGAGATTTCTTGGTCGAGCACACTGAAATCGAGCAAGGCGTCCGCAGTCTCGTCGCCACCAATGGCGAAGGTGAACTGGCCTGAGGTTTCGCCGGCGATGGCGGCGACCGTGAGAGTGCCGCGTTGCGTGCCGCCGACCCAGATTTGGTAGGTGCCGGCGGGCAGTTTTTCGGTCTCGATCCCGAGCTTCAATGCGCCGGAGGATTTCTGGCGGTAGCTGGCCTTGGCGGTGGCATCGGCGTCGAGTCCGGAACTGAGCAGAGGGAGACGTAGATCGAAGGGGATGACAGTGCCGCCGGAGCCGCCGGTTGCGGTGCCGCCGCCGAAGAGGTGGGAGAAGTAAACGCCGGCCGGGGAGCTGATCTCGATGAGCAGGCCGCGGGGATCAAAAGAGAGGGTGGATTTACCTGCTTCGGAAGGATAGGCGAACTCGATTTCGCCGCCGACACGACCGTCCACGGATACGGTCTGGATGTTGCCTCTGGAGTTGCCTCCGATCGTGAGGCCGTAGGTGCCGGCGGCCACGTCCTCGAGCTCGATATTGAGACGGGCACGGTCTTTGCGATCGACGCGGAAATCGGCCTTGGCGGTGCCTGCGTTATCGATGCCGGTGGAGCTTAAATCCTCCTGGATGCGGGTGGCGGCCCCGAAGTTGGAGACGCCTGAGGCGGCGGGCGCGGCGGGGTTGAAGGGACCGGAGAAGTAAATGGTGGCGCCCTGACTGACGGTCAGAGTGCGGCCGGAGGGATCGAAGGTGAGGGGGAGTTCGCCTTCGTCGGAGATATCGTTGCTGGTGAATTCACGTTCGCCCTTGGTGGAGCCGCTGTCGGAAACCACGGTGATGTCGCCGACGTCGATGTCGTCCACGAGCAAATCATAGGTGCCGGTCGGGACGTCCTCGAGTTCGATGGAGAAGTGTTTGCGGGCGTGATCATCGATGACGAGCTTGGCCTTGGCCTGGCCGGAGCCGGCCGAGGCTTTGGCGGGCAGGATGACTATCCCGAACGTGGGGCTGGCGGTGTTGACGCCAGTAACGGCGGCGGTGAGTTCGCTCGAGAAGACGATGCCGGCAGGACCGACGACATCAACCACCTGGCCGCGAGGGTCGAAGGTGAGCAGAGAACCCGAAAGGAGCAGACTGGCCTTGGTGCCGTGGACGGTGAAGTTGCCGCGCGGGAGTCCGCCTACGTAGAGGGAAAACGGGCCGACGCCGGCTTTTAGGAGCGAGATGCTCAGGGTGCGGCGGCCTTTTTTATCGAGCGTATATTTGGCGGTGGCGGTGCCGGTGGCGCCCGGTGCGGAGCCGAGGTCGAGGCGGACGCTTTCGGTGACGACAGAACCGAGGGATTCACCGGCGCCAGAGACGACGGTTTCCAGGATGGAAGCGCTATTGTTTAAAACGCGCACGGTCTTTCCTCGCGGTTCGAAGTCGAGGGCGGGGGAGCCGGCGGGACGGAAGAATAGCATGGCTTCGCCCTTCCGGCTGGTCGTGAAGTCGGCTTCGACGATGCCATCGACCTCGATCTGAAATGCGGCGGACGGATTGAGCTTAGCCAGTTGGAGGTAAAACTCCCGTTTTTTGTCCGAGAAGGAGACTTTGATTTTGCCAGTGGCATCGGTATCAACCCCTGTGCGACGGAGAGACGTCTCGATCGTGGATGAATCGGCGCCAAAAACCGTTGATGCCATGGAGGTTGCTAGTAGGCAGGTGATTAGCGTAGTGCGTAGTGGATTCATGTTAATTGGGAAAGGGAAGGGATCTGAATTGCGGCGGTAAGGATTGAAGGGGAAGGGGCGGCTTAATGCAGATCGCCAATGGTTTTGCTCTTTCCGAGGGGGGGGGGGGGGGGGCGAGGAGCGTTAAAACGTTGCGATATAGTGGTTAAGGAAATAAGGAATTAATGGCGGAAAGGGTGATTTTATGCAAAACGAATGCATTTAATTCGTCGTAGTGGAGATCAAGTCAAGGTTCGTTTCGAAGCATTTCAGACCTTCGGGAACTTGACCCACTTGGCGCCGAGCTTGGCGCTGCGCACGACGGTCTCGATGAAGGCCATGCCCTCGACGCCGTCGTCAATGGTGGGGAAATCGAGGTCCTTGGGCTGGGCTTTGCCGGATACTTCGGCGCGGATGGCGCGGAAGGCCTCGCGGTAGATGTTGGCGAAGGCCTCGAGGTAGCCCTCGGGGTGGCCGGCGGGGATGCGGGTCGCGCCCTTGGCGGTGGCGGAGGTGAGGTAGCCGTTGCCTCGGCCCCAGATCTCGGTGGGCTTGTCGGGGTATTTGACGAGGAGCTGGTTGGGGTGCTCCTGTTTCCACTCGAGGCCGGCCTTCTCGCCGTAAACGCGGATGTTGAGGGCGTTTTCCTCGCCGACGCTGATTTGCGAGCTGTGGAGTATGCCTTTCGCGCCGCCTTTGAAGCGGAGGAGGATGTTGCCGTCGTCGTCGAGCTGGCGGCCGGGGACGAAGGTGGTGAGGTCGGCGCAGAGTTTCTCGACGTGGAGGCCGGTGATGTAGCGGGCGAGATTTTCGGCGTGGGTGCCGATGTCGCCCATGCAGCCGGCGGCGCCGGAGCGCTTGGGGTCGGTGCGCCAGACGGCCTGTTTTTGGCCGGAGGCCTCGAGGTGGGTGGAGAGCCAGCCCTGGGGATACTCGACCACGACTTTGCGGAGGGTGCCGAGCTTGCCGGTGCGAACGAGGTCGCGGGCCTGCTTCACCATGACGTTGCCGGTGTAGTTATGGGTGAGGGCGAAAACCTTGCGGGTCTTGCGCACGATTTTCTGGAGGGCGATGGCCTCCTTGAGGTCGAAGGTGACGGGTTTGTCGCAGACGACGTTGAAGCCCGCTTCGAGGAACAGTTTCGCAGGCGGGAAGTGCTGGTGGTTGGGCGTGACGATGACGACGAAGTCCAGGCGCTGGCCGGCGGGCTTTTTCGCCTCGGCGGCGGCCATCGCAACGTAGGAACCGTAAACGCGGGACGGGTCGAGGAAAAGGTCCTCGCCGGAGGCGGCGGAGCGGGCGGGGTCTGAGGAGAAGGCGCCGGCGACGAGCTCGGCCTGGCCATCCATCTGGGCGGCGATGCGGTGCACGGCGCCGATGAAGGCGCCGCGACCGCCGCCGATCATGCCGTAGCGAAGTTTTCTTTGCATAGAAGCTAGAAGTTAGGAGCTAGAAGCTAGAACTAAGCTAAAGCGGAGGGCTGGTTCACCTTCACGCTTCTCGATCCTAGCTTTGGGATTTAGTTACTGGTTCTTCTTGTCGAAGGCGGCGTCGAAGGCGAGGGCGCTGGGGGGGAAGTCGAGTTTGCGAACGAAGGCGGCGGCCTCGGTGGCGCCGTGGACGCGGTCCATGCGGATGTCTTCCCACTCGACGGAGAGCGGGCCGCGGTAGCCGGTGTCGTTCAGGGCGACGATGATGTCCTCGAACTTGATGTCGCCGTGGCCGAGGGAACGGAAATCCCACTGGCGGCGGGCGTCGCCGAAATTAGTGTGGCCGCCGAAGACGCCCACGGTGCCGTCGCCGTGGCCCCACCAAACGTCCTTCATGTGGGCGTGAAAGATGCGGCCGGCAAAGACGCGGATGAATTTCACGTAGTCCACGCCCTGGTAGCCGAGGTGGGAAGGGTCGTAGTTGAAGCCGAAGCGAGGGTGGTTTTTGACCGCGGCAAGGGCGCGCTGGGCGGAGGCGATGTCGAACGCGATCTCGGTGGGGTGGACCTCAAGGGCGAAATTGACGCCGGCCTTTTCGAAGCCGTCGAGGATGGGCAGCCAGCGCCTGGCGAAGTCGGCGTATCCTGCATCGTAATACGCCTGCGAGGTGGGGGGGAAGGCGTAGATCGAGTGCCAGATGGAGGAGCCGGTGAAGCCGTTGACGACGGCGGGGAAGGCGTCCTTGCGGGCGGAGGCTCCGGGGCGGGCGTCGAAGAAGGTGCGTGCTGCCCTAGCGGTGAGGGTCATCTTGCGCGCGGCGCGCTTGCGCACTCCCTCGGGATCGCCGTCGCCCCAGACGTCGGGCGGGAGGATGTCCTTGTGGCGCTCGTCGATCAGATCACAGACAGCCTGGCCGACGAGATGGCTGGAGAGGGCGTGGCAGGAGAGACCGTGGTCTTTGAGCAGCTCCCACTTTTGGTGGACGTATTTCTTGCTGGTGACGGCGGCGTCCACGTCGAAGTGGTCGCCCCAGCAGGCGAGCTCAAGGCCGTCGTAGCCCATTTTTTTTGCGAGGGGGGCGAGTTTTTCGAGAGGAAGATCGGCCCACTGGCCGGTGAACAAAGTGACAGGGCGTGGCATGGGGGATAGGGGATAGGGGTAGAGTGATTTGAATCCGTGTGCCCTCAATGCCCAAGTTTGTTGGGTCGATCGCCCGTCAAGCGGTGCGACATTATTTGGGGTGGGTGACGGTGGAAGCTTGCAGGGGCGGTTCCATGCGGTCATCATATAGGGTATAAACCCTGAATCATATCATGATCTTACATACCTTTTCTACACTTGGTTGTCCTGAGCTTGATTTGGACGGGGCGATTTCCCTGGCGGCGCGCCACGGCCTGCACTCGCTGGAGTTGCGGACCCTGAAGGCCACCACGGATTTGCCGGCGTGGTTTGCGGAAAACTACGGAACCCCCGCCGGGCTGGCTGCGCACTTGCATCAAAGACACGTGAAGGTTTGCGCGATGGACACCTCCTTTAAATTGATCGGACACGACGACATCGACCTGTCGATGTTGGAGCTGTATGTAAACTGGGCGGACGCATCGAATGTTCCTTGGCTGCGGGTTTTCGATGGCGGAAAGACAGGAAATGCAGCCGAGATCGCCGATATGGCGGATACCCTGGCTTGGTGGAGGGCGCACCGGATCAAAAATAACTGGGCGGTGGATCTCATGGTGGAGACGCATGATACGCTTCTTGATGCGGAACGCCTGCACCGGTTGATCAACAAGGTGCCGCAAGTGAGCATTCTCTGGGATACGCATCATACTTGGAAAAAGGGCGGCGAGGCGCCGGCCGTTACGTGGAAAGCGATACGCAACCACGTGGTGCATTTGCACGTAAAGGACAGCGTCAGCAAACCCTCGCCGAACGGCACGCACCCTTATACCTATGTCATGCCGGGGGATGGGGAGTATCCGATGAGCGATCTGCTCAGCGCCCTCAAAGCGGATCGTTACGACGGGACGATCAGCCTCGAGTGGGAACGCATGTGGCACCCCTACCTGCCCGAGCTCGACAAGGCGCTTTACCACGCACGGCAGACCCGCTGGTGGTAGACTGCAGGCTGCGTGGCAGGCGCAGGTCTTGCGTTCAGCGCGGCCGCCAAGGCTCCATCAGGCGCCAGACGAGTCCGGTGCGCAGGTTTTCCGCCATGAGCAGGGTAATGCCTTGGTCGATACCGATCACATCCGAACCGGTCCAGCTGTTGAGCGGGTGGAAGGCGTCGGCGAAGCCGTAGGGGCCGTAGATCCGGTCGCCCCAGCGCCGGTGCATCTCGCGCAAGGCGGCCAGGCAATCGCCGGGCACGAAGGGCAGCGAGCCGGCGGCGGCGCAGGGCACCACGGTGCCGTCGATACGCGCATCGGCCGCCGCGAGCGAGCCGGCGACGGGCGGGCCACCCCAATCGATGTAGCCGGCGGCGCCGTCGGACGAGGTGAGGCCCCAGACATTTTCTTCGTAGCCCGGGAAGCGCGGGCGGAGGTCGAGGCAGAATTGCTTTTGAGCCCGGGTGGCGGCGGCGGCGTTGGCGAAGAAGTTGACCTCGGAGACCTCGTCACGGAACTCGCGCCAGTCGAGCCAGGCCTGCGGGAACTGGTGAACGAAGAGCGGGGCGTGGTGCAGGAAGCGCCCGCCCGCGTAGTTCACCCACGGCTCGCGCCGCCAGGCGTTCCATGCGTTGGCCGGCGCCGGATAAACCGGGGCGGCGAGGGCGAGGCGCGTCATGCCCCAGTGTTCGGAGAACTGGTCCCAGGTGTAGGGCATGAAACCGCCCTCGGGTTTCCATCCGTGCCGGATGCGACCGGCCTCGTCGGTCATCCAGGTCCAGTCGACGCGGGCGTAGACGGCCTCGGCGAGTTCGCCGACCACGCCGCCGAAGTAGCGACCGGCGGAGAGCGCGCCGAAGCAGGCGAGGGCGGTATCTATGCTGGAAGCCTCGCAATCCCAGCCGCGCGCGCCGGTGGCCATGTCCACGAAGTGGTAGAAAAAGCCGCGCTCGTGCTGCACATCCCTCCAGAGCGTGCGCAGGACGCGCTCGGCGCAGGCGCGGCACTCGGCGCGGGATTCCCAACCGCGCTCGGCGCCGATGGCCAGGGCGGTGAGGCCGAAGCCGACCGCGGCGATGCTGGCCATTCCGCCGGGACGGGATCCGTCGGCGCGCGCGCGGTCAGGGATGAGGCCGGTGTGTGGATGCGCGGTGTCGAAGAAGTATCGAAAAGCGCGTCGCTCCAGGTCGTCCAAGAATACGTCGTCAGTCATGGGGTAGGTGGGGATGCGGGAGATGGAGTGCCGTGGCGGCAAGCCTGCGGGCGGTGATTACTTCAGCGGAGCGGACTCCAGGGCGGTTATCCACATGACCTCGCAGGCGCCGCCGCCGGTATCATCACGCGAGAGCGAGGAGCGCCAGGTGAAACCATCGGGTCCGGAGACCGCGACGAGGTAGCCGCTGAGGGCGACGAGGTCGTGGCGGCGGACGGCGAGGAGCCGGGAACGCAGCTCCGGGGTGGCGGGCAGGCAGTGGGTGTTGGCGGAGTGGCGGGCGATATCGTCGGGTTCCAGCGGCGAGCCCTGGGAGCCCCAACTGTATTCATACCAGCGACCGGACTGGGAGATGGTGAGTTCGTTGATGACCGAGGCGGAAGACATGGAGCCCCAGCCGAGGGCGAGATCGAGCGGGGCGATTTCGGCGCTGGCGTCGTTGCGGTAGCGCGAGCGGCTGAGCACGACGGCCTTGAGCGCGTAGCGGGCGAGCGGGGTGACGGTGTAGTCGCCGTAGTTGATCGGGGCAGGCAGTTGTTGGGTGTCTTGCTGCGGGTCGCGTTCGGCGGGAAGGCCTTTCCAGCCGGCTTCGGGCTTATGAAAAAACCCCCAGGCGAAGGCGGCAAGGGCGGCGAATAAAAGCCATTTTTTCATGCGACACGGGGATTGCCTCAAAAACGAGGAAAAGACGCAAAAGGGAAAAATCCAGCGCGCGGATGGCCGGGCGAGGCATCCTGTGCGGCCAAGGCAAAGCAACCTATCCAGGTGCATTGCCCTTGGGGGTGCGCGACGCAGGCGTGATCGGGCCTAAAAAAGGCCGCCCCGGTTTAGGGCGGCCTGATGGCTTGCGCGCGAGGCTCAGATTTTACCGGACTTGCGGTCTTGGATGAGGCGGTAGAAGTCGCTGAAGAGCGGGTCGGCGTCGTTCGGGCCGGGGGCCGCCTCGGGGTGGTATTGCACCGAGAAGATCGGGAGCGCCCGGTGGCGCAGACCTTCGACGGTGTTGTCGTTGAGGTTGATCTCGGTGACGATGGCGCCGCCCTTTTCGAGTGAGTCCGGGTCGGTGGCGAAACCGTGGTTTTGCGCGGTGATGGAGACCTTGCCGGTCTCGAGGTTTTTCACCGGCTGATTGCCGCCGCGGTGGCCGAACTTGAGCTTGAAGGTGGTGCCGCCGAGGGCGTGGGTGATCATCTGGTGGCCGAGGCAGATGCCGAAGATCGGGTAGTGGGGCACGAGGCCGGAGACGGTCTTGTGGATGTAGGCGAGGGCGGCGGGATCGCCGGGGCCGTTGGAGAGGAAAACGCCGTCGGGGGCGTGTTCTTTGACCTGCTCGGCGGTGGCGTTGGCGGGGAACACCTTCACGTCGAAGCCGTGGTTAACGAGTTTGCGGAAGATGGAGTATTTGGCGCCGAAATCGAAGGCGGCGACGGTGAAGCGCTTCGCTGGAGTGTGGGGCAAGCCCAGGGTGGTGCCGACGGGGACGTAGGGGGCGTTAAAGCGGCTGGGGTCGTCGAGTTTCCAGACATAGGGCTCGGCGCAGGTGGTGTCCTTGACGTAGTCGGAGCCGGCCATGTCGTGCCAGCCGCGGGCACGGGCGATGGCGTCGGCGTCGGAAATCGGCAAGGTGGAGAGGCAGCATTTCATCGCGCCGTCCACCCGGAGTTTTTTGGTGAGCGCGCGGGTGTCGACATCGCTGATGCCGGGGATGCCGTATTGGCGCAGGTAGTCGCCGAGGGAGGCGGAGGAGCGCCAGTTGGAGACGATGGGGGAGAGCTCGCGGACGACGACACCCGAGGCGCGGGGCACTGCGGCCTCGGTGTCGGCGGCGTTGACGCCGTAGTTGCCGATCATGGGGGCGGTGAAGGTGACGATCTGGCCAAAGTAGGATGGATCGGTGACGATCTCCTGGTAGCCGGTCATCGAGGTGTTAAAGACACATTCGCCGGCGATGGTGGCGTCGGCGCCAAAGGCGCGGCCGCGGTAGATGGAACCGTCTTCGAGGGCGAGTATGGCGGGCTTCACGGTGGGCATGGAAACGCGACCAAAAAGGGTGCGTGGGAGCCTGCCAAGGGTTTTTGTGCGGAACTGGGATGGTTCGCAGCCCAACCGGGGTGGTTGGAAGCGATCCGGTCCGGCGATTTGACACCGTGCCGTGCTTGCCCAGCATGGCAGGACAATGGTTTACACAGAAGACCGCAGCGCTTGGTTCGAGGGGCAGGGCCTTTGGCAGCATGTGCCCGCCAGCGATTGGAATGACTGGGCCTGGCAGTTGAAGAACCGAATTACCAAACTTGAAGACCTCGAGCGCTACATGACCCTGACCGCCGACGAGCGGGCGGGCGTGCTCTTCGCCAGTCAAAAGCTGGCTCTGGCGATCACCCCTTACTTTTTCAATCTCATCGACCGCAGCGATCCGAACTGCCCGATCCGTCTGCAAATGATCCCGCGTTCGGGCGAGACACAGCTTCACGCCGAGGAGATGCTGGATTCACTGGGCGAGGACGAGCACTCGCCGGTGCCGGGGCTGGTGCACCGATATCCGGATCGCGTCTTGTTTCTGGTGACGGACCGCTGCGCGGCGTATTGCCGGTATTGCACGCGGAGCCGGTTGGTTTCGAATGCGCAGGACTACAATTTCCATCCCGAATACGAGCAAGGTCTGCGCTACATCGAGTCTCATCCCGAGGTGCGCGACGTGCTGCTCTCGGGCGGGGATCCGCTTTTGTTGAGCGACCGAAAGCTCGACCATTTGCTGGGGCGTTTGCGGGCTATCCCGCATGTGGAGTTTATCCGCATCGGCTCGCGCATTCCGGTGTTTCTGCCCCAGCGCATCACGCCGGAGTTGTGCGAGATTTTCAAAAAGCACGGCCCGATCTGGATGAGCATCCACGCCAACCACCCGAGGGAGGCGACGGCCGAGCTGAAGGCGGCGTGCGAGCGGCTCAGTTACGCCGGCGTGCCTTTGGGCAACCAGAGTGTGTTGTTGCGCGGCGTGAATGACGACGTCGAGGTCATGAAGGCGCTGGTGCATCGCCTGCTGCGGATGCGAGTGCGGCCCTATTACCTTTACCAGATGGACCTGATTACGGGCGGGTCTCATTTCAAAGTCGATGTGCGCAAAGGGCTGGAGATCATCCAGGCGCTGCGCGGCCACACCACCGGCTATGCCGTTCCGCAATACGTCATAGATGCTCCCGGCGGTGGCGGAAAAGTGCCGATCAATCCGGACTACGTGGAGAAAATCACCGATACGGAGATCGTTTTTAAGAACTACGAGGGCCACACTTTCCGTTACTCGTTCACGGCCACTCCGGTGCAGGCAGAGTCTTTGCCGGCGACGCCCGCCCGGGCTCTGCTTTGACCGCTTGGCGAGCGGCGTGAAATAATCAGGCTGGAAAAACTTACGCTTGCGTGTCGATGCCGGCGGCACTTTCTCTGCGGCTTGCCTGTAGGGGTGCCTGATGCGTCAGGCTGAGATTGCGGTGCGCTCGACCGCTCGACCCTTCGAACCTGAAACGGATTATACCGGCGAAGGAAACAGCGGGGCGGTGTTTTCACCGTGCGATAGTCGCACGGGCACCGTCCTCTTTTCTCCCCGGGAGTCCGATTTGGGTCGGGCCACAGTCACACCATGCGACTCCCGACACAGATCCTCCTCCTCGGCGCGATTCTTACCATTAGCGCCCGAGCCATAGAAGCTCAGCCCGCCGCCTTTGCGGCGGCGACTCAACCTGCCGCCGAGCAGGTCGTTCAATTGGAACCGGTGGTCGTCATCGCCGACCTGTGGGAAACCCCGCTGGAACGCATCGCGGCCAGCGTGAGCGTTTACGACGGCGATAAATTCGCCTCCGACGGCGTGCGCCACTTCGGCGACCTCGCGGACCAGATACCCAACCTCACCTGGACCGGCGGCACCTCCCGCCCGCGCTACTTCCAGATCCGCGGCATCGGCGAAAACTCCCAGTATGAGGGCGAGACCCCCGACTCCTCGGTCGTCTTCAAGGTGGACGACCTCGATTTCACCGGCCTCGGCACGGTCGGCGGCACCTTTGACGTGCGCCAGGTCGAGGTCCTGCGCGGCCCGCAGGCGGGCGCCTTCGGGGCCAACGCGGCGGGCGGCGTCGTCCAGCTCGTGACCAACGCCCCCACGCCCTACTGGACCGGCAAGGTCGAGGGCACCGCCGGCACCGACCGGCTCTTCGAGGGTGGCCTCGCTTTTGGCGGGCCTCTGCTGAAAAACACGCCCGACAAGCTCACCTTCCGCGTCGCGCTCCAGCAGCACGCCAGCGACGGGTTTCATACCAACGCCCTCCTCGGCCGCAGCAACGCGCAGAACGAATTCTCCTCCCGCCTGCGCGCGACCTGGAAACCCTCCTCGGCCTGGACCTGGGACGGAACTGCGTTCTTCGCCAACGTGAACAACGGCTTCGACGAGTTCTCCTTCGCCAACGCCTCCCGTCGCACCTTCAGCGACCAGCCTGGTCGCGACGAGCAGGTGTCCCTCGCCGGCAGCCTTTGCGGCGTGTATTCAGGCTGGCAGGACGTGCGCCTCACGACGGTGATAAGTTACGCCTCGACCGACTCGGTTTACAGCTACGACGCCGACTGGACCGCCTGGACGGACACGCCTCCAATCAACCTCACCGACGGCTTCTCCGGCTTCGCCGATCTCCGCCGCGACCGCGATACCTGGAGCCAGGAGCTGCGCTTCGATTCAGTCGAAACGGCGGACGCCCTCGGCCTCATCGACCGCTGGACGGCCGGCCTCTACGCCGCGCATATCAACGAGAGCGGACGTTTTGTCTCCGACTACGCCGAGCCCGGTTTCGCCAGTCGCGGCTTCATGGACACCTACTACCGTTCGGCCAACGCCGCCGCCTTCGGCCAGGCCGGCCATGACTTCAGTTCCACCGACCGTCTCACACTCGGTCTGCGCGTCGAGCGGGTGGACATCAACGGCAGCGCCCGCAACGACGCCAACCTCGCCAACTCCGGTCCCTCCCTCGACCGGATCGCGCCGCAGTTTGACGACACACTCCTGGGCGGAAAACTCACCTTGGAGCATGACTTGAAGCCCGGGCAGCTGCTCTTCGCCTCGGTGGCGCGCGGCTACAAGGCAGGCGGCGTCGCCACGGATTCGCGCATCAGCGCGATCGATCCCCAGACCTACGCGACCGAGCAGCTCTGGAACTACGAGGCCGGCCTTCGCAGCCGGTGGGCGGACCTTGGCGTGGGCAACCAGCTCACCGCCTTCTATACCGCTCGGGAGCACACCCAGGTGCGCGATTCGGCCGGCTACGGAGGCAGCTACCGCTTCTTCACCGACAATGCCGACACCGCCTCGATTTACGGGCTGGAGGATGCAGTCACCTACTCATTCGCCGACGGCTGGTCGGCCGATGGCAGCCTCGCGCTGATGCGGTCGGACATCGACACCTTCGTGCTGAGCAACGGCAACTCCGGTGGCGGCCGCGAACTGGCCAACGTGCCGGCTTACGGCTACACCGTCGGCCTGCGTTATTCCAAGCCGACCGGCTTCTTTGGCCGCGTCGAATTGGTTGCGCGCGGCGACTACTACGACTCGAATACAAACAACGAAAAACGCAGCGCCTACGAAGTGGTCAACGCGAGCCTTGGCTACGCCCGGGCCGGCTGGCGGGTGAGCCTCTGGGCGCGCAACCTCCTGGAAGAGGGCTATGAGAAGCGGGTGTTTTATTTCGCGAATACTCCCGCGGCCTGGAATGCCGGCATCTCCTCCCGCTACGAGAGCCGCGCCGATCCCCGTCAGTTTGGCGTGACGGCGGCGTATGCGTTTTGAGCCGACGCACAGCGCAACCTGATAAATAAAACCCCGTTGTCTTCGCGGACGACGGGACTTTTTTGCTTACCAGTGGCCGTGCTCGCCGGCCTTGAGCGATAGCGCGAAGGCGACGAGCAGTTGCACGGTGTGCTCGATGTCGGCGAGGTCCACCAGTTCGCTCGGCGTATGCATGTAGCGCAGCGGCACGCTGAGCAGGCCGGTGGCGACACCACCGCGTCCCATCTGGATGGCGCGGGCGTCCGTTCCAGTCGGGCGCGGGTCGGCCTCGAACTGGTGCGGGATGCCGAGCTGTTTTGCGCAGGCGACGAGACGGTCGTAGATGAAAGGACTGATGTTGGGTCCGCGGCAGATAATCGGGCCGCCGCCGAGGGTGGTCTCGCCATGCTTGCGCGGGTCGCAGTCCGGATGGTCGGTCGCGTGGCCGACATCGACTGCGACGGCGAGGTGCGGGTTGACGGCGTAGGCGGCGGTGGTGGCGCCGCGCACGCCGATTTCCTCCTGTGCGGTGGCGACGGCGACGACGCGCGCGGCGAGTTTTTTGCGTTGCGGGGCCAGGCGGCGGAGCGTCTCGCCGACGATGTAGGCTCCGGCTTTGTCGTCGAAGGCGCGGGCGACGCCCACGGTGCCGTGAAGCAGTTCAAAGCCTTGCTGGAAGGTGGCGACGTCGCCAATGCGCACGCGGGCGAGAGCCTCTTTTTTGGTCTTTGCGCCGATATCGATCCACATCTCGTGGATCTCGGGGACTTTTTTGCGGTCGGCCTCGTCCATGAGGTGGATGGCGCGCTTGCCGGTGACGCCGAGGACGGGGCCGTTTTGGGTGGAGATGATCACGCGGCGGCCTGGGATCATGATGCGGTCGTGGCCGCCGATGGTGTTGAAGTAAAGGTAGCCGTCCTTGTTCACGTAGCTGACCTGCAGACCGAGCTCGTCGATGTGGCCCGCGAGCATGAGCACGGGGTCGCCGGGCGGATTGAGGCTGGCGAGACGGTTACCGAGGGCATCGTTGGTGTAGGTGTCGGCGGCGGGTTTGACGTGGCGGTCGAAAACGGCCTGCGCCTCCTGCTCGGCGCCGGAGGGAGAACGGGCGGCGAGGAGCTCCGCGAGGAAGGCGGGAACGGTCGCTGCGGCGGGAGCTGCGGAGGTTTTGGGGGCGGACTTGGATTTGGCCATGGGGTAAGGTTGCCCACGAATCAGGGTAAAAGACACGAAAAGAAATCAAGGGAGGCCGCAGCTCGGTCTGGATCGTCAGGCCGATCCAGCAGGTGCTTATGGGCTCGATATCCCTGAAACACGGTCCCATAGGTGGATCCGCTTACTTATGGTGCCGTCACTTTTTTCAACCCCCTTAGATAAAATGAAAAAATCCGCCTGTCTCTGTTCCCCGCTTTGCCGTGGGTTTCTCCTCTTGTTGCTGGGCTTGGCAAATCTGCACGCGGATACGTTCGCGACGACACCCGCGGTCACCGTCACTACGCCGGCGCCGGTCGCGACGACGACTTCAACAGATGATCCGGTGCTCACACGCCAGATCCTCGCTTTGAAGCTGGTTTGGGATGACGTCCAGGCCAGCACGACCGGTTCGGATCAACGTCGAGGTTTCCTTGAAGAGTTCATGGCGAAGAGCGCTCTCTTGCTGCGCGCGCTGCCGGTCGGGCACGCCCAGACGGGCTGGTGCTTATCCCAGCGGGTGGTCGTGGCGCTGGAGCTTAACCATGTTCCAGAGGCCACCGATGCCGGCACCAAGCTGCTTGAGCTCGGTTTTGATTCGAGCTCCGACGAATTGGTGCAGAAGTCCCTCGTGATCCTCGAGCGCAAGGGGTTGCTGAGGATTCCGCAAAAGGTGGTGCCGGAAAAGATCGTGCAAGCCGACGCCGTGCAGGTGGAGGCGGCGCAGGTGGAAGCGGCCCGCTGGGTGGCCGAGACGCAGGCGGATAATGCCAAACTTTCCGCCGCGATCGGGATCGAGCTGGTGGCGATCCCGGCCGGTAGTTTTGTCATGAGCAGCCCGGCGTCGGAGGTCGGCCGATTTCGCGATGAAGGCCCCCAGACCAAGGTCATTTTCAGCCGCCCGTTTTGGATCGGAAAATATGAGATCACCCAGGCCGAGTGGCGCCTGCTGATGCCTAAGAATCCGAGCCTTTTCAAAGGCGAACGGCTGCCGGTGGAGAATATTTCCTGGGATGATGCGATGGCGTTTTGCCAGAAACTCACGGCTCGTGAACGGGCGGCGGGGCACCTGCCGGACGGCTATGTGTTCACCCTGCCGACCGAAGCGCAGTGGGAGTATGCCTGCCGCGCCGGGAGAACGAGCGCCTACGCCGGTGATCTTGATTCCATGGCGTGGTATGTCGCCAACAGTCTTTCAAGCACCCACGAGGTGGGGAAACGCCTGCCCAACGCCTGGGGCTTGCATGACGTGCACGGCAATGTCTGGGAGTGGTGCAGCGACTGGTATGTGAGCGGGTTTCCCGGTGGCACCGTCACTGATCCGACCGGCACACCTGACGGCACTGCCCGCGTGGCTCGCGGCGGCGGCTGGTATGATGTGGCGGTGTGCAGTCGCTCGTCGTGCCGCGGCTATTCCTCGCCAGATTTTCACTACGGCAACCTGGGTCTCCGCATCGCGCTGATTTCCACGAATCCGGTTCCATAAAGAGGGACTGATATTTGAACACGGCGTGGAGTCGCTAGGGTCAATCGGTGTCCCTGATCTCATTCCGGGTTTGCCGCTCGATCCGCGCTTCTACGACCCTTGGCGGGACACGGGGGTTTTTTCGGCCAGCTCTTCCAAGGGGTAAGTGAGAATCTCGGCCAGAGTCGGATGATACCACGGGGCGCGGAGGAGGTCGTGGACGGTGGCCTTCATCGCCAGCGGGCCGCTGAAGCAGTGGATCAACTCGCCGGCCTGCGGGCCGACGATCTCGGCGCCGAGGATGCGGCCGCGCTTGGGCTCGGCGATCACCTTCACGTAGCCGCGCGTCTGGCGCATGAGGATGGATTTGCCGTGATCGTCGAAGGGGTAACTCGCGACGAGGTGGGGCACCTTTTGAGCGACGAGTTCGTGCTCGGGCACGCCGATGGTGGCGAGTGGAGGATCGGTGAAGACGACATTGAGCAGAAGGGCGTGGTCGACGGGTTTGAGTTTCTTGCGCGCGGCGGGAGCGAGGAAGGCGTGGCGGGCGGCGAGTTCGCCTTGGGCGACGGCGAGGTGAACGATGTCGAAAGGGCCGCAGACGTCGCCGCCGGCGTAGATGTGGGGCTGGCTGGTCTGCTGGAAACGGCTGACGGAGATGCGGCCGGCCGGGGTGGTTTTCACGCCGGCGGCGGCGAGGTTGAGCGAGGCGGTGTTGGGCTCGCGGCCGAGGGCGTTGAAAAGGTGATCGGAGCGGCGAACGGTGCGTTTGCCGGCGCTGAGGAAGGTGACGCTCACGCCGCCGGCGGGGAGGGCGGCGATCTTTTCGATCTGGGTGTCGGTATGGAGGTCGATGCCCTCGTCGCGGAAGGCCTGTTGCACGACCTCGCTGGCGGCGGCGGAGTGGTCGCGGAGGATGTTTTTGCTGCGCTGGACCAGGGTGACGCGGCTGCCGATGCGGCGCAGAAACTGGGCGAGCTCGCAGGCGACGATGCCGCCGCCGAGCACGATCACACTCTTGGGCGCGAAATCGAGGTCCAGCACATCGTCGCTCGTCCAGGCTGGAGTGGAGACGAGGCCGGGTATCGGAGGGCTCGATACACGGGAGCCGGTGCCGATGAGGAAGTGACTGGCCGATAGGCGGCGTCCGTCGGTGAGCTCGACGGTGTGCGCATCGACAAAGCGGGCGTGGGAGCGAAAAAGGGTGAAGCGCTCCGCGTTGGTCATGGCCTTGGCGCGGTAGCCGGCGAAGTCGGCGATGACGTGTTTTTTCCAAGCGTGAAGGGCCTTCATGTCCACGGTGGCGGAGGGAATGCGCAGGCCGAAGGGGGCGGCGTGTTGGGCGTGATGGAGGATCTCGGTGGCGTAGAGGAGGGTTTTGGAGGGCATGCAGCCTTGGAGGATGCAGAGGCCGCCGAGTTGTTTGGCCCCGTCCACAATGGCGACGCGTTTGCCGAGGTCGGCGGCGACGCGGGCGGCGTTGAAGCCGGCGGAGCCGCCGCCAATGACGATGAGGTCGAAGGGGGGCTCGGAGGCGGAACGGGAACGTGCGGTGGGCATGGGGGGATTAACTATGCGCAGATCGCGCGGTGGATTTCGGTGGCGGTGGCAGGCGAGGTGAGCTGTGCGACCAGGGCGAGTCCGAAGTCGAGGGCGGTGCCGGCGCCCCGGGAGGTGAGGATTTTGCCGTCGATGACCGTGCGCTCGGAGGCGAGGATGGCGGTGAGCTCTCCTGCGACGCTGGGGTGGGCGGTGTAGCGTCGGCCGGCGAGCAGGCCGGCGTCGTGGAGCACGACCGGTGCGGCGCAGATGGCGGCGATCCAGGCCCCGGCGGTGTGGTGCTGGAGCACGAGCGCACGCACACGGGGGTCGGCGCGGAGGCGGGCTACCCCGGGCCCGCCGGGCAGGAACAAGGCGTCGGCGGTGGGTGGAGGCGAAGGGAGCTCGGCGAGCAGGCAGTCCGCCTCCATCACCATCGCGTTGCGTCCGGTGACGCGGCGGTCGGAACCGAGGGCTGCGACCGTGACGGAGACGCCGGCGCGGCGAAGGACGTCGATGGGGGCGACGGCTTCGAGTTCTTCAAAACCCTCTGGCAAGATGACAAGGACCGTGGGCATGGTAAGGTGATACAATGAACATGAATGAGTCGGGGCCAACTTCGTTTCGCGGAAAGCACCTCGCGGTGTTGGGTGCGGGTTATGTGGGCGGCGCGCTGGCGCGGCAGGCACTGGTGGCGGGGCTGCGGGTGACGGCCTTGACGCGCAACGCGGAGACGGCGGCCGAGCTGCGAACGGCGGGTGCGGCGGTGATTGTGGGCGAGATTGGCAACGCGGCCTGGTGGCCGGAGCTCGCGGGTGACGTGGACCTCGTCGCGGTGACGGTGGCGGCGGGCGGGGGCGGCGTGGATGGTTACCGGCGCAGTTATGTGGAAGGGTTGCGCAGTGTTTCCGGGTGGGTGCGCGGGATTGCGGCAGCCGGACGCGTGCCGCCGCTCATCTACACGAGCAGCACGTCGGTGTATCCCCAAGATGGCGGGGTGCGGGTCACCGAGACTGACCCGGCGGGCGGCGCGGCGGAGACGACGCAGGCCTTGATCGAGGCGGAGCGGGTGGCGGCGGCGTGGCCGGGGGCGGCGACGGTGTTGCGGCTGGCGGGGATATACGGGCCCGGGCGCACGCATCTGCTGGAGCAAGTGCGGAGCGGCGAGGTGGCGGGGCGGGAGGAGATGCATCTTAACCTGATCCACCGCGACGACATCGTGGCGGGTCTTTGGGCGGCGTTTGGCGAAGCGGCGGGCCGGCCGGTTGGCGGTGGGGCGAAGATTTTCAATCTGGCAGATGAAGGGGAGGCGACAAAAGGCGAGGTGGTGGCCTGGCTGGCGAAGCGCTTGGGCGTGGAGATGCCGCGGTTTACCGGACAGCCGGCGGGCGGGCGGCGGGCGGTGACGCCCGATCGCATCGTGGACGCGGCGCGGGCGCGTAAGGAGCTGGGTTGGCGGGCGGCAAAGCGGACTTTTCGCGAAGGCTATGCGGAGGTGCTCGCGGCGGCAGACTGAAACGAAGTCCAGTTTCAGGTTGAAGAAAGCGTGGGAGTCTTTGCGCTGGAGGCCTCGCTTTTGTTTAAAGCAGATAACCCTTAACCACACTCACTACCATGGCCGGCGTCGGAAAACTTCTCAAACAAGCCCAGAAAATGCAAAAATCGATCGAGGTGCTGCAAGCGCAGCTCGCCTCGAAGGAGATTGATTTCACACGCGGCGGCGGCGCGGTGCAGATCAAGATCAACGGAGCAGGACAGTTCATCGCGTTGAAGGTGGACGCCGAGTTCCTCAAGGAGGACGCCGCTTTGGTGTCGTCCGAGATCCTCGCGGCGGTGCAGGAGGCGGCGGTCGCGGCCAAGAAATTCAACGAGGAAGAGATGAGCAAGGTCACCTCGGCCTTCCAGATGCCCGGGATGTTCTAAGCCTGTCCCGGGTATTTGAGATGACGCCGGCCTTTGAGAAACTCCAGCAGGCGCTGAAGCAACTGCCAGGGGTGGGGTATAGGTCGGCGGAGCGCATGGCGCTGCATTTGCTGGTGGAAAAGCCGGCACAGCTGCCGGCGCTGGTCGCGGCGCTGGAGTCGGCGGCGCGCACGGTGCGCCGTTGCTCGCGCTGCGGCAATCTGGCCGAAGGCGAGCTTTGCAACCTCTGCGAGGATGCCCGTCGCGATGGCGCGGTGGTGTGTGTGGTGGAGCACGTGCCTGATCTGGTGGCGATGGAGCGCTCGGGCGCGTATCGCGGGGTATACCACGTTTTGCACGGGAGGCTTTCGCCGATCCAGGGCGTGGGCCCGGCGGACATTAATTTCGCGGCGCTGGAGGCGCGGGTGCGCTCGGGCGAGGTGAGGGAGTTGATCCTGGCCTTGTCGAACGACGTGGAGGGTGAGGCGACGTGCCACTTTATCACGCAGCATCTGGCGGCGGAGACGGCGGCGGGCGGCGCGCCGATCAAGGTGTCGCGCATCGGCTTCGGGCTGCCGAGTGGCGGCGGGGTGCTGTATGCGGACGCGGTGACGCTCAAGAGCGCGCTGGACGGGCGGCGGGACTACGTCTGAGAAACGAGTTCCAAGGTCGCGCCAAAAGGAAGTTGCAGCGGCGGGCCGGCCGCGTAGGAGTTTGAGCCGTCGCTGATTTCGCGGGTGTAGTATAACGGCTATTATGCGTGCTTCCCAAGCATGAGACGAGGGTTCGACTCCCTCCACCCGCACCAGTGATGTTTCAAAAACCCGACGCGCTTCAGTCCAGGCTGCCGCGGCGGGTCTTTCTGTCGGATTTTTCCGTCGGGATCTCGTTGTCGGTGCGGATGACGAAGACGGGGGCCTTGGTTTTGATCCAGACCTGCTGTTCCTTAAAAACCTTGGCGGGGATGTTCTCGATGGCGTCGGCCATGGTCTTGGCGGGCATCATGCGACCTTTCTTGGTCGTGTTGAATTCGTAGGCGGCCTTGTGGATGCGCTCGGTGGTGCTCGTGACGGAGGCGTCCTCGGGAATCTGGAAAACCCAGCCGGTGAACTCGGCTTTTTCAGGGAGCTGGTGGTCGGGGTCGGAGACGACGATGGAGAACTGTTTTTTCACCGCGGGCGGCTTTTCTTCGTCGAGCTCCGGCTCGACGGCCTGATTCATCTCCTCGACGATCTGGCGGAGCAGGGCGGGGTCGATATCGTTGCGTTTGAGGATCTCGGCGACTTGATTGACGTCAATTTTAGGCATGGCGGGCGGGCGATTTAAAGGTCACGAAAGGGCATACATGGAAGTGAAAGTAAAGGACGACACGGTGGCGCAGCGCGCGGACGAGCTTTTCGACGTGGTCGACGGGCAGGATCGCGTGACCTCCCAGGCGCGCCGGGCTGACGTCCATGCGCAGAAGTTGCTGCATCGGGCGATTCACGTGCTGGTGTTTGACCGGGCGGGACGGGTTTTTTTACAGCGTCGCTCGATGGCGAAGGACGTGGCGCCCGGGCGTTGGGATTCCTCCTGTTCGGGGCATCTCGACGCTGGCGAAGATTACGATGCGGCGGCGGTGCGCGAGCTGGGGGAGGAGATCGGGTTGGCGTTGAGCGCGCCCCCGGAGCGCTGGCTGCGGCTGGAGGCGTGTGCGCAGACGGGCTGGGAGTTCGTGTGGGTTTACCGGTTGGAGCACGAAGGGCCTTTTCGCCTGCACCCGGCGGAGATCATGGACGGAGCCTGGTATGAGCCGGCGGAAGTGGACCTGGCGGTGCGGGAACGCGCGCGGGAGTTCTCGGGGGCCTTCCGTTACATCTGGGGGCGGCTGGAAACCAGCCGCTAGTCTCCAGTCACTCTCCTCTGGCAACTTGTCTCTAGCACTTAGCGGCAGCACTACGGCTGGTCGTTGGCGCGCTTGAGGTGAGCGCCGCGTTTCAGCGTGGTGGGGGAGCCGAGGTCCTCGGTTTTGGCGCGGACACGTTTAAGCTCGTCGAATTGCTTGGGTGACATCAGGCGGCGGGGCACGCGGTCGCTGGCCTCGGCGATGAGCTTGTCCCAGAGCTCGGAGGTGATGGGGGTAAGCGGCTCCCATGGCGTGTGGTGACCCTGCTTGCGGGTCCACACGACATTACCGCCGTGAAACACGGCCAACACCTGATACTTGCCTTGCTCGGGGTCGTCGCGGACCCACCAACCAAATTCCATTGCCATGCTAGCGGGTAAAGCGGGGCGAGGGCGGGGGCGCGAGCGCAAACAGGGATGGCACACGGATCTGGGTGTTGCGGCGCAGGCCAAATAGTCCCGCAAGCCGGCCGGCGCAGCTAGAGGCTTGTCACGGGCGGGATACGAAGACGGCATGAAATGATGCGATGGAATCAGAATAGCTTAAAGCTGACCGGGGCGATCCTTCTGGGTGTCGTGGCGGGAGCGAGCCCGGCACGGGCGGATTTTGCCGATGATTTATCACGGGTGCATCTTGAGGCGACGGGAGGGCGCGAAGCACAGGCCGCGCTTCACGCGCTGCGCGCGACCGGGGTGACGCGTATCAACGGTAAAGAGTTCCCCTTCATCCTGTATGCGGCGCGGCCGCGCAGCATACGAATTGAGACCCTGGGGGACTCCGGCACGTTGGTGCGTGTTTTCGACGGGGTGCATGCGCCGTGGCAAAAAACAGACCTGCTGGCTTCACCCGCCCGCTTGTCGGCCGCGTCAGAGGCGGACTTTGTGATGGAGGCGGAGTTCGACGACCTGCTTTACGAATTCCGCTCGCGTGGCATCGAGCTCGAGGACGCCGGGCGGACGGAGGGGGAAGTGCGACCCTGTCTGCGTTTGCTCGCGACGGTGCGTTTGACGGCGTCTTACACGCTTTATCTGGATGAAGAGACGCTGCTGGTGGTTCGACGCGATCAACGCAAGGTTGTGAGGGGGAGGATGGCCGTCGTGGAGACGTATTACAGCGATTTTCGTCCGGTTGCGGGGGTGTTGCAGCCTTTCCGTATCCGGGTGCAGAGCGGAGAGCGGTTGATAACGGAGACTGAGATCACGGAGATGGTCGCCAATCCCGAAGTGCCGCCGGGCTTTTTTTCTCCTCCGGTGTCCGGCTGGCCCAAGTGGTAGGGGCCGGGCGCCTCCACGCTTGCCAGCGAGGGGACTGCGGCGTGGATTAATTGCCTACATAAACCCTATTCCGAACATGGCTGTCTTTGGCTCTCTATCCACGGTCCGATCGCAACTGGCGAGTTCCCCCGCTTTCCGGCGGGCTTTCGACTATGTGCAACTGTGCCTTACTCCGGGCACTCCCGAGTCGGCGCGACTTGCGGCGGTGCCGGTGGATGAGACGGAGCGGGTGGAGCTGGGCGGCGGTGTCTTCGCGCTTGAACAGGCCTACATGGCCAAACGGCCGGCACAGGGACGCTGGGAGGCACACCAAGACTATATTGATGTTCAAGTGGTGGTCAGCGGGCGTGAGTTGATGGGCGTGATCGAGGTGACCAAGCTGGCGATCGCGGAAGATTTGCGGCCTGCGAAAGACCTGATTTTTTTCGCGCCCTGTTCCGAAGGCTCTACGCTCAAAGTGCCGGCAGGCGAAGTCGCGGTGTTTTTTCCCGCGGACGCGCACATGCCCTCCCTGGCGGATGGCGCGCCAGCAGTGGTCCGTAAAACGGTAGTCAAAGTGCCGGTGGTGGCGGTCGATCTGGCGCTCAAGGCGTGAATTACCGCCATCAATTCCATGCCGGCAACTTCGCGGACGTGATGAAGCACGCCGTGCTGGTGCGGCTTTTGCGCAGTATGCAGGTGAAGGAAAAAGGCTTCCTCTACATCGATACTCACGCAGGCCGGGGCGGTTATGATCTGGGGGCAGCGGCCAGCGGGTTGACCCAACCGCGCTCGCCGGAATGGCCAGGCGGCATCGGCCGCCTTTGGTCGCGCACGGATATGCCTGCGGAGCTGGCAGACTACCTGGAGCAAGTGCGCTTGTTTGATGCGTTTGCACGCACGGCGTTTTCGGAGGAAGCCGGCGAAGCAGCCCCTGCCACACAGGATGACAAAGGAGTGTCGGACGGCCCGAGGTTTTACCCTGGCTCGCCGAGGCTCGCGCAGGGACTCCTCCGTCCACAGGACCGCGCGATCTTTTACGAGGCGCAACCCGACGAAGCGGCGGCGCTGGCTCAGGAATTCCTTGGTTTAAAAAAAGTCAGCGTGCAGGCGCTCGACGGCTATCAGGGGGTAAAGGCGGCGCTGCCGCCGCCGGAACGGCGGACGCTGGTTTTGATCGATCCGCCTTACGAAAGTCAGGACGAGTGGACGCGTATCATCGCCACGATCACGGCCGCACTCGTGCGCATGCCCGCTGCGACGATCGCGGTGTGGTATCCAATGACCACCCGCGCGAAACTGGCGGATTTCTACCGTCAGCTTCTTGCGATCAAGCAGTTGCCGCCCTGTTACACGCTGGAGCTCACGGTGGGTGGGGAACAGTCGGGCCTGAAGATGCGGGGCAGCGCGGTGTTGGTATTGAATCCGCCCTGGGGTGCCGAAACAGCGATGCGTTCGCTGGTGAGGTATCTCGCTCCTTTGCTGGCGCAGGCCGAAGGTGCGGAGGGCGGGCTGCATTGGCTGGTGCCGGATGCCTGATCATTTGGACGGCGCGCGGGGTGGACATTCTCGACCAAAGCTGCAAACCCTCTCTGGCATTCGTAACTATACCCCTAGATGACTTCGCATTCTTCAACCGCTCGAGTCCGCTTGCTGATCGTGGAAGACGATCCGGTTTACCGTCGGTTTTTAAGGGAGGTTTTGCGCAAATTGAACATGATCGAGCTGGTCGGGGAGGCGAAAACCGGAGCGGAGGGGGTGGCGATGTGTCTGGAGCATAAACCCGATGCGCTGCTGCTTGACTTGATGCTGCCCGACATGGAAGGCATCGAGCTGATCACCCGGGTGCGGCCGATTTCACCTTCCCTGCATGTGATGTTACTGACGGCGCAGCCTAGAAAAGAGCTGCCTTCGGAGTTACTTCGACTGGGGGTGGGCGGGTTCCTTGATAAATCTGCCACGGTCAAGGAGATCGCCGACGGCATTGTGAAGATTCTCGCCGGAGGGCTGGTTTATTCGAGTTCCGCTGGATTGGCGCGGTCTGAAGCCTCGCTTCCGGTCGTGATTTCCGGTGTGGAAGTGAACTATACGCCGGAGGAGTTGACTGCGCGTGAACTCGATATCGTGCGCATGGTATCGGCGGGGATGTCTTCGAAGGAGATTGCCTCCAAGCTCGTGCTGAGCCCGCGCACGGTGGAAAAGCATCGTGCCAACATATACGATAAACTTGGTTTGCGTGACGTCGTCGGACTCACGCGTTGGTGCATCCACCACAAGGTCGTAGATTGATGGGTAAAGCATGCCCTGTTCGGGCGGCAAGCCCCCGCATCTTTGCGGGACGGGGGGCGAGAGGCAGCGTTTAGGCAGCCGCGTCGAGGTGCGCCCGTTTGGGGATGAGCAAGGCGAGGATGCCGTCGTTTAACTTGGCCTCCAGAGCGGCGTAATCGAGATCACGACCAAGCCGCAGCCGGAGCTCATAATCGAGCTGGGCGCTTTCGAGGTGGGCGGCGGCGAAGTTGACCCGCACGACGTGGCACTTGCGGCCTACGACAATCAGATCGGGACCCCGCACGATTATTTCCACGCCCGAAGCGTCTACACCGGGCAAAAAAACATCGATCGCCAGATGCTCGCCGTGCTGTTGGCAGTCGTAGTGTGGCTTTCGGGTCTCTCCCAGCGGGAGGGACTCGACAGAGGCCAGACGACGTTTGCCAAGGAGCTGAGGCGGTAGGATCGTGTTCATGATGTGTGGGAGAGAAATCGGAGAGAGGGAAGGGGGGGGGAAGATAATGAGGATACGTATCGGGGGCTGGGGGGCCTCCGGGTGGTGAAGAATCTGGCTTTTTTTAAAGCGGGACCGCTCTCAGAGCGGCCTTCAGATTCGTCGGCCCGGGGCGGGCAGGCGTTTGGACCATGATTGTTGGCAGCCTTGCATACCGGCGTGGCGCAACGCGGTCTTCGTCGTCGAAGCACCGTGGAGGCGGGAAGCGCAGATGTGATGGGAGGCGGTCATGGTGACAGTTGTTATATATGCCCAATGCAGGCGTTATGCCAAGTGCGTTCGCCCTTTTAAAAGTTAAGATCAGGTGTCGGTTGCGAATGAGTTTTTGGTGCTTTTTGCCGCGCTGGGTGCGAAGGCGGACTGCTTCCACGGTGGACAAGCGCGGCGGGGTGGCTCTGTTTGGCCCCAACTATGGTTGAATCGACCCCTGTGAACCCTGCGGAGCCCGGGCATGAAGTGCTGACTCACTTCGTGCGCGAGCGCAACGTGCTCGTGGCCCGGGCAAACCTGTCCGAACTCTACGTGGACTATTACCTGCATCTGGGTGCTAACAAAGTGCATCCGGCGCAGGCGCACGACGCCATGTTCAAGCGGGCGCTGGCGGGTTTCGTCCTGCACTGCGCCTCACGCCCGCGCAACGAGATGGTCGCGTGGACGATCAACTTTCAGGAGCCGCGGGTGAATCTCTTCCTCACCGGTGACAACGAACTCGGCACCGTGACCGGACGTGTTTTCGACGAGAATGTGCGCGAGCTGCCAGAGAATGTTTTTTACTGCGACGTGGTGCGCCGTCGTGAGCCCTCGCGCCGCAGCGCGGTGAATTTTATCGGCTCCGACCCGCTGGTGGCGGTGGAGAAGTTCTACGCCCAGAGCGAGCAGCGGCCTGGGCGGTTTTTCCAGCTCGGTGAAGAGGAGTTCGCGCTGGTCTGCGAGCACCCCGACTGTGACGCCGCGTGGTTCGCCACCCTGGACGTCGAGCAGGTGCGCGCGATGGAGAAGAATGAAACGCTCAGCCTGCTCGAGACGCGGGTGTGCCGCTGGCACTGCGGGTGTAACCAGGCCCGCATGCTCGAGGTGCTTGCTCCGGTGATGCGGACCGACCCCGAGGGGCTGTTCGCCGGAGATCCGGTGGTCACCATTCAATGTCCCCGCTGCGCGGCCCGACATGCGGTCACACGCGAGGCGCTGGAGGCCTTCGTCGCGGGACAGAAGTAAGGCGCGCGTGAATACCATTCTGCAAACTATCTGGGACGGGCTGACGACGGCGCGGCCCTTGGATCAGGTCAACCTGGTGCTCGGCATTGCCGGCGTGGTGCTGATGGTGCGGCGCAGCCTGTGGGCCTTTCCGGTCGGCCTGGCGGCGGTGGCGGTGCAGGCAAAACTTTTTTGGGCCGCGACCTTTTACGCCGACGCGAGGTTGCAGGGCTTTTTCTTCGTATTACTGGCTTACGGCTGGTGGCACTGGGTGCGTCACAAAGGCGCGGCGCCGGAGCTGCCGGTGACGAAGCTGGGCTGGCCGGCGCGGTTCGGCTACTTCGCGGCGGCGACGGCGCTTACCCTGGCCTGGGGGGCGTGGCAGCAGGCGCACAATAACGCGGCGATGCCGTATCGGGATGCATTCATCGCCTCGTTCAGCATGGCGGCTCAAATTTTGCAGGTTCGAAAAAACGTGGAGAACTGGCCCGTCTGGGTGGCGGTCAACGTGGTGGCGATCGCGGCCTACTGGTCGGCAGACCTGGCTTACACCGCTTTTCTCTACGCAATTTATCTCGTGCTTGCCTTCGCCGGCTGGCGGGAGTGGGCGCGCACGATGCGTGCGGAAAAGACGGCGGCAACCCGGACAAGGGAGGCCGTATCCGCGTGAGTGCCCCCTTGCGCATTGTGCTCTTCGGGCCGGAGTCCACCGGCAAATCCACGCTCGCGGAGCGCTTGGCGGCGCGGTTTTCCGCGCCGTGGTCGCCGGAATATGTGCGGGAATACTGGGACACCCACGGCGGCGTGATCACGGCGGCGGACCTCGACGCCATCGGCCGTGGACAAGTGGCGGGCGAGGAGCGCGCCGTCCGCTTCGCAACCGCGAGCGGCGCGCCAGTGGTGTTCCACGACACAGACCTGCTCACCTGCCTGATTTGGGACGACCTGTTATTCCCCGGGGCTAGTCCGCCCTGGGTCCGGACCGAGGCGGAGCGGCGGGCGCGGGCGATGGATTTATATCTGTTTTGTGACACTGATATGCCCTGGGCAGCGGATCCGCAGCGTTGCTTCCCTGATGCCGAGGGGCGCGCCATGTGCCGCCGCCTCTGGCTGGAAACGCTTGAACGGCTGGGCCTGCGCTGGGTGGAAGTGAGCGGCGATTGGCCGCAGCGAGAAATGCGCGCGGTGGCTGCGGTGGAGGCGCATTTAAAGCGATGAATACCAATGTATGGAGCGATAACTACGAGGCGCGCTTCGGCGGACTGGGGCGAGTGCTGGGGCGGCCGGCGCTGGCTCGTTTGCACGCGGCGCACGTCTGCGTGGTTGGCATCGGCGGCGTGGGCTCCTGGACCGTCGAAGGGCTGGCTCGCAGCGGGGTGGGCGCGATCACGCTCATCGACCTCGATGAGGTGTGCGTAAGCAACGTCAACCGGCAGCTCCCGGCGATGGACGGGCATATCGGCCGCGCCAAGGTGGATGTGATGGCCGAGCGAATAAGGGCGATCAACCCGGAGTGTCGCATCCAGGCGGTGCAGGAGTTTTACATGGCCTCGAACGCGGAGCGGCTGCTCGCGTCCGAGTTCTCGGTGGTCGTGGACGCCATCGATTCAGTGGACCACAAGGCGAGGCTCATCGCGGGCTGCGTGGCGCGCGGGAGGGCCTGTGTGACGCTCGGCGGAGCGGGTGGAAAACGCGACGGCACGCGCCTGCGCACGGGCGATCTCGGTGAATCCGGTGGCGACGACCTGCTGCGGCAGGTGCGCAAGACCCTGCGCAAGGAACACGGCTTCGCTGGCGGCGAGGGCGCGCGCTATGGCGTGCGGGCGGTGTGGAGCACGGAGTCGCCGGTGTTTCCCTGGGCCGACGGCACCTGCGCGGTGGAGAAGGAGCCGGGCAGCAGCACACGGCTGGATTGTGCTAGCGGCTTTGGCTCGGCGGTGTGGGTGACGGCGGCCTTTGGTCTCGCGGCGGTGCAGGTCGCGGTGGAGTTGATTGCTACCGGGCCTGGCCAAAAAAGCGGCTGAAATTGTCGGCAATCTGCGCGGTGAGCGTGGCGAATTCGACGCCGCGCAGGGTGGCGAGGCCGGTGTAGGCGGCCTCGATGTTTCCGGGGTGGTTGACGGGTGCGCCGTCGGCGGCGGGTGGAAGTTTGTGGGTTCGCCAGGTTTGCGGCGGGATCATCGCGGGGGCGTCGGTTTCGCAAAGCAGTCGAGTGGCGGGCAGGGCGCGGAAGACGTCCTGCTGGCGGGTTTTTCGAGGATCGAGAAAGGCGGGGTTGAAGGAGAACCACGCGCCCAGCGCAACGAGTTCGGGCACGAGTTCGACGGGGCCGCCGTAGGCGTGGAGCAGGAAGCCGCGCGGCGGGCGCGGATGGGCGCGGAGCAGCGGCAGCAGTTCGCCGAAGGCTTGCACGCAGTGGATCGTAACGGGCAGGTCGCGCGTGGCGGCGAGGGCGAGCTGGGGGAGGAAGATCGAGACCTGTTCGGCCATCGGCGCGCGGCGGACGCCAGCGAGGCGCGGGTCGTCGGGTCGGGCGGAGTCGAGCATCCAGCGGTCGAGGCCGATCTCGCCGACACTGGCGCGAGGGTCGGCGTCGAGGAAGGCAGTGAGGTGTGCGAGCCAGTTGGCGGGGCGGGGATCGCCGGCGTCCCACGGGTGAATGCCGTAGGCGGGGCGAACGAAAGAGTGTTTCACGGCGAGGGCGGCGACGTCCGCCCAGTCGTCGGGGTAGGTGCCGTTGACGACCATATCCCCACGCTCGCCGGCGATGGTGGGCCAGGCGGAGGCGATGCGGTCGAGGTGGTGAGCGAGCGCCGCGTCCTGAAAATGGTTATGGGCGTCGTGGAGAGGCACTTAATTTCGGTATGGGTCGTGTTTAACGCTTACTACGCTGATATTTTAAATTATACAGCGGTTGAGTAACAACTTTAGCTTGCTGAACCAAGTGAGTTGTTCGTGGCCATTTCCCTCATTTCATCCATAACGGTCTGAGTTTTAAACATCAGATCAGCCCAACTGGTTGAACACCCCATCCAGCGGAATTCAGAGAGTTTCGGATTGAAGCGTATCTCGAGTTCACGGGAGGAGTCCGGCCACCGCGCTACTAATCTCAACCGGAGTGATGCTAAATCGAAGGGCGATGCAGTGGATGAAGTAATATCAAAAACGCTTACCGTTGCTCCGTGATTTCGTAGTTCATCTGCCATTCTACGTTCGGGTTCTCGCACGAGGAGAAGGTCGGGCACGTCCCGGGCGTTTTCGAAGGCCAAGCGGGTGGTGAAGCCGAAATGCGGCGGGTGACCTGAATAGACTAATGGCGTCCGCATGGGCTTCCATTCTTCGGTTTCGAACCAGACGTATGAGTTACAGGCTTTTTGCCGGTTGGCGTCGCCGGGTGGGTAAGGTGCAATTTCTCCACGAGCGCCGAAATTCACACTTCGCACTTTCGCTTGGTAGAGTGCGCCATGGGCTCCTCTTGCTTTCGAGGCGCTGATCATGAGCACGATGAAGTCGGCACGCAGACGCAGCTGCTGTGCCGTGTAGTGCATGTGATAAATCCGGTGCTTTAGGGCGTAGTCCAATTGGTCTTGGTCGCGGACGATGCCGAGCAGGCCGTATTCGTGACTTTTAACAATGCGGGCTTTTTCCTCCGCACTGCTCAGTTCGATTGATTGGTCCTCTACGCTCTCGTCAGTTGTAGAGAGCATACGACGCACGAAAGTCGTCACTTCGATTTGGCGCGTTGGCAGGAACGGCAGTGCGCCTACCCCGACTTGGTGGATAGATTTGAAGAAACGGTTCTGATCGGCGTCGGTGCCTGCGTAGGGAAACAAGGCGAAGGCACCGACCGTTTGTTGAATGTAGCGTCGATTGCCTAGATCCCAGACCAGTGATTCTTCATCAACGCCGTGTTGCTGACTTAGGAGTTCGGTGACGATTTGATCTCTGTAGGCGTGCATCTTCGTTATCACGTCCATCGGCACGCCCGGCGCTCCATGGTTCTCGAGATAGGCTTGGTCGTTTTGGAGACGATATTTTGCGTCAAAAACGTATCGAAAGGCGCGTCCTTTTGAGCCGCTGTGTTTAATTTCCAGCGTGTTGTCGGGTCGACAGTCACCTGTCGGAGTGCGTTCAAAGCGGTTGTAGCTTACGGTGATTTCGCGGGAATCGGTGTCGAATACCAGCTCTGAGCATCTTCCTTTCCGTAGATTGAGCGCGACTCCACGACGATCAATAGCGAGCCAGTCCGGTGTGCGGGGAACTGCGTTGAGCTCTTTTCCCAACAGATTACCAAGCGCGACGAAACACCAGAGTTCGTAGAGCGTAGCTACGTTCTTTTCACTCAGCTTCAGTGCGTCGCCGTCTAGTGTGAGTCGGGAAAGGAGGCGGTTCCAAGCGCGCAAAAACTCTCGGTAGCCTGGAGCAAGGTGCATCGCCAAGGTAATGGACGGTGCGTGTTCCGGGGTGACTATCTCCGCTAGAAAAGTTCGGGCCTCCAATCGCAGGAGTGTGGTTTGGGCAGACGAAATAAACTTCTGCCATGCTTCGCCGCCGGATGTTTCGTGGCTCAATCGAGCCTGAATGCTACGGAGTCGTCGCCCGACTTGCTGGCAGGCGTGCGCGACAAAGAGATTCTCGGGGGTGAGTAGATCCAGCTTTCGGCGTGCGTCGGGAAGGCGTGCGGTAGTCCAGCTTTTACCGGCTATTCGCAGCGGGCCGTTACTTTGTGACTTCAGGCACTCCGGGTGGGTTCGGAGATACTTGCGCGTGACTGCTCCTGGACGCCGCACCTGCGCTAGCGGAACAAGGTTGGCTTCTGTGACGAGGCGGCGGCGCGGATTCCGGTCGATCAACTCAATGGAGCGAATCCACTGGTCGAACAGTTCGCGGAGTTGAATGAGCCATTCCAGGTCGGTCGGGCCACCTGGTGCGCGAACTTGGCCGCGTTGTTGAAAGGTGCGTCCGGACAAGGTGGCGGTGAGCATTCGCACCTCGGCCTCGAGTGATGCACGCAACTCGAGGTAATCGGTTTTGTAGTCGAGCTTACTCGGGAAGACCTCGATCCGGCACGCTGCAAGCAAGCGCCCGTCGCGGCGGAGTTCCAGACGTGAATAGCCGACTTCGCTCTCATAGTTGAGCGTGGTAAAGGCGTAGCCACCGGCGCGCCATCGCTGTGAGAGCAGGTCTTTCCCGTTAATAAATAAAGTCGGACGCGAACCGACGTTTTCCAGGTTGTCCGTCACTTCGATTTCATAGCGCGTTTGTTCGAAGAAGAGCGGAGGAATTGCGAGCAGACCCGATCCGGAAAGCGATTTTTCGTCTACGTTGAGGTCGCCCGTGATGCCGAAACCGAGTTCCAGCGCGATGGAACTGGCGATGTTTACCGGTGGGGTAACGCCGGATGCCCCAGCGTTGATTCGCAGCTCAACGCCTTCGGAAAGTGTGAGCTGCAGTAGGGCAGACATCGCTTAAATCAGGCGATCCAGAATGAAGTGAAGCCCTCTTCAATGTATACCAACCACATCCCTGCGAGCTTGCGCACCAAGGCCGGGTTTACGGCGTCACGACGCAGCGCGAGCAGTTGAGCGGAGAGTTTGGTGGGGTCATCGGCGTCGAGCGCTGCTCCAGGATTGAACCTTTTTAACAACTCTTGAAGGACCCGTGCCAGGCGCGGCGAGCTGCCTTGCACTCGGGGCAGAATCTTCTGCATCACGATAGCATGCTCTGCAGCCTCATTGGATAGGCCTGCAGCTGTGGCATGGATGAAGAATGCAGCCGCCTCGTCCCGAGTGCGATAGGCAACCTGTAAACTGGCCTCAGCGAGCGTATCATTAAGTTCATCTAAGAGCTTGGAGACACGTTGGAGTTTCGAGGCGTTCTCCGCATCTGGCATCATGTCGGACGCGGTTAGAAAAGTTGCCCTGAGATCGATGGATTGCGGAGTCGGAGGCGTGACTTTCGCGCTGGAAGGCGGCGTTGAAAGTGGACCGGCTTCGATTTCGAGAGTGTGGGCACGGTCAAGCACCTTGCGGCTAAATGCGTGCGTTGTTTC
This sequence comes from Verrucomicrobia bacterium IMCC26134, assembly GCA_000972765.1. GTDB lineage: Bacteria > Verrucomicrobiota > Verrucomicrobiia > Opitutales > Opitutaceae > IMCC26134_A. Next base: position 3,052,121 of record CP011265.1, on the reverse strand, counting down.
GTCCATGTTGACGGTTCCAACGATGAGGAGGTTGGGCGGTAAATCGATGCCTCGTCCTGTCGATTGTAATTCTTGCAGCACAGGACTCAGGCGATCGGGGACGCGTTCGAGGAGTTTGGAGGTCAGCTCTTCGGCGTGTATTACCGGATCGGTGATAACACGCCCATCGTCCGTGCGGCGGCGGGACTCGATCTTGGAAAGGAAGTCGGAGAAGTAATGTTCGACGCGGGCGAGGTTCATCTCGTCGAGGCACACGAACACCGGACGTTTCGGCTCCGCGTGGGCGATAAGTAGCGCGTTGAAAATCTGGCCCGGTCGAAATTGATTTTCGAGGTCGAGGTGGCCCAGCAAATCACCGCTGTCGTTCCAGTCGGGGCGCACAGCGACTAGGTGGAAACCACCGTTTTCAACCGTGGCGCCACAGGCCTCGGCGAAGAGGCGGACTAGGCGTGATTTTCCGGTGCCGGAATTGCCTGCAAGTATAACGAAGGGTTTGGCGCGGAGGGATGCGTAGAAACGAGACAGTGTTACTAGGCTGAAATCTATTCCACGTGCTGCGATAAAATCTAATATTGGTTGCATCATGTTTGTGGGAATCTCTCTAGGACGCGAGTTACGTGCGGTGTTTGGTCTCCCTCTTGCCCAAGCCTCTATGTTGCCTATCCGCTCAAGGTTGTCATCGGATGCTCGAAAGATGCCTTTAGGTGCCGCTGCTTGGTAACCGGTCGCGCTGGCATATTCGTCGAGCGAAATAGATATGGGCCAAACTTCGTCCAGCAGGTAGACGTGTTCGAAGTTTGGTGATCCCCAGATATCTTGAGACAAATCTGATGAGCACACATATTGGCTTACACGACCGGCCCAATTGAATTTCTTGGAGCCGTCACTCCGTGAGGTTTGGGTGTAAAAAATACAGATGTCACCCGCCCTCATGTCTTCGAATTTATTGTCGTTAGCGGGACCTCTTCTGGCGCCCCAAGCGTGGCTTCCGTTGGTTAGTCCATGCTTCTCCAGAACCGAACTCGGGACTGGTTCACTCAAGGACTTGGGTATGTTATCTAACGATGCATTATCTGCGGCTGGCACGATCCATAGGTTCATAAGTTATCCCTCACCTCGTTGTTGGTTAAATAACTGCAGCGCTGCCAAGAATGGCTCCTCGAGATCCATCTTCGCGTCCATGTCGGGGGCGATGCGCTTAAAGCCGGCGAACATGAAGCACATGAGCTGCAGGCCGCTGAACTGTTCGCCGGGGAGGGCGCGGAGGGTGTATTTTTTATCCGCGCTGGCGTAGTCCAGGCCTTCTTGGCCGACGCGCGCCACTTCCAGCGTGAGTGCGTGGATTTGTGGCGTGCTCATGGCGGCGAAACGCTTCAGCGCATCGAGCAGGAACCAGACGGCTGCCGGGTGTTTGGCGCGGAGTAGCTCGGGGTTGGTCGTGCCTTCGAGCGTGAGGTCGGGCTCTTTGACGCGGGGCGGGAAGTCGGCGGTGTCGCCACTCGTGGCGGAGGGGCCGGGGTCGGGTTTCCACGTGAACCAGACGCGGATGCCGAGGAGGTCGGCGAACTCATCCACCCACGTGTATTCGGCGGCGGGGGTCCAGGCGGCGGCGAGTTCCTGCCAGCGGGTCCAGAGGCGGCGGGAGGTGTCGGCGGTGTCGAGGGCGGCGTAGGGAACGAAGGTGTCGGTGGCACCGCCGCTGAGGTCGTCGAGGAAGAGGGCGGCGAGGCCGTTAAGCGCGCAGGCGATGCGGAGGATTTTCGGCGGCGTGATCTTGCGGATCTCGGGACGGAGAGTGGCGTCGGCGGCTTCCCGGGCGAGGCGTTGCAGCGAGAGTAGCTGGATGGCGCGCAGCGCGGGGCGGGTGGCGTGGAGGCGGCGCTCGATGAGGATGTCGAGCGGGACGTTGAACGCGAGTCCGCAGGTGCCGGCTATGAGTTCGGTGGCGAGTTCGGCAGCGGCGTCGGCACGCGGGAAGTGTTTCGTGATGCGCCTGATGTCGGGCGCGAGGTCGGCGAGGGCGGCCGCCTGGGTGGCGGGGTCGGTGGCGAAGAAACGGTTTAGACCGACGGCGCGGGCCTCAGCTTCGAGCTGAATGTGCGTCAGCTCGTGACACTGAAGGTGAAGCGCAAGTGATTGGGGGGGGGGGGCTTGCAGGCATATCGAAATGCGGTGGCGCGCGCGGCCGTGTTTCCACGCCATCTGGGCGCGGCCGGCGATGCCGGCGGGAAGCTTTTCCTCCACGATATCTACGGCGTGACCGGAAATGGTTTCGACCTCGGCGCGAAGGGCCTGCGTGGTTTTGAATGCGTCGGATTCCTGCTGCGCGGCGAGGGCGGTCTGAGCCTCGACGAATAGGAGGCGGGCCTGGGTGAATACGGGACGGTCGCGGGTGTCGGCGGCACGTGCATGGGCGAACAGGCCGCGGAGAGTGAGGTCCGTGTCGGCGGGGCGTCCGGCGTTATGTTCTGCGATGGCCTTGCCCAGCCAAGCATTGGCGAAGGTGGGATGAAGGCGGGTGGCCTCGGCGAAGTGGGCTATGCCGGCGTCCGTTTCGCCGAGGGCCATCTCGGCGGCGGCGAGGCCGTTGAGCGCCCAGGCGTCGCCAAGTTTGAGTTCGAGGGCGCGGAGTTGGAAACGCTTCGCGAGGGCGGGCTGGGCGAGGCGGGCGTAGACGTTGCCCAGGACTACGAAGCTCCAGGCGTCGTCGGGGGCGAGTTTGATGGCGTCGATGAGGGCGTCTTTGGCGGCGTCGAGGCTTCCCAGCTCCATGAGGGACATGGCGAGCTCGCGGTGGGCGGTGGCGAGGGTGGGGTGGAGTTGCAGGACGCGTTCGTAGAGCTCGACGGCGCGGGCGAAGTCGCCGTCGCGGGCACGTTTGGCGGCGCGTTCGGCGAGACGGGCGGCCTCGTCGCGTTTGGCGAGGGCGGCCTCGTCACCGGTGACATAGGCGACGCCCTCTGTGATGGTCACGGTGATGTCACCGGCGAAGGCAAAGTGGGCATGCAGGCGGGCGGCGATTTCGGCGGGCGGCAGGCTGTCGTCGAGGCCGGGGAGGAGGAAGCCGAGGTGTTTGAGAGGTATCGCCAATTGCATGGAGCTGTATTGACGGTGTTTTTCCACGCCGAGCTAAGCAAGCGCAAGCGGACGGACTTCTGATCTGATGGCGTGCGACGGACGGTGATCACTCAAACGCGCTGATGACGGGGCGGCCCCAGAAGTTTTCGGGGAGGGGGACGCCGAGGAGCCAGAGGGCGGTGGCGGCGGTGTCGTATTGGACCACGGGGGCGGTGACGGTGAAGCCGGATTTCACGCCTTTGCCCCAAACCACCCAGGGGATGATGACATCGTCGGACCTAGCGTCTCCGTGGGTGCCGATTTGCGGCGCATGGCCTCGACTCACCATGTCATCGAGCTCGGCTTGGCTGCGATCGTGGCCGCCGTGGTCCGCCGTGAGGATGATGACGCTCGAATCGGCGATGCCGGCGGCGTCGATGGCCTCGCGGATGACCTTCAGCGCAGCGTCGCACTCGGCTAGGGCCTTCATTTTCTCGGGGGAGTTTACACCGAATTGGTGGCCGGTGAAATCGGGGTCGCCGAAGTGAATAAAGAAGAGGGCGGGTGTTTCCTTTTTCAGAATTTCAGCGGCGGCGGCGGCGATGCCTTTGCACAGGTAGTCGGAGGGGATGACGAAGGTGTCGAGGCCGCCCGCTTGCTCGAAGGTTTTGAACTTGGCCTTGGAGGCGACCATGGCGGTGCCAAGCCCCTGGGCCTTGGCGAGCTGGAAGATCGTGGGCACGGAGAGCGGTTTGGTGGCGTCCCACTCGTTCCAGGTGATCTGGTGTTTTTGGATACCCACGCCGGTGAGCATGGACGTGTGCGAGGGCAGGGTGAGGCTCGGCACGATGGTGTAGGCCTCCCAGGTGTGCGCACCCCGGGCGACCATCGACTTAAACAGGGGCATCTCGGCGGCGGCGATATTGGAGGGCGCGGCCTGGTCGAAGCTGATGATGAAAACGTGCGCGGCGCGGGGAGCAGCGGCGAGGGTGATGGAGGCGATGGAAGATGCGAAAAGGCAGGCGAAGAGGGCGTGGATACGTTTGATCATGGCGTTGGGGAAGGGCGGTGTTGTTACAAGGGAGTGACCGTTGGTGCTCCTGGTGGCGACGCATTTTACGGTAACAATCCGGTGAAGGACCGGGCCTCGGTGTGAGTTGAGGAGAGGATTAAGGTTCGATTCCGTGCGGCGCGGCGCTTGGATGACGGGCGATATGCCTCGCGACGACCTGCCTGACCTTTTTGCCGATGCTGCGCCACCCTTGTCGGAGCCAACCGCCGAGCCGGCAGGCGAGACCACGCGTGCGGCGCAGCCATTGGCGGCGCGGATGCGACCGCGCACGCTGGCCGAGATCGCGGGGCAGGAACACCTCACCAAGCCTGACGGCCTGCTCGCGCGCCTCATCTCGTCAAATCGCTTCGGGAGCCTGGTGTTTTACGGGCCGCCGGGGTGCGGTAAAACCAGTTTCGCGGAGGTGATCGCGCGCGTGACGGGCAGTCGTTTTGTGCGGGTCAATGCGGTGATGAGCAACGTGGGCGAGCTGCGCGAGATACTCGGCGCGGCTCGGCGCCGGCCGAGCGAGCCGACGCTGCTCTTCATTGACGAGCTGCACCGCTTTAACAAATCCCAGCAGGACCTGCTGCTGCCCGACGTCGAGGAAGGGCACATCCGCCTGATCGGGGCGACGACGCATAATCCCGGTTTCTACGTCAATCCCCCGCTGCTCTCGCGCAGCCACCTGTTCCGGCTGGAGCCGCTCGCGCCTGCGGCCGTGGCATCGGTGCTGGCGCGTGCGCTGGCCGACGCCGAGCGCGGTCTCGGCGCCTCGGGCTGCACGGCGGACGAGGCGGTGTTGCTGGACCTCGCCGGCCTTTGCGAAGGCGATCTAAGGCGCGCACTGAACGCCCTCGAGGTCATCGTGGCGGGGCTGCCGCCAGGGGCGGCGATCACGACGGCCGAGCTGGAGCTTTTCGCGCGCGAACGTCGCATCCGTTACGACGCGGACGAGGACGAGCACTACGACACGATTTCAGCCTTTATCAAAAGCTGCCGAGGCTCGGACCCCGACGCCGCGCTCTACTGGCTGGTCAAGATGCTCGCCGGCGGCGAGGACCCGCGCTTCATTGCGCGTCGGCTCGTCATCCTTGCCAGCGAAGACGTGGGCCTGGCGGACGCCCTTGCGCTGCCGCTGGCGGTGGCGGCGCACCATGCGTGCGAGTTTGTGGGCCTGCCCGAGGCCGAGTATGCGCTGGCCCATGCGACGCTGCACATCGCCTGCGCGCCCAAGAGCAACTCCGTGACACTGGCACTCGCAGCGGCGAAACACGCGCTGAACTCTCAGCCGGTGCAAAGCGTGCCGATGCCGATGCGCGACAAGGGTGGCAAAGCCAACAAACTGCTCGGCCACGGCAAGGGCTACCTCTACGCCCACGATTATCCGGAGAACATCGCTCCGCAGTCGGCCCTTGAGAAGCCGCTCACGCTCTTCACGCCCAAGACAGCCGGCATCGAGGCCAAGCTCGCGGAGCGACTGGCAAGGTGGCGGGAAATGCGGGCGCGGGCGCTCAAGCCTTGATCGCGGCGGGCGCTTCCTGGCGCAGCATGTGAACCGAGACGTCGAGCTTATCGGTGCGGGTGCCCTTGAAAACGCCGCGCGTCGGCGTGCTATCGTGGTAATCGCGGCCGCAGGCGACCTTGACGTGCCGCTCGCCGACGGCGCAGTCGTTGGTCGGATCGAGCGGATACCAGAAACCGCCGGGCAGGTAGACCTCGACCCAGGCGTGACTTTCGGCGGAGCCGATGAGGGCGGCGGGAGCGTTTTTCAGTTCGGCCGCCTTGCGTTGATTTTCCGTCTCGATGTAGCCGGTGACATAGCGGGCGGGAATCTCGGCGGAGCGCAGGATGGCGATCATGACCTGGGCGAAGTCCTGGCAAACCCCGGCCTTGAGCGTGAGCACCTCGGTGACGGGGGTGTCGATACGGGTGATGCCGGGAACGTAGCGGAAGTTCTCCTTTATCCAGTGGTTGAGGCGCAGAAGGGAGGCGCCGAGATCGTTGCCGGATTTGAAAAACTGGTTGGCCAGACGATTGACTGCGGCGGACATCGTAATGGCATCCGAGGGCATCAGAAACTCGTAGAGCCGCAGACGCTCGGATCGATAAATCTGCCGGGCTTCGGACACGCTGATTTCCAGCGCGGCCTTGGGCGGCGCCCAAGGATGGGTTTCAACCACGGAGCGGCTCTCGACCACCAGGCGACTGTGGCGGTGGGCCACGGCGAAGGATTCGACCAGATTTCCAAAGTAGTCAGGGTAACGATGAACGCGGCCGGCTGGCTCGGTCGAAAACTCGCGGGATAGCAGACGCTGGCGGTTGTCCTCCACCGGAGTGAGGCGGGCCTCCATGAAGGACTCGCTGGCCTCGCCCGCATAGCGATAGGTGGTGCGATGTTGGATGCGGAAAAGCATGGGGCCGGACGGCGCGAGGAGGAGGACGTGAAGCGCCGCGCTGGGCGGGAATTATTTCTTCTTGGCGCGTGATGATCCATCCTTGCCTGAACCACCGCCGGCGCGACCGGCGTTGAGCAAGGTGCCGCCGATCACTCCGACGGCGAAAATGGCGAAATAGACCAGGGCGGCAGAGGTGCGCACGGGCTTGTCGAGCAAGACCGAGAAGCGGAAGTCGATCGACTGGGTGTTTTCCATGCCGATGAAAACCACGACGAAAAGAATGAGCAGAAAACCGAGGGTGCGAAAGATGATGGAGGTCATTTGGGTGGGAGTGTGTGCATGCAATCGGGCGCGGACGGACCATGCCAAGCGCAATACGGAGCGACCTGGGTGGTTCGGCCCATCCGTGGCGTCAGTGCGCGACGTGGACTTTTTCGCCCTTTGGCTGGCCCAGGGAGGCGAGAAGGGAGACGAACCAAGGGGTGGCGATATCGAAGGGCTTGCCGCCCTTGATGCGGGGGAACTCGATGGCGCGGAGGATACCGCCCTGGTCCTCGTCGTGGCCGATGACGCCGCTCTCGCGGCGCAGGGCGCATTCGACGGCCAGGTCGGTGCAGCTCTTGATGAGGCGAAGATCGTCGGCGTTGGCGGCGGCGGCGCGGGCGAAGTAGCCGGATTTTTGAACGAGCACCTTTTCGGCGCCGAGCATCCTGGCGAACTGTTCGCCGAACCATTTTCCGGGGTTGATGGCATCGAGTTTGACGTGGCCGAAGGCGTCGCGGGGCACTTCCTGGCCCTTGGCCTGCATCTCTGCGATGATGGCCTCCACGCCAGCCCCCTCGGAGATGAAGATGTTCACGTTGTCGTGTTTATCCATGACGGCCTTGAGACGGGCGGCCTCGGCGGCGAGATTGATGGCCATCTCGGGGATGAAAATGGCGTGGACGTCGAGGTTGGCGCGGGAGAGTCCGAGGCCTGGGACAAAGTCCTCGCGGTCGAGGAGTTTGCGGTAGTCGGCGGCGGTGGCGGCGGTGAGCCAGCCGCAGGCGCGGCCCATGACCTCGTGGATGATGAGCATGCGCGGGTTGGCGTTGTGCTCGGAGACGACGTTGCGGAAGTAGCGCGCGCCCTGTTCGGCGGCGGTGTAGGCGCCGAGGGACTGGCGGATGGGGAAGACGTCGTTGTCGATGGTCTTGGGCAAACCGATGACGGTGAGACCGTAGTTGTTGCGCGCGAGGAAGGCGGCGAGGTCGGCGGCGGCGGTGTTGGTGTCGTCACCACCGATGGTGTGGAGGATGTCCACGCCGTCCTTGATGAGCTGGTCGGCGGCGACCTTTTGCGGATCCTGGCCCTCTTTGACGAGGCCGCGCTTCACGCAGTCCTTGACGTTGGTGAGTTTGACGCGGGAGTTTCCGATGGGGCTGCCGCCGTGCCTGTGAAGGATCGGGGCGGCGGCGCGTTCGGCGGGGCCTATTTTGTAGGAGTCGCCGAGGAGGAGGCCCTTGTAGCCGCTGTGGTAGGCGATGAGCTCGATGTCGGGTGCGATTTCGCTGTAGCGTTCGATGAGACCGCCGACGGCGGAGCTGAGGCAAGGCGCGAGGCCGCCGGCGGTGAGGAAGGCGACTTTCTTGGGGCGGGCGACGGGCGTGGTGGAGGTGCTCATGAGTAAGAAAAGGCAAGCGTGAGCAGGAGGCGGGCCGCTGGGCAAAGCCGGAAAGGCGGATGTTTGAAAAACGAAGAAAGCCCCCGTTGCAGCGAAGTCGGACTGAGGCCAGGCAGGCGAAGTAGAACTTTGCCTGCCTGACGGATATCAGAAGGTGGCGCGAATACCTAAGGTAAAGGCGCGGCCTGGGAGCGGGGCGATGTCCTTGATGTTGGCGAAGCTGGATGCGTTGCGCGCCTCGGTGTCGGTGAGGTTGGCGCCCCGCACGAAGATATTATAAACAGCGGGTTTGGTTTGCCAGCGGTAGCCGAAGGACACGCCGAGCAGCGCGTAGCCATCGGTGGGTGTCTCGCCGGGGGAGCGATGGGCTTGCGTGGCCGCGAGCTGGAGGTCGGTGCCGGCGCGCCAGGGACCGTGCGTCCAGTCGAGGCCGAGCAGACCTTTGACCGGGGCGATGCGCGGGAGGTCCGGGCCGTTGGTTTCCTGCGCACGGGTGTAGTCTGCGTTGAAGCGTAAATCGAGGGTGTGTCCGCGCTCGGCGTGGAGGTGGAAGACCGACTCGAGTTCAATGCCGTAGAAAAGGGCGTCGCGCTGGATGAAGCGGTATTCGGGAATGTCGTCAGTGGGATCAGGCGGGGTGTTTTCAAAATCCACGGCTGTGCCGGTATCCTGAAGGTAGATGTAATCATCGAACTGGTTGGCGAAGACGGTGAGCGCGCCGGTGACGAAGCCATCGGATTTTCGCAGGCTCATTTCGCCTCCGAGAGACCGTTCGTCGCCAAGGGTGGCGTCGCCAAGTTCGTAGGCATCGGTCCCGAGGTGGGGGCCGTCGGCGTAGAGCTCCTGGGTGTTCGGCGCACGGGTGGTGTGGGTAAGGTTGAAGGCCAGTGCATAGGCTGGAGTGAGCGCGTAGACTATGCCGCCGGAGAGGCTGAGGGTATCGCGTGAGTCGGAGCGAACCTGGTAGCTGCGGGTGGGGTCCACGCCATTCAGGAACAGGATGCTTTCGAAGGCATCGGCCCGGATTTCGCGCGATTCGTGACGGGCGCCGGCCTGCCAGGTGAAGTCGCCGCTTTTCGCCTCCTCAAAGAGGAAGAGCGCGTAATTTTGAGTTTCGCTGGTCGGGAGGTAGGCCTCGGTCCCGAGGGCGCTAAAATCGCTCAGGCCGAACTCGGTGCCGAAGGAGCCGGTGAAGCCTGCGAGCGAGCGGTGGAGCAACTCGACGCGGCCGTTGTAACCCTCGTTGGTGAAGGTCGTGCCGGGCATGCCGTCCTCAAGCTCTATGTGCTCGTAGTCGGCGAGCCCGAACTTGGCGCGTGCGCCGGTCAGGATGCCAAAATCACGCGTGATATCGGCGGCTAAATCCCAGCGGCGTTGGCGGAGTGCTATGGCCACGTTGCGCTCGTTGGGCACGCCGTAGGTGGTGTCGAATCCGTTGTAGTTGAGGCCGGAATTAAAGGCGGTGCTAACGTAAGAAATGCCGATGGAGCCACCCCGACTTTCGAGGGCGGTGTTAGGAATTACGCCGGTGGTCGTGGGATCGGCAGGATCGGCGCGGCCTGGCACATGGGTGTCGTTCGCCTCGCGGCGAACCCCGTCTAGGTGCAGGACGAAGCCGGAGCTTTTCTCGCGGTCGGGGACGAGGGCTACGTCAGCGGATCCCCCGCTGACGTAGCCCCCGGTGTTGGTGTCGTAACGTGATTCCAGGGTTCCAGCGACGTCGCGGACCGGAAGCTCGCTCTCGATCCGGTGGTCAATCACATTGACAACGCCGCCAACGGCGGCGGAGCCGTAAAGGAGGGAAGCGGGGCCGCGCACGACCTCGATGCGTTTAAGCAGAAAAGGCTCCACGCTGACCGCGTGGTCAGGGCTGGTGGCCGACGCATCGATGGTATCGAGGCTGTTTTGGAGGATGCGCACGCGGTTGGCGTCGAGGCCGCGGATGACGGGCCGACTGGCGCCAGACCCGAAGTAGCTGGAGCTGACCCCGGGCAGACCGGCAAGAGTTTCGCCTAAAGTCGCTTGCTGGCGCAAGGCGAGAGCCTCGCCGCCAAGCACGGTGGTGGCGCTAGTAAGCTCGGCTTGAGTGCGTGCGAAGGGCGATGCGGTGATGACGAGGCTTTCGAGCAGATAGGAGCCATCGTCGCGGGATTCGGCGGCGCTGGCGTTTAGTGAAAGAAGTGAGGCAAGCGCGGCGAACAGCGGCGCATGGAAACGGGAAAAGGACATGATGAAACAAAAGTAAAAATATAAAAACGGAACGCATCGCGCGCAGGCGTATGCGTAGTTAATTGCAGATACGAAACCACCGCCGAAGTGATCCGGGTGTGGTGAAAAACAGGGAGACGGAGCTTCAGCCAATCGAAGGCGGAGCCTGGCTGGCTGGAAGCCGATGCTGCTGAAGGGAGAGCAGCGGATCTGTATTCGTGCAAAAAGACTCGGTGATGGCCGGTCGTGCGGGCTCGTTGGCGGAGAGACCGGCAGGAACACCGTCGATTCCCTGTGCAATAAGTGTGACCGCGCAGCCGTCCTCGTTGCGGGCCGGGGGATTTGGGGTGCGCTTGGATGGGGCGTCTGAATCGGAGCAGTCGGAAAGCGTCGCTGAACAGGTGGGCTGATGGAGCCATGCGTGCGCCGAAGGTGCGAACGCGAGCAGGTTAAGCGTAAAGTAGAGAAGCGCTAAAAAGCCCGCACCCACGCATTGCGCAGTGCTTGCAGAGGACGGGCGTGTTGGGGCGCGCTTGATCACGTGGGTTTGACTGATAAGTTAACAGATGAGTCAAAGCGGCCGTCAACTTACATACAGGCCACTGGTATTGTAACCCCAACGGGTGTATCTTCTGGGCGTGGTCAAGGGACCACATGATAGCTGACAGGTTAGTAAGCTGACAGGTTAGTAAAGTGAAAGGTCAGGCAGAAGACAGGTCAGGTGACAGAGGTCAGGTATCAGAGGTTAGATGTCAGGACAGTGAAAGGTTAGGTTAGTAGTCAAAAAGTTAAAAACTCAGTAGACTCCGCCAAAACCATAAAGACGAAGATAAGCGCCATTGCCGCGCTAACGGGCTCGACCCGCACAATGATGAGCCTCCCCGACATTGTTCGAGGAGGCTCAATTGTTTTTAACGTTTAACGATTTGATCGAGCGGGCACGGGGACGCTATGCGCTGATATTTGGACGCACGCTAACACAGGGCGATTACACCCTGTGTTAGATCTCGGCCAACTTCGCGTTCATGACCGCTTGAGACTATTTCTCGGAGCTACGGTGCTTCGTGCGCGGGACGATGACAATGGGGCAGGTGGCGTGTTTGATCACCGATTGCGTGGTGCTGCCGATCAGGAGATCGTAAAACGCAGTGTGGCCGTGGGAGCCCAGCACGATGGCGTCGGCATGGAGCTTGCCGGCTTTGTTCACGATATCGGCGGCTGGGGCGCCGTGGGTGAGCACGTTTGAGACATTGAGGCCGCGGGCGGTGAGCTCATCCTCGATGTGTTGAAGCTGCTGACGTGCGGTTTTTTCTGCAAGGGCCAGGTTCTCCTGCAGCATTTCCACGCCGATGCCGTATTCGGTGGTGACCATCGGCGGGACGAGGGCGTGGTGGATGATAAGACGCGAGCCAGGAGAGGAGGCAAGGTCGACGGCGGTGGCGATAACGGCGCGGGTGGCGTCGGAGAAATCTACCGATACAAGTAGAGTTTTCATGACGAATCGTGGTTGAGGGTTTACGGAACGTTCTCGGACAGGCTTAGAATGACTGCGAGAAGAGCTAGGTGCAACACTCCATTACCGATCCGCTTCGACGGCGAAGGCACTGGCCGGCGAGGCGTGTGAATCGAGGTTAGCGACAGAAAGGGCACGATCACGATGGCGCCAACCATCACGGTCATGAAATGATCCGGAGGTTCATTGACGCAGACTTTTTCTATCACTTGAAATTCTGCGCGAATACCTGAAACCGGTGCGGATGGTTAAAAAAAAGTTAGTAGTAGCGAAGGGCATAGCCCGAGGCCAATTATGAGCGCGGTGGCAGCCAGGAGAGTCAGGGCGGTGGCGGCGGGGACGTGGATTCGGGTAGGTTTTTCCGAGGCAAAGGGTTCGACCAGAGCCTGCTTCAGGACGACCAAGTAATAGTAGAGCGAGACGGCGCTCAGGGCGATGGCGAGCAGGGTTAATGCGCCGGTCGGGCTGGCGATGCCACCGATGCGGAGCATCAGGGCGAAGAAGGTGAATTTACCGAAGAAGCCCGCGAGCGGCGGGATGCCGGCGAGGGACAGAATAAAAATCGCAAGCGTGCCCGCGAGTAACGGCGATCGGCGGCTCAGGCCGGCGAGGTCGGTGATTTTTTGGCAACCTCCATTGCGCTCCAGCACGGCGATGACGCCAAAGGCACCGGCGGTCGCGATACCGTAGGTGAAGAGGTAATAGAACAATGGACCGGGGCCGGCGAGGCTGGCGGTGACCACGCCGAGCATCATTACGCCGGCGTGGGCGATGGCGGAGTAGGCGAGCAGGCGACGGAGATTGGTCTGCGCGAGGGCGGCGAGATTGCCGATCAGCAATGAAGCGCCGGCAAGCAGAACGACGATTGTGATCCAGCCACCTGGGTTGAGGGCGTGGGATGAGTCACCGGCCAGCGCTCCGAGGCCGGGCCAGAGCAGGCGGGTGAAGAGAGTGAATCCCGCGAGCTTTGAGGCCGAGGCGATGAGCGCGGCGGAGGGCGTGGGTGCGCCCTCGTAGGCGTCGGGAGCCCAGAGGTGGAAAGGAGCGGCGGCGGCTTTGAACCCGAATGCGACCATCACCATGACAAGCGCCAGGGCGGGCAACGGGGACATGCCGCATTGGGCTAGCACGGCTGCGATGCGCGGCAAGGCGAGTTCACCGGTCATGCCGTAGATCAGGCTGAAGCCGAAAAGCAGGAAGGCCGTGGCCAGGGCTCCGAGCAGAAAGTATTTGAGTCCGGCCTCGGCGGATTCGCGGCGGTCCTTGTCGAAGCCGGCGAGCAGGTAGAGCGAGAGGCTGGCGAGTTCGAGCGAGGCGAAGGCGATCAGGAGATGATTCGCCGCAGCCATGAGGGTGAAGCCGGTGGTCGCAAAAAGAATGAGCGCGACGTATTCGGCGGGATTACGCATGACCTTCGCGCCGGCCGCGACGCCGAGGGTAAGCAAAGCGAGCACGATCACGCCGCCTCGGGTGGCGAGGGCGAAGGAGTCCAGGACGAAACTTTCGCCGTAAAAGCCGCCAATTGGTCCGACGAAGACCGAGGCGATGAACGCGGCGACAAGAGTGAGCGCGCCGAGTGCGAGCGAGGCAGCAAGCCGCGTGGCGAGCGGGCGGTGGCGACCGAAGATCAGGTCGAAAGCGATGACCAGCACCGCGCCGTCGGCGAGGATGATCTCCGGCTGGAGGGCGTGGGCGAGCTGAGCGTAACTGGTGTTCATCGGGCACCTCCGTGAAAGATCACCTTCATCAAGGGTGATTGCAGACTGGGGACGATCCAGTCGAGCAGCAGGTCAGGCTTAAGGCCGATCAAGAGCGTGGCGGCGAGCAGGAGAAACGCGCCGGTTTTTTCCGGCCAGGTTATGGGGGGGAGCGGGTGGTTATGGGCGGCGTCGGACGATTGAGCCACCGCTCTGGAGCCAGACTGACCGAAAAAGGAAACCTGGATGACGCGCAGGGTAAAGGCGGCGGCAATGAACACGCCGAGCGCGGCCAGCACCCCGAGGATGGCGGAGTAGTTCCAGACGCCGATCAGAATTGTGAGTTCGGCGGGAAAGCCGCTGAAGCCAGGCATGCCCATCGAGGCAAGACCGGCGATCACGAAGACCACGGCGGCGAAGGGCAGGAGTCGGTGAAGCGGGAGTTTTTTCAACTCGTCGAGTTGCCGTGTGTGGGTGCGCTCGTAGACCATGCGGCCGACGACGGCGAAGAGCAGGCCGGCGATGACACCGTGGGAAAACATCTGGAGCACGGCGCCGGCGACGGCGGACGGATTGGCGGCGGCGAGCCCGAGCAAGACAAAGCCCATGTGGCTGACGCTCGAGTAGCCGATCACGAATTTAAAGTCATCCTGCACGAGGGCTACGAGACCGGCGTAGAGGATGCCGGTGATGGCGAGACCGGCGATGACGGGTTGCCAAAAGTCGAGCCCGGCGGGGAGCAGCGGCATGGCGACGCGCAGGCAACCGTAGGCGCCGAGCTTCATCACGACGCCGGCAAGCAGCATCGAAGCGCCGGTGGGGGCGGCGACGTGGCCGGTGGGCGCCCAGGTGTGAAACGGGAACATGCCGGCGAGCACGGCGAAGCCGGTGAAGAGCAGCGCAAAGACGGTGATCTGCGCACCTTGGCTGAGCGTGGCGGCGCCTTGGGCGAGTTGGTCGAGCCCGAAGCTGGACGCATAGCCGGTGGAGTAGATCCAGAGCAGGCCCGCGAGCACGAGCGCGCTGCCGGCGAAGGAGTAGAGGGCGAGCTTCATCGCGCCATACTGCCGGTTGGTGGAGCCCCAGTTCGCGATGAGGAAATACTTCGGAACGATCGCGATCTCGTAGAAGACAAAAAAAACGAAGGCGTCGGCGCTGAGGAACACGCCGTAAACGCCGCCGATGAGGGCGAGGTAGAAGGCGAAGAACTCGCCGGTGCGCTCCTCAATATTCCAGGAGAAGAGCACACCGCAAGTGGCGGCGAGGCCGGTGAGCACAAGCAGGGTCAGGCTGATGCCGTCGGAGGCGAGATGGTAATTGATGCCAAACTGCGGAATCCACGGCACGTTTACGAGCGTGAGAAATTCGCTCGATGGTGTGAAACCAAAGGCGGCGTAGAGAGCGATGCCCCAGGAGGAGACGGCGGTGAGCAAGGCCACCGCGCGGGCCGCCGCCGACGACTTCATGCCGGCCACCAGCGCGAGCACAGCGCCGGCGAATGAAAGGTAAATGGTGCAGGGTAGCAGGTTCATGGCAGGTGAACGACCCAGGCAGTGACCAGAGGGTTGAAGAGACTCACGAGAAGTTGCGGGCAGACGCCGAGGACAACCATCAGCGTAACAGCCGGGACCAGGGTGATGGTTTCCAGCATGGAGAGGTCACGGAAACGGCTGGCGACGGCGGGGCTTTGCGGGCCGTGGAAGACGCGTTGCCAGAACGTCAGCAGGAAGAAGGCGGTGGCGAAGAGGCCGAGGCAGCCGATGGCGGCGGTCCAAGGCGCTAGGCCGAAGACGCCGCGGAAAACGAGGAACTCGCCGACGAAGCCGTTGAGCCCCGGCAGTCCGAGGGAAGAGAACAGGGCGATACCGCAAAAACCGGCGAAGACCGGGGCGGCGGTGCGCACGCCGCCGAAGTCGAGCAGGCCGCGTTTTCCGCCGGAGCGGTTTTCAAGAATGCCGACACAGAAGAACAAGGCGGAGGCGGAGAGGCCGTGGTTGAACATTTGCAGCAGTGCGCCGCTAAGGGCCGCGGTGGAGGCGTCGGGGTTGAAGCTGCTGGATCCCGCTACGGCGAAGAGGGCGAGCAGGCAGTAGCTGACGTGGTTGATGGATGAATATGCGACCATGCGTTTGAGGTCAGTCTGTGCCAGGGCGGCGAAGGCGCCGAACACGACGCCGGCGAGCGCGAGCCCGAGCAGCAAGGGGGCGGCGGCGTGGAGTTGGGAGGGAAAGAGCGGCCAGAGGATGCGGAGGAAGCCGTAAACGCCCATCTTCGACATGATGCCGGTGAGAAACATCGATGCGGCGGTGGGGGCCTCGGAGTAGGCCGAGGGTAGCCAGGTGTGGAAGGGGAAGAGCGGAACCTTGACCGCGAGTCCGAGCAGCACGCCGATGAAAATTGTGCCGAGGGCAGGGGAGGGAATGACGGTGGCGAGGCCGCCGTCGCGGGCGAGGGCGGCGAGCTCGACGAAGTCAAAAGTGCCGGTGGCGGCGAAAAGGGCGGCGAAGGCGAGCAACATGAAGGCGCTGCCGCCGATGGTATAGACGACGAACTGGTAGGCGGCGCGAGAGGCACAGGGGCCGCCCCAGAGTTTGATCAAGAAGAAGGCTGGCACGAGGCTGAGCTCCCAGCAGATGAACCAAGGGAAAAAATTGAGCGCGAGGAAAACACCAATCGCAGCGCCTTGGAGAAAGAGGAAGAGCAGGTTAAAGAGACGCGGATCACGCTCGATTTTCCAGGAGGCGAGCAGGGCGGTCGGCGCGATGAGGCCGGTGAGCGCGACCAATCCGAGGCTCATGCCGTCTAGGCCGAGGTGGTAGGAGACGTTGAGGAACTTTATCCAAGCGTGTTGTTCGACGAATTGGTAGCCGGGCGCGGCGGGGTCGAAGCCGGACCAGGCGAAGGCGACTAAGCCCAAGGTCGAGAGACTGAAGAGCAACGCAAGGGTGCGTGTGACCCTGGGACTAAGGCGCGGGGTGAAGGCGAGCAGGAGCGCGCCGACCCAAGGCGTCAGGATGAGGGTGGAAAGCAGGCACTTCACCGGACACCTCCCAGCGCCAGGACGAGGAATAGCAGGACAAACGCCACCGCCACGACCCGCAGGTAGCCGTGCGTCTCGCCGGTTTGTTTGCGCGAGTAGAATAAACCGGTTTCGCGAACGCTCTCGCTGACGGCGTCGAAGCCACCGTTGAGGTTGGCTTCGTCCATCTGGCGGTTGACCGAGCCGGAGAAGATGCCGAGCTGGGCGAGGAAAGTGACGAGGCCGCCGATCACATAACGGTCGAGGAATGCGGCGAGGGCGGCGGTGGCGGTGTTCAGGCGGCCGACGGTGGCGGCGTAGAGTTCGTCGAAGCCGAGGCGGTTGGCCAGGGCGGCCATGACGAAGGGGGCGGCGGTGGCGAGGGGGTCGCGGTCGGCGGCGGTGGCGCGGAGTTTCCTGCCGTAGAGCCACCAACCGAGACCGAGGCCGGCGCCGACGAGGCCGATGGAGAGGAGCATCAGGCCGAGGCCGCCTTGGGTGGCTTCGTAGTGGGGATCGAGGGTTTTCTGAAGCCACGGCCAGTAGGGCGTGCCCAGGAAGCCGAGGAGGACGGCGCAGGCGGCGAGGATGACGAGTGGCGCAGTCATGGCGGCTGTGTTTTCGTGAGCGTGGTCGGCGCCGTGTGATCGAGGTTGCCCAAAGAAAGTCTCGGCGACGAGGCGCGTCATGTAGAAGGCGGTGAGCACGACGGCGCATAGGCCGGCGTAGAGCGGGAGGTGGGAGACGTTCCACTCGTGGGCGGCGTGGAGGATGGCCTCCTTGCTCCAGAAACCGGAGAAGAGGAACGGCACGCCGGAGAGGGCCATCATGCCGATGGCGAAAGAGGCAAATGTGAACTTCATCTTGGTGCGCAGGCCGCCGAGCCGTCGGATGTCCTGCTCGTGGTGGGCGGCGTGGATAACGGAGCCCGCGCCGAGAAAGAGCAGAGCCTTGAAAAAGGCGTGGGTAAGCAGGTGGAAGATGGCGGCGCTCCAGGCACCTACGCCGAGGGCCAGCATCATGTAGCCGAGTTGGGAGACGGTGGAGAAGGCGAGCACGCGCTTGATGTCGTTTTGCGCGCAGGCGATGAGCGCGCCCAGAAGCGCGGTGATCGCACCGATGAAGGCGACGACGGTGAGCGCGTGGACAGGGACGGCGGTGAGCAAGGCGTCGGCCGACATAAGCGGGTAGACGCGGGCGATGAGGAAGACGCCGGCGGCGACCATGGTGGCGGCGTGGATGAGCGCGCTGACAGGCGTGGGGCCTTCCATCGCGTCCGGCAGCCAGACGTGAAGCGGGAACTGGCCGGACTTACCGATCGCGCCGCAGAAGATGAGCAGGCCGATGGCGGTGGAGAGAGCGAGACCGCAGGCTAGCGTCTGGCCGGAGAGCGAGGCGAGGGTGGCGGCTTCGAGCACGCCGTGGCCGTTGTCGAAGAAAAGGAGCGAGCCGGTGGAGTCAGCGAGCCAGAGCAAGCCAAGAAGGAAGCCTAGATCGCCGATACGAGTGGTGATGAAAGCCTTTTTGGCGGCGGCGGCGGCGGACGGTTTGTGGAACCAGAAACCGATGAGCAGGTAGGAGGCGAGACCGACGAGTTCCCAGCAGATGAAGAGCAGCAGGAGACTGTTGGCCACGAGCAGGCCGAGCATGGCGGCGGCAAAGAGACACAGGAAACAGAAGAAGCGGGAGAAGTTCTCGTCCTTTTTCATGTAGCCCAGGCTGAAGATGAAAATCAGTGTGCCTACGAAAGTGACCATGGTGGTCATGAGTGCGGTTAGCGGATCGAGCAGGAATCCGAGCCGCAGCGTGCCGTGCCCGAGGTCAAACCAGGCGAAGTTGTAGGTCGCGTGGACGGCGGGGTCTTGCAACGCGCCGGCGAGGGCGAGGCACGAAAGCACGAAGGACCCGGCCATGGCGAAGATGGCGGCGAGCGCGACGCCGCGATGGCGGGTCAGTGCCCCGATGCCGGCGACGAGCAGGGGCAGGGCGGGAATGAGCCAGAGGAGTTGGACGGGGAGGGTCATGGCTCAGCCTTTAAGCACGGTGGCCTCTTGCAGCCGGATGTTCTTCTGATGGCGGTAAACCGCGATGATGAGGGCGAGACCGACGGCGGCCTCGGCGGCGGCAACGGCGATGGAAAAAAGCACAAAGATCATGCCGTTGGCAGCGGCGGGGTTGGGACCGTAGCGCCAGAAGGCGATGAAATTTATGTTGGCGGCGTTCAGCATCAGTTCGATGCCGAGCAGCACGAGGATGGTGTTGCTACGGGCTAGCGCGCCGAAGAGGCCGATGCAGAAGAGCGCGGTCGAGATCAGGAGACAGAGATGCAGGGGCGTCATGGGGCGTCCTCCGGGTCGCGTTTTTTGTCGTTCGAGGCGATGACGGTGGCGCCGATCAGGGCCACGGTGAGAACGATGCCGACAATGAGGAGGGCGGCGCCGTGTTCCGCCATGAGCTCGAGGCCGATCTGCTTCACGCTCGCGGCGGGGGCTTCGGCGGAGGCGGCGGGGAAACGGGCGGTGGCCACGGCCGAGCCAATCACGGCGGCGAGGCTGGCGGCGACGGCGAAGGCGGAGGCGGTGCGCGTCACGGTGGCGGGCTCGATCGGCAGATCAGCTTCGCGGCTCTGGCGAGTGAGTAACACGGCGAAGAGCACGACCATCGAGACGGCGCCGGCGTAAACGAGGATCTGGGCGAAAGCCACGAACTCGGCGCCGGCCCAGAGGTAGAAGGCGGCTACGCCGGTCCAGCTGGCGACGAGCAGCAAGGCGCTGTGGATCAGATTGCGCCGCAGCATGGCGGCGGCGGCGGAGCCGAGCATCAGAACGGCGATGAGAAGAAGGGCGGCGGTCATGGCGCGTAACGGTAGGTGCGAGGCGCGTAGCCGGCGGAGAGGGAGCGGCCGATGACGAGGAACGGCACGATCACGATGGCGGCGGAGACGGCCCAGCGAACGAGTTGAAGAGGGCCGGACCACTGGGCGGTGAGCGCCCAGAACGCGGCGTTGCCGACATTGAGCAATGCCAGCGGCACTAGGAACTGCCAGGAAAGGCGGGTGAGCTGGTCTATGCGCAGGCGGAGCAAGGTGCCGCGCACCCAGATGAAAAGCATGATCATCAAGATGAGCTTCCCCATGAACCAAAGGTAGGATGGAACCCAATAGAGGAGCTCGCACGGAGCCTGCCAACCGCCCAGGAACACGGTCACGCCGAGGCCGCTGAGGGCGGTGAGGCCGAAATACTCGGCCATGAAGAAGAGGGCGTATTTGAAACCGGAATATTCGGTGAGGTGGCCAGCCACCAGTTCGCTCTCGGCCTCGGGCAAATCGAAGGGCGAGCGGTTGGACTCGGCCAGCGCGGAGATGAGAAAGATGATGAAGCCGGCGAAGCCCCAAGGGGTGAAGACAAACCAGTGCGGCAGCACGCCAAAGGTCCACGCGCCCTGGGCCTGCACGATGGCGGAGGTGGAGAGCGTGCTGGCGACGAGCACGACGGGCACGACCGAGAGGATCAGCGGCAGCTCGTAGCTGATGAGCTGGGCGAGGGCGCGCATGGCGGCGAGCAGCGAGTATTTGTTACGGCTGGACCAGCCGGCCATGAAGATGGCGAGCTCAGAGGCGGAACCGGCGGCGAAGAAGTAGAGCAGGGCGGCGTCGAGCTCGACCGGGATGAGATTCCGGCCGAAGGGCAGGACGGCGAAGGTCATCAGCGAGAAACCGACCACGACGACGGGCGCGAGGAAGTGCAGGACCTTGTCGGCGGCGGCGGGGACGATGTCCTCCTTGGTGAGGGCCTTTACGGCGTCGGCGAACGGTTGCGAGAGGCCGAAGAGCTTGTGGCGGATGTGCCAGGGCAGGATGGAGAACTTGGGCAGGCCGGCGCGGTTGGGGCCGAGGCGGTTTTGCAGGCGGCCGAGGAGTTTGCGCTCGGCGACGGTGGTGAAGGCGAAGAACAGGCCGAAGACGGCGAGCACGGCCACGATCGTGATGAGATGGTGGGAAATCCATTGCAGCGGCGCGGGCAGCAGCTGGACGGCCCAGTCGCGCAACTCAAGGGGGGCGCGTTCCAGGAAGGAATCGGCGGCGGCGCTCATGCGGCGGTGCCCCCCTTTGCTGAAGCTTCGGTGGGGCCGTCCGACGGCTTCGGAGTGGGCGTGGCTTTGGCGGCGGCTGCGGCGGCTTTCGCGGCTGCGGCGGCCTTGGCCTTTTCCTCGGCGGCCTTGCGCTCGGCGGCGAGGCGTTCGTCCACCTCGGCGGCTTCGGCCGGGTGAATATCGTGGTAGTAGGAGTTGGGCTTGGCGAGCTGGTCGCGGGTGAGGAGCAGGCCGTCGAAGCGGTTGGTGACGGCGACCTCGAAGACCTTGTCCATTTTGATCGCGTCGAAGGGGCAGACCTCGACGCAGATCTGGCAGCTCATGCAGACGGAGATATCGATGTTAAACGTGAGCGGGTAGAGCTGAGGTTTGCCGGTGGCGTCGGGCTTCTTGTCTTTGCTCTTCTCGATAACGATGCACTGGGGCGGACACTCCTTTTCGCAAATCTGGCAGGAGACGCAGCGCAGCGTGCCCATGGGGTCGGCGGCGTCTTCGCTGATGAGGAAGGGGAAGTTGCGGTAGGCCTCGGGCAGGACGGTGGGCTGCTCGGGATACTCGACTGTCACCATCCGCGCGGGGTCGTGATAGCTTCCGAGGAAGTTTTTCGCGGTGACCGCGAGACCTTTGATGATGCCGGAGCCGAGCATGTTGGTTTAGCGGTCTACCTCGCCGAGGACGATATCGATGCTGCCGAGGATGACGACGGAGTCGGCAATCGTGTGCCCCAAGCACATTTCTTCGAGGAGGGTGAGGTTGATGAGGGAAGGGGGGCGGACGCGGTAGCGGTAGGGATTGGGGCCGCCGTCGCTGAGAAGGTAGAAGCCGAGTTCGCCCTTGGGGCCTTCGATGCGGGCGTAGGCCTCACCGGCCTTGGGTCGGTGGCCGCGCTGTTTGGCCTTTGGGTCCATGATGGGTCCGGCGGGGATGTCGCGGAAGGCCTGGGAGAGGATTTTGACCGACTCGCGCATTTCGAGAATCCGGAGCATGTAGCGATCGTAGGTGTCGCCGTGGTCACCGAGCGGCACGCGGAAATCGAACCGCGAGTAGAAGCCGTAGGCGTCCACCTTGCGGATATCGTAATCGACGCCGCTGGCGCGAAGGACGGGTCCGGTGATGCCGGCGTTGACTGCCCGGGCGGGGTCGAGGCGGCCGATGCCCTGGGTGCGGGCGAGCATGATCTCGTTGCCGGTCAACAGGCGCTCATACTCATCGAGGAAGCGCGGGAAGTTTTCGATCAGGGTGCGGGCGGCGGCGAGCCACTCGGGTGTGGGGTCCACGCGGCAGCCACCGAAACGCTGGTAGTTGCACATCATGCGCGAGCCGCTGAGGGACTCGAAGAGGTCGATGAACTTTTCGCGTTCGCGGAAGGCGTAGAGCAGCGGGGTGAACGAGGTGCCGAGGTCGTTGAAGAGGAAGCCGACGAGGCAGGAGTGGTTCACAATACGCGTCATCTCGGCGAGGATGACACGGAGATACTGGGCGCGGTCGGGGACGGACTGGCCGAGGAGCTTTTCCACCGCGAGGGCGTAGGCCCAGTTGGTGGACATGGAGCAGAGGTAGTCGAGGCGGTCGGTGTAGGGCATCGACGCCAGGTAGCTGGTGTTCTCCGCGATCTTCTCGTGGTTGCGATGGAGGTAGCCGAAGACGGGCTTGAGCTTGACGATCTGCTCGCCGTCGAGGGAGGCGATCATGCGGAAAACGCCGTGGGTGGAGGGGTGTTGCGGCCCCATCGAGACCTCAAGCAAGTCTCCGTGAAACTGGTCGTGGACGGCGCGGACAGTGGGGCCGGACGGGGCGCCGAAGGGCGACGGAACGGAGGCGAAAGCGGGGGCGGGGCTGTTCATGATGCGGTCTCCTTTCTCGCGGCCACGGAGGGGACGCTCGCGCGGAAGGCTTTGGCTTTGTCGAGAACCTCGTCGTGGGCGGTGGGTTCCCACTCATAGTCGGCTGGCTCGACGTAGTCTTTGCGCATGGGGTGATCCTTGAACTCGTCCCACATGAGGATGCGGCGCAGGTCGGGGTGGCCGGCGAAGACGATGCCGAAGAGGTCGAAGATCTCGCGCTCCTGGAAATCGCACGAGCGCCAGACCGGGGTGAGCGAGGGCAGGGTGACGGCGTCGGAGCGGTTGGCGGTGCGTAGACGGATGACGACGGGCCCGTGCTTAAGGGCGACGGAGAAGAGGTGGTAAACGGCTTCGAGGTAGCCGGGCTGCACGCGGACGGACTTAGTCTCGACGATCTTGGCGGGGCCGCCGGCGGGATCGGGGACGGAGGTTTTTACGACGTCGGTGATCTCCTTTTCGGGCCAGTCGATGCCGGTGGCGTTGGAGCAGTAGTCGAGGCGGAGAGCGGGGTCGTCGCGCAGGAAAAAGGCGATGTCGCGGGCGTGGGCGGCGTCGAGCAACAGCGAGTGTTCGGCGGAGGCGCCTGGATTGGTTACGAACACGACCTGCGCCTCGGGAAAGCGGGTGGCGAGACGATCACGGAGCTGTTCAAGGGTATCCATGGTCAGGCGGTCGGGTCGACGGGCGGGTAGCGTGGTGGAGCGGGCGCGGACCAGAGGGCTGGATTTTGGGCGGGGGTTAGGTCGTGGGTTCCGTATTCGGGAATGGGATACTCGCTGGGAGCGTCGTCGCGTAGATGGCGGGCGGAGCGGGGGCCGTTGAGGTGCTCGCCCTTGATCTGCTCCTGGAGCTTAATCAGTCCGTTGAGCAGGGCTTCGGGGCGCGGGGGGCAACCGGGGATGTAGATGTCAACCGGGAGGAAGCGGTCGATGCCCTTGAGGACGTTGTAGCCCTGTTTGAAGGGGCCTCCGGAGATGGCGCAGGCGCCCATGGCGATGCAGTATTTGGGCTCGGGCATCTGGTTCCAGAGGCGGACGACGAGCGGGGCCATCTTTTTGGTAACGGTGCCCGAGACGATCATCAGGTCGGCCTGGCGGGGGGACGGGCGGAAGATCTCGGCGCCGAAGCGGGCGATGTCGAAGCGGGCGGTGGCGGCGGCGATCATCTCGATGGCGCAGCAAGCGAGGCCGAATTGGAGAGGCCAGATGGAGTTACTGCGTCCCCAGTTGTAAAGTTCTTCAAGACTGGTGAGGAGGATGCCGTTGCGGCGCAGGTCCTCGCGGTCGGCGTCGGAGAGTTCGCCGGCGGCGGGAAAGGGCACGTAGACGGGAGTGGAGGCGGGGGTGCTCATTTCCAAGCGAGGTGGCCGCGTGCCCAGGCCCAGACGAGGCCCTCGGCAAGGAGGAAGATAAAGGCGAGCATGGCGAACAAGGCGCCAGCGGGGAGGCTGGTGAAGGCGACGGCGAAAGGCAGGAGGAAGAGGATCTCGACGTCGAAAACGAGGAACAGGATGGCGTAGAGGTAGTAGTGGGCCTTGAACTGGATCCACGAGTCTCCGGTGGCGGCGAGGCCGCACTCATAGGTGCTGTTTTTCAGCGCACCCGGTTTGGCCGCCTGGAAGAAGTGAACCCAGAGTTGAGCGACCCCGAGCATGATGAGGGGGAATGCAATCGCCACCCCGAGGAACAGGGCGAGGAAGGCATAGGGGTGGTCGGACATGGGAGCAGCGGTTGAGGCTCCCACTCTGGGATCGGGATTACATGGGCTCAACGGGCAAGCCGGTGTGTTTCTTGGCTGATGCTGGGCACTCTTTGCTCTCAACCTGCCGCGTTATTTGGCGGTGCGTGCTGTGTTTCCCCATGCAGCAGGCTTATGCTGCACAGTCAGCGCGAGACCTGAGCTTTGCTCAGGCGCCAAGTTCGGCGCGCAGTGCCTTGAGTTCTTCGCGCAGGGTGGAGACCTCGGCCTCTAGGGAGGCCAGTCGGTTGGTGATCTCGGGCGGGACAGTGAGGTAAACCTTCATGGGCTCCCTTGCGCTTCCAAGTGAGGTCTCTTCGGTATCAGGCTCGCCGGTCAATAACTGTGACCAGCGCGCTTCTTTCTTGCCGGCCTGTCGCGGGAGTTTTCGCACCAAGGAACCGGAGGCCGTATCAGACAATGCGGCGAGCATCGTATCCGTGCCCTCCATATCCGGGAGGGGAGCCATGCGCTCGGCCCGCATCCGGAGTTCGGCGGTCGTTTGCGGACCACGCAGCAGCAGTTCAGCCAGAATGGCCCGATACTGGGTATCTAGGATCGGATACAGAGTCGTCACGGTGTGCCGGTATTTGGTCACCCGTGCGTCGGCCTCGGAAACGACCGATGCGAGCCGATGCGAGCGGAGCGTCTCGATGGCGGCCTCGACCTCTCTGGCACTGGCTTCCATGACGGGGGCGCGGTTGCTCTTTTGATTGCAGGCATTGACCAGACTGTTGAGGGAAAGCGGGTATACGTCCGGGGTGCTCAGTTCCTTTTCTAGCAGACAGCCCAGGACCCGGGCGGCCAGCAGTGAAAGCGGCTCCCGGGCAGGGACATCGTTGTTGCCGGCAGGGGCGGATGACTCGGCCTCGCTCATTCTTGGGGTGTAGGGACGGAAAAATGCTGCGGACGCATAGGTCGGGCAGGTAATCGCGTTGCGCTTGAATCAACTCCGCATCGGAATCACCAGGCTGGCTTTGCGAAAAAAGGCGTAGGGAATTGGGGCCAAGGCCGTGACGGCGAATATTCCTAGGTTCGCTGTTGCTCCCAGAAATATCCAGCCAAGTCCAATAGCGGCTGCACTGGTAGCGCAGAGACCGGTTTTTATATTTCGGGAGGTTATCGCTGTGCTCAGGCCCAAAAACGCAACAGCCGCACCCAGGAGTTCGAGGCCTATTCTGCCTCCGATCAAGTAGCCCACCAAAAACGCTACGGGGGCGAGGAGTTTCCGGGATCTTTGCCGCCCAAATTCCATTTGGACTACTAAAATCACAAAGGTTGCGATGCATTGTATGCCTAAAATAGTCACTATCTGCTCGGTGTAATCCATCGGCATTTGATAGAGCCCTAGCGCCACAAAATGCGCGCTGAAGTAGCCGCGTATGGGGTCGATCCAGAAGAGCGGCACTTTCCACCACAGCCGACGTTTACGGCCGCTGCCCGAATCGCTGCTGGTGCGCAGATATTCGGGGTTGGTCGCGTCCATCAGGGTGCCATGGCGGTAACCGGAACCGTAAAATAATCGAGGCGGAATCAGCCCCAGCGCTAGGCCGATCAGGATAAGTTGCCAAGGGACAAGCATACGAATAAACTCACACCAAGCAGACGCAGGACGCGAGATTCAAGGAGCCATTTCAGTTATTTCATGATGTTTATGGGTATATCCCTAGTTGGCGAATTTGCCGGCTCGCTCTGATTCGGGACGTGTCTTTCTTGGATGGTCCCGTTTATCGTCTTCGCCTTTAACGCATATGAACCCCTCCCTGGACATGGCCTTGCATCAAGAAATCGAGTCGGTGGTCGCGCTGCTCGATGAGGCCCGGCGCTCCGCTGAACCCGGGAAATGGATGGCGGGTTTGCAGGCCTGCGACCGGGTGCTGGCCTTGATCGACCAGGCTGATGCGACTGCAAAGGCGCAGGCTGCCGCTGCGCCCACCCCCGAGGGCGCGAGCGCCGATGCAGGGGCTCACAAGCCCGCGCCGAACCTTGCGGCCGCACGCTCAACCCTGTGGTTGAAGCGTGGACACCTCTGCGAAGCAGCCGGCACCGCCGAGGCCGCCGCGCAAGCGCTCGAATGCTACGGACGCGCCATCGCCTCGATCGACGGATTGACCGGTCCCGGACCAACGGTGGGGCGGGCGGTCGCGTGGATGAATCGTGGCAACGTCCTGCAACGGTATCGTGATGAAAAAGCCTGGCTCGAGGCGGTGCGTTGTTACGACCAGACGGTCGGGTGGCTGGGCACTCTTTCCGACCAAGGCAAGGTGGACGCCGAGTTGGCGGGCATGCTCGGGGCCGCCTGGATGAATCGCGGCTCGGCTCTACGTCGTTTTAACAAAATCGAGCAGTGGGACGACGCCCTGAAATCCTTCGAGCAATCCCTCGGGCTCTTCCAGCAACTGGCGGCGGCCAACCCTGCTTTGACCCCGAATGTCGTCGCTGCCTGGGGCGGCCGTGCCGAGGCAAAGATGGCTCTGGGTGAGCCCGCCGAGGCGGCACGTTCGCACAGCCAGGCCCTGGCCACGCTGCGGGCTTTCTCGGAAAAAACCGGGCAGCAGCTGGAGCCCTGGGACTATGCCGATATCAATTTTCAACTCGGTCAGGCACTCGCCCAGGCGGACGACACCGAGGGCGCGCTGCGCGAGTTGCGTGTGGTGCTCGCGCTGATCGCGGCGGATGAGCGCGATGAAGTGCCCGCCGGAATCCTGGGCCTGCGCGCTCGCCATGCGATCTGCGTTATCCTGGGCGCCCAGCTCACGGTGGCGGCCAAGGATGCGGGTGAACTGCGCGCCGAGGTGGGAGATCTGGCCGAGGACGGCCTGGCGCTGGCCGCGGTTTGGAAAGAGCGCGGCGAAGAGGAGCTGATCGGCGGTCCCGGGCTCGGCCTCCGCTTGTTTGAATTTGGAGCATGGCTTTATCGCACGCAACAGCCGCAGTTTTTGGCGGAGTTCATCGGCGAGCATCTCGGCGAGGTGCCCGGACCGCGGGCGCAGGTGGCGGCCCAGGTTCTCGCTCAAGCGAAGCAGGAAATTTTGCAGCGGCCCTTGCCCAATCTCACATCGGCGGAGATTTCCCGCACACAGGCCCTCATTGAGGGACTGCGCGCCCTCGAAACACGGCTTGGGGTCGGCACCACGGCGCGGGTCGCGGGTTAATTCCGTCTGCTTCCGGCTTTTCACCTGAGGCGGCTATCCGCACTGACGTCTCCCCGCGCGGCGGCCCGCTCAGGTGGCCGCGCTCTTTTTCGCGCCTCGCTTTCCTTGCGTGGAGATGATGACCACGGCCGTCAGGATGATCACCGACGCGGACAAGGTGCGGGCGT
Source organism: Verrucomicrobia bacterium IMCC26134 (assembly GCA_000972765.1). Classification (GTDB taxonomy): domain Bacteria; phylum Verrucomicrobiota; class Verrucomicrobiia; order Opitutales; family Opitutaceae; genus IMCC26134_A. Next base: position 3,024,519 of record CP011265.1, on the reverse strand, counting down.
TTACCGGCTCGGCCAGCAGCAGCCACCCGAGGAACACGGCGACCACCGGGTTTACATAGGCGTAAGTGGCGGTGCGGGCGGGGGTGGAGTGTTTGAGCAGCCACACGAAGGCCGTATAGCCACCGAGGCAGCCCGCGATCACCAGATAAGCGAAGGCCAGCCAGGAGCGGTTCGTGATCATCGTGGAATTCCACGCCGCGAGGTCGCCATGCGCCCAGGCGGCGAGCGCGAGCCACACGCTGCCGGCGAGCATCTGCGCGGCGGCGGCCACGAAGGGCGGTGCCGGGGCGCGCACGTTCCGGCCGAAGATTGCGCCGATGGACCACGACAGGCAGGACAGCAGGATAACGGCGACCCCCGCCGGGTTGAGGTGATCCGGTGCGGCGTGTTCCCAGGGCGCGGCGAGCCAGGCGACGCCGGCAAAGCCCAGCAACATGGCGGCCAAGGTCACCGCTCCCGGCCGCCGCCCGCCCGGCCAGGCCCAGTCCGCCAGCACGATGAAGAGCGGGCTTGCCCCGATGATGAGCGCGGTGATGCCGGAGGGCACGCTTTGCTCAGCCCAGGAGACGAGTCCATTGCCGCCCAGCAGAAGAAAAAAACCGGAGATAAAGGCGTCGCGCCACTGGCGGCCCGTCGGCCAGACGGCTCCGCGAAGTTTGAGCAAGGTCATGAGCATTACCCCGGCGATTGCGAAGCGCAGGGCCGCCATGGCGAAGGGAGGCATCGACTCCACGCTGACGCGGATAGCCAGATAGGTGCTGCCCCAGACGAGGTAAATCGTGGTGAAGGCGAGCACATAGGCTCGAAGCGGCGGTCGGGTGTCGGGCATGGAAGTTTTAAAAGCAAACGCACGGGGTGGGGCGGCGCAATGGTGGTCACACGAGTTTATGGAGCGCGAAGGGAGTTTTATCTGCCGTCCGGTATCAACCGGGTGCATGCCTGACTGCTTTTGCCTAGAACCCCGACTAAGCCCAGCGCGCTGGGGCGTTTTCCCTCTAAAATATCGAATAGGACAATATAACGGCGTGGCGCCGGTTTTTTAGGGTATTAAGTCGTCGTCCCCGTGCCTTGCGAACATCCTAATCCTCTGCTCTGGCTTTGGTGGTAAAGGTTGAGGCGGTTTCGATAAGGCCCTAGTTTTAAAAAAGCCAATTCGTCGTATCCAAAACCGCCGAGTTATTTCTCGAGCGGTTCGGCGGGCTTGGTGCCATTATGGGTTTTCGCCCAAATGCGCTCATGGAGCTCGTTGATGTCGCGGTTGAGCCTGATGCGCTCGCCGCGGTCGGCCTTGCCGTCCTTCTTGGCGCTTTTCTCGTCGCGTTCGATACGGCTGAGTTCGCGTTCGAGTGTGCTCGCTTCTCCGCCGCTGAGCTGGCCGTCTTTGATGCCCTGAACGATGAGCAGTCGCATTTTTTCCGTCCGGGCATCTACGCGTGGCGTGCGAAGGGCCGGAGGGATGTCTGCGCCATTCTGTTCTTTTACGGCTGCATGGATTTCCTTCTTCGCTCCCTTCGGGAGTTCTTCTGCTTGTGAAAAAGCGGTCAGGGCGAGGATAATGGTGAGGCAGGCGATGGGGCGGAGTTTCATGGTTGGAGGGGTTTCAGTCTGGAGTGATCACGGAACGTCACTTTCAATTCGACGCGGTTTGAGTAGGGCGGGTTTCAAATGGGAGTAAGAAATACCGGTAAAACGCGGCGGTGAAAACGCCTGGCTCCGGACTTTTAAGTTGGAAGCTCTGTTCTCCGAAGCACGTTATATGCTTATACTCTGCCTCGAAGCGGGCAGTATTCGGTGTGTTTGCAGTCTGAGCAGGCAACCGCTGGTGTGAAGTTGTAGTCGCCACGCAAGGTGATCGTGGGTGGGACGCGAGCTTTGCGTTCGCGCCCGTGGCGGTCTCATTTTTGAATGATGAACAACGCGACTTGTGCGGAGATGGCGGGTGGGGCTGAGTGGTCTGGTGATTAATCCTGATCAGCAACGGCCCTGGGTGACGGTGTTTTGCGGTTTTTTGGGGGCGGGAAAAACGACGCTGTTGCGGCAGTTGCTGGCGCAGGCGGGCACGGCGGGAGCGGGTGGTGGCGGTGCGCGCTGGGCGGCGATTGTGAATGACGTGGCGGCGGTGAATATCGATGGGGCGGTGGTGCGGGCGGCGAGCGAGGCCGATACGGCGGCGGGACTGGCGGGGGCGGAGGCGATCGTGGAGCTGGGTAATGGCTGCGTGTGTTGCTCGGGCTCGGACGAGCTGGGCGAGGCGATCGCGCGGTTGGCGGCGAGCGGGCGCTACGAACATATTTTTGTGGAGACGAGCGGAGTGGCGGAGCCCCGCGGAGTGATGGGGTTGTTTACGCGCAAGAATCCTTTCGGAAAGTCGCTGGCCGATCTGGTGGTGCCGGCGGCGATGGTGACGGTAATCGACGTGGTGGCGTTCGCGAATGAAGCGGCCTCCTTCGCCAGGGCTTCGGAAGCCAAGGCCGGGCGCTTGGTGCCGGCAAGCGGGGCGAGACCGGTGTTTGAGCTGATGCTGGAGCAGGTGGAGTGCGCCGACGTGGTGATTTTAAACCAGTGCGACCGTGCGACGGAGGCGGGGGACGAGGTGGCGCGGGCAGAGGCGCTGGTGGCGGGATTGAACGCGCGGGCCGAGATCGTGAGCACCGAACGCGGGCAGGTGGCGGCGGAGTTTTTTACCGGGCGGGTGCGTTTCGATGCGGCGGCGACGGGTGGGGCGGCAAGGTGGATTCGGGAGCTGAACCGGGTGGCCAATGAGCCTGCGGCGGGCTTCGCGGCCCGGCCAAAAGCGGCTGCGTATCATGAGAGCAAATACGGGATCACGAGTTGCATTTACCGCGCGCGGGTGCCTTTTAACGAGGAGCGATTGCGGACGGCGTTTGCGGACGGGTTGCCGGGCTTGCTGAGGGCGAAGGGTTTTTTTTGGACGCGAGCGCAGCCGGACGAGATGGGCTATGTGTCGCTGGCGGGAGGAGTGGTGCGCTGGGAGACCTTGAGCACCTGGTGGGCGGCGCGGGTGGAGACGGGGCGGGCGCGGAGGGGCGATGTGCCGCCGACAGTGGCGAAGCTTTGGGAGGAGCCTTGGGGCGACCGGCGGCAGGAGATCGTGTTGATCGGTGTCGGCGTGGCGGCGCGGGAGGCGGAGTTGCGGGCGCAGTTGGATGGGTGCCTGGAAATCTGAGGGCGGGTGAGGGGCGTGTCCGGAAGAGGTATAGCGTGCAAGCGCCGTTGCTACGCGGAGGGCTTTGGCGGGCTGGCAAGGGTCTGCGCGAGCATGAGTTTGGTGAGCGCGGCGCGGGGGCGGGTGAATTTCCAGCGACGGGGCGGCTCGTGGTCGGGGAAGACGGCGAGCGTCGTCTCCAGAAGCGGACAACCGGCATCGGCGCAGGGGACCTCGGAAAGGACCACGGGCGTGTCGTCCGGCAGGAGCAGAAGGTCGCGGACGATCTTTTTGAGGGCGAGGAGTTGGTCCGCTTCGAGGTAGTCCGGCTGCGCTGGCGCGGCGGGGTCGGGGATGAAGCGGTGCATGGCAGGCGGAGGCTCAGGCCTCGACCTTGAGGATGTAGAGGATGCCTTTTTCGCTGCCGACGGCGAGGAGACGGTCGTCGGGCGACCAGACGAGTTTGGTTGCGGGGGCGGGCATCTTGACCGTGGCGCGCAAGGGCTGCTGGCGTTCCGGGCTCCAGAGTTGCACGACGCCGTCGGTGCTGGCGGATGCGAGCAGGCCGTGGGTGTGTTGAAAGGTGACGGCGCAGAGCGGGGCATCGTGCGGGAACATCAGAGGCTCGCGGCCTTCGGGGCCGGCGCCGGAGCAATCCCATACGCAAACATCGCGACCGCCGGTGGTGGCGAGGTGGCTGGAAGTATGGTCGAAGGTGATCTGTTTGACCTTGGTCTCGTAGCCGCTCATCTGGAACTCCTGATCGTCCTCGGGGAGCCAGAGGTGGACGCTGGGGTCGGCGTTGCCGGAGACTAGCCAGCGGCGGTCGGGCGACCAGGCGAGGGTGTGGATGCCGTTGGCGTAGGGGAATTCCTTTTGCGCGATGAAGTCGTCGGCGTCCCAGAGGCAGACGCCGCCGAAGTAGGCAGAGGCAAGGGCACCGCCCTGCGGGTGCCAGGCGATGGCGCTGATGGTTTTGGGGGCGGGCTTGAAGGCGTAGAGGGTGGAGCCGTCGGCGCGGAGGAAGGCGAGGCGGCGGCCGGCGGCGGCGGCGAGCTGGGTGCCGTCGGGGCGCCAGGCGAGGTGCTCGACCCAGGCGCCGCCAAGGTCGGCGGTGGCGGTGTGCTGGGCGGTGGCGGCGTCCCAGAACTTCACCTTGCCGTCCTGGCCGCCGGTGGCGAGCAGGCTCTGTGAGGGGTGCCAGGCGAGGCAGTTGGCGCCGTCGTCGTGGCCGGGGAGGGCGCGGCGGTTTTCGCCGGTGGGGCCGTCGAGGAGATGGATGGGGCCAGCGGCGGAAGCGGCGGCGAGGAGCGCACCGTCGGACGACCAGGCGAGGTCGATGACGTAGTCGTCGATGGGGGCGGCCCAGAGCTTGGTGAGGTTCATGCGGCCCTTCAAGAGAGCGCGGCGCGGCGGGTGCGCAAGGCGGGAGTCAAAGGTCGGGAGAATTCGTGGTCGCCGGCGAACACGAGGGAGGCTTCACGCATCGCGCACGCAGCGAAAGCCGAGGTTGGTGGTGGCGCTGTCGGGCGTGTTGCTGCTGCGGCCATCCACGCGGTAGCGGTTGCAGTAGCTGGCGTGGCAAAGATAGCTACCGCCACGCATGACGCGGCGCGGTTGTAATGAGTCGGAGTGGTCGGGTCCGGTGGGGTCGATACGCAAGGCTGTCTGGCTCGGATAGGTATGGGGTGAGAAAAGATCCCAACACCATTCCCAGACGTTACCGGTCATCTGGTAGAGACCGTAGGCGTTGGCGCGGTAGCTTTTGGCGGGGGCGGGGCCGAAGTGGCCGTCGGCGAGGGTGTTTTGAGTGGGGAAGACGCCCTGCCAGACGTTCATGCGGTGTTTGCCTTCGGGCTCGAGATCTTCGCCCCAAGGATAACGCTTTTGGCCCAGACCACCGCGGGCGGCGTATTCCCATTCGGCCTCGGTGGGGAGGCGTTTTCCGGCCCAGGCACAGTAGGCGAGGGCATCGCTCCATGAAACGTGGACGACGGGGTGGTGGCGGCGATTTTTGAGGTGGGAGCCCGGGCCCTCGGGGCGGCGCCAGGAGGCTCCATCGACGCGGCACCACCACTCGCTGCCGACGACACGGACCCGCTCGGTGCCGTTCTGTCTGGCGGGGGTAAGGTGGCCGAAAAAAACGAAGGACCAGCCGAAGCGCTCCGACTCTGTGCGATATCCGGTCGCGTTTATGAAGGCGTTGAACTGATCGTTGGTGACCGTGGTGGCGTCCATCCAGAAAGGCGCCAGACGAACGGGGTGGACGGGACCCTCGCCATCCGCCTGAAAACCGTAGGCTCCCTCGTTGCCCATGAGAAACTCGCCCCCGTCGAGGAAGACCATGCCCCCGGTATCGCTAGAGCGGATACGGACGAATGCGGGCGCTGCGGGGTCGGACGGGGCTTCGGTTGCCGATAAGGCTGCCGGTGCCGGGCGGAAAGGTGAGCAGCACGAGTCCATGGATCAGGAAAGCAACGGCATGCTTTGCGCAGTCAAGCGCGTGGGCAAGCGTCGGGAAATGGGCCGGGCAAGCGGCGCTCGGTGCCGGCATTCATCGGATCGCCCCGACTTGCCGCCATGCATTCGTGCTCAAAAATCGAGACCACATCCGACAGTCGATCAATAATACAAGGTAACCTATTAGGTTACTCTTTACCTTGGGCATAAGACTTGGATTGACAGAAAAGTGTAACCTATTAGGTTACTTTTTTGTGGAACCGATGCACCCAAGGATTTTGATGTGGATGGAGCTGGGTGGCTTGCTGGCGGATGCGGCGGAGGCGGGCGCGCTGGATTTGCAGACGAGGCTAAAACCGCGCCGGCGCGGAAGCTACACTACGCGCAGACCGGGGGTGGATACGCCGTTGTGGAACGTGTGCGCGAAATTAATCGGCGCGGAGTTGGGGTCGTATGGATCGAAGGTCCGGCTGGCGCGCTACCTCGGCATCCCGAAACAGCGACTGACCGATTTCCTCAAGAGTGGGCGTCGCATGCCGGATGCGGAGACGATGCTGCAAATTATGGAGTGGCTCGCGCAAAAACGGGCGGGCGTGGACCTGTCGCTTAGCGCGGTCGGTGGGGCCAGGACGAAGACAAAGTAACCTATAAGGTTACTTTGTCTTGGGGGTGAGCGGGTCAGGCGAGGCAGGCTTTGAAGCCTTCGGTCAACGCTTCGCGGTCGAGGTTTTTGCCGATGAAGACGAGGGTATTATGGCGCGGGGTCGCGCCCCAGGGGGTGTCAAACTTCGCGTCGAAGAGCATGTGCACGCCCTGGAATACGAGGCGGTTGGGGGCGCCTTTCACCGTGAGCACGCCTTTGCAGCGGTAGATGTCGCCGCCCTTCACTTTGAGGAGCTCGCCGATCCAGTCGTTGAGTTTTTTGCCGTCAAGGTCACCGGGGGTGGTGATGCCGACGCTGGTGACGTCGTCGTCGTGCGAGTGGGTGTGGGCGTAGTCTTGTTGCCAACCGGGGCGAGCGGTGTCGCCCATGACGTGGATGTGCAGCGGGTGGTGTCCGCAGGCTTCGAAGACCATGTAGTAGCCGGGCGCGGCGATGGTGAGGCCGAAGTGGGCGTGGGCGTGCGCGCCGATTTGCAGGCGCTGGAGCGTGCCGCCGGCGACGATGGCGTCGCCGGGCGCGACTTTGTTTTCCCAGTCGGAGAACACGAGCACCGCGGCGTCGCGGGCGGCGATGAGGTCGGCCTCGGCGAGGGATTTTACGGGCATGACGACGATGTCCAGCGTGCCCTCGGGGCCATGGTGGTGGTGGTGTTCGTGGCCGTCGCCGCCGTGGTCGTTCTCTCCGTGCGCGTGGTCGTGCTCCGCGTGGTCATGATCGTGGCCGCAGCAGCCATCGTGGGCGTGGCCGATGACGAGTTGGTGGGCGCCGGCAGGGAGGGCATAGACACCGGCCCACTCGAAGGGGTAGGTGGGTTCCATAAACTGCGGGTCGAGTTCGGTGGCGCGGGAGAGGTTGAAGCCGCCGACGTTGAGCACGTGTTTGAGGTCGATGGCGGCGTTTTGCGTGCGATGGAGCTTGGCGGCGCCATTCATTTTGTGGATGCGGGACTCAAGGGCGTCGAGGTCGGCGGGGGAGACGAGGTCCGTCTTGTTAAGGATGATGACGTCGGCGAAACCGATCTGTTTTTTCACCTCGGGAGAGGAGTCGATGTGGAGGAGGACGTGTTTGGCGTCCACGACGGTGACGATGCTGTCGAGGCGGAAGGCGGTCTTCATCTCGTCGTCGGTGAAGAAGGTCTGGGCGACGGGGCCGGGGTCGGCGAGGCCGGTGGTCTCGATGAGGATACCGTCGAGGCGGTCCTTGCGCTTCATGAGTCGGCCGAGGACGCGGATGAGGTCGCCGCGGACGGTGCAGCAGATGCAGCCGTTGTTCATCTCGAAAAGTTCCTCGTCGGACTGGATGACGAGCTGGTTGTCCACGCCGACCTCGCCGAACTCGTTTTCGATGACGGCGAGTTTTTTGCCGTGCTGTTCAGTGAGGATGCGGTTGAGCAGGGTGGTCTTTCCCGCGCCGAGGAACCCGGTGAGCACAGTGACGGGGATGGGAGCGAGTGAGGGAGCGGCAGCAGCAGGAGTGGCGGACATGGTGGAAAGAGGGATTAGATAGGCTCAATAAGGCACGAAAGGGGCAAAAGAAAAGCGTGCTGCATTGTGAAAGATAAGTGGCGCGGCGGGCGCAGACGGGTTTTGTGGGAGCATGAGTTTGCAAGATAAACGCCAGTCCTTGCTGGATGACCTAATGGTGCTGCCCGATGCGGAGGAGCGCTTTACCTTCTTGCTGCAAAAGGCGCGTAAATATCCGCCTATGGACCCGGGGCTGAAAACGCCCGGGCGTCTGCTGCCCGGTTGCGTTTCGCAACTCTGGCTGCAACCGGAGTTCCGCGACGGGCGCTGCTGGTTTCAGATGGATGCGGACGCGCTGATCTCGAAGGGCATCGCGGCGGTGGTGTGCGGCTTTTACCAAGGTGAAACGCCGGCGGATATCCTCGCGGTGGAGCCGGACTTCCTCGCCGAGGCCGGGCTCACGCAGGTGCTGTCGGCCAATCGCAGCAACGCCCTCGCCAGCCTGCGCCGGCGCATCAAGGCCTTCGCCGAGGCTTGTATCGCAGGCGAGATGACGGCGAACTGAATGGTAAAAGCGAATGACCATTTTATGAACGGCACCCCGGTCCCCGCTCGTTTGGAACATTACCGCCCGCGCAAATCCTTTGGCGAAAAACTGGCGCGGCTTTCGCCCTTCGGTCTGGGGCATACGAAGCCCAAGCATATCCGCGATATGCTGAAGGTGGTGTGGATCAACCGTGACAACCTCCCGCACGCCTGGCGCGTCCTGACCAAGGGGGTGTGCGATGGTTGCGCGCTCGGTGTAGCGGGGCTGCACGACTGGACGATCTCCGGCCCGCACCTGTGTCTGACGCGTTTGAATCTGCTCCGGCTCAACACCGTGGCCGAGTTCGATCCCTCGTTGCTTGCGGACGTTTCCGAGCTGGCGAAGAAGGACAACGCCGAGCTGCGCGCGCTCGGCCGGCTGGCCTATCCGATGGTGCGGCGGCACGGGGAGAAAGGGTTCGTGCGGGTGCCCTGGGACGAAGCGAAAACGCGGCTCGGCGCGCGCCTGCGGGCGACCCCGCCCCCGCGGCTGGCCGTATTCGTCACCGCGCGAGGTGTGACCAACGAGGTATATTACGTGGCCCAAAAAGCGGCGCGTTTTCTCGGCACGCCGCATATCGATAATGCCGCGCGCCTCTGCCACGCGCCCTCGACCTCGGCGATGAAGGAGATGACGGGTGTCGCCGCCTCGACCTGCACCTACCCGGACTGGTTTAAGACCGAGCTCATCATTCTCGTCGGTTCCAACCCCGCCAATGATCAGCCGGTCTCGACCAAATACCTTCTGCTGGCGAAACAACGCGGCGCGAAGATCGTGGTGGTCAATCCATATCTGGAGCCCGGCCTGAAGCGCTACTGGATACCCAGCACGCCGCTGAGCGCCGTCTTCGGCAGCGATCTTGCGGATTACTGGTTCCCGGTGACTCAGGGTGGCGACGTGCCGTTTTTCTACGGCGTCTTGAAACTGCTTTTTGAACGTGGACACACCGAGGAGGAATTTATCCGCGAACACGTGGACGCCGCCTCGGTGGAGGCCCTGCGCGCGGCCTGCGCGTCGGAGACCCTCGTGGAGTTCGCCAAACGCGCGGGCGTAAAGCCGGACGCCCTCGAAGCCTTCGCCGAACTCGTGGGCGGGGCGAAGCGCGGCGTGGTGGTGTGGAGCATGGGCCTCACGCAATCACCGACCGGTGCGGACGGCGTGCGCATGGTGCTGAACCTCGCGCTGGCGCGCGGTTGGATCGGTCGTGAAGGCACGGGTGTAGTGCCGATCCGCGGGCATTCGTCGGTTCAAGGAGGCGGCGAGATGGGATGCTACTCCACGGCGCTACCAGGCGGTGTGCCAGTCACGCCGGAAAACATCGCCAAGCTGGAGGCAAAGTATGGTTTCCCGATTCCGTCCGAGAAAGGGTTTACCACGCCGCAGATGCTGGAGGCGGCGCATCGCGGACAACTCGATGTGCTCTACGCGCTGGGCGGAAATTTTCTGCGCACCATGCCTGATCCCGATCATGTGCGCGAGGCGCTGGCGCGCACGCCGGTGCGTATCCACCAAGACATTATTCTGGTGGACCAGATGTTCATTGATCCGCCGGCCGGCGGCGAGGTTTGGTTGCTGCCGGCGCAGACCCGTTACGAGCAGGACGGCGGCGGAGTGGAGACGAGCACCGAGCGCCGCGTGATGTTCTCCCCGCAGATTCCCCGCACGGTGGGCGAGGCGCGGGCCGAGTGGCGCATCCTGCGCGACCTCGCGGCGGCGGCCTGGCCGGAGCGCGCGGCGCAGCTTGGCTGCGAAAGCGGGCAGGCGATCCGCGAGGAAATCGCGCGGGTAGTGCCCTTCTACGCGGGCATCGAAAAGCTCGCTGCTACCGGCGACTCGTTCGTCTATGGCGGAGCGCATCTCTGCGCGGACGGGAACTTTCCACTGCCCGGAGGACGGGGGCGCATGACCGCGCCGCGACTGCCCGCGGCGCGGCCGGAGGACGGCACGTTTTTCGTGAGCACTCGGCGCGGAAAACAGTTCAACACGCTCATCTACGCCGAGGTCGACCCGCTCAACGGCGCACCCCGCGACGCGGTGCTGATGAACGAGGAGGACGCCGCCGCGCGCGGTCTGCTGGATGGCGACAATGTGGTTTTGAAAAACAAACGCGGCGTCTTCGCGGGACGCGTTCACCTCGCCCCTCTCACGCGCGGCGACTTGCAAGTGCACTGGCCGGAGGGCAACCACCTGCTCGACCGCGATGCGCGCGATGCCTGGAGCGACACCCCGGACTACAACGCGCGCGTGACGCTGGAAAAGATTTCGACGTGAGCGCGGGCGCTGCGAAAACGGTCAAAGTGCGCGGCCTCGCCTCTCGCGATGGTGCGGCCGGAAACGGTGGTGCGGAGCGCGAGGATTTGGTCGCGGTCGAGGAGCCGCTGGAGATCCGCGTGGCCGGGCGCGGCATCGCGGTGACGATGCGCACTCCCGGACACGACCGGGAGCTGGTGGCGGGTTTTTTACTGACCGAAGGCGTGGTGGGTGCGGCGGAGGATTTACTCGACGTGTTTGCGTGTCGCGACCTGCCGCTCGGGCAGGAGGGCAACGTGGTGGAGGCGGTTCTTTCAAAGGGGGCGCGGGCGCGCTTCGATCCGGAGCGGCTGACGCGCCATGTGTTCACGGCGTCGAGTTGCGGGCTGTGCGGCAAGGCCACGATCGCTGCGCTGGCCAGCGTGCTGCGCCCGCTGCGCGGGGCGGCGGAGGCGGGCGAGAGCGGGAGATTCTCCGACGCGGAGATCGCGGCTTGGCCGGAGCGGTTGCGTGCGGCGCAGCCGGGTTTTGGCGCGACGGGAGGGCTGCACGCCGCGGCGAGGTTTTCGGCGCGGGGCGACTTGCTCGCGGTGCGCGAGGATGTGGGCCGGCACAACGCCCTCGACAAGCTGATCGGCGCGGCGCTGTGGGCAGGCGAGACACCGCTGGCGGGCGACGCGGTGCTGGTGAGCGGGCGGCTGAGTTTTGAGTTGGTGCAAAAGTGCTGGGCGGCGGGGGTGACCCTGCTGGCCGGCATCGGCGCGCCGTCGAGCCTCGCGGTGGAGACCGCGCAGGCGGCGGGCATGACGCTGGTGGGCTTTTTACGGGCGGACCGGGCGAATGTTTACGCGGGGGTGGAGCGGCTGAGGCGTCCGGGGAAATAACGGGCCCGTTTTTCTTTTGAGTCGTCTGAGGCCTTTTAGGAGGAAATCAGGGCGTGAACATTGTTGGAAAACCGTGGGGTGGGTGAATCGAAGCGCGGTGTTTATCATAAAACATCCGATTGGCCATGCGTGCGTCATTAAGATTTGATACAGTTTCGTCGTAATGACCGCGCGTTCGCCGGATCGATTTATCACGATAGCGGCACCGCGCATCGAGCCACTGGGGCAAAAGGATAAGTCCGCCTACTAATCTAAAAGCGTGACAATATATGCAGAGAAAGGAGGGGGTTCTGGGCGTATTATCCACCTCGTCTGATTGGGACGAACAGTCTCAGCGCAGTGAAATATTAACCATCAACTCACAAGTCATATGAATATGAACCCGCAAATCACCCAGCGGAATCCGCTGAAGGAAATGGACCATCTGCAAAAGCGACTGGAATCGTTATGGGTTTGGGATCCATTTCGCACGAATGGTAAAGAAGAGGTTCTCACCCTCGCCGAGTGGAGTCCTGACGTTGATATCATCGAAGACGAAAAAGAGTTTCTCGTGAAAGCCGGGTTGCCGGACATGAAGCGAGAAGATGTGAAAGTCGTCGTCGAGAATGGCGTTCTGACCATTTCCGGAGAGCGCCGCCGTGAAAAAGAGGAAAACAACAAACACTACCATCGCATCGAAAGTTCCTATGGCAGTTTTCTTCGCTCGTTCACCCTTCCGCTCGGAACAGTGGGAGACAAGGTGTCTGCCGATTTCAAAGACGGCATTCTAAATGTGCACCTGCCAAAGGATGCAAAGACTGCGGCGAAATCCGTGGAAATCAAAGTAGCCTGATCCCGCGCCGGAAAAACCGGCGCACTCGCATCTCATGCAAGCCTTCAGAGGGGGGGGCGACTCCCCCTTTGTAAGGCTGATTCTTGGACCAAACCGGCCCTTGTCCGTCTCCTTCATGTCGGGGTGCAGCAGGACTGGCATGCAGTATCCTCGGCGCAATTCCCGCAAAGGCGCCACACCGCCCTATACGCGCCTAGGTCGGGCCCGAAGTTCATTTTATCCAACAAGAAGCACCTCCGGTCGATGCAACATCTCCGGCGAGAACTCCTTCGGACTCGGTTCCAGCCTGCTCCTGCGATCCTCCCTTACGCTCTCGGCCATGGGGGCGTATAACTCTATGGCCGGCGCCACCACCAAGTCCCTGGCTCCCGCCATCAGCAAGGCCCCCGTCGCTCCATCCAAAGGAGTCTTGGATGCCGGTTCGCCGCTCGTCCTCAATGTCGTGCCCAAGTCCGTCTTCGGGGTCAGCTACCAGTGGAGCCTCAATAACCTGGCAATCCCCGGCGCGAATCTCGATTTTTACGCCATCCCCTTCGGCAGTAGCGCCGATGCGGGTAGATACACGGTCACGCTCGCCAATTTTTACGGGAGCGTTACGTCCAAACCTGTTTCCATCACCGTTTACAACGCCCCCGCCATCCTCCCGGTCGGCGGCACGCTCACCGGCCCCGTCACCTGGTCAGACAGCCTCGCCGGTGCCTCCACCGATATCATCGACCTCGATTTCGCGGCCAAAACCATCACCGACGCCAATGATCCGGCCAGCAAGATCACTTATGTTTACAAACGCTCCAATTTGACCGCCGGCGTGCTCACCGCAACAAGCGTGTGGACCGGCAAAGGCAAAGAAACGGAGACGACTAAGAAAACATACAAGCTGGTCTTCGGCACCTACGACCTAGCCGCTCGTTCCTGGCCCGTCGCAGTGACCGTCTCGGGCAGCTACACGGGCAAGGATGCTGCCGGCAAAGCCTACAAGGGCACGATCAGCGGCGCCGGTTCGGTGGTGCTCGTGAAGCCCTGATCTGGTCGGCGTTCCCCTCGAGGCGGGTGAGCTGCCGTTGAGGCGAGGGAGCGAGGCGTTTTTTTGGGGGAGTTAAGGCGCTTTAACCGGAGTCACGGATTCCAGCCACCAGACGTCGGCTTTTTTGATGAGGGTAGCGGTGATGGCCTGATCTTTTTTGGCGGCGGCGAGGGTAGTGGCGTCCACTTTAAGAAGCATGGTCATGGCTCGCATGACTCCCGGAATGGCTTCGTGCTCGACGAGCAGGGCGGATTTGGCGGCGAGGATCTCCACGATGACGCCTTTGAGCGGGTGGCCGACGGGGGCAGGCGCTGCGGAAGTCGTCGTGGTGGCGGCGGTCGGCGCCGGGGCATCGCAGCAGGCACAGGCGGCGGAGGCGCGGGGGAGGGTGGCGGCGAGCAGGGCGAGAGTGAGCAGGGTGCGCATGGGCGGAGTATTTAAGACGGCTTGGGTGCGGAGCGTGGCGGTGACTTTGGCAATTGAAGGCATGATCAGGCAAATCGGATCGCAGTCGGGGTAGCGGGGGGGGCTCAGTAGTATTCGACCAGGCGGTAGAAGACGCGGGGGCGGTCGGCGAGCGGGTCGGTCAGCTCGAGGGTCGCGCCGGTGCCGTCGATAAAGCGGTGGGCCTCGATGTTGGTCCACGTCTGGAGGTCGGTGGAGAGTTGCAGGTCGTAGGTGAGTCCGGCGCGGCTGGGGAAGGAGAGGACGGCGTTGCCGCTCTCGATGCGGAGCGCGAGCTGCGGGGTGGCGAGGGCGTTGAAGGTGACTGTTTTAGGCAGGCTGGTGGCGTAGAGGCCGGCGGCGTCCATGGCGCGGAAAACGACTTGATAGGTGCCGGGTTGATCGACGCTGAAGGCTCGGCCGTGGATGTGGCCGTAGCCGGAGAGATTTTCGTAAACGATGATGGCGGGACGATCGGCGGCGGAGGACGTCCAGCCGGTGGGGCGGGTCCAGGTGGGCGTGGTGGCGGCGACCTCCCAGAATGAAAACTGGGCACCGGCGGGGCCGGTGACCGAGATGACCTCTATCTTGGGCAGGGAGCCGGCGGCGATGTCGAGGACGTTGCCCTCGGCGGCGAAGGTCAACTCGGCCGGATACGCGCCGCCCGGGAAGTGTGGCAGGTAAGCGCTGAAGGGTTCGCCGAGCGGAACGTAGAGGGCGAGTTGATAGCCGGGGCCGTCGAAGCCGAGACGGGTGGCGTCTGCGGGATCGACGCCGACCTCGATGTGGTCGTGGGCGGCGAGACGGAACGCGAAGGCGGCGCTCACGAGAAAGAGGAGGGCGAGGCGGAGGAAGGCTTTCATGGCTTGAGGAAGGGGATGTTGGCGTCGGCGAGGCGGCGTTGGATTTCGGTCCAAGCGAGCGGTTCGACGTGGGCGTCCACGAAGAGGTAATTCGCTCGGGTTCCGTGGCACTCGACGTTGACGAAGGATTTGAACAAGGCGGCGGTGACCCGGCCGCGTGCGGCGCCGGCGAAGTGAAAGTGTTCCGACGACTGTTCCAGAGCGATCTCGCCGATGACGAAGGTGGCGGACGGGTTGCGGAGGGAAGTGAGGGTCATGCCCTCGCCGGAGGCGTCGGTGAGCAGGTCGTTGAGAGCGTAGGTGATTTTGGCGGGGTGGTCGGGCACGGACGGGCAGCGGCCGAGAAAGTCGGGGCCAAGGTAGGGGACGAGGGTGTTGATCCACGAAAGGGATGAGCCGTCGGCCGCGCGTAGGTGGCTGCTGGAAGGAAGGCGGCCCTTGTGGTCCGATTCGTAGAGGCGCAGGGCGACGCCCATCTGGCGCAGGTTGCTCAGGCAGGTGAGGGATTTGCCTTTCTCGCGGGCTAGGCCGCCGACGGTGAACAGCAAGGTCGTCAACACGCCGACGATGGCGATGGCGACGAGAAGCTCGATGAGCGTGAATGCGTGCGATCGGCTGCGGTTAGTGCTGGGGAAAAAGGGCAAAGGCATCGGCGGAGGTTGCCCGGCCTGACATGGATCAGGCCGGGCCTTGAGGTGGCACTGTGGTCTGGGCGCGTGACTCAGCGCTGGGCGCTGCGGCGGCGGCGCACAAGCATCGCACCGAGGGCGGTGGCTCCCATGCCGAGCGCGTAGGTGCCGGGCTCGGGAATGGCGGCTACGGAGACGGTCACGCCGTAGGTGTCGTAAGCGTTGGAGAGGGACCCGTGGGTCGCTGTTTCGGTGAGCTGGGTGTCGTAGTTTGCTCCGCCCACGAACACGGAGTAGTTCCCGGCGGGAAGGTCGGCGAAGTAGCCGTTCACGTAACCGTCGGCCACGCCGTCACCGACGATGCCGGGTTCGGAACCGAAGTTGGCGGAGGTGCCGTCAACGGCGTAGCCGACGAAGGTGAAGATGGCCAGACGGGCGGCGTAGAGGATGCCGCTGAGTGGATCCCCCGCGGTGTTGTAGGTGGGGTCGTTGCCGAGCGACCAGCCGCTGAGGGCGCGAAAAGAGCCTTCGGTGGTGCCGGGGCGGGAGGCGATGGAGAGGTCGGAGCCGTCGTGACCGGGTTGCTCGGGGGCGACGGTGCCGAGGCCTGAGAAGAGCGAGATACCCGGAAGCAGAACGCCGGTGGCTCCGGTGGCGGCGGCGTTGGTGTTGCGCTGGGCGGTGATGGAGACGGATGTGGTGCCGGTGAGGGTGAAGCGGAAAAAACGTCCGCGATGGCTGTCGCCCCAATCGGAGTCGGTGGCATCGGCCCAGCCGAAGCTGGAGCTGAGGGTTTGGGTGGCGATGGTGGTGGCGGGGGCGCCCTCGACGAGGGTGCCGAAATCACGGCCTCCGTAGGTGAGGTGGGCGAAGGCGCTTGAGCCGTTGACGAGAGCCGCGAGGGCGGCGGTGAGAACGAGACGGGAAACTTTCATGATGGGTGAGCTGTCAGACGTGGACTGATTCTAGGTGAACCCGCCGCGCGACCGTGCTCGGCGAAGCGAGCGCGACGGACCGCGCAAAGGCGGGCGGCTTTTAAGCTTACTGACAAACGCGGCGGACCTTATCTTGCGATGCAGGCGCGGCGGCGACGATGGGCTTGGAGGAATCAGGCCGCGCGTGGCGGCTCGACGGGCGGGGCGGGACGCGCGCAGGCGTCCGGCAGCCTATCTTCAGCGGACCAGCGCGGGGCGGGCAACGCGGCGAAGATGACGACCCCGGCAGGAGCGAGGGCGAGAAAGATTTTTTGCGCGCCGGCAGGGATGGCGGAGGGCGTGCCGGCGTCGTCGGAGGCTTTTTTCGCGGTCGCGACGGCTTCGCAAACGCCGCACATGTTATCCGGCGTGAAGGTGAGGCGGACGGCTTCGGCCAGCGGCATGGTCCGGCTGTAGGTGGCGATCATGCGGCCCCAGCCCAAGCCCTGAACCAAGTACCAATGGCTGCCGGTGGCGAGAAGCCAGGCAAACAAGGCCAGAAGGTGGGCGAAGCGGAGACGCATGCGGGAAAAACCGTTCGCAGCAATGAACGGGCAAGGCGGTTGGAGCAAGGCTGAAAAGGCTCTGGTCGAGACCGGTCCGGAGTTCTTCGCAAGATTGGGCTGGGCAATCGAGGGGGCATGTGGGATGCGTTGCAGGCTTTTACGCAAACCAAGTAATTATGGCTCTTTGGGAATATAAAGTGATCACCAGCGGCAAAGGCGGATTCGCCTCTGCGACCATGCTGGAAACCTACCTCAATCAACTCGGCAAAGACGAGTGGGAGATTGTCGATTTTCGGACGGACGCGGTGAATTCGTTGGTCTTCAACGGACTCGCCCGGCGCCCGACCTTGCGCGATTGGACGCTTGAAGCGGCCATCGCCGCCGCCGCCAAGGCGGAGGCTGACAAACTCCGTGCCGAGTTGATGAATAAACAGCATGCGGGAGATGCGGGAGCCTCGGCCGACGCTTCCCACGGCTCGAATCCCGCAGGCGGTCCGTCTGCCGCCGCATCGCCGGACAGTCTGCGCAGCCTGCGCGACACCGACCGCGACGGCGATCCCGAGGCCCTGGCTGACGAAGCCTCGCACGGCGCGGATGAATGGGCGAACCTCGAGAACTTCGAGGACGACCTGCCCACCTTCTTTGACGCGCTGAAGCCGCATCTGCGCAAGAACCAGAACGCCCCCGGCCAGTCCGTCGCGCTCAACTACCTTTCCAAGCGTTGGGAGCAGCCCGAGGCCGACCTCATGGGCGCGATGAAAGAGTGCGGTTTTGACCTTCCGGAGACCGAGGAGGCCGCCCCGGTGTTTCTCGAATACGAGGGCGATCTCTACTGGGTGAACCGCAACAACCGCGGACAGTATTTCCTCAACACGCGTGAGAAACCGCGCCCTAAGTTCCGCATCGTGACGGGCACGACGCTGGGTGCGGGTGATCCTGTCCATGCCGCGCTGGCTGAAGAGCATGCAGCGGAGTTGGCGGAGAAGGCGAAGCGAGCCGCCGAGCAGGCCGAGCGCGAGGCCGAGGCGGCGGCGCGTCGGGCGGAACGCGAGGCCCAGCGCCTCGCGGCCGAGACGGCCCGCCGCGAGCAACAGGCTGCCGCGCAGGCGGCGCGTGAGGCAGCCCGCGAGGCTGCCCGGGCGGCGGCGGCGGCGAACGCGGCGAACGCACCTGCGGGTGGTGAGGCCATCCCCGCCGCTGCGACTGCGCCGAGTGAAGGCGAGGGCGGCTTTGTCCAAGCTGCTGGTGTGGTCGACGTATCGGCCTCGGATCAGGCTGTCCTGCCGCAGGGCGAGGCCTTGCTTGATGCGATCCGGCCCCAGATGCGGCGCAATCGCAACGGCCCCGGCTACTCGGGTTCGACCACGTATCTGGCCAAGGCGTTCAAGCAGACCGAAGCGGCGTTTGACGCGGCCTTTGCCGCGCTCGATCTCGTTCCCCCGGCGCAGGGTGAGAAACCGCGCCTGGTGACGATCGGGGTCTATGTCTATTGGGTGACCAAGGACGGTCGCGGGGTGACTTGGATCAACGGTCGTCAGGCCTCCGCCAAGGAGCTGGCCGCAATCGGTGGAGCGGTTCCGCAGACGACCGATAAGCCCGCGGGCGAGGCCTCGGCAGCGACTGAGGAAGCCGACGCGGGTGGGGCGATCTTCAAGGCGGTGCCGCGCATGCTGCCGCCGGTCGTGGCACCGGCAACCGAGCCGGCCACAAACGCGGAGTCTGTTATCGAAACACCGGTTGGCGAGACACCTGCCGCGGTGGTTCCTGCTTCGGCGCCGGTCGTTGGCGAAGCTGAAGCGGGCGCGGACAAGCCGGCCAAGCCGGTGCGGGCGCGCAAACCGAAGGCAGCGGCCGACTCGGCCAAGCCGCGCACGAAAAAGCGCGTGAGCTCGACCGGCGATGCCGCTGCTCCCGCCGAGGAACCGGCGGGCGCGGATGAGTGATGCGCGTAATCGTGAACCGCAAAAAGCCGGGGCATGTGCCCCGGCTTTTTTGTGCCGCGTGCCTTCGGCGCTTTTTTTCGGCTTCAGCGAGCGATGTCGCCCTGGGTGAGCACCTTGAAGCCGTGATTATTCAGGGACTGGGCCGCGACATCATGGTCCTCGATGTTGAGCACGAGCGCGGAGCGTCCCTCAGGGCGTTTGATGAAGCTGTAAATGTAGTGGATGTTGATCTCGGCCTCGAACAGGGCAGCGAGCACCTCCTTGAGGTCGGCCTCGTCGTTGATTTCCACGGCGATGACGGGGCACTCCACGTAGGGGAAATCGTTGTTCACCATGAGTGAACGGGCCCTGTCGGTGTCGTCCACCACGAGTCGCAGGATAGTGGTGTCGGTGGTGTCGAGCACGGTGAGGGCCATGATGTGGACCTCGTTGTCCTTGAGCAGTTTTGTGAGATCGTAGAGACGGCCGACGCGGTTTTCGGTGAAAACGGAAAACTGTCGAACGGGATCGGCGGCGATGGCGGTGGCGGAAGACATGCGGAGGGAGGCTTAACGAAAGTGGCGAGTCGGCCGAAAAACCGGCTCTCGAATCCACTTAGTTTGCACGCTTCAACGGAGCAGGGAAAGCGGAAAGGCAGCCAGTCAATCAATGATTGACTGGCTGCCTTTGGAGGGACGCTTCGGGTTGGGTGAACCGGGGACTAGAACTTGAACTTCACGTCTGCGTAGTAGAAGCGGCCCATCGCGCCGTAGGTGCCGGTATCCACGTTGGAATCACCGAAGGAGGTGGGGTCATCGGGTCCGAACTGGTTGGTGATGTTCTCAATGCCCAGGGTGAACTTGGCTTCGTTGGCGGCGAACCACTTGCCCTTGAGCGTATAGGACACGGCAGCGTCCAGGGTGTAGAAGCGACCGAGTCTGGCGCCGCCGTCGTTGTGCTTGAGCGACGGGATATAGCGATAGGCGAGGTAGCCTCCGATGGGACCGCGGGTGTAGTCGAGGGTGGTGAAGCTCTGCCAGCGAGGCAGGGTGCCGTTAAGGATGGAGGAGCGACCGGCGTCATCCTGGGCTTTTTCGCCAGGGGCGCGCACCGTCTCGTATTTGAGGTAGATGCCCATGACGTTGCTGACGCTGAAGTTGCCCACGGAATCGACGTCGAAGTCGTATTTGGTCTGGACGTCGATGCCCTCGATCTCAGTGGAGGCGAGGTTCACCAAGGGAGTGGTCAGGTAGATGTCGTCGCCCGCGTTGCCGCTGATCTCACCGGGGGCGGTGATGGGGGTGCCGGCGGAGCCGAAGCCACCCAGGCTGACCCGGTCAGCGTAAGGGGAGGCGGCGCCGAGGTCCTCGACACTTTGGAGGACGACGGTGTCCTCGATACGGCTAACGAGACCATTCTGCTTGATGCGGAAGTAGTCGGCGGAGAAGGAGAGGCCGCGTATGGCTTTGGGTGAGAAGACAAAGCCGAAGGTGTAGCTATCCGAGTCGGAAGGGGCGAGGTTCGGGTTGCCCACATCCATGCGGTTGGTCTGGGTGGGGGCGTCCGGGTCGGCTACCCCGGGGCCGATCGGATCGAGAATGATATCGTCGGTGTAGCCTACGCCGGAGGGGCCGAAGAGATCAAACAGCGTGGGGGCGCTGAAGGACTGGGAGTAGGTGCCGCGGAGCGCGAACTGGTCGTCAAAGGGCAGGTAGCGGAAGGTGATCTTAGGCACCGTGGGGTCTTCGGTATCGCTGTAACGCTCGTGGCGCACGGCACCGCTGACCTCCAAGTAGTGGGCGAAGGATTTGTCCTTCAGGAGGGGAACGCGGATTTCGGCGAAGCCGGCGCTAATGTTGCGGCGGGCGCTGAAGGGGCTGAGGCTGCTGCCGCCGGTCCAACCGATTTCGCCGAAGGCATCGGGGATGCTGAGCGGGTCGGCGTTGCCGGAGAGGGATTCCTCGCGATATTCGCCGCCGAGGGCAAGGTCGAGCGAGCCGGCGGCAAGGTCGGCGAGGTGGCCGACGGTGCGGAAGTCGCCACCGGTAAGCGTGCTCTTGTAGGAGCTGCTGGCGGTGCCGATGGCACCGGATGCAGCGATGGCGCCCGGGGCTTGATCGTGGGCGAAGAGATTGATGAGTCCGGAAGCGACGGCGGCATCGAGCTTTGCGCCGTCAACGACACCGGGGTTGGCGTAATCCTGCTGATTGACGCTGTGGGTGAAGGCGGCTTCCCACGTCCAATTCTCGCTCAAGCGGCCTTTGAAACCACCGGTTAACAGGATGGCGTCGGTATCGACCGCGTAGGCGCGTGGATGATCCAGAAAGCGGTTGCGGACGGTGACATCCTCATCGAAGGGGTTGTTGATGGAACCAGCGAGGGCGTCGAGGACGATGGGCTGGCCGTTGATCTGACTGTAGGTGGCGGTCTTGGTCAGGAGGGTGTCGGCAAAAAAGGTGAGGCGGTCATTGATCTTGTGCTCACCGGAGGCGACGAAGGAGGAGCGTTCGTTCTCTATGCTTTGAGTGACAAACCGCGAAAGATTAAAGTTTTGTGACTGGGTTCCGAAAGAGTTGGGTCCGGAGTAATCACCAAGGCCGACCAAGGTGCCGGCAGGCTGGCCGGCGCCGACCACGGTCGGTGCGTTGATAGCGGGATTCAGGAGGTAGAAGTCAGGGCCTATGCTGACGGAGCCGGGAAAACTGCCAGTGCCGAAAGTCTCCGCGGAGTAGGGGCGCTGGTAGTTGAAAAGGGGGTCCTGCCGGGCGTATTCGGCGGCGATGGCGATCGAGGTGGCATCTCGAGTGATGCCACCGATTACGTAGCCGGAGCTCTCGGTGGCGCGGCCTGGATTGTCGGTAAAGCCATAGCGACCGCCGACCTCGAAGCCGTCGTATTTGTCGCGCAGGAGGACATTGACCACACCGGAGACGGCGTCGGTGCCATAGATGGCTGATGCGCCGTCGGGGAGGATTTCGATACGGTCGATGGCGGCGAAGGGGATGAGGTTAACATCGACGAAGTTCCCTCCACCACTGGCCGATACCGGGGAGACCGCCATACGGCGACCATTGATGAGCACGAGGGTGGAGGCGTTGCGCAGCGCGATAGCCGAACCGCCGTTGGTGCTGCCGCCGCCTATGTTGGCGTTATTGGTGCCGAGGTTCCCGTTGCCGCTGAATTGCGGGACGGATTTTTTTAAAGTGTCGAGAATGTTGGAACGGGTCGCAGACTGTTCGATTGCGGCCGAGCTCACGCCGATGACAGGGGTGGCGATGGCGTCGGCGGCCGACGGCAGGTAGGAGCCGGTCACTTCCATGCTTTCCAACGTGACGACCTCACTTTCGGTGGAGGTTTTTGTTTGCTCAGGGGCGACTGCGGCGGGGGTTTGCTGGGATTGGGCCAACAGCGGCAGGCTATTGCAGCTGGCTGCGAGGGCGACACACGAGGCGAACAAGATACGTTTGTTTTTCATGGGTGTTAGTGGATTGGGGTTAAGCGAAACCGTAATAACTATGAAACGTTTCGGTGAAATTTTAAAAGCCTATACTAAAAAATGACTTGGTAAGGATTACGTTTTTCTTGGTGTTTTTAAAATTAACGCCTCGGGAGCAGGTTGAGCCCCAAGGGAGAGTCGTCGCGCGGGTGACGAGGTGGGGCTTCATGGCGGTTGACGGGGGGGCGGGCTTGCTAGCAACCTGCGGGAATGTCCGCCGAAGCACAGATCCAGTCCGTCACAGTGTTGGCATGGTTTTCACGCCATGCCGGGTTTCCCGGCAGCCGTCTGGATGCGCGGGCAGAGCAGTTGCTGTTGATCGGCCGTTTAATCGAGGCGGAGAACCTGCCCGCGACCTCGGAGTCGGGCACGCTGCAGATCCCGGGCGCGCCGGCCGGGGCGAATGAAAATGCCCAACGGGCGGCGATGCGCACGATGTCGGAGTTGCGCAAACGCGTTCATTTTAAGTGCGACAACGGCGCGAAGGTTTGAGGCGTCGGGCTTGCCGGGGGCACGGTCAGCGGGCAACCTTGGCTTCTTATGCCGAACGAAGCATCCGTGAACGAAAAAGGGTATGAAGCACTGAGGGAGCGATTGCGTCGGCTCCAGGTGCTGGGCTCCGTGTCGGGATTGCTGGGTTGGGACGAGCAGGTCAATCTACCCGAAGGCGCGGGGGAGCAGCGTGCGGCCCAGGCGGAGTTGCTGGCCGAACTGCAACACGCGGCGGCGACGGACGCGGGACTGGGCGCGGCGATCACCGGGTGCGAGCAGGCTCTGGCGGCGGGTGGACTCGATGCGGACGCGCGGGTGGTGGTGCTGGCGGCGCGGCGGGATTTTGACCGGGTGACCAAGCTGCCCTCGGAACTGGTCGCGGAGAAGGCGCGACTCTCCAGCGAAGGCTATCATGTGTGGGCGGCGGCGCGAAAGGCGCGGGATTTTTCGGCCTTTGCCCCGGTTCTTGAAAAACACCTCGCACTGGCGCGCCGCGAGGCCGCGCTTCTTGGCTTCGGCGACCGGCCCTATGACCTCGCCATCGACCGGCACGACCCCGGTCTGACGGCCGCGCAGATCGGCGGGCTTTTCGTGGAGTTGCGCGCTGGACTCGTGCCGCTGGCGCGGCGGATTGGGGTGCGGGTGGCGGCGGCGAAGGCCCGCGGTGAGGGGCCGGTGGCGATGCGCGGTTTCGATGTCACTGCGCAGCAACGCGTGGTGAGGGCGGTGACGGCGCGGTTGGGGTTTGATTACAAGCGCGGACGTCTCGACGTCTCGCTGCATCCCTTCTGCGAAGGCTCGGGCGATGATGTGCGTCTGACCACGCGCTTCAACGCCGACGATCCGCTCGACGCGCTCTACAGTTCTATCCACGAGGCGGGGCATGGCCTCTACGAGCAAGGTCTGCCCTTGGCCCATGCGGGCACGGCGCTCGGGCTGGCGGCGGGCATGGCGGTGCACGAGTCGCAAAGCCGGCTTTGGGAAAATCAGGTGGCGCGCTCGCAGGCCTTCTGGAGCTGGCTGGAGCCGATGATGCGAGCGGAGTTTCCCAACGAGCTTTCCGGAGTGAGCGGCGTTGCGCTTCACGCGGCGGCGAACGCAGTCGAGCCCGGCGGGCTCATCCGCGTGGATGCCGACGAGGTGCACTACAACCTGCACATCCTCCTGCGCTTCGAGCTGGAGCGGCGTTTGTTTGCCGGGACCCTCAAGGTGGCGGACCTGCCGGGGGCGTGGGACGAGTTGAGCGAGGAAATGCTGGGCCGCCGGCCGGCGCACGCGGGCGAAGGCGTTTTGCAGGACGTGCATTGGAGCGGCGGGGCTTTCGGGTATTTCCCGAGCTATACGCTGGGCAACATGATCGCGGCCCAGCTCTGGACGGCAGCGCGGCGGGCGCTTCCCGGGCTCGAGGGGGAGTTTGCGCGCGGCGAGTTTGGCGGTTTGCTCGGCTGGCTGCGGACGGAGGTGCATGCGCACGGCCGTCGCGAGGATGCGTTCGAGCTTACGAAACGGGTGACGGGCGAGACACTGGGCCCAAAGGCGCTGCTGGCGTATCTGGAAGAACGATACGGGAACTGAGTTTTATAAAATCGGATTATGAGCTACGTAACGACACTGATCGACACGCACACCCATCTGGACGGGTTTGAGGCGCGCGGCGAAACTGAGGCGGCTCTGGCGCGCGCGCGGGCGGCGGGCGTGGAGGCGATGATCACCATCGGCACGGGCAGTGACGACTGGACTATCTATCGCGGCCTCGCGGAGCGATATCCAGGAGAGGTGTTTTATACCGTCGGTCTGCATCCTTGCTCGGTGCAGGCAAACTGGGCGGAGGAGGTGGCGCAGATCGAAGGGTTTTGGGGCGGCGCGGGCGCGAGGCCGGTGGCGCTGGGCGAGTGCGGACTGGATCACTTTCACCTGCCGAAGGAGGAGCCGGCGCGTGAGGAGTTGAAAGCGTGGCAACGGGGCGCGTTCGCGGCGCAGTTGGAAATCGCGAAGCGTGCAGGGTGTCCGCTGGTGATTCATTCGCGGGCGGCATTCGCGGAGTGTGTGGCGATGATCGACGCGAGCGGGGTGGATTGGAGCCGGGTGGTGTTACACTGCTTTTCTGAGGGCGCGGCGGAGATGGGCGAGCTGGTCCGGCGCGGCGCCTACGGGTCTTTTACCGGCGTTGTCACTTACAAGAACGCGGAGAGCGCCCGTGATGCGATGCGGGGGCAGGGATTGGCCCGGCTCATGATCGAGACGGATGCGCCGTATCTGACACCGGTGCCTCATCGCGGTAAACCAAACGAGCCCGCCTATCTGCGGTTGACGGCGGAGTATGCCGCGACGGTGCTCGGAGTGAGTTACGCGGAACTTGCGGAGACAACTACGCGCACGGCGCGGGCGTTTTTCGGCATCTAGCCGGCGGACGCGAAACGCCTCAGGCCTCGTCGAACTTGCGGGCGAACAGGGCCTCGAGCTCGTCGAGCATGGCGCTGGAGTCGCCTCCGGTGGCGAGGAATTTGACCCTGGAACCCTTGCCGGCGGCGAGCATCATCAACCCCATGATGGACTTACCGTTCACCTGTTCATCGTCTTTTTCCACCATGACGTCGGCTTTGAACTTGTTCGTGATGCGCACGATCATGGCGGCGGGACGTGCGTGAATGCCCATCTTGTTTTGCACGACCAACTCACGGCTGAGTTGGGTGGAGGTGGCTGCGCTGGCGGTGTCGTCCATGTGCGGTTACGTTTGACGCAGAGGCCTGTCTTGCAACCCAAATTCAGGGCGGGCAAGGTGCCGGGACTATGTCCGACACCACTGTCATCATCGTGCCCTGCCGTCTCGAATCCACCCGTTTCCCGCGCAAGTTATTACATGTTATCATGGGTAAACCCCTGGTGCTCTGGGTGGCGGAACGTATCCGTGCGGAGGCGCCGGAGTTCCCTCTCTGGTTCGCGGTGGATGACGCGCTGCTGGCGGCGCCGCTGCAGGCGGCCGGGTTTCAGACCATACTGACCTCGGTCGCTCATCAGAGCGGCACGGACCGGATTGCCGAGGCGAACCGCACGGTGCGGGCGGCACGGGTGATCAATGTGCAGGCGGACGAACCGCTCGTGACGGGCGCGCAGATCCGCCGTTTGGCGGAGTTGATCGCAGGGCCGGCGGCGATGGCCACGCTGGCGACGCCCTTCCGTCGCGCGGAGGATTTCGCCAATCCGAATCAGGTGAAGGTGGTGTTCGCGCCCGGAGGCGGCTGGCGCTCGCTCTATTTCTCGCGTTCGCCGATGCCCTACGCCCGCGACCTCGGCGGCAAGGTGGACGACGCCTGGGTGGCGGCGAATCCGTGCTACAAGCACCTCGGGCTCTATGCCTACAAGGCGGAGCTGCTGGAGAAATTCGCATCCCTGCCGCCCGGTCGTTACGAGCGCATCGAAAAACTGGAGCAGTTGCGTGTTTTGGAAAACGGTTACGACATCGCCTGCGACGTGACCAACGACCCCGGTATTGGCGTGGATACGCCGGAGGACGCGGTGAAGTTCGAGGCGGCGCTGGGCTAGTCGCGGGGGATTGCGGAGTGCTCAGCCTGCCGCCAGCAAGGCGCGCAGGCCGGCCTCGTCGAGCACGGCTACGCCGAGGGCGCGGGCTTTTTCGAGCTTCGAACCGGCCTCCTCGCCGGCGACGACGTAGTGGGTTTTTTTGGATACGCTGCTGCTGACCTTGCCGCCGGCGGCCTCGATCAGAGCCTGGGCCTCCTCGCGGCTGAGCGACGGAAGTGTGCCGGTGAGGACGAGGGTTTTGCCTGCGAAGAAGCCGCCGGCGGGACCGGTGGCGGGAGGAGTAGGGGCGAGACCCGCGGCGGTGAGCTCCGCGACGAGCACGCGGTTGACGGGCTGGTTGAACCAAGTAAGCACGGACTCGGCGGTTTTTTCGCCAAAGCCGTCGATCTGGATGATCTCGTTGAGCGAGGCTTCGGCGAGCGCCTCGAGGGAGCGGAAGCGACGCGCGAGATCCTTGGCGGCGGCGGCGCCCACCTGCGGGATGCCCAGTCCGTGAATGACCCGCCAAAGGTCGGCGGTGCGGCGGGCGGCGATGGCGTTCACCAGATTGGCCGCCCAGAGCTCGCCGGATTTTTTCAAGGGCAACAACTGTTCACGCGTGAGCCGGAAGAGATCCGGAACGCCGCGGATGATTTTTTTGGCGAGCAACAGATCGACGATCTCCTCGCCGAGGCCGTCGATATCGACGCAGGCTTTGGAAGTGAAATGCTCGATGCGGCGGCGAACTTTTTCGGGGCAAAGCGGATTCAGGCACATCCATTTGACGCCCCCCTCTTCGCGCGAGAGCGGTGTGCCGCAGGAGGGACAATCCGCGGGGAAGACGTAGGCGGTGCTCTCTGCGGGGCGCTTGGCGAGCACTACTTCGATGACAGCGGGGATGATCTCGCCGGCCTTTTCCACAAGCACGGTGTCGCCAACGCGAACGTCCTTGCGGGCGATCTCGTCGGCGTTGTGGAGGGTGGCGCGTTTGACCGTGGTGCCGGCGAGCAGGATGGGTTCGAGCTCGGCTACGGGGGTGACGGCGCCGGTGCGGCCGACTTGCAGCGTGATGGCGAGGATGCGGGTCTCGGCGCGATCGGGGGCGAATTTGTAGGCGCAGGCCCAGCGAGGGGAGAGTTTTCGAGCCGCCTGGCCTTCGCCGCGATAGCCGACGACACGTTGCCGGGCGAAGGCATCGAGCTTTACCACCGCGCCGTCGGTCGGGTAGGCGAAGCCGCGGCGGAGGGCGTCGAGCTCGCGAATGGAGGCGAGCACGGCGTCGATGCCGCGCACGGCCCAGAATTTTTCCACGACCGGCAGGCCCCAGACGCGCAGGCGGGTCTGGAAGCCGGATTGCGAATCGAAGCCCGCCGAGGCGGCGGGGGAGTCGGAATCGGGCTCGGCTCTGGCATCGGGCGCGGGTTCGCAGGCGCCCAGGCCGTAGAGCACGATTTCCAGTTTCCGGGTGGCGACGAGCGCGGGGTCGAGGAGTTTGACGGTGCCGGCGGCTAGGTTGCGCGGGTTGGCGTAGGGGGCTTCGCCGGCTTCTTCCTGGAGAGCGTTGATGCGCCGGAACTCTTCGTCCCGCAGGAAAATTTCACCGCGAATTTCGATCAGTTGAGGGAGTGCTGCGGGGGCGGCGAACAAGTCCCCTGGGGGCGGAGCGGAGAGCAGGGCGGGCAGGGCGCGGATGGTGCGGACGTTGGCGGTGATGTCGTCGCCTTCCTCACCGTCGCCACGGGTGACGGCGCGGGTGAAGTGACCGTTTTCGTAGGTGAGGCTGACTGCGACGCCGTCTATCTTGGGCTCGACGGTGTAAGCGAGGTCCTCGGTGCCGAGCGCCTTGACCAGACGGGCGTGAAAATCGCGCAGTTCGCCCTCGTCGTAGGTATTGTCGAGGGTGGTCATGCCGAAGCGATGTTTCACGCGGGCAAAGCCCTCGCTGCGGTCGTCGCCGACGCGGCGGGTAGGGGAGGCTGCTCCGGCTGCGGAAGCGGCGGAGGGGTGGGCGAGCTCGAGGTCGGCGAGGGCGCGTTTGAGCCGGTCGTAGTCGAAGTCGGTGATCTCGGGACGCGCGTGGCGGTAGTAGCGTTCGTCTTGGGCGGCGATCTCCGCGCGGAGGCGGGCGATTTCGGCGGTGGCTTCGGCAGGACTCATGAATGGGATGCGATCGGGGTGTTCGCGGGAGGGAGCTCGGGCGCGCGCCGGGTGAATGGAGAGAAGGGCAGTCGCCATTCGAGCCTCCGGCGATAGACGGTCCAGTTAACGTAGAGCGCGACGGCGAGCGAGGCGCCTAGCGTGTCGGCCAGCCAGTCTTCGAATTCCACGGAGCGGCCGGGGGTGAAGCTTTGGTGGAATTCGTCGGTGATGCCGAAGAGGGAAACCAGCACGACCGCGGCCAGCGCCCACCGACGGCGGAAACCAGGTGAGCGGACGACAAGGGTGGCGAGCAGGCCGAAGACGGAGAAGTGGGCGATCTTGTCCAGATAGGGTATGCCCGGCGGGCCGGCGACGTTGCTGCGGCTCGAAGCCATGACGATCATTGACCCGAGTGCCGTGACGAAGAGCCAGCGCCAGGCGGAGGCGGGCGTGGTTCCCTGTTTGGGCAGCGGGTTGGATGCGTGAGGGTGAGGTGCGGACACGTTAAATCGGGAGCTTACAACGCCGCATGATCAGGAGATTTTGGCCAGCAGATCTGTCGCGGGAGGTCCGAGGCGGCGGGTGGTATCGCCCTCGCACCAGCGGCCCTCGATGAGCATGCGCAGCGGAGTTCCGGGGGCGCCCCGTTCACCGTTTTGAAAGAGGCTCACGAGCAGTTCCACGGCGCGCATTCCGATTTGTTCCTCCTGCTGGTCGATGCCCGACCAATCGGGGTCGAAAACCCGTGAAAGGGTGGCCAGGGAAACGTCGCCGGGGACCTTGTGGCCGAGCGCCTCCAGCCAGATGCGAATCTCGCTGACGTGACTGATGATGGCGGTGGGTTTGTGGAGTTTATACCAGGCGATAAAAGCGTCCCGGGCCGCGGCTATATTTTTCGGTTCGTCGCGTCCGGGGACGGCAAAGAGCGGCACGCGATGCGACTCGGACTGCACGGCCTGGAAAAAGTGATAGGGTGATTCGAAGCTGTGGTTGGCCCGGCGCATGGTCTCGGTCGCGGAGACCATGCCGATGCGGCGGTGCCCCAGCTGGGCGAGTTCGCGCAAAGCCTGAAGGGTGGCGTTATGCTGGTGGTTGCCCACGACGTGCAGGCGCGGCGTGGTGAGGGAGTAGCCTATGGTGACGGCGGCAAAAGGCTCCACGTCGAAGGTCAGTTCGGTGCCGGACAGCGGTTGCGGTGGAAACACCAGTCCGCGTATGCCGCGCGCGAGCAGGACTTCGCGGGCCCGGCGCGGGGTCATGCCCGGTTCGGCGAGCCAGAACTCCTCGAGCTTAAACCCCATTTGAGTGGCGAAGCGTTGCGCGCCTTCGTGATAGCCAAGGATGTTGCCCAGTTCCCGGCCCTCGCGACGGACGGGGAAATTATTTATCCAAGCCAGGGTGGATTGGAAAACCTGCGGCTGGTGCTTGCGGCGATAGTTGCTCAGGGCGGTGAGCATGGGGTCCGGGGTATAGCCCAGCTCTTTTGCGATGGCGCGTATGCGGGCCCGTTTGGCGGGCTCGACGTATGTGTCGTTCTTGAGCGCTCTCCAAGCGGTGGAGATGTGCACGTCGGCTTGCTGGGCGACTTGCTTGAGGGTGATACGGGGAGAAAACATGTCAGGGTGAAACAGTTTGCAGGCAAACACCTTCGCGGCATTTCGCAGTATCTTTTTACATCAATAATGGTGTTTTTTGCGTCTTACCCTTCGCTCCTCTCCACCATCCCCTTCATTCTATGAAAAAAGTCCGCATCGGTATAGTCGGCATTGGCAACATGGGTTACTCGCACGCCCAGCAAATACTGGCCGGTAAAGTCAGCCGGATGGAACTCGTCGCGGTTGCCGACGAAAGTCCGGATAAATGCGCCCGCGTTCCTCAGGTGAAAAGCTTCACCTCCGCTTCCGAGATGATGGCCTCCGGGTTGATCGACGCGATCTTGATCGCCACTCCGCACTACGATCACACCACCATCGGCATCGCCGCGTTGAATGCAGGGCTGCACGTCATGGTCGAGAAACCCATATCGGTGCATCGCGCCGACTGCGAACGCTTGATCGCCGCCTACAAGGGGCGCGAAAAGAAGCAGGTTTTCGCCGCGATGTTCAATCAACGCACCGACCATTATTACAAAAAGATCCGCGAGCTCATCCGCAGTGGCGAACTCGGCGAGATTCGCCGGGTAAACTGGATCATCACAAATTGGTTCCGCACCCACGCCTACTATTCTTCCGGCGGCTGGCGCGCCACCTGGGCAGGGGAGGGCGGCGGCGTGCTGCTCAACCAGTGTCCGCATAACCTGGATCTTTTCCAGTGGATGTTCGGTCTGCCCGTCACGCTTTCGGCTCATTGCGCTTTCGGCCGATACCATGACATCGAGGTCGAGGATGACGTCACGGCCACCATGACCTTTGCCAACGGAGCGACCGGTGTTTTCATCACCTCCACGGGCGAAGCCCCGGGCACCAACCGGCTCGAGATCACTGGCGAACGAGGAAAAGTGGTCTACGAGAACGACAAAATCAGCTACACCCGTAACGAGATTCCGATGGGCGATTTCTCCCGCACCACGCCGCACTCCTTCGCCTGCCCCCCTACTTGGGATGTCACCATCCCCGCCTCCGGCCACGGCGGGCAACATGTCGAGGTTTTGCAGAACTTTACGGACGCTATTCTCGACGGAGTGCCCCTGGTGGCGCCCGCGCCCGAAGGCATACACTCGGTCAGCCTTGCCAACGCCATGCTCCTCTCCGCGTGGACGGCAAAACCGGTCACGCTCCCTATTGACGGAAAAAAATACGAACGCCTGCTCAAGGCGAAGATAGCCGAGTCCGCCAAAAAGGGAAAAAAGAAGAAGGTCGTGGCGGTCGTCCCGGTCGACTTCTCCAAGTCTTTCGCCAAGTAATCGGCCGCCACGTCCAGATTTCGAACCGTCCGCATCCATAACCTCTCCTCCATGAAACTCTCCCAGGTCGCCATCCAACTCTACACCCTTCGCGATTTCTGCAAGACAACCGAAGACTTCGCCGCCTCGATGAAGAAGGTCAGCGCCATCGGCTACACCGCCGTGCAGATCAGCGGCGTGGGTCCGATACCCGAGGCCGAGCTCGTCGCCATCTGCAAAGCCGAGGGCCTTACCATCTGCGCCACTCATGAGAATGGCCAAAAAATCCTCGACGAAACCGAGTCCGTGATCGCCCGTCTGCAGGCCCTCGGCACCAAGCTCACCGCGTATCCGTATCCCGCCGGTGTTGATTTCAACAACCCCGAGCACGTCTCGACCCTCATTCGTAAACTCGACGCCGCCGGAGCCAAGTTTCGCGCCGCCGGTCTCAAGCTCGGATACCACAACCACGCGAACGAATTCTACCGTCCCGACGGCGGATCCACCTTCTTGGACCGTGTCTATGCCGAGACCTCGCCGGAAAACATCGTGTCCGAGCTCGACACGTTCTGGGTGCAACGCGGCGGCGGTGACATCGTGGATTGGGTGCGCCGTATGAAAGGTCGCATTCCCTTCATCCACCTTAAGGACTACAAGGTGAACCCGGCTGGCGAGTCGTCTTTTTGCGAGATCGGCGCCGGCACGCTGCCCTTTAAGCGCATCATCGCCGAGGCCGAGGCCGGCGGTTGCGAGTGGTTCATCGTCGAACAGGACACCTGCCCCGGAGATCCTTTCGTCTCGATCAAGCAGAGCCTCGATTACATCAAGGACAACCTCCTCGGCTGACGCCTGAGGCACCAGACCTCCCGCATTTCGATACTCTCATCCCCTCCAATCCTCTTCCCTCATGTCCGCTTTCCTCAACGACGACTTCCTGCTCACGACCGCGACGGCGCGCCGCCTTTACCACGAGGTGGCCAAGAATCAGCCGATTTTCGACTATCACTGTCACTTGCCGCCCGACCAGATCGCTTCGAACAAACAGTTTCGCAACCTCGCGGAAATCTGGCTCGGCGGCGACCACTACAAGTGGCGCGCCATGCGCACTGCCGGAGTCAACGAGGACTCCATCACCGGCTCCGCCTCCGATTACGACAAGTTCCTCGCCTACTGCCGCGTCGTGCCTTCGCTGATCCGCAATCCCCTCCACCACTGGTCGCACCTTGAGCTCCGCCGCTACTTCGGCATCGACCTCCTGATCAACGAGGCCAACGCACCCAAAATCTGGGAGCTCGCCAACGCCAAGCTCGCGACCGCCGCGTTTACGACCCAGGGCATCCTCACCGCCTGCAAGGTCGCCGTGGTCTGCACTACCGACGATCCCGCGGACTCCCTTGAACACCACGTCGCTATCGCGAAGAGCGGCTTGAAAACCCGCGTCTATCCCACTTACCGCGCCGACAAGCTAATGGCGGTCTCCGCGCCCGCCGTGTTCAACACCTGGTGCGACCAGCTCGCCGCCCGAGCCGGAGTGACGGTAGACGGCGTCCCCGCGCTGCTTGACGCGCTCGACAAGCGCCACGCCTTTTTCCACTCGATCGGCGGTCGCATCTCCGACCACGGCCTGGAGAACCTGCCCGAGGCCGACTGCACCGATGCCGAGGCCGCCGCCATTTTTACGCAGACCCGTTCCGGTCGCGCCGCCACGCTCGAGCAATCCGCGAAATGGATGTGGTTTATCATGCTCTTCCTCGGCCGGCTCGATGCTAAACGCGGCTGGACGAAGCAGCTCCACCTCGGTGCCCTGCGCAATAACAACAGCCGTCTGCTCAAGCGCCTCGGCGGCGATTCCGGCGTGGACTCGATCGGCGACTTCCCGCAGGCCCGCGCCCTCTCGCGCTACCTCGACACCCTCGATCGCGAAAACGCGCTCCCCAAGGTCGTGCTCTACAATCTCAATCCGGCCGACAACTACGTCTTCGCGACGATGATCGGAAACTTCCAAGACGGCCCCTCGGCTGGTAAGATCCAGTTCGGCAGCGGCTGGTGGTTCCTTGATCAGAAAGAGGCCATGGAATGGCAGCTCAACGCGCTCAGTTCGCTCGGCCTGCTCTCGAAGTTTGTCGGCATGCTGACGGACTCGCGCAGCTTCCTTTCGTATCCCAGACATGAATACTTCCGCCGCCTGCTCTGCAAGCTGATCGGGGAGGATGTCGAGGCGGGCCTGATCCCGGCTGACGACGCCGAGCTGACGAAGCTGGTTTCCGACATCAGCTACGCCAACGCCGCCGGCTACTTCGGCCTCGAAGTGGCGAAGGACTGGTAAGCCGCCGCCGAACTGCGTTCAGCCGTGAAGCGTGTGGAGCAAGCTCAACCGCCGCCGAGCCGGCGACAGAAGAGTTGCACGGCCATGCCGAGGGTGAGGTGGGCCAGCTCGGGGTCGTAGCGCAGGCCCTCGTCGCGCAGGAAGGCGTGCGCGGCGTTGAACTCGTGCCAGGTGAAGTTTGCCCCTGCCGTCGCGAGCGCGGTGTAGATCGTCGCCCGCCCCTCCGCGGGCACGTGCGGGTCTTGGCGGCCCCAGATCATCAGCAGCTCGCCGGGGATGTCGCGGATGCGGGCGAGGGAATCGTCCGCCTGGCCGAGCCCAAGGCTGTGTTTGTGCAGGTCCGTCGCGTAGAAACACACGGCGGCGGAGACGGCGGGATTCATCGCGGCCCGGAAGGCGAGGTGGCCGCCGAGGCAGATGCCCATAACGCCTACGCGCCCGGTGCCGGCCTCGTGGTTTTGCAGGAAGGCGACGGCGGCGCGGGCGTCGGCATCGTAACTGGCGAGGGGCTTGGCGTATTTGAGTTCGTTCCCCTTGTCGGCCCCGGCCTGGTCGTAGGCCAACACGGTGCCGGCGGGCAGAAACTCGTGGTAGACCTCGGGCACGGCGACGAGGAAGCCGTGCCCCGCCAGCCAGGCGGCGGTGCGCGCGATCGGCGCGGTGACCTGGAAAATCTCCGAGTAGAGCACGATGCCCGGGTGGCGTCCTTCGCCAGTGGGGCGGTAGAGGTGGGTGCGCATGGGGCCGGCGGGCGTGGGCAGATCGAGGGAGGAGGGTTCGCGGAGGGTCATGGGGGGCGGTTTGTCGCCAGGAGGTTTGGGGCGAAATCGCCCGCTGGCGAGTGTAGCGGAGTGGAGGTGTTGAAAATTGGGGCTCCTCATTCGTCGCGCGGCGCGGCACGGTGGTCTGCACATGGCACTCCTCGGTAAACGAAATCTCCTCCGCATCGTGCGCGGCGCACCTCCCGGTTTTTATCTGGATGGCGGCACGCATGGCGAAATTTTGCTGCCCGGCAGCCTCATCCCGGCGGGCGCGACACCGGGCGGCGACATCGAGGTGTTTATCTACCGTGACTCCGAGGACCGCCTCGTCGCCACCACGCAGAAACCCTATGCAGAGGTCGGTGAATTCGCCGCGTTGCGCGTGGTGGGTATCAATCCGCGCATCGGGGTGTTTCTCGACTGGGGGCTCGATAAGGATTTGCTGCTGCCGGTGCGTGAGCAGTCGGGTCCGTTGCGGGTGGGCGAGACCGTGGTGGTGCAGGTGATGCTCGACGAACGCAGCGACCGCATCGTGGCCAGCGCGCGGTTGAACCGCCGTCTCAACCTCACGCCGCCCGCCTACGCCGAGGGGCAGGCGGTGGAGCTGCTGGTCACGGGAGAGACGCCGCTAGGCTACAACGTGATCGTGGAAAACGCCCACCGCGCCTTGCTCTATCGCACGGATTTGTCGGGCCCGCTGACCTACGGCGCGAGCTTCAAGGGCTACGTGCGCACGGTGCGCGAAGACGGCAAGATCGACGTCGCGCTGGATCGTGCCGGCTACCACCGCATCGCGCCGCTCACGGATACGATCGTGGAAAAGGTGCGTGCGGCGGGCGGGCGCATGCCCTTTCATGACGGCAGCTCGCCGGAGGAGATCCGCGCGGCCTTCGGCGTGAGCAAGAAGGCTTTCAAGCAAGCCATCGGGCTGCTGTTCAAGGCGCGCCGGATCGTGATCGAAGAGCACGGCATCCGGCTGACGGATACAAAGAAGTAAGAAATCGCGCGCAAGCACGCTCCTGCGCGCCGATGTGATGCGGCTCAGCGGGCGGTTTCGCGTTCGCGATAGCGGATGGTGGCGTCTCGCACGGAGAGGTAGGGGTCCACGGCGGCGCTTTTCATCTGTCCGTAGAGTTTCAAGGTGTCCGGCAGCCCGCTGGCGATGTCGGTGACGGTCCCCAAGGTCTGCCATTCCCAGTCGAAGGAATCGAGCCAGTCGCGGTTGCCCAGGTTGATGTAATCCCAGCCGGTGGGGGAGGTGATGGTATCACCAGCCCGGCCGACGAAGTCGCGCAGGCTGTTGCCGCCCAGGATCGGGAGCACGAGGTAGGGGCCGTTGGGGACTCCCCAGTAGCCGAGCGCCTGGCCGAGGTCCTCGCGGGGGATGCCGGCGAGGGCCGGGACGTGTTCGGCGGTGCGGAAAAAGCCGAGGCCAGCCACGGTGTTGACGGTGAACTTGCCGGTCTCGCGGCCGGCGCGTTCGAGTTTCAACTGCGCCAGATTAGCGATGAGGCGGACCGGGTAGCGAAGGTTGTTGAAAAAATTGGCGATGGCCCGGTTCACTGGAGGGCGGACGACGTATTCGTAGCCCTTGATCGAGGGGGTCAGAATCTTGATGTAAACGACATCGTTGAACTTAAAGATGGAGCGATTGTAGCGTTCGAACGGATCGCTGATCTTAAGCGGGGCGTATTCGTCAAAATCTGAATCAGCCATCGGCTCGCGCGTGGTCGAGGATTGCGGGGCCGGTGCGGGGGTGAGGGTGGTGGCTGTGGTCTGGGCGCGCAGGAGTGGGGAACCGACCACGAGAAGACAGGCGGCAAAGAGCAGGGCGGGGAGGCGGGAATGGTGGCGGGACATGGGCGGGCGGCGGCTGAGGGATCAGCGAGCCGTGGCGTCGGCGAGTTTAGTTTCCAGGGTTTTCATCAGACCCTGAGGCCCGGATTTTTCAAGGATGGGCTCAAACTGGGAGCGGTAGTTGGCGATGAGGGATACGCCCTCGCCGATGACATCGTAAACTCGCCAGCGGGCGGGGTTCGAGGCGGGAACAAGTTCGAGGCGATAGGCCACCGAGTAGGTCTGGCCTCCGGTTTTGGTAGTGGTGGGAATCTCGATGCGACCGGGTTTAAGCTCGAGAGGCTTGCCGTAGATGATCTCGGGGCGGGTTTGGCCGGTGACACGGTCGGCGTAGGTGCGGATGACGAGCTGGCCGAACAGCGTGGTGAGGCGGGTTTGCTGCTCCGTCGTAAGGTCGCGCCAAGCGGGGCCCACGGAAAGGCGTGTGGTCGTGGCGAAGGCGAAGTGCTTATCGACGAGAGTGTCGAGGACGTTGATAAAGTCCTTGCGGTCCGGGTTGGAGTTGAGCGCGGCAGAGACCTCATCGATGCCGGCCACCAGAGCGGTGCGGGCCTCGTCGACCGGGGCCGCGCGGAGCGAAGCGAAGGCGGCGAAGCCTATGACTATTAAGAGGCGCAGGGTGCGGGCAGTATGCATGACGATAGGTCATGTTAACCCAATAACCTCCTAGTTCAAAAAGAAAACATGAAGCCGGCTCATGAAAGGAGATCCATGCCTCAAAACGGCGGTCGGATCGGTTCGTCTCACCCAACCTATTGACCGCCTGCCGCTCGCGGCACCCGCTCAATGCACCCATTGGGTCCGCCTCGGGGTTCAGCGAGCGCCATCCGGCTCAATCCCGCGAATGAGGGAAGCGCTACGCCGCCGCATGACTGGCGTTTCCAGAAAATGGCGTTTTTTTTATTCGTTTTGCGATGGGTTGCGGCCCGGGGGACCGCGTGAGTGGCCTCGTTTTACAGGGAGTTGAGGAAGGCGATGAGCTGGGTGCGCTGGTTTGTGTTGAGTCGGAGGTAGCGGTCGCGGATGAGGGCGGCCTCGCCGTCGTGGGCGCGGATGGCGGCTTCCAGGGTGGTGGCGCGACCGTCGTGGAGGAACTCGCGGCGGGCGGAAAGTCCCCAGAGCGGGGCGGTGCGCATCTCGCGCGGTGTGGCGTTGCCCTGGGCGATGCCATCGCCGAGCGAGCCCATGTCGTGGAGTAGCAGATCGGAGTAGAGGGCAACGGGTTTATTCGCGAGCGCCGCGATCGTGCTGGGACCGGTTTGGAGTGATGGAGTGTGGCAGGCGTTGCAGTTGAGGGTGGCAAAGGTGGCCTGTCCGGCGACGACAGCCGGATTGGACTGGCCGCGCGGCGGCGGGGTGAGCAGGCGCATGAACGCGGCGACGCGATCGACGTCGGACTGGCGCGTGATGGCGGAAACCTCATCCTCGGGGTCCTGTATCTGGTCGGCGCGGGCGAGGCGGGCGAGGTCGCCATTCGGCGCGTTTTCGGTGGGGAAAAAGCGATTGGTTATCCCCATCTCGTTGGAATAGGCGTCGGCGGCGAAGGCGAGCAAGGTGGCTTGCTGGGCCTTCCAGCCGAAGCGCCCCACTCGTTCGGTGCCGGTGGTGACGTCTTTGACGAGAGCAACGTGGCCGCGCACCCCGTCGGATTTAGGACTGGAAGCGAGGGCGCGCAGAGTGGCGTCAGGGATGGCCTCGATGAGGCCGGCGCCGAAAAGCGGGGTGGTGATTCGCTGGGCGACGGTGTTGGCCTCGGGCGGAATGACCTCGCGCAACTCGGGGGAGATGGCGCGATTTTGGAGGAGTGAACCGCCCTGCGAGGTGAGTGGATCGAAGACGAAGTTGGTGGTGCGGCCGAAGCGTGTGACGGTGCGGCGGCTGCCTCCGCCTACGGCCGGCGCGAGGTGGCAGGCGACGCAGGAGATGTCGTTGAAAATGGGGCCGAGGCCGCTGTCCAGGGTTTCGGCTTGGCGAAAGGCGGCCAGGCCGGCGCGGAAATCGGCGGTTTGCGCCGTGGTAAGGCCGATCAAGGGGCCGCCGAGGTTACCGGCAGCGGGACCGTTGGGGGCCGCAGGCGGGTTGCGCGGCGGGTTGGCTTGGGCGTGGAGCAGCGAAGGGGCGATGAAGAGCAAAACCAGAGCGCATGACGAACGGAGCTTGGCCAAGTTTACCAAGGGCAGGGACTGGGAGGGACGGGTGATTTTTGGGATCGGGTTCATGGAGGAGCGGGGGTGGAGTGATGCGGACTCAGTGTATCAATAATTTACTAGTCGGGTTGGCTTGGTGATGCAGAACGGACGGATGGAGGGAGGGTTAGTTAAGGCGCGGGTGTGGGGGCGGGGGGGGCGCGATCGTCGGGCGCCGAATCGGGAGGGGCGTCAGGTGGGGAGTCGGGCGGCGCCATTTCTCCTGGAGAGTGGTTTGTCGCGCCTGGCGGTCGGGGTGGCAGCATCTCGCGGCCGCTGAGCTGTCCGTCTGCATTGGCGTCGAGCTTGCGCAGGACGGCGGAGGAGGCGGCGATTTCGGCGGAGGAGAGCCGGCCATCGTGATCGGCGTCAAACAGGGCCAGAGGGGACTGCGGGCGGCGTTGAGCGGGTTTGAGGTTGTCGCGCCGGGCGGGGCGGTGGTCTTGATCGGAGCCGGAGCTATTCTCAACTGGGGCGGCGTGGAGCGCGGGGCTGATAGTGCCGGCGGCCAGGACGCACAGAAGCTTAAGAACGGAAAGGTGTGCGCAGGAACGGCGGAGAAAGTAGGCTTGGGCCCGGATGGTATTCATTGGATTCTGGGGCCAATTTAACCATGCGAGTGTAAGGGGCGCATGAAGCGCGACGGGGGAATTATTAAGGAGGTGTAAAACCTCCCAAAAGATTGGCCTGGGCGGTCTCGTCGGGGCGAGGGCTTGCCTAGCCGGCGGCAGGCAGCCTCAGCGTGGCGACAAAACCGTTCGGGATCCGATTCGCGAAATGCACGGTGCCGCCGCAGGACTCGGCGCAACCACGCACGATGGCGAGCCCAAGGCCTACGCCGCCGGTTTCGCGAAGGCGGGCGGTTTCAGGCCGGAAAAACGGTTCGCCGAGACGATCGAGTGCATCGGGCGGAACACCGGGGCCCGTGTCTTCGACGGTAATAGCGATCAATGTCTCCTGTCTGAGGGCGCGCAAGGCGATCGGGCCGGTCCGGCCGGCGTAGCGGATGGCGTTGCGAACGAGATTGCCCATGGCGCGGGCGAGAAGATCGGCGTCCGCCAGCACGGCGAGACCGGCTGGGATATCGACGGTGACGGCATCGGTGGCTGCCTCGCGGGCGAGCACACGGGCGGCGAGACCGGCAAGTTCTACCCGCACGCGCAGAGCGTCGCGCTGGCGCAGGCCGGCGCGGGTGAAGGCGAGCAACTCGGCGACGAGGTCGGCCATTTGCACGACCTCTTCGCGCACGTCGTTGATCGCGGGCTGAAGCTCGGCGGGCGCGCGGGCTTCGAGGATGCCGACGCCCATCTGCATGCGGCCTAGGGGCGAGCCGAGCTCGTGGGCGATGTCGCCGAGGAAACGTTTTTGCCCGGTGACGAGACGATCGAGGCGGCCGCTCATGCGGTTGATGGAGCCGCCGAGTGCGCCGAGTTCATCGAGTTGATTTTCGGGCACGCGGGTGTCGAAGCGGCCGTCGGCGATGGCTTCGGTGGCGCGGTCCAAGCGACGGAGGGCACGGGCGTGGGCCGCGACGAAGGGCAACCAGAGCAGAATGGAACAAACGATGGCGGCGAGGGCGAGCCAGAGCAGGATATCAAGATCGAGGAGTTTGATCAGGCTCCAGAGACTGGGGATACGAGCGACCAGGAACTCTCGCGGTCGGCCGGGCGGGCCATGTTGGAAGGTGAACCAATAAGCGGCGGGTTCGCCGGTGCGGAAGAGCTGGTGTGGTTCGCGCAGTTCGGTTTGCGGCACGGGGAGATGGCGGGGCGCGGGCGGGCCGTCCTGTAACTTGCCCGGCCTGGGCGGATCGCGACGGGGCGCTTGCAGGCGTGAGATGACGCTATCCGGGAGCTCGCCTACATTTCCGGCCAGAAGATTGAAGTCTTGTCCATAGAGCGCCAATGGCAGGGTGTGCTTTTCGGAAGCGCGTTGGAGGGCTATGTCCCAATTTGAGCGTGGAGTTGCACGGAGCTCGCTCACGGTGACGTCGGCCAGGGCTTGCGCACTGCGCCCCGCAGGTCCGGAGACCAAGGAGCTCCACGCGAGCTTATCCTCGGGGCCGCCGCTGTTGAGCAGCCAGCATCCGCCGAGGATGGCGAGCAGGAGCAGATTTAGGAGGAGCCAGAGGCTGACCTTGAGCGCGAGCGGGAAGCGCATGGGGAGATGGTTGGCGGCTCAGGGGGAAGAGGGATCTACCAGCATATAGCCGGCAGAGCGCAGGGTGCGGATGAAGCGGGGCTGGCGGGCGTCGTCGCCGAGTTTTTTCCTCAAGGCGGAGATGTGGACATCGATCGAGCGGTCGAAGACATCGTAGTGGCGGTCGCGAATCTCATCGAGCAGTGCCTCGCGGGTGCGCACGCGGCCGGCGGCGCGGATGAGGCAGGTGAGCAAATCGAACTCGACCGGAGTGAGCACGAGAGGCTGGTCGTTGAGCAGGGCGAGTCTGGCCTCGGGGCGGACGCGAAGCGGGCCCACGACATACTCGACGGCAGGCGGAAGACCGGCGGTGAGAGCGGGGCGAACGGCGGAGCGGCGGAGCACGGCGCGCAGGCGGGCGAGCAGTTCGCGAGGAGAGAAGGTTTTGGGCAGGTAATCGTCGGCGCCGACCTCGAGGCCGACGATGCGGTCGGTCTCGTCGCCACGGGCGGTGAGCATGAGCACGGGCAGGTCTCCAGCGCGGCGGATGCGGCGGAGGACCTCGAAGCCGTCGATGCCCGGGAGCATGACGTCGAGGATGACGGCCTGCCACGAGGCGCCGGGGGCGGTGGCGAGAGAGGCACCGGTGGTGCCGTCGTGCTCGGCGGTGACGGTGAAGCCGAGCGGGGCGAGATAATCGGTGACGAGCCTGCAGAGCTTGCGGTCGTCGTCGATCATGAGGATCGGGACCGAGCCGGCGGGTGCTTCTGGATTTAGGATGGCCTCCATGGCCGGCACCGTGATGGAGCGCGCGGCGAAAGGCAGGCCTCTTTACGAGAGCTTAACTATTTTTTATCGGGTGTGTCGCCGGATTTGACACCGCCGAAGGCGAAACGGCTGATGAGGGATTCGAGATCCACGGCGGATTCGGTGTCGGTGATGAGTTCGTCGGTCTTGAGCAGGGCGTCGCCGCCGCCAGGGGTAAGGGCAATGAATTTTTCCCCGATGAGGCCGCTGCTGCGGATGCCGGCGGCGGTGTCTTCCGCGAGCTTGAGGTCGGCCCGCACGCGGAGGGTGGCGATGGCGCGGAAGCGGTCGTCGATCTCGACCTTGTCAACGCGGCCGACGATGACGCCTGAGATCATCACGCTGGCGCCGGGAGCGAGGCCGCCGAGGTTGGAGAAGCTGGCGCGGTAGGTGGTGCTCGCCCCGCCCACGGAGTTGCCCGCGCCGATGCGCACGGCGAGGAAGGTAAGGGCGAACAGGCCGGCGAGGACGAAGGTGCCGACGGCGAGATCGAGGCGGGTGTATTTCGTGGGCGAGGCGTTCATGGGTGGCGGCGTTTGAAAATGGGCGAGGAATCTCTGCAGGGGTGTTTTGGTTCAGGCTAGGTCGGCGGGGACGGGTTCGCCGCGGCGGATGGCGGCGATCTGGCCGGCGAGGTGGCTGGCGCTGTCACGGAAGGCGGCGACGGCGGGGGCGGCGGAATCCTGAAACTCGGCGGGCGCGCCTTCGAAACAGAGCGTCCCGTCGACGAGCAGGGCGACGCGGTCGCTGGCGGCAAGGGCCTCGGGCAGGTCGTGGGTAACGACGACGGCGGTGAAGCCGAACTCGCGCTGGGAATGCGCGATCATGGTGAAAACGGCGTTGCGGCGGATGGGATCGAGGCCGGCGGTGGGTTCGTCGAAGAGCACGATCTCGGGGCGGGTGACGAGGGCGCGGGCGAGGGCGAGGCGCTTTTGCATGCCGCCGGACATCTGCGAGGGGTAGCGGGCGGCGTCGGACTCGAGTTCGAGGCGGCGTAGGGCGTCTCGCACCCGGGCGCGAATCTCGGGCTTGGGCAGGAGCGTTGCCTGTTCGAGCGGGAGGGCGACGTTGTCCCAGGCAGTGAGCGAATCGAGGAGGGCATTGCCCTGGAAAAGGTAACTGCAACGGCGCCGGAAGGCGGCGAGGGTGGGGGCGTCTGCTGTGCCGAGCGGGCGGCCTTCGAAGAGGACTTCGCCGGCGTCGGGCTGAAGCACGCCGGCTAGGCATTTAAGGAGGACGGATTTGCCGGTGCCGGACTTGCCCAGGATGGTGAGCAGGCGACCGCGCGGGACGAGGAGGTTCAAGTCATGGAGGACAACATGGTCGCCGAACTGTTTGCGCAGACCGCGGATCTCAAGCAGCGGGGCGGAGGAAGTGGTATCCGGGTTGCTCATACGAGAAGGGAAGTGATGAGGTAGTCGGCGGCGAGCACGCTGATGCTGGAGAACACGACGGCGCGGGTGGTGGAGGCGCTGACGGCTCGGGCGCCGGTGGTGGTGGAGCGGCGGTGGGCGGTGAAGCCGTTGTAACAGCAGAGGGCGATGGTGAGGCCGCCGAAGACCAGGGCTTTGACGATGCACTGGCCTACGTCCTCGGGGTCGATGGCCTTGTAAACGGAGGACCAGTATACACTGCCCGGCAGAGGGAGGAGAACGGAACCGGAGATCCAGCCGCCTACTAGCCCGATGAGGGCGAAGAAAGCGGTCATCATAGGGTAAACGATGAGGGCGGCGAGCAGGCGCGGGGCGACGAGAAAACCATGGGGGTCGATGCCCATGGTTTCGAGGGCGTCGATTTGCTCGCTGTTGCGCTGGATGCCGAGCTCGGCGGTGAGCGCGGAACCGGCCTGGCCGACGATCATCAACGCGGCGAGCACGGGGGCGAGTTCGCGGACGAGACTGTTGGCGACGAGAGGGCCGAGCAGGGAGGCGGAGCCGAAGCCTTTGAGGGTGTGGTAACCCTGGAGGCCGAGCACGAGGCCGGTGAAAGTGCCGACGATGAGAATGACAGGCAGGCAGCGCACGCCTTGTTCGTAGACGGCGCGCGCGAGTCGTCGGCCCAGACGGCGGGAGCCGATGGCGGAGGTGTAGCCGCGGGCGGTGAAACGGGCGAAGTCGCCCAGTTCACCCACGATGCGCAAGGTGCTGCGTCCAGTGGTGGGAAGCATGGAGAATGACAAACGAAGCGCAGGGGAGGGGCGGGTGCAAGCGTGGGGGTGCATGCCAGCGGGGCGGGTGATGGAGGGCGGCCTGGATATGCGATTGCCATCGGCGCGGCTCGCCTGTGCGTTCGGCGGCATGAGAATCAGCGGAGGTGCGGCGCGCGGAGTCACGTTGGATGTCCCCAAGGGGGATGCGGTGCGGCCGGCCACGGACGGGATGCGGCAGGCGGTGTTTTCGAGTCTGGGGGCTAGGGTAAACGGGGCGCGCTTCGTGGATCTGTTTGCCGGAAGCGGCGCCTACGGGCTGGAGGCTTTTAGTCGTGGAGCGGCGGGCGGGTTGTTTGTGGAGCAAAGTGCAAAGGCGGCGGTGTGCATCCGGCGCAACATCGCGGCGGTGGCGAAAAGCGCGGGGCGGGCGGAGGCGGAGCTGGGGTTATTGACGGGAGACGCGCTGGCGTGGCGGCCGGCGGCGGGCGCGGCTCGGCCGGATCTGGTTTTTGTGGATCCGCCGTATCCGATCATCGAGGAGATCGCGCCGCGCCTATTTGCGGGTCTGGCGGAGGCGTTGGAGGGGGTGGCTGATCCGCTGATTGTTTTCGAGCTGCCGGGCGAGATCGAGCTGGCGCCGGCGGGTTGGGTATGCCGCAAGCGGCTTGGCAAAGGGGTGCGCCAGCCCACGGTGGCGTTTTTCATCCGAGCCTGAAGCCTGCGTCAGAGCGGTCGACTCAGGCGCGGGCGTGGTGAACGAGAGCGAGCGCGGCGATGACGGCCGTTTCGAGACGGAGCACGCGCCGGCCAAGCGAACAGAGGGTAAATCCGGCGGCGCGAAGCTGATCGCGGTCGGCCGG
The DNA here is from genome assembly GCA_000972765.1 of Verrucomicrobia bacterium IMCC26134. Lineage (GTDB taxonomy): Bacteria > Verrucomicrobiota > Verrucomicrobiia > Opitutales > Opitutaceae > IMCC26134_A. The sequence goes on along the minus strand of CP011265.1, from coordinate 2,980,237 downwards.
GCCCCAGCCACGTTCAGGTCCAAGGGCGAGAATGAGCGGACTGGCAGGCGGAAGAGAGACGAGGGCGGTTGCCAGTGAACCGGTTGACTCGTAGTTATCGAGGGCGAGACGGGGCTGCTTCGCCGGAGCTTCGCAGGCCAAGGCGGAGGAGAGGGTGTGGGTCCAAGTGACGGCGGGCAGCCGGGTATCGAAGGCCTGGGCGGCGCCGGCGATGAGGTGGCGGCGCCATTCGCCGGAGGTCCAGAGCGAGCTGGATGCGTAGTTGGGGTCGGTGCGCTCGGTCGCGATAAAGTGGATGCGAGCGGCGCCCAAGGTGGCGGTGTCGCGGAGTAGATCGCGGGCGGTTTGGGGGCGAGGCAGGCCGATTAGCAGGGTGACGCGAGGGAGGGGCGGAGGCTCTCGCTCAGGTGTGAAGGCCAGGTGAAGGGCGGTGTTGTCGGTGCTAAGCAGCGTGGCCTTGCCAAGCGGGCCGTCGATCAGGCCGGCGTCGAAAGTGTCGCCGGGGGCGCGGCGCAGCACCTTGATAATATGCTGCGCACGCGGGTCCGGGATTGGCAGGGGCGCAGCCAGCTCTTCGGGAGCAAAGAGGACGAGATTCATGCGTGCGCCGCCAAGGCGGGGATTAACCCAGAATGGCGTCGATTCTGGCGAGTTCCTCGGAGGTGAAGTCGAGGGTCTGGAGCGCGGCGAAGTTGTCGTCGAGCTGGGAGACTTTGCTGGCGCCGATGAGGGCGGTGGTGACGCGCGGATCTCTTATGGTCCAAGCGAGGGCCATCTGGGCGAGGGACTGTCCGCGGGCCTGGGCGATGGAGTTGAGCGCTTGTATTTTTACCAGGACCTCGCTGGTGATGCGGTCGGCCTTGAGAAAACCGTGCGCTTTGGCAGCTCTTGAATCATCGGGGATGCCGGCGAGGTAGCGGTTGGTGAGCAGGCCCTGCGCGAGCGGGCTGAAGGGGATGCAGCCCATGCCTTCCTCGGCTAGGACATCAAGGAGCTTAGGCTCAATCCAGCGGTTGAACATATTGTAGACCGGCTGGTGGATCAGGGCGGGCACCCCCATTTCGCGGAGGATGCGGGCGGCACGGGCGGTTTCCTCGGGCTTGTAGTTGGAAAGGCCGGCGTAGAGCGCCTTGCCGGAGCGGACGGCGTGGGCGAGGGCGCCCATGGTCTCTTCGAGCGGTGTGTCTGGGTCCGGCCGGTGGTGGTAGAAAATATCAACGTAATCGAGGCCAAGCCTGCGGAGGGACTGGTCGAGGGAGGAGAGGAGGTATTTACGGGAACCCCACTCGCCGTAGGGGCCGGCCCACATGTGGTAGCCGGCCTTGGTCGAAATGATGAGTTCGTCGCGATGGGCGGCGAAGTCGGCGGCGAGGATCTTGCCGAAGTTTTCCTCGGCGGAGCCGGGCGGGGGGCCGTAGTTGTTGGCGAGGTCGAAATGAGTGATGCCCAGATCGAAGGCGCGGCGGGTGATGGCGCGACTGTTTTCAAATACGTCCACCCCTCCGAAGTTGTGCCAGAGGCCTAGCGAGATTAGAGGTAACTTAAGCCCGGAGCGACCGCAGCGGCGGTAAATGGAGGGCTTGTCGTAGCGGGCAGGGGAGGGGAGGTGCATGAAAAGTGGAGCCGCCGTGAGGAATCCTGTTTGTTTTCCGTATTTCGGAATACCCCTTTGGTGCTAGAGTGGTGCGGCTGGAGAGAATCGAACTCTCGAGACCACTTTGGAAGAGTGGAGTTTTACCACTAAACTACAGCCGCGAACACAGGGGTGACTTTTGGACTGCGGGCCGTCGGGTCAAGCACGCCTTTGATATTAGAGGGAGGTCATTTCAGAATGTCAGGCATGGGGATGAGCAAAGGATCGGGTGGTTTTTCAGCCCAGTAGGAAATTGTTGCGGCTTGGTCAGTAGCCGCACAAGGATACGACCATGGCATTCATAACGACACGCAGCGCCAGCGCCCAAGGTCAGTCATCCCGAGCCAATGTATCTTTACCCTCATCGTCCGCACCGAAGGTAGCCAAGAAGAGCTCCTTCGCCGCTTCTCAGAATCTGGCCAAGCAGAAATCGTTCGAAAAGAAGGCGAAAAAATACAAGTTGCCGTTAGGGGAGCTGGCGATCTTTACCCAGCAGCTGGCCTCCTTGTTGAGTGCAGGTTTGCCTTTGGTGCAGTGTTTGGAGGCGTTGCAAGATCAGACCGAGGATCCCGTGTTCCGTGTTATCATTCGCGATGTGCGCATCGAAATTTCGCAGGGCAGTTCTTTCTCTAATGCGGTCAAAATCTTCCCTCGCGCCTTTAATACGCTTTTCATTTCCATGGTAGAAGCCGGCGAAGCATCGGGTAACCTATCCGAGATTCTAATGAAAGTGGCGGGTTATTTCGAGGCCAGTGTCAGGTTGAGCAAGAAGGTTAAGTCTGCAATGACCTACCCGATCGCGGTGATTGGTCTGGCGATCGCGCTTGTGAATGTGTTGCTCATTTTTGTCATTCCCGTGTTCGCTGCTATGTTCGCGGACTTCGGTGCCAAGCTGCCTGCTCCGACTCAGATGCTTATCAATCTGAGCGATTTCCTTAAGCATAACTTTCTCTACCTTGCGGCAGGAGCATACGGCGTTTTCTGGGGACTTAACAAGATTATCGCCACGCCCAAAGGGCGGCGGTTTAAGGACAACCTTCTGGTCAAGGCGCCCATATTTGGCAGCTTGATCCATAAAATCTCGCTCTCTCGTTTTTGCCGAACTTACGCGACGCTGATTCGTTCTGGTGTGCCTATTTTGAGGACTTTGGAAATCGTGTCGGCCGCTTCCAACAAAGTTCAAATCGAAGATGCCTGTGTTGAGATTGCCCGGCACGTGAGTCAAGGAGGGCAGGTTTCTGATGTGTTATCCTCAAACCCATATTTTCCTCCAATGATGAAGCACATGGTCAAGGCCGGTGAGTCCACGGGTAATGTGGACGGCATGATGACCAAAATCGCCGATTTTTATGACGTTGAGGCCGAAGCGACTGTCGCCTCGCTGACCTCGTTGATCGAACCGATCCTGATTGTTTTCCTGGGAATTGTCGTTGGCGGCATTGTGATGGCCATGTTCCTTCCTATTTTCCAACTCGGTGCCGTCGCCGGTGGATTAAAATAACGGACTGTCTTTTAGGCCCTCTTTCCTAAACTATTCTCCAGCCTAGGCTATACCTAGTTTCATATGCCGTCTATTCTCATTGTTGATGATCTCGTTTCAATCCATGAAATGCTGGAGGCGGTAATTCAGCCGATTGGCTACACTACCGCGATAGCGACAGACGGCGAAAAGGCCTTGGTTCGTTATAAAGCGGAGAAATATGATCTCGTTCTAGCTGACATCGACATGAAGCCGATGGATGGCATCACCTTGCTTCGTCAGCTCAAGGCGTATGATCCCAGTGCAGTAGTCATTATCATGACCGCTTATGCCTCCAACGATAGCGCTGTGCAGGCACTTAAGTTTGGAGCTTTTGATTATTTACAGAAACCATTCCGAATCGATGAGTTGATTAGCACGCTGAAGCGAGCGCTCGAGCATCGTCAGCATAACATCGACGCATACCCCGAGGGAAAGCCTTTGCCCCCTGCGGCCCAGAGCGATATCGATGCACATCTGATCGGGGCAAGTGCATTGCATATTCGTATGGTTCAGCAGGTTAAGAAATTAATATCCCTTCGGAATCCAGTCCTGCTCTCCGGGGAAAGTGGCACGGGAAAGACCTCGATCGCAGAAATGTTGCACGCCTGCAGCACCCCGGTCGGCGCGCCCTTTATTTCGGTTAATTGCGCACTGAGCAACGAGAGCGATTTTCATGCCGGTTTGCTGGGAGAAAATAGAGCGGGCGGCATTTGGGTGAAGCAGGCGAATGGCGGCACCCTTTTCTTGAATAACCTCGATAAACTGGTTGCTCCGATGCAGCGCGAGTTGGTGGCTGTTTTACGCGGTAACGCTCATGGTTTTCGTGTCATTTGCACGAGCAGCGTTAATCTTGAGGCTTTGATGGAGGAGGGTAAGTTCGACGAGGAATTGTTTTATCGCGTGGCCACTTTGCCGCTTCAGATCTCGCCTTTGCGGGACCGCCCCGAGGATATCCCGGTTTTGCTCAAGCATTTCGCCTCTTCGGCATCGAATCCGAATTTTGAGGCCAAGCTGATCGAATTTTCCCCTGATGCGCTCGCCATACTTCGGGCCTACCCATGGCCCGGCAACATCACCGAGCTTTCCCTCGTAGTCAGCCAAATTGCTAGCACCACGGAGTTTCGCGTGATTCAGGCGGATCAATTGCCTCCGCGCCTCAAGAGTCTTAAAGATTGGCTTAAGCTAGCCGACTTCCTTGCCCTTCAGGAAAAACATTACGTCGAGAAAGTCCTCCACGCCTGTCGTGGAGACAAGGTCCAGGCGGCTGGTGTTTTGGGTGTTGATGTGAGTCGTCTTGGGTAAATCTCCGGTTTGTAGGGTGGCGCGCGGAATATCCTCTTCGTTTTAAGCTTAAACGGCCCCTTTCCGCTTGCTCGGCAGGGGAGTGGAACCCAACCCTGCGCCCATCCTACGCCCATGCCCAAGCGCACCGACCTCCAGTCCATCCTAATTATCGGCGCCGGTCCCATCGTGATCGGTCAGGCCTGCGAGTTTGATTACTCCGGCACCCAAGCTTGCAAAGCCCTCCGCGAGGAAGGCTATCGCATCATTCTAGTGAACTCGAATCCGGCCACGATCATGACCGATCCGGAGTTCGCCGACGCCACATATATCGAGCCGCTCACGGTCGAGTTCGTGGAGAAAATCATCGCCCTTGAGCGGCCGTCCGCGCTGCTGCCCACCCTTGGTGGCCAGACCGCCCTCAATCTCTCGATGCAACTGCACGAGAAGGGCATCCTCGCCAAATACGGTGTCGAGATGATCGGGGCCAAGCCCGATGCCATTAACAAGGGCGAGGACCGCGAGCTGTTCAAGCAGTGCATGATCAAGATCGGTCTCGACGTCGCCCGCTCGCGCACGGTCAAGACCCTCGAGGAAGCCCGCGCCGCAGCCGAGGCCATCGGTGATTTTCCGCTCATCATCCGCCCGTCCTTCACGCTCGGCGGTTCCGGCGGCGGCATCGCCTACAACAAGGAAGAGTTCGAGCGCATCTGCGCCAACGGGCTCGATCTGTCCCCTGTCCACGAGGTGCTCGTCGAGGAATGTCTGCTCGGTTGGAAGGAATACGAGATGGAGGTCATGCGCGATCACAAGGACCAGTGCGTCGTGATCTGCTCCATTGAGAACTTTGACCCCATGGGCGTGCACACCGGTGACTCCATCACCGTCGCCCCGGCGATGACCCTTACCGACAAGGAGTATCAGGTGATGCGCGACGCCTCCTTCGCGGTCATCCGCGAGATCGGAGTCGAGACCGGTGGTTCCAATATCCAGTTCTCCATCGATCCGAAAACCGGCCGTCAGGTCGTAATCGAGATGAATCCGCGCGTGTCACGTTCCTCCGCCCTTGCCTCCAAGGCCACCGGGTTCCCCATCGCCAAGATCGCCGCCAAACTCGCCGTCGGTTACACGCTCGACGAGCTGCGCAACGACATTACCCGCCTTACCCCGGCCAGCTTCGAACCCACCATCGACTATGTGGTAACGAAGATCCCGCGCTTCACCTTCGAAAAGTTCATCGGCGCCGACACCACCCTGACCTCCGCGATGAAGTCCGTCGGCGAGGCGATGGCCATCGGTCGCACGTTTAAGGAATCCTTCCAGAAGGCTCTGCGTTCTCTTGAGGTCGGCGCCTTCGGCTTCGGCGGTGGCAAACTCGGTGGCGATACGCTGCCTGACGACAAGACCATCCGCTCCAAGCTCGCCACACCCAATAACGAGCGCGTGTTTTATCTGCGTTTCGCGTTCATGGCAGGCTACACCGTCGAACAGATTTTCGACCTTTCCAAGATCGACCCCTGGTTCCTTACCCAACTCAAGGAAATCTACGCCATCGAGGTCGATTTAAAGGCCCACACGCTCGCCACCGTGCCCCTAGCGCTGCTTCGCCAGGCGAAGCAGGCCGGTTTCTCCGACGCACAGCTCGCCGGTATCCTCAAGGCCTCCGATCTCTTCGACGTTCGCACCGCTCGCAAGCAGCGCGGCGTCGGAACCACTTACCGTCTCGTGGACACATGTGCGGCCGAGTTCGAGGCGTTCACACCCTACTACTACTCGTCTTATGGCGACGAGAACGAGGTCATGCCGCCCAAGGGAAAAAAGAAGATCATGATTCTCGGCGGCGGCCCCAACCGCATCGGCCAGGGCATCGAGTTCGACTACTGCTGCGTCCACGCCTCCTTCGCCCTGCGCGAGGCCGGGTTTGAGACCGTCATGGTCAACAGCAACCCCGAGACGGTCTCCACCGACTACGATACCTCGGACCGGCTCTACTTCGAACCGCTCACCCTCGAGGACGTGCTCGAGATCTACGAACAGGAGCAGTGCTCCGGCGTGATCGTGCAGTTCGGCGGCCAGACGCCGCTGAACCTTGCCACCGCGCTGAAAAAAGCCGGCGTCAATGTCATCGGCACTAGCCCTGAGTCCATCGAGGCAGCCGAGGACCGTAAGCTGTTTTCCGCCATCCTGGACGAGACCAAACTCAAGTCCCCCGCCCACCGCACCGCGATGTCCGAGGCGGAGGCGCTCGCCGCCGCTCATACGCTCGGCTTCCCCGTGCTGCTCCGCCCCAGCTTCGTGCTCGGCGGCCGTGGCATGTTCATCGTTTACAGCGAGGACGAGTTCAAGGCGGTCGTCCGCCAGGCTTTCGATGTCATGCCGGACAAACCGGTGCTCATCGACAAGTTCCTCGAGGACGCCATTGAGCTCGACGTCGATTGCATCAGCGACGGCACCACCACCGTCATCGGTGGCATGCTTGAGCACATCGAGTTTGCCGGTGTCCACTCCGGCGACGCCGCCATGGTGATGCCCCCGCATACCCTGCCCACCGTCATGCTCGATGAGGTGCGCCGCGCGACCCACAGTCTCGCCAAGGCCCTCAAGGTCGTCGGTCTTATGAATGTCCAGTTTGCGATCAAGGGCGACCAACTCTACGTGCTTGAGGTCAATCCTCGTGCTTCCCGCACAGTGCCCTTCGTTGCGAAGGCCATCGGCGTGCCGCTGGCAAAACTTGCCGCCAAGGTGATGACCGGCGCGAAGCTCGCCGACCTCGGCTTCACCCGCGAGCAGACGCCCAAGCACTGGTGCGTGAAGGAGGCCGTATTCCCCTTCGCCCGCTTCCCCGGCGCCACCATCGTGCTCTCGCCCGAGATGCGTTCCACTGGCGAGGTCATGGGGCTCGACGCCGATCTTGGCGTCGCCTTCGCCAAGGCCCAGGCCGCCGCCAAGCCCGGTCTGCCGGTCGGTGGCAACGTGTTCCTCTCGGTCAAGGACACCGACAAGCCTCTCGTCGTCGACCTTGCCCGCCAACTCGTTGTCCTCGGCTTCAATATCCTGTCCACCGGTGGCACCGCCAAGGTTCTGGCGGACAACGCGGTTCCGGTGACGCGTCTGGCAAAGATCGATGAGGGGCGTCCCACGGCTGTGGACATGATCAAGAACGGGCAAATCCAGCTTATCATCAACACGCCCGCCGGTCAGATTCCTCGTCAGGACGAGAACAAGATCCGTGCCGCGGCCTACGCCCACAGTGTGTGCATCATGACGACCCTCACCGGCGCCCGTGCCGCGTTGCAGGGAATCAAGGCGCTCAAATCGGAGAGCATCGGCGTCAAACCCATCCAAGCCTACAAGGGCAACGTTAGCGTGGTTTGAATCGCATAGTCAAAGGTGCGGCCTCGTCTTGCCCTGCGCGGTATAGACGGGGATCTCGCACTCGCGATTTTAGAGGTTAGGCACATGGTGGCGCGCCTCTCTTTCCCCAGTTAGTGCTCCAATAAGCCTCATGGTTTTTAATTTTATCGGCTTCGACTTGTTAATAGGCTGGCGCAAAGACTAGGTTTTGGGATCGGTCGATATACCCCGTGTCGCTGCCCCCCTAAAACTCGCATTCTACCTTCTGCTCGGTGCGCTTGTCGCAGCGTGCCGGCTGATCAGGGTGGGGATATGCGGGTCGGTTTCATCGGTCCGCACATTTGCGGGTGGGCGGTCGCCATGCGACTTGCAATTGCCATCCAATTGATGGCGGCTGACCAGAGGTGGCTGTGACAAGAAGCTTGCGCCCTGCTACGGGATTGTCGCACGTCAGACTGTTTTCACACCATGCAATCCGCCCACGTAGCCCTGCTCCACGGCCCCGATCAACCCGGCCTCGTCGCCCGCGTCGCGGGATGGATATTCGCCCGAGGCGGCAACATTCTTCACGCTGATCAACATCGCGATATGGAGAGCGGCGTTTTTTTCCAGCGGGTGGAATGGGTCCCAGCTGGCGCCGATGCCGCCGGTGAGGCGGCGGCTTTCTCGGCTTTTGCGGCCGAGCTTGGCATGCACATCACGTTCGCGCCAAGCGGTCGGCGGGCCCGCGTGGCGCTGTTCGTCTCCAAGTTCGATCACTGTTTCCACGATCTCGTATTGAGGTGGAAGACCGGCGACTTTGCGTGCGACATCGTGGCGGTGGTTTCCAACCATCCGGATCTGGAGGCTTCGGCCCGTGGATACGGTCTGCCCTACTATCATCTGCCGGTGACGGCCGCCACAAAGTCGGAGGTTGAGTCGAGCCAGCTCGAGTTGCTTGCCAAGCTCGGCGTAGACCTCGTCGTGCTTGCCCGCTATATGCAGGTGTTGTCCGCCGAGTTTTTGAGTCGCTGGGCGAAGCCGGTTATAAATATCCATCATTCGTTTTTACCCGCATTCGCGGGCGGCAAGCCCTATCATCAAGCTTACGAGCGCGGGGTGAAACTGATCGGAGCCACCGCGCATTACGCGACCGCCGTGCTGGATGACGGCCCCATCATCCAGCAGGATGTATCTCGGGTTACTCATCGTCACGATGTGCCGGATTTGATCCGTATGGGGCGGGATTTGGAGCGCACGGTCCTGGCTCAGGCGGTGAGGGTTCACCTCGAAAATCGAGTGCTTGTCTATGGAAAGAGGACGGTTGTATTTGATTAACAAGGGTTTGTGCGTTTAAACGTCGTGAATACATCTTAACTAATTCATCTCGAGGTAGTTAAGAAAATAAAATTCGCGGCTTTACGGAGTGAGGTGCGGGTGTTTTCCTAAGCGTCCCTCACTTATAAACGCATGGCTGAAACTGCTCCCACTACTCCCGCTGGCGACGACCGCAATTTGATCAAAATTGACGACAACTATCTCGCGCTCAGTTTTGAAGATAGACTCGCGATATTCTGGGAAAAGAATTCCCGCGCGGTTTTGACCGTTCTGGCGGTCTTGATTTTGGCCATCGTTGGCAAGGGGGCCTTTGATTATTTCGCGGCCCAGCGCAATAAGGCCATCATTGCCGAGTATGCCGCCGCCACCGGCACCGCCCAGCTGCAAGCCTTCACTGCGACTTATCCCACGCTTCCGCTCTCAGGTCTGGCGCATCTGCGCTTGGCCGACGAGTCCTATGCCGCTGGCGATTATTCCGCGGCGCATACGGATTACACTGCGGCCGTGAAACTCCTCGCTGCTGACCCGCTCGCTTCGCGTGCCCGCCTCGGTTCGGCGATGTCACTGCTTCAGGCCAAGGATGCGACCGCATCCTCCGCTTTGCAGGCAATCGCGAACGACACCAAGCTGCCTCGCGCTCTTCGCGCCGAGTCCGCCTTTCACCTTGCCGAGCTATCGCGTGACGCCGGGCAAACAGCTGAGGCCACACGTTGGACCGATCTGGTCATCAGTAATGAAGCCACTGGGTTTTGGGGGCAGCGCGCGGCTCAGCTGCGTGATACGCTCCCTTTACCTGCCGCTAACGCTGCGCCCACGACGGATCCTGCAAAGTAAACCAACACCCTTTCCTCCTTTCTCCCTTGGTTCTGGGAGACACTCGACGAGCCCGCCGTGGCCCCAAACGGCGGGTTTCGTTTTTTATAGAGGTTTTAATGCACGCAATTTAATTGCGTTAATATCCGGTGCTTTTTGAAAAGTTTATCAAAGTTGATGAACGCAATCATTGACTTGGTCGAATGACGCCTCCCTGTTACGCCCCTGCAAGTGAGTGCGGGGTGTAGCTTAGCCTGGTAGAGCGCCTGGTTTGGGACCAGGAGGTCGTAGGTTCGAATCCTATCGCCCCGACCACTTGCTGATGGATCAATGGTTTTTTATGCGGAGTAAACAGTCTCTGCTTGAATCCCCATTATCTGCTCCGTAGCCATGTGACTGTAACTTTCACTTCATGGACACGATCTCACGCGAAAACAACACCAGCTACCTGCCCTTCGCAGGCCTTATTGCGGGCTTGATTGCCCTTATTCTTGCCATCATCGGCTTGGTCCAAGTGTCCAAGGTGAAGGCTGCCAATCAGGCGTTCCAAGAGGAGCAAGTCACTAAAGTGGCCGCCATCGAATCCACGGCTTCCGCTGCGGCTGAAGGTGCCAAGACCCAGATCGCTGGACTCCAACGCTCCACGCAGGATGCCTTCGGCCAGGTCGCTGGCGAGATCACCCGCATCAACGGTGAGATCGTGAAAATCCAGGAGTCTGCCGCCAAGCCCAAGGTCTCCAAGGATGCCAAGGCCGGGCCTGCCGTCGCTGGTCCTGATGAGTATGTCATCGCCGGTGGTGATACGGGTGCCAAGATCGCTCGCGCCAAAGGCGTGTCGCTTCCTGACCTTATCGCGGTCAACCCCGGAGTGAATTGGACCGCCCTCAAGGTCGGCCAAAAGGTCAAGCTCCCCAAAAAGTGAGTTTGTCGTTTCAGTCTAGTTTTTAATCTTACCTCCCGTCGAATTTCGACGGGAGGTTTTTTTTGCCCATGCCTCCCGATTCCAAATCTAATCCAGATTCCGCCCCTACGTCCTGGGCGCGTGGCGAGCCCGCCATGATCGCGCAGACGCGGATTCTCTCCTTGCAGACAGTGCCTTTTCATCACCCGGGTCGCGGAACGACGAAGGATTTTGTTGTCGTTGCCGCACCTGATTGGGTGAACGTGCTCGCGCATACCTGTGATGACCGCCTCGTGCTCGTGAACCAGTTCCGGTATGGTATCAACGCCACCTCGTGGGAGATCCCTGGCGGCGTCATCGAGTCCGGCGAGGATCCGGTCTTGGCCGGTGTGCGCGAACTGGCAGAGGAGACGGGTTATACCGGTTCACGGGCGCGGTTGCTTGCCAGTGTGCATCCAAATCCCGCATTCATGGCCAATCGCTGCCACATCGTTCTTGTCGAGGAATGCCGGCTCACCGAGCCCCTGGCCTGGGATGCCGACGAGGAGATCGAAGTGGCGGCCTTGCCAGTGGCGGAAGTCTATGCCCGCGCCAGAGCCGGCGGCATCACACACAGTCTGGTGCTCGACGCGCTGTTTTTCTTCGAGCCGTGCTGGCGGACGGGGCGGCGCGTGTGTAATGATTGAATTGATACAAAGCTTGCACGTGCCCGCCTCGTTTGACTTGGTCGGGCGCCGGCCTTAGCTGATGTTCATACGATTCCATGTTTGCATCCGCATCCCCGCTTTTTGCCAATGACCCCGAACTCATCACCAGTGCGGCAGGCCGCCTGCCGGCGAGCCTGGAGGGCGAGATCAGGCGCATATACGAGCGCAGTCCGCTGTATTCGAAACGCTTTCCTCTTCATTCCGAGGCGTTGCACTGGGGCTGCTACCGGGACATCCCCGCGCTGACGAAGAGGGACATCGTTACGCACGGGCACGAGGCCTTTTTTGACGACTATCGTGTGATCGAGCGCGGCCTGCAGGAAAATCGCTACGAATACGAATCCACCTCCGGCACGACCGCGGGCCCCATGACCGTGATCATGGAGCAGGGCTGGTGGAATGCGCAGACGGTGCGTGCTTATCGTGCCCACCCCTTGCTCGCTCCTTACGCCGACCGTGCGCACCGCAAGTGCGTGCTCGCTCCGGTCGGGTGCTCTTCGAATCTTTGCCCTTACGAGGACCACCCGTTTCCGCACCGCTATTTTGACGGGGTCGTTTATCTCAATTTAACCAGTGATCCGTTCGTGTTTCCCGAGGCCGAGTGGGACCGCATCCTGGGCGAGTTGCAGGCGGTAAAGCCGGAGATCATCGAGGGCGAGCCGATCTATCTCTCTTTGCTCGCGCGTGCCGCTTTACGGCGCGGCATCAAGGTGCCGAGCGTGCGCGTGGTTATCCTCACCTATGGCAAGGCCAGTTTGCAGCATAGCCGCCGCATCGCAGAGGCCTTTCCGGCTGCTCAGGTGGATCTCTATGGCTCGACTGAGGCCGGATACATTTTTGTGGGCGAGGCGTTCGAGGACGATTCTCGCGTGATTGATGAAAATGTCTTCGTGGAACTCGCTCCGTTTCGCGGCCTACCGGATGTCTTCCAGCTCTACGTGACCACTCGTGACCGCCAGGCGATGCCCTTGCTCCGTTACCACGCCGGAGATGTGGTGCGCCGTCTGCCCACCGGATTTCGCGTTCTGGGCCGTGAAGGCGGTCTGCATTTCCGTGCCGATGGGTCGGTGGTGTCGCCGACCGAGGTAGACGCCGCATTGCCTGCGGATTTCGCCTGCTGGCATTACAGCCTCGTGCAAACCGGCCCTCAGCGCTGGGATTTTCATTATGTCGCAGATGTATCTGCTCCCGGCGGACTGGAGGCCGCATTGGCCTCGATGTTGGGCGACGGGGCCCGTGTGAGCGCCTTCCGCAGGCGATTGATCGCTCCGGCATCAAGCGGAAAGTTCGCGTTGTTAAAGCCGCTGGTGGTGTAAGTCCGGCCGGGGTTATTCGCGCTGCTATACCTTAACCGTAGCCGTGCTAATATGCTATGGGGGTGGTTTGTGGCTTCCGTGCGCGTCCTTTACATCTTTTCTGCCTAGGAACATGCTGGATCGGTCTTGTCCATCTCCGGACACCGCCCGATCAGCGACCACACAACGACCACCCATCGCGATGAATCTTTTCGCCAACTTGTTTACCTCCTCCATCGGACGTAAGTTTCTCATGGCACTCACCGGCTTCGTTTTAACCGGTTTTGCCTTCGGCCACTTAGTCGGTAATCTCCAGATTTTTGGCGAACCTGATCACATCAACGGCTACGCCCACTTTCTCCAGTCTCTCGGACCGGTTCTCTGGTTGGTGCGTCTCGCCTTGCTTGCCGCCGCCGGCATCCACATCTGGGCCGCCGTGGTCCTGACCCTTGAAAGCAAGTGCGCCCGCGGCTCCGCTGACTATGGTGTCCACCGCTGGCTCGAGGCCGCCTGGGCCTCCCGCTACATGCGCATGAGCGGTCTGGTGGTGCTGGCCTTTATCGTTTACCACCTCCTTCACTTTACGGTCGGCCTGGTGGGCACGGAATATTACAAGGGTTCGCTTGCTGCCGTCACCTTGGGACATGACGTCCGTGAGTTTGGCTTCCCGCTGGCGGCCAAGGGCACCGAGGTGCACGACGTTTACAGCATGATTTTCATCGGCTTCAGCCATCCGCTGGTCGCCGGGTTCTACATCCTCGCCACCGGTCTGCTCGCGGTCCACTTGCTCCATGGCATGGAGTCGCTTTTCCAGACCTTGGGTCTGCGCAATGCCAAGTGGTCCTGCTGCCTACGCAAGGCCGTCGCCGCGCTCTGCCTGCTCTATTTCCTCGGAAACCTCGCCATCCCCGGAGCCATTGCCACCGGTCTGTTGAAGCCCGCTCCCGGCACCACCGCAGCCACGGTCCTGGCCGCCAAGGCCGCCGCCCGCTGAGCACTACAACGTAAACTTCAACTCAAACTCTCCCCGTCATGGCCATTCTCGACTCCAAGATTCCCTCCGGCCCGCTCGCTGACAAGTGGCGCAAGCACAAGATCGACATCAAACTCGTCAATCCCGCCAACAAGCGCAAATACCACGTCGTCGTCGTCGGTGCGGGTCTCGCCGGCGCTTCCGCGGCCGCCTCGCTGGCCGATCTCGGTTACCAGGTCACGTGCATCGTCTTCCACGACTCCCCCCGTCGCGCCCACTCCATCGCCGCGCAGGGCGGCATCAATGCAGCCAAGAACTACCAGAACGACGGTGACAGCGTGTATCGGCTTTTCTATGACACCATCAAGGGCGGCGACTACCGCGCCCGCGAGGCCAACGTGCATCGTCTCGCCGAGGTGTCCGTCAACATCATCGACCAGTGCGCCGCCCTCGGCGTGCCCTTCGCCCGCGAATACGGCGGCCTCCTCGCCAATCGCTCCTTCGGCGGCGCCCAGGTTTCCCGCACCTTTTACGCCCGCGGCCAGACCGGCCAGCAGCTCCTCCTCGGCGCCTATTCCTCGCTTTCGCGTTGCGTCGGCCAGGGCACGGTTAAGCTCGTCACCCAGCACGAGATGAGCGACCTCGTGGTCGTTGACGGTCAGGCCAAGGGCGTCATCACCCGCGACCTCGTCACCGGCAAGCTCCACCGTTTCGCCGCCGACGCCGTTATACTCGGCACCGGAGGTTACGGCAACGTCTTCAACCTCTCCACCTACGCCCGCGGATCCAACGTCACTGCAAGCTGGCGCGCCTACAAACGCGGCGCCTGCTTCGCGAACCCTTGCTTCACGCAGATCCATCCGACCTGCATACCCGTCTCCGGCGATTACCAGTCGAAGCTCACCCTCATGTCAGAGTCGCTCCGCAACGACGGGCGCATCTGGGTGCCGAAGAACAAGGCCGACGTTAAAAAAGCCCCGGCTGATATTCCCGAGGCTGATCGGGACTACTTCCTCGAGCGCATCTACCCGAGCTTCGGTAACCTCGCCCCGCGTGACGTCGCCTCCCGCGCCGCCAAACGTATGTGCGACGAGGGTCGCGGCGTCGGCGAGACCGGCCTTGGCGTTTACCTTGACTTCGCCGAAGCCATCCAGCGCTACGGCAAACAGGCCGCCGCCCGCGCCAACCTGCACGACGTTTCCGCGGCCAAGATCCTTGAACTCGGCGAGGCCGCCGTCGCCGAGCGTTACGGCAACCTCTTCGACATCTACAAAGAGATCACCGACGAGAGCGCTTACAAGCAGCCCATGCGCATCTACCCTGCCGTCCACTACACCATGGGCGGGCTCTGGGTGGACTATAACCTCATGAGCAACGTCCCCGGCCTCTTCGTGCTGGGCGAGGCCAACTTCTCCGACCACGGCGCCAACCGCCTCGGCGCCTCCGCGCTCATGCAGGGTCTGGCCGACGGTTTCTTTGTCGTCCCTTACACCATCGGCGATTACCTCGCTTCGCAAAAACCCGGCAGCCGCCCCTCCGCCGACCGCGCCGAGTTCGCCGCCGCCGAGGCAAACGTCGATGGTCTTGTCAAAAAACTCATGGCCATCAAGGGCAAGGAGCCCGTCGCGTATTACCACAAGAAGCTCGGCAAGATCATGTGGAACCAGTGCGGGATGGCCCGCACCAAGGAAGGCCTTACCCAGGGCATCGCCGAGATCCAGGCGCTCAAGAAGGAGTTCTGGTCCAACGTGAACGTCCCCGGCTCCGCCGAGAACATGAACCAGGCGCTCGAAAAGGCCCTGCGCGTCGCCGACTTTATCGAGCTCGGCGAGCTCATGTGCCGCGACGCCCTCACCCGCGAGGAAAGCTGCGGCGGACACTTCCGCGAGGAATACCAGCACCCCGATGGCGAATGTCTGCGTGATGACGTCAACTTCGCCCACGTCGCCGCTTGGGAATTCCAAGGCGAGGATCAGGTTCCGCTCCGCAACATCGAGCCGCTCAATTACGAAACCGTGAAGATGAGCGTCCGCTCCTACAAGTAATCCAACCCTCAGCCCACTTTCCTCCGATGGTCGCCCACACCACTTCCACCAAGAACCTCTCCGTCACGCTGCGCGTCTGGCGCCAGCCTGCCGCCGACCAGCCCGGCCGCTTCGTCGAATACGCAGCCAGGGACCTCAACCCCAACATGTCCTTCCTTGAGATGCTCGACGTCGTGAACGACGCGCTCGAGGCCAAGGGCGAGGACCCCATCGCTTTCGCGCACGACTGTCGCGAGGGCATCTGCGGCACCTGCTCTCTCGTCATCAACGGCAAGCCCCACGGTCCCCACAAGGGCATCGCCTCCTGCCAGACCTACATGCGTAGCTTCGCCGATGGCGACGTCATCGTCGTCGAGCCCTACCGTGCCAAACCTTTTCCGGTCATCAAGGATCTCATTTCCGACCGCTCCGCTTTCGACGCCATCCAGCAGGCTGGCGGCTTCATCACCGTGCGCTCGGGCTCGGCTTGCGATGCGAACGCCATCCCGGTGCCGAAGGACGAGGCCGACCTCGCCATGGACGCCGCCCAGTGCATCGGTTGCGGCGCCTGCGTGGCCGCCTGCAAAAACGCCTCCGCCATGCTCTTCGTTTCCGCGAAGGTCGGCCACCTCGGTCTCCTTCCGCAGGGCCAAGCCGAGCGCGACAGCCGCGTGCTCGCGATGGTTTCCAAGATGGACGAGCTCGGCTTTGGCAACTGCACCAACCAATACGAGTGCTCCGCCGCCTGCCCGAAGCTCATCTCGCACGATTTCATCGCTCGCATGAACCGCGACTACATCTCCGCCAGCTTCCGTCAGGCTTTTAAGCCCAAGAGCAACGCTTCCGGCGGCGGCGCTTGAGGGTTGCCGCAGGGCTTCAGGCTGACGTGCCGGCCTCTTTGCGCGCTTTGATGCGCTTTTCGGCTTCGAGGATGATCGCCTCGCAGCCGAGGAATTTGTGATCGTCGAGCGTCAGGCGCCGGCGCTTACCGTCCTGTTCGTAGATGGCGTAGGCGATGCCCTTGTTCTCCCACTTGCGGCGATCCATCTCCACGATCCAGTCGAAATTCACCCGCTCGCCGGAGGCACCGGTGATCCATTCGCCTTCGGCTTTAACGCTGCGGCGGTGATTCCAGGCCACCCAGACCGAAAACGTGAACGCGGCGATGATGAACACAAAGCCGGGAATGCGCTGGCCCATCAGGTCGCCGTCGGAGCGGTGTTTGGGCACTTTTGCCTTCCAGCCCTCGGCCTTGGCCTTGGCCTCCCAGGCCATGATGACGGCAGGGTCTTTTTCTGTAGTGGCCTGGCCGTCGGCGATCTTTTCCTCGGCGATCGCCTTGAACACGACGTGGCGTTTTTGCTCAGCCGGCCACATCAGGTAGCCATCGGAAAGGAACCAGACCCCCGAAGCGGAAAGCATGATGAACATGAAGGTCATGCGGCGGCGCCATTCCTTTGAGATTTTTGCGTGGACTTGCATAAGGTTTCAGCGAATTCGGCTCAATCGGTGGATTCAATCCTTCTTGAGTGTTTTTGCCCAATATTTACGTCGCTGTGCGCATGCACTCCGGAGCAGGCCTTGAGCGTCAAAACATCGCGATCGCCCGCGCACTTTCCAGCAACACCCACCCGAGGCCGCCCGCACCGGCGAGGGCGAGCAGTCCGCGCACCAGCTTTTGCCGGCGCAGGCGCTGGTCGTGCCGGTCGGGATGACGGGCCCCGTGGCAGCCGCTGGAGTCGATGAAACTCACGAATTGGGCGTTGCGGAGGCGGGTGCGGTGGATGCGCGCGTTATCCACCCGGCCCATGCGGACCGGAGGACGACGAAAGAGATTTGAGAGCGCGCGTAGCATCTACTGTAAAATTGCAGTGAACTTGTCGTGAGATTGGAGTGGTTTATTCAAGGGAAAACCCGCTAGAAAACACGATTTTCACGCGTCATTAGCCTTCCTGCACCTCCCTGTTTGCCCTCTTCTTTCCCAACCATGCATCATTTCCGCTACGCCGGTCCGAATCTCCACTGCGAGTCTGTCGATCTCGCCGAAATCGCCCGCCTCTACGGCACACCGACTTACGTCTATAGCGCCGCGACCATGGCCGATAACTACACCCGTCTCGCCAACGGCCTGGCGGGTCTCGATCTCCAGATCTGCTACGCGATGAAGGCCAACTCGTCCCTCGCGATTCTGCGCCACTTCGCCAACCTCGGCGCGGCCTTCGACCTCGTCAGCGGCGGCGAAGTGCGTCGCGTGCTCGCTGCCGGAGCGAACATCAAGAGCAGCGTCTTCGCCGGTGTCGGCAAGACCGAGGCCGAGATCAAACTCGCCCTCGAAAACGGCATCTTCGCCTTCCACGTCGAGAGCGAGCCCGAGATCGCCCGCATCAACCACGTCGCCGGCAAGCTCGGCGTAAAGGCCCCCATCGCCATCCGCATCAACCCCGATGTCGACGCCCACACCCACGCCAAGATCACGACCGGCAAGTCCGACAACAAGTTCGGCATCCCGCTCACCCAGGCCGCCGCCGCCTACGAGGCCGCCGCGCGTTATCCCAACATCCTTATCAAGGGCGCACAGATGCACATCGGTTCTCAGCTCACCAGTCTCGCGCCCTTCGTCGAGGCGGTTAAAAAAGTCGCGCCCTTTGTCGCCGAGTTGAAGGCCAAGTATGGCATCACCTACTGGTCCATCGGCGGCGGCATTGGCATTATCTATAAGGATGCCCTCGCCAGCGGCGACCCCGCCTGGTGGAGCGCCCAGCCCGCCGAGACCCGCCCCCTCACGCCCGAGGCCTACGGCGAGGCCTTGAAACCCCTGCTCGCCCCGCTTGGTCTCAAAATCCTGCTCGAACCCGGTCGCTACCTCGTAGGCAATGCCGGTGTGTTGCTGACCCGCGTCGAGTTCCTGAAGCGCGGCAAGGGAAAGAGTTTCCTCATCGTGGACGCTGCGATGAACGACCTCGTCCGTCCCGCGATGTATGACAGCTATCACGAGATCGTGCCCCTGCGTCGCGACAGCACCCGCGCCGCGCTCACCGCCGACGTCGTCGGCCCGGTGTGCGAGAGCGGCGATTGTTTCGCGAAGGACCGCACGCTCCAGGAAGTGGGCGAAGGCGAGTTCATCGCGCTGATGAGCGCCGGTGCCTATGGTTTCACGATGTCGAGCCGCTACAATACGCGTAACCTCACCGCCGAGGTTCTGGTGCAGGGCGCCGCAAGCGACCTCATCAACGTCCGCGAAACCTTTGAGCAACAGATCCAGAACGAAAAGCTGCCGGCGTTTCTGACGAAGTAAGCCGGAGACTCGGCAACATGCCCACGAACCCAGCGAAATGGCACGATATCCAAATCTCACGCGCTCGTGCTTTTTCGTGTGTTTCGCAGCTGATAATCCGATTTGTTTAATCCCATGAACATCGTCGTCATCGGGGCCGGGGCGTGGGGAACGGCATTTGCACTGCACCTTTCGCGCTTGGGCCACACTGTCACGCTTGCGCCGCGTCGCTTTGAGCAGGCGCTCGCCCTCGCCTCGACGCGCGAGAACACCGACTACCTGCCGGGCTATGTGCTGCCTCAATCCGTCCAAATCGCGCACGAGTTGTCCCCTGTATTGATGGAGGCCGAGCTCGTGGTGCTGGCCTGTCCTTCGCAGGTCTTGCGCGAGACGTGCGGCCGCATGGCCGAGGGTCTTGCGCAGGCGACGCAGCTCAGGCTCGTCGTATCGCTGGTCAAGGGGCTCGAGCTCGGCAGCCATCTGCGACCGACCGAGGTCATGGCCGCCCTGTTACCCGGACGCGCCGTGGGTTGCCTCTCAGGGCCGACCAACGCCGCCGAGGTGGCCGCCGGCAAGCCGTGCGCGATGGTCCTCGCCGCCTCAGGCGTGGACGAAGCCTATCTTGCCACGGTGCAAGCCGCGCTCAGCGGACCGGGGCTGCGGGTGTATCGGGGCGACGACGTCGCTGGGGTGGAGTTCGGCGGCTGTTTGAAGAACGTCTATGCCATCGCCGCCGGTTGTTGCGACGGGCTCCGGCTAGGCGACAACGCCAAGGCGGCGCTGCTTACCCGCGCTCTGGCCGAGATGGTGCGCGTGGGCGCGGCGCTGGGTGCCAAGGCTGAGACTTTCTACGGCCTCGGCGGCTTCGGTGATTTGGTGGCGACCTGCAACGGGACCTGGTCGCGCAACCGCACTTTCGGCCAGCATCTCGGAGAGGGGCAAAAGGCCTCCACGCTCATCGCCGCGAGCAAGAGTGTGGTGGAAGGCTACCGCACGACGGAGAGCTTTTACGGACTCTGCGCGGAGCGCGGCATAGACGCCCCGATCCTTGGCGAGATTTACAAGATACTTTACGCAGCCAAGCCGCCGTCCGAGGCGCTGGCTGCCCTGATGGGACGCGAGCTGAAGCGGGAGTAGTCGAAATAGAGCTTTCGGAAGGCCTCGTGGGCGTTTTGGCCGGTCGCGGCAAAGGCGGCCATCGCCGCTTCTCGCGCGTCTTGATCCAGTATGGCGGCGTGGGCGGTGAAGAGTGCCGCATCGGGCTCGTAGGTCGCCAGGGTGGGCAAGAGGAGCGAGCGGCGGTGCCGCGTCGTGAGCACGCCGCCGGCGCTTCGGGTGTATCGATGCAAGCGATACGCACTGATCGGGCCGAGATTCTCGGAGCCGTCGAGGCAGAGCACGGTGTGCGGTCCGGCGTCGCGCACCGTGGCGCGCCAGTCGTCGGGGGTGGTGGTGCCGTCGTCGTGCCATTGCACCCAGATCACGGTCCACCCTTCGGCGACGAGGCGGTAGGCGAGGGCGCGGAGGCGGGTTGTTTTGCCGGTGCCGTGGGTGCCCACCAGCGCGCCGCGCCGTCCGGCGGCTTCCCAGCGGGCGAGCAGAGTCTCGGGTCGAATGCCGGCCCAGTGGACGGGCAAAGAAAGCAGGCGCGAGGTGCGGAAGGGGTTTTCGAGCGCAGTGCTCATCGGGCGACCTGTGATCTGAAGCGAGCTTTCCGTTTCTCGAAAAATGACGCCTCTTTCGGCAGCGCGGGTAGGTTCACAATCTGGCCACCCGGTGCTATAATCAGGGGAACGGCCACGAGCGGGTTTCGGTCCGAGTCGAGCACTTCGAGGCGCCATTCCACCGCGACGAGATGGCCGGTAAAACTCCAGGGGTCGTCGTGCAGCTGCACCTCAAAGCTGCGGTCGGTGCCGGGAGCGAGGTCGGGCAGAGCCTCGCGCCAGGCGACGGCGGCGTCGCGGGTGCCCTTGCCTTCGGTGAACCAACCGAGTTGCAGGCTGAGCGGATCGGGTTTCGCGCTGGCCTCGCGGGAGACGGTGAAGACGATCGTCTCGCCGGGGGCGAAGCGATCCACCGTCCAGAGCGTGAGACCGCCGCCGGTGTGGGCGCGGGGTTCAGGAGTGGCGGTGAGGCCGAGGGGGCGGGCGGGGCCGCGCACGGGCAGGGTGAAACGGTCGTCCACATCCGCTCGCCACGGGATTTCGCCAGTGAAGACCAGTTCCCAGATGAGACGGTTTTTCGGTTCGGTGAAAGCGGGCGCAGCGTCGGCGCTTGGCAGGATAAGCTCTCCGCGGCCTTCGTTGAGGCTCAGGGTGTCGCTGGAATCGAAAAGCACTGAACGGTGAAAGTCGGATTTGTCCGTCGTGGTCCGCGTGCCCTGTTGGTAGGTGGCTTCCTCGCGGCCGATAAGGCGGATGGTGAGCTTATGCACGCCCCGGTTGCCAAGCCGCCAGGTGAAGGGCACGCGACTGCCGAGACGGAGGAGCGAAGGATCGAGGCGCACCTCGACCGAGGGAGCGAAGAGGCGGGAGAAGGTGTGCAGCGCAATCACGATCATGACCAGGCCCACGCCGACGAAAGGGATCATGAAGAGCAGCGGAAACCACATGAACCCGCCGCGAAAATCCTTGATCACATTGAACAACATGAAGCCGATGCCGCCGTTCCAAAAAAGGGCGAAACAGGCGATCGCGACGAAGGTGCCGACGCGCCCGGTGGCGGGCTTGAGCACGACCTCGCCCGGCACCTCGGGGTCGGGCATGGGCGGTATGCCGATGCGGTTGGAAGCGGTTCGGGTGCCGTTCGGCAGGGCGCGTCCGAGGGGCGAACGGTCCGTTCGTTGGGAGCGCCATGAGCTGTAGATCATACCCAGGCCGAAGAGGGGAAAGAGCAACGTGAGGGCTCCGATCCAGACGGCGAAGCCGGTTTCGCGGGTGAGCACGGCGGAGTCAGGCGAGGCGGGGTCAATGTAGCACACCGTCTTTTTTCCCGGAGGCAGGGCGGCCACGGCGGCGCGCATTTTCTTTACGCCTACGCTGGTGGAGCCGGCGGAAAAATCGTAGCGGTAGCCCTCGTAGGCGCGGCCGGACCACTTGTAGCGGTAGCGCACCGCCACCCGGTAGGTGGAGCCATGGCTATCGGATTTACGTTCGACCTTGCTGGCTAGGATTTCGCAGGGAACCTCGTTCCAGTTGGAGCTGGCCGAGGCGCGGAGCAGCGGGCGCAGGGTGATGGAGTAAAACGCCACGCAGCCGATGGCGGCGAAGAGCAGGCCGAATGGAATGATGCAGCCGGGCGAGGCGGCTCCGTTGAGCTTCGGCGGCGCGAGAGGTGAGGCGGCGTTGCTCATCGCGGATGAGCTAAGCCGCCTCGCCTTTGGTTTGGCAACTTAATGCCCCGCGCCGGCCTGGTGTTCCTGGATGTATTCGTTCTTCAGGCCGAGGGCTTCGGGAGCGTGGAGCACGAGCATCTTCATGCGGATGTCGGACGGCACGTCCTTGGCGGTGGCTTTGGAGACGACGATCATGAGCCCGATGGCGAGGGGCACGGTCCAGATGGCGGGTTGCTCGCAGAGGATGCGCAGAAGCGGGTGGTGGGCCCAGTAGTCGTTCATCGGGGCGAACCCGGCGAAGATTTTGCCCATGGGGCCCTTGTCCAGTGCGAGGTTGCTAAAATTGGTCAGGGCTGCGGCGAGCAAGGCGCAGATGCCGCCGGTCAACATGCCGACCGCGGCGCCCTTCATCGTCATGCCGCGCCACCACACGCTCATGAACAGCAGGGGGAAGTAGCTGGCGGCGGCGATGGCGAAGGCCTGGCCAACCATGAAGTTGATCTCGAGTGGCTCGACGCAGCAGCCGAGGCCGACGGAAACGGCGCCGATGCCGATGGCGGCGAACTTGAACATCTTCATGCGCTGCTCGGGAGTGGACTTCGGGCGGAGCATGCGACCGTAGACGTCGTGCGCGACGGCGCTGGTCATGGAGACCAGCAGGCCGGAGAAGGTGCTCATGAAGGCGGCGAAGGCGCCGGCGCAGGCGATGCCGCTGAGGATGGAGCCCAGCACGCCGTATTTTTCGCGGATGAGGGTGGGGAGCTCGAGGACGATCTTGTCGGTGCCCTTGGCGCCGACGCCGTTGTAGAGCTCGGGGAGGAAGTTGCGGCCGAGCACGCCGATGACCGGCGGGAAGACGTAGAAGATGCCGATGAGAATCATCACCCACATGGTGGTGCGCTTGGCGGCGACTCCATCCGGATTGGTGTAGAAACGCACCAAGATGTGGGGCAGGCCGGCGGTGCCGCACACAAGGGCGATGATCAGCGAATAGGTGTAGAGCAGGGAGAGCGGCTTGGTATCCTCGGGGGAGAGATGGGCGGCCTTGGCGGCCTTGGTCGTGAGCGGGCCGAAGGGAGAGCTCCAGGCCTCATCGGCGGGGGCCTTGGCGGGCAGCGGGTGACGGTGGGCTTGAGTGATGCCGGGGGTGGCGTCCGGTGAGGCCGCCGCGACCTCGGCGGCGGCGGGCGCGTCGTGGGCGGTGCGGTTGACGGCGAGATTATCGCCGTAGCCGCCGAAGACCGCCGCGAGGACGAACACGGGAACGCTGATGGCGAAGACCTTCATCCAATACTGCATGGCTTGCACCAGGGTGATGCCCTTCATGCCGCCGAGGGCGACGTTGAGGGTGATGACCGCGCCGACGACGGCGACGCCGACCCAGTAAGGAAGGCCCGGGAAAATATAGGCCAGGGTGGTGCCGGCGCCCTTCATCTGCGGCATGGTGTAGAAGAAGCCGATGAAGAGCACAAAGCAGACCGCGATCTTGCGGAAGAGCGGAGAATCATAGCGGCCCTCGGCGAAATCAGGAATGGTATAAGCGCCGAAGCGGCGCAGCGGTCCGGCGATGAAGAGCAGCAGGAAAAGGTAACCGCAGGCGTAGCAGACGGGATACCAGAGGGCGTCGTAACCGATGGCCATCACCATGCCGGCGATGCCCATGAAGGAGGCGGCGGAGAGGTATTCGCCGGAGATGGCGGAGGCGTTCCAACCGACGGAGACGGAGCGTCCGGCGACGAAGAAGTCGCCGGCGGTCTTGGAGGTCTTCGCGGAGCGGAAGCCCATGATCACGGTGATGACCACGGTGATCAGCGAGAAGACGAGGATCCAGGGGTCGACGCCGGAGGCTTGGGCGAGCGGGGGAAGCAAGGAGGCGGAAAGGCTCATGGGGGTCTTAGCGGCGGGATTGGTTGACCTCGCTCACCTCGCTGGCCTCGAGGGCGAGCGAGCGGCGGATGAAAAAGTAGGAGATGATCCAGACGTAGGGAAAAAACAATACCCCTAGGACAAGCCAGGTGAGGGTGAAGCCGCCCACCCGGATGGCCATGAATCCGGGGGCGAAGTAGTTGAGCAGCGGCATGCCGAGCAGGGCCACGAGGAAGGCGAGCGCGCAACCGATCGAGAGACCGAGCTGGCGGCGCATCAGCTCGCGAAGGAATGACTCGCTGTGGATTCTATCGGGCGGGGGGGGAGGGGTAGTAGACATAAAAGGAGCGAATAGGACGATACGGAGGCGAGGCGAGGACGGTTTTCGGAATCCGACTGGCGCAGGTGGCCAACGGTTTTGCCCGCAACTTGGCGCGGACGTCAGGAAGACAGCTACTCGTTGAACTCGTCGCGTTGCTTGATGCGCTCGGCCTCGATCTCGGCGGCGGCGGCGGGGTCGATTTCGGCGAGGCGGCGACGGAGGTCGATTTCGGCGCGACGGACGTTTTCCTCGCGCTGCTCGAGCGAGATCTCGTGCTCTTGCTGGGCGGTGACCTTGTCCATCAGGGTTGTCTCGGACTGCTCGATGAAGTGCTCGCGCTCTTTCAAGGCGGCCCGGGCCTCCTGGATGGTGGCTTCCTGGGCGTCGAGCTGGACGCGGAGTTTTTCGAGTGCTTCAGCCTCGGCGGCGGTGGCGGCAAACGGTGTCATGGTCGGCGCGTTGCGTTGGACCAGGAGGACTTTTTCGCGGGCAAGGAGGAGGTTTTCGAACTCGGCGATTTCGCGTTCGCGTTCGACGAGGCGGCACTGGAGTTCCTCCAGGGCCGCCTCGCGGGCGTTTTGTTCCTGGTCGCGCTGGTGGATCGCGGCCTCCAGCTCGCGGATGCGGGCGCGATCGGCTTCGTTATATTGGACCGCCCCTCCCGGATGAACGGAAGAAGGGAACGGATTCCGGCTGTTGAGCCTGGACTCCATGCGCCGCTGGGCATCAGGGGAAGCGTCAGCGTAGGCGAGGGAGATCATTCCGCCCGTAGGTGGAGGTATCCCGCCGCTGCGCGGACGGCGCGGGAGAACCAGATTAGGCTGTCGTCTGGGCGGGGGGAGAAAACTCCCCGGCGGGCGCGGCGAAGGCGGTTTTGGGGGGTTCTCGGGCATCGCTTAAGCGCCACCGAAGAGTCGACCCCAGAATGATTTTTTGGGGGCAGGAGCCGGGGCGGCAGTGGCTGGAAGATGTGGCTTTAGTAAAGCAATGATCACGGGCTCCATCGATAAATCGGCAAGGCCGGCTGTCCAGTGCGTAAGAGGGCTGCCTTTGGCGCAATCATCGGTGAGCGTAGCGTGCTGGTTGGGGAACTGGCTGATGATGCGGGATACGCGGGTGCGGAGCTCCGGCAGGGTGGCGCCTGATCCCGAGAGAACGGCCTGGCGCTGTGCCGGCGTCATGGTTTTGACGGCGATCGCGAGTGCCTCGCGCAAGAACAGACCTTTGGAACCGGGGCGCGACGGGAGGAATTTGGCGAGTGTTTCCTCATCCTTGTGCGAGAGACCGTTGAGCAGTTCACGGAAGTCGCCGCCCACGATTACGGTTTGCGAGAGCCGGGCGGCGAAGGCGACGAACTGGCCGAGGGTCTCGACTTTTTCGCTGCTGCAAAGCTCTATGGTCCCGGCGCTGAGGGCGGTCAGGTTGAGCGGATAGCTTTCGGGTAGCTCGAGTTTGGCGAGGTTTTTGAAGAGCGGCGAATCTGCGTCTATGGTTTCGGCGACGGGGGTGGAGAGGTCGTCCATCATCTCGCCGAAGGGCTGGTCGAACGCCAGGGTATCGTTGAGCAAGGTGATGAGCGCGCCTAGTTGCGTCGGCGGCAGGCCTTTGGCGGAGAGGGCGGCCACGGCCTCCGCGTAGGTGAGGTCGATGTAGGCGGCGGGGGTCTCGTCGCTTGAGGTGATGGGCCAGGGCGGGACGTCGAGGTTTTGCGCGAGGCTGTTGAGCGACAGGTCCACGAGGTTCGACTTCGCGAAAGCTGCTCTTGCCTGATTCCAGGCGGCGGGACCGGAAGGGGGAGGGAAAGCGGGTTGGGCGCTCATTTAGGTAGGGAAGGGTGCGGAGCCGGAAGTGATACTGGCTGGATCAAGGCGCGGGGGGGTTGCGGAGAATCTCGTCGGCCACGCGTTCGAAATCGCGCACGACATTATCTCCCTCGGCCTCCTGGCCGAGCAGGGTGACGGGTAGTCCCAGGGCAACGGCGCGACGGACCACCATGGCGTCCCGCACAAAGGCGGTGAAGATATGCGCGTCCTTGGCGGTGCGTTTGGCGGCCTTGAACTGATTCAGCCGAAGCTGCATTCGCATGCGCGGCACCTCGATGTCGACGCCGGTCTTGATGGCATTGAAAATGATGCCGCAGATTTGCGCGGGCACGCCCATGGAGGCCTTGCGGAAGCTGGCTGAGAGCTGGTGGAAGCGGCCGAGTTTCTCCACCAGCAGAGTGAAGCCGATGAGGGACAGGGCGTCGGGGTTTGACGGGACGTAGATCTCGTTGGCGGTGAAGATGCCGCACTGCGAGGCGCGCAGGATGTTGGGCGGGCAGTCGAAGAGGATGAAATCGTAGTCGTTTTCGATTTCAGCGATCTGTTCCTGGAAAATCACGTAGGCGGGACGGTGCGGGTCGCCGGTGTATTCGCTTTCGAGGTCGACGAGGTTGAACGAGGTCGGAAGTAAATCCAGGCCGGGGAGGGCATTGCCTCCGGCTTTGTCGAGCACGACATCTTTGATGATCAGATCTTTTACGCGATGATGGCCGGGTTCGAAGATGGAGAACACGGCGCCTTCGCCCGAGGTGTTGATGGGATTCCAGCGATCGAGTTTGAGCAGCCAGATGGAAGCGTTGGACTGAGTGTCGAAGTCGCAGAGGAGGATGCGTTTGCCAAGCCGGGCAAGACAGGCTGCCGTATTGACGATAAGGGAGGTTTTGCCTACGCCGCCTTTGTAGTTAATAAATGCGATCTTCCGTGCCATAGTGTTCTTATGTTTCTACAACATAAATGGCGCGGGGCGAGGGGAATATTCGGATAATGGGTGAGTGTTTTTACTATCTTTCGTATCGGCAAAGTGAGGCGGGCCGGATGAGCTGGGGGGATGGATACCCAAATGCTAGAACGTGCACGTCGTCTGCTGTGCGCATTGCAGGACGAGATTCGCGCCACGCTGGCGGCGGCCCGGCGGCGGCAGGGGCGGCGCTTCGCCGAGGTGGCGGGCGAGACCGCGGCTGACACGATTTTCCACGTGGACCGGCTATCGGAGGCCGCGATCATGGGGTGGATGACGCGGCACTGGCCGCAGGCTTGGCCGGTGGAGCTCGTTATGGAAGGGCTGGAGGACGGCGCTACTTTCCCGCCCGGCACCCCGGTGGGAAAAACCGCCTGGAAACTCATTTTGGACCCGATCGACGGCACGCGATGCATCATGTATGACAAACGCAGCGCCTGGTCGCTGGCCGGACTGGCACCGCAGCGCGGGGCGCGCACTGACCTGCGTGACATCGTGGTGGCCGCGATGACCGAGTTGCCCACGGCCAAGGCCGGCGCGGCGGACCAGTTCAGCGCGGTGCGCGGCGGGACGCTGCGTGCGACGCGGCGGGATCTGCTCACAGGCGCGGTAAAGAAGTGGACGCCGAGGCCGTCGGCGGCGGGCGATTGCGACCACGGCTTCGCTGCGGTGGTGAAGTTTTTCCCCGAGGGCAAGGCGCGGGCGGCGGCGCTGGAGGAGGCGCTTTGGCGCGAGCTCGGACTGTTTGGCAAGTCGGGCGGGGCGCGGGTTTTTGACGACCAGTATCTCTCCACCGGCGGGCAGCTCTACGAATTACTGGTCGGGCATGATCGCTTCGTCGCGGACCTCCGGCCGACCTTGCTGGCGCGCGAGGGCCTGGCTTCGGCGCTTTGCTGCCATCCTTACGATATTTGCACGGCCCTGCTGCTGGAGGCGGCGGGAGGGGTGGTGGAGCGCCCCGAGGGGGGAGCGCTGCGCGCGCCCTTGGATACCACCTCGCCTGTCGGGTGGGTGGGCTACGCCAACCGCACCCTGGCGGCGCGGATCAGGCCGGCTTTGCGCCGGGTGCTGGCGGCGGGTGCGTAGGGGGTGGCTTCTTTTCGCGTCCCGCCGGTTTCGTTTGCGGCGGTTTGCATTCGGCGGTGGATTTGAAGGCCAACATGGCTAGGGTGGCGTGTGTTGAGTGTGATCGCTCCAGTCGCCGGCGTTGCGCAGGAACTCTTCCCGGAGGGAAGCGTTGATGCCGGCATTTACGCAACGCAGGCGGAGGGGTTTCAGCACGGCTTGGTCGTGCTGGCAATGGACGAGTCCTGTTGGCTGATCGAGGCAGAGGACGGTCATCACTTGCGGGTGGAGGAGGGGGCGGTGGAGGCGGTGCGCCGTCAGTTGGCTTTGTTCGATGCGGAGAGTGTCGGTTGGCCGCCTCGCCGGGTGGTCGAGTCTGCGCGGGTGCAGACCCATTGGCCATTGTCGCCTTGGTGCTGGGTGCTGGCGGTGTTTGCGGTTTTCTGGGCGCAGGGCGAGTGGCCGGGTCTATCCGACGCGGGATTGCTCGATGCGGCGCGGGTGTTGGGGCGGGATGAGTGGTGGCGGGCGGGTTCGGCGCTTTGGTTGCACGGGGATCTGGGGCATCTGGTATCAAACGCAGGCGGTGGGGTGCTGGTTTTTTCCGCCGTGGTGGCGACTTTCGGTCCCGGTGCGGGCTGGGCTTTGATCGCGGCGTCGGCGGTGGGGGGGAATATCGCCGCGGTGGTGCTGCAGCAGGGCGAGCAGTATCGTTCGCTGGGGGCTTCGACGGCGATTTTCGCCGGGTTGGGGTTGCTGGCGGGGCGTGCGATCCGGGTGCTGGGGCGTTCGGGGCATCCGCATCGCTGGCGCACGATGGGGGTGCCGCTGGCGGCGGGGTTGATCGTGCTGGGCTTGTATGGGGCGGGTGGAGTCGAGGTCGATGTGCTGGCCCATGCCACGGGTTTTGGGGCGGGGGTGCTGGCGGGGTTTGCCGCGGCGGGAGAGGGCGTCGGCGGTGCGCTGGGCGGGGTGCCGGTCGCTCAAGGTTTAGGCGATTCGGGCCAGCAGCGGTAGGCGATGCGGTGAATGGTGCTGGGGCTCATCCAGGTGCCTATGCCCAGGCCGGTGTCGGGACGGAGTTGCCAGAGGCCGGGGAGGGTGAGTTTGCAGCCTTGCAGGGACCAGCTCATTCGAGGTTCGCCGTCCCAGATGGCGGTGACCTGATCGCCGCGCACTTCGACGATGAGGCGGTGTTTTTCACCGTTGATGAGGCGGGCGGGGAAGGTGCGGGCTTGGTGGCGCAGGTCGGCCCCGTCGATGAGTTGCAGGCCGGCGAGGCCGGAATCCCATGCGTCCACCTCCAGGGTTCCGGAGCCGGCGGTGGTGGGGAGAATGAGGGCGATGGAATTTTTGCCTGAGTTGCGGGTGAACTCGATCGCGACGTCGTAGTGGGTCGTGTCGCGCACGGGCAGGGCGAGCACGCAGAGGCCCGCGCCAGAGGTGAGTTCGCCGCCGTTGAAGCGCCACTCGCCGGTGATGGATTGGGTGGCGGGGTTGATCTTGGGAGAGACCCAGATCCAGGCGGCGTTTTTTGGGGGCTCGGTCTGTTCCGCCGGTGCGGAAGGGGCGGCGGCTTGGGCGGCGAGGTCGGATTGTTCGGAGGACGCGATGGCAGGGACAGGCGGACTGGCGGGCGTGGCGCCCAGCTTCTCAATCGGGAGCGAGGTGGAGATGGCCTCTACGGTAAAGGCGGATACGAAATCGGATGACGTGGCGAACAGATCGTCATCGGCGGCGGACCGGGAGGTGGTCTCGGTGGCGTCGGGTGACGTGGGGGAGGCGGCCGGTGGCTTCGACGAGGCGGGTGTCGCAGGGTAAACCGCCGGAGGTATCCGTGCGATCTCCTCGGCCCGATTGGCATCGCGCTGGGCGAGGACGAACTCAATGACGGACCAGGCGACGGCGACAAAGAGCAGGGCTATACCGAGGCTGATCCAGCGTTTTTGGCGGCGTCGGCAGGGGGCGTTGCAGGCGAGCTCGAAGCGGTGCGCAAACTCCGCCGCGCTGGTGGGACGGAGCCCGGCCTCGTTGGCCATTGCGGAGTCGAGAAACGCATCGAGCTCTACGGGCACATTGACGATGCGCGAGGGCCGGGCGTAGGAGCCGCGCGGAACCCGTCCGGTGATCATCTGGTAGGTCATCACGCCGAGGGCGTAGATATCGGTGGCGGGGGTGGCGTTCCCGGCCGATTCCATCTGCTCGGGGGCCATGTATTCAAAAGTGCCGAAAACCGCGCCCGACGAGGTGATCGGTCCGGTGAGGCCGCCTCCGGCCGCGTGGGCGAGACCGAAGTCGGCGAGTGAGAGGCTGCCGTTGTCGAAGACGAGCACGTTGCCCGGCTTCAAGTCGCGATGGATGATGCCGTGGCTGTGGGTCGCGATGAGGGCTTGCGAGATCTGGTGCACCCAGACTTGCACCTGTTCGAGCGGGTGGGGTTTGCCGTTGAGGAGCTTGGCAAGGTCGCCGGCGCCGGCCCACTCTGTGACGATGTAGAGAGTGCCGTCCGGCAGCGCACCGAAGTCGTGGATGTGCAGGACGTGCGGGTGGTTCAGGCCCGAGAGTATCTTGGCCTCGCGTTCGAACCGCTCCCGCGCCTCCGGGTCGGGCGCTTCCAGCCGGGGTAATACTTTGACGGCCACGGAGCGGCCGAGGCGGGTTTGCTCCGCGCGATAGACCGCGCCCATGCCGCCGACCCCGCAAAGGGCCTTGATTTTAAGCCCCGGAAAAATGTCCGCCAATTTCTCCGCGGGCGGGGCTTCCCAGCGGATAACGGCCCCCGTGGTTGTGTGCGTGATGACCTGCGCCGACGCTTTGGGTTGGCCCCCGGAGGAGCCTGTCGATGCATCAGACATCACGGGGAGCCTTTTTTTGGGGTGTCCGGCCGGTGCCTGTTTTCCCTCTGGCGACCGACCTCCGGCCTTGATTGGGGGGAGTTGCCCGCGCGAATCGTGCTCTGCGGGGTATCATCAGCGTGAGCCCAGTGGGTCGCATCCTGCCGCTGGCGGCAAGTCTTCAGCCGCACTTTTTCGTCCGCCTCTCTTGTTCGGGTGGTCTCGCTCCGTTTGACAAGTGGGTCCCATCTATGCCCCATTAGTATAACATGTCCTCGCCCAAGCGCGCCGTCCTCCTAGTTAATCTCGGCTCACCCGCCTCCACCGACGTTCCCGATGTCCGCAACTATCTGCGTGAATTCCTTGGTGATGATCGTGTGATCGATATACAGCCGCGCTGGCTGGCGTGGTTTTTGGTCAACTGCATCATCGCACCCACGCGTGCGCCGAAGTCGGCCAAGGCGTATCGTGAAATCTGGCAGCCAGGCGGCTCGCCCCTTGTGCTCACCTCGAAGAGCGTGCGCGATAAACTCGCCGTCTCGC
Source organism: Verrucomicrobia bacterium IMCC26134 (assembly GCA_000972765.1). GTDB lineage: Bacteria > Verrucomicrobiota > Verrucomicrobiia > Opitutales > Opitutaceae > IMCC26134_A. The sequence goes on along the minus strand of CP011265.1, from coordinate 2,948,398 downwards.
TCGGCGCCGATGCCCCGGTGTATCTGGCGATGCGATACGGCCAGCCTGCCATCGCCGATGTCATCTCCCGGATGAAGGCGGACGGGATCGAAGAGGTGCTGCTTTTCCCTCAATATCCGCACTATGCGATGTCGTCGTGGGAGACGGTGGTGGTGAAGGTCTACGCCGAGGCCGCGCGCCTCGCGCCGGAGCTCAAGATCGAGTGCACCCAGCCTTTCTATGAGGATGCGGATTATATCGAGGCGCTCTACGAAGTCTCGAAGCCCTACTTCGACCGCCCGCACGATTTCGTATTATTTTCCTACCATGGCATCCCCGAGCGCCATCTGCGCAAAGGCGACGCCTCCAAGGGGCATTGCACCCTCGTGCCGAACTGTTGCGCCACCTGCAACCCGGCGCAGGCGATGTGTTACAAGGCTCAGATCACCAAGACCACCCACGCTCTGGTCAAGCGTGCCGGCCTGACCGCCGGCAAGTGGTCGATCTCCTTCCAGTCGCGCCTCGCCGGAGAGCCCTGGCTCACGCCCTATACGGACAAGGAGCTCGAAACCCTTCCGGCCGCGGGAAAGAAAAACCTCATCGTGCTGACCCCCGCATTTGTGGCCGACTGTCTCGAGACCCTTGAGGAAATAGCCGGCGAGGGTAAAGAGGAGTTCCTTCACGCCGGAGGCGAGCACTTCCAGCATGTGCCCTGCCTGAATGATTCGCCGGCCTACATTCGCTTCCTCGAAGGGCGCGTTCGCACATGGTTGGGCGGCGCCTCGCCGACCGCCACGCAGCGCATCCAGGCGGCTCGGACGCTGGCTGAAATCTGACATATTTTTGACCTTCATCCGGCTCGACCTTCCGGATTCTGTGCCTGATGCTCCTCACGTGGCCGCCTGCCGGGCCTCGTAGGTTCAAGTTCAATGTCTTCCATCGCCTCCACTTCCGCACCCGCCGTGCTGCTGCTCGATGCCGAGGGTATTGTCCTGATGGCTAATCCGGCCGCGGCCACGGTTTTTGGGCAGGCATTGGAGGCTCTGGCGGGGCAATCCATCGTTGCGCTCCTTCATTTCGAGTTGCTGACCGACGATCCGGTGATGCGCGCCATACAGTGGGAGGCGCTTTGCGCCACCGCCAGTGTGCGGCCCCAGTCCATCCGGGCGCGAAACCTTCCTCGACTTTACCACCTGCGCCTCGATGTCGCCACCAAGGTCCCGGTGCAATGGTTTGCCACTTTGCTGCCGACGATGGAAGACGTCGTTGAGCCCGCTCCGGTGCATCCGCTGCTGGATGCGCTCACCTTGCTGGCCAATCGCAGTGTGCTCGGTTTTTTCGATCTCCGTCTGGATATCGGCGAGATCACCACTTCAGCCGGCTGGAAGCGTATGCTCGGTTACACGGACCACGAACTCCCAGACACCCTCGCGAGCTGGCGTTGCTTTGTGCACCCCGATGACACCGCCGCAGCGCCGGACCAGGTGACGAAGAGGCAGTCGCCCGGCGTTCGCTCCTTCGCCGATGAATACCGGCTGCGCCATCGCGCGGGACATTACCTCTGGGTTTCGTGCGTGGGCATCCGCGTCTTCAATTCCGACGGCGTGTTGCAGCGGGTCTGCGGCCTGCATCTCGACGTCTCCGAGCGCAAGGAGCTTGAGGAAATCAGCCTGCTCAGCGACGAGCGTTTTCAGCGTCTCGTCAACCAAGGCGGTTTGGGCGCCTTCGATCTCGACTTCACGCAAGGGCAGCACTGGTTCTCCCCTGCCTGGCATCGCCTGCTCGGCACCAAGGTCGATGACGCGGCCTTCCTGCCCGAGCCGGCGCCGCTGCTCGCGGCGCTGCCCGCCCCTGCGCAGGCCGCCGGACTTTCTGCTTTTTTCAAGCCTACCCAGGCCGGCAACCAAGAGGGCAGGCAGTTGGTGGCGCTTACCGGCGCCAAGGGGGAATCGGTCAACGTTCTCATCGGTTTCCAGAGTGACATTTCTAAACGCGGCGAACTGTTGCGAGTCACCGGGTTTGTGCTGCCTCTGGCCGGACTCGCCGCCGCGCCAGGCTCCACTCCGCCTGCGCTTCAGCAGGCCGCTTTCGACAGCCTGGCTGAGTGCATCATCATCACTGACGCGCGGGCGAAGGTGCTCAGTCTCAATGCCAAGGCCGCCACGTTCACCGGCGTCACCGTTCGCGAGTCTACCGGCCAACCGCTGGCCTCGGTTTTCAACCTGCTGGAGCGGCGCACCGGCCAGGCTGCCCCCGATGCCATCGAGCTGGCCCTGAACCAGCCTGCCGCGAGCCGGCTCTGCGACCTGCATGCCCTGCCTACTTCGGAACACGGAGTGGTCCGCCCCATCGTCTGGAAACTCCATGAGTGCCACAATTCCGAGGGCGTCCGGATCGGCTTCGTGGTCGTTTTCCGTGATCCGGAGGAAATGCGGCTCAGTCCGGACGAGCTGATTCAGGCAAACCGTTCCGAGTCTCTCGGTCTGCTCGCGGGCGGCATCGCCCACGATTTCAATAATCTGCTCACCACCATCCTCGGCGGCGTTTCCACCGCGAAGGAAAACCGCGATTTCAATCAACTCGACGCCGCCGAGCAGGCCTGCCTCGCGGCCAAACAACTCACCCGTCAGCTCCTCTCCTTCGCCAAGGGCGGCGGCAACGCCACACGCCAGGTGGTGAACCTGAGCGACGTCCTGCAAAACGCGGTGCGTATCGCCGCTTCCGGCAGCCCCGTCGTCGTCAAGGTCGAGGCCGAGGAGGATGTCACCCCGGTCGAGGTGGACAAGGGGCAGATGCTCCAGGTTATCCAGAATCTCGTCATCAACTCCATCCAGTCCATGCCGGTGCCTTCGGACGGGCGCATCGTGGTGCGGGCGGAAAACATCGAGCTCAACGAAAACGAGTTTCTCGAACTGCCCCGCGGCCTCTACGCCCGGATCGATGTCGAGGACAATGGCGCCGGCATCCCAGCCGATGTGCTGCCGCACATCTTTGATCCCTTCTTTACCACGAAGAAGACAGGCACCGGACTCGGACTCGCCACCGTCGACTCGATCGTGCGTCGTCATGGCGGACGCATCGGCGTGGAATCCAGTCCGTCGAAGGGCACGCTGTTCAGCATTTTCCTGCCCGCGGCGGTCAAGCCCGTGCAGGCCGAATCACGCCGTGCGCCGGCGCTGCGTTTCGGCACCGGCCGCATCCTGTTGATGGATGACGATCCCAAAATCGCCGAGCTTACCGGGGTTATGATCGCGAGCCTCGACTACACCCACGACACCGCCCGCAATGGGGAGGAGGCGTTGCAGCTTTACCGCCGCTACCACAACGTGCAACGCCCCTACGACGCCGTGCTGCTGGATCTCACCGTCATTGGAGGCATGGGCGGGGAGGAGTGTTTCAAGCGTCTGCGCGCGATCGATCCGGATGTGCGCGCCATCGTGACGAGCGGTTACGATGACGACGAGATGATCAACCGGTTCCTCGAAATGGGCTTTTGCGGATACCTCACCAAACCCTACCGCGTGGGCGACTTGGGGCGGATGCTCAAAACCGTGCTCGGGCGTTGAGCCGGCTTTCCGGCAGGCTGGGGGGGCGTTGCCGCCCGGTTACTTCTTTTCCTTGAACACGGTATCCACCGCGAGACCGGCGGCGAGCAGCAGGAGGTTGAGGGTGGGGTCGGGGGCGCCGTGGATGCGGATGAGGTAGTTGTCGGCGGTGGTGAAGAGTTCCTTGCCCAGCCCGGCCCATTTTTTGGTGATGACTCCGAGTTCGGTCTCGCCGCTGAGGAAGCGGAAGTTCCATCCCTTCCAATCACCTTTGACGAGAGCGACTTCCCTGCCGTCCGCGGTGCAGACCCGGAAGGCGATGCCGAGGGAAAAGACCTTGCTCTGAAGGTAGCCGAGGGAGAGCCCGTCGGCGTCCTTGATCTCCACCTTGTGCTTGAAGAGCGCGACGCCGCGACGGATCGAGAACAGTAGCTTCCGGTTCGCCGGGGCGGCACCCTCATAGACCGCCACGGTGGTCGGCATGAGGTTCTTGTCGATCAGCAGCCGCAGGAACTTGACCAGACCGCTGATCTCCTCGCGCGCCTCGCCGATCTTGGCCTGCGTGTCCGGGTCCAGAATGTCGTAGACATCGCTGAGTTTCATGAGGCCGGCGTGTTCGCGGATGAAGTAGTGTTTACGATTTAGCATCGGATAAGTGCGATCACTTAGGGTAAGTATAGGGTGGAAACCATCTCAAAAAACCATGCGCACAGCGGGGTGTGGTGACGAAACTGCCTCTCCAAAACTGGATTACGGGTGACGTTTGTTTTTTATCGCAGTAGATAAAGAATCTTTATGAAGTTCTAATCAGGTTCTCCCTCACCATGACTAAAGCTCTAAGATTCACCCTCGTTTTGATCGCGACAGGGTGGAGCGCGGGCATGGTCCAAGGCGGGGAAAATGAAACGAGGACCAATCCGACTTTTCGTGATGCCAGCTTCGGGGCGACGGCGGTTTCGGGTGGTGCCTGTATCGTCTTTGTGAACGGGGTGACCGAAGGCGGGGTCCGGCCGCGCTTCGGTGTGGATTTACCCGCAGTAAACCCGGCCGGACGGAGGGCGAGTTCGCGCGTGGCGGTTCACGTCCAGCGAGCCCTATATGATGAAAAAGGGATGGGTTAACCCGATGCGTTTCTCGGATCTGCCCATTCAGCGTAAATTGCTTGGAAGCGTGCTACTGGCCGTGTCCGTCGCGGCCACGGTGCTGGGCTTATCCGTATCGATTTACGAGCATAACGTGCTCCGTCCGAGGCTGGTGGAGGAGGCCCGGACCGAAGCCAAGATGCTGGCGGAGTTGCTGCTGCCCTCGATCAATTTTTCAGACGCCTCGTCAACCACGCTGAAGCTTGCCAGCATCGACTGGCGGGCGGAAACGCTGGGTTCCGTCATTTATCTGGCGAATGGATCGCAGTTCGTGGCACGCAACCGCCAGCCCGACGGACGTTTTGCCGCACGGCTCGAAAATCCTGCCGCCGAGGCGAAAATCGATGACTCGATCATCACCGTCATCGAGCCTATACTGAGCAAAGACGACGTTGTCGGTTGGCTGGGACTAAAAATCGAAGCATCAGGCGCCCGGCAGCACATTTACGGTTACGGCATCTTCGTGATCGCATCGATCGTGGCCTTCGGCGTGCTGGGGCTTTTACTTTCCTATGTGCTGAGCCGGGCGGTCTCGGGTCCGATCCTGAGTTTGATGCATGCAGCGCAGTCGGTTTCGGAAAAAAAAGACTATTCCTTGCGTGTGCCGGTGGGGGGGCGCGATGAATTCGGGCGACTGGCGGGTGCATTTAACGAAATGCTTGCCGCGATCGGCACCAGGGATGAGGCGAGTCACCAGAAGGAGCTGCGACTCGCCCTGCACAACTGCGGTCTCGTCGAGCTTGCGCAGACGGAAGTCCAGGCTCAAGGCGACCCCGAGCTGCAATTGCGCCTCATCCTCGCGATCCTGAGCCGGGTGCACCGCGTGCAGCGGGTGGGCTTTTGGGTATTCGAGGATTCGGACACCCGATTGCGGTGCATCGCCGCCTATGACAGTGAAAAGGATGCCTATTTTGATGGAGGGTCTTTGCCGGTCAGCGCCTGCCCCTCCTATTTTGAGGCGGTGCGCTCGGAATACGTGCTGGCCGTGTCCGACACTGCAACAGACCCCGTCGTCGCCGATTTGCGCGCCAGCTACCTTGAGCCCGCCGGGATCACTGCGATGCTTGATTTGCCGGTGCGTCGCCACGGCAAGCTGGTGGGAGTGCTTTGCCACGAGCATATCGGGACGGCGCGCATCTGGGATGACCAGGAGATCAACTTCACCAAGACGGTATCAGACCGGGTGGTTTTAATGCTCGAAAGTGCCGAGTTGCAAGCGGCCCAGCGTGCGCTGCGGGAAATCGAGGCTCATTACCGCGAGATGGTGGAGGCGGCCCCGGATGCGATCTTCACGATCGATCCTGACGGGAATATCCGTGAACCTAACACCGCCCTGAGCAGGCTTACGAAGTGGCCGGAAAGTCATTGGCGCGAAACCAGTCTGGCCAATGCTCTATTCGGCCAAGATCGAAGGGCGGCCGCACGGGCTTGCGAGGAGGTGGCGTCCAACGGAAGCTCCAAGGCGCTGGTTTTGCGGTTCATGCAGGCGGACGGCGGCATGGTATCGCTTGAGTGTTCTCTGGCGCCCCGCCGGGAAGCGGCGGGGACTAGCTCGATCCTCTGCGTGGGACGCGACCAGACCGAGCGACTCTCCGCTCTCGCCGCCCAGACCAAGCTCGAGGAGCAATTGCGCCAGGCTCAAAAAATTGAGGCCGTGGGCACGCTGGCCGGTGGTATCGCGCATGATTTCAATAACATCCTCACCGCGCTCATGGGGAATTTGGAACTGATGAGTTATGAGATCCCCGAGGGGCATCTCATGCGGCCCTACATTGAGAATACCCTGAAGGCCTCCTTGCGGGCCAGGGATTTGGTTCGTCAGATACTGACCTTCAGCCGTCCTCAGGATTCGCATCGTGAACCTTTGGATCTAGCGAAGATAGTGGGCGAGGCATTGGGGCTTTTGCGGGCCTCTTTACCCACCACCATCGAGATTGTCAGCCGGCTTGACCGGGGACTCCCGACCATCCTCGCCGACGAGACGCAGATTCATCAGGTGGTGATGAATCTCGCCACTAACGCCTCGCACGCCATGGCGGCCACGGGAGGTAAATTGTCCGTCGAGGTCGGCTTGGGCTCGGTTGATGCAAAGCGGCAGGCGATTTATCCTCATCTTCTTCTGGGGCAATATGTTATGCTCACTGTGAGTGATACAGGTTGCGGCATGGACGACGAGACTGTGCGGCGATTATTCGAGCCGTTCTTCACCACCAAGCTAGACGGGCAAGGCACTGGTCTTGGCATGGCGGTCGTCCATGGCATTTTGCAGTCGCACGAGGCGATGATCTCGGTGGAGAGCGAACCGGGCAAGGGCACGACGTTCCGCCTGTTTTTCCCCATCAGAAAAGGGAAGTCCGCGGCCGTAAGTATGCCGTCCAAGGCGGTTGATTCCCCGGCTATGCTCGGTTCAGGCAGGGTGCTGGTGATCGACGATGAGTCCGCGGTGGCTCAGGTCGCGGAGATTCTGCTGAAGCGAACGGGCTTCTCGGTGCAAAGTTACTGCGACCCAAGGGAAGCCATCCGTGCGTTTGAGGCGGATCCCGCCGGAATTACGTTGGTGGTGACGGACTTGACGATGCCTTACGTCGGAGGACTCGATTTGACGCGCCGGTTTCGAGCGCTTCGACCCGATCTGCCGATCATCATCATGACGGGCTATGGCGGAGACAATATAGCCGAAGCGCTTACCGAAGCGGGGGTGCAGACCATTTTGCAAAAACCCTTTACGTCCGATGTTTTCAGCAAGGCGGTTTTCTCCACGTTGAAAAGCGCCGGTCGCATCTTTTGACGAGGGGACCGTGCGAGGCTTGGAACGGCAAAAGCGTCAGATCAGCCCCAGCTTCATTTTACCTTCCTCGCTGATCATCGATTGATTCCATGTGGGCTCCCAGACGATGCGCACGTCGGCCTCACTCAGACCGGGAACAAGGAGGAGTTTGCCCTTCGCATCCTCGGCGATGGCAGGGCCCATGCCGCAACCAGGGGCGGTGAGTGTCATCGCGACATCCACTTTGTAGCCCGAGTCGGCCTTGGTGACGTCGAGCGAGTAAACGAGCCCCAGGTCCACGATGTTTACGGGGATCTCGGGGTCGTAAACCTTGCGCAACTGGTCCCAAAGCGCGACGGGATCGGGTGCTCCGTCAGCGAGGGTGGAGGCGGCCACGGCGTGGTCAGTCACCGTCTCGCCGATGGCGTCGGCGTCCTTGCCGTCGATGCGGTAGAGGCCGGTGTCGCCTTGCACCGTATAGGTGCCGCCGAGGACTTGATGGATAAAGACCTTCGCGCCGGCGAAGAGGGTGTGTTTGTCACCCGAAGGTATCTGGGTGACGACGACGTCGCGGGAAAGGATGCGGTCTTTGGATTGGGTGGACATGGTATGTAACGCTCAGTCGGAACGGCCAGACCACGAAACACACGACAAAACACAAAGCAAACCACGCTGCTTGGGGCAGGTCGGCGTGAGGTAGCATCGTTTTCATGTGCGCAACAATGTGAATTGATCGGTGCTTGCAGAGCGTCCCGTTTGAGTGAGTCGATAGGTGAAGATAGTAAACGTTTGCGATTACCCCACCTTCCTTACCCCTCTGGTCTGCGGCCCGCCGGCAGAACCGCGTCTGCAAATGCGGATGCAGCTGGGTTTCTTTATTTGCTGTAATGTATTTATGAATAAGAATTTATATAAGCGCTTATTCGGCGCTTTAATCGGGCTTTTTTTAATTAATTTTGCCCAGTCTGCGCGGGCGGCCGACGTAGCGGTTGATGCGGGGATTTTGGCCTCGGGTTACGGGCAGACTTTCGACGGACTCCCCAGTTCGGGATCTGCCGCGTGGAGTGACGGCGCGACTTTGGCCGGCTGGCATGCGGTGAATAGCGCAGGCACGGCCTACAGCGGGAATATCTCCGCGCTCGATGGCGCGTCGAACATGACCGATCTGATCATTGGCAGTCTCGGCACCGCCTCGAGCACCGAGCGCGCGCTGGCCTACCAGACGCGCTTGAATACGGCGCCAACCTACATCGGCCTCGGGTTTAACAACAGCTCCGGTGGCGCACTTTCCGCGTTTTCGCTCGCTTACGCCGCCGAGCAATGGCGTGAAAGCGCCAGCGCACGAAATCTCACCTTTACGGTGCAATATCGGGTCGGAGCTACCCTGGCCGATCTTAATTCCGCCACGGGCTGGACACCCCTCGAGACGCTTTCCGCCACCACCCTGAACGGTTCGGCCACCACCTCGACCGCCCTGAGCTCTGGCAGCGTTGCGGTCAGCGTGCCCGACGGCACCTCGCTTTGGTTTCGCTGGATAACGAATAACTCCGCCACCTCCTCGACCGCGTCCAACGATATCCTCGCCATCGACAACGTTCAGGTGACCCTCACCGCTGTCGCCGGAAACTCCGCGCCGGTCATCACCACGGAGCCCGCCGACCGGACCGTTTCGGTGGGCGATACCGCCACCTTTACCGCCGTCGTGAGCGGCAACCCCGCCCCCACCTATCAATGGCGTCTCAATACCGTGGACCTGCCGGGCAAGACCTCCGCTTCGCTCGTTTTGTCCAACGTTCAAGCTTCCCAGGCCGGCGGCTACTCGGTCGTGGCAACAAACTCGGTAAGCTCAGCCACCAGCCGCACCGCCCTGCTCACCGTCAGCACCTCGGCAATCGCACCCCAGATCACCTCCGGTCCGGCCACCCAGGGCGCGAACCTCGGCGGCGGGGCGAGCCTCTCCGTCACCGCCACCGGCACCGCTCCCCTGGCGTATCAGTGGTATCACGACACCGTGGCCATGACGGGGCAGACCAACGCCACCCTGACGCTCGCCTCACTCACTTCCGTTGACGCCGGAGCCTATACGGTGACGGTGACTAATTCGGCCGGCACCGTGACCAGCGCCGCCGCTACGCTCACCCTGAATTATCCACCTTCGATCACCACCCAGCCCGCTGCGCAATCGGCTGCGGTCGGGGGAACCGCGAGCTTTGGCGTCACGGTGACCGGGGCTTCGCCGATTAACTACCAATGGTTGAAGGCGGGCCAGCCCATCGCAGGCGCGACCTCGGCTTCGCTGAGCTTGAGCACTATCCAGGTCTCGGATGCCGCCGTCTACTTCGTGGTTGTGACTAACTCCCTCGGCACCGCCACCAGCGCGGGGGCCTTGCTGACCGTGACCGCGCCGCCCCGGATCACACTTCAACCGAGCACCCAGTCCGTGCTGCTCGACGGTGATCTCACCCTGTCGATCTCGGCCACCGGCAGCGGGACTTTTACGTATCAATGGTATCGCGACAGTGTCGCTCTAATCGGTGCGAACAGCGCGACCTATTCGCTGGCCGGCGCCGGTTTCACCGCTGCCGGGTCCTACTACGCGACGGTGAGCAACACCTACGGAACCTCCGTCAGCGAGAACGCCGTCGTGACTGTTGTCACGGGCCTGGCTGACGAGGCCTTCAACCTCACCGGGTTCGGCCTCGGCACCACAGGCGGCGGGGTGATCGCCGAGTCCGATGTGGCTTACCGCAAGTGCTACACGGCCTATGATTTCGCCAAGGCCATTTACGATTCGTCCAAAACCATCGGCGCCGTCCGCGTCATCGAGATCATGAATGATCTCGACCTCGGCTACAACGAGGTCGACGCCGCCACCCGGCTGCTCGGCAACTTCCGCGAACACGCCACTCCTAAGCTACACCCCCGCCTGATCATCACCGGTGTCAGCATCATCGACACCGTTCCCAAGGGCGGCGGGTTGACCATTTTCTCCGCCAATGGTTCCACCCTTCGGCACGCCTGCCTCAACATCAAGGGCACTTCCAATGTTATCGTTCGCAATCTCCGCTTCGACGAGCTTTGGGAGTGGGATGAGGCCAGCAAAGGCAACTACGACTCCAACGACTGGGACTTTATCGACCTGAGCAACGGCGGCGTGGTAAGCAACGTGTGGATCGACCACTGCACCTTCACCAAGGCATATGACGGCATCGTCGACCTCAAAAAGGGAACGCAGAACGTCACCTTCTCTTGGTGCCGCTATGTCGGCGACGACGGTGCCACCAACCCCAACAGCTTCGTGCGCCAGCAACTCGCCGCCCTCGAGGCCAACAAGTCCTCCTACACGTTCTACAATTTTCTCCGCACGAATGGATTCAGCGTGGAGGACATCGTTAAAATCATCCAAGGCCACGACAAGTGCCACCTGATGGGCGCGACCGAACTGGACGCCCAGAACGACGTCCTCTCCGCCACCTTCCACCACCAGTGGTTCGAAAATATCTGGGACCGTTGCGTGCCCCGCCTGCGCGGCGGCCAGGTTCACAATTACAATATCTACGTCGACGACAGCGTTGCGCTCACCGCCAAACGCCTGCGCGACACCCGCAAGGCCGCGATGGGAAGCTCCGCCCAGCTCAGCCTGGAAAACACCTACAGTTTCAACCCCTTCCTCAACGGCTCCATCTCCACCGAGGGCGGCGCCATCCTCGTCGAAAAGTCCGTTTACATCGACTGCATCACCCCGCTGCGCAACAACCAGACCGACCCCGCCAACCCCGTTTACACCGGCAAAATCAAGTCCCTCGATACGATCTACCAGTTCCACAACACCAACGGCACCACCACCACCGTGCGCGGCGACAGCACCGACGCCGGCAGCCCGATGGGCCCCTTCCAGGCGGCCGCGCTCATCCCTTTCTCTTGGAACACCACCGACGGCTCCGCGCCCTATGCCGCTCCGCCGATGGATGACCCCGCCGACCTCCGCCAGATTTTGGAAGTGGGCGCCGGTGCGGGCCGCCTCAGCTGGGCGAAGTCGAACTGGCTGAAGACCAGCTATCCCGCCACGGCTCCGACCATCCCGGTTCAGCCCGGCTCGCGCTCCATTGCTCCGGGGCAGGCGACGACCTTCAGTCCCGTGGTGATCGGCAGCCCTCCGCTCACGTATCAATGGTATAAGGACACCGTGGCATTGAGCGGGAAGACCGCGCTCACCTTGACCATCGCCTCCGCCACCGTGGCGGACTCCGGCTCTTACATACTCGTGGCCACCAACGCCGCCGGTAGCGCGACGAGCACCCCCGCCGTGCTCACGGTGGTCACCCCGGTGCCCGCCTTCTCGACCTGGGTGGCGGCGAAAAGCCTTTCCGGCGCCGGCGCCGCTGCCACGGCGGATCCGGACGGTGACTCGCTGCCGAATCTGATCGAATACGCTTTCGGTCTTGATCCGACGGTCGCCAACGCCGCCGATTCAAGCCTGCGCCTGAGCGCGAGCGGCACGGGCGAGTGGACGGTGCGCTACCCGCAAAACCGCCAGATGACCGGCGTGACAGCAGTGGTGGAGACCTCGCCCGATCTGGTGGCTTGGACGACGCTGACCGGCATGCCTGTGGTGGAGTCGAGCACGACGACGCAGGACCAATTGGCCCTGGTTTTCACAGCCGCGGCTCCGCGCTTGTTTATCCGTCTGCGGGTCAGCCAGCCCTGATCAGCGGCGAGGCATGACCAGGGCATGAAAAAGCCCGGGCTGAAAACCCGGGCTTGCGTGCGTCTGCAGGTTAAAAAGCCGGGCGGTTTACTTTTTAAACTGGCTCGCGATCAGAGCGGTCAACGCGGCGTGTAGGGCCTCGTCATCGAGCTTGTTGAGGACCTCTTCGAAGAAGGCGGAGACGAGCAGGCGGCGGGCCTCGACGGGGGCGATGCCGCGCGCTTGGAGGTAGAATTCCTGCTCGGCGTCGATGCGGGCCGACGTGCTGCCGTGGCTGCACTTCACGTCGTTGGCCTGGATCTCGAGGCCGGGCAGGCTGTGCGCCTCGGCTGTGTCGCTGAGCATCAAGTTGCGGTTCTTCTGGTAGGCGTCGGTCTTTTGCGCGTCGGGCTCGACGATGATGAGACCGGAAAAAATCGTCTTTGCGGTGTCGAGCAGGGCGTTTTTGTAGAGGAGGTTCGACGTGGTGTTCGGCGCGATGTGGGTCTGGAGCGTGCGCTGGTCGAACTCTCGGTCGCCGCTGGCCACGGTGAGGGCGAGCATCTCGGAGTGCGCGCCGGGGCCGAGGAGGCGGGAGTGCGACTCGTGGCGGGATTGGCGGCCTCCGAGGTGGAGGTTGAGGGCGAGCACGCGGGCGTCGCGCTCGACGGCGATGGAGTTGACCTGGAAGGCGAGGGTCTCGCGGCTCCAGTGCTGGGCGCCGACGTAGGTGAGTTGCGCGCCCTCGGCGGCGTGGAGGTCGTTCACGCCGGCGGCGAGCTGGCGCTCGGTGGCGGCGCCGCCGGAGAGGAAGAACTCGACCACGGTGGCCTTGGCGCGGGGGCCGAGGACGACGATGGTGTGCGGGAAGGTGGCGACGTTCGCGCCGCTCAGGGTGTGCTGGATGACGAAGGGCAGGGCGACCTCGACGCCGGCGGGCACGTAGAGGAACCCGCCGGAGGCGCTGAGCGCGGTGTTGAGGGCGACGAATTTGGCGGAGCCGAGGTGGGCGGGGTGCTTTTGAAAATACTGCTTAACGAGGTCGCCGTGGTCTCGGAGGGCCTCGTCGAGCGGGGCGAAGATGACGCCCTTGGCGGCGAGGTCGGCGGGCACGGTGCTGCGGGCGACGAGCTGGCGGTTAGAGAAGACCAGCTCGGCGGTCTGGGGAAACGAGGAGTGGTTCGGGATATCTTTGGGGGCGTCCTCGGGCAGGTCAAAGCCCTCGAGGTCGAGGCCTTTCAGGTTGGAGAAGCGCCAGTTCTCGTCGGTGCGCGAGGGCAGTGGGAGGGCGAGGAACTGGTTCCATGCAGCCTTCTTGGTTTCGAGCCACCAGGCGGGCAGGGTGGCGCGCTGGGAGAGGTGGGCGGCGAAGCGGGTGGAGTCGAGGCCGGGGAGGGCGGAGGAGGAAAGGGCGGTAGCGGACATGGGCTGAAAGGAGCGAGGAGTGAGAAGCGGGTAGCGAGTAGCCGGACTGAATCAGCCGACGCTGCCTTCCATCTCGAGGTCGATGAGGCGCTTGAGCTCGACGCTGTATTCCATGGGGAACTGGCGGACGAGGTCGTTGACGAAGCCGTTGACCGCGAGGCTCATGGCCTGGGCCTCGGTGAGGCCGCGCTGCTGCATGTAGAAGATCATGTCTTCCGAAACCTTCGACACGCTGGCCTCGTGCTGGACGGCGTGGGTGTCGCCCCGCACCACGATGGCGGGATAGGTGTCGGTGCGGCTGTTGGTGTTGATGAGCAGGGCGTCGCACTCGGTGTTGTTTTTGCAACCTTTGAGGTGCTTCGGGATGTGGACGACGCCGCGGTAGGTGGAGCGGCCCTGGCCGACGCTGATGGACTTGGCGACGATGACGGAGGTGGTGTCGTCGGCGGCGTGGACCATCTTGGCGCCGGTGTCCTGGTGCTGGCCGTCGTTGGCGAGGGCGATGGAGATGACCTCACCGCGGGCGCGCTTCCCCTTCAGGATGACGCCCGGATACTTCATGGTGAGGCGGCTGCCGATGTTGCAGTCGATCCACTTCACCTCGGCGTCTTCCATCGCGATGGCGCGCTTGGTGACGAGGTTGAAGACGTTGTTGGCCCAGTTCTGGACGGTGATGTATTGGATTTTCGCGCCCTTGAGGGCGACGAGCTCGACCACGGCGCTGTGGAGGGTCGAGGTGGAGAATTTAGGCGCGGTGCAGCCCTCCATGTAGGTGACCTCGGCGCCCTCGTCGGCGATGATGAGGGTGCGCTCGAACTGGCCGAAGTTTTCCGCGTTGATGCGGAAGTAGGCCTGGAGGGGCATGGCGACCTTCACGCCCTTGGGCACGTAGATGAAGGAGCCGCCGGAGAACACGGCGCTGTTGAGGGCGGAGAACTTGTTGTCGCCGGTGGGGATGACCTTGCCGAACCACTTTTTGAAGAGCTCGGGGTGCTCGCGGAGGGCCTCGGTGGAGTTGCAGAAAATGACGCCCTGCTTGGCGACGATGTCCTTGACGTTTGAATACGCAGCCTCGCTGTCGAACTGGGCCTCGACGCCGGCGAGGAACTTGCGCTCCTGCTCGGGGATGCCGAGGCGCTCGAAGGTCTTCTTGATGTCGTCGGGGACCTCGTCCCAGGTGCGCTTGGGCTTGGTGCCTTGCGAGAGGTAGTAGCGGATTTTGTTGAAATCGATGTTCTCGAGGTCCTTGGTCGCCCAGTGGGTGGGCATGGGCTTGGCGAGGAAGGTCTGGTAGGCCTTGAGGCGGAAATCGAGGATCCAGGACGCCTCCTTTTTGACGTTCGAGATGTAGCGGATGACGTCCTCGTTGAGGCCGGAGCCGGCGTCGAACTCGTATTTCACGTCGTAGGTGAAGTTGCCGGCGGTCTGGTCGATGCCGACGGTGGGGTTCTCCACGGCGGTGGAGGGATCGTCGAGGAGGGCCTCGGGTGCGGCGAGGGTATCGGTGGGAGGCGTCATTTTAGAAATTTTGAAATTTGGAAAAGCTGAAAAACCTAAAATCCGGAAGTTTCAGCGAGGTTCGGGCGTGTTCAGGCGGTGGCGGCGGCGGCGAGCTCTTGCTTGACCCAATCGTAGCCCTTGGCCTCGAGCTCGAGGGCGAGGGTCTTGTCGCCGGACTTCACGATGCGGCCGTCATACATGACGTGGACGAAGTCGGGCACGATGTAGTCGAGCAGGCGCTGGTAGTGGGTGATGAGCATGACGCCGAGCTTCTCGCCGCGCATGGCTTCTACGCCTTCGGCGACGATGCGGAGGGCGTCAATATCGAGGCCGGAGTCGGTCTCGTCCATGAGCGCGAAGGTGGGCTCGAGCATGGCCATCTGGAGGATCTCGCAGCGTTTTTTCTCTCCGCCGGAGAAGCCCTCGTTGACCGAGCGGGAGGTGAACTTCCGGTCGATCTTGAGCAGGTCCATCTTGGAGTAGAGGTGCTTGTAGTAGGCGGTGGCGTCGAGGTCCTCGCCCTCGGCGAGACGGGCCTGGACGGCGGCGCGGAGGAAGTTGGCGATGGAGACGCCGGGGATCTCGGACGGGTATTGGAAGGCGAGGAAAAGACCGGCGCGGGCGCGTTGGTCGGGCTCCATCTCGAGGATGGATTTGCCGTCGAGGAGGACGTCGCCGGAGGTGATGACGTAGTCGGGATGGCCCGCGATGGCCTTGGAAAGGGTGGATTTGCCGGTGCCATTGGGCCCCATGATGGCGTGCACCTCGCCGGTGCGGATCGTGAGGGTGAGACCCTTGACGATGGGCTTGTCGGGAGTCGCGGCGAGGGCGACGAAGAGATCGCGGATTTCGAGGGAGGGCATGGTATGGGAAAGGGAGACTGAGGAGGAGAGGGGGGAGTGATTGGTCGCTAGCAGCAAAGGGGCTGGAAGCGGGAAGCTAGTTATTTGGTGCCGGTGGCTGGTTCGGCGGTGCTGCGGCCGTGGAAGGTGATCTCTACGAAGTCGGCCCGGTAGTTTGGGGGGAGGATGGCCTTGACCTGGGCGAGGAGCTCGGGGGGCAGCTCAATATCAAGGGTGGAGTCGGTGGACTGATCGTGGAAGTGGGCGTGGGGCTTGAGGTTGGAGCAGTAACGGGTGGGCTCTCGCTCGAAGTTCACCTGGCGGACGAGGTCGCACTGGACGAGGGTTTCCAGACAATTATAAACGGTGGCGAGGGAGATGGAGGGCAGGTCGGGTCGAACCCGGGCATAGACCTCGTCGGCGGTGGGGTGATCGCGACGTTCGTGGAGGGCACGGTAAATCACTTCGCGCTGTTGGGTGTTGCGCAAGCCGCTATGAGCCAGGCGTTCAGCGAGGTTTACGGGTTGATCTTGAGTGTCTGGACGCATCGAAAAGCGGGATGAAATGGATTAAAAGGGAAACGCAGAGAACGAGAATCATTCCAAACAGCAAGTGCGAATTGGAACTATTCCAAATAATTTCGATATGGGCATAAAAAAACGGCGGTGCGAATATCGCACACGCCGGAGTGTGATCTAGTTTCTTGCGGGCGGGGCTCAGCCCTCGTGTTCGGCGAGCCAGCGTTCGGCCTCGATGGCGGCCTGGCAGCCCATGCCGGCGGCGGTGATGGCCTGGCGGTAAACGTGGTCGGAGCAGTCGCCCGCGACGTAGACGCCGGGGATGTTGGTCTGCACCTGCGAGCCTGCGGCGGGCTTGAAGTAGCCGCCCTCGTCCACCGTGATCGCGGGGGTGAAGGGGCCGGTGTTGGGGGTGTGGCCTATGGCGACAAAGACGCCCTTCACCGGCAGCACGGACTCGATGCCGGTTTTGACGTTTTTGATCTTCAGGCCGCTGACCGAGCCCTCGGGCACGCCCAAGACCTCGACCGGCACGGTGTCCCAGACCATCTGGATCTTTTCATGCGAGGTCGCGCGGTCGGACATGATCTTCGAGGCGCGCAGCGAATCTCGGCGATGCACGAGGTAAACCTTGCTGGCGAAGCGGGTGAGGAAGAGGGCCTCCTCGGCCGCGCTGTCGCCCCCGCCGAGGACCGCGACCTCCATCTTGCGGTAGAAGGCGCCGTCGCAGGTGGCGCAGGTGGTCACGCCCTTGCCGCCGTAGAGCTCCTTCTCGCCGGGGATGCCGGTCATGCGCGGCGAGGCGCCGGTGGCGATGATGACGGACTTGGCGAAAATGACGCGGTCGCCGAGCACGAGTTTGCGCGGGGACACGGTGAAATCGACCTCGGTGACCATGGCCTGCTCGAATCGCGTGCCGAAGCGGGTGGCCTGCTCGCGCATGTTTTGGGTGAGAAGGAAACCGTCCACGCCGTGCGGGAAGCCGGGGAAGTTTTCCACCTCGCTGGTGGTGGTCAGCTGGCCGCCGGGCAGCGGGCCCTCGAGCACCAGCGGGTTGAGATTAGCGCGGCCGGTGTAGATGGCGGCGGTGAGGCCGGCGCAACCGGTGCCCACGATGACGACGTTTTCGACGGGAGAGGACATAGTTGGGTGATCGAGGATTGGGCGTAAAACCGACAGCTTGGGCCGAGGCAGGCAACAGACAAAGCGGTCCGCGCAATGTGCGGCGTGTTTTTTTACTAAAATATACGAATCAACGAGCGCGGCCCGACGTCGATCAGCAGGTCGGGGCTGGCGGGGTTTGGTGGCGAGCTTGCGGGCAGCGTGCGCGCGAGCCGTCCGTCCTCGGTGAAGACACCGA
Source organism: Verrucomicrobia bacterium IMCC26134 (assembly GCA_000972765.1). Classification (GTDB taxonomy): domain Bacteria; phylum Verrucomicrobiota; class Verrucomicrobiia; order Opitutales; family Opitutaceae; genus IMCC26134_A. The sequence goes on along the minus strand of CP011265.1, from coordinate 2,930,633 downwards.
TCCCTGATCCGTCCGCCAAAGTGGCGAAAAACTCGCGAAGCTCGGAGTCGAAGGCCAGGGACTGGCCCCGCACCATGCGCTCGAGCTTGAGCTCGTCGACGGCGAGGCCCCGGCGGGAGAAACGGTGGATGCGATCCGTGGTTTCGGCAGGCAGGATGAGAAAAAGATCGTCGCGCTCGTCGCAGGCCAGGCCCCACGCGGGGGCCACGAGACCGGCCAGCACGATGCGTTTGCGGAGCACGCCGTAGATGCTGGTTTCCAGAAGGGCGGGACCGGTCGGATCGGTGAAAAACAAGTGCCGGTCACGCTGGCGCACCGCGAGATCGTGTCCGCCCAAGGGCAGGTCGGGCGCGGTGAACTCCCTTTTCAGGGCGGCGGCGGGCCGGTCCACGACGCGCACGCGGTTGCCCGGGGAAAGTCGCAGGTAGAAGTGGTCGGTGAAGGGGTCGTAGGCGATGCCTATGATCTCTTCCGCGGGCATGTTGCACGCCGGCACGGTGTCGATGACCGCGCCGGAGCGGGGGCTCGCATCGAGCACCTGATCGGCCGAGGCGTCAGCCCTGTCGGTGTGGTGCAGATAAAGATGGAGGGGCCCCGGAGTGCGGCATCCGGCCAGCGGGAGGCAGGACAAAACGATGGCGACGAAGCCCAGTCGGGTGGTGCCAAATACAGTGCGGAGCTCAGGTGAAGATTCGGGTGCTCGCGGTTGAAAAACGCCTTCTTGGGCGGACCCGGTGGTGTGCATGCAGACATGTTCACAACCCGAGGGGAGGGCGTGGTCGAGAGGAAACTGGGGTTCCGTGGCGCGACCGCCGAAAAGGCAAGCGGACGCGGGTCGTTTGACATCGCCGCGAGGAGGGTTCAGGTGGCCACTTGCCGCAACGCTGACGTCGCCCCTTGCTTCAGGGCAACGGGAGGCGTGGTTTTTCTTCCATTCACCATGACGACTCCCCTTCAAACCGCTCTCGCCGATTCCTCCACTCCGGGCGTGCCGCTTTTACCCAAAGTGGGGGTGCTCGGCCTCGGCATCATCGGCGGCCTTTGGGCGCGTCACTATGCGGCGGCCGGTGTGCTCGCCGGTTCCTGGAACCGCACGCCGCAGCCCGATACACCGGGCTGGCGCGACACACCGGAGGCGGTGGCCTCGGCGGCGGACGTCGTGCAAATCGTGGTGGCGGATCCACCGGCGGTGCGGGCCTTGCTGGCGCGGATACTTCCGGTGCTCGGGCCGGGCAAGACCGTGGTGCAATCCAGCACGATTGATCCGTCATCCTCGGACGAGTTTCTCAACGCGGTGATCGCGACCGGAGCACGCTACATGGAAGCCCCCTTTACCGGCAGCAAACCGGCGGCGGAGCGGCGCGAGATTGTGTTTTACCTTGGAGGAGATGCGGCCCTGGTGGCCGGGCTGGAGCCGGTTTTGGCCTTGGTCTCCGGCACCCGGTTGCACATCGGCGACAACCGCCAGGCGGCTGCGCTCAAGCTCGCGATGAATCTCAACATCGCGGTGCAGATGCAGGGGCTGGCCGAGGCGCGCACCCTCGCGGCGGCGGCGGGCATCGGCGACGATGTCTTTTACGGCGCGCTGGCTAAAAACGTGAGTTACTCCGGGCTGGTGAAGTTAAAGGAGGCCAAGCTGCGGGCGGCTGACTTTTCCCCGCAGTTTTCAGTCAAGCACCTGCACAAGGACCTGCGGCTGGCGGTGGCGACGGCCGGGTGCAACGAACTGCCCGCGCTGGATGCGGTGCGCGAGCAGCTCAAGACGGCCGAGGCGCGCGGGCTGGGGGATGCGGATTTCTCGGTCCTGATCACCCTTTTGAACGGGGCCTAAGGGGCCGGCGGCGTATCTTTTGGCGCGGCGCGTTGACGCCCGTCTCGAGATTGGCATCCTGCCCGTCATGAGCGATTTTTTCTCCGGCGCGCAGGTTATCACGGCGAAGGAAACATTGGGGCGTCTGCGCGAGGCCATGCGCAGCACGATCAAGGGCAAGGACAGCGTCATCGACCGCGTGCTCGTCGCCTTGGTGGCGGGCGGACATGTGTTGATCGAGGACCTGCCCGGTGTCGGCAAGACCACGCTCGCCTACGCGCTGGCGCGTTCGATGGACTGTTCGTTTTCCCGCGTGCAATTTACCAGCGATCTGCTGCCGGGCGATGTGACGGGGGTGGCGATTTATGACGAGTCGGTGAAGAGTTTCGTTTTTAAAAAGGGTCCGGTTTTCGCCAACATCGTGCTGGCGGATGAGATCAACCGGGCGACACCCAAGACCCAGTCCTCCCTGCTGGAGGTCATGGATCGTGGCAAAGTCACCATTGACGGCGAGGCCCACACGGTGGGCTCGCCGTTTATGGTTTTTGCGACTCAAAATCCGGTGGACTACGAAGGCACGTTTCCTCTGCCCGAGAGCCAGATGGACCGGTTTTTAATGCGCTTGCAGATGGGGTATCCGCTGCCAGCCGACGAACTCGAAATCCTGCGCAGCCTGCGTTCGGGCTACGACTCCATCCCGATCGCACCGGTGGTGACGCGCACGGAGATACTCCACTTGCAATCGCTGGCCCAGCACGTTTTCACCGAAGAAAGCGTGCTCGAATACATCCTGCGCATCGTTGGGGCGACGCGCACCGAAGCCGATTTTCGCGCGGGGGTATCGGTGCGCGGGGGGCTTGCGTTGAAGCACGCTTCGCAGGCGCGGGCCCTGTTGTTTGGCCGGGATTTTGTGGTGCCCGAGGATGTGCAGGTGCTGGTCGAGCCGGTGCTCGCCCACCGTTTGAATCTTTTGCGGCCGGCCGCAGACGGTTTGGAGGAGCGCCGGCTGGTGGGCGCGGCGCTTAAGCGTATCGTGGCGGTGGTGCCCCCGCCTCTCTGAGCGGGAAACGCGGATGGAAAGTTTCACCCCTAGCACATCGTCGGCGGGCTACACCGAGTGGCAGGGGTCACTCAGGATCGGCCAGCGCCGCAGCGGCCACCGCTGGCGCCGGCTGCTCTGGGCGATGCTCTATCCGCCCCGGTCGCATCGTATCATGCCCACGATTACAGGGGTGTTGCTCATCATCGTTTCGATGGGCATCGGCATGGCGGCATACAACACGGCGAACAATATTTTGTTTATCACGCTTTCGCTCCTCCTCTCGTGTCTGGTTTTGAGCGGCGTGATGTCGTGGTTGAATATGCGCCGCGTGACCTGGCGCTTGCAGGCGGCGGGGCCCTGGCGGGCAGGGCAGGCGCAGACCGTGAGCCTGGAGTTGCGCAACTCCAAGATGCTTCTTCCAACCTACGGGCTCTGGTTCGACATCGCGGCCGGCAAAGCGCGGGAGGTGCGGCGTCACCTGCGGATACGTCTGGATTCGGGGATGGAGACCCGGATGGAGTGGCCGGTCGTGCCGGAGCGCCGCGGGCCGCTGACCATTCACCTGCGCGGCGTGGGCTCGCTCTTTCCCTTTGGGTTTCTGCGTAAAACTCTCGCGAGTGAGCTGGCGAGGGAGGTGTTGGTCTGGCCTGCGCCGGTGGAGTATAGGAGGCATTCCGATGGAGCGGCCTGGCGTGAGCAGAGCAGTGGCGGGCGGGTTAACCGCTCAGGCTCCGGCGATGATTTGCTGGCCTTACGACGTTACTCGCCCGGCGATTCGCCGCGTCTGGTCAACTGGAAGGCGAGCGCGCGGTTGCAACACTTGATGGTGCGTCAATTTTCGGCCGAAGGGCTGGAGGGTTTCACACTCTGGGTGCGCACGGACGCGGTGCGCTGGCCCAGGGCGGAGCAGTTTGAGCTCGCGCTGAGTCTCGCGGCGACGCTGGCGGAGGATCTTTTCCAGATGGAGCGACTGCAGGCGCTGGTGATCGATAATGAACCGCCCCTGCCGGTGAGGCGGATGAGGGATGTAGAAACCTTTTTGGACCGTCTGGCCCTTCTTGAACCCAAGGCAATCGAAGCCACGGCGGTTCTCCCGGTGGGGGCGCATGGGGAGGCCCGGCGGCGTGTAATGGTGCTGGAACCGCAAGGATCGCGCGGAGTCGCGGCCATGATCGATGGAAAACTCGCGGCCACAGCTTAATCTCGCCGAGCTGACGCAGCTTCGCTGGCTGCTTGGCGGCCTGCTCGGCCTGCTCTCGGCCTGGACAGTTTTCTACATGGAGGTGGATGCGTTGGTGGCGTTGACGATGCTGACGCTGTCCGTCCCGGTGTTCACCCTCTATCCCAGGCTCTCCAAGCTTCTGCCCAAGTGGGCGCATCTCCTGGCCTTTCCGTTTATCGTGACCTTGTTCGCCTTCGACTGGTGGCAGGGTGGCGAGGCCCTGCCCGCGATGATCCGCCTGGATCTGATGCTGCTGGGTTACCGCTGCGTGGCTCCGCGAGGAAGACGCGAGGATCTCCAGCTGATCTTGCTTTCCCTTTTTGCCGTGGTGGTGACGGGGGTCTTCACGGTGTCGATCATCTTCGTGATCCAGATTCTGCTCTTCACGGCTTGCTCGCTGGGGCTCTTGCTTGCGGTGACGATCTCCGACTCCCGGGCGGGCGATGGCGGCGAGGAGTGTTCAGGTTGGGAGCGTTGCCGCTGGCGTGAACTCGCGCGACGGTTGCGGGAGGTTAGCGATTGGCGTGTGGTGGCTCTGGGGGTGGCGCTCTTTGGCGGAGTGGTCGGGCTGACCGTCGTGCTCTTTCTGGCGATACCGCGTTTCGAGATATCGAACAGTCTTTTCATCGACCAACTGACATCCAGCAAGTCTCTGACCGGCTTTACGGACAATGTGCGCTTTGGCGATGTGACCTCGATCCAGGAGGACACGAGCATGGCGTTTGCGGTGGACGTGGCTCCGGAGTCGGTGCCGTCCGAGCCGTATTGGCGCATGCTGGTGCTCGATGAATACACGACCGAGGGCTTTCGCATGTCGCAGGTTATGAGTCAGGATTTCATCACCTCCTCCGAACGCATGACCTCCTATCTGGGGCCCCGCAGGGGGGATTTCAGCGGCGGAGTATGGACGGTATTCTATCAGCCCGGAGTCAGCAGATACCTGCCCTTGCTCGGAGCCTTTACCCAGATCACGTTCAGCGAGCCGCATACCCTTGCCCAGAATCGCGAGCTTCATCTTGCCAGGCTGGCCACTGATCCCTCGAAGGTAGTGGGGTATCGTATAGAGGGAATGGATACGAGTGGATTTATCCCGGATCGTGATTTCGCGTTGCGCAGAGCGGGAAAAGAGCCGGAGGAGACTTGGCCGATGCACCGCCACAACCATAATACCGAGGAGATGCTGCCTCCGCCCACTTTTCTGGACTTGGGTGTTTCGCGGCCTGAAGACATCGCGCGCCTGGCCGGCTGGGTGGAGGAGATAGGGGGTCGGCGGGAGGGCGGGGCCGATCTCGCCCGAAGGGTGGGCACCTGGTTGCAGGAACGGCACTTTTACAGCTTGCACAGCAGCATTCCTCCCGGGCTGGGGGATCCGCTGGTCCGCTGGATTGCTTCCAGCGAACCCGGACACTGTGAATTATTCGCGGGCGCGCTGGTCGTTCTCGCGCGTGCCGCCGGCGTGCCGGCGCGGCTCGTAACGGGGTTCAAAGGCGGCGCTTGGAATCCCCTAAGCGGCGGCATACGCGTGCGTAACTCAGATGCCCATGCCTGGTGCGAAGTTTGGGACGACGCGGAAGAGTCGTGGGTGCGAGTGGATCCCACGCCCGGGGCGGTTTTGATCGCATCCACCCTTCCAGCCGCCGCCGGCTCAGGCATGGCGAATTTCACCGAGGACAACAGTTGGGCGGCGCGTTTCGATGGCATGCGTATTTTCTGGTATCGTCGTGTGGTGAGCTTCGATTCGTCCTCGCAGGTGAGTTTGTTGCGGACTTCAAAAGACGTCGTGCAGTCCAGTGCGGTCGAGGCGCGCGATTGGCTGGAAGGCAGGGTGGAGTCGCTTGTCAGTTGGTTGCGTGCACCCTGGAGCTGGACCCGCTACTTGAGTTTCATGTCTGCTCTCGCTTTTGCGGTGTCGTCGATCGTGCTCTGGCGACGATATGGCCGCGCTTGGTGGCTGGGGTGGTGTAGCCGGCGTGCCGGCGCAGGGAGAAGGGACCCCCTGCGTGTCGAAGCGGCGCGTTGGTTAGTGAAAGTTGAGGCCGCCACGGCCGGAACCGAAACGGGGCGCTCCCACTCCGCGTTGTCACAGGTCCGGGAGGACCTGTTGCGACTCAGGTTCGGTGATCGCCAAACCTGGCCTGAGCCCATGGAGGTGTTCCGCACTGCACAACGCGAGCTACGAAAAGCACAACGGGATCGTCGATACCGTCAGGCGTAAACCCCGCCGCCTATGAGGCGCTCGCCCTCATAAAAAGCGATGATCTGGCCTGCGGCCAGGCCGCGTTGCGGGGAGGGGAAAGTGACCCGTGCGGAATCAGTGGACTCGAGGGTAAGAACAATCGGAACCCGAGGATCCCGGTAACGCACCCGGGCTTCGAGTGCGAACGCCCCTGAACCGGGTTGGGGGGGGGCAGGGGTGTTCCAGCGCAAACCGTGCACCGTGACTTCAGTGGTGAACAAGCCCGGTGCGGACAGCTCGTCGAAGGAAACCAGCAGGGCGCGATCGGAGGCGCGTTTACCCACGACGACGTAGGCTTTGTTGTCGGTGTTGGAAGGCACGCCGATGCCTTTGCGCTGGCCAAGCGTGAAAAAATGCAGGCCGCGATGTTCACCGAGAACGCGGTTATCGTCGGCCCGGATGATCGGACCGGGCGCGTCGGGCACGTAGGCCCGGAGGAAATCCGCCATTTTCACCTGGCCGATGAAGCAGATGCCTTGGCTGTCCTTTTTGTCCGCGGTTGCCAGACCGGCACGACGGGCGAGGGCACGGAGTTCGGGTTTAAGCAGTCCGCCGATGGGGAAACGTGCGTCGCGAAGTTGCTCCTGGGACAGCATGGCGAGAAAATAGGACTGATCCTTGTTGGGATCGACGCCTTCCAGCAGAGAAAAATGGTCGCGTGAATGGGGCAGGCTGGCGCGGCGGGCGTAGTGGCCGGTGGCAACGGCGGAGAATCCCTGGTCGAGCGCCCACTGGCGCAGCACGCCAAATTTGATCTCGCGGTTGCACATCACGTCGGGGTTGGGCGTGAGGCCGGAGCTGTAGCCATCGAGTAGATACGAGACTACGCGTTCGCGATATTCCTCCATGAGGTTGACCACCCTGAAGGGGATCGAGAGCTGGTCGGCAACGTGTCTGGCGTCTGCGATGTCCTGCTCCCAGGGGCAATCGCCGACGATGTTGTCCTCGTTGATCCAGTTCTTCATGTAGGCACCCTCGATGGGCACGCCTTGATCGCGCAACATGAGGGCGGCGACGGAGCTGTCCACCCCGCCGGACATGGCGACGAGGATTCTGGGTTGGGAAGAAGGAGACACGGACGGGATCGAGTGAGCCTTAGAGTTCGGCTACGAGCGCGCTTCGGCAATAGCGCGACGGTTCATGATTCGAATGACCGGCGTGCCTGCGTTGGGTATCTGTTCCCGCTTCAGAATTTGCCCGATAGGGTCTTGCGCACGGTGACCGGGCTGGTGACCGGCAAGTTGAGTCTAGCGGCGCCAGATCGAGGGCGGCTTCGAGTGACATGAGTGGCGGGAGTAAGGTGTTTTACGATTGAAAGAGAACCCGTTTACGGGGGAGGGGGGGCGACGCATGATCTCTGGCGGCTCGGTAATTTCGCGAGATGCCGGCGACAAGGAGTATGAACCTTTTACGGTTCAGGGGTCGCGGGTTAATCCCGTGCCTTGAGCTCGGCGAGGTCTGCGGCAAGGGTTTCGACCTTGCGAAAGAGATCGGGGAGGCGTTGGCGAAGCACGTTGATACGTTGTTCGAGCTGGTAGGGCAGGCAGGGAGAGCCTTTCCAAAAAGTGCCGGGTGCGACGGTGGTGTTGATACCTGTCTGGCCGTCGGCTTTGGCGCCTTTGCCTATGGTCAGATGACCCGCCACGCCGGCCTGCCCGCCCAGCACCACGTAGTCCTCCAAGGTGGCGCTGCCAGAGATGCCCACCTGGGCACAGATGATGCAGTGGCGGCCTATCACTACATTGTGGCCGATCATGACGAGGTTGTCGATTTTGGTGCCGGAGCCGATTCGGGTGCGGCTGAAGCGCGCACGGTCAATGGTGGTGTTGGCTCCGACCTCCACATCGTCATCGATCACGACTTGTCCGATTTGCGGAATTTTGAGGTGTTTGCCGGTGCTGGAGTCGTAGCCGAAGCCATCGCTGCCCACCACGACTCCGGGATGGAGCCTCACGCGGTCGCCGATCAGGGATTCGGTGGCGACATGGACGCCGGCCATGAACCAGCAATCGGCACCTATGCGCGCGCCTCGACCGATGAAAGCCTGCGCGCCGATGATGGAGCGGGGGCCGATGACGGCATGGGCTTCGATCACGCAGAGTGGACCGATGCAGGCGCTTGGGTCGATGCGCGCGGCGGGGTCGATCACTGCGGAGGGGTGGCTACCGGCGGCTGGGCGTGGCCAGAGTGTTTGCTCTAGGCGGGCGCAGAGGGAGGCGAGGGAGGCGGAGGGGTTCTCGACGAGGAAAAAAACCTGTCCGGGCGAGGGCTCACCCACGTAATCGGCAGGCAAAAGCACGAGTGAGGCGCGGGAGGAGGCGACCTCGGGCTTGTATTTCGGGTTGCCGAGGAAGGAGAGCTCGCCGGGGCCTGCGTCTTTGAGCGCGGCAATACCGGTGATCACCACGGAAGTGACGCCGCGCACGGCGACGGGAGCGAGGATTGCTTGGAGCTCTGCGGTGGAGTAGGCAAGCGTCATAGGAGGGTGGGGAAGGTGGGGCGGTATCGGGCGCGGGGCAATGGCGGAACGGGCAAAAAAAAGCCCGCGGCGCGGTGAGCGCTGCGGGCCGGTAAAGTCAAAGTCCCTGAAGCTTACTTCTTGGTGGAGGGAGGGGTGAAGAGAGGGGCCGCGGCCTTGGTGTCGGTCTTGGCATCTGCTTTGGCGGCGGGAGCGGGCATGTTGGACTTGGCGGCGGGAGCGGGCATGTTGGCCGGACGACCCTTGGCGATCTCCTTCTTGACCTCTTCGGTGATGTCGTAGGCGGGATCGGAGTAGACGAGGGCGTTAATGCCGATATTGGAGAGGCCTGATTTGTCGATCACGAGGGTGGCGCCCTTCTTCTTGGCGACCTCGGCGACGATGGCGTTGATCTTCTCAAACATGATGCCGCGGAAGTTGGCGATGCGCTCCTGGAAGACGCGCTGGGTGCGCTGGCGGTAGTTGTTAAGCTCGGTGAGCTTGCGCTGGCGCTCTTCGGCCTTGGGGCGGAACTCTTCCTCGAGCTTGGCCTTGGCATCGGCGGAGAGGGCCGGGTTCTTGGCTTTTTCCTGGATTTCCTGCATGGAGGCCTCGATAGCCTGGCCATCTTTCACGATGCGCTCGATCTCTTCGTTGGCCTTGGCCTCGTCGACCTTCAGTTTGGCGTTCTGGTCTTCGGTCTCGTAGTGAGTATCGAGAATCTTGGCCATCTCGACCACCAAGATTTTTGGGGCCGGTTGGGCGGATGCGGTGAGTGCGGTGCCGGATACGGCTAAAGCGGCAATAACGGAGGCGAGGATTTTGTTCATGCGATGGGATGTATGGAAGGAATGTATGAGGGAGAAAACTTAATGACAGGCAATTTAGAAGCGTGTGCCAAAAGAAAAGTTGAATTGCAGGCCTTCGTCGTTGCTCGTGCCGTTGGGATTGGTGGAGCTGGTGAGGGGAATGCCGAAGTCGAGGCTGAGCGGGGCGCCGCCGATCATGAGGCGCAGGCCGATGCCGAAGTTGTCGTTGTAATTGGAAACGTCGAAGTCGTAGGCGTCCTTGTTGACGAAGCCGGCGTCGTAGAAGAACGCGATGCGGAGGGGATCGACGATCTCAATGCTGTATTCGGCGCTGCCGAAGGCGTAGGTTTTGCCGCCCGCGGGGTCGTTGTTGACGCCAATCTTGGGTCCGACATCGCGAAACTTGAAGCCGCGCAGCGAACTGGGGCCGCCGAGGAAGAAGCGGTCGAAGTAGGGCACGAAATCGCTGTCGCCAAAGTTGTCGATGACGCCGATGCGGCCGATGAAGGAAATGACCTGGTTGAGGGTCTCGAATGTCGGATAGAACTGGGATCCGCGGAACTCGAGGCGGTAGTAATCGGTGTCGCCCGAGAAGGGGCCGCCGGCGACCTCGGTGGTGAGTTCGGCGCGGTTGCCACGGGTGGTGTTGAAGAGGCGGTCACGGGTGTCGCGCAGGAGCTTGAAGGTGACCTTGGAGACGCTGCGCGAGCCCTGCTCGGGCACGAGGAAGGCGGCGTTCACGGTATTGACGTCGTTGATTTCCACGACCTCGTAGGTGTAGCCGACGCGACCCTCGACGAGCTCGAAGAGACGTTTGCGGAGGTAGACCTCTATGCCTGTGCGCACCTCGGAGTAGAGGTTGCTGTAGTAGTCCGACGACGTGCGGTAGAGGTTGAAGCCGAGGGCGAGTTCACGCTCGAAAAGCCAGGGCTCTTCGAAGTTCAGGGTGGCCTCGCTGGAGCGGGAACCGACTTGAAGGCGGAGGCGGAACTTCTGGCCGTCGCCTTGGAAGAAGGATTTGCGGTTGAAGAGGTCGAAGTTGGACTGGCTGACCTCGGCGAAGACAACGGCGCTTTCGAGGGAGCTGAAGCCGGCGCCGAAGCTGAGGTTGCCGGTGCGGCCCTCCTTGACTGCGATCTTGAGATTGCGGCGTCCGGGCAGGTTGGTGCTCTCGGGGCCGACGTTGGTCTCTTCAAAGAAGCGGGTGTTTTCCAGGCGCATCTTGGAGTTGTTCATGCGCACGGTGTTGAAAACGTCTCCCGGCCCGAGGGCGAGTTCGCGGAGGATGACGACACTCTTGGTCTTGGTGTTGCCCTCGATGCGGATGGATTCGACGAAGAATTTATCTCCCTCGGTGTATTGATACTCGAGGTCGATGGCGCCGGTTTCGAGATTGGGTTTGCGCACGATGCGGACCCGGGCGTCGACGTAGCCGTCCTTGCCGATATATTCCTCCAGGGATTTCTGGTCTTTTTCGATCGCGGACGGGGCGAAGATGGCGCCGGTGCGGGTCTTGAGGAGCTTGAGGAGGGTCTCGGAGGGATGCAGGGTGTTGCCGGTGATGGCGATGGTGCCCACCTTGTATTGGCGGCCCTCGACGACGGGAATGGTGATGATCAGGCGCGAGGGTTTCGGGTAGGAGAAAACGACCTGCTCGGCATTGATGGCGACATCGAGGAAGCCCTTTTCGCGGTAGAGGTCGCGAAGTTTATCGAGATCGGTCTCGAATTGTTCGTCGCGATAACGACCGGTGTCGGTGAGCCAGGAGAACCAGTTCCAGGAACGCGTCTCCATGGCCTTGCGGAGCTTGCGGGTGGAGAGGTTGGGATTGCCCTCGAAGTTGACGCGGCTGATGCGGACCTTGGCGCCCTCGTCGACGGTGAAGATGACGCGGCCGAGACCGGTGGCTCGGTTGCGTTCGACGCGATACTCGACCTTGGCCTGATTGTAGCCGGACTTCTGGTAATACTCGCGGATCTTCTCGGCGTCCTCCTTCACCTGGCGCTCGTCGAGGGGGAGGTTGGCCTTGGACTTGGTTTCCTTGATCAGACGCTTGGCCTTGACCGCCTTGTTGCCCTCGAACTCCACGGTGCTGACGCGGAACTTGGGCGTGACTTCCACGACGAGGTCAATGCGGCCGCCGGCTACATTGCCGCGTTTGAACTCGATGAATTCAAACTGGCCGGTGCGGTAGAGGGCGCGGATATCGCGGTCGATGAGGGTGTCCTCCACCGTGCTGCCCTCTTGGAGCTGCATGTTGGCGCGGACCACCTGCTCGCTCACGTTGGCCGGGCCGGTGAATTTGACCGCTATACTGTTGACGCGCAGGACGGCCGGGGCCGGGGCGGCCGGCGCGGCGGCTTGGGCGAACGCGGGCAACGCGCTCGAGCAGCCGAGTGTGAGGGACAGGACGAGACGGGCCAAGAGGGCCCGGGGACGGTTACTGAGTGTAGTTTTCAAAGCGGGTGATCGCGTTAAGGAAGGTGAGCTTTAAATCGCCTACCTCACCATTGCGGTTTTTGGAAACGAAAAGCTCCATGGTGCCGCTGGCGACCTGGAACTTGTCGTTTTCCTCCTTGGGACGGTTAAGCATGAGCACGACGTCGGCGTCCTGCTCGATGGAGCCGGATTCGCGGAGGTCGGAGAGGCGGGGGGCACGGTTTTCTTTTTCGGAGGCGCGGTTGAGCTGGGCAAGCACCAGCACAGGGACGGCAAGTTCCTTGGCAAGGGCTTTGAGACCGCGCGAGGCCTCGGCGACCTGTTGTTCGCGCGGCACGGTGCCATCGCTCGGGCTCAGCAGCTGGAGGTAATCCACCACGATGAGACCGAGTGGCTGGCGGGCGTGGAGGCGGCGGGCTTTGGCGCGCAGTTCCATGACCGAGAGCGAGCTGGAGTCGTCGATGAAAAGGGGCGATTTGGCAAACTCGTCGGCGACGCGCAGGAGTTCCTGCTGTTCCTCGCCGTTTTTCGACAGGAGGCCGTCGCGCAGGAGCTTCATGTTGACGCGGGAGCGTGAGCAGAGGAGGCGCAAGGCGAGCTGGGCGGCGGACATTTCCAGCGAGAAAACGAGGGTGGCGATGCCTTCGCCGCGCGTGGGCAGGGCGGCGTGTTCAGCGAAGTTCATCGCCAGGGAGGTCTTGCCGCAGGAGGGGCGGCCGGCGAGCACGATCATTTCGGATTTTTGAAGGCCGAAGAGGTAGCGATCGATGTCCTTGTAGCCGGTGCTGACTCCGGTGAGCTCGCCTTTTTTCATCAACATTTTGTTGATGACGACCATTGCCTCCTTAGTGGGCTCGCGCATGGGTTTGGCGCCGTCGCCCACGCGTTCCTGGGTGACCTTGAAAAGGTCCTGCTCCACCTTATCGACGAATTCCTGGATGCCGCCGGTGTAGCCGTAACAGTTCTCCACCGCGTGAGTGGCGGCGCGGATGATCTCACGCAGGAGGGCGAGCTCGCGGACCTTTTCGATGAAGTAGGATGCGCCGGCGGTGGTTGGGATGCGGCTGCTGATGCGGGTGAGGTAGGGATAGCCGCCCACCTCGTCGAGCTGGCGGGCGGTCTTGAGCTCCTCGGCGAGGACGGCCAGGTCGATGGGTTTGCCGAGATTGTAGAGCGAAAGGAGCTGCTCGTAGATGACGCGGTTGGCGGGGACGTAGAAGGATGCGGCGGCGATCTTGCCCTCGAGGCAGCGCGCGACGATGTCGCCGCCGTCGAGCAAGCAGGCGGAAAGTAACTGTTCCTCGGCCTCGACGGAGTGGGGGGGGACACGGCCGGCCGGGGAGGATGGGAGCGTGGGCGCGTCGGCGCGCGCGCGGCGGGCGGAGCGGGGGGCGTTGCTAGGCGAGGCGGACATCGTGGGCGATCAGGGCGCGGCGGGAGAAGGGATGAGGCAAGGCGTGACTCGCACGCATGGCAAGGGGAGGTTTGGAAATTTACGCCAGAGCGGGAAAAACTTTCCAAAGACACAAAAAAGCCGCACCCGAAACGGATGCGGCCTTGAGGTGAAACGTGTTCGCCGTCCGGATGGCCAGACGGCGGGACGGCTTATTCGGCCTTCTTTTTGGACTTGTAGGTCTTGGGGGCGGGAGCCTCGACGGGGGCGGGAGCCTCCTCGACGATGATGTTCTCGGAGACGACATCGAAGCTGATTTCCACGCTGACATCGGCGTGGAGCTTGATGGAGACCTCGTGTTTGCCGAGGGTCTTGACCGGATTTGCGAGGTGGATCGCCTTGCGGTCGATCTCGATACCGGCTTCGGTGAGCTTGGTGTGGATATCGGCGGAGGTGATCGCGCCGAACATCTTGCCAGCCTCGCCGGTCTTGACGGCAAAGGCCAAGGAGACCTTGGCAATCTTGGCGGAGAGGGCCTGGGCATTGCTCAGGTCGGAAGCTTCGCGCTCGGAGCGGCGCTTCTTGAGGGCCTCGACGCGCTTGCGGTTGGACTGGGTCAGGGCGACTGCTTTGCCCTGGGGGAGGAGGAAGTTGCGGGCGTAGCCGGCGCGAACTTTGACTTGGTCGCCCTCGGCGCCGAGACCGGCGACGGGTTGGAGGAGGAGAATTTCACTGGTAGCCATGATGATTGGAGGAGTTGTAGTTTTTTAGGAAAGGATCGGTGGAAAAAAAGCCGGGGCGGGATGCGCCGGTTTAGAAGGGCACGTCTTCGTCGTTGATGTCGTGTTGGGGAGCAGGGGCCGGGCGGCCGCCGCCCGGAGCGCGGGGCGCAGGGGTGGCGGGACGCTCGACCGTCTGGTCCACGCCCTCTTCGGAGAGGGGCGCGCCGCCAGCACCGGGCGCACCGCCCTCGCGGCTGCCCAAGAACTGGAAGTTCTCGAGGACAACCTTGAGTTTGCTGCGTTTTTGCTGGGTGGTTTTATCTTCCCATTGGTCGAAGCGAAGACGGCCCTCGACGAAGATGGGCCGGCCTTTGGTGCAATACTTGGCGATGGTCTCGCCCTGTTTGCCCCAGGCCTCGACGTCCACGAAGGTGGCTTCCTCGCGGACCTGACCGGACTCGTCTTTGAACGAGCGGCTGATCGCGAGACCGAACTGGCATATGGCGGTGCCCTTCGGCGTGACCCGTAATTCGGGGTCGCGCGTGAGGTTGCCGATAAGAAGGACTCGGTTGAGGTTGGCCATTTGAGGAGGAGCGCCGTGATCCGTTTTAGGCGGACTGGACGAGCGTGCGGTAGACGTTCTGGTTGAGGCGCAGGCGCTCGCGCAGGGCTGAGGGCGCGGTGGCCGGGCCGCTGAAGTCGATCTGAACGTAGCTGGCGGCGGGGAATTTGGCGTCGGTGACGCGGGCAAAGTCCTTGCGACCGATGTTCTCGACGGCGGTCACTTTGCCGGAAACTTCGGCGATGACGGATTTCACGCCATCGACGATCTGGTCGACGGTGTCTTCCTTGCCCCGGTTATCGAGGATGAAGGTGGCGCGGTAGTTGCGGGTGGTGGAGCTCATGGTTGGGTGCGGCGGTTAAGTTGATTCATGGCGCGGTCGGGTCCCTGTTCGAGGAGCAACCGGAGGCCGGAGATTAAGTGAGGAATGTTTTGAGTGAAAAGGGTGGTTTGTTCGTTGGAGAAAGGTGCTAGCACGAAGTCTTTGAGGTCCATTTGCGGCGGGCTTTTGGGGCCGATGCCGATTCGATAACGGATAAATTCTTCCCCCATGCGCTGGATGAGATCAGCGACGCCGTTTTGGCCGCCGGCGCTGCCCCGGACCGAGATCTTAAGGGTGCCGAGCGCAAGATTAAGATCGTCGTGGACGACTATGATCGATGCGGGCGGAACCTTGTGGAAGGCCGCGATTTTCTGGATCGCGCGACCGCTCTCGTTCATGAACGTGAGCGGTTTGGCGAGCAAGACAACGTGGCCTGGTGCTAGATCCCAGCGAGTGGTCTCGGCTTCGAACGAGGCCTGGTTTTGCCAGGACAGTCCGAGTTTCGCGGCGAGCGCATCCACCACCATGAATCCCGCGTTGTGGCGGGTGGCGGAGTAGGCGCGACCGGGGTTGCCGAGACCGGCAACAAGGGAGAAGGACATGACTCAAAGAACAAACGCACTCACCCGCCACGGCAAGGCGGCGGGCGGGGCGGACCTTACTTTTTGGCGGCAGGCTTGGCGGCGGGAGCGGCGGCCTTGGCGTCGCCAGGCTTGGCGCCGGCGGCGGCCTTGGCATCGCCGGGTTTGGCGGCGGCACCCGCGGCGGGAGCGGCGGCTCCGGCGGCAGCAGTGGCGGCGCCGGCTGCGGCACCGGCGGCAGGGGTTGCGACTTCTTCGGCGGCGATGCTGAGCACGCCGACCACGGGCTGGCCGGGGGCGTCACGGAACTCGACCCCGGCGATGGCCTTGAGGCCGGCCACCTTGAGGGATTCGTTGATTTTGAGGTCGGTGACATCGATCTCGATGAGCGGAGGCAGATCCTTGGGCAGGCAGCGCACGCGCAAGGTGTGGGTGCTGGTCTCGAGCACGCCACCCTGGGTCTTTATGCCGTAGGCCTCGCCCACGATGGAGATGGGGACGTTGATCTCGAGCTTCTCGTTCGCCTTAACCTCTTGAAGGTCGACGTGGAGGAACTTGTCCGTGATCGGATCGCGCTGGATCTCTTGCACGAAGGAAAGAGCCTTGTCGGCGCTATCTTTACGGTTGAGCTCGATGATGAGCGCGCGTCCGGCGACGGACTTGAGCAGGCGGGTGAACTCGGGGGCATCGATGGCGATGGTCTGCGGGTTCGTGTGCTTGCCGTAAAGGATCGCGGGGATCTGGTTTACTTTGCGGACGCGACGTGAAGCCGAGCGACCGGTCTGGGCGCGCGGCGTGATGGTGAGGCTGAGTGCTTGTGTCATGGATTCGTTCCCCCTGAGACTCCGGAATTGGAGGCAGGCGTAGTGGAAAAGGGGTTGAGCAAAAAGAGACCCGCGGTGTTTTGGCAATCAAAACCTGATGAAGGGGGGAGGAAACTTTTGGTTTTTACGAAATGGGCGTTGACAAGGGGCCCTGTGATTCTGTCTTACCCACCTTCCATTATTGCCTGGTAGCTCAGTGGCAGAGCAGGTGACTGTTAATCACTTGGTCGTAGGTTCGATCCCTACCCGGGCAGCCATTTTGGCCCCAGAGATTCGATTGAGTCTCTGGGGCTTTTTGTTGGGCTGGCGCGGCGCTCGATGTTTCAGGGCAGGGGGGCTGGAGTGGCTTTACCTTAAACATTCTTCGTTTTCATCTTACTGGACAGTCTGGGATCAATTGAGCCAGACCGAGCTATTCGGAAGGCTGCTTTCGCATCTTTACCCCCTGCCCCCAAAAACGCCTCTGCTTATGAAACTCCTCCCCCTGGCTTCGCTTGTTCTCCTTGGCCTGAGCCCACTTGTCCTTTCCGCCGTGCCCGACTCCACTCCGCCCCAACCCATCCTCGACGGGTTTACCGCCGATCCCTCCATCCGCGTTTTCGGCGACACCTACTACGTCTACCCGACGTCGGATAAACCCAACTGGCTCACCACCGATTTTTCCGTGTGGTCCTCCAAGGATCTCGTGACCTGGAAAAAGGAACGCATGATCCTCGACGTCGCCAACGATCTGAAATGGGCCAACATCCGCGCCTGGGCTCCCGACTGCATCGAGCGCGACGGCACTTATTTTTTCTATTTCTGCGCCGACGGCAAAGTCGGCGTCGCCACCGCCAAGTCCCCCGCCGGTCCCTTTGTCGACGCCCTCGGAAAACCTCTCCTCGACCGCAAGGCCGACAAGCGTTTCACCACCAATACCATCGATCCGTATCCGTTTATCGACGACGACGGCCAGGCTTACATTTTCTGGGGCAACGGCGCCGAACGCGCCAATGCCCTCCGCCTTTCCCGTGACATGCTGCACGTCGAGGGCGACCTCATCGACATTCGAATCAAGGGCCGCAGCTCCGGCGTCGTGGTGGACTTCCGCGAGGGCGTGGTCGTTTTCAAGCGCGCCGGCCGCTACTATTTCATGTGGTCGGTGGACGATGCCCGCAGTGACGACTATCGCGTCGCCTACGGCACGGCTTCCTCGCCGCTCGGTCCGGTCGAGATTCCGGCCGAGGGCTCGCTCGTGCTGAGCAAAAACGGCACGGCCAAGGGCACCGGACACCACAGCGTGGTGCAAGTGCCGGGCACCGACCGCTGGTATGCGGCCTACCACCGCCACTCCATCCCAGGCGGCGGCGGTTACCAACGCGAGACCTGCCTCGCCCGCATGGAGTTCAACCCCGATGGCAGCATCCGCCCGATGGACCCGCTTGTCCCCGCCTTCTCGCCGGGTTCGCCCGGAGAACCTGTCGTCCTTCCTTCAAAGCGCGCCAAATGAAAACCCTTTCAACCCTACTCCTGATGCTCTGCTCCACCGCGCTCGCCGCTGCTGACGGCGGTTTTCTCTTCACCACGTTCAAGGGCGAACAAACCCCGCAAACGGAGCAGATCTATTTTGCCTTGAGCAAAGACGGTCGCGCCTGGCGGGCCTTGAATGGCGCCGAGCCCGTGCTGCTGAGCCAGCTCGGCGAAAAGGGTGTGCGCGATCCTTTCCTCCTGCGTGCGCACGACGGCAAAACCTTCCACCTCATCGCGACTGATCTTTCGATCAACCTGAACCATGATTGGAAGCGCGCAGTCCAGGCGGGCAGCCGCTCCATCGTCATTTGGGATTCCACCGACCTCGTGCATTGGTCCGCGCCGCGCCTGGTCGCGGTCGCGCCCGAGGACGCCGGGTGCACGTGGGCACCCGAGGCGGTTTACGACGAGGAGGCGGGAAACTATCTCGTGTTCTGGGCCTCGACGACGAAGCGCGACGCCTTCGCCAAGCACCGCATCTGGGCCGCGCGCACGACCGACTTCAAGACCTTCGGCGCGCCCTTCATTTACATCGAAAAACCGACCACGGTGATCGATACGACCATCGTGCGCGACGGCGGGCGTTACCACCGTTTCACCAAGGATGAGAAGCACAAGGCGATCACCATGGAGTCGGCGGAGAAACTCGCCGGACCGTGGCGTGAGGTGGCCGATTTCTCGCTGTCAAAGCGGGTCGGCTACGAGGGGCCGGAGTGTTATCTGGTGCCGCCTTCCGCCCCTGGCCAGGCGCCTGCCTGGTGCCTGATCCTCGACCACTACGCCAAGGGCAAAGGCTACCAGCCTTTTGTTACCCACGATCTGGCCACCGGCCAGTTCACGCCGGGCGAGGGCTTTACCTTTCCGTTTCACTTCCGCCACGGCTCGGTGCTGTCACTCACCGCCGCGGAATACGACCGGCTCGAGCAGGGCATCCGCGCGAAATAACAATCGCCAAACCCGTTTCTAAACGTGCGCGGCTCCTGCGTTCGGTAACGGCGGCCGTCCGGTCCCATTGCATACAGCGCCTAGGGCTTCGGTGACGGCGCCGCGGGCGAGCCGGAGATAACGAGCGGATCGGACCGTCCGGTGAGGACGAGGCGGGCCTCCTCGTGGTAGGCGATGCGAACGACCCTAAGCCCGGCGCGCCAGACGGCGGGGTCGATGTCGGAGGGCACCCACTTGCCATCACGGAAGGCGTGGGGACGGTCGCAGCCCACGTGCGAGCGAGTGATCCTAACGCCATTTATCACCAGCTGGCTCTCCCGCCATTCCGTCAGCCCTCGTAATTTCATGGACGTGGAGTCGAAGATGTAGTCTTCGGCATGCGATACGACGGGAGAGTAGCCGCTTGGCGGGTTTTGGTAGTCGGAGCGTCGCACCGCGAAGTAGAGCTGGAGAAACGACAAAGGCTCGGTGCTGGAGACCGCAACCTGCACGCTCGATATATCTGTATCGAGGCTAACGATACGCACGCTCCCCTGGCGATCCGTGAACGCGATGCCCGGTGCGAGAGGATGGGCTTGGCTGATCTTCGAACGGCTGAGATTTAAGTGAAGACTGGTCGTTGCAGTCGGCGGGTGTCGTTTAAGGTGATCGGCCTGGTCGCGACTCAGCAGATGCAGGATGACAATTAATGGGGGACGGGGTTCACCGTCGGGTGTTTTTCGAGGTGGTAATCCGAATTTTTTTATCAGGAGTTCAATCTGCGGGTTGAAGTTGGACATGGCGTAGCCATGCACATCCTTTGGCTCGATAGCTTCGCCCTGGCCGTCGTCATACGACAGCACGGTGTGGTAGGAAGCGCCGTTAAAGTCGGGCGGCAGTCCGGTGACGGGCCATGTCAAGCGGACGATGGTCGGCTCGGGTTCGGGGCCACGATACTGCGGGTGTTCGTATAAGGCTGTGGCATTTGGCTGGAGCGCGACGTCCTTGTAGCGCTCGGCGTTAAGCTCGGTCCAACCGGCGGGCCTGGGAATGAAATTGTAGGGTGAGTATTTCCAGGTGACGGCGACGACCACGTGGAGGAGTGCCAGACCGACGATGACGGCAACTTGGCGACGACGGCGGAATTGCCAGATGATGAGTGAGGCAAGACCCACGGTCGCGATGCCGGCGGCGAGCAACTCGCGGCTGAGCGCGAGGCCGGGTTCGAGTAGCGATAGCGAGTCATTTGACGGGCCGGCAAAAAGTGCGAGGCCGATGATCGCACCGAATTGGACGACGGACCAGAGGATGGCGCGGCCAAAGGAATCGACCACTGAGGCGAGAAGGAACGCAGGCAGGATGATGGCGACGTGCGTGAGCAGGAGTTCCAGCGCGGCGAGGGCGAGATCGGTGCCTCCGAGTCCGTTGGATAGCCACCACGGCAGCGAGACCAGCCCGGGCGTGAGGCCGAAGAGCAGAAATGCGACGAGGGCTTTGGCGGCGAGCAGGCCGCCGCCGGAGATGGGGCGGGTATGCCAAAAAGCCCGGGGACGCAGCGGGGCATCGGCTTGGACGAGGCGCAGGACGAGCAGGTAGCAGGTGAGGGCACCGAGGCTCGTAAGGACGACGTCCAGCCGCATCGCGTCGGTGTTGTCCGACGAACTGAAGCCGGGTGCGTGGATGCACCAGACGCCGAGGGCGATTTTGGCGATCAACAGGCCCAGCCAGGCGAGCCACGGCCAGCGGAGGTAGCGGAGATCTTTGCGCAGGAAGCTAAGGATGGAGGCCATGGGGGAATTGGGCTTTATACATTTCTTCCGCGAAACCGGGCGGCGGAGTGGCGAAGAGCCGGATGCCGTTGGCGGGGACTTTTAATTTTTCGGGCAGGGCGAGGTGCCAGCGGCTGACGCGCAGGGATGCGGCTTGGACGGTGCCGAGGCGGCGAGGGACGAGGACGGTTGGCTTGCCCGAGGACGGGTCGTTGATCGTGAATTGCAGCGGGAGCTCGTTGGTCTGCCCGTGAGTCTGCTGGTTGCGACGGAGGCTGATCCACGGCCGGGTGTTTTGCATGAGCAGGCCCCGGTGTCCTTGGGGGTCGTAATCGAAGCCCACATAGCTCACGATACGTGGGGCGGAACCATGCGATTCCCCGACTTGAAGGGCTCTGGTCGGTTCACTCCACGGGCGAAGCATTTCGTCCATGGGCAGAATGGGAAGTCCGCAACCTGCGACGAGAAGAAAGCCGACCACTATTACGCTCAGCGCCAGACCGCGCCGACGCAGCGAGTAGCCGGCGGCGATACCGATGACCGCGACGGCCAATCCGAGGGACATGCTCCACCCTGCGGCCGGAGCGGGTTCGCGACGCAGCCAAGCGGCGACACCCAGCAAGGCGAGGCCGAGCAGCGGTGCGCCGATGAAGACCTGACCCAGGTCGCGGGCAAGCACGCCGGCGAGCAGGCCAAGGGCGACAGCGAAACCCTGCAGCAGGGCCCAATCGACGGCCGCGGCGAAAAAGTCCGACGCGGAAAAGCCGGCCGCCAGCCACACTGGAGCGAGCAGGAGCAGCGGCGCGGCGATGAAAAACAGGAGCGCGCCAAGGGACTTGGCGCGCAGCAGTCGGATTCGGCCGATGGGGCGGGTGGTCCAGAAGGCGATCGTGCTGTGGGCCCGGTCTTCGAGGGCGAGCCAGGCGGCCAGCATCGCGCCGGTGACGGTCTCAAGGCCGTTGAGCATGTTGACGAAGCCGCCGAGGGCGGCGAGGTCTGAGCTGGTGTCGGTCGATCGCGTGAGGCTCCAGACGCACCAGGCTTTACCCGCGATCAAGGCAAACCAAGCCACGAGGGCGGGGCGCGCGCGGAGCCAATCCTTGCGGACGAGGTGGAGGGTGAGGTTCATGCGGCGGCCAGCTTCGCCTCGGCGCGTCCGGCGCGGGCCAGGGTGATGAAGATCTCGCGCAAGGTCATCGGATGGGCGGCGATGGCGGCGGAGGGGAAACGGGCGCGGCAGGCCGCCTCGGTCGTTGCGGGGGAGTAGGCGCGGTCGATGAAGCGCACCAGCTGGCCGGCGCGGCTGAATTCTTGCCAACCCGGCGGCAGGTCTTGGGTGGCGTCCGCGGAGGGTTCGTCGTGCAGCGAGACCTCGATGCGGCGGAAGCGCGCTTGGAGGGCCTCGACGCTCTCGTCGATGCGTTTACGTCCGGTGTCGAGCAGCACGATGCGTTCACTGAAACGCTCGACCTCTTCGATGTCGTGCGAGGCAATGAGCACGGTCCAGTCACCAAGGGAGGACACCTCAAGAATGCCGCGCACGAATTCCTCGCGCACAAGCGGATCAAGGCCGCCAAAGGGCTCGTCGAGCACCAGCAGGTCTGGCCGGTAGGCGAGGGACGAGAGCAAGGCAGCCTTCATGAGCATGCCGCGCGAGAGTTGGTTGAGGCGCCGGTCGGTCGGCAGATCGAGCTGGTTGAGCAGGGTGCGCTCGAGGTCGCGGTCCCACTTCGGGTAGAAGGGCCGGCAGTGGTTGAGGAAGCCGCCGACGGTCATCCAGAGCGGCAGCTCCTGGCTCTCGGCGACGTAGCCGATGCGGCGAAACTGCGCCGGGCCGAGTTTCCTCGAGTCCACGCCGAGCACGCGGGCCTGGCCGGCGGTGGGCGCGAGGAGGTTCATGAGGAGCTTGATCGTGGTGGATTTGCCGGCGCCGTTGGCGCCGAGCAGGGCGGTGACGCCGCCGGCGGGGATGACGAGGTCGAGGGCGTGCACGGCCTCCTGGCGGCCGTAGCGGCGGGTGAGGCCTTGGGTTTCGATGATGTTCATGGGGCGGGGGCGGGTGGAAATTATTTACCAGTGAGGCGGCGCCACTGGCCGGCGAGGCCGTCCTGGACTTCGTCGAGGGTGAGGCCGAGTTGCCTGGCCTCCACGACGAGGCGTTCGAGCTCGGCGCCGAGGAGCGCCGCGCGTTCGCGGCGGGTGCCGGCGGCGGGCGCGGCGACGATGCTGCCGACCGCCGGCGTGGTGACGAGCACGCCCTCGTTCACTAGCGCGGCGACGACCTTGTGGGCGGTGTTGGGATTGATGCGCAGCTCCTGGCTCAGCACGCGCACGGAGGGGAAGCGGTCGCCGGGGCGGAGCTGGCCCGCGACCACGGCTCTTTTGACCGCGAACAAAATCTGTTCCGCCACCGGCAGTCCGGGCTTCAGATCGATCGAGAAGGGAAGCATACTGTTCTACTCACACTAATACAGATGGGACGGCAAGCGGAAAACCCAAACAGTGGGTTTTCAGTATGTTCGAACTTGGCATTGCGGGGGATGGGCGGGTCACCACGATGCCGCGCATGGCTTCCGCCCAGCTGGCACTTCAAGCAGTCGAGTTTGCGCATCCGGGGATGACTTCGCCCCTGTTCACCGATTTGACGGTGCAGTTTCCTTCCGGCTGGACGGGTATCGTCGGGCCCAACGGCGCGGGCAAGACCACCTTGCTGAAGGTCGTCACGGGCGAACTCACCGCGCAGGGTGGCGCGGTGACGCGACAGGGGCTGTCGCTGTATGTCGCGCAGCGCACCGACGATGCGCCCGAGTTTTTCGAGGATTTTATCTGGGCGCCCGACGCGA
This sequence comes from Verrucomicrobia bacterium IMCC26134, assembly GCA_000972765.1. Classification (GTDB taxonomy): domain Bacteria; phylum Verrucomicrobiota; class Verrucomicrobiia; order Opitutales; family Opitutaceae; genus IMCC26134_A. The sequence continues at coordinate 2,907,168 of CP011265.1, read as the reverse complement.
CCGTGCTCAAAGCCCGACTCCGGGTGGCCGAGGACTGGCCCGAGCGCTGGTCCACCCTGAGCCACGGCGAACGCAAACGCGCGCAAATTGCGGTCGCGCTCTGGCGCGAGCCGGCCGTGCTGGCGCTCGACGAACCGAGCAACCACATTGACGCCGATGCGCGCCGTTTGCTGCTGCGGGCGCTTCAGGAGTTTGGCGGCATCGGCTTGCTGGTGAGCCATGACCGCGCGTTGTTGGACGAACTCTGCTCGCAGTGCCTGATCATCGACCCGCCCGACGCCGTCATGCGGCCGGGTGGGGTGACCGAGGCGATGGAGCAGCAGGAGAACGAGGAGACCTCCGCGCGCAACGCCAGTGACGCTCTTCGACGCACCGAGAGCCGCCTCAAGGACGAGGCCCAGCGCCGCCGTGTCATCGCGGACCAGAAAGCGGCGGCCTCACGCGGCTCCAAGCAGATCAAGATTCCCGCCCACGACCACGACGGCCGCGCCCAGCGCAACCTCGCCAAGATGAGCGGCAAGGACGCCTACGCCGGCAAAATGGTCGCGCAGATGAACCAGCGCGCGGGCAAGGTGGCGACGCAACGCTCCGAGATCGCGGTGAAGAAGCGCTACGAGACCGGCATCTGGGTGGACGGCGCATCCTTCATGCCGAGGGATTTTCTGCTGCGTCTGCCCGCCGGCAGCCTTTCCTTGGGCGGCGGCCGGCAGCTGCGTTTTCCCGATTTGGAGATCGGCGGCACCAGCCGCATCGCGCTCAAGGGCGCCAACGGACTCGGCAAGAGCACGCTCATCCGGCACCTGCTCGCGCACCTCCAGTTGCCGGCGGAGAAGCTCGTGACCGTGCCGCAGGAGATCTCCGCCGAGGATTCGCGCGCGTTGCTTGATGCCGTGAAGCGCCTGCCCAACGACGAACTCGGCCGCGTGATGATCACGATCAGCCGGCTCGGCTCACGTCCGGCGCGTCTGCTGGAGAGTGCGCTGCCGAGCCCGGGCGAGGTGAGAAAACTGCTTCTCGCCATCGGTATCGTGCGCGGGCCGCACCTCATCGTGATGGATGAGCCGACCAACCACATGGATCTGCCGGGTATTCTCTGCCTGGAGCAGGCCCTGGCGGATTGTCCCTGCGCCGTGCTGCTGGTGAGCCACGACGAGTCGTTCCTTGAGGGAATCACCGCGACCGACTGGCAGCTGACGCGCGATGGCTCCGGCGACACGCTGCTGGAGATCACGGGCTGAGTGAGCGCGCTTTGCTCGGTATGATCGGCGCCTGACTGTCTGATCCCATTAACCTCGCCTCAACCTGCGGTCAGGCGAAGCATCGTCATACCCCATGAGTATCAGCCCCGTCCAATTATTTGGTCTTTCGAGCGCCCGCCTCTCTGCGGCGTTGATTTGGGGCGCCGGTCTCTTGCCCGGTTCAGCCGCGGCGGCCGAGATCTATGTCGATTGGGCGAAGGCGCGTCTGGCCGATCTTCCCGCGCATGTTTCCCCTCTGGCGGATCCCGATGGCGACGGCCTGGTGAATCTCGTCGAGTATGCCTTTGGCTCTGATCCGCTAGCCGGTGATAGCAGCGGCAACTCCCTCATCTCGTCGCTGGCGGCAAACGGCTCAGGTGTGTTCACCGTGGCGATCCTTGAACGTGCCGGTCGCCGGCCCGGCATGCAGATCGACGTCGAGGTTTCGGCCGACCTGACGACCTGGCTTCGGCCTTCGTGGCAGCGCAGTCTCGCCGCCTCCGTGGCCGGCGATCCCGCCGGCTCCATTCGCGAGACATTTACGGCCACGCTGCCGGCGCGGTCCACGTGGTTCACCCGCGCCACGGTTGTCGCCTTGGATACGGCGCAGGAAACCGCCAATTACTACGTCTCGACCGCCGGAAATGATCTCGATCCCGGCACTTTCCTCGCTCCGTTCGCCACCATTAAGAAGGCGACCGATCTCGCCGTTCCCGGGCAGCTCATCTCCATTCGCGGCGGCACCTATCTCTCGGTGGACAAGATTTCCCTCACCCGGACCGGCACCGCCACGAGCCCTATCCGCATCCGCGCCTATCCCGGGGAGCACCCCGTGCTCGACGTCTCCGCCACGGCCGGCACCAGTCAGGACGCCATCTCGATCAGCGGCAGCTTTTATCACCTTTACGGACTCGAGATCGTCGGCAGCGCCCATAATTCGGTCAAAATCTCGGGCAACGACAACACCATCGAAAACTGCATCAGCCGCGCCGCCCGCAACACCGGGTTTCACATCACCGGAGGCACCGCCGCCACCACCTACCCCGCGCGCAATCTCTACCTCAACTGCGATTCCATCCGCAGTTTTGACGCGCCGGTCGGGGGCAATGCCGACGGGTTTTCCGCCAAGTGGAACCTCGGTCCCGGCAATGTGTTTCGCGGCTGCCGCGCGATCGAAAACTCGGACGACGGCTGGGATCTCTGGATGGGCGATGGCAGCGTGCTCATCGACCGTTGCTGGGCGGTGCGCAACGGCATCAACGTCTGGAACAGCGCCACGTTTAACGGCAACGGCCAGGGCTTTAAGCTCGGGGGCAACAATGTCGGCGCGCCCCACCGCCTCGTGCGCAGTCTTTCGTGGGGCAATAAATCCTACGGCATCGACCAGAATAACAATCCCACCGGTCTCACCGTGGACAACAGCGTCTGCTGGAGCAACGCCGGTGGCGCCATCAATCTCAATCACGTGGGCGTCACCCTCGTCGGCAATCACACCGTGCGCAACAATGTCGCCATCGCCGGCACCGGCAAAGCCACCGTCTCCATCGGCGGCACCGCACCGCTTATCCAGAACAACGCCTGGCAGCTTCTCACCGGCACCCAGGTCGCCACCCTCGCCGATTTTCTCAACAGCGACGGCACCGCCATGCTCACCGCGGCCCGGCGGGATGATGGCGGATTGCCCGACGTTCCCTTCATGCGTCCGGTGCCGGCCGGCCGGCTGGTGGATCGCGGCATTGCCATCACGGGCGATGCCTACCGGGGCGCCGCGCCCGACCTCGGCGCCTACGAATCGGATCCCTGGTAGCCCGCGACCGTTTTAAACTCACCGCCACATGAACTGGGAAGAATGCTATCAGAAGAAGGAAGTGTTTTGGAACAAGGGCAGGCCCTCGCCCCCGCTGCAGCAGTATCTGGAACGGTATCCTGTCCGCGGACGGGCCCTCGTGCCGGGCTGCGGTCATGGGCACGAAGTCGCGCTCGCGGTGGAGCACGGTCTCGATGCCGTCGGCCTCGACCTCGCCCCGACCGCCATCGCGGAAGCCCGCGCGCTCTATCCGAAGCTCGCGGCCCGCTTTGTCGTCGGTGATTTGTTCAATCCGCCGGCAGCGCTGCGCTCCGCCTTCGATATCGTGCTCGAGCACACCTGTCTGAGCGGGCTGCATCCGACGCTGCGCGCCGACTACCGCCGGGGCATCGATCTTACCCTGCGCCCCGGTGGTTTGCTCATCGGGGTCTGGTTTATCGACCCTCAACTGGCTCCGGGCGAGCAGGGGCCGCCCTTTGCTTTTCCAGTGTCCGGGCTCACCGCGCTTTTTGCCGATGGCTACGAAATTGTTCACGACTCCGTGCCGGACGTCTCTTTTGACAAGCGCGCGGGGCGGGAGCGGGTCCGGGTGCTGCGGCGCGCGGGCTGATCCCGCTTCGTGCGGGATCGGCGGGCCCCCGCCAGACGCTCACTTCGCCGGCAGTCGCGCCACCTCGTTGCGCCAGGGATGCTCTTCCTTAAAGCCTAGTTTTTCCCGGATCTTCCGGTTCGAGATCGGCGCTTCATCTCCGATCAAGGTCCGGAGGTGCGGCGTGCCCGGGCACCATTTCTTCAAAAACTCCGATGTCGGCCCGTCGGCGGTGAGGGTGTCGTTCACCGCGTTGAAAACCTGGTAGCCGAGGCCGTCCGTCTGGAGGCAGCGATGCACGATCTGACCGAGATCGCGGGCGTCGATGTAGCTCCAGGCGTTGCGTTTTCGCCCGAGCGGATTGGCGACAAAACCAGGGAAGCGGGCGTAGTCTTGCGGCTCGATCACGTTGCCGATGCGCAACGCGTATATGTCGGCCTTGAACCTCTCGGCAAAGGCGCGCGCGGTTTTCTCATTGGTGACCTTGGAGAGCCCATAGCTGTCCATCGGGTCCACGTCGTAGTCCTCGTCGAGGGGGAATGCCTGATAGTCCTTGTCGCCCTCCGCGAAACACACCCCGTAGGTCGTCTCGCTGGACGCGATGATGACCTTGCGGACGCCGAGTTTCATCGCCGCCTCGATTACATTGTAGGTGCCCATGACGTTGACGCGGAAGGTCTCGTTATCGGGCTGCAAGAGCACGCGGGGCACGGCCGCGAAATGCACCACCGCATCGACCGGCGCCGGCGGCCGTCCGTGCTTAAAGCCGTCGAAGCCGAAGTGCGTGGTCATCGCATTGAAAACCTGGCCGGGGTCCGTCAGGTCGCCCAGCAAGGTGGGGATGGACGGGTGTTCCGATGGTTTGAGATCGAAGTTGAGGAGTTGGTAACCGCGGCTCGCCAGCCAAGGCAGGACATGACGGCCGGCCTTTCCTGAACCTCCGGTGAAAAGAATACGCAAAGACATCGTTCCTTGCTCATGGACGATTCGCGCCGTCGTGAAAGCCAAAATCCTCCCATCGACCGAGTCGTTAAATTATCCTGATGATAATAACTATAAATAACATGTCGTAATCAGCCGTAAATTATTTTTGAAAAACACCTTCTGCCCCGAGTCGCTACACCTCGCCTCGGGGCTCCGGTTCACCAGGCGTCTGTCCGCCCCCCCCTCTCCAGCCACCCTTTCCAACACGCTAAAATAATGACCGCACTCCGCCGCTTGCTCACCTCCGTCGCCATCCTGGCGGCGGGGTTCTTGCCTCACTTCAGTCCGTCTGCGCAAGCGGCTGAAATCCCGGTGACCTACACAGCGGCGGCGGGAGCCAACAGCCCCGCCCCGGTGGACACCACTAACCCAAAACTTGCGCTCAATTGGGTGATTTGCATATCGGGTATTTACCCAACTAGAGATGGCGGGGTGGACGCGGGATCTGGGGACGAGCCTTACCTTGGCGAAATCCGTTGTGTCACTTTTGACGCACTTACTGACTTTCTGCCCTGTGATGGCCGACTTTTACCCATCAGCCAAAACGCCGCCCTTTTTTCCCTGCTCGGCACCTCCTTTGGCGGCAACGGAAGCACTACTTTCGCTCTCCCTGACCTTCGTGGTCGGGTGCCCGTCGGCGTATCTCCTGGAAATGCTCAATACGAACTGGGTGCCGCCGGCGGTCAAGAAGCAGTGTCCCTGAATTCCTCCCAACTGCCGAGTCACAGCCATAGCATCACGGTTGCCCCCAACAGCACCGGCTCCACCGGCGCCAACCAAGCGTTTAGCAATCAACAGCCTTACCTTGCCCTGAACATCTGCATTCAAGGCGGCGGAGTTTTCCAGTCCATCGGGTGGATCCGTGTTTTTCCTTATACTTTCACCCCCACGGGATTTTACCCCTGCACAGGTGGCTTGGTGGCGACTAGCTCCAATCCGACACTCTTCGCGCAAATCGCCACCACCTTTGGCGGCTGGAATGGAAACGATACCCTGGGGCTACCGGATTTGCGTGGCCGCGCCCTCCTCGGCATCGGTGCGGGCGCCGGCCTGACCTCCCGCCAACTCGGCGAATTAAGCGGAGCCAGCAGTCTGACCCTGACCGCCAGCCAGCTCCCTGCGCACAGCCATGCTCTGGCAGTCGGCACGACAGGCAGCACTGGCAGCGCTACGGCCTTGAACAAGTCCCAGCCTTACCTGGCGCTGAAAGCCATGATCGCGACTCAAGGTATTTATGGCCGTAGCGAAAGTGACCCGGCCATCGGCGAGGTGCGCTTCTTTGCCCAATCTTCGACCGCGAATGGCTATGTTAACTGCGATGGAGCATTGATGCCTATAAATCAAAACGCGGCCCTTTTTTCCCTGCTTGGCACCACCTTTGGCGGCAATGGAATTCAAAATTTCGCCCTTCCCGACCTGCAAGGCCGCAGCGCCGTCAGCACTGGCCAAGGCGTTGGGTTAACCAACTGCGTGATTGGAGAAAAGTGGGGCACGGAAACGGTGACCCTCACCACCGCACAAATGCCCGTGCACACTCATACCGCTCCGGCGCCCAACGCTCCCACGAATGTCGTCGCCAATGCCGGAAACAGGCAAGTCTCCCTTACCTTCAACCCTCCGTCCAGCAATGGGGGCTCTGCTATCACCAGCTACATCGCGACCTCCAATCCCGGCGGTCTCACTGGCACCTCGGTCGGAGCGGCCACCGCCATAACCGTCACTGGACTGACCAACGGCACCGCCTACACCTTCACGGTCGCCGCCAGCAATGCCATCGGCACCAGCCTCACCACCGGCACCTCCAACTCCGTCGTCATCCCCTACGTCCTTACCTACACCGCCGGCGCCAATGGCACCCTTTCCGGCTACACCACTCAGTTGGTGGTATCCTCTGCCAGCGGCACCGCCGTCAGCGCCGTGCCGGCTAACGGTTACCACTTCGAGAACTGGAGCGACGGCTCCACCGCCAACCCCCGCACCGACGCCAACGTGATGGCGAATGTGAACGTGACCGCGTTCTTCGGCCTGAATGCGCTCGCGGTGCCAGTGCCCCCCGTTACGTTGAACGGGCCGGAGACGACAGTGCCCACCGTCACTTTGAACGGGCCGGAGACGATATTCATGACAGTTAACAGCTCCTACAGCGAGTTGGGCGCGTTCTCCGGGCCAAGTGCCCTTGTTGCGGAAGGGAATCACAATCTGGCGCTGCGAAGCGACGGGACGGTTGTCGGGTGGGGACAAGATACCTACGGCCAGACGACCATCCCCGCCGACTTGAGCAACGTGGTGGCCGTTGCCGGCGGTGAGTCTCACAGTCTGGCGCTGCGGAGCGACGGGACGGTCGTCGCTTGGGGATATAATTACTACGGCCAGACGACCATCCCCGCCGGGTTGAGCAACGTGGTGGCCATTGCCGCGGGCAGTTATCACAGTCTGGCGCTGCGCGGCGACGGGACGGTTGTCGCGTGGGGATACAATAGCTACGGCCAGACGACCATCCCCCCCGGGTTGAGCAACGTGGTGGCCATTGCCGCGGGCAGTAATCACAGTCTGGCGCTGTGCAGCGACGGCAAGGTCGTCGCGTGGGGAGACAATGGCGACGGCCAGACGACCATCCCCGCCGGGTTGAGTAACGTGGTGGCGATCGCAGCTGGACATTATCACAATCTGGCGCTGCGGAGCGACGGGACGGTCGCCGCGTGGGGATACAATGCCACTGGCCAGACGACCCTCCCCGCCGGCTTGAGCAACGTGGTGGCTATTGCTGCGGGCTACTTACACAGCCTGGCGCTGCGCAGCGACGGGACGGTCGTCGGGTGGGGATCCAATGGCTCTGGCCAGACGACCATCCCCGCCGGGTTGAGCAACGTGGTGGCCATTGTTGCGGGCACGAGTCACAGTCTGGCGCTGCGCAGCGACGGAACGGTCGCCGCGTGGGGTCGTAATGATTATGGCCAGACGACCATCCCCGCGAGTGTGTATCTACCTGCCACGATCACCGGCAGCGTGGATACCCATACGCCCGGCAGCTACCTGCTGTCCTATACGGCCGCCAATTGCTTGGGCGCCACAAGCACCACCACCCGCACTGTGGTGGTGTTAGCCCGCCTGAACTACAAGGCAGGCGCCAACGGCACCCTTTCCGGCGCCACGCCTCAATTTTTATCTTCCTCCACTGCGACAGGTTCGGCGGTAACGGCCGTGCCTGCCACCGGCTATCACTTCTTGAATTGGAGCGACGGCTCCACCGCCAACCCGCGCACCGACACCAACGTGATGACGAATGTGAACGTCACTGCCAGCTTCGCCATCAACACCTACACGCCTACCTATACCGCTGGCTCCAACGGCTCGCTAATTGGCACCACGCCGCAGACGGTCAACTACAACGCGAGCAGCACCGCCATCATGGCCGTGCCCGCCACCGGCTACCACTTCGTGAACTGGAGCGACGGCTCCACTGCCAACCCACGCACCGACACCAACGTCACGGCCGACCTGAGCGTGACCGCCAACTTCGCCATCGACACCTTTAGTCTGACTTATACCGCAGGCACCCACGGCACCCTTACCGGCACCACGCCGCAGACCGTTGACTATGGCACCGCAGGCACCGCCGTCACCGCTGTGCCGGCCCCAGGCTACCACTTCGCAAGCTGGAGCGACGGCTCCACCGACAACCCGCGCACCGACACCAACGTGATGGCGAATGTGAACGTGACCGCGTTCTTCGGCCTGAGTGCGCCGACGGTGCCAGTGCCCACCGTCACGTTGAACGGCTCGGAGGCGGTATTCACCAAGCTCAACACCACCTATACCGAGTTGGGCGCCTTCTCCGGGCCCAGCGCCCTTGCTGCTGGCCTGTCTCACAGCTTGGCGCTGCGGAGCGACGGGACAGTGGTCGCTTGGGGTCGTAATACCACTGGCCAGACGACCATCCCTACCGGTTTGAGCAACGTGGTGGCGGTTGCCGGCGGCGAGTTTCACAGTCTGGCGCTACGCGGCAATGGGACAGTCGCTGCGTGGGGCTCCAATGGCTATCGCCAGAGGACCATCCCCGCCGGGTTGAGCAACGTGGTGGCCATTGCCGCAGGCGGATCTCACAATCTGGCTTTGCGCAGTGACGGGACGATCGCCGCTTGGGGAAATAATTTTCTTCAACAGACGACCATTCCCCCTGGATTGAGCAACGTGGTGGCCATTGCTGCGGGCTACTCGCACAGTCTGGCGCTGCGGAGCGACGGGACGGTCGCCGCGTGGGGAGATAATTTTCTTCAACAGACGACCATTCCCCCTGGATTGAGCAACGTGGTGGCCGTTGCCGGCGGTGGGTCTCACAGTCTGGCGCTGCGGAGCGACGGGACGGTCGCCGCGTGGGGAGACAATACCTACGGCCAGACGACCATCCCCGCCGACTTGAGCAACGTGGTGGCCATTGCCGCGGGCGGGTCCCACAGTCTGGCGCTGCGGAGCGACGGGACGGTCGCCGCGTGGGGACAATACTACAACGGTTCACAGTATGTAGCCATGAATGTTCCCGCCGACTTGAGCAACGTGGTGGCCATTGCCGTGGGCGGGAATCAAAATCTGGCGCTGTGCCGTGACGGGACGGTCGTCGCGTGGGGAAGTAACAGCTATGGCGAGAGCACCATCCCCGCGAGCGTCTATCTGCCAGCCACGGTCAGCGGCAGCGTGGATTCCCACACGCTCGGCAGCTACGTGCTGACCTACACGGCTGCCAATTTCCTCGGCATCACCGGCAGCACCACCCGCATGGTGGTGGTGCCACCGGAACCCACGAGCACCCTGACCTACACGGCAGGCCTTCACGGCACCCTCACCGGCACTACGCCGCAAACGATCAACTACGGCGCCAGCGGCACCGCCGTCACCGCCGTGCCGGCCACCGGCTACCGCTTCGTGAGCTGGAGCGACGGCTCCACCGCCAACCCGCGCACCGATACCAACGTGATGGCGAGTCGCATCGTCACCGCGAACTTCGAGATCAACACCGTCAACACCTGGCGCGAGACCTACTTCGGCCCCACCGCCACCAACACCGGCACCGCCGCCGACGCGGCTGACCCCTACCACACCGGCGTCCCGAACCTGCTGGTCTATGCCTTCTTCGGCCCGGCCCAGGATCCCGCCACGGTGCGGAGCAGCCAGCTCCCGCAGGCCACCGCCAGCGGGGGCTCACTGAGCTACGAGTTCACCGAGCCAAGCGGAGTCAGCGGCCTCACCTACGGCGCCGAGTGGAGCGCGACGCTCGGCAACGACTGGCAGCCCGTGACCGACACCGGCATCGCTCCCGTGCACAGCTTCCGCGTGCCCCTGGACGGACCCAAGAAGTTCCTGCGCCTGCGCGTCACCACGCAGTAAACCCCACCAAGGCGGAGCGCCCCTCCAGCGCCCCTGCGCGAGTTCCCAGCCCGCCCCCTCCAAAGGGGCGGGCTTTTTCATGCCCCTGGAACGCCGAACTCCCGCTCGGCCTCCACTAGAGCGTCTTAAAGAAAGTTATAGCCACAGAGACCACAGAGAACCTACAGCAGTTATCTTCCTCTCTTTGCGTTCTCTGGGTTCTTCGCGGCTAATACCGACGATCGAGTGAATAAAATCACGGCGGTGTTTTGGCGATTTTGTGTTGGGTAAGTCTATTTTTTAAACGGCTTCTTGGTAGAAGCCCCGATTTGATTCACAAACGGTGTCATTCATGCGCTGCGCTTCCCTTCAACCTAATCGTTACGTGTCGGACCTGGCTTCCCGTCGCTGGCTGCGAACTGGGCTGCCCGGTCGACTGCGAACCTGCATTTCGCGTCTCAGGAATCGATGGGCGAGAGCGTGGTTGGCTGACGACGCACTGCTGACCTCAGAACCCACGGCCCCGTTGAGTCCCGATAACCGAATCGTTCACGCCGTTTGGATTGGCGCCAGGTTGAGTCTGATGGAGCAATTGAGCATTCGACTGCTCCAGCAACATGGCCACGAGGTTCACCTCTGGACCTACGACCCAATCGTAAATGTGCCCAAGGGCGTTGTCGTGAATGATGCGGCCCTGATCCTGCCCAGAGAATCCATCTTCAGATACACCGGCATGCCGCTTGGCTACATCCCGAACGGTGGAATTGGCTCGCTGGCCCATTGGTCTGATCGCTTCCAACTGAAGCTACTGCATCAGCAGGGTGGAATATACCTGCAACTCGATGTGGCGTGCTTGCGACCGCTCAATTTCAAGAACCGTTACCTCTTTGTTCCTCACATTCCCAGTGAAGCTGGATATCAAGGCATTGCCGCGTTTCTTATGAAGTGCCCAAAAGGATCGGTATTTGCGGGGAATTGCGCGGGGGAACTGCAACGCAAGATCAACGCTGAGACCATCGGGTCGCTCGATTGGGATTGCTCGATGCGATTGATGAAACGTGCACTGCAGCGGACCTATCTTCTTCCGCAGCGCTACTTTTTGCCAGTTCGGACATACGTGGATCTAGGTTGCCGGAAGGACGGGCCTTTTTTTGACAATCAAAAGCTCTCGAAGGATATTTTCATAATTCATTGGTCCAACGCAACGCAACGGGAGCGTAAGGATGACCCGATTCCCGGCTCCCTTTATGAAAGCCTGCTCAAACGCGCCGGTCTGCTGTAACAGGCCTCCCTCGATGGTATGCTTCGGACCGGACGCAAAAGGGGCGATGCCGAGGATCTTTTGAACGGCGCTGTGTCCAATCCGAAAACAAACAGGTAATGCCCTGCGAGGGCATTTTGACCCGAAAACCGCGAATGCTCGCCGCGATCGTTTTACACCACGCGGTCAGGTTGCTTGCTAGGGAACGGTCACTGCCAGCCGCATCCAGCGCCTCGGGGAGGTCCCCAGCGGAGTGAGGTCGCGATACACGGCCTGGTCGGTGGTGCCGTCATCCATGCGCACGACATAGTCAGCGCCGGATCTCCAGGTCTGCAAATCGTCCGATACCTCCACGCGGTAGAGCACGTCGCGAAGGGCGAGCGGTTGCTTAAAGGACAGGGTGAGGTGGGTGGTGGCGGCGGAGGTGGTGGCGGTCGCCAGCGAGGTAGGGGCGGAGCCAGAGGAAACGCGGGGATCGGTATCGAGGGCGTATTCGAGCAGGTTGGGCAGGCCGTCGTGGTCTGGGTCTGCCGTCGGGCCAGAAACGGCCGGCAGGTTGCTTTCAGCCGGGGTAAAGCGCTGCGAACTCCACCCGCCAAAGGTCGGCGCGGCAAACTGCAGGACGCTCATGGAGTAGGCCGGAAAGGTGTGCAGGGTCTGGCCGGAAACCCCCGCGACGACGCTCGTGCTGAGGTCGGTGCCTAAAATGTCGTTGGGCTTCCCGTAGCGCCAGAGGGAGGCGGAGGAGGAGCCCGGCACGAAGCCAGTGAGATTGATCTGCGCGGCGAGGTCCGTATCCGGGCTTTTATTGATCACGAGAAGGGCGATTTTCCCGTCGGCGAGCAAGGCGGCGTGGGCGGATAGGGCGCCGCTGCTGCTGGTGGTGGCGAGAACGGAATCTCCACCGCGGCCCCAGTGGCTGACGAGTTTGGCGGCGTAGTAGGCAGGGAAGGGCGTGTCGACGGGGGTTCCCGCGATGGAACCATCCGCCACCACCCCGTAGTCGCCAAAAGTCCGCCAGCCATAGAGCCAGTCGGCGGTGTTGCCGACGAGGGGCGGACCATTGCGAAAGGCCCACCAGTTGCAGACTTTGAACTCGGACCGGGCGATCGTGCCGATCGAGTCGGCCATGAACAGGCCGCTCACAAGGCTGGTCGATTGCTTGCCGGGATTTGAGCTGACGGAATGGAGCTCGGTTATGGCGAGCTCGATCGCGGCGCCGGTGACGGGGCCGAGGTAGTCGGTGATTTGTTTTCTCAAATCCGCGGCATCCCAGATGATGGCGGCGGGGGCTTGGAGCAGGGTGGCATCACACTCGTCGCCATCGCTGGGGTCGGAGTTGTAGGAGGGGTTTTGCGGATAGCTGTGATGGGCGATAAAATCGGGTGCCACGTTCAGTGTTTTCAGGGTGGTGAGCATGATCGGCGTCCAGCCGCTGTGGGTGGCGTTCGTGCTCTCGTTGGGATTGGTCACGACGGTGCTGCCTCTGGAGAAGGAGTCCTGCCCGGTCGCGACCACGGCTCCGATCCGGAGGGTGGGATCGACCGCCCGCATTTTTTCGTAAAAAACCGCGAAGGCGGTGGCGTAGGTGACGGCGTCGTATTTCGCGCCGGCCAGGCCGCTGCCGGGGTCGCCGTGGGAATCGTAGGACCATTCACCGTAACACTCGTTGCCGACCTCCCAGTATTTGAGGTTAAACGGAGCCGGGTGCTCGGCGCGAAGAAAGTTATAGCCATCGTCGACGGGCAGCGGACTGGCTGCGCGCATACCGGCCCAGTGGCCTACGGTGAGCCAGTTGCGGCCCTTGGAATCGGTGCCGAGCGTGCGGGTGTCGCCGGGGGCGCCGTTGTAGTAGGCGACCCAGGCGGCGGCTTGCTCCGGGGTTCCGCTGCCGTAGTTGGTGGTCACGATGGCTTGGGCGCCCCGGGCTTCGGTGACGCGGGCGAAGGTCACGGCACTGTTGATCCACTGGGGCGAGCTGTCGGGGACCACGCGGTTTTCATAGACGCCGCGATTGCGATGCCAGTCGTAGTTATTGGAAAGTGTCCCGCCGGGAAAGCGCATGAACCGGCTGTCCATCGACTGGAGTAGATTGGCGCTGGACGGGCTTGCGAGGTGCCAGTCCCACAGGGCGAGATTTGTGCCGTAGATGCGTTCATCGATGACGCGAATCGAAGCGCCTGCATTTACGTTGAGTTGCACCAGCGCAGGCAGCGGGGCGGCGATCAGGCGGATGTCGTCCACGAAGAAATCGGCAAGCTGCCCGGCGGTGGTGTTTTGAATCACAAAGCCGCTGAAATTCCCGTTGTTTGCCACTCCCAGATCGGCGAGGGGGATCGTGACCTGGGTCCATGTATTCGCTTCCGGCGGGGGCAGCAAAACCTTGCCTTGGACAAGATTGCCGAGCCGTGCCTTAACCTGGAGAGTCTGGCCGCCTTGGGTGCCCCCGTTGATCCAGAATGAAAGGCTTTGGTAGAGCTGTGGATTGAAGGCGGTGTGATAGAGGTAAATCGCCTGGTAGCCCATGCAGGCGACGCGATAAGACTGGGTGCCGGTGTGGACGGTGGCGTCGGATAAAGTGACGGTGGCCCAGCTGTAATCCCTCCACCCGTTCTGCCGCCGGTCCTCGAAGATGACCATGTCGCCCGCTCCGGCGGCGCAGAGCGACACCAGCGGTAAAAAAAACGACAGGTAAGCGCGAAACCGCAGGTAGAACGAAGGGAGATCGATCATGGAGCCAGCCCAGGGGTGGGGGATTTTAGAGCGTTGAGAGGAGTTTGTTAAAGGTGGCGCTCGGTCGCAAGGCGGCGGAGGCCTTGGCGTGATCGGGCAAGTAGTAGCCGCCGATATCGGCCGGCTTGCCTTGGACGGCGATCAACTCGGCCACGATCTGCGTTTCGCCGGCGATAAGGGCGTCGGCGAGGGGGGTGAAGACGGCCTTGAGGTCGGTATCCTTGCTCTGGGCGGCGAGGGCCTGGGCCCAGTAAAGGGCGAGGTAGAAGTGGCTGCCGCGGTTGTCGATGCCGGCGCCGACCTTGCGGGCGGGGCTCTTGTCGTGTTCGAGGAACTTGCCGTTGGCGACGTCGAGGGTCTCGGCGAGGACTTGGGCGCGGGCGTTGTGCTGGGTGATGCCGAGGTGCTCGAAGCTGGCGGCGAGGGCGAAGAACTCGCCGAGGCTGTCCCAGCGGAGGAAGTTTTCCTCGGTAAACTGCTGGACGTGCTTGGGTGCGGAGCCGCCGGCGCCGGTTTCGAAGAGGCCGCCGCCGTTCATGAGCGGAACGATGGAGAGCATCTTGGCCGAGGTGCCGACTTCGAGGATGGGGAAGAGGTCGGTGAGGTAGTCGCGCAGGACGTTGCCGGTGACGCTGATGGTATCGAGGCCCTGGACGAGGCGCTCGAGGGTGAACTGGCAGGCGGCGGCGGGGGGAAGGATGCGCAGGTCGAGGCCGGTGATGTCGTGGTTTTTCAGATACAGGTTCACCTTGGCGATGATCTGGGCGTCGTGGGCGCGGGCGGAGTCGAGCCAGAAGACGGCCGGGGTGGCGGAGAGGCGGGCGCGGTTGACGGCGAGTTTTACCCAATCCTGGATGGGTGCGTCCTTGGCCTGGCAGGCGCGCCAGATGTCGCCGGTGGCGACGGTGTGAGAGAGCAGGACGGTGCCCGCCTCGTCGACGACGCGGACGGTGCCGGTGGCGGGGCACGCGAAGGTTTTGTTGTGGGAGCCGTATTCCTCGGCGGCCTGGGCCATGAGACCGACGTTGGGCACGCTGCCCATGGTCTTGGGGTCGAGGGCGCCGTGCTTTTTGCAGAAGTCGATGACGGTCTGGTAAACGCCGGCGTAGCAGCGGTCGGGGATGAGGGCGAGGGTGTCCTGCTGTTTGCCGGCCTGGTTCCACATCTGGCCGGAGGTGCGGATCATGGCGGGCATGGAGGCGTCCACGATGACGTCGGAGGGGACGTGGAGGTTGGTGATGCCCTTGTCGGAGTTGACGTAGGCGAGGGCGGGACCGGCGGCGTAGGCGGCGGCGAGGTCGGCCTCGACGGCGGCTTTGTCGGCGGCGGGGAGTTTCTCGATCTTGGCGACGAGGTCGCCGAGGCCGTTGTTGAGGTCCACGCCGAGCGGGGCGAGGGTGGCGGCGTGTTTGGCGAGGGCGTCCTTGAAGAAGACTTTGACGGCGTGGCCGAAGAGGATGGGGTCGGAGACCTTCATCATGGTGGCCTTGAGGTGGAGGGAGAGGAGCACGCCCTCGGATTTGGCGCGGGCGATGGCGGATTCGTAAAAGGCGACGAGGTCGGCCTTGCGCATGACGGTGGCGTCGAGGATCTCGCCGGCCTTGAGGGGAGTCTTGTCCTTGAGGATGAGGACGGAGCCGTCGGCCTTGACCAACTCGATGCGGACGGTGGTGGGGGCGGGGACGGTGAGGGACTGCTCGTTGCCGAAGAAGTCACCGGTTCCCATGGAGGCGACGTTGGTCTTGGAGGCGGGGGACCAGGCGCCCATGGAGTGGGGGTGGGCGCGGGCGTAGTCCTTGACGGCCTTGGGGGCGCGGCGGTCGGAGTTGCCCTCGCGGAGGACGGGGTTGACGGCGGAGCCGAGGACCTTGGCGTAGCGGGCGCGGGCGTCTTTCTCGACGTCGGTGGACGGGGTCTCAGGGTAGGCGGGCAGTGCGTAGCCCTTGGCCTGGAGCTCGGCGATGGCGGCCTTGAGCTGGGGGATGGAGGCGGAGATGTTGGGCAGCTTGATGATGTTGGCCTCGGGCTTGAGCGTGAGGGCGCCGAGCTCGGCGAGGGCATCGTGGGTCTGCTGCGCGGCGGGCAGCATGTCGGAGAACGCGGCGAGGATGCGGGCGGCGACGGAGATGTCGCGTGTTTCCACGTGGATGCCGGCGTGCTTCGCGTAGGCCTGCACGATGGGCAGGAAGCTGTAAGTGGCGAGCGCGGGAGCTTCGTCAGTGATGGTGTAGATGATCGAGGGAGCAGCGGTGGCGGACATAGTGGTAGGAAAGTGGCTGGTCCCTGGCCTTTGGGAGCCAGGAATTGAGCGGAACAGCTAAGGGTGGGGGAGGGGGAGGGTCAAAAGCAATTCTGTCGCAAGGCGGAATTATGCGAAGGGACGTGGGGACGGCGAGGGTGGAGGCATTTTATAATCGCCGCAGCGGCGGCTTTCGCGCTGCGTCGGGGTAACATGAGCCAGACCACGCCAGAAACCATCGTCATCCGCGCCGAGCCTATCGAGCTTTCCCAGTTGTTGAAATTCGCCGGTCTCTTCGGGAGCGGAGGCGAGGCGAAGTTCGCGATCAACAGCGGCGAAGTCACGGTGAACGGCGTGGTGGAGCTGCAGGCGCGCAAAAAAATCCTCGGCGGCCAGACGGTGGAAATCGCGGGCCGCACCCTGCTGGTGAAGCTCGGAGCGCCCTCGGCGGTCAAGGCGAAGCCGGCCGCGAAGCCGGTGGCGAAGGCGGCCACGAAACCCAAGCCCGCTGCAGCCCCGGTCGCGCGCGCCCCGGCAAAGAGCTTCGCCAAACCGGCCGGCGCGACGGCGTGGGCGGGCGAGACCCGGGGCTTCCGCACGGGGCAGCCCGGCAAGCCGGCTTCGACCGGCGGCTACGCCAAGCCCGCGGGCGGCGGGGCGAAACCGGTGGCCCGCGCGAAACCGGTGCGCGAGGACGACGGCTACGAAGACGCCCCGTCCCGCAGCAAACCGGCGGTGTCGGCGGCCGGACAACGGACGTTTTTCTATTCCGAGCTGTTGAAGGCGCAGCAGGCCAAGCGGAAGAAGCGCTGAGCAACCGGCCCGGCTTCGGGTCTCAACGGGGCGGTGCCGCCCGATGGTGAGTTTAATTCACTTTTATTCACTCACCCCTTGTCTTATGTGATTAGGAGGCTAATCATCAGGCTCCTGATAATTAGCTCGGTAATCATTTCATGCCTCACCTTCTCCTCAAAGACCTGCCCCGTTACGAGTGCCTCTTGGAGGCGGCGAAGCAGTTCCCCAATCTGGATCCCTCGGCCTGCGAGGTGTTCCTGAATTTGCTGCGGACAGGCGACGAGGCGTTTCGTGTCACGGACGAGCATTTTCAGGCCAACGGGCTGTCGCAGGGGCGTTTCACCGTGTTGATGCTGCTCTTCGACAAGGCCTGCGGCCAGAGCCATAGCTGCACTCCCGCCGAGCTGGCTGATCGCGCCGGGGTCACGCGCGCCACCATGACCGGGTTGATCGATACCCTGGAGCGCGACGCGATGGTGCTGCGCAAGCCCTCGGCCAGCGACCGCCGCATGTTGTCCGTCGAGCTCACTCCGCGCGCGATGGCCTTTATCGCTGAAATCCTCCCCGAGCATTTCAGGCGCATCAACGATCTCGTGGCTCCGCTGAGCGAGTCCGAGCGCCGCACGCTGGTCCGTTTGCTGGGCAAGGTCGCCTCCCGCGCGGTCGAGGTATCTCCGCCCCAGGCCGCGGCCGTCCACGCCTGATTTTCCCCGTATAATTTCAACACCACTCACTCCCATGCTTAAAAAGTTCCTCATCGCCTTCGCCGGTTTCTTCGTCGTCGTTTTCGCCCTCGGGGCGGTCAAGGTCGCCCAGATCAAGGCGGCCTCCTCCCAGCCTCACGTCACGCCGCCGAACGCCGTGACCACGATCCAGGCCGTCGAGGCGACCTGGGCTCCGGTGCTCTCCGCCATCGCCACGCTCGCGCCGGTCGAGGGCGTGACGCTCGGCACCGACGCGGACGGCATCATCTCCCGTATCGCGGTGGAAAACGGCGCCGCCGTGAAGGCCGGCGATCTCCTCATCGAGTTCGACACCACCGTCGAGGCCGCCCAGCTCGCCGCCTCCGAGGCCCGCCTCATCATTGCCCGGCTCGATCGCGACCGCTCCGCCGAGCTGCGGCAGAAGAACACCAACAGCCAGGCCGAGCTCGACCAGGCCGACGCCGTTCTCAGCCAGGCCAAGGCCGGGGTCGAGGCCGCCCGCGCTCTGCTCGCCAAGAAGCTCGTCCGCGCTCCGTTCGACGGCCGGGTCGGCATCCGCCTCGTGAACGTCGGCCAGTTCGTGCCACGCGGCTCGCCCCTCCTCCCGCTTCAGAAACTCAACCCCATCTACGTCAACTTTAGCATTCCGCAGCGTTACCTGCCGCAGCTCGTCAACGGCCAGGAGGTCACGGTGAAGGTTGACGCGTTCGGCGATCGTGTTTTCCCGGGCAAGGTGGTCGCCATCAACCCCGAGGTGGATGCCTCCTCGCGCAATGTTTTTGTGCAGGCCTTGATCGAGAATCCCGGCGAGGTTCTCCGTTCGGGCATGTTCGCCCATGTGGACGTCCTGCTTCCGGTGGAGAAGCCCACCATCGTCCTGCCCGCCACCGCCATCGCCTATGCGTCCTACGGCAACTCCGTTTACATCGTGGAGACCATGCAGGATGCCGACGGCAAGGACTACCTCGGCGCCCGCCAGCAGTTCGTTAAACTCGGCACCACCCGCGGCGATCAGGTCGCCATCCTCGACGGCGTGAAGCCCGGCGAAGTCGTCGTGACCGCCGGCGTCTTCAAGCTGCGCAACCGCGCCGCCGTGCAGATCAACAACGACAAGCTCCCCGCCAACAATCCCACCCCCGCGCCGGCCAACACCTGAGCGCCTCCGCTCCTCCGCCCCCGCTTCCTCCTTCGTCCCTTTAATCTACTGCGCTCCGCAATTTCCCTGCGCCGGTCCTGGCTTCCCTCGACCGGTTTCACATCATGAAATCCAGTTTTACCGACCTCTTTGTCCGCAAGCCCGTCATCGCGCTGGTGGTCAACATCGTCATCCTGATCGTCGGCTTGGTTTCCTATAACAAGCTCAACGTCCGCCAGTATCCGCGAAGCGACAGCGCCGTGGTCAACGTCACCACCGTCTACTACGGCGCCAGCGCCGAGACCGTGCGCGGCTACATCACCACCCAGCTCGAACGGGTCATCGCCAGCGCCGACGGCATTGACTACATCGAGTCCGAGAGCCGCTCCGGCCTGAGCACGATCCGTGTCTTTCTCCGGCTTAATTACGACAATAACGCCGCCCTCGCCCAGATCAGCTCCAAGATCGACCAGGTCCGCAGCGAGCTCCCGCCCGAATCCGAGTCGCCCACCATCAGCATTCAGTCGAGCGACAACCAGTTCGCCTCGATGTATCTGAGTTTCTACTCCGACAAGCTAGAGCAGAACCAGATCACCGACTACCTCAACCGCGTCGTCCAGCCCCAGCTCTCGTCCATCAAGGGCGTCCAGCGCGCCGACGTGCTCGGCGGCCGCATCTTCGCCATGCGCATCTGGCTCAAGCCCGAGCAGCTCGCCGCCCACGGCATCAGCGCCGCCGAGGTCCGCCAGGCCCTGGGCAACAACAACGCCCTCGCCGCCGTCGGCGCGACCAAGGGCTCCATGATCCAGGTCAGTCTGGTGGCCGACACCGACCTCAAGAACGTCGACCAGTTCAAGCAGCTCGTCGTCGCCCGGCGCGACGGCGCCATCATCCGGCTCGAGGACGTCGCCGAGGTCGTGCTCGGCGCCGAGAGCTATGACGAGGAGGTGCGTTTCGGCGGCCAGAAGGCCACCTTCATGGGTATCTGGGTCCTGCCGACCGACTCCACCGTCGAGGTTATCAAGCGCGTGCGCGCCGCTTTCCCCGATCTCCAGGTCCGCCTGCCTTCCGGCCTCAACGCCAAGATCGCCTACGACGCCACCGCCTACATCGACGACGCGCTCAAGGAGATCGTCAAAACCCTCCTCGAGACGCTCCTCATCGTCTCCATCGTCATCTTCCTTTTCATGGGCTCGCTCCGCTCCGTGCTTATCCCGGTCATCGCGATGCCGCTGTCGCTCATCGGGGCGATTTTCATCATGTTCGTGGCCGGCTTTACCATCAACCTGCTGACCCTGCTCGCCATCGTGCTCGCGGTCGGCATCGTGGTGGACGACGCCATCGTGGTGGTGGAAAACGTCGAGCGCCACATCCGCGAGGGCCTGACGCCGTTCGACGCCGCCATCCGCGGCGCCCGCGAGCTCGTCGGCCCCGTCATCTCCATGACGATCACCCTCGCCGCGGTTTACGCCCCCATCGGTTTCCAGGGCGGCCTCACCGGCGCGCTTTTCCGCGAGTTCGCCTTCACCCTCGCAGGCGCCGTCGGCGTGTCGGGCTTCGTCGCCTTGACGCTCTCGCCCATGATGAGCGCCCACCTGCTGAAGGACCACGACCACGAGGACCAGGGGCTCAGCGGCAAGATCAACCGCGCCTTCGACGCCCTGCGCAACCGCTACGACCGTGTCATCGGTCACAGTCTCAACTGGGTGCCGGTCACCATCACGGTCGCCGTTCTCCTCACCCTTCTGCTCGGGCCCTTCTTCATGTTCGCCCAGAAGGAACTCGCCCCGAAGGAGGACCAGGGCATCGTATTCAGCATTCTGTTGCCTTCGCCCAATGCGACCATCGACCAGAACCTGATCTTCTCCCAGCAGGTGCAGGAGATGTTCGAGTCCTTCCCCGAATACTCCAACTCCTTCCAGCTCACCGGCGCGAACTTCGGCTTCGGCGGCGCCATCCTCAAGCCCTGGTCCGAGCGCACCCGCACTTCGACGCAGATCCAGATCGCCCTGCAGGAGCCCGCCGCGAAGATCGCCGGCCTCAACGTCATCATGAACACCCCCGACCCGCTGCCCTCGGGCGGGCAGTTTCCCATCGAGTTCGTGGTCCGCTCGACCGCCGATCACAAGCAGATGGACGATTTTGCGCAGCAGCTCACCCTCTTCGCCAACACCGACGCCAACGAGCCGAACAAGATGCCCACCTTCTTCTTCGCCGACTCCGATCTCAAGTTCGACCTCCCGCAGGTCGAGATCGTGATCGACAAGGACAAGGTCGCCTCGATGGGGCTCAACCTGAACGACATCACCCGCGACCTCGGCTCCTTCCTCGGCGGCGGCTACGTCAACCGCTTCGTCAACGACGGCCGCAGCTACCGCGTGATCCCCCAGGTCGAGCGCGGCCAGCGCCTCAACGCCGACCAGTTGCTCGATTACCACGTGCGCGGTCCCAAGGGTCAGCTCATCCCGCTCTCCACCATCGCCACGCTGAAGGACACCGTGCAGCCCCGCACCCTCAATCGCTTCCAGCAGCTCAATGCGGTCAAGATCACCGGCGTAGGCCCCTCCGTCGACGCGGCCCTCAAAAAGCTCGAGGCCAAGGCCAGGGAAATCCTCCCCCCCGACTACTCCATCGACTACGGCGGCCAGTCGCGCCAGCTCCGCAACGAGGGCTCCGCCCTGTGGAAGGCCGGCCTGCTCGCGCTGATCCTCATCTTCCTCGTTCTCGCCGCCCAGTTTAACAGCTTCCGCGACCCGTTCATCATCCTGCTGGGTTCCGTGCCGCTCGCCCTCGTCGGCGCCATGGTGCCCATCGTCCTCTGGAAAACCACGCTCAACATCTACTCCCAGATCGGCCTCATCACGCTGGTCGGCCTCATCGCCAAAAACGGCATTCTCATCGTCGAGTTCGCCAACTCCCTCCAGGAAGAGGGAGTCGCCAAGCGCGAGGCCATCCGCCGCGCCGCCGCCACCCGTCTGCGTCCCGTGCTGATGACGTCCGCGGCCACCGTCTTCGGTCACTTGATGCTGATCTTCGTGACCGGCCCCGGCGCCGCCGCACGTAACAGCATCGGCTGGGTTCTGGTTGTCGGCATGGCCATCGGTTCCTTCTTCACTCTGTTCGTGGTGCCGGCCTTCTACATGTTGATCGCAAACGATAAATCCAAAGCCCCATCCGCCGCCCCCGCCGTCGTGATTGAAAAAGCCTCCGTCTAACCCATAGTCCACTCCTTCCATGAATCGTATCACTCCTTGTTTTCTGCTCCTTGCCGCCTCCGTCTCGGCCGCCGTGCTGCCGTTTTCGCTGACGCCGGTCGAGGGGATGAAGGCCGAACCCGCCCCACCGGTGGCAGCTCCCGCGCCGCAGGTGCCGGACGTGCTCACACTCGATCAGTCGCTGCAATACGCGCTCGAGCACAGCTACGCCATACGCCAGGCCCGCCAGCGCCTGCGCGAGCAAGAGGGGCTTGTTGTAGAGGTGAAGGCAGCACTCCTGCCCAAGGCCACCGTTGTCGGCGGTTACTCCCGCTACGACGAGGGGCTGAACGACAAATTAAAGGGCCAGATCCAATCCTACCAAGGCTGGCAGGTTGGTCTCAAGGTCCGCCAGGTGCTTTACAATGGCGGCTTTGCCTTCGCTGCCCTCGACGTCGCTCGCGCCACTCGCGCCGCCGCCTTGCTCGACCTCCAGGCGACGATCGACGCCGTCTTGCTGGATGTGCGGGTGAAATACGCCGACGTCCTGCTCAACCGCGCCCGCATCGGGGTGCAGGAGCAGAACGTCTCCCTGCTGGAGGAGCAGCTCGCCACCACCCGCAACCGTTTCGAGGCCGGCAGCGTTTCCCAGTTCGAGGTGCTGCGGTCCGAGGTGGCTCTCGCCAACGCCAAGCCCGCCCTCATCCGCGCCCGCAACGCCTTCCGCAACTCCATCGAGTATCTGCGCGCCGCCCTCGGCTACCAGAACGAGTTGCCTTCCGATATGAAGAAGACCCCGGAGTTTTCCGGTGAGCTCGTTTTCAATCCCGTCGCCTACGAGCTCGAGCCGGCCCTTGCCGCCGCCAAGGCCAAACGCCCCGAGCTCCAGCGTCTGCAACAGCTCGCCAAGGCCCGCGAGTCGGGGGTCGTCAACGCCCGCTCCGGCTACAAACCCGAGCTGTATCTCACCGGCGGCTACGAGGGGCGTAAGTCCACCCTCTCCAATTCCTTCTCCGATACCAACGCCGGTTGGATCGTGGGCCTCGAAGGCAGTTGGGCGATCTTCGACGGCAACCGCACCCGCGGCAAGGTCGCCCAGGCCCGCGCCCAGCTTTATCAGGCCCGTCTCGGTGTCTCGGAGCAGACTCTCGCCATCGAGGTCGAGGTCCGCCGCGCCCTTTCTTCGCTGCAAGAGGCCGCCGAGCTCGCCGGCGCCGCCGAGAAGGTGGTGGAGCAGGCCGCAGAGGCGCTCCGCCTATCCGACGTCCGCTATGACAATGGCGCCGCCACCCAGCTCGATGTGCTCGAGACCCGCGTCGCCCTCACCCAGGCCCGCTTGAACCGTGTCGAGGCCAACTACAGCCACACCGTCGCCCTCGCCACCCTGCGCAAGGCCATCGCCGATGCCGACACCTTCCAGCTGACGCCGTAAGCGGGCCCGCCGTCCGCTTCTTCCGCTCATCTCAGCCCCGCTTCGGCGGGGCTTTTTATGTCCCTTTTCGCACTGGTTTCCGCCTCCGTTGACGCGGGCGTAACTTTGCCGCGTGCTGGCTGTCCCTCCCTTTTTTCCTCTCATGACTCGTTCGCGTAAACTCATCCTCTGGCTCGGCGTCCCGCTGGTTTTATCCCTTCTGCTGGCCGGTTCTTTGTTCATGTCCTCGGTGCAGACTTTCATCGCCCGCCGGGCGCTGGCCTCGCAGCCGGGGATCCAGGCCCGGGTGGATACTGTCTCCGTCTCGCTCGGTGGCGCGCACCTGCGCGGGCTGACCTACGAACAACCCGGTCTTTCGCTCACCGTTCCGTCTTTCGATTCCGAGGTCCCCTTGCTGGACCTCCTCAAGAGCAAGATCGATGTGCGCCGCCTCTCCGCGCATGACGTCGCCGTCGTCATTGATCCCGCGGCCTTCCCCGCCTCCTCGGGCGAACCCGGTGCGTCCACGCCTTTTGCCGGTTTGTTGAAGGCGATCGTGTTGCCCGCCTCGCTTCGCGCCGAGGGCGTGGACCTCGCCGGCACCTTCCGCGTTCTCGGCGCGCAACCGGTCGATGCCTCCTTCACGCTCAAGGGCGGCGGTATTGCCGCCGGTGCCGAGGGCGCCTTCACCCTCACCCTCAACGCCAGCGCGAAACAAGGCAAACTCATCAGCGAACTGCTGCTGCGTCCGACCCTCGACGCCGACGGCCAGCTCGCGGCCCTCACCGCGGTGTTCAACGCCACCGCCGAGAGCACCTCCCTGGCCGCTCCGGCAAAGTTGCAGACGGAGATCGCCATCACCCGCGCCGGCGAGGGCGAAACCTACCACCTGCGCATCGCCAGCGGGGCCGATCCGCTCATCGAGCTTTCGTCGTCCTGGTCGCCGGGCGCCACCCAGACTCCGGGCAACTGGAAGATCGATCTCACCGACGCCGACCTCGCGCCCTTCCTGCTCGGCACCACGTTGCCCTCTTTCCGCGCCACCGGCGCGGGCGAGCTCACCGCCGCCGCCGCCGACCGTTTTCGTATCGGCGGCCAGCTCGCGGCCTCGCTCGATTCGCTCGAGCGTGTCGCCGGCGCGCCCGCCCTCGGGCCGGTCAAGGCCGACCTGCGTTTTGGTTTTGAAATGAAGGCCGGACAACCGCGCGTCGAGAGCCTCGCCCTCACGCTTTCCGCCGCCGCTCCCGTGCTCAGCGTCGAGGTCCGCCAGCCCTTCGGCTTCGACCTCGCCACGCAAAAACTTCTGCCCAGCCGCCCCGGCGCCGACCTCTGTGATATCGTCGTGCTCGGCCTGCCGGTCGCCTGGCTCAAGCCCTACCTGCCCTCCGGCCTCACCCTCGGTGGTCCGATCACCGGCGCCTGGGTGGTGCGCGCGGAGGAAGATAGTTTTGCCGCCGCCGCCAGCGCGCCCTTGCTCCTGCCCGGACTCCGTCTGGACGCCGCGGCCGGCCCGCAGTTTATTTTCGACGCCCTTCGCCTCGAGGGCAGCCGCGCGCGCTTTGGTCCGGCCGGTCTCACCGCCGGGTTCGATCGACTGCGGATGCAACGCAACGGCGGGGACGTGTTGAGCGCCTCGGTCGAGCTCACCCGCAAGCCTGCCGCGCCGCTCACCGCCAAAGGCGAGCTGCGCGGCGCGCTCTCCGCGCTCACCGCCCAGCCACTGTTTGCGGGGTCGAGTCAGCTCAGCGGCGGCTCCGCCCTGCTCACCTTCGACACCTCCGTCGGCGACAGCCTGACCGCGAAGGCTTTGCTCAGTCTCGTCGGGCTGCGCGCCGGCAGCGCGGGCGAGTTGCCTGAACTCACGCTTAACGCCGAGGTTTCCAGGCAGGCCGATGGAGTCCTCATCGCCAAGCTCCCGATTTCCCTCCGCAACAAATCCGCTTCACGCAGCTCCGATCTTGAACTTGCCGCCACGCTTACGCCGAAGGACGGCCAGACCCGCATCGACGCCCGCCTGTCCAGCTTGAATCTCCACGTGCAGGACCTTCAGGCCTTCGCCGCCCTCGCGCCCGTGGCGCCCCCGGCTCCAGCCGTCGCCTCCGCTGCTCCCGCTGCTCCGGTCTCTCCCGCAGCCAATCCGCTTTGGGCCGGCTACAGCGGTGAACTGGTGTTGTCGCTGGCGCGTGTCGTCTATGCTCCGGGTGTGGACGTCACCAATATCGAGGGCACGATCGCCCTCACGCCCGACACCCTGAGCACCCGGGCGATCAAGGCGGTGTTTGGCGGTGGGTTTCTCAAGTTCGGCGGCGCTTTGAATTTCCTCCGCCCCTCCGGGGCCTATGGGCTGGTCGCCGACGTCTCGGCGCATGATATCGTGAGCGGACCCCTGCTGCGGGCTCTCTCTCCGGCGCAAACGGTGCCGCTCGAGGGCGTCTTCGCTCTCGATGCCAGACTGGCGGGGCAGGGGAGTGATCCCGCCTCCGCCGCCAAAGCCGCCGCCGGCGAAGTCACGATGAGCGGCAAAAAAGGCCTCATTCGCGCCCTCAATCTGGAGACCAACCGCTTCGCCAAGGCCGGCTCCGCGGTGGCGGGACTGGCCGGTCTCGCGGGTGCTTTGTCTGGAAACAGCGAACTCGCCCGGCGGGGCGCGCAAATCTCGGCATTGAACAACGTCGCCCGCCAGTTCAGCCAGTTGCCTTTCGATGACATCGTGGTTTGCGCAAAACGGGGCGCCACCGGCGAGCTGGAGATCGGTGAACTGAGCCTGCGTTCGCCCCAGCTTACGCTTTCCGGTTCAGGCAGCATCGCCCACCTGACCGGCCGCGGCTTCGCCGACCAACCGCTCCGGTTGAGCGTCCATCTCGGCGCGCGCGGCGACATGGCCTCCGCGCTGCAAACCCTCGACTTGCTCGCCCCCGCCGTCGCGGATGCGCCGGCCGACGCCTTTCAACCGCTGGTCGAGCCCCTCGTCTTCGACGGCTCCCTCCGCCAGGTCGGCACCAAGCAGGCCAGCCGCCTGCTCGCCCGCGCCTTGAACTTGTAAGTTTCTTCGTCGTGGCGGGTCTAACCGCTTGCGTAGTCGGCCCGCTGCCGTGCAATCGGCGCCAAGCTTGCCGCCTGATGCCAGCACCGATCGCAAAACGCCCGCTGCTCCCCACCGGACTGCGGCTCCTCAACTGGAGCCTCGGCGCATGGACCGCGCTTGTCTTCCTCTTCCTCTACCTGCCCATCGCGGTGCTGGTTTTCTACTCTTTCAACACGTCCAAACTCAATGTCGTGTGGGAGGGATTTACCTTTAAGTGGTATGCCGCGCTGGTTGAAAACACCCCGCTGCTGAGCGCGTTGAAAAACAGCCTGATCATCGCCGCCGTCGCCACCGTCTTGAGTGTGCTCATCGGCACGGTCGGCGCGTGGCTGCTGCATCGCTATCGCTACCGTTTCGCCCGCTCCATCCAGACGCTCGTCTGCATTCCGATGATCATGCCCGAGATCGTCATGGGCATCAGCCTGCTCATCCTCTTCACCGTGTCGCAGCTGGAGCTGGGGTTCACCACCGTCATCCTCTCGCACGTCACGTTCTGTTTCCCTTTCGTGCTGGTCGCGGTGCAGGCGCGCCTGCACGGGCTCGATCCCGCCCTCGAGGAGGCCGCCCTCGATCTCGGCGCCACGCCGCTCAAGGCCTTTCTTCTCGTCATCATGCCCTGCCTGCTGCCGGCCGTCATCTCCGGCGGGCTCATGGCCTTCACGCTTTCCCTCGACGAATACATCATCACCGTTTTCACCAACGGCCTCGAGTCCCGCACGCTCCCGCAGGAGGTCTTCGGCCTCGCGCGCAAGGGCCTCAATCCCATGCTCAACGCCATGTCGGCCGTTTTCATCGTGACCACCATCGCGTTTGTCCTTTTTTCCGAATACCTGCGCCGCCTCGCCGCGCGTTGATTTTTAATCCATACCGCCCATGAAACTGATCCGCACCCTCCTCACCCTCGGCCTGGTCGCGTTCTCCGCCTCCGGTGCCTTCGCCGCCAAGAAACCAGGTGAACTCAAGCTCTTCGCCTGGTCCGAATACGTGCCGCAGGCCGTGCTCGACGGCTTCACCGCCGAGACCGGCATCAAGGTCAGCTACGAGACCTACGCCTCGGGCGAGGAGATGCTCGCCAAGCTGCTCTCCGGCGGCACGCGCTACGACTTGATCCAGCCGCCCGACTACGTCGCCGAGGCCTTGATCAAGGACGGCCTGCTGGTGCCCATCGACCAGACCAAGCTCAAAAACTTCGGCAACCTCATGCCCGAGTATCTGCACATGCCCCACGACCCCGAGCAGAAGTTCACCGTCCCCTACATGGTCGGCACCGTCGGCATCGTGGTGAACACCGAGAAGGTCACCGAGCCTATCCTCGGCTACCGCGACATGTTCTCGGCCAAGTATAAAAACCGCATCGTCGCCCTCGATGACGGCCGCGAGCTCGCCGTCACCGCCCTCTACGTGCTGGGCAAGGACCTCAATGATTTCAGCCCCGCCAATCTGGCCGCCGTCCGCCCCATCCTCGCCGAGTGGTTCCCGCGCATCAAACTCTTCGACTCCGACAGCCCCAAGACCGCCTTGCTCAACGGCGATGTGGATCTCGGTCTGGTCTGGGGCGGGGAGGCCGCCACGCTCTGGAATGAAAACAAGAAATTCCACTACGTGCTGCCCGCCGAGGGCGCCCATCTCTTTGTCGACCTCCTCGCCATCCCCAAGCGCGCCCGCAACGTCGAGAACGCCCATCTCTTCATCGACTACATTCTCCGTCCCGAGGTCAGCAAACTCATCTCCGACGAGTTCCCCTACACCAACCCCAACGGTCCCGCCCGCAAGTTGCTCTCCGCCGAACAGCTCGCCAATCCGGCCAGCTACCCGACTACCACCCGCAAGCTCGATACCTTCCGCCACATCGGCGACGTCGGCGCGGCCATCGACGCGCTCATCACCGATCTGAAAAACACCAAGTAGCGCGCCGCACCCCGCCGGCCGTCGCCTTGCGATGCAGACCCTCCCTGGAGTCAATCCCGAGAACCCCCACGCCCGCCGGCCCGGTCTGGCAGGCTGGTTGCTGCTCGCGCCGATGATCGTATGGCTCCTGCTCTTCGTCGTCGCGCCGATGGCGATCCTGCTGGTTTACAGTTTCTGTTCGCGCGACGACCTCGGGCGGGTCGTTTTTTCCTTCACCTGGAGTAACTACGCGCGCGTCTTCGATCCGATTTATTTGCAGGTGCTCGGACGCTCCGTGCTCTACGCGGCCATCACCACCGCCATCTGCCTCGCGGCGGGTTTCCCCGCCGGCTGGTTCATCGCCCGGCAGCGCGCCGCCGTGCGCAATCGCCTGCTCCTGCTGGTCATGATCCCGTTTTGGACGAGTTTTCTCATCCGCACCTACGCCTGGATCACCATTCTCAAAAGCGAGGGCCTGCTCAACGCCACCTTGCTTGCCGCCCGCGCCATCCCCGCGCCCTTGGAGATGCTCTACACGCCCGCCGCCGTCATGGTCGGCCTGGTTTACGCCTACCTGCCGTTCATGATTCTGCCCGTCTACGGCAGCGCGGAGAAGCTGGACAATGCCCTCGTCGATGCCGCCCACGACCTCGGCGCCGGTCCGGTGCGCGCCTTCAGCGAGGTCATCATCCCGCTGACCTGGCCGGGCATCACGGCCGGCGTGCTGCTGGTTTTCGTGCCCGCCATCGGCATGTTTGCCATCACCGATCTGATGGGCGGGGCCAAGGTCGCGATGATCGGCAACGTCATCCAAAACCAGTTCACCAAGGCCCGCAACTGGCCCTTCGGCGCCGCCCTCGGCATCGTTTTCACCCTGCTCTTCGTGCTCACCTACCTCGCCCTGCAATGGCGCGGCCGGCGCGCCCGAACCTGACGCTTCGCGCCTTCATCGTCCCTTCGCCACCGCCCTTTCCATGCCAGACACCGAGCCCATGATCGACCTTCGCAATGTGACCAAACGCTTCGGCGCGTTTACGGCGGTGGATGACATCACCCTGCAGATCCAGGCCGGCGAGTTCCTCACCCTGCTCGGGCCCTCCGGCTGCGGCAAAACCACCTTGTTGCGCATGCTCTCCGGTTTCGAGACGCCGGATGTGGGCAGCATCCATATCGCGGGCGAGGAGGTCACCCATCTCGCGCCCTACCGCCGCAACGTGAACCAGGTTTTCCAGAGCTACGCGCTTTTCCCCCACCTGAGCGTGCGGGAGAACATCGGGTTCGGTCTGCGCATGCAAAAGGTGTCCGACGTCGAGTCCCGCCGGCGCGTCGCCGAGGTCATCGATCTCGTCGCCCTGGGCGGGTTCGAGGACCGCATGCCGCACCAGCTCTCCGGCGGCCAGCGCCAGCGCGTCGCCCTCGCCCGCGCCATCGTGCCGCGCCCGGCCGTGCTGCTGCTCGACGAACCGCTCTCCGCGCTCGATGCCAAGCTCCGCCATCAAATGCAGATCGAGTTGAAGCGCCTGCAAAAACACCTCGGCATGACCTTTGTCTTCGTCACCCACGATCAGGAGGAGGCGCTGACCATGAGCGACCGCATCGCCGTCTTTAACCAGGGCCGGCTCGAACAACTCGGCACCGCGACCGACATCTACCACCAGCCGCGCACCGCCTTTGTGGCCGACTTCATCGGCGAGGCCAATCTGCTGGAGGCCGAGCTGCTCTCCCGCGACGGCGCCACCGGCCTCATCCGGCTGGACGGCGGCCTCGAGGTGCGCGTGCCGCTCTCCGCCTGGCCGCTGGACGAGCCCCGGGCGATCCTCTCCGTCCGGCCGGAAAAGGTCTGCATTTCCTCCGCGCCGGTCGAGGGCGCGCAAAACAGCTTCGAGGCGACGATCACCGAGGAGATTTTCCAGGGCGCGATCGACCACCTCGTGGTGCGAACCGACGCCGGCACGGTTTTTAATGCGGTGGTGGCCAACGAGAGCGCGATGATGCAGGCCTTCCACGAGGGCGATCGCGTCTGGTGCGGCTTGCATTACGACGACGTGGTCATCGTGCGCGCTTCCCCGAAACCGGCCGGCGTCGCGAAACCCTAAATTGAAACGCCGCCTCCGAGAAGAAGCTCGCGCGCAGGCGCCGGGCCGAACGCAATCCCTGCTTAACCATGGCTCTCAAAATCAAATGGAACGACGACCGCATCAAGGGTGCCGCCACCGCGGTCTTGCTCATCACCCGTGAGCGGCTGGCGCAAGGCCATTGGGGCGGCTTGGTCACGGCGGCGCTGGAGGAATACCGCCACGACCACGATGGTTACAAAGCGAACCACCCGAAACGTGATTTGGCGGCCGCAAAGGATGCGAGCATGCTCACCGATGCCGGCCGTCGCGCCCACTACGAGAAGCTGGTGGCCGCGGTCGAGGTCCTGCTCGCCCGCCTGGAGCGCAACAAAACCCAGTTCAGCAGCTTGAAGGAGCTGGATAACTACCTCGCGCTGACCTTGAAGGTTTTTGACTGAGGCTGGAGGGGCTCACCTTCCGGCGCGGCGTAGACTACCGGCGTCCGTCATACCAAAGGGCGCAATCTTCCCGATTGGCGGCGGTTTTAAACGGCCGGAAGATCCACTTCAGGATGAAGCGGGCCATCTCGCCTTTGCGGTAGAGGTGCAGCTTGCGCGCCGAGGTGACGAGTGGATGACGATGCAGGATGATCGTGCGCTGGCGCTCGCGGCGGCCGACCGTTTTCTGGAGACGTAGCGCCAGATCGAGTTCTTCGCCGGCGAAGAACTTCAGGTCGAAGCCCCCTACCTCGCGAAAAGCCGCCGCACGGACGAGGATGAACGAGCCCGCCACCAGGCGGCGCAGACGGCTCGCGGTGTTCCAAACCCCGCAGACGAGCCGGTAGGCGAGGGTCGCGCCGTCGAGCGCCACCGTCGCGCCCGCAAGCATTACATCGCGCCGGCAGGTGAGGGCTGCCGCGTCGGCCAGCAACGCGCGGGAGGGCTGGGAGTCGGCGTCGATGAAGAGGAGCCACTCGCCCGAAGCGGCTCCCGCTCCGGTATTACGCGCCCGTCCGATCTGGTTGATGCCTTCGAAAACGACTTTCGCTCCGGCGGCTCGAGCGATCTCGGCCGTGTGGTCGGTGGAGTTGTTGTCACACACGATCAGTTCCCAGCCGAGGCCGGCGGCGGTTAACGCCCCCGCCGCCGCCTTCACGGCCTGAAGCGATGCGGCGAGGAGCTTCGCTTCGTTAAAGGCGGGAATGATGATCGAGATGACGGGCGGTTTCTCCACGGGTTGAAGCTTACCGTTGCCAGGCCCCGGATAGGAAACGGAATCGGTGGGGGCGAGTCCTCGCCCTTTTCTGGAGCGTGCTGTCACGAGCTGCCACGCCAGCGAGGTAAAAACGGCAAGCCCCCCCGTAATTTCAACACGAGGGAAATACGCTAAACTGCACGCGGTCTTGCCCTGTGCCCTCCCGACTGCGGCTCTGCTAAAAGCTATGCCCCTTAAGATCCCGCACCTTATGATCCCTTTTCGTCGTTTGGTTGCCACGTTCCTGGCCGGCGCGGGCGCCCTCCTGGCCGATAATCTATCCACTTCCGATCCCGGGGCGCGTGCGGTCTCAGCCAGCATTGCATCGGCCGCGCCAGGCGCTGCGCCCGCTTCAAACCTGGCCCCTTTTGCTACCGCTTCGGCTTCCTCCGTGTCTGGTCACAAGTCCCTGACCGCCATCCAGGACGGACATGCGCCACATTCCTCGAACGACTACGCCCACGGCACCTATGGCAACTGGCCGAGCCACGGCACCCAGTGGGTGCAATATGATTGGCCCGTGGAGGTATCCGTCTCGGCCATCGAAGCCTACTACTATGACGATCAGCGCGGCCAGCGCATGCCGGCCGCTTCCCGCCTGCTCTACTGGGATCAGACGCAAGCGAAGTTTCTCGCCGTGCCGGGAGCCGAGGGGCTTGGCGTCACTAAAAATCAGTTCAACCGCACTTCCTTTCCCGGGCTGAAAACCAAGCGTCTGCGCCTCGAGCTCGACCCCGAGGGGGACTTTTCCACCGGAGTTCTGGAGTGGCGCGTTTACGATTCTGGCCTCTCACTGCTTTTCCGGCCGCTGGTTGACGCCGGCCCCGACCGGGTCGTCGTCGAGGGCGGAAAGACCTACCTCGACGCCTCCGTGGTCACCGCCGGCCAACCCGGCCCGAATGCTTCGCTGCGTTGGACGAAACTTTCCGGCCCCGGCGATATCACCTTCGTCAACGACTGCTCTCCGGCCACCTCCGCCGTCTTTTCGGCGCCGGGTGATTATACGGTGGGCGTTTCCGTCACCTCGGGTGGACTGTGCTCCGTCGACGATCTCCACGTTCGGGTCCTCGAGCCCGCTCCGCTCGCGCGACTCGCCGCCGTCGATCCCAATGCATGGTCGGTCACCACCCCGTTCTGGAGGGAACGCCTGCGAAATGTGGTAATAAACTGGATACCGCATTGCGTTGCCGAGTGCGAAAAACCCGACTTGAAGGAGGGAGGCATCAACAACTTCATCGCGGCCGCCGAAAAGCTCGCCGGCCGCCCGGCCCCGGCCCATATTGACTATCCGTTCTCCAACGCCTGGGTGCTCAACACCCTCGAGGCCGCCTGCCTTGCCCAGCAACTCGAGCCGGGCGACGACAGCGAGCTCGCCGCCGCCCAGAAGTCCCTGCGTGAAGTCGTCGATCGGTGGATCCCCATCGTGCTTTCCGCCCAGCAGCCTGACGGCTACTTCCAGACGCGCTTCACCCTCGGCTCGGCTCGCGAGAAAAAGGATGGCGTCGCGCCCGTCCGCTGGAGCGAGCGCCTGCGCACCGAGCACGAGGGCTATGTCGCCGGCTACTTCCTCGAAGCGGCCATCGCCCACTACCGCATGACCGGCGGTCGCGACCGCCGCCTCTATGACGCCGCCCGCCTCCTTGCCGACTGTTGGGACAACCACATCGGCCCCGCTCCCAAACAGGCCTGGTTCGACGGACACCAGGGGATGGAGCTCGCGCTCTTCCGCTTCGCCACCCTCGTCGATCAGGTGGAGGGACCCCGTGCCGGCGCACGCTATGCCGCGCTGGGAAAGTTTCTCCTGGATAGTCGCGGCCGGGCCACGGACGATTCCGGTGCCGAATACGACCAGACTCACCTGCCCGTCACCCGCCAATACTCGGCCGTCGGTCACGCCGTGCGCGCGGTCTACAACTACACCGGCATGGCTGACGTCATCGCCGCGACTGGCGACGTGGATTACCAAAGCGCCACCCTCTCGCTCTGGAATAATCTTATCGACCGCAAATACTACGTCACCGGCGGCATCGGCAGCGGCGAGACTTCCGAGGGCTTCGGCGACGACTATTCTCTGCCGAATAACGCCTACTGTGAATCCTGCGCCAACATCGGGTTGCTCTACTTCAATCATCGCCTGCACCTCGCCTACGCCCAGGCCCGCTACGCCAATCTCTACGAGGACACGCTCTACAACGCCGTCCTGAGTGATCTCGATCTGCAGGGTAAAAAGTTCACCTACACCAATGCGCTCGACACCGACGAGGCCCGCTATCCGTGGCACATCTGCCCGTGCTGCGTGGGTAACATCGCCCGCACTTTGCTCCAGCTCCCGACCTGGACCTACAGCGCCGACGCCGATCGGGTGTTTGTTAACCTGTTCATCGGCGGCACCGTGACCGTAAACCGGCCCGGCTCCGGCGAACTGCGCCTGACCCAGTCTACCGACT
Source organism: Verrucomicrobia bacterium IMCC26134 (assembly GCA_000972765.1). GTDB lineage: Bacteria > Verrucomicrobiota > Verrucomicrobiia > Opitutales > Opitutaceae > IMCC26134_A. The sequence goes on along the minus strand of CP011265.1, from coordinate 2,872,987 downwards.
ACCCGTGGTCCGGCCACGTCACCCTCACGGTCGATCAAATCTCTTCGGCCCCCACATGTGCGCTCCATGTGCGCATCCCCGACCGCCGGGTCAGCGCGCTCTACACCCCCACTCCGAACAGCTCCGAGCTGGGTGAAATCACGGTCAACGGCCAGCCGGTAACCGCCGAGCGAATCCATGGCTATGCGGTCATTCAACGGTCCTGGAACCCGGGCGATCGCGTCGAGTTCGATGTGCCGCTCGCCATTCAGCGCATCCATTGCGATGAGCGTGTGACCGCTAATCGCGGCCGCGTGGCGCTTCGCTACGGTCCGCTTATCTACAACGTCGAGCGCGTGGATCAAAACCTCGACGCCATCCTCGCGCCCGACGCCCCCCTTTCCACCCAGTGGCGGCCCGACCTTCTGGGCGGGGTGCTGACACTGGGCGGCCACTACACCGACGGCTCCGCCCTGCTCGCCATACCCAATTACGCCCGCAACAATCGCGGCGGTCGATCCATCGTCTGGCTGCGTGAAAAATAAGCCACCCCGGCCCCCGTCTTCTTTCTCCATGTCCAACTCTCCCCGCGCCTCCACCCTGCCGTTTCAAACCGATTTTTCCGCCTCCGAACTGACGCTCCGCCGCCGCCAGTTTCTGGCCGAACTGGAGGGCGGGCTGGCCGTCCTCGCCAGCGCACCCGAAGTGCCCGGCTATGATCCCATCCGGCAGGACAATGATTTCTACTACCTCACGGGTATCGAGGGGTCGCACGCCTACCTCACGCTCGATGTGCAGTCCGGGCGCGGCGTGCTTTACCTGCCTCCTCACGATCCGAAACACGAAAAGAGCGACGGTCCCACGCTCTGCCACGAGGACGGGGACGCGGTGCGCGTCCGCACGGGTATCGACGAGGTTCGCCCGCTTTCCCGCTTGGTGGCCGACCTCACCGGTCTGGTCGGCACGCTCTGGCTCGCCCACGCGCCGGCCGAGAATATCCGCCAATGCCAGGACACGCTGCGCCATTGGCAGCGCCGCATCGCCGCCGATCCGCTCGACGCCCGTCCGTCACGCGAGGCGCATTTGCGCGATCGCATCACCGCGCTTTCGCCCGGGGTTCTGGTTCGCGATTTCTCCCCCGCGCTCCATCGCCAGCGTCTGCAAAAATCCCCCGCCGAGCTCACCCTCATGCGCCACGCCGCCACGCTCACCGCGCTGGCTTGCATCGAGGCGATGAAGGCTTCCCGTCCCGGCGTTTTCGAATACCAGCTGGGCGCCGTCGCGGACTATGTTTTTCTCGCCGCCGGAGCCCGTTCCGCCGGTTACCGCCCCATCATCGCCACCGGCGCCAATATCTGGATGATGCATTATTGGCGGAACAACACCGCCCTGCGCGCCGGTGACCTCGTGCTCTTTGATTACGCACCGGATTTCCGTTACTACACCTCCGACATCGGTCGTATGTGGCCGGTGAACGGCACCTACTCGCCTTTGCAGCGCGAGCTCTACGGTTTCGTGCTCGAGCATCACAACCTGCTGCTCTCCCTCATCCGTCCTCATGTCACCAAGGCCCAGGTGCTGGCGGAGGCGGCGGAGAAACTCCGCCCCGTCGTCGAGGCAAGGTCTTGGTCGAAACCCGTCTACCGCACCGCCGCGCTGCGCCTGCTTGAGAGCCCCCGTCCGCTTTCGCACGGCGTCGGGATGCCGGTCCACGAATCGGCGGCGTGGTATGATCGTCCCATGTCCCCGGGCCTCGTCTTCGCGCTGGACCCCGAGTTGGTCGTGCCCGAGGAGGAGCTCTACATCCGCGTCGAGGACACCGTCGTCGTGACGGAGGACGGCTGCGAAAACCTCACCGCTGGCTGCCCGCGTGAAATCGACGAGGTCGAGGCCCTGCTGCGCGCCTCGGTTGCCGATTGCAGCGGGCTGATCCAGCACCTGCCGCCCATTGCCTTCGTCTAACCGTGTCTCGTTCCTCCCTCCTTTTTTCCACCCTTTTTCTCTCCGCTCTCTGCGCGGTCCGCGCCACTCCTTTGGATTCATCCGTCCGCATAGAAAATGCCCTGAGCTGGGCCGATTCCACCCGCGATTCCGTTTATCGCGACGAGGTCCGCCCGCACTGGCTGCCCGATGGCGAACGGTTTTGGTATGAGGTCTCCATCGCCCCGGGTAAGCGCGAATACGTGCTGGTCAACGCCACCGACGGCGCGCTTCGTCGCGCGGACACGTCGCCCGAGCTCGGCTTGCCGCCCGCGCCGGAGACCCGGACCAGCGAGATGAAGCTCTCGCGGCGCACGCCGCGCAGCCACGGCACCGGCCCGGCCACCGCGATCGAATTCACGAATACGACCGCCGGTCCCGTTCGCCTCTTCTGGGTCGATCACGCCGGCGACCGCCAGCCATACGACACCATCGCCGCCGGCGCCCGGCTCCGGCGCGAAACCTACGAGGGCCACGTCTGGTTGGTCGCCGACGCCTCCGGTCAGACCCTGGGTGTCCTCGAGGCAAACGACACCCGCCAGCACCTCCTCGTCGAAGGTCCCGCCGCTCCGCCTCCCCCCCGCGACTCCGCTTCCCGCCCGCCGGATCGCTCGCCCGACGGCCGCTGGGAGCTTCGTTGGGTGGATAACAATGTGGTGCTCCATCCCACCGGCCCGGACGCATCTGGCGCCGACCTCCGTGTGACCAGCGACGGCACGGCCGAGCGGCCTTACGTCGGCCCCGCCGCCTGGGCGCCCGATGCCCGCGCCTTTGTCCTGACCCGCCTGACGCGCGTGCCGGTTCGCCAAATCACCCTGGTCGATTCTTCGCCGTCCGGCCAGCTCCCGCCCCGCACCCGTCAGCTCGACTACATCAAGCCCGGCGATCCGCTGCCTGATCCCACCCCGATTTTGGTCAAGCTCACGGCCGACCCTGCCACTCCTTTTACGGTGCGCGCCATCGATCGCGACCTGTGCCCGACTTTTTTCACCACCGACGGCAGGCTCAACTACCGCTGGTCGGCCGACGGCCGCGAAGTTTATTTCGACTACAACCAGCGCGGTCACCAGCTCTACCGCATCCTCGCCCTCGACGCAGCTTCCGCCGCGGTGCGCACCGTGGTCGAGGAGACCAGCCGCACCTTCATCGACTACACCAACAAGACCTGGCGCGAATGGCTGCCGGGTGATCGCCAGCTCCTCTGGATCAGTGAACGCGACGGCCACGCGCATCTCTGGCTTTACGACGTGGCCGGTCAAGCCGCTCCCCGGCAGCTCACCCGGGGGGAGTGGGTGGTTCGAAAAGTCGAGACCGTGGACGCCACACGTGGCCAGATCTGGTTTTATGCCGGCGGCGTGCGTCCGGGAGAGGATCCCTACTACCTGCATCTCTGCCGGGTGAATTTCGACGGCTCCGGCTTCATCCGCCTGACCGAGGGAGAGGGCACGCATCACGTGGTCTGGTCGCCGGATCGTCGCTGGTTTGTCGATACGTGGTCTCGCGTCGATCTGCCGCCCGTCACCGAACTGCGCCGCGGCGACACCGGCGCGCTGATCGCCACCCTCGAACGCGCGGACGCCTCCGCCTTGTTTGCCACCGGCTGGAGTGCGCCGGAGCGTTTCTCCGCGCCGGGTCGGGACGGGCACTCGCCTATCTACGGCGTCATCATCCGCCCGCCGGGCTTCGACCCCACGCGGCATTACCCCGTGGTCGAGGAGGTCTACGCCGGACCGCAGGATGCCTTCGCGCCCAAGGCCTTTTCCCTGCTGCCGCGCCAGCAGGCCATGGCCCGCCTCGGCTATGTGGTGGTCCAGGCCGATGGCATGGGCACCAACCATCGTGGCCGCGCTTTCCACTCCGTCGCGTGGAAAAACCTTCAGGATGCGGGTTTCCCCGACCGCATCGCCTGGCTGCGGGCGGCCGCCGCCGCCCGGCCGGGGCTGGATCTTTCGCGGGTCGGCATTTACGGCGGCAGCGCGGGAGGCCAGAGCGCCATGCGCGCCCTGCTTGATCACTCCGATTTCTACTCGGTCGCCTTCGCCGACTGCGGTTGCCACGACAACCGCATGGACAAGATCTGGTGGAACGAACAATGGCTCGGCTGGCCGCTCGACGGGAGCTATGTCGCCGCCTCCAACTTGGAGGACGCCGCGAAACTCCGGGGCCGCCTTTTCCTCATGGTTGGAGAACAGGATACCAACGTGGATCCCGCCAGCACCCTGCAGGTGGTCGAGCGCCTCGTGCGTGCCGGCAAGGACTTTGAGTTTTTGCGCCTGCCCGGGGTCGGTCACAGCGCGGCCGAGAGCGCACCCGGAAAGCGCCGTCGCCTGGACTTTTTCATTCGCAACCTGCCACCCGAAATCAACCGCTGATCCACCCTTGCCATTATGTCCTCACCTGCTCTCACCCGCCGCCTCGCCCTCTGGTCCGGACCCCGTAATCTCTCCACCGCGCTCATGCGCAGTTTTTCTTCGCGCGCGGACTGCGTGGTCAGCGACGAACCCTTTTACGCGACTTATCTGTCGTCCTCCGACCTGCAGCATCCCGGGCGCGACGAGGTGATCGCCAGCCAGTCGAAGGTCTGGCACGTCGTGGCCGAGCAACTGACCGAAGGCGCCCCGCCTTTGCCCCGGCCGGTCTGGTATCAAAAACACATGGCCCACCACATGCGGACCGAAATGCTCGGCCCGTGGCTCGATGCGCTCGACCATGCCTTCCTTATCCGCCACCCGGGCCGCGTGATCGCCAGCTACCAAAAAGTGCATCCCCAGATGACGCTCGCGGAGACCGGCCTGCCTTGGCAGCTCCAGCTTTTCCAAGCCCTCCACTCGGGCCAGGGCACGCCACCGCCGGTCATCGACGCCGCCCAGCTCCGCGCCCGCCCCGAGGCCACACTCCGCGCCCTCTGCTCCGCGCTGGGCCTGACGTGGGATCCGGCGATGCTGCACTGGCCCGCCGGCCCGCATGCCCAGGATGGTGTCTGGGCCAGGCACTGGTATGCGAATACCTGGGGCTCCACCGGCTTTACCACCGAGCTCACCCCCGAGGAGGAGCCCGCCCGCCCCGCCGTGCCTTTCTACGACGAGGCCGTCTCCCTCTACGAGCAACTCCGCGCCCACTGCCTCATCGCCTGATCCCATGCTCCAACCGAACAACCCCGCCAACGCCGCCCTCCTGGTCAATATAAACGGCGCGATTTTGCCCCGCGACCAGGCCGGCGTTTCACCCTTCGATTCGAGCGTGCAAAATGGCGACGCGGTCTGGGAGGGCCTGCGACTCTACCAGGGCCGCCTCTTCCGCCTCGATGCCCATCTCGAGCGCCTGCGACGGAGCGCCGCCTTGTTGCGTTACCAGGGCATGCCTTCCGATGCGACACTCGTGTCCGAGCTCCGCCGCACCCTCGCCGCCAACGGCATGCGCGACCGCGTCCATGTCCGGCTCACCGTCTCCCGCGGCATCAAATACACCAGCGGGCTCGATCCACGCATCAACACGCTCGGCTGCTCCTTTTTCATTTTGGCCGAGCACAAGGCGCCGGTTTACGACAATGCCTCCGGCATCTCGCTGATCACCGCCGGGCAACGCCGGCCTTTCGCCAACGTGCTCGACCAGCACATCCACAGCTGCAACCAGCTCACCAGCATCCTCGCCAAAATCGAGGCCAACGCCGCCGGCGCGGATGACGCCCTGCTGCTCGATACCGAAGGCATGCTGGCCGAGACCAACTCCACCCACGTTTTCATCGTGAAAGACGGCGTCGTGCGCACGTCGACCACGCGCGCCTGCCCCGCCGGGATTACCCGCGCGGCGGTGATCGAGCTCTGCAGGCGCCACGCCCAGCCTTGCGAGGTCGGCCACATCCCGGCCTGCGAGCTGAAGCAGGCGGACGAGATGTTTGTTACCGGCACGATGGGCGAGATCACGCCCGTCGCCCGGCTCGACGACCACGCCTTCACCCCCTTCCCAGGCCCGGTCACGAGCCTGATCGCCGCTTGGTATCGCGCGCTGACCACCGATCCTGAGCAGGGAACGCGGCTGGTTGATTAGAGCGGTTTTAGTTGAGCCGTAGCCGCCAATTCCTGTGAGCATTCGACCGAATTATTAGCCGCAAAGAACGCAGAGATCGCAAAGATATGAAGTTAACGGAGGTATGTCCTCTGTGTTCTTTGTGGCTATGACTTTCTCGAAGATGCTCCAGCGCGGTTTTAACCCGAAAGGCCAAGGGTATCGCCCGGCTCCACTTCCGTATTTTTAAGGATATAAGAGTTGCGTAAGTTCTCCCCCCCCCAACGTCCCAACCCGCTTATGAAACTCATTAATAAATTAGTCCTCTCCGCCGCTCTTGCCCTCGGCGCGGCCTCATCCGCATTCGCCCAAGCCAACCTTAGCTTCTCGCTCGCTGACGGCGGCAAGCTCCGCATGGCCCTGCTCGAGCCTCTCGATTTCACCATCTCGGCCACGCCCACCGCCTCCGCCTGCGTGTTCTTGTTCGAAGGCGTAGGCAACGCGCTGACCCAGGGCGGCAGTGGGGGAGTGATCGCCACCGCCAGCACCATCAGCTTCAGCGTGAACGGCGGCCCCGCTTTACTGGTGAACTACGGTAACACCGGCGTTACCTACGGCCCCGTAGTCCCTGCCGACTTTTACATAACTGATGTTTCAACCTTCTCATCTTTATTCCTCCAGCTGGGAGACGTCGTGCATCTCTCCGCCGGCGAGATGGTTTTTAACTCCACGGCCTACTTCGTCCCGACCTCCGGTGTCTACACCGCCAATATTTTTGACCTTGATGCCACCTTGCTCAGCACCGGCACCGTGGTGTCCGTGCCAGAGCCGGGCACCAGCGCCGGTTTGGCCGGCCTCGCAGTCCTGGGATTAGTCGCTTTGCGCCGCCGCCGTTAAAGCCTGGCCGACCTCTGGATTTCGGCCTGTCTGCAAAAGGCGCCCTCGTTCACGCGAGGGCGCCTTTTTTGCGTGGGGCTAGGGACGGACCGCTGGGCCGTCCCCAGGTTTGCGCGGCGCGCCCAGCGGTCGCCTCCCACCTTAAAACCGGCTACAGATTTGTTTAAAATGACAGCCCCTTTCCGCAGGGCAGGGGAAGGGAGGCAACGGATGAGCGCCGCCGTCCGATTATCTTGCCTGCGTGCGAGGTCTTTGGCGATCTTCCCGTATCCCCATCGATTTGCCGCGAAGAGTCTTCGGGCCCGGCGCGGCGGGCATCGAGCCGAGGCCACTTCATCCGCATGTCCCCTTTCAAGAAACTCAGGAAACTATTTGCCGCGCCGCCACCCCCGGCGGCCCCGGAGCCCTACGCGGACCCGACCTGCCTGGGTAAGCCTCTGCGCTTCGACGAGAGATTCCGGGATGTCGTCGCCGATCCGGTCAACCTGCTGATCGCCCGCGTGCCGGAAGCGGGTTACGTCGATGCGTCGGGCAGGGTCATCCTGCACAATGGCAACCGGGTCCCTCTCCGCGGGCCGGGTTCGTATTACGGCTCTTTCAGCGACCTGCTCGTCATCAATCGCGGCGTGCATGAGCCGCTCGAGGAGTATTGCTTCCAGGAGATGCTGGCCGGTCTGTCCGTCGAAGCCCCCGTCATGCTCGAGCTAGGCTCCTATTGGGCGCACTACTCGATGTGGCTGAAGAAGGCCCGCCCGCATGCGACCTGCCACATGGTCGAAGCCGACGCCGCCAATCTCCAGGAAGGCCGGGATAATTTCAAAGCCAACGGACTCGAAGGCGCGTTCCACCACGGCATGGTCGGCCGCGGCGGCTTCCAGGTGGACGCTTTCCTGCGCGACCACGGGCTGGACCGCCTCGATGTCCTTCATGCCGATATCCAGGGCTTCGAAGCGGAGATGCTGGAAGGCGCTGCGGCGACCCTGGCGGCGCAGCGCGTCGATCGCCTCTTCGTGTCGACCCACTCGGAGGCGCTGCATGCCTCGGTCGAGGCAACCCTCCGGGCCCATGGCTACCTGATCGAGATTTCATCGCCGTTCGAGCGGCACACCACCAGCTTCGACGGACTCATCCTCGCCTCCGCTCCGGGCCAGCGCCGATTGTTGGAGGGCTGGACGCCGCTCGGTCGCCTCGAGATCGCGCGGGCCAGTCCTGCGCAGCGCCTCGCCTCGCTCGCTCCCCGTCTGCCCTCGTTCAGATGAGGCTCCGCAAGCAACTGGTGTCGGCCCTCCGCGAATGGCTGCGACCGGACCGGGCGGAGCGAAGCCTCGCGCGGATGGCCATGGCGGCGAGCGTCGTCGAGCGAGCCGGTATCGGCGAATGCCTGGGGGAGGGCGAACGCCTCGAGCTGCTGGCCGGCCTGATCCGTCAGGTTCCCGGGCCGCGTCGGCCGGAGTTCCTCCGCCAGTTCGGCTACTCTCGCTCGCAGCTGATGCAGGACCTGTTCGTCCTTTCCGAACTCGGCGAGCGGCGGGGCGCCGGCTTCTTCGTGGAGTTCGGCGCCGCGGACGGCGTCGCGCTGAGCAACAGCTGGCTGCTGGAGAAGCGGCTCGGGTGGAAGGGCATCCTGGCGGAGCCGGCGCGCTGCTGGCATGCGGCGCTGACGAAGAACCGGGATTGCGCCATCGAGACCGAGTGCGTCTGGTCGAGGACGGGCGATCGATTGGACTTCGACGAGGTCGATGTCGCCGAGTTTTCCACGCTGAGCGACTTTTCCCAGTCCGATCGCCATGCGCAGGTCAGGGCGGCGAAACGGAGCTACCAGGTGTCCACCCTCTCGCTGAACGACCTGCTCCGTCGCCACGGGGCCCCCGCGGACCCGGACTATCTGTCCATCGACACCGAAGGCAGCGAGTTCGCGATCCTGCAGGAGCTGGATTTCGCCCGCTATCCCTTCAAGGTCATCACCTGCGAGCACAACCACACCCCGATGCGAGAGCAGATTCGCCGGCTGCTCGAGGCGGCCGGGTATCGGCGCAAGCACGAGGAACTCTCCCGGTTCGACGATTGGTATGTCCGGTCCAGCTGAGCAACGGAGTCAGGCCCGGACGCATTGACAAATCGGGCTCAACTCAACGCTTCGCTGCGCCTCTGCGTTAAAGACGTCGGGTTTATACGCGACGCCGGTATCACCGGGGATCCGGGTTGGGAGCGGGGTGGGGCGTGCGGACCGGTTCTGGCTTTGAAAGGCAAAGATCGCGAGGCGCTGCAAGGCCGGTTTGCGACTCAAAAAACGTCCGCTGGGAGTAGAATTACTTACTCCCGAGCCAGTGGCCCGACCCGCCGCATTCGTCTGGACTTCGCGTGCTGGTATCGTGGATTACGAGCACATGAATTTTAAAAAGTTACGCAGAGCCCTTAGCGGCATTCCGGGGTGTTTTTCTTTCTCAAAACTCCTTTTTCCGGTGATGGCCTGCGTGCTCGGCGCTTCCGCACAAGGGGCTGTGATCATCAACGAATTCATGGCGGGAGCCAGCGACCGGAGATTATCCTGGCCAACGAGCGAGTTTGCCCAGTTGGGAAGCGGCGTGGCATGGAATTCCCTGGATTTTGCGGACGGCTCGTGGAGCACGGGGAATTTGCCGGCGGGCTACGGCTTTAGCGGGCTGTCAACCGATCTGACCGGCACGATGTTGAACCAGGCGCCGTCCGTCTATCTCCGGAAAGAGTTTCAAGTCACCGCGGAGAAGGCCTCCTCCTACTTCCAGTTGGTGCTGCAGATTGAGTGTAACGACGGCTTTGTGGCCTACCTCAACGGTCACGAAATAGCGCGGGCCAATTGTGGACCAGTGAACCATTTTATTTATGCCAGCCAGCCGGCTTACAACGTCATGCCGTCCTACTACGGCAGCGTTCAGTATTACCTGGGCCCGGCTTCACGATGGCTGGTTCCGGGCCGGAATGTCCTCTCTGTTCAGGCCCACAACGCGGAGCAACCGTCCACCTACTCCGCGCCCGAAAAAATCACCGAACACATCCCCACCCCGGAATTTAAAATCAACGCCGGCCTGACGATGTCCACCAACTCCGGTTCCGACCAGTTGGTTGCCTACGGCAGCGCCTGGCGATATTTCATTGGCCGCTATGAACCCTCCGGAGGTGTGGTGGATGAGGGGCTGCTCAACACCCCCTTCACCCCTCCGCCTGGTTCCGAAAACGACTATGATCAGCCTGCGGCGTTTGTGGACTGGGTGGAGCTCCGTAATACGGATTCGTTCCCGGTGAACATCGGCGGTTGGTCGCTTACGGATAACGCCACGCAACCCGCGAAATGGTATTTCCCGTCAGGCACGACCATCCCTGCCAACGGCTTCCTGCTCGTCTTGTGCGATGATCGGGACGAGGCCAACGCTCCCGCCGGTCCGGCGCTGCGGATCCATTCCAGTTTCAAGCTGGGCCGGGCGGGCGAATACCTCGGCCTGTTCAACGCCTTGGGCACGATGGTGGACCAACTATCGCCGGCCTATCCGTCGCAGGTTTTCTCTTGTTCCTACGGGCGCAATCCGGCCAACACGGCCCAGTTCGGCTTTTTCGACACCGCCACTCCTGAAGGTGAGAATTCGGGGGCTTTTTACCCGGCACAAGTCGCCGCGCCGCAGTTCAAGGATGCAGCCAACGCTACTTTGCCGGGGGGTGTTTACAGCGCCAGTTCCCTGACGCTGCAGCTGTCGAGCGCCACGCCGGGCAGCGTGGTTCGCTACACGCTGGACGGTTCAGATCCCACCTTGCTCAACGGCTCCACTTACAGTGGTGCCTTGGTGCTGACCCAGCCCAATGAAAAAACCGGCATTGTGGTTCGCTCACGGGCGTTTCTGGCCGGCTCGCTTCCTTCGGATGCGGTCACCCACAGTTATCTGCTGAAGCAGCCGGCGGCGCTCACCACCGTTCCGGCCTTGCTGTTGACCGCCGATGCCGCCCGCGATTTCTACAAGCCCTTCGGCATCATGGCCATCAACGGTGGATCCTGGATGGGTGTAGCCAATGGCAGCATCTGGCAGGCCTGGACCCCTACGGACTACAACAACCCCGAGGGTGACGGGTTTCCCTTCGAACGCGCCACGCATTTTGAGTTTTATTCCCCGACGGGCTATTATCCCGCCAGCCAGGCACCGCTGCGGGATGACGTCGGTTTGAGATTGAGCGGCAGCCCGTATCAACGTCCCCGCTACAACCTCCAGAACGTGGCGACGGATTCGCCGTGGAATCCCGTGGATTCAGTTCAGAAGCCTTCTTTAAACATCCATTTCAACAGCGACTACGGATCCAATCCACTGGACTACACTCTCTTCACGAATTACCCCGTCCATAAATTTGACAGCCTCCGTTTGCGCGCGGGCAAGAACGACAACTGCAATCCCTTCGTGACGGACGAACTGGTCCGGCGGCTCTGGCTAGACATGGGGCACGTGGGCGCGCGCGGGCTTTTCTGCTCGATGTATATGAACGCGGTTTACAAGGGCGTGTTCAATCTCACCGAACGGTTCCGGGAATCGTTTTTTCAGGAGCATTACAAAAGTTCCGACTTGTGGGATGTGAACTGCAGCAAGGAGTGGGTGGACGGCGACACCACGGCCTTTGACCAGATCCTCTCGGCGCTCGACACCGATTTGAGCGTCGCGGCGAACTGGGAGGCGGTCACCGCCCAGATGGACATGGACAACGCGGCGGACTACTACCTGCTCAACATCTATTGCGCGACCTGGGACTGGCCGGGAAATAATTTCGTGCTCGCGCGGGAGCGGTCCACCGGGCGCAACAGCGTGTTCCGGTTTTCCGTCTGGGATGCCGAGGGCGCATTCAACGTGAGCAGTTATTACAACAAGCCGGTCAGTTACGACACGCTCAACACCGATTTGCTGCAGGATACCAACGGCACTCACCATCTGCCCCGCATCTTCAACCGGCTCATCACCAGTCCGGAGTTCAAGCTCCGGTTTGCCGACCGCGTGAATCGTCACCAGTTCAACGGCGGTATGCTGGATGATCGCGACCCGGACGGCTCCGGACCGCTCAAGAGTCGTTTTGCCCAGCGTTTGGGCGAGCTGGTCACCGAGGTCGGGCCGCTCGTGCTCTACAATACGAATTCCAACCTCAACACCAGCGCCTACGATACCTGGGTCGCCCCCGGCACCGGCCGGCGCTCCTATCTCCTCGGTGCCACCGCCGGCCGGCAGATGCTCCGCGACGCCGGGTTGTGGCCCTTGACCGAGCCGCCGGTCTTCAGCCAGTTCGGTGGTGTAGTTCCGCTCAATTACTCCTTGAGCATCACGTCCAGCGTCGCGACCGCCGGTCAGACGTCCACCGTTTACTACACGTTGAACGGTCAGGATCCGCGCTTGCCGGGCGGCACCTTGAATCCCGCCGCGATCACCTACACCAACGCCTTTCCCATGGGCCAGATTCAGACCGTCAAAGCCCGCGCCCGCAACAATACCACCGGCGAATGGAGCCCGATCACGGAAGCCACCTTCACGCTTGAGCCTCAAGCCGCCTCCAGCAGCAACCTGGTGATTGCCGAGCTCATGTATCATCCGCCCACGGAAACCACTGCCGAGGCCGCCGCCGGCATCATCGACGCCGACACGTTTGAATTCGTCCGGCTCACGAACATCGGCTCCGCGCCCGTGGATCTTTCCGGTGTTCAGTTCACCGTCGGCATCACGTTCAACTTCACCACCGGTGCGGTTCGATATGTGGCACCCGGAGCCAGTGTGCTGATTGTCAACACCCTGTCCGCCTTCCAAACCCGCTACGGTCGCGACTATGACAGCCTTATTGCCGGCCAATACACCGGCAACCTTTCCAACGGCGGCGAGCGTCTCCGTCTTCAGGCCGCCGATGGCTCCGCCCTCCGCGACTTTACCTTCGACGACGTTGCGCCCTGGCCGACGTCCGCCGACGGCTACGGTCCATCGCTGCTCCTCCTGAATCCTTTTTCCAATCCTAGCCCCGCGGTCGTCGCCAACTGGACGGTCTCCGCCATGCCCGGCGGCATGCCCGGCGGCGTTGCCCATCCGGAAACCTTTGCCACTTGGAAAAATCTTTTCTGGGCCAGCACGATCGCCAGCAATGACGCGTTTGCCGGCCCCTCTGCCGACCCCGACCGGGATGGGCTCAGTAATTTTGCCGAATACATCTACGGTCTCAATCCGACTCTAGCGGACGCCGTGCCCCAGATGGGGCCTGTCGTCGAGACCCTCAATGACGAGCCGCACCTGACCTTTTCAATCCGCGTCTCCGGCGGCGCCAGTGACATCACGGTGATCCCGCAGGTTTCGAGCGATCTGGTCACCTGGTCAAGCAACGACGCCACCCTGCAATTACTGGAGAGCACACCGGGCGACGACGGGCGGGTGACTTTGAAATACTACGACACCGCGGTCCTGACCACGAATGCCAAGCGTTTCGTCCGGTTCCAGTTTAAGGCCAACTACTGATAGAAACGGATAAGAACTGGATTTCGCCGGGGATCTGGGAGGGGAGGGGTTCGCCGCGTTTATCACCGCCGGAACGGTTGGGGACCATTTCCCAGTCGGCGCGAAGGTTACCTTGTAGCGAATCGTCGAGGTGGGACGACTGCTGCGCGCCGCGCCACCTCCGGGCTTGCGGGTGCGTGGCGCCGTGGCCCACACTCATCGGGCGCCGCCCCGACCGGGAGGCACATTTTATGACTCCTGCCGTCTATCACGCTTTCGAGGAGATCTGCTCGCTCTCACCCATTCACGGCCGGGTTTTGGAGGTGGGTGCCGTGCCGGGACCGGAGAGCTTGTTGCGCATGGCCAGTCTCCGCGCGGCCTCGCTCAAGGTGGGTATCAACATGGATACCGCCTTCCCCGCCGACGGCGGCGAAATCATCCAGGCCAACGCCAACCGGATGGACTGCTTTGCAAGCGCCTCCTTCGACTGCGTGGTCTGCAACGCCACCCTTGAGCACGACCGGTGCTTTTGGAAAACGATCGCCGAAATCCATCGGGTGACGGCCCCCGGCGGCCTCATTGTCATCGGTGTGCCGGGATACGCGGGCAGCGGCTTGCGCACCTTTGCCCCCAAGCGCTCCGTGCTCGGCATTGTTCTCCGCGTGCTGGCGAAAATCACCACGACCCCCGTGTTGCGCGAGGGCACGGTCATACTCGGCGAACACAACTATCCGGGCGATTACTACCGCTTCAGTGAACAGGCCGTCCGCGAGGTGTTCCTGGCCGGCTTGGTCGGGGTCTCGGTGCGCACCGTGCTCACTCCGCCGCGCCTTATCGGCTGGGGCATAAAACCATGAGCGGTCCCGTCGTCGCGAAACTCGTCCTGCACATCGGCCAGCACAAGACTGGCTCGACGGCGTTGCAGTCCTTTCTGACCCGCCATGCGGCCGGCTTAAGCGAGCGCGGCCTGCTTTACCCCGCCGAACCTCCTTCCACCCACGGGGTCCGCTCTTTTTCCATCAGCCACTATCGCCTCTTCGTTCTCCTGCGCCGGGAGGTTTTGGAGGCCGTCGGCGAGCGGGCGGAGGCGGAGCGGTTCTGGGAGAAGCAACGCCGTTTCTGCGCTCCGTTCGGTTCCGTGCAGGATTTCTTCGAGGCGCTGGAAAGCGAACGCACCCGGCTCGGGGCCGGCACCGTCATCCTCTCGGCGGAGGATCTCTTCGACCTGCAGTCGGCCCATGAGATCGCTTTCTCCCCGGACTGGGTGAAGGCGGGCGCCCAACTCCTCGCCCGGTTTGCGGCGACCTTTCACTACGCCCCCCGGGTCGTCGCATATGTCCGGCGTCAGGATCACCTGCTGGCCGCGCACTATGGGGAATACATCAAGGGCAACCCCGGGCAGGACGTGGAGTTCGGTGCCTTCGCCGAGGCCTTCGCCCCCCGGCTTCGCACCCACGCGATTCTCGCTCCTTGGGTCGCCGCATTCGGGGCCGAACACGTGGCGGTCCGCCCCTACGAGGCCGCCGTCCAGTCTTCCGGAATCGTCTCGGACTTTTTTGACCAGGCCCTGGGGTTGTCCGTTCCTTCAGGGTTGACCCAGCCGCTGGACGCCCTTTCGCGCAATGCCAGCCCGGATCGCGATCACCTCGAATTTCTTCGTCACCTCAGGCGCGGCTCGCTTCGTGGCGGCGCGTTTATCCAGGAGCGGGATGTGCTGGCGGCCGCCCGTCTCGAGGCCACGGGCGCCGGACGCGGCACCGGCATCGGGGCCTGGCTCTCGCCGCAGGCGCGCCGCGATCTCCTCGCCGTCCATGCCGAGGGCAACGCCGCGCTCGCCCGCCTGGCGCCGGGGCGCATGGGTCACGCCAGCCTCTTCACCGAACCGCTCCCGGCCGATGACGCGGCCTGGCACGACTATCCCGGCCTCTCACCGGCGCGCCTCCGTGAGATCGCCGCCAATGTGCGCCAGGTGGCCTCGGGCCGCCCCGCCGGCCAGCGCCTCCGGTGGTTTTTGCGGGTGCTCAAACGTCAGTTGCGTGCGTCTCTTAGCAGCTGAGAATCGGTGTCAGGCCCTATTAAATTGTATAATCGGGCTCCGCTCAACGGTTCACGCAACACTCCTTTCCCCACCCGTATTCGTGCGGAAATTGCCATCCGCTCTTGTGTCGCGAAGAGCGGTTTTACTAAATCAGGCATGGACGCATCGAGTTCTCAGATACAACAGAACAACCGCCTGAGTTTGGGTAAACTGGTTTTCAGCAAGAAAACGAGAGTGACGCTGGCCGTGGCGTTTTTGCTGGTGGCGTGCTTCACCATCGGCATCAGGGTGCTGACCTCCGCCAGTATCAATGGGGTCGTCAACGCCCCGATCGTCCTCGTCCAGTCGCCGATCGACGGGGTCGTCGTGAGCGACCAACTGACGGCGGGCGAGACAGTCGACACCGGCGACAGAATTTTTGTCATCAAAAACGACCGTCTGGACACGGGTAATATCGACGGTGTGCGTTCGGAAATGGAGCAGACCGCCGCCCAGATCGACGGGTTCCTTGTCCAGATCAAAGGATATCAGGCCCTCCGCGAATCTCTTCAGGAACGCCTGAAATCGCATCTCGAATCCAACGAAGCCTATCTTACCCTGAAAGCGGCGGAAGCGGAGGGCATGCTGCGCAAGATGCAGGAAACCCGTGACCAGGCCTCGAGGGACTTCGAGCGCCAAAAGGTGCTCGCAGGCAAAGGAGCCGATTCCGCGCAGGCCTACGACTCGGCCCTGACAAAGCAAAAAGAGATGACCAACGAGGTCGCTTCGTTGGAGGCGGTGCTCAACCGCACAAAAGCCGAGCTGGAGGCAAATCGCAAAGGCGTGCTGCTCGACGGCTATTCCGGGGCGCCCTACGCGCAGCAGCGTCTCGATGAAGTTTCACTCCGGCTTTCGGAAGCGGAGGCATCGCACGCCCGCGAGGAAAAGCGGAGGCAGGCGCTCGAGCGGCAGCTCGCCCACGAGGAGGAAACCGTCCGCAAACTTTCCGATGCGACGATTCTGGCCCCGTCCCTGTGCCTTGTCCAATCCGTGCGGGTCGCTAAGGGCTCGGACGTGGTCAAGGGGACCGTCCTCTGCGAGCTCGTGGACTGCGCGAAGTCGTATGTCGAGGCCACGGTGCCCGAGAAGCTCTTCGACGAAGTGTCGGTGGGGCAGGACGCCGAGGTCTACCTTTACGGCAACTCGAATTCGATTCCCGGAAAAGTGATCTCGGTGCGGGGCGCCGGCGCCAACAATACGAGCAACCCCACCATGTTTGCCGCGAAGGTCTTCAAAAGCACGTCTGACTCGATGATCGTCAGCGTCGGCATCTCCGCCGCCGATCTCATCAAGGTCTTCGGCAGCGCGAACCAGGTCGGGCGGACGGCCAGGATCAGGCTCTCGAACTAGGCGGATGAACTCCTTCCTGGATCCCACCCTAGGCATCGTCTTGCTGGCGAATGCCGCGGCCCTCGCGGTCGTGATTTTAGGGAAGCGGTCGTCCTCCTTCTGGCGAAGTTCAATCTGCCTGGTCTGCGCCATTACGGTCGTCAGCTACCTGCTCTGGCGCCTGCATTACATCCTCTACGGAAGGGAGCTCAGCACCTTCGAGAGCACGCTCACCAAGCTGCTCTTCGTTTTTGAGCTCATCAACTTCGTGGACTTCTTTATTTTCCTGCTGTCGATGAGCCGGTTCCGCGACCGTTCAAGCGAGGCTGACCGGGCGCTGGAGAAGCTAAGGGCGCTGCCCTCGGACCAATGGCCCCGGGTAGATATCTTTGTCGCCACCTACAATGAGGAGTGGGAGATCCTCGAGAAGACCATCCTTGCGGTCAAGCTGCTGGACTACCCGCACAAGCAGGGCTTCATTCTGGATGACGGCAAACGCGACTGGCTCAGGGATAAATGCGCTCAGATCGGTTTCGGCTATATCCGGCGTCCGGGCAACGCCCACAAAAAGCCGGGCAACCACAACTTCGCCCTGACGCAGACCTCCGCACCGTTCATCGCGATGTTCGACGCCGACTTTATCCCGATGCCGAATTTCCTTCTGCGCACGGTCGGGTTGCTGCTGGACAACCCCGGCTGGGGCATTCTCCAGACCCCGCAGACTTTCTACAACTACGACCCGATGCGCAGCAACCTGCGGCTTCAGAGCTCCCTGCCGGACGACACCGCGATGTTTTTCACGGTCATGGAGCCCTGCCGGGATGCCTGGGGCTGCGCCTTCTATGTCGGGTCGAGCGCCCTCATCCGCCGGCAGGCGCTCGAGGACATCGGAGGGGTCGTGATGGGCTATGACACCGAGGACCAGATCACGTCGATCGCCATGCTCCAGAGCGGCTACCAGACCGGCTTTCTCAACGAGTCGCTTTCCACCGGGCTCGCTCCGGAGTCGCTGAAGGCGCTCTTCGATCAGCGCAAGCGGTGGGCGCGCGGCAGCGTCCAGATCCTCTTTTCCAAACACGGCCCGTTCGGCCCGAGCCTCACGCTCCTCCAACGGCTGATGTTCTCGCAGTTTTTTTGGCTGATCGGATTTGTGGCACCGATCGTTTACGCCCTGATCCCGACCCTGATGTGGCTCTTCCGCATCCGCCTTTTCCCTTACATGCCGCCCGCGGAGGTCCTTCTCGTTCCTATTTTCCTCTTCTGCTGCATCAACCTCACCATCTGGTGGCTGGCCAATGGCAAATGGCTGCCCCTCGTCTCCCCTGCGCTGCAGTTGCTTATATCCCTTCAGATCCTGCCTGTTATCATGGCAACGCTCATCAAGCCGTTCGGGAAGCCGCTGCTGGATTTCGTCCACGTCACGCCCAAGGGCAAAGATGCGCACGGCAACGAGCGGATTAACTGGAGCGCCCTGAGGTGGCTTCTCGCCATCATAGTCTGCACCGCCGGCGGAATCGCGATTTACCTCCTCGACGACTACAAATATGTTAACCATCCGGTTGAGTTGATGACGATTTTTTTCTGGACGGCGGTCAACCTGATCATTGCCGCCATCGCCGTGCTCGGCTGCATCAGCCCGTCCTACCGGCGTTCGGAAGAGCGGTTCCCGATCGAGATTGCGGTCACGGTTGCGACCTCCGGCGGACCGGTTTCCGGGCGGACGCGGGATATCAGCCTCAACGGATGTTTGCTGGGCTTTTCCGAACCGGTGGCCTTGGGGGATGGGCCAATCCACATACGCCTTGATGAGCTCGGGGAAATCACGGGCAGGATCGTGCGCCAGATCGGGACAAAGGAACTCGCCATCGAGTTCCAGGGGATGTCGAAGTCCACGCAAACAGCGCTTTTCTCACGGATTTTCCTGAACCCGGACAACCACTGTCGCCACCTGGAGGGGCCGGAAAAACTCTATCCGGCGTGCTTCATGCGCATGTTTGGAGCCATCGACCATTCAGCCAAGTAGGGCTCCCGTGCTTCAGTCATGGGGCCGGCGCGGTCAACGGGTCAGGCCGCGATGCATTGAATAATCAGGCTCCGCTCAACGGTTCTCGGCCGGACTCCTTTTCGCGCCGCCCGAGGTCATTCTAAACTTCGGGTGTGGCGGAGGGTGAAGGCGCGGGAGGCCTTGGCGAAATCGCGCCAGGCGGGGCTGAGCGGCTTCCAGGTGCCGCGGAGGCGGGGCTTCCAGCCGGAGGCGAGTATGTCGCGGTGGAAGTCGGCGACCAGCCCGCGCATGTGCGGTGGGTCGAAGTGCCAGGGTTTCATCTTGCCGATGAAGTGCCAGACAGAGCCGGGGTGATCGTGATAGAGGGAGAAGTGTTCCGTGATAAAGCGCTGGCGGTTCCAGCGGGCGGGGACGGCCTTCCAGCGACCGCGCAGCAAGTAGTTCAACACGGCCTGGGATTGCAATTTACCCTGTAATTTCGGGAGGAGACCGGCGACGTGGCCAAGCAGATCGGCGCCGCGCATGGCGGCCAGATCCATGAGGAGCACGCCGGAGTTGAACGCGGGCAAGGAGGCCTCGTCGGCCGAAAGGATGCCCTGCGTTATGTTTTGCTCGAGCAGCGGCAGGTGGTTTTCAGGCGCCGCTCCGGCCAGCGCGTCATCAAGGGGAAGGGAGACCAGCTCGCGGAGATCGGCATTTACGAGCAGATCGCAGTCGAGGTATAGGACGCGGTCGCAGTCGGGAAGAAGCTCGGGCAGGAGCATACGCGTGTAGGTCGAGTTGTTGAGGCTGCGCACCCGTGTGTCTGGCGCGAACACCTGGAGCTGTTCGGGGTGGACAGGCAGGCGTTGCAATTCGAGGGTGCGAAGCCTGGGCAGGACCGTGCGTTTAAAATCGCGCCAGCTTTCGTCAGCAATGCCGCAGTCGAGAATCACGGCGCGGATATGCGCACCGGGAGCGGAACGGACGACCCCGGCGAGCGTGCCGGCGAGGCCGTCGAGATAGTTTTCATCTGCGGCGAGTGCGATGATTAAGGGATGCGGCATGAAAGCGATCGGGTGACGTAGGGAGTGGTTTTTTCCTCTAGAAAACGTAGGCTGTGCGAGATGTCCAACAGGGTCCGCAGAGATGCGTTGAATAAGCGGACTCCGCTCAACGATTCTCGAACGGCCTGCTTCGGCGCGGCGGCCTACGGTAAACTCAGGGCAGGGACGCCCGAGACCTCGACCCGCATAAACTGGGCTCCGGCTGACGCGGCATCAAGGTCCACTGCTGGCCCGCACCGTCCGGCCCGGGCGTCCCGACGGAGATCCCGGCAGCGGTTGGGTGGCGGGCCAAGGCGCGGGGCGGTAGCGGGTGCGGCGCATGGCGGGTGACGGAGAAGCGTAAAGCGCAGGCCTCTAAGACGCGGGTGGGGGCGGCCGGGTGGTTTCGTGGTTGGACGGGGCGCGCGGTGGGGAATTGAGACATGAAAAAGCCCCGCGCCGATGAGGGCGCGGGGCTTGAAGCTAACGGAGGCGTGGGCCGGAAGAATTACTTCTTCGCGGCGGCGCGCTTCTCCTCGATCGCGGCTTGGGCGGCGGCGAGGCGGGCGACCGGCACGCGGTAAGGCGAGCAGGACACGTAGGTGAGGCCGACCTTATGGCAGAACTTGACGGAATCCGGGTCGCCGCCGTGTTCGCCGCAGATGCCGAGCTTGATGCCGGGGCGGGTCTGGTTGCCCTTCTCGCAGGCGATCTTGACCAGCTGGCCGACACCGGTCTGGTCGATCGAGGCGAAGGGGTTCTTCTTCACGATCTCGTTCTCGGTGTAGGCGCCCAGGAAGGAGCCGGAGTCGTCACGCGACATGCCGAGGCAGGTCTGGGTGAGGTCGTTGGTGCCGAAGCTGAAGAACTCGGCGGTCTGCGCGATCTCGTCGGCGGTGAGGGCACCGCGCGGGATCTCGATCATGGTGCCGACGGAGTAGGCGATCTTCACCTTCTTCTCCTTCTGCACCAGAGCGGCGACCTCGTGGACGATGGCGGTCTGGAGGTCGAGCTCGCGCTTGAAACCGACCAGCGGGATCATGATCTCGGGCTTGGCCTTAAAACCCTTCTTGGTCGCATCGGCGGCGGCCTCGAGGACGGCGCGGGCCTGCATGCGGGTGATCTCGGGGAACTTGATGCCGAGACGGCAACCGCGGAAGCCGAGCATGGGGTTGAACTCATGCAGCTCGTGCACGCGGGCCATGATCTTCTCCACGGAGACGCCGATCTTCCGGGCGAGGTCCATCTGCTGCTCCTTGGAGTGGGGGAGGAACTCGTGCAGGGGCGGGTCGAGGAAGCGAATCGTCGCGGGATAGCCTTTGAGGGCCTTGAAGATGCCGAAGAAGTCTTCGCGCTGGTAGGGGAGGAGCTTGGCGAGGGCGGCCTCGCGGTCCTTGAGCGAGTCGGCCAGGATCATCTCGCGCATGGCGTCGATGCGGTCGCCTTCGAAGAACATGTGCTCGGTGCGGACCAGGCCGATGCCGACGGCACCGAAGGCCATGGCCTCGGCGGCCTGCTTGGGCGTGTCGGCGTTGGTGCGGACGCTCATCTTGGTGGACTGTTCGCACCACTTCATGAGCTGCACGTAGTTCTTATACTTCTCGGTCTTCTGGGCGACCTTGTCGTTGGACAGGAGGCCGGAGATGATCTCGGAAGGAGCGGTCTTGATCTGGCCGGCGTAAACGAGGCCGGAGGTGCCGTCGATGGAGAGGAAGTCGCCTTCCTTGAAGGTCTGCCCATCGATGGTGGCGGTCTTCAGATCGTAGTCGATGGTCACGCCGGCGGCGCCGCAGACGCAGACCTTGCCCATCTGGCGGGCGACGAGGGCGGCGTGGGAGGAGACACCACCGCGGGCGGTGAGAATGCCCTCGGCGGCGATCATGCCGCGGAGATCCTCGGGGGAGGTCTCGACGCGGACGAGGAGAACTTTTTCGCCCTTCTCGGCGGCCTGCACGGAGCGGTCGGCGTTGAAGTAGATCTTGCCGGTGGCGGCGCCGGGGCCGGCGGGGAGGCCGGTGGCGATGACCTTGGCCTTCTTGACCTCGGCGAGATCGAAGATCGGGGCGAGGAGCTGCTCGAGCTGGTCGGCCGGGTTGCGGAGCACGGCGGTCTCCCAGCTGATGAGCTTCTCTTTGACCATGTCGGCGGCGAACTTCAGGCCGGCGGCGGCGGTGCGCTTGCCGTTGCGCGTCTGGAGCATGAACAGCTTGCCTTCCTGAATGGTGAACTCGACGTCCTGCACATCCTTGAAGTGCTTCTCGAGGGTGGCACGAACCTTGAGCAGCTCGGCGTAGCTCTTGGGCATGACGTCCTTGAGCTTCAGCACGGGCTCGGGGGTGCGGACGCCGGCGACGACGTCTTCGCCCTGGGCGTTTACCAGGAACTCGCCGTAGAACTCGTTGGTGCCGTTGGCGGGATTGCGGGTGAAGGCGACGCCGGAGCCGGAGGTGTCACCGGTGTTGCCGAAGACCATGGCCTGGACGTTGACGGCGGTGCCCCACTCGGTGGGGATGTTATACTTGCGGCGATAGACGCAGGCGCGGTCGTTCATCCAGGAGGAGAACACGGCGCCGGCTGCGCCGCGGAGCTGGTCCCAGGCGTTGTTCGGGAAGGCTTTTCCGGTGCGGGCTTTGACGAGGGCCTTGAAGCGCTTGATGAGCTCGAGCTGGTCGGCGGCGGTGAGCTCGGAGTCGATGATGTCCTTGTGGTAGGTCTCGTGCTTGAAGGTGTGGATGGTGTGCTCGAAGGGATCGTGGTCTTCGCCTTCGCGTTTCTGCACGCCCATGACGACGTCGCCATACATCTGGATGAAGCGGCGATAGCAGTCGTAGGCGAAGCGGGCGTTGCCGGTGGCCTTCTCGAGGGCGAGGACGGTCTGGTCGTTGAGGCCGAGGTTGAGGATGGTGTCCATCATGCCGGGCATGGAGTCGCGGGCGCCGGAGCGCACGGCCACGAGGAGAGGCATGCCGGAGGTGGCGCCGAACTGGGTGCCCATGATCTTCTCCATGTTGCGCACGCCGGCTTCCATCTCGGCCTGGAGGGAGGCGGGATAGGTCTTCTTGTTGGCGTAGTAGTAGGTGCAGACCTCGGTGGTGATGGTGAAGCCGGGAGGCACGGGCAGACCGATGCGGGTCATCTCGGCGAGGTTGGCGCCCTTGCCGCCGAGGAGGGCTTTCATGGAGCCGTCGCCGTCAGCTTTGCCGGCTCCCCAGGTGTAAACGTATTTGGGGCTCTTGCCGGACTTCTTGGCGGCGGGAGCGGATTTCTTGGCGGGCGCAGCTTTCGCGGCGGGTTTCTTGGTGGTGGCTTTGGCCATGGTATGTGTGGGTCTAGGGAAGGAGTTTTCCGCCCTTTCAGGGGGCGCGTAAAAGCAAGACTAGAGAGGGGTGGCGGGCGGGGTGTCAACGGCGCAGCGGTGGCTCCCGTTAATGAGGCCCCCCACCTCGCCCGGTCGTCCCGACGGGACAAGGGCGGAGGCCTGGCAAGGGTCGGGCCTGGCCGACGCGGTGAACCAGCCGACCTTTCCGGCCTTCGATCCATGCGGCACGCCGCCAGCCCAGTTACAAGGCTTGCGCTGTTCGGCGCTCTCGCCCTGCTCAGTGAGGTGTCTCCCGATTGGATTATCCTGCTTGTTCCGCTGTTTTTCGTCGCCGCGCTGTATGGCATGGTCGGACACGGCGGCGCTTCCGGTTACCTCGCCGTCATGGCGCTCGCGGGCGTCGCTCCGGTCGTGATGAAGCCCGCCGCGCTCACCCTGAATCTGGCGGTGTCGCTCATCGGCACGGTGCTGTTTTTTCGCGCCGGGCATTTTCTGTGGCGGCTTTTTTGGCCTTTCGCGCTGACCTCTATTCCCTGCGCCTACCTCGGCGGAGCCATCGAGCTGCCGACGCATGTTTTCAAACTCCTGCTCGCGGTGGCCTTGGCCTTTGCCGCGCTGCGCTTGCTCATGCCGGCGCCGAAAAACTCCGCGCTCCGTCCCGCTCCGCTCGGGTGGGTTTTGGCGGCAGGCGCCCTCATGGGTTTTGTCTCCGGCCTCATTGGCGTCGGCGGAGGGATTTTCCTGACCCCGCTTTTACTCCTGCTGCGCTGGTCCGACGCCAAGACAGCCGCCGCCGTTTCCGCGCCGTTCATTTTTGTGAATTCCGCCGCCGGCCTCGCCGGGCATTCCGCCTCCTTGGATAAGCTCCCTTCGTTCTGGCCCTGGCTCGCCCTCACGGTCGTGGCGGGCGGCTGCCTTGGGGCCCGTTGGGGCAGTATCTCCGCTCGTGCACCCCAACTTCGCCCCGTGCTTGCCGCGGTGTTGGTCGTGGCTTGTTTCAAGCTTGTGATTGCCTGACGCCCCATGACCGACCCTTTCGGACGCTCCATCGATTATCTGCGCATCTCCGTCACCGACCGGTGCAACGAGCGCTGCTTGTATTGCATGCCCGAGGGCTACAAGGGCTGGGCTAAACGCGCCGATCATCTCACCGCCGCGCAAATCGTCTCCATCGCCCGCGCCGCGTCCCGGCTCGGCTTCACCAAGTTCCGTCTCACCGGTGGCGAACCCCTTCTTCGTTCCGATTTTCTCGAAATCGCCCAGGGCATCGGCGCCTTCGATAATCTTCACTCGCTCGGTCTCTCCACCAACGGCACCCGCCTCGCCCCGCTCGCCGCCGATCTCGCCGCCGCCGGGGTGCGCGCCGCCAACATCTCGCTCGATGCGCTGGACCCCGCCGCCTACCGCCGCATCACCGGCGGCGACCTTGCGCAGGTGCTCGCCGGCATCGATGCCGCCCTCGCGAACGGCCTCTTCGTGAAACTCAACACCGTGCTCATGCGCGGCGTGAACGAGAGCGAGCTGCCTTCGCTGGTGCGTTTCGCCGCCGCCCGCCGCATGCCGATCCGTTTCATCGAGCTGATGCCGCTTACCCGCACCGATGTGCTGACTCCGGCCAACTTCCTCTCACTCGCCGACGCCCGTGTGATTTTGGAAAACGCTCTCGGCCCGCTCAGCGCCTTGCCTGATTACCGCGCCGGTCACGGTCCCGCCCGCTACCACGAATGCCGCGACTTCCCGCGCGCGCGCATCGGTTTCATCGGCGCACTCTCCGAGCAGGACTTTTGCGCCTCCTGCAATAAACTCCGCCTCACCGCCGACGGTAAACTCCGCCCCTGCCTCGGCCGCCATGGCGAACTCGACCTCGCCGCCGCCCTGGCCAACGACCAACTGGACGCCGCCATCTCGGAGGCCATCGCGCAAAAGCCGGAGGCCCACGAGTTCCACGCCGACTACCATCCCGATCGTCCGATGACTGCGATTGGCGGCTGATTCTACTTTTGCCATGACCGTGCTCTACTTCGCCCAGACCCGCCGCCTCGCCGGCCTCGCTTCCGAGACCTTGGCGCTGTCGTCTCCGGTGAACGCTGAGGCGCTTTGGAACGAGATTCTCGCCCGGCACCCCGCGCTCGCTCCGCTCCGCTCCGTGACCCGCCTCGCTCGCAATGGCGAATTCACAACCGTCGATACGGTATTCGCTCCCGGCGACGAGATCGCCCTCATTCCCCCCGTCTCTGGCGGCTGATCGTTCGATGCAGCTCCAAATTCACATCGGCCCCGAGCCCATCGTCCGCCCGCAGCCCGCTCCCGTGATCGACGCTGGCGTCGGCGCTCTCGCGGAGTTCACCGGACTGGCGCGAGGGGAGGAAAACGGTGCGTCCATCGGCGGCCTGATTTACGAGGCCTACCAGCCTATGGCCGAACGCGAGATCGCGCGCATCGTGACGAAGTTGTGCGGCGCACGTCCGGTGCTGGGTGTGCGGGTGGTCCATCGTCTCGGACGGGTGCCGGTGGGCGAGGCCGCGATCTACGTTGCGGTGGTCGCAAAACACCGGGCCGAGGCCTTCGCTCTGCTCGCTGGTTTCATGGACCTTCTGAAACAAGACGTGCCGATCTGGAAGACGGATACGTTTTAACCTTTCACTCGCATGCTGACTGTTTCCGAAGTCTGGGAAAAAATCGATTCGCTGGCCCCTCTGCTGCCCGTGGAGACGGTTCCGCTGACCGGCGCGTCGGGGCGGGTTTTGCGCGAGACGGTGCACGCGCCGGAGGATCAACCGGCCTTCGATCGTGCTGCGATTGATGGCTATGTCGTTTCACTCGACGCGCCCGTCGCGGCCACGCTCCGGGTCGTGGGCAGCATTCCAATGGGGCAACTCGCACCCGCTGCGCCTGCCCCCGGCACTGCGCTCAAACTCTTCACCGGCTCGGCTGTCCCTGCTGGTGAAGTCGGCCTGGTAATGTGGGAGGATGCCGGTCTGGTGGGCGAAACCATCACGCTGCGCGTCGCGCCCTCCGCTTCCTTCATCCGTCGCCGGGCTTCGCAGGCCCGGGCTGGTCACGCGCTGCTCCCTGCTGGCGTCGTGCTTAATCCCGGCTCCCTCGCCTTGCTCGCCTCCGTCGGGCGCATTTCCCCCTCGGTCTCCCGCCTCCCGCGTGTGGCCCATCTCGTCACCGGCGGGGAGTTGCTCGCACCGGAGGCCGGGTGCGCTCCCGGACGTATCCGCGATAGCAACTCCACCCTGATCGCCGCCCTGCTGGCCGCTTCATCCGCAGCCTTGGTCGCCCATGCCCGCGCCGGTGAAACTTACGCCGAGCACATTGCCGCGTTCGCGACGCTCCTTGCCGCCGAACCTGACCTCATCCTTGTTTCCGGTGGCTCGTCAGGCGGCGAGCACGACCACGCGGCGCGGCTTTTCGCCAGCCACGGGTTTGCGCCCGTAGTCGATCAGGTCGCTTCTCGTCCCGGGAAACCGTTGCTCATTGCCACCCGCGGCGCGCAGGTCGCCATCGGTCTTCCTGGTAATCCGCTTTCGCACTTCGTGTGCTACCATCTCTTTGTCGCGCGCCTCCTCGCCCGGTTGCGCGGGGCCGATCCGGCCTCGGTTCTGCGTCTGCCGCTCGCGCCCGGCGCCCCGCTCCGTGCCAACCCGCGTGAAACCTGGTGGCCGGCGACCCGCACCGCCGACGGTTACGCGCCGCTGCCTTGGGCAGACTCGAGCGATCTCACCGTGCTCAGCCGCACCCACGCCTTGCTTCGGATCCCGTCCACCGCCGCGCCGGAAAAAACCGCCGAGGGCATGCTGGTCTGATTTTCGTGTCGTTAGACCTGTTTTGTGGCCAACACTACCCGCATGTCCGATCCCTCCCCCGCCTTAAGCCATCTCGATGCCGCCGGAGCCGCCCGCATGGTCGATGTCGGCCATAAGCCGGTGCAGACCCGCGTCGCCACGGCCGAGGGCGAGCTCGTGTGCCAGCCTGCGACGATTGCGCTGCTCCGCGACCGGGCTTTACCCAAGGGCGACGTCATCGCGGCGGCCCGTCTTGCCGGGATCCTGGCCGCCAAGCGCACCGACGAACTCATCCCGCTTTGCCACGGCCTGCCGCTCGATTCCGTGGCGGTTGATTTTGCCGTGCTGGACGACCGTATCCGCATCACCGCGACGACCCGCACCGCCGCCCGCACCGGCGTCGAGATGGAGGCGCTCGTGGCGGTGTCGATCGCCGGGCTCACCCTCTACGACATGATGAAGGCGGTGGACAAAACCATGGTGCTCGGCGCCGTCCGTGTGACCGCCAAAGAAAAAATATGAAAATCGCCCGAGTAACCTTGAGCGACCGTGCTTCGGCTGGTGTTTACGCCGACCTGAGCGGTCCCGAGATAGAGCGGGTGTTGAGTGAAACACTCGGCGCCGGGCACACCTTCGTCGTGCGACTCCTGCCCGACGACCGCGCCGGCATCGCCGCCGCCCTGAGCGCGCTTTGCGATGAGGACCGCTGCGACCTTGTCGTCACCACGGGTGGCACCGGCCCGGCGGCCCGTGACGTCACGCCCGAGGCTACACGCGATGTGCTGGAGCGCGAGTTGCCGGGCTTCGGCGAGGCGATGCGTGCGGTGAGTTTTGCCAAGGTGCCCACCGCCATCCTCTCCCGCGCCACCGCCGGGACGCGCGGCCGCACGTTGCTGATCAATCTGCCGGGCAATCCGCGCGCGATCGGCGAGTGCCTGCCTCCGCTGGTGCCTGCGATTCGCGAATGTTTAAAACACCTCAATGGACACTGACCTGATGATTCGCATCGAATACCTCTACCTGTCGCCGGGGCATAACTTTTTCGGTCATCATGGCGCGGACGCTGGCGGGCATCCCGTGCTGGCCGTGCGGGAGGTCGAGTGCGTGGCGGGTCGCGGGCTGCGCGGGGATCGTTTTTTTGACTTCAAGCCCGATTACAAGGGCCAGGTCACCTTCTTCGATGGCGCGATTTACGATGAGCTTTGCATCCGGTTTGACGTGCACGACCGGGAGCCCTCGGTCTTTCGCCGGAATATCATCACCCGCGGGGTGGATTTGAACGCGCTCATCGGTGTTGAGTTCGAGATTCAGGGGGTGCGTTTTCTGGGCTGCGCCGAGTGCAGCCCTTGCCACTGGATGAACCAGGCCTTCGGTCCGGGCACCGAGGCAGCGTTAAAAGGCCGTGGCGGCCTGCGCGCGAAGATCCTCAAGGATGGAATCCTGCGCGTCGATGACCCCTCCGTTTAGCGCGGTCCTGCTCGCCGGCGGCCGCTCCTCACGCATGGCGCGTGACAAGGCTCTGCTGCCGCATCCGGTTTCCGGCCTGCCCTTGATTCTGCATCAGGCGGAAACGCTGCGCGCGGCGGGGTGCGCGGAGTTTTTTATCTCGGTGCGCACCGGCGCCGACTACGCGCAGGTCGGTCCCGGGGTGCCGCGTTTGTTCGACGAGGGTGATGGCGGTCCCCTGCCGGTGATCGAGCGCGCATTAGGCGTGATCAGCCAGCCGGTGTTGTTTCTGCTCGCGGTGGACATGCCTTTCGTGGGGCCGGATTTGGTGCGCGACCTCGTCGCGCGGTCGTCGTCGGACCGCGGCGTGGTGGTGCGTCGTCCGGGTGGTTTTGAGCCCTTGTGCGCGGTGTATCCCAAACGCGTCTGGCCCACCTTTCGCTCGGCGCAATCCGGGAAGGAGTTCGCTTTGCAGCCGCTAATTGTGCGCGGCGTGTCCGAGGGTTGGATGCTCGCGGTCGATGATCCCGATCCTGCGGCCTTTGTGAACTGGAACTCGCCGGCCGATCTGGCGGGCGATCAAACCGCGCGGCCGTCGTAGCCGCCGCGCAGACTGAACACGTTGGTCCAGCCGAGGGCGCGGAGCTGGCGCACGGCGCGCAGGCTGCGGCCGCCTTTCGCGCAATAGACCACGACGCGGCCGAGGCGCGGCACGGCGGCGGCGGCGCAGGCGGAGAGCTGGCCGAGCGGCACCCGGTGCGCGCCGGACAGGATGCCGCGCGCGGTTTCGGAGGGCTCTCGCACATCGATCAGGGCGGCGGCGCCGTCGGTCGTGGTGGTTTCCTCGTCGGCGGTGGCGGGGGCGGGCGGGGGTGGAGTGGCGCAGGCGCAGGCGTAGGCGTAGGCGTCGTAGCGTGCGAGGTCGAGCGAGGTGATCGAGGGTGAAGCGCCGCAGAGCGCGCAGGCGGGATCGGGGGAAAATGTCAGGACGCGGCTGGTGGCCGAGAGGGCGTCGTGTTGCCAGAGGCGGCCGAGCAGCGGTTCGCCGATACCGGCGAGGAGTTTAATCGCTTCCATCGCCTGCATCGTGCCGACCAGTCCGCAGAGCGCGCCCATCACGCCGGCTTCGCCGCAGCTGGGGACGAGACCGGCGGCGGGCGGTTCGGGGTGGAGGCAGCGGTAGCAAGGGCCGCCGAGATGCGGAGCGAAGACCGTGACCTGTCCCTCCCATTGGAAAACGCTGCCGTGCACCAGCGGCACGCGGGCGAGCACGGCGGCGTCGTTGGCGAGGTAGCGGGTGGCGAAGTTGTCCGTGCAATCGATCACGACATCGTAGCCGGCGACGAGCTCGGCGGCATTGACGGCGGTGATGCCCCCGGGGTGGGGGATGAGACGGATCTCGGGGTTGAGTGCGTGGAGGCGCGCCATGGCGCTGGCCAGTTTTGGGGCGCCGACGGACGGGGTGTCGTGGAGGATTTGGCGTTGCAGGTTGTGGCCGGCGACCGAGTCGAAGTCGGCGAGGCCGAGGGTGCCGACGCCGGCGGCGGCGAGGTAGAGCGCAACCGGGCTGCCAAGACCGCCTAGCCCGATGATGAGCACGCGGGCGGCGCGGAGGCGCGACTGGCCTGCGGCACCGAGTTCAGGCAGGCAGCTTTGGCGTTCGTAGCGGTTCATTCGATATAAGAGAATGCAAGGAAGGCGTTGAATTATGGGCGGGCAAGGGTTTGCTCGACGGCTTGTGAGCACGAACCCTGCAGATTCAGCCCGGGAGCAAGTCATCGAACTCGATGGCTCGGGCGTGCCCATTAACCCCGCGGAGAAGCCGATGGGTTTTCTGGATCACTTGGAAGAATTGCGCTGGACGCTGGTGAAGTGCGTGGCGGTCTTTATCGTGATGGCGTCCTTGATCGCCTACTTTATCGGGCAGTTCAACGATGTGCTGATGTGGCCGCTGCATCATGTGCAGGCGGAAAATCCCAAGCTGATCATGGAGCTTGGCACTACGAGCATCATGGAGGGCTTTAATGTCACCCTTCAGTTGTGCGGCTACGGCGGCCTGGTCATGGCCTCGCCATTCATCCTGATTTTCATCGGGCAATTCGTCGCTCCCGCCCTGAGTAAAAAAGAGGCACGGCTGGCGCTGCCGGTCGGGTTTAGCGCGTTGATCCTGTTTTTACTGGGGGCGGCATTTGGGTTTTTCCTGCTTGTGCCGAGCACCATCCGCATATCGCTGGAGCTGAACGAGCAGCTGGGTTTCACCCTGCGCTGGACTCCGGACAGCTACTATTCGCTGTTGGTGTGGCTGGTGATGGGAGTGGGGGTGGCGTTCGAGTTTCCTCTGTTGATCGTGCTGGCGATCCATCTCGGGTTTTTGCGGGTGGAGACCCTGCGGAAATACCGGCGGCATGCGATCGTGGCGATTTTCATCATCGCGGCGGTGGTCACCCCGACGCCGGATCCGTTTACGCAGACGATGTTCGCGGCGCCTTTGTATGTGCTGTTCGAGCTCGCCATTCTCGTGGGCGCGCAGGTGCAGAAACGTCGTGAAGCGAGGTTGGGCTGAGCTGGGAGCGCCGGCCTTTGCGACCGGCGCGGGCGGTGAGGCGGATGTCGCGGCTATAAAAAAGCCCCGCCCCGGAGGGGGCGGGGCGCGGGAGTGAGAACCCCTCGGCGGGGCGTCACGCGACGACGGGGGCGTTTTACTTGAGGGTGGCGGCGATGCGGGCGAGGGCGGTCTCCACGTTCTCGCGGGAGTTGAAGGCGCTGATGCGGACGTGGCCCTCGCCGCACTTGCCGAAGCCGGCGCCGGGCGTGCACACGACCTGGGCTTCGTTGAGAAGCTTATCGAAAAACGCCCACGAATCGGTGCCGGTGTTGATCCAGATGTAGGGGGCGTTGTCGCCGCCGACGCAGGAGAGGCCGAGCTTGGTCATGGCGGCGCGGATAAGGGCGGCGTTGCCGAGGTAGAAATCGGTCATGGCCTTGACCTGGGCCTTGCCGGCGTCGGTGTAGATGGCGGCGGCGGCCTTCTGCACGGGGTAGGAGACGCCGTTGAACTTGGTGGTGTGGCGGCGGTTCCAGAGGGCGTGGACGGAGTGGGCGTTGCCGGCGTCGTCGTAGGCCATGAGCGACTTGGGCACGACGGTGTAGGCGCAGCGGGTGCCGGTGAAGCCGGCGGTCTTGGAGAAGCTGCGGAACTCGATGGCGACGTCGCGCGCGCCGGGGATCTCGTAGATGGAGTGGGGGATTTTCGGGTCGCGGATGTAGGCCTCGTAGGCGCTGTCGAAGAGGATGATGGCCTTGTTGGCCTTCGCGTAGGCGACCCAGGCGACGAGTTGTTCACGGGTGGCGACGGCGCCGGTGGGGTTGTTGGGGAAACAGAGGTAGATCAGGTCGGTGGCGACGGAGGGGATGGCGGGGACGTAGCCATTCGCGGGGGTGCAATCGAGGTAGGTGATGCCCTGATAGCGTCCGTCGAGGTTGGCGCCGGTGCGGCCGGCCATGACGTTGGTATCAACGTAAACCGGGTAAACGGGGTCGGGGATGGCGAGTTTCAGGCCCTCGGTGGCGAAGATCTCCTGGATGTTGCCGCAATCGCACTTGGAGCCGTCGGAGACGAAAATCTCGTCGGCTGCGATGTCGGCGCCGCGGGCGGCGTAGTCGTGAGTGGCGATGGCTTCGCGCAGGAAGGCATAGCCCTGCTCCGGGCCGTAGCCCTTGAACGTGCTTCGCACGGCCATCTCGGCAACGCCGGCGTGGAAGGCTTCGATGGAGGCCGGGGTGAGGGGCTCGGTCACATCGCCGATGCCCAGACGGATGATCGGTTTGCCGGGATTGGCGGCGGTGTAGGCCGTCACGCGCTTGGCGATGTCGGCAAAAAGGTAGGAGGCCTTCAGTTTCAGGTAGTTTTCGTTGATGCGGATCATGCGTGTAAGAGATGGGTGAAACGCTTGAACAAACGTGCGGGCGGGTCTTTGTTCAAGCCTTGCGTCGCACCGCGCGCATTCCCTTTCCGATATGCAAATCATCACTTCAGTCTCCGAAATGCAGACCCTGGCCTCGTCGCTCCACGCCCAGGGCAGGACGATCGCCCTGGTGCCCACCATGGGGGCGCTCCATGCCGGCCACGTCAGTCTGGTGACCACCGCCGTCGGGCGTGCGGAGTGCGTGGTCGTGTCGATATTCGTCAATCCCACGCAGTTTTCGCCCAACGAGGATTTTAATAAATATCCCCGCGAGCTGGAGGCTGACATCGCCAAGTGCGAAGCGGCGGGGGCGCACGTCATCTTCGCCCCTCCCGCCGACCAGATCTACCCGAAGGGCTACTCCACCTACATCACCGAGGAGTTTATCGCCCGTCCGCTGGAGGGTGTGTCGAGACCGTCGCATTTTCGCGGCGTGACCACTGTGGTGGCCAAGTTGTTTAACATTTGCCGGCCCGACGTCGCCGTCTTCGGCCAGAAGGACGCGCAGCAAGTCGCGGTGATCAAGAAGATGATCGTCGACCTGAACTTCACGGTGGCGATCGTCGTCGCACCCACCCTGCGCGAGGCGGACGGTCTGGCCATGAGCTCGCGCAACCGCTATCTCTCCGTCACCCAGCGTCAGGAGGCGCTGGCCATCAGCCGCGCGCTTTTCAAGGCCCGTGACATGGTGGCCAGCGGTGAACGCCGGGCCGACCGCCTCGTCGCCGAGGCCACCCATATTCTCAGCCAGCACCGCCGCATCCGCGTCATCTACGTTTCCATGGTCGATGCCGATACGATGGAGCCGCAGCGCGAGGTCATTTCCGGCCGCGCCCTCATGGCCATCGCGGTGTGGATGGAGGACGTGCGCCTCATCGATAACATCGTGCTCTGATGCGTCCCGCCTCCTCCTCGCCCGCCGTGTCGCGCTCCTTCGATGTATTGGTGATCGGCAGCGGCATCGCCGGACTCAGTTTTGCCCTCAAGGTCGCGAGGCTTGGCCATTCCGTCGCCATCCTCACCAAGAAAAACAAGGCCGACTCCAACACCAACTGGGCCCAAGGAGGCATCGCGGTGGTCACGGGCGAGACGGATGACTTCGACAAGCATGTCGAAGACACCCTGGTGGCCGGCGACGGGCTTTGTGACCGCGCGGTCGTAAAAGAAATCATCCGTGACGGCCCCGCCCGCATCCGGGAACTCGTCGAGCTCGGGCTGAAATTCTCACGGGACGATGATGGCGCTTATGACCTTGGCCGTGAGGGTGGCCACAGCGAACGCCGCATCCTTCACGTCAAAGACATGACAGGGAAGGCGATCGAAAACGCTCTCTTGAAGTCTATCGCCCGCGAGCCGCGCGTGGCGCTCTTTGAGCATGTCTTCGCGATCGACGTCATCACCACCGGCAAGCTGGCAGGCCTGGCCGGCGGCAAGACCGCCGCCAAAAAAACCACGACCGCAAATGCGGCGGCGCCCGATCGTATCGCCGGCGTTTACGCGCTTGATGTGCGTGACGGCCGCGTGCTGACCTTTCGCGCTCCCGTCGTCATGCTGAGCACCGGCGGCGCGGGGCAGGTTTACCTCTACACCACCAATCCCGACATTGCCACCGGCGACGGCATCGCCATGGCCTACCGCGCCGGCGTCGAGGTGCGGAACATGGAGTTTATCCAGTTCCATCCCACCGCGCTTTATTCCCTGAGTGGAAAGCGTTTTCTGATCAGCGAAGCGGTGCGTGGCGAAGGCGCGCTCCTGCGTAACGCCGAGGGCGAGGCGTTCATGACGCGTTACCACCCTCTGGCCGATCTCGCCCCGCGCGATATCGTGGCCCGGGCCATCGACGCCGAAATGAAGCGCACCGGCGCGCCCCACGTCTGGCTCGATATCACCCACCGCAATACCGCCTTCCTGCGCGAGCGTTTTCCGCAGATCTACCGGTTCTGCGCTGCCGAAGGTATCGACATCGCGAAGGACAAGATCCCGGTCGTCCCCGCCGCGCACTACACTTGCGGCGGCGTCGCCACCACCACGGCGGCCGAGACGTCGCTGGCCGGCCTCTATGCGTGCGGCGAAGTCGCCTGCACCGGTCTGCACGGGGCGAACCGTCTCGCTTCCAATTCGCTGCTTGAAGCCGTGGTCATGGCGCATCGCGGCGCCGCCTCGGTGAATGCCTACCTGGGTCGCGTGCGCAAGGCGGCCGCGCCCGTGCCCGCCATCCCTGAGTGGCAGGATCATGGCGTCGGCGATCTCGATGAGCGCGTGGTGCTGACCCACAACTGGGATGAGTTGCGCCGCACACTCTGGGACTACGTGAGCATCATGCGCACGACCAAGCGACTCGAACGCGCGCGCACCCGCATCGCCAACCTCTCCCGCGAGATTCAGGAGTATTATTGGAATTTTTCCGTCGATCCGCGCCTTCTGGAGCTGCGCAACCTCGTGCAGGTCGCCGAGCTGATCGTGGATTGCGCGTTGCAGCGTCACGAAAGCCGGGGCCTGCACGCCATCGCCGATTACCCGAAAAAACTCCGCCGCGCCGCGCCCTCCAGCATGCGCCGGACATAGCTTGAGCGGGCAGGATACGGCGTCTTGCAAGAGCCGGTGTGCTTCGCTCGCATGGGGTGATGTCACTCACGCTTGTCGTTCTCGCCGCCGGCATGGGCTCCCGCTACGGCGGACTAAAGCAGGTCGACCCCATGGGGCCGGCCGGGGAAACCGTGCTCGACTATTCGGTGCACGATGCGGTGCGCGCGGGTTTCGATCGGGTGCTGTTCATCATCCGGCGCGATTTTGAGGCCGAGTTCAAAGCCACCGTCGGGGTGCGTTTTTCGGGCCGGGTGCGGGTGGACTATGCGTTTCAGGCGCTCGACGCGCTGCCGGCGGGCTTCGCCGTGCCTGCCGGGCGGGTGAAACCGTGGGGCACGGGTCACGCCGTCTGGTGTGCGCGCGAGGCGCTCGACGGTCCCTTCGCGGTGGTGAACGCGGACGACTTTTACGGCGCGGCGTCCTTTCGGGTCCTGGCTGGGTTTTTGCGCGCCGCTCCCGTGCCGGCTGCCGGCGGGGTGCCCGACTACGCGATGGTCGGCTTTGCGCTGGCGAACACCCTTTCCGAACACGGTGCGGTTTCGCGCGGCGTTTGCACGGTGGCGGCGGACGGCCGCCTGCGTGGCATCGAGGAGCACACCGGCATTCTCGCGACCGAGGTGGGCGCGGGCCGGCGTTACGCTGGCGATACGGTGGTATCGATGAACTGCTGGGGCTTCACCGCCGCCTTCCTGCCCCAGCTCGAGGCACGTTGGCGTGCCTTCCTTGCTGTCAATGGAGCGAGCGAAAAGACAGAGTTTTACCTGCCCTTCGCGGTCAATGAACTGCTCGCCGCCGGCGAGGCCGGGGTGCGGGTGCTGCCGACGGCGGACGCGTGGTTCGGCGTCACCTACCGCGAGGACAAACCTCGCGTGCAGGCCGCCATCGCCGCGCTCATCGCCGAGGGACGCTACCCCTCGCCGCTCTGAGGCCGAGGCAGGGCGGGAGTGTGGTGCCGGGCGGTTTTTTGTCCCGCACTCCACGTTTGCGGAAGGCGCGGCTTTGGGTTTGGGTGCGTGCCCTTCTCCATGCCGCTTGCCCACGAAGAATTAAAAGCCGCTTTCGCCGCCACGCCCCTTTTCGAGGCCAAGTCGTGGCGAATTGCGCCCGAGGCCTGGCCGCTGAGCCCGGCGCAGGTGCAGGAACTCGAGGCCATCGGCTCGGCCTGTCTCGATTATCACCGGGCGCTGGAGACGCTCTATCTGCGCAGTGCGGCGGGCAAAAACCTCCTGCGCAACAAAGCCCTGTTCGCACCCTGGGTCGCGGAGTATCTGGACCGTGGAAAACCGGCGGAATTGGTGGACCACGCCCGCGACCCGCGTCAGCGCGGGACTTTTCCCGTCGTGCTCCGTCCCGACCTGCTGTTGACCGACGAGGGTTGGGCGCTGACCGAGCTGGACTCGGTGCCCGGCGGCATCGGTCTGACCGCGTTTCTCAACCGCCTCTACGCCGCCTCCGGCGACGTGCTCGGGGCGGGCGACGCGATGATTCGCAACTTTTACCAGGCGGTGGCCGCGCTGCGCGCCGACATCCGCAATCCGCTCATCGCTCTGGTGGTGAGCGAGGAGGCGGCCACCTACCGGCCCGAGATGGAGTGGCTGGCGGAGCAGTTGCAGCGCCAGGGCAAACGCGTCTTCTGTCTCGATCCCGACGAGATTTTCCCCCTCGGCAGCGCGCTGTGCTTCGATGTTGAGGGCAACCCCGAGAAGATCGACATCATCTACCGGTTCTTCGAGCTCTTCGATTTGGCACAGATCCCCACTGCGCATTTTTACTTCGAATCCTGGGCGGCGGGCGAGGTGGTGATCACGCCGCCGATGCGCCCCTTTCAAGAGGAGAAGCTGGGGCTGGCGTTGTTTCATCACCATTTGTTGCAGGATTTTTGGGCGGAGCAGATCGGGGCAAAGTCCCGCGAACGCCTGCGCGCACTCATCCCGTCGTCGTGGGCGGTGGATTCAGCGCCCTTGCCGCCGGGCGCGGTGCTGGTGGGCCCCATGGTCGGCGGTCGGGCGCTCAACGACTGGCGCGGGCTCGCGGCGGCGTCGCAGAAGGAGCGCGAGTTGATCCTCAAAATATCGGGCTTCCACGAGACGGCCTGGGGGGCGCGCAGCGTGGCCTACGGCGCGGACTGCTCGCGGGAGGAGTGGCAGGGTGCGATCGACCTCGCGCTCGCCGACGCGCCCACGAACCTGCACGTGTTGCAAACCTACCGGAAACCGCGGCGCGCCCTGCACCCGCTCTATCCGGCGGCGGGGGGCGAGTCGGTGCCGGAGTCGGGACGTTTGCGGTTGTGCCCGTATTATCTGGTGCACGGTGATCAGGCGGTGCTGAGCGGCGCGCTCGCGACTTTTTGTCCGCCGGATAAAAAGATCATCCACGGCATGCAGGACGCCGCCTTGCTGCCCTGCGTGATCAAGGCGTGAGATCCTCCGGCCCGGCGGGTGAAAATAGGTGTTTACTCAGTGGCGGAGCTGCTTTCATAACTTTCATTCTCTGGAAAATTTGGGGCAGTAGCTCAGTTGATAGAGCGCGTCGTTCGCAATGACGAGGTCGTCGGTTTGATCCCGATCTGCTCCACCAGAATCGTCCGCCCAGGCCGATATCCTTTTAAGTTTATCTGCATCAGCCTGTAAGCTCGGCGCTTGCTCTTCGGTTGTGTTAAAAAATTGTGTCGGGCGGGCTTGGTCTTGGAATTGCTATTGTATGCCGGACTGGGCATTTAATCCTAATCATAGTTTGCGCGCCATCCGGGCCCCCGCCGCGAATCAATCCATCAAACCCACCAAATAAGATGAAAAAGACCGCTGCTAAAACCAAAGCCATCACCAAAGCCGCGCCCGCCATCAAGGCCGCGCCGGTTAAGAAAACCGCTGCTCCAGCCGTCAAGCTGGTGAAGGCGAAGACACCGGTTCCCGTCAAAAAAGTCGCGCCTGCACCCAAGAAGTCCCGTGCGGTAAAAGCCTCCGTCGCCACGCCCGCGCCGGCAGTGCCCTCGGGCACCACTACCATCGTGGCTTCCATCGATGTCGGCTTCGGCAACAAGCTCACGCTCCGCGGCGCGGGCCCCGGTCTGAGTTGGGAACGCGGCGTCGATATGGATAACACCACCAGCGACCTTTGGGCAATCATTCTGCCCGAGACCAACCATCCGGTGGTGTTCAAGTTCCTCTTGAACGATGTCACGTGGAGCGCGGGCGACGACTACACCGTCTTGCCCGGCTCGAGCGTCGTGCTCTCGCCGAGCTTTTGAGGTTTTGCGCAACGCTCCCCCGTCCCGGGGGTGCGTTGCGCTTGGCTTCAGACGATCACTCCGCCTTCGAAGGGATGGGGATCCGGGTTCATCTGGATCAAGAGCCGCTCGATCCGCGCCGCCGCGTCGTCGGCCGCGAGCGTTTCCTCGTCGAGGAGCCGGGTCTCGAGCCAGACGGTGCTAAAGGGATGCGGCAGGTGAAAGCGATCCCAGCTGGGCAGGCGCCAGCTATGATCGTAGGCCATGCCCACCAGAGCCACCCGCACCTTGGCGCGCCGCGCCACGATCAGTGCGCCCGGCTTGAACTGGTA
The DNA here is from genome assembly GCA_000972765.1 of Verrucomicrobia bacterium IMCC26134. Classification (GTDB taxonomy): domain Bacteria; phylum Verrucomicrobiota; class Verrucomicrobiia; order Opitutales; family Opitutaceae; genus IMCC26134_A. The sequence continues at coordinate 2,834,552 of CP011265.1, read as the reverse complement.
AATCGGACCGCGCGGACCGTCCGGCGTGATGCCTGCGTCGTGCCCGGCGCGCAGCATCTGCACCAGCGCGCTGACCGCTTCGCGGCCGCCCCGGTGGCTTGAGCCGCGCACCACGCGCAGGCCCACCGCTTCGAAAAAGGCGGTCAACCAGGCGCCGTCCTTGCTTGCGGACACGAGCGCGTGCAAGGGCCGGCTGGGGCGGAAGCGACGGGAAATCTCGGCGGCGATGAAGAGCCGGTTGTGCCAGAGCACAAACAGGGTCGGCTTATCCGCCTCGGCGAATAATTCGCGGTCCATCCGCAGCGCCACGATGCGCAACGAACTCGCCCACGTCCGCATGATGAGTCCGGCGAAGACGGCCAGCGCGCGTTGGCCGCCCGTGATCACCTTGACGGGTTTGGCTGGGCGGGCGGGGGCGGCGGAGGTGGCGGGCGGCGACATGGTGGGGGCGGCGCCGCACAGCCTTGCGGCGGAGGCGGCCGGGGCGGAAGCTCAAAGCGACGCGCGGACTCCGGCAAGCGCGGTGGCGACGAGGGCGGCGCGGCGGTTGGCCTGCACGTCGTGCACGCGGTGGAGTTGCACGCCCTGGCTGACGGCGAGGGCGGTGAGGGCCAGCGTGCCTTCCAGCCGCTCCCCGGGCTCTAGGCCGGGGCAGACGTGGGCGATGACGGATTTGCGCGAGATGCCGAGCAGGAGCGGCTGGCCGAGGGCGTGGAACGCGTCGAGGCGGGCGAGCAGCGCGAGGTTTTGAGGCTGGGTTTTACCGAATCCGATGCCGGGGTCGAGCGCGAGGCGGTCGGCGGGCAGCCCGGCGACCGCGGCGAGGTCGAGGCTGCGACGCAACCAGGAGAGCACGGCGGGCAAGGGATCCGCGTCCGGGGTTTCGCGCAGCTCGGGGTCGTGGTGCATGATCACCACGGCCGCGCCTGATTCGGCGGCGAGGCGGGCGAGGGCGGGGCCGCCGGGGCCCTGGAGGCCGTGGATGTCGTTCAGCAGGTGAGCGCCGGCGGCGAGCGCGGCGGCGGCGACCGCCGGTTTATAGGTGTCGATCGAGAGCGGAAGGCAGGGGAACTCGGCGGCGAGGGCGCGGAGGACGGGGACGGTGCGGCTTATCTCCTCGGCCTCGGAAATCTCGACGTAGCCGGGGCGGGTGGACTGGCCGCCGATATCGAGCAGGTCCGCACCCTCGGCGACGAGTTGACGGGCGCGGGCGAGGGCGGAGTCGAGGGCGAGGTGGCGGCCACCGTCGAAGAAGGAGTCGTCGGTGACGTTAAGGATGCCCATGAAGCGCGGGGGGCCGTCCAGCGCGAGGGAGAGCGCGCGGCAGCGCAGGGGCGCGCGGGAGGGGCGGGGGGCGGAGGACACGCGGAGCCGGGACGTCGGCGTGGTTTAGGGCGCGGCCGGGAGGAAGTCGGTGCTCATGACATCGGAGACTTTGAGCGCGCCGGCGGGGATGAGTTTGAGGTCCTCGACGATTTTGAGCTGGGTTGCGTAGCGGGCGGGGTCGATGCGGCCGATGCGGGAGGCGTCGGTGGCGTCGCGACCGACGACGAGTTTTTCGTCGATGATCATCTTTCGGGAGAAGGCGAGGAAGGCGTCGTCGTTCTTCGGGTTGATTTGCTTCATCGCGGTGTGGGCGGCGGTGGGATCGCCTTCGATGTAGTCGCGCCAGCCGCGAATATAGGCGGCGAGGAAGGCGCGTAGGGCGGCGGGGTTTTTCGCGGCCCACTCAGGGTTGGCGATCAGCACGGCGTAGGAATCGTAGCCGGCGTCCCACGCGTAGAGGTAACGCGGGGCGGGGGCGCCGCCCTTGGTGATGAAGTAGGGCTCCGCGATGTAGTAGCCCTGCTGGATGAATTCCTTGTCGGCGATGAAGTTGGAGACGGAGAAATTAAAGGGGATGATCGTGAAATCGATGGCGTATTTCTGGCGCAGGAAATCGAGGAAGATCCAGCCCGGGCGGGCCATGATTTTACGGCCGGCGAGGGCTTTGAAATCATGGACGGGGTTGTCGGCGTGGAGGAGGAAGACGGACGGATCGTTTTGGAAAACGGCGGCGACCTGGAGCAGCGGCAGGCCCTTGTGGGTATCGAGCAGGGTGGTGACGCTCTCGCCCTGGCCGATCTGGGCCTGGCCGGTGGCGATGCGTTGGTTGACGAGCGCGTTGGGGCCGCCGGGGACGAGGGTGACATCGAGGCCGGCCTCGCGGAACCAGCCGCGCGCCTGGGCTTGGAAAAGACCGCCGTGTTCGGGCTCGGGCACCCAGTCGAGCTGGACGATGATGTGTGTCAGCGCGGGAGCGGAGGCAGGAGCCTTGGCGGAAGCGGCGGCGGGCTCTGATTTGGAGCAGCCGAAGAGCAGTAGACTGGCGGCGGTGAGGACGGCGAGGGCGGAGGTTTTCATAAATCGGAAGGAGTGTAACTATCATGCCAGCGGCGCAGGGCGAGCCAGGCGAGACCGGAGACGGCCGCGACGAGCGCGAAGCCCAGAAGGCAGCCCACGAGGGCGGTGGCGTAGAGGGCGGCGATCTCGTTGCGAGCGCTGAAGAGCAACGCGGTGATGCCCAGACCGGACAGGCCGCCGGTAGTGCTGCCCACGAGGTAGTCGGCGGTGAGCGCGCCGATGGGCGCCAGGATGGCGGAGATGCGCAGGCCGGTGAAAAAATACGGCAGGGCGGCCGGCACGCGCAGCAGGAACATCTCCTGCAAACGCGAAGCCCGGCCCATGCGGAAAAGGTCCACCTGGGCGCGTTCGACCGAGAGCAGTCCTTGGGTGGTGTTCACCACGAGTGGGAAAAACGAGATGAGAAACGTCACGATGATGACGCTCGGCGCGCCCGGCCCTACCCAAAGGATGAGGATGGGGGCGATGATGATGACAGGCACCATCTGGAGGAGCATCAGGTAGGGGTAGAGTGTGGTGCGGATCAGGCCGGAGCTGGCGAGGAGCAGGGAGGCGCCAACCGACACCAGCGCGGCCAGACCAAAGCCGGCGAGCGCCGCGCCGGCGGTGTAGCGGGCGGCCCGGGCCAGCTCGGCGCCGTGTTCACGGAAGGCCGCGCCGAGGCGGGCGAGGTCGGGCAGGAGAAACCGCCGCGAAGCTGGGAGCAGATGATGGAGCGTCTCCCACCCGGCGAGGAGAGCCACGGCGAGGAGCAAAGGCAGAAGCCAGCGAAGGAGGCGCGGATTCATGAGGCAGGGGTGGGGTCGCCTTCCTCGACGGCACGCAACCGGGTGGAGACCTCGGCGACGAGCTGGAGGTAGGCGGGGTCCCGTCGTGTCTTGTGATTACGGGGGTAGGGCAGGTGGACCGGGAGATCGTGGGCGATGCGTCCCGGGTGCGGCGCGAGTATGAGGATGCGGGTGGAGAGAAAAACCGCCTCTGCGACGGAGTGGGTGACGAAGAGGGCGGTCCAGCGCTGGCGCTCGCGGATGGCGAGTAACTCCTCGCCGAGGTGGTCGCGGGTCATCTCGTCGAGTGCGCCGAACGGCTCGTCGAGGAGGATGAGGCGCGGCTCCAGGGCGAGCGCGCGGGCGAGGGAGACCCGCATCTTTTGCCCGCCCGAGAGTTGGCGCGGGTAGGCGAGGGCCTTGGACGACAGCCGGACGAGGTCCAGCGCGGCGTCCCGACGGCGGAGCCGTTCCTCGGTAGGCATGCGGCGGAGGCGCAGCAGAGTCTCGACGTTGGCGCTGACGTTGAGCCAGGGTAGCAAGGTGGCGTCTTGGAAGACGTAGGCCAACTCGTCGGAGAGCCCCGGTGCGCGGGTGTCGATACTGATGCCGCCGGACGTGGTCGGGGTGAGGCCGGAAAGCAGCTTGAGCAGGGTGGATTTACCGCAGCCGGAGGGGCCGATCAGGCTGACGAATTCGCCGGCCTCGACTTCGAGCGTCAAAGCCTCCAGCACCGGCGGAGCGCTGCCGAAGCGCTTCGTGACGGACTGCAGGGATATGTAAGGCGACGGCATGGGGCTGCGAAGGAAACGCGGCGAAGGCGTGAGACCCTATCTGATTGGAATAGACCCCATGTGCAAATCCTTGCCCAAGAAAAAACCCGCTCCCTGGGCAGGAAGCGGGTTTGAAACTCTTTTTAACGACGGGAGTCGTTCGAAAAGCGGGTGAGCTTAGGCCTTGGTGACGAGACCGGCCTTGATGGCCTTCACCGAGACGAGCATGCGCTTGATGGTGCCGTTGGGCAGCTTGACCCGGATGCGCTGGAGGTTCGGACGGAACTTGCGCTTGGTGATCGAGGTGATGTGGGTGCCGATACCACCGCTCTTCTTGGACTGACCCTTGCGGTGAATGATGGAACCCGTGGTGGGGCGTTTGCCGGTGATAGCGCAGATGCGTGCCATGGTGGTGTGTTGGTTAAAGTTAAAAGGTTGAGCAAAAAGCATCGTTCCCACCGTGCGCAAGGTAAAATACGGCGGATTTGGGGAAAGTGGCCCGCCGCGTAGCGGGTTACTCGTAACGCAGGGCATCAATGGGGTCGAGTTTGGCGGCCTGAATGGCGGGGTAAACGCCTGCCACCACGCCAGCTACCACACTGAAGCCGAAGCCTACGACGAAGGCCGTGGGCGAGAGCAGGGGGGCGTTGCCCGGCGGGAGCACCGCCTGCAGGCCCTTGATCAAGCCGCTTGCGGCCAGCACACCGAAGACGCCGCCGACCAGACTGAGCGTCACGGCCTCGGTTACGAACTGGCTGAAGATGTTCGCGGGCGTGGCGCCGAGCGCCTTGCGGATGCCGATCTCGCGCACGCGCTCGTTGATCGAGGCGAGCATGAGGTTCATGATGCCGATGCCGCTCACCAGGAGCGACACTCCGGCGATGGCGCCGCCGCCGATGACGAAGGCGCTTTTGGTCTGGGTGTAGGAGGCGAGCGCCTGCTCGTTGGTCTTGGCCTTGTAATCCACGATGCCGCGGTGCTGATGGCGGAAAACATTTTCGAGGGCGTCGATCGTGTCGGGCAGCGCGGTGATGTCGCCCGCTTTGACGTTGAGGTAACTCAGGCGGTCGCTGCGCTGCACCTTGGCCGCCATGGTGGTGACAGGGATGAAGGCGATGTCGTTCTTCCAGTTCAGCACATTGTATTTCCCATAAAACCTCTCGTAGGCGCGCATCACGCCGATGACGCGGAAGGGTTTGTTGTCGAGGTCGATGAACTGGCCGATCGGATTCTCGGTTTCATCGAAAAAGCGCTTCCTGATCTCGCTGCCGAGGATGATGACGCTGGCGCGGTCGAGCAGGTCGAGGTCGTTGAAGGCGCGGCCCTGCGCGACCTCGTAGCGGTTGATGACGAAGCTATCGTTGGTGACGCCCTGGGTGCGGACCAGACCGCGCTTGCGACCGTGGTTGATCCGGGGATTGCCCTCGATTTCCGGCGCGATGTAGCGGGCTTCCGGCACGAGGCGGCGGATGAGGCGGACATCGTCGAAACGAAAGCCGCGCGAGAGCTGGGCGAAGGGCTCCTGGCGCTCTTCAACCGCGCTCGGCGAGCCGGTGATTTTCTCCGGGCCGCCCTGCTCTTCGAGCGACTGCCCCCAGACGGCGAAAAGTCCGTCCATGAAGCCGGTGGTCACGACCATCGAGGCGACGCCGAGCAGCACGCAGCAAATGGTGAGCGCCGAGCGCAGCTTGTGCGCCCAGAGTTCGCCGAGACCGTTGAGAATGCCGCCGAAGAGGTTCATCGGTGGTCGGTGATGCGGCCGTCGCGCACGTGGAGCTGGCGGGGGAACTGGGCGGCGATCTCGGCGGAGTGGGTGACGAGCACGATGGTGCCGCCCTGGCGGTTGAGCTCCTTGAAGAGCGCGAGGATCGTGGCGGCGGTGTGGGTGTCGAGGTTGCCGGTGGGCTCGTCGGCGAGGAGGATGCGCGGCGAGTTGACGAGGGCGCGGGCGATGGCGACGCGCTGGCGCTGGCCGCCGGAGAGTTCGCCGGGTCTGTGGTGGGCGCGGTTGGTCATGTCCACGCGGGCGAGTGCGTCGGCCACGCGCGCGGCGGCGTCGGCCGGAGGATGGCGGTGGTAGGTCAAAGGCAGGCGCACGTTGCCCGCGACGGTGAGGCGGGGCAGCAGGTTGAAGGCTTGGAAAACGAAGCCGATCTTCTCGGCACGCACGTGGGCGCGGGCGGTCTCGTCGAGCGCGGCGACCGGGCGGCCCTCGAAGAAGAGTTCACCGGACGAGGGCGAGTCGAGAAAGCCGAGCAAGTGCATGAGCGTGGACTTGCCCGAGCCGGAGGGCCCGAGGATGGCGACAAATTCGCCCTCCTCGATGGTGAAGGTGGCGTCCACCAGGGCGTCCACCGTCGCTTCGCCCATGCGGTAGCGTTTGCAGACCTGGTTGAGACGGATGACTTCGGCGGCCATCGTCGGATCAGTTGTCGTCGTTCGACTTGTCCTTCTTGGCCGACTTTGCGTCGGCCTCGCGCACGGCGGGCGGACGCTGGCGGGAGACCTCTTCGCCGGCGGCGAGTCCGGACTTGATCTCGACGTGTTCCTTGCCTCGCACGCCGAGGGTGACGACGCGCTTCACCGGCCCGGCGTCGGCACCGTAGTCGGGTCCGGCCTTCGCGGGGCGGACGAAGACATAGCTCTCGTCCTTGTCGAAATCGTAGAAAACCACGGCGGCGTCGACGGAGATCGCCTTCTCGACGCGGGCGGTCTCGATGTGGACGCGAGCGGTCATGCCCGGCTTGACCCGCGGATGGGCGGACTCGATGGCGATCTGGAGGGGGAACTCCTTCGCGGCGTTGGAGTTGGTGCCGGTGCTTTTGGCGGCGGGCGAGACGAAGGAAACGCGGCCGGTGGCGCGGGCCTCGGGCACGGACTCGAAGGTGACCTCGACGGGCTGGTTGAGGCTGAGCGAGGCGACGTCGATCTCGTTGATTGTGGCCTCGACGCGGAGCTGGCTGAGGTCGGCGACCTCCAGCAAGGCCACGCCCTCGCGGCCGGCGTCGGCGCCGGTGACGACCATGCCGGGGCGGGCGACGACGTTGAGCACGGTGCCGGCGTAGGGCGCGTTGATGACGGCCTTGCCGAGGGAGTTTTCGAGCAGACGAACGCGGGCCTGTTGTGATTCCGCGTCGGTGCGGGAGAGCTTGTAGGCGATCTCGGCATCCTGGAGCTCCTTGGTGTTAACGAATTTTTGTTCGCCGAGCTTGCTCAGGCGTTCGAAGTCGAGCCGGGCGCGCTCGGAGCGCAGGCGGGAGGACTCGATATCGAGCCGCACCTGATCGAGCTGCACCCTGAGGGTGCTTTGGTCGAGTTCGACCAGGGGCTGGCCCACGGTGACGACATCGCCGGCCGTGATGAGCACGCGCGCGATACGGCCGCTGACCTCGGAGCGGATCTCGGTGGAGAGCACGGGGGTGATGGTGCCGTTGATCGTCACGATCTGCTTTAGCTCGCGGGGCTGGGCCTTTACGTAAGTATAGGTCACGGCCACGGCGGACTCGGCGTGGCGGCGGTAAAAAGACCAGCCAATGCCGGCCAAAAGCAGGGCGAGGGCGGCGGCGATCCAGAGCAGGCGTTTCATCGGGTGGGGGAGGGGGCGGCTTCCCCCCTGGCCACCGCCTTCGCGGTTGGCGGGGCGGAAACGTATGGGGTCAGACGAGGGCGAGCTTGTAGTTGACCGCGTCTACCAGCGCTTCCCAGGAAGCGTCGATGACGTTGTCGCTCACGCCGACCGTGCCCCAGACGCGGTGGTCGAAGCCGCTCTCGATAAGCACGCGGGTGCGGGCGTTGGCGCCGTTGCGGCCGTCGAGGATGCGGACCTTGTAATCGCGCAGGGTGACGTCGCGGATTTGCGGATACTCGGGCTCGAGGGCGAGGCGGAGGGCCTTGTCGAGCGCGCCGACCGGGCCGGTGCAGTCGGCGACGGTGTGGCGGGTCTCGCCGTTGACGCGGAGTTTGACCGTGGCCTCGGCGACGAGCTGGCCGGAGGCGTTGCGCTCGACGATGACGCGGTAGCCCTCGACCTCGAAGAAAGACTTCGTGCCGCCCATGGTCCGGGCGATGAGGAGCTGGAGGGAGGCGTCGGCGGCCTCGAACTCGTAGCCGCGGAACTCGAGTTCCTTGAGTTGTTCGATGAGGGTCTTCATCTCGGGGGCCTTCTCGTCGAGTTCGAAGCCGAGTTCCTTGGCCTTCATGGCGATGGAGCTGCGGCCCGCCATGTCGGACACGAGCACGCGGGTGCGGTTGCCGACGAGGGAGGGGTCGATGTGTTCGTAGGAGGATTTGACCTTCTGGGCGGCGTTGGCGTGGAGGCCGCCCTTGTGGGCGAAGGCGGAGGCGCCGACGTAGGGGGTCTTGGTGTCGGGCTTGAGATTGGCGAGCTCGTCGAAGGTGAGGGAAAGTTCGCGGATCTGGGCGAGGTTTTGCGCGCAGCGGGCGGTGCGGCCCATTTTGAGGAAGAGGCTGGGCAGGACGGTGAAGAGGTTGGCGTTGCCGGTGCGTTCGCCGTAGCCGTTGGCGGTGCCTTGCACGAGGCAGGCCCCGGCTTCGACCCCGGCGAGGGTGAGGGCGACGCCGAGGCCGGAGTCGTTATGGCAATGCACGCCGACCTTGTCCGCGCCGAATTCGCCGACCACGCGGGTGACGATGCGTTTGAAGTCGTCGACCAGGGTGCCGCCGTTGGTGTCGCAAAGGGTGAGGTTGCTGGCGCCGCCCTTGAGCGCGGCGGCGAGGGTGCGGAGGGCGTAGTCGGGGTCGGCCTTGAAGCCGTCGAAGAAGTGCTCGGCGTCGTAAACCACCTCGCGGCCCTGGCCGGTGACGTGGCGGATGGAGTCCTCGATCATCGCGAGGTTCTCTTCGAGGGTGGTGCGGATGATCTCGGTGACGTGGAGGGTCCAGGTCTTGCCCACGAGGGTGAGCACGGGGGTGTCGGCGGCGAGGAGGGTGGCGAGCTGGGCGTCCTCGGAGGCCTTGACGCCGGCGCGGCGGGTGGAGCCGAAGGCGGCGAGGCGGGCGTGTTTGAGGCGGAGTTTTTTGGCCTCGTTGAAGAAGGTGATGTCGCGCGGGTTGGAGCCGGGGAAGCCGCCCTCGATGTAGTCCACGCCGAAGAGGTCGAGCTTCTCGGTGATGAGCAGTTTATCGGTCACGGAGAAACTGATGCCTTCGCCCTGGGTGCCATCGCGCAGGGTGGTGTCGTAGATTTTAACGGCGTTGTTCATGGTAAAAGAGTTCGGCTTCAGAGCGGATAAGGGTGGGAGCGTGAGGTGGGTTGGGCGGGGCGTAAAAACAAAAAACCCCGGGCAGTTTGTGCCCGGGGTTTAGGAAAGTCGGTGGCGTTTCGTGAGTGCGTTACGCGGCGATTTCCTGCCCGGGCTGGAGGGCGGGAATAATAATCGCGTTAGTAATGCTGCGCTTGATCACGCTGGCAACGTGGAGAACAAGCCGGGACCTTGTCGAGGGCGTTTTGCGGCAGGTCGCGCAGCACTTGCGCGGGCTTTACTCTTCCGCCACCAGCGCGGGCACTTCGGCCCAGAGCGGCGCGAGACGAAGCTCGTTGGGTGAATAACCGTCGCGAGCCTGGGCGAAGGAGAGTTCCTCCAGTTTGAGTTGCTCGATGGCGGAGACGGTGAAGGTCCGCCACCCGGGCGGCGGGCGGGAGGCGCTCGTGCCTTCGGTTTGAAAGGCATGCAAGACCGTCTCGCCCTTGGTGTTGCGGCCATAGGCATGCGGTTCCACGGCGCGAGCATGGCCTCGGTAGGTGAAACGCAGCACGCGTTTTTCGCGGATCGCCTGCAGGAGCAGGTCGTGGTTCGCGGGGAGTTTTGCCTCGGTGGAAATCGCCACGGGAGCCGTGACGGGGGCTTGGTCGGTGGCGTAAGCAAAGCTCGAAGCCCAGGCTCCAAGCAGCGTGATCATCAGCAGGCGGCGAACGGCGCCGAACGGATTTACATTCATGCGGGCGTAAAATTGTTCGCCCCGCGTTCTTGTTACAAGTCAACATGAGTGAAACCCCATATGCCGCCGTGAAAATTCTCCCCGTCCTTCTCATCGGGTCGCTTGCCGCCAACGCGGTCCTCCTTTTCCCAGGGGTGCGGCGGACGTCCCCATCGACCGATTCAGCCGCGCGCGCTCAGGGCGGAGCTACAACGGCCTCATCCCACGCGTTCCGCCCCTCGACCACCGCCCGTTCAGCCGGGCCTGTCACTGGTGAAGGGCGCGCCATCGCGGAAGCAATCCGGGGCGATGACCTTGAGGCGCTGCGCGATGAACTTCGAGCCGCCGGTCTGCCCGATGATGCTATTCGTATGATCGTCGGCTCTCGTCTGTGGAAGCGCCATGAGGCAAAGTTCAAAGCCCTGCAGACGTCTGGCGATGCCGACTCCGCATGGTGGAAGCAGCAAAACGCCCCCTGGGGTGGTCAAAGCAAGGAAAAGCGCGAGCAGATGAAAACCTTGCAGGCCGAACTCAAGGCGGAGGGCGAGCGGCTGCTTGGGCCCGATCCGGATCGCAGCGCGAACGCGCATCCCTGGCTCGAACGCCAATACGGGTTTCTGCCGTCTGATAAACGCGAGTCGCTCCAGAAGCTCGAACAGGATTACAACGAGTTATCGGGCGAGCTTCAGCAGGAGACCCAGGGTTTTCAGACCCCGGCTGATAAGGAAAAAGCACGTTTCATCGCCGAGGAAAAACGCCGGGATCTCGCCGCGCTTCTCACGCCGGAGGAATTGAAGGATTACGATCTTCGTAATTCCCAGACGGCGCAGCAGCTTCGCTGGCGCATGACCCAGATGGACGCCACCGAGCAGGAATACCGTGCCGTCTTTGATCTGCAGAAACAGTTCGACGACGTTTTTAACGACGGCGACTCCGCTGGCGGACGCGCAAGAAATCAAAACCCTGACGATTGGAAATTACGCCAAGAGGCCGAAAAAATCCTTCGGGACCAGCTCAAGACCGCCCTCGGCGAAGACCGATACCAAGCCTATCAACTCGCACAGAACTACGAATACCAGCAGCTTCAGGCGGCGGTGAAGCGATTCAATCTTCCTGCTGATACCACGGCGCGCGCCTACGCATTGCGCAAGGAGGTCCCTGCCGCTGCCACCAAGATCCTCGATGACGCCCAGCTGCCTGCGGCGGAGAAGAAATCCGCCCTCGCCGCCCTGGCCAGTTCTACGCGCGACCAGTTGCGCACCACCCTCGGCGCCGTCGTGGCGGACACCTTCCTGGCCAACGGTGGCATGAACTGGATATCCCAGCTCGAGCAAGGCACGGTGGTCACCTTTAATGAGGAGGGGGGGGAGAGCCGCCGGCGTGTGGACTCACCGCCGCCCCGCCCCAAAAAACCCTGAATGAAAAGCGTTTAAAAACTAGTTTAGACTGGTTTAGATTGGTTTAGAGCGGTCGTGTTTGTGCTCAAGGCTCGCCTTGTATGCTTGCCCTGCTTCTGCTTTGTCTGACCGATTGAAGGCTCAGTTCCGACCATGACCGAAATTCTACCCCCAACCGATCCTGTCTCGACTCCGAAGGCGACGACTGTTCCAGCCGGGCACCCTTGGATGGCTTGGCTGCTGATCGTTTGCACGGCCACGGTTTTTGCGCCTGTGACCTTATGGATTCTCAAGGAAACAGCTTCCAAGCAACAGATACGCCAATCCTTGGTCCTGCTTGTGGCTGCCGCCGTGCTGGTGGCGTGGTATCATCGCAAAGAGCTCCGGGTCGTTGGTGATCTTGGAAACCGCACCCTTTGCCTGCTCGGTCTGGCCTTCGGTCTGGTCGGGGTGGCACGCATGTTGAATTGGCCTCTCTTGGTCTTGCTGGGGCTCGCCTTTGGTTTGGCGGGCAGCTTGCAAGCCCTCTTTGGTCGCAGCGGTTATCATTTTTTCCGTCCCTTGATCATAGGTGTGTTGGGGTTGGTGGTGATGATCCTCGCTTTTCCGGTGCTCGATTGGCCGCTGCGTCAACTCGCCGGAATTGAAGCCGCAAACGTCCTGAATGCCTTGAATCTGGCGCCCAGGCTCAATTTAGCCGGCAGTGCGGAGGATCCGCAGCTTTTACTGACAGTCGGCACCCAGGTTTTCCATGTCGCTACAGAGTGTAACGGCTTCGGGTTGATCACTTCCGGGGCCTTGTTGTCCGTGCTGGCTGCCACCATCAGCAAGCGTTCGTGGTATGTCACTCTGCTGCTCATCCCTCTGTCGATGGCGCTCGGGTTCGTCATTAACTTGCTACGCATCCTGCTCATCAGTCTGAATGCACCCTATTTCCCCGGACACTATCATGTCATGCATGAGATTATAGGAACCTTGAGTCTATGGGTGGGGCTAGGGGTGATCGGTCTTATCTCCTGGCGTGCACGCTCCGCTCCAAAACCACCTCGCATTATTGCCAAAAACTGATCGATAGCGCTTTTATCGTTCTTATTGTTGAAGTTAGCGTGGTTTGGTCCAGTTTACGCTTTTTTATCCGTCTTTTTTTCATACTTTATTTACGACATGTCCAAACCGCCGGATAAGGCCGCCCCCCATATTCTCGTTGCCGATGATTCCATCGTTTGCCGGAGCGTTCTTGTCATCTTGCTTGAGAACGCCGGTTATCGGGTGACGAGTGCTCTGGACGGCATCCAGGCCCTTGCGTCGTTGCGCAAGGAGAAGTGTGACCTGGCGATAATCGACAACGAGATGCCCAATCTTGATGGAATCAAGACGCTCACGGAGCTCCGCACTTTTTTACCCGATCTGCCCGTCGTGATCTGTTCCGGCACGGTTTCCCCTGAGCAGGCGGTCAAATACATGGAGCTGCGGATCAATGATCTTTTCGACAAGCCCGTCGATCCACGCAAACTGCGCGATAAAATCGCCCAGGTCCTTGATCTCCGCCGCCAGACTGCACTCGGGAAGTCCGGCGCCCACTCCAGCGTTGGCACGCAGACCTCGCCTGGCTTTCCGGTCTCGGAACGCGAGGAGGCCCTTAATCGGCCTCTCTTTACCGGCATCTCCCGCGTCGCGCTTAAGTTTCGTGACGACTATGTCCGGCTCCGTGAGTTTCGCACCGCCGCCATTATCGAGGGGGATCACGGAACCGGGGCGCTCGAACTCGCGCTGGGCGTGACGATGGAGCCGCAAACCCTGATCGTGACCATCGCGGCGGCCGATTTGGACGCCGAACTGCTCGCCGAGCGTTTCTCCAGCGTCGCAGCCGGTAAACAGCCCATACTTCTGATCGTTACCAACACCGAGCGACTCACCCCGGAGCAGCAGGATTTACTGTCTAGCTTCTTTGATGCCAGACTCGAGACACGGTTCCTTGCCTATGCGGGTCGGATTCGTCTGGTGCTTTGCACCGAAACCTCGCTCAGCGCCCTCGCCGATAGCGGTGACTTTGATGAGATTCTTCTCATGCGGGTCGGCGCTTCGATCATGAAGATTCCTTCACTCATGCAGCGCAAAGACGACCTCATTTTCATCGCCCAGGCGGTGGTCCGTCGTATCTCACCGGGCGTCTCGGGCCTCGCTGACGAGGTGGGTGAATGGATGGCGCAGCAGGACTGGCCGGGCGAATACATGCAGTTGCACCGCACCGTCGAACTTGCATTCCGGCTGGCCGAGGGGAAGCGCCTCACGGTGGCTGATTTTACCGCCGCATTGGAGCAGGAAGCAGACTTCCGCCATCCGCTCTACCACGAATTCCTGCCGGAGAAAATCTCCAGCGCCCGGCTCAAGGCGGAGACTGCGAATCACGCGTGATTCGCGGCGGATTTCGGGTTCAACCGATGCCCGCTTAATCGCCTTTGCTCAGTTCGGCCACGGCCGCCCGGTAGGCCAGTTGCGCACCCTCACGATCTTGAGCGGTTACAGTCAGGTCTTTGATCAACCCGTCTTTGAGGCCGTAGATCCAGCCGTGGACGGTCAGGTTTTGCCCGCGATCCCAGGCATCCCGCACGATTGAGGTCTGGCAGACGTTGGAAACCTGCTCGACCACGTTCAGTTCGCATAGCTTCCGGTAACGTCCGGCTTCATCAGGCAGGGCGGCGAGGCAGCGCTCGTGTTTCTCGCAGACATCCTGGACGTGGCGGAGCCAGTTGTCGGCCAGACCCACCCGTTCGCAACGAAGCGCCGAACGCACGCCGCTGCATCCGTAGTGGCCGACGACGATGATGTGTTTCACCTTCAGCACATCCACCGCGAATTGGATGACCGACAGGCAGTTCAGGTCGGTGTGCACGACGACGTTGGCGATGTTGCGATGCACGAATAGCTCGCCGGGTAGCAGCCCCACGATCTCATTGGCCGGCACCCGGCTGTCCGAACACCCGATCCAGAGAAACTCCGGGTTTTGCTGGCGGGCCAGTTTTGAGAAGAAATCGGGGTCTGTCGCACAGATCTTTTCCGCCCAGGCCCGGTTTTGTCCGAAAAGCTGTGTGAGTGAATCCATGTGATTTAAGCTCTAAATCAGGGGCGTGTTTGTCCAACTCCGAATCAGTGCTGACGTCAGCTCAATTATGCCCCTGCAGCGTGCGGATGAAGGCGTCGGCTTCGGTGATCGAGCGTTCCATCTCCGAGACCAGCCGGCTGATGTCGCGCTCGAGATCCCGGGCCGTGCCGCTCAGGCCCGTGACCGCGCGGGCGTTGAGGTTGTGTTTCAGGAAAAGCACTTGGTCGCGAAAGCTTGCCAGCACCGGCTCCATGCGCCCGGCCGCTTTTTGCATGCTGGCCGTCAGCTTTTGGTAGCGCGCCAGCGTGTCCTTGTATTGCGCTTCGCTCTGGGCGCGCAGCGCCTCGCTGGTGTATTGGCCTAATTCTCTTTTCCATTCGGAGAAGAGCGCGGTCGCCACGCTGTCGAGCGCGGCGATGCGATCCTTCACCGCCTTGGCCTTCGCCTCGCTTTCCTTGAGCTCGGAGGCGAGCCCCTCGTATTTCACCAGCAAATCTCCGCCGTCCACCTTTGTCACGGCGAGGAACTGGTCCAGTGCGCTGCGAAATTGGTTTTTTGCCTCCTCCTGCGCCGCGCGGGTCTCCGTCACTCGATTAACCAGGATCTCGCGCTTCGGTTTCCCCATTTTTTCCATCATACTGTAATACGCATTCGATTGGCAGCCACCCACCAGCATCGAGGCGGTGACGACGACCGCCGTCACCGTCGCACGGAAAAAAGAGGTTTTCATGCTTCGTATCGTGGACCTTGCCCGCACCTGCTGCAAGTCTCCGGCCGAAACAGCGCCGCACGTTTTTTATGCCCATGCGCCCACATTCCCTTTCTCATCTGTGTAATTATGAAAATCAAATCCGCCGATTTTGAGCTCAGCTCGCCCGATCTCGCCCATTGCCCGCGCTGGCATTTGCCCGAGTTCGCTTTCATCGGCCGCTCCAACGTCGGCAAATCTTCCCTCGTCAACGCCCTCACCGAGCGCCGCGAGCTCGCCATGGTTTCCAGCGTGCCGGGCAAGACCAAGCTGCTGAACTTTTTCCGTATCAACGATCGCTGGTGTCTCGTTGACCTTCCCGGTTACGGCTACGCCAAGGTCGCCCAGCAGGATAAGCGCGAGTTCAACCTTGCGGTGAACGACTACATCGCCGGCCGCGATCTGCTCGACTGCGTCTTTGTGCTCATCGATTCCCGCATCCCGCCCCAGGGCATCGACCTCGCCTTCCTCGAATGGCTCAACACCGCCGATGTCGATTTCGCCCTCATCTTCACCAAGGCGGACAAACAGTCCTCTGCCAAAACCCAGCAGGCCGTCACGACCTTCCTCGCCGCCATCGCCCCCATCATCCCCGAGACGCCGCCCGTGTTCATAAGCTCCGCCCACACCAAGGCGGGCCGCATGGAGATCCTGCAATTCATCGCCGATCGCATCGCCACCGCCCGCTGATCGCCCGCCGCACGCGCCATGTCCACCGCTCCCGAACTCCCCGCATCCTCCGCTCCCGAACCTTTTCCTCCCGCGCCGCCCGAGGCTTCCCAAGCCTTCGCTCCCGACGTGCTTGCGCGCCTCGATGACTACGGCCGCCAGCTCGCCACCGAGGGCGTCATCCGCGGACTCATCGGCCCGCGCGAAGTGCCGCGCCTCTGGGACCGGCATCTGCTCAACTGCGCCGCCCTCGCCGAGGCCATCCACCCGGGTGAACTCGTCGCCGACATCGGCACCGGCGCCGGCTTGCCGGGTATCGTGCTCGCCCTCGTCCGTCCCGACCTCCGCATCATCCTTATCGAGCCGCTCCAGCGTCGCTGCGACTTTCTTCAGGAGATGATCCTCCGCTACCGCTTCGGCAAACGGGTCACCCTTCGGCGCGGCAAGGCCCACATGGTCGCCGCCTGCAATGCCGACGTCGTCACCTCACGCGCCGTCACCGCCCTCGACAACCTTGCCGGCTGGAGTTTCCCGCACCTGCGCATCGGCGGCCGCCTGCTCGCCCTCAAGGGCCAGCGCGCCGCCGAGGAACTCGCCGTCGCCCTCCCTCTGCTCGCAAATTGGGGCGCCGACGCCGATGCCACAGTCATCACCTGCGGAGCCACCTGGCTCGCCGAACCCATCCAGGTCGTCTCCGCCACCCGTCGCCGCTAATTCATCCGCCGCTCAGTCTTTTTTCTCCGCATGTCCCGCCTTCCCTTTACCGTCGAATACGAAGCCTCCGGCTCCAAGGCCCGCGCCGCCCGTTTCACCACCCTCCATGGCGAGGTCCAGACTCCCGTCTTCATGCCCGTCGGCACCCAGGCCACGGTCAAGTTCCAGACCGCCGAGTCGCTCAAGGCCACCGGCTCCAGCGTCCTGCTCGCCAACACCTATCACCTGCTGCTCCGTCCCGGCGCCGAGGTGTTTAAGAAGTTCGGCGGCATCCACAATTTCATGAAGTGGGACCGCCCCGTGCTCACCGACTCCGGTGGCTTCCAGATTTTCTCCCTGCCTTCCGAGCGGGTCATGCGCGAGGACGGCGCCCGCTTCACCAGTTACGTGGACGGCACCCCCCACCTGCTCTCGCCCGAGTCCAGCATCGCCATGCAGCAGGCCATCGGCAGTGACATCATGATGGTGCTCGACCAGTGCATCCCCTCCACCGCCGCCCACGCCGAGGCCGAGGTCGCCATGCATCTCACCCACCGCTGGGCCGTGCGCTCCCTCAAGGCCCGGGGTGACAACTGCCCGCAAGCCATGTTCGGGATCGTGCAGGGCGCCTGCCACCCCGACCTCCGCAAGCGCAGCGCCGAGTTCCTGCGCGACCTGCCGTTCGATGGACTCGCCATCGGCGGTCTGGCCGTCGGCGAAACCCACGCCGAGCGCTACACCTTCACCGATCTCGTGACCAACCACCTCCCGCGCGACCGTCCCCGCTACTTGATGGGAGTCGGCACCCCCATCGACATCCTCGAAGCGGTGAACAGCGGCGTGGACATGTTTGATTGTATCATCCCGACCCAGTTCGCCCAGCGCGGCTCGGCCTTCACCTCGCGCGGCCGGATGCACCTCGCCCGCGCCGTCTACAAGTTTTCCGACGAACCGCTGGATGCCCGCTGCGATTGCCATACCTGCAAAACCCACTCGCGCGGCTACATTCACCACCTGATCAAGACCGACGAGACGCTCGGCTGGCACCTGCTCGCCACCCACAACATCGCGTTTTACCACCGCCTCATGCGCGAGATTCGCGCCAGCATCGTGCGCGATGATTTCGCCGCCTTCTACCAGATGAAGCGCATCGAACTTGTCGGCATCGATGTCGATCACCCGAGCGTGCATCCGGTCAAAACCCGCGAACGCCGCCCGAGCAAACTGGGCGACTACGATATCGTCACCGCACCCCAGGGTTTTTCCAGCATCCGCCAGATCAGCTCCGGCGAGGTCATGCACTCCGTCTCCGCCCCCGCCGACGAGGCCAACCGGCTCTACATCACCCAATCCCACCTCGCCACCCGCCTGGTCTCCGCCCCGCGTGAACTGGTCATCTGGGATGTCGGTCTCGGCGCCGCCTCCAATGCCATGGCCGCGCTCGCCTGCTTCGAGCAAACCCTCGCCAGCACCGTCCATTCTCCTGACGAAGCGCAAGCCGCTCCGGCCCTCGCCCCCGTGCGGCTGGTCAGTTTCGAGTGCGATCTCGATCCGTTGCGTCTCGCCGCCAGAAACGCCTCGCACTTCCCGCACCTTCGCCACGCCGCGCCCAACCGCCTGCTCACCGACGGCCGCTGGAGTCACGCCTCGAGCCTGTTCAACTGGGAACTCCATCACGGTGATTTCCTCGCCTTTCTGGAATCCTCGCCCGCGCCGGACGTGATTTTCTACGACCCCTTCTCGTCCAAGACCGACACCGCGCTCTGGACTACCGAGGTGTTCTCCCGCATCCACCGCCACTGCGGCACCAAGCCCGCCGAGCTCTACACCTACTCCGCCGCCACCTCCGTGCGCGTCGCGTTGCTCAGCGCCGGCTTCTATGTCGTCGAGGGCATCGGCACCGGTCCCAAGGCCACCACCACGCTCGCCTTCACGACCGCCGCAGCGGTCGCGGCGCATCCGTCAAAGCCCGCCCTGCTCAGCGATGCCTGGCTCACCCGCTGGCGCCGCAGCCACTCCCAGTTCCCGGCGGGCCTGCCCGAAGCGGAAAAACCCGCCTTCGCCGCCCGCATCGAGGGACACCCCCAGTTTCAGGCCTGAGGCTTGCCGAGCAATCCCAGCACCTGAGCGGTCTCAAGACTGACGGACGGTGCGAAGTCTGGGCCGCCCATGTAGCGGAGCAGGCTCGCGAGCAGCTGGCGGTTGACCGGATCGTCTGCCGCCGGGAGATCCACGCCGCAGAGAAGCAGGCGTCCGCGACCGACGCGCGCCTCGATCAGGAGCCCGAGGCGGCGGGCGGTGAACCAGTCGTCAATCACCCGCACGATGGGGGTCAGCCCGTCCGGCAGGCCGTCCAGCACAAAGGCCCCGCCGCGATGCAGCGGATACCACCATTGCCAGTTGCTCCACCCCCCGGTGGGGAAGTCGCGCAGGGCCGGATGCTCCGGATCGCAGAGCACGCCGAGCGTATGCGGAGCCTGGCCGTTGGTCCACGCCGTGTTCCAGAACACGGTGGAGAAACCCAGCTGCACGCCACCCGCCACCGACGTGCCGGGCACCGCGAGCAACAGATCGCCGCCCGCCTCCAGATGCGCCAGCGCGCCAGCGTCGAGCGAACTCGCGACCCGCACGCCGGCCGGCGGCGTGGTCGCAACGCTGGCGGCGGACGGATACAGCCAGAGGTCCCAGTCGTTGGTGAAGACTTCTCCAGAGTCGCCGGTCACGGAGACTTCGAGGCGCAGCTGCGCGGGAGCCAGGTGGGCGAAGGATGCCATCGCCAGCTCGACGCGACCGAGCGCAGCCGGGCCGCCCAAGGGCACATCGCGCGGCGCGGTGTGCCCGGAGGCGAGTGCGCGACCATCTTTGGTCAACACCCGCCAGATCGCAGAGCAGCCGGCGAGCGGAGCCGCGCCCCAGTGCGCGAGCTCAAGGTCGGCGGCGAGCGTTTCTTCACTCGTGAACACGCGGCGCGTGAGGCGGGCCAGAGGCACAAGGGGCGCGCAAAAGCGGCGATACTGCGCGGCGGTGATGTAGCCTTTTTCCTCCCAAAAGGGATTGAGCACGCCGACCAGCGCAGTGCCCTGCCCGGGGAAGTCGTGCAGGTCGAGCAGGTGAAAACCCGCCATCTCCGGCGTGCGCAGGGCGGCCTCGATGTCTTCTTTGTAGCAAAGCGCCTGGAGCTTGCCGGAGGCGTGCAGAAAATCCCGCGCGAGCGGCTCCAGCCCCGAGGCGTGCAGGCGGTCGCGGAAGATTTCAAAATTACGCGGCTTCAGGTAACCGGTGTAGCTCGGGATTTCGTCCAGGTCGGGATAGACGCACCACTGGCCGATCTCGTGGCTGATCAAAGGCTGCGGGAAGCCCGCTATGTAGTCGCGATAATCGGTCACCGTTTCGGGCGGCAGCGCGTTGATGCGCGATTTTAGGCCCGCGCCCCAGTGCTGAACGCGCGGACGCCAGTCCACGTGAAAATCGTTTTCCGGCAGATTGGGCCAGCCGGCGGCCCCGACGTAAAGGCGGCGGGAATCCTCGGCGCGGCGGCGCGTCACCCACTCGGAGAGCCAGGCTGCATGGCGCGGACCCTCCGGCTCGTTTCCAGCGGAGAGAAAGAGAAAACTGGCGTGGTTTCCGTAGGCGCGGCGGATGCGGCCGGTCTCGGCTTCGACCCAGGCGTCCACCGGCTGATCGTCGCCCAGGGTGGTGGTCCAGTTCGGCCAGGTCGCCACCTCGACTTGAAAGTAAAACCCCGCCTCGTCGCCGGCGATAAACGCGGCCTCGGGTGGACACCACGAGTGGAAGCGCAGCGTATTCAAACCATGGGCACGCGCGATGCCGAGGATGCGCCGCCACGACTCGACATCGGCGGGCGGGTGGCCGGTCTTGGGAAAGATGGCGCACTCCAGCGTGGCCCGCACGAAGAGCGGCCGGCCGTTGAGGAGGATTCGCCGGCCCTCGGTCGTGATCTCACGCAGGCCGAAGACGACCTCGCGCGTATCTCCGGAGGCGAGCGTGGCGGTGAGTGTGTGCAGCGCGGGGCTGAATTCGTCCCAGAGCGCGGCGTCGACCCCGAGTTCGTAGCGAGCGGTAAAGGCTCCTCCGGCCCCGGACACCACCGACACCGGCGCACGTTGACCGACCCGCAGCTCCACGGTGATGCCATCGAGCGGGTGGGGGGCAATCGCGCCGGCGGGCACCGCGCTAGCGAGCCGTCCATGCACCGTGATGGCGCGGGCGGTGACATCGGGATACAGGTCGAGCCGGTCTATCCACACCGTGCCGGTGGCGTGCAGCGAGAGCCGGCCGACGACGCCGTTCCAGTTGCCCTGAGTGTGGTCGGAGATGCTGTGGGAGTTGTCGCCGATGTTCACCGCGAGGCGCGAGTTATCCACGCGCACGGTCAGACGATGCCGGCCGGGTGCGACGTTGGCGCCGAGTTCGTAGTGGTGCGGAGTGGAGAGCGCGTCCTGCTCGCCGAGTTCGCGATCGTCGAGCCAGGCGCGGGTAAGCCAGTGGGGACGCTCCAACTCGACGACCAGGCGACGGCCGTCCCAGTCGGCGGGAATGTCGATCTCGCGCTGATACCAGGCGACACCGGCGTAGTAGGTCTCGGGTTGGAGCCAGAACGGCACCTTGAAATTATCGGGCTCGCGGTAGAAGGCGTAGGCCGGTGAGGTGAAAAACGATTTGTCGAAAATCCCGCCTGTCCAGGGTGTGTCCAAGCCGACGCGGTCTCCGATACCGTGGCCCGGAAGCGAGCCAGGCAACTCGATCTTAGCCTGCAGGTCGTGCGTGAACCAGCGTTGCTTGCGGCCTTGGTTTTCCCGGTCGAGGCGATACGTCCAGGGGCCGGAAAGTGAAAGGTGTGACATGGAAGCGGATCGGGTTGGCATGACAGGATTAAATGCTCAGGCAATCGTGAGTAAATCGGCGGCGAAGGCGTGGGAGGGGTCGCGTTTCAAGACAGTCAAGAGGAGCGCGGTGGCGCGGGCCTTTTGGCCGAGGCCAAGGCGGGCCTGGGCTTCGATAAAAACGGCGGTGGTCAATTGGCGGGCCTGCAGGTCGTCGTCGAAGAGCAGCATGGTCGGCAATGAGGTGGCGAAGTAGTCGATCTTCGCCTCGGTCTTGGCGAGGGTCTGGGCGTAGGCGAGCAGGGCGCGCAGGAGTTTTTCGGCGTCGGCTTTTTTGCCGAGGCGGCGCAAGGCGAGCGCGGAGTAGTAGGTGATCTCCGAATACGCGCGGACGCTCATGCCTTGGAAGTCACCCTTGAACCCGGCGGCGGCGCGCCACTGCGACAGTGCGTCGGCGCGGCGTCCAGCGGCGGCGAGGGCGTCGCCCAGGGTGAGGCGAAGATCGCTCTGGTTGGCGAGCAGGTGGTTGGCCTCGCCGAGGTTGAGCGGCGCGGAGAGCGCGGTTTCGAGCAGGCGGACAGCCTCGGTGGCGTCGCCGGACGCAAGGGCGCGGCGGGCGAGCAGTTGATGGGTGCGAACGTGCTGGCCGAGCGCCTGGCCCTCGCCGCCTTCCCACGGCTGAAAGTGGCGGGTCGAGACGATGGGCAGGGCTTTCTCGGGGCGTCCGGTCTGGTTTTGAAGGGCGCAGAACTCGACGCAGAGGTCGTCGCGGGTGGCGACGAGGACGGCGTGTTTTTCCAGTTCGAGCAGGCGTTTGGCGGGGGCGACGCCGAGGCGTTTCCAGAGTTGGTCGCGCTCGTAGAGCAGCCGCGCATCAGCTGGCGCGGCAGAAAAGGCTTTTTCGTAGGCGGCGCGGGCGAGCGCGGGTTTGCCGAGGATGTTAAAGGCGCCGAGTCCTAGGCAGCGCCAGGCGACGGCGTTTTTCGGGTCGTGACGGGAGGCGGCGCGCCACTGCTCGATGGCCTCGGCGTGGCGGCGGCGGTCGTAGAGCAGGTGGCCGAGGTAGAGCGCGGCGCGTCCGTCCTTGGCTTCGGTGGCGAGCGCGGCTTCAAGGACGATGATTTCTTCTAGGCGCGCGGGGAAGCAGTGGTCGGGCGAGGCCTTGCGGGCGGCCGCGAGGTGGCGGCGACGCGCGGCGGTTTGACCGGCGAGTCCGGAGATCCAGGCGGCGGTGTAGGAGAGGAGTGGGGCGCTGCCGAGGTCGGCGGGGTTTTCCGAGGAGCTTGGAGCGGCGGCGAGCAGGGCGAGGGCTTCGTCGTAAAAACCGGCGCGGACGTAGTCGTGGGCGACGTCGAGGCGGATCTGGGCGTCGAAGGGGAAGTCGCCTTCGGCGAGGTGGTGCGTCCAGGCGTCGAGCGGATCGAGGGCGCGGGTGGCGGCGAGCGCTGCGTCGGCCTCGGCGGTGCGGCCCAGGCGGCGCAGCACAAGCACGCGCAGGGCGAGGGCGCGGAGGTTGTCGGCCGCGTGACGCAGGGCGTGGTCGAGGTGGGTGAGGGCGAGGGCGAAGTCCCCGCGAGCGGAGTCGAGCTCGGCAATGGCGTGGTAGCCTGCGCCTGCCCAGGCCTGGTTCCAGGTGGCCTTGTAGAACGCGGCGTAGGCCTCGGCTGCTTTGCCCTGATAGCGCAGGGTCAGGCCGAGCTGGTAATGGGGTTCGCCGTCGTAGGGATTGGGGTTGCGGACGGTGAGTCGGGCGATGGCGGCGCGGAGGTGGCGCTCGGCGGCGGCAAACTCGCCGCGACGGAGGTGCCATTTGCCCAGCGCAGCGTGGCAGCGGGCGTCGCCCGGATCGCGGCGGAGGGCCTCGCGCCAGTAGTGCTCGGGGTGGCGCGTGGCGTGGCGGTATTGGTCGAGGTGGAGGCCGGTGAGGTAGAGCTCGTCGTTGCTCGCGACGTCGGCGGGCAAGGGGGGGGCGGTGGCGGCGGGCGGGACGTCACCGGCTTTTTGCGCGAGTGGCTGGTAGGTCATCAGGTCCTCGGTGCCCTCGGCGTCGCGGACAGTGAGGACGAGGTCGGTGTCGACTGCGCCGCGCGGAAGCGACACGACCTCAAGGAGGGCGGAGCCGGGCGCGAGGGCGCGGGTGAAGCGGGCGAGGGGTTTGCCCTTGTGGGAAAGCGTAACGACTGCGCCGGGCAGCGGACGGGCGGGCGAGACGCCGATGCGGGCCTTGCCGTCGCGGACGATCAGGCTGACGGCGGCGTGGAGGTTGGCTTGGTGCGCGGGGCCGATCTTTTGGATGGGATACCAATATTGGGACCAGGTTTTGGTTTCGCCGGGCTGGAGGAAGGAGAAGTCGGGCTGGTTGTCGGTGTAGACGCCGGCCATGAGCTCGATGTATGGGGCGTATTGGCCCTTCGCGTCGGGATCGGTGAGGTTGTGATCCCAGGCGTAGCCGAAGGGATGGTTGCCCCAGGTCCACTGTTTCTTGCCGGGCGAGATGTGGTGGTTGGCAACGTGCACGAGACCCGCACCGGCGGCGTGGTCGTAGCCGCCAAAAAAGTCCTCGGACGAGCCCATCGCCATGTAGGAGGTGGGCACGGGGATGTTCGCATACCACGAGAGATCGTCGGCCGGGAAGTCGCCGCCGGGGACGAATTGCGGTGGCGTCTCGGAGGCCGGCACGCCCTCACGGTGGCGCTTGGCGTAATCGACGCCGTAGTAACTGCCCTCGGCGCGCGGGAAGCGGCTCATGGCGCGTTTGGCGTGGTCGGCGACGTAGGAGACGTCGCGCGGGAAAAACGACTGGTAGCGCTCGTGCACGCGGGTGGCGACGTTGGCCCACCAGAGGAAGGTCTGGACGTGCGGGGTGCGGTTATAGACGCGGGCGCGCAGCTCGATGTAAGCCTTGTCGGGATGCAACGTGACGCCGTGCATGCCCTTCATGCGCGCCATCGGATCGTGCTCGGAGAGCCAGACGGTGACGGCGCCGTCGGGGTGCCGCTCGATATGGGCGTCGGCCGGCATGAAGGTCGAGGGGCGGTGGTGCTGCGGCCAGTTGAACTCGACGCCGCCACTGATCCACGGGCCTGCCAGGCCGACGAGCGCGGGTTTGATGACGTCCTGACGGTAGAAGAAATCGTAGCCGTTGGTCTTGTCCTCGCCGACGTGGATACGGCCGCCCAGTTCGGGCAGGATCATCACGCGGATGAAGGCGTTTTCCAGATGGATGGCCTTCCACGCGCGCGGCTCGGGTTTTTCAGCGATGCGATCGATGAAGGGGAGCGGGTAAACCTTGCCCGAGCTGCCTTGATAGACGCGTTTTTCCAGGAACATCGGGTTCCGGTCCGGGGTGGCGGGCGCGTAGGTGGGCAGAACCACGTCGTCGCGGGAAATCAGGACGGGGGTAAAAGACGGGCTGGAGGCCATGCCGCATCCTAGCGCAGCGGGCCGGAAGGGGGAATGGCGGGTCGGCTGAATCGCATGGAGGATCGGCTGATCATCCTTTCTTTTTCTTACGATAGGACGAAGGCGGCAGCCCGGTGATGGTTTTGAAGGCCTTGGAAAACCAGAGGGAATCCGGGTAGCCGACGCGTGCGGCCACGGATTGAATATCCAGGGCGGTGGTGTCGAGCAGTTGGCAGGCGGCGTGAATGCGCAGGCGTATGAAGTAGTCGATGCAGCCATAGCCGGTGTGCTGGCGGAAGCGCGCCTTGAAATGCGACGGAGACCAATGCGCGAGCGCGGCGAGTTCGGCCAGGCGCAGAGGGCGGTCCAGGTGCAGGCGCATATAGTCTATGCAGCGGGCGATCCGTGCCGGGGTGTCGGGCATGGTGACTGGCGAATGGTGGACAAGCCACGCGGCATGCGCGAGATAGTGCGCCAGTGCCCGGCTGGCTCGCAGGAGGTGGGAGCTGGTGTAGCCCTGTTCGAGCACGGAAAGCGCGTCGTCAAAAAGGAGTGCCAGCGTGGCATCGTCAGTCATTGAGCGAACAGGACGATTTGCGTCAAAACCCAGGGCCTCGCGCAATGCTGGCAAGTCGGCGCCCACCAGATGGAACCAGCGAATAGTCCAAGGGTGGCGTTGATCGGCACCGTAGGCATGGGCGGCGTGGGACGGGAGGGCGACGAGATCACCCGCGCCGACGGTGTGGCGGCGACCGCCCCATTCGCACCAACCCGCGCCCGATATACAGTGGATAAACACGGTTTCGGCCGCCCCGGCCGGGCGCACGCGATGATGCCCCGATGCGGAGGGAAACCAGCCGATGTCAGTCGGAAGAAGACCGGAGAAAAGCGGTTGAGCCAGCGCGTTGCGAACCACCGAGGGCGGCAGGACGACGATGCGCTGGCCCCGGAAAAAACCGGGGCTTCCGGCTGGGGTTTGAGGGGTAGGGGAGGCTGGCGGCATCTGATCCTCCATACCGGCCGGGGGCGGCGCTGCAACTCATGGATTGTCTCCGCCGGCCTTTCCTTGTGGTCGCAAGCGGACGTCTTCCCAGTCTGGGGGGGGTAACTGCTACGATAAGGCCGCACTAGGGAATCGTTCGGTAGCACGCTCAAGCAGGAGTCGAGCGAACGGGGGAGGCTGGTCCAGATGAGTGTCCATCGTCGGTTTTTGCAGGCACCTGGGAAAGGCCGGCGTTATGCTGGGAGAGACGAAGCGCAATATCTTCGCTGAGCCTCACGTAGCGTTGGCCCTCGGCATTGGAGATGAGGTAAACCTGATGCACGTTAACAAAAAAGCCCTTCCGAGCAGTGGGAAGGGCTGAAATTGGGTGCAGGGGTTGGATTTGAACCAACGACCTTCAGGTTATGAGCCTGACGAGCTACCAGGCTGCTCCACCCTGCAACAAGTGAGGTGGCGAAACGTGCGCCTCAAAAAACCGCTGTCAACGCCCTTTTGCTAAAAATCTCCAGAAGACGCTTGCCTCCGCTTTTTCGTTTCCGTGTGCTTAACCCTCTTTTCCTACGAAAAGAGACTCACCTCAACCGTAACCATCCTATCAAATCGATCGCAAGGCGGCCCTCTGGCCGACCTGTGTCCCGCCAAGATACATAGATCCACACATCCCATGAACGTCACGCCCAAAGACCTGCTCGATGCAGGCGTCCACTTCGGTCACCAAACCAAGCGCTGGAACCCGCGCTCCAAGCCCTACGTCTTCGACCATCGTCAAGGCATCACCATCATCGATCTGGGCAAGACCCACGAGCTCCTCCAGAAGGCCTACAGCTTCATCGAGGACAAAGTCGCCGCCGGCGGCAACGTCCTCTTCGTCGGCACCAAGGAGCAGGCCCGCGAGATCATGCGCGAAGCGGCCACTTCCACCGGCATGCCTTTCTGCGTCGACCGCTGGCTCGGCGGCACCCTCACCAACTTCGCCACCGTCAAGAAATCCATCGCGAAGTTCAAAAAATACCAGCAGCAGGAGCAAAACGGCGAACTCGCCAAGCTATCCTCCAAGGAAGAAGCCGCCATCAAGCGCGAGATGGTCCGCATGACCAAGAACTTCTCGGGCATCATGGAGCTGGGCGACCTTCCCTCCGTTTTGTTCATCGTTGACTGCGACCACGAAGAGATCGCCGTTGCCGAGGCGAAGCGCCTGGGCATCGCCGCCGTGGGCCTGGTCGATACCAACTCCGACCCCACCCAGCTCTCGCACCCCATTCCGGGCAACGACGACGCCGTGAAGTCCATCCGCATCATTGTGGAGACCATCGTAGCCGCCGTGCAGTCCGGCCTCGCCCAGCGCGATAGCCGCCGCAACAACCGCGCCGCCGACCTGAAGGCCGTCTCCGCTGCCGTTGCCGCTGCCGCCGGCATCTCCGATGCCCCCGCTGCCGCCGCCGCCGAAGGTGATGTGAGTGATGCGGCTCCCGCGGCCGAGGCTCCCGTCGCCAAGAAGCCCGCCACCCGCAAGAAGATCGCTGCGCCCAAGGCCTAACTCTTCCTCGTATCCATGAGCACCACTATCACCGCAACCGCCGTCAACGATCTCCGCAGCCAGACTGGCGCGGGTCTGATGGACTGCAAAAAAGCCCTCGTCGAGACCAACGGTAACGTCGAGGAAGCCATTACCATCCTTCGCAAGAAGGGTGCTGCCTCCGCCGCCAAGCGCGCCGACCGCACCGCCAAAGAGGGCGTGGTCGAGAGCTACATCCATGTCGGTGGCAAGGTTGGCGTCCTCATCGAGGTCAACTGCGAGACCGACTTCGTGGCCCGCAACGACGAGTTCAAAGCCTTTGTGCGGGACCTGTGCCTTCACATCGCCGCCGCGAACCCCATCTGCGTGACCCGCGAGGAAGTGCCCGCCGCTGATATCGCCAAGGAGACCGAGATCGCCGCCGCTCAGGTCGTGGGCAAGCCGCCCGCCGCCGCGCAGAAGATCATCGAGGGCAAGCTCGAGAAATACTACTCCGGTATCGTTCTCCTCGACCAGCCCTTCGTCAAAGAGCCCGAGAAGTCCATCAAGGCGCTTCTCACCGACAAGATCGCCAAAACCGGCGAGAACATCGTGGTGCGCCGCTTCGTGCGCTACCAGCTCGGCGCTTAAGACCTGCAATCCGCCGCCGCCGCACCGGGTTGACCCGGCCGGTGGTGTTAAAAAGGCGCTTCCCCTTGCGGGGAGGCGCCTTTTTCATGCCCGCATGGAAATGCAAGTCACCCGGGGACGGATCATCGCGCGCGGTCTCACCCATCGTTGCCCGAACTGCGGTTCGCGCGGACTCTTTGAGCCGGGCAAGCCCTTCACCCTGCAGCCCGCCTGTCCCTCCTGCGGCTTGAAGTTCGAGCGCGACGAGGGGAGCTTTCTCGGTGCGATGTCGCTCAATTACGGGGTGACGCTGGTGGTGTTTCTGGTGCCGGTGCTGGTGTGTTATCTGTGCGGCGTGTTGTCGGGCATGGTGGCGGCGGTTCTGGCCGGAGTCGGCGCGCTGGGGTTTCCGGTGTTGTTTTACCGCTCCTCCCGCAGCTGGTGGCTGATGAATTATTACCTGGTCGTGCCGCATCATCTGCCTGCCAACCAGAGGGCGCTCTCCGGTAGTGAAGATGCGAATACGTAGGGGCTGGCCGGGCGCCGGCGGTCCGGGGGGGGATGAAATGATTCGAACCGAAACTTTCGGCTTCCGTTTTGCAGGGGCGATTCTAGCTTCCTCCCCTTCGTGATCAGGAGAGGTGGCAGAGTGGTCGATCGCGCCGCACTCGAAATGCGGTGAACCGAAAGGTTCCGGGGGTTCGAATCCCCCCTCTCCGCCAGTTTTTACCTCTGACGGGCTAAGGCAGACAGCAGATTTGCCAGTTGACGTGGCAAATCTCACATGGCCCAGGCCGCACAGTTCATCATCTCAGAATTCACGAATCCCTCAGGGGAGATCGTTTTTCGCGTCACCGGTTGGCTCGACGGTAAGCGCATCCGCAAGAATTTCCCTTCCCGCGCCGAGGCTTCCGCCGAGCGTCAGGCCTTGGAAATCCAACGTCTGCAGGCCGAGACCGGCATTCGCACCACCGCCACGCGTTTGACCGATGCCCAGCTTCACGAGGCTGAGGCCGCTTTCCGCCGCCTCGCCGACGCGCCCAAGTCGCTTTCGTTCTACCTCGATTTTGCCTTGGCCAACTACCGCGCCCCAGATCGCGAGCAGTCCTTGGCCGATGCCGTCACGACCTACCTCGCCTTCAAGCAGCGCGAGCACGACCAGAAGCTTCTTTCGATTTCCCAGTTCGACCACATCCGCCGCCATCTAGGCGTTCTCAAAAAACGGTTTCCCGCCGTCCTTGTCTCGCAGTTGACCACTCAGCAGCTCACCGCCCATTGCCAGCGCGGCAATGCCGGCCCGAAGACCATCAATAACCGGCGCGGCATCCTCCACACCTTCTTTAAGTTCGCGTTTCAGAAGGACTGGGTCGCCGTCAATCCAGTCGAAAAAATTCCACACCACCGCATCGCTCACCGTCGCGGCTCCGCCAAGACCATATCCGCCGAGCAGGCCGAAAAGCTTATGCACCACGTCGAAAAGATCGACGGCGGCAGCCTCGTCCCGTTCTTCGCGCTCGCCCTGTTCGCAGGCATCCGCCCATGCGTCCGTCATGGTGAGATCCTCAAACTCAAGGCCGAGCATGTCCGGCTCGATACCGGCGTCATCCTCATCGAGCCCGAGGTCTCGAAAGTCCGCATGAAGCGCAGCGTCGCCATTCAGCCCAACCTTGCGGCCTGGTTGACCGCCTACCCGCTGGAGAAGTTTCCGATAATCCCGACCAACCTTCAGCACAAGCGCGCGGCCGTCGCCAAAGACTTCGACCTCTCCCACGACGTCATGCGCCACACATTCATTTCGATGCACGTCGGCAAATTCCGCTCGATGGGCGAGGCCGCTTTGCAGGCCGGCAACTCCGAGAGCATCATTCGCAAGCACTACCTCGACTTGAAGACCAAGGAGGAGGCCGAGCTATTTTTCGGCATCACGCCAAAGCACGCGAAAACCGCTCCCGTTCCCGAGACACCGCCACCCGCGGCACTCGCGGCTTGAGCACCCGCCCGCACCTTCGCCGGTGCGGGCTTTTTCATCTGGCTTCAGTGACTAGCAGGATCATGCGACCCATTCGGGCAAGGATTTGCTGCCCGCTGTTTAGTATTTTAATTTCCGGCACTTTCGACTCAGGGGATGCGTATGTCATCGTCTTGGGGACAATATAAATTCGACCGGTTATCCAGCTGTGATCCCGGGTGCGCAGTCGAAAGCCATAGAGCCCGTCAATCGAGAGGTTATGAAACCTCGGTCGCTCTCGCTGTTCACAGTAGTATTTGAAATTAGCGAGAATGCCCGTGGTTTCTGCCGTCCACGGAGCATCAATGAATTTCCCCAGAAACGGCCCAAGAATCTTTTCGATCTCAAGCGTTGTCTGTGCGTCCCGATACTCTGCATATGGGCTCTCGCCAATGACGTGGGTAGCGTCGATGACTAGCTTCGCGATTTCATCAAAATACGGGATTTCGTTTTTACCCGAAAGATTGATCTCAACGTCCTCCACTTCGCTCAATAGAACATCGATCAGAGGTGTAGTATCTTCGCATATTTCAGAGTCCTTCGTGACGACTACATCCTGCCATTCAGTTTGCTGCCACTGGTAGCCCTGTTGCCTTGGTTTCGCCTGCCGCTCTGTTTCCCTCCAGGTAACCTTCTCACTGAGCGAGCTGAACTCATCCTCTGGTATAACGTAATAAATTGGTTTTGGCTCTAAATCGTCTGCTGGTTTCAGCGGTTTCTTGTCATAATCCCAACGCTGCATCTCTTCGCGCCGGCTTCCTTTTGCCGGTAGCCATTGATCTGGAATCCATGACACGGCGTCAGGAATCAGTGTCGCGCGTCCCCGAGACTCTTTCGAGGCCAAGGGCAATTCAAAGAGGGGGTTTGGAGCTCCTGATCTACCCTTACCCAACCACCAAAAACTACATGCCGTGGCTCGTTGATCCTCAAATTTTAAGTGGACTTCAAAATGTTTCAGCAACTCGTGCGCTGACTGGATCTCAGGGATCTCGACCAACTTAAGCTTTTCAACACACAGTTCAGCTAATTCCTCCAACGGCTTTAGCCCTTCACGCTCTGCTGTAGCCGCTTCAACAGCTTCATTTTTTAGTTTCAACTCCGCCACTAGTGAAGCGGTTTTAGTTTCAACACCACGAAGTCTTTCTTCGACAGCCGTTTTGTCGATCTCTTCGGCAACGAGTCGGTCTCGTGTCATTTTCAAGTCACGCGCCTTGGTCTCAAATCCTTTGATGTCGTTCTCGATTGCCTTAGCAGCCGCTGTGGCTGCGGATACCTTGGCAACAGCCGCCTGCACCTTATTCTTGGCGTATTCAGCGATATTCATGAATGGAATAGAACTGCGACAACGACAGTTAAACCCTGTTCCGGCAAACTCGTTTCTGCCTGGTGGACACCGCGCCCGCTGCATGCACACGCCTACCGACTCCGCTACTCACATCAATTCGCAGCTCATCGACATCGTCGGCCTCCGCACTTGCGGCATTTTCCCGACCGGCAAAGAGCCCTCGATTCGCACCCTCCGCGACTGGACGAAGCTCCGCCGCATCCCTTACCATAAAATCGGCCGTCTCGTTTACTTCGACCCCGCCGAGGTCTCCACCCACATCCGCACGAAGCTCAAAATCCCGGCGCGCGTCTAGCGTCGGCCGGAGGCGGCGAAGCGGTCACACGTGACCGTTATGAATCGTTTTCATGCCTTGTTGGGCTTGCTGCAAACGGCTCGCCTGTCAGCCTCTGCGCATCAACAGCACCATCCAACCGCGCCCGCTCTAGGTCGCGGTTTTTTCGTCTCCAACCATGTCGAACTACAACCCGCGCACATTCACTTCCCTCGGCCTTCTTCGTTCCATTCCGGCCGCCCTGCTGCACAAGTTTTTTGAACGCCATCGCGTTTATATGGAGTCACAGGGTTTCGAGTGGCCGGCAGACCCCGAAACGCTCGACCACAAAGTCCTTCACGAAACCCTTCTTAAGCCCGCCGGCCCCACGCCCGACAAGAACCTGGCCGATGCCATGTTCATCGTCCACGAGATGGCCGACGAAGCCGGCGTCTCGGCTCTGGTGGACGCGATCCGCGAAACCGATCCGAACTTCACCAAGGATAAGGAAATCGAGCCTGCGGTCTTCGTCATTCAACGCTGGTTGCTCGATCCGGTGTTGGTCGAAAACACCAACGCCCGCCGCTACGCCCGCGAAAACCGGAGCTTCCGCTCCTATCGCACGCAGCTCGATTTGCCCGAGGGCCAACTCGACGACGCGACCTTGGCCGAGTTCTGCGATGAAATCGCCGAACGGCTCGCCCCGTTCTATCCGCGCGAGAGCATCAAGCTCTACCAGTTCCCTGAGAAAGACTCGAAATCTATCCGCTTCCTCGTTCGCCACGGCGGGCCACTCGTCCGCGAGGGCATCGTCAAGGCCGACGCCCCCGGTGAGTCCGACAGCGCCCTTTTCCGCCGCGAGGTCTTCGATGTGATCGTTTACGATCCCGAAAACGACGAGGTGCGTATAAACTCGAAAAAGCGCGACGCCGATCTCTACACCCGCGCGTGCGGCGTTCACTTCGTCGATGACGAGGCAGCCTTTCCCGACACCGACAAATATACGCTCGACCCGCTTCGCCTCAAGGGAGAGCAGTCCCTCGCCTGCGCCCATGTCGTCGGCTTGAAGAAAATTACCTTGGTTGAGCTCGACGTCTATCTCGGCGGCAGGCTCTCAGAATCCATCGTTTATCGCTCCGATAACCTCTTTCAATCAGATCGTCTCAAGAACGATGCGTTCCTCGCCAACCGCGTTTTGCAGGCCGCCACCTTCGATATCTCCTTCACCACCGCGAAGCACACCCGCACGGTGAAGATCGAGACGCCCAACAAGGCCAATTTCAAACGCGACAACGACGGCAAGCTGGTCGAGCAGTGGCTCCGCACCGCCGGCTTCATTATCGAGCAACCCGAACCCGAGGCCGCGCCACCCGCCAATGCCCACGCTCTGGCCGAAGTTCCTTGAGCGCCTGCCGTTGGTGGCGGATCTCGCCGCCGTGCCGTCCGAGTGGCACGGGCACCTTGGCGCGGAGTGTTTCCGTGGACTGCCTGCCTGCGTCTTTCACAACACCCGCGAGGCCGCAGGCACTGTGCCGTGCAAACAGCCGACCCGGTCTTGCCGTCGTCACCATCGCATCGAGGAAGAGGATGACGGCCGTCTTGTCGCCTGCCCGCAACGCGGGGCCGACTGCCGCCCATTCACCATCACGCCAGAAGAGCGTCTCGTCTGGCGGATCGACCTCCCCGGTCTCATGGCCGAGCTCGCCGCCGCTCTCACACTTGAAGGCCCACCGGAGAGCCTCACGCCGTCGCTATGGCGCATAGGCACCGTCACGAAGCTCCACGTCCCCATCTTTCTTTCGTTCGCGCGCACGGTGTCCGAGCACGTGCAGAACGTGGCGTTCGTAGCCGCGCGCCGGCTTGAGCGGCCAGTTTTGTTCGTTCCGACCGCCAACTCGGCCCTGCAACCCGTGGCCGACTCCCTCAAAGCCTGCGGAGGTCGGCTTGGCGTCCTTGGCGACTTCATCGCGCCCGACCCCAAGGGCGGTCTTATCGCCACCCTCGAACTCTCCGAACGATGGTCGGATCTGGAGCGAGAACTAGGCCGCGCCCTCCGCAAACTACGTTTGCCGGAGGGCACCGATTGGAAACACCTCGTCGTCACCCTCCTCGACAACGACCACATTGCGATTTCTCACCACACCGGCTCCCCAAAAGCTGAGTTCACGCCGCGCGAACTCGGCTTTGAGTCGCAGCATGGCAAACCATCAAAAGACTGGCGCGCGTTTCAAGCTGCCGCCCGCATCGGCTATATTCCCGAACCGGCATCAGGCACCGAGCGCGACGAGGATACGCGCAGCCGGGTGAAGAGCATCACGAAGAAACTCGCCGCCGTAACCGGCATCGAAGGCACGGCCTTTGCCCTCCGCGATAGCCCAGAGGATGGCCCCCGCCGTCGAAACGCCGGTCGCGGCTACTGGCCCCTGTTCAAGTTCCGCACGCAGTCCGACCGCGTGCGCCGGGGTGCCGCCCGTTTGGGGAATTCCCCAAGCGATCCAGATGATTTCCCAGACGAACGCGATTAACGCGCCCGCCCGCATTTCTCTCTGGCAATAGGCCGCTTGCATCACGCGAGCGGCCTTTTTTGTGCCCGGATTTTGGGAAATTCCCCGCGAGCCCTCGTAACCCTTTCACATCCGCAAGACCTCCGCCGCCAGCGGAGCCGGGCGGGGAGGCTCCGGGGTTATGCTTCCCCGCTTGGCGACTGGCGATTTCGCAACCATGTCCGTTCCTCCCGTCACTAAATCCACCGCGCCGATCTCGATCACGCGCGGTCTTATCCAGAGCGCCGCGCGCCTCGCCCTCTACGGGCCCGAAGGCGTCGGCAAGACCACCATCACCGCCGGTTTTCCCGAACCGGTGTTCATCGACACCGAAGGCGGCACCGCTCACCTCGACGTCGCCCGCTTCCCTCGTCCCCGTAACTGGGCCGAGTTGATCGCGGCCATCAACCACCTGCTCACTGCCGAGCACGGTCACAAAACCCTCGTCATCGACTCCATCGACTGGGCCGAAAAACTCCTCATCGAGGAAGTCTGCCGCAAAGCCAACAAGGACGGCCTTGAAGATTTCGGCTACGGCAAGGGACTCGTCTATCTCGCCGAGGAGTTCGCCCGCTTTCTCGCCCTGCTCGAAAAGCTCCGCGACCGCGGCGTCCACGTCGTCCTCGTCGGTCATAGCACCATCCGCAAGTTCGAGGCCCCCGACGCGGCCGGCGCTTACGACCGCTTCGAGCTGAAACTCGCCAAGCAGGTCGCCGCCCTCGTCAAGGAGTGGGTCGATGCTCTTCTCTTCGTGAACTTCGTCACGAAGGTGACCGAGAAAGACGGCAAGCAACGCGCCGTCGGTGGCCGCGAGCGCGTGATCCACACCACGCACACCGCCGCCTGGGATGCGAAAAATCGTTACAACCTCGACGACAAACTCCCCTGCGTCGCGGCGTCCCTCGCCCCGATCTTCGCCCGCGTCGGCACTCCACCCGCGCCCACGCCGCCGCCGACCACTCCGGCCCCAGCCGCAGTTGTTTCCAAAATGGAAAAGACTGCCGAAACCGCGCCGCGTCCCGGCCCCGTTCTCCTCATCACCCACGAGCAGGCCGCCAAACTCGATCTCTACTGGACGACGCTCAAGAAGACGCCCGAAGACCGCGCCAAGGCGTTCGCTTGGGTCGGCTGCGACAGCATCGACCTCCACTGGACTGAACTCACCGCCGACCAGGCCGCGAAGCTCATCTCCAAACTCCAAGACCAGATGAACAAGATCGCCGAGGCGTCCACCTCGACGGCCGCCAAAGCCGGCAAAGGAGGTGCCCGATGAGCACCTACATCTTCGACATCGAAACCGGCCCCCGCTCCCGCGCCGAACTAGCCGAATGCGTGCCCACGTTCGAGGCCCCGTCCAACTGGAAAGACCCTGAAAAGATCCGCGCCTACGTCGCCGAGAAGGAGGCTGAGTGGTTCCAATCCGCCGCGCTCTCCGCGCTCACCGGTCGCGTGCTCGCCATCGGCTACCTCGATGCGGTCACCGATGAACTCGGCTACTTCGCCACCGGCGACGAAGCCGCCGACCTCGCCGCCTTCTGGCGCTTGGTCGCGCCCACCGGCTACCTCAACGCCGACCTCATCGGTTTCAGTTCCAACCGCTTCGACCTGCCATTCCTCATTCGCCGTTCCTGGCACCACCGCGTGCCCGTCCCGGCCGATCTCGTCTCCGGTCGTTGGCTTCCGTCGCAGTGCCGCGACGTGCTCGACTGTTGGCGCTGCGGCAACCGCGAGGACTCCGTCTCGCTCGACCGCCTCGCCCAGTTCCTCGGCGTCGGCCGCAAGAACGGCAGCGGCGCCGACTTCGCCTCGCAGTGGGCAACCGATCCCTCCGGTGCGCTGGCCTACCTCGCCAACGATCTCCGTCTCACCCGCCGCTGCGCCGTCGCGCTCGGCCTCATCGCAGAAACCCAACCCTCCCTCTAATCGCCATGAAATACATCGCCTCCAACGAAGCCCCGAAATCCTACCACCTCCCCGCCGGTGACTACTCCGTCACCATCGTCGAGGCCTCCGAAACTGTCTCGCGCTCCACCGGCGCGGACATGATCAAACTCACGCTCGACGCCGAAGCTCCCGACGGCGCGACCGCCAAGGTGTTCGACTACCTCGTCGCCTCCGCGTCCTCTGCCTGGAAAATCGACGCGTTCCGCCGCGCCCTCGGTCACGAGGTCGTCCAAGGCGAACCGGTCGAACTCGCCGCCGAAGACCTCATCGGCCGGACGCTCCGCGCCCGCCTCAAGGTCGAGGAGTTCAACGGCCGCGCCAACAACAAGGTCGAGGCCTGGCTCGCCCCGCTCGCCGGTTCCGGCAACGCGCCCGCTCCCGCGCCGCGTGCCTCTGCCCCGACCGCACCAACCACCAAAAAGGAGGACGACGCCAATGAGCCGTTTTAACCTACGCCCCTACCAATCGGCGTGCGTCGAGTCCGTGCTCACGAAGTTCCGTGAGCGCGGCAAGCTCCTCGCCGTCCTCCCGACCGCCGCCGGAAAAACCGTGATTTTCTCGCACACGGCCGAGCGGTTCCAACCCGGTCGCACGCTTATCCTCGCCCATCGCGAGGAGCTGCTCACCCAGGCCGCCGACAAGCTGACCCGCGCCACCGGTATCGTCGCCGAGACCGAGTGCGGCGACGCCTACGCCAGCCTCAACGCGCCTGTCGTCGTCGCCTCCGTCCAAACGCTCATGCGCGAAAAACGCCTGCACCGTTGGCCGCGCGATCACTTCAACCTCGTCGTCGTTGACGAAGCCCATCACGCGCTCGCAGAGAGCTACCAACGCGTGCTCGGCTACTTCGACGGCCACGCCAAAATCCTCGGCGTCACCGCGACCCCCGACCGCGGCGACAAGAAGAGTCTCGGCGCTTACTTCGAGGACATCGCGTTCGAGGTCAGTCTCCACGAACTCATCGAACAGGGTTATCTTGCCCGCATCGCCGTCCGCACGATGCCGGTCGAGATCGACCTCGGCAGCGTCCGCACGCTCGCCGGTGACTACAGCGACGCCGACCTTGGCGACGCCATCGAGCCCGCCCTCCGCGAGATCGTGTCGGCCATGCGCGCCGCCATCGGCACCCGCAAAACCATCGTCTTCCTCCCGCTCATCCGCACGTCCCGCCGCTTCGTGGAACTCTGCGAAGAGGCGGGCCTGACCGCCGCCCACATCGACGGCCAGAGCGAAGACCGTGCCGACATCCTCGCCCGTTTCGCCGCCGGTGAGTTTCAGATCCTCAGCAATTCCATGTTGCTGACCGAGGGCTTCGACGAGCCGTCCGTCGCGTGTGTCGTCTGTCTCCGCCCGACCAAGATCCGCGCCCTTTACGCCCAGATCATCGGACGCGGCACGCGGCTTCACCCAGGCAAGGAAAACCTCCTCGTCCTCGACTTCCTCTGGATGACCGGTCGCCACTCCCTTGTGCGCCCCGCGCACCTGGTCGCGTCCACGCCCGAGATCGCCGAAGCCATGATTGCCAAGGCCGCAGCGGCCGGCGACGAGGAGCACGACCTCCTTGCCGACGAGATCGACGCCAAGGCCCAGCGCGAGGCCGCCCTCGCCGCCGAGTTGGCCGCACACGCCAAGCGTGCCTCACGCCAGCTCGATCCGGTCGAGTTCGCCCTGTCCCTCCACGAACTCGACCTCGCCGAATACCAACCGACGATGCCTTGGCACAGTCAGCCCGCCTCGCCCAAGCAACTCGCCTTGATCGAGCGCAACGGCCTCGACCCGACCGCCATCCGCGACAAGGGCCACGCCGCCGCGATCATCGACCGCATCCTCGCGCGTCGAAACCTCGGCCTCGCCACGCCCAAGCAAGTCGCGTGTCTCCGCCGCAACGGACACCCGCGCCCCGACCTCGTCACCTTCAGCGAGGCCGGCGCCTGGATGAATGACCGCTTCGGCCAACACCGGAGGGCCGCCTGATGCCCCTGCGCTACACGTCGCCCTCCGATTGCGCCGGGCCGCTCGACCTCATCGAGCGCGCCCGGCGCTACCTCGCCAAAATGCCGCCCGCCATTTCGGGACAGCACGGCCACGACCAGACTTTCGCCGTCGCCTGCACGCTTGTGCAGGGCTTCGGCCTGTCCGTCGCCGAGGCCGCTCCGCTCTTTGCCGAGTATAACGCCCGTTGCTCGCCCCCGTGGTCGGAGCACGACCTCGCCCACAAACTCACCGACGCCGACCGCGCGTCACCACCCGCCGAAGGCCGAGGCCACCTCGCCCGCTCCACCGGCCCCTCGTCTCCACGCCCTCACGCCTCCCCCGTGTCCACCATCGCCACACCTTCCGCACCCATCCCCGACGCCACCCAGTTCGAGACCTTCCTCCGCGCCTGTTTCGAGCCTGCCGACGTGCTCTCCATCGCACCCGGCACGCTCCACCCCGAATCCGAACGCGCCATCCCCGAACACGGCGGCATCAACTCCCTGTCCCGCGACGCTTGGCTTGAGCGTGCCGCCTCACGCGGCGGCATCGCCCGCGTCTTCTCCGCCCGCCATGGTCTGTTCATCCGCATCAATCCCGTGCGCTCCGGTGCCGATGGCACCGACGAGGACGTGACCACGCTCCGCCATGTCCTCATCGAGAGCGACGCCATCCCGAAGGCCGAGCAGGAGCGCCAGCTCCGCGCCTCCGGCCTGCCCATCTCCGCCCTCATTGATTCGGCCGGAAACTCCGTTCACGCATGGGTGCGTATCGACGCCAAGAACCGCGAGGAATACCACGCCCGCCGCGAGAAAGTCTGGGCCTCGCTCCCCGGCTTCCAGATCGACAAGGCCAACAAGAACCCGTCCCGCTTCTCCCGTTGCCCCGGCGGCCTGCGCGGCGACGGCGTGCAACGCCTTCTCGCCGTCAACCTCGGCTCGCCCAGCTTCGCCGATTGGGAAGCCACGCACGAGGACGCCCGCGACATCGTCGCCGCATCCACGTTCTGCGCCGAGGACGAGCCCGACCCGCCCCAGCTCATCGAGGGCATTCTGTTTCGCGGCGCGAAGATGATTATCGCCGGTCCATCGAAGAGCCGGAAGACCTGGAATCTCACCGACCTCGCCATCTCCGTCTCCCTTGGTCGCCCGTGGTGCGGCTTCACCACGCGCGCCTCTGCCGTCCTCTACGTCAACTTGGAGATTGCCCGGTTCAGTTACCGCAAGCGCATCCGCTTCGTCTGCGCAGGCCGGGGCTTCACGCCCTCCGACCTCGCTCGCTTCCACGTCTGGAATCGTCGCGGCAAGGACAACGAGATCAGTCAGCTCTCCGCCCGCCTTCGCCGCCAGGCTGCGCGCGTCGGGGCCGACCTCATCATCATCGACCCGATCTACAAGACCTACGGGGACAGGGAGGAGAACTCGAATACCGAGATGGCGCAGGTCTTGAACGAGCTGGAGAAGCTCGCGCAGGACACCAGCGCCGCCGTCCTCATCGCCGCCCACTTCCCGAAAGGGAATCTCACCGGTCGCGACGCCATCGACCGCGTCGCCGGTGCGTCGGTCTTTGGCCGCGACCCCGACGCGCTCCTCATCATGACGCCGCACGAGCAGCCCGACGCCTTCACCGTCTCGCCCATCCTCCGCGACCTCCCGCCCCAGCCCGAGTTCGTCATCCAATGGACGACGCAGCACTTCGAGCGCATCGCCGCAGATCCGAAGTCGGTGCAGGGTCGCGACACCAAGCCCGGCTCCGGCCGGCGTGATGTTGCGTTCTTGCCGGGCAGTTACCGCGCCCTGTTCTCCGCCATGCCCCCACTCGCGAACTCGGCCAATCCCGAGGAAAGCGCCGTCATCGCCTACATCGCCGAGAAGTTGGCCGACGCCGGGAAAGACTCATCCAAGGCCACGTCGGTCTTTCACAGCATCCGGCAACCGGAGCGTGGAATTCTCGTTTTCGACCGCGCCAACAAAACATGGAAGGGGGTAAATTATGAGCCCGGCACCTGATCTCCGCACCACCTGCCGCACCACTGGTGCCGTGTCCGGCACCACCCGTCTCCTTAGCACACTTTTTCCGCTGCCGGTGCTAGGGCGGGGGGCTGCACCTGGTGCTATTCTTCTAAAGAAGAAGAGAGCGAGCTACGCTAACGCTCGCCTCTCTTCTTTCGAGGGGACGGACAAACCGCGCGCGCCGTTCATCACCCAGTCAGGAGGTGCCCGATGAACTCCCGCGAAAAAGGAAAGCGCGGCGAGCGCCGTTGGCGTGACGTGCTCCGCGACGCCGGATTCCAGAAGGCCCACCGCGGCGTCCAGTATTCCGGCGGCTCCGACTCGCCCGACGTCGCCTGTCCCGAGTTGCCGGGGATTCACTTCGAGGTGAAAGCCGTCGAGGCGCTGAACATCTGGCGTGCGATGGCCCAGTCCATCGCCGACGCCGGGGCTCAGAAGATTCCCGTCGTCGCCCACACCCGCAACCGCTCCGGCTGGCTCGTCACCATGCGCGCCGAGGACTGGCTCGCCCTCATCCGCGAGTCGTCACACGTCGCGCAGCCCGACCCATCGCCCATCGCCCCGAGCCCATCGCCCACACCGGAGGTGTCGCCATGACCTACGCCGACCGCCAGGCCGAGCGCGATTCGGCTTACTCCACCGCCTACCGCGATTGGGTCGCGTCCCTTCCTCCCGCCGAGCGTGCCCAGCTCGCGGCAGGGGGCTTGTCCGAACCCGACGCCACCCGCCACACCTGCACTCGCCAGCACGACGACGCCACCCTCGACCGCACCGCCGCGCCCGAGCCCACGCCCGACGATGTCGCCGAGTTGGCCGACGAGCCCGCCCCGGTCTCGCCCTCCGCCCCCGCCGACACCACCACCACCGCCGCCGACGTGCTCGCCTCCTTCTGTGCCCGCATCCGCTCTCACCCCAATCCACTCCTCGCCTTCGATGCCGCCTGTTTCGCCTCCGGCCTCATGGACGTCGAGGGCTTGAGCGAGACCGCCCTCGCGAAGCGCCACCGCGTCACCCGCGCCGCCTTCTCCAAACTCGTCGTCGCATGGTCGGAGACCTTCGGCCTCCCGCCCTCGCGCGGGATGCGTTCCAAACGCGCCCGCCACGCCTATCGCCAAGCCCGATTGACATCCCTCGCCCATCACCATGACCAAGCCAAAACCTAAGCCCGTCGCCGCCCTTGAAGTCCTCCCGCCCGACACCGCCGCTCCCGACACTCAGGGGGCCATGTTAAGCATCGACCTCTCCGCCTCGATCAATGCCGCCTTCACCACCGCCCGCACTGCCGCCGACTCCGCCACTAACGAGGCCCGCGCCGCCATCACCGCCGCCGTGCAGTGCGGCGACCTCCTCACCCGCCAGAAGGCCAGCGTCCCCCACGGCACTTGGCTTGATTGGCTCGCCGCCCATTGCCCCGGCATCTCCGCCGAGACCGCCCGCCGTTACATGCGTCTCTCGAAACGGTCACAAGTGACCGATCTCACCGACGCCACCTCCCTCCGCCAAGCCTACCTCGCCACGGGGGTTCTTCCCGAAGAACCCCCTCGCGACAACGTCACCCCCGACGCCAACGCCCCCGTCGTCACCTTCACGCGGGGGCTTGATCAATTCCGCCGCTGGTTCCACCGCCGCACCGAAGACAAGCCCCTCGCCAAGTGGACTCCCGAAGCCCGCCGTCTCCTCCGCAACGAACTCGCCTGGTTCAAGAAGCTCCACGACGACCTCGCCGCCTGACAACGCCCGCGCTCACTCCGTTCGCTTGGCGATCTGCGCCTCCCGTTGGTCGCCGTCCGCTAACGCGCTCCGTCGCCGCGTCCTCGATAATTCGCCCGCAGACGGTGCCGCTCGGCCTCCCTCCATTCCGCTCCGCGCTACCGTTCCGCCTACGGTGCGCCGACTCCGCCCAGTCGGGGGCCGCAACGCCCTTCGCCCCTGCCGTCGCGGATCTCGCCGAGCCGAGAACCGCGCCGTCTCGCTTCGCGAACGGGGCTACGGTCGTCGCGGCTGATCCCCGACCCGGCGTCGCCGTCGCCCCTTCGGCTCCACGTCCGCACTCCGCTCCATTCCAGTCGCCCGACCGTCACCGACTGCTCGACTGTCCGGCTCACAACGCCCAAGGCTCCGAACCAATTCCAGCGCGGCGAGACGCCGTCACTCGGTTCCGCGCCCGCCAAGGCGGGTGCTCACCGAGCGCCGCCGACTCGCCGGGCCAACACGCAATCCGGCCGCCGCTCGCGCCCGTCGCGCTCAACGCGCGCCGGAGGCTCGCTCTGCCCGGCCTCAAACGCCGGTCGGCTTGATGCTCGCCGCGAACAACGCGGCTCGAACAATGAGTGCGGTTCGTTCGCAAAGCTCACTCACGACCCAACGACCACGCGCGCCCGTAATGCGGAAAGCCCTCCGCTCGCCACCGGGCACGTCGCCCGCCCGCGTCGCTGGCGATCCGGGTTGGCCTTCGTCACGGCGAGGCGCTGGCACTGCGACGGCGTTCCTTCGTTCACGTCCGACGTCGTGTCCCGCGTCCATCGTCCGAGTCTTGTCGGCCAACCCTCCTCGTCCCGCGCCACCGTCAGGCGACCTGCTTTCCCCTGCGCGCACTACTTACCTTATGCCCAATATGCCCTCCTTCGGAGCGAGTCCGGCACCCTGTCAGGGCACCCGTCCGGAGGCATTTTTGACATAAGGTGGAGTAGTGCGCTCGGGCCGGCGGCGAGCTTCGGGCGTCACCAGTCCGCGCGCGCGAACCAATTCCACTGCGGCTTCGCCGCGCCTCAACGAAGATTCTAGCGGCGCTTCGCGCAATGAATAGGTTCCCCCGCGCCCGCCCTGGCCGTCCGTTGGCGGTGCCTTGTCCCCGATGCTACCTCGCTCACAAGCCATCGTCTGTTCTGCCGTCGCCACGCGCCCCCTTCGTTCTCTCGCTTCGCTCGTTCACTGGGGAGCTTCCCCCCGCCACCCAAGCAGGGCGGTGGCCCCGCCCGTCCCGCCCGGCCTAGCTTCGCTGGCCGACCGGCGGGCTTGCGCGCCTCTGGCGCGCCGCTTCGCCCTGTCGCCCGCGCGCTCCGCGCAGAACCAGCGGGCGACGGGCTCCGCCTCCGTCGGGCCGGGCGCGCCGAGCCGCGCGTCGGCCCTCCTGCGCCTCGGC
Source organism: Verrucomicrobia bacterium IMCC26134 (assembly GCA_000972765.1). GTDB lineage: Bacteria > Verrucomicrobiota > Verrucomicrobiia > Opitutales > Opitutaceae > IMCC26134_A. The sequence goes on along the minus strand of CP011265.1, from coordinate 2,791,467 downwards.
GGCGGCAAGGATGCCGCCCACTCGTTGCGGCGGGCTAACGCCCGTCGCTGCAACCCGCACCGTTCACGCGCGTTTTAAGCCATCGCCAAATCCGCCCCCGCGCGTATCGCTAGCGGGGTCCGTGCGCTTTGACCTGACGGCGCATTTCTTCCAGCGATAGCGGCCCCTGCTTTCGCATCCGATCCAGCGCCGCCACGTTCTCTGCCCGGCACGCCAGCAGCATCCGTATCGCTTCGGCCTTCGTGGGCGACGACTGCTTTTTCGAGGCATTGGACTTCGCGGGCCTAATTACTTTGGTCGCTTTCATTGCGCTCAGATTAAAAGACAAGCGACCTTGAGTCAACGGCAGCGCGTGTTGACAGCATCTCTCCGGCGATGCCCATCGCCGTCCCGAAAGCTGCCAAGGTCGGGCGCAGCTCCAAGTTCAGCCGCGCCCTGTTCGACCGCGTCCTCACGGCGATCCGTGACGGCGCGCCGTCCCTGAACGCCATCGAGACGCAGGGCATCGACCAATCCACGTTCTACCGGCACTTGCAGCGCCAACCCGACCTCGTGCCGATTCTGCAAGCCGCCCAGCTCGAACGCGACCGCGTGCGGAACGCGTCGCGCATCGAGGAGGCCGAGCAGGAGTTGAAGCGCCGTGGCATCGACGGTTGGACGGAACCCGTTTTCGACGCGAAAGGCCAGATGTGCGGAGAGCGCCGCCGCTACTCCGACGCGTGCCTGATTTTCTTCCTCAAGGCACACAAGCCGGAGCTTTACCGCGACCAGCCGACCACCGTCGTCGCCACCCAGGTCAATATCACGCCCGAGAAGGAAAAGGACATCATGCGCGAATGGCGCTCCCGCCTCGGTGCGACGGAGGCCCCGGCACCGGCCACGACCACGCCGCCCGCGCCATGAGTGCCGCCCGCAAGAAATCCGCCACGCCCGAGCGCCGCCTCGCGGTCACTCCACTCGACCTGCTCTTGCCCTACCAACGGGCGTGGGTGCAAGACGCCGCGCGCTTCAAAATCTGGCTCAAGTCCCGCCAGATCGGCGGTTCACTTGCGGCCTCGTTCGAGGTCGTCGCCGACGCCATCGAGACCGGCGGCGACTGGGTAATCTTGAGCGCAGGCGAGCGGCAGGCGCTTGAGTTCATGGACAAGGTGAATCGTGCCGCGTCGATCTTTTGCGACGCCGTCAGTTACTCCTCCGGCCGCGAATATCGCCCCGAGATTCAAAAATCCCAACTGCGATTCCCCAACGGTGCGCGCGTGCTCGCGCTCCCTGCCAATCCGTCCACCGCGCGCGGCTACTCCGCCAACCTCGTCCTCGATGAATTCGCCTTCCACGAGAACCCTGAGGAAATCTGGCGCGCGGTTTATCCGATCATTTCCAACCCGCTGCGCGGCGCACTCAAACTCCGCGTCATCTCCACACCCGCCGGTCGCAACAACAAGTATTTCGACCTCTGGGAGCACGCCCCGGCGTTCTCTCGCCACAAGACCAGTGTTTACGACGCGGTTGCCCAAGGGCTCGCGCTCAACATCGACGAACTCCGCGCCAACCTCGCCGACCCCGACGGCTGGGCGCAGGAGTTCGAGTGTCAGTTCATGGAGCACTCGTCTCAGGTGTTCTCCGCCGATCTCGTTCGCGCCTGCGAATCCGAAGACGCCACCCTCGACGCGCCCGAGTCGTTGTTTTCTCGCGAGTCCCGCGTCCGCCCCGCGCTCTTCGTCGGCATCGACGTCGGCCGCAAACGCGACCTCACCGTCGCCTGGACGCTCGAACGCCTCCACGGCGGCCAGCTCGTTACCCGCGAGGTGCTCGTCCTCGACCGTATCCCGTTCCCGCAGCAGGAGGCAATTCTCGCACCGCGCGTCATGGCCGCTGCGTTCACCGCCATCGACGCGACCGGCATCGGCGGCCCGGTGAGCGAACACCTCGCCGCCGCTTTGGATGAAACCCGCTTGGAGGGCGTCACCTTCACCGTTGACCGCAAACGCGAGCTGTTCGAGCGTTTGAAGAAGGCCATGCAGGCCCGCGCCGTCGCGCTGCCCGCCGCCGCCGTCATCCGCGACGACCTCGGCAGTATGCAACGCATCGTCAGCCCCGGCGGCACCATCCGCTACGCCGCCGCGCGCACCGCCGACGGTCACGCCGACCGTTCCACCGCGCTCGCCCTCGCCATCCAAGCCGCCCAGCGCAACCCTTCCGCAGGGTGTGGAGCGTTCGCCGCCGAGCGCGTGCCGACCGGCCTCAACGCCCGCCATCGCCCCGCGCTCACCCGCTACCGCGGCGCGTGGGCGCGATGACACGGAACCCCGAGCATGTCTGATTCACCGACTCCCCAAAAACTCGCCGCGCCCGTCATCCGTCCATCCAACCGCGACTACGAGCCGCAGCTTTTCGGCCGTTCGCTTTCGCCCGACACCGTCGGCGCGCTCCTCGACGCCGGCGCCCGTGGCGACCTCGCCGCGCAGAGCGATCTATTCAACCTGATGGAGGACACTTGGCCGCGCCTCCGCGCCAATCTCCAAAAGATCAAGAACGCCATCCGCAAGCTGCCGCTCAACGTGCAGCCCTTCACCCCGAAGAACGGCAAGCCGTCCGCTTCCGCTCAGGAGAAAGCAGCCTTCGTCGAGTCCGCGCTCCACTTGCAACGCGGCTACGTTGACACCACGCGCGCCCCGCTCGGCTCCGCCGTTTACGAACTCATGGACGCCGTCGCACGCGGCCTGTCTGTGGTCGAGATCGACTGGACGACCGACACCACGGGTTTCGTCGTCCCGGTCGGCTTCCGCCGAGTGCCGTCCCGTTACCTCGGCATCAACACCGACGGCACCCTCGCGCTCCGCCTCGATCCCGCCGCGTTCGCTACGCTCACTCCCTTCGCCAAACACCCCGGTAAATTCCTGACCGGCGTTTTCCAGTCGAAATCCGGCGCGCTCGGCGAGGCCGCGCAGCTCCGCGCCCTGGCTCCGCTCTGGCTTGGTCACATGCTCGGCTGGGAATGGTTGGTGCAGAAGGCCGAACTCTTCGGCACGCCCTTGCGTTGGGCCAACTACCCGACCACCGCCACCCAATCCGAAATCGACGCCATCACCGCCGCGCTCCGCAACATGGGCACCGCCTCATGGGGTGCGTTTCCTCAGGGAACGAATCTGCAAATTCTCCAAGGCACCACGCCCGGCGTCGCCGGCCCGAACGATCCCAGCGAACGCCTCATGGGCATCGCCGACCGCGCGTGCGACATCATGCTTCTCGGTCAGAACCTCTCCGTTGAACACAACGGCCAAGGCAGCCGCGCCGCCAGCGAAGTTCATCGCGAGGTCGAGCTGGATCTTTTCGAGACCTACGCCGAGTTCATCGTCGCCGTCCTCAACGATCAGCTCATCCCGCAGTTGATCGCGCTCAACTGGGGCAGCGCCGAAGAAATCCCCTTCGTTGAGGTCGAGATTTCGCGCCCCGGTCGCGAGCAAGACATGGCCGCCCGCGACAAAACCCTATTCGTCGAAATGGGCCTGCCCGTCTCGCTCCAATACCTCTACGAGCGGCACAAGGTTCCGACGCCGGACGCGGGCGAAGCGCTTTTCAAGCCCGCCAAACCCGTTGCTCAGGCCGTGCCGACGGAACCGCAACCAGCCCCCGCCGACGCCAAGTCGTGCGCGTGCGGTTGTGGCGTCCCAATCGACGCCACGAGTGACGTAGCGCGGCAGCGCGGAGATGGTCGCGCCGCAGGCGTGGCCCCGGAGCTTCGCGGAGGGGCGAGTGATCGCGGGTGCCCGTCTTGCGGGCGCGAGCACTCGCAAACAGACGCCGACGCACTTTCGGCTTCGTCCGAAAGTGCGCAGGAACTCTCCACACGCCAAGCCGCCGCGCAGGCGGCGTTTCCGCAACAGGTCGCCGAAGCCAACGCCGCCGACGAATACCTCGTTTGGGATGCGACCCTCGACAACCGCACCACGCCCCTTTGCCAAGGCCGTCACGGTCGCCGCTGGGGGGACGGTTGGTTTTCGCCACCACCCGCGCACTACAACTGCCGCAGCGTTTTGATCCGCGTGCCCAAGACCAGCTACCAGTCGCCGGATTGACACCGCGCCAGCGGCATGACGCCCGCACCGCTCCACGCCGCCTTTTCCAACGCCCTCGCCGAGGGCTCCGCGCTCCCGTCCGACATCCAATACATGCCGCCCGGTCGGCATCGCATCCGCGCCTCTCAGGGCGGCAAACCCGTCTCTGTTGAGGTCGCCGTCAGCGCCGCCACCGCCGCCGTGCTCCAGACTTTCCTTGCGGCGAAAATGACCGCCGCCGCCGAAGGCCGCGAAGATCGTCCCTTCTTCGATTTCAACCACGAAGACCGCGAGGCCTCCGCCTGGCCCACCGAGTTCTACTGGGCCGGAGACGATCCGCAGACCGGCGGCGTGCGCGCCCGCCTCGACTGGTCGGACGCCGGTAAACGCGCCGTCGAAGGCCGCACCTTCCGCCGCTTTTCCCCGACCTTCCATCTCGACGCCTCCGGCCACGTCACCGGCTCCGAGATCAACATGGGCGGCCTCGTCAATCGTGCCGCCTTCAAGCGCATCGCCCCGCTCTTCGCCGCCGCTCCCGTTGACACCGCGACCGAGCCGATGCCCATGCAAACTCTCATCTCCACCCTCCGCTCGCTCTCGCTAGTCGAGGCGTCCGCTACCGAGGAGGCCGACCTCGTCACGCAGGTCTCGCGCTCCGTCGGTTCGCTCAAATCCGAAATCACCGACCTCAAATCGACTCTCGCCACGCAGGCCCGCCAACGCGCCGAGGCGCTGGTTGATGCCGCCGTCCGTGTAGGTCGCCTCCCGGCCAAGGACACCGACGCGCGCGGCTTCTGGGTCGATGCGCTCCTCCGAGACGAGGCCAAGGCCGTGAAGGCTCTCGACGCCCTCACCATCAATCCGGTGCTCGCCCGCCTTACCCCCGGCCATGAGGACGCCGCCAATCCCGCCAACCTCATCACGCGGCAGGAGCAAAAACTTGCCGCCGTCCGCGCCGCCCACCCGAGCGCGGATTTCCAGACCATCTACGCCAAGGCCAAAGCCGAGGCTCCCGAACTCTTCCGCTGATCGTCCCCACCTCCGACCTACTCGCTACTCACTCCTCGCTACTTCCCATGAAAACTTCCCTCGCCCGCACGAACGCCATCCTCCCCTTCGAGGCCGCCGCCGACCTCACCGGCCAAGTAGGCCGCTTCGTCGTCCTCACCGCTGGCACGGTCGCCCTTGTCAGCTCCACCGCTCATAAGCCCTTCGGCGTCCTCCTCACCGACGGCAAGGCCGGTGAACCCGTCACCGTCGCCGTCGGCGCGGGCGGTCTCGCCGGAGTGATCCGCGTGAAGCTCGCCGCCTCCGTCGGCTGGCCTGGCACCGACCTTCAACTCACCTCTGATGGCCGTGTTCAGACCGACGTCGGCTCCGGTGCCCGTATCGTCGTCGCGCAGGCCCTCGAAACCGGAGCCATCGATGAACTCATCGAGGCCGTCCTCATCGCCCCGCAATCCCTCACCTAAGCCGCCCGCCCGCTCCGCCTTTTTCGGAGTGCGGCGAAGCCCAGAGACGATGGATCGCCAGGCGGAGGCCAGCAACGGGAGGGAGTGGGCTCAGGCCCATGACCGACCGATGCGCCGCCTCCAACGCCGCGAGCCGCGTCTGTGGGCGAGAGGTTGGGTGAAGCCCGCCCCCTCCCGCTGACATCCGAATCCCTTCCGTAATCCACCTCCCTTCACCCAACCGTCCCCACCCGAAAAATGAGTTCCACCAAATACAACGTCACTTTGACCAACTACGCGCGCGGCCTCGCCCAGGACATCTCCGCCACGCTCGCCAACTTCCTCGCGCCCGAGGTGGTTGTTCCCGCCGCCACCGGCCAATACAAGAGCTTCGACGACAAGAATACGTTTCAAGTCATCGACACCTCCCGCGCCGTCGGCGGCCCCGCCAAGCGCCTTGAGTTCGCCGCCAGCGATCCGACCTACAACTGTCTCCCGCAGGCGCTCGAAATCGCCATCGACGACCACGAGCGCGACGAGGCCGGTCAGAACGATCCGCTCCGCTTGGAGGAGGCCAAGACGCAGACCCTCGTCTCGTCCGCCGTCACCTCTCACGAGGCCAAGGTCTTCGCCGCGCTCACCGCGCTCGCCGCCGCGACCAACATCACCCTCGCGAGCGACGACCCCATTGCGAAGATCGACGAGCAGATCGAGGCCCTCGCCACCGACACCGGCCGCATGCCCAACCGCCTCGTCATCGGCCTGCCGCTCTGGAACAAGCTCCGCAACAACGCCAAGGTCATCGCCCGTTTCCCCGGCGCGGCCTCAGTCGGCGTCAGCATGGCGCAATTCTCTTCGCTCCTGCTCAACCCGAGCATCGACATCCGCGTAGGCATCCTCGCCAAGGACACCGCCAAGCTCGGCGCGGCCAAGGCCAACGTGAACATCGTCGGTCAACAGCTCGTCGTCTTCCACGCCAACGCCAGCCCCACGCTCTACGATCCGAGCTTCATGAAGACCTTCCGCCTCCGCCGTGGCGGCGTGGACGTCGTTCGCACCTACCGCGACGACTCCGCCCGTTCCGACATCCTCGCGGTCGATTGGTCGGAAGACATCCGCGTCACGTCCTCCGTCTGCGCCCGCAAGGTCACTGCCTCGTAAGCGTCGCCGCCACCTCGCACAGCCAACCACGGGCGGCCGGTCACATGTGACCGCCGCCCGTTTTCATGCCCGTCCCTCCGGTTTCAAGTCTCAGCCGTAATTCTTCCTCCGATGCTCTCCACCCTCGCCGAACTCACCCGCGACCCAGTCCTCCACCGAGTAGGTCTTGGCTGGATCGCCGTCATCACCCTCGACCAACTCAACGCCCTTGTCGGCCTGCTCGTCGGTATCGCGACGCTGGTTTACCTATGCCTCCGCATCCGCGACCAGCTCAGGAATAGGAACTCCAAACCTTCTTCGGAGGATTGAAGCCCAGCCTGCCTTGCTCTGTGGCCTCTGTGGGCCGCGCTCCGGCTCGGCTCTGTGTAACCACTCTGATCCGTTGACAGCAGGGCAATGAGGTATGAACGCCAAAACCATCCGCATCCTGTCCTTCCTCGGTAAGACCGCCGGTCTTGTCCTCACCGTTGCCGGCCCCTTCTCCGGCACGCCCATTGGCCTCACGGTCTTCGCCGTCTCGTCCTTCCTCAAAGACGCTGTGAACCGCATGGGCGACCTCGCCGACGACGGCAAACCCAACGACTCCTTCAAGACCTGATACTCAATTTACCCGTTTCACCACAAGGACTTGAAGGATTAACTTGATTTATCACAGGAAAGTCCGATTTTAACACTGTTCATTCACCATGTGTGAAAGGAGCTTTCGAGGCCGTCTCTCACAAGGAGGCGGCTTCAGTCTTTTTATCTCCCTTGGGTATGGCGCAACCAGTCGCGCCGCAGCTCTTCAGCCTTGTTCCGATACGTGACAGGGAATGCTGTCCGAAGCAGGAAATAGCCATTACGTTCGACTAGGATCACCACGTAGCCCGTGTCCTCAAGCCATAAGGCCCAGGGCTGTTCGGTGCCGCGTTTCAACTGCGGAAATACTTTCACGCGCACATCCCCGGCCTCCGCCGCCGCTATCACCCAAGCGATCCACCGCACCCGCTTGCAGCGCTCGAGATCGGCCGTTCGATCATCCTCAATCCGTCCTTCCTGCATGATGTGCCAAAAAGCATAATGCTTCCCGAACGTCTCCGGAATGAAGCGACACCGCACCGGAAGGCTTTGAAAAGTAAGTCCCCCGTGCGCAACCTCCCGAAGATAGATGGCGTAAACCGCTTCGAGATACGTTTTCCATCGTGCGACGAAGTCCTCACCGGGAAAATCGTTCACCTCCGCGAAATCAGGTAGATTCTCGCTCATGTGCCCGGCTCCCAGCAAAACAAATTAAACTTCCGCGCCCGTAGCAAAGTGCTCCGCGTGAGCTGCAAACCCGACCGGTGCTTGATCCGCTCAATCAATTGTTGCTTGGCCACGCTTCCGGCCAACCCGCGATGAACGTAAGACAGGGCACCAGAGAGAAGGTCGCACACTTGGAGTTGCTCGATTTCGTGACTCCGCACCGTTTGCACCCGTTCGATAATTTGCCGGTCGAAATCATAGCAGCTATTGCAAAGCACATCGTGGAGCTTCTCCACTTTAGCGCCGCCGACGGTATCCTTGATGTCCAAATAAATCCGGTAGTGCGCCTCCGGGCTTAGGAGAACGCTCAGGAGCTGGAAATACATCTTGTAATACCAAGTATCGTGATCCTGCCCGAACTTCTCGTGCGCGAGCTTCGATTTGTCGGGCACGACTAGCCCCCGGTAATGGAGATCATCGGCATCAAAAAAATAGTCGATGACCGCCAGGTAGTAATCGACCTTCGCCGGTGAAACCTTCGTCCACTTCGCCTCAAATGTGGAAGGCATTTTGTGGTCGCGTTTGATCTCGCGCAATCGCTCCGCGATGGCTCGCGCCTTATCTTCTGGGCACCACACCACACCCAGCACCATCGCCTTTTGGTGGTCATGTTCAAGGTGGCAGCTCTCGTCGCAGTAGAGGTTATAGATCGGCTTCATGGGTATTCCCGCTTTAGGCGTAAGGGTGTCACGCGGTCTCGCGTGTAGCCGGCGATCCCGTCGAGAACGCCGTCAATCGTCTCCATGACCTTACGAATCATGGTTTCCGACATGTAGAAAACGACCGGGTCATCCCCCGAGGTCGCTTTAGTAAACCACTCGGTTGGAAATCCTTTTTCCTGGAGCCTTTGCTCAAAGTCTCGACGCTCCTCCATCGGCCACTCGAATCCGTTGTGAAACATCTTGTTCCGATACTCGATCAACGCGCTCAGCACCTGCTGAAAATCCGCAGGAAGACACCTCGCCATATCAAGAGCTTCCACCATCTGGCCAATTCCTGAAACCACGTCTTTATCAAACCCGCCGTTCCGCCACACGTAGTGGCAATCATATGCCTTCCGAGACGGACGCGCCCACCTCTCGTGAGTTCCAATCGGCTCGCCAAGCTCCGTGAGCTTCTGGCAGATCGCCCGCAGATATTGGTGAAACACGGTTTCGAGCAGCGGTGCCAGCATCCCTAGCGCCGCCATGCTATGCGCAGCACCATGATAAGTCGCCCGATGCAGGCAGTCTATCCACTGCCCCTCCGCATACTGTTGCGCGTCGTCATCACTGGTCGTTCTCGCGTGCTCCTCCCACCCCTGAATCTCCTGGGTGATTTCCGCATCCGCCTCCTTTGTCTTCGCGAGCAGTCCGTAAACGGCGATCAACTGGGTCTCGATATTGATATCGACATCGAGTTGGTAGAGATAATGGCGCAGTTCCATTTCTAGATTCGTATCGACCTCAAAGCCGATGAATTGCTGGTTCACGCCAGCCACGGACTTCGATTTCTCGCTAGGTTGTGGCATTTTTCATCCCCCTTTCGCCAAGCCCCAGCGCTTCAATTGACCCGATTTTGAAGGCCGAGTATTTGTCCCGAAGTTCAAGCAGATGCTTATCGTCTGTGACGAGGTAGTGAGCTTGGCCATCTATCGCGCACAGTAGAAATACTTCATCATCCAAATCCGTAGGCGGAAACGGCGACCCCTTGGTGATGGGAGCCACGCGTTCAAAGGCACCCATGATATAGGCGATCATTTCCGCAGCCCGTTCCGGCGCGTGTCCGCGATCAACCAGCTTCTCAAGATACTCCCCAATGATTTTGCCGCAATAAAGCCCGGTCTGGTGTGCCGCTACATGCGCAAGCAACTTGGACTTGGGGTTCTTTGGTGCCTGCGGTGCCGCCGAGCGCCAGCCCGTGCCACCGCCAACGATCTGGTTCGTATCCAAAACAAATCGCTCTTTGGCTGCTTCGCTCATTTCCCCTCCTCCGTGCCGTCCTGTAGAAGCTGAATCAAAGCCTTCGCGAAGTCCTGCTGCTTCCACCCCTCTTTTTTCAGACGAGTCACCAGTTCAATAGCATTGAGGAATAGCTTACGAACCTCCGGGCGATAGCTGGCGAGTTCCGCCTCATCAGGCAGTCCATCCACGGCAATCGCCGCCGCCAGCATCCAACGCGGATCCGAAAGCGCCGCCTCAAGCTCATTGCCGATCAAGCGCGCCTGCTGCCGATTGGCTGGCAACGCCTCCACCGTGTTTTCCACATCCCACACGATGTCTTCCGGCCACTCCGGATAGGCCCGGCCGAGAAGCTGAAAGCAACGCCCTAGTCTCTTTTGGCTCACGATGTCGCGAGTCATCTGACGGTAGAATACGCCATTGAGATCGCCAACCCCCTCGTCGAGGCAGCCTAAATATCGTCCAAGTTCGAGGAGCAGCCGCCGCCGCGCAGATGCCATTTGCGCACTCACGAGCGCACGGCGTTTCACGTTGGCCTCAGCCTCATGGTTACGGGCCTCAGCCGCGCTTGTCTTGCGCAGATGTTCCACCGCCAGTTTCCACGCGCCTTCATCGGCGAGCTGTCCGTTCCAGGCTGCAACGAGAGATTCCAGATGATCGAAGGACGCGACTTCGATTCTTCCATCCGCGCCATCCAGCCAAGTCGCCTTGGCGACCCGGAACGCACCCGAGGCCGCCGCTTCCACCACAAGCGGCAAACATTCGTCGCTTCGCTCAAGAAGTTCAGCGATTTGCCGGAATCGCGGATGCGTAACCGTGGGCGGCAATGCGTCCGAGTCTCCCTCAAGCGCCTCTTGCGTGAGACCGACTGAAAAAGCGTCGCCCAGCCCCGACACTCCGACACGGTTTGAGTCCGCGCTGACCGTGGCATGGGTGCCCTCCGCCAGTCGGTAGAGCGCACACCGCACAGAATCGCGCGTCGCGAGCGGCGACAATGTCTCCGGTGGCATCTCGGCATCCTGGGCGAACGTCTCCCGCGCCAGAATGTCCGCATCTTGGTTTTGCGCCAACTCCTCTAGAATGCGGGTATCGGCCGGCTCTTGGCCTCGGAGCATCTTTTGCGCTTTAGCCAACACCGGTTGCATCCTGCCAATGAAGCCCTCGAACATTTTGCAGCGCGTCCGCAGCACCTCATAAACGCGCTGATCCACGCTATCCTCCAAGAAGAAGTTAATCACCCGGATTTCCGTGAGCGCTTGGCCGATACGATCTACGCGTCCGATGCGTTGCTCTACCTTGCTGGGGTTCCACGGCAGATCATAGTTAATAACCGCGCCCGCAGCTTGGAGATTTAGACCTTCGCTCGCCGCATCCGTGCAGAGCAGCACCCGAAGTTTACGGTCTCGCAGGCGTTTCGTGATGACGTCCTTCGTCACGTTGATCCAACGCCCGTCCTCAAAAAGCCGCCCTCCTTCGCCGCTATACGTCCCGAGCGTGGCCTGGTAGCGATCAACAAGGAAATCCCGCAGATACTTCATCGTGTCGGAGTATTCCGTGAAAACGAGGACAGCGCGCCCGTCCTGCATCACCGATTGAAGCACCGAGAAGAAACGATCCCGCTTCGTGTCTTGCCCATGCAGGCCGGTAAGCGCCTTAAGCAGCTTTTGCACGTCGGCGTGCTCCCGCGCCGCTTGTTCCGGATCGGTGGGGAAGGCGGCCGAAATCTCGCCCATGTCGTCGGCATCGCCGACATCGTCGCCGGTCACTCCTTCCGGCAGGTCTTCCGCAGATCGGCTGTCGATGGCGAAGCGTTTCATCACCCGCTCCAATCCTTCTAGGCGACGCGTGAGGCTTTGCGTGATCGCATACGGCGCGCTGGCCATGCGCCGCTGATAGATCGTCATCACGAAGCCCTTTCCGGGCCGCTCCCCTTCCAGTTCCTGAAAACGCCGCTCGATGTAGTTTTTGAGCTCCTTGTAGATCTCCCGTTCTCCCGGCGTGCAATACTCGTAGGTGAGGTCTTCGACCCGACGATATGCGGGCGCTTTGTCCAAGATTCCGATTCGGTGGTATTCGCGGAGAGTGTCGCGGGTGTTTCGGTGAATGCGTCGGGCGATGGGGGACGCCTTTCGCAGCCAGGCGACTAGAGCAGGCCGTTCTGATTTGGGTGCGAACTGGAGCTTGGTCGCCAGCGCTTGCCGATCCCGAGGCAGCGCTTGCCCGTTGGGCAACACCTTCACTCGCCCGTCTGCCAGCAGCACATCCGCCGCCGCCAGCGCAATCTCGGGTTCCCATTTGCCCGTTTCGAGTGACGCAATCGCCGCGTAGTAATGCTGCACCGCCTTGAACTCCGCGATCCACGGCCCTCCTTCGCCCAGGACGCCCAGCAAATCCCAAGGCTCCCAAGCCTGCGTCTGCATCGGCGTCGCGCTGAGTAGCATGATGCTTCTCGCCCGTTGCCGCAGTTGGAGTTGCCGCAACAAATCCAATAGCAAGTTGGCCTGATTGAATGCCGACTCCTTGGCTTCCTTGCGCCGGGCCGCGTGCGATTCATCCAGCAAAACCAAGTCCCACGGCTCCGCCGCCAAGAGAATGCCGAGGTTGGATTCCATGCGTGCCATCTCGCGGCTTACGATGAGCAACGGTTGGCGCACGGCGGCGGCGAGGCCATCCACGGCCACCTCGCGACCATCCGGCCAGAAAAGCGACGACGTCCCTTGCAGGCGCGGCACAATCAGGCCGCCCTTTTCGCGCAGTTCCGACTGCCATTGGCGAAGCAGGCCCGCCGGCAGGAGAATCAACACGCGGCGCACTCCCCGGCCAGCCAGCAACCGCCGGAGCACGAGAATGGCCTCAATCGTTTTGCCCATGCCGACCTCGTCGCACAACAAGCGGCCATCCGGCCATGCGCTCGACGTTTCCTCCACGACGCGCCGCTGATGCGGCCACATGTCCACCAGTGCCGTTGCATCACATACCGTGTGGCCGTTCGGAAGATAGGGCGATTCCACGAGGTAGCGCCACAGCATTGCCGTTTTTCGTCGCGCGATGGGATCGACCGCACGCTGCACCGCCTGCGGGGGCGCGGGCTCCGCCACCTTGTCCTTCTCGTCATCGTAGCTCCCACCCTCCGGCAGCTCGTCCGGCGCGAACGAAATCAATTTCAGCGCGACGGCATCCGGCAGCGCAAAGGTCTCGATGGCGGGATGCTGGTTATCCCACATCTTCTCGAACAGGCCGGTGAAATGCTCATACCCGGCCGCATCTTCCCACGAGGTAGTTACCTCGACGTGTTCGACGTTGTGCTGAAGCCCGCTCGCCGACTCGTTGGCGCTGCCACGAAACATCAGGGCGTCTCCCGCCGCATCACGCACCACGCCAAACTTTGAATGCAGGATGCCGTTGCCCGTGCGCAACACTCCGACGCGCACCTCGATCCAGCCGCGTTTCACCAAGTAGCCGAGCAGACCCAGCCGGTCGCGCTCGATAGCTTCCTGTGGCGTCCGCAACCGCGTGAGGAGCAGATGCTCCAACACAGCCACATCCCGTGCCTCCGTGAGCGCACGCACATCGTCGCGGCTCATTTCCTCGTTCACGAGCAGGCGCACCGGTGGCGGCGGGCACGCCGGAGGTGCTTCCAGATAGTGCTGCACCAGTGCTCCAAACCCTCGCGCCGCCACCGCCAGCACCGAGCTGGAGAAATAAGCGCAGCACCGATCATAACGCACCGCTACGCCCAGCGCCGGGTTGTAGAGTTCGTCCACGAGAGCGCCGTCGTGCGCCTGGAGGAAGCGCCGCCAGCTACGATCTCGCAGTCGATTCAATGGGCCGGCCATACGGGATTAATATTCGGTTTCCTCTTCCTCGGCTTCCTCAAGTTCGGCCTGCTCGCCTCCGGCCAGCGCCAGTTCAAACTGCGGCTCCACGCGCGGCGTCCAGTCCGGTGTCTCCACCCCGAAGAGCGGTTGGAGGAGTGAATGCCAGGCACTGAACTCCGGGAAGAGCGCCGCCGCGCTGGTCTTCTTGCCGTCGTCATGCCGCACCGCCTCGGGGGCGGCATGCACGAGCGCTTCGAGCAGCCGCGCCACCGTGCTGCCCTTTTGCCAGTTTTGCCGCCGGGATAATTCACGGGCGTTGCCGATACCGCCCGCGCCGCCACCCGCTTCGAGATAGCGCAGCGCGAGCGCATGGCATCCATCCAGCGCCGTGCGGAAGCTCGGATCATTCGGATGCACCTTTAAGGTGTCGGACTTTTTCCGCTTCTTGCCCGTGAGAGAGACTCCTAACAAATCCGCCTCTTCCTGCTCCAAGGCACGTTCACGGCGGCGCTCTTTTACCGGCACCACCTTGATCTTGTCGCCGCTCTTCGTCACCAGACCGGCGACGATGAGGGTGTCCACTTCCATACCCACAGCTTTGCCGAGGAGGCTGGCCTCGTTGTAGCGAAACTCCGCCGCGCCCAGAACATCCCAGCACAGCAGCGCGAACTTACCCTCGGGCTCCACGCCATCAAGGCCGCGCTCGGCAAGCTGTTCGATACGCCATTGGCTCACCGCTTCGCTCGCTTCATCAATCGCCGCCGACACGGCGATCAGTTCGCCGGTGTCCGTCTTGACCACGTCATAACGTGAATACACCTCCATCGCAGGGCCGAAGGAGCCCACGAGTTGGTCAACCGCGTTCAGTCCCTCGGTTTTCAGGCGCTCCGCCGTCGCTCGCGCTTTCTGGCGGATTTCCGCGCGCAACTCATCGTTGTAATAACCGGTGCCCGCTCCGGCGGGCCGTTTCCGCGCCACGAGAATCACCGTGCTTTGAGCGGCGTTTTTCTTGGCTTGGTGGAGAGAGTGTTCGCTTTCGGTTTTAATTGGCCACGTGGCTGTAATAGTAAAACCAGCAGAGATCAGCGACGAGAATAAGGCTTCCCATGCTTCCTGCTTTTTATGCGTGAACATAACGGTGAGAGCACCATCCGTGTTTAAAACGCGATGAGCCTCACGAAATGCCTTTGCCATCAGACTCTGATAGAAAACATGCGCTCTATCTTTTGCTGATTTAAGGGTTTTAGTGTCCTCTTGATGCCTTTGTGCGTTGACGACCGCCTCCTCGTCATGGTCGCACAAATATGTGGAAAACCACTCGGGCCGACGATGTCCCTGGGTCCGTTTTAACCATACATAAAAGAAGTCCGCTAGTTCTGAGTATTGGACATTGTCCGCATACGGCGGATCGACAACCACGGCTGAAATGGACCCATCTTCCAAATGGGCAAGATTCGTGGCTGAGCCCTGGGTAAGTTCCGCAGCTTTAGCGTTGGCTGCTTTCGGTAATTTTGCGATGCCTTCAAATCCTTCTAAGCAATTATCAATCGCCCATGCAAAACCGCCGCCCGATCCACATGGCGCCATTTCAGCATAGGTGGTTTTAAATGCGTAATCGTGCCGATCCATCTTCCCTTTGATGACAGCGCGGGTGTTTTCAAAACGAGTTTGGCTACAGTCGTGATTGATAAACTTGTCGATTACCAGCGACAGAAGCATTGCTGCTGCTTCCCCCCACTCTGTGCCCTCTTTCGCCACCATTTCAGCGCGCAGTTTTTTATGCTCCTCGACAATAACTCCAATGGAAAGGAGTTGCCTGGGATTAAACATATCAGCCCATCTTGGCATTCCGTAAATAATGGGCCGACTATCGCTGGAAACGTCAGGGAATTTTTCCGTAGGTATGATGCCTTTGGCTTCCCATTCTGATCTAACGCATTTCAGTTCAGCCTCAGCAGCTGCTAGGGCTTTGATGTCTTCTGCTGTCGGCTGTTGAAACTCTAGTCCACTAGGGGTTTTGACGCCGATGGCGTAAAGGACGTGCCCCATTTTCCCATTCTGCGCCTGAGCTTTGATATAATCGCTGGGTATCTTAACTCCGGTGAAAATTGAAACACCATCACCGCCGCCGCATGTTGGAGTTGGAGCCTCTTTTAGTTTACCCGCCCCTGAACCCAGTTCACGTATGCGAACTGACCAAGTCCCCGCCTTCATATCCACGATAGGCTCCGCAACGATACGGCGATCACTGCCTTTGGGTTTTAACAGATGCCAGTCAGACACAAGCGGGGTGGCATACTGCGTATCAGGGCAGGGAACAGTTCTGACATAAACATATGCGTGAACGGAGCTGTAACTTTTTTTCGGGAAGAAAGGAGTGAGGCGCTTTTCAATCCGTTTGACCAACTCAGCACCCCATGCCCTAGCCTTCGTCCCAAGCTCGGGGCCGAATCTCAGTGAATAATCCACTGTCGCCTCTAGCACCGTGCAGGCGACCGGGTTTAGTTCGTTTGCGAAGGTTTTAAATCCGAGCCGAGCCGACTCTAGGGGAATCGAACCTCCGCCCGACATCGGATCAATAACCGCAATTTGATCACCAAATAGTGTTTTGGCCGCAGCGTAGGCAGCGGTGAGATCATCCTCGCGCAATCCACGTTTAAATGAGCGATCCGCATTGAATCCTCCCTCTATCTGCATTCCGCGATCCATAGCCGCGCGTATTTTTACCAACTCAGAACCAGGCCGACCAAAACCAAGTAGGCGCTCAAAACGCTCGCGGGAGAAGTCCGCAGGCAGCAAGGAACCTAACACAGCAGCACGACTCGCGACCAAGGGGCGTCGCGCCCACCAAACATGCAGATATGTATTGGGTGTAAGAGCACTTGAACTACCGCGCTCACGCATACACTCAACACCAATGGCGGCAGCGGGTAGCCAGTCTTCAATCAGGAGGCGGGGGCGTGTGACAGGCATGTTTTTAAGATTTTGTATTCTGATCTACCCGGTGGGTTTTCTGACCTTCCTCAAGTCCAGCGCGCGCCTTATTGAAGGCTCGCTCCGGGATGATTGGCGACGATGCGTTCAAATCATTTCGACGTTTGGAAAAGTCCTGTAGCCGAGCATAAAGGTCGGGAATCGAGGCACCCGCTCGGCATTCGATATTACGAAACATCCGCACCTCGTTCCGCAGAGCCGAGTAGGCATTCCCGCAATCCGCATGGAGGCTGTGACGCTCGCGCGGTGCGAGAAAGGTCATCAGGCCCGTTCCCGCCGCTACTGCAAACGCGATCAATGAGGCAACGGTGGGTAATTCTTTGAGCGCCGCCACGCCACCAATGGCGGCGGCGATGGTCACGGGAATCCCAATCCAAAGGTTTAGATGCGCCCACGGTTTGGACGCCTCGAAGTGCCCACACGACGAGTAGGTGGCATCTTCTTCGATGCGCGAGGCCTCTGCCCGGATTGCGGCAAGAATTTCAGAGTCTTCAGCCATAAGCGGGGAAGTAGTCGCCAAAGATGATCCGATAACGGCCGTAAGCGTCTGCAATGTAACAGTCCTTGATGTAACCTTCGGCCTGCAAGGCTCGATCATAAGCCGCTTGGGCACGCTTCTGGACCTCGACCTTATCCGTGTAGAACAGATAGCCGGTTAGATCGCCGCTGTAGCCTGCGGGGTCGTTGATCGGGCTCCATGCCGTGGTGCGCGCCTTGTCGAAAAAGTAGCGCACCGCCGACGGCCAATCGTTCATCGTCACATTACGCAGCGTCTCCAAAACCACCGTTTCCAAATGAAACGACCGCAGGAAGCCGCTATGCTCGCGGTTCCAGCATTTGATCATTTTGATAAACGGCACGAGGTCGCCTTGGTGCCATTTGTTTTGCTCTGTCCAAATTGCCTCATGCTTAGTCGGATCAGTGGAAATCCACTGATTACTGTTGGCATTGGGGATTAGGTAACCGCCGCCTTGCCGGTAAAACGCCGGAACGACATCCACCTGAAAATCCGAAAACGTGATCGTGACAGCTTGCCCGTTCTTCGAGAAACGCGGGGTAGTCGGATATTCCTTCCGCAAGGCTGTGCGCACTTCTTCCAATAGATCCTTTTGTGTAAATTTGGTGAAGTAGCTGGAATCCAACACAACGAACAAATCCACATCCGCCTGACTCAACGGCGCGATCATGGTGCTCCGCTTGTAGGAGCCGGTAAGAAACGAATCGAGCACCGTAAATCCCGCCGCCACCGTATCTCGCACGTTCTGTTGCCGCGTGGATACCGTCTGAGCCTGCAACCCCGTGATTTCCAGATTGGAGCTAAACTTGGCGAAGCCTTGCAGGATGGTCGTCGGCATGGCGCGGGCTTACTTAACGGCCTCCAACAAAATGCGCAGCGCCCGACGAGTGCGCACGAGGCGGCCATTCCGCATCAGGCCAAACCACCACGCGGCCTCGCCGGGATCGGAACTCTGTAGGTGGCCGGCCGAGCGATGCAACCGGTCGGCGTTGCGTAGTCCCGAAGCGATCATGGCGAAACACGCCACACGAGCACCCCAATCCGGATCGAGTGGATAGAAAGGGCCGGGCTCCAAGGTGCCGCGAGTTTTGGATGACGGTTTACCGCCCGCTTCTCGCGAGCCTTCGCGCACTGCCTGCCGGATCAACGCGGCAGCCGATGCGAAAGCCAAGGGAGAGATGGATGTAACGCGTGTCAGGCGTTCGTTCAGTTGCTCGTCGAGCGAGCGCCGATAGAGAATAGCCGCATCGCCCGCGCGACGGCGCACCACCCGCAGGGCAAAAGAGGCTTGGCGAATCTTCATGGGGAATCGACTTAGGCAGTGGGTTTGTCGAAGACACCGGTCGGTTTCACATCAGCCGACGCGCTCTGCTGGAGGTTTTCCAACGACGCGTGCAGACCAGCGCGACCGCCCTTGAACTCAAGCGTGACCGTGGCCTCGTAATGGCACCCGTCGGAGAGCGAGTTGAAAAGCGTCTGCGCCATCTGGAGCGGCTTTGTCGGATGATTCAGTTTCAGGCGTTCGGCGGAGAAATTAACCGAGCCACCATCCTTTGCGTCACCGTTGATAGTTACGGTCACCGTGAGGGAATCGGCGCCGAGGGGCTGGGCAAGCGTGGCAAGCGTGGCCGCGACTGCCGGCGTAGGAGCACGCAGCTCAAGCGTGAGCAGCGGACGCACTTTGGCGTAGTTAAGAATCGCCGTCCAACTGGTGCCCGTCACTTGACTGGGCGGCGGGGGCGGAGGCGGAGGCAGACCGCCACCACCACCCGGAGGAGGCGTGCCGCCGCCTCCTTTGGTGTCAGGTTTGTCCTCTGCTACCCAGGCAACCGCCGAGGCGGAGCCGGAGAGCGCGACCAACACGGCATCATCCAGGGCAAAGGTGGACGAAAGTTTATTGGCCGAGCGGCGGCGGTGACCGGGCACACCCTCGACACTGCCTTTATCGTCAAAGGCACGATCATCGGAAAAGCGCACGACCACCTTTCCGACCTCGACGGCTTTCAAAATCGTGGAGCGCACCACATCTGCGTCCGGAATCAATCGCAGGCCGGGGGCACTGAGGATGCGCTCATGGACGGCCTTGGCCGTGAAGGCATCAGGCTGGCCGGGCATAGGCGTCGCGCCGGGCAGAACTTTGGTCACAAACAAATCGGCGTCGATGGCATCGGTCGATTTGTGCAGCAGCTTCTTTTCTTCTAGGAAGCGGCGCAGACCTGCTTGGCCATTGGGCCGTTGCATCACCTGAGCTTCCGGCACCATGAATTGCTCCTCAAGTTGCAGCGTGCCGCGACCGGCGAGCACCACTTGGTCGAAAGCGCGATAGCTATGCAGGAAAAACTGTTTCCGCAGGTCGGGTTCGATGCGCTCGATTTGCTCCAAAACCTGTTTCCCCGCACTACCGGTTCCGTGCTCCTTCTTGATCGCTTCCGCCGCGAGCAGGCGCTGGGCCTTCTCGACCGCCGCCGCCCATTTAACCGCCGAGGGCGCGATAGCCAAAAGGGCGTTCTTGAAACCGCGCGGGATCGGCGCGGATGGATCGCGGTCATCGCTATAGCTCACCACCACAGTTGCGGTCTTTTCGCTAGCGCACAGGGCAAGTTGAAGATCGGCCGACTCCGGCACTTGGCTGGCATGCGCCGGCCACGCCGCGAGCTTGAAAACGGATCCGCCGAAATACTGCTGCACCTCGGATCGCACGCGGCTCGCCGCATCATCGGTGTCGATCTTGTTCCGCATCTCGTCGATCTGACGGGTGATGTTCGGCTCATAACGGAACTGCACGCCGCTACCGCCAGGACGCGGGTAGGTGTGCCAGCACACGCCAATCAGACGATCCAGAGCCTCACCAGCTTCAGGGCCGGCCTCATCGGGACGGAGAATCGCCAGCGTCAGCTCGGGCGCATCAAAACCGCTGGAGGAGTTGGCCGTGTCCAAGCTTTCGAGCAACAACGCCGACGCCGCCCGCGTGTGGACACCCCGTTTTCCACCGTCAATGTCAAGGGCATGGCCTTCGATGTCGGCCTTGATGGAGGAGGTGAAACGGTCGCGCTGTAGGCGTTCCAACAAGTCGGACTTAATGTCTTTGTCCGACCAGTTCACTTCACCGGCGGAAATCAGGTCGCAGTCCGCTTTCTGATTCCAGACATCGCGGATGATGCGGGCGAAAAGCCGCAGGACGCCGCGACTCTTCTGGAAACTGTCCATCGCGCCGAGGCGCTCCTCGGCCGTTTTGAGAAGGCGCGGGTGAAACGGATAACAATCGGCAATAAGTTTTTTGTAGCCGGGCGAGGTCGGCGGAGTGGCTCCTCCCGTGGGCAGCAGGCGGCTATCGGCAGCGGCTACACGCACGTAAAGGTCAGAGTAGATTTGCGCGGTGGACTGTGCCGCCGCCTGATCCACGGAGCCGAAGAGGCGGCGCACAATCACCTTCGCCGACTCGTCACCGATAGGATCGATGCTCGTCATCTTGCGGCCGAAAATTTCCTCAAGGTTTTTGGCGCACGCAGCCAACTCAGCGGCGATGCGTTGCGACTGCCGCGAGTAAACGGCCTGCTGGCCGGGATCGGTGACCACCAAGACAGTTTGCGGGCGATTGCTGACCACGGCGGAAAGCAGATTGAGGAAGCCGAGCAGATTGCCCTGCCCACGTTCTGACAGTTTCGCCATGTAGATTACCAATTCGTCGATCAGGAAGAGAATCGGCCCCGCTGGGAGAACGGCCTCGATTTGCTTGGCGTTGGGCGATGCTTCGGGGTGGTCGGCCGCGCCCAGGGTCGCGAGTGCCTTGGCTCCGCCGCCGTTTGGCGCGGTTGCCTCACCCAAAAGATAGAAAAGCTCACCCCAAAGGCTTTTGGGCGACGCATCGGAGTAGGAGTTGAAGTCCGGCACGCCGGCCTTGCCGCAATCTACCGCAATCGTGGTGACATTCGCCGGCCGGCCACTTGATGCCAAAACATCAGAACCAACTGACGGGGAGCCCGAGTTTTTTCCAAGGTGCCACAGCGTCATCAGCGTGTGCGTTTTACCGCCACCAAACCCAGTGCTCAATCGGAGCGTCAAACCGGTTTCCTTGGTGTTGGCGAGCCTACCAAAGACGACCTTGGCAACGTCCTTCAAGTTTTGGGCCGGGTGTGTGTTTCCAAAGAATTTCGCAGCGTCGGCGTAAACGCCGGGAGCGCGTCCGGCCACGAGGTCGCCAAAATCGGCCGCAAAAATCGCGTCATTCAATTCGCCCTGGCGGACTTCGATGCGTGGTTGGCAGGCGGCAAAAATGCTCATGGGTAAAATCTCTTATTAGAAAAATTGCGAAAGGACGTGCTTAGCAATGCCCCGGTAAATCGTCGGGCCAAAACATAAGAGCAAAAGCATCACAGAGAAGATGCGTAAGTTGCAACCAACAGTTGACCGCAAAATCGACGCTCGCCGGAGGCTCGAATTCTTCGTGCGTGGCCGTGCCCAGAGGGTGCCTTTAGGGTAGCACCTGCGACGGCTGGCGGTCTCCGCGCTGCGCACTCCGCCCGTCCACGCCTCTAGGTATTGCTCGCTGGCGGGCGCTGGCGACTGCGTCGTCCCGCGTCCCGTCCCGCTGCGCTCCACCTTGCGCAGCCGGTGCTGGGCGTCAGGCATCCCTCGGGGGCGGCCGTTTTTTCGGTTTGGCCATCTGAGGGCTCCGCGTAGCGCGGCCCGCTACTCCCATCCGCGCCCTCGTTGGGGCGCACAGTCCCGATACACCGATGTCTGATATACCCGTTAGTGACGAAGTGCGGCAGCACGTAGATGGTCACGCCGCAGGCGTGGCCCCGAAGCAGAGCGAAGGGGCGCAAGGATGCGGGTGCCCGGATTCCGGGCGCAGCCTTGCGCACATCTCCCGTGATCCTACACCTCAGCCCGGCGACCAGATCCACCAGCCCGGCCACCCGTTCGACGGCTTTACCGTCATCAGCGTTTACACCCGCGCCCAGGCCATCGCCGACGGCGTCCTTGCCGACGCCTCCACCGGAGACCTCGCCGAGGTCTCCGCCCAGCACTTCCCCAGCGTTCACGTCGCCATGACGGCGGCGGTCTTCGCCCTGATCGAGCAGGCGGTCGCGAGCCCGAAGCACGCGAACGACTGGCGCGGCGTCTGGCATGACATTCTCCACATGTCCCGAGCCTGCCCCGTCCGCGTCTGGCAGGGTGGGCGCCTGTTCCGCGTCATCATCACCGGCACCGGCCGGAAGCGCCTCCACACGTTGAAGGCCATTTCCCACCCCGACGAGACCGGCCGCCCCTGCCTCACGATCATGCTCCCCGAGGAGGATTGATCGACGCCCTCAGCCCCGCCGCACCGTGCGCGCGGGGCTTTTTCGTGCCAAATTATTTGCCACGGATTTGTCAGGAAGGCTGTTTTTAGCTTCACTTCCCTGCATTTTCCTGCATCTTAAATCCTGTTCTAAACTATTAACCTACAACCTAAAGCACACTAAACGAAGGCTTTCTGTTGTTTGCCTGAAGGTGGTTCGAATCCCTCCCTCTCCGCCATTTGCATAGCAAATGGCGGCTTTGGCGAATGGACCCGCTGAAGGGAGCACCCGCTGGCTTGGTTGGGCGAAGGATACCCGAGCTTACAGGGTGTAACTGCAGGGCGCGGAATATTACTATTTCGATTCTGAAACCGGTTTACCGTCCGGGTGTAGACACGCCTGTGTCAGGCGTGTTCAGACGCTGAAGAACGGCCGACACGGCCACTGCTGCATCATAATCCATAAACGCTATAAATCAGGCTTTGAGGAGTTCTTCGGCGTGTTGCAGGGCGCTCTTGGCGGTGCGGTCGCCCAGCATGCGGGCGAGCTCGCTCACCCGGGTTTTACGCTGCGCGTGGATGGGCTGGATCGTGACCACGGCGCGTTCGCCGGACTGGTCTTTCTCCACCAGGAGGTGGCTGTCGCCCAGGCCCGCGACCTGCGGCAGGTGCGTCACGCAGAGGACCTGGTGGGTGCGGGCGATGCCTGCCATTTGCTCGCCCACGATGCGGCCGATCTCGCCGCCGACGTTGGCATCGACCTCGTCGAAAACGAGCACGGGCACGTCGTCGAGGTCGGCCAGCACGGTTTTTAAGGCGAGCATGACGCGGGCGAGCTCGCCGCTGGAGGCGATGCGGCCGAGGGGCAGGGGAGGCTCGCCGACATTGGGCGAGAACTGGAACTCGACGCCGCAATCGCCGTGCGGGCCGGGCTCGGGCAGCGGAACTACGCGCACGTGGAACTCGGCTTTTTTGAAGCCGAGCTGGGCGATGCTTTTGGCGCCGATCTTGGCGAGGTCGCGCGCGCCCTTCTCGCGCAGGGTGCGCAGAGGGCGGGCGGCGGTGGTGGCGGCGGAGCGGGCGGCGGCGATGGTCCCGTCGAGGCGGGCGAGCGCGCCCTCGAGGTCGCCTTGCACCTCGAGGCGGCGGCGCAGGGTCTCGCGGGCGGCGGCCACGGCGGCGACATCTCCGCCGTGGCGGCGCTTGACCTCGAGCCAGGTGCTCATGCGGTTGGCGAGGTCCTCGGCTTGCTCGGGGTCGAAATTGAGCTGGCCGCCGAGGGCGCGAACTTCCTGGGCGATGTCGTCGAGCTCGATGCTGGCGGTTTGCAGGCGCTCGGCGAGGGAGCGGCTGGCGGGGTCGAGGAGCTCGAGCTGGCGGGCCTCGCGGAGGACGCCGCCGAGGCGGGTGGTGAGGCCGTCATCGCCGGCGAGGCCGGTTTCCAGCGAACCGCAGAGCTCGGAGAGTTCCTGGGCGCGGCTGAGGCGCTGGTGGTCGCGCTCGAGGGCCTCGACCGCCTCGTCGGTGAGTTCGAGGGCGTCGAGCTTGGCGAGCTGGGCCTCGATGAAGGCGAGCTGGTCCGGCGCGAGGTGGGTTTCCTGGGCCAGGCGCTCGCGCTCGGCGAGGGCCTCGCGCCAGGCGCGGTAGGCGAGCTGATAATCCTCGAGGACGGGCCCGGCGCGGCTGAAGAGATCGAGGAGCTCCAGCTGGCAGGATTCCTTGAGCAGGCGGCGGGGTTCGCTGGGGCCGTGGAAATCGATCCAGAGCTCGCCGAGGCGTTGCAGGGCGGAGAGGGTGGCGAGGCTGCCGTTGACGGTGATGCGCGGGGCTTTTTCGCGCGGGAGGGAGCGTTTGAGCAGGAGGACGCCGTCTTCGCAGGGGGGGAGCTCGAGCTCGGCGAGCAGGGCGTCGATCCGGCCGGACTTGGCAAAGTGGAGGGCGGCCTCGACCTCGCAGCAGGAGGCGCCCTGGCGGATGAGGGTCTTGTCGGCGCGCTCGCCGGCGAGCAGGCTGAGGGCGCCGAGGAGGATGCTTTTGCCCGCGCCGGTCTCGCCGGTGACGACGGTGAAGCCGGGCTCGAATTCGAGGGCGACTTCTTCGAGGAGGGCGAGGTTTCGGATGCGAAGGGTCTGGAGCATGGCTGTATTCCCAGTGAGCGGGGCGGGCGATGCGGCGCAAGCGGGTTCTGGAGCATTCGCTAGCGAACGTGAGCGGGGCGGGGTGGGGGAATCGCGGTTTGGGGCTGGGGAAAAGCCATTGTGAGATTTGCGAGAATTTTTCTTGCCGATGTCGCGTCCGCCTGTGCTTACTCCGCCTCTCCAAATTTTTGGACCCTTAGCTCAGTTGGTTAGAGCGTTTCCTTGACATGGAAGAGGTCACTGGTTCGAGTCCAGTAGGGTCCACCATCTTGATTATCAAGAGGTTACGGGGAATTTAGGTGGCTTGCGGTTTCTGGGAACCATTCAACTCAGGGTTTGCGGATACTAAAAAGCCGCACCTTTGAGAGGTGCGGCGTAAAAAAAACATCCCGGTCGATGCCAGGCGGGCGCGGTGCTTATTCGTCGTCGCCGTCGGGCTCTTCTGAGGAGGGGCGGGAAAGCTCTTCGCGGCACTCGCTCATGACGCGCAGCCAGACCTCGCGCAGGTCGAACAGGCGGGGCATGGCGTTTTCCCGGTAGGTTTTAAGCGCCGGGCTGTATTCGCAAAGCTCGGAGTCGAGCGTGGCGAGCGTGCTGTTGAGGTCACGCAGGGCGCGTTTAAAGAGGCTGATCGCCATGGCGTAATCGCCAAAATCGAGGGCCGAGATCGCCTGCATCGCCTGATCCTCGCAGCGCAGCAGCGCGGCGTAGTAGGCGAGCACGAGGTGCGAGGGCACGTTGCAGGCATCGGCGGTCACTTGCTCCCAGCTGCGCTTCAGACTCAGGAAGATGGCGCGCGAGGCGACGTGAATGGGGTTTTTGTGCAGCGTGTATGGCTCGGCTTCGGCCCTGGTATCGACGTCGTTGGGGCCATCCAGGTCATCGTCATCGCCGTCGAGGACGCCGTCGCTGGTCCACTCTTCCATACCCCAGCCCATGAGGCGGGCGGCCTCGTCCAGGCGCTCGGGGTGGGCGCTGAGTTTTTCGTAGTGCGCGAGGTAGCGAAGGACGATCTCGTCCTGATGGCGCAGGTAGCGCTCCCAATCAAATTCGTTCCAAACGAGTTCTCCGCGATCATCCCAGTCGTTGTCTGAAGGATTTTCCGAATTGGTGTTACTCATTCTTGAGGAGGATAGGTTATCCTGCATTCACGTTGGTTTCAGAGGGCTGAAATGCAACGGGAAAAAGCCGATTTATTGCTTTGAGCGGGTGACAATACAGATTGAAATTGGCCGCGGGTTCACAATTGATTCACCTTTATCTTCTTTTGCATGAACCGCCCCGTCAGCCACGCGATAGTCTATTTCTCCGGCCACGTCCAAGGCGTGGGTTTCCGGTATGCGGTGTTGCAGACGGCCAAGGAGTTCGAAGTGGCTGGTTTTGTGTGCAATCTGCCCGATGGCCGGGTGCAGCTGGAGGCGGAGGGCGAGCCCTCGGTGGTGACGGCGTTCATCGAGGCGGTGCGCGAACGCATGCATGGGTTTGTAAAAAACATGGAACACGTCCAGCTTTCGCGGCTCCCACAATTTTCTGGTTTTGAAATTCGATGAACACCCCAGTCCCAGCCATTTCAATCAAAGGTCTCACCAAGGATTTCGCCGTCACGCTGCGCGGTGTGAAACTGCGCGCGGTCGATGATCTCTCCCTCACGGTCGAGGAGGGCCACGTCTTCGGTCTGCTCGGGCCCAACGGATCGGGTAAAAGCACCACGATCAAGGTCATCCTCGGCTTGCTCGGGGCGACGGCCGGCGATGTGCGGGTCTTCGGGGTGCCGAGCCATGAGGTCGAGTCCCGCCGCAACGTGGGCTACCTGCCCGAGGCTCCGTATTTTTATCGTTACCTCAGCGGTTACGAGCTGGTGCGCTTTTATGCCCGGGTTTGCGGGGTGCCGCGCAAGCAGCTTCAGGCGCGGGTGAAGGATGTCGTGGATTGGGTGGGCTTGTCCAAGGCGGCTGATCGCCGGGTGGGGACCTACTCGAAGGGGATGTTGCAGCGCATCGGGCTGGCCCAGGCGCTGGTGCATGATCCCAAGCTGATCGTGCTCGACGAGCCGACCGCGGGCGTCGATCCGGTGGGCACCGCCGAGATGTGCGAGCTCATCCTCAAGCTCAAGCAGCAGGGCAAGACCGTGCTCATCACCTCGCATTTGCTGGCGCAGATCGAGGATGTGTGTGATCGCGTGGCGATCCTCGACCACGGCAAGCTGATCGTCGAGGGGTCGCTGCAGGAGCTGGTCGGGCAGCGCGACCGGCAGGCTCTGATCGTGGATTCCCTGCCTCCCGCTGATATCGAGGCCTTGCGCGGCTGGCTCGTCTCGCGCGGCCATGCCTTGAATGCGATCGAGCAGCCCCGCGCCCGTCTGGACCAGCTATTCCTGAGCAAAGTATCCCGCGGCGGCCACGCCGGCGCCTCTGGCGGGGTCGGCAGCAACGTCGTGCCCAAGTCCTCCGCGCCGAACACCTCCGCGCCGGTGGCGGCCTCCCCAAAACCGAAAGCCTGATTTCCCCCCCACCCATGAGTGCAGTTTCCGTTCCTTTTTCCTTTAGTCGTCTGGCCTTGATCGCCAGCAACACCTTCCTGGAGGCCGTCCGTCAGCGACTGTTTAACTTCCTGCTCCTGCTGGCGGTCGGACTGGTGGCGAGCGCGCAGTTTTTTCGCGATTTCAACTTCGGATCGTCCGAGTTGAAGTTCATCGCCGACTTCGGCTTTGGCGCGCTGGTGTTTTTCGGCTCCGCTCTCACCATCACCACGACCGCGCAGCTGTTTTTCAGCGAGATCGAGAACCGCACCGCGTTGACGCTCCTGGCCAAGCCCATCTGGCGGGCGGAGTTTGTCTTCGGCAAGTTCGTCGGCGTGTTTGCCGTGATCGGCGTCTTTTGCGCGCTCACCATCGGCCTGATGATGGCGCTGCTCTGGCATCGCGAGGGTCAGCTGATGACGATCGATCCGGAGGCTTTTGCCTCGGGCCGTATCGTGCGCTACGGGGATCTGTTCATCGTGGGCGTGCTGCAGTGGCTGAAGTTTGGCGTGCTCTCGTCCATCGTCCTGCTGATCGCCACGTTCTCCAACAGTAACCTCTACACGGTGGTGACGGGCTTCTTCGCCTTGGTGATCTGCCACCTGCAATACCTGGCGCGCGATTCCTGGAGCAATGTCGACAACCTGATGCTGCGCGTGCTGGTGCAGGTCCTCGGGCTCATTTTCCCGAACTTCCAGCTGTTCAACCTCGGCGACGAGATCGGGCAGGGGGCGGCGCTCGATCCCCTGCTGGCCGGCCGGGTGGCCGTTTACGCCGTCGTCTACATCGCGGTGATCGGCGGGCTGGCCGTCTATAGCTTCCGCAATCGCGAGATCTAAGCCATGACGCTTGCGTTTTTCTCCTCGCGCTCACTCCGCACCGGCGTGGTCGTTGTCACCAGTTTGGTTCTTGCCGGGCTGGGCCTGCGCGTCGTCGAAGCCCCGGCCTGGGAGGTGGTGCGCTCCCGGCAGCCCTCGCTGCGGCTGGAGTCGGTCAAGGACGCGCTGGGCCAGGGCGTGACGGTGGGCTTGCTGGGTGGCTTTCGCGCCATCCTGGCCGACCTGTTTTGGATTCGCACCAACTACGTCTGGGAGAAATACGATCTGCCCGCCACGCAGACCTCGATCAAGCTGGTCACGGCCATCGATCCGCGCTCCCCCTATTTCTGGCTCAACGGCAGCCGCATGATCGCCTACGACATGCCCAACTGGCGCATCGACAAGGCAGGCGGCTACGACAAGGTCCCCGACAGCGTGAAACGGCATTTCGACGAGGAGCAATCGGCCGTTGCGATTCGTTATTTGAACGAGGCATTCGGTTTTCATCCCGACAGCCCGATGATCCGCCTCGAGATCGCCAATATTTACCTGAATCGCCTCAAGGACACCGAGACCGCCGCGACCTATTACCGCCGCGCCGCCGAGCATCCCGACGCCCCGTATTACGCCGCCCGCATCTACGCCGAGTTGCTCCGTAAGATGAATCGCAATGCCGAGGCCTACGACTATCTCAAGCAGCTATACCCCAAGCTTCCGAAGGAGGATTTGCAGGCCTCCGCGCAGACCGTGCTCGGCCGCATCCACGAGCTTGAGGACGAGCTTTCCCTCCCGGCGGATCAGCGCTTCAAACCCTAGGCGCTGCCTTCAAATTCACCCAACGCTCTGCTTGCGCCCCGCGGGTGACGGGGAAATCAAGCTGGGCCGGCGTTGGCCTCGGCGGCACGGGCCTCTGGCCAGCCTCCGCCTCGGTCGCCTTGGCCGAGCATGATTTCCCTCTCACGGAGCATTGGTTCAATTTGAAGAAAGCGCCTAGCGCCTCTGCGCCTGTGCGTTACAGCCTGAATGAGACGGCTGGGTGGTCTTAAAAGTGACGAACAAACCAGCCTTTTGCCCTTGCCTGACATTTTAATCTTATGTTTGTTTGGTAGTTTACTCAACAAATGAGCGACGCCACGAATCTACATCCGATCTTCGATCGCGTCCTGTCACGGGCCGACAAGGAGGCGCGGCTGGCCCAGCACGGGCGGGTGATCTGGCTTTATGGGCTCTCCGGCTCGGGTAAGAGCACGCTCGGCATCGCCTTGGAGCGCCGTCTGCACGCCGAAGGCTTCGCGACCCAGCTGCTCGACGGGGATAACATCCGCACCGGTTTGAATCGCGGCCTTGGCTTCGGCGATGCCGACCGGGCGGAAAATATCCGCCGGATCGCCGAGGTCGCCAAGCTCTTCGCCCACGCCGGCGTGGTGACGCTCTGTTCCTTTATCACCCCGCTCCGGGCTCATCGCGCCCTGGCGCGCGACATCATCGGGGGCGCCGATTTGCTGGAGGTTTACGTCAAAGCCTCGTTCGAAACCTGCGCGCGGCGCGACCCCAAGGGGCTCTACGCCAAGGCGTCCGCCGGCGGGGTGGGGCAGTTCACCGGCAGGGATTCCGCCTTTGAAGAGCCGGCCGCCGATGCGCCGGATACGCTCGTGCTTGATACCGAGGCCGCCTCGCCCGAGGCCTGCCTTGATACCTTGCGCGCCGCGGTGTTGCCCCGCATCCGTCTTTAAGGACGCCAGGTTTCGCGTCTCCGCTTTCTCCCTCTTTTCCGTCTCATGTCTTCCTATAATCTGACCCACCTTTCCCAACTCGAGCACGAGGCCATCTTCGTGCTGCGCGAGGTCGCCGCCCAGTTTGAGCGCCCCGCACTCCTGTTTTCCGGCGGCAAGGACTCCATCGTGATGGCGCGTCTGGCGCAAAAGGCCTTCGCCCCCGCCAAGCTGCCGTTCCCGCTCGTGCACGTGGATACCGGCCACAACTTCCCCGAGGCCATCGAGTATCGGGACTGGTTTGCCGAGGATGTGGGCGCCCGTCTCGTCGTCCGCTATGTCGCCGATTCCATCAAGGCCGGTCGCTGCCAGGAGGAGAAAGGCCCCAATCCATCGCGCAACGGCCTCCAGACCGTCACCCTGCTGGATACGATCGAAGAGTTTAAATACGATGCCTGCCTCGGCGGCGCCCGGCGTGACGAGGAAAAGGCCCGCGCCAAGGAGCGCTTTTTCTCCCACCGTGATGAGTTCGGCCAGTGGGATCCGAAGAACCAGCGCCCCGAGCTCTGGAATCTCTTCAACGGCCGCAAAAACCAGGGCGAACACTTCCGCGTTTTCCCCCTTTCCAACTGGACCGAGATGGACGTCTGGCAATACATCGCCCGCGAGAAACTCAAGATCCCCTCGATCTACTTCAGCCACCAGCGCCGGGTCGTGAATCGCAATGGCGTGCTCCTCGCCGAGTCGCCCTACATCACCTTGCTCGACGGCGAGCACTACGAGGAGCGCACCGTGCGCTACCGCACCGTGGGCGACAGCACCTGCACCGGCGCGGTCGAGTCCCCGGCCAGCACCCTCGCCGAGATCATCCAGGAAGTCGCCAGCGCCCGCCAGACCGAGCGCGGCACCCGCGCCGACGACAAGCGCTCCGAAAGCGCCATGGAAGACCGCAAAAAAGCGGGTTACTTCTAAGGCGTTTTTTTACGCAAAGACGCGAAGTCGCAAAGCACGCAAAGATGCCCTTCGCGCCTTTGCGTTAAAACTTTCTAATCCGTATTTTCCAAAAAATGTCCGCCACGCCCACCACCGCCGCCGCTCCCGTTCACACCGACGAACACTACCTCGCCATGGATCTGCTCCGTTTCACCACGGCCGGCTCCGTGGACGATGGTAAATCCACGCTCATCGGGCGCCTCCTCTACGACTCCAAGGCCATCTTCGAGGACACCCTCGAAAACCTCGAGCGCGTGACCGAGCAGCGCGGCGAAGAGACCCTCAACCTCGCCCTCCTCACCGACGGCCTCCGCGCCGAGCGCGAGCAGGGCATCACCATCGACGTCGCCTACCGCTACTTCGCCACCCCCAAGCGCAAGTTCATCATCGCCGACACTCCCGGCCACATCCAATACACGCGCAACATGGTGACCGGCGCCTCCACCGCCAACCTCGCCATCATCCTCATCGACGCGCGCAAGGGCGTCATCGAGCAGACCTGCCGCCACTCCTTCATCGCCTCCCTCCTCGGCATCCCCCACGTCGTGGTCGCGGTCAACAAGATGGACCTCGTGGACTTCTCCGAGGCCCGCTTCAACGAGATCGTCGCGCAATACTCCGAGTTCGCCTCCCGGCTGAACATCGCCGACATCAAGTTCATCCCCATCAGCGCGCTGCACGGCGACAACGTCGTCGAAAACTCCACCCGCACCCCTTGGTATCACGGCGGTTCGCTCCTCTACACGCTCGAGACGGTTTACATCGGCAGCGATCACAACCACATCGACCCGCGCTTCTCGATCCAGACCGTCATCCGGCCCAACAACGACGCGCACCACGACTTCCGCGGCTTCGCCGGCCGCGTCGCCGGCGGGGTGTTCAAGCCCGGCGACGAGATCGTCTCCCTGCCTTCCGGCCTGCCCGCCGTCATCAAATCCATCCACGGCCCCGAGGGTGAACTCGCCGAGGCCTTCGCGCCCATGTCGGTCGCCATCACCCTGGACCGCGAGATCGACAGCTCGCGCGGCGACCTTTTTGCCAAGCCGAACAACCAGCCCGCCGTCACCCAGGATATCGAGGCGATGATCTGCTGGTTCGCGCCCGCCAAGCTCAACCCCGGCGGCAAATACATCCTCCGCCACGCCACCCGCGAGACCAAGTGCGCGGTCAAGGCCGTCCGCTACAAGGTCAACATCAACACCCTCCACAAAAACACCGAGGACCTCAGCATCGGCATGAACGACATCGGCCGCATCCACGTGCGCACCGCCGTCCCGCTGATGATCGATTCCTACAAGCGCAACCGCACCACCGGCAGCTTCATCCTCATCGAGGAGTTCAGCAACGCCACGGTCGGCGCCGGCATGATCATGTGGACCGAGGGCAGCGAGCGCGGCCAGACCGAGCAGTTCGCCGACATGGGCGGGCTGTAAGTTCGTGCGACGTGTAGCAACGGCCGTGTCGGCCGTTTCCATGCCGCTGAAGAACGTCCGTCACGGACGTTGCTACACGTCGCCCCTATGTCTCGCCGAGACTTTGAATTGGTCCTACGGCAATCCGGCGCCGAAGGAGTTTAACTCGCGCTGGAGCTGCCCGATCCCCTTGGTGGCCTCGGCATTGTCGAGGGCGACGAGTGTCCAGTCCCAGGGTTTCCACGAGCCGCGCCGCCAGCGGAAGATCGTCGGGGTCGTGCTCGACGCCGAGGCCTGGATGACGGCGGTGGCGGCGGGCGAGCCCTGGCCGTCGAGGCGGATCAAGGCGCGGGAGGTCGCGGTGCGGTTTCCCGGGTCCAAGACCAGCTCCGCCTGCTCGCGGCCGATCGTGCAGAGGAGAAACTGGCCGCGCACGGTCTTCGCCAGCGCCACCGCGCCGCTTTTATCCAGACCGAAACCGTCGTGGTAGTTGGTATCCAGATACGAGGCGAATTTTTCGAGGTCGTTGTCGGCCAGGGCGGACAAGGTGCCCTGCCAGGCGCGCTCGACGCCACGGGTCGGGCTGAGCCAGGGGAGCCCGGCGATGAGCGCGATGCCGAGCAACACGGTGCCGATCATCAGCACGGCACGGCGGGAGGGGAGGGAGATATTCATTAGAGCGTTTTAACTGGAGGCTTAGCCGCAAAGAACGCAGAGATCGCAAAGAAATACAGCTGTAACGTATTATCTTTGATATTTTTGCGTTCTTTTTAGGCAAAAATAAGTCGGCTGGTTTCCGGTCGTGATTTTCTCAAAAAGCTCGAGCAGTTTCAACTGAGCCGTAGCCGCCCATTCTTGTTCGCAATCGACGAATGTTCAGCCGCAAAGAACGCAGAGAACGCAAAGAAATGAACTGAACGGGGGCTGGGCTTTGCGCTGTCTGCGGTCTCTGTGGCCAAAGCAGTCATGGATAGGCGCCGGGGCGACGGAGCGCCGCAGGCCGGAGCGGGGTGCCTTACTTGAGCGCGGCCCAGACGCGTTGCACGTCGTCGTTGTCCTCGAGGGCGTGGAGGAACTCGCCGACCTCGGCGCGATGCTCTTCGCTCAGCTCCGGGTAGTTTTTGGCGATGTAGCCCATTTCTGAGGTGATGACCGTCCAGCCGTTGGCCTTGAGCCATTCGGAGACGGCGTGGATGGCGGTGAGATCGCAGAGGAAACGTGCGCCGCTGACGCCCTCGGCGGGGATGTCGTCGTTCTCCTCGTGGGTGAGCGGGGCGAAGTCGTTGGCGCCGGCCTCGATGGCGGCGGCTTCCAGGTCGGGCGCGGCGGAGGGTGTGTGTGCCTCGACGATGCCGAGGTGGTCGAAGAGGAACTTGTTTGAACCGGTGGTGCCAAGGATGCCCTTTTTGAAGAGCACACGCATCTCGGGCGCGAGGCGCTGGACGTTGTCGGTGTAGCACTCGACGACGACCGGGACCTTGTGCGGAGCGTAGCCCTCGAAGGTGATGGCGGAGATGTCGATTTTTTCGCCGCCGGTGCCGGCACCCTTATGGACGGCGCGCTCGATCACGTCGCGCGTCACCGAGGCCTTCTTGGCCTTGTCGATGGCGGCGAAGAGCCGGGCATTGGCGGCGAGGTCGCCGCCGCCGAGTTTGGCGGCGACGGTGATTTCTTTGACTAGTTTGCCGACGAGTTGACCTTTGCGGTTGTTAACTACGGCGCGTTTCGCGTGAAGCCATTGGCGTCCCATAAGAGGTAAGGGTTAAAAGGTTGATGACTAACCACGGATAAGCCGCGTGGGCACGGATAAAATGCAGCCCGGCGTTGGTTTTCTCCAGCCTGGCGGCCGGTCGTGAGCAAGGACCCCGGAACGCCGAGCTCCCGCTCGGCGTTTAGCGACCCGCCTCCTGTTTCTTCTCGCCACGGAGTGATCCCACGCCGCCTGAGTCTAATTCAACGTTTCTCAGCCAGACCCTATTGGCATGGCGGCGACTGATGCAAAACTGGCCGCACAGCTCCGTCAGCGTAAAACGCTCGGTCTGGGCCAGGGTGACGAATCGGAGGGCTTCTTCCATCGGGGTGGTTGTTTTCCAGGGCATAGCCCAGAAAGTGTAACCTATGTCCCCGGACAATCTGTCACCTAGGTCTCCGGATCATACCCGAACCGAAGGTCGCAAAGTCACTCGGCCATACCCCTTTTAGCCAGCGCGTTATTGTGACAATCTGAAGGGTGCTTGATCAAGTCATGGAGGGGTGCCCTTATCAGCCAAATGCGATTTCTTCTCCTATTTACCCTGATTCTCCCATTGGCTTTCCAAGCTGTTTTAGGTGATAGTGACGGCCCTTGGACTTATACCGCCTCAAACAACCAAGCCACCATTACAGCCTACGAAGGAGCAGGTGGCGCGGTAACGATACCAAGTGTGGTTAACGGTTTCGGCGTGACGAGTATTGGGGTTTGGGCGTTTATTTATCGCACCAGCATCACCAGCATCACTATCCCGAACAGCGTGACAAGCATTGGGGCGGCTGCGTTCTATGGTTGCACCGGCCTCGCCAGTATCACTCTCCCGAACAGCGTGACGAGTATTGGGGGTGGTGCGTTCTATAATTGCACCAGCCTCGCCAGTATCACTATCCCGAACAGCGTGACGAGTATTGGGGGTGGTGCGTTCCAGGGCTGCACCAGCATCACCAGCATCACTATCCCGAACAGCGTGACGAGTATTTGGGGTCGTGCGTTCTATAATTGCACCAGCCTCGCCAGTATCACTATCCCGAACAGCGTGACGAGCATTGGGGAGGGTGCGTTCATTGGTTGCACCGGCCTCGCCAGTATCACTATCCCGAACAGCGTGACGAGTATCGAGAGTTCTGCGTTCTATGGGTGCACCAGCCTCACCAGTGTCACGATCCCCAACAGCGTGACGAGTATCGAGGGTTCTGCGTTCTATAATTGCACCAGCCTCGCCAGTATCACTATCCCGAACAGCGTGACAAGCATTGGGGAGGGTGCGTTCATTGGTTGCACCGGCCTCACCAGTATCACTATCCCGAACAGCGTGACGAGTATCGAGAGTTCTGCGTTCTATAATTGCACCAGCCTCGCCAGTATCACTATCCCGGGCAGTGTGACGAGTATTGGGGGCCAATTGTTCTATGGTTGCACAAACCTCACCAGCATCACTATCCAGACCGGCGTGACGAGTATTTGGAGTTCTGCGTTCCAAGGTCTCACTAGCCTCACCAATATCACTATCCCGAACAGCGTGACGAGTATCGAGAGTTCTGCGTTCTATAATTGCACCAGCCTCGCCAGTATCACTATCCCGAACAGCGTGACGAGTATTGGGGGTGGTGCGTTCCAGGGCTGCACCAGCCTCGCCAGCATCACTATCCCGAACAGCGTGACGAGTATCGAGAGTTCTGCGTTCTATGGGTGCACCAGCCTCACCAGTGTCACGATCCCCAACAGCGTGACGAGTATCGAGAGTTCTGCGTTCTATAATTGCACCAGCCTCGCCAGTATCACTATCCCGAACAGCGTGACGAGTATTGGGGGTGGTGCGTTCCAGGGCTGCACCAGCCTCGCCAGCATCACTATCCCGAACAGCGTGACGAGTATCGAGAGTTCTGCGTTCCTTGGGTGCACCAGCCTCGCCAGTATCACTATCCCGAACAGCGTGACGAGTATCGAGAGTTCTGCGTTCTATAATTGCACCAGCCTCACCAGTATCACTATCCCGAACAGCGTGACCAGTATTGGTGATTCTGCGTTCATAGGTTGCACCAGCCTCACTAGTATCACGATTCCGAACAGCGTGACGAATATTGGGGTTAATGCGTTCGGTTATTGCACCGGCCTCACCAGTATCACGATCCAGAATGGCGTGACGAGTATTGGGGGTGGTGCGTTCTATAATTGCACCAGCCTCGCCAGTATCACTATCCCGGACAGCGTGGCAAGCATTGGGCAGGGTGCGTTCTATGGTTGCACCGGCCTCACCAGTATCACAATGCCCGATAGATTTAGCAGCGAAGTCTCACAGTTCGGCATTAAAGGTCAGGTGGCATTTGATTACTTGGTTAACGCCCTCGCCAACAACGATGCCTTCGTGACTGCGGTGGCAAATAAGATAAAGGCTACGAGTGGGAATTATGGCCTCTCGATTAAGACCGAGTTAGAAAATCTGGCCACCAAGCCTGAGCTCACCTCCTCCCTCGCTCAAAGCCGAACGGACGGAATCAATAGCGTATTGAGCAACCCTAACCTCTGGACGCTCTACACGACTAGCCAGATTCAGAATATGGCAATAGGGGATCTTGTCTTAACGAGGAATGTGGCAGGAACTTTGACGCTCAATTACGACATTGAGCAATCCACCGATCTTGTGACTTGGACCACTTACCAGGCTTTTGCGCTGCCGCTGGAAGGTCTGCCCACGAATAAGGCGTTTGTGCGGATCAAAGCGAAGCAGTAGCACGCCTGAAAAAGGTTTGGGGAGCAATCTAAAGGGGTCTGGCGGAGCAATCTAAAGGGGTCTGGCCGAGAAACGTTGATTTAATGGCACTTTAAAGTGCTTACGATGACGGCAAGTGTGAGGGTAGACCTTGGGGCCGAGGCGTCATCGGGGCGGTAGCGTCTCACGAACGCCATTCGGTTCGGGCTGGATCACGTCGGTTTTTTTCCGCTGGCGAGCAGGGTCTCGAAATGCGGGGCCTGTTCCTCGCGGGCTACCGTGGCGATCTCGATCTGCTGGAGGCCGGCGTCGCGGAGAAAACCGTGGAGCGCGCTTTCTTTAAAACCCAGCCAGACGTCGGCGTAGAGTTCGCGGGCCTTTTCGAAATCGTGTTCGCGCAGGTCGAGGATGAGGAGCTGGCCGCCGGGTTTGAGGATGCGGGCGGCCTCGCGCACCGCGGTCTGCGGGTGCTGGGCGTGGTGCAGGGCCTGGCTGAGGATGGCGAGATCGACCGAGCGGTCGGGCAGGGGCACGGCCTCGATGTCGCCGAGTTTGTAGGTGAGGTTGTCGAGGCCGTTTTTCTCGGCGAGGGCGGTGCCGACCTCGACCATGCGGGGGGAGTTGTCGATGCACCACACCTTCTTGGCGCGGCGGGCGAGGAGCTGGGAGACGAGGCCCTCGCCGGCGCCGAGGTCGGCGATGATGATGGGCGGGGCGAGGCGCAGGGCGAGGTGGCCGAGGGCTTCCCAGGAGCGGCCGGGGCAGTAGTTTTTGCCCAGCTTGCCGGCGATGAGGTTGAAATACTGCTCCTGGTGGGCGCGGCGTTTTTGCAGGGCGCGGGCGAGGGCGGCGGAGTCGTCGCGGATCTCGGGCAGGTCGGCGACGGCGTCGGTGGCGCTTTGCAGGAGGGCGAAGGTGGCGGGGGCGAGGGCGGGGCGGAGGCTGTAGTAGGCGCGTTTGCCGTCGCGGCGGTCCACCACGAGCTCGGCGGAGCGGAGCAGGGCGAGCTGGGAGGAGATGCGCGACTGGGCCATGCCGAGGATCTCTTGCAGCTCGGCGACGGAGAGCTCCTCGCGCAGCAGGAGGGCGAGGATGCGCAGGCGGGTGGGCTCTGCGACGAGCTTGAGGGTGTCCCAGGTGGTGGTGTTCAAGGAAGGGAGATCGTTTGGCGTTGCAGCCGGGGCTTGATGGCAAATCCGACGTAACGCGCATTATTTCGCCACTTTAAAATGCACCCCGCGGCGGCGAACCGACTTTGCGGGCCTATGGCCCTAATAAAATAGATTTTTCCAACGCAAAGTCGCCAAGACGCAAAGGGCGCAATGGCGCAAACATGAGTTGAATCATTGCCTATCTCCGCGCGTCTGCGTCCTTGCGTTAAAGTCTAAAAGTTTCGGGCGATTGGTGTCAGGCCTATGGCCGACGGCGGACCAAAGGGATATCCTATCCTGTCTTATTACGAGGCGTGAGGGGCAGGGCGCCCTGCGCTTAGCGCGGTTTCAGCTCCAGGACGGTGACGGACGTGGGGGCGAGGTCGCAGGTGAAGGACGGTGACGACACCGGGAGTTTGGAGGCGACGGGCACGACCTTCGCGGGTGCGGCGAGGGAGTTGGTGGCGTCGGGGGCGGCGGCGAGGGTGAACACGCGGGCGGTGCGGGCCAGGGGGCGGCCGCCGGCGAGGTCGATGCGGAGCGACTGGGCGGCGGGGAGCGGGTTGACTAGTTTTACGTAGATGAGGCCGGAGCGGGAATCGCGGGTGACGGAGCCCTGGACCGAGGTGCCGGCGCCAAAGGTGGTTTTTAAAATCTCGTCGCCGACGTGGGTGCTGAAGAGGCGGAAGGCGTGGTAGCTGGGAGAACCGTAGGCGCGCAGCGCATCGTAGCCGATGAGGTCGGGGCGCCATTGATAGTCGTTCAGGTTGGCGAAGAGCGGGGCGTAGCACTGCATGGTCACGAAGTCGGAGTGGCGCTCCATGGCGGCCATCCAGGCGGCGTCGCCGATGGCGGCCCATTGGTTGGGCGTGGCGGGGAGGCCTTTGGATTGTTTGTCCCAGGGCGGGAAGGCGGTCTCGTGGGCGGCCCATTCTCCGACAAAAATCTCGGGGCCGGAGCGGTCGTAGGAATCGAAGTGGGTGGGCGAGTCTTTGAGGAAATCGGCTGTTTTCCGGTAGTAGTGCTCGTCGAGCACATCGGGGCGGCGGCTTTGCACGCGTTTCTGGGCGGGTTGCTCGTTGCCGATGCTGGAGATGCACTTGAGGCCGGGGTGGCGGGCCTTGATCGCGTCTTGGAACTGGGTGTAGCGGGCGTCGTAGCTGCCGGATTTGTCGAACCAGTCTTCGTTGCCGATCTCGACATAGCGCAGGGGGAACGGTTCGGGGTGGCCGTCGGCGGCGCGGCGCGCGCCCCAGGTGGAGGTGACGGGGCCGGAGACGTATTCGATCTCGTCGAGCGCTTCCTTGATAAACGGCTCCAAGTCGGGGCCGGGCTTAACGTAGTCGCCTCTGAGCGAGTAGCCGGCGTAGAGGGCGAGCACGGGTTCGGCCTTCATGTCTTCGCACCAGAGGAGAAATTCGAGCAGG
Organism: Verrucomicrobia bacterium IMCC26134; assembly: GCA_000972765.1. GTDB lineage: Bacteria > Verrucomicrobiota > Verrucomicrobiia > Opitutales > Opitutaceae > IMCC26134_A. Next base: position 2,752,334 of record CP011265.1, on the reverse strand, counting down.
CCCATGCCGTCGGTGGAACGGTAGCCCCAGGGGCAGGGGTGGCCGGGGCGCTCGGCGATGGGGCCGAGAGTTTCCCACCACTTGAAACGGGAGTCGATGGTGTCGCCCTCCAGATAGTTGCCGCCGGGGAAACGCAGGAAGGCGGGTTTGAGATCGACCAGCATCTGCATGAGGTCGCGGCGGAGGCCATTGGGGCGGTCTTTCCAGGTGGGAGGGAAGAGCGAGACGAGGCCCAGCCAGACGGTGGCGGGGGCCTCGGTGCCGAGGACGAGGCGGGTGTCGGTGGTGGGGGTGATGCCGCGAGCGGTGCGCAGGGTGACCTCGTGCGCCTGCCAGTCGGCGGAGAGGCGGGAAATCTTTGCCCGCGCGTAAACGATGGAGCCGTCGGGGCTTTGCAGGGAGAGAGTGAGCGGGCCGGTGAAGCCGGCGGCGGCCTTGGCGTGGACGGTGGCGCGGTAGCGGGTGGAGGGCGTGACGGGGAAGCCCCAGTAGCCGGTGTTGGCGACGCCACCACCGGAGGCCCGGATATCGACGCGGAGGCTGGCGGGGTTGGCGGCGTTGAGCGGCTGGGTGCGGTCGAGCGCGAGGGTGGCATCGTGGACGGCGGACCAGTGCGCGGGTTGTTTATCGTCGTCGCGAAAAGTTCGGTTGCGCACGAGCTCGGCGTAGAGACCGCCGTCGTAGCAGTGATTGATCTCCTCGGTCATCAAACCGTAGTGCAGCGGACTGACGCGACCGGCGGACGCGGTGGCATCGATGGAGAGCGTTGCGACCGGGGTGGACGAGACGGCGGCGGTGACGTCGGCGGCGGATGCGGTGAGCGGGAGCGAGAGCCAGGCGAGGCAGCGCAGGAGCGGGGTGAGGCGGGGTGTCATGGGGATTTACGTAGATTGAACAAAGGCAGAGCGGGGGCGACGCAGATGAAAACGAACAGTCTGAGGAAGGGCGGCGCTGGCTTTACCAGCGGAACTCGAGATCGGCCCGCGACCAGCGTGGCGGGGCAATGCTGACGACGCCGGTGGAGGTGCGGCCGGTTTCGGTGGCGGTGTCGAAAAGGTTTTCCACCGCGAGGGTGAGGCGCCAGCGAGGCGAAAAAGCGTAGTGGGCGGCGAGATCGAGGCGGATAGAGGGGGCGAGGCGAAGGGTGTTGAGGTCGTCCTCCCACTGGGCGGAGCGCCAGCCGGCGCGGAGATCGAGATCCAGGCTGCGGGTGGCCTGCCAGGCGGCGCCGAGGGTGAGGTTGTGCCGCGGCACCTGGGCTAGGCGGCGTCCGTCGAGCGCGGTGGCGCCGGGGCCGCCGGAGACGACGCGGGCGTCGTCGAGCAGGTAGTCGGCGTCGAGACGGAGGAGGGCGAACGGGCTCCAGTGGCCGCCGAGCTCGAAGCCTCGCACGCGGGCGGAGTCGAGGTTGCGTTTTTCGCGGGTGGTGGCGTCGAGGGTGACGTTGGCTACGGTGTCGGCGAGGTCGTTTTGGAAAACCGTGGCGCGCAGGCCGGCGTCATGGGCGGGTGTTTCCCAGGCGAGGCCGAGTTCGCCGCCTTGGAGGGTTTCGGGAGAGAGATCGGGGTTGGCGCGGGTGGTGACGGGGCCGACGCGGAAGGGGCGGTAGAGCTCGTTGAGGGTCGGAGCGCGGTAGGCGGAGTAGGCGGCGGCGCGGGCGGTGAGGGTATCGGTGGCTCGCCAGGCAAGGCCCAGGGTAGGGGAGAAGGCGCGGTCTTCGCGGTTGGCGTAATGCTGGTTCAACTCATCTGCGCCGGTGGCGAGGACGGTCTCGCGACGGAAGCCGTCGGTGTTGCGGGTGGTGTCGAGGCGCATTCCCAAGCTGGCGGTCAGGCCGGGGGCGAGCGCGCGGGAGTGGTTGGCGAAGACCCCGGCGGAGCTTTGGGTGCCGCCGGCGAGTCGGTTGCGGGTGTAGGCGGTGCCGACGTAGCGAAAGTGTTCGCGAGTTTCGCCTTCGACACGACGGGCGTCGAGGCCGACCGTGGTGAGGGAGGAGGCGCCGGAGGCGAGGTCGTCGGGCTCGCCCCAGTTGAGCTGGGCGGAGGCGCCGCCGGCGGTGGCGGGCACGGCGTATTGGTCGCTGGCGGGAGTCTCGGCGCTGCGGGCGGCGTTCACCGCCGAGAAGGTATTCGAGTAATCCTGATCCTGCGCATAGAGCGTGCAGCTCCAGACGGGGCCGTTGGCAGGGCGTCCCCTTAAAGCGGCGGAGACGAAACGCTCGTCAGAGGCATTTTTCTGGTAAGGGGTGCCGTTCCCGCGGGTATCGTGCCAGACACGGGCGGTGGAGGTCAGGGTGGCCGAGTCGCTGACGCGACGTTGCCACGTCAACTGGCCGCGCTGGGAAGCGGAGTCGGCGGGACGGTCGATCGGGCCGGGGGCTTGCACGAGGCGGACGCCATCGGTGGCGAAGGCGGCAGCCTCGATGCGGACGGCATCGCGCGCCGAGGGGGCGACCAGAGTGGCGGTGACATCGCTGGCACGCGTATTGAAATCCCCCCCGGTGACTGAAGCGCTGCCGCTGGTTTGCGGGCCCGGGTGCGTCGGTGTGTCCTTGTCGGGGAGAAGCGCTGTGGAGATGAGCTGGATGGTGCCGCCCAGAGAAGTGCCGCCCCAGGCTGCGGAACCGCCGCCACGGACGATTTCCACCCGCTCGAGCGAGGCGGAAGGAAGCTTGGACCAGGCGACCGAGCCAAAGAACGGATCGACGACCGGCACGCCATCGAGCAGGACGAGGGTCCGGCTGGCCGCACTCGGGCCTATGCCGCGCAACGAGGCGCCCTGGGCGGTGGGGTTGGCCGTAAGCGAGCCGGTGCGCCGGAAAAGTGAAAACGCGGCGGAGCGGCGGAGTGCGTCGTCGAGCGTGAGCGCGGGGCCGTTTTGCAAGGTGGACGCAGTGAAGACATCCACGGTGAGCGGCAGGGTGGCGGGATCCTGCGGGGCGCGAGTGGCGGTGACCACGAAGGCCGGCAGCGTCACCAGACTGTGCTCGGGGCCCGGCAGCGATGAGGCGGCCGCTGCATTCAAGGTGGCGGCGAGCAGAGTCAGGGGAGCGAGACGAAGGGGAGACATGGGGGGGGCCGGGTCGGGCGTGACAGGCCCTGAGCTGGGTTGGTGCGGGGTTTGGTGCCGGGCGGCGAGGGTATTTGTATTACCTGTCGATCACGAGGGACCGGCGGCCGGCGTGATCCCGTATCGGCGAAGCAGATACGGCTGGATGAGTCTCGCCATAGCGGTGCGATCTGTCATGCAAGGGTGCACGCTTTCGGGGAAACAAACATTCCGAAGGTGAGGCAACCCTCCGAAAGAACATAAAATCATGGGCGATAAATCCCCTAAATCCACGCAGAAAAAAGCCTCGCAAAAACAGTCGAAGAACGACGCTTCCAACCAAAAAAAGCAGTCGCTCATCACCTCGCAGCAAGCCACCAAGGCCAAGGCTGCCGCCGGTAAAAAGAAGTAAACCAAGCGCACCCGATCCCTCCGTCAGTCAACCCATCCCAGCCTCTACTCTTATGGCCAAAACTCAAAACTCCCAAAAGCAGACGAAGAAAAAGCCCTTGAAAACTCCGGCGGAGAAAAAAGCCGACAAGCGCGAGAAAAAGGGACGCTGAGCCGCCGGCTCAGGTAGTCTCTACGGCCACTCCTGTCCACTTGGATGCGGGTGGCTTTTTGTTTTTAGCCCCAGGCGGTCACCTTTCTTTTAGGGGCTGCGGCAGGGTGGGGGGACTAGCTTATCGCGTGCGATGTTCGGGCGCGGGACTTGACACCGTTTTGCTGGGGTTGCTAACTCCACCTTTGGTTAAATCAGTTCACTGTCCGTTTGGTGGGCCTTTGGCCCACCTTTTTTTTCTAAACATCCGACCCTCATGAGCAGCGAAATACTCACAGTCCTCGAATACATGGAGAAGGAAAGGGGCATTGCGCGCGCCGACATGATCGCCGCGATCGTCAATGCCATCAAATCTGCGGCGCTGAAAGGCGTCAACTCCGGTCAGGACATCAAAATCGAGATTAATCCGCGCAACGGCCAATTGAAGGCTTGGGCCTTGCTCAAGGTCGTGGACTCGGTCGGCGATCCCAAGGTCGAGGTGCATGTCGAGAAGGCGCAGGCGTTCAAGCCCGGCGCTTTGATCGGCGATGTGATCGAAAAAGAAATCAATCCGTCCGAACTCGGACGAATCGCCGCCCAAACCGCCCGCCAGGCGGTGATGCAGAAGCTCCGCCAGTTTGAAAAAGACCGTATTTACGACGATTACAAAGACAGCGTCGGCAACATCGTCACCGGCACCGTGCGCCGTAAAGAGCGCAGCGATATCTACATTGATCTAGGAAAGTCCGAGGCCGTCCTGCCCGGTCGCGAACAGGTCCCGGGTGAGGAATATCAGCCCGGCGATCGTATTCGCTGTCTGCTGCTCGCCATCGAGAGCAGTCCCCGTGGCCCCGAGTTGGTCTTGAGCCGTGGCAGCCCCAAGTTTGTCCGCCGCCTCTTTGAGGTTGAGGTAGGGGAAATCGCCGACGGCACGGTTAAAATCGAGGCCTTCGCCCGCGAACCCGGCTACCGCACCAAGATCGCCGTCACCAGCACCGACCCCAAGGTTGACCCCGTCGGCGCATGCGTCGGCGCCCGCGGCGCCCGCGTTAAAACCATCGTGCGAGAGCTCAATGGCGAGAAGGTCGACATCATCAACTGGTTTACCGACCCCAAGCAGATGGTGCTCGAGGCGCTCAAGCCGGCCGTGCCGCGCGAGATCGTGCTCGACGAGCGTTCCAAGCGCATCCTCCTGCGCGTCGCGACGGACGACTTGGCCATAGCCATCGGCAAGAAGGGCCAGAACGCCCGGCTCACTTCCCGCCTCATCGGCTGGCGCATTGATATCGAGGAGTTCAAGGTCGAGACGGTTGACCCTCGCAGCCAGGCGATCAACTCCCTCGTCTCTTCGTTCGGTCTTGATAAACCGGTGGCCGAGCGACTCGTAGCCATTGGCATCAATTCCCCTGCTGCCTTCGAGGGCGTCGCCGTGGAAGATCTGGTGGACTCCGGCTTTACCGCCGAAGAAGCCGGCGCCATCATCGCCAAGGTAACAAACGCATAACTCGCACGCGTTTCCTTCGCCGCCTTCACATCAGCCTTTCCTCACTCCGTCATCTGAATTAATGAGCATACGCGTCCACGAACTCGCCAAGAAACTAGGCATGGAAAACAAGGAGCTGATCTCCTTGTTGAAGGCACGCAACTATGACGTGAAGACCTCGTCCAGCACGGTGGACAACATCTCTGCTGAGGCCTTGGAAAAGGAGTTCGAACGCCCGGCGTCAGCCGCCCCCGCTCCGACCGCAGCCGTCACGCCACCAGCGGCCGCAGCCGCCCCTGAAGCAGCCAAGCCGGCCGCCAAAGGACCGGCCGGCATGATGGTGAAATCGGTCGGCGATGTCGCCCGTGAGCGCAGCGAGGCCGCCGCCCGTGCCACCGCCGAGGCTAATCCCGCCACCCCTGCTCCCCCCGCGCCGGTTCAGGCCCCGGCCGCCCCGGTCGCACCACCCGCTCCGGTATCGCGTCCTTCCGCGCCGCCGCCTTTGCCGGTATCCGCGCCGCCCCCTATTTCACGGCCGCCCGCTCTGCCTCCGGTCTCACGCCCGGCATCAGCCCCTTCCGTGCCAAGTGCCCCCTTCGGTGCTCCGCGCCCGAATGCTCCCTTGGTGACCCCGGGCCTGCGTCCACCGGCTGCGGCTGCCGCGCCGTCTCCCGCTTCCGCTCCGCTGCGTCCCCCTGTTTCGGCACCGGCTTCCGCCCCGCTGCAGCCGCCTGCGTTCAGCCGTCCCGCACCCGCACCCGCCGCCTCGCCTGCATCGCCTCCTCTGCCCAAGCCGGCCGCTTACGGCGCGCCCAAGGCGCCGCCCGCCACCATTTCGGCGCCCGGCAACCCGATGTTGCCCGTCACCCCTTCCGCCCAGACCGCGACCATCACCGACGAAGGCGGCGTCAAGATCATCCATCTCAAGCCTCCGATCATCGTGCGCGATTTCGCCACGACCCTCGGCATGCGCCCCTTCAAGCTTATCTCCGAGCTGATGGAGGTCGGTATTTTCGCGTCGATCAACCAGTCCATCGATGAGGCGGTCGCCGCCAAGGTGGCCGAGAAGCATGGCTTCCTCCTGGAGATCAAGCATCGCGGCGAGGCCGCCCAGCAGCAGGTAAATCCGAAGGAAAAAGAGGCTGCCCGCGTCAAAAAGCAGGCTGAGGACGAAGTCGTTAACATGGCGGTCCGCCCCCCGGTTTGCTGTATTCTTGGTCACGTCGACCACGGCAAAACCTCCCTGCTCGATGCCATACGCAAGGCCAATGTCGCCAGTGGCGAGGCCGGCGGCATCACCCAGCATATCGGCGCCTACCAGATCGAGCACTCCGGCCGCAAGATCACCTTCCTCGATACTCCCGGTCACGCCGCCTTTAACAAGATGCGCGCCCGCGGCGCTTCTGTCACCGATATCGCCATCCTTGTGGTGGCCGCCGACGACGGCTTCATGCCGCAAACCGACGAAGCCCTTAAACACGCCCAGACCGCCGCCGTCACCCTGATGGTCGCCGTCAATAAGATGGACGTGAAGGGTGCCAACATCGAGCGCGTGAAGCAGCAGATGCAGGAGCGCAATATCGCCCCCGAAGACTGGGGTGGCGAGACCGTGACCGTCCCCGTCTCCGCGCTCAAGGGCACCGGCCTCAGTGATTTGCTCGACATGATCCTCCTTCAGGCCGACGTGCTTGAACTCAAGGCCAACCCGAAGGCCGAGGCCGCCGGTATCATCATCGAGTCCCAAGTCGATGTCGGCCGCGGCCCCCTTGCCACCGTGCTTGTCCAGCGCGGCACCCTCAAGGTGGGCGACTCTCTCGTATGCGGTGCGCAATGGTGCAAAGTCCGCGCCATGTTCAATGACAAGGGCGAGAGCATCAAAGAGGCTCCTCCCGCCGCCCCGGTTCGCGTCATCGGCTGGTCCGGCGCGCCCGACAGCGGCGCCCAGTTCAAGGCCGTCAAAAACGCCCGCGAGGCCGAGAATCTTGCCGAGGAAGAGGCGTTCGCACTCAAGAAGGTCACCGCCAGCTCCGACGCCGCGCCGAAAAACGTCTCCGTCGAACAACTCTTCGCCGACATCGCCGCCACTCAGGGCAAGACACTCAAGGTCATCATCAAAACCGACGTCTTCGGCTCCACCGAGGCCGTGCGCCATGTGCTCGAAGGTATCAAGAGCAGCAAGGTCAGCCTCGAGGTTGTCTCCACTGACGTCGGCCTCATCGGCAAAAACGACGTGCTCATGGCCGGCACCGGCGGCGCTGTTATCATCGGCTTCAACACCAAGCTGGAAAACGGCGTCACGCCCCTCGCCAAGCACCACGGCGTCCGCATCGAGACCTTCGGCATCATTTATCAACTCGCCGACAAGGTGAAGGAGATGATGGCCGACTTGCTCGACCCCGATCTCAAGGAAATCAAACTCGGCGCCGCCGAAGTCCGCGCCACCTTCCCGGTCGGCAAAGGCACGGTCGCCGGCTGTCTTGTCACCGAAGGCAAAATCACCCGCAACGCCAACGCCCGTGTCCGCCGCAAGAAGGACATCGTGGACGAGGGCAAGATCGACACCCTCAAACGCTTCAAGGACGACGCCAACGAGGTTCGCGCCGGCCTCGAGTGCGGTATCCGTCTCGGCGATTTTAACGGCTACGAAGTCGGCGACGTCATCGAGGTTTACGAGATCCAAAAGGTTCGCGCCTCGCTTTGATCACTCCTCCGCTAGCCACCGTGCGCTAGCGGCGGGTATCCCGCCATGTCCACCCGCACCTTACGCGTAAATGAGTTAATCCAGCGCGAGCTGAGCAATCTGCTCCGCCGGAAATACAACAACGACGCCGCCTCAGTCACCATCACCGCAGTGGAGGTCACTCCCGACGTCCGGCAGGGCAAGGTCTTCGTCGCCATCACCGGCGACGATGAGCTCGCCGCCGATCGCCTCCGCTGGCTGCGCAAACACGCCCAGGAGCTGCGTTTCGCCCTCGGCGACATTATCATTCTCAAGCACATGCCCGTGCTGACCTACGAGCTCGACCTCGCCACCGACCGGGGCAACCGCATCCTTGGACTGCTCGACGAGATCGCCGCCAAGGAGAAGTCCGCCGCGCCCAAGCCGTCCGACTCCTCCGCGCCGTGAGTCTGCTGTATCCGCAGTTTAAAGACGCCTTTTCGCGCCTGCTCGCCTCGTGCGCGGGGCGCCGGATCGTCGTGATCGGGCATGCCCGGCCCGATGGCGACTGCACCGGCTCGCAAGTGGCCTTGAGCCGGGCGCTCCGGCTCCTCGGGCTCGACGTCGTCTGCGCCAATCCCGATCCCGTGCCGCGCCGCCTTCAGTTTCTGGTCGCCGGCACGCCGTTCGTGTCGCTTGAGGCCGCCCTCGCCGAGGAACGCGTGGCCATTTACGTGGATTGCGCCGATGCCCGTCGCGCCACCGAGCGCTTCGCCGCCGCCTTTCCCGAGCCCATCGCTTGCATCGATCATCATCTCTCAAACGTAGGCTTCGCCGGGATAAACCTCGTCGACACCAGCTCTGCCGCCACCGGCGAGATCCTCGCCGGTCTTTTGCTTGATGCCGGTCTGCCCTTCGACGCGCCGACTGCGATGGCCCTTTATACCGGAATCGCGACCGACACCGGCCAGTTTCGCTTCGCCGCCACGACCCGCCGCACCTTCCTTCTGGCCGCCGAGTTGGTCGCACGCGGGGCTGATCCGGCGCGCATGGGGTTGGAGCTTTATGAACAGGAAACCCTCGGCAAGCTGCGCCTGCTCCAGCACTTTCTGGCGTCACTGGAGTTGAGCTGCGACGGGCGTGTATGCCTCGGCGTGATTTCCGAGGATCTGTATCGGCAAACCGACACCGGGCAGGAGGATGCCGAAGGTTTGGTCGACTACGCCCGCTGCATCGAGGGCGTGGAGATCGGTGTCTTGGTGGAGCTTCGAGGGGGCGCGATCAAGGGCAGTCTGCGGGCCAAGGACGCCACCTTCAGGGTGGATCTTATCGCCGCCGAATTCAACGGAGGCGGCCACGCCTGCGCGGCCGGGTTGAATGTAAAGAACGAGAGCCTCGAAACCTTTCTGCCCCGTCTTAAAGCCAGCCTCCGCGCCCGGATCGAGACCGTCGCCGCCGCCCGCAATCTCACTCGCTGATGATCACGCCCAAACAGGAACTCGATGGCGTGCTGCTCATCGACAAACCCACCGACCACACATCCCACGATGTGGTCGCCCGCCTTCGCGGTATCCTGCGGATGAGCCGCATCGGGCACGCCGGCACCCTCGATCCGATGGCCACCGGCTTGCTCGTCATCCTTGTGGGCAAGGCGACCAAGCTCTCCCAGTATCTCATGAGTGTGGACAAGGGGTATGTCGGCACGATCAAGCTGGGCCAGGTGACTAATACCCAGGACGCCGAGGGCGAGGTCTTGGAGACCCGGCCTGTGCCGGAGTTGAGCGAGGAGCAAATTCGCGCCGCCTTGCGCGGCATGGTGGGGGATCAGTATCAGATGCCGCCCATGTTTTCCGCGATCAAGATCAAAGGCCAGCCCCTCTACAAGGCCGCCCGCGCCGGCGAGGAAGTGGAGCGCGAGGCCAGATTTATCAGGGTGAAGCGCTTCGATCTCATGCGCTGGTCAGCCCCGGACGAGCTCGATTTCGAGGTCGATTGCACCAAGGGGACCTACGTGCGCACCCTGGCCCATGACCTCGGGCAAAAACTGGGTTGCGGCGCCCACCTCAAGGCCCTGCGTCGCACCTATTCGGGCGCCCTCCGGATCGAGCGTGCGGTTACACTCGAGCAGTTGCAAAAAATGTCTCCCGTCGAAGTGTCCGCCGCACTTGTTCCCGCCCACGAAGCTGTGCCCATCACGGTTGTTGGGTGAGGAGCGCACCACTCCACCCGCTGGTTAACTTGTAGCCGCAAACCAAACAGTGAACACCGGCACCGTTTACGTTGGGTTGGATCAGGCCACGGACCTGCCGGTGCGGCGCCCGCTGCATCTGGCTGTAGGCATGTTTGACGGCGTCCATCTCGGCCATCGTTCGGTGATCGAACCGGCGGTGCGCTCGGCGCGTCGCAGCGGGGGGCTCGCGGCGGTGCTCACGTTTGATCCGCATCCCAGCCGTCTCTTTCGTCCGGATGACCCGGTGCGGCTCATCATGGACCGTGAGCAACGGGTGGCGGCCCTGCTCGCCCTCGGGGTGGCGGCGGTGATTGTGCAGCCCTTTGACTCCGCCTTCGCCTCGCTCGAAGCCGAAGCGCTGCTGCCGTATCTCCGCGCGCGGCTTGGAGGGCTTCACACGGTTTACGTAGGTGAAAACTGGCGTTTCGGGCGCGGCCGTCGCGGCGACGTGGCACTGCTCGTGGCTGAGGCCAGGAAAGCCGGACTGCACGTCGTGAGCGCGCCGCGTATCAACGGCGACGGCGAACCGATCAGCAGCACGCGTATCCGGACTTTGCTGACGGAAGGGCGCATTGATGCCGCCAACGTATTGCTCGGGGCGGTCTACACCAGCAGCGGCGTGGTGCGGGCGGGAAAGCAGCTTGGTCGCACGATCGGATTCCCCACGCTTAATCTGGCCTGGGAACCGGATCTCAAGCCGAAGTTTGGTGTTTATGCGGTGAAAGTGACCGCCCTCTCCGCGTCAGGCGGAGAATCCCTGCCGGCAGTGGCAAATTACGGGTTGCGCCCCACGGTGGAGCAGGCGAGCGCGCCCCAACTGGAGGTGCATGTTCTTGGTGAGTGTCCCTACGGCACGGGAGACGAACTTCGTGTGGAGTGGCTGAGCTTTTTAAGAGCCGAGCGGCGATTTGCCGGCGTTGATGAATTATGTGATCAGATCAGCCGCGATCGGACCGAAGCCGGCGCGTGGTTTGGCGTCTAGTGGCGGGCAAAGTAAAAAGGTGTGCAGGGGAGCGAGAAAAGACCTTGCGCTTTGCGCGCAGCGGACTTGTTTTCGGCTCTCGTATTTGGAGAGGTGGCTGAGTGGCCGAAAGCAGCGCTTTGCTAAAGCGCCGTAGGTGTAAAAGCCTACCGGGGGTTCGAATCCCCCCCTCTCCGCCAGTTTTTACCAGGTGAAAACTGGCGGTGCGCACTACCTGGGTGGTATCTTAACTGGAGCTTGCCTCGAAGAAACTCAGTTGAGCGCTTCACGCATGGCTTGCTCGAGCTGTCGCACATCGAAGGGCTTGCGAATGACCACGTGGTCGGAAAGCTCTGGTGCACTGGTGAGCGATTTACCTGCGTGTGTCACCGTGGTAAAAAAGGGACGAATCGATGGCTGCAGTTGTTTGGCCAACAAAGCCAGATTCACGCCGCTTTCCCCTGAACGCAGATCGACTTCAGTGACCAATCCATCGAAAGGGCGGGAGCGCAGAAGTTTCATGCTGTCTCCGAGATTCGAGCTTTTAACGACGTCATAATGGCGCCCCAGCACCATTTCCAGCATATCGTTCACCGCCGGGTAATCATCGTGCAGCAAGAGCACTCTGCGCAGCAGATCTTCAACCGGTTTCATGCCGGCAAGCGCCTGACTCAGCAAGTGTTCGGCCGATGTTGTATCTGATGTAGAAACAACCGCCGCCCTTAGTCCTTCCGGTGGCACCATTTCTACCCATGATCGCAGCCGTGCCATGACTTGCGCTCGATTGGTTTCCGGTAATACTAATCCAATACGAAAAGCGTCGTAAGGTCCGGCGATCTCGCCCGGTTTGAGCACCGCACGCAAATCCGGCAGGCGCTGGAGTAATCCCCTGCCTGCCTGAGTTGATTCCAGCAACACAAAGGAAAGCTCCGTTTCGAGCCACCTGCACCGGTAAAGCTCCCGTTGAAGTCCATCGAAAAGCCGCATCTGTTCCGCTGACATATCGGTTAATACAATCGCAGTGGGGCCTATGCCATTCCCCGCAGTATCACAAACGGTGCATGATTCGACGTAGACAAGGCGTCCTTCGGTGCGAAGGTGGAATTTCGATTGCGACCACCACTGCACTCCTAGGACCTCGGGAGTGAGTCGATTGGTCAAATCCTCGTTTTTTCCTGCACCCAGCCAACGTCGCGCTAGATCATTTGCAACTAAGACACGCCGCTCTGTGTCTAGTGCCACAAGCCCGACAGGGGCAAGGTTCAGGATAAAGGTAAGGATATCAAGATTGCGCTGAATCTCACCGTGCCGAAGGGCATGATCTAGAGCAGCCGCAATTACCGAACCCAATGCGGATAATAAATGGATATCTTCCGGTCCGAAGGCCCGTGGCTCAGTCCCGCCTGCAACGGCTAACATGCCGTGCATTTCACCCTGTCCGGACAGTGGTAATACAAGGTTCCCTTCGGAAAATAGATTGGCCGGGGTGGAGTCGGGGAACAGTTGAATTCGTGCGGTTTCAAAAAAGGCCGCTTTGCCGAGGGCGCTTTCCAGCATCTCGGTGAATCTGCGGAAATCGTGTATATGTCTAAAGGCTTTCGCCAACTCTCGTAATGCCGACGGTCCGGATAAGTTTACCGCAACGGGTGATTGGTTGGTTGGTGTCATGTTATACAGGGCAGATGCACGTAAAATGTGGTTCCGCAACCGGACTCGCTGGTCACGTTGATGGAACCGTTATGAGCTTCAATGATTCGTTTTACAATAGCCAGGCCCAGTCCCATGCCCCTGCGCACAACTTGGTCACCGGTCGCTTTTGTCGTGATAAACGGATCGAAAATTCTAGCTTTTACGATTTCATCGATGCCTGCACCATTATCGGCTACAGATACAATCAAGGTCTGGCATCCCGCTTCATCCGACTCCAGACGAAAGCCAATCTTGACGCAGGGGGAGTTTCTGCCCTCCAGTGCATGAATCGCATTTTGGAAAAGGTTGAGGAATACTTGGAGGAGCTGACTGTAATTTCCCTGCACCAAAGGCATGTCGGACTCAGGTTTTTCGAATGATACACCCGCCCTAGTGAACTCGGTTTTAGCTATATCGTATACTCCGTTGATGACCTCTTTAATATTCACCGGCCCTGTTTTGACCTGGGAGTTTTCGGCAAAAGCCGAGATGTTTTCAATTATAGCAGTGATACGTGTAACATCTCTGCCCACTACACTTTTAAATTCTCGATAGAAATCGGCGTCATTGTTTTCATCACCGATCAATTCACTGAATGTTCGTATGGAAACCAATGGATTTCGTATTTCATGGGCTAACCCTGCGGCTAAGGTTCCCAGTGAAATTAGCTTTTCGCTATGATTTGACTGACGTTCTAATTGTCTCGTTCGCAGATTGAGTCCGATTTGCAATCCGAGAGATTCCAAAAGAGTGAGGTCGGCATCTGAATAGAAAATATCCGTCCTTCTTCGACCTAGGGCCAGAAATCCATAGAAAAAACTCCCTGCATAAATTGGGACCGCTAACTCAACGCCGCTTTCACGTCTCAATTGAGCGATAGATTGTCTGTTTTGATTGGATGGATTATGTTCTATTTCGTCTAATAACAAAGCATGGGGAGATTGCTGAAGGACTAAAACAAGGGGGTTTTTATCATTGACAATCAGTTTTTTTAATCGCGGTATCTGATTGCTGATGAAAGCTTTAAGCGTGAAGATTGGTTCGTAATCTATTCGCATGAATATGCCTACGTGGTCGACGGTCAAAGTCTCCGCAATCGACTCGACCGTTTGCTTGAATATACCCTCTTCATCTTTGATCGTGCTTATTTGCTGTGTCAGCGCCCTAAGTTTGGCCCTTCGTGCTGCCATTACCCCGAGGAATCTTTGTTCAAGCAAGCCGTCGATTTTTCTGCGTAAGTTTGGACCCCATATTATCAAAAGCAGGGTGCCTATGAAGGAGCAGACAAAAACTAGATAGTAGATATTGATTGTGCGTTCAGTTGTTTTATTTAGTAGGTATACTGCGGAGGTTTGCAGTAATGCGATCAAGGGAATCAGCACAATGTAACTGATCGAACGGGCGATCAGTAGATTGAACTCCATCAGACGAAATCGGATGACGGCATACGCAACGCCGATCATGTAAACCGTCACGAAGATGTTTCCAACCGGAGGGATGGGAATGTCATACCATAAAAAGTAGTTGGTGGAAGCACCCAGTAGCCCGATCAGAGTAAAGATGATTACATATAGAAGTTGGTTTCGTCTCAGGAATGTCGACTTTTTGAATTCGCCGAGGAGTAGTGTGGTGACTCGGACGAATATGTAAAAGAAGAAGCCCAGATATAGAGGGTATAAAGGACCTGCCTTGGGCCAGAAAATAAACCATTTATTAGATTCTACATGTGAAACTATCCATGGCGTGAAGGAGAGCCCGAATAAAACTGCTGCGATTACGTAGCGGGCCCTCATTTCGCGCCGGTGGGAGGCTCCGGTAAGATTAATGATAAAATGTGCGTAGCATACGGGAATCATGATCGCGGCTGCTGATAGTAGCCGGCAGTATATTAGAGCTGTCCGGGCATTACCCGACATTAACCAGCAAAAATACATCGTGGACCAAGTCGCCACCGCCACCATCACCCATGTGAACATTTTCGTCTTGGCATCTCGGGGCTTTTTGGAAAAGACCACCATGCCGAGCGCCATACTGGCCGCCGCGTTGATAAAAGCTGAAATTAAGCCTAGGTATATCACTTCTCGGCTAGAATAATATTCGCTTGATTACCAAAAGAAGACAGGGCTTTTAGTTTTATGAAACCGCAATCAATCAACAGTTCGCTGAGTTCTTCTGTGGAGTAAAACTTATAGATGCCTAGTTCCTCCTTGAATTTGATTTTTCCCGCAGCAGTGAGCAGATTGCGGCCGGACTCTATGTCCTGCTCGCTTTGTGCGCTGAGGTTTTTTTCAGCATAAGATCGATACATATCTGATAGGTCGCAGTAAGGTTTCATGCTCGAGAGAACCAGTTTGCCTCCAGGTTTTAGCACCCGGAAGAGTTGCCTAACCAGTTCGGAGGGATCCTCCAGATAGGATATGAGTAGACTGCAGCATATTTTATCGAACGTATTGGCTGCATAGCTGATTACCGGAGAGCCTAGGCTTTTTGATGTATCTGATGCCTTGTTAAAATCCACGCTCCCGTATATAAAACTGATTCCTTTGTCCGCTAATTTTTGAGACTTGGCTAAGTCGCCGCTCAGTTTATTGTGATTTTTTGCAGCTTCCAATATCCCTTCGTGCGTAAGGTCCAATCCGCTATATATTAACGGAGGATCGAAAATTACTTTTTCTTTCCCTAAGAGATTTCTTATCGTCCATATGCCGAACATTCCATTTCCGCATCCAGCATCCAGTAAAATTTCACCCGGGCGAAAGTCTCCCAGCAATTGGCCAACTATGTTGATGTATTCCTGATACACATCTACATTTTGAAAGTATTTGTATTTGGCCAGATACTGACTCCAGAAATCGATTTCTGTCTGGGTCTCATTGTTTGAGGCTTTTAGCCTTTGGCGCTCTACTTTATTTTGTTCTAGTAAATTCTTTTTATCAGGAGCAAGCAACTGATGATCCTGGATTTTGCGTCCGGTCGATTTTTCAAGACAGATGCTTGTTATTTTAAGGAAAGTTTTTTGAGCGGCCTCCGGGTTTTCCCTTACCTCGTGCATCGCATTCTGGATTTTATGGAAATCGCCCTGAGGCGTTAACGACATGGCGTGTCTTGCTTCCTCCACATTTACCCAGGGATCATTTTCGGCTGAAAGTAATGAAACTGGAACATGGATGGCAGCCAAGTCCTCACAAGTGCCGCTGTAGCTGTATAGGTTGCTTTCAATCATCGCAGCCGCGAAGTTCTCGAAATCAATTTCGAAACCTAGCACATCGTTTATACCCCATCTTTTTCCATCCAGATAATTTGTGACCACGTCCTCCTGATAAACAATAGCGAGCGTTTGCTGTATGTTCACAACACCGACCAGACAAGTGAGGTGGTTGATACGCTTATCCAAACTTGTGGCTCTTATTGCCATGCGTCCGGCCAGACTACTTGCCACTAGACCGGCTTGCAGGATGCCGTGATGTCTCTCAAGGTAGTCGTATGCTCCGAGGATGTCTTCAACCGCCCCTGGTAGCGTATACCGTAGCATCTGGCCTTCGCTTTCACCCACGTGGTTAGTGTGGTCGAAACGCAAAACCTTTAATCCATTAGCAGCTAGGTTGTAAGCTAGTTGGAGATTATTTTTCTTTGTTTCGCCGTATTTGGGCGCCATGACTACATACCCAAGACATTCAGTTTGCCCCTCCAGCTTATCGATGTAGGCGGCCATTTTGAGGCCGTTACGACTCGGGAAGAAAACCAGACTACTTTGAATCCTCGCCACAGAAGTTGAAACTTTGGTGTTTTTCATGAAAATACCTGTGTTGCCTAAGGGGGGCGTTATTGTTGTAATATTGCGCTTACGCTTATGCTATTTCATGCCTTTGTATCGTTCAATTTCCTGTTGCTATGGAGTAAGTGATCTATTGTTTTTTAAATTCAACAATAACCTTTTAAGTCCGTATAGATTATAACCCGCAGTGATCCATACCCTGCTTATTTCCGAAGATTCTCTGGCGCGTTTAAATGCGACCGCTCTCTTCACTTCCCCTAAACACAAGACCATACGTAAAGATGACCTCGACTCAGCTCTGGATCTGTTGAGCTCAGGTCTTTTTGATCTTGTTGTCTACTTGGGTGATTGCCCGGCATCAGTTTCCGCAATCAAAGAAGCCGCCGGCTCAATCCCACTGGTTGTTACTATAGGTGTTTCTGCTGAAACCGAGCAGATGGCTTACTCTGCCGGGGCTGATTTAGTGCTTCGGACTCCGCTGGTTTTACCTGTTTTTGAAAGAGCTACCCGGGCGTTGCTTGCGCCCAAGGAGCGCAATCCCGGTTTATCACATCGGAATATTTCGGTTTCCGCACCTGCTGTAGCCTTGGTAAACACCGATCTTGAGGTCCTTAGAAACTTCTCGCGTGTCCTGGGTTACTCATTGGACCATAAACTGTTTGCCCAACATTTCGTGCTGAAGCTGCGCGAAGTTTTGAACGTAAACCGGATCGCGTTATTTTTAGAGCCTGCGCCTTCGGGGACTCTCGGGCAGACTTCTGTTCTGCGCAACCGGGATCGTCTTACCTGTGTTGGAGCGGTAGGTATTTCGAATGATCTGCTCGAGTGCATTGAGTTATCGCGCCTGAGCGGTATCGGCCTGCACATTACACGGTTTGCCCAAATACTGAGGGCCGAGAAAGACGGTCCTTCATCGTCGGTCCAAGACGACGCTAAAATCCAGCGCGAGTTTGACGTTCTGGGATGTCAGGTGGCGCTGCCCATCAATGATCGTGAACGCACGCTTGGCGTAGCAGTGATCGGTGGACGCGTCACAGGCAATCCGTTGGAGGACTCCGAACTTCAACTCGTGTATCATTTGCTCGAGGAACTCGGACTGGCGGTAAAAAACAGCTGGTTGCATCATCAACTCGCCTCCAGCCACCGCTTGTTTTCTGATGTTTTAGGCGCGATCACAAGCGGCAGCGTGGTCTTGGGGGCGGATCTTAGCGTGCAGCATGCTAACCGCGCTTTTATCCGTTTCCTACGCGGTGAATCGAACGTCGCTGATACACGCGTGGATTTTGCTGATCTGCCGCGCTCCCTTGCTTCCGCGCTGCATGACCTCGCTGAAAACGGTAAACAAGTTGAGCCATTTTTTGTCGTTTCCGAGAAAAACGCTGGTCGCTCTTATCGCGTCAGTCTGGTGCCCTTTCCTTCGCCCGACAACCGGTTGCCGCAACCTGCGATGGCATTGGTCGAGGATTTCACGCAGATACAGGCAGTGCAAAAGGCCGAGGTTGAGGCTTCGAACTTTAAGCTCATTGCCCTCATCGCTAAACGTTTCGCGCATGAAATTCGTAACTCACTGGTTCCGCTTAGCACGCATCACCAGTTAATCGATACGGATTACGCGAGCCAGGAATTCCGTGAGTCTCTCAAGTCCGCGCTAGGGCGTGAGACGGGGCGTATCCAGCGCTTCACCGAACAGATGCTGTTTCTATCGCAACCCGCACATCCCGCCGACGGATGGCTGCCGGTTGGTCCTATGTTACGATCGGCCTTTCAGCGCGCCGCGACTTCTCTTGGCAAACAAGCGCATCTTCAGATATCCGGTCAGAATGAGGACACTCCGGTCCGGGTTCATCAGGCCAGTATCATCCATGCGCTTGAAGAAATATTCCTGAACGGACTGCAAGAGACTCCGGTCGGCGGGGGCATTCGTGTGGTGCTTGAGCAAGGTGAGGACACGAAGGGCAACCCCGTCTTGAATCTACGTTTCCGCGATGAAGGCACCGGCTTCACTCCGGAAACCAAAGCGCGGGCCATCGAGCCGTTTTTCACCACTCGCACCACTGGAGTCGGTTTGGGGCTCACCGTTGCGCGTCGTATCATTGAAAATCACTCCGGCTGGCTTGACGTGAGCGAGAAAATCAGTCTGACGGATTCCGATATCGTGATCCATATACCTCTTGGCTAAATTAACACCCCGTAATTGTCACATGATGAATCAAAGAATCTCCCCCGCCGCACAGGCCCTGCTCACCGGTGCGTTTTTAATCCTGGTATCGCCACTGGCTGTTTGGGGCTCAGGGACCCGTATTGGCTTCAAAGACGCCTACGCGACCGGTCGTGGAAATGCATTTGCCGCCACCGCGGACAATCCCTCGGCAGTCTACTATAATCCAGCGGGGCTAACCCAGCTCAAGGGACAGTCTCTATCCGCCACCGCCTATGTGATTGAACTCGATACCAGTTTCTCCGGCCCGGCCGGCAGCGCCAAGATGAAGCGTGAGAGCAATCTCGTTCCCCAGTTTTATTACGCTTACGCGCCAAAAGATAAGGACTACGCATTTGGGCTCGGTGCTTACGCGCCTTTTGGGCTGTCCACTGACTGGGGACAGGCCTCTGTTCTGAGTCCGCTAACGACCAAGGCTGAGCAAAAAACCTACTCCGTGGCTGCGGTCGGCGCCTACAACATAACCCCGGAGATTTCGATCGGAGCCGGGCCTGTGTTTCAGCGTGCCGACACCAAGCTGAGTCGGCAGTCGGGCTTTGGTGAATACACATTTGATGGCGATGGAAGCGCCCTCGGTTTTAATGCCGGCGCCCGTTGGCAACCTTCCGCGGAACACGCCTTTGGCATAAGCTACCAGCATCACTACACGGTCAAACTCGATGGAACCGCTGCGATTGCTGGCGCCGTTCCAGCCCAAGCGGCGAACGCGGACTTTGTTTTCCCAGAGGTTGTGATCGCCGGTTACTCCTACCGTCCGACCCCTCGTTGGAACATTGAGTTCAATCTGGATTGGACCAACTGGGATCGCTTCAATTCGATCTCCATCAAGGCTCCGGCTCCGCTCAGTGCGGCTCAGACATTCAACTGGCAGTCGGGCTTTTTCTACGACCTTGGTCTCACCCGCTCATTTGAAAATGGCTTCAGCTTGAGCGCTGGCTACACTTACGCCGAGAATTCTGTTCCGGATGCAACCTTTACTCCTGCGGTGCCGGATTCTGATCGTCATATGTTCGCGCTCGGCGGCAATTATGGCACAGGCGCTCTCAAACTAAGTCTCACTTATCAGTTCGGTTATTCGCCGGACCGCAAGGTGAGCGGCAGTCCTTTCGGCCTCGCAGATGGCTCGTATCAAAACCGCACTCACGCACTCGCCGCCTCAATCGACTACGCTTTTTAAGGCGGCGGTCAAATACCTGGTGCCATGAATACCCCTCCAGTTAAGTATACTCTCCTCGTGGTCGATGACGAGGAGGGGCCTCGCCAGTCGGTGCGCATGGTTTTCCGAAACGATTTCAATGTCCAGATCGTCGATTGCGGTGAAAAGGCTATAGCCTTCGCCCGTGAAAACCCCATTCACATTGCCATCCTTGATATTCGTATGACCGGTGCATCTGGCATTGACGTGCTCAAGGCGCTTAAAGAAATCGACGGTCAGATCGAGGTCATCATGCTCACCGCATATGAGACATTAGATACCGCGCGACAGGCCTTGAGGCTCGGCGCATGCGATTATCTCAGCAAACCATTCGACGTCGCCACAATTCGTGAATCCGTGGCGCGCGCGCTTCATCTGCGCAAGATTTCGGAAAACCTAAGCAACGCATCCGGAAGATTACACGAACTCACAAACAGGCTGGATGACGTGGCCCTCCGGGAGGAAGTGGCGCGCACTACCTCCGAGATATACGCCGGTGTGCTCCATGATATCAATAATCCGCTAGCAGTCATTGTGGGCTATGTGGGCCTCTTGGAGATGCGGCTTCGGGAGCTTAGCGTATTGCATGGCGAGGAACTTTCACGGGTGCGCCTTGATATCGCCATCATCGGAAAGCAGGTCGATACCTGCACGGCCATCGCCGCGCGTTATCTTCGGTTCATTCATGATCAGCATTCGCCGGGGGTTCAGCATTCGATCAATACGGTCTTCGCGGATTTAGAGTCTTTACTTAAAGTTCATCCTTCCGTCGGTGGTAACCAGCTCATCTTTCAGGCACTTATCGAGGATGCTACGCCGTCGGTCGATGCCACCGATCTTCTTCAGATATTGCTCAATCTTACGATCAACGCGTTGCAAAGCACTTCGAACATACAGACGGTTCGAGTCGCCGCGCGGTGTATCCAGCAGGCGCTACCGACCCCGTTTCCAGCGCCATCGGACACCGAAATCAGTCTTGGCGAAGCCACTTTCCCCAACAATCCGCCCCTTTTGGTTCTTACGATTAGTGACGAAGGGTCGGGCATCACTAGCGATAACCTCCAGCGGATATTCGCCCCCTATTTCACAACCAAAGAGAGCAGTGGCACCGGTCTTGGACTCTCAATCGTTTCCCGATTGGTGCAGAGCAATAATGGTCTTATCCGGGTTAAAACTGTCCTCGAAAAAGGCACGGAAATCACCGTATTTTTCCCGATCGCCACCGCTGACTAAGGACTGCCTTACGCAGTGGGCGCTCGTTGCATTATTGGTTCATGTTTGGTTAGGCTTAGAGTCGTAGGCATTGCATTTTACATATTTGCGGCGGGCTAGTCGACGCTCCCAATACCAGGCGTAGAAGACTGGCACAGAGAAGAGCGACGCGACGTCGAAGACCATGCCGCCGATCACGGGGAGCATCATGGGCGTCATCACCTCGGCACCGCGACCCGTCGCCCAGAGCACGGGCACGAGCGAGAGCAGTGTGGTCATGTTGGTCATGAGGGCGGGGCGGCGTCGTCGCAGGCCGGCCTCGAAGATGCGCTGGTTCACGTCGTCCATGTCGCGCGGCAGGGTTTTGAATTTTTCCTGGATGTAGGTGCCGAGCAGGATGCCGTCATTAAACATCACACCGAGCAGCACAAGGAACCCCACCGTCACCGCGGTGGTGAGTTGCGCGCCCCAGAGCCACACCAGCACGAAGCCGCCGGCGGTGGTGACGGTGGCGTTGCAGCCGACGATGACGGCAGTGATCAACCACGAGCGCGTGCCGATGAATATGAGCACGACCATCACTGCGAAGGACGCGGCGATGACCCATGTGAGAGTGCGGTCGGCCTTGAGCTTTTGTTCGTAGCGACCAACCCAGCGGTAAGTCGTGCCCTTCGGCAGCGTGAGCTGGCCGGAGGAAAGCGCGGCCTGAAGGCGGGTGTCGGCGGCGTTGACGATGTCCACCTCGGCGGCACCGGGGGCGGCGTTAAACATGACGTATTGGGTGCGTTTTCCGCCTTCGGAGCGAATGGCCATCGGCCCGATGGTGTAGGTAAGGCCGAGCTCGCTCGGGCATTGGGAGATGACGAACGGCGCGGTGGCGGCGGGGATCGGGTCGCCGGCGGGCACCGTCAACTCGGCGCGGGTGGCGTCGAGGACGACATAGTTGCGCTGGGTGGCGAGCGGGAGCGTCGCGAGAAAGCTTTGCGCAGTAGCGGGCGCGGTGAAGGCGAGTGTGTAGGTCGTGGGTGTGGCGAGTAGGCTGGAAAGCGGAACGGCACCGTGCTGGCCGGCCATGCCGACCTGTAGGCCGAGCAACTCGTCGGGGTCGTCGCGCCGCTCGCGCAGGTAGCGGATGCGAACCGGATAACGCAGCGCGCCTTCGACGGAAAAAGTGATGGGCATGCCGCCGAAGGCGGTCTCGACGCCATCGAGGACCATTTCCTGGGTGAAGCCGAAGCGGGCGATTTTTTCCGGATCGAGGCGGACCTCGGCGTAGGGCTTGCCGCCTTCGCGCTGCATCTGGGCGTCGGCGGCGCCGGGTGTGGCCTGAACGATTTTTTCGGCGGACTCGGCGAAGGCCTCGAGCGCGGCCTGGTCGTCGCCGAGGATTTGCAGCGCCATGAGGCTGCGGATGCCGGTGGAGAGCATGACCACGCGGGTTTCGATGGGCTGCAACCAGCTCGGTGCGACGCCGGGCAGATCGGTGGCGGCGGCCAGGCTGGCGCGGACCTCGGCGAGCGTGCGCGTGCGGTTGACGAGGGTGCCGTGCGGGCCGGGCATGGCCACGATGGGCCAGTCTTTGTAAGGTTTTAAAATGACGACGGTCTCGATCATGCCGATGGGTGCGGGGTCGAGGGCGGTCTCGGCGCGGCCGAGCTTGCCCATGACGCCGGAGACCTCGGGCACGGATTCGATGGCGCGGTTTTGGATCATCATCACGCGCTGCGTCTCGCCGAGTCCGGCGGTGGCTGGAACGGACGGCATGAAAAGCAGGCTGCCTTCGTCGAGCGGCGGCAGGAAACTCGCGCCGATGCCGGGGAACCAACGGGTCAGTGTCGCGTCGAGGCGGGTGCGACCGAGGTCGCCGCCGACGAGTGAAAAGCCCTGGCGCAAGGGCCAGCTCATGCGGGTCCAGCCTAGCCCGACGAGGTAGCCGCCGACGGCGAGAGTCGCGATGGTGAAGGCGAAGATGACCTTGTGGCGCTGGATGCGGGTGTAGGCCCAGTCGTAGGCCACGTGGATGGCGTGGCTGGTGGGGTTGTGTTCGTAGTCCACCAGACGCTCTCGGCCGAGGCGCCATACGGCGGAGCCGACGAGGGCGGCGAGCGCGGGGGCGAAGAGCCAGCCCGGCACGCTTAAGGACCAGCGCTCGTGGTCGAGCGGAATGGTGTAGCCGTCTTTCCAGAACCAGCCGAAGGCGAGGCCGGCGGCGAGTGCGCTAAGGATGAGCAGCGGCGTCTTGCGCACCTGCCAGGGCGGAAGAAGCAGGCGGCAAAGCACGGGGACGAGGAATACGCCGACGAGCACGGAGCCGCTGATCGCGAGGGTCTTGGTGAGGGCGAGCGGGATGAAGAGGCGACCGGCCTGGCCGGTGAGGGCGAAGATGGGCAGGAAACCGATGACGGTGGTGGCGGCGGATGTGATGAGCGGGCGGGCGACCTCGCGGGAGGCGGTGACGACGGTCTCGATGATCTCTTCGTTCCATGGCGAGGTGGGCATGGCGCGTCCCTCGCGCTGACACTTCGTCTGCAAGTCCACGAGGTGCTGCGTGATGTTTTCCGTCATGATGATGCCGAAATCCACCATCACGCCGATGGCGATCGCGATGCCGGCTAGGCTCATCAAGTTGGCGCTCACGCCGAGGAAGTGCATGACGAGAAACGCGAACAACATGCCCAGCGGCAGACCGACGGCGGTGGCGAGGCTGGCGCGCAGATGGAGCAGGAAAACCACTACGACGAGCAAGGTGGTGATGATCGCCTCCTTAAGGGTGTCCACGACGGTGGCGTTGGTTTCCTCGATGAGTTGGGAGCGGTCGTAGAAGGCGATGGCTTCGAGTTTCTCGGCGGTGAGCGCGGGGGCGAGGTCGGCCAGGCGCTGTTTCACGGCGGCGATGACGTGTTTGGGGTCTTCGTGGATGCGCAGGGCGACGACGGCGCCGACGTGCTCCTGATAGCCGTCGGCAAGCAGACCCTGGCGGAACTGGCCGCCGAGATGGACCTCGGCAATCTGGCCGAGCTGGAGACCGGCGCCTTTCATGCGGTTGCCGCGGATGATGATGTTTTCGACATCTTTGGCGGAGCGTATGAAGCCGACGCCGCGAATCATCGTCTCGACGCCACCTTGCTCGACACTCATCGCGCCGACATCGCGACCGGCGGCGCGGACAGCCGTCATGAGTTGGTCGATGGTGATGCCCTGTTCTTCGAGGCGGGTGGGGTCGACGTCTATCTGGTATGCGCGGACGACTCCGCCGGCGGGGGCGACTTCGGAGACGCCGGCGACGGCGCGGAGAGCCGGCACGACGAGCTGATCGAGGATGAAGCGCTTCGACTCGATGTCGCGCGGGCCTTGCAAGGTGAAGGCGAAGACCTGGCCCATGGCCGTGGCGTCTGGGCCGAGCTTGGCGGTGACGCCTTCCGGCAGGATATCTTGGATCTGGGCGAGACGCTCAAGGGTGCGGGTGCGGCACTCGTAGAGGTCGCGATGGTCGTCGAAGATCACATATACGTAGCTCGCGCCGTAGAGAGACATACCGCGGACGGTGCGCACCCCGGGCAGGCCCTGGAGTTCGCGGGTGAGGCGGGCGGTGATCTGTTGGTCCATGTCCTCGGGGCTCTTGCCCGGCCATTCGGCCCAAACGATCACTTGATTATCAGAGAGGTCGGGGATGGCGTCCACCGGCACCTGTCGCCAAGCCCAGAAACCGGCGATGGCAAGGGCCAGTGCGGCGGACAGCGTGATGAAGATGTTGCGAATGGCGAAGGCCAGCATGGCTGGAATGACCAATGCCCAAGGTCCAAAGACCGATGGGAGGATCTGGTCGGTCGTGCGTTAGTGTTGGTGAGCGGGAGCGACTGCGGCGGATGCGTTGGCGCCGAGCGGGTAGAGGAGGCTGGCGGTGCCGGCGAGCTGGGCCTGGCTGTCGATAAGGAATGCGCCTTGGGTGGCGACCTCGTCGCCAGGGCTGAGGCCGGCGCGGACGACGTAGAGATCGTTGCCGTTTTCGTCCTCGAGTCGAGGGCCGAGGGCGAGGGCGGCGAGGTCAAAGCGAATGCGTCCATCGCGTTCGCGGCTGGAGATTTTCCATGCAACGTTGCGCACGCCGGTGGAGAGCACGGCGGTCTTGGGAATGAGAGTGAAGGCACCCCAGGTGGCACGGTCGGTGGGATCGGCGGGCTTGAGATCGGGGGCGAGGGCGGCCTGGATGCGGGCGTTGACGAGCGCGCCGGCAAGGAGGCGGTCTTTCTCGTCGCGCAGGTGGAGGTGGATTTCGCGGGCGCGGATTTCGAGGTTGAGTTCGGGGGCGACCCAGGTGACCGCGGCGGTTAGATCTGGCAACTCGCCGAAATCGTCGGTCGCGAGACGCGCGGTCTGGCCGACGCGGATCCAGCGGGAGCGGTTTTCGGGCACGTGCACAACGATCATGAAGGCGTGCGGGTCGATCAGCCGCACGAGCGGACGGTCGGACATGATTTGTTCGCCGACCTCGGGGAGTTTGCCAGCCATGCCGCCGTCCTCCTCAGCGCCGGCCAGCACGCGACCGGCGTAAGGGCTGGTGATGGTGACGGTATCCGACGGTTCGCCGCCGGCTAGTATGGTGTCGGCCACCGAAGACAGGTTCCAACGTGAAAAACGGGCGGAAAGAGCGGCGATCGTGGGCTGATCGCCGAGCTTTAAGGCGGCGGCGAGTTCGCCTTGGGTGGCGTAAACTTCCGCGCTGTAGAGATCGATCAGGGCGTCACCGACCGCGACGATCTCGCCGGGATGGAGCGAGGCGGGATGGCGTTTCACGACACGTCCAGCCACACGGGAGATGACGGGGCGGGCGGTGCGATCATCGTAGCGGACGGCACCATAGCCGTGGATAGTGGCGATGGCCGGACCGCGTGTAACCAAGGACGTTTGCAGGCCGAGGCGGCGGACCGACTCGGCTTGAACCTCGCCCGCTATGACTTTAACGAGCGTCATGCCACAGACGGGGCATTTGCCTGGTTTTCCGCCCACAAAGTCCATCATCGGGCAGGCCCAACGTTCGCCGGCAGGGGGAGATGCGGAGGCGTGTTCGTGTCCGGCTTCCGATTGAAACAAGGCATCGGCGGGTAGTAGCACGACGGTGCAGGCGCCGAGGGCAAGTCCGGCGACAACAGTGAGCCAAGATGGAAGCGGTCGCATGGGATTATTTTTTAAACATCTCGTTGCGCAGGGCGTAGGGGCCGTAGCGTTCGGGATTGGCGGCAAAGGTGGCCGGGCATGTTTTGCAACCGAAGCCGATGACCTTGCCTTGGTAGGTGGTGGTGGGCAGGTCGGGATCAACCTCCATGCCGCATACGGAGCAGATCGTGTTGACGTTCTTTGCAACGGGTTCGGCTGCGGTCTTAGGTGTTGGTTCCGCCGCTATGGGCGCGGGCTCTACGACGGGCACGGTCGGAGTTGTGTTGTTCACCATGGGCGCGTAAGCGGCGTTTCCAGCATGGCCGGTGGGTGCAGTGAAAGGCTTGTGGAGCGCGGTGCGCACGGCGAGCGCGACGACCGCGCCGGCGATGAAGGTCGCGATGAATAAGACGAGGTGTTTGTTCATGGCGGGAAACGATCAGGGTTTGATGAGAAATGATGCGGCAGGGGCGTAGCGCCAGAGTTCTGCGCGGGCGAGGCGGGCGGCGCCCTCGGCATCGATCACCTGGAGTTGTGCGTTGGTTTGGCGCTCGAGGATGTCGATCACCATGAGGACAGTGGATTCGCCGACCATTCCGTCGGTGGCGCCGGCGGAGCGGACAAAGGATTCATATTCGGCGTCGAGCCGGCGGACGGTTTCATCGGCGAGGCGCCGGGTAGTGGCTGCGAGGCGTTCGGCGCGTCCTAAGCGGGAGATGGCGGCGGAGAGGCGGTGGACGGCGGCTGCGCCTTCGGCGTGTGCGGCGGCCTCGTCGGCGCGAGCAGCGCGTTCGTCGGCGCGGGCGTAGCGGCGGCTGCGGAAGGGGAGCTCGGTCATGATGGCGAGGGATATCGTATCCATTTTTGCCATACTTTGTTCCTCGCGATTGAAACGGATTCCGATTGAGGTCATCGGACGGGCTGAGGCGCGGGCCATGTGTGCCATGGCGACGGATTCGGCGGCTTTGGCAGAGGCTAGACGGCGGGCGGGGGATTGGTTTTCATCGATTGAGGAGAGCGCGGGGGTTTCGTAAAGGGGCAGGGGGGCCTCGGCAGGCAGTCCGAGTTGGGCGCGTGCGTCGGCGCGTGCGTCTTCGGCCATGCGTTCGTCCTTGGCGACCATGAGCCGCCTGGAGGCGATATTGGATTGAATCACGAGGCGTTCGGCG
>CP011265.1:1907500-2715000 GCA_000972765.1 Verrucomicrobia bacterium IMCC26134 | reverse complement strand
GCTCGCCGCGCTCGACAAGGCGGGCGGTGAGGGTTTCGAGAGTTTCGCCGGTGAGCGGCGGTTTGGCGGGCGTGAACTTCATGCTTGGAAAGAGGGTCGCTTGCGGCGGACTTAAGGCAATACTGGGTAATATGGGAATTCTTCACCGTCACATCTTCGCCAGCGTGCTCGGCGCCTGCCTCGCGGCGGTGGCGTTGTTCACCTTTGTGCTCATGCTGGGCACGGCGCTACGCGACCTGCTCGGCTACGTCATTGCCGGGCAGATCGACGCGCTCACGGCGGCGGAGCTCGCGATGCTTTTGGTGCCGTTCGTGGCGGTTTACGCCTTGCCGATCGGCATGCTGACAGGGGTGCTGCTGGTGCTGGGACGCATGTCGAGCGAACAGGAAATCACGGCCATGCGCGCGGCGGGCCTGAGTCTGGGCTATGTGGCGCGTCCGATTTGGGTTCTTGCCGGAGGTGCGGTGCTGGCGGCGCTCATCCTGAATTTTTATGTGATGCCGGTGACGCGTTCGATGCAAAGGCAGATGTTGGTGCAGGCGGTGCGGGCCAACCCGGTCAACTTCCTCGTGCCGAGAACCTTCGTGCGCGATTTTCCTGGCTTCATCGTTTATGTTGGAGAGCGAAAGGGCGCGGAGTTGACAGATTTCTGGTTGTGGGAGCTGGATTCGCAGCAGCGCGTGCGAGGAATGGCGCGGGCAAGGAGCGGCAGCGTGGATTTCCGCGAGGAGGATAATCAACTGGTGGTGACGCTGCGCGAAGTGAGCGGCGAGCCGCGCGATACCAAGGATCCGGAGAATTTCGCCAAGCCCCAGCCGATTGGAAATTCGGATTTGATGACGCTCGAGCTGAAGTTGGACGGTGTTTTCAAGCAGATGAAACTGGGCAGCAAGGTCGCCTGGCTGACCCTGCCGCAATTGCTGGAGCGGCGGCTGGAGCTGGAGGGGAAAGGAGCCGCATTGGTGCCCGCCGAGCGTGCCGAGCTCACAAAAGTGCGCATAACGCTGAACGACAAAGCGGCGTCCTCGCTCGCGGTGCTGGCGATGGCGATGGTGGCGGTGCCGCTCGGCATCAAGGTGTCGCGCAAGGAAACCTCGGCCAACCTCGGCATCGCGGTCGGGCTGGTCTTGCTCTATTATTTTATGTCCGCGCTGACCGGCTTGCTGCAGCGCAGTCCCAACCTGGGGCCCGAGTATTGGGTGTGGTTTCCGCCGCTGGTCTTCGCGGTGGCGGGCGTGTGGCTGTTCCGCCGTCTGGACCGGGCGTGAGGGTTAAGCCACAACGGAGCAGCGGGTGTGCCGTCGCTCCGTTGTGGCTCGTTCAAGCCAGGGCTCGGTTGAGGGCGCTGACGATGGCGCGGATGGAGGCGACCTCGATGTTGGTATCGACGCCGGCGCCGAAGAGGGTGCGGCCATCGGCGAGCTTGATCTGGATGTAGCTCACTGCCCGGGCCTCGGCGCCGCTGCCGAGGGAGTGCTCGTTGTAGCTCTGCACGTCGAAGGCAGGGACTTGCCCGGTGGCGGCGAGGCCGCGCACGAAGGCGTCGATCGGGCCATTGCCGGTGCCGGTGAACAGGAGGGGCAGGGGAGCGCCGCCGGCCAGCAACTCGGCCTCGCAGGTCACCTGTGCGCCGCGCTCGGTGGTGCGGAACTCGCGCAAGGTGAGGGCGGGGGCGGGGCGCTCGAGGTATTCATGCTGGAAGGCGGCGTGGATCTCGGCGGGGGAGAGCTCGGTGCCGCTGCGGTCGGCGAGGTCGTTGACCACCTTGCCGATCTCCTTGTGCATGAGCTTGGGCAACTGGTAGCCGAACTCGGTCTCTAGAATGTAGGCGACGCCGCCTTTGCCGGATTGGGAGTTGATACGGATGATCGCCTTGTAGGTGCGCCCGATGTCGGCCGGGTCGATGGGGATGTAGATGACGTCCCACGGGTGGCCGGGTTTTTGATGGGGCCAGGATTTCTTGATGGCATCCTGATGCGAGCCGCTGAAGGCGGTGAACACGAGGTCGCCGGCGTAGGGCTGGCGGGGCGGCACTTCCATGCGGGTGGTGCGTTCGTAAACCTCGCGAACGTGCGTGAGGTTGGAGAAGTCCAGCCCGGTTTCGATGCCATGGGTGTGGAGATTCAGCGCGACGGTGACGATGTCGAGGTTGCCGGTGCGTTCGCCGTTGCCAAAGAGAGTGCCCTCGACGCGGTCCGCGCCGGCCAGCAAGCCCAACTCGGTGGCGGCGACGCCGGTGCCGCGGTCGTTGTGGGTGTGCAGTGAAACCTCGGTCAATGGGCGCCGGGTCAGGTGGCGGCACATCCACTCGATCTGGTCGGCGTGGACGTTCGGCGTGGTGTATTCGACCGTGGCGGGCAGGTTGAGGATGATTTTGTTATCCGCAGTGGGTTGCCACACGTCGGTCACGGCCTCGCAAATCTCCAAGGCGAAATCCAACTCGGTGCTGGTGAAGCTCTCGGGTGAGTATTCCAGGCGGATGCGCGAGCCTGCGGCGACGAGCGGCGTCATGTGTTGCTTGAGCCAGCTGATGCCGCGCATGGCGATGGCCTTGATGTCGTCCCGCGAAGCCCCAAAGACGTATTCGCGCTGCTTGGGCGACGTCGAGTTGTAGAGGTGGAAGATGATGTTTTTCGCACCGCGCAGGGCCTCGAGAGAACGCACGATCAGGTCCTCGCGGCACTGGCAGAGGATCTGGAGCGAGACATCGGAGGGGACGCGGTTTTCCTCGATCAGGCGACGGCAGAAATCGAACTCGATTTGCGAGGCGGAGGGAAAGCCGATCTCGATTTGCTTAAAGCCGGTGGCGACGAGCAGCTCGAAGTATTCGAGCTTTTCCTCCACGCTCATGGGTTGTGCGAGGGCTTGGTTGCCGTCGCGCAAGTCAACGGAGCACCAGATCGGGGCGCGGGTGTGCACCCGGTCGGGCCATTGACGATCTGGTAAAACGACGGGCGGGAAGGGACGATACTTGGTGGAAGGCGAAAAGGGCATGGACGGAAGCGGAAAAGGACTGACTTAAAATTGAGGGTGAAATGTTTCCCCCAAGCCTGCAATGCGGCACTCGGGCTTGGCAACGGAACCTGGGCGTTGACGGACGCACGACTGACCGCTGCGCGGTCTTTGGGGATCGTGCGTCTAGCTAAGTCGAAGCGCCGTAACGAGGTGGTTCATCAAGGTTCTCCCATCAAATCCTCGGAACAGGACGAGTCAAGACGTCGCACAGGCCTACGGACAAAGGATGCCTCAACGTAACCCGGTGCTCTCGCATGGCGTCTTGCTTGGTGTGCATGCTAGCATATCAATCGCCCCATGTCCCTCGACGAAGACCCGCAACCACCCGATATTGACGGTTGGCTGCTGCGGATCCGTGCGGGCGACCAAGCGGCCGCACGACTGCTCGTCGATCATCTTTACCCCCAGATCATTCGAATCGTCCGCGCCCGCCGTCCCAGGCGCATGGCCGAGGAAGACCTGGCACAGGATATTTTTTTAAAAATGTTTTCTAGGCTCGAACAATACCAAGGCCAGGTGCCGCTATCCCATTGGGTGTCGCGCATCGCGGTGACGACCTGCATCGACGCTTTGCGCGCCCAACAGCGCCGGCCCGAGTTGCGCTGGGCCGACTTGTCCGAGACTGAGGCAGACACCCTGGATGCAGTGCTCACTCGCGAGGACGCCACCGATACGGCCGACGCCCTTGCCGCCCACGAACTCGTGCATAAACTTCTCAATCAACTCGAACCACGAGACCGGTTGGTCCTGCAAATGCGGGATCTGGAGCAAAAGACCCTTATCGAGATCCGTGAACTCACGGGCTGGAGTATCACCCTTATTAAAGTCCGTGCCTTCCGCGCTCGCCGTAAGCTTCAGAAACTCTTTCAACAACTCAAACAACAGGAACACTCATGAACACTCGAACCTCCACCCCTTGGGCACGGCTTGTGTCGGCCGCGCGCAGCGCGCCTCTCTCCGTCGTGGCAGCGATGCCCGGCAGCGAGGACAACGCCGCTCCTCTTGGTTTTTCCGCCCGTGTGGTGGCGAATGCGCGGATCACCTCCAATCCCTCCTACGGAGCGGTGTTCGAGCGCCTTGCCGCCCGCGCATTCGGCCTGGCGGGAGCCTGTGCACTCGCCATGATTGTCTGGAGCAGTCTTCCGGTCAGTGCCGAGGCGAAGTCGGCTGATCTTGGCAGCGATCTTTTCGATCCGGTTGGCGAAGTGCTTACCTCCACTCAATCATGAACCGCACGCTCAAGCTCTCCCTTTTGTGCGGCGGCATTTTCCTCTCGGGTGCCGTGGCTGGGGGCTTCGCCGTGCGTCAATTTCCCCGTGGCAACAATCAGCCAAAGCCTGAAACATTTGGGCCTCAGCAGCTTAGGCATCTCACGGATGGACTGGATCTGACCAAGGAACAGAAAAACGCGATCAAACCCATCCTGCAAAAAACCGGTGACGAGCTGAAGGAAATGCGCAAGGAAAGTATCGCCCAGGCGACGCGCGTGATCGACGCGATGGATGCCTCCGTGGCGGCCTTGCTTACGCCGGTGCAGCGCGAACGCTTGAAAGTCCTGCGCGCTGAGGAGCGGGTCCGGATGAAAACCTTCATGGAGGAGCGCCAGCGCCGAATCAGCGAGCGCGAGAACGAGAAATCTCGGCCCTCCGCTGAACGTCGCCAAGGGGGGACGGAGACTACCCGTCCCTCTCTGCCAGGTGATGCATCACCGCCCCCACCGGTTGCGCCAGAGTCGCCGCCGCCGCCAGAAAATAAACCCTGAAGATTCGCGTTGAATTACACCGTGCGCCCACCCACGGTGCCGGCGGCCAGGCGCCATGCATGGGCAGGCGCGTGAACCCCGCCAGGGCCGGAAGGCAGCAACGGTGACGACGTTCTTCCCAGTGCCGTGGAGTGCCTGGCCACTTTTTAACTCCTCTCGCTTTTCAGGTTTGCGCTTCCGCGTCCGTCGCGTGCTTTCAAGCCCACGTGTCAACCGCCGCCTATCAAGTCATCGCCCGCAAATGGCGCCCCCAGACCTTTGACGATGTCGTAGGGCAGGATCACGTCGTCCGCACCCTGCGCAACGCCATCGCCCGCGGCCGTATCGCCCACGCCTATCTCTTCGTCGGCCCGCGCGGCACAGGCAAGACCTCCACCGCCCGTATCTTTGCCAAGGCATTGAACTGCACCGACGGCCCCAAAGCCGACTTCGATCCTGCCGATCCTGCCTGTCTTTCCATCGCCGCGGGTAGTCACCTCGATGTTATCGAGATCGACGGCGCATCCAACAACGGCGTGGACCAAGTCCGTGATTTGCGCGACACCGTCCAATACTCGCCCGCCCAGGGTAAGTTCAAAATTTATATCATCGACGAGGTGCACATGCTCTCGGCGCAGGCCTTTAACGCCCTGCTCAAGACGCTGGAAGAACCGCCCTCGCACGTGAAGTTCGTGTTCGCGACCACCGACCCCCAGAAGGTGCTGCCGACCATTATTTCCCGTTGCCAGCGCTTCGACCTCAAACCGATACCGGCCCCGCTGATCGTCGAGCGACTGCAACGAATCGCCACCGCCGAGGGTATCGAAATAACGGATACCGCCCTCGCCTGCATAGCCCGCATGGCCGATGGCGGCATGCGCGACGCCCAGTCTATTTTTGATCAAATGATCTCCTTCTGCGGCACAAAAATAGCCGAGTCGGATGTGCTGGACGTTTACGGTCTGGTCGCGGGGGAGACCCTTGCCGCCCTCGCGGCCGCCCTCGCGGCCGGCAACCACCAGGAAATCGTCCGCATCGTGGACGAATGTGACGCGGGCGGGCGCGATCTCGCCCGCCTGCTCACGGATTTGCAGGGCCTCATCCGCGACGCCTTGCTCGAGGCGGTCGCGAAAGGTGGCCGCAGCCCGCGCTTGGGCGGTGTTTCCCTGACGACCGAGCAGCTTACCCGCATGCTGGACGTGTTGAGGCAGGGGGAAGACAGCGTGAAGCTTGGGCTCTCGGATAAGATCAACCTGGAGGTTACCCTGCTCAAGGCCGTGGATGCGTCACGCGCCCGCGCCATAGATTCTCTCCTCCGGGAGCTCGCCGCGCTCACCGCCGAATTACCGCCCGGTTCCACTCCAGCCGAGGACGGCTCGGGTGACGAAAAAAAAAAGCCCTGATCGGGAGGCTTGAGACGAGTTTAGTGGCGTCTGTTGCCGAGGATGCCGCCACCGCCGTTATCTGGCCTGCGATCAGCTTCAAGCCCGCTCCGTCCCGTGCCGTTTCGGCCCCGTCTGGCGGGATGATTGCTTCCCTCGCCACCGCCGCGGACGGATCTGCGCCCGAAGGGGCAGGGGAGGAGTGGCTGGATGCACAGGCCGCTTTCAACGGTTCGGCGGGAGGCGATGATGATGCAGGGCCGCCGCCCGACGCGCTCGAGGCCCAAATGCGAACTGAAATTGCCGCCCGCGAGAGCACGCAGCCCGCGCCGGCGCGGGTCAAAGTCGCGGCCGAGCCCGAGGATACCCTCGCGACCCTGCCGGAGCTCGAGGGCTTGCTTTCACGTATTTCCCCCGAGGTCAAAGAGACGGTGGAGGAGCTCTTTCGGGTGCGTTTCCAGACGGTCCGACAAGTGCCCGGTAAGGCTCTTGTCACCCTAAGCGGCAAGTCGGTGGCATCCTAGTTAACTAAGGTTGAAAGCAGGCGACCGCGCGTCTGTGCTGGCGTATTTCGCTGGTATCGCTTTTGCTTTTTTTAATTATCTTATGCCTCCACGCTTGGTTGTTTTAGTGTTTGCGGTGGTCTCGCTGACTGCGTCATCCCGTGCCGCCATCGAAAAACTCGAAGTCAATTTCGACTACGTGCGCAAACTCGCTGCTGAACGCGCGGCCTCACCCTTTCAGGAGCCGGATCGCAAGCTGCCGGAGCGACTGGCCACGCTTAATTACGACGACAACCGGGAGATTCGTTTCCGGCCCGATCAGGCGCTATGGCGGAAGGAAGACCTGCCGTTTCAGCTCCATCTTTTCCATCGAAGCAGCGCGGTGAGGGAGGCGGTGCAAATCCGCGAGTTCAGTTCGACTCACGTCCAAACCATCCCGTTTATTCGTGATTTCTATAACTACGGCCGCCTGGGCGATCTGGGTTGGATGCGTTCCTCGATGGGCTACGCCGGCTTTCGGATTCATTATCCCGTTAACCGGCCTGATGTTTATGACGAACTGATCGCCTTCCATGGGGCGTCCTATTTTCGCGCCCTCGGCTCCAATCAAATATACGGGCTCTCCTCCCGTGGGTTGGCGGTCGACTCCGGTGTCAGCGGCAAGATAGAGGAGTTTCCCGTGTTCACCGATTTCTGGATCGGCAAACCCCTACCCGGTGCGAAATCGCTGGTCATCTACGCCCTTCTGGACAGTGCCCGCGTGGCCGGCGCCTACGAGTTTGTGGTGCATCCCGGCCGTGAAACGGTCATTGATGTGCGGGTTGAGCTGAGCTTCCGCGCTCAAGTCGATCTTCCCGGCTATGCACCTCTTACCAGCATGTTTTGGTATGGTAAGAACTCAGATCGTCCCCCCGGCGATCCGCGTCCCGAAGTCCATGACTCCGACGGCCTGATGTTGCAGTCCGCCGATGGCGCGCATCTTTGGCGTCCGCTTCAAAATCCCGCTGATATTTTAAATACTGATCTTAAGTCGATCAAGCCCGTCCGCTTCGGTCTGGTGCAACGCGACCGGACCATTACCCACTACGAGGATTTCGAGGCGCGCTATCATGAGCGGCCCTCGGTCTTCATCGAACCGGTGGGTGACTGGGGTGCAGGCTCTGTTCGTTTGGTGGAGCTACCCACCCACAACGAGTATGGCGACAACATCGTCGCGTATTGGGTGCCTGAGAAAAAACCCGGTCCGGACCGACCCGCCTCCTTTGCCTATCGGATGTCTTGGGCGCTGGATCAGCCCTCGGACGACGGCTTGGCGCGCGTGTTCTCCACCCGCACCGGCAACCTCCCCGGCGGCGGCAAGGGCCGGCTTTTCTGGATCGATTTCGCCGGCGCGGATCTCGGCAAACGCGACCCGGCCAATCTGGCGCCCCAGTTCGAAGTCGGGCCCGGTGCGCATATTCGCCATCAAACGCTTATCCGGCACCCTGGCATAGACGGGTGGCGTGTGGCGCTGCAAGTCGAGTCAGATGGCGTCCCGCGTCCGGTTGAGCTTCGGTGTCGTTTGCGAGACGGATACCAGCCGATTTCCGAGACTTGGGTCTACACCTGGATACCATGAGGCCCGCTCCTTTGCCGGCTGCCCAAGCCCCTGAATCAGATTCCCAATGGGACGAGGCCTTTCTTCGCGTGGAAAGCTATCTCCGCGCTCATCAGATCGAGAGTCGCCTTCTGCTTAACCGGTTGGTGGTGGAGATCATCAATTCCGCTCGGGGTAAATCGCTGGCTGCATGCACTTCTGGCGCTCGCTCGGCCGACCCCGTGGCGCTGGCGATGCAAGAGGCCGAGCGTCGCACCAACGCCTGGTTTACCCGCGTGCTTGGTGACGCGGTCGACCCCGATGACGAGCGCCTCGGCACCCGGGGGCGCATCGCCTTGGTGCTGGCTGATGTGCCCGCCCGCTGGCCCCAGCATTTCCTGGCCGAGGCCACTCCGCCCCCCGACCTGGTCGAGGCTATGCGCGCGGCCTACATTGAAGCCGGCCCTGAAATGGAAGTGACCCGCATGGTGCCGCGTCCCCTCGATTTCGGTCCCATCGCCAACGTCGCCGATGAGGCGTGGCGGACCTTCCGCCGCTGGCCCTTGCTGCGCGCCATCGCAGTCTGGTTTCTTTTCATCGGCCTGCTGGGGGCGATCTGGTTTGCAACCCATTAAACGCAGCCCGCCGCATGTCTCCTTTTCCATTTAACGGACCAAACAACCTATGAGCGCCGCGCGCTTCGATCCCGCCCTTCTTGACGGCACCCGCATCACCCAACGCCGCATACTTGTCGCTTCGTTGACCTTGTTGCTGACCGGCCCCGCCGTGCTGCTGATGGCCGACCTGCACTGGCGCACCGGCATGGACAATTGGAAGATTGTCCATCTCGTGCTCTTCGCCGTGCTGTTCGCGCTGGTTGCGTTCGGTGCGGTGCAGGCCGTCATCGGCTGGGTGGCGCGGCTGGGTGCGGGTGACACCTGCCGTATAGTCAACAGCCTCACTCCCGAGGATGAGGCCCGTCCGATCACCGCACCTACCGCCATCGTCATGCCGGTGTGCAACGAGGACTCCTCCCGCGTTCTGGAAGGCCTGCGCGTCATATACCGCTCGCTGGAGGCCACGGGGCAGCTGGAGGCCTTTGACTTCTTTATACTCAGTGACACCAGCAATCCGAATCGCTGGATCGAGGAGGAGTCCGCCTGGGTCGCGCTCACCCGCCAGCTCAATGCCCGCGGGCGGATTTTTTATCGTAAGCGCCGGGTGAATACAAACAAGAAGGCGGGTAACCTCGCCGACTTCTGCCGCCGCTGGGGCCGCCGTTACCGCCATATGGTGGTGCTTGATGCCGACAGCATCATGACGGGGGAGTCCATCTGCAAACTCGTGCGCATGATGGAGCGCAATCCGGGCGTGGGAATCATACAGACCGTGCCGCGTCTGGTGAATGGCGAAACGATCTTCGCACGCATCCAGCAGTTCGCCAGCCGGCTTTACGGACCGGTATTCGCTTCCGGCTTGAACTATTGGCAGCAAGGGGAAGCGAACTACTGGGGGCATAATGCAATCATTCGCGTCGCGCCTTTCATCGAGCACTGTTCTTTGCCTGAACTGCCCGGTATCGAGCCTTTCGGCGGGCGCATCTTGAGCCATGATTATGTCGAGGCCGCACTTATGCGGCGCGCCGGTTGGGCCGTGTGGCTGGCGGTGGACATCGAGGGCAGCTACGAGGAATGCCCCGGCAACCTCATCGATTTCGCCAAACGCGACCGACGCTGGTTGCAGGGCAACCTCCAGCACGCCTGGTTGCTGACCGCACGTGGCTTGCATGTGGCCAACCGACTGCATCTCGCGCTCGGCATTCTGGCCTACCTGGCCTCGCCGCTTTGGCTGGCGTTTCTGGTGGTGTCCTCGGTCATTGCATGGCGCTACGCGGCGACCGGACTCACCCCCCTGCCGGTCGATAGTTTTGCCCGTTACCTTCGGCTCGATTTCAGTTCCCAGGCCCTGCTGCTGCTCGCGGGCACACTCGGGCTGCTTTTTCTGCCCAAGGTGCTGGCTTTGCTCGATCTGGCCCGCCGCCCCGGTTCGGCGGTTCAGTTCGGCGGTTGGCTGAGGGTCGTGGCCAGTGCGGTAGGCGAGACGATTGTATTCACTCTGCTCGCGCCGGTGTTGATGCTGTTTCATTCCAAGTTCATTTTGCTCACCCTGACGGGGAGCGGCGTGGCTTGGGTCACCCAACGGCGTGGCGCGGAGGGCGATCCTGAATGGCGCGAGGCCATCCTGACCCATGCCGGCCATACGCTCACCGGTGTCGGTTGGGGGTTTTTCGCGTTATGGGTGAATCCCGCTTTCGCCGCGTGGCTTGCGCCTATCGTCATCGGCATGATGAGTTCCATTCCGCTCTCGCTCGTGACAGGACAGTTGGCTCCGGGGCAGTTTGTCCGGCGCTTACGATTGCTCGCGACCCCTGAGGAGCTCTATCCACCGGCGGAATTATCGCGTTTAACCCGCAACCTCGAGGCCTGCCGTCGCCACACCCCGCCTTTACCTGAGCTTTCCTCGGACTATGGACTCATGCAGGCGGTGTTGGATCCTTACGTGAATGCCGTGCATCTTGCGCTGCTTCGCGAACGCGAGCAGGCGCCCGACGCGATCAGCGAGGAGCGTTTCGCGCCATTGCGTGAACGACTGCTGCGTGAGGGCCCCTCAGCCCTGCCGGCGCGTGAAAAGCTCGCCATCATGCTCGATGCGGACTCGATGGCCGCACTGCATCGCGATTTATGGTCATTGCCCGCTGACCGTCTTGCGGCTTGGTGGCGAACCGCTATCCGCACCTATAACGTGCTGGCTCCCGCACCTCAGACCGCGCTCTACCGTTGACCGAGGTTCCATTGGAAAAGGTTCCGGTTACAGCTGACGTTTTTGAATCAGCGTCAAATACTTGTGAACGCTTCTTGAACATTTTCTGATGAAATCTAAATTAACTGTCTCCGTATCAGTGGCACTCGTCTTACGCTATTTCTTTACCATCGCACCCTTAACCTCTCATTGATGTGTCTGCGAAAATCCTCTTAGTTCGCACCGGTCCAGATATCTTCCAGGCCAAGTCCTTTGTAGTCGAGGCTAATGGATTCTACGCTCGTGACATAGGCACGACGGAGGAAATGGATGTAATGCTCCAATCTGAGCAATTTGATCTCGTTATTCATGACGGCACAAAGCTCGGCACGGCCCCCTTGGCGCTATGTGAGCAGCTTAGAGGGCTGCAGTGTAAGGCGCCAATCCTGCTAATTTGCGTCAAGCCCGAGATGGATGTGATCGTTAAGGCGATCCGCCTCGGCGTGCGTGACCTTTTTCATCCCCCGCTCAACCTAAATGCTTTTTTCGCCAGAGTTACGGAGTTACTCCAAGTCAAACTGAGCGGACAAGCCGCCGCGCTGGCCCAGCAATGCAGGCAGGAGATCACCCTTTTTCTGGCGGGCGAGATGAAGGCCGCTCCGCCGCCCGCAGTCCCGGCCAAGTCAAAGGGGGGGGCTCCCGCTCCTGTCATTAACTCGGCCGAGATCGAGGCCTTGCGCTTCGAGGGTGAGCGGCTCAAGAAGCAAAATCAGGAAGAGATTGATCGCCGCATCGCCGCAGAGCGTGAGGTTCGCAGGCATAACGAATTCCTGGTCGAACAACAAAAGGCATTGGATGCCACCAGGACTCAGCTCACGGAGGAGCGTTTGAAGATCGACGCCGAAAAAGCCGCGCTGGCCGCCAGTTTTGCCGCAGCGGAAAAACTCCAGAAAGAAAATGCGGCGCGTGCCAGCGAGCTTGCGAATGACGATAAGTCCATCGCCCCGCTGCGCGAGGATATTGAAGCAAGCAAGGCCGCCCTCGCGGAGCGTGAGAGTAAACTATCCGCGCTTCAGCTTACACTTGATGGCCAGCGGGATGAACTTGAGGCCGATCGTGCCGCCGCCGATCAAGCCAAGTCCCAGCTTGAGTCAGCGCGCAAGTCGCAGAAAGCTCTGGAGTCCGAGCTGAATTCTCGCCAGGCCGAGCTGGAGGCCGCCCGGGCCCAGTTACGCGCGGATCAGGTCTCCATCGCTGATGAATCCGCTGCGCTCGAGGAGGCGAAGTCATCCGCCGGTGCTTCTGTGCAATCGCACAGAAAGCGTGCGACTGAACTTGCCCAAACCGAAGCCGAGCTTGCGGAGCGCGAGTCAGCTTTGGCCATCACGCAGTCCAAACTGATTGCGCTCGAACAGTCGCTCACGGAGCGAGAGGAAAACTTTGCGGTCCGTGAAAAGTCTGTCCTCGCGCAAGAGAAGAAAGTCGCGGCGCAATTCTCCAAAGTCCGGGCCGAGGAAGATGCCTTCGCCGCCCGGCAGTCCGAGATCGAGGCCGAGGACGCCCGCATCCAGCAGGAGACCCGTCGCCTCTCGATTGAAAAGGCCAACTTTGAGGCCGCGCGTGCCGCGGTTGTCAAAACCGAGCAATCTCTCGCAAAGCGCACACACGAACTCGCGGCAGAGGCGGCCATTCTTTCTCAGCGCGAAGCAGCCCATATTACGGCTGCGAAAGAACTATCCGACGCCAGAAGCCAGCTTGAGCAACAGGAGAGCCGTTTAAGTGAGCGTTCACGCGAGCTTGCCGGGCAGGAGGAGGCCAGCCTTGCCAGGCTCGATGCCGCTAAAACCGCGGAGTTTAAGCTCGATCAAGACCGAAAGGCACTTACGTCCGATCAAGATCATGCCAAAGAGGCTGCCGATACCCTGGCCGTGAAGATTGCGGATTTGACCAAGGCCAAGGCTGAGATTGCCCAGGGGCTCGAAAACCAGAAAAAAAGAGCCGCCGAGTTTGCCAGTGCTGAACTGTCGCTCGCGGATCGCGAGTCCACCCTGCAGGAACGGGGCAAACAGCTCGAAAACGACCGGCAGAAGCTCGACCAGCGGGACAAGACTATTGCCGAGCGTGAAAAATCGTTGGCCGCTACCGAAAAAGCATCTTCCGACAAAGCAAACGCCCTCGCCGCCTCGGAAAAAGCCCTCACAGAACGTGCAGGTCGACAGACCGAGGATGAAAAGCACATCAAGCACGAGTTTGCCCGCATAGAATCCGCGAATGCAGGAATTGCCGCGGAGAAGGCAGAAATCAAAACGCTTCAGCTCGCGGCGGCCAAGAACGACGAGGCGCTCGCCGTCAGGGAAACAAAACTGGCGGAGCAGAAAAACGATCTTGAGGTCGCGAAGAAAAAACTAGCTCAAGCCGAGTCCGATCACGAAGTTCAGCTCAAGGCACGTGAGGCAAAATTGGTCCAACGCGAAGCCCTTGCCGGCAAAGTCGCGGAGCGTGAAAGCGCCGTCGCGGCGGTCGAGGCCGAACTGGCATCGACCCGGGCCGGTCTGGATGCGGATCGCAAGGCTCTTGCCAGGGAGCGCACTGCCTTCGCCGCGGATATCAGTGGCTTGGAGGCGGCCCAAGAGGAGCATGTCTCCTCGCTGAAGGTCCTTACGGCTCGTGATAAAGAGATCGCATTACGTGAATCCGATTTAACCGGGCGCATCGCCACGCTCGCCAAGTCAGAGCAAAAGTCCGCTCTCCTCAGCACCCAGCTCGATACGCGAGCCAAGTCTCTTGATGAGCGCGATCACCGTTTGGATGCCCGTGTGGCATCCGTAGCAGAGACCGAAAGACAGCTTGTGTTGGATCGCAAAGCGATCGGCTCCGAGCGGGCCCGACTTGACGCCGATCTAGCCGGCATCGAGGAGGCCAGTGCGGAACTACTGGCACGTGAAAAGAAGCTCGAAAAGGAACATTCGGCTTATTCCGCGAAACGCGCCGAGCTGGATGCCGGTTTGGCCGGCCTTACGGCTGAACGGGCCAAGTTGGCCAAGGAGGTCTCGAGCTTAGGTAAACATCGTCAGGAATACACCTTCGAGCGCGAGGCCTTTGACGCTGAGCTGGCCGCTTATGTGGAAAAGGAAAAAGAATTTGAGTTACGTCGTAAGAAATTTCAGGAAAGTGTTAAATCATTCCTCTGATTTATCCCTTTCGCTAAGCCTCTATCATCAATTGCCATGGCAATACAAACTAGCCCTACTCTTGCCTTTGCTGAACGATCGCCCCACGCGCTTCATATTTTAGTTGTTTCAGGGAAAAAGTTAGTCTCTTGCAAGTCATTCCGGCCGGATGCCAAAGCCGATATCGCCGCCTTCGTTGCAGAACATAAAATCACCGGACTGGTTCGGGCGTCGATCTTTGGGGATCGTATCTTTTTACATCGCTCCACGGAGAGCGAGGCCTCCTCTATCCGTCAACTTGGGGCGCTGCAGGAGCACGTGACCAGCCTCCCCCACGGGTTTGCGGCAACGCCTGTCGCAGTTGTCTGTGACACGGCCACCGGGCTTGCTCCAGACGCAACCTCCACCAGCCCTTGGCTGCTTTCGCTATACGACGCCAATGCTTTCGGCACCCTTGGTGAATCACTTGGGGAGCTCGGCTTGGCGCCTGCAAATGCAGTTCTCGCCGCAATTGTCCACATAGGCGCGGTCATCGGGGCGCTTGAAAAGAATGAAACCGCGTTGGTCGTTATTCCGGGTTTGGACGAGGCTTGGTTAGTGTGGGTCGATGCCAACGGAGTGAAAACCGTTGCCTCCGCCCCGCTCGGTTACACCCCGATTTTTGAGTCGGTTCAAAAGGTTCTCGGCCTCAAGTTTCGCGCGGCAGCGGGCAAACTATTCAGTAACGACACTTACGATTTCAGCGAGGCCAGCGCCAAGATATGCGATCAACTCGTGCCGGCACTCAAAACCGCTCTGGAAGGGCGTCCCGCAGTTTCAATCTATTTGGCGGGTTTCGCGTCCAGCCAAGCTTGGCTCGGGGCGGGACTTGCCTCGGCGCTGGGCCTGAAACTTTTCAGCCCGTCTGGATCAAGCGTGGCAACCCGGTTGGGTTTGGATACGGGTGATGTTGATGTTCCGTTCTCCGCGGTTGGTCTCTTGCACGTAGCGGCTGCCAGTTCCTCTTCCTCGCCTTGGGTGCAGCCCTCGCTGGATACTCTTATCGCCCAAGCGATCGCCAAGCCAAAGTCGGCCATCCCCTTTGTCGCCCCGAAGGCGGGCGTAAGTTCAGGAAAACCTGCGGTTGAGCCGGCAGTGACACCTGCTGAAGCTCCGGTGCATGCGACTACGTCGCTCATCAAACCCGCCGCTGCTGTTCCTGTCATCAAGCCTGTGACAGCCCCAAAACCAGCACCCAAACCGGTTCTAAAACCTACGCCCAAGGCGATTCCCACTGCTGTGGTAGCTGTAACGGTCGAAGAAGACGCCGCTCCTGCTGCTACCCCGGCGACCAAGCGCAGCAAGGGCCCCCTTTTAATCGCTGCCGGAGTCGGCGTCGTGGTGGCAATCGTGGG
Organism: Verrucomicrobia bacterium IMCC26134; assembly: GCA_000972765.1. Lineage (GTDB taxonomy): Bacteria > Verrucomicrobiota > Verrucomicrobiia > Opitutales > Opitutaceae > IMCC26134_A. Next base: position 2,699,420 of record CP011265.1, on the reverse strand, counting down.
CATGGGGCTCTATTTCCGCTCGCCCAAGCCGGGTCAGCTTAAAGTCACCCCCGCGCCTGTGGAGACAACGGCCCAGGCACCAGCCATCGTTGCCCCCACGCAGGTTCCCAGCCCGATTCCGACGCCGGTTCCTGCCCCGATTGCTGCTCCGGTCCCCGTCCTCATAGTGTCGGACGACCTGCTCGCAAGCGACGGCCGGAAGTATGGAAATAAAACGTATCATTTTGAAGTGAGCGAAAAGGGTTTTATCCAATCGTTATCCACTGCGCGTGATGAGATTCTCGTCGAATCGATCGGCGGTATCAGTTTGCAGGGAAGCTACGTCGGAACTGATGGACGCCGCAAATGGTTCAATGTCGGTGGAGTGGATGACGCCGACTATGTGGCCACGGTGCGCAAGTCGGTTCGTGAGGGAAACACTGTGTTCGATGTTGTCGTGCAACACCCTCGCTTCAGCGTCGAGCAGACTTATATCTGTCTTCCGGATGCGTTAAAGGTAACGGCCAATTTCAAGGCACTCAACCTTCGCGATCCGCGTGGGGCCATTGCGGCGGTTCATTCGGTTCGACTGGCACCGGTGGCCCTCAACCCCTCGCTGCGTATGCGCGCGACGGACAATGTGTTCAGCTATTCATTAAAGCAGACCCCTTTGCGCGTGCAGTTTGAGACTAATGCATGGGCCAAGGATGGGGCCGGGGGCATGCAGTCGGTGATCGCGGGAGAAAACGGCGTCGTTTTCCATTTCACTGAAAACACCGACGCGGCACGCAATACACTTAACTACGAAATTCAGCTCGGCTCAGGCGCCAACTAATTTTCACACAGATGATGAACCGTCCACCCCGCCAGTGCGGGACGGGCGGTTTTTCAGGGAGTGCTCACGGGACGTAGAGTTTGCTCGAGAAAGAGAGGCATCGCGTGCAGCGCTCTTGCCATCCGTGTCTATGTGCCGGTTTGCTAGGAGCGACATGAACATCGACGCACCAATTACCGTTTTCGACCGCCGGAGTGGTAAGATCGAAACTGAGCAGGTCTATGGTGAAGGGTGGTTAAAGTGGACTTATGGAACCTCCTGTGGCCGCCTCAGTCTCGCTGCTTTGGTGCGACGGGCCTGGTTCTCGCATTGGTATGGCTGGCGAATGAATCGTGCGTCGAGCGTGCGTAAAGTGCTACCCTTTGTCGTGCGATACGGATTGGACGCGGATGAGTTTACCAAGCCGGCTACAGCATTCCGCACGTTTAATGATTTTTTTTACCGCACATTAAAGCCCGCGGCACGACCGATTGTTCAAGATGAAGCGGTGGCCGTTTTACCCGCTGACGGTCGACATCTCGCTTTTCAGGATGTGGACGCGGCTTCTGGTTTTTATGTAAAGGGCGCGAAGTTCACGCTCACGGAATTATTGGGCACGGACGAGCTCGGAGCGGAATTCGCAGGAGGCAGCCTGCTGATTTCGCGGCTCTGTCCGGTGGATTATCATCGTTTCCATTTTCCCGTGGCCGGGGTTCCGCACGAGGCACGGCTTATCAATGGTTCGCTCTATTCCGTCAGCCCTATTGCCCTGCGAAGAAATGTGCGCTATCTCGTGCAAAACAAGCGTATGGTTACGCTGGTGGAATCAGTGCGCTTCGGTCGTATAGCGGTCCTGGAGATTGGCGCCACTTGTGTCGGCAGCATTTTGCAAAGCTACGTGCCGGGACGTATGGTTGCCAAGGGCGAGGAGAAGGGCCTGTTCGCCTTCGGTGGCTCGTGCGTGGTCACGGTGTTTGCAAAGGGGCGCATACGTTTCGACGCCGATCTCGTTTCATCCAGTGCCGACCAGCGCGAGGTTTACGCGCGCATGGGTGAATCGCTGGGGCGCGCCGCAGATTGATCGGCGTAAACGTCTCGCAGCCTGTCAGCAGGCCTTCGGGTCAGACTTGGTAAGAGGCCAGGCGTTTGGAAGCTTCCGCGTAGGCCTGATCGAGCTCCTTAATAAGATCGGCGAGACCAGCGATGGGTTCCACCTTGGAGCGTTGCTCGATTTGTTCCGCGATGCTGCGGACGCGGCTAGAACCTACATTTGCTGAACTCCCTTTGATCGTATGTGCACTGCGGGTGAAGAGGGCCTTGTCTCCATCATGAAACGACTTCTTCAGGTCGGCGATTCGCAGGGGAGTGTCTTCCAGATAGATTGTTATAATCTCCCGCAAGAATGTGTCATCGCCTTCATCACCGAGTGAACGAAGGTTGTTGATCGCTTCCAAGTCGACTACTGGCAGTTGAGAAAAAGACATCGGGGCTGGTTGGGCCTATATGATTACTTTTGCTTCTGACTTCGGCAATGAAGTTTTTGCCCCCTAAAACGTCCTGCTCGTTGAATGGGCAAAGAAGCCCGCGTATCGACCTGCAGCATAATCATATCATTAAATACAGATATGTTGATATTTAACTTGCCCGATCATTTTATGCGTTTTTGGTTACAGCGTCCCTAATCTAACCATGTCCCAAACCTTTGTTTTCTCCTCTGAGTCAGTTGGCGAAGGCCACCCCGACAAGGTCGCCGACCTTATCTCGGACAGCATCCTCGACGCCTGTCTCGCTTTCGATCCCAAGTCCCGCGTCGCGTGCGAGACTTTCGTGAAGTCCAATGTCGTCGTCGTCGGCGGCGAGATTACTATCCCCAAGCTTCAAGATAAAAAGACAGGCAAGACCAAGCCGATAGACGAGGCGTTCAACGTCGAGAAGGTCATCCGCGATGCTATCCGTCATATCGGCTATGTGAACGACGATGATGTCTTCAACGCTGACACCGTATTCATTAATAATTACCTCACCGCGCAGTCCGCCGACATCGCGCAGGGTGTGGACGCCAAGAAGGCCGCCGGCAAGAAAACCGCCGAGCAAGGCGCAGGCGATCAGGGGCTCATGTTTGGTTTCGCCGCCGATGAGACGGACGAGCTTATGCCCGCTCCGATTATCTTCGCCCATCGATTGGGACGCGAGCTGACCAAGATACGCAAGAGCGGCAAAGTGAAGTGGCTCCGCCCCGACGCGAAGTCGCAGGTATCCGTCCGTTATGTCGATGGCGTCGCCACCGAGATTGTTAACGTCGTGATTTCCACTCAACACACCGCTGACGTTTCCCACTCCGAGATCGAGGACTTTCTGATCAAGAACGTCATCAAGAAAGTCCTGCCGGCCAAGCTTCTTAACGCCAAGACCGAGTATCTCATCAATCCCACCGGCAAGTTCGTCATCGGCGGACCGCAGGGCGACTCCGGCCTCACCGGGCGCAAGATCATCGTGGATTCTTACGGTGGTTGGGGGCGTCACGGCGGCGGCGCCTTTTCTGGGAAGGATCCCTCCAAGGTAGACCGCTCCGCGGCCTATATGGGACGCTGGGTCGCCAAGAACATCGTCGCCGCCAAACTCGCCAAGCAGTGCGAAGTCCAGTTCGCCTACGCCATCGGTCATCCGAATCCCGTGAGCGTTTACGTGAACACCTTCGGCACCGGCACCGTCTCCGATACGGTCATCACCGAGGCTATCCAGACGGTCTTCTCCTTCAAGCCTGCCGACATCGTGCAGCAGCTTGATCTGCTTCGCCCGATCTACCGCGAGACCACCAACTACGGTCACTTCGGCAAGGCCGGATTGCCTTGGGAGCAGACCACGAAAGTCGCCGCCCTACAGGCTGCGGTTAAAAAACTCATCAAGTAAAAATAGCCCGCCGGTTGCTTCCGGCGACCAGTTTCCCGCCGCGGTTACCCCACCATTGGAACCGCGGCGGTTTCGTATCTAACTTTTTACTGCAGAATACATCTCCACCAACTTTTCATTCCCCTCACTCTTTTTCACCATGAGCAACGCCAACGTCCCTCCTTCCTTCACCCCCGGCTCCGATTTCCATGTCGCCGACATCAAACTCGCCGACTGGGGTCGTAAAGAGATCTCCATCGCCGAGCACGAGATGCCCGGTCTCATTTCCATCCGTAAAAAATTCGGCCCTTCCAAGCCTCTCGCCGGGGTCCGTATCACCGGTTCGTTGCACATGACCATCCAGACCGCCGTGCTCATCGAGACACTCGTCGCTCTCGGTGCCAAGGTCCGCTGGGCCTCCTGTAATATTTTCTCAACCCAGGACCACGCCGCTGCCGCCATCGCCGCCACTGGCGTTCCCGTTTTTGCCTGGAAGGGCGAGACGCTCGAACAGTATTGGGATCTCACCTGGAAGGCTATCGTCGGTCCCGACGGTCTCGGGCCGCAACTCGTGGTCGATGACGGTGGTGACGTCACCCTCCTGCTTCACAAGGGCTTCGAACTCGAGAATGGCAGCACTTGGATCAATACGCCATCCGGCTCTCACGAAGAGCAGGTCATCAAAGATCTCCTCAAGAAGATCCACGCATCCGACACGGGTATCTTCACCCGCCTGAAGAGCGCCTGGCGCGGCGTCTCCGAGGAGACCACCACCGGCGTGCACCGCCTCTACCAGCTTCACGAGCAGGGCAAGCTCCTCGTTCCGGCCATCAACGTGAACGACTCCGTCACCAAGTCGAAGTTCGACAACCTCTACGGCTGCCGCGAGTCACTCGCCGACGGTCTCAAGCGCGCCACCGACGTCATGATCGCCGGCAAGTGCGCCTTCGTGGCCGGCTACGGCGACGTAGGCAAAGGCTCCGCCTTCTCGCTCAAGGGCTTTGGCGCCCGCGTCATCGTTTCCGAAATCGATCCCATCAACGCCCTCCAGTGCGCGATGGAAGGCTTCGAGGTGAACACCATCGAGAGCACCCTCGGCAAGGCCGACATCTATGTCACCACCACCGGTAACAAAGATATCATCACCCTCGAGCACATGATGGCGATGAAGGACCAGGCCATCGTCTGTAACATCGGTCACTTCGACAACGAGATCCAGGTCGACCGCCTCAAGAACGCGCCCGGCGTGAAGCACGTTAACATCAAGGCCGGCTACGACGCCTATACCTTCCCCACCGGCAATACGATCTACATGCTCGCCGAAGGTCGTCTTGTGAATCTCGGCTGCGCCACCGGTCACCCTTCCTTCGTGATGTCGAACAGCTTCTCCAATCAGACCCTGGCCCAGATCGATCTTTGGAAGAACAAGGACACTTACGCAGTCGGTGTATATCGTTTGCCCAAGCACCTGGACGAAGAGGTCGCCCGTCTGCATCTCGAGCGCATCGGTGTCGTTCTAACCAAGCTCACCAAATCCCAGGCCGAATATCTCGGCGTGCCCTTGGAAGGACCCTACAAGCCCGAGCACTACCGCTACTAATCGGATCACCTGCGTTTGGCGGGATCTGCTTCACGGTCTACAAATGACGAGCCGGCCTCATGTAGGCCGGCTTTTTTGTTTATATGACGTTAGTATTCTTAGGGCTTTGCACCACCTCTACTACCACTGGCTGACTACATTGTTCGCGAAAGAGTTCGTTTCCAGGCATGCAGAGGCAATGTGAGATCCCTAAATGCGGGCGTATCTTATCCCTATCAGCTTTTAGGCGTCGGCTTGTCCGTATCTTCCGCAACGATTTTGGGTTTGGCGGCGGGGCGGGCGAAGAAAGGGTTATTAATTCTTTCAAAGGCCAGGCTGGTAAGCGGCCCGTGGCCCGGCCCGATGAGTGAATCCTTTGGCAGGGAAAAAATCCGCGCTCGCGTGTTTTTGACCTGCTCGCGGAAATGAGTGGGGCTGCCGCCGATGGAACAGGAGAAGAGCGAATCGCCACAAAGCGCCAGCGGGTAGCTAAGCCCCTGCACGTAGAAAGTAGTGAGCCCGGGTGAATGTCCCCAAGTAGACAGTGCTTTGATCGCCAGGTTGCCCAGATGGAAGTAGGCGTTCTCGCTGAAAGTGCGCGCACCGGGATAATCGACCGGTTCACGTTCGCTGGCCCAGACACTGGCCCCGGTCGAGGTTGCGATGGGGGCAAGAGCCGCGATGTGGTCGGAGTGGGTATGGGTAAGCAGAATAAACTTAACGCGCAGGTGTTCGGCGGCGATGAGATCGAGCAGATCACCAGGCTCGGTGCCGGTGTCTATAATGGCTGCTTCCCGGCTCTTGGCATCCCAAACGAGGTAATTATTAACCGTCATGGCCTCGTCGCGGGTATTAAACATGGCGAAGCCGCGTGGGATGTGAGGCGCGCGTGGATAAACCGAATTCAACGCGAGTTTTTCCAACGCATCTGGATCCAGCTGGAGATGACGGGCGACGCGCCGTAAATCCGCTACATCCGCTTTGCCGGACTTAAGCGCGGTCAAAGCAGACAGGGGAATGGCGGCTCGCGTGGAGAGCTCCTCGTCGCTGATGCCGTAGCCGCGTTGAGCTTTGTTTATGACGTCGGCGAAAGTGTCTTCCAGTGGAATGAGTGGCATACGCCGCTTAGTAACCCTTCGCCGTTGTGTATGCGCAAGCGAAAGCGGGCAGAGGTTAAATTATGGTCATGCGTTAAGAACTGAAAATCTGTTCAGAGGGCGAAAAGGTGACACGGGTGTGGCGATACGGTTATCTAGCCTTTCTATAAAAATAATATGAGCACCCACGCCTCCTTTCTGAGTTCTTTATTTTCCCTTCAAGGCCAAGTGGCTGTCGTGATCGGCGGCACGGGAGAATTATGCGGAGCAATGGCGGAGGGGCTGGCTGCGGCCGGTGCCGAAGTCGTGTTGGTTGGCCGTAATCTGGAGAAGGCTCAGATTCGGCTCGATCGTATAGCGGCGGCGGGCGGCAAGGCTTGGTTTTATGCGGCCGAGGCGAGTGATAAAGCTGCGCTTGAAGGCTTGCTAGAGGCGGTGCTGGCCCGGAGCGGCAAGGTTGACGTGGTTGTAAACGGCGCGGGCATCAACTCCGCGACTCCCTTCCTCGATATTACAGAGGAAGAGTGCGACCGGATTATACGGGTCAATTACAAGAGTGTGTTTCTGGGTTGTCAGGTTTTTGGCAAATATCTTTTGGCGCGCGGTCTGGGTGGTTCGATTATCAACCTCGGATCGATGTCGGGCATCGTTCCGCTTTCTCGCGTGTTTACTTATTCGGCCAGCAAGGCTGCCGTGCACAATCTGACCAAAAATCTTGCGCGCGAGTGGGCCCCGCAAAACGTTCGGGTAAATCTTGTAGTGCCGGGCTTTTTCCCTGCTGAACAAAATCGTAAAGTGCTTACGCCCGAGCGTGTAACCGCTATTATGGGGCATACTCCCATGAAGCGTTTTGGCGAAGCCAAGGAGCTGGTCGGCGCTACTTTGCTTTTGGCCTCACCCGCAGGTTCGTTTATCACGGGAGCCGAGTTGGTGGTGGATGGAGGTTACCACGCGATGACTATTTGATTACTTTGTAAGCGGCTTTTATCATAATATATGCTTGATATAGTTCAGATACATCCCACAAGAGGATGGGTATGTCATTCATTGATCAAATCGCAGAACTCGAAAAAGCCAAAGCCAAGCTTGCCTTGGCACAGGCTAAACTAGCCGCAGATCGCGTCGCTGCTCTTGCCAAGCTGCCCAGCGAGTATGGCTATGCTAACTTAAACGACTTTATCAAAGCCCTTAAAGAGGCGGCTCTAAAGGGCGGTAAGGGCAAGTCCAAGGCAGGCAAGGGCGCGAAGGCGCCTAAAGCGGCTAAGGCTGCCAAAGGTAAACGCGCCAAGATCACTGCTGAGGTAAAGGCTGAGGTTAAGGCCTTGGTTGACGCCGGCAAGACCGGTCAGGAAATCGCCAAGGCCCTAGGTATCTCCCAGCCTAGCGTCCAAAATATAAAAAAGGAGCTTGGTCTGGTCAAAGCTCGCGCTGCAGCGCCCTCCGCTGTGGTTGAGTCTGCTCCAGCTCAAGCCTGATAATCGGATCAGTTTTAGTGTGTGTAAAACGCCCCCGGCTTTCAGCCGGGGGCGTTTTTTATTTGCGCTGGGTGATTCGTATTTATCCAACCGCTTGAAGCGGACGTGCGTTAAACCAATAGATAATTGGTGTGAGATGGATATATACGTCGCCCAATCCGTGTTAGCAGGTGACGCAAGCAAGCGGTTCGAATCTCTTATACGAACGCTACGGGGTTATTATGCATCCCTCAAAACATGCCCGTGGTGGCGAATGATAATGGAGGTATTGAAGCTCAAGCGAGTGTATCGCATGCTCGTTTACGAATACGGCCCTCTCTGCACCTCAGGTTTCTCGCTGGATGATTTCTGCCCGGGGCTATGCCTGAGTGCGTAATACGTCAGGCGGCGCTAAGCGGTTGGGGGCTTCGTTAATAAGTTGGAACAGATTTGTCTATGCGCTCAGCCCAAGCGTGTATGCCGCCCGCCACGTTTGTCACGGCTTCGTAACCTTGCGCGCGGAGATACTGGGTCACGCGAAGGCTGCGACCGCCGTGGTGACAATGGATGAGCAGTTGTTTATCCTTGGGCAGAGTGCCTACCTGCTCGGGAATCTGGCGCATCGGAATGAGCTGCGAACCGGCAATGCGGGCGGTTTCGTATTCGAAGGGCTCGCGCACATCGATGAGGCAAACGCTTCCGGCATTCTCCGAAAGCAGACGGCGGGTCTCCTCGACTGAGATTTCGAGCGGGTATGACGTGGGGGAGTGGGAGGAATCCATGCGCTCTAGACTGCGGTTAAATGCGCGCGGGGCAACTGCGGCGTTGCGGCGCGCCCGGCGCTTGGTTGGGTGGGTATGATGAAAACTTCAATCTATGCGGTAGTGATTGCAGGTGGAAAAGGGGAGCGTTTCTGGCCCCAGAGCAGAGCGGCCTGCCCCAAGCATCTGCTCCCCGTGGTTGGCGATACACCGCTGCTCGCGCAGACCTTGAAGCGCATCAAGCCCCTAGTGCCGGCGAAGAACATCCTCGTTATCACCAGCGCCGCCCAGGCGAAGGCGGTGGCGCGGGTCTGCAAGGGCTTTCTCCCTCCGGCCAATGTCATCGTGGAGCCGATGGGGCGCGATACCGCTGCAGCCGTAGGCCTCGCCGCGGCGATTGTGGGTGCGCGCGATCCCCAGGGCGTGTTTGCGGTGTTGCCGGCGGACCACGTCATCCATGATGCGAAGGCGTATCAGGCTGATTTGCGCGCGGCATTCACGGCGGCGGCGGCGGCTCCGGTGATGGTGACGATCGGCATACCGCCGACCGAGCCGGCGACAGGTTTTGGTTACGTGCAACGCGGAGAGCGCTGGCGCGAGTTTGGCTCGAAACAGGTTTTTGCCGTGAAGCGTTTCGTGGAAAAACCCAAGCTGGAGGTGGCGCAGAGCTACCTGAGATCGGGTGACTATGTGTGGAACGCCGGTATGTTTATCTGGAGCGTGCCAGTGGTGGAGAAGGCCTTCGCCGCCTATGCACCGGAACTCGACGCCGGCCTCGCCAAGCTGCGCACCGCGTTGGCCAAGGGCCGTGCGCTCGCGCCGCTGTTGAAGAAAGTCTATCCCACCTTGGTGAAAATATCGGTGGATTACGCGCTGCTCGAGAAATCCACCAACGTCGTGATGTTGCCTGCTTCTTTTGATTGGGATGACGTGGGCGCCTGGCCCGCGGTCGCAAAGCATTTTAAACCCGACGCGGCGGGCAATGTGGGTCGAGGCGAAGTCATCATTGAGCAGGGCGCGGGTAACATTGTTTTTAGCGAGGGTGGCCACCTGGTGACTCTCCTCGGGGTGGACGATCTGGTCGTCGTGCACACGAAAGACGCGACGCTCGTGATGCCCAAGGCCAAGGCGCAGGAAATAAAGGCGCTTCTGAAGCGGGTCTCCGAGCGCAAGGACGCCGCGAAACTGCTCTGAGCTTCTCTGCCGCCATGTTCCTCGCCGCCAAAATAGCATACCCGCTTTCCTGACCGCTCCATGAGGTTTCTCGGTATTGACTACGGCACACGCCGCATCGGTCTCGCGACAGGTGACGAGCTCGGCGTGGCCACTCCCATCCCGGCCCTGGTTGATGCGGAGCTTGTGTCGCGCCGGCTGGCTCTGGCGGCGGTGGTCCGGCAGCGTCGTATTGACGAGATTGTGATCGGTTATCCGCTCAACATGGACGGCACCGCCGGGTATAAGGCCCGGGAAACCGACGCGGTGGCGGCGGAGCTTCGCGCCGAGTTTGGCTTGCCGGTGCATCTCGTGGATGAGCGGCTGACCTCGCACATCGCCGAGCAGGGCATGAATCAAAAACAGCTCCGCGAAATTCGCGCCAAGGGGATCATCGACTCGCGTGCGGCGGCGGTGATTTTGCAGGATTATCTCGATCAGCGTTTCCCGCCCGGACTGGTTCCACCGCCCGAAGCATGAGTTCACGTCAATGACCCCTGCCGCTGCCACTCCAACGGGCCCGGATAATCAAGCCCCTGCGCTACCGCGCTGGAAATGTCGTGTCGCCTACGACGGCACGGCGTTTTCCGGCTGGCAGAGCCAGACCGATCGCAACGCGGTGCAGGATCATCTCGAGCGCCGGCTGGCGGAGCTTTTTCAGGCGGAGGTGCGTCTCCATGGCAGCGGGAGGACTGATGCGGGCGTGCACGCGCGCGGCCAGGTTTTCCATGTTGATGCGGCTTGGCGGCACGGGCCGGAGCGCCTGCTTGCGGCACTGCGAGGCGGGCTGCCACCGTCCATTCAAGTGCAGACGGCGGAGGTGGTGGACGCGTCGTTCCATGCCCGGTTTTCGGCGATGGGGAAAGTTTATCACTACACCCTGCAGCAGGGAGGTTGGGCGGACCCTTTTACCAACGCCTTTACGTGGTCCATCCCTCGCGCCTTGGATGTGGCGGCGATGCGCGCGGCGGCGGCGGTGCTGGTGGGGCGGCATGATTTCCGGGCCTTCAGTGCCTTCGGCGGCGAGGAGCGGGAGAGCACGGTGCGGACGCTCATGCGACTTGACCTGGTCGAGGACGGTCCGCGGCTGCGCATCGAGGCCGAGGCGGAGGGGTTTTTGTATAAAATGGTGCGCAGTCTGGTGGGCGGCCTCGTGTATGCCGGACTGGGCAAACTCACGCCGCAGCGCATTCTGGAATTGCTCGCGGCGCGCGAACGCACGGCGGAGATCGAGACGGCCCCGCCGCAGGGTCTGTGCTTGATGAAGGTGCACTATCCCGAGCCATGGAACCGGTAAGCGACGAGGCAACCATCACAAGTGCGGCGCCGAAAGCGGCGCCGCCAGCAGGGGAGCCTGACGGCTGGCGCGGCTTTGGCCGGGCTTTGCGCGACTTGGTGTTTCCGCCCTCCTGCGTGCATTGCGGCGGCTTGGTCGAGGCGAGTCCGCTGCGACATGTGTGCTCGGCTTGCGAACCGCTCATCGTGAGGGTGGAGTCGCCGCACTGTCCGTGTTGCGGGCACCCTTATTTCGGCGAAACCGAGGGCGAGCGGCTGTGCGTGCATTGCGAGGGGCTTAAGCCGGAGTTCGGCGAGGGTAAGACGGCGGTATTGTTCAAGGGGCCGGCGCGCGCCCTCGTTCATGCACTCAAATACCGGCACGGCCTGCATGTCTTGGAGGATGTCGCGACGCTCGTGGCCGGGCATCCCGAGGTCGGCGATTTTATTCGAGGCTCGGTCCTGGTGCCGGTCCCGCTGCACCCGCGCAAGCAACGCGAACGCGGCTACAATCAGTCTCAGTTGCTCGCTGAAACCATGGCAAAGGCGGTTGGCGGCGAGGGCACGCGCGTCGAGGAGTTGCTATGCCGGGTGGCGGACACTCAAACGCAAACGAATCTCGATCGTGAACAGCGGCGGGCGAACCTCAAAAACGCGTTTGCACTGGCCCCCGGCGCGGCCATTACCGAGAGCCAATCCTACATCCTTATCGATGACGTTTTCACCACTGGTTCCACTCTCAATGCCTGCGCCGGCGTGCTGCGTCGCGCCGGTTGCTTGAAAGTCAACGTAGTCACTTTTGGCCACGGCTGATCAACCCGGTTTCTCGTCCGCTCGTAATTCGTTCCAATCCAATCTCTTTTCGCGCCATGTCTCTATTCAGCACACCAAAGTATTCGACCGTTGGAGTTAAAAGGAAGGACATCCCCAAGGGCCTTTACACCAAAGATCCGGTTTCCGGTGAGGTGATTTTCAATCAAGAGCTTCGCGCCAACCACATGGTGGTGCCGAAGTCCGGCTACCATTTCCCGATCGGCGCCCGCGCTCGCATCGCGAGTATGTTCGACGAGGACTCGTTCAAGGAGTTCGACGCTTCGGTCAAGTCGGCCGACCCGCTCAAGTTCGTGGACTCCGCCCGCTACCCGGACCGCATCAAGAAATATGAAAAGGAAAGCGGCCTGCCCGAGGCCGTGATTTGCGGCACGGGCGAGATTCATGGCATCAAGGTATCGGTCGCGGTGATGGACTTCCGTTTCTGCGGCGGCGCGATGGGTTCGGCCGTGGGCGAGAAAATCACCCGCGCCATCGAGCGTGCGATCGAGCAGAAGACCCCCTGCATCATCTTCTCGGCATCCGGCGGAGCCCGTATGCAGGAAGGCATTTTTTCCCTTATGCAGATGGCCAAGACCAGTGCCGCGCTGGGCCGTCTTGCCGAGGCGAAGCTCCCCTACATCTCCGTGCTCACGCATCCGACGATGGGCGGGGTCACGGCCAGCTTCGCGGTGCTGGGCGATGTGAACATCGCCGAGCCGGGCGCATTGATCGGCTTCGCTGGCGCGCGCGTCATCAAAGACACGGTGAAGCAGACGCTACCCGCTGGCTTCCAGACGGCGGAGTTCTTGGAGAAGCACGGTTTGATCGACATGATCGTCAGCCGGCTCGAGCTGCGGGACACGCTACGCAATCTTCTTTGCGCGCTTCACCTTAACAAGGCACCGGCAGCCTGAACCCTGCCGCCGCTCGCCGGCGGAAGCGTCAAGGAGACCACGATTTGAACGGCGACGCCGCTCGCGACTACGCGCAGGTGCAGGAGGACTTGTTCGCGCTCAAGGCGCGCGGCGTGTCCTTCGGTATCGACCGGATGCGTTCCTTTGCTGCCGAGCTCAGTAACCCTGAGCGCGCGGTGTCGGTGATCCATATCGCGGGCACAAACGGCAAAGGCTCGGTGGCGGCCATGGTGGCGGCGATCCTGCGTGCGGCGGGGCACCGCACCGGGCTCTACACGTCCCCCCATCTGGTGCGGCTGGGTGAACGCGTGCAGGTGGACGGCGTCGCGCTCACCGATGCGGAAATCATGGCCTACACCCGCGAACTCATGCCGCTGGCGGAGCGGCTGGAGGCGGCGAAACCGGACTGGGGGCCGAGTTTTTTCGAGTTCATGACCGCGATGGCGTTTTTGCAGTTTGCCCGGCGCGGTTGCGACGCTGCGGTGATCGAGGTCGGGCTCGGCGGGCGGCTCGATGCGACTAATATCGTGGTTCCGGAGGTGAGTGTCATCACGTCCATCGGACTGGATCACTGCGAGCTGCTCGGTCACACGTTGGCCGAGATCGCGTGTGAAAAAGCCGGCATCCTCAAGCCCGGCGTGCCGGTGGTGATGGGGCGACTACCGCCCGAGGCCGAGGCGGTGGTGCGGGCGGTGGCGGCGGAGCGCGGTGCGCCGCTGACGAGCGTGCGGGAGGTTTTTGGCGAAGACGTGGCAGCCTACCCTCGTGCGGCGCTGGAGGGCGAATACCAGAGCTACAACGCGGCCACGGCGACGCTCGTCGCGCGCGCAGTTGCTGCGAAGTTTGGCCTTACAGAAGCGCACATCGCGGCGGGTCTGGCCAACGTCAACTGGCCAGGACGCTGGCAACGCACGCGCCTGGCGGACGGACGTCTGCTTGTGCTCGACGCCTCGCATAATCCCGAGGGTGCGGGGGTGTTGGACGGCCTTCTCGCGCGGTTGGTGGCCGAGACGGGGCGCAGGCCGGTGGCGATCACAGGCGTGCTTGGCACGGCGCGGGCGAGGCCGCTGCTGGCGTCGCTGGCGCGGCACGCGCGGGAGATTTATCTGGTGCGCCCGCAACAGGCGAGGGCGAGCACGTTCGAGGATTTGGAGGCGCTGGTGCCGGCGGCGTTCGCGGCGGGAGGTGGCGCGTTGTCGCGCTCGTCGGTCGAGGTGCTTTTCCCTGGTCCCGGCGTGTGCACGGCGGGCGGCCCGGAGGACGTGCTGGTGGTGACGGGCTCGATCTACCTGCTCGGCGAAGTGCTGGCGCGTCTCGAACCCGGGCGCGGCGCGGGCGAGGGACGCTTGCAGGATTTTTAGGACTTCGGATTGACCGGTTTGCGGCCGAAGCCCCAAGCGAAGGAGGTTTTGAGGTGCTCGGAACCGCCGACCCGCACGCCGTGAAACATCGTCTCGGCCATGGCGGTTTCATTTAACCGTCGGGCGACGTCGATCATGAGCTCGGCGTCGGCGATGAGACGCTCGACCTCTTCTCCGGGGTAGCCGGACCAGTATTTCAGATCATGAAAAAAGCCGGCGGAGTAGATGCTGACGCCGCGCCACTCGTCCACCCAGCCGGTGCAGCCGTCGCTCTTGAAGGGTCGCGGCGGCGGGTCGCGTTCGATTTTGGCCCAGAGGGTGTGCAGACCGTAGGCGGCGCAGATCTCCCGAATACGCGCCAATGGCACCTCTTCGCTCATGGCGGGCAGGGGAAGCGGAACGGTTTCGAACGGATGAACCGGATGGGAGGAGGCCGAAGTCGTGGGGTGCGGATCGGGCATATTTCGGGGGCGCTTGGGGGGGGGGGCGGTTTTTAGAGTCGGATCAGCTCGGAGGTGGGGGGCACATCCTTGATGATCTGGGAGGGCTCGGGGCCGACGCCGAGGTAACGGAGATTCGGCAGGCGGCTCTCGTGCGGCCAGCGGTCGCCGTGGTAGGCGACGGCGAGCATCGAGCGCACCATGCCGCCGACGTATTTTTTCGCGTTGGCGGGGAGATCGGCGAAGTGGCGCACGTGGGAGATGTCCTCGGTCCAGCCGGCATACTTTTCGTAAACGGGGCGGAGGGTCTTGCGGATGGCGTCGTTGCGCGGGACGTGGTGGTAGCGCTTGCCGTCGGCGTCCTCGTAGGCGACGGCGATGAGCAGTTCGGAGTTCCAGTCGGCGCGGTGGCTGAGGGCGTCGAGTTTGTTGATCATCACGTCCTGGAAACCGCCGTAGCGGAGGGCGTCGCCTTTTTCCACGGCGTCATACCAGCCGACCATGCGTTGGCGGCCGGTGGAGGTGCCGAATTCGAGGCGCTTGAGCAGGATGGCGAGCGGGTGGGTGTCGTCCATCTGGGTGAGGAAGACGTGGGTGCCGACCTTGGTGTCGTAGGCCTTGGCGACGCCGAAGGTGTGGATGGTCTGCACCGGGATGCCTGCGCTCTCGAAGAACTCGGGGGTGAAGGTGTGCGAGGCGGTGACGTTGGGCGAGTAGCCGTGGCGTTTGTCGAGCCAGTAGGCCTGGCCGAATTCGCCGATGATGGTGTGACCGGCGTGAAGCTCGCGCAGGACGAGTTCGCGGACCTCGCCGATGTTTTGGGCGAGGCGCCGGCCGGCCTGCCAGTAGGTCTCGGTGAGGGCCTCGAGGTTCAGGGTGAAAGGTGCGTCGCCTCGGAAGCAGTTGAAGTCGAATTCGGCGGCGGTGAACACGCCGAGTTCGAGGGCCTCGGAGTTGGCCCGGAGTTCGGCGGCGGAGAGTTTATCGAAAAAGCCGGCGAAGGTGTCGGGCGAGACCTGGCAGACGTGCTGGATGGTGCGCAGGGCCCGGTCGGCGCGCTGGGCGAGTTTGCGGGCGTAGTCTTCGCGGGTTCCGAGGAAGTCGGCGTAGGTGATCTGCCACTGGCCGACCTCGTCGGCGTAGGCGGGGGTGATGCCGCGACCGGTGGAGCCGCGCGGCTCCTCGGCGAGGACGTTCACGCGGTAGTCTTCCCAGGCGAGGTCGAGCAGGCGGTGGCACACATCCGAGACCATGGAACGCTCGTCGATGACGAGGCGGGCGAGCACGTTGTAACCCTTGCGTTCGAGCGGGAGAGCTTCCCACCAGGCCTTGCGCGGGTCGGCGACGACGCCGGCGCCGATGGCGAGGGTGGCGATCTCTTTTTCGACCACGCCGGAGGGGAGCAAGTTGAGTTTGATGCCGGCGGCGGTGTGGCCGGAGTTGGCGCCGCCGTTGACCTTCAAGACGACGGTGACGGGGTGGGTAGAGCCCGCGAGCTCATGCACCACCTCGGGGATGAGGCGACCCTTGCCCTCGTCACCGAGGGAGATGCCGACATCGGCGATGAGACGGCTGGTAAAAGGAAGGAGCGGCATGGCGGCAAAGGGAGAATGAGAAAGCCCCACGGGGCGGCGGGGCAAGGACGGAACCGCGCGGGAAACCGAGCGCGTGGACTGGGAAAGCGTCGCTTAGGAATTTTGCCGCTTTTTCCGCTCGGCGATGACGTGTTGGACAAAGCTGCGGTCCAGTTGATCCTTTTCGCGGACGCCGCGCTTTAGCTTCAGTATAAGTTTCTGGCCGGCAAAGGGAATAGGTTCGCTTTGGATGGTTTCGATGCCGGCCTGGGCTTCTTCGAAGCCCAACCCACACGCCTCGGTCCTGAGATCGACGAGGATGTCGTCGCTGATGCGGACGACGATCCACTGGGAGATCTCTTCCTCGCCAAGCTCGCGAATAAAACGGTTGGGCAGAATTTCGAGCGCCTGTTTGACGAGGTTTTGATTCGCGAGGTCACGGGCGATGAGCAGGTCGATGTCTTCGGTGGCGCGATTCTAGCCGAGTCGATTGATGGCAAACCCGCCTATGACCATGTAGGGCACGCCGAGGCGGTTGATTTCGCGGGCCAGAGGCACCAAATCGTCGTCGTCAGGCGGACGACTTAAACCTTCCGGTTGTTCAGGGTCCATTCGCGTAATTCCTCATGGCTTTTAAACGATAGACACCGGGGGATAATCCCTTGCCTTTGAAGAGGAGCCTGGCGCGTTTTTGCAAACGCACGAAGGTTTGCCATAAAGTGAGGGCGGGTGGTTTTCCTATGATGAGCATTTCGCCTTCGACGCTTCGCATGGAGGGAAGGTGGATTTGAAACAGGGAAAAGGCGTGCCGCACTCTGCACGGCGGCGCTCAACCCTTGGTGCCGGCTTTGATCTCGATGACGTCGTGGGGAGCGGCTTCTTTCTGGCCGGCGGGGCTGACGCGGATGTAGCGGGCTTTTTCGCGCAGGGTGGGGAGGTCTTTGGCGCCGAGGTAGCCCATGCCGCTTTGCAGGCCGCCGACCAGGGTGGCCAACACATCGTCGGCGCTGCCGGAGACTTCCTTGAGGGCCTCGATGCCCTCGGCGGTGAGCTTGCGGGTCTTGTCGGTCTTGTCGTGGCCGTAGCGGGCGGCGCTGCCGGCCTGCATGGCGGCGAGGGAGCCCATGCCGCGGTATTGTTTATAGATCTTGCCGTTGATCTCCATGATCTCGCCGGGGGCTTCGCGGCAGCCGGCGAGCAGGCCGCCGAGGATGACGGCGTCGGCGAGGGTGAGGGCTTTGACGATGTCGCCCGACTTGGTGATGCCGCCGTCGGCGAGGATTTTGACGCCCTTGGCCTGGGCGGCGCGGGAGGCGACGTAGAGGGCGGTGAGCTGGGGGATGCCGACACCGGCGACGATGCGGGTGGTGCAGATGGAGCCGGGGCCCTGGCCGATCTTGATGACGTTGGCGCCGCGCTCGGCGAGGAACTCCACGCCGGCGCCGGAAGTGACGTTGCCGGCGATGATGGTGAGGTGGGGGAAGGCATCGCGGATCATGCGCACCATGTCGCCGACGCCGGCGGTGTGGCCGTGGGCGGTGGAGATGGCGACGGCGTCGATGGCCTCGTCCACGAGGTGGCCCACGTGGGTGATGATCTGGTCGCGGTCGAGGGTGCCGTCGGGCAGGCGGACGGGGGCGATGGCGGCGCCGACGACGAGGCGGAAATCAGAATCGCGGGCGGGTTTGCGGCGGGATTTCGCGTCGTTCATGATACGGTCCACGTCGGAGAACGTGACGAGGCCGCGGAGCTGGTCGTGGTCATCGACGACGAGCATTTTGTGGATGCCCACGTGTTCGGAGAAGAAGGTGTCGGCGGCCTTGATGGGGTCGGGTTTGAGGGCGCGGGCGTTGACGGTGAGGAGGTCGGCGCGAGGGGTCATGGTCTCGGCGACGGAGCGGGTTTTGTAGCGCTCGCGGACGGCGGAGCCGGGGAGGAGGCCGATGAGTTTGCCGGCGGCGTCGAGCACGGGGAAGGTGCGGAAGCCGTATTTTTTGACCTCAACGAGCTCGAGAATGTCGCCGATGCGGAGATCGGGGGCGACGGTGATGGGGTCCTGGATGAGACCGTGGATGTGGCGTTTGACGCGGGCGACCTCCTTCACCTGGTCCTTGGCCGGCATGTTGTAGTGGATGAGGCCGAGGCCGCCGTTGAGCGCCATGGTTTTGGCCATGGTGGCCTCGGTGACGGTGTCCATGTCGGAGGAGACGACGGGGATGGAGAGGTTGAGGGCCTCGG
Organism: Verrucomicrobia bacterium IMCC26134; assembly: GCA_000972765.1. GTDB lineage: Bacteria > Verrucomicrobiota > Verrucomicrobiia > Opitutales > Opitutaceae > IMCC26134_A. The sequence continues at coordinate 2,681,020 of CP011265.1, read as the reverse complement.
AGAGGGCGGTGGAGGTGTCGGCGTCCTTGGGGAGGATGTCGGAGTAGAGGGTGGCGAGGGAGACGTCGTCGAAGGTGAGAGCGACGGGCAGGTTGGCCGGGAAAAACCGCTCGGCGGGCTGGTAAAAGTCGTGGTCTGCGGCGCAGGCGGACGGGACTTGGCTGGAGGCGGTGGAGGACGAGGCAACCTTGTTCATAGATTGCCGTGAACGAATTAAGGCGCGGGCGCGGGAGGGCAATTTGTTTTTCGAGGGGGGGGGCGGCGTCGGCGGTTTATCGCCTGCGCCGCTTATACCAACGTCCCTTTAAAATGGATTTTTCCAACGCAAAGTCGCCAAGGCAAAAAGGTAGCAAGTGCCTGGAAAAAAGATTATGTGCGATTGGTGTGTGGAGCGCTCCAAGATTTGTTAATTTCAACGCACGGCATACAGAACCGCCTTGGGGTTTTGGGCGGCGACGAGGAGGAGGACGCGGGCGGCACCGGTGGGTTGGCGGTGGCCTTGTTCCCAGTTGAGGAAGGTGGCGGGGCTGATGCCAAACGCGGTCGAAAACTCCGTTTGGCTAAGGTGGAGCCTGGCGCGGATAGCGGCGACGGATTCGGGGTCGATGTGATCGACACGGGCGGCGGCTTTTTTGTTTCCGCGTAGATAGGAACCCGCTTCGCGGATGCCTTGGAGGAGGTTTTGGAAATCGGTGTCTTTCATGAGGATTTAGATTTTATGAGGGTGGCGAGGATCTGGAGCTGTTTGCGGTCGAGGTATTCCTGTTCGTTTTTGGCGTAGGCGACGATGAGCAGGATGACGTGTTGTTGCGTGACGTGCTAGTAGATGACTCGAGCACTGCCGCGTTTGCCGTGTCCCTTTGCCGGGCTACGGAGTTTGCGCAGGCCGCGTCCGCCGGGAATCAGGTCGCCGGCTTCGGGACGGACGGTGAGTAGCATCTCCAATTCAAAAATATACGCTTCCGACAAGAGGCCGGTTGCGGTCCTCTCAAAGGTAGGGAAGCGCACAAATTCCACGTGGCAGAGGACGCGCCATTGGCGTAGCCTCTCAAGCCGACCGTGAACACGGAGAAAGGGTGAATGCGGCCCCTCTCTTTTGGGCGTCTGGGCGGGAAATGACCTGCGGGCGAGAACGAGGCCGGCTGCGGTGGCGGGACGCGGAGGGTTGACCCTGCGGCGGGGGGCGGGCTCCTTTGGCGGGAAGTTTATGTGGAAGATCGATCATCGCCGTTATCGCCTGCCGTTTTTGCACACGGTGCGGACGGCGCATGGGCCTTGGGCGGAGCGAGAGGGGGTTTTGATCCGCGTGGTGCGGATCGAAGCGGACGGGCGCGAAACGGGGGCGGCGGGCTGGGGCGAAGTGGCGCCGATCGCGTGGTTCGGGAGCGAGACGCTGGAGGAGGCGGAGGCGGCGCTGGCGGCGCTCGACGGACGGGTGGAGAATTTGGCCGAGGCGCTGGAGCGGGTGCCGGTGGCGTGCGGGTGCGTGCGGGCGGGCTTGGCGGCGGCGCTGGGCGGCGGAGCGGAAGGCGGAGAGCGGGCGGCGCTGGTGAAGTTTTTGCCGGTGGCGGGGCTGTTGCCGGCGGGGCGGGCGGCCTTGGCGGCGGTCGAGCCGAAGCTGGAGCAGGGGTTTCGGGTTTTTAAGTGGAAGGTCGGCGTCGAGGCTGCGGTGGAGGAGTGGGCGATCCTGGATGATTTGCTCGGGCGGCTGCCGGAGGGCTCGAAACTACGGCTCGATGCCAACGGGGCCTGGGACCGGCGCACGGCGGAGCGGTGGATGGAGCGCGCGGCGGAGCGGCCGGTGGAATACGTCGAGCAACCCTGCTTCGCCGAAGCATCGCACGGATCGAGCGCGGTGCGGAAGATGGACGATATTTTGCGTGGGTTGGCGGAGGATTACCCGACGCCGATCGCGCTGGATGAATCGCTGGGCGGGGCGGGCGATGTGGCGCGGTGGCTGGCGGCGGAGTGGCGTGGCGTGTGGATCTTAAAACCCGCGCTGCTGGGCGAGCCGGGGCCGGTGTTGGCGGCGCTGGCGAAGGCGCGGGCGGAGGTTGTTTTCGGGTCGGCGCTGGAGACGCGGGTGGGGGCGCAGGCGGCGCTGCGGCTGGCGTTTGGCTGGGCGGAGGCGCGGGCGGCGGAGCCGGCGGGCGAATCGGCGGGAGCAAAACCGAGGGCGCTGGGCTTTGGGGTGTGGCCGCTGTTTGCGGAGACGCGGGCGGACGGGCCGCAGACGGGGGCTTTTGTGCGGGCGGAGGATGTGGCGCGGATGAACCCGGAGGCTTTATGGAACGCGCTGAGTTAATCGCACGACTGCGTGAAGTGGCGGGGGCGGCGCTGGTGGAGCGCGGGGCGGCGTGGTTTTTGGTCGATCCGCAGTGGGGTGAGCGCGAGCGGGCGCAGTGGGCGGCGCTGGCGGAGCGCACGCCGGAGGCTTGGGACGGACGCGACGGGTGGTTGTGCATCCCGACGGGCGGGTCGTCGGGGGCGATGAAGCTGGCGCGTCACGATGAGCGCACGCTGGGCGCGGCGGTGGCGGGGTTTTGCGCGCATTTCGGATTGGAGCGGGTGGATGCGCTCGGGTTGCTGCCGGTGTGGCATGTGAGCGGGCTGATGGCGTGGGCGCGGTGCGTGTGGACGGGGGGTGTTTATCTGGCGGCGAGCTGGAAAGACGTGGAGGCGGGGCGGAGGCCAGCGGCGCGCGGAGGGTTTTTGTCGGTCGTGCCAACGCAGCTGGCGCGCTTGCTCGGGAACGCGGAAGCGGAGGCGTGGTTGAGGAGCTTTCGCGCGGTGTTTGTGGGCGGCGGGCCGGCGTGGCCCGAGTTGGTGGCGGAGGGGCGGGCGGCGCGGTTGCCCTTGGGTTTTTCTTACGGGATGACGGAGACGGCGGCGATGGTGGCGGCGCTGCGGCCGGAGGATTTTTTGGCGGGGGGCGAAGGCGTTGGCACGGCTCTGCCTCATGCGCGGATCGCGACTGAGGCGGACGGACGGGTGGTGATCGAGGGGAAGTCGTTGTTTTGTGGATACTGGCCGGAGACGCGGGCGGCGGGGCCGTGGCGCACTGATGATTTGGGCGAGATCGACGCGACGGGGCGGCTGCGGGTGCTGGGGCGGGCGGATGCCTTGATGATCACCGGCGGGGAGAAGGTCGACCCGGCGGAGGTGGCGGCGGTGTTGCGCGGGGCGGTGCCCGAGGTGGAGGTGGTGGGCGTGCCGCATCCGGAGTGGGGCAGCGAAGTGGTGGCGCTGTATCCGCTGGTGGCGGGAGCGGCGGCGGTGCCGGAGGTGGTGTGGCGGGCGGCGCTGGCGGGCAAACTTACACCGGCGAAGGTGCCGAAGCGGCTGGTCGCGGTGCCGGCGTCGGTGTGGCCGCGCAATGCGCAGGGCAAGGTGAACCGCGTGGCGCTTGCGGACTTGGCAAGGGAGGCGGGGCGGGGGTAAGCGGGGTTATGGAGTTTTCCCATCTGGAGTAAATTTCCGGGGCTTTGCAGGGGGCCGAGGTGCGCTACTTAGTTGTAGGTGGCATGGCGGTGATCGCGCATGGTCATGTGCGCACGACGAAGGACATTGATTTGGTTGTCGCGTTGGAACCGGAGAACTTGAAGCGAGCGCTGGCGGCTTTGACGGCCTCAGGATCTCGCGGACATCGTAGAATTGTTAGCCATTAATCCGCATGAAAAGTGATTTGAAAAATGCGCAATGGAAGTGTGCCGGATGGGAGGACCATGCCAATTTGCGTAGAGAAATAGCGCAGAGCATGAGCTTTGCCGAGCGCTTGCATTGGTTGGATGGGGCGATGCGCAGCTGGCGAATGTAGCGTGATGCGCAGGTGGTGGAGCCGCCGGCGTTTGCCCGTAGGCCGGCAAAGTAGGGCGGGTTGTTTGCCGGAGGACGGACTGGCGTCCGAGATGGCGGTGAGGTCGTGCTAGGCGACGAACCGGGGGCATCTGAATCGGATGTATCGGAACGCGAAAAAGCCGGCGGCGCTTTTGAGGGCGCACGCCGGCTGTGGAGAGGGTTAGGGAGAGCCGAGCTGGAGCTCGGCGTTTCCCGGGGCTTAGCGGACCACGCGGGCGCCGCCGCCACCGATGGTCTTCTCGACCTCTTTGCGGGTGGCCATGGAGGTGTCGCCGGGAGTCGTGGAAGCAAGGGCGCCGTGGGCGGCGCCGTATTCGACGGCCTTCTGGGCATCGTTAAACTCAAGGAAGCCGAATTGGAGGCCGGAAGCGAAGGAGTCTCCGCCGCCGACGCGATCGAGGATCTCGAGCTTCGGGTATTTCTTGCTTTCGTGGAATTTGCCGGCGTGCCAAAGGATGGCGCTCCAGTCGTTGCAGGTCGCGGTGTGGACGTGGCGCAGGGTGGTGGCGGCGACCTTGAAGTTGGGGAACTCAGCCACGGCAGTCTCGATCATGGCCTTGAAGGCGTCGGTCTCGATGTGCTTGAGGTCCTCGGCGCCCTTGACGGCGAAGCCGAGCGAGGCGGTGAAGTCTTCCTCGTTGCCGATCATGACGTCGACATACTTGGCGATCTCGCGGTTGACCTCCTGGGCCTTTTTGAGGCCGCCGATGGTCTTCCAGAGTGAGGGGCGGTAGTTTAGGTCGTAGGAGACGATAGTGCCGTATTTATTGGCGGCCTTGACGGCCTCGACGGTGACCTCGGCGGTGGAGGCAGACAGGGCCGCGTAGATGCCGCCGGTGTGGAACCAACGAACGCCGAGCTTGCCGAAGATGTGGTCCCAGTCGATGTCGCCAACCTTGATCTGGGAGGCGGCGGTGTTGCCACGGTCGGGGTTGCCGACGGCGCCGCGGATGCCGAAGCCGCGTTCGGTGAAGTTGAGGCCATTGCGAACGGTGCGGCCGATGCCGTCGTCCTCACGCCACTGGATAAAGTCGGTGGCGACGCCGCCCTGCATGATGAAATCCTCGACCAGGTGGCCGACCTCGTTGTCCACGAAAGCGGTGACGACGGCGGTTTTTAGGCCGAAGGCTTTGCGCAGGCCGCGGGAGGTGTTGTATTCGCCGCCGCCTTCCCAGACCTGGAAGTTACGGGCGGTGCGGATGCGGCCCTCGCCCGGGTCGAGGCGGAGCATGACTTCACCGAGGGAGATTTGGTCGAAGGCGCAGGAATTGGCGGGTTTGATGTTAAGGCTCATGGGAGGATGGGTTGAGAGTGAAAGTGCAGACTATTGCAGGGCGGCCTAGGGAGGAAGCGCGGGGTTTAAATGGTTGGGATTTAGCCGATTGGGCTTAGCACGAAACCGACGATTAGGGCGCTGCAGCGGGCTGGCAATGAACCGGCATCTGAAAACGTGTGCAGGGCTTTGATTGGCAGATTTAAATCCGCGGCAGCGAGGATAAGCTCAGGGACGCAATTTGCAGGCATCCGGGTTAGAGGCTTCCTGTTGGCGGCGGGTGGCGGCCATGTTATCGACCAGATTGGGGTAGCGGCGACCGGCTTGTCTAGCGCGGTCCTTGGCCCACGCGATGGATTCAGGGGTGAGCTTGGTTTTGGCGGTGTCGGGCGCGGGCTTGGTTTGTTTCCAGGGAGGGGTCGGCATGAGGGGAGGAATTGCATTTCTGGCTTATTCTCAATGCAGCCGGACTGTTTCCCGTGTTTGGGGTGCCCCTATTCAGAACTAGCAAGCAGCCGTCTGAAGTCTTTCGATCGTCACCACTATGCAACGCGTTCGGCTCCTTCTTGCGTTTTTGTTCGTTTTTTATGCGCCCAGTTTCTCGTCCTGTGCGACCGTGGCCGGTGTCATCGCATCGGCAAGGAACGCAGACCTGAGGGTTTCCGTTATCCTGCCTGATCCCCTGCCGGGCGGCGTCACGGCACTTACCGGGCGCGTCTTTCTGTTTGTCTCGACCAAGCCTGATCCCGAGCCACGTCTCTCGGGCAATACCAGCCTCTTCGCTCTCGATGTTCGCGACGCGCGGGCCGGGCAACGCATCGAGCTAAACGCTTCGACCCCTGGTGCGCCTGAACCCCTCCTCGGGGACCTCGTTGCCGGTGACTATACGGTGCAAGCCTTGCTCAGTGTCTACAGCGAGTTCCGGCGTGCCGACGGCCATGTGATCTGGGCGCACAACGATCAATGGGAGGGGCAGCATTTCAACCGCTCGCCCGGCAACCTCTACAGTGCTCCGCTCCGTCTGCATCTGGAGGCTTCGGCGGGCTCCGGCCTTGCGCTCAAGCTTGACCAAGTAATACCGCCTATCGTTGTCCCGGCGGACACCGCTTGGGTAAAGCGCATCAAATTCGAGAGTCCCCTGCTGACCCGTTTCTGGGGGAGGCCGATGTTTCTCGGTGCCACCGTGCTGCTGCCTCTCGGCTACGCGGAGCACCCGGAAGTCAGATACCCGGTCGTCTACATCCAAAATCACTTCAACCTCTCGGCTCCCTTCGGCTTTAATCCGACGCCTCCGGTTGATCCCAAGAAAAGCTGGGCTCGTCTGCGGACTGAGGCCGCTACTCGCGGCGAACCACGCCCCGAGCCGCCCCCCGGCACCGAGCTCAGCGGCCCTTACGCAAATACCGAGAACGGCCATGAGTTTTTCCAGTCGTGGACGTCCGCGGATTTCCCGCGCGTCATCCTGGTTACGTTTCAACACCCCACGCCCTATTTCGACGATTCCTACGGTGTGAACTCGCCCAATTGCGGTCCCTACGGGGATGCGATTATGGGGGAATTGATTCCTGCGCTGGAAAAGCAATTCCGCACCATTCCCCAGAGCTATGCGCGGGTGCTCACCGGGAGTTCGACCGGCGGTTGGGGCTCGCTTGCGCTGCAACTTTACCATCCTGACTTCTTTGGCGGTGCGTGGGCCTTTTCGCCCGATCCCGTGGATTTCCGCTCGTATTATGGCGGGGTGAATCTTTACGCCGATGAAAATGCCTTTGTCGAAAAGGATGCTCCCGGTCTCGCAGGCGGAGGACTGAGCAATCGCCGCGGGAGCCAGCGCGCCGCGATCCTTGGCACGGAGGACGGTCGCTTCGAATGGTGGAAGCATACGCCAGTGGGCCCCGAGGGCCTGCCGTTACCGGTCTGGAATCTCCACACCGGCCGAATTGACCGCGAGGTCGTCGCCGCGATGCGCGCCCATAATTTCGACCTCCGTGAATTCCTTGAGCGTAAATGGCCTGAGCTCGGCCCCAAACTCATCGGCAAGCTGCACGTCCATGCCGCCGAGAAAGACTCTTTTTATTCCAACCATGCGGTGCACCTGCTCGACGCGTTTATGCAAGCCACCGCGAATCCTCACGAGCCGGGCGTGTTCATCTACGGCCCGACGGGATCCCGTCACGGTTGGCAACCAAGCTCCAATGCCGAACTTGTTCAGGAGATTGCCGGGCACATCACCCGGCGCGCATCGGTTGGAGATAATCCGTCCGACTGGCACTACTGAAACGAGCGCGGTCCGTGCCGCCGAGGGCGACGCGGGTTGGGTTTCGTGACTGTGACGCCTGGCGCATTAGGCTCCTTCAAAAATAGAGCTTAAAGCGCCAGTGTGTATAACCAAGCTGGATACAAAGAGAGAACAAAACAGGGAAAGCGTTTTGGGGCGCTCCCTTGATTCTGTGGTCTCTGTGGCCTCCGTGGCTAATAATCTGTTTGTTAGATTGAAACGCTCTTGAAGGAAGCAAGGGACCACTCGGGTTTTCCGCACTCGCGGGCGACCTCGTTGAAGGCCTCGACCTCGGCCTGACTGAAGAGAAGACCGCCGGCGGCGGCGGTGTGCTTGGCCCAATCGGCTTCGAGCTGGCCGGGGAGCATGGACTTCTCGTTGCCGTGGCCGAGCACGTCGTCGATAACGGCCTTGACGTTCTGGGCCTGATTGCGGCCCTTGGCGAAGGCGCCTCCGCTGATGGCGTCGGGGTGGATGACCTGGAAGAAGAAGCAGCAGGTGCCCTTGTCGCCGGGGGCGACCTCGGTCCAACGGTTGCGGATGGTGGGCAGGGAGCCGCCAATGAAGCCGCCGACGATCTCGTTGATGAGAGATAGGCCGTAGCCCTTGTGCGCGCCGAAGGGGAGGAGGGAGGTGGCGAGATTCGGGTCGATGGTGGGGTTGCCGTCCTTGTCCACGGCGGCCATGGGCGGTAGGGTTTTACCTTCGCGCTTGAGTTGTTGGACGCGGCCCATGGCGACGACGGAGGTGGCCCAGTCGATGACGATGGGGTAGCCGACGGCGTCGGTGGTGGGGAAGCCCCACGAGTGGGGATTGGTGCCGAGGGTGGGGAACTTGCCACCAAAAGGAACGACCTCGGCGAGAGCGGCGGTGCAGTTGGTGTAGGCGATGTAGCCGCGGCGCGCGGCATCCATCACGTAGCCGCCACCCCAGAGGTAGTGGAAGGCGTTGTCGACCGAGACGGTGCCGACGCCGTATTGATCGGCGAGGCGGATGGCTTCGTCAATGGCGCGGTAGGCGGTGGACTGGCCGAGCTTTTTGTTGGCGTTCCAGATTTTGGCGGCGGCGAAGCGGGAAGGTTTTTCCTCGATCTGGGCGCCGGGGACGCAGCCCTTCGAGCCGGAGCCGAAGAGGTGGTCGAGGTGGAGCGCTTTAAGTCCGTTATGGGTGCGGATGCCGTGGCGGGTGGCCTCGGCGCAGAAGCGGGCGCCCTCGGCGGCCTCGTCAGCGTGGAAGCCGCGGTGCTGGTAGGCGGCGGCGACGAGTGCGTTGTGCTGGGTTTCGGATACGACGAAGAAGGTCTCGGGCATGGGAGGAAGGGGGGCTGATAAAAAATTAAAAAAACGAAAATAAGGAAAAGCGGAGAAACGCGCGGATTTTTAGGCGAGGTAGTTCTTCGGGAGGACCTCGGGATTGATCTGGGCGAGGGGCTTTTGGCCGTTCATCGCGAGGATGAGGTTTTTGACCGCGGCGGTGGCCTGGCGGACGACGCTCTCGTAGGTGCGCGAGCCGACGTGCGGGGTGCAGACGACGTTGGGCAGCTTGAGCAGCGGGTGGTCGGCGCGGGGCGGCTCCTCGTCGAGCACGTCGGTGCCGTAGCCTCCGACCTGACCGGACTTGAGGGCCTCGACCATATCGGAGGTGTGCACGATCTCGCCGCGGGCGCAGTTGAGGATGAGCACGCCTTTTTTCATCTTGGGGAAGGATTTCGCGCTGATCATGTCGCGAGTCTCGGGCGTCAGATTGGTGTGGAGCGAGAGGTAGTCGGATACGGCGTAAACCTCGTCGAGGGTGGCGGCGCGCTTCACGTCGTGGGCGGCGGCGAATTTGTCGTCCCAGTAAACGTCGAAGGCGACGACGTTCATGCCGAAGGCGCGGGCGCGGATGGCGACCTCCTTGCCGATGCGGCCGAGGCCGATGATGCCGATGGTCTTTTCAAGGAGCTCGTGGCCGGTCTTGCGTTTCCAGCCGCCGGAGCGGGTGGAGTCGGCGTGGAAAAGGAGGTTTTTCTCGAGAGAGAGCAGGAGGAGGAAGGTGTGCTCGGCGACGGTGGTGTGGTTGACGCCGGGGGTGAAGAGGAGCGGGAGGCCCATTTCGGTGCAGGACTTCACGTCGATCTTGTCCACGCCGATGCCGTATTTGCTGAGGACCTTGAGCTTGGGGCGGGCTTTTTCGAGGACGGCGCGGGTGATGAGGTCATCGCCACAGATGTAGCCATCGACGTCGCCGACGAGGGCGAGGGTGTCGGCTTCGTTAAGGGGGCCGCGGGCGGTGATGATTTCCCAACCGGTGTCGGCGAGAAGTTTGTGGTGCTCGCCGGGAGTGTCTTGAAACGAGGTCGTGGTGAGAAGAATTTTGGTCATGGGGAGTGAATGGAAAAACGGACTATGAGACAGAGCGGAGGAAAAAACTAGCGAAGAACGTGTGAGAAGGTTTGCAGGCGCGTTGGGCGTTGCTCCGCAGCGTGAAGCGGTAAGGGTGTGAAATCGCATGAAAGACTTTGCCCACGCCACGCTGCTCCTGCGCCGTAAACTAGGCGCGAAGGTTGTTTTGACCGATGCTGCCGCGCTCGAAGCGGCCTCGTATGACTCGAGCCGCATCGCGGTGCGTCCTGCTGCGGTGGTGCGGCCGGTGAAGCGCGAGCAGATCGGTGTCCTGTTGAAGCTGGCCAATGAACACGGAGTGCCGGTGACGCCGCGCGGGCGCGGGACGACCTTGATGGGCTCGGCGGTGCCTTTGCACGGGGGCTGGGTGCTGGATTTGCTCGGGCTGGATAAAATCGGAGTGGATGCCGAGGCGGGTCTGGCCCACGTGCAGGCCGGGGCCAAGGTGGGCGATGTGCAAAAGGCGGCGGCGGCGGCGGGGTGGTTTTACCCGCCTGATCCCTCGTCGAAGGATTATTCCACCATCGGCGGCAACGTCGCCTGCAACGCCGGCGGCATGCACGGCGGCAAATACGGCGTGACGCGCGATTTTGTCGTGGCGTTGAAGGGGTATCTGCCGACGGGCGAGTTTGTGGAGTGGGGGACGGCGACGCGTAAATTCGCGGCGGGATTTAACCTGCGCGATCTCTGGATCGGGAGCGAAGGCATGCTCGGCGTGGTCACCGACGCGGTGTTGCGGCTCATCCCGGCACCGGCGGCGCGCTGGACACTACTCACGAGCTTCGCCGACGAGGTGTCGGCGTTTCGCGCGGCGCGGGCGCTCTTCGCGGCGCGGGTGCAGCCGGCGATTTGCGAGTTTCTGGACCGCGCCTCGGTGACCTGCGCCGAGTCGGCGATGAAAACGACGATCTTCCCCGGCCAGCCGGGGCGTCCGGTGATCTTGCTTGAGCTGGCCGGTTCCGAGGCAGAGCTGAAGGACGCCAAGAAAGCGGTGCTGGCGTGGGCCGAGGCTAACGCGGCGGGGCATCGCGCGGCGAAGAACCGCGACGAGGCCGAGGCGCTCTGGGCGGTGCGGCGCAAGTGCTCGGGCGCGATGTTCCAGATGGGCGATGCCAAGCTGAACGAGGACATCACCGTGCCGCTCGGCGCTTACGAAGAATTTGCGGTGTGGCTGGAGAAATTGCGGGCGAGCTCGAAGCTGGCGATCCCGACCTTCGGGCACTTGGCGGACGGGAATCTCCATGTGAACATCATGTATCACAAGGCGGTGCCCGCCGAGTGCCGCGCGGCGGAGAAGGCGGTGCTGGCGTTGATGAAGAAGGTCGTCTCGCTCGGCGGCGCGATTTCAGGCGAGCACGGCATCGGATTGGCGAAGACGCCGTTCTTGCGGCTTCAGCACTCCGAGGCGCAGATTGGCGCCATGAAGGCGGTCAAGCAGGCGCTCGACCCGAAGGGCATTCTTAACCCCGGAAAAATGTTCGAGGTCTTCGAGGTCTGGAAACAGCCGCGGGTGACTGTGAGTTTCCCGTGGGATCACAAGTGAGTCCCGACCTGCACGAGCTTTATCCTAGCTTGATGCAGGGCTTCCCTTATCTGCAGTTCAGGAAGTGACGGATTTATCAGCTTTGCGGCTGGAAAGCCAGGCGCGGGCGAACTCGAAGACGATGGGAAGAATCGAAAGAAAGATGATGGCGAGGATCACGAGTTTGAAGTTTTTCTGCACCAACGGAGTCGCGCCGAAGAAGAAGCCGGTGTAGCAGAAGAAATAGACCCAGACGAAGCCGCCCACGACGTTAAAGGCCATGAACTGCTTGTAGCTCATGCTGCCGATGCCGGCGACAAAGGGCACAAAAGTGCGCACGATGGGCACGAAGCGGGCAAGAATCACGGCGCGGCCGCCATATTTCTCGAAAAAGGCGTGGGCGCGCTCGAGATGCTTTTTACGCAGGAAGATCGAGTCTTCGCGTTTGAAAACCGCGGGGCCGACACGGGAGCCGATCCAATAATTGACGGTATCGCCAAGGACGGCACAGACGAAGAGGAGGAGCGCCATCACGTGGACGTTGAGCTGGCTGCCTTCGGCGGCACTGAGTGCGCCCGCGGCAAAGAGCAGGGAGTCACCGGGGAGAAAGGGGGTCACGACCAGGCCGGTCTCGGCAAAAATGATCAACGCGAGCACACCGTAGGTCCAGGCACCGTAGTTCGAGACTATTTCGCGCAGGTGAACGTCGATGTGGAGGATGAAGTCGATGAGGTGTTTGATGGCGTCGATCATTGTGTGGGGGGGCTGTTTGTGGGCACTCTGGCCACGGTGGGCCAGCCTGTTTCGCGGTTTTAGGCGCACTGTTGAACCGCCTCGTCTGGCGGCTGCCACCAAAATCTCGTTGCCGCCGCGCCTACGCGCCAGCTTTGCTGCTCTTTTTATCCAACCGATTCTACCCATGACGAACACGCACCACTGCGCCCAGCTCACCTCCGCCGACCTCGGCGCCACTGTCTCCCTTGTCGGCTGGGTGGACTCCATCCGCGACCACGGCGGCATTCTCTTCATCGATTTACGCGACCGTAAGGGAATTACTCAGGTCAAGTTCGACCCTCAGGATCACGCCGCGCTTGCCGCCGAGGCGGCCACGGTGAAGCCCGAGTCGGTTATCGCCATCACCGGTCAGGTCGTCGCCCGCCCCGAGGGCACGGTCAACGCGCATCTGCCCACCGGTGCAATCGAGGTCTCCGCGACGGCGTTGATCATCCACAACATTTCGGAAACACCGCCCTTTCCGCTCAGTGATGCCGGCGGCGACAAGGTCAATGAAGACCTCCGCCTCACCTACCGTTACCTCGACCTGCGTCGCCCCAAGATGCGCCATAATCTGCTGGTCCGCCACAAGGCCACCAAGGCGATCCGCGACTATTTTGATTCCCAAGAGTTCATCGAGGTCGAGACCCCCGCGCTCTTCAAGTCCACTCCCGAGGGCGCACGCGAATACCTCGTGCCATCGCGCATCCATGCCGGCCAGTTCTACGCCCTTTCGCAATCTCCCCAGCAGTTTAAGCAGATCCTCATGGTCGCCGGCGTGGAGCGCTATTTCCAGATCGCGCGCTGCTTCCGTGACGAGGACCTGCGCGCCGACCGCCAGATGGAGTTCACCCAAGTGGACGTCGAGGCCTCCTTCATTGATCGCGAGGACGTTTACCGGATTTTCGAGGGCATGGTGAAAAAGATTTGGAAAGAAGTCCTCGGCACCGACGTGCCGACGCCCTTCCTGCGCATGCCTTACGGCGAGGCGATGAACCGCTTCGGCGTGGATAAGCCCGACATGCGTTTCGGCATGGAGCTTACCGACCTCTCCGAGACCTTCCGCAACTCGGCATTCAAGGTTTTCCAAGCCACGGTCGCCGGCGGCGGCGTGATCAAGGCCATCAACGCGAAGGGTCTTGCCGATCTTACCCAGGGCGAGCTCAAGGCCCTCGAGGACATCGCAAAGTCCCTCGGCGCGAAGGGCCTTGCGTTTATCAAGTGCGAAGGCGGCGAGTGGAAGTCGCCCATCGTCAAATTCTTCTCCGACGCGGAAAAAGCCGCGCTTACCGCCCAGCTTGGCATCGCCGACGGCGACATGGTGTTCTTCGCCGCCGCCCCTTGGGATAAAGCCTGCGCCATCCTCGGACGTATCCGTCTCGAGGCCGCCCAACTGCTCGTCAAACGCGGCAAGATGACCATCCGCCACGATGATTGGAAATTCCTCTGGGTGGTCGAGTTCCCCCTCATGACCTATGACGAGGATGCCAAGCGCTACCTCGCCACGCATCATCCCTTCACCGCCCCGGTGCCGGAGGACCTGCACCTGCTCGATAGTGATCCGGCCAAAGTGCGCGGCCAGCATTACGACCTCGTGTTGAATGGCATGGAGCTCGGCGGCGGTTCGATCCGCATTCACCAACCCGCGGTGCAGGAAAAAGTCTTCAAGGACGTGCTCAAAATCCCCGCCGACGTGGTCGAGAGTCGCTTCGGCTACATGCTCAACGCCTTCAAGTATGGCGCGCCACCCCACGGAGGCATCGCCTTCGGTCTCGACCGCGTGTGCGCGCTGCTCTGCGGCACGACCAGCATTCGTGATGTCATCGCCTTCCCCAAGACGCAAAAGGGGCAGTGCCTGATGACCCAGTCGCCGACCCCGGTAACCGATAAACAACTCAAGGAACTCCACATTGCGGTCGTTGTTCCGGTCACGGAGTGATGTTCCGGGCATCCCTTCCGTGAGGTTGCCTCGAATCGACGGACACGAGCTGAGCCTCCAAAAAAGGCTCGCTCGCTACGCCAAAACGATATCCGGCGGATCGGTTAACCCGTGATCAGAACATAAACTTGCGGTCAATCTCACTCACTGACTTATTTGCTACATATTCTTAGATAAATAATTCCGCATGAAACTCATTATCGCCATCATCAAACCGTTCAAACTTGAAGAGGTCAAAGAAGCCCTCGCTGGCATCGGCGTCGAAGGGATGACTGTAACCGAGGTCAAGGGCTTCGGCCGCCAAAAAGGCCACACCGAAATCTATCGAGGCTCTGAATACACCGTGGATTTCCTGCCCAAGGTGAAACTTGAGATTGTCGTTACAGACGACCTCGTCACCAAGACGGTCGATACTATCGTGAAGGCTGCCAAGACCGGTAAAATCGGTGACGGGAAGGTCTTCGTTATCGCGCTTGAGGAGGCTGTCCGCATTCGCACCGAAGAGAGCGGCGACGCCGCTGTTTAAATCTAGCTAGATTTATCCAATAGCCCAGGAAAAGCCGGCCTCTCGATGCTGAGGGCCGGCTTTGTCGTCACTGGAAACAAAGGGTGGAATTCTAATCCAGTTCCCCTTGTGAGTGGTCGGCGTCGTGCCTTGCGTTTGCGGCGCGCAATCAGACGCACCTATGACGACCAATATACTCCTTTTTCCCTTCGCAGACTACTGGTGGCTTTATGGCCTGTTCACTCTTTTCGTGCTCGGCATGCTGGCGCTGGATCTGGGGGTCTTCCATCGCCAAGCCCACGAAGTTTCGGTCAAGGAAGCGGCAGTCTGGAGCGTGGTATGGATCAGCCTGGCCATGCTTTTTTGCGTCGGCTTCTGGCAATATGCGCACTACAAACTTCCTGCTTACCCGCCGCTACTGGCCGAGCTTGCGGCCAAGGGCATAACCGGGGCGGATGCCGCGAGCGCTGCCGCTAAACTCGCCGACCAATCCACCCTTGAGTTCCTCACCGGTTTTGTGGTCGAGAAGGCGCTTTCGGTAGACAATATCTTTATCTTCGTCGTGGTTTTTTCGTATTTCGCGATTCCCGCAAAATATCAGCATCGAGTCCTTTTTTACGGCATCCTCGGAGCGCTTCTTTTCCGCATCCTATTCATCTCGATCGGAGCCGCATTGATGCAGTTTCACTGGGTGATTCTGCTCTTCGGGGCTTTCCTCATCCTCACGGGAATCAAAATTCTTTTTGCCCCGGAGAAACCGCTCGAACCGGAAAAGAATCCGCTCATCCGACTTTTAAAGAAGATCGTGCCCGTCACGGCTACACTTGAGGGCGATAAGTTCTTTCTGCGCAAAGCAGGGATACTTCACGCCACGCCTCTGTTTGTATGCCTCTGTTTCCTCGAGCTTACGGATATAGTATTCGCGGTGGACTCGGTGCCGGCCATCTTCGCGATCACCAAGGAACCCTTGATCGTATTTACTTCCAATATATTCGCTATATTGGGGTTGCGCGCGCTATTCTTCCTCTTGGCGGGGGTGATGCATAAGTTCCGGTTTCTTAAGTATGGGCTGGGTATTATCCTTATTTTTGTCGGACTTAAGATGGTTTGGCTGAACGAGGCTTTTGGCGGTAAGTTTCCAGTGAGCTGGTCGCTGGGTATCATAGGTTCGATTCTCGCTGTATCGGTTGTCGGTTCACTGGTCATACCGTGTCGCCGCCGTAGTTACGTTTAGCGCCTCACGGCATATTCATTCGGATTGATGGCGGTTTGTCGTTATGCTTCAGTGAAAGTAGTATTTAAATAAATGCTAAATAGATATTTATGAATCATAACTTATTTAATCGAATGATTTTAATTCATGGCCCGCTCCCTGCTATTACTTGGGCGCCACATGAAGACACTTATCAAAATCCTCCTCTGTTCGCTGGCCGTGGCCAGTGCGACATTCACTATCCACGCGCAGGAAGCTTCAGCAGTTGCGGCGCCTGCCGCAGCAGCTGCCGCAGCTCCTGTCGTTGACGGCGCTTTCGCCGCCTACGTTAACAACACCGATCCTGGCGCAGCCTTACCGGGTGTGGCTGGTCCCGGTCACAATGCATTCATGATGGTTTGCGCCGCGTTGGTGCTCTTCATGACCCTGCCCGGTTTGGCGCTTTTCTACGGTGGTCTCGTTCGCAAAAAGAACGTGCTCTCCGTGCTCGCGCAGTGTCTGGCGATCACCGGTCTGGTCACCATCTTGTGGTGGGCCTTCGGCTACTCCTTTGTCTTCGGCAAGAGCTTCGGCAGTCCCTTCTTGGGCGGCACCGAGTTCCTCTTCCTTAAGGGCGTCACTTCCGCGCCCAATACCGATTACGCCTACTGGATCAGCCAGAACGTGTTTTCTATGTATCAGATGATGTTCGCGATCATCACCCCGGCCCTGATCGTCGGTGCTATCGCCGAGCGTATGAAGTTCACGGCCATTCTCGCCTTCGTGGCAATCTGGATGGTGGTTGTTTATTTCCCCCTCGCTCACATGGTCTGGGGCATCAACGGCTGGATGAATGGCGTCTGGAATGACTCGGCTGTTATCCGCGCTATCGACTTCGCCGGCGGCACCGTGGTGCACATGAGCTCTGGTTGGTCCGCGCTCATTCTCTGCATCATCCTCGGCCCCCGCCTTGGTTTCGGCAAGGAGAAGATGACCCCGCACAGCATGGTCATGTGCATGATCGGCACCGGCATGCTCTACGTCGGCTGGTTCGGTTTCAACGCCGGCTCCGCGCTCGCCGCCGACGGCGTCGCTGCCAATGCCTTCATGACCACCATGATCGCCGCAGCTGTCGCCGGTTTCGTTTGGGGGCTCATTGAGTTGGTCTTCCGTGGCCACGCCTCGATTCTAGGCTTTTGCTCCGGTGTCGTCGCCGGTCTCGTCGTAATCACCCCCGCCACTGGTTTCGTCGATTCCACGGGTGCGGTCATCATCGGTGTGCTTGCCGCTGTGATTCCTTACTTCGCGGTCACGAAGCTCAAGGGCATGCTTGGTTATGACGATGCGCTCGATACCTTCGGGGTGCACGCTGTCGGCGGCACGATGGGAGCATTGCTCACCGGTATTCTCGCGACGGAGACCGTTAACTCCAATCTGGTCGGTGGCTATGCCACCAAAAACGGACTCGCCAAGCTTGTGACCGATGGCGGTCTCTGGCTCGAGCAGGTCAAGGCCATCGGCGTCACCCTGGTGCTGTCCGTCGTGGCCACCGTGATCATCGCTTACATCGTCAAGGCTGCGATCGGTCTGCGTCCCACCGCTGAAGTTGAGCGTCAGGGCCTGGACATCAATGAGCACGGCGAGGAGGGCTATGCTGAATAAGCCGGCTTGCGCTCATCTATCATTAACATCCTACTAATTAAATTATGAAACTCATCATTGCCATCATCAAGCCCTTCAAATTGGAAGAGGTAAAAGAGGCCCTCGCCGCCATTGGCGCCGAAGGAATGACTGTCACCGAAGTGAAGGGTTTTGGCCGTCAAAAAGGCCATACCGAGATCTATCGTGGATCTGAATACACGGTTGATTTCCTGCCGAAGGCCAAGCTCGAGATCGTCGTGGCCGATGATCTTGCCGCCAAGGCAGTCGCGACCATCACCGCTGCAGCTAAGACCGGCAAAATTGGCGACGGCAAGATCTTCGTCCTTTCGGTCGAAGAGGTTGTCCGTATCCGCACCGAGGAACGCGGCGAGGCCGCAGTCTAAGGTTACTGAGCCGGGCTGCTTAGGTTAGTCCGATCATACGCCGGTCCTCCACGCGGGGGACCGGCTTTTTTGCGGCTGCGTTTATTGGATTAAATCCGAAATCCGCGATTGGAGCCGATGAGGCGAATCGCGGCGAGCAAGCGCGCTTGTCGGGTTCAGAGCAGATTGCCCTGCGAGGAGTCGGCCAGAGGCTTCAAGCCGACGGCGTGGTAGCCTTTGACGGTGAGCATACGGCCCTGTGGAGTGCGTTGCAGGTAGCCTTCTTGAATCAGGAAGGGCTCGTGCACTTCTTCGAGCGTGTCGGCGTCTTCACCGCAGGCCATCGCCACCGTGCCTAGGCCGACCGGTCCGCCTCGATAGTGCTCGGCCATGAGACGGAGCATGCGTTTATCCATTTCGTCGAGGCCTCTGGCATCGATTTCGAGTAACTCGAGGGCGGCGGCGGCGGCTTTTTGGGTAATGCGACCGTCGGCGCGTTCCTGAGCATAGTCGCGGGAGAAGTTGATCAGATTATTCGCTATGCGAGGTGTGCCGCGGGCGCGGGTGGCGATTTCGCGGGCGCCAGTCTCGTCGATCACGACCTTGAGCAGTCCGCAGGACCGTTTGATGATGCCGGTCAGGGTATCGGCGTCGTAGTAATCGAGCCGTGTTTGGAGCGTGAAGCGGGAGCGCAGCGGGGCGGTCAGCATACCGGCGCGGGTGGTCGCGCCAACGAGCGTGAAGCGGGGCAGGGAGAGGCGCACCGAGCGGGCGTTCGGGCCCTGATCGATCATGATGTCGAGGCGGAAGTCCTCCATCGCGCTGTAGAGGTATTCCTCGACCGCCTTGGGTATGCGGTGGATCTCATCAATGAAAAGAATGTCGCCCTCCTCCAGACTGGTGAGGAGACCGGCGAGGTCGGATGCCTTCTCGACCACGGGGCCGGAGGTAATGCGGACATTTCGGCCCATCTCGGCACCTAGAATAAGCGACAGGGTGGTTTTTCCCAGGCCAGGCGGGCCTGAGAGCAGGATGTGGTTAAGCGCCTCGCCGCGACGGCGGGCCGCGCCGACCATGACCTGCAAACGCTCCACCGTTTTAGCCTGGCCGGCGAAGTCGGAAAAAGAAAGCGGTCGAAGCGCGGCTTCGGCCGAGGAAACCGGCGTCGACAAGGTGCTCGCGAGGTAGCCCAGTCCCTTGACGTCGGCGGGGGGCATGGCGGAGGCGGATTTAGGAGAGGGATTGGACATGGCGGGTGCGGCTGGCGCTGTCATTTCCACTCCATCTCGGCGCCGAGGCTCTGGAGGTTTTCAACAAAGCGCGGATGGGCGCGGCGGATGATCTCGGCGTTGCGCACCGTGGATTTACCCGGGATGGAGGCGGCGACCATGGCAAGGGCGACGGCGGCGCGGATAATGTAAGGGGATTCGACTACGGCAGGGCGTAGCGGGCGGTTGCCGAAGACGATCAGCCGGTGCGGATCGCTGACGACGGCGTGCGCGCCGAACTTGGCGAGTTCGGGTATCCACGAGAATCCGTTTTCATACACTTTGTTCCAGAAGTGGATCGTGCCGGTTGAGCGTGTGCTGAGCGCGATCATGAGCGGCAGCAGATCCACCGAGAAATAGGGCCATGGCGCGGCCTCTATTTTAGGCAGCAAATTACTGGTGTAGGGCGCCTCGATGACAAGTTTCTGGCCGCGCCTTACCACAACGGTATCGCCTTCGTGTTCGATAATGACACCGAGCTTGGCAAAGGCGCGGGTAATGAGGTCGAAATGGTGCGGCAGCGCTTTGGTCACCCGAACCTCGCCTCCTGTAATAGCTCCCAGGGCGAGAAAGGTGACGATCTCGTGATAGTCGCTATTGATGGTGATATCCGCGCCGTGGAGTGCGGCCACGCCCTCGATGCTGAGCATGGAGGTTCCTATGCCCTCGATGCGCGCGCCCATGGCGACCAGGGCGGCACAGAGATCCTGCACATGGGGCTCGCTGGCTGCATTGATGAGAGTGGAGGTGCCGGATGCCAGCGCGGCGGCCATGGCGAAGTTCTCCGTGACGGTGACGGACATGTAGTCGCACCAATGGCGTGCGGCGGTGAAGCCGGAGGGCAGTGCGATGATGAGCGGATCTCCGTGCGCGACGGTGGCACCAAGCGCGGATAGGATTTCCAGATGCGGATCAATCTCGCGCACGCCGAGCGAGCAGCCTTTGGCGTTGGCGAGAAGCGTGATGCGGCGGAGCCGGCGCAGCAGGGAAGGGAAGAGCAGGACGGTGGACCGCATGTCGGCAGGCAACTCGTCGTCGGCGAGCGTGGGGCGGAAGCCGGAGTGATCAATGCGCATGATGCCGGAGGCGCGATCCCACTCGATTTTCGAGCCTTGTGAGGAAAGGAATGCGACCAGCTTGTTCAGGTCGGTGATATCGGGAACATTGCGCAGGGTCACCGGATGGTCGGTGAGCAAACTGGCGCAGAAGATGGGCAGGACGGAGTTTTTGTTTCCCGAAGGGACGATGGTGCCCGAGAGGGGCTTGCCACCTTGCACGATGAGATCGGCCATGGAGAGAGTGGGGGAGCTGCGGTGTTAAAAAAAGAAGCGTCCGCCGGCAAGGGCGGACGCTTCAAAACTGCGCGGAGGCGTTGAGGCCTTGGCAAGGTTTATCCGGCCGAGGGCGGACGGGGAGCACGTCCCTGGCCGCGATCTCCACCGGGACCGCCCTCACGGCGACGCTGGCCCTGCTGTGGCTGGTTTTGACCTTCCGGACGAGGGGCGCGGTTGTCGGGACCCGCACCGGGGCCCCCACTGCGACCGCGACCGCCACGACGACGGCGACGCGGGTCGCCCTGCCCTTGACCCTGGCCTTGGCCGGGGCGCTCGGAGCGTTCCGAGGGTTTGGCGGCGGAAGGGGCGGTAGACTCCGGCGAGGAACCGCCGAAGATACCCTTTAGCCAACCGACGAAACCAACCGATTTGGGGGCGGTTGATGGGGCGGCGCCAGCGGGTTTCGCAGCGGCGGGAGTGCGGTCTCCGTTATAAGGATAGGCGGAAACCCGGGGTTTCGCAGGCTGGTCGTTACGCCGGCCCTCATCGCGGCGGCGGTCGTCGCGGCGGGGACGGTCGCCACGGGGCTGCTCACCACGGTTGGCTTGCTGGACGGAGGGGTCCAGAGGCGTGATTTCGCGGGTCACGACGGGTTTGCGCTCGATTTTGAAAATCGTGCGGTCTTCGCCGGTCGCGGTGATTTTCCGAGGTGTGGGCGCGGGGGCGGCGGTGTTGGCGGAGCCGGTTGCTTCCCAGCTGGTGGCAGGGCGAGGCGCGGCGGGGGGCAGGATGTTGAGTTCTGCCTTGGCTGCAGGCTCTACGAATGTCGAGGGAGCCTCACTGGCGGGTGCCGGAGTGGAGACGACCGCAGGAACCACGAAGGCGACAGGGGCGAATACCGGGGGGACGGAGTTGACGGGGGCGGACACGGGGGCCGTAGCGACGACGGACTCGGCGACAGGTGCAGGAGCAGCGGGCTCCGGCGCGGGGGCGAGTTCGGCGTCGAACGGGTTTTGGTATGTGGTGGGCGCGACTACGATCTGGATCGAGGTCGGTTGGTAACCGGAGACGGGCTCGGAGCCGGTCGCGGTCTGGGTGGGGCGGGCGGGGCGTTTGCCACGGGCCAGCCCGGTGCCGCGGCTGGCACCGAAGCCATCTGGGGCAACGGGAGCGGCGGGCACACTGGAGGTCACGGCGTCGGCCTGAGGCGCGACGTCGGACGGGTTTTGATCTGACATGTCTGTTTTCTGTTTGGGTTAAGGTGCGCTCACCTCAAGAGCGAGGGAGCGGCACGGGTTTTGATGGTTGCGGGGGAGCGCCGGAGCGCAGTCACGCGGCAACAATCGTTTGCAACATCATGGCGATCAGCGCCGGACGCAATCTTTTGTTTACTTTTGTATCCCTTGAGTGGATGCGGCGGGCGGGGCTTGCCAAGGGCCGGCGGGTTTTTCAGGGTGCGCACCTATGGATAAACTCGAAGAAATCTTCCGCATGCAGGACGCGCTGAACCAGCGCATCGGTGTCAACCTTCCCCCCGCAACCGAGGAGGAGAAGACCAAATGGGTGCTCAACTACACCCGCGCCATGCAGCAGGAAACGGCCGAGCTGATTGATAGCGTGCCATGGAAGTGGTGGGCTAAATACCAGAAATTCGACGAGCAAAACGCCCGCGTTGAAGTAGTGGATTTGTTCCACTTTCTTGTCTCGCTCGCCCAGACGCTCGGCATGAGCGCCGACGATGTTTATCAGGCTTATCTTAAGAAAAACCAGGTCAACCATCAGCGCCAGGAGACCGGTTACGTCAAAAAAGACGCCGACGACTCAAAGCATATTTGAGGTAGCGACTGCGCCCGGGCCCGCGGTTTTTCACGGACACGCCCGGGGCTGCAGGCGCCCGTCCGGCACTATCACCGCGGGCGCCGGGTCCCAGTAGTTTCCGCTCATCACCAGGAGGCACTGCAACGCGACGCTATCCTCGTAGTAGTCTTCGTGTTTGGTTCGCACGCTGTCGTAGAGCGCGTTTAGCCAGGCCGGGTTCTCTGAATCCAGCATTGCCGCAACCCCGATGGGCGCGGCGAAAAAAGTGCTGAAGTAGTCGCTGTCAGCGAGCGGAGTGCCATCGAGGCGATAGCCGCTACGAAGTTTCTGCGGGTCGCCCGCGGTGGCTTTCATCGCCCATCGGGAAATGCGCCTGGCCTGATTCAGGGAAGTGCGATCGGCGTTTAAAAGAGCGTCCACGGCCAGCCGCCAGGGTGTTCGACCGGCATTGTAGTAATAATCACCATCCGTCGCACCCTCTAAAAACTTTCCTGAAGCCGGTTTGGGGGCGGTTTTAGCATCGATGACGAATTCAGGGATCAAGCCGGTGTTCTGGCTGAAGTCATGCTGGATGGTCTCGATTAAAGCGGAACAGTTTTCCGCCACGTTCAGCCAGGCGGGATCGTTTGTGAAGCGCGCCCAGCTCTTAAAGTGCGCGGGCATGAAGTCCGATGTGCGTGGCGTGTATTCGTTTTTTTTGTCGCCCTCGGCCTGCACCCAGTCACCCAGCATGGGCAGTCGGCTCCGCGGCCCGATGGTGGACGCGAGGATGCCGGCCAGTCGAATGCGGGCGGCTTTGGCGTAGTCGGTCTTGCCTGCCGAACCCCATTGGGCATGCGCCAGCAGCAATGCATGGGCAATGTCAGCGTCTCCATCGAAGGCACTGTCACTCCCTTTCCGGACGGGCACTTCCCATGTCATCAGCCGTGCGTCCCGGGAGCTGGGATGGTCCAGGGCAAAATCATGCAGTCCGTCGAAAAGCATCTGCGCCTCTGCATCTTCCCCCGCCATCAGCGCCACAATGACCATACCGTATCCCTGCCCCTCGGAAACGGTTCGCTCCCCCGCCTTGGGCTTTTTGCCAAAGGCGACGCGGTAACGCTGCCGGCCGTCGGGGCTGATACCCTCCGGTTTGATAAACTCGCTTTTCCATCGAGCATAGAATGTCCGCACGTCGTCATCGAGCTGCTGTTGCGTGCGATGATTCGGACGGATTGAGCCTTCCGCATAGGCAACGTGCTGGGGATAGGCTCGCGCCGGCGGTTCGGCGTTGAGCAAGGCCGCTGAGGCCAGCAGCAAGACGGTTGTTTTTGTGAGGTTGGGTTTCATCGGAATGGGCTTTGCTAGCCGGCGGGGAATCGAGACGTAAAAGTGTCCCGGCGCTTTGACGTTCGCGCATGGCAATGCAGGGTGCAAACGCCATGATCAAATCCGGCCAAAAACTGAAGACTGCGTTCAACCTCAAAATCGTTCGTGACGGCGCTGCAACCGAGGTCTTGTTCAAGGACCTGCTCACGCAGCCGACCATCGTGTCGGTTTACATGAAGAACAACACCGGTTCCTGCGATAAGCAGAACGACTCTCTGGCCGCCCACGCCGGGGATTTTGCTAAACGAGGATACAACCTCGTCGCCGTGTCCCGCGACACCTGCGGTTCACACCTCAAATACGCGCTCAAAAAAGGCATTTCCTACACGCTCGCCAGCGACCCGGATGACCTTTTTGCCAAGGCTGCCGACGCCATCGTGGAGAAGTCCATGTATGGTAAAACCTACGAGGGGCCAGCCCGGGCTGCATTCGTGATCGCCAAGGATGGCACGGTGCTGGCGGTCGTCGAAAAGGTGGAGACCAAGGACCACGCGGCCCAGTTGCTCGCATTACTGGATAAGATTTAGAATCGCGGGTTGGTTTTGGTGTGTCTTAGTAAAACTTTCGTTTCATCCGTCGGGAGTTTTACCCACTATGTCCACATCATCCAAATCGCCCTCCATCCGGGAACTGCGTGCAGCCCGCGGTGCCTCAAAACCGTCTTTCGCGCGTCGTTTTCGTGGTTTGTTGATCACCGGAGCATTGTTCGTCGCTTTTATCCTGTTCTGTTTCCTTGTGCTGCCGTCCCTGGTGAAAGCGCGTGCTTTGCGTGAATTATCCACCCGCCTCGGCCGTGAGGTCACGATCGAAAAAATCCGCATCAATCCGCTGGTGTTATCGGTCGCCATCGAGGGGCTGGCCGTTGCCGAGGTGGATAAGTCCGCCGGGGATTTCGTTGGTTGGAAGCGCGTGTATGTGAACGTCGACTCATGGCACTTGCTGCGTGGTGGCATTGGGTTCAGCGAGATCGCGGTCGAAGGGTTCCATGCCCATGTCGCCAAGGTGAAGAACGGCGGGATGAACGTTGACGATGTCATCGCCAAACTGACCGCCCCCGATCCGCTCGCGCCGCCCGCCGCACCGAAGAACCCCTCGGCTAAACCGCCCTCAATTTTCATCGGAAAGCTGCTGGTTTCCGATGCCAGGATCACCTTCGACGACACCAGTCGGGAACGGCCCTTCACCTCAGCGTTGGGACCGCTGACTTTTTCCCTCGAAAACTTCAAGACCATCGGAGACCCGAACTCCCCTTATCATTTCGAGGCGGTGACCGGCGCGGGTGAGAAAATCGCGTGGAAGGGAACCCTCTCGGTCGACCCGCTCAAGTCGCAGGGCGAACTGGTCTTGAGTAATCTCGATCTCGCCCGGCTCTCGCCTTATTATCATCACTTGGTGAAAGGCGAGCTACGCTCCGCTTTTGTGGATGTCGGCGGCAAGTATTCACTGGTGCTAAAGGAGGGTTTGCCTGCGCTCACCTTATCCGAGGGCGCTTTCACGTTGCGCGACGTGCGCTTTGGCGCCCCCGGTGTCGAAGCTGATGCCTTTGGGCTCAAGCGGCTGGCGGTCACAGGCATTTCTGCTGATTCAGCCGACCTACGCGCCGCCATTGCACGCGTCTCCATCGAGGGTTTGAAGCTAAAGGCGGTGCGCGATGCCGAGGGCCTCGATTTGCTGCGCCTGCTGGCACCCATTGCGACTCCTGGAAAGACTCCGGTCGTCGCGTCCGCGGGTGCGACCAAGCCAATGCCGTCGGTAACGCTGGGTGAACTCAGCGTCTCAGGTGTGCAGGTCGATGTTACCGATAACACCACGCCGCGTCCCGCCCAACATCGTATAGACGACATCCAGTTTTGGGTGCGCGACATCTCTTCGGCCAATCTGGCGAAGGCCTTGCCCTTCGAGCTTACTGTCCTGCTGCCCCATGATGGCCGGATGCATTTTGCTGGCACTGCCACGCCGCAACCTCTCGCCGCTGCGGTTTCCATGGACCTGGCCAATGTGCCTTTCGCCAACGCCAGCCCCTACGTGGAGCCATTTCTCAATATCCGCCTTGCCGATGGCGCGGTGCGG
The DNA here is from genome assembly GCA_000972765.1 of Verrucomicrobia bacterium IMCC26134. Classification (GTDB taxonomy): domain Bacteria; phylum Verrucomicrobiota; class Verrucomicrobiia; order Opitutales; family Opitutaceae; genus IMCC26134_A. Next base: position 2,655,476 of record CP011265.1, on the reverse strand, counting down.
GCCAAGGGCGCGATCACGTTTGAAAAGGAATCGCTCACTTACAACGGCGACTTCGCCATCGAGCGTTTTTCCACGGTGGACGGCAAGCTTGCGCAGGAGTTTGTTAAATGGAGCGAGCTATCGGTGAGTGGTATACGCCTTGTCAGTCAGCCGCGCTCACTCGCAGTCGAAGAAATCAAGCTTACCGACCCCTCCGCCTCGGTCGTTCTTGAGCGCGATGGCACCTTGAGCATCGCTCAAGCGGTCGCTTTGCCCGCGCCAGGGAAAGAACCTTCGGCAAAAGAATCCGAAGTTAAAGAATCGGCCCCGATCGTCGCCTTTGTCCAACCCGCTGCCGGCGCACCGGCCGCGTCCGCGCTTCCCCCAGTCACCATCGGTCGCGTCGTTATGCAGAATGGAGCGTTTCGCTTCGAAGACCGTTCCGTGCAGCCCGCCGCCCGCACCGCCCTGACCGGGTTTAGCGGCAGTATCACCGGACTCTCTTCCGCTGCACCGGCACGCGCCGATATCGACATCCGCGGCAAGGTGGATGGCACCGCGCCGGTCGCCATTACCGGAAAGCTTAATCCGCTCGGTTCTCCCGCCTACACCGATCTCAAGATTAGTTTCAAGGGCATCGATCTGCAGCCCGGCGCAGGTCCGTATGTCAGCAAGTTTGCCGGCTATCAGCTCTCGCGCGGCAACCTGAACGTGGAGGTGGATTTCAAACTGCAGGATCGCGCCATCAACAGCGCCAACGTGGTCACTCTGGACCAGTTTTATCTCGGGGCCCGGACGAACAGTCCGGAGGCCACCAAGCTGCCGGTCGGCCTCGCGCTCGCCCTGCTGCGCGACAGCAGTGGAAAGATCGTGATCGATCTGCCGGTCAAGGGCAGCCTCGATGACCCTGATTTAAAGATCAGCCGCGTTGTCATACGCGTTTTGACGAATGTGCTCGTGAAGGCCGCGACCTCGCCCTTTTCACTGCTCGGCGCGGCCTTTGGCGGCGGTGGCGACGAGCTGGGCTACCAGGACTTCATCCCCGGTGTTGCGGTGGTGGCCGAGAAGGATTTAAAGAAGCTGGAAACAATCGCCAAGGCCCTTGCGGCACGTCCTGCATTGAATCTTGATGTAGAAGGCTCCTGTGATCCCGTTTCCGACCGGACGGCCTTGCGCGCAGCCCAGCTGGAACGTCAAATCAGATCGGCGACGTGGGAGGCCAGTCGTATCGTTGATGCAACTACGCCGGCTCCGGAGTCGCTTGAAATCACTGCGGAGTTGCGGGCGTCTGCAATCACCCGTTTATACGCCGTTGCTTATCCTGCGGGCGTCGCCTTGGTGGCTCCGCCTTCGCCTGAGTCAGCCGCGACCGTCGCGGTGCACGCCCCCGTCGCCGAACCGACGCCGGCTCCGGAAATAAAAACCACCGCCTGGTCCCGGGTGAAGCGTGTGGTCGAGTGGCTGCCGAAGCGCCTGTTCTATCCCGATGGCCCTTCCTCCCTCGAGTTATCTGCAGCCGAAGCGCCGGCGGCCGCTCCAGCTGCCGAGGGGGCGCCGGCGGTGGTCGATGGGGCACACCCTGCTCCGCCCACTACGGCCGAGATGGAGCAACAGTTGCTGGCAGCTATCGTCGTTTCCGACGAGGCGTTGCTTGGCTTGGCCGATGCGCGTGCGCAGGCGGTTCGCACTTGGCTGATAGAGCAGGGCAAGGTGCCTGCGGAACGCGTTTTCCTCATCGCGACCACGCTCAAGGGACCTCGGGTTCAGCTCAATTTACGTTGAGTCGAGTTAACCCCAAAACCACACGCCGCTGTGTCCCTAGCAAAGGAGTGTCGCGCCGGGTGCGGGGCGTGTTGTATCGCGCCTAGCATCACGTCTCCGATTCCAGGTATGCCGCAGGGCAAGCCGGCAGGGATTCCGTGCGTGCAGTTACTCGCCGACTTGCGTTGCGCTTTATTTGGCAAACCAGAGCGACCGGCATTTTGCGTATCGCTGCGTCCATCCGATGAGATGTGTGGTGCGACCCGTGCGGATGCGCTCGCCCGGCTGGATGCAATGGAGATTGCCACGCGACCGGACCAAGCAGCAGTCGTCGGGCGCATTGCTTAAGGCTGCGCTAGTCCTCGGCGAACGGTCGTTCTTCACCGCGAATGCAGCGTGTAATCCGTATTTTCCGTAACCTAGGTTACGGGCGTGCGACGCGAAGGTTAAATCGAGGAAACGGTCCTCTTCCCGTTTGCGGAAATAATCGCGGTTATGACATCTGGCATGATCGGCGCGAAGTCGCCGCTTACGTTTCCTGCCATCTTATCTTGGTTTCGATGGCTGCGTCACGATCACTAATTTCCAGAGGCGCATGGGTGTTTCTGGAATGCTGGTGGCCCCGCTGGTTGGTTGCCGGCGGGGCCTTTTTTGCAAGCCGGTCTTATTTCGCACTCCACTCGGCCAAGAGCTTTTGGAGGGTGGGGTCGTCGGGTTTTTGACGGAGGCTCTCGCGCACAACCACGAGTGCGGCCGATGTCCGCCCGGCGCTTTGCCAGGTGCGCGCCTGGGCCAGGCAGCGTTCATACTCGGCGGGTCGGGTGCGGAGGTAGGTGCGCAGGCTGAGTTGAAGCAGGGGCAGGTCGTCGGCCAGAGCTGCGAGCTGAATCTCCCGCCAATCGATCTCGGGCAAGGCGCTTTTCAGCCAGACTGGTTCGGCACGACGCACACTGCGGATCAAGCGTAGCGCCATCTCGGCGCGACCGGCCGCAGCTTCGGTCTCGAGGGCTTGGAAGAGCTCCCGGGCGGATGCGGGAGGAAGAGCTTCGGCTGTTGCGGTTTTGCTGTCTGCGCCGGGCGGTGCAGCCTCATTGAGCTTCCACTCCGATTTAAGCCGGAGGGCGGTTTTTTGGACTGGTTGCAGGTTCAGCGCCTCGCGAACAATGAGTGCGGCGACTGACTTGCGATTTTCCGTGTGCCAGACGACCGCTTGCGCGAGGGCCCGTTCAAGGCGGTCCTCGGGATGCCCCGTCAAGTAGGTGCGCAAGTTAAGCTGAAGTAGGTTCATGTTATCGGATTGCCCGAGGAACAGGATCTCGCGCCATTCGATTTCGGGGAGGGCGGTTTTCAACCAGGCTGGATTCGCTTTGCGCACGTTTCTGAGAAGTTGCAGCGCCTCGTCGATTTGTTTGCCGGCGAGTCGGGCATCGAGCTCGGTGTAGAGGGTTGCTGCGTCGGCGGGGATTTTGCCGGCAGATTCTGCGGCCAGTCGCTCGGCGTTGCCGCGTTCAATCTCGGCTTTTTGAGCCGACTGTTTGCGAGTGATCGAACTGCGCTGGGCCAAGATATAACGACTTTGCGGGTAGTAGCCCTCCGCAAGGGTAAGGATTTCAAGGGCTGATTCATAGCGCTCGGCGGAGGCCAGTGCATCGATGGTCTGTTTGTAAAGGGTGAGGCTGACCCAACCGCCGGAGATGGTGTTAGCGAGGGTGTTTTGAGCGCCTTTGACCGGTTGGGAGCAGGTCTCCAGCAAAGCTTTTGCCATGCGGTGCAAGGTCTGGAGGCGCGGGCCGACGTCGGGATAGAGCAAATCGAGGCGGGCGCTGCTCGCCTCCGCCTCGGACCAGGCTTGCCGGCGCAGCTGGGCCAGCATCATGGATAGGATCACGGCTTGTGGCTTCTGGTTGGTCTCGCGCACGAGTTGTTCGAGCCGTGCGACCAGTTCGTTTTGACCGGTTTTCCCGATGGCCTCCGCCCAATCGCCGTAGACGGCCGGTTGGTTTGCGAATCGGATGACGCTGATATCCAGCAAATCGATGGCGGCCGTGGTTTGGCCGGCTTTTATGTTTTCGACGAGACCGAGGGCGATGTGGTCAGGGTTTTCCGGATACAGGCTGCGCAGCCGGAGTATCTTGGCCTGCATTTCAGGTATCATACCGGCGGCGCCATAGACACTGACGGCAAGGCTGAGCGCCGGCTCCGCGTTCGGGTTTTCGGAGAGCCAGAGTTCGAGTTCGGACTTGGCGGAGGAGCTATCTTCGCGGGCCAGCGAGCGGGCTATCCTCGTCCCGTGTAGAAAGGCGGAGTCTGCGGGTTGGTTTTTTTCTACATAGGCGACGGCCTCGTCGTATTGTTCGAGGGTGATTAATGTCCTGACCGCCACGAGATCGATCTGGCGCAGGTCCGCTGGTTTGGCGGTGCCGGAGGCGATTGCGGAGGCGCGGGCGCGTGTGCAGTAGCGGGCGAGGAATTCGGGGTTATCGCCCGGTTCGATGAGCTCGATGGTTTTTTTAAAATAATCCGCGCCGGGATACTTGTGATCATAGGCGGCGAGGAGCGTCTTGTCCGCCTCTGGTCGCTTACGGAAGAGAACCAAGATGCTGGCGAGTTGAAGGCGCCCTTTGGAATCGTCGGGATAGCGGGCGAGGCCCGAGCGAAGATAGGCGTAGGCGGAGCGGATATTCCCTTCTTTCAACTCCGCGTCGGCTTGGGCCAGGTTGGATTGTCCGCGCAGGGATTCGAGACTTGACCAGCGCCAAGGGAGCACGAGATCCGGGTAGGTGATATGATTAAAGGGCTTCTTGCCGCACCAGTTCGCGATGAGCGCACCTCCGCCGAAGTAGGCGACCAGCGACAGGGCCAGCAGCCAGAGCAAAAAGCCGCGCAGACTGACGATGACCGCCAAGGGGTAAGAGGTGGAGCTTTTGACCGAGACGTAGTAGTTTCCGCTGACCGGGGACTTGGCGCGCCGAAAGAAGCAAAATACCCAGAGCCTCCAAGGGCCCGGGGCATCGGGGGAGCGACCCCAGGTAAATTGAATGCGGGCGGGGTTAACTTTTATGGCTTGGTTGTTGGACACGGCGATGGGGGAGACACGGTTATCGTATCGCGGGGATTAAAATTGGTAGTCGTGTCCGTGAGTGTCGAGCGAGCGAAATAGACGAATCCGTGACGAACTTTAGCGCGCCGGGTCGTGACACAATCTGGTTCTCCGCAGATTTAATCTGAATGTAACCCGTTCGTCGCTGGATTGCGGCATTTAAGGTGTAGGGTCATCTTTTATGACTGGTTTAAATGATTTCCAAGCGAGGTTCTGCCGACAGTATGCCGTGGAGCCTGAGCGTTTCGCAACCGAGGTGCTCAAGCGTTCTACTTCCCTCCGCGCGAGACTCGGGCTATGGCTAATGGGGAAACTCTCTGACCATTATCTGCAGGCGGACTACGATTTCATCTATGATATCGGAACCATGACTCGTTATGACGAGTATGAGCAGGTCGTGAAATCTTATTTCGCACACCCGATGAATCAGAACAATGTTCTCCGGCAACGATTCTTGCTGAGGATCAGCACGGTGCGGATGCGCCGCCTGGTGCGCGAGGTGATGAAGCCTTCGACCGCGGCCTAGGCACTTTGGCGGGAGGGGCGCACATTTACGGCGGTTGAGCTTAGACCACTATACCACTATGACACAGGGCATCGTATCGGATTTAAGCACCCTTGATTCAAGGCGTGCCCCACTCGGCCAGTAGCTGGGTGGCGGAGGGTTCGTCCGGTGTTTGGCGCAAGATTTCGCGGATTATAATCAGGGCGGCGGATTTCCGTTCCGTTTTCGCATGCCAGAGGCGTGCTTGCTCGAGGCAGCGAGTGGTCTCTGCTGGTCGGATACGCAGATAGGTTCTCAGGGAGATTTGCAGAAGGGGTAGGTCATTGGCGGTAGCGGCCAGCTGGATTTCGCGCCAATCCAGATCGGGTCCCGTGTCGGACAGCCATAGAGGGTCGGCTTTGCGTATTTCACGAATGAGCCGCAGGGCTTTTTCGGTGTGTGTAGTGGCGGACAAGGCATCAAGTGCGGTAAAGAGCTCCGTGGCGGACGACGGTAACGAAGCGGGAGCGGGGGCGTCAGATGGGGGGCTCGATTTGGTTGTGGCCAAGTTGGTGCCGCTTTCGGATCGAGGGCTCCACTCGGCGAGCAAGCCAAGGGCGGAGTTATGGGCGGGTTGAACTGTGATGACTTCGCGGAGTGCGATGAGCGCGGCGGCTTGGTTTTTCTCGCGGTGCCACGTTTGGGCCTGAGCGACTACTTTCTCGATGAGCGCTTCGCGACGGTTGCGCAGTGAAGTGCGAAGGTTGAGTTGGAGTAAAGACAGGTCGTCCGCCTGGGCGGCCAGGATAATCTCACGCCATTCCAGTTCAGGCAGAGCGTCTGAGAGCCACGCGGGGGCGGATTTGCGCACAGTTCGGCAGAGGCGCAGGGCCTCGGAGGCGTGACCGGTCCGGGTGTATTCATTCAGGACGGCAAAGAAGGCGGAGGCGTCGGCAAAGTCCGGCGCAGCTTCCGCGGTTGGCGCGGTTTTGGCGGCTATGCGGGCTAATTCGGCATTTTGACTCCGCAATTTATCGGATATGGCGGATCGCTGGTTCGTGATATAAGTGCTGGTGGGATAGTAACCCTCGGCGAGGGTAAGCACCTCCAGGGCGGCGTCGTAGCGTTCGGCGTTGGCGAGGGCGTCCACGACTTGGCGGTAAAGGTGAATGCCGAACCAACCGCTGGCGATGGAGTTGACGAGGGTATTTTGCGAGCCCTTGGCTGTCTGGCGGCAGGTTGCGAGCAGGGCCTTGGCTACGTTATGTATGTTTTGGAGGCGGGGCTGAAGATTGGGGTAATAAGCATCGAGGCGTGCGCTGGCGGCCTCGGCGTCTTCCCAAGCCTGCCTGCGGATCAAGTTCATCAAACGGGCGAGGATCACGGTTTGTGGATCCTGGTTGGATTCACGCACCAGTTGTTCGAGCCGGCCGAGGACCTGGTCGTTGCCTGTTTTACCAATAGTCTCCGCCCATTCGCCATAGACACCGGGCGTGTTGGCGAAGCGGATGACGCTGATATCCAGAAGATCGAGGGCGGCCTCAATCTGGCCTGATAAAATGGTCTCGCTTAGGGCGAGGGCGATGTGGTTCGGGTTATCCGGGTAACGACTGCGCAGGCGGAGGATGGACGCCTGCATTTCCGGGATCTTGTTTGCGGCCCGGCAGACTCGCACACCGTAGGCGAGTGCTTCCTCGGAATCGGGCGTGGCGGCCAGCCAGGTCGCAAGCTCCTTCTCCGCACCGGTTGAATCATGACGGAGAAGGTTGCGCGAAATCCTGACCGATTGCAGGAGAGCGACGTCATCCGGTTGGTGTTTTTCGGCGTAGGATACGGCTTCATCTGCCAGATCGAGGGCAAGGAGGGCTTTGACTTTTGTTTCGTCTATATAGCTGGCCTCTTTGTCCAGTGCGCGGGAGTCGGCGGGCAGGGCTGCTCTGGCGCGATCACAGTAATCGGCCAAAAACCGAGGGGTTTCCGCTGGTTCGATAAGGGCAATGGATTTGTGCAGATAATCTAAACCGGGCCATTTGTGCTCGAAGGCCTGGATCAGTGCCTTTTCAGCTTCTGGCCGGATTCGAAATAGAATGTAAAGCGTCGCGAGATCGAGACGGGCCTTGGTCTCGTCAGGGGAGCGCGCGAGCCCGGAGCGCAGATAGGAAAAGGCGGAGCGGATGTCGCCATTGTGCAAATCGTCCTGTGCCTGTGCGAGGTTTGCCTGGCCACGAAGCGCCTCTAGGCCAGACCAGCGCCAAGGGAGTGCAAGGTCGGCGTAGGTGATACGATTGAAGGGTTTTTTCGCATACCAGCTTGCGAGCAAACCGGCGCCGCCCAACAGGCTGGAGAGACTTAGGCCCACCGTCCAAAGCAGGACTCCACGCACGTTTACGATCAGGGCGAGCGGGTAGTTTGTCTCTTCTTTGCGGGAGACGTAGTAGTGGCCGGTGCCAGGGGATTTTGCGCGCCTAAAAAAGCACAGCGTGTTTAAAAACCAGGGCGCGGGTGCACCCTTGGGTCTGCCCCAGGTGAATCGCAGGCGGGCGGGGTTGACGATTTGGCGTTCGTTCACGGTTTGACGGAATTGGGTGGTTTGAGGGGACAAGTTTGTGACGAAATGGTGATGCGTCGAGCGGTCGACTATTAGGAATAGGTAATGAAGCGGGCAGGCTTGGATGTTTTTGACCTGCGGGCGACTTTTTAGGGCGGGGTTTTATCGACCGCTTGCGTCAACGACTCGACCCACGCTTTGGGATCGTCGCCGAGGTCATCGCGCCCGGTCAGGAAACTCAGGTGGGCGCGGATGTAGGCGCGGAGCTCGGATTCCGGGCGGGAGCCCAAAGCGGCGAGGTAAACCTCTCTCTGCCAAGGGGGGGATTGGTTGAGCGCATCATCGAGAAGGGCGCGGCAATCCATCGCGGTGAGTCGAGGGTCGCGCACCAGTGGCAACAGTAGCTCGCGCTCATGTCCGGCCGAGAGATTCAGGATATGGGAGAGGGCTTCAGTGCGTTGTGCGGCGGGAAAGTTTGGATCGAGGACAAGGGGTATCAGGCGGGCGGCGGTGGCGGCGTGGTCGGAAGTGGAAGCGAGAAGGATCTTACTAATCGCGTTTTCGGCGATGCGGGCAGGGGATTGCGGGGTTGATTTTGGGCGAGGTTGCTCCTCCGGCACGCTGGCGGGCGCGGCGAGGGGAGGGGGCGCAGGTTGAGTCTGCGGTCGCTTCGCATCCCCAGACTTGGCGCTCGCGACTTCAGGGGGCGGGGCGATGCGGGGGCGCAAGATCCAGAATGTGCAGACCAGCCCGAAGAGAATCAGCAGGATTGAGCGCGGCTTCATTATTCCATAAAATGGAAGCCCATCCCGGCCGAGTCCACCTGAGTGTTGAAAACCACCCGGTTTATTACGGGGTGGTGAGGGTGACGCCGCAGCCCAAGGCTGAGGTGGACGGACGCGCCACGGGGGCCAGGAGGTAGAAGCCCTGTCCGATGATCTTGCCCCGGTCGGCGCTTGGAGACTGCAGCATCACGCCTTCCCATGCGGCGGAGCGGGAGAGGAAGCGGGTGTCTTGCACCTTTACGGAGCCGCTTAACTGACCGGAAGTGACATTCAGGGTGAGCGGCGTCCAGAGCTTGGATTGGGTGGTGCCCGACACGGTGAGGGTGTTGGTCGGGTTGAGTTTCACTGTGGCGGTGAGGGCGTTGCGCTGGGTGGCGGAGAGGCTGTTACCGGTGGTCTTGAGGGAGAGTTTGGACGCGTTGGTCGTCGTGAGGTCCAGGAGAGCGGCGAGGGTCTGGCGGGCGTCGGGCGCGATCCAGGTGGCCAATCGGACACGAAGGGCCATAGGGCCGAAGCCGGCGCGATAGTTTACATCCGTAGCCATGGCGGGCTTGTTCCAATAGAAGTCCTGACCCTCGGCAGCTGTTACATAGTAGCGATCGACTGGAGTGGTCGACCAGCGGGTGAGTTTAATCCAACCGCTGAGGTAGTTGTTCGCGGTGCCGTGGGGCTGGAGGAACAGGCGGTAGCCGGCGTTGGCGTCGGTGTTGAACGAGCCGGTGAAAGCGGTGCCATCGGCCAGTTTTCCGGCCAGTGAGAGGGCGCCGTTCGCACCCACCGATCCGGTGGCGTAACCAGAGCCCAGCGGGGCGGCACGGTCGATCACTGCGGGGTCGAAGTTGGCCCCCGCAGTGAAGGTCGACGTGTAGGTGCCGATCCAAGGCGCGGGGTTCGGGGTGTCATAGGCTGCGAGCCGCACGCCGTCGATGAGCTTGCCGATCACGGCGGCGTTTTTCACCAGGGTCGCGGAGATGCCCGACGCCGAAGAGACCTTGAGCGACTGGAGGGTGTAAGCTTCGGCTGATAGCGTGGCGAGGGTCGCGGAGTTTCCGGAGGGGTCGAGAGCGAGCTGTCCAGTGAGCGTGGCGACTCCGGGGGTTCCGTGGGTGAGGCGTCCGGTGAAGGCGCCGGTATTGGCTACGGTGAGTTCGATTTTGGCGACCGGAAGGGCGACACTGGAGGGAGCGACGAAGAGGCCTTCAAACCGGCCGGTCAACGCGCTAGGGAAGGGCTCGACGGTCCAGCTGAAGGTGCCGAGCGGGCTCTGCGTATCGCCTACCATGAACCAGTGGGTGACGGTGTATTTGTCCGGAATGGCGGTGAGGGTGCCGGAGATCGCGCCTGTATCCGGATTTAGATCGAGGCCCGAGGGCAGGCCGCTGGCGTGATAGGATAGGCCGGCAGGAGCGTTGGGTAAGGCCAGTGAAAGATTGACCACACTCCCGGTCGGCTGGACTTGGTCGGATATGAGGGCCGGCTGGGGCGGTGTTACGGTGAAAGTGCGTTCAACCGGCGTGGCGGCTGCGTAGTTGGTGTCGCCGGCCTGGGAGGCGCGAACGGTGATGGGGCCGGCTCCGGTGAGGGTCAGGGTCGAGCCGGAGAGGGTGGCGGGACCGGAGACGACGGTGAAGGTGGGCGTGAGGCTGCTGGTCGAGAAAGCCGAGAGGACGAAGGCCGCGTCACCGAAGGCCTTGTCGACGAGAGGCGCGAAGGTGAGGGTCTGGGAGGTCTTCGCGACGGTGAAGGAACGTTCGACCGGTGTGGCGGCGGAGTAGTTGGCGTCGCCGGTTTGGGCGGCGCGGACGACCACGGTGCCGGCTCCGGTGAGGGTGAGAGTCGAGCCGGAGAGAGTGGCGGAACCGGAGACGACGGTGAAGATCGGCGCTAGACCGCTGGTCGCGGAGGCCGAGAGGGCGAAGGCCGCGTCGCCGAAGGTCTTGTTGGCGAGAGGGGCGAAGGTGATGGTCTGCGACGCCTGGGCGACGATGAAGGAGCGTTCAACCGGTGTGGCGGCGTAGTAGTTGGCGTCGCCGGTTTGGGCGGCGCGGACGACCACGGTGCCGGCTCCGGTGAGGGTCAGGGTCGAGCCGGAGAGCGTGGCGGGGCCGGAGATTGCGGAGAAGGTCGGCGTTAGACCGCTGGTTGAGGATGCAATGAGAGTGAAGGCGTCGTCGCCAAAAGTTTTGTTGGAGAGAGCGGCGAAACTGATGGTCTGCGACGCTTGTCCGACGTTGAACGATTGATCGACTGGAGAGGCGGCGGAGTAGTTGGCGTCGCCGGCTTGGGCGGCGCGCACGGTGACGGTGCCGGTTCCGGTGATCGACAACGACGAGCCGGAGAGGGTGGCGGGACCGGAGACAATGGTGAAGGTCGGTGTGAGGCTGCTGGTCGAGGACGCCGAGAGGGCGAAGGCTGCGTCGCCGAAGGCCTTGTCGACGAGAGGCGCGAAGGTGAGGGTCTGGGCGGCCTGCGCGGCGGTGAAAGAGCGCTCAACCGGGGTGGCGGCGGCGTAGTTGGTGTCGCCGGCCTGGGAAGCGCGAACGGTGACGGTTCCGGCGCCGGAGAGAGTCAGGGTCGAGCCGGAGAGGGTGGCGGGGCCGGAGACGACGGTGAAGGTGGGCGTGAGGCTGCTGGTCGAGGAAGCCGAGAGGGCGAAGGCCGCGTCGCCGAAGGCCTTGTCGGCGAGAGGCGCGAAGGTGAGGGTCTGGGCGGCCTGCGCGGCGGTGAAAGAGCGCTCAACCGGGGTGGCGGCGCCGTAGTTGGTGTCGCCGGCCTGGGAAGCGCGAACGGTGACGGTTCCGGCGCCGGAGAGAGTCAGGGTCGAGCCGGAGAGGGTGGCGGGACCGGAGATGACGGTGAAGGTGGGCGTGAGGCTGCTGGTCGAGGAAGCCGAGAGGGCGAAGGCCGCGTCGCCAAAGGTCTTGTCGACGAGCGGGGCAAAGGTGAGTGACTGGCCTGACGGATCGACGGTCAAGGTGCGTTCGATCGGGGTGGCGGCGGTGTAGTTGGTGTCGCCTGATTGTTCGGCGCGCACGGTGACGGTTCCGGCGCCGGTGAGGGTCAGGGTCGAGCCGGAGAGCGTGGCGGGACCGGAGATGACGGTGAAGGTCGGTGTGAGGCTGCTGGTCGAGGACGCCGAGAGGGCGAAGGCCGCGTCGCCGAAGGTTTTGTTGGCCAGCGAGGCAAAGGTGAGGGCCTGGGTGGCTTTCGCGACGTCGATGGAGCGTTCGACCGGAACTGCGGTGGAGTAGGTCGCGTCACCGGCTTGTTCGGCGCGGACGATGATCGTTCCCGCACCGGTGATCGTGAGCGACGAGCCGAAAAGTGTGGCCGGTCCTGACACAAGGGTGAAGGCGAGGGGCAGGCCGCTGGACGCGGAAGCGCTCAAGGTAAAGGTGGGGTCGCCGAAGGATTTGCCGGTGACAGTTGCAAACGTGATGGTTTGGGGGCTCTTGACGAATTCGGCGACATTGAACGTGCGCTCGATCGGTGCGGCGGCGGTGTAATTCGCATTACCTGTCTGGCTGGCCCGGATGGTCACGGCACCGACGCCGGTGAGTGTCACGGTGGCTCCAGCGAGCGTGGCCGGACCGGAAACGATAGTAAACGATGGGGGTAACTCGCTGGAGGACGAGGCGGTGAGCGCGAAGGCTGCGTCGCCGAACGTCTTGTTGGCCAAGGGTGCGAAGGTCAGTGTCTGGCTTGCTGGACCGGCGCTGAAAGAGCGTTCCACCGCGATCGCGGCGGAGTAGTTGGTGTTGCCGGTTTGTTCGGCGCGGACGGTGACGGTGCCAGCCCCAGTGAGGGTTAAGATAGCCCCGGAAAGTGTGGCCGGACCGGAGATTAGACTAAACGCAGGGGCCAGACTGCTGGAGGCCGATGCGACCAATTCAAAGTCAGGATCGCCGTAGGTCATGTTGGCCGGGGCGGCGAAGGTGAGCGTCTGGGGCGCTTGGGCGACGGCGAAGGAGTGATCCACCGAAGCGGCGGCGGCATAAAGATCGTTGCCACCTTGATCGGCGCGCACCGTGACCGTGCCTGCTCCCGTAATGGTGAGCGAAGATCCCAAGATTGTGGCTGGGCCGGAAACGATGCTGAAACTCGGGGGCAGTCCGCTATCCGATGTCGCCACCAAACTAACGGTTGGGTCGCCAAAAGTTTTGTTCGCTAGGGCTCCGAAGGTAATTGTCTGCGTCGCGGATCCGCTGGCGGACACCGCGAAAGAGCGTTCAACCGGCGTGGCGGCGGCGTAGTTGGCATCGCCAGCCTGGGAGGCGCGGACGGTAACGGGGCCGGCGCCAGTCAGGGTGAGGGTCGAGCCGGAGAGGGTGGCGGGACCTGAGACGACGGTGAAGGTCGGTGTGAGGCTGCTGGTCGAGGAAGCTGAGAGGGCGAAGGCCGCGTCGCCGAAGGCCTTGTCGACGAGAGGTGCGAAGGTGATCGTCTGGGCTGACTTAGAGACGCTGAAGGAGCGATCGACTGGGGTAGCGGCGGCGTAGTTGGTATCACCAGCCTGGGAGGCGCGGACGGTAACGGGGCCGGCGCCGGTGAGAGTCAGGGTCGAGCCGGAGAGGGTGGCGGGACCTGAGACGACGGTGAAGGTCGGTGTGAGGCTGCTGGTCGAGGAAGCCGAGAGGGCGAAGGCTGCGTCGCCGAAGGTATTGTCGGCGAGAGGAGCGAAGGTAAGGGTCTGGGAGGCCTGCGCGACGTTGAAGGAGCGTTCAACCGGCGTCGCGGCGGCGTAGCTGGTATCACCAGCCTGGGAGGCGCGGACGGTAACGGGGCCGGCGCCAGTCAGAGTGAGGGTCGAGCCGGAGAGGGTGGCGGGACCTGAGACGACGGTGAAGGTCGGTGTGAGGCTGCTGGTCGAGGAAGCCGAGAGGGCGAAGGCTGCGTCGCCGAAGGTCTTGTCGGCGAGAGGAGCGAAGGTAAGGGTCTGGGAGGCCTGCGCGACTTTGAAGGAGCGTTCAACCGGCGTCGCGGCGGCGTAGCTGGCGTCGCCAGCCTGGGAAGCGCGAACGGTGACGGAGCCAGCGCCGGAGAGAGTCAGGGTCGAGCCGGAGAGGGTGGCGGGACCTGAGACGACGGTGAAGGTCGGTGTGAGGCTGCTGGTCGAGGAGGCCGAGAGGGCGAAGGCTGCGTCGCCGAAGGTCTTGTCGGCGAGAGGAGCGAAGGTAAGGGTCTGGGAGGCCTGCGCGACGGTGAAGGAGCGCTCGACCGGCGTGGCGGCGGCGTAGTTGGCATCGCCGGTCTGGGAAGCGCGAACGGTGACGGAGCCGGCGCCGGAGAGAGTCAGGGTCGAGCCGGAGAGGGTGGCGGGACCTGAGACGACGGTGAAGGTCGGTGTGAGGCTGCTGGTCGAGGAAGCCGAGAGGGCGAAGGCTGCGTCGCCGAAGGTCTTGTTGGCGAGAGGCGCGAAGGTAAGGGTCTGGGCAGATGCAGATACAGTGAAGGAGCGCTCGACCGGAGTGGCGGCGGCGTAGTTGGTGTCACCGCTTTGGGAAGCGCGAACGGTGACGGTTCCGGCGCCGGTGAGGGTCAGGGTCGAGCCGGAGAGGGTGGCGGGACCGGAGACGACGGTGAAGGTGGGCGTAAGGCTGCTGGTCGAGGAGGCCGAGACGGCGAAGGCCGCGTCGCCGAAGGTCTTGTTGGCGAGAGGCGCGAAGGTGAGGGTTTGGGCAGATGCAGCTACGGTGAAGGAGCGTTCAACCGGCGTGGCGGCGGCGTAGTTGGCATCACCAACTTGGGAAGCGCGAATGGTGACGGTGCCGGCGCCGGTGAGGGTGAGGGTCGAGCCGGAGAGGGTGGCGGGACCGGAGACGACGGTGAAGGTGGGCGTAAGGCTGCTGGTCGAGGAGGCCGAGAGGACGAAGGCCGCGTCGCCGAAGGTCTTGTTGGCGAGAGGCGCGAAGGTGAGTGACTGGCCTGACGGATCGACGGTCAAGGTGCGTTCGACCGGCGTGGCGGCGGCGTAGTTGGCATCACCAACTTGGGAAGCGCGAATGGTGACGGTGCCGGCGCCGGTGAGGGTGAGGGTCGAGCCCGAAAGGATAGCGGGACCGGAGACGACGGTGAAGGTCGGTGTGAGGCTGCTGGTCGAGGAGGCCGATAGGGCGAAGGCCGCGTCGCCGAAGGTTTTGTTGGCGAGAGGCGCGAAGGTGATCGTCTGCGCGGCCTGGGCCACGGTGAAGGAGCGTTCGACCGGCGTGGCCGCATCGTAGGTGGTGTCCCCAGCCTGGGAGGCGCGGACGATCACGGTGCCAACTCCCGTCAGGGTGAGGGTCGCTCCGGAGAGGGTTGCGGGGCCGGATACCAGGCTATACGTCGGGGCGAGACCGCTTGACGCGGTGGCGCTGAGCGTGATCGCGGCATCGCCATAGTTTTTAGCGGGTAGCGTCGCGAAAGTGATCGTCTGCGGGGTCTTGGTGACGATGGACGAGGCGGCGGTGTAGGTCAGCACGCCGGTGTTCGCGAGGTTGAAGGAACCGAGCAAGTTGATGCCCTTGACAATACCCACTTCGGTGAGGGCGGCGGCGGAGGCGTTGGTCGGCACCAACTCGTAGAGGTTGAGCGTGGCCACGTTGGTCGAGGTGATCACGGACGAGGTGAAAAATCCGAAATCCAGCGGTAGATTGAGGGTCTGCAGGCTATACCAGGAGTCACCGTTGGCAGAACTGCCGGTTGTAGCCGATGGCGAATTGACGGTGGCGGTGGCGTTGGCGAGCCCGGTATAAACTCCGCCAATGGCTGAAATGGCGCCGACTTGCGCGTTAGTGCTACCATTATTAAGGGTGGTATCTACGGGCGCGGTGGCGAAGAGGGTATTACGCGGGGTTATCAGGCCGGTTCCCTCGGAGGTGTAACTTAAAGTTCCGGCCGTTCCCACCACCCCCCAATTTACGTTGGTTCGGCTAAAATTGGCCCCCGTTCCGAATGTGTTTAAATCATTGCGTGAAAGCTCATTTACAGTGAACGAGGTGCCGTCCAAGGTGGCGAATTTGGTGAATTCCCCCAAGTTGACCGAAAGGGTAAATCCGGAACCGGTTCCACCCGTGGCATAAATGCCAAGGATTAAGTCTCCATAGGTGGTGGTCTCCACCGGTTCGGCGCGGGTCAGACCTGCGCACAGAAGGAGGCCGGTTGCCAAGGATGAGAGTTTGGTCAGGAGTTTCATCGTGGAAAATACGCCAACTCACCCTTGCCTGTTGCGATTGGCAATTTCCTTGGGGCAGCGTCACCTGAATGTTACCTGCGCTCTGGTTTACTCTAACGTTAACTGGCGACGACGTCCTCTTCCCTTTTGAAAAATATAGCCAAAAAGAACGCGGATTTCACTGAAAAATAGAGTGAATTAACCCACTATAATTTAAAAATTTGAGTTCTATTTTCACCGAATAATCACGGCGCATTTTTCTAGTCGATCGGGGTGACGATTCAACTGAAACTGCTCTTGGTCTATTAGTCGCAATCACATCAATTGTGACAAAATGGTGACGCCATGGAGGCGGCATTGCGCGGGCCATTTTTTTCGTGTCGTTATTCAAGTTATGACTCGGCATGGAGCTCTCTTTTTAACGCTACTCGTGGCTGGCTGCAGCCTGTGGGGTTTCTCCGGGTGTGGGCGCGATACGAAGACCTTCAACGCGAGTCGTGCTGCGGCCCCGAATCAATCTCAGCATGGGATTGCAACCAACCTATCGCCAATAATTAAAAGCTCCACGGCACCGGACTCGTCCGTCCTTACTCTCGCCCAAACGCGGGGGCAGGAGGACCGAAGTGACCGGTCCGACTCCGCTTTGGCTCAGCCCAGCCCGGTTGCCACGCCCCCGGCCGAATTAACCGAAAGCGTGCAGGACACCTTGCCGCTTCCCTTGGCCGCACTCGGGGTGAATCCAGAATTAAAACTCACGCCGGAGCAGTTGAATATAATGGCCGCGATCGGAGATGAGTTCATCGCCGACACGGCGGCTCCGGAGCACGCCGATGCATCAAAAAACATCACCAAGGAAGAAGCGGTGGCGCAGTGGCAGGCGGCCCAGGCGATCAATGACGAGCGGTTTCGTGCGTTCTTCGGTGATGAGGCGTTCAACGCCCAGCAGGTATATCGCGCGCAGGTGGAACACGATCAGCTAGTCCAGCACACGTCCTCTGATCTGTCGAAATAGCTCCAGGCACCTCCGTGAGACGGGGGTCACTACCCTGTTTTTATTGAAAATAAATCACCCGATTAAACCCATGATTCACCCAATCGTTTCTTTCGCGTCATGAAGTTGTAACCTTGGGCTGCTTTAATCTTCGGCGTTCAGCGTCGCGCGCATCGGACGCTTTTATCACCCAACATCAACGCACTCGAACTAAAAGTCAGCTCCTCAACATCGTTCCCATGAAATCCTACAAACTCCTCGTCGCCGGTCTTCTCGCCGCTATGACCGCCTCGGTCGCTCTCGCCGATCCGCTCAATCCCACCTACATCCGCTTCACCGGTTCCTCCGCGTTCCGCGCTTCTGCGGTCAAGGCCATCGAGAACAAGCTCACCGCCGGCTACAAAGTCGCCGCTGACAAGACCAGCACGGCTTCCGCCACCTACGCCACCTACGTTGGCACGCTCGCTTCCGGCGGCGCAGATGTGGTCATTCAGACCTCCTGGACCGGCTCCGTTGACGGTATCCGTGATATCACCACCGGCGTGAGCAACACTTACATCACTGCTGCCGCTACCACCACCGCCGGCGGGACCAACCCTGCCTCCCTGACCGCGACCTCTCTCACGGGCAACACCGAGACCGCTGTCGCCGACATCGCGATGTCCGACAATCTTCAGTCCTCCACCAGCTACAAGACCCCCGCCCTCACCCAGACCAACGTGGGCGTCGTTCCCTTCGTATTCGCCAAGGGCCGCTTGGCCTCTGGACATGCCTACACCTCCGCTTGGGCCAACTTGACCAACATCAGCCCCGCCGGCGCCCGTGGTCTCTTCAACAACGGCACCTACCTCTCCATCCTCACCGGCTCGACCGACTCCGCTTGGACCGCCTACTACAACGCTGGCGGTTTCGATGGCGAAGACCTGCGTTGCAAGGTCTACGCCCTCGGCCGTAATCCCTTCTCCGGCACCCGCGTGGTGACCTTCACCGAGACCGGCTTCGGCACCTCCGCCTCCGCTTTCCAATACAAGGGTTGGCTCTCCGGTAATACCACCTACACCGCGGTTCAAACCGTCGTTGCTTCTGACACGATCAACACCGTTCGCCAGTATCCCGCTCAAACCGTTTCCGGTCAGGCCTTCGCTGCTGGTAACAACGGCTTCAGCAGCGGCGGCACCCTCGCCACCGAGTTGAGCGCTAAAGTCGGCAGTGCTGCGGTTGACGCCAACGGCAATCCCTTCGGCCTGGTCGGTTACATGGGCACCAGCGATGCCGCCTCCCTCTTGAAGAGCATCAACAGCACCACGGGCACCGATACCTCCTACATCCTGAGCTACAACGGCGTTTCCCTCCCGGCCACCTACAATAACGCAGCCCAGACCACCTCGTGGGACTACACCGCGGTTAAAGAGGGCAAATACACCCTGTTCGGCAACGAGTATCTCTCCTACAACGCCTCCACCCTCACCACCGGCAGCGTGAAGCGCGTGTTCGCCGACGCCGTCGCGCTTGAAATCAAGACCAACACCGCCAGCCTCGCCGGCGTGTTGCTGTCCGACATGAAGGTCGATCGCTCCTCCGAGGGTTCCCTCATCACCGCCAAGTAATCATCCAGTCTCCAAAATCTAGTCAACCGGTGGTCACTTTGACCACCGGTCCTTTTTTGTCATGAAAAACTACATCAAACACCTCAGCCTCGCGGCAGTCGCCGCTACTCTTACGGTCTCGGCTCGTGCCGAAGCCATCAGCGATGCCGGTAATGGCGATCTTGTCCTCGGTATTTATGCCACCGCTGGCACCGGTAACGGTAACACCCTTCAGGTCAACCTCGGCGAGTTCACCCGCTTCGCGAAGTTCGACGGCTCGACCGTAACGATCAGCGAACTCGCCCTCGCTGACTTGAACAACTTCGGCGCCAGCGGCGCCTTCGCCCGCTCTACCGTGAGCTGGGGCGTGATCGGCTACTCGGGAACGTCCACCTATACGTCCACCGGAACCGGTTTAAAGACCACCCGCAACACCCTGTTCGCGACCTCCACCGGCTCGCTCAACAGCGGTTCGCTCAACGCTCAAAGTGGCGCAGCTCCCACCATCGCAGGTCTTTATGGCACCTTGGTTAATGGCACTGCCACTGGTAACAGCAGCTCTTCCATGTATGTCACATCGGATTCGTTCTCATGGGCCGGTCAGCAGATTGCTGGCGCGCCGCTTGATTTCGGCTACTTCACCAGCACCGTGACCTCCACCGCTGATGTTGCCAGCCTGTCGCTCTACGAGCTCCTCCCCTCCAATGCCACTAACGCCACCTACACCGAGACGGGTATCACCGCTGCGGACAAGGGTGTTCCCCGTCTGCTCGGTAACTTCAACCTCGCCAGCAACGGCACCCTGACGTTCACCAACGCTGGCACCGCCATCCCCGAGCCCTCCACCTACGCCGCGATCGCCGGCTCGGTGATCCTCGGTGTTGTCGCCTATCGCCGTCGTCGTGCGGTCAAGGCCTGAGTATTGAAGTTCGTTCTTAATTAAGAATTCGGAACTCACCTTGCGGCCCCTCCCTCATACGGAGGGGCCGCTTTTGTTGAGTTTTTGTTTAACGTTTTCCATTTGATTAAATCACATAAATACATTGTAGATAAGGCAATCCGAATTGCACTAGCCTCTCGTTGCGGTCTTTTCGCCTTCATGACATGCGCGTCCTCGCTTGTCGCGGACGAAGCGGCGACGGCGGCATCGACGATGTATATTCAGGAATATCGGGTGAAAGGGGCGAAAACCTTGCCGGCCGACGAAGTGCAGGACGCGGTTTATCCCTTCATGGGCCCCGGTCGCACGACGGATGATGTGGAGAAGGCCCGCGCCGCTCTCGAGAAGGCCTATCAGGTCAAAGGCTATCAGACTGTTTCCGTTCAAGTGCCCGAACAGCAGGTGCAGGGTGGGGTGGTCTACTTGCAAGTGACCGAGGGCACGATCGGACGTGTCCGGGTCAAAAACTCCCGCTATTACTCCCAATCCGAAATCAAGAAGCAGGCACCCTCGCTCGCCGAGGGGACGGTTCCCAATTTTAATGAGGTCTCGCGCGATCTTGTGGCGCTCAACCAGCTATCCGACCGCCAGATCACGCCCACCCTCAGCGCCGGCAGAACCCCCGGCACGGTCGATATCGACCTTACGGTGAAAGACACGCTTCCGTTGCACGGCAGCCTCGAGGTCAATAATCGCTACAGTGCCAACACCAGTCAGTTGCGCGTCAACGGTTCGGTCAGCTACGCCAATCTCTGGCAACGTGCACACACCCTGGGCCTGAGTTTCCAAGTCGCGCCGCAAAACCCCGAGGAGTCCAAGGTGTTCACCGCCTACTACCTCGCTTCGGTGCCCTCCGTGAGTGGACTCAGCCTCATGGTCCAGGGTTCGAAGCAGGATAGCAATGTCGCCACCGGCACGGGCTCCAACTCGGTGGGGCGGGGCGAGGTCGTCGGCCTGCGGGCCTTGATCGCACTGCCCTCGGCCAAGGATTTCTACCAATCGTTCAACACCGGCTTTGATTTCAAGCACCTCGAGCAACAATCGGTCGCCGGATCCGCTCCCATCACCTATCTGCCCTTCCTGGCGAACTACAGTTGCAATCTGGTCACCCAGGGCGCCGTCACGGAGCTCAACCTCGGTGCCACCCTCGGGGTGCGTGGTTTCGGCAGCTCGGTGACGAGCACCGGAGTGCGCCGCTTCAAGGCCGATGGCGGCTTCATGATCCTCCGCGGCGATCTCTCGCAGACCCGCGAGTTACCGGCCGGTTTTCAAGCCTATGGCAAGGTGCAGGGGCAGGTCACCGGCCAAGCGCTGGTGGATAGCGAAGAATTCAGCGGCGGAGGTCTCGGCACGGTGCGTGGTTACCTCGAATCAGCCACCCTGGGCGACAACGCTTTCTTCGGTTCCGCCGAGCTGCGCTCGCCCTCGCTCGCCCCGGTTTTTGGCACGAAAAAAATCAACGACTGGCGCTTTTATCTTTTCACCGACGGCGGCGTTTTGACCGTAAACAAGACGCTTCCCCAGCAGGAGGCCCGCTACTCGCTCGCCAGTTTTGGCGCCGGCACCCGCGGCAAAGTCGGCGAGTATTTTAACTTCTCCGTTGATCTCGGGGTTCCTCTTTTCGGACAGGGCGACACCCAGTCCGGCGACCTGCTCACCACCTTCCGCGTCTGGGCGGATTTTTAATTTCTCATGAAACTCACCAACCTTCGCTTCACCCAAACGCTCCTGACCGTCGGCTTCGCCTTCGCCAGCGTCGCCAGCGCCGCCCCGGCCTGGTGGAACGACGCCTGGACGCTCAAAAAACCCGTCACGGTGGATACCACGGCCGCCACCGGCGTGGCCCTCGCCGATGCGATCGCCTCCGCCCCGGTCTTGATCCGTCTTCACGACGGCAACTTCCAGTTCGCCTCCGCCTCCGCCGATGGCCGTGACCTGCGCTTCGTTGCGGAAGACGGAAAAACGGTGCTCTCATCGCAGGTCGAGAAATTCGACGGTCTTCTCAACGAGGCCTACGTCTGGGTGCAGGTTCCGAACCTCAAGCCCGGCGCCGCCAACACCCTTTCGCTCTACTACGGCAACGTCGCCGCCCCGCTGGCCGAAAGCGTCGCGCCCGATTCCGATACCCTGCTCGTCTATCATTTTTCCAATACCGGTGCGCCCGCCGACTCCAGTGGCAAGGGCAACAACGCCGCCGCCGCCGGTGTCAACTCGGCCGGCTCCATCATTGGCTCCGGACTCCGCCTCCTCGGTGGTCAGCCGCTTACCATTCCTGCCAATACCTCGCTCAAGCGTGATGCCGGCCAGCCCCTGACCTGGTCGGCTTGGGTCAAGTTCGCCGCACCGGCCGACCAGGCCGTGCTCTTCCACTGGGGCGATGCCGCCGCCTACCTCCAGATCGGCTACGCCGCCGGGGCCCCCTATGTCGAGATCCGCCAAGGCTCCTCCCTCGTGCGCAGCGCCGCCGGCGCGCCGCTGGCGCCCGCCGCTTGGAAACATCTCGCCGTCGTCTCCTCTGGATCTGCCGCCACCGTTTACGTTGATGGCGTCGAATACGCCCGCGTCGATGCCGCCCTGCCTGCGCTCGATTCCGCCGCCCTGATCGGCGCGGACGCCGCCGGAAAAAATCCCTTCGTGGGCGAACTCGACGAGCTTAACCTCGCCGGCGTCGCCCGCAGTGCGGCTTGGGTGAAATTTGTCGCGGTCAGCCAGTCCGGCAGCCCCGAGAGCAGCAAACTCGTCGCCCTCGGCAACGACGAGGGTGCCGACGGTCCCGCTGGCGGCGACGAGGGTTTTGTGGGTAAGACCCTCGAGCACATGTCCCTCTTTAGC
Source organism: Verrucomicrobia bacterium IMCC26134 (assembly GCA_000972765.1). Taxonomy (GTDB): domain Bacteria; phylum Verrucomicrobiota; class Verrucomicrobiia; order Opitutales; family Opitutaceae; genus IMCC26134_A. The sequence continues at coordinate 2,633,317 of CP011265.1, read as the reverse complement.
GACATCGCCAAGAACATGATGTTCGATGGTTGGATCTCGGTCGGCATCTGTCTCGTCATGATGGCCATTGGCTGGTTCGTCGCCCTCCGCAAGTTTGCCTACCTCAAAAAAGTCGAGCAGGGCACCGAGGAGTTTCTCGCCCGTTGGAAAGAGGTTTCCAATGATCTCACCGCCCTCGACCACGCCGACGCCGAGAACGTCAAGTCCCTCGCCGGCAATGCCGACCTCGCCAAGCAGCGGCTCATGCAGCAGAGCCCGCTTTATCAGATTTACCACGTGGGCTCCGAGGAGATCCGCCACCGCCTGCTGGACAAGCGCGGCTTCAACGGCCTCTCCGCCCGCTCCATCACCGCCATCAAGGCCAGTCTCGATGCCAGCCTCACACGAGAGGTCCACCGCCTCAACTCCGGTCTCGTCTCGCTCACCATAGGCATCGCGGGCGGCCCTTACGTCGGCCTCATGGGCACGGTCGTCGGCGTGATGATCACCTTCGCCGTCATCGCCAAGACCGGCCAGGTCGAGGTCAACTCCATCGCCCCCGGTATCGCCTCCGCGCTCCTCGCCACTGTCTTCGGCTTGCTCGTCGCCATCCCCGCGCTCTTCCTCTACAGCTTCCTGAACAGCCGCATCAAGGACGCCGTCTCCAACATGCAGCTCTTCATCGACGAGTTCATCACCAAGATGGCCGAATTCTATCCCGTTACTGACTCCACCGCCACCACCGCTCCCTTCAGCGCCCGCCGCCGCCGCGATTCAGATGATGAAATGCAGGAGACGATCAAGAAATGAAGGCTGACGACAACAAGTCCTACGACGACATCAACGTCACCCCGATGGTGGACCTTTATCTGGTCCTCCTGCTCATCTTCATCATCATGACCACCGCAGGGGTGCAGGGCATCAAAGTGAACCTGCCGCGCGGCAGCAATGCCCCGGCGCTCGGCGGCCCCAAGAGCAAGGCCATCACGGTGAACAACGAGGGGAAGATATTTTTGGATACCGTGCCGGTCAGCCTCCAAGAACTCGAGCAGCGCCTCGCCGAGCACAAGGCTTCGCATCCCGATTTCCCGGTCGTCGTGCGCGGAGACCGTGGCACCCAGTATCAGGGCATCATGGACGTGCTCGACGTCCTTGGCCGCGTGGGCCTCACCCAGATCGGCCTCGCCACCCAGCCCAAGGGCTGACGATTCCCCATGGACCGCATCGAAAACGACGAGGTGGGCGGCGGATTCGCCCGGCGCCACCGAATCAAGATCACGGTGGCCGCGCTGGTCGTCGTGGGCTTGATCGGATTCCTCGCGCGCGGCAAGCCCCACTCCTCTTTTAAGCGTCCGACCTCCCCTCAGGTCGTGGCCGTGACCTTGCCGCCGCCTCCGCCACCCCCGCCTCCTCCTCCCCGGGAGCCACGCCCGGAGCCGCCTCAAAACGAGCAGATGATCGCACAGGAGACGATCAGCGAGCCCGAGCCCTCGCCAGCCGAGGCCGCCCCTTCCGACTCAGCGCTCGGCACCGGCCTGAAGGGCGACGGACCGCCCGATGGCTTTGGGCTGGGGGTCAGCAAAGGTGGCGGCCGCATCGGCGGCTCTGGTAGCGGTCAACGCACACCGGCCAGCCGCTTCGGCTGGTATGCCGGCCCTTTGAAGCCGAAGATCACCGAAGCCTTGCAGAAGGACGCCCGCACCCGTGTCCTCGGTTTCAACGGCACCCTTCGTATTTGGCTGGATCCCCTCACCGGTCGCGTCGTCCGCGCCAAGCTCACCGGCACGGGTTCGACGGAAGACAAGTCGCTCATTCAAGAGCAGCTCGTTCAACTCCAGCTCGATGGTCCACCCCCCAAGGATATGCCGATGCCCATCGTCATACGCCTCAGTCTCCAACGCCCCTTTTCCGGAACTTAAAGTCTGTCTATGTCCCAAACATCAAACTCCTCCAGTCGCCTCAGCGCATTATTGCTCGCCGCCATGGCTTGCGCCGTCTCGCCCGCCGTGGTTTCGGCCCAGAGCGCGGATAGCGCGACCGCCCCCGGCTTACCCGCGACCCCCACGCCGAACGCGACCATCAACCTCATCCGCCTGATGGTGGAGCGTGGCCTCCTGCCCGCCGCCGATGCCGCCAAGCTGGTCGAGCAGGCGGAGACCGAGGCCACCCAAGCGCGTGCCGCCATCACGGCCGCAGCCCAGCCTGCACCGGTCGCGCCTCCTCCCCTCGAGCCGGACACGGTGCGCGTCACCTACATTCCGGCCAACGTGAAGCGCCAGATGATCGAGGAAATCCGGTCCGATGTGATGGCCGAGGCCGTTGCGGAAAACTGGGCCGCCCCGCGCACCTTCCCCGAGTGGGTGGCGAAGTATAAGTTTTTCGGCGACGTCCGCTTCCGCTACGAAGGCGATTTTTATCCCGACGGCGGCGTTCCTGGCGGCACGATAGACTTCAATCGTATCAACACCGCCGCGCCGGTCGACTACTTCAGCTCTACCAGCACGGCCCAGCCGCCTTCCTACAACGCCGACCAGACCCGCGAGCGTTTCCGTTTCCGCGCTCGTCTCGGCTCCGAAATCGACCTGGCTGATAATTTCACCTCCGGCCTGCGCATCGCCACCGGCGAGAGCAGCTCGCCCGTTTCGCAGAACCAGAGCTTCGGCGCCTCCGGCGGTAATTTCAGTAAATACGCCCTCTGGCTCGATCGCGTCTTCTTGAAATATGAGATCCAGCCGAAGGCCGGCAGCAGCTTCAGCGCAATCATTGGCCGCACCGAAAACCCGTTTTTTGCCACCAGCATGATCTGGTCGAACGATCTCGGCTTCGACGGGCTCGTGCTTCAGGGCAAACGCAAGGTCGGCGAAAACCTCACTCCCTTTTTCACCCTCGGCGCCTTGCCGGTGTTTAACACCAGCCTGAACTTCGGCACCGATTCGACCGCGTCATCCGGCGGCGGCAAGGCCTACGCCAGTCAGGATAAGTGGCTCTACGCCGCCCAGACCGGCGTCATCTGGAACATCAACAATGATCTGACCCTAAAGGCAGCTATCGCGCTCTACGAATTTCAGAACGTCGAGGGCGAGGTTTCCGCGCCCATTGACGCGACCACGCTCAACACCACGTCTGGCTTCATCGGTTCAACCGACAGCTCTCGCCCCGGCTTCGCCCAGAAGGGCAACACCTACATCGCCCTGCGCGAGCTCACCAACTCGACCCTCCCTGGCGCGGGCAACTTCCAGTATTTCGGTCTCGCCACGCCCTTCCGCGAGCTAGCCGCCACCGCCCGTCTGGATTACAACCACTTCGAACCTTTCCAGGTTTCGCTTATCGGCGAGGTGGTCACCAACCTCGCCTTCAACTCGGGCGACATCGCAAGCAACGGCCCCACCCAACTCCCCGGACCGCGCAACAACAACTCATTCAGCGGTGACTACGAGGGCGGCAACGTGGGCTGGAATGTTAATCTTCAGGTCGGCGCCGTCGCACTCCAAAAAGCCTGGGATTGGACGGCTGGCCTCGGCTATCGCTACGTCGAGTCCGACGCTGTGGTGGATGGTTTCGCCGATTCCGATTTCGGCGGCGGCGGCACCAATCTCCAAGGCTACACCGTCTCCGGCAATCTCGCGCTCTCCCAGAACGTCTGGATGGGCGTTCGTTGGATGAGTGCCAACAGCATCGCGGGCGACACCTTCAAGGCCGACGTCCTCCAAATCGATCTCAACGCAAAATTCTGACCATGAACCGACTCTCCTCCCTCCTCCTGGCCCTCGGCCTGTCCGCTGTCCTGCCTGTATCGCTCCTCTGCGCCGCCGAACCGGCCAACGCCGTTGAAGGACGTCTGCGGGATTCCCTGCGCGCCACCACGCTGCAGCTGCGCGACGCCCAGACCCAGGTCTCCAACCTGCAGGCCGCACAGGCCGATTCCGACCAGAAGATCAAGGACCAGGCTGCGCAGGTCGCGGCCCTCATCAAGCAAGGTGCGGCGGATCGTGACGCCGCGCAAAAAACCATTGCCGAGGCCAAGGAACTCGCCGCCCGCCAGGCTGCGGAGATCGAGCGACTGAAAACCGATCTGGCGGCATGGAAGGTTTCCCGCCAGCAGATCGCCGAGGTGGCCGAGACCAAGGAAGCGGAGCGCGCCAAATTGGAGGCTCGCGGCATCGAGCTCGATCGCCAGGTCGAAGACCAGCAGCGCAAAAACGCCGCCGCCATCAAACTCGGTTTGGAAATCCTTCAGCGCTACGAGAAATTCAGCTTGGGTGAAGCCCTGACCGCCCGGGAGCCCTTCGTCGGAACCACCCGCGTCAAATTGCAAAACCTGATCCAGGATTATCAGGACAAATTGATCGACCAGACGATCAAGCCCTGAGCCGTCCGCACCGCCCTCACTCTCTCTGTCCCGCCCGTCCGCCGCATCCATCATGTTCCGTCCGTCGAAACCCGCCCGCCGTTCCAAAGGCAAACGTGGCCCTGCCATCGTCTCGTCGCGCTCCTTGAGCCTGGGCCTGCTGGCTTTGATGGGGGCTGCCCTCCCTGCGCATGCGGGGGATAATTTTCGTCGTGCCGCGTCGCCGACCCTCGCTGCTCCCGCCGGGGCGGGTGGTCCCGTCGCCGGCGGTGGCGATGTGACGGCTGCTCAGGCGCAGGCGATCCGCTCCCGTGCGCAAGAATCGCTTCGCCGCACCACGCTCACTCTGGGTGCGGTGCAGACCATGCAAAGCGCGGCCCGCGCCGCCGCACTCGCAAGCGACGGCATGGTGCCGAACGGACTGACTACCGGCGGCTTGGAGGTGCATCCCGGCGTCGCTGGCAATATCTCTCTCTGGCAGGGGGCTAACCTTCCGGTTGAGGACTCGACCGACGGGATCAATGTCTCAGTCACGGTCAAGCAAACCGCCCAGCAGGCGTTGCTCAACTGGAGCAGTTTTAACGTAGGCCAGGAAACCACGCTCACCTTCGATCAAAGTGCCGGCGGAGCCGACAAAGGCCAGTGGATCGCCTTTAATAAGGTGACCGACCCGACCGGCGTGCCTTCGCAGATTCTCGGTTCCATCAAAGCGGACGGCCAGGTGTATGTCATCAACCAGAACGGCATCATTTTTGGCGGTGCCTCGCAGATCAATGTCCACGCGTTGGTGGCCTCGTCGCTTTCGATCAACGATACCCTGGTTTCTCGCGGCCTGCTCAATAATCCCGACACCCAGTTTTTATTCAACGCCACGGCATCCGATCCTTTGTTCGGCGTAGGCGAGTTTGCCAGCTACTACACGACCAACGCCAAGGTGCTCCCCGGCACCCAACCAGTCGTCCGCTACACCACCGGCCTGAGCTATACCAACCTTGTGGCGAACACAGACTACACCCTCGACGCTGACGCCGACGGCAAGACGGTGGTAAACTTCACCCCGACCGGCCTGACCAAGGTCGGCTCCGGACTGGTGAGCGTGAACTACACTCCGGCCCAGCTGGGCGACGTCGTTGTTCAAAAGGGCGCGCAGCTCCTCAGCCCGACCAGTGCCGACAAAGTCGGCGGTCGCGTGGCACTGGTAGGCCCGCGTGTCAGCAACGCCGGCACCATTTCCACCCCCGACGGTCAGACTATTCTCGCGGCCGGTCTCGAGGTGGGCATGGCCGCCCATGACAGTGGCGATGCGACCCTGCGCGGTCTCGATGTTTTCGTTGGCAAAACCGGGGCCGCCGCCGGCATCGTCACGGTGGATGGCACCTTCGCTGACATCGGCACTGCCACCAATGCTTTGGGTGGTTTAATCGATGCGCCCCGGGCCAGCGTTGTGATCACAGGTAAAACCGTGAATCAGGACGGGGCCATCAACAGCTCCACCTCCGTTTCGCGCAACGGCCGGGTGGATTTGTTGGCGAGCTACGATTCGGTTGGGAGCGGAGGATTCTCCGGCATGCCTTCATTTCTCTCAAAATCCACCGGGCTGGTTTCTTTCGGTGCCGGCAGCCTTACGCAAATCCTGCCCGAGTGGGATAGCACGGAACGCGTCGTCGGCACCAGCCTCGCCCTCGGCTCGCAGGCGAATGTCACCGGTCTGGTCGTTCATTTTGGCGAAGATTCGGCCTACTATGCCCCCAGCGCTGATTTGAAGGTGAACGCCGGCCGGTGGAACTTCACCGGCGCAGGAGCGTCCGCGGCCAGCGCTTTTGTCACGACCGAGGGCCAGATATACGCCGACAAAAACGCATTGCTCGACGTAGGCGGTTCAACCGACGTCGCCGCTTCGACGGCGGAAAATTTCGTTTCCGTCCAGTTGCGCGGTGCCGAACTTGCCAACTCCCCACTGCAGAAAGACGGTGCGCTTCGTGGTGAGACCATCGTCGTAGATACCCGGGTTGCCGGCACCTACAACGGCACGAATTGGGTCGGGACTCCGCTGGCTGATACGACTGGCTACGTGGCACTCATGGAGCGCACGGTGGGGCAGCTCACCTCGAACGGCGGCAAGGTTCAGTTCAACGCCGGCGGTTCGGTGGTGTTGCAACCCGGTTCTTCGATCAATGTCTCCGGCGGCTGGATAAACTATGCCGGCGCCACCGTGCAAACCAGTGCGGTGATATCGAACGGGCAGGTTTTCGACATCTCATTGGCCACGCCCGACCGGGTTTACAGCGGACTATACAAAGGATTCTCCACCCCTGTAGACGCCAAGTGGAACATCCCCGCCGAGACCTTCGTGAACAACCTGCAGGCCGGTTCCCACTACGAGGAAGGCTACGTGCAGGGTGGAAAGGGCGGTTCGCTGAGCATCATGGCCCCCGCAATGGCGATTGATGGCGCCTTGTCGGGCTTGACCTTGGCGGGCCCGCGCCAGCGCACCGCCATGCCTGCGGCGGCAAGCCTGTCACTAGTATTTCAGGCACAATATCAGGATCCGGCAAGCGAGCGTAACTTCTTAACCGATTCGCGCACGCCCCCCGCTCTGCGTTTCGAAAAGAATATATCGCTCGTGCCGGCCGATGCCTTTGCGCTCACTTCAGATGGTCGGCCTAGTGCTTTGCGCGCCGACCGCCTGGCCGAGGTGGTGCTCTCGCCCGGTGTCTTTAATCACGCTGGATTTGGAGTGGTCAGCATTGGAAATAGCGAAGGCGATGTCCGCGTGGCTGATGGATCAGCACTCACGTTACAGCCGGGCGGAAGCCTGACTATCGCAGCGGCAAACTTATTCATCGAGGACGACATCACCTCTCCCGGCGGCAAACTTGATTTCACCGTCACGAATATTTCCAGCGGCACCCGAAACGCGCTCTTTTCAGGGAGTAATGCCGCCTCCAGCCCCGGAGTGGCCGAAGGGCGCGGCCGCTTTGTCCTCGCCGGTGGCGTGAATCTCAGCACCGCCGCATTGGTGGTGAACGAGCGCACTGATTCGACCGCTTCCGGTATCCAGCCTTTGGTGACAGCAGGCGGATCGATTTCCATCCGCGCTTATGCTGCTGCTTTCGGCGACGGCAGCATGCTCGACGTGTCGGGCGGCGTCCTTGCCAATGCCTCGGGGAAATACACCTTTGGCGCGGGCGGAAATCTGGCGATCTCCGCGGGACAGGATCCCACTATAGCTTCCGTGATCGGCGGAGTCCTCGATTTAAATCCCGCGCAAACGACCTTGATGGGTTTCTCTGGCGCCAAAGGAGGATCGCTCACCCTGCAGGCACCCATGGTGCAGGTCGGCGGTTCTACCGCGAATGACGATACACTCCTGCTCGGGTCGGATTTTTTCAGCGATGGCGGTTTTTCCAGTTTCACCCTGCGCGGCCTCGGCAGGCCGTCTGCGGGAGGAGATATTTTCGCGCCTGCGCTCATGGTCTCGTCAGGCACTGCGATTGCACCTTTGGTGCAAAGCTGGCTCGCAGCGGTGGACGTGGCCTCGCCCGGCGGCATTTCCCTTACACCCTACCTCAAGCCGGACGGCCTGCGGACTGCCGCGAATCTCTCCTTCTTAGCCACAGGGGTTCGCGATACCTTTAACACTTCAAATCCGCTGCTGGTCCGAGGCGACCTCTTGGTCGGCGACGGCGCGAGCATTGTGACCGATCCGAAGGGCTCCGTTTCCCTTAAAGGCGATACGATCGCGATAAACGGGCTCGTCAGCGCACCAGGCGGTTCAATCAGCATTAGCGGCAGTTCGGATTCGAACCGTCTGTTTCCCTTCACTGGCAATAATCTCGCAGTGGATACCGTCGTTCTGGGCTCCGCCAGCTGCCTGTCGACCGCAGGGGTCACCGCGCTTGTCCCTGACACTACCGGTCTCGGCTATCGCACCGGCTCGGTCCTAGCTGGCGGCACGATCAAGGTCTCCGGCAATATCAACGCGCTGGCTGGATCGTTTCTCGATGTTTCCGGAACCAGCGGCGTGCTTGATCTCGATCCCGCCTACACCTTTTTCGGGGGAAGCGCGGCGAATATCGGCCGGGCTACGGATCGCTTAGCCACGCAGGTGGATAGCAATGCCGGCTCGATCAGCTTCGTCGGTGGCCAGCAACTTCGGCTCGATTCGACTTTGCGCGGAGCTGCCGGCGGCGTGTTCGAGCTTGGCGGGACTATCACCGTTTCCTCTGGTATTTATCAGACGCTCAACAGCGGAACTTTGCTTACGCCCTTCGATGTCACGCTCGATATCGTTCAGTCTTCTGCGAGTGAAGCGGTCGGACACGGCTATATCATCGCGGATCGGCTGAATGAAGGCAGCTTCGATACCATCACGCTGTCCGGCACCACGCGGTTCAACGGCGACACCGAGCTCGCTGCTCTCCGCACCTTGGCGGTCGGTGGCAACGGTGTCATTTATGCTGACGGGGTCGCCCACCTTACCGCTCCTACGGTCAAATTGGGAACGGATCTCGATACGCCTCATCTTGGCGGCGAGGTGCTCGGAGCCTTTTTGGTCGGAGGCGAACCGTATTTCTCTTCTCCGGCCCACGGCACTGGCTCCCTCGTGGTCGAAGCGGGCAAGCTGATCGATGTCGGCAACCTCTCTTTACAAGGTATCGGCGGCGCGATTCTGGATGTTGCCGGCGGCGACCTGCGTGGTGCCGGCACCTTCGATTTGGCCGGCGATCTCGTCATCTCGGCGGGGCAGATCTATCCGCCCACCGCCACCACTTTCTCCATCGCGGCATCGGATTATCAGGATGGCGGCTCCATGCCGGGCAGCATCACGATTATTAAGGGTGATGATCGCCCGATCCCGCTTTCGGCCGGTGGCACGTTGAATCTTTACGCAAGCTCCATCAACCAAGGCGGCGCGCTCCGCGCTCCCATCGGCACCATTAATGTGGGCTGGAACGGAACTGGCCCCGCACCGGTTGATCTGATCACGGGTCAGGCGGTCACGCCCGCAGCCCAAGTCACCTTAGGCGCGGGAAGCATCACGTCGGTTTCGGCCGATGGAAAAACGATCCCCTACGGTCTGGTGCTCAATGGCTCGACCTGGATCGACCCTACCGGCAAAGACATCACGGTCGCTGGCGCACCCGCCAAGACGGTCAATATCTCCGGTGCTTCCGTCGTCACTGAACCGAGCTCATTGGTCAATACAAGCGGCGGCGGCGATCTCTACGCCTTCCGCTGGGTCAGCGGCACGGGCGGCACCGTCGATGTCCTTGCTTCCACCACGAGCTTCGCGGTCATCCCGTCCTTTTCGGCCGACTACGCGCCCTACGCCCCCTTTAATACCAGCCCCCTGGCCCGAGCCAGTTTTGGCACTGATACCGGCTACACCAACGCCGGTCTTTCAGTCGGCGATCAGGTCTATCTCTCCGACGGCGGCGGCTTGGCCGCTGGCACCTACACCTTGCTGCCTGCCCGCTACGCTTTGCTCCCCGGGGCATTTTTGGTGACGCCAAAATCCGGCGTGCCCGTGTCGGCCGCCTGCCTTCTTCCGGACGGTTCCTCCGTGGTGTCTGGCTACCGTTTTAATTCGCTGGTGGAAACCCCTGCGGACTTCGCGCCGCTACGCGCTTCGTTTGAAATCGCCTCAACCGAGGTTGTCCGCGCCCGAGCCGAATACGAAAACTCACTGGCCAGCACCTTCCTGCCCGCCAGCGCAAAATCCAATAATGTTTCCGTTGCCCGCCTGCCCATCGACGCTGGCCAACTGGTTCTCTCTGCAACCCAGACGATGACCCTCAAGGGTGCCATCAGCGCCACGACCACAGGCGGTCGCGGCGGACTCATCGACATCGATAGTCCGGTCGATATTTTGATCGCCGGTCCTGGCGCGACCGGGGCTCCCGGCCAACTTGTCCTGGATGCGTCCGAATTGAGCGCCTACACCGGCGCAAGTCTGCTCATCGGCGGTAGCCGTCAAAACACCACCGCCGGCACCGCTGTTTCCGTCAGCACCAACAACCTCACCATCGATAACGCCGGATCGACTTTGGCTGGAGCCGACCTCGTCCTCGTTTCCAAGCAAAACCTTACGATCGCCGAAGGTTCCGCGATCGAGCAGCGTGGTTCGCTGGGTGGCGCATCCGACGACTTGTCGATCGGAGCCGTGACTGTCGCCGGCAGTGGAAATGGCGCGCTCATTCGGGTCGGGGGCGGCGCGGTCAAACTTTCACGCCTTGGGGTGGATGTTAACGCGCTTCCCCTCCCGAATTTGATCGTGGGCGCCGACTCAGTGATCAAGGGCGGGACCGGTCTCACCTTCGATTCCACAGGCGTGACGACACTCGACGAAGCGGCCTCTTTCAGCGGTAATAACCTCACTATCGACAGTGGTCGTGTCAGCCTGCAACTCACTGCCCCGGGCGAACTCGGGGCCGATCCCGGGTTGGTGCTTACCGACGCCAGTCTGGCGGCGTTGCAACAATCCACCCAGGCGCTCTCCCTGCTGAGCTACACGTCCATCGATATATACGGCACCGGGCAGGTTGGTTCATCCGCTGTAGCCAGTCTTGCGCTTCATTCACCCGTTTTCCGCGGCTTCAATACCAATGGCGGCACCTCCGCTTTTATCGCCCAGGATATTCTGATTGATGCAGGGGCTGGCGGTTTCGCAGCCGACGTATCCGGCCCTTCCTCGGGCACCCTGAGTTTCTCGGCCACCCGCACACTTAGCCTCGGCAAAGGACAGGTCCACGTCGGCCATTTCGCTGACATAAGTCTCTCAGGTGCCAAGGGCGTGATCGCAACCGCCACGGGGGGCCTAACGACCACCGATAACCTCGACATCACCGCTCCGGTCATCACCGGGGCAACCGCCTCCGATGCACGATTGACCGCCGGAGGCACGCTCCGCGTCACCTCGTTCGGTGGTCCGGGCTCGGCTTCCGAGACGGATGGAATCGGCGCGAAGCTAGCCCTCACCGGCGCCAGTGTCGCGTTGGACGGCAACATCTCCTTGCCTAGCGGCACGCTCCAACTGCACGCGACGAGCGGCGATGTGGCGGTGGGCACCGTGGCGGCGAGCTTCCTTGATGTCGGCGGCACCGCGAAAACCTTTTTCGATATCACCAAATACACCAACGGCGGGACGATCTCGCTCTCCGCTGATGGTGGCTCCGTCACGGTGGCGTCTGGCAGCACGTTAAAGGTCTCCGCCCAATCTGCTGGCGGGGACGCCGGCTCTCTGTCGATCAACGTGCCGATCGGCACCTTTACCACGGCCGGAAGTCTGCTCGGACAAAGCGGCGAAAAGGGTGCGGCAGCCTCCTTCAGCCTCGATGCCGGATCCCTCCCCGAGCAAACGCTCGCCGATCTGAACACCGCTCTGGATTCAGGTGGTTTCACGCTCTCGCGCACCTTCCGTGCGCGCTCGGGCGACGTCCTGCTTTCTGGCACAGCCAAAGCAAAAACATTCAGCCTCTCCGCCGATGAGGGTTCTATCCAGGTTTCAGGCCGCATCGATGCTTCAGGCCTGACTGGTGGACGGATAGATTTTATGGCTAGCGGTGGCGTGACCCTGTCCGCCGGCGCGCTCCTAGATGCGTCGGGAACGCATTTCAGTCATGCAGGCAAAGGGGGCTCGGTTTCTCTCTCCGCTGGCACTGAGAAAAGCGGTGCCTTCGACACCACCGCGTTCGTTGATATCCAGACCGGATCAACCATCGACCTGTCAGTGGACGCCCGGGATGAGGCGAGTGCCGCGCAGGGAAAACTAGAAGGCATCCTGAACCTCCGCGCGCCGCAAACCGACGTCGGAGACGATCTTAAAATCAGGCCGATTGCCGGTTCCGTAATTGGCGCATCGGGTGTAGTAGCGGAAGGATACAAGCTTTTTGACCTTGCTGCCCAAGGTGGGCAGATAACGACCGGGGTTCAGGCCACTGTTTTGGACAACGTCACGTCCTTTGGCGGTCACGCCTCTGTCATCACGGAGCGTTTGCTTTCTGCGCGTCCCGAACTGGGTTCCGTGCTGCATATCCGTGCTGGCACCGAAATTATCAATCGCGACGGCGATCTCACACTTGATCACATTTGGGACTTCTCGTCTTACCGCTCAGGTGCCGCGCTTGAACCCGGTGCGCTCACTCTGAGAGCCGCCGGCAATCTCGTGTTCGGTTACAACGAGGCGACCGCGACCTTCGGTTCCTTGAGCGATGGATTCAGCTCCGTTTCCGAAGTTCAGGGCGACCTCTGGCAGGCTGTCTTAATGTCTCCGGGCACGCAGTCTTGGTCATACCGTTTGGTGGCGGGTGCGGACTTCGGATCAGCCGATCCCGGTCGCGTGTTGGCCGCTGATCAGTCCGACACCGGGGCCGGTTCAGTGCTTTTGGGCAAGGGTGCTCCCGAACTCCCCAATCCGTTTGGCGGCCAGAACGTCGATCTCGCGGCCAATATCATTCCAAATTATTTTCAGGTCATACGCACCGGCACGGGTGACATCTCCATCGCCGCTCGCGGTGACGTGCGCATCCTGAATCCGCTCGCCACCATTTACACAGCGGGCACGCAGGCCGAACCTATCGAAAACTTCGACATTCCGCGCACCGGCTATTTGTCCACGTCCTCGCTCGGGGCGGTGCAGCAGGCGAGCCCGTATGCGGTGCAATACAGCCAAGGCGGCGGTAGTGTCGCCGTCTTCGCAAACCACGATATTATCCGGTCGGTCGAGGTGCAGGGTGATTTGCTGGATGATTCGTCCGCCGAGCTTCCCTCGAACTGGCTCTATCGGCGCGGTGCGGTCGACCCTGTCACCGGCCAGTTTGCCACCGTTCGCGTCAGCGGTAACCATAACGAGGTGGCCTCCACTTCCTGGTGGGTGGATTTCAGCAACTTCTTCCAAGACGTGGCCGCGCTCGGCGGAGGCGATGTCACGCTCGCCGCGGGGCGCGATGTGAAGAATATCTCCGCGTCCGTCCCGACCAACGCGCGCATGCCCAAGGGCACGCCCTCGGCCGACTCGCTCCTGGAACTCGGCGGAGGCGATCTATCGGTGCGCGCCGGTCGCAACGTGGATGGCGGCGTCTATTACGTGGAGCGTGGATCGGGCGAAATCAGCGTCGGTGCCAGCGTGCTTACCAATGCCACACGCACCACCCTTTCGCTCGCTGACAAGGCCGCGCTCGGCCTCGCCGCGCCCGATACCAGCACGTGGCTTCCGACCACATTATTCGTCGGCAAAGGAGGCTTTACGGTCAGCGCACACGACGACCTTTTGCTCGGCCAGGTCGCCAATGCATTCCTTGTGCCTCAGGGGATCAATAACAGCTATTTTCATAAAAGCTATTTTTCGACCTACGCGCCCGAGACGTTTGTCGCCCTGTCCGCGCTCACCGGCGACGTTTCGTTCAAGGCCCAGTCCAATGGCGACGCCGGTTCCCTGCTTACGTGGTATCAAAACGTCCTCGTTTATGACAACCTCGCATCGAGCAACACCTTTGGCCGCACCCTCTCCACCTTCAGTCAACCGTGGCTTCGATTGGCGGAAAGCTCCGCCGATCCCTTGTCTGCCAACATCTCCCTTTTACCCGGCCGACTCACGACCACCGTCTTCGCAGGAGATCTCAATCTGCTTGGCAATCTCCAGCTTGCTCCCGCCCCCTCCGGGACGGTCGAGTTGATTGCGCTAGGCTCGGTGAATGCGCTCCAGCGCATCGGCCTCCAGCAATCCTCGGTGGTTTACGACGCTACGCTCAACCCGTATGTCTGGTCCACGTCCAAGGTGAACCTGTCCGACGCCGATCCGGCCAAGATCCCGGGGGTCACGAATCCGCTGGGCTTTGGCATCGCAGGCTCGCGCACCACGTCTGCCACTTTGTTTGATAACACCCTCAACCCTTTGTTCAATGAGTCGGGTTCCAGTGAAGGCGCGTTTGGCGTTATTCAAACCAAGCAAGCCTTGCACACTTCCGGATTGTTACACGCCGCCGACGACACTCCGGCCTACATCTATGCGCTTAAGGGTGACGTCTCCGGACTTACCCTTTTCTCCTCCAAATCCGCGCGCATCTCTGCCGGTCGAGATATCAGCGACATTGGTTTCTATCTCCAGAATAACCGATCTTCTGACATCAGTGTGGTGAGCGCCGGGCGCGACATCGTCGCCTACAACACCAACTCAGCGCTTCGCACCGAGGCTCGCTCGGCTGGAAACGCGCTGCTGTTATCCTCCGTGACCGTCGCCTCGCCGGCTTCCGGCAACCCTAACGCGGGTGATATCCAGATCGGTGGTCCGGGTTCGTTGCAGGTCCAAGCCGGCCGCAACCTTGATCTGGGCAGCACGCCTGGAAGCGCCGACCCGCAAGACGGCACCGCCGTGGGCATTACCAGCATCGCCAATAACCGTAATCCCTACCTCCCGGCGACCGGCGCATCTGTCACCGTTGAGGCCGGTCTTGGTGGTTCGCAATCGGCGAACTATGCCGCGTTCAACCATCGCTTCCTTGATCCTACCCTCGCGGATGGTTACGCGACCCGCTATCTGCCTGATCTGGCCGAATTGATGGGCTTGTCCGAGTCCACCCCGACGCAGACCTGGACCGCGTTCAACGCCCTTCCCGTCGAGCAGCGCGACAGTCTCTCCCTTTCGCTCTTCTATGCGGTTCTGCGTGACGCGGGGCGTGATCATGGCAATCCCGACGTCGCCAGCTTTGGCACCTACGCTGTCGGTGACGCCGCCATCGATGCACTCTTTCCGGGCTCAAAGAGCTGGACCGGTGATCTCTCGCTCTCTTCGCGTGAGATTCGCACCACCAACGGCGGCGAGATTCGCGTGCTCGCCCCTGGCGGTGGTCTCATCTTGGGCTTTGATACTCCTAAACGGGCCAGCGCGCCTCCCGGCATCGTAACCGAGCGAGGTGGCGCGGTGTCGATCTTCACCCGCGACGACGTTAACATAGGCGTATTGCGCATCTTTACCCTGCGTGGTGGGGACATCGTCATTTGGTCAAGCCTGGGCGATATCGCCGCCGGCTTTTCCTCCAAGACTATCCAGTCCGCCGCGCCCACTCGTGTTCTCATCGATCCGCAAAGCGGCGACGTAAAGACCGACCTTGCCGGTCTCGCCACCGGCGGCGGCATCGGCGTGCTGGCGACCGTCGCCGGGGTGAAACCCGGCGACGTCGATCTCATCGCCCCGACCGGCACGATCGACGCCGGGGACGCGGGCATTCGTTCCTCGGGCAACTTGAATATCTCCGCCTTGGTCGTGCTCAATGCCGCCAACATTCAGGCTGGCGGCACGACCAGCGGTGCCCCCGCCGTCTCAGCCCCCAGCCTGGGCGGTCTCTCCGTTGCCAGCAACACGACGGCGGCCAACAGCAATTCCTCGGCGGACGCCGGACGACAGGACCGTGCCGCCGGCCGGCAGGAGGTTCTTCCTTCGTTGATCGGAGTCGAGGTGCTCGGCTACGGCGGCGGCGACGGTTCGGACTCCGATTCCGAGTCCAAGAGTGAGGAAGACAAATCGGACGAGAAAAAAAAGGACGGCAAAGGCACGACGGATGAGAAATCATCAGATCAGCAGTTGTCTCGCCGAGACACACCTGCGGAGGCCCTGCGACCCGCCGCTTAATCCGGTTTCACCACCTAGCGATCAGGGTTGCCACACAAGGTCGTCGGGCTGGCCCATGTTATCGTCCACCAGCGTCCCGCCGTCATCGGTGCCGTTGGAATAGACGCTCCAGATGCGCGGAGTCGGGGTGAGGGCAAAGCGGAGCGGACCGTCGGAAAAAGGGTCGGCCGGCGGCGCGGGCAGGATAGCGGTCAGCTCGCTCCACGGCGCGGGACGGCCGTGGATGCGCCAGGCGAGCAGGCCGCAGATGGCGGCGCGGTGGGCTTCGCGACGCAGGGTTGAGGTGAATAAGGTTTCCCACGGAGGAGTGAGGAAGCACGCGAGCAGTTTACCGCCGGGATTGGGGGCGCTTTCGAGGGCGATGCGGACCTTTGCGATCGAGGCCGGGGTGGATTGTTCGTCGAGGGTGGCGTAGTCGTAGAAGGCACCGAGTTCCTTCCGGTAGCGGGCAAGCGTGTGCGCCGTGGTGCCTGCGTAGAGGTCGCGAGGGAGGCGGGATGATCTTTTCAACGCCGCGAAGTAGGGCGTGAGGTCCGCTTCGTAGGCCGCCAAGGTGGCGGGCACATCGAGCAAGAGGATGTCAGTGCGTCCGATTCCCTGTTCGCCGGGCGCAAGTGGACTTGGTGGCTCCATGCCGAGGGAGCCGATGGCGGAGAGCAGCAAGTCGGGGGCGTCGGTCCGAGGCATGCGTTCGACGATCACGCGGTATATAAAGTCGAATTCGCCATTAAGGGCGGCGGCGAGGGCGGATTGCGCCAGGTGGGCGTCGTTTTGAAGAGCGGTGAGCAGGCGATGCGCCGCCGCCGGAGTGAGGTCCGGTGAGGCTGCCAGGGCTTCGACCCCGTCCAGCGAGGACTGCCAGACTGAGGTGGCGTGGATAAGCGGTATGAGGCCCTCCTGCGCGGCCAAGGTGGCCCGGGCTTGGGCGAGGTTGGCGGTCACGAGGGTTTCTGCGCGGGCGAGATCATGCTCCGCCAGAGCGAAGCGGGCCAACACCGTGCGCGCCATGGCCAGTTGGCGCAAGGGTTGGTGATCGGGGAAGGGCGTCTCGGGACCGTGGATACGCTCAAAGACTAACCGCTCATCCGGCGCCAGCGCACAGGCGTCAGCCAATGTGGCCATCCGGGAGCGAACCCCGGTTGTAAGGTCGGGCAGGGGAGCCCGGTGTGATTCGTGGAGAACGAGAGCACGGTCTATCTCGGCGAAGAGGGCGTTGAGTGCCAACAGAGAAGCGCGCCAGCGCGGGAGGGCGTTTTTCGGGGCATCGATCATGGCGGTGGTGGGCCGCTCTTGCTTGGCCGGCGATATCGGCGGGCGGGTGACACAGGCGGCCAGGGCGAGTGAACAAAGGGCGCCGGCGAGCAAGAAGGGGCGACGGGTCGGGGAGGGCACGCCGGAGCCTAGGCCGTAAAACAGGGCGGGCGGAAGCTTGGTTTGCATCTGTAGGCCGGGTCGCTTTTTCCTTGGGGCCAATCCCGTCACCGTTTCCAACATGCAGACTCCATTCTCACCCGAAAATCCTCTGCCTATCCACAACGACGAAGCCCGCCACCTGCTCGCGATCGGTGGTGGCGTCCAGGAAGCGCTCAAGCTGCTCATGCAGCAGTTCACTGTATTGCAGACGCGAGCCCAGCTTCTGCTCACAGTGGCCACGCTGGCCCTTACCATCACCGGTTTTTCCGGGCCGCGGATCGCGGCGGCGGGGCTGTTTCAGCGCTATGCGCTGGCGGGCGGCCTGACGCTCGTGCTGGCCTCCATGCTGCTGATTCTCGGCGGTTCGTTGCGTATCCGCTGGGTCACGCAGTTTCGTGCCCCGCCGGGCGGAGACGACGTCGCCTTGCTCGAGCAAATTCTGTGCTACCGTGACCGCAAAACGCGTTTCTTCTTCATCGAGCTGTGCCTTCTGCTCACCGGCCTGACGGCTTATGTTGCCGCGATCATCGGATATTTTCTCTTCGGCGTGATCGCTTAAGACAGGCGCGCCGAAACAGGGGGCGTTTTTGCGCTTAACCTCTGGGGATCGCTGGCGCAGGCTTTCCTGCCCATGGCCCGTCTGCGCATCGTGACTTACAATATCGCCCATGGTCGCGGGTTGCGGCCGATCCAAGGCTTGCAGTCGCGGCGCTCGATGCAAGCGCATCTGCGACGACTCGCGGCCTTGCTGCGGACGCTGGATGCCGATGTGGTGGCGTTGCAGGAGATCGACGAACATTCACGCTGGGCGGGTAATTTCGACCAGGTCGCCTACCTGCAGGAGCATGCCGGCTATGCCCACTCGCTCTTTGGGCGCACCACGCGGCGCGAGGGGATTTTTAACCTGAGTTACGGCAATGCGTTTTTATCGCGCCATAAATTACTGGAAGGCGAGGCGGTCGCGTTTGGGCGCAAGCAGGTCGGCGAAAAAGGGTTTTTATTCGCCGAGGTGATGCTGGCCGGACGCACTGTGCCTTTGCTCAATCTGCACCTTAACTACCGCTCGCGCACGGCGCGTCTCGATCAAGTCGGGCAGGTGTTCCGTTATTTGGAGGAAAAGCACAAT
Organism: Verrucomicrobia bacterium IMCC26134; assembly: GCA_000972765.1. Lineage (GTDB taxonomy): Bacteria > Verrucomicrobiota > Verrucomicrobiia > Opitutales > Opitutaceae > IMCC26134_A. The sequence continues at coordinate 2,614,822 of CP011265.1, read as the reverse complement.
GCCCGCGCTCCTTTCTGGAGTGTGCCGCCTCTGGTTTGCGGGGATTTCAATACCTCGCGCCACGCGAGCGACGCCACCACCGGCTTGTTGAACGAGTTGAAATACTTCGGGGCCTACACGCTTTTACCTGCGGGAGGTAAAACGTTTCCCTCTCCGTTTCCGACGCGGGCCTTGGATTTCGTGATGGTGCCTGCGGCGGTGCGGGTCGAAAGCGCCGAGGTTATTCGTTCGTGGTTATCGGACCATCGTCCGGTGCGGGTGGAGCTCACCTTGCGTTGAGCGCATCGCGACTCCTCAATACCCTCCCTGTTCCGGCCACCTTTTATCCGCCGCTTCGACGGGCCGGGTCGAGCGCCGGCGATTATAGCGGATCGGATTGAACCCTGCGCTTAAGAAGCATTTGCTCGGATAGCCGCTTAAGCGCGAAGCCACGGTTGGTCGCCCTGTTCTTAAAAACCTCGTTCGATAACATCCCATGTCACACCCCATCCCTGTTGATCTAGCCGCGCCCACGATTCCGTTTAACCGCTACTTTCAGCGCGGGGTTGGCTCCTGTCACGCCTACCTCACCTTGCGCGAGGATTTCCGCGAACACGTCCGGCTCGCGCAGCAGGAGATCGGCTTTGGCGGCATCCGTTTCCACGGGATATTTACCGAATACGTGGGCGTGATCCATGGGGGGGAGGAGGCGGACGGCGGGCCCCGCCTGAACTTTCAAAATGCCACCAAGATCTACGAGTTCTTCGTGGCGCAAGGCATGAAGCCTTTTGTTGAACTGGGATTTATGCCCGCCCGGCTGGCAAGCGGCCCGCAGACGATCTTCGACTATCGCGGCAACATCACACCACCGAAGGACTGGGCGCAATGGACGCGGCTCGTGCGGCGCTTTGTCGCGCATCTGGTGAATCACTTCGGCATCGAGGAAGTGCTCACCTGGCACTTCGAGGTCTGGAACGAGCCCGATTTGCACAACACCTTTTGGACCGGCACGAGGGAGGATTACTTCCAGCTCTACGCCGAGACGGCTCATGCGGTGAAGGCGGTCGATGCGCGCCTGCGCGTCGGCGGCCCCGCCACCTCCAAGACGATGTGGGTGCCTGCTCTGCTCGACTACTGCGCGAAGCATCGTGCGCCGGTCGATTTTATCTCCACGCATCACTATGCGGTGGATGCCGATCTCGTGCTCGGCGTGCCCGATGGACCGATGTATTACCGAGGACCGGCCGGTCTGGCGCGGGAGGTCGCGCGGGTGCGGCAGGAGATCGCGGCCTCGGCCTTCCCCAACGCCGAGCTCCATTTCACCGAGTGGAACTGCTCGCCCGCGCACGAGGACGTCTTTGGCAAGGACACGGCCTTCACCGCCGCCTTCGCCTTGCAAAGCATCAAGGAGGTGTCGGGTCTGGCCGACTCCTACATGTGGTGGACGGTGAGCGATATTTTTGAGGAGAGCGGCCTGAGCCTGCGGCCCTTCACCGGCAAATACGGCCTGGTGAACCAGCACGGGGTGAAGAAGCCTGTCTTTCATGCCTATCGCTGGCTGGCCCGGCTCCACGATGTCGAGTTGCCGCTTTCACACCCTTCGGCGCGGGCAACTCGCTCCTCGCAGGGTGAGGTGCGGTTGTTGACCTGGAATCTGCCTGACGTGATCGAGACCGATCTCGGCGGCGGAGATTGGAAAATCAAAGGCGTGCACCGTCGCGATGAGTTTCTTCTGCGCGGACTGACCAAGGGCCGCTACCGCGTGCGGGTCTGGACGGTTGACGACGAACGCGGCAACGCATTGCACGCCTGGCGCGCGATGGGTTCGCCGGATTATCCCAAGGCCGCGGAACTCGCCGCCTTGCGCGCGGCGGCCGAGCCGGTGTTGCTTCGTGACGAGACGCTTTCGCTCGATGGTGAACTCGCCCTGACGGTCGAGCTTTCGCCTTGCGCGGTGGTGAGCATCGAAGTCGAGCGCTGCTGAGGCGCTAGGCGCTGTCTTCAATTTAATCCGACGCTCTGCCTGCGCCCTGCGGGTGAGAGGAAAATCAAGCTGGGCCGGTGTTGCCCTAGGCAGCACGGGCCTCTGGCCCGCACCCGCTTCGTTCGCCTTGGCCGAGCATGATTCTCCACTCAAGGAGCATTGGTTTAATTTGAGGACAACGCCTAGACGAGCGCGATGGTTTTTCTGACCATGCGCGCCATGGACTCTTCCGAGTTTAGCCGCGTCACATCCGAGAGCGGCACCCAGGCGAGTTCCTTCGACTCGTTTTGAGCCCTGACCAAGGGTTCATCGGGGTTGGCCTCGAGCATAAAACGCAGGTCGTAGTGCCAGTGCGCCGCCTCGGTTTTGCGCGCGGGAATCCAGTGTCGGTCCACGTCGAAAATCCCGGTGCTCACCACTCGCAATCGGGTGAGGCCGCTCTCTTCGGTGCCCTCGCGCAAGGCCACGGCCAGCAAATCGCCGTCGCCGTCGGCATGGCCGCCGAGTTGCAGCCATTTCTCAAGCTTGAGGTGGTGGGTGAGAAGGGTGCGCCGGCGCGCCGAGTCCACGATCCAGGCCGAGCCGGTGAGGTGCCCCTGCACGTTGGAGCGCAGCAGGCAGTCCGGCTCTGACGCGACGAAGCGGAGCGTATCCGCGGCCATTGCCGCCTCATGCTCATCGAGTGTCCGGGCGGCGTGGCGGCGGATCAGATCCAGAAGCGGTTCGTGCATGGGCTCTAGCATGTCAGTGAACGCGATTTCGTCGCTGCTTCAATACGGACCGCGGATATGCGCCTGGACTTCCGAACGGTAGAACTCCGCCAAGCGTGCGTGCAATTCCGTCGAGAGCCGGGGCAGCGCGGAGACCGAGGCGTTGGCTCCGACTTGAGCCACGCGACTCGCGCCGGTGATGACGGTGCTCACCGCCGTGTGGTCCAGGATCCAGCGTTGCGCGAGTTGCGCCATGGTCCAGCCTTCGGGAATAAAGGAGCGAAGAGCGTCCGCCAGCTCCACTGCCTTGGGGAAAGGCAGGCCGGCGAAGGTTTCGCCGACGTTAAACGCTCCACCGTCGCGGTTGTAGTTGCGGTGATCGGCGGCGGCAAAAGTCGTGGTGCGGGTAAAGCCGCCAGCGAGCACACCACTCGCCAGCGGAAGCCGGACTATAATCGCCACCCCCTTGGCCAGTGCTTGCGGCAGCAGGGTTTCGGCGGGTCTTTGCCGGAATACGTTAAAGATAACCTGCAGCGAGGAGACGCCCTCTTGGGCCAGGCAGAGATGTCCCTCGTCCACGGATTCCACGCTGGCGCCAAAAGCGCGGATTTTGCCCTCGGTGCGGAGCTGGCGAAGCCAGCCGAAGATCTCGCCGCGACGCAGGACTTCCAAGGGGATGCAGTGGAGCTGGGTGAGGTCGAGAGTCTCGACGCCGAGCCGTCGTAGCGAAGCCTCGGTGGCGGCGCGCAAGGTGGCCTCGCTGTAGCCGGCGGGGTAGAGTGCGGAGGTGCGGCCGAGCTTGGTCGCCACGAAGATGTCCTTGCGGCCCGATTCCTTCAGGAAACGGCCGATCAGTGACTCGCTGCGACCGCCGCCATAGACGTCGGCGGTGTCGAAAAAGTTAACTCCGGCATCGGCCGCCGCACCAAGGATGGAGAGGGCGTCGCCATCTTCGACCGCGCCCCAATCGGTGCCGCCGAGCTGCCAGCAGCCGAGGCCTATCTCGGATGATTGGAATGCGATGGAGCCAAAGGAGCGGGTTTTCATGGAGGTTTACCCAAGCCCTGCCCGGCACGGAAGGCAATGATGCTCAGCCTCTATCAGGCGAAGGGCGGGGTTGATTTCGAGCTTTCCTGAAATACGCCGCGACGGACAGGGCGGTCGACGGGGTGGGTGAAGACGGCGATGGTGCCTCCGGAAGGGTTGTCCATGAGCTCCACGTCGCCACCCATGTTGCGCAGCGAGTGGCGGGCTACGGTGAGGCCCATGCCGACGCCGACGGTGTTCTTGCTGCTGGTAAAGGGTTCGAAAACGTGGTCGCGGATTTCCGGGTTGATACCGCGTCCCTTGTCCTCGATCAGAATCTGAAGGAGGGGGCCGGTGTCCTGTTGCACGGCTGGCTGTATGCTGGTGCGGAGCACGATCTCGCGGGGGCCATCCAAGTTTTCGCCGTAGCTCTCGTAGGCGTTTAAGAGCAGTTTGACCAAGCTGTCCTCGAACACCTCGACGTGGGTGGAGATGGTCTGTTGGACGAGGGGATTGATCACGCTGATGACCGCAGGTTGACTCTTGCGCAGATCATTCTGCAGGCGTCTGACCGAATTGGCGATGAGCTCATCGAGCGGGCGTGGGGTCGTGGGGACCCTGGACTTTACCACCAGAGAGGTGAGCTGGCGGATGATCACGACGATGCGCTGGACGGCGGTGTCGAGATGGTCGGCATTTTCGCGGACGGCGTCGGGGGTATCGGCGTTGAGGCGGATGAGCTCGAGGTAGCCCAAGACCACGCTCAGTAGATTATTCAGGTTATGCGCAATACCCTGGGTGATGGCGCCGACGGATGCAGTGCGGCGGCTTTCCTGCAGGCGGCGCTGGAGATCGAGCATCTCGCGGTTGATTTGGACGAAGCGGAGGTGCGTCTGGACGCGGGCGACCGTCTCGTCGAGGTCGATGGGCTTGGTGATGTAGTCGACCGCGCCGACCCCGAGGCCGGCGAGCTTGCCCTCTTTGGAGCTGCGGGCGGTGATGAAGATGACGGGGATGGTTTTGCTGACCGGATCGGCCTGGAGCCGCTGGCAGACCTCGATGCCGTCCATCTCCGGCATCATCACGTCAAGGAGTATGACGTCCGGGTGTTCACGATCGACCAAGGTCAGCGCGTCATGTCCGTTGAGCGCGGTGATGACTCCAATTTTCTCTTTTTCGAGGGCACGCTTGAGCAACTGCACGTTCACCGGCTGATCGTCGACAACTAGAACCTTTGGCAGGGCGCTCATTTAAAGTAGGTTGGGTAAGGCAGTAGAAGCACAAGTCGAGCCGGAAGAGCGGGGGAATGATGCGGATCAGGAACGGGCGAGGCGGGCGGCTTTGACGGTATTCTGCATAAGCATGCAGACGGTCATCGGGCCAACACCGCCGGGGACTGGGGTGATTTTGGAGGCCAGCGGGGCGACGGACTCGAAGTGGACGTCGCCGACGAGTTTGTATCCGGTTTTTTTGGATACATCAGTGACGCGATTGATGCCGACATCGATGATGACGGCGCCGGGCTTGACCATGTCGGCCTTGACGAACTCCGGGCGTCCGATGGCGGCGATGAGCACATCGGCGAGACGAGTGATGGCAGGGAGGTCGCGTGTGCCGGAGTGGCAGAAGGTGACGGTCGCGTTGGCTCCGGCCTTTTTTTGGAGGGCGAGCAGACCCACGGGCTTTCCGACGATGAGGGACCGGCCGAGGACGACGACGTGTTTGCCTGCGAGGTCGGTGCCGGAGCGGGCCAGCAGTGCCATGATACCGGCGGGAGTGCAGGCGACGAAGCCCGTGTCGTCCTCCTGGGCGATTTTTCCGATGTTCACGGTGTGGAAGCCGTCGACGTCCTTGTGCGGGGCGATGCGGCTGAAGACGGCGTGCTCGTCGAGGGGCTTGGGCAGGGGGGATTGGACAAGGATGCCGTCGACCGAAGGGTCGGCGTTGAGGTCGTCGATAAGCTTTTCGAGATCGGCCTGCGGAATGGTGACGGGGGGCAGGATGATGCGGCTTTCGATGCCGATTTCGGCGGCGGTTTTCTCCTTCTTTTTAACGTAGGAGACGGAAGCGGGGTCCTCGCCAACGCGCACCAGTGCCAGGCAGGGGCGCCGGCCGGGGAGGGCGGCGACCTGGGATTTGAGTTCGGCCACGATGGTGGACGCGATCAGATTGCCATCAATAAGTTCCATTTGGGCGCGAGTCTAAGAGCGGGAGGCTGGCAAGGGGAGTGAACCGGGAGCTTTTAGCGAAGCTTGAGGGTCTCGACGTGGATGACGAGGGCTCCGGTGGAGCCGGAAGTCTCGGCGGTGCCCAGGATAGTGATGTTCCGCTCAAGGAAGGTTTCGAGCTTCTCAGTGAGGAGCAGGCGGCTGGTGTCGAGGAAGGCGAGGCGATTGCCGTTGTTGTCGTTGAGTTGGAAATCGTAGGGGCGGCGGGGGTGGAATGCGCTGCGGCTGGAGGCGAGAGTGCCGAAGAAGATACGAGCGAGCTGGGGCTCACCGGTTTCGGACGCTGCACGGGCTGGAGCGGAGGCTGGGATATCCTGGCGCAGAATATTGGCGTCGGCGGCGGTTGTTGCCGGAGCAGGCGCCTGCGCTGAGACGGGTGCGGAAACCGGGCCGGGCGTGACGGCGCTGACCGCGGTCACGGGCGAGACGGGCAGTCGCACGAAGCCAATGAGCACGCGATCGAGGGAGAATTTATTGTAGCGACCGGCGATGTCGGCGAATTGAGCGGCGTCCTTTTCACCGGCGATGCCGATGACCGGGGCGTCGGCGCGGGGGGAGGCCAAGTAGGATGCACCCGGGCGGATATCGAAGTTTTTAAGAGTGTCCTTTTCCGCGACGTAGACGGTATGAGGGCCGGCGAGTTCGACGGCCTGCCAACCTGAGGGGGCCGGGGTGGTGGCGATGCGGGAGCCGGCGCGGGCGGTGCCCAGCGCGATGCTGGATGAGTCAGGCGCTGCGTAGGCAGTGGCTGCCTCGGCGAGCGCGGCGGCGCGTGATGGGACGATGCCGGCGACGGAGAAAGCGACGGCGAGCAGGGAGGTGATGAGGTTACGCTTCATGACTTTTGGAAGAAGTTCGCGGAGATTTTGGCTTGGCGTTGAGACGGATAGAGGAAGGGCGCGGCGCGAGGCCGGGAAGGGCGAAGAGAGATTCGATCTGAGAAGGTGAAAGTTGTTGCCCGGCCCGCAACGGGATTCCGCGCAGGGGGAAAGCGCCGATTTGGTAGCGTTTAAGGCGTTTGACCGGATATCCCAGGGCGAGGAAGAGCTGGCGGATCTCGCGCTTCTTGCCGTGGTGCATGTGGACATCCAGCGAGGTGGCGAGCCCGCCGGCGTTGGGGTTGATGAGGTTGGCGTATTCGACCTTCAACTTTTCGCCCTCCAGGGTGATGCCCTTGATGAGACGGGGGATTTTTTCACGCGAGAAGCCTGACTCGAGCACGACGAGGTAGCGTTTAACAACCTGGTTGCTGGGGTGGGTGAGTCGTTGGGCGAGGTCGCCGTCCGTGGTGATGATGACGAGGCCCTCGCTGTCTTTATCGAGGCGACCTGCGGTGAAGAAGCGATACTTCGCCAGTTCGCGTGGCAGGAGGGTGAAGATGGTCTCGGGGTTGAACGGGTCGTCGTTCGAGCAGATGAGCCCCCGGGGCTTGTTAAGCGCGAAGGTGATTTTGGGCTGGGCGATGGAGCGGACGGTCTTGCCGTTGAAGGTGACCTTGTCGGAGGCGGGATCTATCTTCTGGCCCAGCACGGCGAGGAGGCCGTTTACCCAGACGTTTTTCTCCGCGATTTGAACCTCGGCGGCACGGCGGGAGCACACGCCGGCATCGGCGAGGAACTTTTGCAGACGGACGGTAGTATCGGGCATGGACCGCATATTTGTCGGTAAAGCTGGGCGGGAAGCAAGCGCAGGGGTGCGGACTGGCGTATAAAGTAAGGGCTTGCGCAGGGAGCGGGGCTGACCACTGGTTTGTTTTTATGTCCGCTCCCGTCGCCGCATCCATTTATAGCAAAGACAATCCGTTTCCGGCAAAATTGACCGAGAACCGCCTGCTCAACAAGCCCGGCTCCGCCAAGGAGACCCGTCATTTCATCGTCAGCCTCGCGGGCGGTGACCTTAGCTACAAGGCCGGTGACTCACTCGGCGTTTTCCCGACCAACCGCGCGGTCGAGGTCGCGGAAATCATCGAACGTCTGGGGGCCACCGGTGAAGAACTCGTCTCGCCCGCGATGCTGAAACTCCCTGCGCCGATCACCTTGCGCGAGGCGCTGAGTCACCGTCTGGCACTCGGTGGCCCCACGGCCAAGATCGTCAACTCCATGCTGGCGAAGACCACCGACGCCGGTGAAAAAGCCCGTCTCGCGGAGCTTGTGAAACCCGAGTCGAAAGAGGCCCTGACCGCCTTCCTTGATGAGCGCGAATACATCGATCTGCTCACCGAATTCCCCCATGCGAAGCTTACGCCGCAGGAGTTTGTCGACCATCAGCGCAAGTTGATGCCGCGCCTCTACTCGATCGCCTCCTCGGCCAAACTCCACCCGCAGGAGATCCACCTGACGGTGGCGGTTGTGCGCTACACCACCAATCACCGCGAACGCCATGGCGTTTGCTCCACCTTCCTCGCCGACCGCATGCGCGTGGGAGAAACGCCCGCGCCGGTGTTCGTTTCCAATTCCCATTTCGGGCCGCCTGAAGACACGACGAAGGACGCCATCATGGTCGGGCCGGGCACTGGCATCGCGCCTTTCCGGGCTTTCGTTCAGGACCGCGTCGCGACCGGTGCGACCGGGCGCAACTGGGTTTTCTTCGGCGACCAAAAGAGCAGCACCGACTATCTCTACCAAGAGGAGTGGGAGAACTATCTCGCCAAGGGGCAGGTTGCCCGCCTCGACCTGGCCTGGTCTCGTGACCAAGGGGCGAAAATCTACGTGCAGGACAAGATGCGCGCCAACGCCGCCGAGCTCTGGTCCTGGATCAAAAACGGCGGCTACTTCTTCGTGTGCGGCGACGCCAAGCGCATGGCTAAGGACGTGGATCAGGCCCTCCACGATATCATCTCCCAGCAGGGCGAGATGCCCATCGAGCAGGCCCAGGACTACGTGAAGCAGATGAAAAAAGATAAACGCTACCAGCGTGACGTTTACTGATCCTCGCCTCTTTTTATTTCGCAATCCATGCCTTGGGCCCGCCAGTTCTCCCGTGGTGGCAAACCCGGCTCTTAATCCCGCACTCCCATCCCCCGTCTCCATTTTAAAATGACCTTCACCAATCGCACCGCACTTGTTACCGGAGCCGGCCGCGGCATCGGCAAAGCCATCGCCGAGACCCTCGCCGCGCAGGGCTGCACCGTCATCTGCGTTTCCAAATCCGCCGAATCCTGCGGAGCTGTTGCCGCCGCCATCACCGCCGCCGGCGGCAAGGCCGTCGCCCGCGCAGTGGATGTGTCCGACGGGCCCGCCGTCGCCGCCGCCGCAGAGGCGCTGCTCAAGGAGTTCGGCAAAATCGAGATCCTGGTGAATAACGCCGGCATCACCCGTGACGGCCTGCTCGCCCGCATGTCCGAGGCCGATTGGGATGCCGTCATCCAGACCAACCTCTCCAGTTGCTTCCACTGGACCAAGGCCATCGGCTGGCCCATGTGCCGCGGCCGCTGGGGACGCATCATCAACATCTCCTCGGTTTCGGGTGTGATCGGCAACGCCGGCCAGGCCAACTACGCCGCCGCCAAGGCCGGCATGATCGGCTTCACCAAGTCCATCGCCAAGGAATTCGCCCGTCGCAATGTCACCGCCAATGTAGTCGCCCCCGGCTTCATCAAGACCGATATGACCGCCGAGCTCAGCGCCGAGGTGCAGGCCGGCGCCACCGCACTCATCCCCATGCAACGCTTCGGCGAGGCCGCCGAGATCGCCCATGCCGTCGCCTTCCTCGCCTCCGAAGAAGCGGCCTACATTACGGGGCAGGTTTTTTCCGTTGACGGTGGCATGGCGATGTGAGCCCTTACTAATTCCTAGATTCCATTCACATGTCCGAACAAAAACCCATCGAACAGCGCGTCAAAGAGATCATCGTTAACCAGCTTAACGTTAACGAAGAGCAAATCACGCCTACCGCGTCCTTCTTGGACGACCTCGGCGCTGACTCCCTCGACACCGTCGAGCTCATCATGGCCTTCGAAGAAGAGTTCAAGGATGAGATCAAAGGCGAGATACCCGAAGCCGACGCCGAGAAGCTCAAGACCGTCGGTCAAGTGATCGACTACATCAAGGCCAAGGCCGGAGCGGCTTAAGCCGTAATCCCCGCGACCCAATTAACGGGCGCTCTGCCAAGCCTCCCCTCGGGACTTTGCGCAGAGCGCCCTTTTTGTTTTTATACGGAGAGACCTTGGACACTCCGTGAGCCGCCCGTCCTCCCTGTCAAATCGTCCGCCCGCTTAACCGCCAGTCCTCTTTCCCATGTCCCAACTTCCCCCTTCCCAGCGCGTCGTCGTCACCGGCCTAGGCGTGATTCACGGTCTCGGTCAGGACGCCACGACCTTCTGGAATAGCCTCACCGCGGGTAAAAACGGCATCGACCGCGTCACGCTCTTCGACCCGACGCCCTTTGCCACCCAGATGGGTGCGGAGGTCAAGGGCTGGAACGTCGAGGAACACATGGACCCGAAAGAGGCCCGTCGTAACGACCGCTACACCCACTTCGGCTTCTGCGCCGCCAAGCAGGCTTACGCCGACTCCGGCCTCGACATGAATACCGAAGACCCCGACCGCGTCGGCGTGGTCATCGGCTCCGGCATCGGCGGCATGTTTACCTACGAGACCCAGCTTAAAAAGCTGCACGAGTCCGGCCCGCGCAAAGTCTCCCCCTTCACCATCCCCGCCCTCATCGGCAACATCTGCTCCGGCATGTTTGCCATCGAGATCGGCGCGCGCGGACCGAATTTTGGCATCGTTTCCGCCTGCGCCACCGGCACCCACGCCATCGGCGAGGCCATGCACATGATCAAACGAGGCGACGCCGACGTGATGATCGCGGGAGGCGCCGAGGCCGCCGTCACCCCCTTCGCCTACGCCAGCTTCTGCGCCATGCGCGCCATGAGCACGCGCAACGACGACCCCACCACCGCCTGCCGTCCCTTTTCGCTGGGCCGCGACGGCTTCATCATGGGCGAAGGCGCCGGTGTGCTTGTGCTCGAATCCCTTGAGCACGCCCAGAAACGCGGCGCCCGCATCTATGCCGAGATTTCCGGCTACGCCGCCACGGCCGATGCCCACCACATCACCATGCCCGACCCCGAGGGCAAGGGACTCGGCATGGCGATGACCCGCGCTATCCGCAGCTCCGGCCTCAACACCGACGACATCGGCTACATCAACGCCCACGGCACCAGCACGCCCTACAACGACAAGTTCGAGACCCTCGCCATCAAGCGCGTCTTCGGCGCGCGCGCTCCTTCGCTTCCCATCAGTTCCACCAAATCCATGACCGCCCATCTGCTCGGCGCGGCCGGTGGCATCGAGGCGGTCATCAGCGTGAAGACACTCCAGACCGGCATCCTCGCGCCGACGATCAATCTCCACGAACCCGACCCCGAGTGCGACCTCGACTACGTGCCCAACACCGCCCGCGAGGTGCAGGTGTCGGCGGTGTTGAGCAACAATCTCGGTTTCGGCGGCCAGAACGCAGCGGTGGTGTTCCGCAAAGTCTGAGCCTGGCAGGCGGGGCGGTTTGCCCGGCGCTCGTCGCCTGGGATCGTCCTGCGAATTTACTCCACGATGGCCGGCTTCGCCGCAGAGGCCGGCGGCTTCAGCTCGCGGCAGTGCAGCCAGACGAAGAGCGCCGGAGTGAGGATCAAAATGTGCACGAGGCTGCTGAGCATGCCGCCGATCACGGGGACGGCGATGGGGCGCAGCACCTCCGCGCCTGCGCTCGTGCTCCAGAGCATCGGCAACAGGCCGGCCACGATGGTCGCGACCGTCATGATCTTGGGCCGCAGGCGGAGGCGTGCGCCGTCTTTGGCCGCTTGCAGCAAATCCGCATAGCCAAACGCGTCGCCCCGTTCCTGCCGGGCGCGTTGCAGGGCTTCGTCGAGATAAACCACCATGACCATGGCGGTCTGGATCGCGGTGCCGAAGAGCGCGATGTAGCCGACCCAGACCGCGACGCTGAAGGGAATGCCGAGGGCGTGTTGCAGGAAAACCCCGCCGCTGAGCGCGAAGGGCACGGCCAGAATGACGTGCGCGGCGTCGGCGGCGCGTCGGTAAACCAGGGTGAGCAGGAGGAAAATCACCACTAACACGGCGGGGATAATGAGCCGTAACGTGGCGGCGGCGTGGAGCTGGTTCTCGTGTTCGCCGGCGTAGTCCACCGTCATGCCCTTGGGGAGGCGAGGCACGAGCTCGCGCGCGACGTTGCGCTTCACCTCCTCGACGAAGGAGCCGAGATCGCGGCGGCGGGAGTCCACGTTGGCCTGCACGTAGACCCGCAGGCGGCCGTTTTCGGTCGCGATCTCGTTGGGCGTCTCGGCCCGTCGGATCTTGGCCACGCGTCCCAACGCAACCTGCCGCCCCGTCGGCGTGGTGAGGAGCAGGTCGCGGATGCGTTCGAGGTCCTCGCGCTCGGAGCGTTGCAGGCGGACCTGAATGGGCACGCGGGCTCCGTTTTCGAGGAGCACGCCGGCCTGTTTGCCTCCGAGTCCGGTGTCGACGAGGTCCGTGACGTCCTGGGCGCGCAGACCGTAGTGAAGGAGCGCATCTCGGTCGGCCTCGATTTCAAAGCCGGGACTGCGCTGCACTCGACTGGAAGCGACTCCGCTGGCGCCGTCCACGTCGCGGACGATTTGTTCGAGTTCGCCCGCCCAGTATTCGAGCGCGATCAGATCGTCGCCGACTAATTTCACGCCCAACTGGGCGCGAATGCCGGTGGCGGACATGAGCACGCGCGCCTGGATGGGTTGCAGAAAACCCGGCACGCTGCCCGGCACCTGTCGGAGTTTTTCGGTGAGCTCGAGGATCAGGCCCTGCTGCGTCAGGCCGGTGCGCCATTCGTGCTCGGGCTTTAGCAGGATCGTGGTCTCGATCATCTCCACTGGAGCGGGGTCGGTGGCGGTGTCAGCCCGACCGAGTTTGCCCACGGCGGAGGCCACCTCGGGCACGGAGGCGAAGATGCGATCCTGCCACGCCATCACGCGCTTCACCTCGGTAAGCGAGGTGCCGGGGAAAAAGGTGGGCATATACAACAAAGCGCCCTCGTTGAGCGGAGGCATGAACTCGTGGCCCATGCCGGACGCGATTCGCTGCAATCGCGGATAGCCGGCCAGGGTTGAAACCACGGCGCGTGGCAGGCCGAACGCGAGGAAAAGCGCGCAGGCGAGGACGGCGGTAGCGAGCGCGCAGATGGCGGCGGGGCGTCGCAGCGCGACGTCCAGCACCGGGCCATAGATACGCTGCAGCGGCCGCATGATCCAGATGCGTTCCTCGCCGTGGAAGGGTCCGCGCATGAACACGGTGCAGAGCACCGGCACCAAGGTGATCGAGAGCACCGCCGCCGCCAGAATCGCGAAGCTCTTGGCGTAGGCGAGCGGGTGGAAAAGTTTGCCCTCTTGCCCGCTGAGACCGAAGACCGGCACGAAGGCCAGCAGGATGATCGCCATTGCAAAAAACACCGGGCGGCCGACTTGAATGGATGCGGCGCGCACAGTGTCGAGTCGTTCGGCGGCGTTGAGCGGACGTCCCTGCGCTGCCTCGGCCTCGGCGCAGCGGCGGAGGACGTTTTCAGTCAGCACGATGGCGCCGTCCACCAGCACGCCGATGGCGATGGCGAGCCCCGCCAGACTCATGAGGTTGGCGGTGAGTCCGAAGGCCTTGAGGCCGATGAAGGAACCCAGCACGGCTATCGGCAGCGGAAGCGTGACGATGAGGATGCTGCGGAAGTGCCAGAGGAATAAAAGGTGCACCAGCGCCACGAGCAGGATCTCCTCCAGCAGCGTGTTTTTGAGGGTGGCGATACAGCGGGTGATGAGGTCGCTGCGATCATAGAACGGCTTGAGCGTGATGCCCTCGGGCAGGCCCGGCTGAAGGGCGGCGATGCGTGCTTTTACGCGGGCGATGACCTCGCGGGTGTTTTCGCCGCTGCGCAGGACGACGGTGCCGCCGACGATCTCGCGGCCGGCGATATCAAGGGTGCCGCGGCGGAAGTCGCCGCCGAGCTCGACGCGTGCGACATCGCGCAGGCAGAGCGAAGCTCCCTCGCGGGCCAGCAGCACGATCTTGCCCAGGTCGGTCGCATCGCGCAAAACGCCGATGCCGCGCACGGTGAACTCCGCGCCGTTTTCCTCGATGGTTTTCCCGCCGACATTGAGGTTGCTCTGCTCGATGGCTTCGAGGACCTGGGCCAGGGGGATACCGGCGGCGCGCAACTTGGCTGAGTTCACCTCGACCTGGTATTGTTTAACGAAGCCGCCGATGCCGCCGACCTCGGCGACGCCTGGCACGCTGGAAAGTTCGCGGCGGATGTAGCCATCCTGCAAGGTGCGCAACTCGCCGAGGTCGCAGCCGCCGCCCGGCGACTTGGCTGGATCGACCGCGAGGTAGTATTGGTAAACCCAACCGAGGCCGGTGGCATCGGGGCCAAGCAAGGGGGCGACGCCGGCGGGGAGGTTTTGCCCGAGGGCGTTTAAGCGCTCCTGCACGCGCTGGCGGGCGGCGACGTGAGTGGTGTCGTCGTCGAAGATGACGGTGAGGAGCGAGAAGCCGAACATCGAGGACGCGCGCACGGAAATGACGCCATTGATCCCCTGGAGTCCGACGGAAAGCGGCCGGGTGATCTGCGACTCGACCTCAGGCGGGGCGCGGCCCGGCCAGTCGGTGGAGACGATGACCTGGTTTTCGCCGAGGTCAGGAATGGCATCGACCGGCGCCGTCAGCATCGCGTGGAGGCCGCCGATGATCGCGACGATGACTAATCCGAGGACGAGCAAGCGCTCGCGCAGGCACCAGGCGATGAGCCGGTTGATCATGGCGCGGGGGCGGACGCGGCGCGGTCGAGCCGGGCCTGGCCGTCCACGAGCAGGTTGCCTTGTGTGACCACACGGTCTCCTTCGGAGAGGCCCTCGAGCACCTCCCAGTCGTCGTCCCCGGCGCGGCCGAGTTTCAGCATGCGTGGCTCGTAGATGCCGTTGCGTTTCTCGACGTAAACCCGAGGGGATTCACCGGCCCAGAGCACGGCGGATTTGGCCACGGCGAGCACCTCGGCGACGGGCACCTCGACGACGCCCTCGGCGAAGGCGCGATTCTTGAGCAGGCGGTCGGGGTTTTCCAAGACGACGCGACCACGGGCGGTGCGGGTGGTCTCATCGAGATTCGGGCTGATCGCGGTGATGCGGGCGCGGAGGGTTTTACCCGGCAAGGCGGGGGTTTGGATGCGGGCGTATTGCTGGGGTTGAACGAAAGGCAGGTCCTGTTCCTGGATCGAAAAAACGAACCACATGGTGGTGAAATCGGCGACCTCGAAGAGACGCTCGCCTTCTTTCACATATTGGCCCTGGGCGACGTAGCTTTTGACGATGGTCCCGCTGCGCGGGGCGAGGATGCCGAAGTGCAAGTCTTCCGGCTGACGCTTGGGGATGGAATCTATCTGTTCCCAGACGAGGCCGTATTGCTCCAGCCGTCGCCGGGTCTGATCCACGGCGGGGCCGCCTTGCTCAAGGGCGATCCGGTAGTCGTTGGCCGCGGCCAGCAGGGTGCGGCTGAAGAGGGTGACGAGCGGCTGCCGACGGGTGATGGAGTCGCCCTCGCAGCTCATGGCGAGACCATCAATGCGGCCTTCGACCGGCGAGCAGATGACGCCGTGGCGCGTCTCGTCTTCCCCGATCGTGCCGGAGATGCGCAAAGTGCGGACCAGGGGGCGGCGCTTCGCCTCCACGGTCTGCACGCCGACGACATTCGGACTGCCTGGCGGGAGCATGACGATGCCTGATGGATCACACTCGAGGGTATTCTCCCCCTCGTAATTCGGCACCAGATCCATGCCGCAAACCGTGCAACGCCCCGTCTGGCCGTCTCTGATCCACGGATGCATGGGGCACTGGTGGTAGCGGGCCTTGCGCACCGCTGCCGGCTCAGCCGCGAGCGAGCAGGTCGGAAACGCGACCGTGCCGCCGAACCAGATTGCGGCGAGAAGGGAGATCGAGATGACGCGGGGGAATGTCATGGTGCGAGGCGGCGGACTGCGCCGCACTCATCACACTAGGGAATGACCGGGATTGTCACGCGATAGAAACGGCGGGCCTGGGAATTACGGTTGGCGTCGGTATCGGTGAAAGTGGCGGAAGCGCCGTCGCTCGTGACGGAACCGGCATCGACCCAGTTGCCGGTGGTGAGGTCGGTGGAGTATTGCACGGCGTAGGTGGTGCCGGGGGTGGCCTTGAACTGGAGCATGGCGGTGTTGTGCGTGCCGGTGAGCATGAAGCTGGAGACGGCGAGGTCCTCGATCGTGTTGTTCACTACCACGAACTGGCCCATGAGGCCCTCATCCTCGTGATTGGAGAAGTGGCAGTGATACATGAACGGATTGGTGTTGCTGGCGAAGCCGTCGAATTTGGCGATGAAGGTGACGGTCTGGTTCTGGCCGATGAACAGGGTATCCTTCCAGCCCTGCTCGTAGGTTTTGATGCCGGTGTTGTTGCCGCCGGTGCGGGAGACCAGATTGAACTGGATGTCGTGGATGTGGAACGAGTGACTGAAGCCGGAGGTGTTGGTGAGGGTCCATTTCTCGACCGCGTTGAGATTGAGCGTCTGGTTGTAAACATCGGGGTCGAAGGCGAGATTATCGAAGGTGAAGAGCGGGGTGGCCGATCCGGGGAACCCGCCTGTGATGGTGACGGTGCGGTTTCGGGTGACGTTGGCATCGGTCCAGAACGTGTTGGCCGTAAGCATGGCCGGGCGGGTTGTGACCGGCGTGGTCGCCGTGGAGGTGGCGCCGACATTGATGTGGAGGATAGTGAAGGTCGTTCCATTGAGCAGACTGCCGAACTGACCGCTGGTGGCGGGCTCGCCGCCCGGGAAGTCATTTGTCTGGCCGGAATTGAAGGCCTGCAAATCAAAGGAAGAGCCCACGGTGGCTCCGGTGAGGTCGACCAGGATCTCGGCGCGCTCGCCGACCGCGAGCACGAGGCGGGTCAAGGCGACGGGCGCGTTGACCAGGCCGCCGTCGGTGGCGATCTGGTAGAAGGTGCGGCCGTCGCTGAAGCCGAGGTTGTAGCTGCGCTCGATCTCGGCGTTGAGGATGCGCAGGCGGACGTATTGCTTGGGCAGGGTGACCTGCGGACTGAGGACGCCGTTGACCACCATGTAGTCGCCGTAGGCGCTGGCGGTGACGCCGCCGATGCCGGAGACGAATTGACTGGCGGAGAAGCGACGGCTGCTCAGGGCGAGAGGGATGTCATCCACGCCGTAGGTGCGCGGCAGGTTGAGCGCGGACTCGATGGGATCGCGGATGATGATCATGCCGCCTGCGCCACGGGTGAGCTGGTCCTGCGTGTAGGTGTGCAGATGGGGGTGATACCAGTAGGTGCCGGCGTTGTTATCGACCTTGAAGCTCGGCGACCAGGTGGTGCCGGCGGGTATGGTCTGGTGGGGGCCTCCGTCCATGATGGCGGGGATGTGAAAACCGTGCCAGTGGGTGGTGGTGGTGTCGGCGAGGTTGTTGGCGACGTTCATCTGCACCCAGTCGCCCTTGTTCATGATCAGGGTGGGGCCCCAGAAAAGCATGTTGTTGTAGGCGTAGGTGGTGGTGTCGGCGGTGTTCTGGAACGCGGTGTTTCCGAAGCGCTTGGTGGCGGTGTGGAGGTTAAGGTTGAAGGTGGTGCCGGTCATGACCTCGGGGATGATGAGCGGATTGTAGGTCTGGGTGGTGGTAAGCGTAACTTTGACTGGTGCGGTGGTGGCGGTGTTGCCTGCGCCATCATAGGCGACGGCGGTGATGCCGTTGGTGCCGTAGCCGAGCGGAACGGTGAGGGACCAAGTGGCGAAGCCGTCCGACGTGGTGGCGGTGACACCGTTGACTGTCACTTTGCTGATTCCGGTGAGGGCGTCGGAACTGGTGCCGCTGACGGAGACGGTGTTGGTCGCGGTGGAAACTGCGGAGGCCGGGGTGGTGAGGGCGACCGACGGTGCGACAGTGTCTTGAATAGTGGATACAACGTTGCTGTAGCCGGAAGAGCCGATGGCGTTGGTCGCTAGCACGCGGTAGTAGTAGGTCGCGCCGTCGGTGAGGCCGGAGAACGTGGCGATGGGGCTGATGGTGGATTGCGAGGAGACGAGCGTGCTGAAATCCGCAAACGTCGAGAGCTCGACGGTGTAACCCGTCGCACCGGCGACGGCGTTCCAGGCGATGGTTTTCAAGGTGCCCAGGCTGTAGGCGGTGAGGGCGGTGAGCGACGGAGCCGCGGGCGGAGTGGTGGAGTTGACGGTGAGGGCTACGGCGCGAGTGGTGGTGCCGGTGCCGTTCGTGCTGTTGGTGAACGTCAGGGTGTCGCTGTAGCTGCCGGCGGAGAGGCTGTTGGCGGCGGCGTTGAACGAGGCGGTGACGAGGGTGCTGGCGCCTGCGGCAAGGGTTCCGCCGGTGCCGGAGAGCGTCAGCCAGCTGGCCGTCTTGACGGCGGTCCAGGTCATCGAGGCGGTGCCGGTGTTGGTGAGCGTGTAGCTTGTGCTGGCGGGCGAGAACGAACCGCCCTCCGGACCGCTGGCGGTGATGCCACCGGCAGGGGTGACGGCGAGGACCGGGGCGGCGGCGGCGACGGTGAAGGAGCTGTTGCCACTGACGGTGGATGCGGAGGCGCTGTCGGTCGCCGCGATGGTGAAGCCTACGGTGGTGCCTGTGGTCTGGGCGGGGATGGCGCTGTAGCCATAGATGCCATCGCCGGCGTCGCCGTCGCCAGCGGTTCCGTTGTCGAGCATGGCCACGGTGACGGGAGAGCTGGTGCCGCCGACGACCACTTTGATGTCATCGAGCATAACCCTCGGCGTGGTGGACGCGCCTGCACCGACGAAGCGGAAACGGAGCTTGAGTGTGCTGACGCGTTCGGCGTTGGAGAGCGTGTAGGATTTGAGGGTGTGGGCTTGATTGAGTCCGGAGAGTTCGCTGAGGCGGGTGGTGTAGGTGGTGCCATCGGTGGTGGTCTGGAAGTCCCAGCCTTGGGTGCCGGTGAGACCGCTGGTGGCGATGTGGAACTCGACGGTCGCGGAGCTGCCGGTGGCGTTGATGGCGTTGGTGGTCGTCATCGTGCTGCTGGCGATTTGCGGGGCGTTGGCGGTGATCTCCATGCCGTATTGGTTGCCCTGCCCGGCGGCGGTGTGGTTGGCGGCGGTGGTCTGGGCGAAGGGAGAGGCGGGTGGGCCGGCGAAGGTTATGGTCCAAGGGTAAACGGTGCCGGTGCCGGTCCAGTTGGTGGCGGCGGCGGCGCCCATGGTCTCGTAGAAGACGGTCGTTGAGCTGGAGCCCGCGTTGTAGGTGAGCTGGGTTTGCGCGATGGTGCGGCCCGAAGGAGGTGTGACCCTGGCCGTGACGGTGACGGCGTCGGCGCTGGTGGGTGAGGATGGACTGAGCGCGATGGAGGTGATGACCGGTGCGCTGGCGGTTACGGTGAGCGTGAAGGCGGTGCTGGCGGGGGCGGAGCCATCGCTCACGGTGACGGTGATGGTGGCGCTGCCGGTCTGGCCCAAAGCCGGGGTGACGGTGACGGTGCGGCTGGAGCCGCTGCCGCCAAAGGCGATGTTGGCGTTGGGCACGAGGGTGGTGTTGGACGAACTGCCGGAGAGCGTGAGGCTGGCGGCGGCGGTTTCGGCATCGGAGACGGTGAAGGGGAGGGCGGAGGACGAGGTGTTTTGCGGGATGGATTGCGCGGAGAGCGCGGAGATGGCCGGAGCGGTGTTGGGGATACCGGCCGCATTGTAGCTCGCGCTGGCGCTCTGGGCTACGGTGGCGGCGGTCTGGCCACCGGCATCGTAGGTGGCGAGGGCGGTGCGGCTGACCCGGCCGTATTCGGTGCCGGACGAGGAAAGCATGGCGTAAGTGGAAGCCTTCGAGGTGCCGGTGGCGACGAGGCCGGTGGCCTTAGTGGTCCAAGAGGACTGGTTCGTCGAAGCTTCCACGGAATAGGTTCCGCCCTCGACTGCGCTCCACGTGAGGGTGACGTTGGGTGAAGATACGCTCGGCGTGGCGATGGTGACAGGGGTGTTGGCGCCGCCGATGAACTGGGTGGTGACGGTCTCGGAGATGGTCGTGGGGCCGCCGGTGGGGCTGCCATAATACTGGCGCCCGGTGGTGTAGGGGAACAAAGGCGTGCCGTCGGCATAGAGGGTGACGAAGTAGGCCCAGGTGCCGGAAGGGAACTCGGGGGTGACGCAGAAGCGGGCGTTTTGCTCGTTGAGGTCGAAGTCTCGGATGGTGGAGCCGGTGGTCTGGGTTTGGCCGAGATCGCCGCGGTAGTCGAAGTCCTCGATGTAGTGGCCGATCAGGTAATTTGTGCTGATGGCCGGGCCGTATTGAGCGGCGGTGAGGGTGGTTTTGTTTTGGATGCGCTGGGCCCAGAGGGGCAGGGCCTGGCGGACGCTGATGGCGGCGGTGCCGTTGGTGCCGTTTCGCAGGGTGAAGCCCGAGACCATGCGCCGCAGTCCGCTGGAGGCGTTGGTGGGGTCGGAGTAGCCGTAGGGGCCGTAGACGGGGAGGCCGTCGGCCGCCCAGGCCAGGATGGGCGAGTGCTGGGTGACGGCGGCGGCGCTCTCGGTGTAGCGATTGGTGGTGGAGTTGTAGTCCACATGGTCGCCGAGTTGGTAGCGGAGGGCGATGGGCTGCGCGTGGTAGTGATAGTTATTGCCCGCCTGGTGGGCGAGGGCGGGGTCGAAGGTGACGCCTTCGTTGTGGTAGCCATCGCGGTTCCAGATACCGTCGCCGGTGATGCCGTTGGTGGGCGTGGCGTCGGTGGCGCTGGCGTTGGAGTAAGAGAAGGCGTCGCGGCTATCGAACATGGAGACGCCGTTCACCATGCGACCAGTCGCACCGAGGCCGGTGTCGGTCTTGGTGGCGGGTATGGTGGGGGTGCGCGGGATGCGGTAGATCGAGGAAGTGTTCGAGGGAAAGTTGGGGAAGTTCGTCGTCTTGGCGGCATTGATATACCACGGCCCCATGATGTGGGAGGCGAGCCCGGTGGTGCGAATATAGACCCAAGAGGCGGAGTAGCTCACCTCGTTGACGTCGGCGTAGGTGGGGCTGGCTTGGGTTCCGGAGCCGCGCGACCACGTGGTGGAGGTGGTGCCGGCCGTCTCGTTGGCGCTGTTCTCATAGATACGTGCGTAACGACTGGAGTTCGCCGTATACCAAGAGGTCAGTTGGGGATCCGCCCTTGAGATCAGGCAACTGAGACCAAGGCAGAGGGTGAGGAGCAGGCGATGCATGGTTTTGATCTGTTTAATATTTATGAAACTGCAATGAACTAACCGATGCGTATTGGAGCCACCGGTGCGGTTGGAGGCAGGGTGAACCAGTCACGGTTGTTCAAATCGGCCAGTTGAAACTGCGGGGTGGATATGAGTCGAAGCATGGCGAACGAAGGGAGTATCGCCTGTGTTCGTAAGGAATCAGTGTGGAGCCAAGAGGCTAATTGTTAGCCAATGGTAAAGTTGCCCCGCCCCCTGTTATAGCTCGAAGGGGGCGCTGCGGACTAGTGCTGCAGCTTGAGCCGCTGCTCCCATCAGCGCGAAAAAGGCCCGCCTTTTCAGGCGGGCCTTTGCTTGGCTGCTCCGGCCGATTCAGACGGCGGGGCGGTGGAACTGAAGGTGTGTTCGCGACCTCAGAGGGCGTAGGCGAGCGATACGTAGGCGAGCACGCCGTGGTAGTCGGTGTTGCCGCCGGTCGTGTCGTTATGGCTTTCGGTGTAGCCGATCTTCGCATTGCCGATGAGTTTATCGGAGAACTTGTGCTTCAATCCAAGAGACACGGTGGACTCGGTGGCACCGGCGCCGTAAGGCTGGGTGTAGAGCGCGAGATCCGTGCTATAGTTATCCGCCCGATAGGCGGTGAACTGCAACTGGACGTCGTCCGACTTGGTGACCACAAGACCGGCGAGGAAGCTGAGAGTCGTGTAGTTGTTATCCGAGTTCTGAAGGACCAGATTGCCGGGAATTGCGTTGGCCGCAGCGGTCGCCTGTTTGTGTTGGTAGGCGGTGCTGATCACGTTGAACACGACGCTCGCGCTGGCCTGCATGTAGAACTGCGTAGTCGGATTCCAGTCGATGGTCTCGCCGATGGTATGGGTGGTGGATTCCATCGAG
This sequence comes from Verrucomicrobia bacterium IMCC26134, assembly GCA_000972765.1. GTDB lineage: Bacteria > Verrucomicrobiota > Verrucomicrobiia > Opitutales > Opitutaceae > IMCC26134_A. The sequence continues at coordinate 2,592,789 of CP011265.1, read as the reverse complement.
TCATACTGCGGGGTGGTGGGCAAGTAGCCGGTCACCTGGCCGTCGCCGCGCTGGTAGATGTAGCGGGTGGTGAAGCTCAGCGTGTTGAGCGGTTTGGCGATGGCGGTGAACTTCGCGCCGTAGAACTGGGACTCGAGCTCGTAGTTGTTATTGGTCGCGTCGCCCAGAACGGAGGCGGGTCTTACATTCCGATTGTAGCCCTTCACGTGGTAGACGTTGTTTTTCATGAAAGGTTCTCCTCGCAGGGTGAGGAACGACGATGCCTTCCAATTCGCGCCGATCAGATATTCGGTCCTGGCTTCGGTTATGTCGTTGTAAAACACCTGTTCGCCGCTGGCAGCGGCAAGGGCGGTTGGATTGTAGGGAGCAGTGATGACTTCGCTGCCCGTGCCGAACTTGCGGCTGGCCGTGGAGTAGAGCGCGAGGTCCTTGATGCCGTTGTAGCGCACGTCTACCACCGGAGTGAGCGATTGCTCGTCGGCGGTCGAAGCTTCTTTCAAACTCGTGACTGGAACGACCAGGGAGCCGGATCGCGGCTTTGATTTCTTGTCGTAGCTGGCATCGCTGTTCGCGCTGCGATCCTCGCCGCGAACGGACAGGCTGGCGGTGAGGGTCCTGGTCACGGCGAAATCGACGCCCACGTTTCCGGTCAACGCATCGACTTGGCCTCGACCGTCGAGGTTGTTGAAATCGAAATAGTTGGTGACAGTGGTGAGACCGTAGTCGGGACCGTTCGGTGTGCTGGCGATGGTGAGGCGCCTGCCGCCAAAGTCATCGGTGACGTTCTGATAACCGGCGCCGACTCTGAGGGTGAGGCGGTCGGTGACGGCCGTCAGCGTGGTGCCGGCGATTCCGTAGGTTTTTGCATCCTGCACGTCGAAGGTGGATTGCTCGGTCTGGCTGCCAAAAGTGGCCCAGTTGGAGGCGAGCACTGCTCCGCCCGATGGAGTGACGAGGGTGTCGTTGTTCGGGCCGGCCACGACCTTCACCAACTGAGCCTCACCGGGATACTTCATGGTGAAGCGTCCGTTGTCTATGCTCGACCAGTCCCCGGTTACGGAGAGTTGGGCGGTGGTCTTGCCAAAGGTGTGCTTGACCGTGCTGACGAGAGATTGGTGGCGCTCTTCGATGTCGATGTAGCTTGGAAGGAATTTTCGCTGGGCGGCGTTGGAAATGACACCGGTAACGCCAGCGGGAGTATTTGTATAGTTGATACCAGTGTTGTTGGTCTCGCCCCAGATGGTGGAGTCCTTCAAGCCCGATCTGGTTTCGTTGGTATAGCGAAGGGTTATTTCCGGAAGGTTTTCCTTAGCCAGCTTTACCTCGGCCCAGAGTTTTCCGCGATCCACGGACATGTCCTGGTCGATAGTGGGATAGAAAGAGGTGACCGGACGCCATTTGACACCGCCCGGAAAAAAGCCGCCCACGCAGTCGTAGAAGGTGCGGAAGCTTTCATAGCCGACGTCGATCGAGCCGAGTTCGGATTTGGCTACGTTGATATGGAGGAGATAGTCCTCGGTGCCGCCCAGGGCGCGGCCTTGGATGGTCATGGCGGTGGATTTCGTGAGGTCGCGTCCGTAGTAGAACTCCTCGATGCCAACGCCGTAGTTTTCGTTTTGACCGGTGCGTTTTTGGAGCGCGGCCCCGTCGCCTTTGATCGAGGCCGACTGACCGCTGATTTTGATATAGCTGTCGAACGAGGGAAACGCGTCGGTATTATCCGCGGCGACTAGCTGCGAGGCGGTGATGACCAGCGAAGTGGCTGTAAGCAAGCCGGCGGTGCGAAACAACTGATGAGATTTGGTCTGCATGTTGAGTCTGGGATAGAGGGTTAGTAGCGAAGGAAATTACTGGTATTCGAGCCGTGGACCGCTTCGTGGCAGCCCGAGCTCCAACAGTTGCCCGACATGAGACGGCTGTTGTGGTTGGCATTGGTATGGGCGATGGCGTTGGCGTTGATCTGGCCGAGATCGGCGGCGAGCTTGCCCGGCGACTCAAGATGGCAGCGGAGACAGAGGTTGGCGTCGCGGGCGACGAGCATCTTCTGGTTCACGGAGCCGTGCGGGCTGTGGCAGGAAACGCAGCCTTCCTTGAGCGCACTGTGCTCGAAGACAAACGGCCCCTTTTGAGCGGTATGACACTTGGTGCAGGTTTCGTTCATCGACTCTAAAGCGGCGGGGCCTTGGATGGCGTCGCTGCCGTGAACTTCGTGGCAATCTACGCAGCTTACCTTGCCCGCGAGAACGGGGTGAGCGCTGGGCAGGCTGAACTGACCGCGCTTGTCCACGTGACAGGCGAAGCACGTCTCGGGGGATTTCTTGGGGTTGACGATGTTGTTTATACCGCCGCCCGCCTTGGCGTGCAGGCTGCCGGGGCCGTGGCAAGCCTCGCAACCGGTTGCGCCAACCTTGGGGTCGGCGATGGCGAGTTTGTCGTGGCTGGCGTTTTTAAAATGATCGGTTTGGTCGGAGTGGCATTGCGCGCACTCCTTGGTTCCGACGTAGTCTGCGCCCGGCACTTTTGCCGGGGCGAGAATGCTGCGATTGATGCCTACGCATCCTATAAGAAGCAGCCCCCAAAGGACAGTGCCTCCGAACAAGAGAGTGGTTTTGGTGAGGCGGGGTCGAGTGATCATGGTCATGGATAACGCTGGCGGTTAGTGGCGAGTGGAGGGGCTGGTTTGCGGGGCAGACTTAAAGTTCAGTTTCAATCAACCAGGCACATTATCTGATATACGGCCCGAGCACTGCGCACCGCTTGCCAAGCGCTACGCAGACCTTGGTGGCTTGAGTATCATTCACGCGGTCTTTGCCTGAGTGTGCGCGATGGTCCTTAGGGTTACAGTCCCCGGCACTAATATTTGAGTTAACTTTACTTTTGAATCCCGCCGTTGTGGCAGTCGGAACAGGTGAGATCGCCGTCGAGTTCCCCGTCCGGATGTTTGAACGGCTGGCCTTGCGCAGCGATCGAAGTGAGCTGGGTGCCCGCTCCCTGCGTAAGTATGATGTGGCAGGACGTGCAGTCGCTGGCTTTCACGGACGCGCCTTTGTCGGTCTTGTGTTTCTCGTCGTGGCAGCGGAAGCAACCGAGCCAGTCTTTGTGGCCGATGTTATTCGGATACACGGTCCAGTCGGCCTTGCGCTCAGGAAATATCGTCGCGGCGTAGAGTTCCTGCACCTCTGCAATGGTGGCGGGCAGTTCCGGCGAGTCGGGGTATTTTAAGGTCAGGAAAGCCGCGATCTTTTGCTGGGCTTCGGCGGCCGTCGTGATGTCCTTCTGCGTCATGGCCTGGACCGCGACCCGCTTCAGCGCGGGCAGTTTCGTGCTGAGCTTTCCCGAAGCCATCGCCAGCTCGATCGAGCTGTTTGCGGTGGGGAAGCTGTGAGCGGGGCGGTTATGGCAATCCATGCAGTCCATCACGCGGATCTTGGCCGGGTCCGGTTCGCCCTTGAAGGCCTCGGTGCGGTAGACGCGCGCGGTGCCTTCTTTGACGTTGGTTACGCGCATCCAGGGGATGTCCTGGCGCTTGGGGTCGGCGGCGTAGTATTCGACGCGGCTGTCCGGGTTGACGTGCCAGTGAATGCCACCGGTGGGGCTGCCGGGCAGGCCGCTGTTCACCCGCATCAACATGCGGACGTTGTAGGGTGAGTTTTTTTTATCGGACAGGAAATGCGAGTATTCCACGTCGATGTTGCCGTGAAATTTCTCCGGCCAGTGGCATTTTTCGCACGTATCCTGTGCTGGCCGCAGGTTCTTGATCGGGGTCTCGATGGGGCGTTTGTAGTTGTCCATCGTATACGCAATCAGCTGGTGGGTGCCGTTTATCTTGGCCTTGATGAAGTATTGGGCGCCGGATCCGACGTGGCATTGCACGCAGTCGACCCGCGCGTGGGCTCCGCGTTTGTAGGTGGTCAGCTCGGGGCTCATGGCCTTGTGGCAGACTTCTCCGCAAAACTGGGTGGACTCGGCGTAGTGGTAGGTCTCGTAGCTGCCGAATGCGCTGAGCATCAGAAAGAGCACGCCACCGCTGCCGAAGAGCACCAGAGTGCGCCTCTGCCTGGGGTTTTTGAAGTCCAGTCGCCACTTATCCGGCATGGTGGCGGCGTGCTTGATCTGCCAGCGCCGTTGGGCCCAGGCTCCGAAAAAGACGAAGATCAGACCTGCGATCAGGAAAGCGGGGGCGACTAGGTAGGTGAGGATGCCGAGGTAGGGGTTCTTGTCCCCCTGCGTGAAGTCCATCCAGACCAGCAGAGCGAAGGAAAACAGCGCGCCGATGGCCAGGATACCGCCTATGGCGCTGATCCAGTTGTTGAAAACCGAGCGGTTTCTGACGGGCGCTGAATCGGGTGGTGTCGTGGAGTCGGACATGGCGGGGAAGGTGAGTCAGGAGGGTGCGGACAGACGCCGAGGGTCCGCGCCGTCGTCAGGACGACCGGGCACGTTCTCGGAAGGAAACAGGGAACGCCGGCGGGGCGCTCAGGACTTGAACTTGCGGACGAAGGCGACGAGATCGGCGATCTCTTCCTTGGTGAGGACATCATTAAAGGCCTTCATTTTCTCTTTCTCTCCCTCTTTGACGCCAGTGGTGATGGCCTTGAGCAGCTCGTCGTCTGTCAGCTTGGCCTGCACGGCGGCGTCGGTGTAGTCCTTCACCTTTAGTTTTTTGCCAACCTTGGTCTCTCCCTTGCCGTCTGCACCGTGGCATTTGGCGCAGTTGGCTTCCCAGTTTTCCGAGGCGGGTGCGGCCTGGCTAATAGTGCCGGCAACAAGCAGACTGGCGCCGAGAGCGGCAATTTTAAGGGAGGTTTTCATGGGTTTTATTCAGCCGGGTGCTGCAATTTGAGGGATTTTTTCGTGCAACCGCGACCGGCTGCGGATCTTGCGTTAGGATGCCTTATTTTGCGCAAATCGGCTACGCATCACTTGCTCAGAGTGTAGCAAACTTTGCTTCTTCCAGCCCAAGTCCCAACAGGGATTGAGCAAAATATGCACAGCAGCAGATCGCCTTCTGCTGATATAGTGAATCTCGTGAATTCAATCAACGGCTCCTCCGTCACCCCTGCTTTCCTCAATATCATCACGACCGGGAGCTCACGCTTCATGCTCGTGAGCCTGCTCGGCCTCCTGCTCGCCGCATCTGGATGTCGCGACCCCAAGGTCGAGTCATACCGCGTCGCCAAGGAAACCGACACTGCACCCCCGTCCGAACCGGCCAACGCCGGTGCTGCTCCTCACGGAGCCATACCCGAGTCAGCCCAGCCTTCGGGGGCCCTGCCCGCCGCCATGCCCGGAATGGGCGCGATGGCATCCACCCCGGTTGAAACCGCCGCCGGTGCGAATCTCACTTGGACCGCCCCTGGCGACTGGCAGGCAAAAGACCTCGGCCAGATGCGCAAAGGGAGCTTCACCGTCACCGGTGCGGATGGCGCCATCGCCGACCTCTCCATCACGGCGTTCCCCGGTGCCGTGGGAGGAGAACTCGCCAACATCAACCGCTGGCGCGGCCAGGTCTCGCTCGATCCGATCGATGCCGCCGGACTCCCTGCGGCCGCTACCCGCGTCACTGCGGGCGATCTGACCTTCACGGTCGTCGATCTCGCCGGTTCCGGTGATCAGCCCAAGCGCATTCTCGGCGCCATGGTGCCCTTTGGACAGGCGATGTGGTTCTTTAAACTCATGGGGCCCGATGCCCTCGTCACCGCAGCCAAACCCGCCTTCCTCGCCTTCCTGCAAACCGTCAAAGCCCCCGCGCCCGCCGCCCCATGAACGATATCCTCCGTTATTTTCGCGACTTCTTCGTTTCGCTGAAGCTCACGGTCGTCCTGATTGCGTTCTCCATCCTGCTGGTATTCGCCGCCACGCTCGACCAGACCAACCTCGGCGTCTGGGGCATCCAGCATAAGTGGTTCCGAACCTTTATTGTTTTCCAAGAGGTCAACGGTCTCGCGCTTCCGCTTTTCCCCGGCGGCTACCTGATCGGCGGCCTCTTGCTCATCAACCTCGTCGCCGGCCACCTCTACCGCTTCACCCTCAACGCGCGCAAGGCCGGCATCTTCCTGACCCACATCGGTCTCATTCTGCTGCTGGTTGGCGAACTGCTCAGCGGCCTCTGGCAGGAGGAATACTTCATGCGCTTGAACAATGGCGAAACGAAGAATTACGCCGAGAGCTATCAACTTAACGAGCTCGCCATCACCAAGGTCACCTCGCCCGACTTCGACGAGGTCGTCGCCATCCCTGACGCGCTGCTCGCCCGCCACAAGGAGGTCCAGCACCCGAATCTGCCGTTTCGCGTCGTTCCTAAAGTTTACTACCCCAACTCGCTTCTGCAATCGCGTCGCCCCGACGGCGGCACGCCCACCCTGGCCACTCTCGGTGCCGGCCTCTCCCTCGATGCCGCGCCGGTTCCCGTGACCTACAAGACCGACGAATCCAACACCCCCTCCGCCTACGTTGAACTCGTCGCCCCCGACGCCTCGCTGGGCACTTTCCTGGTCTCCACCAACCTCACCGTGCCGCAGACTTTCGACTACGCCGGCCAGTCCTGGAAAATCACCCTGCGCGCGAAACGCATTTACCGGCCGTTCTCGCTCACGTTGCAAAAGTTCAGCCACGACCGCTACGCGGGCACTGATATCCCGAAAAACTTTTCCAGCCGCATCCACCTCAAGACCCCCGATGGCCGCGAAGATCGTGACGTGGTCATCTACATGAACAACCCGTTGCGCTACGCCGGCCTCACGTTTTACCAGGCCGGTTTCGCCAACAACGACCGCACCACCATTCTGCAGGTCGTGCGCAATCCGTCATGGCTTCTCCCTTACATCGCCTGCGGGATCATGTCCGCCGGCCTGCTCATCCAGTTCGGCATCCACCTCCTGGGCTTCGTCAAGCGCCGTCGCGCGCCGGTCGTCCCCGTTGCGGGGAAATCAGCCGCCGTCGCCCCCGTTACTCCCGTGTCCGGTAAACTGTTCCCGCGTCTCGTGCTCGGTGCCGCCGTGCTGCTTGTTCTCTTTTCCCTGCGGTCCTCGAGTAACGCCGGCGACTTCGACCTCGTCGGCTTCGGTCGCCTGCCGACCTTGGTGAACGGCCGTCTCAAGCCCCTCGACACCGTCGGACGCACCACCTTGCTCACCACCCAGGGCCGCCAGCGCGTCACCACGCCGGATGGGCGCTCGCTCACGCCCGCCGCGTGGTTGCTCGATGTGCTTTACCAACCCGAGGTCGCGGATACCTACCAGACTTTCGAGATCGTTCATCCCGACGTGCTGACCCTCGTCAATCTCGCCCCGGAGGACGGTGCGGGTAAAAAACGCTTCTCTCTCTCGCAGCTCCACAAGTCCCTCCCCGAGCTCGAGCGTCAGGCCAACCTCGCCGATGGCGCCGAGGCCCCCGTGCGCTCACCGTTCCAGCGCGCGGTCATCAAGCTCCGTGACAACATCGTCCTTTATCAACATCTCCAGGCCAGCCTGGTCCCTCCCGGGGTGGATAACTACCTCGATCGCGCCGCCCGTTTTGGCGTGACCATCCCCGCCGGACTCGAAGCCCTCCGTTTACAGCGTGCCGGCCAGCCGCATGATTCCGTCCTCACCAAGGAGTTGCTCGAGCTCAGCCAGACCTTCGCCACCCTCGACACATTGGGCTACTTGCTGCCCATTCCGCCCGAGACGGGTGCCGATTCGCCCTCGGCGTGGAAGAGCGCCGGCGCCTCGTTGCAGGCGAGCCTCGTCGAGGGTCGGGTGAATCCCGCCGTCACCACCTACGCCGTGCTCGGCGGCGCCTGGCGCGAGCAGTCGCCTTCCGCGTTTAACACCGCCGTCGCGGCCTATCGAGCCCGCCTCGAGACCGCCATTCCCGCCCGCCTGGCCAAGTGCGATGTCGAGGCGCGGTTCAATTCCTCGCAGCCCTTCTACACGAGCATGATGCTCTACGTCGCCGCGTTCCTGCTGGCGATTTTATCGTGGCTGAAGTGGCCCGCGCCGCTCGGGCGCGCCGCCTTCTGGCTGGTCGTCGTGGCCTTTGTCCTCGCCAGTGCCGGCATCCTTGCGCGCATGTGGCTGGAGAACCGTCCGCCCGTCACCAATCTCTACTCCTCGGCCCTGTTTGTCGGTTGGGGCGCGGTCGGACTCTGCCTTGTCCTCGAGTCCGTCTTTAAAAACGCCATCGGCAGTGTCGCCGCCGGTCTCATCGGCTTCGCCACCCTGCTCATCGCCCATCATCTGTCCCTCGGCGGCGACACCATGGAGATGATGCGCGCGGTGCTGGATTCGAATTTCTGGCTGGCGACGCACGTCGTCACCGTGACGGTCGGCTACGCGGCGACCTTCCTTGCCGGTTTCCTGGCGCTTATCTACGTGTTGCGCGGCGTGCTCACGCGGTCGCTCGACGCCGCCACCGCCGATTCGCTCGCCCGCATGGTTTACGGCATCGTGTGCTTCGCCACGCTCTTCAGCTTTGTCGGCACGGTGCTGGGCGGCATCTGGGCCGACCAATCTTGGGGGCGCTTCTGGGGATGGGATCCCAAGGAGAACGGCGCGCTCATCATCGTGCTTTGGAACGCGCTCATCCTCCACGCCCGCTGGGGGGGGCTGGTCAAGGCGCGCGGCCTCATGAATCTCGCCATCTTTGGCAACATCGTCACCGCCTGGAGCTGGTTTGGGGTGAACATGCTGGGCGTCGGCCTGCACAGCTACGGGTTTATGGACTCGGCGATGTGGTGGCTCGTGGCGTTCGTCGGCACCCAACTGGCCGTCATGCTCATCGCATCGCTCCCCCTCGCAAACTGGCGCAGTTTTAAAGCCAAAATCGCATAGTTTCCTCGGGTAACGCCGAGGGGGCGGGCTGAAACCGCTTTATTTCCGGTTGAGCTGTTTGGCACCGATGTCGCGGCGGTAGTATTTCGTGCTGCAGTCGATCGCGGCGCAGGTCTGGTAGGCGAGATCGGCGGCGGCGCGCAGGGTCGGCGCGAGCGCGGTGACGCCCAGCACGCGGCCGCCGGCGGTGACGATCTGGCCGGCGGGGTTGCGGGCGGTGCCGGCGTGGATCACGGCGACGCCGGGCGGAAGTGCGGCGGGGAAGGTGATGACATCCCCCTTGGGGTAGGCCTCGGGGTAGCCTTGGGCGGCGATCACCACGCAGACGGCGTGCTCGGGCCGCTCGGCGGCGCGGGCGGTGACCAGCTCGCCCTTGGCCGCACGCCAGAGCAGGGCGAGCAGGTCGTCGGCGAGGCGGGGCAGCACCACCTGGGTTTCGGGGTCTCCGAAACGGGTGTTGTATTCGAGCACGCTCGGGCCGTGCGGCGTGAGCATGATGCCGATGAAAAGGGTGCCGCGGAAGTCCATGCCCTCGGCGGCGATGGCGTTCACCGAGGGTTTGACGATGGAGCTCTCGATCAGGTCGAGCAGCGCGGGGGTGACCACATCGGCGGGGGAGTAGGTGCCCATGCCTCCGGTGTTGGGGCCGGTGTCGCCGTCGCCGATGCGTTTGTGGTCCTGCGAGGTGGGGAGGATGACGTAGTTTTTACCCGATACGACGACGAGCAGGGAGGTTTCTTCGCCGGTGAGGCAGTCCTCGATCAGGACCTGGGAGCCGGCGGCGCCGAATTTGTTGCCCGCGAGCATGTCCTGCACGGCGGCCTCGGCCTCGGCGAGGGACTGGGCGACGACGACCCCCTTGCCGGCGGCGAGGCCGTCGGCCTTGACCACGATGGGTGCGCCGCGTTCGCGCAGGTAGGCGAGGGCGGGCGCGACCTCGGTGAAGATGCCGGCGGGGGCGGTGGGGATGCCGTATTTGAGCAGGATGCGCTTGGTGAAAACCTTGGAGGCTTCGAGGCGGGCGCCGTCGGCGCGGGGGCCGTAGGCGGGGATGTTAACGGCGGCGAGGGCGTCGACCAGACCGAGGGAAAGCGGCACCTCGGGGCCTACGACGACGAAGCCCACGCGCTCGCGCTGGGCGAGGGCGACGAGGCCGGTGATATCGTCGGCGGCGACGGGGAAGCAGGTCACCTCGCTGGCGATGCCGGCGTTGCCCGGCGCGCAGATGACGCGCGGGCGGACAGGGGAGGCGACGAGCGCACGCACGAGCGCGTGTTCACGTCCGCCGGAGCCGACGATGAGGACGGAGGTGGGAAGCATGGTGAAGGGCGAAGAGACGGTTGGCGGGCGAAGAGACGGGGAGGTTGGCGGGCGGGCGGGTCAGAGGACCTGGAGTTTTCGGCGGTAGAATTGCAGGACCTCGTCGGGGTCGTCGGTGAAGAGCACGTAGTCGAGCATCCAGGCCGGGGCGCGCTTCTCGTCGACCATGCGGGCGAGCTGGTCGCGCAGGGGAGAGAAGTAGGCGCGGTCCATGAAGACGTAGGGCACGCGGGGACGGATGCCGAGTTTGAGATTGCACAGCTCGATCCCGATCTCCTCCAGGGTGCCGACGCCGCCGGTGTTGAAGATGCAAAAGTCAGCGACCTCGAACCACTTTTGGCGGAAGTGGCGGGACGTCTCCTGAAAGGTGTTGAAGAAATCGACGCCGATCTCGGGCGGCTGGGCCTCGAGCTCGAGGAAGCAGGCGCCGGTCAGCGCGCCTTTTTCCCGGGCCTGCTCGGTGGCGAGCCGCATGACGCCGCCGCCGCCGCCGGTGAGCACGCCTACATTCGGCCCGATGAAGCCGGAGAGTTTGTCGATGAGGGACGAGATGCGCTTGGTCTGGGCTGCGTCGAGACCGACGGCGCTGCCGTAGAAGGCGAGGATGGTGGACTCCTGGAAGCGCTTGCAGATCTCTTCGCGCAGGAAGAAGCCGTGGCTCTTCTTGTAGGTGTGGAGGTAGAGATCGCCGAGCTCGGGGTTGAACCAGTAGACCTTGATCCCGAGGGCGTCGAGGGTGTCGAGGCGGGCGTGGGCGTTGCTGGAAAAGAAAAAGCCGTGGGTGCGGGAGGGGCGGCGGAAGATCAGGCGCTTGACCGGAGTCTTGGCGAGACGGGTGAGGATCTCGACGTGTTCGAGCAGGTTGGGGAAGTAGTCCACGACGAGTGTGTCGGAACCCGCGGGGGCGGCATCGAGGGCCTGGATCATCGTGCGGTGGCCGCAGATTTGATCCAGCTTTCTGGCGGCGGGTTTCGCGCGAAGCGCGGCGAAGGACTCCGCATCGAGGAAAACGCTCGGATTGGCCATGACGGAGCTCTGGCCGCGCACGGAGACGCGGGTGCGGGGCCGGGCGGCGGGGGCGGCGGTGTCGACGGGCCGGGCGTCGAGGCATTCGTAAAGGGCGCGGGTGGCGGTGATATCCTGGACGCGGGCGCGGGTGCGGGTCTTGGCCGGAAGCTCATCGGGCGCGGGTGCGCGGTAGATTTCCAGGGAAACCATCGGATTCACGACGGGTTGCTCTCCGTGGTTGTAGATCTCCAGCATGACGTTCGTGCCGAAGGTTTTTATCGGGTCGAGCAGGACGGCGCTGGTGTGGATGCCGAAGTTGCCCTCGCCGGGGTTGAGCCGGACGTAGTGCTCCTTGAGATACATGGAGCAGCTGGTCAGGATGCCGGTGCGCGGGGCGATGGTGATGGGGGAGGCCTCGTGGCGGATCTGGACCTTGTCGAGGAAGGAGCGGCCGGAGTCTCCGCTGACCATGCGCTCGAAGGCCGGGCGGGTTAAGCGGGGGTTGAGCGTGTAGGTGAGCGCGTGGGGGGTGAGGAAGACCCGTCCGTGGCGGTCGATGCTGATGGACGCGGGGAGCTTGAGGCGGTGGGTTTGGACGGCTTCCCAGATCTCGGTGGAGGTGAGCTTGGCGCTGGCGGGAGCGTAGAAAAGACGGCCCACGGGCACGCCGGGGCGCAGCAATTGCGACCAGTAGGCGGCGTGGGGGAAGCTTTCGTCGAACAGAAAGGCGTCGGCCTCGAGGATGAGCCGGCGTCCGTCGACGTGCGGGGTGCCGTGGGGCATCATTTCTATGCCGATACGGGCCAGGGTGCTGCGCTCAGTGAAGTGAAGCGACGAGGCGTGGGTTTGAAGAAAAGCCCACTCGCCGGGGTGACGGGGCCAGAAGGCCAGGGTCAGGGCGAGCGTGCGGGGGTCTTTGCGACGCACGGAGAGTATCTGGCCGTCCTGACTGGTCCAAAAATGGTCGGAATGCATTAAAGTAGGGGGCGAACTTGGGTGTTTGAGTGCCGCGGCACAAGCGTGAGTATGAGTTTGCCACCACGGGGGCGGCTTGGCCACTTTGGAACTTTAGGCGGCTTGCGGCGTCAATCAACGGTCTGCCTATCCATACCAACCCTATCCAAAAGCATCGCATGAAACTCGCCCGCCTCTTGCAGGCCTCCGCCCTCGCCGCTCTCGCGGTCTCCGCCAACGTAGCTTCCGCCCAGGATGCCGCTGCTCCGGCAGCCGCTCCCGCCGCGGCCGCTCCCGTCGCCCCCAAATACACCGACGAGCAGGTCTTCGAGGCCTTCGGTTATCTCGTCGGGCAGCGCATCGGCGTCGCCCAGTTTGAACTCACCGCCGGAGAGAAAGCCGCTCTCCTCAAGGGTCTCACGACCGCGTTTGACGGCGCGCAAGGCGCTTTCTCGCCCGAGACCTATGGTCCCGAAATCCAGCGCGTGCTGGGTGGTCGCAACGAGGTCGCGCAGGCCAAGGCCTCGGCCAAGGGCAAGGCCGAGTCGGCCAGCTACTTCGCCGACCTCAAGACCAAGGGTGTGAAATCGACCGAGAGCGGCCTGTTTTACGAGATCGTGACCCCCGGTTCCGGCGACAAGCCCAAGCCGACCGACACCGTCAAGGTTCACTACACCGGCAAGTTGCTCGACGGAAAAGTTTTCGACAGCTCCGTGCAGCGCGGCGAGCCGGTCGAGTTTCCCCTCAATCAGGTTATCCCCGGTTGGACCGAGGGTCTGCAACTGGTGGGCAAGGGCGGCAAGGTGAAGCTGCACATCCCCTCCGAACTCGGCTACGGAGCCCAGGGTTCACAGGGCACGATTCCTCCGTTCGCCACGCTCGTTTTCGACGTCGAACTGATTGATATCAAGGCCCCCGCCGCCCCCGCCGCTCCCGCCGCCCCGTCCGCTCCGATCGAGGCCGTGACCGAGCCGCTGACCATCCCGGCCCCGGCCGCCAAGTAAAAGCGACGGCTTAGGTTTTCCTACGCCCTTGTTTGATTCGAGCCAGCCCTTGGGGGCTGGCTCTTTTTTTGCGCCTCTCATTCCGGTGATGGTTCGCCGAAGCTCGGGCGCGGTTGAACTTGCGCCCCGGCCACGATCAGCAGCGGAAACGCCGACGGATTTTTGCCGCGAAAGAACGCAGGGAACGCAAAGAACGACCGTCTTATGGTAGGGCCGGCCCGCTGTGGCCCGCTGCGAAATAACTCTTTAGAACGCATCCAAATCCGGCGCGCCCAGCGGTCACGTCCTAGCTATTAGCCGAGGGCATGAAAAAGCCCGCCCCTTTGGAGGGGGCGGGCCGGGGAACTCGCGCAGGGGCGCCGTAGGAGCGTTCGCCGTGGAGGGGGTTACTGCGTGGTGACGCGCAGGCGCAGGAACTTCTTGGGTCCGTCCAGGGGCACGCGGAAGGTGTGCACGGGGGCGATGCCGGTGTCGGTCACGGGCTGCCAGTCGTTGCCCAGCGTCGCGCTCCACTCGGCGCCGTAGGTGAGGCCGCTGACTCCGCTTGGCTCGGTGAACTCGTAGCTCAGAAAATTCCCGCTGGCGGTGGCCTGCGGGAGCTGGCTGATCTGGACCGTGGCAGGATTCTGGGCCGGGCCGAAGAAGGCATAGACCAGGAGGTTCTGGACGCCGGTGTGGTAAGGATCGGCGGTATTCGCGGCATTAACCGAGTTGGTGGCGGTGGGGCCAAAGTAGGTCTCGCGCCAGGTGTTGACGGTGTTGAGGGAGAAGTTCGCCGTGACGCTCCGATCGGCCGTCACGTTGGTCTCGGTGCGCGCCGCCGTCAGCACGCCGTCGCTCCAGCTCACGAATTGGGAGTTTGCGGCTGGCACGGCGGTGACCTCGGTGCCGTTGGCTCCGTGGTCAACGGTCTGCGGCGTGCTGCCCGTGATTGTGCCGTGGGCGCCCGCCGCGTAGGTCAGGGTGTAACCACCGAGGGCGAAGTTGGCGGTGACGCTCAGGTCGGCCGTGACGTTGGTGTCGTTGCGCGGATTAGCGGTGGAGCCGTCGCTCCAGTCCACGAAGTGGTAGTTGGCGTCCGGCACGGCGGTGAGGGCGGTGCCGCTCGCACCGTAATTGACCGTCTGCGGCGTGGTGCCGGTGAGCGTCCCGTGGGCGCCTGCCGCGTAGGTGAGGGTGGCGGGCACCACCACGGTGCGGGTGGTGCTACTGGTGCCCCCCAGTGGATGGGTGGCACTGTAGGTCAGCACGTAGTTGCCTGGCCTGGTGGTATCCACGCTGCCGCTGAGCGTGGCAGGTAGATAGACATTCGAGGGAATGGTCGTCTGGCCATGGTCATTGTATCCCCACGCGAAGACCGTCCCGTCGCTGCGCAGCGCCAGACTGTGATAAAAGCTCCCGCAGGCAATGGCCACCACGTTGTCCAAGCCGTCGGGGTTGGTCAACTGGCCATAGTAATTCGGTCCCCACCCGGTGACCGTCCCGTCGTTTCGCAGCGCCAGACTGTGATTATAGCCCGCGGCAAGGGCCACCACGTTGCTTAAGTCGGCGGGGAGGCTGTTCAATTGGCCAGAGCGATTATCTCCCCACCCGACGACCGTCCCATCGCCGCGCAGCGCCAGACTGTAAAAATCGCCTGCGGCGATGGCCACCACGTTGTTCAAGCCGGCGGGGATCGTCGTCTGGCCATAGGCATTGTATCCCCACCCGATGACCGTTCCGTCGCTTCGCAGCGCGAGATTGTGATAAGTGCCCGCGGCAAGGGCCACCACGTTGCTCAACCCGGCGGGGATGATCGTCTGGCCATAAGTATTATCTCCCCACGCGGCGATCGTGCCGTCGCTGCTCAGCGCCAAACTGTGGGACCCGCCCGCGGCGATGGCCACCACGTTGCTCAAGCCGGCGGGGATCGTCGTCTGATCTCCCCACGCGACGACCGTCCCGTCGCCCCGCAGCGCCAGATTGTGATACAAGCGCGCGGCAATGGCCACCACGTTGCTCAAGCCGGCGGGAGGGGTCGTCTGGCCATAGGTGTTGTCTCCCCACGCGGCGATCGTCCCGTCGCTGCGCAGCGCCAGACTGTGAGACGCGCCCGCGGCAATGGCAGTGGGCCCGGAGAACGCGCCCGACTCGGTGTAGGTGCTGTTGACCGCCAGGGTCACCGTCGCTGACCCATTCAACGTGACCGTGGGCACGGGTGCCGCCGGCGCATACAGGCCGAAAGACGCGGTCACGTTCACACTCGTCATCACGCTGGTGTCGGTGCGCGGGTTGGCAGTGGAGCCGTCGCTCCAACTGATGAAGTGGTAGCCGGTGACCGGGACGGCGGTGACGGCGGTGCCGCTGGCGCCGTGGCTGACCGTCCACGGTGCGGTGCCGGTGAGCGAGCCGTTGGCGCCCGCCGTATAGGCCAAGGTGTAGCCGCCTAGGGCGAAGTTCGCGGTGAAAATCAGGTTGGTCGTCACGTTGGCGTCGGTGCGGGGGTTGGAGGTGGAGCCGTCGCTCCAGTTCACGAAGTGGTAGCCGTTGGCTGGAACGGCGGTGACGGCGGTGCCGCTGGTGCCGTGGCTGACCGTCTGCGGCATGGTGCCGGTGAGCGAGCCGTTGGCGCCCGCCGTATAGCCCAGGGTGTAGCCACCGAGGGCGAAGTTCGCATTGACGCTCAGGTTGGCCGTCACGTTGGCGTCGGTGCGGGGGTTGGCGGTGGAGCCGTCACTCCAGTTGACGAAGTGGTAGCCGGCATCCGGCACGGCTATGACGGCGGTGCCGCTGGCACCGGAGGCCACCCACTGCGGCGTGGTGCCGCTGAGGGTGCCGTGGGCGCCTGCCGCGTAGGTCACGGTGTAGAGGGTGAAGCTGGTGACCTGCTCGATCAGCCCTGAACTGACGCTCCGATAGCCGCCGGATGTCACGCCACGGGCGCGGAGTTGTCCGCTGGCAGGCAGGGCAAGGCCGGAGGCCTGCCAGTTGGCCGTGGCGCCGAGGCGCGTGCCCGCGATGGGCGCGCCCCAGGTGGTGCCGCCATCGGTGCTCAGCTCAAAGGTCACCCGGGTGAGCTCCGGCGCCGCCCCGCCGCGGCTCCAGAGCGCCTCGGTGGCGCCGGGGGCGGAGAGGGTCTGCGTGGCAGCGTCGTTGTCCAGCCGGGCAAATAGATTGCGGGGGATGGACGAGATCGCGGTGAAAAAGCCCCCGAGCAGCACCTTGCCATCCGCCTGTAAGGCCACGCCAAGGACGGCGCCGTCCGCATCGGGATTGAAGCTGGCGTCCAGTGTTCCGTCGGCATTGAGCCGGGCGATGCGGTTGCGAGGGGTGGCTATGGCATAATTGTTGGTGATGGGATAGAACAGGTTGAACTGGCCCCCGAGCAGCACCTTGCCATCCGCCTGTAACGCTACACTCTGGACGATGCCGCTCGGATTGAGACGGAAGCCCATGTCGAGCGTGCCGTCGGCATTGAGCCGGGCGATACTGTTGCGCGTAGTCGCGGTGGCCGCGCCGTTGGGCTGGAGCGTGGTGAAGTTGCCCCCGATCAGCACCTTGCCATCCGCCTGCACCACGATGCTCGCGACGGAGCCGCCGGTGGCGACGCCGCTAAGATTGATGCGGATCACATTGGGATCGAAGCCTAGGTCCAGGGTGCCGTCGGCATTAAGCCGGGCGATGCGGTTGCGCGTGGTGGCCGAGGCCGCGCCGTTGGGCTGGAGCGTGGTGAAGCTGCCGCCGAGCAGCACCTTGCCATCCGCCTGCAAGGCCAGGCTCGAGACGGTGTTATTCGCATTGGGATCGAAGCCCATGTCCAGCATGCCGTCGGCATGGAGCCGGGCGATGAGGTTGCGCGGAGTGGGCGCGGCCGCGCCGTTGGGCTGGAGCGTGGTGAAGCTGCCGCCGATCAGCACCTTGCCATCCGCCTGCAAGGCCAGGCTAGAGACGGTGCCGTTCGCATTGGGATCGAAGCCCTCGTCCAGCGTGCCGTCGGCATTGAGCCGGGCGATGCGGTTGCGCGTAGTGGCGGTGGCCGCGCCGTTGGGCTGGAGCGTGGTGAAGATGCCCCCGATCAGCACCTTGCCATCCGCCTGCAAGGCCAAGCTAAGGACAATGGTGTTGACGCCGCCGCCGCCCGCATTGGGATCGAAGCCCATGTCGAGCGTGCCGTCGGCATTGAGCCGGGCGATACTGTTGCGCGGCACTCCGAGCACGGAGGTGAAAATGCCTGAGATGATGGTCTTGCCGTCGGGCTGCACGGCCGTGCCATAGACTCCTGTGCCTTCGACGCCAAGGTTCAGCGGATCGAGGGTGCCGGGTGGAATGCCCGCGAAGTTCGCGGTGACGTTCACATTCGCCATCACATTGGTGTCGGTGCGGGGGCTGGCGGTGGCACCGTCGCTCCAGACCACGAAGTGGTAGCCGGGGGCCGGGACGGCGGTGACGGCGGTGCCAGCGGTGCCGAAGTCAACGGTCTGCGGCGTGCTGCCGGTGAGCGAGCCGTGGGCACCCGCGGTGTAGGTGAGGATGTAACCACCGATGGCGAAATTCGCGGTCACGCTGCGGTCTGCCATCACGTTGGTGTCGGTGCGTGGATTGGCAGTAGCGCCGTCGCTCCAGACCACGAAGTGATAGCCGGGAACTGGCACGGCAGTGACGGCCGTGCCAGTTGTGCCGTGCTCAACGGTCTGTGGCGTGCTGCCGGTGAGCGAGCCGTGGGTGCCTGCCGCGTAGGTCAGCGTGTAGGTGTTGATCGCGAAGGTCGCGGTCACGTTCACATTCCACATCGCGTTGGTGTCGGTGCGGGGGTTGGCGGTGGAGTCGTCGCTCCAGCTCACAAAGTGGTAGTTGGCGGCCGGGACGGCGGTGACGGCGGAGCCGCTGGCGTTGTAGTTGACCGTCTGCGGCGTGGTGCCGGTGAGCGAGCCGTTGGCGCCGGCGGTGTAGGTGAGGATGTAACCACCGATGGCGAAATTCGCGGTCACGCTGCGGTCTGCCATCACGTTGGTGTCGGTGCGCGGGCTGGCGGTGGAGCCGTCGCTCCAATTCACAAAGTGGTAGCCGGGGGCCGGGACGGCAGTGACGGCAGTGCCACTGGTGCCGTGGATGACGGTTTGCGGCGTGGTGCCGGTGAGCGAGCCGTTGGCGCCCGCAGCATAGGCCAGCGTGTAGCCACCGATTGCGAAATTTGCGGTCACGCTGCGGTTGGCGGTCACGACTACGTCGGTGCGTGGGTTGGCGGTGGAGCCGTCGCTCCAGTCCACGAGGTGGTAGCCGGGGGCCGGGACGGCGGTGACGGAGGTGCCAGCGGTGCCGTAGTCAACGGTCTGCGGCGTGGTGCCGGTGAGCGAGCCATTGGCGCCCGCCGCGTAGGTCAGGGTAAAGGGCGGCACCACCACCACCGTGCGGGTGTTGCTACTGCTGCCGCCCAGGAAATTGGTGGCACTGTAGGTCAAAACGTAGCTGCCGGGCGTGTGGGTATCCACGTTGCCGCTGACGGTGGCAGGCAGATAGGCATTCGCGGGAATGGTCGTCTGGCCATAGTAATTATCTCCCCACGCGACGACCGTCCCGTCGCTGCGCAGCGCCAGACTGCGATCCTCGCCCCCGGCAAGGGCCACCACGTTGCTCAAGCCGGCGGGGAGGGTCGTCTGGCCATAGTAATTGTCTCCCCAGGCGGCGACCGTCCCGTCGCTGCGCAGCGCCAGACTGTGCCCTCCGCCAGCGGCAATGGCCACGACGTTGCTCAAGCCGGCGGGGATGGTCGCCAAGCCGCTGCCACCGTATCCCCACGCGACGACCGTCCCGTCGCTGCGCAGCGCCAGACTGTGATAATAGCCAGCGGAAATGGCCACCACGTTGCTCAAGCCGGCGGGGAGGGTCGTGTAGGCATAGTAATTGTGTCCCCACTCGACGACCGTCCCGTCGCTGCGCAGCGCCAGACTGTGATAATGGCCCGCGGAAATGGCCACCACGTTGCTCAACCCGGCGGGGATGGTCGACTGGCCTTCCGCATTGCCTCCCCACGCGGCGACTGTCCCGTCGCTGCGCAGCGCCAGACTGTGCTCCCAGCCCGCAGCAATGGCCACCACGTTACTTAAGCCAACGGGGAGGGTCGTCTGCCCATAGTAATTGTATCCCCAGGCGGCGACCGTCCCGTCGCTGCGCAGCGCCAGACTGTGAAACTTGCCAGCGGCAAGGGCGACCACGTTGATCAAGCCGTAGGGGAGGGTCGTCTGCCCATAGTAATTGTATCCCCAGGCGGCGACCGTCCCGTCGCTGCGCAGCGCCAGGTTGTGTGACCCGCCTGCGGCAAGGGCACTGGGACCGGAGAACGCGCCCGACTCCGTGTAGGTGCTGTTGGCCGCCATGGTCACCGTCGCCGGCCCGTTCAACGTGACGATGGGCAACGGGACTACTGGAGGAAGATTGAAGACGAAGTTGGCCGTCACGCTCCGATCGGCCGTCACGCCGGTATCGGTGCGCGGGTTGGCGGTGGAGCTGTCGCTCCAGTTCACGAAGTGGTAGTTGGCGGCCGGGACGGCGGTGACGGCGGAGCCGCTGGCGTTGTAGTTGACGGTCTGCGGCGTGGTGCCGGTGAGGGAGCCGTTGGCGCCGGCGGTGTAGGTCAGGGTGAAGGTGTTGATCGCGAAATTCGCGGTGACGCTCTTGGCGGCGGTCACGTTGGCATCGGTGCGGGGGTTGGATGTGGAGGCGTCGCTCCAGTTCACGAAGTGGTAGTTGGCGGCCGGGACGGCGGTGACGGCGGAGCCGCTGGCGTTGTAGTTGACGGTCTGCGGCGTGGTGCCGGTGAGGGAGCCGTTGGCGCCGGCGGTGTAGGTCAGGGTGAAGGTGTTGATCGCGAAATTCGCGGTGACGCTCTTGGCGGCGGTCACGTTGGCATCGGTGCGGGGGTTGGATGTGGAGGCGTCGCTCCAGTTCACGAAGTGGTAGTTGGCGGCCGGGACGGCGGTGACGGCGGAGCCGCTGGCGTTGTAGTTGACGGTCTGCGGCGTGGTGCCGGTGAGCGAGCCGCCAGCTCCGGCCGCGTAGGTCAGGGTGATCTGGGTATTGAAACTGCTGGCAACACTGTAGCTGGTGCCCGCGCTGGTGGTCGCGTAAGCTTTGTAGGTGTAAGCAGTCTGGGGGCTGAGGCTGCTGGCGTTGAGCGTGAAAATGCCAGTGGTGCCGGAGGTTGTCAGGTTGACGACGCCGGTTCCCCCGATCGCCGGATCGCTGTTGGTCGAGGTGGGTGCCAGAACGACCCCGCGGGAGGTGATGGTCAACCCTCCGGCGGCTGTGACGTTGCCGCCCAGGGTGGCGGCGGTGGTGGTGATCGTGGACGCGGTCGGGGTGGTGACCGTGGCTCCCGTGGTGTCGAACACCAAAGCCCAAGACGCAATCGAGCCGCCTCCCCCGTTGTCAGCCTCACCGTCACCTGTCACATAGAGTTTCCAGACACCATTCGCGCCATTGGCGGCCAAGGCGCTGAGGTTGGTGCCGATGGGCCCCGTCGCCCCCGCTGGCACGGCTTCAACCGGCTGGTTGTTGATCGGCTTGTAGGTCCCTGAAGCCAAGGTGGAGTTCGCTGGGAGGTTCGCAGTGGCCGCGTCGTCCAGGACGAGGTTGATATTGTTGATGGTAAAGACGTCACCGCCCACGTCTGAAAAGACCGCGGAGACCCGGCCATTCGGCGCGACGAGGAATACGTCCACGTCGGCGGCTTGGTCGCTGTTGAAACCGTTGATCTTCACCCGAACTGCCGAAACCACCCCCATATTGGTCACCGTGACGGGCGAGGGATAGGGATTTCCGGGACCTGTATAAAGCAGGTTGTTAATCGTGATCCCACCAGCACTGGGGAAATCGACCGCGGCGGCGTCCGCGGCAGGTGCCAGCAAAACGCCCAAGGCGAAGACGGCGAAGAATGAACGGAGGGAGGTTATCATTTTATTAAGTTGAAAAGCGTGGAGGTGAGTGGGCGGACAGCCGCCCGGTGAACCGGAGCCCCGAGGTGCGGGAGCACGACTTGGGGCATAAATTATTAAAAATAAATAAATTACGCCTAATTGCTATAACCTTTCATGATTATCATGATTAGGCTCGGTTGAGGGATAGGCTGATGGCGGGCGGGCGGGCTTGTTTTATGGTCAGCCTTTGCCGGTCGCTTTTGAGAAAAGCAGGGGCGAAACGGGCGACGCCGCAGGCTTTTTGCGCCGTGAGCGCGGTTTCGAGTGAAACCTAAGCACCGATCAGCAATGAAAAGCCGAACGGAGTGCCCTGAGCGCGGGTTTTAGTGGAGCCTTAGCCGCAAGTTCTTGTGAGGAATCGACTTAATAATTAGCCGCAAAGAACGCAAAGATAGGAAGTTAACTGCCGTAGGCTCTCTGTGCTCTCCGTGTTCTTTATGGCTATCACTTTCTTGAAAATGCCTAGCGCGTTTCAACCGGAAGCTTAGCCGCGAAAGAACGCAAGGAACGCAAAGAAATACTGGCCGAAACGGCTCTCCTTGCGGTTTTTGCGGCTAAGTAATCAGTTCGCATTTCCACGGTTAATCGCGGCTATGGCCCAACTGAAACCGCTTTTTAGGGCGAGGGGGTGCTGACGCGCAGACGGAGGAAGCGACGAGGGGTGATGCTGAGGTCGAAGGTGTCGGCAACGGTGATGGAGCCGGGGGTGTTGGCTGCTCCCGTGCTGGACCACACATCGACCCAGCTGACGAAATCGGACGATCCCTGCAAGGTGTAGGTGAGGCCGGGGTCTGCGATCCGGTTAAAAGTGAGACGCAGACGGCCGGCGGCGGTGTCGGTGACCGGGCGGGCGTTGGGGCTTGAGGAATCGGGAGGGGAACCGAGGGCGTATTCGAGCAGGTTGGGCAAGCCATCGCCATCAAGGTCGGAGGCGTCCGCGGCATTACCGCTGGCCGAGGAGGAACCGAAGTAGGTGAGCCGCCATTGTTGTAGCGCGGAGAGCGGGGAAACGGGAGTGGCGGAGGCCTCGGAAGAGTGGGCGCTGGTGCCGCCGAGGTTGGTGGCGGTGACGACGTAGAAGTAGGCGGTGCCGTTGGTGAGGCCGGAGTCGGAGTAGGCCGGGGAGGTGAGGCCGGAGGCGACGCTGACGTAGCCGGAGCCGCTGGCGGTGGAGCGAAGGACGGCGTAGCTGGTGGCGGTAGCAGAGGGGCTCCACGTGAGAGCGATCTGGGTGTCGCCCGCGGTGGCGACGAGATTAGCCGGAGCGGCGGGCGGAGGTGGAAGCGGAGTGGCGGAGGCCTCGGAGGAGTGGGCGCTGGTGCCGCCGAGGTTGGTGGCGGTGACGACGTAGAAGTAGGCGGTGCCGTTGGTGAGGCCGGAGTCGGAGTAGGCCGGGGAGGTGAGGCCGGAGGCGATGCTGACGTAGCCGGAGCCGCTGGCGGTGGAGCGAAGGACGGCGTAGCTGGTGGCGGTAGCGGAGGGGCTCCACGTGAGAGCGATCTGGGTGTCGCCCGCGGTGGCGACGAGATTAGCCGGAGCGGCGGGCGGGGGTGGAAGCGGAGTGGCGGAGGCCTCGGAGGAGCGGGCGCTGGTGCCGCCGAGGTTGGTGGCGGTGACGACGTAGAAGTAGGCGGTGCCGTT
This sequence comes from Verrucomicrobia bacterium IMCC26134, assembly GCA_000972765.1. Lineage (GTDB taxonomy): Bacteria > Verrucomicrobiota > Verrucomicrobiia > Opitutales > Opitutaceae > IMCC26134_A. The sequence continues at coordinate 2,570,097 of CP011265.1, read as the reverse complement.
GGTGAGGCCGGAGTCGGAGTAGGCCGGGGAGGTGAGGCCGGAGGCGATGCTGACGTAGCCGGAGCCGCTGGCGGTGGAGCGAAGGACGGCGTAGCTGGTGGCGGTAGCAGAGGGGCTCCACGTGAGAGCGATTTGGGTGTCGCCCGCGGTGGCGACGAGATTAGCCGGAGCGGCGGGCGGGGGGAGCGGCGAGGCGGAGGCCTCGGAGGAATTCGCGCTGGTGCCGCCCGCATTCACGGCGCGAACGAAGTAGAAGTAGGCGGTGCCGTTGGTGAGGCTGGTATTGGTATAGGCCGGAGAGGTGAGGCCGGAGACGACGCTGACGTAGCCGGAGCCGCTGGAGGTGGAGCGAAGGACGGAGTAGGAGACGGCGGTGGCGGAGGGGCTCCAGGTGAGAGCGATCTGGGTGTTGCCGGGGGTGGCGACGAGATTGACCGGGGCTGCCGGGGCGGTGAGCGGAGTGGCGGAGGCCTCGGCGGAATTCGCGCTGGTGCCGGCGGTGTTGACGGCGCGGACCACGTAATAGCAGGGGGTGCCATTGGGGAGGCCGGTGTCGGTGTAGGCCGGGGAGGTGAGGCCGGCGGCGACGCTGACATAGCCGGAGCCGCTGGTGGTGGAGCGAAGGACAGTGTAAGAGACGGCGGTGGCGGACGAGCTCCAGGAGAGGGAGACCTGGGCGTTGCCCGTAGTGGCGGTGAAGCTGGCGGGAGCGGCAGGGGCCGCGATGGGGGAGGTGGAGGCCTGGGAGGAGTTGGCGCTGGAGCCGGCGGTGTTGACGGCGCGGACCACGTAGTAGTAGGTCGTGCCATTGGTGCGTCCGTTATCCGTGTAGGCAGGGGAAGTGAGGCTGGAGGCGATACTGACGTAGCCGGAGCCGTTGGTGGTGGAGCGGAGCACGGTGTAGGAGCTCGCGCTGGAGGACGTGTTCCAGGAGAGGGACACCTGGGTGTTGCCTGCGATGGCGGCCAGATTGGCCGGCGCTGACGGAGTCGTTATGGCGGTGGCGACGGTGATTTTAACGAGACCGGCGGTGGTGGTGTCGAAGGTGGCCGCATAGCCCAGCCCCGAGGTGTCGTTCCACGTGAATACGGGCGAGCCGGCGAGGCTGCCGGAGTAAGCGAGCAGCGTGTAGGTGCCGGGCTGGAGAATGCCGCCGAGCGCGGCCGGGACCACGGTGATGGCGCCGTTGAGCGTGCTGGTGCCGGAGACGGTCAGGCCCTTGGTGGCGGAAGGGGCGACGCCCAGGGCGAGGGTGGAGCCGGACGCGAGAGTGAGGTTGCCGCCGAGAGTGCCATGGCCGCCGAGGGTGGCGTTGGAGGAGACCGAGACGGCGGTCGCGCCGAGGGAACCGGTGATGAGCAGACTGCCGCCGGAGACGGTGGTGGCTCCGGTGTGGGTGCTGTTACCGGAAAGGGTGAGGGTGCCGTTGCCGGTCTTGGTGAGGGCGGTGAAGGAAGAGGCCGAGCCATCGACGACCGAGCCGGCGAAGACGGAGTCGATGCCCCTGGCGCCGACGGTGAAAGTGGCGGTGGCGGACGGGTTGGCGCTGTTGTTGCCCAAGGTTGAGCCGGCGATGCCGGTAAGCGAACCGAGGGAAAGGGCGCTGCCGGAGACGGCACTGAGGGTGCGGTTGCCCAGATTGAAATCGGCGGAGGCGGAGCCGGTGCTGCCATGGAGACGGAAAGAACCGGTGCCGGTCAGCACCAAGGTGCCGGTGAAGCTGGAAAGCGAACCCTCGAGGTCAAACAGGGTGGTGGCATCGAGGGTGAGGGTGCCGGTGCCGGAGACGGCCTTGATGCCGTGGGTGCCGGTGGCATTGCCGCCGGTGATGCGAGAGTCGGCGGTGAGGGCGATTGAGTTGGCGGGGGCGAAGGAACCGGTTGCGAGAGTGCCGCCGGAAAGGGTGAGGGTGCCGTTGCCGAGGGCGGTGGCGTTGCCAAGAACGAGGGTGCCGGCCGAGACGGTGGTGCCGCCGGTGTAAGTCTGGGCGGTGGAGATCGTGAGGGTGCCGGAGCCTGATTTGACGAGGGTGGCGGCGCCGCCGATCGCCCCGGAGCCGGAGAAGGTGTAGTTCTTGGTGGCGGCCACGGTGACGGAGGAGGGCAGGAGGGTGCCGGAGAGCGTGAGGGAGTTGACGGCCGAGGTGTCGTCGAAGCGGACGGCGTCCCCGTCGATGAAATTGGTGGCGACGCCGGAATAGCTCCAGTTGACGGAGGCGGCGTTCCAGGTGGAGGAGGCCGCGCCGGTCCAGGTGGTGGCTGCGGCGGTGGAGCGTGAACTGTTCACGGCGAGGGTGAAGTAGACCGAGCCGGCAACCGAGGTGTTGAACGTCGCGGTGTAGCCGGCGCCGTTCCAAGTGAAGGCGGGCGTGCCGGTGAGCGTGCCGCTGTAGGTGTAGAGAGGATAGGTGCCGGCGGCAAGAGAGGCGCCGGGAACCGGGGCCACGGTGACGGTGCCGCCGAAGGTGAGATTGCCGGTGAGGGCGAGGGGGCCGGAGGCGGGATCGGCGAGCAGGGTGGAGCCGCTGGTGAAGTTCACCGTGCCGGTGACGCTGCCCTGGCCGCCGAACGCACCGGCGGCCTGCACGGTGATGGCGGAGCCGGAGAGCGAGCCGCCGTCGAGGATGAGCTTGCCGGCGCTGACGGTGGTGGCGCCGGTGTAGGTGGAGTTGCCGGTGAGGGTGAGTGCGCCGGTGCCTACTTTGGTCACACTGTTGCCGGTGATGGCGCCGGCGAAAGTGGTGTCGGTGTTTTTGGCGCCGAGGGTCCAGGCGGTTCCGGAGAGGGTGGAGCCTGCCGCGCCGGAGAGAGCGCCGATGCTGGTGGAGCCGTTGAGTGCGTAGGCGGAGACGAGGGTGGCCAGATTAACGGTGGCGTTGGCGTAGCCGTAAGCGTTGTTGATGCGTAGCTCGCCTCCGTCGGCGTCGGTGGTGACGTTGATGGTGCCGGTGAAGGCGGACCAGTTGCCGTTGAGCTCGGTGCGGACGTAGGGGGTGTTGAAATCGAGGGTGCCGGAGCCGGTCAGGTTGCCGGTGAGGAAGCAGCGGCCATCGGTTTCGAAGCGGGCGCTGGCGCCGGCGGGCACGCTCATGGGCCAGGCGGATGTGTTGTAGGTTAAGATATTGTCATACATCCGGAGGATGCCGCCTTGCAGGGTGATGCCGCCGGAACCGAGCCCGGAGGTGTTGGAGGTATCGGAGGCAAGCACAAGGGTGCCGGCCTGGAGGAAGGTGCCGCCGGAGTGGGTGTTGGCGGTGGCGAGGATGAGGGTGCCGGCGCCGGACTTGGTCAGGGAACCTGAGCCTGAAACGGCTCCGCTGATCTGCATACTTACGGACGCGGTGGGGATATCGATGGTCGCGCCGGAAGTGCCTACGGTGAGGGCGCGATTGGTGTTGGTCTGGGCTCCGATGAGGCGGAGGGTGGCGCCGTTGATGGTGAAGTTGGAGGCGGAGGCGGAGGAGGCGCCGATGGAGCTGGGGAGGCCGCCGTCGTTGAGGTTGTCGACCGCCAGGACGCCGCCGGAAAGGGAGACGGGGCCGGTGAAGGTGTTGGTCGTGTTGAGGGTGACGGTGGCGTTGCCGGATTTCGTGAGCCCGCCGGAGCCGGAGAGGGCGCCGGTGCCGCCAAGCGTGTAGTTGGTGGAGCCGGAGAAGGCGACGCCGGCGACCGTGGCGGCGACGCCAAGGGTGACGGTGGGGCGGGCCGAGCCGATGTCATTGAACAGAACGGAATCGCCGGCCATGAAGACATCCGCCGCGCTGGAAATTCTCCAGTTGGGCGTGTTGGCCAGATCCCAGGCTCCGGAGCTGGCGCCGGTCCAGGTGACGGTGCCCGGAGTGCGGGAAACGGGGAGGGTGAGCGTGAGTTTGCCGGCGGCGAGTGCGACCGAGTAGGGAGTGCCTTCGGGCAGGACCACGGACAGGTTGGAGGCCGAACCGCTCAGGGTTCCGGTGTAGGTGGCGAGGGTGTAGGCCCCGGCGGCGAGCTGACCGGAAGTGGGGTTGATGACGATGGAAACGCTGCCGGAAAGGGTGAGGTTGCCGGTGATGGCGAGGAGATCGTTGGCGGTGAGCACGCCGGTCGGATCGTTGGAGAGGTCGAAGGCGATGGTTGAGCCATCAAGTGCAGTCAGGCCTCCGCCGAGAGAGAGCGTGCCCGCCGAGTTCATCCCGCTGCCGGGGGTGAGGGTGCCGCGATACTGGAGTGAAACGGCTTGAGCGACGGTGCCTGAGCCGGAGAGGCGGCCGCCGGTGAGCCCCTTGGCCAGGGCGCCGCCCCATGTGCCGCCCCAGACGGTGACGGCTGAGCCGGAGAGCGTCCCGTCAACGCGCAGGGCGCCATCCCATACGGTGGTGGCGCCGGTGTAGGGTTGGTTGCCGGTGAGGCGGAGCGAGCCCTTGCCGGCTTTGACGAGCGACATCGCGCCGGTGAGGGAGCCATCGGCGCCGTTGAAAGTGAAATCGTTGGGCGAGTAGACGGTGACGCCGCCAGGCTGGAGCATGCCGGAAAGGGCGATGGAGCTGGCGTTGTTACCGGCGATGTCGAAACGGACGGAGGAACCGCTGGTGAAGGCGGAGGCCGCGGAAGAGGAGGTGTTTTTCCACGACGCGGTGGTGTTGTCGTCCCACGTGTAGCCCGAGGCGCCTCCATTCCAAGCGAGGGTGGCGGGAACCATCGGCGGGGGCGGCGGAGTGGTCATGCCGACGCCGAGGTAGTAATCGACATTGGAGGACTGCACGTAGCCCTTGGCGGTGGTCTGGCAACGGTAGGCCGGGTTGTGCATCAAGGTGTAGAGCCGGTTGGTGGCCACGTTGGTCGTGGTGTAGAGGCGCATCCCGGTGTAGTCGGTTTTAACGAAGACGAGCTCCTCGCGCCAGTCGCCGAGGATATCGCCCCAGAAGGCGGGGCGGCCGCCGTAGGCCTGGGTGATGCTGTAGGCTCCGAAGTCGCTGTAGATCGACCAGACGCGGTCGGAGACGCCGGTGGTCTGGTTGAATTTCTGGATGGCTGGATTGAGGGCCCCGTTGCCGGCGCCGTCGATGAATTCGCGCAGCAGATCGGTGTCCCACCAAAGGCCCTCGGGGGCCCAGGCGTTGTTGGTGTAGATCTGCGCGCCCTTGGCGTTGTAGATGCCGGGCTGGGTGGAATACATCTCGTAGCCCTTGTGGGTGGAGTTGAGGTCGAGGGCGATGCCGCGGCCGACGTCCACGACATCGGTGGCATACCATTTTTTGATCATCTGGCCGGTGCCGGCCTCGTAGTAGGCGGTGGCGAGGAAGCTGGGGTTGTTTTGCTGGATGATGAAGTTTTCGAGACCGGGGCGGTCCGGATCGATGTCGGCGACATGGAAACGATCGCCGTGGGTGATCTCGGCTACGTCGAAGAGCTGGGTGCCGTTGTCGTCGATGACGTGGCCGATATCGATGACCTCGTCTTTGCCGTCATTGTCGACGTCGGCGATGCGGATCTGGTGGCCCTCGGAGCCGTGGAAAGTCTGCGCGGTGGACCAGCGCTGGGTGAGCTGGCCGTTGCGGTAATCGAAGGCGGTGAAAGCGCGATAGAAGGGGCCGGAGCCGTCGCGGTTGTAGCCGTAGAACAGGACGCTCGGGCGCTGGCCGTCGAAGTAGCCGATGGCGCACTTGCTGGTCAGGGTGCCGAATTGAGCCCAAGGGTTGGGCAGGGTGGTGCGGGCGAGCTCGGCCCCGGTGAGGCCGTTGATGATGGAGACAAACTGGGTGGTGTCGCTTGCGGCGCTGATGGTGGCGACGACCTGTCCGGCGGCGTTGGTGACGCTGACGCCGTTTGCGGTGCGCACGGCGACCTCGGCTTTGCCGTCGCCGTCGAGGTCGTAGACGGTGACGTTGTCGGTGTCGCCCACGCTGATGGCCGAGGCGCCGGGTTCGTAGGCGTATTGGTAAACTGAATTCACGCCCATGTCCATGCGCCAGAGGAAGGTGCCGTCTCGCTTGTAGGCCTCGAGAAACTGCTTTTCGGTGGTGGGGTTGGTGGAGAGGCGATCCACGAGGAAATCGTATTCGCCGTCGCCGTCGAAATCACCCACCCAGCAAAACTTCACGGTGTAGGCGAAGGTGGAGGCGGGGTTGGGGTAGGCGGTCGCGAAGGGAAGATTGATGAACTGCTGGCCGCTGGAGGTATTGGCCGGGAGCGTGTAGGAGGCGCCGGCGGCTTGCTCGACGCCGTTGAGGACCGGGACGACGTAATAGGAAATCGCGCCGGTGAGCGCGGTGGAGCCTGGGGTATCGACGTAGTTGGTCGAGCTGGTGATCGGCGTGGAGCCGTTGAGTTTGGTGGCGGCGGCACCGGCGAGGGAGCGGTAGAGATTGAAGCCGACGGCGGACGGGTCGTCGCCGAGCATGCGCCAGCCGATGTAGACTTGGGTGGAACTGGTGCGCATCGCGACGACGCCTCGCCCCAGGTTTTCCATTTGACGCTGGGCGCGGGCCATCGGAACGCCGGCCAAGGCGATCAGGAGCAGGAGCGAGATGAACCGTCGGATAAAGGCGATCATGGGGTCGGGACGGACGGCTGGGCTTGAAGGGGGAAAAGCGGATGGTCGCGCACTAAACTGATCAGGCGCGGCGGGCTTGAGGTGCGGTCGATCACCTCGAAGAAGTAGTTGCTGCCCAGGCTGGAGAGGAGATCGACGCGGAGGACGGCGGGGCGGGACGCCGACGGGTATTCAAACAGGAACTGGAGCTCGCCTTGAGTGTTGAACGAGAGGTGGACGCCGGACGAGGGGATCGCCTTCCCTTCGGAGTCCAAGAGGACGCAGACTTTAGGCGCGGCGGCGAGCAGACCGGATCGCTGGGCAAGATAGACCTCTTGCGAGAGGGGGGTGCGACTGGGCGGGGTGAGCAAGGCGCCGCCGGTGAGCGGGGATATAATGGCGACCACCTCCAGGCATTGCGCAGTGGGCTGGATTTCGAGGGTGTTTTGAAATGGATCGTGGGCGCAGGCCAGCGACGAGAAAAACACGGCTGTTATCGATAGGTAATGTCGGAGTAAGGGGATCATATACAAGCGACAGGAGCCTCGGGCAGGCTCTTGAAGACGTGCTCAAGTAGGGGGTGACAATTTATTGCGAAAGGTCCGTTCGATAAGGAGCCTCGCTGAATCGAACAGTAAGAAGGGGGTAAGTATACTGTAAGACTGGATCCTTGCGGGACAAGGCTCGCGCTCACTTTAAAAATCCCAATCTTCGGGTCACTTACCCCTATGAGTTCATTTCCGAATACCCCTTCACCTGAGACTGATCATGCCGCAGCGGTTGGAAATCCGGCGCAATCGAACAACTGGAGGGTGGGCACGCTGAGCTACACCACCGTTGGACTGGTCGTGCTTTTCGCGTGGCTGCTTTGGGGCGATTTTGCGTGGAATATGAAGGAGCGCGCCGTCTACCCGATAGCGCAGATGCTGTTTAAACAATTCAAGGCGAGCGACTTGGTTCTTGGTTTGATGGTTACCTCGCTCCCGGCAGCGCTCGGCATGTTGCTCGGCCCCATCGTCAGCATGAAGTCGGACAACCACCGCGGCCGTTGGGGGCGTCGCATCCCGTATCTGCTCGTGCCCACGCCCATCGCTGTGGCCGCGATGGTCGGCATGGGTTACACGCCGCAATTGGCCGAGGTGCTGCGCGCGTTGCTCGGCGAAGGTGCTCCCGATGTCACGACCTGCCGGCTGCTGGTCTTTGGCTCACTTTGGGCGTTCTTTGAGATCTTCACGGTCATCGCCAACGCTGTCTTCGTCGGGCTGATCAACGATGTCGTTCCCCAGGCGGTCATCGGACGATTCTTCGCTCTCTTCCGCATCGTGAGCCTCGGCGCCGGAATCATTTTCAACAGTTACTTCATGGGCCACGCCAAGGAGAACTACAGCCTCATCTTCATCTGCCTGGGCCTGCTCTATGGCGTCGGGTTCGCCATGATGTGTCTGTTTGTGAAGGAAGGAGACTATCCTCCGCCTGCGCCGGCGCAGAAGGGAGCGCTCGTCGTTCGGATACTCGAACCCGTAAAAGCCTATTTTCGCGAGTGCGCCGCGCATCCGTTCTACCTTTGGATTTTCCTCGCCGCGATGGTGGGCAACGCCGCCTTCTTGCCGATCAACAGCTTCGATTTGCCTTACATCGACAGCATAGGCATGAGCCACGAGCGCTGGGGCGATCTGCGCTCCCTGACCTATGCGATCTCGATCAGCCTGGCGTTCTTCATCGGCTGGCTCGCCGACAAATTCCATCCCATCCGCATCGGTTTATTTGCGCTGGGCGCCTATGCCCTGATCTCGCTTTGGGCCGGTCTGGTCGCGACCGATGTGACCAGTTTTTCGATCGCCTACGTGGCGCACGGGGTGATTTCGGGGGTGTTTTTCACCGGCACCGCCTCGATGTTCCCCCGGCTCTTTCCCCGGGCGAAGTTCGCCCAGTTCGCTTCCGCGGCCGGAGTCATTCTGGCCATCGGTTTCATCTGCCTGCCGCCGGCGATGGGGAAGTTCCTCGATTTAACCGGACACGTTTATCGTTATACTTTCGTGGTTGGCGGCATCGTCGCCGCGCTCGGAGTGGTGATCTTTGTGATTCTTTACCGGAAGTTCTGCGTGCTGGGCGGAAGTCAAAACTACACGCCTCCGAGTTAAGGGCGGTTCGCTTTCAGCTTTTGCTTAATTCCGCCGCTTCATTTGGAGTGTCGGGTATTCGCGAGTGATTTCGCATTCGGTCCCCCGTCTCGGCACGGGAGTCGAGTGGCGTATTCACGCATCCCATCATGAAATCAAACGGTCTTTTTCTCGGCCTTGTCATTACGACCGCGGCCTGCGCCCAGATTCAGATTGTGGATACGGCTCTGGGTGCGAACCAAGTCGCCCTTTCCGGCACTTATACCCAGAACTTCGATTCACTCACCGGAACGGGCTTATCAAAGCCTTGGACAGACACCGTGACACTTCCCGGTTGGTATACCACCGAACAAGTTATCGGCGCTGGTTTTGTGGGGGGCGTTGACAGTTGGGGGCCTACCGGTTGGCAAGGTGATCGTGCTTTTGGCGCGGCAGGCACTATTTCAACGGATGCACTAATCGCAGTGAGTTTCAAAAACCTCACATCATCCACCCTCACGAGTGTCTCCGTCACTTTTGATGGCGAGCAATGGAATCGGCAGGCGGCAAATCCACAAAAGCCATCCAGCTTGCTATTCTCCTACCAGGTCTTCGAGGCGGGCACCGGAGCGATTTATGCTGATGAACACATCGGCTGGACCTTCGTTCCGTCCTTGAGCTTCACCTCACCCAACGCATCCCTAAACGCGAGTTCTACACTCGATGGTAACGCTCCGGCAAATAGCCTGCGCGGCATTAGTTCGTTTATCGACGGTTTCACCCTCTTGCCCGGTCAGGAACTCTGGCTGAGCTGGGGTTCCTATTCTGCTCTTGGGGTCCCCGTTCATGGCCTCGGCCTCGACAACGTCAGCGTTTCCTTCGCTTCGTCCGTGCCTGAACCCGCCAGCTACGCTGCCGTCTCGGGCGGCCTGATCTTGGGCTTCGCCGCCCTGCGCCGCCGTAGGGCGACGAGGGGTTGAGGTGGTCGTTTAGGTTTTTGCCCGGGGTAGGGGCGGACCGCTGGGCCGACCGTGGAACCGCACGGCGGGCCCAGCGGTCCCGCCCCACCTCAGAGTCGATCAGTCAGAAGCTGGTGTGCCTCCGGGTGTCGGCGCACTAGGCTCAGCGTTTAGTGACTCGCATGAGGCGCACTTCGTAGACTCCGCCGGCCAGTGAGCCGGCGTGGGCGGAGAATTTGATCCGGAGCGTGCCGTCGTGCGCCGAGGCGAGGACTTCGGGCGAGAGCGGGTAGCGGCGTTCGATGAACTCCTTCGGGCCGGAGCCGTCGAGATTTTCGACGGCGAGCAGCGAGTCGCCGGCCATGATGTCGAAGTGCCTGTCGCGGTCGCCGCCCCAGTAGGTGACGACCAGCTCGGCGGTTTTCTCGCCTCGGGTGGCGAGGGTGTAGGCGAACCAGCGGCCGTGGCGCCAGTGGCGGCCCTTGTGCTCGCCGGTCGTGGTGTCTTCGCCGGCGAAAGCGTGGTCCACCTCGGGCTGTTGTTCGCCGGCGGTCACGCGGTCGAGCGTGGCGGCTTCGCGGTCGAGCTTGGCGCGCTCGGCGGCGGCGGCGCGCTCGCGGGACTCGGCGTAGGCGGCTGCGGTGGTGGTGTTGAAATAGATTTGGTAACGCGCGTCGTGCAGGCGGAAGAAGGGCACGAGGGGCAAGCCCGTGGCGGCGGCGGGTGTGACGATGTCGGTCAGGCGGAAATGCAGCGGACCGGCGGCGGCATCGGGTGCGACGTGGGCGGGAATGGCCTCGGCTGCGGCGAGCAGCACGGGAGCTTGATCGAGGGGAGCGAGCGGGCCGTTGGCGATGTGGGCCCTGCGGCCTTCGCCGGCGCGGAGGCCGTCGAGGTGGTCGGTGCCGGCGGGGGCAGCGAGCAGGATGGGGCCGTGGAAAATCGCGTGCCACGGCGAGCCGTCGGGCAGGCCCTCGGTGGTGGTGCGCATGGGCAGCTCGATCTCGACCGTGTCGCCGTCGCGCCACTCGCGGGTAAGGGCGGCGTAGGAGGAGGGTTGCGACGTGGTGGCGACGGACCGGCCGTTCACGCGCACGGCGAAGGCACCGGCGGCCACCCAGCCGGGGTGACGCACGCGCAGGGTGAAGGTGGCGGGCTTGTCGAGTTTGAGGGCGAGGCGCGTCCGGGCCTCGTCGGGAAAGGCGGTTTCCTGGCGGAGCACGAGGCCGAGGGCGGGCGCCGCGAGTTCGGAGCCGATGAAGAGATTGACGTAGAGGCCGTCGGCGGCGCGGGCGTAGATGAACTCTCCGTATTTCCCGGGGTTCTCCATGCCGGTGCCGACGCAGCACCAGAAGTGGACCTCGGGTTGCGAGTAAACGCGGTAGTGGTCGGGGCGAATGGGGGTGAAGTAAACGTAGCCGGGGTGCTCCGGGTTGATGGAGGCGAGCAGGTGGTTGTAGAGGGCGCGCTCGTAGTAGTCGGCCTGGGCGGCGTCGGGGGCGGCGGTGAACAACTGCTCGGTGAGGCGCAGCATGTTGTAGGTGTTGCACGTCTCGGGGCCCTGGCGGTGTTCGAGCAGGGCGCGGAAATCGTGCGGGTCGTTAAAATGCTCGGACATGCTGTTGCCGCCAAAGGCGACGGAGCGGTGCTGTGTGACGGTCTCCCAGAAAAAGCGCGCGCCGGAGGAGGCGGCGGCATCGCCGGTGAGGGCGGCGACACGTTGGAGGCCGATGATTTTGGGGATCTGGGTGTTGGCGTGGAGGCCGGTGAGCTTGTCCTCGTGGCGTATCAGCGGATCGAGGACGGCGTGGTGCTCGAAGCGCCTTGCGAGGCGCAGGTATTTCTCGTCGCCGGTGATGACGGAAAGGTCGGCCAGGACCTCGCACATGCCGCCTTGCTCGGCGCGGAGCATGTCCTGCATCTGGGCGTCGGAGAGGCCGGAGGTCACGCGCTCGCACCAGTCGCCGTAGCGCACGAGGATCTCGCGCGCCTGGGTGTTGCCGGCGACGAGGTAGGCGTCGCGCAGGCCGGCGAAGGTTTTGTGGAGATTATACCAGGGCACCCACTTGCCATTGAGGGCGAAGCCGCCGGCCTTGATTTTTCCGGCGGCGAAGTCGGCCCAGAAGGCGCGCCCGCCGGGGATGCCGCCCACGTAGCCGTCGCCGGCAGCCTGCTGGCAGAGCGCTAGCTCGTTCACCATGTAATCGAGGCGGCGGCGCAGTTCGGCATCGCCGGTGGCGGCGATCATGTCGGCGAGGGCGGCGAGGTAGTGTCCGGCGGTGTGGCCATCGAGGCCGATGTTTTCCCAGTCGCCGTAGGAAGGCTTGCGCGGTTCCAGCCCGGCCTCGCGGCGGAAGGCGGCGAGCAGGCGGTCGGGGTCGTGCGCGACGAGGTAGGCGCGGTTGGCCGCGACTGCGGGCGAGAAGGGCCCGCCGGGGAGCAAACGCACGGCGCTGAGGGGAAACAGTTCCGTCGCTTGGGCGGGCGCCGCGACGGCGAAGGCCGGAAGCGAGGGGGCGGACATGGCGAGCAGGCAGGTAAAAGCCAGGACGGTGCGGGACGTGAGATGCATGGGGCGGGGGCAGGATGGTGTCGCGAGTCATCGGGCGCGGCGAAAACTATATCTTACAGTCATGCGGTTGAACAGTTGTGCAAGCGGAAGAGACCCGCCCCACTGGGCGCACAACCCCCTCATTCCCCATGTCTTCCCCGTTCCATTGGTCACGTAGTATTCGACTGTTACGCAGCGGACTCGCTGCCATCGTGATGGCTGGCGTATTGCGCGCCGAGGTGCAGCTTGCCAGTCCCTTCACCAGTCACGCGGTTTTGCAGCGCGAGCTGCCGGTGCCGGTCTGGGGGAACGCCGAGCCGGGAGAGAAAGTGACGGTGCGCTTTGCCGGCAAGACCGCCCAGGCGGTGGCCGACGAGAAGGGCGCGTGGCGGGTGGAGCTGCCGGCCTTAAAGGCCTCGGCCAAGGCGCGCGAGCTGGTGGTGACGGGTTCAAAGACGGAAAATCCGATCCGGCTCGACGACGTGCTGGTCGGCGAAGTCTGGCTGGCCTCCGGGCAGAGCAACATGGACTTCACCGTGGCCAGGACGGAGAAATACTACTTCGCCGGTGTGAACAAAGAGGCCGAGGAGGTGGCGGCGGCCAACCATCCGCTCATCCGCATGTTCAGCGGCGAGTGGAAAAAAAGTTTCGAACCCGCCGCACGGGTGAACGGCGCGTGGAAGGTGTGCACGCCGGAGACGGTGCGCGAGTTTTCGGCGGTCGGGTATTTTTTCGCGCGCCGGCTGCAGGCCGACCTCGAGGTGCCGGTGGGGATCGTGACGATGACCTTCGGCGCGAGCTGTGCGCAGGCCTGGGTGCGGCGCGAGGCGATGACGGGCGACCCCCGTTTGGCGGCGGAGCTGGCCAAATTCGATGCCTTGGTGGCCGCCTATCGCGGCGATCTGGCGGTGCAGGCGAAATACGAGGCGGCAAACGCCGCTTGGAAGGTCGCCGCCGAGGAGGCCAAGGCCAAGGGCCTGAAGGTGCCGCGCGGACCTCGCAATCCCGACCCGGTGCAGGACCAGCACAACCCGACGGTGATGTTCAACGGCATGATCGCGCCTGTCGTGGGCTATTCGATACGCGGTGTGATCTGGTATCAGGGCGAGTCGATCACCGAGCCGCGCGAGCTGTTTCCGGTTTGGAACGAGACGCTCATCCGCGACTGGCGCGCCCTGTGGGGACGGGAGCTGCCCTTCTATTTTGTCCAGCTCGCCGCGCATGACGCGAAGAGCAACGCCCCCGAGGTTCGCGCGCTTCAGGCTCAAGCGCTCAAGCTGCCCGCGACCGGCATGGCGGTCACCATCGACATCGGAGACCGCAAGAACGTGCATCCGAAAAACAAACAGGACGTCGGCGATCGCCTCGCCCGCCTCGCACTGGCGAAAACCTACGCGCGCGACGTGGTCGCCTCGGGGCCGGTGGCGACCGTCGTGACCAGCGATAAAGACGGCGCGCTGCGGGTGAAGTTCACCGAGCTAAACGGCGGACTTGTGGCGAAGGACAATGCGCCGGGCGCTTTTGAAATCGCGGGCGCGGACGGCAAGTTTTTGGGCGCAGAGGCGGTGATCGACGGCGATGCAGTGGTGCTTCGCGCCGCGAGCGTGGCGCAGCCGCAGGCGGCGCGCTACGCTTGGTCCGGCTACCCGGAGACGGCCAATCTTTACAATGCGGCGGGGCTTCCGGCGGCGCCGTTTAAGCTCGGCGTCGCGAAGTGAAGTTTTTCGCACCCGGACTGCGTGAGATTACGGCGCAGTCTGGAACTCGATCACAACGAAAACGAGCGCACGCCGGTGTCAGGGTTTGGCGATTTTAAGCATGGCCTCGGCGTAGCGGAGCCCGAGTTGGCGGGCGGAAGCCGTGTCGAAGTGCAGTGCGTCGCCTTTGTGAACCAGTCCGGCGGAGTCCACGTAACCGGTGTGCGGGACGAGAGCCGGGATGCGTTTGAGCGCGGCGCGGACGGTTTCGATTCCGGGATGTTTTTCCACCGTGAGAAACTCACCGAGTTGTCCGACGACGACGGGCAGATCGGGGCGGCCGAGGTCGGCGCGCAGCTCGGCGATCATGCGGACGAGGCTCGCTTCGTAGGTGTCGGCCCAAGGCGGTTTATCGGAGTCGGTTTCGCCTTGGTGCCAAAGCACGCCGGCGAGAACACCGTCGGTGGAGGCGGCCTTGGCGCGGGCGACCGCCTGTTCGTAGAGGTCGCCGCCTTTGCTCCAGCGCTCCAGTGGCGAACCGCCGACGGCGCACGCGATGAGGCCGATGGTGACCTCGGGGTTGGCTTTGAGCATGGCCTGAGCGAAGGACAGGCCGGGGCCGACGCCGGGCTCGGCGCGACCGATTTTGACGTGGAGCGGGTCGCGGGCGATCACCCAGCGGCCTTCGGGGTCGAGAGAGCGGATGCGCGGATTGTCCGTCTGGGCAGTGGAATCGAGCGCGCCGCGACCGGCCATGTTGGACTGGCCCATGAGCAGATAAAAAACGGTGCCTTCGGCGCCGAAGGAAAAATGTCCGATGCACAATGCCCAGAGGAGAAAAAGCAGACGCGAAAATTTCATTTCAAAGTGGCTTTGAGGGTGGCGGGCGAGGGCCCGGCGTCAATCTGGCCGGTGGAAGCGGAGGCGACGAGTTGTGAAGAGCGGCGGGCAACGCGAGGAAGGGCGGAGCCAGGCCATGCGCAGGCGCGAGCGCTCAGGGCGCGGCCTCGTAGAACTCGATTTCAACGATGCCGAGGGAACCCTTGGCGGCGGGGGCGCCGTCGGAGGCGTTTTTGGCGTTGTTGACCTCGGTGATCTCGCCAAAGCCGATGTTGGCTTCGCCCTTGCCGGTGAGCTGGATGCGGACGACCTGGCCGGCGTTAGCGGTTTTGATCGGGAGCGTCACGTAGCCGAGATTGGGCGACGTGGCGCCGCGATAAACTGGAACGCCATCGACGGTGACCAGAATCGGGTAGGAGCGGGAACGCCAGCCGGGGAGGCGGGCCGTGAGTTCGGTGAGCTTGGCCGGGCGGGCGAGGGTGAACTCGGCCCAGGCCGAGTCGGGGGTGTCGCCGTTGGTCCAGGTGGTCTCCTCGTTGTCGTCGTAGGCGAACGCGATCTTGTCCGCGTTACCGCCAGCCTTGGCGGAAGCGATGGCGACAGGGGTGCGGGTGACATGGAAGGACGGGCCGGAGGGAGTGGGGCCGCGGGCGAGGGAAGGGGCGAGGCCGGAATCAGGGCTTATCGGATACACGCCGGTGGAGACAGCGGAGGGCACGGCGACGGTGGCGAGGACGAGCTCAGCGGATTTCAAACCGGCAGCGGTGGCGCGGAGGGTGACGCGTCCGGAGGCGGGGGTGGAGCGGAGGAGGACGCGGTTGACGCCGCACTCGACGGGCAGACTGCGGGAGAGGATGAAGTTGTCCGGGCCTTGGGCGATGCCACCGCGCCATTCGGCGGGGCCATCGAGGGTGAAGTCGATGGTGTCGAGCGCGGTGGGCACGCGATGGCCGGCGGAGTCGACGACCTCGACCTCGACGAGGGCGAGGTCGGCGCCGTCGGCCTTGAAGCCGAGACCGTCGGGTGAGACGCGCGAGGTCAGGCGCAGGGCGAAGGGGGCGCCGGCGGTTTCGTGGCGGTCGCGGCAGATTTCTTTACCCGATTTGTCGTAGCCGATGGCTTCGAGAGTGCCGGGCTGCCAGATGATGTCGGCGAAGGTGAAGAGGAAACGATACTCGGGCTTGTCGGAGCGGCCGAGGGATTTGCCGTTGAGAAACAATTCGACGACGTCGGCAGAGGAGACGACCTGCACGGGTTTTTTCACGCCGGGCGTGTAGTTCCAGTGGCCGATGAGATGGGCGCGGGGTTTTTCTACGTCCACCCAGCCGTCCCACATGACTTGGTGCGCATAGAAGCCGTCCTTGGGGATGCGCATGGCGTCCACCTCGCCGCTGCGGCGGTAGTTTTCGGCGCCGCGATGGTGGGTGTTGGAGTCGGAGAAAATGATGTTCACGCCGCCGCTGCTGACGCGGGTTCCGGTGCCGGCGCGTTCGAGCCAGTAGTCATACCAGCGGCGGACGTTCTCGACGGCGTGGGCGTCCTGGTTGTGGTTGTAGGAGGTGGCGGGGGCGTTTTTGTGGAGGGGACCGTCGCCCTCCTTGTGGAAGGGCGGGGTGAACTCGTCCCAGTATTTGCGGAGGCCCTCGTCGCGGGAGTATTCCATCGCCCAGAAAGGGATGCGGGCGCTTTTGTTGATGTAGAGCATCTCGCCGCCGTAGTCGGCGACGCGGCTGCCGAGCATGTCGCGCGAACCGGAGGCGCGACCGCCGTGGGGATCGTAGCGGTCCTTGAGCGCCTTCATCTCGGCCATGTGTTCCTCGGAGATGCCGTTGTTGCCGCTCTCGTAGAAGAGGACGGAGGGGTTGTTGCGATAATAGATCATCGAGGCGCGCATGACGGCGACGCGCTGGGTCCAGCGGGTGCCGGTGACGTCTTTTTCCGAATCGCCGGCGGGCATGGCCTGGAGAAGGCCGACGCGGTCGCAGGACTCGACGTCCTGTTTCCAGGGAGAAATGTGCATCCAGCGGACGAGATTGGCGCCGCTCTCGACCATGAGGCCGTTGGAGAAATCGCTGAGCCAAGCGGGCACGGACATGCCGATGGCGGGCCACTCGTTGGAAGTGCGCTGGGCGTAGCCCTTCATCTGGAGGACGCGGCCATTAAGCGTGACCATGCCTTCGGCGAACTTGGTCTGGCGGAAGCCGGTGCGGGTGCGCACGGAGTCGGCGGGTTTTCCGTCCACAAAGAGGGTGGTCGTCACGTCGTAGAGGCGGCCGTAGCCCCAGCTCCACCATTGGAGGGATTTGACGCGGGAGGAGGCGGTGATGGTGGCGGAGGTGCCGGGGGCGAGGGTGAGCGTTTCGGGGGCGGTGAAGGAGGCGAGCACGCGGCCGTCGAGCTCGGCGACCGTGACCTCGTAGGAGAAGGCGCGGGGGGCGGTGTCGTCATTTCGCACCTCGGACTCGGCGTGGATGCGGGCGGAGCCGGCGGAGAGATCGAAGTCGGTCGGGTAAACGTAGACGCCGGTGGTGCCGAGGCCGTTGAGCAGCGGGAGGGTTTGGTGGAGCAGATCGGTGACGTGGAGACGGACGTGCTTGGGAATGCCGCCGTAGTTGGCGTTGAAGTTTTTATCGTTCCACTGGTAGCGACTGTTGGAGGATTTTTCGCGGTAGTCCCAGGCATTGTCAGTGCGGACGGAGAGGACGTTGACGGCGGGGGCGGGCAGGGCGAGGGCGGTGAGATCGAAGCCGACGGCGGTGATGCCGTCCTCGTGCAGGCCGAGGGATTTGCCGTTAAGGAAAAACTCCGCGCCCTGGCGCACGCCCTCGAACTCGACGAAGATTTTTTTGCCGGAGGCCTCGGGCGGGAGGACGAAGGATTTGCGATACCAGGCGATGCCGGTGGGGAGGTCGTCGATGGAGACCTTGAAGGCGGAGTCCTCGTTCCACGCGTGCGGGAGGGTGACGGGTTTCCAGGCGGAGTCGTCGAAGGCGACGGCCTCGGCGCCGGGGGCATCGCCGACCTGGAGACGCCAGCCCGGATCGAAGTTGTAGTCTGCGCGGGTGGCTTTGAGCGAAGGGCAGATGGCGAGGACGAGGCCAAGCAAAGTGAAGAGGCCGACGGAGATTCTGCTTAGGGTGGGGGGCATAGTGTGGAATGAAAGCGACGCATCCAGGCGATGCCAAGGGCGCGGATTTTTTACCGTCACTATTCGGGCGTGGACGAGGCAGGATTCACAGCCATCGAAGCCGTATTTTCAGGCAGAGAATGGCTGGGTGAACGCTGTGTCGGACGGTTGGTTTTCGAATGTAAAAGCGTGGACGCGGGCGAGGGCGGCGAGCGGGTCGCCGACGGGGATGAACTCGTGGGCAACGAAGCCGGTGAAGCCGGTGCGGCGGATGGCGCTTAGAATCGCGGCGTAGTTGAGTTCCTGCGTGCGGTCGAAATTGCCGCCGAATTCGCCGCGCCCGGGGTTTCCGGCGGTGTGGTAGTGGGCGAACCAGCGGTGGTGCGTATCGATGGTGCGGAGGATGTCACCCTCCATGATTTGAGCGTGGTAGATGTCGTAAAGCACGCGCACGGCGGGTGAGTTCACCTGCTCGCAGAGACGCACGGCCCAGGCGGTGCGGTCGGCCATGTAGCCGGGGTGATCGACGCGGCTGTTGAGCAACTCGAGGGCGAGGATGACGCCGGCGGCCTCGGCTTGCGGGGCGACGCGGGCCAGAGTCGCGGCGGCGGTGGCGAGGCCGGACTTGTCGTCGAGATCGGGGGCGCGGTTGCCGGAGAAACAGATGAGCACGGGAATGCCGGCGGCGGCGGCGCGAGCGATGTTGGCGCGCAACTCGGTCTCGATGCGGGCTGCGTTGGCGGGGCGGTTGAGGCCATCGGTGAGTGTGCCGTGGCCGAGCGCGGCGGACACGGTGAGGCCATGGCGGCGGGCAAGCGGCCAGAGGGCCTCGTCGAGCAAATCGACACCTTCGTAGCCGAGGCGCGCGGCCCCGGAGAGCAGGGCTTCAGGCTCGACCCCGCGATTGGCAAAACACCACCAGGCAAAAGATTGTTTCACGGGATGGAAGTCAGGTCGATGCGCGCGTGCGGCGGATTTTTGAAATCCAGCTCATTGCACATGGATGCGATAGAAACGGCGGGCGGATGGACCGGCGTCATGGGCGAAAACGAGTTCCTGTCCGGTGAACCCAGATCGGGATTCGACGTCAGTCCAGGTGCCGGAGAGGTCGGCCGAAGTCTGGAGCGTGTAGGTGTGATACGAATAGGAAGCGATGCGCAGGGTGAAGGCGGTGCCGGAGACTGAGGACGAGTTAAGTTTCACGTCGCTGGCGTCGAGAACGACGCCGTTGTTTTCAAGGTTGGCGGGGCGGGTTCCGCCGGCGGTGATGAGGTCGAGCAGGCCATTGTTCACGAAGGCACCGGTGGCAGCGAGGGAGGAGCCTCCGGTGAAGCGCATGACGCCGGTGTTGGTGACATCGCCGGTGACGGTGAGCGTGCCGCCGTTGGAGACAGTGATGGTGCCGTCGTTGACGAGCTCGTTGTTGATCGTGCCGGTGCCGGTGAGGATGGCGCCGGGCTGGACGTTGAGGGTGTCGACGGCGATGGAAGCATTGACGAGGTCGAGGGTGGCGCCCGGAGCGACGGTGAGTGCGGCGGTGTTGTTGATCGAGCCCGAGACGCGAAGGGTTCCCTGCTCGACCGTGGTGCTGCCGGCGTGGGTGGCGGGGCCGGCGATGGTCCAGCTTCCGGCACCGGTTTTGACGATCGAAGTGAGGTCACCCGTGGCTTGCTCGGTGATGGCGCCGGCGAAAACGGCGTCGGTGTTGCGGCCGCCAATGCGGTAGGTGAGGGAGCGTCCGCCGGTAGGGCCGCCCTTTAAGGAGGAAAGGCTGGTGCCGGAAATCTCGCCGAGGTCGATGGTGGTGCCGGCGCCGGAGGAGATGATGCCGAGGTAGAGTGCGGAAACCCGGTCGGGCAGGGAGATGGCGGCGGCGGGGAAGCCCGGGTAGGAGTAGTTGGTGCCGAAGCGGAACTCACCGCCATCGGCGTCGGTGGAGACGTTGATCCGGCCGCTGAAGGCGGACCAATCGCCGGTGATGTTGGTGCGAACGTAGGGAACGCGCAGGTTGAGGGTGCCGGCGCCGGTGATGGGGCCGGTGAGGGTGACGCGCGAATCGGCGTTGAGGGTGGCGGTGATGCCGGTGGGAACCACGAAGCCGAAGGCGGCGGTGTTGTCGCCCGAGATGTTGTTATACATCGTGAGCGTGGTGCTGTTGCCAAAGGTGACCGGGCCGGTGCCGAGGGCGTTGGAGTTGGCGTAGTCGGTCGCGAGCACGATGGTGCCGGCGTTGAGAAGGGTGCCGCCGGTGTAGGTGTTGATGGCGGGACTGGTGGGCGAGAGGGTGAGGGTGCCGGAACCGTTTTTCACCAACTGGGTGCTTCCGGTGATGGCTTCGCCGGAGAAAGTGTAGGCGAGCGAGGAGTTGTTCACCACGAGCGTGCGCGGGGCGGCGGGCGAGGTGATGGAGACGAGGCCGGTGGCGGCGGTGTCGTCGAAGGTGACGGCGTCGAAGTTAAAGAACGTGTCGGTGGCCGCGCCGTTTTGCCAAAGACCCGCGGTGGCAAGGTCCCACGCCGCGCCGCCGGCGAGGCCCTTCCAAACCAGCGAAGCGGTCGAGCCGGTGACGACGAGGCGAATGTAGCCCGGAGTGGAGCCGGAAGCGGGGCGTTGGAGTGAGAAAGTCTGGCGCGCGCCGGAAGGGAGATTGGACGCAAAGGTGGCGCTGCTGGCGGTGAGGGTGCCGGTGGTTTCAACGAGACTGTAGGTGCCGGCGCCGAGCGTGCCATTGATGAGGTTAAACTGGAAAGTCTGGGCACCGGTGAGCGAGAGCGCGCCGCCGGTGGCGATCTGGATCCGGTCGCTGGCGAGGTCGGCGGGGTTGGCGGAGAGATCGAAGCGCAGGGTGGGTGTGGTGAGCGCGAGACTTCCTACGTTGAGGGTGCCAGATGAGGTGCCTCCAGCGGGACCTGGCGAGATGATGCCTCCGGAGGAGACGGCGAGTGCACCACCGAGGGTGCCGTAGCCGGAGAGCACGGCGCCGCCCGCGACGGTGACGGCAGTGGCGCCGAGGCTGCCATTCAAGCAAAGGCCGCCGGTGGAAACGGTGGTGGCTCCGGTGTAAGTGCTGGCGCCGGTGAGTGTGAGAGTGCTGGTTCCGGTTTTGGAAAGGATGGAGTTGCCCTGGATGGAACCGGCAAAAGTGGTGCTGCGGTTGAGGCCGCCGATCAGGTAGGTGGGGGAGCCGGCTGTGCCCCCGGAGAGGACGGCCGATGCAGCCGTGCCGGAGAGCGAGCCGATGGTGAGGGTGTTGCCGCCTGAATTGGTTTGCGGCTGGAGACTCACGGAGCCGCCGAGATCCACCGAGGCGGCGTTGAAGCCGTTGAAAGAGCCGCCATTGAAGAAGAGACGGACGCCGCTGCTGCCGGAGAAGTTGAGGTTGCCGGTGAAAGCGGCGGTGGCGCCAGAGAGGTCGAAACGGGAGACCGTGGTCTGAACGACGCAGTTCAGGGTGCCGGAGCCGGTGAGCGCGCCGGAAAGGGACAGACGGTTGCCGGTTTTGATCGTGGCGGTCTGGCCGGAGGGAATGGCGATGGGGGTGGAGATGGACGCGGTGTTGTTGACGTTGAAAACGTTGGTGATCCCGGTGCCGTCCTGCATCGTGAGCGTGCCGCCGGAGAGGCTGGCGGAACCGGCAAGGAAGAGGGTGCCGGCGTCGAGCGAGACGCCTCCGACGAAGGCGGATGATACGTTCAGGGTGAGGTTGCCTGAGCCGCGCTTGGAAAGGGGACCGCTGCTGGAAAGGGAGCCGTTGCCGCCTATGGTATAACCGAGAGTGGTATCCACGTAAAAACTACCGGGTGCGAGGGCGGCGGTGGTGTTGACGGATGGCGAGCGCGAGCCGGTGTCGTCAAAAGAGACGCGATCGCCGGCGGCGTAGGCGGTGGGGGCGCCATTGCGCAGCCAGTTGTTGGCGGCCTCGTCCCACGTGTTGGAGGAGGAGTCGCCCTTCCAGACGAGGTCGCGGGGGAAAGAGCTGGCGGAGACGAGAATGGCGAAGGTCTGGGTCCACGTGCTGCCGGCGGAATCAGTGACGGTGAACTCGAAACGCGCGCGACCCGATGTGTTGACGGTGGGAGTGAAAGTAACGATCGCGCCGCCGGTGCCGGACTGGGCGGTGGCGCCGCCGGTCGCGCCGGAAAGGGTAAATACGGGGGAGCCGGTGAAGCCGGAGGTGAATTTGCGCAGGTCGATGGCAAAGGAGGACGGCGCGGCGACGGTGTTTTTTGCGATGCTGGCGTGGGGAATGGCGAGGAAGTGGAGGTATTCCTCAAGGCAGGTGTAGCCGAGCGGAGTCGAGGCGGGGAAGAAAGTCGTGCCGGTGATGATGCCGCCGCTGCCGGTGAAGACGGTGTTGTGGTCGTCGGTCGCGGGAGCGAAGCCGAGGGCGGTTTCCCAGTAGTCGGGCATGCCGTCGCGGTCGGAATCGATGGGGGCCGAGGTCGAGTTGAGGGTGCCGAAGCCGGCGGCGCTGGCTCCGGTGTCGCTCTCGCGGGTGACGTGGAAAGCGGTTTGCGAAGTGAGTTTGGAGACGAGGATGGTATCGACCTCGTCGCGGAGGGTGCCGGAGTAGTTGGAATCGAGGCGGAGGGCGCCGGCGTTGGAGACGACTTTTTTGTAGGCGAGGAGAGGGCTGTCGGTTGCGACGCCGGCGGTGGAGCCGGCGATGGCGGAGGCGGACTGGTAATAGCGATAGGCGCCGGGAGCGGCGGCGGGAGTCTCGGCGGGATTATAGACCGAGCCGTCCACGATGCCATAGCCGTTGTCCAGGCCGTTGAGTAAACCGTCACCATCGGTGTCGATCAAGTTGCCGGCGAGGTAGACGGTGAAGTTGGGGAGATTATTGGTGGCGATGGTGCCCTTTACGAGGGCCTTGGAGTGAGTGTTGCCGGGAGGGCAGATGAAGTAATTGTTGATGAGATTCGCCTTCCAGCTCGCGACGGACTGGGAGTCGCCCATGATGAAACCGATGTCCCAGTCGAAGGTGACGTTGTTGATCCATTCGAGCAGGCCGTTGGGCCGGGCCTTGGGGTTGCGGGTGTGGTTGTGCGACCAGAGATTGTGGTGCGACGTGGCGTGATTCTGGTCCCAGAGGCCGCCGCAGGAGTGTGATTCGAGGCCCCACGAGTTGAGGGAGTATTGCAGGGTGAGATTCTCGGGCGGGCTGCCGAAGCTGGAGATGTTTTCGTCGGTGCTGAATTGCATCGAGATGTGGTCGAGCACGGCATTCAGACAGCCGCTGTCGAGGTCGATGCAATCGCCGCCGGAGCCGTATTTGCCGTGGCGAAAACGGAGGTGCCGGACGATGATGTCGTCTCCGGAAATCCGAAAGAAGTTGTTATAGAATCCGACGCCATCGCCCGGCGCGGTCTGGCCGGCGATGGTGACTTTCGAGGTGGTCATGCGCAGGCCGCCCGAACCACTCGGAATGCGAATGTAGCCGCTGACATCAAAGACGATGGTGCGACCGGCGGCCGGGACCGTGGCGATCGCGTCGGCGAAGGAGCCGGAGCCGGAGGCGTTGAGGTTGGTAACGTGGTAGACGTCGCCGCCTCGACCGCCAGCGGCGTAGGCACCGTAGCCCTCGGCGCCCGGAAAGGCGGGAATCAGGGCGCTGGCGATGGCCGTGACGCTGAGAAATGCGCCTGCGGAAAAGCAGTGTCGGACGAACGCAGTAGAGAAACGTGGCGGCATGGAAAACTAACAATCAGGGGTCAGTGACAGGATATGCTGCGCTTCGGCCGGCGCAACGGGGGACGATTCTTACAGTCGGATGACGGGAAGGAAGGCGGACGGCCAAAAACGCAGACTGGGGACGCCGTTTTTTCAAACAAAGCTCTCAACCCCCAAAAGCGGGGCCAGGCGAGGGAGACGCCAGCCATGTAGATTCATTAATCTATGCGAAAAACCAAGGCGGTGCGGAAGGGCGTGGTGTCGGGGCAGGTGATGACCAAGGCCTCGGGCGTCTGGCGCCAGACGAGGGAGGGGCCGTCGTGGCCGAGGAGGGTCACGGATTTGACCGGGTGGCCGAGGCGGGCGGCGGAGGAGCTCAGCGAGTTGATGCGCAGTTCGGTGCCGGATGCGGGGACGGTGAGGCAGGTGGCGTAAAGGGCTCCGTCCTTGCCGACGGTGAAGCGAAAATCCTGCGGGCCGAAGGTGATCTCGGCGTGGGCGCGGCCGAGTTTGCCGCCGGGGAGCATCTTGAGCTTTCCTTTCACGATCTGGCCTTCGCCAGGGATGCTCCATGCCTTGCTTCCGTAGATGGCGTCGCCGTTGCGGCGCATCCACTCGCCGACGCCTTGGAGGAGGGTCCGGGTGCCCTCGTCGAGCGAGCCGTCGGGGCGCGGGGAGATGCAGACGGCGGCCGCGCCGTCGCGTGCGGCGGACTCGATGATGTAGCGGATGACGATGCTGGAGTCGTAGAAGAAACCGGGGGCGTAGAACCAATCGCCGACGGGGGCCTCGGCGATCCAGGGCTGGTCGGTCTTGATCGCGGCGGGGATGCCGAACTCCTCGGTGTTGACGGTGCCGTTGGTGGCGGGGCGGAATTTAACGATGGAGAACGTATCCACCTGGCCGCGACGGGTCAGGGCGCGGTTGTAGAAGTCGGCGATGACGCGCTGCATGGCGTCGGCCTTGAGACCGGTGCCGGTGTGGTCGCCGCTGAAGGGCTGGGTGCCGGTGCCGTCCGTGTAGATGAAGTCCGGGTCGTATTTGGCGACCACGTCCATCATGCGCAGCGCCCACCACGTCGCATACCAGTTGGCGTAGTCGGCGTGGCGGCCGAAGAGACCGGCGGGCGGCGGGGTCCAGGGCGAGAGGGCGGCTTTCGACACGCCGGCGTATTCGCGGAGGTCGATGCCGTAGAGCAGGCGCGGGTCGAGGCCTTCCCACCATTTGCCTACGCCGTCGGCGAGGGTCAGGTGGCCGTCGTAGGGGATGCCGGCTCGCGGTCCCTCGCGGTCGGCCATGAAGGCGGTCTGCCACCACCACCAGGTGTATTCGTGATGGAAGGTGACGCCGAAACGCAGGCCGTTGGCGCGGCAGGCGAGGGCCCACTCGCCCACGAAGTCGCGCTTGGGGCCGAGGCGGGTGGAGTTCCAGGGCTGGTAACGCGAATCCCACAGGTCGTAATTGTCGTGGTGGACACCCTGGACGAAGAGGAAGCGTGCGCCGGCCTCTTTGTAGAGCGCGGCGAGGGCGGCGGGGTCGAGTTTGACCGGGTTCCAATCGCGGAGGACCTCCTTGTAACCGACCTCGTCGGGCGGGCCGTAGGTCCTGGCAAAATTGCGGCGGGCGAGGTGGTCAGGCTTGTAGACGTGGCGGGCATACCAGTCGCCGCTTTCGCCGGCGGCCTGGGGACCGAAGTGGACCCAGATGCCGAACTTGGCCTCGCGCAGCCAGGCGGGCGTGCCGGGGTAGTTTTTTTCGATGGAGGCCCAGGTGGGCTCGAAGGGGCCGGGCGCGATGGGGAGATCGAGCTTCACCTCGGGGGCGGAGGCGGAGTCGAGCAAGGGCACGCTGTCGACGGGGAGCGGGGCGGGGATGACAGGGATGGGCGGAAGATCTGGCAAGGGTGCGGCGAGTAGGGCCAGCGGCAGGAGGATCGACATGACGGAGGACGGAAAGCGGCGGACGAGGGCCGAGCTGGAGCCCGGCGTTCCCTGGGGGGCGAGTTACTCGGAGCGGAGTTTTAGGGAGGTGGCGGGCAGGCCGGTGGCGCGGGCGGTGAGCGTGATCTCGCCCGTCTGGCCGGGGCGGGTGCGTAGGATGACCAGCGCGAGGCCGTTGTAGGCTTTGCGGGCGGGGGCTTGGAAGCTCTCGAAGCTGGTGGCATCACCGTTGTCGGTGGCGATGAGGTCGGCGGGTCCGGAAACCTCGAAGGTCAACGCGTCCTTCGCGCGCGGCACGAGCACGCCGGCGGCGTCGAGCACCCGCACGGTGACGAAGGCCAGATCGCGGCGGTCGGCTGCGAGGGTGGCGCGCTCGGGGGTGAGTTGCAGGGTCGCCGCGATGCCTGCGGTGCGCTGGACGGCTTCGGCCCAGACCGCACCGTTTTTGTAGGCGACGGCACGAAGTTCGCCGGGCTGGTAGACGACGTCGTCCCAGCGGAGACGGTAGTCGTGCGGGCCGCGTTTCTTGCGACCGAGCGAGACACCATTGAGAAAAAGTTCAGCCTCGTCACCCGAGGTGTAGAGGTGGACGGGTGTCACCTGACCCTCGCGTCCCGGCCAGCTCCAGTGAGGAAGGAGGTGGGCCTGGGCGAGCTCCGGGCGCCAGCGGGCCTGGTAGAGGTAGTAGCGGTCTTTGGGGAAGCCGGCCAGATCGACGATGCCGAAGTAGCTGGAACGAGAAGGCACGCGGATCTTGCCGAGGGCGGCGAGTTCCTTGGCGGCGCGCTCACGGTCGGCGGGGTTGGAGTAGTTGAGCAGGTTGGTTGAATCGTCGTTATAGGGGGTGGGCTCTCCGAGGTAATCGAAGCCGGTCCAGACGAACTCGCCGAGGACGGCCGGATTGTCGTCCTGTGCGGCGAATTCACGGTCCGGCGTGGTGGCCCAGCGCGGGGCGGAGAGATCGTAGCTGCTGACCTGGAAGTCGGCTGCGCCGGCGGCCTGGTTGTTGGTGACCGGGAACATGTATTCGCCGCGCGAACTGATGGTGGAGGCCGTCTCGGCGCCGAGCACGGCGATACGAGGGTGGGCGGCGCGGAAGGTGGGATACTCACCGGGTTTATAGTTGAAGCCGACGATATCGACGGCGGTCTGGAAGCCATTGTAGCCGGACCAGGTGTGGTTAAACCCGGCGGTGATCGGGCGGGTGCGGTCCTCTTCGCGGACCAGGCCGGCGAGACGGGTGGCGAGCTTCCAGCCGACGGAGTTGAATTGCTCGACGATCTCGTTGCCTATGCTCCACATGACCACGGAGGGGTGGTTGCGGTCGCGGCGCACCAAGGCGCGCAGATCGGCTTCATGCCACCACGGAAAATCGACCGAGTAGTCGTTTTTCTTTTTGGGCAAGGCCCAGGCGTCGAAGGATTCGGCCATGACGAGCAAGCCCATCTGGTCGCAGAGATCGAGAAGCTCGGGGGTGGGGGGATTGTGCGAGGTGCGGATGGAGTTGGCCCCCATCTCGCGCATGATGCGGAGCTGGCGTTCGAGTGCGGTGACGTTGACGGCCGCTCCGAGCGCGCCGATATCGTGATGCATGCAGACGCCGTGCAGGCGGACCGGTTCGCCGTTAAGAATGAGGCCCCGATCAGGGTCGTTGACGAGGCTGCGGATGCCAAAGGGGGTCTCAACGCGATCGATGAGCACGCCGTCTTTATGCAGGGTGGCAACCGCCACGTAGCGACGCGGACTGGCCGGACTCCAGAGCAGGGGCGAAGGCACGGAAAGGTTGAAGGAAGTCTGGCGCGGGAGACCGGCCTTAATCTCAAGCTGTTGCGGTTTGGCGACGGCGACGGGGGCAGCGACCGGCCGCCCTGCGAGGTCAATTTCTTGCAGAGCTACAGCGACGGCCAGCTTGGCCGACTCGGCGGCATGGTTGTCGATCTCGATGCGGACATCGACGGTGGCGGATTTTTCGGAGATGGCGGGAGTGGTGACGAAGACGCCCCACGGCGCGATGCGAACGGGGTTGGTTTTGACCAGACGGACGTGACGATAAAGCCCGGCGCCGGGATACCAGCGCGAGGAGTCGGGCGGACTGTCGAGGCGGATGACGAGGATGTTGTCCGCACCGGGGCGGGCATAGGGAGTAAGGTTAAGCTGGAAGGAAGTGTAGCCGTAGGGCCAGCCGCCGACGAAGCGACCGTTCAACCAGACGGCGGAGTGCGACATGGCGCCGTCGATCTCGAGTGTGAGGTGGCGGCCTGCGTCGCCGGCGGGCAAGGCGAAGGTTTTACGATACCAACCGGTCCCGGTCCAAGGCAGTTTACCGGTTTCACCAGGCAGAGACTGGTCGAACGGGCCTTCTATGGCCCAATCATGCGGCAGATCGAGGGTTCGCCATGTGGAATCGTCGTAACCTTGCTGGATGACGGAGAGTGACGCACCCGGCTCCGGTGAAGCAGGTCTCGAATGAGGCGCGGGCAGATAGTTGGAGAAAGTATCCGTCTGGGGCAGCAGCCAGGCCCGCAAGGCCTCGCGGGAGAGATCGGTGCCGACTGGCTCTGGGTCGTGGCGGTGGAAGCGCCATCCGGAGTCGAAGGGTAAAATCTCGCGGCTGACGGGCGCGACGGTGGCGTTGACAAGGGTAGGCATGAGTAAGGCGAAGGTGGCGAGCGCGACTGCAGGCGAAAGTAAGGCGCGTTGGAAAAGTCGGGTGATGAGCATGGTAGATAGGAAAGGAAATCAGGGCGTGATGACGGCCCAGTCAAAACAGGAACCGTCTTGACGATCAGGGAGCGGTCGGGGTTTGGATCTGGCTGGTGTCGGGTTTTTGCCAGGTGCGCGGAGGGAGCCTTCGATTGCCGCGCAGACCGAAGTAGGGCCACCCATTCTATCAGGTTAAAGGGGGTAAAGGCGGGTGAGACGGTCGACGGAGTTGAATAGCTTATTTTCCGTCCCCATCAGGGATGCGAACCTCGCTGAGGGGAGCGCTGGGCGGAATCGTGAAGTCGGCGGGGCCGGCAGTCATCTCGGGATTGTAACGCGTAAGGTCGGGCGCAAGTCGGTCGGCGAGGGCAGGAACCGAGGAGCGAATGCCTTCGACGACGCAGCGTGCGAGCTCATAGGCACCGTAAGCGCAGAAGTGGGTGTCGTCCTTCATGTCCTTGGGCTGCCCCGGATAGGTGCCGGCGGGAAAGTGAACGAAGGCTCGCTTGGATAAGTCAGGGCCCAAGGCAGAGAGGAATTTGGCGCTCATGGCGTGCAGGTCGATAAGCGGCACATGCTGCTCCTCCGCGATCAGGCGCACGGCGGCGGGGTAATCGCCGAGCGTGTCGTAGAGGAGGGTGCCGGTAAAGCGCCGACGATACATGGACGTCACCAACACCGGTTCGCCGCCTTTTTCCCGAATGGCAGAGATGTAGTCGCGCAGGCTTGAGGCATACGTCGTGTAGGCGCCGACGCCCTCACCCTTCTCCTTTTGATCATTGTGACCAAACTGGATGAAAACGTAGTCGCCGTGTTTGATCAGGGTAAGGATTTTTTCCAGGCGGCCCGAACCACGAAAAGAGGCGAGCGATAGTCCTGATTCGGCGTGGTTGGCGATGGCGACGCCGGCAGGAAAAAAGCGCGGCAACATCTGGCCCCAGCCGCACCAAGGTTCGCCCGGTTGGTCGGTGACGGTCGAGTCCGAGGCGATGAAAACGGTCTGCGCGGCATCGTTGCGGCGTATGTCCACGCCTGCTACGGCGGGGCGCTTGCCGTTGAATTCGAGGATGAGTTTATTATCCCAGCTGAAGGTGGCCAGTTCGCGTTCCTTGAGCATCACTTTGCGGCCGCGGGGAAGGACAGGGGTGCGGACGTTCACGGTGAAGGAGCGCGATTCGACCGCGCGGGGGCCGGCGAAGGTTTTTACCGACTCCAGCATGAGGCGGCGCGTCTCGGCTTTGACGGTGGTGTCGGCGTCGCCGGCTGGATCGCCGAGGAGGACGGTGACGTCGTAATTGCCCTCGGGCATATCGATCACGAAATAGAACGGATGATCTGAAACCAAGGCATCGGCGCGCAGGGGATCCTTTGCCAGGGCGGCATCGCCGGCGGTGCTGGAGACCAGTCCGGTGGAGGGGAGCAGGCCGTAGCCACGTGCAGGGGTATAGAGCGTGTCGGGTGTGACGGCGGCGCAATCAGGGGCGACAGGTCCAAGGCCGAAATCAAATTTCGTGATCGAGGGGGTGGCGGCGGCCAGGGGGCCAGATACGGCGAGCGCGAGCAGGAGATTGAGGAGGGGGCGGGTGGTTCTCATAGCGGAAATCGAGGCCGGTAAAATTATTGGGGAAGATTGAGGGCGGGTGACGCTCTGCGACGGAGTTGGCGCAGGGCTCAGGCGAGTTCGATTTGCTTATCGAGCGGAGGGGATGCGGTCCCCGACCAAAGCCAGCATCGCTATGGCGGAGAGGCCCCACTGGGCGGTGGCGTTGGTGCTCAGGCCGAAGTTTTCGTCCACGGGATTGAGCACCGCCGGGCCTGATATGCGGGCTGATTTCAATTCGGACTTCACGCCGTATCCCGCCTTGCCGCCGTAGAACTCGTTCCAGGCGCGGGCGGCCAACGCCGGATCTGTTTTCTGGCTGGCGGCGTAGGCGGTCAGGCGCGCGTGAGCCTCCCAGAGATTGAGTTTGCCGAAATCGGAACCGACCGCGGCCCTTTGTTCGGCGGCGGTCGCGTTATAGAGGATGCAATACTGCAGCCAGGCGGCACGGAAGGCAGGCACGTCAACGAGCTCGTTCAGCTCGATGCAGAGTTCAGGCAGGCCGAAAACGGCGCTGAGATGCGAAACACCGATCTCACCGTCGGGCACGAGGGAGAATTCGCCGGTATCGAGATTGAACGTGGCGCCGGCCGAGAGAAAGCCGTGCGGCTGGGCTCCGATGGTGCGCATGCCGGCGACCAGTTTATCGCGGATCGCGGTGTTGCCGGTGCGCTCCCATTCGGTGAGCCAAGCGTAGGCGAGCGAACCCCAGTCGGTGCCAAAGCCAACGGATGCGGCGGAACGGGTCGGAGGAGGGATGGGCTCGGTGCGTATCTTGCGAATCGGATCGAGAGTGAGAAACGCCTCGTCCGCGCCGACCAGATCCCGCATGAGGTCGCCTACGCGCTCGTCGGCGGTGAGGTAGTAGTAGAAACGCCGATACGCGACGGTGCTGATGCGAAGTTGTTTGGCCGAGCACCCCCAGTGCTGGACGTTGTGACGTGAGCCCAGGCCCTTGAAGCGGCCGAGGTGGTAGACGTCCACTTCCCCGGTGTGCCGGGTCATGGCCTCGGCGAGCCGGAAAATATCAGCCCGGCCGGAACGAAGGTAAGATAACCAGAGCCAAAGATCGGGCGAGAGCTCGGAATTCGCCCAGGCGAAGCCTCCCACATCGTAGCGCCAGCAATGGCGGTCGGAGTCGTAGCTGTGCATGACGTCGCCGAAATCCCAAAAGCCATACCAGCTGCGCTGGTCGATTTGGCCGAGGTAGGTCTGAAGCAGGAAGTCCTGCTGGTCTTCGATGCGTGCTTTGGCGGGATGGGAGCGGTCCGGGAGGCTCCAGGCGCCAAACACCCCGGCCGCCTGGCAGTGTGCGGGGGCCGCGGCCAGCTGCGGCGGACGGCGCAGCGCTTCCGCAAAGCGAGGGAAGGCTTCATTCGAAGGGGTGGCGGAGACGGCGCGAAAGACGAGCTCGTGCGAGCGCGCGATGCCGCGCGGGGTGCCGAAGTCTTTTTCGTAGTCCTCGTAGGTGATGTTAAGCCCTTCGATTTCCTCGGCGTGGTTGTCCATCCCCATCCCGTCGTGATAAAACCGCAGATCCATCGGAGGGGCTTCAGGCGACCAAAGCCAGACCGTGGCCTCGGCGAGTTCGGTGTGGGCGGAACGGATGTCGAGCTGGCCGGGATATTTTTCCCAGAAATCGCGCACGCCAAAGACCAGTCCGCCCGAGACTCCTCCGACATAGGCGAGGCCCGAAGCGCGGCGACCGGCACCGGAACGAATCCAGGCGTGGCCGGCCTGGGTGCGTTTACGGATTTCAAAGCCGTCGGCTGATAATTGGGACAAGGTGTAATCGCCCCAGGCGGGCACAAGCGCGAGGCGCTCTGAAACGCTTTTTTCCCACGCGGAAAGCGGCGGGGTGGGCAGGCCTGCGATCTGGGCCTTGCGAACGGCCTGTCCTGGATCGCGCCGCAGACCGGTGATGCCCCGCACGGCTTCGGAAAAAAGCCCGCTGCCCTCGCCCGAGAACCGCACATGGCGGTCGTGCGGAGCGTCTTTCATCGGCACGTCGAAACGCACGCCAAGCCCGGCGATGAAGTCCCGGGTTTCATCTCCGTCATACACAAACGAGTGCATGATGCGGAGGGCGTCTCCGCCCGCGTAAAGATAGAGGCGGATGGTGAAGGGCAGCCAGTGGCGGCCGCTGGCGGTCCCGACCTGGCGGCCGTCGATGCGCACGACGGCGCGAACGGGGCCGCTTTGCTCGACGGTGACGGCCAGGGTGTCGCCTCGGAAGGCCTCGGCGGGCGAGACATTGTCCGGCTGCTCTTTTCGGAGCGAAACGAGCCTGCCCGCCCGGGCGATTTCATGCCCGTCGCGTCGGATGGATTCGACGAGGTGAGGGCCGTTGCGGGGAACGACTACGCAGACGATACCGTTGTCGATTTCGATTTTTTCGGGGGTTTCACGCACGGAGACCGCGTTTGGCGGCGTGGCGGCGGGAAGACCGGGGGCTAAAACGAGTTCATTGACCTGAGCGGCTCCAGCCATGACGGCGTGAGCGGTCCATTTGAGTGATCCATCGGGCCATTTGGCCAGTGGCCAGGATTGCACCGCAACGTCGTCTCCGGCGGCGGTCCGCAGGGCGAAGGCTGAACCGGCGGGAACGGAGCCGCGTGGCCATGGAACTCCCAAGGTGGCGCCGGGCTGCTCGGCCGGCACGCCTTCGAGCCAGTGCAGCAGGGCGCGTCCCGGTTTGGCGGGAGTGGTGTTTACGGATGAAGCCGGACTCGTGGTTTGAGCGGCTTGGCCTGCGCGCAAGGTTGCGGCTAGCGGAAATGCAACGGCGGCGAGCGTGCCGTGTTTTACGAAGGATCGACGGCTGAGGGGCATAGGGGAGAAGAGAGGGGCGGAAAAATATCCCGCCGATTAGAATCAAACGAAACCAGCCCGGCCCAAGGACTAGCTAGGCAAGGTGGAAGACTTCCTGAAGCGATTTCGAAATCGGGCTATGGTCGGGGTTGGAAGGCATGAGCGGTCCCATGTGTTTCCACCAACGCTGGCAGACCTCGGTGCGGGCGATGGCCTGCCAGCGTTCCTCGTCTTCGATCTCGGCGTAGGCGAAAAGCTGGTTGGTCTCGGGGTGGAGATGAATCGAATAGTTGTGGACGCCATGGGAGCGCAGCACGTCGGCGAGCTCGTCCCAGATGGGCTGGTGGCGATGGGCATATTCTGCCTCGGCCCCGGTGTTCACGGACATGACAAAGGCTTTGCGGATCATACGGGTGGAACGAGAGAAGGACTCAAGGGTGCGAGGCGCAGGCTGGGGCTCCCTTGCACGAGCGCCTCATCCATGGCTTCATCGAGATCGCAGACGACAGGGCGTTCGCTGAGACCAGTCTGATCGCTCACCCAGGAGATGGAGGACTCGGGGAAGTCGCGAACCGGACCTGATCGCTGCACGGCTTCGATCAACTTGGTGTGCTCTTCGGCCATGGCCGTGGAGCAGACGAACGTGGACGGATGGTAGAGCCGATCTACCACGGCGGCGAACATGAGGCGCCTGGTTTCTTCGGCCGAAGGCAGGGGAAACACCTGGCGATGTCCCGCCTCGTCGATCAGCACGCAACGCTGCTCGTGCCACCACTCCGCTCGTCCCTTGGATCCGCAGATGTAAATTTCGGGTTCCCGGATGGCGGCGCTGGTGTGGCTCACCCCAAACCAGAGTTGGGCGCCCTCATCGGTGACGCCCTCCACGATCGCGGTGTCAAAGTTTTCAATTTGATGGGCTCGATGCAAGTTGGCCGATCGCAGTTTGATGCCGGCGGAGTCGTCCATCGTCGGACCGGCCAGATACAAGGGCAGGTTGATGAAGTGGGCGAAGGCGTTGTTCAGCGGTGAGTCGAGCACGGCGGCTCCGTCGGCCTGAATGCGGCCCGCCCAATGATTGCGGGTAAAGTAGGACCGGCTGCGAGGCCATAGGCCGATCATGCGGATGGACTCGAGCTTTCCGATGACGCCGGCGAGGAGCTGGGCCTTTAACCAGCGTGACTCAATGGCGTAGATATCTTGGAAGCCCACGGCGACCCAACGGTTGAACTCTGCCTCGGCCTTGCGGATGGCTTTGATGTCGGCGACGGAGCCAGCCAGCGGCTTCTCCACCAGCACGTTCATGCCCGCTTCCAATGCGGATACGGTGAGGCGTGCATGCCACTGGATGGCGACGGGAATGAGGCAAAGGTCTATCCGGCCGGATTCGGCGCTGAAAAACGACTCGGTATCTGTGTAAATTACAGCACCGTAGCTTCTTAGCTCTGAGCAGATGTCGGCCACATCATCGGGATTAATGACCACCGCCGCTACAAGCACCACGGTTTTTTTAAGCAAGGCCTCTCGCAGCAGTTGGAGGTAGATGCCACCGTAGCCGGATACGCCGATGAGGGCGACGCGCGGTAAGGGGCCGTGAGGGGTAGGCATGGAGGCGGAGAGTGGGCGTGGAGCCCGTTGAGTGAAACGCAAAATAATCCGCTTGAGCCAAGCCGCGATGCAGAGCAGTTCTTACAGTAAGAGACATACCCCCATGCCGACCCCTTCCCTTCGCCAGTTAGCTCAAAAACTGGGTTTATCCCACACCACTGTATCGGAGGCTCTACGCGGCAGTCCCCGGGTGAAGGCCGAGACAAAAGCGAAAATCGTCAAGCAAGCGAACGAGCTGGGTTACCAGCGTAACCCGCTGGCGGGAGCGTTGATGTCTGAGATGCGACGTTCTCGATCCGGCACTTTTCGGGGCGTGCTTGCGGTGCTCGATCTGGACGGGGCGGAAGGACGTCCGGCGGGGCCCGCCCGCTACCATGCGGAGTTGACCAAAGGAGCCATCCAGCGGGGCGAGGAACTGGGCTTCAAAGCCGATGTATTTTCTCTGGAGGGCGGCGGCGGCTTATCCCTGGAGCGACTGGATACGATTCTGCAATCTCGCGGTATTCGGGGCATTTTCCTGCTGCCGGTGCGCGAGACGCCGGATTTGACCCGGCTGGGCTGGACCCACTTTTCGGGAATCTACTCTGATTATGTGATCGAACGGCCCGGATTGCACGCGGTTTGCCCTGATCATTATCGGGCGATGCTGGACGCCATGGATCGCTTGCGCCTGTTGGGTTATAAACGGCCGGGTCTGGTTCTTTCCGCTCCGCATGATGCCCGGCTCCTGCATCGTTGGGAGGCGGCCTACCAGACGTTCCAAACTCATCACGACGGGATGATGCGGTTGCCTCCCTTGTTGATGAGTAATCCGAATGCGCAGGATTTTACCCGGTGGTTTCAATCGGTGAAGTGCGACGTGGTGATGTCGCATAATCCCGAGGTCATCGACTGGATGAAGGCGGCCGGGGCAAAGGTGCCTGAAACGCATGGATTTTGCTGCCTGAATGTATTGAACAGCAAAACCCCCTGCGCCGGGCTGGATCTTCATCCACGATTGCTTGGGGCGCGTGGCGTGGAGTTGTTGATCGGCCAGATGCTGCGCAACGAAACCGGCGCGCCTGATGTGCCTACGACCACGGTGTTGCCCGCATCCTGGCAGGATGGTCCCACGGTTCGGCAGATCCCCCGCGGGCAGGGCTAAGCGTTCGCTAACGCGCTCTATCATGGGAGAAAGCCGGTGTATCTTTTCTCGGCTTGGGTTTCGCTTTGCATCGGAGTGCTCCGCCGAAACGTCTGCATGAAGTTGTTTTCTCGTCCTAATTCTGGCTGCCTATCGGCGCAGGCAGCAGTCTGTTCGCATTCGCAACCCATCCCTCGCCCCATGCAAATTCTTCGAAGCTTAAATCTGCTCGGTGTCCTATGGCTTTTAGCCTGTGCAGCCTTAATTCCTGACCTGTCCGGCCAGACATCGAGGCAGCTTGCGGAGGGGTGGGAGTTTTACCGAGGAGGCCTGGGCAGCACGTGGGAGATTTGGCGCGGGGAGCAGGCCAGCGACAATGTCCCTTGGGCGCCGGTCACGCTTCCTCACTGTTATAATGCGCGCGACGCGGTGGATCCCGATGCGCGATATTATCAGGGACCGGCTTGGTATCGCACCCGACTGCAGGTCGATAATCCCTATGCCGGTGGCCGCACCCTGCTTCATTTCGATGGCGTGGGACAACGGGCGCGAGTCTACGTTGGGCGTGAGCTGGCAGGTGAGCACGTCGGCGGTTATGACGGTTGGACGGTCGATCTGACCGAGGCTGTGGTGCGTGCGAGGGGCGGAGCGGAAAAAACGTCCAGCGTGCCGCTCGCGGTAGGGTGCGATAATTCGCGCGATGCGGAGACCCTCCCGAGTGATTTAAGTGATTTCACCCGCTATGGAGGACTTTATCGGCATGTGACTTTGGAGTATGTGCCGGCAATTTCGCTGGAGCGGGTTCATGTCACGGCAAGGCTTGCTCCTGACGGCACGGCGCATGTCGAGGTGGCCGGGCGGATGCGTAATCCCCGGGCACTCTCCGACGAGACGGATATCCGGATTGAGGTTTTCGACCCGCAGGGCCGCAGGGTTGCGAAACACAGTAAGCCCCATGCTCCAGGGTCGGGGGAGGCCGCACTGGCTGCGTTCGACCTAGCTTCGCCGCAGCTATGGTCTCCCCGCACGCCCTCGCTTTACCGCTGTCTTGTCACCCTCAAATCCCGGCACGGTGAGCAAGTGGTGCAGGAGCGTTTCGGGGTGCGGACCTTTGAATGGGTGGAGCACGGCCCCTTCAAGTTGAACGGCGAACGCTTGCTTTTACGCGGGTCGCATTATCACGAGGACCACGCCGGAGTCGGGGCGGCAGTGCCGGATGAAGTCGTGCGGCAGACCCTGCGAGCGATGAAGGATATGGGGGCGAATTTTGTGCGACTCGGCCATTATCAGCAGGCTCCGCTCGTTCTGGAGATGTGCGACGAGCTGGGGCTGTTGGTGTGGGAGGAGATCCCCTGGTGTCGCGGCGGGCTCGGCGGTCCCGCCTACCGCAAGCAGGCCCGAGAGATGCTCGCCAACATGATCGACCAGCACCGCAACCACGCATCGGTCATGCTGTGGGGACTGGGCAACGAGAACGACTGGCCGGGTGATTTTGAGATTTTTGAAAAGGCCGAAATCCGGGCCTTTATGCAGGAGTTGAACGCCCTCGCGCATCAACTCGATCCCACGCGCAAAACGACCATCCGGCGGTGTGATTTTTGCAAGGATGTGGTGGATGTGTATTCGCCTAGCATCTGGGCCGGTTGGTATCGCGGACGCTATACCGAGTATCGCAAGTCCACTGAACGTGAGATCGCGGCCACCCCCAGGTTTTTTCATGCGGAATACGGCGGCGACAGTCATGCCGGACGCCACGCCGAGGAGCCGGAAAAGTTTCTTGGTGAGATCACCACGGGCCAGGGCACGGAAGAGATCGGAAAAGCCTATAAAAACCAAGGTGGCGAGGCACGCGCTTCGCGAGATGGAGATTGGTCGGAAAGCTACATCGTGAATTTATTCGACTGGCATCTCAAGGAACAGGAGCAGATGCCCGATCTGACCGGGGCGGCGCAGTGGGTTTTTAAGGACTTCGCGACCCCGCTGCGCCCTGAGAATCCCGTGCCCTACGTCAACCAGAAGGGCGTGTTGGAGCGCGACGGCACGCCCAAGGAGAGCTACTATCTGTTTCAAAGCTATTGGGCCGATGCTCCCATGCTGCACATCTACGGCCATACCTGGCCGGTGCGTTGGGGCAAAGTGAACGAGGAGAAGCTGGTCAAAGTCTTTTCGAACTGCGCCGAGGTGGAGCTGTTTTTAAATGGCGTATCGGCCGGGGTAAGACGCCGTGACAGTGCTGATTTTCCGGCCGCAGGGCTGCGGTGGAAGGTGCGCTTTCTGGAGGGCGAGAATCGTTTGTCGGCGAAGGCGCGCCGCGACGGCCGGGAGATCGAGGACGCGGTCACCTTTTCCTACCAGACCGCCGTCTGGGGAAAACCGGCCAGACTCGAATTGCGAGAGATAT
Organism: Verrucomicrobia bacterium IMCC26134; assembly: GCA_000972765.1. GTDB lineage: Bacteria > Verrucomicrobiota > Verrucomicrobiia > Opitutales > Opitutaceae > IMCC26134_A. The sequence continues at coordinate 2,532,458 of CP011265.1, read as the reverse complement.
CGCGTAGGGATGCAGTGGTCCTGATCGAGGCGCGGGTTTTCGACGCCAATGGCGTAGCCTGCCTGGATGCGGCGCAGACGGTGCGATTCGGACTGGCTGGCGACGGGCGGTTGCTCGACAACCTAGGCACTGCTAAGGGTTCCCGAGTGGTGCAATTCGCCAACGGACGGGCGCGAATCGAGGTAGAACTTGCGGGGTCCGCCGTCGCCAGCGTGCAATGCGCGGGACTGCCTACCGAGTTTGTGGTTTTAAAGCGCTAAGTCTGAGCCGCAGCGCCGTCCGGCTTCCGTGGAAGCCTGCGCCCTGCGGTTTTTACATTTTTCCGCGTGCTCGATCATCCTCACTTTGGAGAGGTGACCGAGGCGGGGAGCATAGGCGCGCCATCGACGCTTATGTCATCGGTGTTTCCACCGTCGAAAAAGAGAGGGCGGGCATCGGGTGCGGTGGGTGTGATCGAGATGCCGGAGAAAGAAATGCCGGCGGCGTGGCGTAAATAAAAGCCGTAGGCGGGCAGGCCTTGGGGCGAAAACTGTCCGGCGTCAGCGGCGCCGTTCTCATTCTCGTCGACCGCTGTGCCGGTCATGTCCGCGGAGCCGCCGCCTTCCATGCCCAGCTTTACCCGGCGCACGACAAGGTCCTGCACGAGGCCCTCTTTGACTCCTGCAATAAGCGAACCTTGGCGGAAGTTGGAAAGGCCGGAGATATCCTCGATTACTACGTGTTTAAGGGTGCCGGCGGGAGGGCGCGGCATGCCAGGCATGACGCGCCCGCGGTTGCCTACCCGAAGAAAGATCGGAGCGCGGGAGCGTTCGATCACGGCGGAGCGGATGAGGACATCTTCGACCGTGCCGCCGTCGATGGTGGCGAGGGTGATGCCGCTGCCGGCCTCGTGACCGGCTGAGCTGCGGAGGTCCAGGGGGACTCCGCCGAGCTTGAGATTTTTCGCGTAGATGCGGCGGAAATCACCTTGGGTGTCATCGCCGATTTTGAAGGCGGCGCCGGCTGAGTAGAAGGTGCAGTTATCGACCAATACATCCTCGGTCGGCCGGAAGCTGGCACCCTTGAGAGAAAATGCATCGCTGGCGGAGTTGAGGTAGGTGTCGCGCACAATCACACGGCGGCATCCGTCGATCGTGAGCCCCGCGTTGGTGTCGTTGGCGTGGTTTTCGACTTTCATGCGCCGGATGATGAGATCTTCGCAGTTGAGGTAGCTTTGCATCCAGCTGGATGAGTCCTTGAGCGAGATGTTTTCCACCAGTATTTTCTTTGAGTCGATGATATGTATGCCGAACGGGCGCTCGTCGCTAAAAGCTGCGCCCGGCTTGGTGGTGAAATATTTCCGGCCGCCTTGGAAATCGATCGTGCCCGGGCCGCGAATACCGACTTTTTCGACACCCTCGGCGTAAAGGAGGGCGAGCGACACCTTGTAGTTGACGCTCATGACGGTCGGCCGCTTCGGGGTGCGGACGGTGTAGTCGACAAGATTAGTGCTACCCAAGAGACGGCAGCCCTTGGCAATTTCGATTATGACCCCGGATTTCAGCTCAAGGGCGCCGGTGAGGTAGTCGCCAGCCGACAGAAGAACGGTGCCGCCGCCACGGTAGGCGCAAATGTCGATGGCGTTCTGAATCGCGGTGGTGTTGAGCGTGTTGCCATCAGCCTTGGCGCCGTAGATTTCGGGCAGGATGACGAGTCTCGGGTGAACCCAGGGCGTGAGTGTGGCGGTGAGATCGGCGGCCATTTTCTCGAGGTTCGCGCGCATCGGGCCTTCCCAGGCCGGGGCGTCGGCGGGGATTACAGGCACCGGTGTTTTGGCTGGAGCGGCGCCTGCGTTCAAGGTGAACGCGATCAAACCGAGAAAGAGAACGCGAAAGACGAAGGGCATTATTTCAAAGAGGCGCGTGGAGAATGAGAGCTGGCGGGTAAAGGGGGCGTGACCGATTGGGGTTGCAGGAGACTATCTAGTTTCATGCTCAGGCACGGATGCAAGTCGCGTGAATAGGCAGATGTTTTCGCATCTCGACGACAGGCAGGGTGAGGTCGTTGGCGAGCGGGATCTCGTAGCGCCGGGCCGCGGCATATCCGCAGGAGGCGTAAAGTGGCTCGCCCGCGAGGGTGGCGACCAGCATGGCGTTGCGGAAACCGCAGGCCGTCATGGCGGATTCGCAGGCCGATAGAATCGTTTTTCCGATACCGCGGCGCGTCCAATCGGGGTGGACAAAGAAGGCCCGCCGCGCGCTGGATCCGAGGCGGGATCGAGGACCTTGCCCGCCTCCGGCCTTCCCGCATCGCCGCCGAAGACCGACTCGCGTCCGCTCCATCCCCCGCAGCCGACAATCAGTCCGCCATGCTCCACCACGAAGTAGGTGCCGTCCCGTATGAGCTGCCGGTCCACGCCAAAAACGGGGCCAAGCGCGGCCCGCCTCTGCGCTTCGCTGTAGAAAGCCGATTGGAGCGCGTGCACGGAAATCGGGATGAGCCGCTCCAAATCTGAAATGTCTTCGGCGCGCGCCAGACGCAGGGGAAAGGCGGTCCTCATGGTCTCCGTCTATTGCTGGGCGCGCAGCGTTCGGGCGAGAGTGAACTCCAGGGTGTGGGAACCGGAGGGCACGGCGAACTCGATCCAGCCCGGACCGGTGGTGGTGAGCGGAATGGTAACGCCGTCTACTATAACCTCGGAAAGGTCCGGCCGGTGAATCCGCACAATGGAGCCCAGAGAGTCGATGTGACCGCCGCGTTCGTCGAGAAAGACCGTCACGGGCGCGCTGCTGGTAAATCCGTAGGCGCCGTCGCGAAAACTTCTGGCTTCGCGCGCAAAGACGAAGGTGTGGCGGCCTTCGAGACGACGGCTCACTGCGGATGCAGCCTGGAGTTTTACGCCGTCGGGCAGAGTCACGGTGGTGGCGGAGTTGAGTTCGAGGACGGTGTCGATGATGCGACCGCCGATTGCGGACACGCTCGCGCCGGTGTAGCCCGGTGCTGAAACACGGGCGAAGGTGGCTTTGGGGCGGGCGGTGTCGCTGGGATAGAGCAAGGTGACGATCTGCCGGCGGCCCTCGGGATCCAGCGGGTAGCGGGTGAAGAGATATTTACCGACAAAACCTCCGCCCCAACTGGCGAGCACACCGTCGTAGAGATCCAGTCCGGCGGGCGGAGTGGCGAGGAAAAGGGTTAGCGCAGTCGAAGCTTTCGGGGTGACTTGCCAGCTATACTCCTTTTCCGGTGCGGTGATGACGGGGGGCGTGGCCGAGTTGGGATGCCAGACGACGTTCGCCAGCTTGGAGCCGGGGATGGCCTGCAGCTGGTCGAAGACCACAAAATAGCCGGGAGCGGCGTCGCGCGGATGCACTAAGATGAAATCGCGACGGTGGCGGCCGTTGGGAAGGGCCTTGCCGGAATCCCCGCTGGAGAAGTCGAGCGAACGGGTGGTGAAGCCTCGGACCCCACCGCCCGCCTTGCCATCGGAGCCGCCGCCAGAGTCGCGGTGGTCGTTCAGCGCAGAGGGCCGTTGCGGGGGGGCGTCGTCGCGGAGGGGCTCGTAGTCGATGAGCGCGGTGTTGCCCGAAACGGCGCGGCGGTTGATGTAGTCCCACGAGAAATCCAAGGCGGGGGTGTCCCAGCCGTTGTAGCCGGAGCCGCGCAGCAGAAGCTGGCCGTAGCCGGCGAGGTGGATGGAGTTAACCTCCTTGTGAGCGTGAGCGGAGGGCGTTTTGAGGTTTGAAAGCACGCCGGCGAGGGCTTGGGGGGTGTTGCGGGTTTCGCGCAAGTAGGCGCCGCCGTCGGGGAAGATGCGACTCGGGGCGGAGGCCTGGTTTGGAGCTGCATCGGACGGGCGCGCCAGATTCAGGTAGGAGGTCAGTCGGCTGGCGGGAGGCGCGACCAGGTTGAAGCGCGCGGCATAACGGGAGGCGAGCGGGGAGAAACGGGCTGCCCGCTCGAAGCCGTAGAATTTGGGTGCGCCGTCAACCACGACAGGAGGGTAGACCGTTTCGCCCGCCGGGGCCTTGATTCCTCCCGGCGAAGTGTCGCCGATGGCCCACGGGATGCCCGAGGGAGTGGTTGCGTAGCCGAAGAGCCATTCCTGAAAAAGGGTTAAACGCGTTTCGGAATCCCCGTCGGCGTATTCAGCGAGGTGGGTGAGGATGTCGCCAAAAGAGCTGGTGGGTTCTCGGTTCAAGCGGGTCCAGCGCGTAAAGGCATGCCCGGGGCCGTCGGCAAAAACACCGTCCGGTGTAATCGCAGAGAAGATGTCCCGCAGGAAATCATCTTTGTTTTTTTCGAAAGTGAAGCGGTCTCCCCGGTAGCGCGCCCAGGCGCCGCGAGCGGCGGGGGCGGCGGCTTTTAGATTGCTTGAATGATCGAAATAGCGGGAGGGACCGGCGTCGAGCAGCGCATGGATGCGTGCGAGCTCGTCGGAGCCGAGTTCGTCGTGGATGAGGTCGAGCGCGAGCGTGGCGTTGAAGAAGGCGCCAGCCTGGGCGGTGGCTAGGGTTTCGCTGTCGTTACCAAGCTCGAGGGTGAGGTTGCCCGGGATGGCCGGATCCCAGTAACGCAGATGCTCGATGATACGATTCCGGTAGGCAGACCGGCCTGGCTCGTCGAGCAGGTAGGCGAGGGCTGTGGTGCTGAAAATATCGGCGAGCAGCGCGCTGCGGATGGAGGAATCGGCCAAGGGATCGTAAACCAGTGAGGCCACGTCGGAAGACCCGCTGGAACCGCCGGCGAGGGCGATGGCCCGGGCTCGCATGCCTTTGCCCGGTTCGACTTGCGCCAGGGCTTGCAGGGCTGGGTAGTCGGTGCGGCGCACGAGCAGAAAGGGATGTTCCTCCGCGGCGGCGTTAACGATTGCGGCGGGGGTCGTATCTGCCGTTGACGGGAAGGCGCCTGCGCCCAGGGCGATGCCGGTAAAGACGGAGGCGGATACGAAAACACGGCGAAGCATGGGGGGAGAATGGCGAAGAATGGGGAAGGAAAGGAATTAACCGACCCCAAAAGCAGTGCGAGAGTTTCAGTCTATTTAGCTTTCAATGGCCCGACGCAGGCCGTGCCGGCAGCGTCCGGAATTACGGTCCCTGCGCTTTTGCGCTTATGGTTTTGTCTGGGAGCTTGGGGCCCGCTGCATGATGCAAACCCGTTCGATTCCCCTATGAAAAATCCTCTCTCCCTCGCGCCGGGGTTTTCGTTACTTGTCCGTGTTGCGCTGGACCGCGATGGAGAAGCCGCACTTTGGGGCGGATCGCTACGAAATCCGGGCGTCCAAAACCGTTTCCTTCTTGTTGCCAAGGCCGGCTGGCGACTGGCCGCGCTGATCGAGACTACCCTGACTCCGGCGGGTAAATAACAACGCGAGCAGAGGACAGGACCGGTGGTTTCAGCGCCCAAAGCCGTCGCGCCAGTCTTTGCCGCGCTCAAGTTGTGCGCGCAGAGCGGGCCAGTCGGATTGCTCGAGCGAGTGGCGGAAACCGGCCAGTTCGCGCTCGTAGCGTTCCAATGCGATCAGCACGGCGTCGCGGTTTTGCTGAAAAATCTCGATCCACATCGCCGGGTCGCTGCCGGCGATGCGCGAGGTGTCGCGCAGGCCGTTTCCGGAAAGGTCGCGCCATTGCGCGTCCTGACCAGCCAGTGCGCACGCCAAAGTGGTCGCCAGGGCTTGGGGGAGGTGGCTGATGTGGGCCACGATCTCGTCGTGTTTGGCCGGGGCCACCTTGACTACCGTGCTGCCGAGTCCACGCCAGAATTCTTCCAGGTGGTGAATGGCTTCGGCCGGGGTGCCGTCGGCGGGCGTGATGAAGCAGACGCGCCCGTCGAACAGGGTGTCGGTGCCGTGTTCCCATCCGGTTTTTTCACTCCCGGCCATCGGATGCGAGCCGATGAACAACGCGCCGGCGGTGCGCCGGTGGTCGGCGGCGGCGGCGCAAACGGGTCCTTTCACGCTGCCTACGTCAGTGACGATGGCGCCGGCGGGCAGGTGGGGCGCGATCTGGCGGTCGAGTTCAATAATGCGTTCCACCGGAGCGGCTAGCACGACAAGAGTGCGGCCGGACCGTGTGTGGCCGACGGCCTCTTCGGGGGTGTCGGCGACGGTGTCGATCCAGGGCTGACCGCGCAAGGCGGCGCGGACCTCGGCACGGCGAGCCCAGACGGTGATGTGGCCGGCGCGGGCGCGGGTGCGGGCGGCGCGGGCCACGGAGGCGCCGAGCAGGCCGGGGGCAAGGATGACTAGATGGTCAAAAGACACGGGATTTATGGGACGGGAGAGGGGGCCGATTGTCGAGCCTGAGGGAGTTGGTTCGGTGCGGCGCGCGGTTGCTTTTTTTCGGGCGGGTTCTTTTGTTGGGTCTTTTCCCTGCATGTTATCCCCACGTATCCAACATCAACTCTTTCACCTCTGGCAACGTTTCGGCACCTGGGTGCTCGGGATTGTCGGCGTTTTATCGCTTGGTTTCCTGTGGTATTATCTGGCTACGTCAGGACCTGCGCCGGTGGATTTACCGGAAGCGCCCACGATGCGGCTCGACGACCCCCGGATCGGTGAGGTGGTTCACGAGGTAGATACATTGGAAAAGAAGTTCACTGAGATTGCCGCCGCCGGGACCTTGACCGATGATTCGATCGCGATCCTGGACAGCGCGATCGAGAAGCAGCGCCAGCTACTGCGCGGTCAGCTCAAGCCCGATTATGTGCAGCAGGAGAAACTGATCCGTCTGGAGAAAATGCAGGACACCGCTCGCGCCACGCGTATGGTCGGCCGGGTGGAACAGTTGACCAAAGATGCCGAGGAGGCCCAGGCGGCCAACCGTCTGGCCGATGCCGAACGCGACTTTAAGGAAGCACTCAGGCTCCAGCGCCAGATCAACGGCGGCGGCGCCGAGTCCAAGTTCAAGAACTACGTCCGTGAATCCGCGCTCGAGCAATCTATCGTCTCGCTCGCGGCCTATCCCCTCCATTTGGAGGCCCGCGCCGCGATCCAGAAGGCGGAGATCGCGATGTCCGAACAGCGCTGGCTGGATGCCTTGACCAGCTACTCTTCGGCGCGCGATTGGCTGGAGCGACTGAACCGGGAATATTCCCGGACTCGTTATGCTGACACGGCCACGCTCTCCCGCGTGCTGGCCGAGATCGAGTCCTTGAACGCCGCCGGCATGGTCATGAAGGTCGCCGAGCAGGAAAAGATCGGTGACAACGCCGAGAAGGCGAGTGACCACGATGCGGCGGCGAAGGCCTTCACCCTCGCCTTGGAAGCCCAGCAGACGATCAACACGGAATTCTCCCGCAGTCGCTTCGTTTCCTCGGCCAAGATCGACACCTTGGAGGTGAAGCAACAGACCGCCCGTTCCCAACCCATCGCGAAAGAGCTGGAGAACCTCGAACGCGCCATCCGTGACGATCTGCGTCTCCGTCGGGTTGTGGCTGCGGAACAAAAGCTGCCCCAAGCTGGTTTGCTCACGTCTAAGCTCGCCACGGAATATCCCCGCAGCCGTTACGTCGACGGTGCCCTGCGCATTCGCCTGAGCTATCTGACGCTGAAGAGCGACGATCTGCGTAAGTTGCAGGACGAGGTCTACGAACGTCTGCTCAGCCTGCCCGGTTCCGCCGACCGCCTCTTGCTCGGTGCCGAGGTGCCTCAAGGCCTTTACACAACGGTGATGAACACCAACCCCAGCCGCAACCCCGGGCGCCTGATGCCGGTTGATTCCGTCAACTGGAACGATGCCACGGAGTTTTGCACCCGCATGAGCTGGATACTCGGTTTGAATGTTCGCCTGCCTACCAAGGAGGAGTTTACCATCGCGCTGGGCGTCGGCGACGGTGATATGCGCAGTTCGGCCAACGGAGGTCGACCCGGCAGCATAGAAACCGCCAGACCCAACGCATCCGGTTACCGCGATCTGCTCGGCAACCTTGGCGAGTGGCTGGATGCGGATGCGGCCACGGACAAGGCGGTGGTCGCGGGTGGCAGTTATCTGGACAACCCTGCTTCGCTGGTGAAGGTCCCGATGGAGCTTCGCTCGAAGGTGGACCGCGCCCGCCATGTAGGATTCCGGTTCTTGGTCGATAAAGCCCGTTAAGGCTGCTGCGTCGGTCCGCCCTCCACGCAGCATCTCCAGGAGCACGGAGGAGCTTGGCGGGTAAAGGAGGTCAGTCGGTCCGCCCGCGGAATCGGCCTCGGGCCTCTTTTTCTTCACCGTCTCCCGGGTCGATGTATAAGCCGAAGGGCATTCCAATGATCGCTCGAAACGGCACTCGGGCGGCCGGGTGTCGCCGCAACAGGTTGAGGGAAGATAACCCGATCCGTCTGCTGTTTCTAGCAACCAATCCCGGAGCGCGTGCCCCTGGGCAAAGCACGAGAACGACAACCGGGAGCACGGTGGTTTTTACAGTTTCAAGATTCTGTCATCCAATGATGGCCGGCTTGTTACTTGAGCTGATCGGTTGCAGCGTCCAAGCGCTGCAGCCGAGGTGGTGTCCTGTCCGGCCCGATCAGGAGACCATGTCGGGTGGGACGTTGCTGAGGGCTTCTTCGATGGTGGTGAGGCCCATCTTGACCTTCAGCATCGAGTCCTGGTGGAGGGTCTTCATGCCGTCTTTCATCGCGATGCGCTTGAGCACGGCGACCTCGACCTTGTTGTTGATGGCCTCGGTGAGGGCTTCCGAGTTGGTCATGAGCTCGTGGATACCGACGCGGCCCTTGTAGCCGGTGCCGTTGCACTGTGGGCAGCCGTTGGGATTGGCCTTGAAGACGGGGCCGGACCAGCCGAGGGCTTTTTCTAGCAGCAACTTTTCGCGACCGGCGGGCTCGTAGGACTGTTTGCAGTTTTTGCAGACTCGGCGGAGCAGGCGCTGGGCGCAGACGCAGACGAGGGAGGCGGAGACGTTGAAAGGCTCGACGCCCATCTCGCCGATACGGGAGATGGTGCTGGGTGCGTCGTTGGTGTGCAGGGTGGAGACGAGCAAGTGGCCGGTGAGGGCGGCCTCGACGGCGATCTGGGCGGTCTCTTCGTCGCGGATTTCGCCGACGAGGATGATGTCGGGGTCCATACGCAGATAACAGCGAAGGGCGCGGGCGAAGGTGAGTCCGATGGCGCGGCTCATCTGCATCTGGTTAATGCCGGCGAGGGTGTATTCGATCGGGTCCTCGGCGGTCTGGATGTTGACGTCGGGGGTGTTCACCTCCGCGAGGGCGGAGTAGAGGGTCATGGACTTGCCGGAGCCGGTGGGGCCGCAGTGCAGGATCAACCCGTAGGGCTGGCGGACGCAGGCGCGGTATTTCTCGAGGTTCTCTTCGGAGAAACCGAGGGCGGTGAGCGGAAGGGTGGATTTTTGCTTGTCGAGAATGCGCATGACCACCTTCTCGCCGTGGTTCATGGGGCCGGTGGCGACGCGGAGGTCGATATCGATGTTCTTCTTGGTGTATTTCTTAAAAACGATACGGCCGTCCTGCGGGAGGCGGCGCTCGGAGATATCAAGGTTGCACATGATCTTTAAACGCGTGGTGAGGGCGTTGGTGACCTGGCGGGGGAGGCGGAGTTTTTCCTGGCAGAGACCGTCGATGCGGTAACGGATGAGCAGATCCTTTTCCATCGGCTCGATGTGAATGTCGGAGGCTCCGCAGACGTAGGCGTCCTCGATGATGCGGTTGGCGAGCTGGATGATGGGCGCGCTGTCCTCCTTGTCGAGGTCCTCGGACTTGATTTCCTCATCGCCGCTGACCGCGTAGGTGTTGGTGATTTTGTCTGTGACGGAGGTGAGGTCGACATCGCCCTCGCCCATGACCTTTGAGTCTTTGAAGTGTTTTTTGAGCAGCAGGTCGATCAGCGTGCTGGGCACCACGCTGATATCGTCGATGATAAGGGAGGTGACCTCCTGGAAGGCCTCGCGTTTGGCGAACTCGAGGGGGTTGCACATCAACACCGAGACACTTTTGGCGTCGGTGTGTTTGTAAGGGAATATACCCTCGCGGCGGATGATGGCGTCGCCGATGGTTTCCAGGAGCTTTTGGTCAACCGTGATCTGGTCTATGCTGGTGACGAGCGGATGGTCGGTGAGGCGGGCGATGAATTTGGCGGTGTCCTCGGGCGCGAGTTTGAATTTCGCATCCAGCATACGCTGGATCATCGAGGCGGAGTATTCACTGACCTCATAGAGGAGACGCAGATCGTTGTCGGTGAATTCCCCGCGGGTGCCGGCTGCGGGCTCCTTATTGAGCACCTGCAAGGCGCCGATGACGACATTGTTGGCCTTGAGCGGCACGGTGAGCATGGAGCGCACATCGAAGCCAGTGGTCTTCGACATGGCCGACATGGTGGCGTCCTGGGTCTCCGTGTTACGAAAGAATACATGTTCGCCGGAGGCGATGACTTTGCCTACTATGCCGGCGCCGAGAGGGAGCTTGAGCTGGAGCAGTTTATTTGCGCTGGCTTTGAAGCTGGCTTCACCGGCCGGATTTCCACGCCAAAGGGTAGGGGAGTAGTAAACGTGCTTAAAGACGATGTCGTTACCCTCGACCAGATAAAGGGTCATGGACTGGGCTTGCAGCGCTTCGACGACCTTGGAAGCGGTGAGCTCGATGACGGAGTTAACGTCTTCGCGGCTCGGCTGGGGCTTTGCGATGACCTTGATGAGTAGGGAGCGACGCAGGGTGTTGAAAGGAGGAGGCGTCATGGGCGTAAGGTTGATGAATCGTGAAACTCGAAGTTGTCTTGGAGGCCATGAGCCGCAACGACAAAGGCAGATGAATGGTATTTGGGCTAGGCTTTGCTCCTTATTCACCCGATCGGACAAAACCGACCGTCTCCCGGTCAATGCGCGCACCGGCGGGGCGGGGGAGGCGGCGGCCGCTGAGCATTTGTCCAGATCCGGGCTCACGGTGCTCGCCCGTAACTGGCGCAATCCCGACGATGCACGTGAAGAAATCGACCTGGTTTGCCGGGATGGTGACGTGCTGGTGTTCGTCGAGGTCAAAACCCGCAAGTCGGGCGCGCTGGTCGGAGGTTATCAAGCGGTGGACAAGCGGAAGAAGGGCGTGTTGCTCCGCGCATGCCGCGCATACCTCACCCGGCTGCGTCCACCGGCGCGGCACTATCGCTTCGATATCGTGGAGGTGACGCACGGCGCGACTCCGCAAGCGGCGGCCCGCACGGCTTCTTCCAAGCTGCCGAAGGGGATACAGTCCGTGCAGGGCGGCATGGAAGTTATGCATTTCGCCAACGTTCCCTTGTTTCCGGATAGGACAAATCATCGGCACGGTTGATCGGTTTCATGCTGTAGATCACCGTATTAACCTTGCTTGGATCCTTGCACGGCGGCCACTTTCCGCCCCTTTAACGCCATGTCCGACGATCCCCGTCATCCTTTCCTTCAAGGTCTGAGCAAGCACCGCGGCACTCCGCCCACGGTGATCGTGATTTTTGGCGCTTCCGGCGACCTGACCGCGCGCAAGCTGATACCGGCCATCTTCAATCTGGCCTACGACAACCTGCTGCCGGCGGACTTTTTCCTGGTCGGTTATGGACGCAAGGACATACCGCACGAAGAATTCCGCGGGATCGCACTGGGGGCGATCAAGGAGTTCTCCCGTCGCGAGCTGAATGCCGAGGTCTGGAATCGCGTCGCCGCCAACACCACCTACATCGCGGGAGGGTATGACGAGCCCGAGGCTTTCCGCCGTCTCGCCGCTCACATCGAGTCACTGGAAAAGACCTTGGGACGCGACGTGCAGACGCTGTTTTATATCTCCACGCCGCCGTCGGTCTTTGCCCCCATTCTGCGTAATCTCGGGGCCTGCGGACTTGCCGCGCGTCATCTCGGAAACAGCCTGCACACCAAGGTCATCATCGAGAAACCATTCGGCAAGGACCTCGAGTCCGCCGTGGCCCTGAACGGAGTCATTCGCGAGGTGCTGGAGGAGCATCAGGTGTATCGGATCGATCACTATCTCGGCAAGGAGACCGTGCAGGATCTGCTGGTGCAGCGTTTTTCGAATTCGATTTTCGAACCGTTGTGGAATCGCAACTATATCGACCACGTGCAGATCACCGTATCCGAGGAGGTGGGCGTGGGCACCCGTGGCGGCTACTACGAGCAGAGCGGCGCGCTCCGCGACATGATTCAGAATCACACCATGCAGCTCGTCGCTTTGACCGCGATGGAGCCGCCCGTTTCGCTGGATGCCGAGGCCGTGCGCAACGAAAAGGTTAAGGTCCTCAAGGCCATCCAGCCGCTCGACCTCGCTCCCGGCGGTGATGTGGTGCGCGCGCAATACGCCTCCGGCATGATCGGTGGCAAAGGGGCCAGGGGGTATCTTGATGAAGACGGCATAGCCGCCCAGTCCGGCACCGAGACCTACGCTGCGATCCGCCTCTCGATCAACAACTGGCGCTGGCAGGGGGTGCCGTTCTATCTGCGCTCCGGCAAACGCATGGCGCGCCGTGTCACCGAGATCGCGGTGCAGTTTAAGCGTCCGCCCGGCACACTCTTCGCCGAGGGCGGCCGCTTCGACCTCGCGCCCAACACCCTGTCGTTCCAGATCCAGCCTGATGAGGGGCTCTCCCTGATTCTCAACGGCAAGGTGCCCGGACTCGAAACCCGCACCCAGCCGGTGAAGATGAATTTCCGCTACAGCGCCACTTACGGATCCAATACTCCCGAGGCCTACGAACGCCTCGTGTTGGATGCCATGATCGGCGATGGCACGCTCTTTATCCGTGGCGACGAGGCTGAGACCTCTTGGAAACTCTACACGCCTGTGCTCAAGGCCTGGGCCGCGGCCGGCCGCGAGGGCATGGACAGCTATCCCGCCGGCTCATGGGGCCCTCCCGGAGCCGAGTCCCTGATGGCGAAGACCGGCCACGTCTGGCGGCAACCCTGATCGACAGCGTTTCGGAGACCCTTCATACTGCCCTTATGCCCGAGATTTTCAACGCCTTGCCCGGTCAGGAGGTGTCGGTAAGCGGCATCTCCAAGGCGCTCGCCCGTATGTGGGCCGGTGGCGAGGAGAAGTCATCCGGGCCGGCGGATGCCGGCGAGTCCGGTAAAGCCACCCAGGTCAACTTCGTGCTGCACCTTGGCTATTACACGACCGCGGCCGACGCATTACTCCAGTTCCAGATCGCAGTGGAGTTTTCCCGGCGCTACCCCTGCCGGGTGGTTGTGCTCTGTCCGATGCGATTGGACGAGGCGGGGCAGGATTTTCGCGCCAAGATTTATGGCGAATGCACGCCGGGGAAAACCAAGGGCGACATACGCTGCTGCGAGTTTGTGATGCTCAGCTATCCGATGGCCAGCCGGCGTTATCTCGAAAACCAGGTGTCCGTCTGCCTCTCGACCGACCTGCCGCTTTACTACTGGGCGCATAATTTCTCATCGAGTGTGCGTCTCAACGATTACAAATATCTGCTCAGCCGATCGAAGCGCGTGCTCTTCGACAGCGCGCTGGCGCCCGAAGACATGACTGATTTCGTCTGGCCCCGGCCCGAGGTGGTGCGGGATCTCGCCTATGCCCGCCTGCTGCCGGTCAGGCAGGCGATCGGGCAGTTTTTGAGCGGCTTTGCGCCCGCCTTGATCAGCAGCGGACTTGGCGGTGTGACGGTGCGGCATGGCGCGGCCCACGCCGCGGAGGCGCACGGACTGGCGGTCTGGGCCCGCTCCCGTCTGCTGGATTGCGGCGCGAACGGAGAACTGGCATACGAAGTCGGCGCGGGGCAGGGTATGCCCGCCACTGCGATCGAGCTGAGTTTTCACTACACCAACGGCCAGCACTTCAGCTGGCTTGGCGACACCTGCAAGGGCTGTGCGCAGTTCAAGGCTTCCATCGGCGGCGCTCAGTCCGAGCTGGCGATCGCGTTCGGCTTGCTCGGCCCGGCCGCCACCCTGGCCGAGGCGATGTTTTTTTAATCGGTTCCGGTTTATCGAATCATGCGTGAAATTCCATCCGACTGCGGTCGTGTCATTGTTGGCGGCAAAGAAGAGCTGTTTGCGCAAGCGGTCGCCCTGACCGAGGCGCAGCACCGGGTGGCGCGTCCCGGACGCTTCCTGTGGGCCCTGACCGGCGGGAGCACGCCGGCCGCGTTTTACCAGTGGTGCGTGGCTTCACGTGCCTTGCCGGACGCGCTGGTGCGGGAAACGCATTTTACGGTCAGCGACGAACGGCATGTGTTGCTCAGCAGTCCCGAGAGCAACTTTGGCAATGCCGAGCGGGCCTTGTTCGCCCCCTTGAATGTGCCGGATGAACACCGCCACCCCTGGATGGTGGCGTGGCCGGTCGTGGAGGCGGCGGAGGCGTATCGCAAGACCCTGCTGCTCCTCGCCGGCCCGGGGCGCGCCTATGACGTGTGTTTTCTTGGCATGGGCGACGATTGCCACACCGCATCGCTCTTCCCCTGCACGCCGCTTTTGCGCGACGACGGCGGTCTGCTCTTTGGCGGCCAGGAAGTGCCGGGCAAGGGCTGGCGCCTGACGATCACGCCGACGGGCTTGAGGGCCTGCGGACTCGTGGTGGTGATGGCGTTGGGAGCAGGCAAGGCGGAGGCCCTGCACCGCGTCATGCGCGGTCCCTCGGATCCGCTGAATGTGCCCTCCCAGATCCTCAAATCCTGCGCCGACCGCGTGGTCTGGCTGGTGGACGAGGCTGCGGCGGCGCGTTTGTGACGGGCGGACGGGTGCCCAAGCGTCTGGTGCGAGCGCTGAGAATCGAACTCAGATCAAAAGCTTCGGAGGCTTCTACACTATCCATTGTGCTACGCTCGCGGGCCGGGTCAGACGAGGTGAAGCAAGAAGCGGGGCGCGGTGGCGTCAAGCTATCCGCTCAGGGCGCGCTGCGCGCCAGGTGAAGATAGAGGATTAAGGTGAAGGATTCGGATGATCTGAATCAGATGGATGAGAGGTGCCAACGAGGGGCAAGTCTAAGGACGGTTTGGACGGGAATTAGAACGATTGCCGAATTTCGGAGACGGAGGATTGGCCGCGAGAGAACGCAGAGATCGCAAAGAACATCTAGAGCGTCTTAAATAAAACTGCAGCCGTATTGAAGTGGCATGGGCGTCTCGCCCATGTTCCGAACCCACGGGCGGGACGCCCGTGCCACTTAAGACAGCGCCTAGCCGACTTGGGATTTTTTGCGCTCTCTGCGTTCTTTCGCGGCTAAAATCCGGTTCAGGCCGTGGTTCAAACGGCGTAGCAGTGCGGGCAGCTTTTTTCGTAAACGTAGCGAGGGTCGGCCTGCTCGGCCAGGGTGAGCGGTTGCTGGCAGGCGTAGCAGAGCACGGAGCCGGTGGGTTTGAGCGCGGGGTCCACGCCGACGCGGCGGTCGAAGACGAAGCACTCGCCTTCGTAGTGGGCGCCGCCGACCTCCTCGAAATATTTCAGAATGCCGCCGTCGAGCTGGAACACGTTTTCAAAGCCTTCGCGTTCCATGAAGGGGCCGGCTTTCTCGCAACGGATGCCGCCGGTGCAAAACATGACGAGGGGTTGCGATTTGAGCGCGGGCGGGAGTTTGCGCACGGCTTCGGGGAAATCGCGAAAGTGGTCGATACCGGCGGGCACGGCGCCGGAGAAGGTCCCGAGCCGGATTTCGTAGTCGTTGCGGGTGTCGAGCAGGGTGAGCGGGCGGCCTTCATCGAGCCACTGTTTGAGGGTGGCGGCCGCGAGCTTGGGCGAAGGGTTGCGGGCGGGGTCTATGCCTTCGACGCCGAAGGCGATGATCTCTTTTTTGATCTTCACCAACATCCGGTTAAAAGGCTGGTCGGCGCTGAGGCTTTCCTTGGGCGCCAGGTCGGAGAGGCCGGGGAGGGTGCGCAACTCGACGAGGAAGCGGTCCATCGCCGGGCGTTCGCCGGCGACGAAAAGGTTGATGCCCTCCGGGCTGAGCAGGATCGTGCCGCGCAGGGATTCTTCCCGGCAGAAGTCGGTCAGGCGCGCGCGCAGCGCGGGCAACGCGTCCAGCGGCGTGAAGCGGTAGGCGGAAAAATTGACGAAATCCGGCATGGTGTGGACTGGGTCCTGTCTTTTGCAGAGGCGGATGCCGACACAATTGTTGGGCGGTGCAGAGGATTTTGCCCGGTCACGCCGCTTTAAGTGTTAAGGAAGGGGCAGGGCGGAAAGCGATCGACGGCGCCAACTCCGTTAGAAAGTGCAAGATACGCGCGGTATTCGGTTGTATAAATCGCGCTCGTATTATTATTTTTTATATGAGGGATTTACTTCATTCACTCATTGTATTGATCCGCTCGATCTTAGGCATGCTTGGGTGCGTCTGGATCTGCGGCGATGCGGTTCGGGCGGCGGAGGCGGAGCCCGACCGGGTGGTGTTGCAGCTGAAGTGGACGCATCAGTTTCAATTTGCCGGCTATTATGCGGCGGTGGAGCAGGGCTACTATCGCGAGGCGGGTCTGGAGGTATCGCTGGTGGAGGGGCAACCGGGGCTGGATCCGGTGAATGAGGTGATCATGGGGCGCGCTGATTTCGGAGTCGGAACTTCCGAGCTGGTGATGCTGCGCGCGCAGGGAAAGCCGGTGGTGGTGCTGGCGGCGGTGTTCCAGCACTCGCCGCTGGTTCTGCTCGCGGCCGGGGGCGCGGCGGATCAGGACCTGCAGAGTTTGCCAGACAAGCCGTTGATGATCGAGCCGCAGTCGGCCGAGTTATTCGCCTATTTTCGTAACGAAGGAGTGGATACGACCAAGCTGCGGATAAATCACCATAACTTCAGTGTGGACGATTTGGCGGCGGGACGGGTGGCCGCGATGTCGGGCTACAGCACGGACGAGCCGTTTTTACTCCAGAAGGCGAAGGTGCCCTACACGCTCTACTCGCCGAGGGCAGGAGGCATCGATTTCTACGGAGACAACCTGTTCACCACGGAGAAGCAGGTGAGCGAGCATCCGGAGCGGGTGCGGGCGTTTCGCGCGGCGTCCTTGAAGGGGTGGGATTACGCCCTGGCGCACCCGCAGGTGATTGTCGACCTGATCCGGCGCCAGTATCCGGATCGAAAATCACGTGAACACCTTGAATTTGAGGCGGAGCGGACCATCCAGTTGATGCATCCCGGGCTGATCGAGGTGGGGCACATGAATCCCGGACGCTGGCGGCATATCGCGGACACTTATGCGGAGCTAGGCATGGTGCCGAGAGGGTTCTCGATCGAGGAAATGCTTTACGATCCAGATCCGCGTCCGAATTTCCACTGGGTTTACTGGCCCCTGGGAGGGGCTGCGGCGATCACGCTGGTGCTGTCCGGTTCGCTGGCGCCTCTGGTGCAAGGCCACCGACGGCTGAAGCGCAGCGAGAAACAGTATCGCGAACTGGCGGAGAGGGCACCTTTCCCTGTCACGATCAGTGATGTGGAGACCGGATTCATTATTTTCGCCAACAGGCTGGCGGGAGAAATGTTGAAAATGCCGCCGGCGGAGCTGTTGCGGCACAAGTCGGAGGAATTTTACATGGACCCTATGAATCGCAGGGAGTTGCTCGTCCGGTTGCCGCGCGAGGGGACGGTCTCCGGCCAGAAGCTGCGTCTGCGGGACAGCGAGGGCGGTATAATCTGGGTGCTGTTGTCGGCGTCGTTGATTGAGTTTGGCGGAAGACACGGACTGGTGGCGTCGTGTCAGGATATCACGGAGAGCCGGGAGATGGCGATGGAGTTACGAATGGCGAAGGACGATGCGGAGGCGTCGAATGCGTCCCGCAAAAGCTACCTCGCGATGATGGCGCACGACATTCGCACGCCGATGAGCGGTATCATCGGAATGACCGATCTCATGCTTGCGGATCAGGACAGTCCGCTGGCGGAGGAGCAGAGGGAGAACATGGTCCTGATGAGGGAGGCGTCGAGGAGCCTGCTGGAGCTGGTGAACGAGCTGCTGGATTGGTCGCAGCTGGAGGCGGGGGAGATGACGATGGAGCATGCACCGGTGCATCTGCGCGAGTTTTTGGAGCCGCTGTTGGGCTTGTTCCGGCCCATGGCGGAGGCCAAGGGCGTGCTCATGCGGTTGCGACTGGAGGAGGATGTCCCCGTGTTGGTGTGGACGGATCCGCTGCGTTTGCGCCAGATTCTTTCGAACCTGGTTTCGAACGCCTTAAAGTTCACCGCGCGCGGCAGCGTGGAAGTGGCGGTGTCAATGCTGCCGCATGAAGCGGCGGTAGACGGCCCGGCCTCGCGCCGGTTGAGGTTCAGGGTTATCGATACCGGGCCGGGCATACCGGTGGCGGCGCAAGCGAGATTGTTTGCCGCCTACGCGCAGGCTGACTCCTCGGTGGCGCGGCGTTTCGGCGGCTCGGGGCTGGGGCTCTCGATCAGCCGTCAACTGGCGCGATTACTGGGCGGCGACATCACGCTGGAGAGCCGCGAAGGCGCGGGCAGCGTGTTCACGGTTGAGATTCTGGCCCGGACGGAGCCGGAGGCTGAAGCGTAGGATTGAGCCGCGCGGCTCAGGCGAGTCGCTCGGCGATGGCGACGGCTTTGAAGAGCGCGGAGGCCTTGTTGATGGTTTCCTGAAATTCGCTCTCGGGCACGCTGTCGGCCACGACGCCCGCGCCGGCCTGGATGTGGATGACCCCGTCCTTGATCAGCGAGGTGCGCAGCATGATGCAGGTGTCGCTGTTGCCATCGTAGCCGAAGTAGCCGAGCGCGCCGGCGTAGAAGCCGCGCTGGCTGGGCTCGGTTTTCGCGATGATCTGCATGGCGCGGATCTTCGGGGCGCCGCTGACGGTGCCGGCGGGGAAGGTGGCGCGCATGAGGTCGAAGGCGTTTTTCTCCGGGGCGATCCGGCCCTCGACCTGAGAAACGATGTGCATGACGTGCGAGTAGCGCTCGATGATGAAGCTTTCGGGCACGGTGACGGAGCCGAACTGGCAGACGCGGCCGATGTCATTGCGGGCGAGATCGACGAGCATCAAGTGCTCCGCACGTTCCTTCTGGTCGGCCAGCAGGTCCTTTTCGAGGGCGAGGTCCTCGGCGTGGGTGACGCCGCGCTTACGGGTGCCGGCGATGGGTCGGATCTCGACGAGGCCGTCGGTCAAACGCACGTGCACCTCGGGCGAAGCGCCGACGATGGCGAAGTCGCCGGCGTCGAGGATGAACATGTAAGGCGACGGATTGACCGTGCGGAGCGCGCGGTAGAGATCGAGCGGGGTGCGGTCGAAGGGTTTGGAAAAACGCTGCGAAGGGACAAATTGGATGATGTCGCCGGAGCGGATGAACTCCTTGCCGGCCTCGACGGCGGCCTCGAAGGCGTGCTGGGTGAAGTTGCCGCGCGGCACGGCGACAAAGCCCGGGTCGATGAGCGGTGCGGGCGCGAGCGAGGAGGGCTGCGCGAGCAGGGCGTGGAGGGCCTGCAGCTCAACGACGGCGCGGGCGTAGGCGGCTGAGGGGGCTTCGCCGGCGGCGAGGTGGGCGTTGACGCAGAGGCGGAGGGTTTGTTTGGCGCGGTCGAAGATCAGGAGCGAATCCGACAGCATGAAGTAGAGCAGGGGAGTGCCCAGCTCGTCCGTGGCTGCCGCGGGGATGGTGGGCTCGATGCGGGTGGCGTATTCGTAGCCGATGAAGCCGACCGCGCCGCCGGTGAAGCGGGGCAGCCCGGGCACGGGGACGGGCTTAAAGCCGCTCATCTCCGCTTCGATCAGGGTGAGCGGATCGGCGGGGGTGGGGACTTCGCGGTCGGGCTGGCCGAGCTCGCGGATATTGGTCGTGGCGGGGCCGCAGGTGAAGACCTTGCGCGGACGGCAACCGATGAAGCTGTAACGCGAGAGGGTGTCTCCGCCCTCGACGGATTCGAGCAGGTAGGAGGGGCCGTGGCCGCGCAGCTTGGCGTAGGCGGAGACGGGCGTCTCGAAGTCCGCCATCAAGTCGGCGTAAACCGGGATGAGGTTTCCCTGCTGGGCGAGGCGGTCGAAGTCGGCGGCGGAAGGGAGGATGGTCATCGGTCGGAAGATGTCAGGATTCAGAATTCAGAAGTCAGAATTTAGAACGAGTCTGAATTCAGGAGGTCGGCAGCAAGAAGGGTGGGGTGAAGAGGCGTGATTCGGAATACTGACCACTGGCTGCTGAATTCTGACTGCATCGACGCGCGGCGTTTCTCATTCCACCGTCACGGATTTCGCGAGGTTGCGGGGCTTGTCCACATCGCAGCCGCGGGCGCAGGCGATGTAGTAGCTGAGGAGCTGCACGGGGATGGTGGCGAGCACGGGCAGGGCGGCTTCGTGGCAGTCCGGGATGGTGATGACGTCGTCGGCCAGGCCCTCGGGCAACTCGACGCAATCGGGGGCGATGGCGATGATGAGTCCCTTGCGCGCCTTGATCTCCTGCATGGAGGAGATGACCTTGTTGAACAACTCGCCCTTCGGCACAAAGAACACGCTCGGGCACTCCGGGCTGATGAGCGCGATGGGGCCGTGCTTCATCTCGGCGGCGGGGTATCCCTCGGCGTGGATGTAGGAAATCTCCTTCAGCTTGAGCGCGCCCTCGAGGGCGATGGGGAAGAGGGAGAGACGGCCGAGGAAGAGGAAGTCGTTGAATTTTGAATACCGCGACGCGATCTCCTTGATGTGCGGGGCCTGTTCCAGCAGGCGGCGGGCGAGGCCGGGCACGGCCTTGAGGCCGTTGACGTATTCGATGCCATCGGCGAAACTCAGGTCGCGCATCCGGGCGACGTAGAGGGCGAACATGGCGGAGATGAGGAGCTGGCTGGTGAAGGCCTTGGTCGAGGCGACGCCGATCTCCGGGCCGGCGTGCTGGTAGATGCCGCCGTCGGCCTCGCGGGCGATGGTGGAGCCGACGACGTTGCAGATCGCCATGCACTTGTAGCCCTTGCGCTTGGCCTCGCGTAGGGCGGCGAGGGTGTCGATCGTCTCGCCCGACTGGGAGATGACGAAGAAGAGGGCGTCGCGGTCGAGGGGGGCGTTGCGGTAGCGGAACTCGGAGGCGTAATCCACCTCGACGGGGATGCGGGCGAAGCGCTCGATCAAGTGCTCGGCCACGAGGCAGGCGTGCCAGCCGGTGCCGCAGGAGGTGAAAACGAAGCGGTCGATGGTGCGGAAATCGGCCGGGGTGAGGTTGAGGCCGCCGAAGTTGGCGGAGGAGCCGTCGGCGGAGAAGCGGCCGCGCATGGCGTTTTCGAGCGCGGTGGGTTGCTCGAAAATCTCTTTCTCCATGAAGTGGGCGTGCGCGCCCATCTCGGCGTCGTCGACGTCCCAGGTGACCTTGTCGATGACCGGCGAGACGTCGGCGAGATCGAGGGTGGAGAGGGCGAAGCCGTTGGCGGTGAGGTGGACGAGTTCACCATCTTTCAGGTAAACGACGCTCTGGGTGCGCGAGACGAGGGCGGAGACATCGGAGGCGATGAGGTTTTCCTGATCGCCGACGCCGAGGATGAGCGGGGAGCCCTTGCGGGCGGCGACCATCTCGCCGGGGCACTCGGTGCAGAGCACGGCGATGCCGTAGGTGCCCTCGACGTGGAGCAGGGTTTTGCGCACGCTGGTCAGGAAGCGGGAGCTCTCGGAGGGTTGCTGGCTGTTGGGGATCGCGCCCTGCGCGGCGGCGGGCGCGGCTTCCTTGGCGTAGTGGTAGGCGATGAGGTTGCTGAGCACCTCGGTGTCGGTCTCGGAGGTGAAGGTGTAGCCCTTGGTAATGAGGAATTTCTTGATCGCGACGTAGTTCTCGATGACGCCGTTGTGGACGAGGACGATGCGGCCGTCGCTGGAGACATGGGGGTGGGCGTTGGCCTCGGTGACGCCGCCGTGAGTGGCCCAGCGGGTGTGGCAGATGCCCGTGGTGCCGGTGATCTTGCGGGCGGAGGCCAGCTTGGAAAGGGCGGCGACCCTGCCGACGGATTTGACCAGGGCGAGGCCGGAGGGTTGGAGCACGGCGAGCCCCGCGGAGTCATAACCGCGATATTCAAGCCGCTTGAGGCCTTCGAGGAGAATGGATGCCGCGCGCTGGCGACCGACGTAACCGACGATTCCGCACATGTTTTTTTAGGGTTTTAGCTGGCGAAGTTACGGGTCGCTTGGAAGGCTCCGCAAGGCTTTAGCCAAGAAACTAATGAACCCCCAAAAAAATGTCCTAGCGGTTATCATGGGTGGCGGGCGCGGATCGCGTCTGCACCCGCTCACCCAAGAGCGTTGCAAACCGGCCGTGCCGCTGGCGGGAAAATACCGGCTGGTCGATATCCCGATCAGCAACTGTATCAACAGTGACATTAACCGCATTTTCCTGCTCACGCAGTTCCACACCGCTTCGCTCCATCGTCACACGCAGAGCACCTACCACTTCGATCCGTTCGGCGGCGGTTTTGTGGACATCCTGTCGGCTGAGCAGACGGAAAAGAGCCTCGACTGGTATCAGGGCACGGCGGACGCGGTCAGGCGTAACCTTCAGCATTTCAGGACCTTCCAGCACGACTACGTTTTGATCCTGTCGGGCGACCAGCTCTACCGGATGGATTTCCGCAAGATCATCGAGCAGCACATCGCGACCGGTGCGGATGTGACCCTGGCGGCGATCCCCTTCCCGGTTTCGAAGATCGAAGGCCTCGGCTTGATGAAGGTGTCGGACGATCTTTCCATCTCCCAGTTTGCGGAGAAACCAAAGGATCCGGCGGTGATCAACAGTCTCACCCTTAGCTCCAAGGTGCAGGCCTTGCTGAAGAATGCCGGCACCGAGAAGCACTGCCTGGCCTCGATGGGTATCTACGTTTTCAACCGTCAGGTGCTGGCCGATGCGCTGGACAATGGCATGACCGATTTCGGCAAAGAAGTGATCCCCAGTCTTTTGGGACGCAAAAAGCTCTTCGCCCATGTGTTCGAAGGCTACTGGGAGGACATCGGAACGGTGAAGGCGTTCTTCGATGCCAACCTTGCGCTCGCCCAGCCCTTGCCTCCCTTCAATTTTTTCGACCCGGCGGCGCCCATTTACACGCAGGATCGTTATCTGCCTCCGAGCAAGGTGAACAAATGCACCCTGGACTACGTTGTGTTCGGGGACGGCTCCATTGTGGAAAACTCCACCATCACGCACTGCGTGCTGGGCGTCCGCTCGTTCGTGCGCGCCGGCACGGTGTTGAAGGACGTCGTGATGATGGGTGCGGATTACTATGAGAGCGAAGACGAGCTGAAGGCCAATGTGGCCAGGGGGCGTCCACATCTCGGCGTCGGTCCCGGTTCCGATATCCACCACTCCATCATCGATAAAAACGCGCGCATCGGTGCCAACGTAAAGCTCAGCCCCGTGGGCAAGGCCGACGGCCAGTATCCGAACGGCGTGGTCATCCGTGACGGCGTGCTGGTGGTGCCGAAGGGGGTCTTGGTGCCGGACGGCTACAAGCTCTAGCGCCTCGGGCGGCCAGATGCCTGGGGTTTTTGGCTTTGCTGTGGCCCGGTGTCGCAACCGGTCGGGGCCGCCGAGAAAAGCCCGGCCAGCGGCCGGGCCTACGGCAGGCTAAAGTCTGAAACCAATCGGTTATTGGTCCTCGTCGCCTGCGCACTCACCGGCATCAGGGTGAGTGCGGCCATCCTCTAGGCTTGCGTCAAGACCACGCGAGACCTCACGGCTCGACGTTGCGGTCTTGATCGGCCTGGTCCGACGCGGGCTTCGGCTTCTGGGACTTGAACGAAGGCCACTGCCCGGTTTCAAGCACGGCATCGTCCGCCGAACTTCCCTTGGAAAAGTAGCGGTTCATCGAGCGCATCATCTTGCGCCCGCTGTTGTAGTCCGCGCCGTCTTCCAGCGCCCGCAGGGTCGAATCGAGCAGGCGACGTGCATCGACGAGAAGGTCCGATGCCGGCAACGTGGCCAGCCCGTCGATTTCCTTCTGCACGATCGCACGGGCTTGCTCTGCATTCCCCTCGTCCCGGGCCCGGAGCGCGCGCTCCACCGCCGCCGACGCCGATTGCAGCGAGACCCAGGGCAACACGTCCGTATTCACCTGCACATCCCCGGCCGACTGGACCGGGAGAACTTTTACGCGATGGGCCTCCACGTGGGTTACCAGACCTCCAGGCGTGATCGTGTCGTAACGGATTTCCAGCATGACCAGATCCTCGCCGTCCCAGGTCGCGGTCGCACGCCCGTCCGCGCCAAGCGGGATGGGGAGAACGTCCAGGGCCAGCACGGCCACCCGCCGCTCGCCTGATACAAAATCACCAAGGGCGTATTCCTTGGTCTTTTCGTCGAGCGTCAGTTCGGGGTATTCGCCCATCATCGAAATCCGGTCCACAAAGCCGCACGAGCGCACGCGAACGCGCAGGTTTTGCACCACGATGCTCTGCAATCCGTCCAGCTCCTTCCGGAATATCTCGGGCAGGGAATCGGGCTTTCGGGCGTTGTGAAAGCCGCCGCCCGTGGCGTTCGCCAGCGCCTCCAGCAGGTCTTCGTTATAGTTGTCGCCAAAACCAAGGCAGCTCGTGCGCAGGCCATTCTTCTCCAGGCCCATCGCCACCATTTTTTTGACCAGTTCGGGTTCGACGACTCCGACGTTGAGTTCGCCATCGGTGAGCAGCAGGAGCTTGCGCGGGAAACCGGCCGGCAATGCCGAGAGCAGGTCACGCCCGAGCGCCCAGCCGCCGGCGAGGTTGGTGGAGCCTCCGGATCCGATCTGGTCGATGCTCTTCATCACCGTCATTTCGTCCCGTGTGTCCGCCAGGGGCACGAGGGTTCGGGCCTGATCGTCGAACACCACCAGGCCGAAATAATCACCTTTGCGCAGATTCCGCACCACGGTGCGCGTCGCGCGTTTGGCCGCGGTCAGGGGCTCGCCTTGCATCGAGCCGCTGCGATCGACCACCGCCACAAAGGCGACGGGTTGTGGACGCGCGCCGGTCACCTCTGGCGTTTCAAAGGTAATGGCCAGGTGGACCGGCCGGGCGGTGTTGGCTAGGATGGCGGGATAGTCGAGCTGGAGGGTGTTTTTCATAAAGGTCATCACAGTAGTCCACGGGGTCGGACAACCATGGGGTGACCTCTTGCAATTCCAGCTCCACCCGTCCTTGTCCGACCCCCTCCTCTAAGGTGTTTCCTTCCCATGACCTTCTCCGACTTCGTCACCCTCACTAATCAAAATCCGCGCGCCGTGCTCTTGCTTGAAGGCACCCGGGAACCCTTGCACGTCCACGCCTCGAGCCTGACCGCGCTGGCGACCCGCCTGGGCACCGCCCTGCCGGCGGCGCGCTTCAGATCGGGCAACGCGCCGGGCAGCGACGAGTTGTTTCTGCGCGGGCTGGATGCCGTGATGGAGCGGGTCGAACTCGTCACCCCGCATGAAGGCCATCGGTCAAGCGCGACCCAAGCCCGCATCCAGCCGCTGGGCCGGGCATCGCCGCAGACGCTCAAGGAGTTAGTGCGACTGAGCATCGCGGCGACCCCCCGCTACCGGGATCTCTTTGAGCGCTATCTCACCGATAATCTTCCGCCCGAGCTCAAGGCCAAGGCCCGCTACCTCTTGCGCGATACGCTAAAAGTCCACGGCTGCCCCCAGGCCGGACTCGCGCCCGCGAGCGGTGCCTTACTCTACCTGAACCCCGCCGATCCCGACCTCGGCGGCACCGGCCACACCAGGCGCGTCTGCACCCTTCTCGCCGTGCAGGTCTGGCCCCAGCAACAGTGGCTCGCGTGGTGAGGCGTCGGGCTTCGTTCCGTGCGCTTGGGCCCGCGGCATTTCGGCGCCGGCTTCCACGCCGCGCGGACTCCGCAGGTGTCCTGCACGGATAATACCGGTTACCCTTTGATTTTAGACTGCTGCTCATAGCTGGGGCGCGCCCGCCGGGCGCGCCGATTCGGTTGCGAATCCCGGTTCATGATCGCGGCGGGCCCGGCGGTCCCGCCCTACCTTAAATCCAAAAGCATCAATCAGGGATTGGTATCACGCGGCGAAAAAAATAGTTAATATTTTCCGGCGCTACCCCCGTCGTTGTCCGACCCCCTCCCTTAGTGTGTGCGCGTCTTCGCAGACTCCCTACCAGCCGATCCCTGCCATGTCACGTCACCCTATCCTCTGCGCTCCCTCCGCCTTGCGCGCCTTCCTCTCCACGCTTCTTACCCAAGGAGCCTGTCTCGTCCTCCCCGGGCCTGAGATGCCCGTGCCCATCCCGCTCAACGAGTGTGTTGTCATTAATCAAAAACGGCTCCTCTGGGCCACCTGCCACACGCCTTACGGTCCGACGCGCCCGTGTGTCGGTCGTCTTGATTTTTTCGGCTGGAATTTGCTCAAGGACACGAAGGGCGGCTGCGTTCTCCAGGCGGAGGACGGCGCCGAGCTGGCCCGCATCGTCCCCAACTCGGCCTTGGAGCTTCCCGTGGACCGCGCCTTCCGTCTGCGCACCGAGCAAGCACGGCACGCCGAACGCGCGGCCACCGACGCCAGCTACGCCCGCCGCTGGGCGCTGCGTTTCAAGGAAGCGAACGCCGCGCTGTCCCGCTCGGAAAGTATGTCCGCCCCAGCCTAATTCATTGGCCATCACCAGCCCATCCTGATTTCAACCTCTACGCCGCAGCTCCCTCAACTCGCCTACGATCCTCATGCCCGCCAAACGCCGTCCTGCCGTTCCCGCCGCCAAACCCGCCCAGGCTCGTGCAATCGGAAACCGGCCGGCGGTGGTGCGGATGAAGCGGCTTTTCGACCTGCTCAAGCAGAACCAATTCCCCAACTGCCAGGCCCTCGCCAAGGCGCTGGAGGTGGCGGACAAAACCATCCAGCGGGACATCGCCTGCATGCGCGACCAGCTCGGTCTGCCCATCGCTTACGACGCGCAGGAGCATGGCTACCATTTCACCGAGGAGGTGCATGACTTCCCCACCGTCCAGGTCACCCAGGGTGAGTTGCTGGCCCTGATGGTCGCGCAAAAAGCCATCGAGCAATACCGGGGCACACCCTACCATCACCAGCTTGAGACGGCCTTCGCCAAACTGCTCGCGCCCATGGCGGCCATGTCCGGTTACGCGCCTTCCTCGGAGGCGATTTCCTTCAAGGTCGCCGCCCCCGCCGTCAACGAACTGGATGTGTTCGACCGCCTCAGTCACGCGATCTCGGACCAGCTCGAGATCTCCTTCAGCTATCGCAAACCCGGTGATGCCAAGTCCGCCAAGCGCCAGGTCCAGCCCTTGCACCTCACCCATCGGGAAGGGCGCTGGTATCTGGTCGGCCACGACCTCGACCGCGAAGCCATGCGCACCTACGCCCTCGGTCGCATCATCGACGTGAAACTATCCACCCGCTGGTTCGAGCGCCCGGAGAACTTCACCGTGGAGCGCTACTTTGCCGCCGCACTGGGGGTCATGAACGGCACCGAAAACCACCGCGTGCGCATTCGCTTTTCCCCGCTTGCAGCCGACCACGTCCGGGATCGTTTCTGGCACGAGTCGCAGGAGTTCGTCACCCTGGCTGACGGTGGCCTTGAACTCCGGCTTCAGCTGGCCGACCTGCTCGAAGTGGAGCGTCTCGTTCTCCAGTGGGGCGGCCACGCCGAGGCCATCGAGCCCGCCGAACTGCGCACCCGCCTTGCCGCCGCCGGCAAAAGGATCACGAAGGCTCACGCCTGACATCTCTGCTTTTTAAACCTCGACCGACCGGGTTTTTTGAATAGGTTGATTCAACCTTTTACAGTGCCAAATCAACTTTCCCAATCAAAGCGGCGCGCGAGTCTCGCTGAACACGAGGCGGTGCTGGCCGCGCTCGCGACTATCGCACGGAGTGAATGCACTACGGTCATGGATCTTCTGCGCGAAGGAGCCCGTCAAGTTGTCCGCTCACGCAGCTCCGATCCGGCGAAGGCGACGGCTGTCCAGCAAAGCATCTGGGCGTGCGCCCCGAAGATGCCTACCCGCTTCAAAAGCGCCGCCCATGTTTCGCGCTTCAAGCGTGCCCAACGCGAATTCGATACCCTCGTGCAGGAGTTGGAAGTGGCTGCTCCGGCAGCCGTGCAGCAGCGCAACTCCCTCGTCCCTGTCCGTAGCGATATCAAGGTGCTAACCTTCGCCGATGCCGCATCCATCTGACTGTTCCCCGCGTCCTCCGGGCGACTTTGCGGATGCATTGGCGACACCCGAGCCCGTGCTGCTCGTTGGGGTGGCAAGCAATCAATCTCTGGGCGCTCTACTACGAGAACCGCACCAAGAGCCTGGCGCCCTTTGTCTCGCGTGATGTGGATGTGTTGGGCGACCGGCAGACCCTGACGGAATTGGCAAAAGTGATCGGAGCCAAACCGCAATTCTTCCCTTTTAAACCGCCCACCAATGAAATCGGTGTCGTGATCGCACACGACAACACCGGCCAACCGCTCCTTGTTGAGGTCCTGCGAACCGTGCACGGCGTGTCCAACGAAGAGCTGCACGCCTCGGCATTTACGATGTCCATCGGCGCGAACCACGTAAGCGTGCAGGTGCCCACTCCCATCACGCTCCTTAAAGCCAAAATCGCGAATGTGTCCGACATCGCTCAAAGCGGACGCCAAGACGGGCGTCACGTCGTGATTCTCTTTCAGCTGATGCCTGCATTTTTGGCTGACCTTATCAGCGCTACCAATCACGGACGCGTCACCGAGCGTGATCTCGTGAACCGACTGGAATCTCTCTTGGAGACGATCACATCCCCTACGGCCCGTAAGGTCCTGGCATCACTACGGCTTGCTCCGGTGTCTGTGTTTCAAGAATTGAACCCTGGTGCACTTCCCAAGGCTGCTGCATTTTTGGAAAAGCGCCTGCCCCGTGTTTTGGGCACATGACCGCTCACCCCAGCGGCAGCTCATCCGCCCGGTCAAACGCCAGGCCCGTCTGTCTCGCCGCGCGCAGCTTGGCCAGCTCGTCCCACGCGGACGAGAGTTGATGATCGAGCCATCGCCGCAGGCTCGACACCCCAGATGTGCCGCCGGGCACTTTTCCCGACGCGATCAGATGCTCCAGCACCTGCCTCGATAAGGCGGCCACCGGCACGCTGAGCGCCGTCTGCTTGCGGAGCACGTGCCGGGGCTCCAGCGCGAGCAGTCGCGCCAGCTTTCGGCCCCCGCCCAGACCGTCGTCCAGCACCACCAGATGCAGATCGAGCCGCCCGCCGGTCTCTTCGCACCGTGGCAGCAAGCCCTCGGTGTCCAGATCCTCGTCGCCAAAGGGCAGGGCCCCCTGGTCCGGATTCACCGTCGGCGTGGCCGTGCCGGTGAATGCGTCGCCGCATTGGATCATCGCGAGCAGCAGCTTTACCGGCAGTCGCGCGCCGTCGCCCAAGCCGGCCGACGAGAGCCGCTGCGCCGCCGCCGGCGTCAGCTGAAACGTCACGACCCTCCCGTTCAGGTTGGCCTTGGAATAAAACCCCGATCCGTCGCGGTAAGCATGTAGTGTAGGCATGTGCCGAGTATGCCAGACGGGGTCGGACAACTACGGGGCCTCCAGATATCTAATGACTAGCGCCTCGCACTCCGCCCACCCTCGCCGATGTCCGACCCGCTAAGCCGGCGGGGGTGACTCCGAAGAAACTGTCCTCGCACTTCACCGCCAGACCAACGAAGCGGCCAGGACAGGCACCAAAGGGCTAAACTACGCCCGAATTCTGACGGATGAGCGTTTTATAGGCCTCGACGTCGGCGGGCAGTCTCACCTCGTGCTCATCGGGTAGAATCGGAATGTCTCCATAGGCCGCCTTCAAAACTTTGCGCTGCGCTCCGTTCAACACTTCTCCGCAAAACAACACCGCACGCCTTTCCCACGGGAGAAGCTCGCATTTCGCAACAAAACGCCCCCTCGGCAGGCAATAGGGCAGTTCGCGCAAAGCGGCGAAGGGCAGACGCGTATATTTCGCCACCACCAAGGCCACGTTTTGCCGCCAATACTCCGAGTGCCCGATATCGCGGGCCCCCTTATAACGATACAGCCTCCAGCCTCCAGCGATAGGGACGAGATAGAATGGATGGGTGAGCGGGTTCAATAAATCCGTCATATCTCTAGAATACACGGCCCGAGGAGTGGCCTCAATCTGAATCATCCAGTCCGGATATTTCACCATCGTGGCGGCGCACCCTCGATTTTCAGTAGCCGAAGATTCTCAGAAACACGAGCCTCGTTCCGCTTTAGCGTTTGGTGATGCCGAAAATGGTTCGTTTTTTCGTCATTACCCCCGCCGTTGTCCGACCCCCTGGGCTAAGCTGGCGGCATGATCAAATTGCACGCCACCCGCCATGCTCAGCTCCGCGCCCGGCAACGCATCGGCTGGCATCATCGCACCTTGGAGCGGATGCTGGAGCGGGTCTTCTACGCCGGCCTCGCCGCCGACGAATGCGACGATGTGCTCCATGATTACATCGATTCGCGGCAGTCGGAAGCCGCAGTGCTGCCGCGCATCTACGGCGAGCATCTGTTTCTTTTCAACCGCACCGACGCGGACGCGGTCGTCCTGCTCACGGTTTACCGTCTCCCCTCCGAATTCAAAACCCACTCCCGACGCGCCCGGTCCGATTGGAACGCGCTCGCCGCCTAAGCCCCCGCTTCGCCATGTCACGTCCCGGCTCAAAAAAACCCAAGACCCCGCCCCAAGCCGCGCCTGCGGCCCCGGCCTACGTCCATCCCGCCATCGCGGTGCTGCGCGAGGGCGGATGCCACATCACCCAGTCGCTGGACAAGCCCGCGATTCTCC
Source organism: Verrucomicrobia bacterium IMCC26134 (assembly GCA_000972765.1). Taxonomy (GTDB): domain Bacteria; phylum Verrucomicrobiota; class Verrucomicrobiia; order Opitutales; family Opitutaceae; genus IMCC26134_A. Next base: position 2,501,859 of record CP011265.1, on the reverse strand, counting down.
AGCTCAACCGCTCCACCGAGCACGGGAACTTTTCGCTCTTTTGCATCCACGATTCCGATCACGCGCACCTCGAGCTTTACTCGATCTACCCGGTCAAAGCCCTTCCGCCCGCCTTCTTTGAAACCCTGCGCCTGCTCAATCACATCAACGGCTGCATGCCCGGCGGCGGCTACCGCATGGATTTTGAAGACGGTGAGATCATCTTCCGCCACTGCATCCATCTCGGCGATGAGCCCCCGGGCTATGCGGTGCTGCGCCAGGCGCTCGATCTCACTCACTTCGCCTTGGATTCCTTTCTATCGCTGATCACCGAGGTCGCGCTCGGCCGCCAGACCTGCGCCGCCGCCCTCGCTCACCACGATAAAAAAACCGGCGGCAACTAGACCGCGTTTTTATCTGCAACCTGCACCAATTACGCTGTCATTCTACTTAGATGCACTCCGTCCCTGAACGCCTTGAATACCTCGTCCGTGGCCTTGCGCTGCCCCGAGGCCGGCGCGTCGGGAAACCGGGGCATCGCACGGCGGAGAAGTGGATCGAGGCCCAGTTTACCCGCCTCGCGCTCATGCCATATGCGGAGACCGGCTACGCACTCCCCTACACCTCCGGTCGCACTCACTTCACCAACTACGCGGCACTCATCCCCGGGCGCGATCAATCGCTCGCCCCCGTTTTGCTCGGCGCGCACTACGACAGCGTGATTGACGCCCCCTGTGCCGACGACAACGCCGCCTCCGTCGCACTGACCCTCGAAATCGCGTCGCGCATCCAACCCGTCCAACTCCGGCATGACGTGATCATCGCGCTCTTCGATGCCGAGGAGCCGCCCTATTTCCTCGGCGACGCGATGGGGAGCATTCGCTTCTATGAGAGCCAGACCGACCGACGTGGATTTCACGCCGCCCTTATCAGCGACCTCATCGGACACGATGTCGGCTTTCGTAGTCTCGGAGCCGATACGCCCGAAGAGATCCGCCGCCTCGTCTGTGTGCTCGGGGCCGAAAGCCACCCCGCCCTGCCCGCAATCATTGATGCCACCCCGACACCCTCCGGCCTCGCGGCCATCGCCCTGCGCAACAGCTACGCACCCGACCTGAGCGACCACCATATCTTCCGTGTCAACCGCCACCCCTACCTCTTCCTCTCCTGCGGCCACTGGCCCCACTACCACCAGACCACCGACACGCCGGATCGCCTCAACTACACCAAACTCGCCGCCATCACCGACTGGACCCACGCCCTCCTCCTCAAGCTCGCCGGCACGCCGTTGCCTCCGCATACCAAGACCTTCGAGGGAACCGATCCCACCGCCGAATTCGAGGCCACCCGCATAGCCCGTGCGATCCCATCCGAACTCCTGAAAAAGCTCGGCCTCACCGTTCCCACGTCCCGCGCCGGCGTTGACGCCTTTGTCGGCCACTTGCTCCGGGAAACCTACGAACTCGGCTGAGTCCGCCCCGAACAAATTCCCATCTCAGATTTACTGCGTCCCTTCGCCCTCCCCCAAACATGTGGCTCTTCACCCGACACGGATTTTATTCCCTCACTCGCTCCGCCGACGAACCGGAAAAACTCCAAGTCCGCGCCCGCGTGCGTCGCGATCTGGAAAACCTCCAGTCCTTCACCGGCCTCAACGGACCAATCCTCGAAACCCCGGACGCCGACTACCGCTGGCGCTGGATCGTCACCCCTGCCGATGCCGAAGTGATCACCCGCTGCCTCACCCACGACATCAGCTATTCCAACTTCAAGAGCACCGTCGCCAAGCAACCCGACCAATCCGCGAAGCTCACCGGCCTGCACGACATCTGGGGAATTCACAACGGCTGGCAGGAAAAAGCATAGCACCCCCCCGTCGTTGTCTGCCCCCCTCGGTTAAATATAGCCCCATGCAGTATTTCGCACCTTGCAGTCTATCAAACACGTCGCTCCTAATTGGGTATTTAATACTATGACACTAAGCATTAGCCGAATGGTCGGTATTCGCGTAGTAACCGGCGTTCAATCGCCGTATAGGGGGCCTAAAGTGTCGAGAATGTGCCTATCGTAGTGCGCAAATAGCATGAGCGCCAACTCGTAATTGCATGGCTTGAGCCCCGGACGAACCTCCGAACAACCATAGACTCAGAATCAAAACTCAACATAGGCATTCCGTTTTCCACAATCTGTAGCCCATATCCATGTCTGATCGCCCCACATTTATAGACCTCTTCTGCGGCTGCGGCGGATTCACCCTCGGGATGCTTCGAGCGGGTTTCGATTGCAAGGCGGCCGTCGATTTTAATTCCCAAGCGATAGCTACACTTCGGGCAAATCTTCAGGCCAAATCGCCAACCGGGTTACCGCCGGTCGGTTTCGCGCTGGAAGCGGACCTCACAGACCTTCCTCCCGAAACCTTAGCGGCCATCATCGGAACGAATCAGGTAGACGTGATTGTCGGTGGCCCGCCGTGCCAAGGATTCTCCACTGCGCGCCAGCGAGACGGCTCCAACCACGGCACTGAACGCCTCAAGGAAGACCCTCGCCGTCACCTCTTCCGTAACTTTCTCGATTGCGTGGAGTTTTTTCAGCCCAAGGTATTCATCATCGAAAACGTGCTCGGGCTCCGCTCTGCCGCAGGCGGACGCTACTTTACAGCCGTTCAATATGAAGCCCGCACACTTGGCCAATCAAAGGGGCTACCAGGCTATCGCGTTCATCCCCAGATCGAGCGCGGTGTTGAACTGGGCGTGCCGCAAAAACGTCGGCGGCAACTAATCGTTGGCGTGCGTGCCGATCTTGCCGGTTATTTTCCTGCCGAGCTTACACCCGCGCCTCGCGCCTCGTTGGAAACCATGTTGGGCGATGCCATTCTCGACCTCCCTGCGCTTGCGGCTGGAGAAGGTGAAAACCAAGTCCCCTACGACGAAAAGCGTCGCGAGAAAAATTTCCTTGGCGGCACGCGTGATCACCTCCGCAAGCCATACCTACAGGGTGTTGCCGAAGTTGGGCAAGCCGCCGCGATCTTCAACCATGTCGCCCGCCCTCACAGCGCCCGCGACCTGCGCGACTTTGCCAAATTGCGCGAGGGAGAAAACGCCGCCGTAGCCTTTCGTGAGCGCGGAGTAAAATTCGAGTTTCCCTATAGCCGCGCGAGTTTCAAAGACCGCTACACCCGCCAGCATCGCAACCAACCCTGCTCCACCATTGTAGCCCACTTGAGCAAGGACGGACTAATGTTTATTCACCCGGTGCAGAACAGGTCGCTCACTCCACGCGAGGCGGCACGCGTGCAGAGCTTCCCTGACTGGTTCGTTTTTTCGGAAGCCCGCACCCACTCCTTCCGTGTGATCGGAAACGCCGTGCCACCGTTAATTGGCGAAGCCGTGGGGGATGCAATTCTCCGCTTCTTGCGACCACCGGCACAGAACGGCGACTATTCACGTTCGGCTCAGCACGCAAAAACGACGGCAGCGTTTCCGTTACCGCGGTCACATTCTGAAGCGGTCGAGTGGCTAGACCCACTCACGAAAGCCGACCGTAAAATGCTACGCGCGATGCAAACCGCAGACTTCCTGAAGGGCTGGCATGCCCTGCTTTGGCTTTTCCCCGATCTTCATCCCGAAAATGCCTTGGAGCACGGAGAGGAAAAACATAACGAGCCCGCTTGCGGTGAGGCCGTGGATAGGTTTGGCCGCCGTTACACCCGTAGCGGTTGGCCCGTGATGTTAGAGGCTTTTGGCGTCGAGGCATGGCGCCGGTTTAGCGCCGATGAATTCTCCGACGAAGCATTTTATTGTGTCGCAGCTCAGCGAGCAGGAATGGCGACACGCATCCATTCGATGCCTGTAGCGCGCTCGAGCAGTCTCGCGCCCAATCAGGTCGGCACCCGCTGAATTTTATGCAGATGCAAGACGAGCTTTTCGACACGACACCCCCTCACGCTGCTGCAATCGTTGAGAGTCTGCGCGCTTTTGGTTACGACTTACCCACCGCTTTAGCCGACGTGGTGGACAACAGCATCTCAGCCGGGGCACGGCACGTCTGGCTTCGCTTCGATTGGGACGGCGCCGCGTCCGTCCTCAGCGTGACTGATGACGGCCACGGTATGAGCGCCCCCGAACTCGTCGAGGCCATGCGACTCGGCACAAGGGGACCGCTCGCCGAACGTGCCCCTCACGATCTGGGTCGCTTCGGACTCGGCCTCAAAACAGCCTCCCTGTCGCAATGCCGTCGCCTCACGGTGCGTAGCCGACGCGCGGGCGACACCTTGGAAACGCGTTGCTGGGATCTCGACCTCATCGCCGCCAAGAACGACTGGCGCCTCCTCCGTTCCGCCGACGCCCACGCAGAGCCCAACTTCGCCCGTCTCGCCACCCTGCCGAACGGAACGACCGTCCTCTGGCAACAGCTCGACCGCCTGACGCGCGGCCAAGACACGCAAAACGAGAAACACCACCAACGTTTTCTTGAACGCATCGAGGTCGTGCGCCGCCACCTCGGCATGGTCTTCCATCGCCTGATGACTGGCCGCGACGCGGTGCGAATCCTAGTGAACGAACGCCCGGTCGAGCCGTGGGACCCGTTCATGGCGGATCATCCCGCCACGCTGCCCTTCTCCGATGAGCTAAGAACCAGCATCCCCCGCATCCCGATGCGCGGCTTTGTCCTCCCCCACTTTTCCAAGCTCACCAAGACCCAGCACGAGGCCGGGGCGGGACCGCGCGGCTGGTTGGCCCACCAAGGGTTTTATGTTTACCGCCGCGACCGCCTGCTCGTCGCCGGAGACTGGCTGGGCTTTGGCTGGACCAAGGACGAGCACCTCAAGCTAGCCCGCATCGCCATCGAGCTGCCCAACACACTCGACCACGAGTGGCAGATCAATGTCACCAAATCGCGAGCCACCCCGCCTTCCGCCCTGCGCGACGAGTTGAAGAGCTTCGCCGCTACCATCCGAGCCCGGGCGAAAAATGTTTACACCCACCGCGGCGCGCGCCTCACACCGCAGGCAGCCTCGGCAATCGTCCACCTTTGGGCACCGGTGGCGAAGCACGACCGCGTGTTTTATCAAATCAACCGCGAGCACCCGCTCGTGAAGCAAATCGCCGAGACCGCGCCGGACAAAGCCGCCTTCGGCGCACTCCTCCGCCTCCTGCAAGAGACCATCCCCCTGCAACACATTAGCATCGCCAGCACCGAAAAACCCGACTCGCAGCCGGAGCCGTTTCAAGACGCTGCGGACCCGGAAATACGAGAAGCCATGACACAGCTTTACCGAGTATTCCGAAGCATGGGCCACTCACCTGATGAAGCCCGGCGCAGCCTTCGCAGCCATAGCCCTTTTGACGCGTTTCCCCATCTCATCGCCACCTTGGAAGAACAATCCGCATGAATCCACACGCCGACGCTTACACACTCGCCCGGAATCTAGCGGTGGATGTTTTAAAAGGGAAAAAAGGACGCACCGAGGGCGATATTCGGACAGCCGTTGAGAATGTCATTAAAGCCGTCGCGCTCTTAAATCCTTCGGGAAGCGTAGATGCCGAGCAACTCGCCTCCGAATTGATGCACCTCTTTTCCGTTTCTGCGGAAAAAGGAACAGCGCTGGATGATCCCCGAGGTCACGAAGAGTGGCTCACCAATAAACGGGGCACGATTCCGTGGCGGTTTTGGAACCGATATGCGACCTATCTGGAACGCGATTTCGGCATGGCCCCCGATGTAGTGAGAAACCTGGATGAGCTTACGGATATGGTTCTTCAGCGACTGGAAGATCCGGACCGGGAAGGCCATTGGGATCGCCGAGGCATGGTTGTCGGAAGTGTTCAGTCGGGAAAGACCGCTAACTATACGGGACTGATTACCAAGGCCGTGGATGCGGGATACAAAGTCATCATCATCCTCGCGGGCATTCACAGCAATCTGCGCAGCCAAACACAGCTCCGCATCGACGAAGGTGTCCTTGGCTTTGACACGCAGAAGAATCGAAAACTCGATCAGAACAACCGCTGGATCGGTGTCGGTCAAAGCGGTGAACGACTCCACATACACTCGCTTACCAGCAGCGCGGAAGACGGCGACTTCAACAAACGAATCGCCGAAACCATTGGTGTGATGATCGGCGGCGATCCGGTTGTTCTGGTCGTTAAAAAGAACTCACATGTCCTCAAAAATCTTCTGAAATGGGTTCTTCATGTAGCCGGCCAAGACAACGCCAAAACCGGCGGTAAAATTGTCCCCAAGGTCCCACTGCTACTTATCGACGACGAAGCGGACAACGCCTCCATCAACGTTAAAGCCCAAAAAGAAGGGGAGGAAGACAGCGTCTCCGCCATCAACGGCAAGATTCGCGAATTGTTATCCAGTTTCGAAAAAGCCGCCTATGTCGGCTACACTGCCACTCCGTTCGCGAACATCTTCGTTAATCCCGATGCGCAGACAGAAAAACACGGCGACGACATCTTTCCCCGTAGCTTCATCATTAACGTAAAGGCCCCATCAAACTACATTGGCCCCGCCAAGGTGTTTGGCTTGGATGGTGACGTGGACGCCGGCATTCCCGCAAGCGATGGTCTGCCGATCTTGCGCATGGTCACGGATTACGCGGACCAAAGAGCTTTTCCGCCGGGCCACAAAATTGACCACGTTCCTTCGGCACTCCCTGAATCTCTAAAGACTGCGATTCGTTGCTTTGTTCTCGCAACTGCCGCTCGGCGAGCACGGGGCCAAGCGAAGAAGCACTGCTCGATGCTAATCCACGTTACGCGGTTTGTAGCGGTTCAAAACCACGTGGCAGAGTTAGTGAAAATCGAGATCTCCGCACTTCAGCGGCGTATCGCCTATGGAGACGGCGCCCTAACTCCGGCACTGTTGCAGGAGCTTGAGGGATTATGGGAAAGCGAATTTGTGCCCACCAGCACCGAACTCGGTGAAGAAGCGGGCCCGCTGGTCACGTGGGCTCAGGTGCAATCGGAACTTCATCACGCGGCTTCCAAAATAGAGGTGCTGGCGATCCACGGCTTCGCCAAGGATGCGCTAGATTACAAAGAACACGAAGCGCACGGCCGCAGCGTGATCGCGGTAGGTGGTAATAAGCTGTCCCGCGGGCTTACCCTTGAAGGTCTGACCGCAAGCTACTTTCTCCGGACCTCGAAGATGTATGACACGCTCATGCAGATGGGTCGTTGGTTCGGTTATCGCCCCGGCTATTTGGATCTTTGCCGCTTATACACCACCCACGATTTGACCCTCTGGTATCGCCACATCGCTCTGGCAGAAATCGAACTTCGCCGCGAGTTCGACTACATGGTGCGCGCTGGTCTTACCCCAGAGCGTTATGGCCTTCGCGTGCGCACGCATCCTGGGGGAATGATAATTACCGCGACTAACAAAATGTGCCATAGTCAGCGCTTGGAGCTGTCGTGGGCGGGTGTGTTGGTGCAGACGACCCAGCTCCCGAAAGATGCTCGTATCGCAGCAAATGCTGCGGCTACGGAAAACTTTCTCTCCGCGCTTCCCGGCCCGCCGGATAAAGTGGGCAAAGGTGATTCCTATCTCTGGCGTGACGTGCCCGCAGAGGCCATTGCGAACTACATTCGCGGAACGAAGTTTCCCGTGGAATCAACGCGAGCAAGCGGTGTGGAATTATCGCGCTTCATCCTGAAACAGGCGTCCCAAGGCGAACTCACAAATTGGACAGTCGCGTTGATCTCCAACTCCAAGGCGTCGGCCAACGCTCAACGCCAGTTCGCAGGCCACGAAATCGGCCTCGTAAACCGAAGCCCCGCAAGCCAGCGAGCCGACGATTACGCTCTGCGTAACGCTAACATCCTCAACCCGAGCGACGAATCAATCGACCTGAGCTACTTCATATTCGACGAAGATTTGGCGCAGAAAATCGTCGCCAAGCCCGTGCTTCACCCCGACCGGCAGTTCCTCCTCGACCAAGCGACCAGAACGAAGCCGCTAAATCTCCATGAGGTAGCTCTCGCGCTTACCCGTGAGAGGGCGCAAGCCGATCCTGAAAACGCCGGTTCGGCGAAAGATCTCGATCGACCCCATGGCAAGGTAGTGCGTGACCTTCGTCCAAAAACGCACGGACTTCTCCTAATCTATCCACTAAAACAGCCCGAAAAAGTAAGCGCTGTGAAAAAGGGCGGCGTAGAGGAAAGCACAGGCCTCGATCCCTCCGGCCCACCGGTCATCGGTCTCGCCTTCAGCTTCCCGGAAAGCGAATCGGCGGCGCGCGTCGAATACCAAGTAAACAAACGCTGGATAACCGCGCTTCAGGAGGACGAGGTATATGACGATTGAGGAACAATGGCTCGCGCTGGAGGCAGAAACCCCAGGACCCGAAGGCTGGTGCATGCGGCTTGCCCGCCCGATTAAGGGGCACCCGCTTTTCGTCGCGATAGAGGGATCAAATGCGCGTCGTGCGTTACTACTGCGAGTGCCGGTCGAGGCTGTTCCACCCAAAAAGCAATGGCCGGTAATCGCCGGTATCGAAGTGACAGCATTAACTCTCGCGGGCCATGTTTCATTCGGCGTCATTCTGCGCGATTCTCGCTTCAACGATGTATTTTCCGCACTTGCCGAAGATCTAGCTCGTCGAGTTGAGGAATCATCCGGAGCACCTACGGAGGCCGTCGCGCTGCTGCTTGGTCAGCTCGTCCGATGGCAGCGTTTTCTTGCGGCAACCAACGCCGGCCTGAGCCCAGAATCACAGCGCGGGCTTTGGGGAGAGCTGAAATTCCTTCACGACCAACTTATCCCGATACTCGAAAGCGGCATGGCTGTCGCAGGCTGGAAAGGCCCGGTCGGCGCGCATCAAGATTTTCAATACCCGGGCGCCTGGATCGAGGTGAAGACCACGCTCGCCAAACAGCCGCACACCGTGCGCATCGCCAGCGAACGCCAGCTCGACGATACCCACGCCCCGGCGCTTTTCCTGCACGTGCTTATGTTGGAGACGCACGAAGGCGGCGCTGCTACCTTGCCCGCGCTTGTGGCTCAACTCCGCGCCACTCTCACGCCTTGGCCGGCGGCGCGGGAAGCCGTCGAGGAGGCTTTACTCGCCGCCCGCTACCTCGACAGCCATGCCCCGCGCTACGCCGCCACCGGTTATGCGGTGCGCCAAGCGGACACGTTTCGAGTCGGCGCGGGTTTCCCTCGCATCATCGAGGCCGACCTGCCTCCGGGCGTGGGCGACGCCAGCTACCAGCTCAGTCTAGCCGCCTGCGCCGCGTTCTCCGTGCCGATCTTCGCGATTATCGACGCTCTCCACGCCCAGCCTTCCACTCCCTAATTTCTTCCTCTCACCATGTCCGACGCACCCAGCCACCTCGAACTCTACGCCGAACTCCTTAAGCAGGAGGTTCGCATCAAGTATGAACCGGAGGAGGGCACGCCGCCGCTGCGCGCGGAGGCCTTCACCGACGTCGTTCTAGAGCGTTTGATCGAGCACAACGAGGTCGGCGACTGCGAGCGCTTCGAAGCCTATGAAGATCCCCCCAGACGGGGAAAATACGATGCAGCCAAGGCCAACGCTTGGTCTCTCTCCGGCGATGGCGCCACGCTGGACTTGTTCGTGGCGCACTACGCGGACGACGACGCTCCGCCCTCCATCGCTCGATCCGAAGTCGAAAAATATTTCAAACAGCTCCGTGGTTTTCTTCGCCGCGCCTTGGATGGATGGCATACCCAGCTCGACCCCTCGCACAATGTGTTTACGGCCATGCAGCGTATCCACGAGGCCAAAGGCGCGCTCACCACTGTTCGGCTCTTTTTCCTAACCGATGGCGTGGTGAAGGCCGGCGAGATCGAGCAGGAGCAAATCGAGGGCCTGGAGCTGCGTTACGTGCTATGGGATCTGGAAAAGCTGAGCCGGCTGCAAGTCGGTGACCGCGAAGTGATTGAGCTGGATTTCGAGCATGCTTATGGCGGCCCCGTGCCGGCCCTAGAAATGGCCGACGCCCATGGGGAATACCGCACCTACCTCGCGTTTTTGCGCGCTCCGGTTTTGGCCAAAATTTACGGACAACACGGCCAGCGTCTACTCGAGCGCAACGTGCGCGCGTTTCTCCAGGCGAAGGGTAAGATCAACAAGGGTCTGCAACAAACGCTGCGGGAAGAACCGCACCGCTTCCTCGCCTACAATAACGGCCTGTGCTGCACTGCCGCCTCGGTTGTGGTCGAGACAAATAAGGACGGGCACGCCGTGCTGCGCAGCGTGCGCGATTTTCAGATCGTCAACGGCGGCCAGACCACAGCCAGCATCTACCACGCCATGAAACGCGAAGGAACCGAGGTAGCCGAGGTGGTGGTGCAGGTGAAGCTCACCGTGCTCAGCAACCCGGAACGCGTTGCCGATATCGTGCCGCTTATCTCCAAATATGCCAACAGCCAGAACAAGGTGAACGCGGCCGATTTTTCCGCAAATGGCCGCTTCCACCTCGAACTCGAAAAGCTTTCTCGCACCGTCTGGTCGCCCGCCACCAGCGGCCTAGAGCGTGGCGCGCACTGGTATTACGAGCGGGCGCGCGGCAGCTACGCGGACGACAAGATGCGCCAAGGCACGCAGGCCAAGATGCGCGAATGGGAAAAGCAAAACCCGGCCGCGCAAAAGTTCACCAAGACCGACCTCGCGAAATACGAACAAATTTGGGCCGGCCTGCCCAACATCGTTTGTCGTGGTGCAGAGAAAAACTTCATAGCACTGGCCCAACGTCATGAGGACGAAGACGAGCCATTGGTAGACCTAAATTATTTCAAGCAGGTCGTTGCGAAGATGATCTTGTTCAAGTCGGCGCTGCACCTCGTGCCAAAGGATAGCGGGAGCCTACGCGCACAGACCATTGCCTACGCGTTGGCGTGGCTGATCGAGAAATCCGACCGCAAGATCGAGCTGAACCGCATCTGGGAAAAGCAGACTCTTTCCGATCCGCTGGCCGCTGCCATTAGCGCGGCGGGCGCGGCGGCACTAGCCTACATCAAGTGCTTGCCGGGTAATCCAACCGAGGCGGCCAAGAAGCAGGAGAATTGGGAAAAATTTCGGAACACGCCAATCCAGCTTGATGCAGGGTGGCAATCGGCGCTCGGCACTCACGCTTTTGTCGCGGCGCGCTCGGATACCGAGGCCTTGGCACAGGAGTGGGAACGGCTCCGCCCGAAATTTGTGAACGACAAGCGCACCGTCATGGGCATGGCGGTGCGCTTGGGGAAGGATTACCCGCCCAACACCGGCGGCCTAATTGTCGGGCACCTCGCCGCGCTTGAATGGGAAAAGCTCAAAATGAAGCAGGGCTTCGGCCCCAAAAAACTGCGTCAGATCATTGAGTTGTTCGCCACGGCGGCGACGCGGCCGCCTCCGGCAAGCTAGAGATGCTACGTCTATAGAAATATCAAAACCGCCTTACTGTGGCCGACATCTGGACTAAGGCGAAGCGATCGGATGTGATGTCGCGCATCAAGGGCACGGGCAACAAGGACACCGAGCTGCGGCTGATCGGCATCTTTAAAACCCACGGCATCACCGGCTGGCGGCGGCGCTGGTCGCTGGAGGGCAAGCCGGACTTCGTTTTCCCCAAGCTCAAACTTGCGGTCTTTGTGGACGGCTGTTTCTGGCATGGCTGCCCGATCCACGCCACCCAGCCGAAAACAAACGTAGCTTTCTGGGAAACCAAGATCGGGCGCAACAAGGCGCGCGACCGGTTTGTCACCCGCACGCTTCGCGCTCGCGGCTGGCGCGTGCTGCGCATCTGGGAGCACGAACTGGCGAAGAAAAACGCCCGCCGGCTCGCGACCCGGCTTCGACGGGCCGGATTACTTCCGCCCCTCGCCTGTTGATTCGGAAGCCTTGGCCCAGCGGGCGAGCGCCGCTTTTTTCGCCGCCTCGCTTCGTTTCCTGGCGCTCACGCCTTTCCATCGCGACTTGCCCGCCTTCGCCTGCTGCGGGGCCGGCGCATCCCAATTGTGACCGCAGTTCGGGCAGATGTGCTTCAACGCACATCCTCCGAAACCGGCACAATCTTGAGCGGCACTTTTAGCATCGCCTCAAAATAGCGGCGCTTCATCTCCTCGTTATCCCGGCCGTCGTAAATCTCTGCCCCCTCCAGCGGGACGAGAGCGGCGGTCAGCCCGCGCAGTCCCACGGCTCGGGCGTCATCCGTCGCCAAGAACCACTTCACCCCCGCCAGCGCCTTCATGCGTGCCTGAGTGCGTGGTTTAGTGGGGCCGCGCACCACGTCCGTAATCCGCTCCTGAACCTCCACCGTGCCGAAGTCGTTTTTCATGCGAAAACGCTATGCGAGCGCGCTTGCATAGCAAGACCAAACAAGGGACGGGTTAAGTCTTCTTCCGATACACGCCACGCAGCCCAAGCAGAACGCGGAATTTTGGCGGACCAAGATCGCCCGCAACCAGACCCGCGACCGCTTCGTCACCCGCACCCTCCGCCGCGCCGGCTGGCGCGTGCTGCGCATCTGGGGCCACGATCTCACGAAGAAAAACGCCCTCCGCCTCGCCGCCCGCCTGCGTAGGGCCGGGCTCGTGCCGCCCCTTGTCGCGTAACTTGTCTTCAAGTCGGCGCGAGGCGGGGATGTTTCTCCCGTAACCACGCACCGACCTCCGTCTGCAACTCGCGCCCGAAGGCGATCAGCTCCTCGGCATCACGCTTTGATGCGCCGCCCACGTAGTCGTATTCGACGGTGTTTCGTTTCTGTCGGCACCCATCGAGGTAGTCGGCATCGCCTTGGCGCTCCGATCCGAGGATGTGCGGGAGGGCCGATAACACGCGAAAGTGCGCGAGCGTTCCCTTGGCCGGTTAAAACCCGAAATCCGGAATCGGAACCGGTAAGATGTCGTAAGATGCTGGAGCAGATCATTGTGAGCGAACCCAGCGGTGCACTAGAAGTGCATCGCTTTGGGTGAGCGAACGATCAGCTGTCCAGCAGGTTGCGGCAGATAGCCGATTCCCATTTCGGATTTCGGGTTATAGCCCTCGGTGTAGAGCAGGATGGTGCAGAGCTTCAGAGCGGCGTTGTAGGCGATGCCATACTGCCAGTCGTGCGAAATGCCGCCAGACGCCGCGTCCTGCAGATCACGTTCCGCGATCTGCCAGAGGTCGCCTATTTCCTGCGGGCTGGTTTTATGCGGTTGGAGCCAGCCTGCGGCCAACCAAGTCGGTAAACTCATGTTCGTCTCCTAGGATGAAAAGCTTCGGTTTGGCGAGAACGTCGCCGAGGAAATGATCCTTGGCGGCGGCGCGGTTAAGGAATTCGTCGATGCCGAAAAAGTGGGGGTTGATCTCGCGCGACAGTTTTTCACCGACGGCGCGCAACGCGGACGCTAATTCGCGGTGGCTGGCGTCGCCGATGATCATGAGATCCACGTCGCTGGCCGCCGTGGCGGTCTGAGCAGCCAGCGAGCCGAAAACAAAGGCGTATGTTATGCGGTCGGCGGGCAACGCGTCAGCCAGCACGTCGCGCAGACCGACTGTTTTCAATACGATGGAGCGCAGCTCCTGATAGAACGAGTGGGCTTGGTTGGCTTCGTAGTAGCGCCGGTTGCCGTCCGTAGTGGTAAGGAGCAGCTCCAGCTTCACCAGTTTTGCCAGCTCCTCCTCCACCGAGCTGGGGGCATAATCAATGAGCCCCACGATCTGAGCGCGATACATTCGCTTCGCTCCGATACCGAATAGAACACGGAATACCTCGGCGCGGACTTCGGAGAGAAAAAGGAGGGCGAGGGGATTCATTTACACGGTAATACCGGATATAACTCCGGTTAAACCGGAGTATTGTTTGGTTTAACCGGGCAAGGTGACGCAAGCGAAAAGCCCTGATCACCCTATTCCCAGCGGGCAAAAAAGAGGTTAAATCAAGGGAGATAATAACTTGCGATTCCCGCCGAAGGCGGCCTCAAAAGAAAGCCCAGCGTCCTCGCCGGATTTTAATCGGGCGAGCCTGATTTGCAGTTCGGCGCGGATTTCCGCGTCGCTGCGACCATCCTCTTTGACACTATCCAAGAGGAGCCGAGCCAGCGACGTCCTCTCATCGGGCGGCAAACTCAACGCCTCTTCGGCCAGATAAACACTCGTTGATGTCATGCCAAACGGTGTCGGCTCAGCCTCGAGAACGCAAGGCGCTTACCGCAATGAAACAAGGGTAAGGTTAAATCTCCCCCCATTTCCACGCCACACAGCCCAAGACCAACGCTGAATTCTGGGGCCAAATCAAAGGGGTCTGGCGGCCAAATTAAAGGGGTCTGGCCGAGAATCGTTGATTATATCGGCCAGGACCAAACAAGGGACAGGTTAAATCTTCTCCCCCGAGCTCACGAAGAAAAACTCCCGCCGCCTCGCCGCCCGCTTTCGCCGCGCGGACTTGGTTCCGTAAAGTCTGCGCGGCTTGCCTTCAGTTCACACCCATTTCTCTCCGCCATCATGCCCCGGTCGCGCATCGAGAACATGAAGCGCGTGCTTGTCGTCATACGTCATTCGCCTAACTTGCCCTCATGAGCTTCACCGAAGTCATGGCCGAATTGCCGACACTATCTGTGGCCGAACGCCAGATCCTGATTCGTCGCGCGCTTGATCTGGATGAGACGTCCCTTTCTCCCGCTGATGAAGATGAGGTCGAACGTCGCCTGGCTGCCCATCGGGCCGACCCCGCGAGCGCACTTTCGCTTGAGGAAATGACGGCGCGACTCCGCGCCCGCTTCAACGTATGAGGCCAAATCAAAGGGGTCTGGCTGAGAATCGTTGATTATATCGGCCAGGACCAAACAAGGGTAAGGTTTAAATCTTCTCCCCCGAGCTCACGAAGAAAAACTCCCCCCGCCTCGCCGCCCGCCTGCGAAGGGCCGGGTTCGTGCCGTAGAACTCGCACGTTAAGCGCGCAGCGTTGAGATGGGGATCCTGCGATAGCAGAACGGTTGCCGGGGAAGCGGAGGGCGCTAACCTGATTTTATGATCGACCGAATAGTAATCGATCCCGACATCCTCAACGGCCGGCCGGTCGTCAGCGGCACCCGCATCACCGCGCAGACGATTCTTGAATTTCTCGCCGCCGGCGATTCGACGGAGGATGTGCTTGCCGAGTATCCCGCGCTCACTCGCGAGGACGTGCAGGCGGGCCTCGACTACGCGTCGCGTCTCATGGGCAACCACTACTCGGTCGTCGCGCCGGCATGAAGGGCTGGTTGCTCGATCAAAATCTGCCGGTGCGACTCGTCTTCGTTCCTGCGCGGCCAGTGATCCACGCCACCGCCCTGGGACGGAGTCCGACGGATACAACTTTCAGACTTTAACGCAAAGACGCAGAGGCGCGGAGATACGCAAAGATTCATTTCCTTGTCAGGTCGTTGCGCGCTTTGTGTCTTGGCGACTTTACGTTAACGAAGTCTAGATTACACGGGCCGTTGGTATAAAACTGCTCCGGCGTTCAATGCCCCCTGAACGACCGTTGGAAGACTTGAAAAGTGGGACGGGAAGGGGACAGACCCACTATTCCGGGCCCAAAAAAAGCCTCAAAAACTTTCACAAGTCTTTGAGGCTAAAGTGGTGCCAGAGGCCGGGATTGAACCGGCGACCAAAGGCTTATGAGTCCTCTGCTCTACCACTGAGCTACACTGGCATAAAACCTAGCGATGAGAGGCGGGAATTAGGCTTTGGCTTCCTCGGGTGACAAGCAATTTCGACGGGCGTGATTTGGCGCCCCTTCCCGCCCCGATTTTCCGCCCGCCACTTGCCGGGCTCAACTCTTGCGCGGATTGCGCAGGTTGTCGATGGCGACGGCGACGATGATAACCGCGCCCATCACGATTTCCTGGGTGTATTGCGGCCAGCCCATCTTCACCCCGCCGTTGCGCAGGATGGTGATGATGAGCGCGCCGATCATCGTGCCCAGAATCGTGCCGCGTCCGCCCAGCAGGCTGGCGCCGCCGATCACCGCCGCCGCGATCACGAAGAGTTCGTAGCCGATGGCCTCGGTGGGCTGGCCGATCGACCCGAGGCGGGCGAAAAACAACACGCCGGCGAGGCCGCTGAAGAGGCCGCCGATCATGTAAACGAGGATCTTGGTGCGGGCCACGGGCACGCCGCAGAGCACGGCCGTCTTCTCGTTGGAGCCGAGGGCGAAGATGTGGCGGCCGAGCCGGGTGTAGCGCAGAAACAGCGTGGTCAGGATGGCCGCGCCGATGACGAGCCAGACGGCAACGGGCAGAAAGGGCCAGGTGAAGACCGTCCGGGCTGGATCCAGCACGCGGGAGATCCAGAGATCCTGCACCTCGGCGGGAGGGTAGATGTTTTGCTCGTTGGCCACTAACTTGGCAAAGCCGCGCGCCATTTGCATGGTGCCGAGGGTGATGATGAAGGGGACGATGCGCAGCCAGGTCACCAGCGCGCCGTTGATAAACCCGATCAGGGTCGAGACGCCGATGGCGGCGGCGATGGCGGCAATCGGCAGGAGCACCGGGTGCTGCAGCACAAGCTTGGCCCCGTCGGGGCCCAGGTTGAGCACGTAGGCGGTGGTGATCATCGAGAGGGCGATGGTTGACCCCGCCGACAGATCGATGCCGCCGGCGATGATGACAATCGTCATGCCGATGGCGGCCATCGCTACCACGGCGATGTCCTGCAACATCAGCTGGGTGTTGGCGTCGGACATGAAGCCCTTCGTGCCGGGCGTCAGGAAGGCGAAGAACGCATACACCGCGGCGAGGGCGGCGAGACGGCCGAGCATGGCGACGACACGGGAGGACTTTTTGGAGGCCGCGGAAGCGGGAGCGGGTGCGGGAGAGGGAGGCTGGCTCATTTGGAGAAAAATAGGGGTTAACCGCGCTGATCCTGGCCGGTGGCGGCGAGCATGAGAGAGTGTTCGGTCCACTGCGCGACGGGCCTGGCTTCGCCCAGCACGCCGCGGGTCATGACCGCGATGCGGTCGCAGATGCCGAGGAGCTCGGGGAGGTAGCTGGAGACGACGAGCACGGCCTTGGGGGCCTTGCCGGCGGCGGGGTCACCGAGGGCGAGTTTGTCGATCCAGGCATAGATCTGGGCCTTGGAGCCGACGTCGATGCCGCGGGTGGGCTCGTCGAGCAGGAGCACATCGCAGCCGTGGTGGAGCAGGCGGGCGATGGCGACCTTTTGCTGGTTGCCGCCGGAGAGGGCCTCGATGGGTTGTTCGCCGTCCTGGCACTTGATCGGGAAGGCCTTGATCCACGGCTCGGCGGCGGCGTTCTGGCGGGAAGGGCGGACGAAGCGCCACGGGCCGAGGCCGTCGAGTTTGGAGAGGGTGAGGTTTTCGGCGATGGAGAGATTTTGCGCGAGCCCCTCGGTCTTGCGGTCCTCGCTGACCAGTCCGAGCCCCTGGGCCCAGCGCACGGCGGGACCGGCAGGCGGGGTGAGATTGCCGTGGATGCTGATCTCGCCGGCGGCGACGGCATCCAGGCCAAAGAGGGCGCGGAGCGTCTCGGTGCGGCCGGACCCGATGAGGCCGGCAATGCCGACCACCTCGCCGCGGCGCAGCACGAGGCTGGCGGCTTTGGGAAACTTTTCCCCGGCGAGGGCGCGGAGCTCGAGGATGGGCTCGGTGGCGGAGCGGGGCGAACGCGGATAGAGGTCGGCGACCTCGCGGCCGACCATCAGGGCGATGATGCGGCTGACCGGCACCTGGCCGACGACGCCCTGGCCGACGGTCTCGCCATCGCGCATCACGGTGAAGCGGTCGCAGAGGGCCTCCACCTCCTCGAGCGCATGGCTGATGTAAACGATGGCGACCCCCTTGGCCTTGAGGCGGCGGACGAGGGCGAAGAGCGCTTGGACGTCCTTCTGGGTGAGGGAGCTGGTGGGCTCGTCGAGCACCAGGACCTTGCACCCGACGGCGACGGCGCGGGCGATCTCGACGAGTTGCTGCTCGGCGATGGAAAGATCGCCGACGATGGCGGCGGGATCGAGCGCGGTGAGCCCGACCTCGTCGAGCGCGCGGCGGGCGATGGCGCGGGTCTCGCGCCAGTTCATGAACGGGCCCACGGTGGGCTCGATGCCGAGGAGGATGTTCTCCATCGCGCTCAGGTGCGGCGCGAGGGCGAGCTCCTGATAAATCATGCAAACCCCAAGGCCGCGGGCGTGGAGCGGGCCGGTGGGCTGGTAGGCGGCGCCCTCGAGGGTCATCTCGCCGGAGTCGGAGGCGTGGGCGCCGGAGAGCACCTTCATCAAGGTGCTTTTGCCGGCGCCGTTTTCGCCGATGAGGGCGAGGACCTCGCCTCGTGCGAGGGTGAGGTCCACGCCCTTGAGCGCCTGCGTGGGCCCGAAGCTCTTTTTGATTCCGTTGACGGTGAGGAGTGAACCAGCGGAAGAGGCTTCGGACATGCGAATCAGGCGCGGTGCGGGTTGAGGATGGAAACGCGAACGCTGCTTACTTGGCGGCGGTGTTGGCCTTGGTCTTCACCGTGACGCCGGTGTCGGTGTAGGCCTCGACCGGACGACCCTGGATGTGGTCGACGAGGGACTTGATGCCGAGGTAACCCATCTTCTCGGGGTCCTGGACGACGAGGGCGTCGATGACGCCGTTTTGCAGACCCTGGATGAGCAAGGTGGAGTCGTCGAAGCCGACGAACTTGGCGCTGACCTCGACACCCTTGTCGCGGAGCGCCTTGACGGCGTTGTAGGTGCCCTCGGCGGTGGGCTGGTTGGAGGCGAAGACGCCGGCGAGCTCGAGCTTGTTGTTTTTAACGTAGTTGCCGAGGAGGGTCTCGGCCACGCGCTGGGCGCCGGCCATCGAGCCATCGGTGAACTGCTGGGCGGCGATGGTCAGGCCGGGAGTGGCGGCGAGCGCGGTGGAGAAGCCCTCCTCGCGCAGGCGGGTGCTGGCGGAGCCCTCGGTGAAGCGGATGACGAGCACCTGGCCGCCGTGGATGGGGGCGGTGCCGATCAGGCCGGCCAGGGTGGTGGCGGCGGTGGCGCCGGCGGCCTTGTTATCGGTGGAGGTGAAGTTGATGAAGTCGGTGCCGACCTTGCCATCGAGCGGGGAGTCGAAAATCGCGACGGGCAGGCCGCGCTTGGTGGCGGTGCGCACGTGGGGGGCGAGGGCCTTGTCGTCGCAAGGCGAGAGCAGGATGCCCTGCACGCCGGAGGCGGCGAGGTTGTTGAAGATACCGATCTGGTCGGCGACCTTGGAGTCGTCGAGCGGCCCCTGCCACTCAAGGGTGACATTGAATTCGGCGGCGGCGCGGCGGGCACCGGCCTCGGCGGCCTTCCAGTAGGAATGGGTGGTGGCCTTGGGGATGGCGGCGATGCTGATCTTGGCGGGGGCCGGATTCGCACCAGCGGCGGCCGGGGCGGCGGCTTCGGGCGATTTGGAGCAGCCAAAAAGCGCCAGAACGGCGAGAGCGGACAGGATCGGGAGGGATTTTAGCGGGGATTTCATGGGTTTGGGTCGGGGAGGTTGATGCGGGATTTGGATATCCAGAATTCGAGAAAACGAGGGGATGGGAAAAGTGTCTACACTCTAAAGCTTCTGATCCGTGAAATTACCGAGGGTGACGGGGGGCTCGTGATAACCAAGTCAACAGCGCGTAAATTATCGTTTATTCAGAGTGCGGGAAGGGGCTCCGTTCGGGGTGCGGCGCAGTCCGGCCCCGCGTGGGGCGACTTTGCGGGATCCTCAGCGGCTCCAGTCCAGCATGCGCTGGATGGGCACGAGGGCGGCGGAGCGGACGGGCTCGGGGACATCCAGCTCGGGGCGCATGAACTTGAGGGCATCGCGGACCTTTTCGATGGTGTTCATTTTCATGAAACGGCAGTCGTTGCAGGCGCAGGTGTCGGTGGGGCCGGCGATGAAGGTTTTGGACGGCACCTCGCGGCGCAGGCGGTGCAACATGCCGCTCTCGGTGACGACGATGATGCGGTCGGCGGGGGAGTTCTTGGCGTATTTCACCATCAGCTCGGTGGAGCAAACCTCGTCGGCGAGGTCGCGCACGGCCTGGACGCACTCGGGGTGGGCGACGACCGGCGCATCGGGAAACTGGATACGGATGCGTTCGATGGCCTGGGTGGTGAACATCACATGGGCGTAACAACTGCCCGGCCAGAGCTGCATTTTCCGGCCGGTGCGCTGGGAGACCCATTGGCCCAGATTCTGGTCGGGCACGAAGAGGATGTCCCGGTCGGCGGGCACGCGGGCGACGATCTTCTGCGCGTTGCCGCTGGTGACGATGACGTCGCTGAGGGCTTTGACGGCGGCGGAGCAGTTGATGTAGGCGACGACGTAAACGTTGGGATGCGCGGCCTTGTAAGCGGCGAGACGCTCGGCGGGGCAGGAGTCGGCGAGCGAGCACCCGGCGTCGAGGTCGGGCAGGAGGACGGTGCGGCCGGGGTTAACGATCTTGGCGGTCTCGGCCATGAAGTGCACGCCGCAGAAGAGGATGACATCCGACTGGGCGGCCTGGGCCTGGTAGGCGAGGCCGAGGGAGTCGCCGACGAAATCGGCGATGCGCTGGATGTCCTCGTTCTGGTAATTGTGCGCGAGGATGACGGCGTTGCGCTCCTTCTTCAGGGCGAGGATTTCCTCCTGGATGGCGGTGAGGGGAGGGAGCTCGGCGCGCGGGGCGAGCACGAGCGGTTCGTAGTTGAGCAAGGCGGGCATCGGGAAGCGGGCGGGCAGGGCGGGTGGAGAGAACGAAGCGGGCGGAGTTCAGGCTTTTTCGTTTTTTTGCACGATCGCAAGCAACACGGCGAACGCCTTTCGTTTGCGGAGTGGTTCGAGGTCGGGATCGGTCTCCATCCAGCCGGCGTCATCGTAGCCGAGGTCGACGGCCTTGGCGAGGGAACGGAGCGCCTCGGTCGGGCGTTTGCAGAGGGCGAGACTGCACGCCAGGTTGTAGTGGGCGGTGTCGTTGTCGGGCAGCAAGCGGACGAGCTTGCGGTCCATTTTCAGGCCGTCGGCAATGCGGCCGGCCTTGGTGTAGAGGCCTCCGAGCAGCTCGACGACATCCACGTAGGAGGGATCGCGGCGCAGCACGCTTTCGTAGAAGGCGATATCGAAATTGGTGTCTTCCTTGCGGGACATGGGGTGGGTTTTAAAATTAAAGAGGCGAGGGCGGGGAGGGGGCCGGACCGGGGACCGGGCGCGGCGGACAAGAGGTTCCGCCTCAGGCGCGGTGTTTGCAAACGCCGGCGGCTTTTAAGGTGTCGCAATGCGCGCTGACTTGCAGGCGCTGGCTCACGGGCGTGAGGCCGAGCTTGGAGGAGACGGTGTTGCCATACCACGACATGAACGGGGCGCTGATCTCGAAAATCTTGTCGCAATCGAGGCAGATGACCTGGGCGACCTGCGCGCTGCTATCGTGGTTGGGCAGGTAATACTTCTGGTTGCGTCCGATATCGACTTCCCGGAGCAAGGCGCCCTCGATCATGATGGGCAGTGTTCTGTAAACGGTTGCGCGGGAGACTGATTTATCAATGACGCGGGCGTGGTCGAGCAGCTCCTCGGCGGTAAAGTGGTCCTTTTGCGCGAAGGCGGCGGCGAAAATGGCCTTCCGCTGATCGGTCAAGCGCAGGCCTTTGCCGGCGAGGTGATGTTTGAATTTGGCGAGGGCGTCGGCGTTACTCACGGGACCGCGAGTCTCACTTCGCTCTCAACTCTGTCAATCCGTTCATCGCCGCGTCCAGCTGCGTAGAGGCTGCGGGGGATGCGAGTTTCAGTCGCGGCATGTCTTGCGCGAGGCGGAAGGGTGTGGCTTCAACGACGTCGAGTCATGACAGAAACGGTCGGCGTGCATCCACTCGCGGGGTTCGACAAGCTTCTGCACTACAAAGTGCCGGAGTCGCTCCGCGCGCAGTTGCAGGTCGGCTCGCTGGTGCGCATCCCGATCGTGAATCGCTTTCACCTCGGCATCGTGGCCGAGTTCAGCGCGCCCAAGGATTTTCCGGTGGAGCGCTGCAAGCCGCTCGCCGGGCTCGTCTACCCTTTCCCGGCGCTGCCTCCGGATTTACTGCGCCTTGCCCACTGGATGAGCGCCTACTACGCGGCCGGGCTGGATGCCATCATCGAGGCCATGCTGCCGGTCGCGGTGCGCAAGGCCGCCGCTTTGAAACAGGAAAAACTCCTCGCGCCCGCCGTGCCGCCCGGCCTGCCGGGGGCGCCGACGGACGACGAGATCGCCGCGCTCGCAAAGCGCGCCCCGGCGCAGGCCAAGGTGTTTGCGTTTCTCCTCTCGCAACCGCGCCCCGTCGCGAAATCGCTCGTGCTCGACCGCCTCACGGTCACCGCCGCCGCGATCAACGGTCTGATCAACCGCGGCTGGGTGCGCGAGCAGACGCGCCGCGTCGAGCGCATCGCCTACGACGACGCTCATTCGGCCGGGGAACACGTCGCGGCGCAGCCGCACCGGCTCAACAGCGAGCAACAGGCGGCGGTGGACGTGCTCACGCCGCTGCTCTCGGCGGCGCAGCCGAAGTTCGGCGTGCAGCTGCTCTTCGGGGTGACTGGTTCGGGCAAAACCGAGGTCTATCTGCGCGCCATCCAGACCGCGCTCGCGGCCGGCGGCGGCGTGGCGTTTCTCGTGCCCGAGGTCGCGCTCACGCCGCAGACGGTGGCGCGTTTACGCAGCCGGCTCGAGGCCATCGCGCCGGGGCACCGCTGCGTGGTGTGGCACAGTCATTTGAGTGAAGGCGAACGGCTCGACGGCTGGCTCGCGCTCGCGACCGGCGAGGCGCGCGTGGTCGTGGGCGCGCGCTCGGCGGTCTTCGCTCCGGTGCAGGATCTGCGGCTGATCGTGGTGGATGAGGAACACGAGCCCGCCTACAAACAGGACGAGACGCCGCGCTACCACGGCCGCGACACCGCCATCATGCGCGCCAAGCTGGCCGGCGCGCTCTGCCTGCTCGGCTCCGCCACGCCCTCGCTCGAAACCTGGGCCAACGCCTCCTCGGGCAAATACGGCCTGCTCAAACTCACCCAGCGGATCGACGACCGTAAACTCCCCTTCATCGACATCGTGGACATGCGGGTGGAGTGCATGCAGCAGCGCGGCCCGGCCACCCTTTCCAAGCGCCTCGTCGAGGGCATGCGCGCGCGCATCTCGCGCGGCGAGCAGACGATCCTGTTTATCAACCGCCGCGGCTACTCCTCGGCGATGCAGTGCCGCAAGTGCGGCCATGTGGAGGAGTGTCCGCATTGCAGTGTGTCGATGACCTACCACCGCGCCGACGAGACGCTGCGTTGCCACCTGTGCGGCCAGCAGGGCAACGCGCCTTCACGCTGCCCGTCCTGCGGCGCGCCGGACATCAAGTGGCGTGGCACGGGCACGCAGCGCGTCGAGGAGGCGGTCCGCCGGGTGCTGCCGAATGCGCGGCTCGAGCGCATCGACTCGGACACGATGGCGAAAAAACACCGCTTCCGCGAGATCCTGGGCGACTTCCGCGCGGGTAAAATCGATATCCTGGTCGGCACGCAGATGATCGCGAAGGGGCTCGATTTCCCGAACGTGACGCTGGTGGGGCTGGTGGACGCCGACCTCTCGATGCACGTGCCGGACTTTCGCGCCAACGAGCGAACCTTTCAGCTCCTCGTGCAAGTCGCGGGCCGTTCGGGCCGTGGCGACCGGGCGGGCGAGGTGGTGGTGCAGACCTTTACGCCCGAGGCCGGGGCGATCCAGTTTTCGCGGCACGCGGACTTCACCGGGTTTGCCGAGACGGAGATCAAGATGCGGCGCGAGTTCGGTTACCCGCCGGCGCGGCATTTGTTGCACCACCTCTTTCGCGGACCGAATCCGGAAAAGCTGCAGTTCTTCGCCGAGCAGTGGAAAAACCGGGTGGCGGCGGCGCTGGGCGAGAAAGTGACGCTGGCGGGACCGGCGGCGGCCCCGATCGAGAAGATCAAGGACGAGTATCGCTGGCAGCTCTGGTATTTCTGCAACGCCCCGGTGACGGGCATTGTGGCCGAGCTAGGCAAGCTCAGGGCTGACTTCGCCTGGCCCGAAGACATGGTGCAGGTTCTGGACGTGGACCCGGTGAACTTGTGCTGAGCATTTTCAAGTAGGTCATCGCCACAAAGAACACAGAGAACAGACATCGGTAATTACATTTCGGTGAGATCTCCGCGCCTACGCGCCTTTGCGTTGAAAATTTTAAAGATACGGGCGCTTGGTATGACCTCTTTCCGACCGCGTTGCCAAGTCCGGGCGATCCCTGGTTTCGAAGCTCCTGCCGCCGGGGCCGATTATTCGGGTCGCCGCGGTTGCCTCTTTGTTTCCACACTGCCTTCTTTCGAGAGCCTGTCCTTTGCCCCTCATCCCTCGCATGAAACGTCTTTTCGTCTTCGTCCTCCTCTTGCTCCAGTTCTCCCCGTTCGGCAGGGCCGCGCTGGTTTTCGATAAAACCACCATCACCCTCGATCTCGATAAACAGGTGCCGCACGTCGATGTGGAGTATCCGTTTAAAAATACGGGCGAGAGCGTCGTGACCGTCGCGGATATCACGACGTCGTGCGGCTGCATGGTGGCGTCGCTCGATAAAAAAACCTTCGCGCCGGGCGATGCGAACACCCTCAAGGTGCGGTTCGATATCGGCGAACGGCAGGGGCCGCAGAGCCGCCTGATCACCGTGCCCACGGACGCAGGGGTGCATGAGCTCACCCTTAATGTGAATGTGCCGATGCGCTCCGTCATCCTTCCCCGCCTGCTTTTGTTTCAGGCGCCCAATCTTGGCGACCAGTCCGTCACCGTGACGTATTATCAGGATTTACCCGTTACCCTGCTGGGGCTCACGTCCACGGACCCGGCGTTCACCGTCACGTCGTCGGTCGAGAAGGAGGGGGCCGCCTTCAAACTCACCGCGCATCTGGTGGATCCCGCTCCAAGTATTGCCGCCCGGTCCACCGTGTTGGTGCGCAGCCAGAGCGCCGCCGGCGTCGTTTCCACGGATACCTTCTACTTGCGTTACGGGCCTCAGTCGAGGCCCTCCATCGCTCCGGCACCCGCTCCGTCCGCCACCCCGGCGGCCTCGGTTGAACTAGCCCGCTAAGCCCTCCTGCTCCCGCACCCTCGCCGATCCGGCAACCGCCGCCCGTCGGGTTTCCCCCCTTCATGTTTCGCCGTGTCGTTTTCCTCCTTTTGCTCGCTCTCGTTCCCGCCCTCTTGACGGGGTGGCTGCATCCCCGCCGTCCCAATTGGTCCGAGGCCTGGCATCCGATCCCTTCGGTCGTGCTGGCTGATTTGGATAAACCGCCGTCCGCGTCCGTCCTCTGGATTGATGCGCGGGAGCCCTCCGAGTATGCCCGCGCCCATCTGCCCGGAGCGCTGAATCTGAGCGAGACCGTCTGGGAGGCTGCGCTGCCGGATGTGATCGCCGCCTGGCTTCCCGAACAGCGCGTGGTGGTCTATTGCGGCGGCGCGTCTTGCCGCGCGAGCCAGGGCACCGCCCGCCGGCTGCGTCGCGAGCTCGGATTGGCGCAAATCGTCATCCTGCGAGACGGCTGGCCCGCCCTCGTCGCGGCTGGAAGGGCAAAGCCATGAACCGCCGTTCCCTCATGGTCTGGTTGCTGGCGGCCGCGCTCGCGGGGATCTTCGGCTACGCCGGTTCGCTCAAGCTCCGCGACCCGGCTGCGTTCGCGCTCGCCATAGAGAACTATCAACTTCTCCCGTCCGGTCCGTCCGCACTCCTGGCCGTGTATCTGCCTTGGTTGGAGTTGTTGATCGCGGCCGGCCTCTTGCGGCCTCGATGGCGTGCGGGCGCGAGTCTGCTGGCGAGCCTGCTGCTGGCGGTCTTTACCGCCGCCGTGGCCGCCGCTCTGGCGCGGGGGCTGGATATCAGCTGCGGTTGTTTTGGCCGGTCCGACTCTCCGCTGGGGGTCGCGCTGGTGCGCGATGTTGCGTTGCTCGCCGTTGCGCTCCTTGTATTCAAAATGAGCTGCGTCCATGGGGGCGGAGCGCCCCGTCGTTCCTGATTTACTTTCCCCAACGCCATGGCCTCGGTCGATCACCACGTTCATCTATATCCCGACGCCGTTAACCGC
Source organism: Verrucomicrobia bacterium IMCC26134 (assembly GCA_000972765.1). GTDB lineage: Bacteria > Verrucomicrobiota > Verrucomicrobiia > Opitutales > Opitutaceae > IMCC26134_A. Next base: position 2,475,871 of record CP011265.1, on the reverse strand, counting down.
GATCCGGTTGGGTGGGCTGCCGCTGCGGGCGAAGCGCATTGGGCCCGTCTCTGCACCCGTCGCAGGCGGGATGGCCGGCCCGTTCAGGAGTTTCCCGACCTGGAAACTTTGCTGCGCGATCTCGATGCCGCCGGGATCGATCGTGCCATCCTGCTCGGCTGGTATTGGGAACACTCCGCCTCCTGCGCCGCGCAAAACCGGTTCTACGCCGAGTGCGTGCGCCGTCACCCGGACCGGCTTTCCGCCTATGCGACCTTTCACCCCGCCAGTCCTCCGGCTGAGGTCGAGGCCGAGTTGCGGCGCGCCCGCGGCGAGGGTTTGGGCGGGGTGGGGGAGCTTTCCCCGCAAAGCGTCGGCGCGGCCCTTGATACGCCGGCGATGCAGGCCGCGCTCGGCCTCGCCGCGTCGTGGGGCTGGCCGGTGAATATCCACGTCACCGATCCGAACGGGCGCGCCTATCCGGGCAAGATCGAGACTCCTTTCGCGGACGTGGAGCGCCTGGCTCTTTCTCACCCGCAGGTTGACTTCGTGTTCGCCCACTGGGCCGGCGCCTTTGACGTGCGCCCTCTGCCGAACGTGCGGGTGGACACCGCCGCCGCGCCTCTGCTCTACGGCTCCGCCGCCTGGGCCTTGCGCGGCACCACCGTTCGTCCCGACCAAGTCCTCTTCGGCTCCGATTATCCGCTTTGCCTGCAAGCGGGGCAGAGCGCCGGTGCAGGCCTCGCCTGCTTTGCCGCCGAAGCGCGCCGTCACGGGCTCCCCGGCGTTTAAAAGCCCGGGCTTTTCCTTTGCCCTTGTTGTGCCTTCTTGCCGCCATTCCTTCCCTCCCATGACTCCCGAACAAAAACTCGCTGAACTCGGTCTTGAACTCCCCGTCGTCGCCGCCACCGCCGGCAATTACCTCCCCGTCGTCCAGAGCGGCAACCTGCTCTTCTGCGCCGGCACCCTTGCCATCCGCAACGGCGAGCTCACCCACGCCGGTCAGGTCGGCCGCGACCAGACCGTCGCCACCGCCTACGAATCCGCCCGCGTCGCGGTGCTCAACACCCTCGCCAATGTCAAAACCCACCTCGGCGAACTCAGCCGCGTGAAGCGCATCGTCATGGTCAACGGCTTCGTCAACGCCACCAGCGGTTTCGCCGACAGCCCCGCCGTGATCAACGGCGCCAGCGATCTGCTCGTGGCCGTCTTCGGCGATGCCGGCCGTCATGCCCGCGCCGCCGTCGCCGTCGCCGGCCTGCCGCGCAACTCCACCACCGAGGTCCAGCTCGTCATCGAGGTCGCCGGTTAAACACAGCGTCTGGGGCCTGCTACCCGGAGTGTGGCCGCGAAAGAACGTGGAGAACGCAAAGTGATACAGACGGAAAAATCGTTCTTTGTTATCCTTGCGTTCTTTTGCGGCAAAAAATCCGTCGGCTGGTTTCCGATTATGGTTTTTTATTAACACGCGCCCTCGGGCGCAGCCGGGTGGCGGAGCTGCGGGGTGGACACCGCGCCCCGCCGCCGCATGGTTCTTCCCCATGCCCTCCATTTACGAAACCCTCCGCGCCAATATCATCGTTGCCATGAAGGCGCGCGACACCGCCACCGCCACCATCCTGCGCACCGCCGACGCCGCCATCCAGCGCTCTGCGATGGATCAGAACAAACCCATCGACGACGCCCTCACCACCACCGCGATTCGCAAGGCGGTCAAAAACCTCACCGACGCCAACGTCGAGTTCGAGAAGGGCGCCCGCGCCGATCTCGTCGCCGCCAACCTCGTCGAGATCGCCATCCTGGAAAAGTATCTCCCCGCCGGTCTCGACGCGGCCAAGCTCGAGGCCTTGATCGTCGAGGTCATCGCCGCCACCGGCGCCGCCTCGAAAAAGGAAATGGGCAAGGTCATCGCCGCCCTCAAGCAACGACCCGAGGCCGGCATCATCGACTTCGGCGCCGCCAGCAAGATCGTCCAGTCCAAGCTGCCCTAGACGGCGGCGTTCAGCCCATGTAGCAACGTCCGTGTCGGACGTTTTCCCGACCATCCTGACACGTCCGACACGGGCGCGGCTGCATCCGGACATCCGCGCGCTCGCCGTCCGTCACCACGTCCCGGTGGCAAAGAGGATCGCCATGAGCAACAGGGTCAGCGCCACCGCCGTCCAATACCACGGCAGGCCCGCCTTGCTTCGCCCGTTGCCCGGCTCGTTCTCCGCGCTCTCCGTGTCCGAGTCTTCCGCCCACGCCTCGTCGGGCAGTTCCATGCCGTCGTAAACCGATTGCTCGCGCCACCCGGTGCGTTCGTCCGCCCCGCAGTGCGGGCAGGCTTTGGCGCGACGCGGGATGTGGCCGCCGCATTGGGCGCAGTCGGCGGGCGCGGGGGCAGGGGAGGGGCGGGCGGTCATCGCCGGTAATCCCAAGCCATTCCGCCGTCGCAGTGCAAGTGCCGCCGCCACCCGCGCCGCCGTCTCCGACGGGCTCCGCCTACGGTTTGTGTCGCCTTCCCTCCGCCGGAGCGACACGCTGGCGGGTTACCTGAATGTCTTTGCCGCAAACCTACACCGTTCCTGACACCATCCGCCGCGAACGCGCGGACAAGGTGCTCGCCGCCGCCTTCCCCGAGCTCAGCCGCGTGGCCTGGCAGCGCAGCTTCGACGCCGGTCTGGTGCGCCGCGCCGGCATCGTGCTGGATAAGAAACACGATCTCCACGCCGGCGAGGTCATCGAGTTTGCCCACGCCGACGTGGTCCCTTCCGAGCTGCACGCCTCCGGCACCCGGCTCGATATTCTCTTCGAGGACGCCCACATGCTGGCCGTCAACAAACCCGCCGGCATGGTCGTGCACCCCGGCGCCGGCACCAAGGACAACACCCTCGTCCACGCCTTGCTCGGCCACTGCGCCGGCACCCTCAGCGGCATCGGCGGCGTCGAGCGCCCCGGCATCGTCCACCGACTCGACCGCGACACCACCGGCGTCATGCTCGTCGCCAAGTCCGACGCCGCCCACCGGGCCCTCTCCGAGCAGTTCGCCGGGCGCAACCTGCACAAGGAATACCTCGCCCTCGTCTCCGGCGTGCCCCGCCTGCTCAGCGGCACCCTCGACGGCGCCATCGCGCGCAACAAGATCCACCGCCACCGCATGGCCGTCACCGAGGACGGCAAACCCGCCCGCACCGATTGGAAACGCGAACAGGCCTTCATCCCGCTCGCCGCGCTCATGCGCTGCCACATCCTCACCGGCCGCACCCACCAGATCCGCATCCACATGAAGACCGCCGGCCACCCGCTGCTCGGCGACGTGACGTATGGCTGGAAAGACTACGGCAAGCTCCCGATCAAGCCCGAGCGCGTCATGCTGCACTCGGAGATGATCCGCTTCACGCACCCGATCACCGGCGAGCAGATGGAGGTCCACGCCCCGCTGCCCGAGGATTTCAAGGCCATGATCGCCGCCCTCCGCATCGCCGCCGACGCCGCCAAGCCGAAGCTCAAGGGCATCGCCTGAGGCGGCTCCGACTCCGCCTGGATGTGGCAACGGCCGTGTCGGCCGTTCAGCACAGGTAAAAACCACAGAGAACGTCCGACACGGACGTTGCTACACCGGCGCTAGCCCTGCAGTTCGCCGCCGCGCAGCCCTCATCCCTTCGTTCCGACCCGCCACCGCCAGGTGTCCGGCTCGGCCCAGTGTTTGACCGTCAAGGTCAGCTCCACCACCTCCCCGGCCGCATACTCCGCCGCGTCGGTGCGCAGCATGCGGAAGCCCCAGTGCGGCGCGCGGCCGGCATCCAGCGGACTGGAGCTCAGGCTCAGTCCATCGCCGGTGCTCGCGCGGAAAAACACCGCGAAGGCATCGAGCCGTCCCGCATTCACCACCGTGCGCGTGAGGCGGATCTCCTTGGGCAGATCGGCCAGCTGCAGCGTTTGCAAATCCAGGGTGAGCGCGGGCTCCGCCACGCCGAGGAAGTGCTGCACCACGCCGAGGTCGCAGCTGCTGTGGCGGTAATACTGCGGATCCTGCGGGCGGCTGCGCTCCAGGCAGGCGTAGTCGTAGTCGTGGACCTTGAGTTCCCAGATAAAGGGGATGCGCCGCTCCGCATTCAGCTGCACCGGCTCGCAGTAGAATTCAAACCGGTTCGGCACGATCAGCCCGCCCGGCCTCAAGAGGCGGTCGCGCAGGTCGAGCACGTTGGGCACCATGGCCTCGTCGAAGAGGTAGTCGCCCATCTGCTCGTGGAGGATGACGTCCACCTTTTCTTCTATCGTAAAATTTTTGCTGTGGGTGGAGACGAACTCGACCGTCTCGATCTGGTTGGCGTCGGCGAGGCGGCGGGCGTGTTTGAGGATGCCCGAGTGGTCGATGGCGTAGACCTTGGCCGCTCCGCGCCGGGCGGCGAAGGCGGCGAGGATGCCGGTGCCGGTGCCGAGGTCGATCACGCGGTCGCCGGGACGCACCAGCTGGGTGATGGCGGCGTGGTAAAAATCCATGCGCGGGCGGTCGGCCAGCATCTTCTCCTGTTCGCCGAAGCCCGCGAAGTAGCGGAGGTTAAACTCGCGGTAATCCGCCTCCACCGCCTCATCGTCGCGCGGCGGATAAAACCAGCCGGTCAGACGCGGTTGCTCGTGGAGCCAGTCCCCGCACCGCCCCAGCCCGCGCCGCAGCCCGAGAAAAAAACCGGCGCTGAGACGCTGAAGAGTGGGGAGGAGCATGGGGTCACCCGCTCGCAGGGCGTCGCGGGAAAGCGAGACCGTGCGCCCTCTTGCGCCAAACGCAACGGCTGAGAGGACAGGTTAAAACACGATGGCGAAGGGCCTGGCCGCGACGCCTGCCTAGACAAGGCACCAGCCTGCGGCGTCTCCCTGTTTTCGGTGTTTGGTCCGTTTCACTGTGAATGAGCACTACCGCCGACGATGAATTCGGCGGCTACCCCCGTCCTTGTCCGACCCCCTCGTATAGGGTGTGTGCCTGCATGACCTTTCCGGCCTTCGCCCACTTTACCAGTCATTTCCCGAGCGCGGTGTGGTTTAACCACGGCCACGGTTCGGACTATTTATCGCAGTTGTGGTCCGCTTTTTCCCTCAGTCACTTGACCCACCGTTTATCGGTCAGTCCGCCGGAATGCCCGGGCTGCTGCGAGGTTCTGCCCCGCCTCAGCCTACCTTTACTTGCGGCGTTACGCTCAACCGACGCACAGCGCATGATGGGTGTAAGGCTTTAAGGAACTAAACCTAAATAAACCTAGCGGAAGTCGCAATCGGTGGTCGTTGGCGCAATGACTGCCTATGCCTTCTACGCAATAAGTATTAAAAAAGTGCATGTCGCCCCCCCCCCCCCCCCCCCCCCCCCCCCCCCCCATTTTCGCGAAGGGAAGATTTCCTGCGTCAAGATACAACTGGCGGTCATTATAAACTCATGCAAAATCCAGATTCAGATGATATTATTGAATCGGAGGCCCGGCGCGTTCCGTCCGATGACTCCCATGCCACGGCCGCAGTCCAGCAGCAATCCGATGCAGATGGCCAGGAGGGTAATGCCCGTTATATGGAGGGTGAAATCGTTCCCTCACAACTGATACATAAAAATCTCGATAAAAAGGGCTTATCGATTTTAAGTGGTGACGAATTCTGGAACCGTGTTAGGCGCTTGCTCGACGGTTTTCGCTATCCAGCCTGGATCGAAAACAGAGAGGGGGTAATTATCTTCTCAAATATTAAAGCCAGAATAGACACGCATCTTTCCGGGGGTAGCATAGGTGCGCTTATTGAGGGGATGGACGAAAGAGGGCAGATTCTAGGAGTTCACGTTTATAATCACCTGTGCGGCGCGGCGAACGTGAAGGTAAAAGCGTATGCACTCCCAAGCTTTTTCATGACTGATACCAAGGATAAGCCCGGTCGTTTACTAATTGCTTGCTGTTTGGATGAAGAAAATCAAGTTGGTGAACAACTTATAGCATCGCTGCTGGGACAGCTTGTAAATCGTCCTGCAGGCGTAGACGAGGGCCCGTTGCAGGCCCTGACGACCCGTCAAAAGGAGATCTATAAACGTCTTACTGCCAACATGAGCTACAAGGAAATCGCTTCGGATCTGGGCCTGGCCCACTCCACGGTTCGCGTGCAGGTGGCTGATATCCGCAAACGCCTAGGTGTGACCATAGTCCCCGCTTTGAGACAATCCAACGACTAAACTTATATAAACCTAATTAACTAAACCTATATAAACCTAAGAAAAGTCGTAAATCACTAGGATTGATTCTCCATACGACCGCTTTCCAGCAAATAACTACATCAAACCTAGAATAATGAACATCACTAAAGCTCAGATCAGCGCAGTTCTCGTTGCCATGGCCGCCCTCACCGGCACCGCCTATGCTGCGATTCCTAATAACACCAACGAAGCCACCAGCTTTACCCAGACGCAGGCTAATCTCGCTGGTCTATCCATCGGTAATCTGCCCGCCGGCATTCAGACCGTCGTGACTAACCTCACCGGTTACCGCACCTTTGAGCAAAACAAGAATGCCAACTTGGTTACCGCCAATAACGCAGCGATTTCGTCCGTTAACAGCCAGCAGTCTTCCATCGATGCGAAGGTTGCCCAGATCAATGCCCTTATTCTCGCAAATCCGCTTGATGCCCAGATTCCGGTCGAGCAAGCCAATCTCGCTGTCCAGCAGGCCAACTTGGTGACCCTTCAGGGCGCTCAGGCCGCTGCTGCCGCGGCCGTGACCAATTCCGATACCAAGATCACCCTCTACACCCAGGCGATCGACAACCCTGTCGCCGCCGCTAAGACCGCCGCTGCTAACGCCGCTGCTTCTATCACTTCTGCGCGCCAACAGTTTGCCGCTGGTGCCAACCCCAGCGACCAAAAGTATGCCGCCACTGGCACCGCCGGTCTACAGAGCGTAGTTGATGTGGTCGCCAATGTGGCCGCCGGAGATCAGGCCCCAGTTACCAATGCGATCACTGCTGCCGATGGCGTTTTTGCTGGTATTGGAGCCAACAATGCAACCCTCGCCGACATTCAGACCCTAGTTGGCGTGATTAATACTCAGCTCCCCGTTCTCCCACCTATCTCGGAAGCCGATAAAAACGCGGCCCTGAGCAGCGTCTTGAACGGCTCCTACGAGCGCGCCGCGATCCTCGCCAACACCACGGCAATCACCGCCGAGGCGACCTCACGCACCTCGCTCATTCGCCAGGAGCTAGATGGTAGCCTCCACATCGGTGCTAATTCCCTTATCACGAATGAAGTGGGCGGCGTTCAGCAGCTTTATGCTCAGGATGCCCTTAGCAACCCGATCGACATCAGTGTCACCAACGGCTCAGACCTTCTGGTCAACGGCTTCAGTGTAGCCACTGATGCCGATGTCACTGCTGAGGCCACGACCCGCGCTACTGCTGATACAGCGCTCCAAGCGAACATCACCGCTGAGGCTGCGACCCGCGCCGCTGCCGATACCGTCCTCCAGACGAATATCACTGCTGAGGCCACGACCCGCGCCACTGCTGATACTGCGCTCCAGACTAACATCACCGCTGAGGCTGCGGCCCGCGTCCTTGGCGACAACACACTGACCACCAGCATCAACACCGAGAGTGCCCGTGCAATCGCTGCCGAGAGTGCCTTGGATACCCGCACCACCGCCCTCGAGGGTAGCGTGAATAACCTGTATCAAAACCTCAAAGTCATCCGCAAGGGTGTCGCTATGGCCGCATCGCTCCAGACTCCGGTGATCAACCAGGGTGACAAGAGCGCGGTGAGCGTCAGCGCTGCTGGCTTTGATGGCGAGGCCGGCCTCTCCGTCGGTTATGCCCGTCGTATCAACTCAAAGACCACTGTGAACGCCTCGGTAGCCACCGGCTTCCCTGATGTTCTCGCTCGTGGCGGTTTGAACTACAGCTTCTAAGCTAAGCTTTCAGGTTAGTTGATTATTATTCCGGATTGCTTAAAGGGGGAGGCGAAAGCCTCCCCCTTTTTTAGTGGTTAAAAACCTCATAATAAAAACGTTCCGCATAACCTAGGTGCTGTCTTCAAATTGAACCAATGCTCCGTGAGAAGGAAATCATGCTCGGCCTAGGCGACCGAGGCTGAGGCGGGCCAGAGGCCCGTGCCGCCAAGGCCAACGCCGGCCTAGCTTGATTTGCCCGTCACCCGCAGTTCAGGTCGCAAGCAGAGCGTTGGGTGAATTTAAAGACATCGCCTAGGCATCATTAACGCAAAGTCGCCAAGATACAAAGGGTGCAACGACCTGACAACAAAATGAATTTTTGCCTGGCTCCGCGCCTCCGCGTCTTTGCGTTAAAGTCTGACACCAAGCACCCGGTGCGTTATACCGAATCCCCCTTGATTTTAGACTCTGGCTCATGGGCAGGGTTTCTCATGCGGGACTGGGCTCGCCGCGCAGTTTTACGGATGACCATCGCAGTTCCTTCCTGCCACCCCAGCATAAATCAAAATCCGTAGGCGCAGGTATTAGTCTTGAAAGGATCGCAAATGGTAAAATCTCGTCTAAATCACGGCCAAACGATTGATCTTGGAGCCTTCCTCAAACGCTTCTACCTCGCACACCCACTCATACGCTGCAGAATGCACCATAACTGTGTCAGGTTCATTTGGATTATCTTTTTGGTAAACGTGTTGCCGGCCTTCGCGGCTCCGGTGCCACCCGGCAATGTGTTGTTTCGTCCCACGTTTTTATCACCGGATATCGCGCACTATGCCGGGACGGCGTTTCGGGTAAAAGACGGCGCCAATGGGCAGCCCTATTTTGTGACCGCGCATTCACTTTTCGGACCCGCCGCTGACATGGATGTGCAAATGAGCTCCGAGGATATCGCGCGCGTGATCGTGGCCGCAGTGGGAGTATCGTGCACGGATCCGCGAAATGTCGTGGTCGCGCGTAACTACGTTTTGCTACCGGGTGCACGCCGTGCGGATGGCGATGGAGCGGAAAAGGACCTTGCGGTCTTTGAGCTGCCGAATCGCTTGGGAGACGATTCGCTATTATTGGATACCACACCGCTCGTTCGGGGCGATAAAATATGGGTTTACCTAAAATATGCTGGCACGGGAAGGGTGGGGCTTGAGAGTGCCGTGATCGCTTATGTTTCGGAAAAAGAGGTGCGCTATTTTTTCGAAAATCAGGAGGCTGATTTCAGGGGAAGCACCGGGGCACCTATTATATCGGCCGAAGGTAAAGTGGTTGGTATGAATCTGGGCCTATTTACGTCCAAAACGGGGCGACGGTTTGGTTACGGCCCCCCGGCCACAGCCATTCGAGCGGTGTGGCAGCCCAGCCAAAAGCCAGAGGCGAGTGTATTGCGGCCAGCGCCCTGAAATTGGCCGGAAGCCTATAAACTTACCGACGGGCGGTTAAGGCGGATCCGCCTCGATGGGCTCAGTTAAGCGATTCCCGTTGTTCGTAGGGAACTCATTTAAAGGCCGTTTGCGCTGCACGTGGAGCGAACGTGCGGGTGCAAACTTAGGCCAATCAGCCGGGCGCTGTTGGATTTAAGGTAAGGATAGACCGCCGGGCTCGCCGCGCAGACCTACGCACGGCCCAGCGGTCCGTCCCTACATCCAGCAAAAGTCCAAATCCGTAGGCGAATTGATATTATGCCAAGGCGCCCGACTAAACCTATATAAACCTAAATAGGGTGGCTGTTGGTTATGCGGTAGCTGATTCTTGATACTATTGGGTCATTTTTAGCCCTGCCTACCTGAAAAGTCCAAACATGATAAAGAAAACGCAGCACTTATTTTCGGTTTTTATCATGGCGTTATGTGCGCTTCTAAGTGCAGCAACCCTATCGGCAGTCCCCATGAAAATTTTCGGCGGGGAATGGGCCTCGTTATACATTAACGATCTGGGTGACCTATATTTTAATGGCGATGTGGGCTGGGATGGTGGCACGAGCACGACCCTCCCTCCGAAATTGCTGATGAGCTCGGTGAAGGACGCTTCCAATGGATCAGGGCAGACCCTGATTGTAAGATTTGATAACTCACTTTGGGTTATGGGTCGCAATGATTTCGGGCAACTTGGGACGGGCAATACCAATGCCTTGACTTCGCCTGTAAAGATAGCGGATGGAGTCAAGGCGGTGTCAGCGGGCACATGGCACTCGCTCTATCTGACTTCCGGAGGTGTCGCCATGGGGATGGGCAGAAACAATTATCCCTTTGGTGATGGTAGCACTTCCGATAGATACACCCCTGTTCAAATCATGACTGGTGTTAAAGCTATATCAGCAGGGGTTCGACATAGCCTTTTTTTGAAAGAAGATGGCACAGCTTGGGCCGCCGGAAGTAACTGGGAGGGTGCACTGGGTGATGGCACCACCAACGCCAGGTCAACCCCTTATCAGGTAATGTCGAACGTGGCGGCCATCTCCGCTGGAGATAACTATAGTATATTTGTAAAGACGGACGGGGCGGTTTGGATTTGTGGTAAGGGGCAGGATGGACGACTCGGGACCGGCAATACATCCAACCAATTATATCCGGTGCAGGTATTGACTGGATGCGTCGACGCATTTGCGGAGCGCGGGTATGGCAATAGCACGACTTGGTTCCTTAAATCAGATGGGAATGTTTACGCGTGTGGCTACAATGCAAGCGGGCAGATTGGTGATGGAACTACCTCCGGCAGATTATCCCCGGTCAAAGTAGCGGTTGCAAATAACATTAGGTCTATTTCGAGGGGGCTTTTTCTTACTGCGGAAGGCTGGGTTGTGGCAACAGGCAGTCACTCGGTGGGGTCAATGAATCCCAGTCAAAAAACGATTATTGATCTTTCACCCTCCGCTCCACTTGAGACGCAATACAGTTTAATACAAGGTTCCTTTACCTGGGCGGAGGCTAAGGTTGATGCTGAGTCCCGTGGTGGGCGCCTTGCGGTTTTGACTACGCAAGATAAGGTTAATACTGCGAACGCTTACCTAATGTCGCTCCCCACAATGCCGGACTGGTATTGGGTTTGGATTGGGTTGACGGATGAAGTTATAGAGGGTCAATGGAAATGGATTAGTGGCGAGGCACTTACTGTCAGCAATTGGGAGCCTGGTGAGCCAAATAATCAGGGAGATGAAGACTATGCGGGTATTTATCCGAATGCTACATACAATTGGAATGATGGGCCAAATTCGAGTAAGAGTCCTTACCTGCTCGAAATCCCTGGCCCAATCATCACCACACAGCCCGTGAGCCAGACAGTAAACCAAGGCGCGGGGGTTGCCTTTTCGGTGGAGTCAACCGGCAATCCTGCGCCCAGCTACCAGTGGTATAAAAATGGGGCTGCAATCGCTGGAGCAAGGTCGGCCAGTTACACGCTTGCCGCTGTCCAACCTTTAGATGCCGGTAACTATAGCTGTGTAGTGAGCAATGCGCAGGGCTCAGCTACCACGAGCACAGCAGTTTTGACGGTAAATTATGCGCCTGGACTCACCACACAGCCCGTGAGCCAGACAGTAAATCAAGGCGCGGGAGTTGCCTTTTCGGTGGTGGCGACCGGAAATCCTGCTCCTGGCTACCAGTGGTATAAAAACAGTGTGTCAATCGCTGGAGCGACCTCAGCCACTTTTACGCTAGCAGCTGTCCAGCTTTTAGATGGCGGTAACTATAGCTGTCGAGTAAGTAATACGTTGGGGGCAGCTACCACAAGCACGGCTGTTTTGGGGGTGAATTATGCGCCTGGCATTATTACGCAGCCTGCCAGTCAGTTAGTAAACCAAAGAGCGGGGGTCGCCTTTTCGGTGGAGGCGACCGGCAATCCTGCGCCCAGCTACCAGTGGTATAAAAATGGGGCTGCAATCGCTGGAGCAAGGTCGGCCAGTTATACGCTTACCGCTGTCCAACCTTTAGATGCCGGTAACTATAGCTGTGTCGTGAGCAATGCGCTGGGCTCAGCTACCACGAGCGTAGCAGTTTTGACGGTAAGTTATGCGCCTGACATTACTACGCAGCCTGACAGTCAGACAGTAAACCAAGGCGCGGGGATTGCATTTTGGGTCGGTGCGACCGGCAATCCTGCGCCCAGTTATCAGTGGTATAAAAACGGGGCTGCAATCGCTGGAGCAAGGTCAGCCAGTTATACGCTAGCCGCTGTCCAACCTTTAGATGCCGGTAACTATAGCTGTGGAGTAAGTAATACATTGGGTGCCGCTACCACGAGCACGGCTGTTTTGGCGGTGAATTATGCGCCTGGCATTATTACGCAGCCTGCTAGTCAGTTAGTAAACCAAGGAGCGGGGGTCGCCTTTTCGGTGGTTGCAACCGGCAATCCTGCGCTCAGCTACCAGTGGTATAAAAACGGGGTGGCAATCCCTGGAGCAAGGTCTGCCACTTATGCGCTAGCCGCTGTCCAACCTATAGATGCCGGTAACTATAGCTGTGGACTAGGTAATACGTTGGGGGCAGCTACCACGAGCACGGCTGTTTTGGCGGTGAATTATGCGCCTGGCATTATTACGCAGCCTGCTAGTCAGTTAGTAAACCAAGGAGCGGGGGTCGCCTTTTCGGTGGTTGCAACCGGTAATCCTGCGCCCACCTACCAGTGGTATAAGAACGGGGTGATAGCAGCTGGCGCAACATCATCCGATTATATTATCGCCAATATCCAACCTTTAGATGCCGGTAAATATAGCTGTTTAGTAAGTAATGCGCTGGGATCCGCTACCACGAGCATGGTGGATTTGACGGTAAATTATGCGGCGTTAATCACTATACAGCCTGTCAGTCAGTTAGTAAACCAAGGCGTGGGGGTCGCATTTTCGCTCGTGGCTACCGGAAATCCTGCTCCTAGCTACCAGTGGTATAAAAACGGCGTGCCGATAGCTGGAGCAACGTCAGCCAGTTATACGCTAGCCGCTGTCCAACCTTTAGATGCCGGTAACTATAGCTGTGGAGTAAGTAATACATTGGGTGCCGTTACCACGAGCACAGCTGTTTTGGCGGTGAATTATGCGCCGGGCATCATTACGCAGCCTGTGAGTCAGAAAATAAACCAAGGCGAGGGAGTTTCCTTTTCGGTGGTGGCGACCGGGAATCCTGCTCCCACATACCAGTGGTATAAAAACGGGGTGATAATAACTGGAGCAACTTCAGCCGGTTATACGCTCGCGAGTGTCCAACTTTCAAATGCCGGAAACTACAGTTGCGAAGCAAGGAATGCATTGGGTTCCACTTCCAGTTTTAATGCCAGACTGGTTGTTCCTAATAAGACGCAGACGATTAAATTCACTGTTCCGTCGGCAAAACTGGTCAACGCAGCACCATTTGATCTAGTGGCTACGGCTAGTTCTGGACTTCCGGTTTCATTCGCGGTGGTTTCCGGTCCTGCGACTCTTGGCCCGAATGGCAAAACTCTTACCTTGTCCGGCACGGGTATGGTCGTGATCAAAGCCAATCAGAATGGTAACGACACGTATGTGCCGGCGGCGACCGCCCAGTTCAGCTTCAACGTTAGTCAAGTCACCCAGAAGATCACATTCAAGCCACCTGCAGCCGTCCAATTGGCAGCCGCGACCATACCCTTAACTGCATCTGCCAGCTCGGGTCTTCCTGTTGCCTATCAAATTGTATCGGGTGCCGCCACCCTTGGTGCCGATGGCCAAAGTTTCAGTCTAAGCGGTGGTGGATCAGTAGTGATCAAAGCTATCCAGTCGGGCAATCTCGTCTATCAGGCCGCTGCGCCAGTGCAGATCACAATCAAAGTCGTGCAGGCCGCTCAGACGATTACCTTTAATCCGCCGCTTAGCGTCATGCTGAACAGCTCACCGATCCTGCTGGTGGCCACTTCAAGCTCTGGCTTGCCCGTGACCTTGAGCGCAGTGTCCGGCCCCGCCCGCCTCGGAGTCGATAATCGCACCTTGGAATTGACGGGTAGCGGTGTGGTTACGATCAGCGCCACGCAAGGCGGCAGCATCCGCGTAAAGGCGGCTACGGCGGTGACGAAAATGATCACCGTAAACACCGCGCCGGCGTCGCTGAGCGTCGGCAATGGCTTTGCGCTCTTCTCAACCCCGGACGGTAGCCGCGATGCCAGCGGCTTCAAAGTGCTGAGCGCTATCCTCCTGAAGGACGTTCAGGACGGAGTCGTGGACTCCGACGGCGTCACAACGACCCATCCCAAGATTTCCTACACCTACAAACGGTTGGCCCCCACCGCGGCCCAATGGGTGATTACCGACAGCTACGTCGATGTGAGCACCGATGCAAACGCCCGAGAGCGCCGCGAAACCGGCACCGCAACCATCACGGTCAAGGTGACCTTCACCGGGCTAAACGTTAACGGCGACACCAACGGCACCGTGACGCTCACGGGCACATCCAAAGGAACCGTGAGCGAATACAGTGTCGCCCTTGGCAAGCTGGTGAGCAAGGCTATCACGGGCACAATCAATTCTTCAGGAACCTGTGTTTTCGTAAAAGACGCCACCGACCTGAAGGACTACATTGATGCCTTCTATGCGACCCCGTGAGGGTTCGGATCTAAGCCCGCTGCCACGGATACCCCGATCGCTCGCACGCCAAGGGTCTGTGCTTAACCTGTTCTTATCTTCGCAATTGAAACCGAAATTTCGCACCGGCCCAATCTATGGGGTCGGGCCGAGTTTTGTTAGCTAGGTAGTGCCCTGCGCGGGATACGCTAACCGCAGGGAGCGTGTTAAAAGGGGGTGAACCGAGCTTTCAGGCCGAACTCCATTTTCGCCATCCCGCGGTCGTGGGCTCCCATGTCCGGCTTCTCCCCTTTGATCGCTTCGCAGAAGTTGGGAATGACTGCGGCGGCACCGGCACCCTTGCTATCGGCGCTTAGTCGGAAAATTCCGGTTCTCGTCTCGGGGTCAAATCCGGCGCCCGTAACATAGCGCGGGACTCCCGCTATGCCGTGTTTTTCGTGATTTGAAGGAAACGCTCCGGACAAGAGATCGTAGTCGAAATCATTGTCCTCATGCGAGCGATTGTTCGCGACGCTCCAGCGGTCTTTCTCGCGCAGGTGGAGGATGTTGTTCCGCGACGTGCAGTGCTTGATAATCCTGTCGTCATCGCCCAGGCCGCCGGCACCCGGGTCGCCTTGGAAAACGGTGTTATTGAAGACATACATGTGTCCCGTCATCCACTTCACGCCATCGGCGTAGCCCATCTTCATAAAAGGGCCGTGCGTCATGTTCCAACTGCTGCCCGGCGGGCTGTAGCAAGGTCCGGATACATTCCGCCAGACATAAAGCGGTCCGATCGATACCGCTGCGTTGGCGACGGGGATCAACACGTCCTCCATGTAGTTGTTCCAAATCCGCACATTCTGGTCACCGCCCTCGGCCTCGATGCCATCGTCCCAGCAGTTGGCGATGTAGTTTCCGTAGATATCGCTGTCCGCCCCGGGAAACCCCCGGTAGCTGCCGTTTTCACCAGCGCCAAGTCCATCGTTGAAATAGTGGTCTTTGTCGGACCAGCACTCGTTGTAACGGAACACATGATTGCCCGCAGACTCCCAGAGCACGATCGCCTGCGGACCCGCCGGATGCGTGGACGGGCCGTGTTTTTCCGCCCAGCTGTTGGTGTCCCACGAGGGATGATGGATTTTGCAGCGCTGAACGACCACGGCGTTAATGCCTTTGTTGTTGCTATACACGCCGGCCTGATAGTTCACGCCCCAGCCTTTTTCGTCTTCGCTGCCCCATTGGCTGATGTCGCAGTCTTCGATAACGATATGGTGTCCGCTGAAGATGCGAATCCCGTGCTGCTTCACGTTCCTGACGGTGAACCCGCGCAGGATGACGTAGCTGGCGTCCACGGCTATGCCGGTATTAGCTTGGTTGTCCGTGTCGATGTTGCAACCCGTGCCATCATAAAGCACATAGGCTGAAGCGGTTCCCGACTGGCTGACCTTGAGCGCCGTCTTGCGACTTGATTCCTTGATAACGGCGCCGACAGGAAAGGCTTCGCTCCACGTGGTCGCGCTGCAGTTGGCAATCAGGTCGGTCCCATCAAGCTTCAGCGCGATCTCATAGGTGGTGGCGGGCTTCAAGTTCACCAGGCTGCCGCGATAGTCCTCCCGGCATTCCGGCGTTACGATTGGGTTATACCGCATCGGCAGCCCTTCCCGCCACTGCTTCTCACCCGCCTCGCGAAATCGGACGGAAACCTCACGCCCGGAACCTCCCTGTGCAGGCGACCAGTAGATGCTCATGCAGTGGAATGTCGGAACCAAGGAAACTTGAGGCACCCCTTTCCCTTGATCAGGCTCGGAAAAGGCCGCGGAGACAAAAAACGCCAAGCTAACGAACAGGAATGTGTATGATAGGCTCTTTTTCATTCGGGGTCTCATTTTCTCATGTTTCGTGTAGGCGATCTTTTATCGAAAAGTATGCCGGAGCACTTTACCGTAGCCCGTAGAAATTTCACTTTGCAAACATTGCCATGGCCCCAGGTTTTGGCGACCCAGCCTATGGGGGGGACTGGCCGAGCAATGCTGAAAAGTTGGTGTTCTGACGGACGCTGGTCCGGACGGGTGGGGGAGGGCTTCGCCCCTTGGTTGGGTTGCGGGTGGGATGCTGTCGCCAGGTGCGGTCGAAAGGGCGGCGAGCCGAGGTCGCGGTGCGGAGCGCCGATGCGGTAGGTCGGAGCGCCGCACTCGGAGTGCGGAACGCCGATGAAAAAGGTCGGAACGCCGCACTCGAAGTGCGGAACGCCGAGCTTTCTGGTCGGAACGCCGATGAAAAAGGTCGGAGCGCCGTGCTTTCTGGTCGGAGCGCCGATGAAAAAGGTCGGAGCGCCGCACTCGAAGGTCGGAGCGCCAAGCTTTCTGGTCGGAACGCCGATGGAAAAGGTCGGAACGCCGAGCTTTCTGGTCGGAGCGCCAATGAAAAAGGTCGGAGCGCCGCACTCGAAGTGCGGAACGCCGAGCTTGGCTGGCGACGGTCTGATAACGTAAGACCAATCACTCGATGCAGTTAGAATTTAGGCACACTAACCGGGCTTGGGCGGGGCCACCGGGCCCGATTATTTGGTTTTCGATTTGCGGTCGAACACCACGCCGATCCCCGGCGTGCCTTTGGTGGCCGGGGGAGTTACCTAAAAGCCTGAGGCGCTTGGGGGCGTTGGTTTTGGACGTTGTCGGCGGGCGCGGGGCGGTTCACGGTGGCGGGTTTCGCGGGGTTGCCGCCGGGGTGACTTTGCGACTCAACCGTCCATCCAGTTCTCTCTTTTTAAAAACTATGTCTATGCAGCCGTTTTCCTCCGTGCGTCGTCGGGTCGTGGTCACAGGTATCGGGGCGGTCACTCCGCTCGGATTGAACGCGGCGGCGACTTGGGACGGGCTGCGCAACGGGCGCTCGGGCATCGGGCCGATCACGCGTTTCGACGCCACCCTGTGCAACGCCCGCATCGCCGGTGAGGTGCGCGGGTTTGAGCCCACCGCCCCGCTGGCCACTCCGCTCAAGCCGCGCGGCGCGGCGGGCGAGGCGCTGACGAGTGCGTTTACCCCGAAGGACGCGAAGAAGTTCGGGCGCTTCACCCACCTCGGCGCGGCGGCGGCGATCGAGGCCTATGCGGACTCGGGCCTGGACGCGCATCGCGACACCCTGCCGGCGGAGCGCATGGGCGTGAACCTCGGCGTCGGCCTCGGCGGCCTGCCCGAGATCGAGGCGATGCAGGAGACGTGGAAGACCGGTGGCTTTCGCAAAATCTCGCCGTTTTTCATCATTCAAATCGCGCCCAACCTGCTCGCCGGGCAGGTGAGCCTCGCGCTGAATTTACAAGGCCCCAACTTCGCGGTGGCCTCGGCCTGCGCGACCAGCGGGCACTCGCTCGGCGAGGCGGCGGCGATGATCGCGCGCGGCCAGGCCGACGTGATGGTGGCGGGCGGGGCGGAGAGCACGGTGACGCCGCTGGCGATCGGCGCCTTTGCCCAGATGAAGGCGCTCTCGACCCGCAATGACGCGCCCGAGTCTGCCTCGCGGCCTTACGATGCGGAGCGCGACGGCTTCGTGTTGAGCGAGGGCGCGGTGGTGTTCGTGCTCGAGGAGCGCGGGCAGGCGCTGGCGCGCGGGGCGAAAATCTACGCCGAGCTGGCGGGCTACGGAGCCTCGGCGGACGCCTACCATCTCTCCTCGCTCGCGCCCGGCGCGGAGGGCTCGGCGCGCGCGATGAAGGCGGCGCTGGCCGACGCGGGGCTGGCGGCGACGGCGGTTGATTATGTGTCGGCGCACGCGACCTCCACGCCCGGCGGCGACGGCGAGGAGGCGGCGGCGATCGCGGCGGTGTTCGCCGAAAACAAGGCCGCGCTCCACGTCAGCGGGGTGAAGTCCATGACCGGCCACCTGCTCGGCGCGGCGGGCGCGATGGGCGCCTTTGCGGCGGTGAAGGCCATCCAGGAGGGCGTGGTGCCGCCCACGATCAACCTCGGCACCCTGGACCCGGTGGTGGCGGCGCTGGGCCTCAATATCACCCCGAACACGGCGGTGCATAAACCGGTGCGCGCGGCGCTGGCCAACAGTTTTGGCTTCGGCGGCACGAACGCCTCGCTCGTTTTCACCGCCGCCTGAGCGCATGGCTGAGGCGACCCCAGTGACGACGCGGGACGGCACGCGTGACCTGCTGGTGTTCGCCGCGCTGCTCGCGCCGGTGTTTGCCTGGTCGGCCTGGATGCCGAAGGAGCGGGTGACGTGGTGGTTGGAAGTGGCGCCGGTGGTGCTCGGCTATGGCGCGGCGTGCGGGGTGCGGCGGCGGTTCGCGTTGACGCGCATGCTCCTCTTGGCGCTGTGGCTGCATGCGGTGATCTTGCTGGCGGGCGGGCACTTCACCTACGCGGAGGTGCCGCTCGGGGAGTGGTGTCGCGAGTGGTTCGGCTGGCCGCGCAACAACTACGACAAACTCGGGCACTTCGCGCAGGGCTTCGTGCCGGCGCTTCTGGTGCGGGAGATTTTGCTGCGGACCTCGCCCTTGGGGCCGGTGGCGGGCGGGCGCGGAGCGAGTCGCTGGCTGGGGTTTTTATGCGTGAGCGTGGCGCTGGCTTTCAGCGCGCTTTATGAGCTGATCGAGTGGCTGACGGCGGTGGTTTCGGGCGACGGGGCGGAGGCCTTTCTCGGAACCCAGGGATACATCTGGGATACGCAGACGGACATGGCGATGGCGCTGCTGGGTGCGGTGGTGGCACTGGTTTTCCTCGGCCGGGCGCAGGATCGTGCGGTGGCGCGCATGCCCGGCTGAAAGGTGACCGCTACGAAACTCGCGGCGAAGGCTTGAGCTTTGTCCCGGGATGGGCGTCTTTGGGTCAAAATCCGATGAAACAAATCTGGAGCAAATTCACTGCGGCGATGCCCATGCCCTTTGCGGGGGCCTTGGTGGTGGCGGCCGCGTTTTGGGGTTTTATCGCCTGGGATCAATCGCATTGGTGGTCGGAGAAGGATGACTACGGTTTCGGCTGGCTGGTGCCGGCGTTCGTGGCGTTTGTCATCCATGACCGCTGGCCGCGGATCACGGCGGCGGCGGCGGCTTGCGTGGCGCCCGGCAGTCCGCGGGTGAGCGGGTGGCTGGCGGGTCTGTTGAACATCGTGTCCTACGGGTCGCTGGGGGTCGGTGCCTTGCTGTTTTTGGCCGGTGCGTTCCAGAGGGCCGGCGCCGGAGCCTCGTATCCCGGCACCTTGACCATCACGCTGGGCGCGGCGGCGGTGGTGTTGCCCTGGCTGTTTTTGAACACGCCGGATTCGCCGCAGGTGGTGAAAGGCTCGAAGCTGGCGGACGATGCACGGGTCCGGCTGGTGGCGTGGTTTCTTTTTCCAGCGCTGGTGTGGCTGGTCTCGGCGCCGATGGTCACGGCGGTGGAGAATACGCTCAGCCTGTTTCTGCTGATGAAAGTCACCAGTGTGGTGTTTTTCGTTTTTGACCTGCTCGGACTGCCGATCGAGCAGCAGGGCAACGTGCTGGTGTTGCCCAAGGGCAGTGTAGGTGTGGCCGAGGCCTGCTCGGGCATCCGATCGCTGACCGCCTGTTTGTTTGCCGGATCGTTCCTCGCCTCGGTGTTTCTCGACCGGCTGTGGAAGAAGGTTTCCCTGGTGGTCATGGCCATGATGTTCGCGGTGCTGACGAATCTGCTGCGCAGCCTTTTCCTGACCGCCTGGGCCTACAACTACGGACCGGAGGCGATCGAGGGCTTCGTGCACGACGCGGCCGGTTATGCGGTGCTCGGGCTGACGGTGGTGGGACTGCTCTGCCTGCTGCCGCTGTTCAACCTCAAGTTTATCTTCTCCGAGCCCGAACTGGCTCGCGAGGAAGAGCCGCGAACGACGGGCCCCACGCCGGAGGCTTGAGCCGCCGGGATAATCCGGCGGGTTTCCTGCGCACGCTTACTTGCCAGCGACGGCAAACGCACTTCACCTTCCCTGTATGTTCACCCGTCGTCAGCTGCTTTCGTTGTTCTGCCTGTTGTTCGCGGGGCTCGCCCTCGTCGGCTGCGCCTCCGGCCCCAAGGAAAAAGACTACCCCATTTCGGTGGTGCGTTTTATGATCGAAGCCACCGCCCAGGAAAACGGGGGAATGGTGCGACTGCCGCAAAGCGGGGTGGCCATCTCGATCGCGCCCAAGACCTTTTTTACCGAGTATGACATCGTGCGGTGCGACGTGGTGGACAACGAGCTCGGCAAAAGCCTCGTGTTTCAGTTCACCGAAGACGCCACCCGGGATCTCTACCGTTTCACCGCGACCAACCAGGGCAAACGCATCGTCGTCGTGCTGAACGGCGTGGCCATCGGCGCGCAGCGTATCCTGAGTCCGAATATGCAAGGCTACCTGGTGCTGTATGTCGAAATACCTGAAACGGAGCTGACCGAGCTGGCGAAGAACATCACGTTGACCTCGACGGACGCCCGCAAGGACGCCGCCAAAGCCAAGAAATGACGGAGTTGCGTGCTGTGCGGCGTTCGTTTGGTCTGTTCATAGCGCTTGGGCTCATCGGGCTGAGCGGCTGTTACGAAGCCGCCGCGTCGCGCAAGGATTCCCCCGGGGTGCATCCCAAGGCGGCCGCGCCTCGCGTGTCCGCGACGGCTGCCTCACCGGTGCGGGTGGAATTTATCTGGCCGACGCCGAATCAAGCCTTCGCCGAGGGGCGAGAGATCGCGGCGTTTATCCAGCCGACTGCATCGGGTGAACCTCGCTCCGGCCTGTTTGGCAGCGTGCGAAGCGGCGGCCGCCAGTTTCATGAGGGGCTCGATATCCTGCCGGTTTCGCGGGACCGGAAAGGTGAGCCGCTCGACGCCGTGGGGGCCTCCCTCGCGGGTGTCGTGCGTTACGTCAGTCAGAGTGCGGGCAACAGCAACTACGGGCGTTATGTCGTTCTGGAGCATCCGCAGATGAAGCCTGCGATTTACACCCTCTACGCCCATTTGCGTGACGTCACGCCGGGCATGCACCCAGGCCGGGCGGTGGCCGCGGGGGAGCGTCTCGGCACGATGGGCCACACCTCGAGCGGCACGGGTATCCCCAGAGAGCGTTCGCACCTCCACTTCGAGGTGGGCGTGCGGGTGACGGATCAATTTAATGCATGGTATGCGCGGCGCGGATTCGGAAACCCGAATCCGCATGGAATCTGGAACGGCATGAATCTCGCCGGCGTGGATCCGCTGGAGCTTTTTACGCTGCAAAAAAACGGCGGCTTGCGCAGTCTGGAGGAGTTCTTTGACCGACTGCCCGCGGCGGTGACCTTGCGGATCGCCCGCGCGACGGAGCCTGACTTTGTGAGGCGCTACCCGGAGCTGGTGGAGCAGACGGGGACAACGGCTTCGAGCGCGGCGTCGGCGGGGTGGGAGATTACGGTCAATGCAACGGGATTGCCCTTTCGCTGGCGCAGGTTGGGTGCGGCGGACTTGGTCGGTTTTAAGACCGGGGAAGTGCGGATCATGAAGGCCGACGCCGGGTTACTCGCGGCTAATCGCGGCCGAAAACTAGCCGTGCAACGCGGTGACCGCTGGGTGCTTGGGGACGATCTGGAAACTATCCTGGAACAAGCGTTTGATCGCTGAGCTGCAAGCTGCCGTTCACGGGTTAATACGCCTGATGCGTTCCCCGTGAGTTGCTTTTGCTTATTTTTATTAATTTACTTATTTTTAATAGTCCGAATTACTTACACTGCTTCGTTTAAATACCCTTCCCCTGAATGAGTGATAAAACATTTGCAGAGCTTTACTGCGAACGGAACAACCTGGAGCCCTCCCGCTATCAGCGCGACGTGTTGACTCGTGCGCTTTATCCTCATGCCCGTCTTTTGGTTTGGATTCTGCTTTCGCAACAGAACCACTTAGCGGCGGATTTGGACTTTGTCCGTGCAGTCGGCGTCCTGAAGCGTTTTCGGGATTTTGATTTTGAGGCTCAGGAATATGCGCACCATCCGGCGAACCGTGGCTTTTGGCGTTTAACCATGAATCTACGTATCTCGACCCGTGCGATGCGCAGGATGGTTCGGGATACGCTGCACGCCACGAAGGAAGAGAAGCTGGACGACCGTGATGAGACGGCGTTGCCCTTTCAGAAACCGGCCAAAACGCAGCCAGTGACCCAGTCTAAACAGAGCTGAGGGTATCTTTCTTTTTCCTGCACTCCGCGCTTGCGAGGCGATGGGTGGGACGACTTGGTAGCCTTTCGATTGAGCGCCCGGGTGGTGGAATGGCAGACACGAAGGTCTTAGAAGCCTTTGCCGTAAGGTGTGCAGGTTCGAGTCCTGTCCCGGGCACCAATTTGAGACGCTCCCTAGGGAGCTTGTTGAGACTAGATAGGGTTTGCAGGGGCGTGGTTGTCCCTAATTGTCCCCACTCATGGGCAAAGCAGCGAAACCAAAGGATTGGCCGAGGCAGGTGCGTGTCGGTCACGCCTGCGTCAAAATTTACCGAATCAAGCAGCCGAGAGGCAAATCCGGTGTTACCCATGTTGTCGCATGGTTGACCCCCATGGGGCGGCATCGGAGGAAGATTGCCGATGAGGCAGCCGCGATGGAGGAGGCGCGACTCCAAGCTAACAAACTGAACGCAGGCCGAATCGAATCCACACAGATGTCGGTGAATGACCACGAGGAACTGGCGGCTCTGCGGCTTTTGGCTGGAGATGTTCCGCCATTGTCTGCTCTTCAGGAGTGGAAGCAGGCCCGTGAGATTTCTGGCGGCAGTCTCCTCACGGCGGTGCGTTTCTACGTCGACCACTTTTCGAAATCCGAGGCCAAGTCGATTTTGGTGAAGGATGCGGTGGAGCGTTTTCTTAAGGCCAAGCGTGCCGAGGGTATTAACGTGAAGGCGAGCTACGAAAAAATTCTCCCACGACTTCGCGATGGCGAGTTGGGGAATCTGCCGATCGAGGTGATCGGGCGTGACCAACTGGCGAGCTGGACGCTTTCCGCTTTTGCGGTTGAAGGGAAAACCGAAGCGCACCCGGAAACATTTAACACGGCTAGGCGCCGGTTCGTGACTCTTTGGCGGTGGGGTCGCGACGAGGGTTTCCTGCCGAAGCTTGCGCGGACCGCGCCTGAGGAAATAAAGACGCGAAAGGATGTCGCGCGCGACCAGGAGCCAATTGGAATTATGAGTGTGCCCGACTGGAAAGCGTCGCTGGTTCTAATTTGGAACGATGCCCCTCGCCTGCTCGCCACTTTGGTTATCGCGGGTTTTTGCGGGATGCGGCGCTCCGAGCTGATGGCTCAGCGGTGGGCCGACATTGATTTGAAGCGTGGCCATCTGCGGGTTTCAAAAGCCAAACGGCGAACCCCCGCCCGACGTCTCGTTCCGATATGTCCGGCGGCCCGGGCTTGGCTGGCAATTTGCAACCAGGACGGCGAACTGATCGGGCCCAGTTGGGCAAGTGACCACGTCCGCGCTCGCCTCCGCGAGGCGAAAATTCCGTGTCCGGCAAACGCGCTGCGCCACTCGTTTATTTCGTATCGATGCGCGGCTTCGGGGAGTGTTGATCAGACCTCGCAAGAGGCGGGTAACTCGCCGAAAATTGTCTTTCGGCACTATCGAGAATTAGTCACCCCGCAGCAGGGTAAGGTTTGGTTCGGGATTAAACCAGCGTCAGATTAAGAGTGTTGGGTTCGCCATTCTGACCTTGACCCGTATCCGGTTTGATTCGTCACCAGCGATCACGCGGCGGATGCTTGCCGACAGAGCGGCGTTGAATCCATGCGTCCAAGGCCCGGCGATCAAAGACTATTTTTCGTTGGTTTAGCACGATGTGCGGAACTCCTTGTGAACGCACGAAAAACCAAAAGGAACCCGGATCGCGATAACCTAAAAGCACCATCACCTCTTTGCCGGTCATAAAGGTTTCTGCAAACCGTGGACGCATCGCGCCCGTATTTTCCACGGTGATTTTAAGCGGCACCAAAGGTGCGTTTTCAGACGAGAAGTCGTGGTTGATGCCGAACATGGAACGTTCTCCTTACTTTTGAGGTTCGCATTCGGTTGACGTGCGTTTAACGAATTTCACGGCTTTGATCGCATCTTCGAGCCCCGAGTTAAGGCGCTCGTAGTCCGCACGCATTTCTGGCGGAGACGTCTCAGCACGCTTCAGAAAATGCTGGTGTGTTTTGTCGAGTGCCTCAGCGGCAGCGTTCAGTTGGGCCTTGGTGAGTCCGAGCAGTTGGTGCTTTTCGGCGGTGGCCGCCACCACAAGAGCCTGTTCTACGATTTCCCGCGTTTTGACCCCTAGCAGCCACTTGACCTCGGCGAGAGACTGTTCTTTTAGGCCCAGGTTATCCCTCGGCCATTCCATCTCGACGATGGCGTCGACTTCAGTAGCGAACTTGCGCGCGTTTTTGATGCGTTGCTTGAGTTCCGCCACCGCGTTGGTTTCGGAAGCCGCGTGAGTGACAGCGCGGAGATCGCCTCCGAATTGCATGACAGCCGCAATGACCACGTCGGTGGCTGTAGCGCCAGAGGCGGTCACGAGGTCAAGGAGGCGAAGCTGAACTTCCGCAGGAAGGCGATACGATTTGCCGTTTTTCGAGACCTTGAACTTAGGAAGGTTTTTTCGCTTCGCCATTGGCCCCTCCTTTTTTTGGTTTTTCCTTGGAGATGATGTCGAGGATTTGGTGCGGCGTAAGCGCGTCGATTTGAGCATGCACGCCGCTCTTCTCGGTGATCTCGTCGATGACGCGGTCGATGCTAGTGGCCTTGGGTTTGAACCCTTCTTTGCTCAGCTTTGCCTTGGTGATGGTGGTGATTTTATTCATGGTGGTTATGGGTTAGCGGGGAAAAAAAGTGGGCGTAATACAGCTGTGCATCTTGCTAAGAGGCTGTATCACGTCGGTGTGCTTTTGCTGCTCGGCGGAGGGCTCAACGAGGGGCGCGGATTTGCCCCGTGTTTCTTGCGCGATTTCCTCGCGCGCCTTCTCCACGCCAGCGACGAGCACGTGCACTGGGAATTTCTTGTGCTTCGTCCGGCGCTTGTTCGGCGGGAGGATGATCACGCCGTTCGCCTCACTCGCGCCGGGAATGAGAATTTGAACCAGATCGAGTATCTTGGTGGCGGTGGGCGTGATGTTCGAAGCGTTCGCGGTCTTCGCTAGCTTCCGGAAAAATCCATTTGGACGACGGCGCGTGGGTGTAGGGATCAGAGGCTTGGAAGCAGCCGCTCTGGCGGTGTTGAGTTCCTCGACGGCTTTTTTGGCCGCGTGCCAAATGCGCATACGTTCGTTCTCGTTTCGAGTGCGGCGAGTGGGCTTCCCCCGATAAAACGGACACTAGTTGGGCTAGATTTTACTTTTGTTAGTTGAGGTTGGATTCGTAGTCGAGGGGGCTTTTAAAGCCGAGGGACGAGTGAAGGCGTATTCGGTTATAGAAGCTCTCGATGTAGTCGAAGATGGCGGTGGTGGCTTCGCTGCGGGTGGCGAAGCGGCGGCGGTAGATCAGCTCATGTTTGAGCGTGCTCCAGAACGACTCCATTGTAGCGTTGTCGTAACAGTTACCCCGGCGGCTCATGGAGGCGATGCAACCGTGGCCGGACAAGGTGGAGCGATAGGCTGCGCTGGCATACTGACAGCCACGATCCGAGTGATGAAGCAGGCCTGCGCCCGGCCGGCGTTTTCGCAAGGCCATGTGCAGGGCGGCCAGCGGGAGCGCTGTCTCCAGGCTCGATCCCATGGCCCAGCCGATCAATCGGCGGCTATAAAGGTCGAGCACTCCGGCCAAGTATAACCAGCCTTCGCCGGTTTCGACATAGGTGATATCGGTGACCCACACTTCGTCGGGCTTGGTGGGGACGCTTGCCTTTGGCAGCAGGTTTGGGGCGATAGGCTCGTTGTGCGCGCTGTCGGTGGTTCGAACCCGATACCGGCGGGCCTGTCGACCGTGCAGTCCGGCTTCTTTCATCAAGCGGGCCACGCGGTTGCGGCCTACCGCTTCGCCTTGCTTGTGCAGGGCCACCGTCACCCGCGGACTCCCATATGTGCCACGGGAGGCCGCGTGCACGCTGGCAATCTTTGCCCTGATCGCTTTGGTTTTAAGTGCACGAGCCGAGGCCCGCGCGCTTTGCCATTGGTAGTAACCACTGCGCGAGACTTCCAGCACCTCGCACATCGTTTTGGTCGGATGTTCGTGGCTCATCGCTTTAATCCGGGCATACCGCTGTGCGATGGTTCGGAGAGGATGCCCGCAGCTTTTTTTAGGATGTCCCTCTGCTCGGTGATCCTCGCCAGCTCTTGCCGCAGTCGTTCGTTCTCGGCCTGCAACACCTCCTTGCTATCGGACGGGGCAGCCAGCCCGGCGGCCCGGGCTGGCTGCCCCGTCCGATTCCAGTCGTAGAGCTGAAACACACTGATTCCCAGCTCCCGGGCAGTCAGCTCCGCTGACCTCCCGCTTTGCTTCCACATGCGCACTGCTTGCTGACGAAACGCTTCGTCGTGCCTTGGTGGCTTCATTCCTGTCTGCTTTTGTTCTTTCATCGTTGAGTCTTTCTTTAGTGGCTCAACTCGTGTCCGTCGATTCGGGGCAACCTCAGGCGAGAACGGGAGAGGCCAAAATCAGGGGGCGGGGAGGAGTTGGCGCGGGGGGCGGGGGGAGAGGGTGAGCAGGCCGGCGGAGCGGAGTTGTTCGAGTGCGGCCCAACTCGGCAGGTCGATGACCTGGAGGGTGGGGCGCGGACCGGTCCAGGGGGTGGCGGCGAGGAGGGCCTCGAGGTGGGGGCGGGCGTCGGCGGCGGAACCGGTCACCACGGCGAGCAGGACGATGTCGCTGGCGGGCTTGGGCAGGGGGACGAAGCCCGGACCGCGTTTCGGCGCGGGGGCGGAGTGGGTCTCGTCGCACGAGACGAGGCGGGGGCCGAGGCGGGCGCGGGCGGCGGCGGCGAAGGCGAGCGCGGGATCGGCGGCGGGCGTGGGGGCGGGGGTGGAGGGCGCGGCGGGGAGGTCGAGGATCTGGTGGATGCGTTGCAGGAGGGCGTGGCGGCCGCTGCGGAGTTTGAGGGCGGTGAGGTCGCCACGGCCGTCGAGCACGCCGTCGGCGAGGTCTTGTTTCCACGCGAGGCTGTTGAGGATGCCCTGCTCGATGGTGCCCTCGGCGACGAGGTTGAAGACGGTGACGGGGCGCGACTGGTTTTTGCGCCAGGCGCGGGCGATGCGTTGCTCGAGCTTGGCGGGGTTCCAGGGGAGGTCGCAGTTGATGACGACGCTGGCGTGCTGGAGGTTGAGGCCGACGCCGCCGGAATCGGTGCTGAGGAAGAGGCGGCAGGCGGGGTCGTCACGGAAGGCGTTGATCTCGGCGCGGCGCCTGGACTGCGGGACGGAGCCGGTGTGCCAGGCGTGGCCGATGCCCTGGGCGACGGCGTGGGCGCGGACGAGGGCGAGCATCTTTTCCCACTCGGAGAAGAGGATGACCTTCACGTCGGGATCGGCGAGGGCCTCGTCGAGCAGGCGGGCGATCTCGGGGAGTTTGGGGCAGTCGGTGCAGTCCTGGCCCTTGATGATGGCGGGGGTGGCGCAGACCATGCGCATCATGGCGAGGTGGATCATGAGGCGGTCCTGCTCCTTCGGGGCGAGGGGGCGACGGCCGGCGAGGGTGGCGAGGCGGGCGACCTCGGACTGGTAGTCGGCGTAGATGGCGCGCTGGCGTGAGCTGAGGGTGACGAAGCGGGTGCGGTCGGTGCGGTCGGGGAGCTCGGTCTCGACGTCGGCCTTGCGGCGGCGGAGGATGAGGGGGGCGACGCGGGCGCGGAGTTGTTCCAGATTCTTGTAGCCGGAGGGCCGGCCCTTGTCGTCGAACACGTAGTAGTCGCGGTTGAAGCGGAAGAGCGGGCCGAGGAGGGCGGGGTCGAGGTAGTCCACGATGGAGCGGAGCTCGTCGAGACGGTTTTCGATGGGGGTGCCGGTGAGGACGAAGGCGTAGCGGGAGCGGAGGCGTTTGACGGCGAGGGCGGTCTTGGTGGCCCAGTTTTTGATGCGCTGGGCCTCGTCGAGCACGACGATGTCGGGGCGGAGGTGGTCGTTGATGGCGGCGAAGTCGGTGACGACCTGCTCGTAGTTGACGATGGTGAAAAGGGGCGGGTGGGGCTCGGCGTAGAGGCGGAGGCGGGCGGCCTGGCCGCCGTAGACGAGGCGGAAGGGAAGGGTGGTGAAGCGGCGGATCTGCTCCTCCCACTCGCCCTTGAGCGAGGCGGGGGTGACGAGGAGCACGCGGCGGGCGTGGCCGAGGCGGTGGAGCAGGGCGCAGGCGGCGACGGCCTGGGCGGTCTTGCCGAGGCCCATCTCGTCGGCGAGCAGGGCGCGTTCGCCGAAGGCGAGGTGGAGCATGCCCTCGCGTTGGTAGGGGAAGAGCGGCAGCAGCGTCTCGTGGGCGGGATGGCGGCCGATGGTAACGCCCGTCTCGTAATCGCGGCGGCGGTCGCGGCGTTCGCGCTCGCGGCGGCGGGCGTCGAACCACGGGGCGACCTCCTGGGAGACGCGCACGGGGCTCTCGGCGGCGGTGAGGCGGGCGAGGGCGTCGTGGGGTTGCAGGTCGGGGCGGAGGCGGCCGTCCTCGCGGAAGAGCGGGCGGAGGCGGGCGGGCAGGAGTGCGAGGTTGCGCTCGAGGCGGAGAGTGGAGGCGGCGGGATCGGGGACGAGGTCGAGGCGGCTGGAGCCGGAGGTGCGGGCGGCGGCGAAGGCGGCGGGCTCGGTCTGCTCGAGGTGGAGAAGGACGGCTTCGACGTGTTTGCAGGTGCCGAGACCGTTGATGCGGAAATCGGTGCAAGTGCAGGCGTGTTGGGGGGCGGAGAGCGCGCGGACCTCGACCCGGTAGGTCTGGCCGCTGGGGGAGTGGACCTCGAAGTTGGAGAAGACGGGGTGGGCGGGGCTGAGGTTGACGACGCCGGGCTGCTCCTCGCGGGCGCGGGCGCGGCGGCGGTTGATCTCGTCGGCGTCGGAGGTGCGCCAGTCGGTGACGGGCGGGAGCGGGCCGGCAGCGGGGTTTGGGGCGGAATCGCGGCGTGACGTCATGATGGGGAGGAGGGGACTGGAAGCACGGCGGGCGGGCAAAGAGAAAGCGGGGCGGCGCCGAGGTATTTGCAGCGGAGGCGGCAGGCAACCGGGTGCCGAAGCGAACTCCGCGGCCTTTGTGAGCGCGGTGCTTGAATTGACGGACTTTTACCACGGAGGGCGCGGAGAGCACGGAGGAAGCAGAATGCGTGACGGGTTACGATACGGCGGCGAAAGCGTATTCCGCTTGCGGAATATGCTTTCGTGCGCACCGGTATGGTCATGGAACTGGTGCAGCTCTATCGTGCCTTTGCCGACGCGACCCGGCTGCGTATCCTGTGCGTATTGCAGGACGGGCCGCTGTGCGTGTGTCACTTCCAGACGGTGCTGGCCGAGCCGCAGGTGAAAATCTCCAAGCACCTCGGCTACCTGCGCGAGCGCGGCCTGGTGGTCGCCAGCCGGCGCGGCAACTGGGTTATCTACGCGCTGCCGCCGGAGCGGGCGCGGTCGACGGAGCTGGAGGCCAATCTGGCGTGCCTGGCGGACTGCGTGAAGACCGACGCGGAGTTCAAGCGCGACCGGGCCCGGCTTAAAAAGCTCGATGTCGCCTGCTCGCCGGTCGCGGGCAAACGCGACGCGGAGGCGGCCTGCGGCTGCGCGGAGGCTGGCTGAGGCGGCGTGCGCGGTCGCGAATCATTTTTATGACCATATCCTGCTGCACTACGACCGAAACGGACCAGACCACGATGAGTTTGAACGCGCTGTGCGCCGCGCTGGCGGCGGCGCCGGAGCTGCCGCTCACCGTGATCTGGCCCGATGGCGAGCCGATCGAGGCGCATTTCCACGTGACCGAGGTCGGGCGCGTGCAGAAGGATTTTGTCGATTGCGGCGGCACGGTGCGCCGCGTGGTCAGTTGCCTGCTGCAAACCTGGGTGGGCGACGACACCGACCACCGCATCACCGGCGGCAAGTTGCTCAAGGCCATCACGGCGGCGGCCCCCATCCTGCGCGACGAGGACCTGCCGGTGGAGCTCGAATACGAGGCGTGCAACGTCGTGCAGTTGCGCGTCGTGGCGGTGGAGCGCGGGGCCGGGGGCTTGAGCGTGAAGCTGGGCAAGAAACACACCGACTGCCTGGCGAAGGAGCTCTGCGTGCCCTCGGCTGCGACGGCTGCGGGCGCGTGCAAACCCGGGTCCGGCTGCTGCTGAGCGCGACGCGAAGGAGACTTTTTTATGAGTAACGAAAAACCCACCATCCTTGTTCTCTGCACGGGAAACTCGTGCCGCAGTCATCTGGGCGAAGGCCTGTTGCGCGCGGCGGCGGGCGACCTGTTTAACGTCGTGAGCGCCGGGTCGAAACCGGCGGGCTACGTGCATCCGCTCGCCATCGTGGCGATGAAGGAGATCGGCATCGACATCTCCGGGCACCGCTCGAAGCACATGAAAGAGTTCATGGAGCAGACCGTTGAGACCGTCATCACGGTGTGCGGAAACGCCGACCAGGACTGCCCGATTTTCCCCGGACAGTTGAACCGCCACCACTGGCCCTTTTATGACCCGGCGCACGCGACCGGCACGGACGAGGAAAAGCTCGCGGTGTTCCGCCAGGTGAGGAACGAAATCCGCCGCGTGTTCACGGCTTACGCCGAAGGACGGCGCGACCAGCTGAAACTGGCGGCGAAGGCGGGCGCATGAGTGCGAATCCCTCGCTGGCCGGACGCCTCTCCTTTCTCGACCGCTGGCTGACGGCGTGGATCTTCGCGGCGATGGCGCTCGGGGTCGCGCTGGGCGAGTTCGCGCCCGGGCTGGCCGAGACGCTTACGCGCTGGAGCGTGGGCACGACCTCGGTGCCGATCGCGGTCGGGTTGATTCTGATGATGTATCCCCCGCTGGCGAAGGTGCGCTACGAGGAGCTGCCGGATGTGTTTCGCAATAAACGCATGCTCGCGCTCTCGCTGGTGCAAAACTGGCTGGCGGGGCCGGTCTTGATGTTCGCGCTGGCGGCGGTTTTTCTGCGCGACCAGCCGGAGTATTTCGCCGGGCTGGTGCTGGTGGGGCTGGCGCGCTGCATCGCGATGGTGATCGTGTGGAACGACCTGGCGGGCGGGAGTCGCGAGTATTGCGCCGGACTGGTGGCGGCGAACGCGCTGTTCCAGGTCTTCGCCTTCGCGCCGCTGGCCTGGCTGTTTCTCAAAGTGCTGCCGCCGCTGGTGGGGGTGGATCTCGGCGTGCTCGACCTCTCGGTGGTCACGATCGGAAGCATCGCGCAGAGCGTGTTTATCTACCTCGGGATTCCCTTTCTGGCCGGGTGGCTGACGCGGGTGGCCCTGCGTCGCGGCTCGCCGGAGCGGGCGGCGTGGTTTGACGGCAAGTTTTTGCCGTTTATCAGCCCGATCACGCTCGGTGCGCTGCTCTTCACCATCGTGGTGATGTTCAGCCTGCAAGGGGAGCAAGTGCTGGCGCGGCCGCTCGACGTGCTGCGCATCGCGGTGCCGCTGGCGGTGTATTTCGCGATCATGTTCACCAGCACGTTCTGGCTGAGCGTGAAGGCGGGCGCGGACTACGCGCGGGCGGCGACGCTGGCCTTCACCGCGGCGGGGAATAACTTCGAGCTGGCGATCGCGGTGGCGGTGGGCGTCTTCGGTCTGACCTCGGGCGCGGCCTTCGCGGCGGTGGTGGGTCCGCTGGTGGAGGTGCCGGCCCTGATCGCGCTGGTGACGGTGGCGCTGCGCTGGAAGCGGCGGATGGCGGCGGGTGGCGCGGCTTGATGGTTTCGGTTGCGCCGGCGGAGGGGGTTCGCTCTGTTGGACCGTTTATGGAACTCAACATCCCCGCCGGCGATTTCGACGGCTACATCTTCGACCTCGACGGAACCCTGATTGACACGATGCCGGTCCACTACCGCGCCTGGTCGGCCGCGATGCGTCACCAAGGCCTGGCGGGCGTGCTCGACGAGGACTATTTTTATGCGCTGGGCGGGGTGCCTTCGCTGCAAGTGGCGGCCTTGCTGGCGGAGAAGCACGGCCTCGCCATCGAGTCGCCGGACAGCGTGGCCGAGCACAAGGAGGAACTCTACCGCGAACGCCTGAGCAGCGAGGCGATCGCGGCGATCGCTCCAGTGGTGGAGTTTGCCCGCCTGATGGCGAAAACGCACCCGGTGGCCATCGCCACCGGCGGCACGCCCGACGTGGCGCTGCCCTCGATCCAGGCGGCGGGCCTCGGCGACCTGTTCAAGGTGATCGTGACCCCGCAAGACGTGGCACCGGGACGCGGAAAACCCTTTCCCGACATGTTCCTTGAAGCGGCGCGCCGCATCGGCGTGGCGCCGGAGAAGTGCCTCGTGTTCGAGGATGCCGAGCCGGGCATACGCGCGGCGCAGGCGGCGGGCATGACGGTGGTGCGCGTGGACAGCCGCCGATAATCGGCTACGTTATCCCACATGGCCGATTTCCTTGATCAAGTTCCCGCGACGGATTCGAAGCGCTGCCAGCGGGCGTTTTTGGTGGGCATACAGACGACCGAGATGGCGCCCGGAGAGGCGGCCGAGCTGCTCGCCGAGCTGGAGGAGCTGGTGCAGAACCTCCGCATCGACGTCGTCGGCATGGAGCTGGTCAACCTGCGCCAGCCGACCCCCGCCACGCTGACCGGCAGCGGCAAAACCGAGGAGCTCATCGCCAGGGCGAAGGAGCTGGACGCCGACCTGATCGTGATCGACGAGTCGCTCTCGCCGGCGCAGCAGCGCAACTGGGAAAAACAATCCGAACTCGCGGTGATCGACCGCGAAGAGGTGATCCTCGACATCTTCGCCGACCGGGCGAGCACCCGGGAGGCGGTGCTGCAAGTGGCGCTGGCGCGCATGCAGTATTCGTTGCCCCGCCTGACCCGGGCCTGGACGCACCTTTCCCGCCAGCGCGGCGGCGGCGGCGGTGGCGGCGCGATGGGCGGCGAAGGCGAGACCCAGCTCGAGCAGGACCGCCGGCTCGTCAACGACCGCATCGTGCGCCTGAAGCGCGAGCTGCTCGAGGTGCGCAAACAGCGCGGCGTGCAACGCCACAAACGCCAGCGCGTGCCGGTGCCGACCGCCGCGATCGTCGGCTACACCAACGCCGGCAAATCCTCCCTGCTCAACGCCCTCACCGGCGCGAGCGTGCTGGCGGAGGACAAACTCTTCGCGACGCTCGACCCGACCACCCGCCAGCTCCTGTTGCGCGGCAACCAGAAGGTGCTGGTCACGGACACGGTGGGCTTTATCCGCCGCCTGCCGCACGGTCTGGTCGAGGCCTTCAAGGCCACGCTCGAAGAGGCGCTGGTGGCGGACTTTCTTATCCACGTGCTGGACGTGACCGCGCCCAATCTCGCCGCGCACCACCAGACCACGCTCGACGTCTTGAAGGAACTCGGCGCGGACGAGAAACGCATGGTCACGGTCTTCAATAAAGTGGACGCCGCCGACGAAGGTCATCTGCTGCGCGCAAAACTTCTGGTGCCGGAGGGAATCTTTTTGAGCGCCAAATCCGGCCAAGGCATGGACGGGCTGGTGGACCAATGCCTGGAGCTGATCGCGGATGCCTTCGGGCAGATGGACCTGCTGATCCCGCACTCCCGTTACGACTTGATCGCTAAACTCCACGCGGTGGGCCACATCCAGCACGAGGAAGAGCGCGACAACGGCGTGTTCCTCAAAGTGCGGCTTTCGCCCGGGCAGGCCGGCGTCTATCAGCCCTTTGTGGTCGAGTCTTGAGCGGGGTGAGCGCGCCCTATTGCCGGCAGGGTCTGGAGGGGAGCCTAATCTCAGGCCTTGACGAGAACCAGACGGCGCGCACGTTTTCCCATCCCTTCCTTGCCTGATGGTGTAATGGCAGCACCGGTGACTTTGACTCACCTAGTCATGGTTCGAATCCATGTCGGGCAGCCAAGGAAGGGGTTTTTGGGGTGACGGAAGGCTCGATTGAGGCCGGATGAGGGGCAGGGCCTCGGCCGGTCGCTCGCTCCTCGGACAAGCACTACAAAAACACAGATGTTACGATTGTGTTACCAGACCTGACGGGTATACAATCGCGTCGTAAATGGTAATGATGGATATCGCGGGCGGCATCGCCCTGATTCTATTCGGCACACGATTCCTGCGCAAAGGACTCGACCGCTTGGCGGGCGCGCGAATCCACCGCTGGATCGAGACGCTGCAAAAACGGCGCGGGGCGGCCTTGCTGGCCGGCTTCACCTTCGGGGCGGCGGCACCGTCTTCGACCGCGCAGACCCTCTTCACCCTGCAGTTGCTCAATGCCGGTCAACTCGCGGGCAGCCGTCTGCTGATTTTTTTGCTCGGGGCGAACATCGGTATCACGGTGACGGTGCAGCTCATCGCGTTTCGCTTTTTTGATTATTACGCGGTCATGCTGGTGCTCGGGCTGCTGGGGTTTCAATACGGCCGCAGCGAGACGGTGCGCGGCATCGGGCAGACCCTGCTCGGGCTCGGCTTCGTCTTTCTCTCAATGACGATCACGAGCAACGCCGCGCGCGAGCTGGCGGGGGTGGCCGATTTCCAGACTCTGATGGCGGTGGCGACGCACTACCGGCTGGCCTTGGTGATCGTGGCGGCGTTGCTCACGATGTTGATGCAAAGTTCCACCGCCTCGATCGGGCTCACCCTCGCTCTCGGCGAGGCGGGTGCGGTGACGCTCCCGGTGGTGCTGGCGGTCGTGATCGGCGCGAATATCGGGCTCGGGTTGACCTCCTTGCTCGCGGGCTGGGGCACGCTCGAAGGTCGCCGGCTGACCTGGGCGAATCTGGTGATCAAATGCGGGGTGGCCGGTGCGGTGCTGGTGGCTTTTGACCCGCTGGTGAACCTGGTGACGCAGATGCCGGGCACGCTCACGCGGCACGGGGCGGATTTGCACACCGGGTTCAACGTGCTGTCCGCCCTGCTCGGGCTGGTTTTTGCCGGGCTGCTCTCGAACTGGATGGCGCGGCTCATCCGTCCGGTGGTGGCGGTGCCGGCGGGAGCGGCGGTCTCGACCCACCTCGATCCGCGCGCGCTGGGCAGTCCGGTCTTCGCGCTGGCCAACGCCTCGCGTGAAGTGCTCCGGCTGGCCGACGACGTCCAGGGCATGCTCGCGGGCAGCTGGGAGGCCTATCTGCAACGCTCCGCCGAGCAGGCCGCCCAGGTGCGGGCACGGGACGACCGGGTGGACGAGTTGCACACCTCGATCAAAAACTACCTGAGCCACATATCCGTGGAGTCGCTGAACTCGCGCGACAGCGAGCTGCGCTTCGGACTGCTGCACTTTGCCAGTCAGCTGGAGGCGGTGGGTGATATCGTGGCCAAGGAACTCTGTGTGCAGGCGCTGAAGCACGCGGAGCGGCCATTGCCGCTGGCGGCGGAGGACTCGGCCAGTCTGGCGGAGTTGCAGCGGCGGGTGCAGCACCGCTTGAGCATGGCGATATCCTTGCTGGCCACGCGGGAGCGCAGCCTGGCGGAGGAGTTTTTGAAGGAGGGCGAGGCGCTGAAGGAGTGGTGCATCGAGGTGCAGAAAAAACACTACGAACGCCTGCGCTCGGGTGATGCCGAGGTGCTGGAGGCAAGCGGGTATTTCCTCGATATGTTCAACGCCCTGCGCCGCATCAGCGGCCAGGTGAACTCGATCGGCCACACCTTCCGGCTGGTGGGCGGAGGATGAGGGGGATGGCGGAGTGCTTCGGGGTTTAGGCGCCGTGTCGGCGCCGGCTGGGGAGGGGAGCCTCCCAGGCGGCGATGGTGCGGTTCAGGTGGTCGAGCTGGCGGCGAAGGTGCTCGAGATCGTGGAGGAGTTCGGCGTGGACCTGTTGCTGCAGCTTCGGGCGCTTTTTCTCTGAGAGGGTGAAGCGCCAGGCCCGGGTTTTGCGGTAGTGACGGAGCTTGTGCTCGGTGTCGCGGCGGGCGGCTTCGAGCTCGGCGATGGCGAGGCGCAGGCGGCCGAGGGAGGAGTCGGGGCCGACGGTGTCGTTGGCGGTTTCCCAACTCACTTCCAGGCGGGAAAGCCAGTCGGCGTCGCGGGCGGCCCAGGCATCCTGCACCTCGTGCCAGAGGCGTTCGCGGGCGGGCGTCCAGTCGCCGCCGCGGTCCGGGTGCAGGTGCGAGACGAGGCGGCGGTAGATGTCCCTGGCGCCGGCGTTTTCCGGTTTCGGAGCGAGGCGGCGGGCGTGGACGTCGTGGTCGGCTTGGTCGCGGGAGCGCGGGTCGTGACGGAAGGAGTCGCCGAACTCGTCATCGTCGATGAAACTTTTGAAGAAGTCGTCAAAGGCGTTGTCGATTGCGTCGGCGGGGTGGCGGCCGGAGCGGCGGGGATTGCTCGCCTCGGCTTCGGCACGGGCCTTGGCCTCAGCCTCCTCCTCGTCGCGGGCGGCGCGTTCGAAGGCCTCGGGGTCGGCCTGGTAGGCCTTGTATTCGGCCCAGAGCTTTTTGAGGGAGCGACCGCTCATGGCGGCCTGGAACTCGACGGAGCGCACGGCGGCGGCTTTTTGGGCGAGATCCTGTTCGAACTCGCGCAGGGCGGTGACGAGCTGGGGGAAGGTCTGGGCGAGCCAGGATTGGAAGGAAGGCGTGTCGGTCTCTTCGTGGCGCTGGAGATCGCGACCGGCCTTTTCATGGCGCTTGCGGGCGGAGTGGAATTCGGCCCAGGCGGAGCGTTGGAGCGGGCGCTGGTCGATGATCAGAAGCGCACGTGAACGGGAGCGCGGGGCGGCGGGGGCCGAGGCGGCGAGGGCCCAATCGGGGAGCATCGGGCGCCGGGTGGCTTTCGTTGTCCAAGGCATCGGAGAGGCTCAGGCGGCAGGCGCGCCGTTGGCGAGGGCGGTGATCTTTTCCTTCAGGTGGGTGCTGCGGGTGCGGGCCTCGTTGTTGCGCACGGCCATGCCGTAGGCGGCGGGTTCGCCGACGATGAAGACCTTTTTTTTGCCGCGGGTGATGGCGGTGTAGAGAAGGTTGCGCTGGAGCATCATGAAGTGGGCCTTCAGTAGCGGAATAATCACTACGGGATACTCGCTGCCCTGGCTCTTGTGGATGCTGATGGCGTAGGCGAGGGCGGCATCGCCCAGCTCGCCGCGGGTAAACGTGTGTCGAGTGCCGTCGAAGTCGGCCTCGAGCGTGCCGGCGTCGGGGTCGGTGGCGGTGACGAGGCCGATGTCCCCGTTGAAGAGGGCCTTGTCGTAGTTGTTGCGCAGCTGGATGAGCTTGTCGCCGGTGCGGAATTCTCCGCTCGGACCGCGCAGGCCGCGACCGTGGGGGTTGAGGGCGGTCTGGAGCTGGAGGTTGAGGTTGCCGACGCCGGCGGTGCCCTTGTGCATGGGGGCGAGGACCTGGATGTCCCCGGGCTTCATCCAACGGTAGTGGGTGGGGATGAAGTCGGTGCAGAGGGCGAGAGTCTTGCGGATGCAGTCCTCGGCGTCGGTGGCGACGATGAAGGTCAGGTCCGCCCAGGGCTGGAGTTTTTCGAGGGTATCGACGGCGATGGGCAGGCTGGTTTCTCCGGCGTTGATGGCGTGGGCGGTGGTGACGATCTCGCTCTGGCCCTGCTGGCGGTGGACGACGCTGAGACGGGTGACGGGCACGGTGCCGGTGGCGATGAGGTCTTTGAGCACGTTGCCGGCGCCGACGCTGGGGAGCTGGTCGGTGTCGCCGACCAGCAGGAGGTGGGCGCGGGCGGGCACGGCGGCAAAGACGGCGGCGGCGAGGCGGGTGTCGAGCATCGAGGCCTCGTCCACGATGAGGAAATCGGTGGCGAGGGGGTGGTCCTCGTTGGCATCGAAGCCGCCGCGCTGGGGGTTGAACTTGAGCAGACGGTGGAGGGTTTGCGCGAAGCCGCCGGTGGACTCGGTGAGGCGCTGGGCGGCACGGCCGGTGGGGGCGGCGAGGGAGAGGCGGACCTTCTTGGCCTTGAGGATATCGACGAGGGCGCGGAGCGAGGACGTCTTGCCGGTGCCGGGACCGCCGGTGAGCACGGAGACTTTTGAGCCGAGGGCGGAGCGTATGCCCTCGCGCTGGGCCTCGGCGAAGGTGAAGCCGGCCTTGGCCTCGGCCCAGACCACGGCGGCGTCGATCTTGATGGGCGGCAGGCCGCTGGGGACAAGCGTGAGACGGCGGACGGCACCGGCGATCTTGGCCTCGGCGCGGTCGAGGACGGGAAGCTGGATGAGGGACGAGCCGGGCAGGGGATCGACGACGCCGGCGGGGGCGTGGCGGGCGAGATCACGCGAGGCGACGAGCGCTTCGAGGCGGGCGGATATGCGCTCGGCGGAGGTTTCGAGCAGGCCGGCGGCGTAGTCGCGAATCTCCATCTCGCGCAGGGCGGTGTGGCCCTCCTCCTGGAGGACATCGAGGGCGTAGAGGATGCCGGCGTCGAGGCGGGGCGGGGCGTCGTTGGCGAAGCCGAGGTTGATCGCGATGCGGTCGGCGGTCTTGAAGCCGATGCCGTCTATCTCGCGGGCGACACGGTAGGGCTCGTGGGTGAGGATCTGGCGGGCCTCGCCGCCGTATTTGTTGATGAGCTTCACGCACTGCCCGGTGGTGACGCCGTAAGTCTGGAGGAAGATGTAGAGCTCGCGGAAGGCGCGCTGCTCGTCCCACGCCTTCTTGATGGCGGAGGCGCGGACCTTGCCGATGCCGGGGACATCACGCAGGCGGCCGGATTCCTCGCTGAGGACGCGGAAGGTGTCGGCCCCGAAGGCGTCGGCTATTTTGTTGGCGTAAACCTTGCCCACGCCCTGGACGAGTCCGGAGCCGAGGTATTTGCGAATCCCATATACGCTGGACGGGAGCTCGGAGGTGAAAGTCTCGATCTTGAACTGGGCGCCGTGCTGGGCGTGGCTGGCCCAGGTGCCGCGCAGGCGGAGGGTCTCGCCGCATTGGATGCCGGGGAGGGTGCCGACGATGGTGACGCGCTCGTCGCCGCCGTCGGGCATGAACTCGGCGATGGTGTAGTGGTTCTCCTCGTTGGCGAAGATGATGCGCTCCAGCACGCCGGAGAGGGCGTCAGGCGGGGAGGAGGCGGAGGAGGCTGGGGCGGATTTGGCCACGGAGGAGACGGGCGGCGTCAATTAAGAAGAGCAGGCGGCGAGCAAGGCGGGAGCGAGGGCGCGGCAGTCGGCGTAGATATTGGCGGAGGGGGCGCCGGTGGCGGCGAGCTCGGCGGCCGTATGCGTGCCGGTGGTCACGGCGTAGCAGGCGGCGAGATCGCCGCGCAGCGCGGCGAGGACATCCCACGGAGAGTCGCCGACCAGGGCGCTCTCGGCTGCGGTGGTGTTCAGGGCGGCCAGAGCGTGGGCGGTGAAGGCGGGATCGGGTTTGAGCCAGGGGGTGTCCGCGGCACCGTAGACACCGGCCAGATGGGCATCGAGCCCGAGGTGGGTGCAGATGCGGCGGGCGGAGGGGCCGTGTTTGTTGGTGAAAACGGCGGAGCGCACGCCGAGGGAATGAAGCGAGGCGAGCAGTTCACGCACGCCCGGGAGCAGGATGACGTCGTCCAGCATGGTGGCGTCCCAATAGGCGCGGTAGACCGGCAAGGCCTCCTCAAGGAGATGGCGGTGGGAGGCGCCGAGCGTTTTATTCAAAGCCTCGGGCAACCCGCCCCCGACGGCCCGCATGATCTCGTCGCGGGTGGCTTCAGGCAGGCCGTAGTGGCGCCGCACGTGGTTGTGCGAGCGGTGAATGGCGGAAAAGTGGTCGAGGAGGGTGCCGTCGAGGTCGAAGAGCACGGTGCGGATACGCATGGAAGGAGTCGAGAGAGGAGGGGCGACTGCCGCAAGCCCTGCTGTTACCTGCCGGGATGAGCGGCGTAAGGGATTCGTGAGGTGCAAGGGGGGAGAAGTTGGCCGGAGTGCAAATTGAGGGTGGTTTACCTAGGCGTGATCTTGCAAGGTGACGGCGATGAGAGCAGCGCCCACGCCCACCACCGCCGCCGATCCGCGCGTGCACGCGTCCGTCCAGGACGACTGGCTGGTGGTGGAGTTGCGCGGCACCTGGCGCATCACCGAGCCGAGGCCGGTCTGGTCGCAACTACGGGGAGGACTGGAAGCGCGAAGGGTGAAGTTGAAGTGGGGCAAGCTGGAGGGCTGGGACAGCGCCTTGCTGCTCTTCGTCTTCGAGGTGAGGCAGTGGTGCCGGGTTCAAGGCGCGTATTGCGACCTGACGGAACTTCCGGTCGCGTTGCAAAAACTGCTGGGACAGCTCCTGGTGGTGAACGAGACGAAAGTGAGCTTTGATCGAGCGGGCGATTTTCTGAGCACGGTGGGCTTCGCGGCACAAGACGTGTGGGCCAAGACCCGTGAGATCGCGACGTTTGTAGGCGAATGTGTGTTGAGTGCGTCGGCGCTGGCAAAACTACCGGCTAAATTTCGCTGGCGGGACTGCCTCGACCAGATGCAGCAATGCGGGGCGATGGCGCTGCCGATCGTGAGCCTCATCAGCCTGCTGGTGGGGCTGATCATGGCCTATCAATCGGCGATTTTGATGCGGCAGTTCGGGGCGGACATCTACGTGGCCGACGCGGTCGGTTTGGTGATGGTGCGCGAGATGGGCTCGATGATGACGGCGATCATTCTGGCCGGTCGCACCGGAGCGGCCTTTGCGGCCACACTGGGCAACATGAAAGCGGGCGAGGAGATCGATGCGTTAACGACGCTTGGCATCCGGCCGGTGGATTTCCTAGTCCTGCCGCGCTTGGTGGCGCTGGCGGTGATGATGCCTTTGCTGGCGCTCTATGCCAATGCGCTCGGCATCTTCGGAGGCCTGTTGGTAGCGCTCGGTTTGCTCGACATCCCGCCGGCCGCCTACTGGGTGCAGACGCAGTCGGCCATCGACCTGTCGGATGTTTGCACGGGTTTGATCAAGGCCTCCGCCTTCGGGTTATTGGTGGGGCTGGCGGGTTGTCATTGCGGTCTGCGCGCGGATCGCAGCGCGGAAGGGGTGGGGCGGGCGGCGACCTCGGCGGTGGTCATGGGCCTCTTGTTTATCATCGTGTTCGACGCCTTGTTCGCGGTTGTTTTTAACGTCTTCGGCCTGTGAATGATTTGACGTCTAATTCCATCCCCGATCGGCCTGCGCTCGAGGTGGCCGGTCTGCAATGCGGCTACGATGGCAAGGTGCTGCTCAAGAACCTTAACTTCCAGGTCCGGCGCGGGGAGATT
Source organism: Verrucomicrobia bacterium IMCC26134 (assembly GCA_000972765.1). Lineage (GTDB taxonomy): Bacteria > Verrucomicrobiota > Verrucomicrobiia > Opitutales > Opitutaceae > IMCC26134_A. The sequence continues at coordinate 2,434,305 of CP011265.1, read as the reverse complement.
TTTTTCATCATCGGCGGTTCGGGCTGCGGCAAAAGCACGCTCTTGCGCCATCTGGTCGGACTGAGGACGCCCACGGCCGGCACGGTGAGTTTTTTCGGCGAAAGCTTCAATGTATCCGATGCAGACCGGCAGCGGGAGATGCTCAAGCGCATCGGCGTGCTCTATCAGGGCGGCGCGCTGTGGAGTTCCCTGACCTTGATGGAGAATGTGATGCTGCCGCTCGAAGAATACACCCCCTTGAGTGCTCCGGAGCGGCAGGAGCTGGCGGCCATGAAGCTGGCGCAGGTGGGCCTGTCCGGCTACGAGGGCTATTTCCCCGACGAGATCAGCGGAGGCATGAAAAAACGCGCCGGTCTGGCGCGGGCGCTGGCCCTGGATCCCGCGATCGTTTTTTTCGACGAGCCCTCGGCGGGACTCGATCCGCTCTCCTCGCGCAAGCTCGATGAACTCATCGTCAACCTGCGCGATTTGCTGGGCATGACCTGCGTGGTGGTCTCGCATGAGCTGGCCTCGATCTTCGCCATAGCGGATCGCGTCATCATGCTCGATAAAACGGCCAAAGGAGTGATCGCGGACGGCGACCCGCGCGTGCTGGTGAAGTCCAGCACCGATCCCCGGGTGCGGGAGTTTCTGGGGCGCGGTGAAGACGCGCATCAACCCACCTCGCCATCCGCGGCCCTTGCGTAAAAACAGCCCCTTGAGCGCGTCGCGACCCAATCCTTTTTTCCCGTGAAAACCAAAATCAGTCCCGCTGTTGTCGGCTTATTCGTGCTCGGTGCTTTCAGCGTCGGCCTCATCGCCTTGTTTTCCTTCGGCGGGGTCAATTTCTTCTCCAAGCCGGAGCGTTTCATCGTGTATTTCGACGAATCGATCCACGGCCTCGACCTGGGTTCACCGGTGAAGCTGCGCGGGGTGCGCATCGGCCGGGTGGTGGATTTGAATGTCCGGGCTCTGGCGGAAGGTCGCAGTTCGGTGGTGGCGGTGGTGTGCGAACTGAGCCGCAATGTCGTGGCTGACGGCAGCGGAAAGCCGGTGGACGTCTCAGACCGCAAGGAGATTGAGCGCATGATCCATGACGGGTTGCGTGCGCAGCTGGGCGTCATCGGCCTGGCCACCGGCCTGCTCTACGTGGAGTTGAACTTTTACAACGTTAAGGACTACCCCTTCAGGCAGCGGGAAGGGGTTCACTCGGCCTACGTGGAGATGCCGGCGGTGCCCTCGGCGATTTCAGAATTCCAGGCCAATCTTACCGAAATTTTGAAGCACATGAAGGGGATCGATCTTGAGCGACTGGCAGGCAAGATCGAGGGTCTGCTGGACGATACCCGCCGCCAGGTCAACGCGGCGGACCTGGCCACCCTTTCACGCGAATGGACGGATACTGCGAAATCGGTGCGCACGCTGGCGGAGTCCCCCGAACTGCGCCAGATCCTCGTCAACGCGGCCTCGGCCTCCGCCCACCTGGAAAAGGTTCTCGCGGAGCTCGAAAAGAGCATCGGCCCCGGCAGCGAGCAGCTGAATCTTGTGCTCAGGGACGCACAGGGCGCCCTGGGCGAGTTCAAGGAGACTGCGACAGTCTTTAAGCGCTTTATCAGTTCGCAACAGGGACTTGGAGACGACGCCGCCAAGGCCCTCGCACGCATGGGTGAGGCGGCCGCGGCGGTGGCACGTCTGGCGGACTTTTTGGAACGTAACCCCAATGCCCTGCTCAGCGGACGCACCAAGGAATGAGTTGCAGCTCCACCATCAGGCACGAAACGACCATGATCATGACGACTAAAACGAAACGAGCGGGCGCATACCGTAAACTTGCAGGTTTGGCGTCAGCCGTGCTGGCACTGGCCGTGACGGCCGGGCTCGCGGGCTGCAGTGTCTTCCCCAAGCCGCAGACGGATCCCACGCGCTTTTACGTGCTGACCGGACCAGCGATCCCGGCAGTGGCGGCTTCGATGCCGGCCGGCACCCTGCGGGTGGGGTTGCAGACGGTGCGCACCGCGCCTTATCTCGACGGCAAGTCGATGATCGTCCGGCGCGGGGATAACGAGATCGATTACCGCGATTTTGCGCGTTGGGCGGAGCCCCTGAGCACCGGCGTGGGCCGTATGCTGGGCGCGCAATTGCTGGCTTCGGGCCAGGTCGGGCGCGTTTATCCCTATCCATTCCCCCTCGAGGTGACGCGGGATGTCGATGTCACGCTTTCGATCCTGCGTTGCGAAGGTATGGTCAAAGCCGACGGCACGGCTGCGGCAAGCTTCGCGTGCATCGTTGAAGTGACGGACGCCAGGTCGGACGGAGCGGTGCGGATGAGACGTGTGTTCAATGCCCCGGAAACGGTCTGGACGGAGGGCGATTACAGCGCGTTGGCCCGGCAGTTGAGCGACGCGATCGCGCTCCTCTCGGTGGAGGTGCTCGCGGCCCTGCCTGCCCGCTAAGTGGCGTTCAGGCGTCTCCTTACTTCCTGAGCTCGGCGACGATCTCGGGATGGGCTTCGAGGTGTTTGGTGAGGCGTTCCAATGCTTCAAGCGTCTCGCCGCTGATATGGTGCTCCATGCCCTCGACATCGCGAAAAATGACATCCTCCGGCAGCTCGAAAAAGCGCAGCAACTGGGTCAACAACTCATGCCGGTGGGCGATGCGCGCGGCGACGAATTCTCCCGCGCGCGTGAGCACCATGCCGCGATATTTTTCGTATTTCACCAGGCCGTCGGCATCGAGCCGCTGAACCATGGTGGTGACGCTCGCCTGCGAAATTTTAAGCTCCGCGGCGATATCGACCACGCGGGCATAGCCCTTGGTCTTGATCAGGGAGGCGATGCGCTCCAGGTAGTCCTCCGCCGCCGTCGTCGTGCGAGGCAGCGGTTCGGGCATGCCTGCGTCGTTGGTAGAGGCTGACTCGCTCACGGCTGATAACGCGGCGAGGTCGTTGTAAATCGATGCAAGCTCGGCGTAGGACGCAAAGGAAGGTTTAGCGAGCCGCGCGTTCGGCCTTGAGGATGCGCTCGCCGGAAATCACCACGCGCAACATCTGGATCGCCATCCAAAACACACCGGTCACGCAAAGCGTGGTGTAGATGCTGAATATCAGCACCATCGTCGTGTTTTCCGACATGACGTGGCTGCGCACAAAGTAAAAAATGAGAGCGAAAAAGAGACCGCAGAGCACGAAATCGACGGCGATCTGCGCGGGATTGAAACCGGAAGCCTTGGGCAGGGAGGTCTGGGACGAAGACATGATGATCGAAATTCAGGCGGGTGGGGCGGACTTGTCGAACCGTTTTTTTATCCGGCGCAAGGGATGTGGACGCGCGCAGGGCGTGTATAAGTGCGCACCCGAGGCCATTAACATGGTAAATTACTTTTTGGCTACGGGTCGCGGTTTATGTTGCCGTAGTTTAGTCGGATGAATTACCTGTTTATTGGTTAGCGTATATTTTGCCATGTCCACCACCGCCGATCCCGTAAAACGCAGCAGAGAGTTAGTGGAACAACTCAAGCGCTCGCAAATTTTCCAAGATTACGAGCAGGCCTTTCGCGACACCACCGGACTTCCGATCAACTTACGGCCCATTGAGGCGTTCGATCTTCCTCATCATAAAGACCCGAACGAGAATCCCTTCTGCGCTTTAATGGCGAAGTCCAACCACAGTTGCTCCGCCTGTCTGCAGTTGCAGAAACGGGTAGAGGAAGAAGCCCAGTTGGAGCCCAAGACCCTCAAGTGCTTCGCCGGCCTCTGCGATTCCGCGGTGCCTATCCGTGTAGGGGAAAACCTGGTGGCGTTTTTGCAAACCGGTCAGGTTTTGCTGAGCAAGCCCGATACCAAGGTCTTCGCTGCCACCACCAAACAACTCCTGAAGTTTGGCACCGATATCGACCTGAAAAAACTCGAAGAGGCGTATTTCCAGAGCCGTGTCCTCAACCGGCGACAATACGAGTCTATCCTCCGGTTGCTGAGTATCTTCGCACAGCATTTATCCTCGCTGAGCAATGATCTCTCCGTGCGCGAGAGCCATGCCGAGGCGCCCAGTATTGTCAGGGCCCGGGCCTTCATCACTGAGCGGCATGCCGAGGATCTTGCCCTGGAGCAGGTGGCCAAATCGGTAAACATGAGCGCGTTTTACTTCTGCAAGATGTTCAAGAAGTCGACCGGCATGACGTTTACCGATTATCTCGCCCGCGTGCGGGTCGAGAAGGTGAAGAACTTGCTGCTCAATCCGCACAAGCGCATCAGCGAAGCGGCGTTCGAGGCCGGCTTCCAATCGTTGTCGCAGTTCAATCGGGTGTTTCGCCGCATTGCCGGGGAGGCTCCTACGGACTACCGCAGTCGCATCCATCGCGGAATCGAACTGGCCTGACCAGCGCCTTCTCAGCCTTGTGGTTTAAGGCGGCAGCAAGCCGGCGCGGCGTGGCACCGGGTGGGTTTCGTCCGGAGGCTTGATTTCCGTTGGCGGAGTTAAAGTCGCTTCGCCTGCAATCGCGGCATCGGGCTCACTGGAATGATGACGGGTGTGCATTTCGCGCTGCTTGCAGATCTCGCAGAACGCTTCGACCTCGCGCAGCGCCACCCGCTGGATGGCGATACGAAGGCGTCGCAGCACATCTTCGCGCTCGACCGGCGGTAGTGCGACCCACCCGTTCGTGCTGGCGAAGAGCGTTTCCACCACGGCGTTTTCAGCGGTGATGAAATAGGTCGTCAGCGGATTCAGCCCGCACGGACAGACCGGGTCGCGGTGCGGATTGCGGTTGCCGTGGGGGGCGCAAAGCTCGGCCTCGATGCGCTGGAGTGTCCAGTCCATGAGGTGAACCAGTGCATCGGGCGTCGCCATCGCTGTCGACGGCGGGAGTGAGCGAAGGTGTTCTTCCCAGCGCACGCGCAAATCCGGACGAAAGGTGCGGAAAAAACGGATGATATCAGCTGGCGCCATGGGTAAAGCCTAGCTGAAAGGCCATTTGTAAGCGCGGCATCGATTGCCCGAGACTGTGCATGATTTGGCTACGTGCATCTTGCTTCAGCCAAATTCTGCACAGCCACGGCCAAACCCCGCGCAGCGGGGTTCCTTAGATATCGCTAAGGTAGCGGTTTCCACACGCACCGCTCATGAATGTTATTCCAATCACTCTCGCGATCAGCCTGTGCCTGACGCTTACCTTTATTCTGTTTTTTTTGCGCGAACAGACCAGGCGGCAATACAGTAGCGCGGAGAGTGACGCACTGCTGCCGCTGGCCGACGACGCACCTGTCGCCGCCCCCATCGTGCTGGAGTTAAAAGGGCGCGTTCCGCGCCATGCTCACGGCGGTTGCGGCCGGGGCCATGCCCATGTCCATGACGCGGAGCATCCGCCCTGCGAGGGCTGCCGCCGTCGTGCCGCCCACGATCAGCATCACGACTGATAAAGTCTCTAATCTTTCCCCATTAATCATCCCGTCATGCCCGCCCGCACCGTTACGATATATTATAACGACAAGATCGTCCGCCAATTCCTGCTCGCCTGTGTCATTTGGGGCGCGGTGGGAATGCTGGTAGGCATACTGGTGGCAACCCAGCTCAATTTCTGGCGGGTCAACTTCGATCTGCCCTGGCTTACCTTTGGCCGGTTGCGGCCTCTGCACACCAACGCGGTCATTTTTGCTTTCGTCGGCAACATGATGTTCGCCGGTGTCTACTATTCCACCCAGCGCTTGGTGAAGGCCCGTCTGGCCAGTGATTTCTTGTCGCAGCTCCATTTCTGGGGCTGGCAGCTCATCATCGTGGCGGCGGCGGTCACGCTTCCGCTGGGTTTCACGCGAGGCAAGGAATACGCCGAGCTGATCTGGCCCATCAACATCGCGGTCGCCGGTATCTGGGTCGTATTCGGTATCAACTTTTTCTGGACGCTCGCCCGGCGTCATGAACGCAGCATCTACGTCGCGATCTGGTTCTACATCGGCACGATCATCACCGTGGCGATGCTTTACATCGTCAACCATCTCAGCATCCCGACCTCGCTCACCCATTCTTATCCGATCTTCGCCGGGGTGCAGGACGGTCTCGTGCAGTGGTGGTATGGGCACAACGCCGTGGCCTTCTTCCTGACCACCCCGATACTCGGCATCATGTATTACTTCGTGCCGAAGGCGGCCGAACGTCCCGTCTATAGCTATCGCCTCTCTGTCATCCACTTTTGGTCGCTGGTTTTCGTCTACATCTGGGCCGGTCCCCACCATTTGCTCAACACCGCGCTCCCCGGCTGGTTGCAGACCCTGGGCATGACCTTTTCCCTGATGCTGTGGGCGCCCTCATGGGGCGGCATGCTGAACGGCCTGCTCACCTTGCGCGGCGCGTGGCACAAGCTCCGCACCGATCCCGTGCTCAAGTTCTTCGCGGCCGCGGTTACTTTCTACGGCATGGCAACCTTCGAGGGGCCCCTGCTCTCGATCAAATCCGTCAACGCCCTCGGTCACTACACCGACTGGATCATCGGTCACGTCCACGCCGGCGCGCTGGGCTGGAACGGCTTTATGGCCGCCGGTATGATCTACTGGCTGCTGCCACGCCTCTGGAACAAGCCGCTTCATTCCGTCTCCCTGGCAAACACCCACTTCTGGGTGGGGACGGTCGGCATCCTGCTTTACGTCGCCGCCATGTGGACCTCTGGCATCACCCAGGGTCTCATGCTTAACTCCACCACCGAGGGTGGCACGTTGCTGACCTATCCCAACTTCCTGGAGACGCTCAACACCATCCGGCCGATGATGCTCTTCCGTGTGGTCGGCGGCGGACTCTATTTCATGGGCTGGCTCATGCTGGCCTATAATGTTTACCGCACCGTCAAGGGTGCGCAGGTGGTGGATGGCACCGCGCAGGTCTTCGTCGAGGACGGTCTGCCCGCCGGCGAGTCGGCGCGCATCGGTCTGCTCGCGGCCCTTTTCAGCCCGCCGGTCATGTTCTCCGTGCTCGGCACCTTGTTCGCCTGTATCTGGATGTTCGGCGGATCGACCCTGCAATTGCTCGGGCTATTCGGCACGGTGATCTGCGTGATCCTCGCCTGGATGCACTTTGACTCGAAGCGCCGCAACTGGGGCGACTGGTATGACCGGCTTCTGGTCAGCGCACTCCCGTTTACCATCCTGACCTTCCTCGCCGCCGCGGTTGGCGGCATGATCCAGATCATCCCGACTGTCCTGGTGAACCGCGCCGAAAACGTGGAGGACCGCCGTCAGATTCCCTACACCCCGCTGGAACTCGCCGGGCGCGATCTCTATGTTCGCGAGGGTTGCTACAACTGCCACTCGCAGATGATTCGGACGCTCGTGCCTGACGTGCTTCGTTATGGCGACTATTCCCGGCTCGGTGAGAGCATCTACGATCATCCCTACCAATGGGGGTCCCGTCGTATCGGCCCGGATCTCGCGCGCGTCGGCAGCAAGTATCCGAATTCCTGGCACTATCGACACATGGAAAACCCGCGGGCGATCTCGGCCGGGTCAAACATGCCCAACTATCCATGGTTGCTCACCAACCCGTTGGACCTCTCGACCCTTGCCAAAAAGCTCTCGGTCCAGCGCACGCTTGGCGTTCCTTATGCGCCCATGACGGACACCGAGGTTGCGAGCGCCGTGGGCACCCAGGCGGCCGGCATCGTCGCTGACCTCGCCCAACCCGGCACCGATATCAAAGTCCAACCTGATCGCGAGATCATCGCCCTCATCGCCTACCTTCAAAAACTCGGGAAATACGAGCGCGTGCAACGCGCAGTCGCAAAGCCCTGAGCCACGCCCCGACCCGTTAACCTCACTTCCTTCCCGCCCATGTTCCGCCGTCTCCTCATCGACCACTGGATGAGTATTTTCACACTCACCGCCTTTATCACCGCACTCTCGATATACTGCACCATTTCGATTCGAGCCCTGCGTATGCCAAAGGGGCAGCGCGACCATCTGGCCAATCTGCCGCTGAACGACTGAGCACCTTAAACCTTCCTTCTCCGCCATGTCCGAACCCGCTCCCAAGCTTCCGCAAGAACCCGGCGAAGATCCGGTCCGTCCGCACGTCTTCGACGGCATTCAAGAATATGACAAGCGCCTGCCGAACTGGTGGCTGCTCACCTTTTACGGAGCGATCGTTTTCGCGGTGATCTACTGGCTCGCCGACCAGCATTTCCCCTCCGGCACCTCCGCCTCCCGGCTGGGGGAAGAACTCGCGCGCATCGACGCCGCCAAGCTTTCCTCCAGCTCCGCCCAGCTCGACGATAACGCGCTATGGAAAATGAGCCGAAACCCCGTCATCGTGAAAACGGGCGAGGATATTTTCATGACCACCTGCGCCAGCTGCCACGGCAAAAACATGGAGGGCGGCATCGGGGTAAAGCTTTCCGACGACCAGTGGATACACGGCGGGCGTCCGATGGATCTGATCGGTGTCGTCAACACCGGTGTGCTCGCCAAGGGTATGCCGACCTGGGGGCCTGTGCTGGGAGCCAAGAAAATATCCGCAGTGGTTTCCTACGTGCTGAGCAAGCACCCCGCGCCCGCCGGCGTCGAGTGACATGCCCGCGACCGCTTCATCCGCCAAAGCGCCAAGACCCGACCGCGACAGCGTCACCACCATCCGCGCGGACGGTTCGCGCTTCTTTCTGCATCCGGCCGATTCACGAGGACGCTGGATATCCCTGCGACGGACCTCGGCGTGGGTATTGATCGGAATCTATTTGTTGCTGCCGTGGATTCCGGTCAACGGCCACCCCGCCGTGTTTCTGGACGTGGCGCAGCGTCGGTTCCATTTGTTTGGAGCGACCCTGGCTTTCCAGGACACCTGGCTGCTCTTTTTTCTGATCACCGGGCTCGGTTTCTCCCTCTATTTTGTGACCGCTCTTCTGGGTCGCGTGTGGTGTGGCTGGGCCTGTCCGCAGACGGTTTTCCTGGAGCACGTCTACCGCAGGATCGAGCGAGTCATAGAGGGTGACGCCGTGGCGCGCCGGCGACTCGATCAAGCGCCCTGGACGTCGGGTAAAATCTTCAAGCGCGGTGCCAAGCAGGTGGCCTTCGTGGTCGCCTCGGCGCTCGTCGCGCATCTGTTTCTTTCCTACTTCGTATCCCTGCCGCAGCTCTGGACTATGATGCATGAGGCGCCGCGCGAGCACTGGTCCGCTTTTGTTTTCACGGGCATCTTTACCGCGGCGCTTTACTTTAACTTCGCTTGGTTTCGCGAGCAGCTCTGCTTGATTATCTGTCCCTATGGCCGCCTCCAGTCTGTGCTGGTGGACGATCATACGCTCGCCATCGGTTACGACACCACTCGTGGCGAACCGCGCGGTAAAGTTGGCCCACCCGACGCGGGCGCCTGTATTGATTGCAACCGTTGTGTGCAGGTTTGCCCCACCGGAATCGACATCCGTCAGGGACTCCAGATCGAGTGCATCGCCTGCGCCGCTTGCGTCGATGCTTGTGACGAGGTCATGACCAAGCTCGAACGCCCCAAAGGACTTGTCCGTTACGATTCGCAGGCCGGGTTCACGGGTGGCCGCACCCGCTGGTTCCGCCCCCGTATCGTTATTTACGGTATCCTCCTTGCGGTGGGCGCGAGCGTGGCGACGTGGGCTGTATCGGGGGTGAGGCCGGCTAACTTTGGCATCACTCGCATGCTGGGCGCACCCTATTTTATCGAGACGACATCGATCCGTAACCAGTATCTGGTGCGGGTCGTGAACAAGCGTGACGTCGCCGCCCGTTTTTTGCTGACCCTGGAATCTGACGGAGTGCCCGCGACCATGATCGGCATGGAGGGCACCGTGGAGGTTGGACCCTTGGCCGAGGTGGTGAGACCCTTGATTGTAGAAACGCCCCGGGCGGGTTTTCCGGGAATGTTTCCAATCCGCATCAAGGCGACCGATGAGGCGGGGACTTTCTCGATCGTTCGAGAAATCGAGTTCGTCGGCCCGGATCGCGCCGTTGCCGGAGGGGTGGCGCCGTGAAAGCACCGAAGATCAGTTCACTCTGGGTTGGCGTCGGGTTGCTGTTCGTGCTGCTGATCGCAGCCTGGTCGGTGATGTTGTTCGTCGCTTCCAGACACCCCACGGCCACGGTGCCGCTGGAAACCGTGCCCTCTGCTCCGGAAAAAACAGCGGGCGGCTGACCATGGAACTCGCCTCGGTCAATACCCCGGCGGCCGCTTTGTTGGCTGGTCTTGTAACCAGCCTGCACTGCGCCGGTATGTGCGGTCCGCTGGCCTGCCTGCTGGCGCCGGCCCGAGGCTCGAAGGACGATCCCCTTACGATGCAGGCGACTTATCACGGCACGCGTCTGGCTGCCTACCTCACGCTCGGCCTTGCCGCCGGCGGTTTGGGCGCCGCGCCGTTGGGCTGGCTGAATACGTCCGGCGCGAGAGTGTTGCCGTGGCTCATGGTGGCTTATTTCGCCTTTGTTGCGCTCCGTTTGGGGGCGCGACTGCCTCGTCTTGCGCTGCTCGCCCGCGTGCAGCTTGGCCTGCGCACCTGGCGGCAGGGGAGGAGCGGTTGGCAGGTGGCGGCGGTGATGGGTGCGGCGACGCCATTGCTGCCCTGCGGCCCGCTCTATTTTTTATTGGCTTTTTCCTCGCTGGCGGGCTCGGCCGCTCAGGGGGCGGAGCTCATGCTTGCCTTTGGTCTCGGCACGGTGCCCTTACTCTGGGCGGTGCAACTTAACCACGGCTGGCTGCGCACGCGGCTCACGCCGGCCGGCATGACTCGTTTGCAACAAGGTATCGCGCTGGTCGCGCTCGGCGTGCTGCTCTGGCGCCTGCGGGCCGACTTCGGTTTGATCGGCCCGAGCGTGAACAGCTTCATCTGCCATTAGAGCGGTTTTGGCTCTTTTCGGCTATAGTTCGCGCGAGGTAGTCGATCAGCGGACGGGGCGGCGTTCTAGGCGGGGGCGGGGTTTGGGCTCGAAGATTTCGGCAGGCTCGGGGTTAACGTAGACGGCGGGGGCGAGGACCTTGCCGGTGCTGGTTTGCAGGGTGCCGTCGGGCTGGGTGACTACATCCTCTACACGGTAAGGGGTGCCGTCGGCGTGTTGGAGGAATTTCATCCACTCGGGTTCGTGGAATGGGCGACTGCCGCGCCGGCCGAAGACGACGTTCTGTCCGCCGGTTTCGTCCACCACGCGGTCGCGGTCGAGACCGCGCGAGACGGCGAGGGCGGGACCTTCGGTGGGATAGTTGGCAATGAGCTTCGGTTTGGGTTCGGGAGAGAAACCCATGTAATTGGGCTGGTTCTCGGGGCTGATGAGCTGGACGACGCGCAGGCCGTTTTTGCCGTCGGCTACGAGGCCGAACATGGAGGCGTTGACGGCACCGATCTGGATGGCGCGGGTATCGTTGAGCTGGCCGTCGGCGGTGAAGTGGCTGTGGAGGCGCGGGGCGGCGGGGTTTTTGATGTCGAGGATCGCGAGGCCCTCGGGGCCGTCGGCGACGTAAAGGTAGGTGCGGGCAGCGTAGAGGCCGGCGGCGTGGGCGAGGGGAACGGTCGCGATGAGGTGCGGCGAGAGCGGCGCGGAAAGCTCGAAGACTTTGACGCCGTCGGCATCGGTGACGAAGGCGTGCTGGAACTGGAAGGCGATCTTGCGCGGATCGCGCAGGACGCCGGGCACGGGCGCGGTGGTGAGCTTCGGGTGGAAGGGGTCGGTGACGTCCACCACGGCGAGTCCGGCGGCGCAGACGACGTAGAGGTTTGTGCCGGCCATGTAGGCGTGGGTGGCGCCGTCGAGGAGGTGGCCGGGGTTGAAGCGGACGACGTCTTTTTTCTCGTCGAAGAAGTTGTTGGATGGATCGCCGTCAAGGAGGGTGGCGGCAAGGACCATGACGATGCCCTCGTCGCGGTCGGTGATGTAGATGAAGCCGTAGTTGAGGCCGATGGGCTGCTCCTGGTTCTCGGGCAGGCGGATGCGCAGCGGATCAAGGGCGAGGGTGGAGGGGGAGACGACGCTGGTGGCGTAACGGGTTTTCACATACAGGCGCTGGCCGAAGGGGGAGACGGGGGCGGTGGTGATGCGCTCGGAGAAGGCCTTGTTGTCCACGTTGGCGATGTCGAAGACGATGAAACCGGCGTCGCCGGCGGCTGCGTAGAGATACTCGCCGCGCTGGAGAAGGTCGAGAATCTCGCCGCGACCGTGGTGGTGATGGGCCTCGGTGAGCACGGAGTTGCGGGCGACGTGCTCGGCGTAGTTGCGCGGGTAGGCGAGGTGCTGGAGGTGGGAGCCGTTGGCGGCCTGGGGCTCTTCGCGTTCGGTCCAGACGACGGCGTCGAGACCGGCGGAGCCGGAGGCGACGTAGGCGTGGCGGCCAAACAAGTTGACCGTGCCGGTGCCGAAACCGAGTAGCTGGGTTATCCAGGCGTGATTGTCGTTGGCGGTGGAAAGGTGGCAATCGGTGCAGCCCTTGGTGGTGCCGACGGAAGAGGTGGTGTGGGGAAAGTGGGGGTTGAAAGCTTGGCCGGAGTAGCCCTCGGCGGAGATGGTCTGCTGCTGGGAGTAGATCCACTCGCGGTTGGAGTTTTGAGAACCGACGATGACGGCGGAGGAAGAGCGGAGCACGGCGAGGCGCTTGTCTTTGTAGGTGGCGTCGAGGCCGAGCATGAAGACGTCGTCGCGGACGACTTGCGGGTTGTAGGTCGTGTAGAAACGCGTGGTGGTGCCCTCGAATTTATTGCCGGGGACCTTTTGGTTGGCCTTGAGCGGGAGGTGGCAGCCGAAGCAGGAGGTGGCCCAGGACGTATGGCAGATTTGGCAGGAGATGTTTTGGTTGGCGTGGGCGAGGTCGGACGGCGCGGGATGCGCCGAGTTCAAGGGGGAAGATGAAGTTGAAACGGAGGGGCCCCAGGTTTGGCCGTCGCGGCGGAGGGTTTTGGCGTAGGCGCTCTTGGGGTTGTAGTGGGCGCTGGTGGGATCAATGGAGTCCATGGTCTGCGGGACTTCCCAGACGAGATTTTTGTCCATCATGGATTGCTGGAGGAGTTTTTTGCCTTCCCAGCGGAAGCGCGGGCCGAATGGCGTAGTGCCCTCGGCGAGGTTGTTGGGGAGGACCTGGCCGTTGACGACGCGACCGCCGTTGCCGGAGGTGAGCAGGGTGGGGCGTTTTTCGATGGTGCCGTGGCAATCAATGCACTCGATGGCGGTGACGGCACGGGGCTCGGCGTAGAGCAGGCCGTTGCCGTGGACATCGGTGGTGAAGTGGCAGTCCACGCACTGCATGCCGCGGGCGAGGTGGACGTCCTTGAGGTGGACGGCCTTTTTGAACTTATCGGAGTCGGAGGACGGGATGATCTTGTCGTCGAGGGTGAGCAGGTTGCCCTCTTTGTCCTTTTTAAAGACAGCGCGGAAAACCCAGCCGTGGCCATGGTAGTCGGCGAACTGGGTCTCTTTAAGCTTGGGGTTAAGTTCGGCGACCTTTTCGAGGAAGGCGGGATCGCGCCAGAGACCGCGGGCGGCGGCGGCCTCGGGGGTGCTGGTGTGGAGGGCGACCTCCTCGGCGGGGGTGGGGTCGTGTTGCTCCTTCGGATACATGAACTCGCCGTCGGACTCCTGGTCCCACCATGTGTATCCAAGAAACGGATTTACAAAAAGGTTACCCTGGTGCATGTGGCAGTTCATGCATTGGGAGGACGGTATGGAGCGGGTGAATTGGTGTTTGATCGGGTGGCCCTTCTCCTTCTTGGAGATCATGGGATCGGCGGAGAAGGAGAGACCTTGGTGGCCGTATTTGGCCCACGGGCCGGAATTGGTGGGGGAGCGGTCGTTGGCGTAGGGGACGTGGCAGGCGGTGCAGCCGGACGAGCGGTAGTCGCCCGCGTGGTTGTTCGCGCCCATGAAATCGAGCATCGGATCGTGGAGGCGGGTTTTCTGGAGATTGAGGTAAACGGGATCGATGCGGTTATTGGTGCCGAGGCCGCGCTCGGAGAGACGGCGGGCGGGGCGGCCGGGGGGCTCGAAGGCGTTGGGGTTGCCAAGCTCGGTAATTTTTTCGCCGCCGCGCTCGAAGATGCGGAGGATGTTGGACGGCTGGCCGAGGGCGAAGCGCGGGAGCGGCTCGATGAAAGGCAGGATGCCGTGGAGGAGTGTCATCTCGGGCGTGACGGGGATGGGGGATTCGAGGCGGAGCGGGACGCCATCGGCGCCGTAGGCCTGGCCGTAAGTGGGGTTTTTGTGCGGGGTGCCGCCGTTGTTGTAGAGGGCGGCGCCCCAGAGCATTGCACCGTGGCGCATGATGGAGTGACCGACGTGGGCGTTGATCTCGGCGTGGCAGGGGGCGCAGGTTTTTTCGGAGATGCGGAGGTCGCCTGGGTTGACGAATTGGATGAACTCGGGGGACTCGTGATTGAGGAGGACGGAGGAGTCGTTGGGGTTGGCGGAGGAAGGCCAGAGCTCGGGGTTGAGCGGTGCTACGTGGGCCTTTCGCAGGGTGAGGCCGGGGGTGGGGTCGCCTCCGTGGCAGTCGGTGCAACCGAGCACGACGTGGGGCGAAGCGTGCATGTCCTCGATGTTGGCATGGCACTCGATGCAGCCGGCGGATTTGCGGGCGGCGGCGGCACGGGATTGGTCAACGAGGGAAGGGGCGGGCGAGTTTGGGATTTTGGATTTAGGATTTAGGATTTCGGGCGGAACCGATGTGGCGGGGCCAGAGATGGAGGCGGCGGGAGCGAAGACGACGACGTCGTGCGGGGTGGAGTCGGCGAAGAGGAGAAGGGACGCGACGGCCAGACCCCACGCGGCGGCGATGGGGACGAGGAGACGGCGGAGGGCGGATTTTTTAACCACGGAGGACACGGAGTGCACGGAGGTCGGAGCGGATTAGTAAGTGAGTGTCACGGCGATGAGGGCGCTGTGGAGGAGCGAGGGCGGAGACGGAGAGGCGGAGAAACCGGGAACGGCGGGGACGGTGTTGCGGTAGATGTCGTTAAAGCCCTGGCCGGGGAGGAGGACGGCGTAGCCGGCGGAGACGATGATGTTATCGGTAAGGAGCGGGCGCCATTGGAGGCCGAGGGAGAGATCCCAGCCGAGATCGGGGGCTACAGTGTTGGTGAAGAGTGCGGTCTGGAGCGGCTCGGTCTGGGCGAAGCTGATGTGGCTGGCATTGGCGAAGGCGCGGAGGCGAGGGGTGAGCTCGATGTCGGTGCCGAGGCCGAGGATGAAAACGCCGGGGTTGACGAAGTTGGCCTGGCCCTGGGTTTTGCTGGAACGGAGATTCGGCAGGACGGAGAAACGCTGCTTGGTGGAGACGGCGGTGCCGGCGAGGTTGAAACCCTGGCGGACGTAGTAGCTGAACGGGCCGCCGACGAAGTTGGTGTTTTCCACGATGGAGTCGAAGCCGGTGGCGCGACCATCAGTGGGATCGGAATCACCGGTGGCGAAGAGGGCGGAGGCCTTGAAGCGAATCCAGTTTTGATCGTAGCTGAGCTCGAGGGCGGCGAGGCCGGCGGAGATGGTGGTCTCGCGGCCGGCGAGACCATTGAACTCATCCCGTCCGAAGGCGTAGTAGAGGGCGTGGTTGACGTTGAAACGGCCGAAGTGGCCGTCGCCAGCCCAGCCGAGGTAGCCGACATCCACCTCGTGGGCGGCGACGGTGCCGAGGGGATTGGGACGGACGATGCCGCCGTTGGTGTCGTAGTTGATGCCGGCCTGGTCGAAGTTGCCGTGGAGGGAGAGCTGGGCGGTGTAGCCCTTTACGAGAAAATCCTGGCGATAAATGTTCGCGACGACGACGTATTGGCCGCGGGCGTCGAGGGTGTTGAGCTCGGAGTTGGTGTCCTTCTCGCGCAGATCGAAGACGGCGAGATTGTATTGGTAGAGGTTGTTGTCGGCGTTGCCGAGCAGACGGAGGCCGAGCTGGGTTTCGTTAAAAATGAAGCCGCGGAAATCGGAGTTGAAGGACTGGAGACCTGCCTTGACAGCGATGAAGTCGAAAGTGGGGGTGAGGTTGGCGAGGTGGTATTCGTAAAACGCCTCCTGAACGGCGAGGAAAGCGTCGTTGCGGCGGGTGGGGGCGTCGTTGCCGCCGGAAGGGGCGGACGGGTCGGGGTTGAGCAGGCCCGGGGCGTCCACGGTGACGCGGTTGTAGTTGCCGACGAGGCGGAGTTTGAAGGTTTGGTGCGGCGGACGGTAAACGGTCTCGCCTCGGAAAAGGACGGCGTCGAGGGCGAGGTTTTGCACGAAGACGGTCGTGCCGTAGGAGCCGAGGAAATCGAATTGACCGGGCGACGACGCGCTGACGCCGCTGGGGAGCGGGAGGGAGCGGTCCTCGTAGAGCGATTCGGAAGAAGCGGTGAGAGCGAGGAACCAGTCCTGGCCGTGGATAGGGAGGTCGCCCTTGAGCAGGCTTTGACGATACCAGTGCCAAGTCTCGGGCGCGGGGTGGGCGAACGGGGATTCGTTGGTGTCGCCGGAGGTGTAGCGGCGCCACGGAGCGAAAGACGTGTCACGCCAGCGATCGGGGACGGGGGTGGAGTTGGCGGGGTAACCCTGGCCCTTGGCGGCGAGAGGGTAGGACTCTGGGGCGGACCAGCCGTGGCCGTGGTGCGGGGAGATCGGATCGGTGTAGCGGACGCCGGTGCGCGGGAGTGGCTCGGGGAAATCGGAGCCGAGGGGAGTGACGGCGGCGGGATCGGAGGTGAGCGGGGACGGGACGGTCTCGACGGCGGGACGCGTGAGCGGGCCGGCGGGCAGGGGGACGGCGGCGGGAGCAGGAGCGGGAGTCGGGGCGGGATCGCTCGGGAAGTAGGGGGCGGAGCCGGGTGCCGGGGAGAGGGGGGCGGCGGGAGCGCCGGGGTCGGGATTGAAGGCCGAGGCGGCGGGCGACGTTGTGGTTATGTTGATACGAACGGGAGCGGCGGGCGGCGGAAGCGGCGGCAGAGGCGAGCCGGGGTCGGAAGGCGTGTCGGCGGGGGAGGCCGGCGGCGGCGCGGAATCGAGACGTTGATGGGCGCGGGGTGCGTCGGACGGGAGTTCGCCGGGGGCCAGGTCGGGAGCTGGCGGCGGCTCGGAGGCACCGAGGGGAAGCGCTGCGCAGACCAGAAAAGAGACGAGGGGACCGAAGGCGCGCATGGAGCTAGGGTGCGGACGCCAAGGCGCGTTTGAGCTGGTCGGGAAGAGAGGCGGTTTTTGTAACGCCGGTGGGAGGAGGATTATGGTAACCGTGGCAAGCGGTGCAGGAATCGGTGACGCCGCCGGCGGGGCTATGGCATGTTGCGCAAGTGGCCTTTGCGGGCATGAGCACATCGGTGGTGAGCGTGCTGGTGGTGGCGGCGTGGCAAGTTATGCAGGCAACCTGGGTGTGGCGGGCGTGGTCGAAGCGGGCGCGAGGCATCCAGATATCGGGAACCTGGGCGGGGACGATGCGCGGGGTGGCTCCGGCCGGGGTGGCCTCGACGACATGGCAAAGGTTGCAGGAATCGCGGCCGGCGGGGGCGGACGGGTCGCCGAAGAAGACCTTGCGCTCGAGGACCTCGCCGGACGG
The DNA here is from genome assembly GCA_000972765.1 of Verrucomicrobia bacterium IMCC26134. Taxonomy (GTDB): domain Bacteria; phylum Verrucomicrobiota; class Verrucomicrobiia; order Opitutales; family Opitutaceae; genus IMCC26134_A. The sequence goes on along the minus strand of CP011265.1, from coordinate 2,416,849 downwards.
GTGGAGGAAATGAAGCGCGTCGAGTTTCTCCGCGACATGGGCGCGGAGGGGTTCGCCGGAGAGACCGAGGCGGCGCACGGCGTCATCCGAGTAGGCGGCGGGCAAGGCGCGGAGAAAGGCGCGGGCGGCCTCGGCGCTGCCGTGGGGGACGGCGACTGACGGAGTGGACGGATCAATGGGCAGGCCGTGGCAGGACTGGCAGTGAAGGGCGAAACGGACGGGCTGCATGAGGGCGCCGCTCTGGTCGGGAACGTGGCAGGAGCGGCAGTCGAGGCGTTTGCCATCGAGCAGCGGAATGGTTTCGCCGGTAAGGTGGAGGGCGTGGTTGAAGGCGAGCGGATTGGGATCGGCGGTGCCGGGGGCGTGGAGGCGTAACTCAGGGTGGTCGGCGGCGAAAGAAGTGATCCGGGCGGTGAGGCCCTCGGGCGGGCGGGCGACGGCGAAGGCGACGCGACCGGCGGCGATTTTTTTGGTGAACAGGGCGGGGTCGAGGCGGCGCGCAAGTAGGGCGGCGTCGGTCATATGGGAGTTGTCGCCATGGCACGCGGTGCAGTGGGCGGGGTTGACCGTGAGGAGGTTTTGGCCGCGGCCCTGGTGTTCGAGGTGGCATGCCGAGCAAGAGGTGTCGTTGGCGACGCTGGCTTGGTGGAAAGAGTGGGGGCGATGGCAGGACTGGCAGGCGGTGTCCATCGGATCGAAGTCGCGGGCCTCGCGGGAAAACAGTTGGGCTGGGGCGAGCGGAGCGCCGGGGACGAGGCTGGCTGCGGCAGTGGAGAGCCATTCGCCGGGCGGGTGGTGGGCGACGGCGTGGCAGTGGACGCAGCCCTGGGTGTCGTTGACCCCGGCGGCGGAGTGAGCGGCGGCGAAGGCCGGCCCGGAGTGGACTCGGGTGAGCGGGCCGGGGTTAATGGCGGCCTCGCGCCACGGGCCGTAGAGCACAACCAGGAGCAGGCCGAGGCAGGCGGCGACGGTGAGCCGCACCAGCAGGCCGCGGCGGGAACGCAGACTGCGCACCGGCACGCAAGGAGGTGTGACTTGGCAGCAGGTCCCGTCGGGGTTCGGACCGGTGGGGCAGGGGCCGCCCCAGTCGGCGGGGCGGGTGCATTTCCAGAGCCCCTTGGACTCGCCCGCGGCGGCGACGAGAAGCGGTTTGCACTCGGGGCCGGCGCGGCAGGCTCCGGAAGTGGATGGGCCGAGGCGGCACGGGCAACCCTCGCAAGCGTGACCGCAGACCCAGTTTTTCTGGGGCCGCTCGTAGCGGGTGTCATCAAACTCGGGGGCGGGCTGGCGGCCTTCGGTGCTCATCTGGCTCCTCCGCTAAAGGCATGGACGAGGACAACGTGGAGGGCGGTGAACAGCAGCAGGCCGTAGGTGAGCGGGACGTGGCTGAAGAGCCAGGTTTTGAGCAGAAGCTGGTTGGCGTAGTGGAAATCCAGGACATGGCGGGCGCGGACCAGCTCGGCGAGCGAATCGGCGCGGGCCTGCTCCGGCGGGCTGAGGTAGCGGCTGACCTCGGCGAGGGTGGCGAGGCGGTCGTTGAGCGCGGCGCGCGAGCCGAGGATATGGGGCAGAAAAGCGGGGCCGGCGGCGAAAACGGGGGCGAGGGTGCGAACGTAGAAATCCGCGAGGGTGGCGGCCTTGGCCTCGGGGATGGCGGCGAGGGCGCTTGTTTCGGCGCGGAGCCGCAGATCCCGGCGGATGGCGGGAATGCGCTCGAACGGCACCTCGCCGCCGGCGGTGGTCAGGCGGCGCGGGATGGCGCGGGACAGCCACCAGCCGAAGATGCCGCTGAACGTGACGGCGAGGAACAGCGCGGCGAGGGTGAGGTTAAAGAGTCCGAAAGGGAGGGCGAAGCGTAGGTGGAAAACAAATACGAGACCGGCGAAGAGACCGGCGTAGGCGTGGAATTGAAGCCAGAGCCGGGATGAAAGCAGCGGGAGGAACGGGAGTTTTTTGCGGACGTTGTAGGCGGTCAGGAACAGGCAGAGGACCAGGAGAAGCCAGCCGGTGAGGTAAACGAGACGGGGCAGGGCGGTCTCCAAACGCGGGTAGTAGAAGGCGAGCACGGCAGACGCGGCGAGGGTGAGCAGCGAGAGGACGGTGCGACGGAGTTTTAGCGAGGCGATCATGCCGAAGTGAGGAGCTGGAGGCGGGCGTTTAGCGGCGGTTCAGCCAGGCGGTGAGCGGATCGAGGGTGTTGAGGTCGAGGCGGTCGAGGGCGTCGTGGGGGCAGGCGCGGACGCAGGCGGGGCCGCCGAGCTGGTCGAGGCAGAGGTCGCACTTGGTGGCTTTGAGGAGGGGCTTTTGATCCTTGGCGACGAGGGGCTGGCCGTCGTCGTCGCGGGTCTCGACCATGCGGATGGAGCCGTAGGGGCAGTTGTTGGCGCAGACGGTGCAGCCGATGCAGGTGTCGGAGTTGATGACGACCTCGCCGCCGAAGGCGTCGCGGTGGATGGCGCCGGTTGGGCAGCCGATCATGCAGATGGGGTCGGCGCAGTGCATGCAAGCCTGCGCGACCATGAGGTTGTCATGAATGGGACCGTGGCGAAGGAAACGCGGGTTGCCATCATGGGTGGACGCGCAGGCGCGCACGCAGTCGTCGCAACGCGTGCAGCGGTCGAGGTCAATGACCATGGACTCGGTGCCATTGAAGAGACGGTTCTGGGTGAGGAACTCCATCAAGGCGGAGTCAACCGGGGCGACGTTCTTCACTGTGGGTGCGGAGCGTGCTGCGGAGGAACCGGAAACGGAACCCCGACCGGCGGTCGGGGCTACATCAGACGGCGCGATTGGCGGCGGGAGTTGGCCGGCCGGAAGGGTGGGGAGCACATGTTGCTCTATGATGGCGGCCGGGATGGTGAGAACGTGGGTGTGGCCGATGACGCGAAGGCTGTGCTGGAGGGAGACGGGGGCGTCGGGGTTTTTCCAGTTGTGCGCGATCTCGTCGAAGCCGTAGACGCGCCCGGCGCCGAGGTAGTTGAGGGTGCGGTGACCGGCGCCGTGGCGCTGGGTAAGGCGGGCAAAACCGGAGCGGACCATGATGATGCCGTTCGGGTAGTCGTCCTCGGCGGCGATGGTGGTTTCCTTGGCGACGGCGGCGGTGCCGGCCTGGACGAGCTTCTTGTATTCGCCGGACCAGTCATAGTCGCCGTAGGTTTCGAAATGGGTGGCGGCCTCGACGACGGCGCGGGCCTCGGCGGTGAGGTGGCGGAGAAACGGAATTTCCTGAAGGTAGGACGCGAGGGCGCGCTGGCGGTAGATTTTGTCCACGTGGGCGCGCAGGGCGGGGTCGTATTTCAGCAAGTCGCGCAGGCCTTGCCAGCGGATCTCGAGGAGCTGGGTGTTGTCCTCCTCGGCGAAGATGGTGGAGGTGCGCGGCATGCGCGAGAGGGCGGCGATCTCACCGAAGAAATCGCCGGCGTGCATGGCGGCGGTCTTGTGCTCCCCTAGCAGGCGGGGGACGTCCTGGAGAAAAACCGAACGGCTGGTCTGGTCGCGGTGGCGGCGGCGGGTGATGGCCTCGTCCTCGCGCGGATTTGACCAGAGTTGGGCGAGGGAGCGGAAAAGGCCCTTTTTGGAGCGTTCCTTGCGGCCCACGGCGGAGGGCGGGAGACCGGGGGAAAGCACGACACGGGCGCGGCCTTGAATAATGAGGAACGCGGAAGTGCCGTAGTCGCCCTCGCGCACGATGAGCTCGTTGGCCTTGAACGTGCGAAGAGCGGTGTCGTTGCGCAGGATGTCGGGGAGGGAGGAGGAGCGGGGAAAACTGTCCGGGTTCATCGCATCGAAGGGGGCGATGGAGAGAAGGCGTTCGATGGCCTCGGGCGGGAAGTCGGCGGCGAACGGTGCATCCCAGCGGCGAGGACGGTCGAGGCTGGGTGAGGTGACGGACATTGAGTGAAGAAGGTGGATTGGAGAAGCTGAAGGGACGGGCTAGGCGTCGACGGTGAGAGCGCCCTTGGGTTTGCAGATGCAGGCGAGGCAGGAGCCGGCCTCGACCTCGGCGCCGTGGTCGTTGAGGTATTCGACCTCGCCGGATTTGATGGCGACGAGGCAGGCGCCGCAGTTGCCGGCGCGGCACCCGGCCTCTATGCGAACCCCGCAGGCCTCGGCGGCGTCGAGCAAGGTGGCGTGAGCGGGAGACCAGCGGGTGGACTGGCCGGACTTGGCGAAACTAATCATTGAGCCTCCAGCGAAGGGCAGGGCGGTGAAGGCGGCCTTCGCCTCGGGCTTGGCGGCTTTTTTCACCGAGGCGGGACCGAAGGCCTCGAAGTGAACGGCGGCATCGGGCACTCCCCAAGTGCGGAGGTCGTCGGTGATCGTCTCCATGAACGCGCCGGGACCGCAGAGGTAGAAGTTATAGTTTTGGGACGGCAGGAGACTCTTCATGAGCTCGACGGTGACGCGGCCCTCGTGCTGGAAGTCGCGATCAATGACATCCTCTTTCCCCGGGCGGGAGTAGCAGATGTGGAGTTTGAGGTTCGGGTATTTTTGCGTGAGGGCTAGGGTCTCGGCGCGCAGCATGTGGTCCTCGCTGCTGCGGGAGCCGAAGAAGAACCACACCTCGCGGTTGGAGCGCGCCTCGATGAGAGCATGGGCCATGGCGATCATGGGGGTGATGCCGACGCCGCCGGAGATGAGCACGGCGGATTTTTCCTTTTCGAGATCGAGGAAAAAGTGACCGGCGGGGGCCTTCACGTCGAGGATGTCGCCCTCTTTGACGTTGTCGCAGAAAAACGACGAACACTTGCCCGGCGGGTGGTCGGTTTTGGGCGGGGGTGGGCAGCGTTTGATGGTGACCCGGTAATGGGTGTAGCGGGCACAGTCGGAGATGGAATAGCAGCGCACTATGGGCTTGGCCTGTCCTGGCAGGGTGAGCTGGAACGTAAGATACTGGCCGGGCTTGAAGGCCGGAATCGGCCTCCTGTCGTGGGGCGTGAGATGGAACGAAAACGTGTCGGCGCACTCGGCGATTTTTTTTGCGACGGTAAACTTGCGGATGCCGTTCCAGCCGGAGCGCTCCTGCTCGACGGAGACCAGACGCAAGCGAGCGGCACTGACTTCGAGGTCGAGACGTTCAATATCACGGGCCCGCGCCACGCGGGCGTGGGCGGCGGAGCGTAGAGAGCCGTAAAGGAAAACGGCTAGCTGGATCAGCACCGCGCCAACCACAACATAACCGATGAGCAGCGTGGTTCCGGTGGGCAAAACGTTCAGGGCCGGCATAGGTTTTGATAAAAATGGTTCGGCAAAGAAACGAGCTTTTAATGTTTGTGTGCATGTAAAATGCTGGCATCAAGTCACTAAATTTAAGCCGCAATGACTCTAAAATCATTAATACGGGTGGCGAGCGCTATCGCGGCGGTGATATCTTCGCTGACTGCGGAGGAAATAAGGAGCGACCTGCTCGTTGATAAGATATTAGGTAATCAATCGTGCGCGACAAGCGGATGCCACGGCGGGTCCGGTCCGCTGCACGGCACCTTGAGTAAATTCAATGCGACGGATATTCATGCGCGTTCCTTTGCGACCCTGGCGACGCCACGTTCGGCGCGAATGGGCGAGGCTTTGGGTATCGGAGACGTGACGACGAGCCCGAGCTGCACGGCCTGTCATGCGCCGGCGGCGGGCGTGCCGGCGGCGATGCGTGGTGAGGATTTGCGCATTGGGGATGGAGTGGGGTGCGCGAGTTGTCATGAAAGCTCGGATACGTGGCTGCGTTCGCATACGCGGCCCGATCTCGACCACGCACAGAAAGTGGCGGCTGGCATGCGGGATTTGCGGTCGACTTATGCGCGGGCCAATGCGTGCGTGGCGTGCCATCAGGTGATTCAACCCAGGCTGGTGGAAACGGGGCGGCATCCGCGTTTGATTTTTGAATTAGACGGCATGATTGCGACGGAGCCTCGGCACTGGAGGGAAGTGCACGGTTGGGACGGGGCGAAGGCGTGGTTTGTCGGGCAGGCGGTGGCGTGGCGCGAAGCAGCGGCGGCCCGTAGTGGGGGGCGCGACGATTCGGCGGGGGCGGCGGAGCGGGAACGCGCTCTGTCCTGGCTGGTGCGGCGGGCGGGAGGTGCGACGAGTGCGGGGCGGGTAGACTTTGATGCGAAAAGCGGCGAGGCCGATGCCTATGCGCGAAACGCCAATGAGAGCTGGCAAGCAGCCGATGGGGAGAAGGTGCTGCGGGACTTGGCAAAGTGCGCGGGTGAGTTCCGCAACTCGAATGTTAAGCGGCTGGAGCAGGCCTACCGCGCGGAGCGCCTTGTTCTCGGGCTGGACCGGTTGCTGGCGTCGTGGCCGGAGCGGGTCCGCGCAACCGCGTGTGGTCCGGCGCTGGACAGGCTTTTCACGACGGCGCAATCGGTGCCTGATTTCGCGCCGCCGGAGTTTGCGAACCGATTGGAGGACTTTGCCAAGGCGGTGGGGGGGGAGTGAGTGGTCCGGCTCAAGGACCGGCGGTGATCGGCCGGACCTCGTTGCGCAGTTGTGGATCGCGGGGAAATTTGGCGTAAGGAAGGCGCACGCCGCCCTCAAACTGAGTATCTGAGCGCACGTTTTTCGGCGGCATGAAGGCGACCGCTCCCGAGGCTGCGATGATATCGTCCTGATCAATGCCATCACCGGATACGCCGATGGCACCTACGATCACTCCGTTGCGGTAGACGGGGAACGCTCCGGGAAAGACGGTGATGCCATTGGGAAGCGCGGGCTCGCCATTGATCGCGCTGGCGGAGCTGAGCAATAGCGGCGCGGATATGTCGAACTGTTCTCCGTCCAAGGGGCCGGGCGGTCGGTTGTCGATACCCGGGGGGAAGTGTTCCTGGGCAAGAAACCCGACGGCCCGAGCGGAGAGCGCCAGAGTGGGGGTGGAATAGTATACGACCGTGCGGGCTTTTTGCACCGAAACATCCCACGAAAAAAGGGTCGCGTCTGGGGTGCGGAAGGTGCCGAGAACGACGGGTGCGACGTCGAGCTGGCCGGGGTTGTTAACCACGCTGATAAAAACCTGGGCGGGGCGACCCAAGGGAAGGCGGATGCCGGCGCGGGTTTGTTGGGCACGTGTAGTGGCGAGAGAGATGATGGAGCGGACTTCGGCGGCGGTAAGCCGCGATTGGCCGTTGATTGTGCCGGGCACTGGATCGGAGATGATCGGGGCGCGAATCTCGCCGCTGACGCCCCCGATGGTGTCGGTCGGCCAGACGAAAGGCGGAGGTGGGGCGGCAGCGGCGATGGACGGAGCGACCCCGGCGACCGTTGCGGCGCGCACGGGTGTTTTAACGTAGGGCAAACGAATGCCGTCTATTAGAACTTCGGAACCATGGATACGGGGATCGGGCGCATAACCAATCTGCCCGGAGAGGGCGATGGCCTCATCCTCGTCGGCTCCAGTGACTTCACTGTAATCGGGTTGATCGTCAAACTCGGCTTCGGTGCCGTCACCGGTCACACCGAGGCCGGCAAAGAGACGGTTGTTTTTGTAGAGAGGAACGCCACCGGGCGAGGCTCGCAGGCGGGTCAGTAAAATGCGTCCTCCGGCGGGGAAGCGAAAGTAGTTCACGTCTGAATAAGCGAGGTTGGACAAGCCCACGCCGACCAGCGGGCCCGGAGGGCGATTTTCCACGCCGGGCGGAAAGTGTTGCTGAATAATGAAGGAGGCGGTGCGGGGGGTAAAAGCCTGTTCGTTGGAGCTCAGGAATACGGCGGTGCCGGCCTTGGATACTGCGATGGCGCGTTGGCTGGCCGTGATGGAACCCGTGCCGTCGGCGCGTCTCAGAACAAGCACGCGTCCGTCGCGATCCACGATTGCGATCACCGATTTAGGGAAACGCTCCATCGCCCGGTCAGATGCTTGTTGTTGGATGCGGTCGAGGTCGGCGGCGGTGTAGGGCGGCGGAGTAATAGCGGGATCAAAGGCCGATGCTTGCATGGCGCTGACACCGGACATCAAAAACGGAATGAGAAACCGGATTTTGTGCATATTTGCGATGGAGTAGCTTTTTTTAAGCGGATGCGACCCTGGTCGCTTCCAGGCAGAGTGCCCGCAACCGGAACGAGTTCAATTGCGGTTTATCGGGGATGGTGTTTTTTGAGAATTTCTTGATTACCGCATCGGAACGGAGGCATATCACCCGCATGCCCACTAACTTTGCCACCGATTTCTTTCGTGTCGTGCGTTTAACTTCGTTCCGATGGTTATTGGCCGGTGCGGCGCTCTGTGCTCCGGCTTCGGCGGCTGACCATGCAGACGCTCCCAATACTTCGAACGACCCGTCGGCCGATCTGAATGACTCCTATATTTTTCTAGACCCCACCGATAACAGCTTTCTCGTTTTGTTGATGACGGTGCGCGGGTTCATCGTTCCCGGCGAGGCGGTCAATCAAGGCATTTTCGATCCCGGCGTGCTCTATCGTTTCCAGATCGAAAACACCGGTGACCCGAAGCCGGATCTGAATATTGATGTCACCTTTAGTGCCCGGCTGGTTTCCACACAGGCTCAAATCGGCACCGTGGTATTACCGGACAAGAAAAGCCTCAGCGCCCCCGCGACGAATCCCTCGCTCTCGACGACTGCGCCGCAACCGGTGGTGACGGTTGATGCCTCGACCGGCATTTCGTTTTTTGCCGGCGAGGTGGATGATCCCTTCTTTTTCGATATCCCGGCTTTTTCCCGCTACGTTGCGTCCGTGCGCGCCGGCGCCCCGGATCGCACGCAGTTTAACCGGGGGCGGGATAGTTGCGCCGGTTACAACACCATGGCGATCGGGCTGAGGATTCCGCTCGCTCGTCTCAAGACGGCTAAGACTAATCTGATTGGTCTAAATGTCCTGACCTACCGCCGGGCGCCAGTGGTCAGTCCCAAGGGCAAAGTCACCCTCACCGGGCCCTATTATCAGGTGGATCGTGCCGCCACTCCGGCGGTGAATGTCGCTCTCATCCCTTTCGCGAATAAAAACGCCTTTAACGCCTCAAATCCCACCGAGGACGCAACGGCCAAGTTCGCCAACGACATTGTGGACACCCTTGTGCTCCTCGGCGCGGATGATGCGCACATCTCCAAACTGGCGAACGGGGCGGTTTTCAGAGGCGATTATATCCGGGTGAACGTAACAATTCCCAACTACGGACCGGGTGGAGGGACGAATAAGGAAGCGGTTTTTCCAAACGGGCGTCGTTTGGCTGACGACGCGATTGATATCATTCTGACCGAGATCAACAATGGCGTCCCGTTCGGGGATCATGTGGATGCCAATGATGTGGCGTCACGAGACCAATTCCCGTTTTTTGCTCCGTCACAGCAACCGCGTGTCGCCGGCACGGTGGACGACAATACGCGTAACTAACCCGGTGTCGTGATACCGCGTCGAGGTCGTCTTCCCGGGTTGTTTTTCCTCGGCTCGTTTCTGTTAGGCGCCAACCTTCAGGTGGCCGCCGAAGATCCGACCACGGCATTTCTCGAGCTTCGAGTGAAGAACGATCCGGATGACTTGCTCGCGTGGAATCGTCTGGGCGGCGTTTACCTCGCCGCACTTCGCCGCGATGGTGACCTTGCCAATATACCCCGGGCCCGGAATGCAGCGGATGAGTCTTTGCGGATTGTGCCTGCGGCACTGAATCCCGCCGGGCTCGGGTTGCGGGCGAAGGCCGCACTGGCCGCCCACCGCTTCGCCGAGGCGCGCGCCGACGCGCTAAGCCTGGCTGGCATCGCGCCGGCGCATGGCGAAAGCTGGCTCCTGCTGGGCGATGTTTGTTTTGAACAGGGAGACTATTCCGAGGCCGAACGTGCGTGGGGCGAGCTTGCGCGGCTGGAGCCCGACGCCAGCGCCACGCAGATCCGGCGCTTTCGGATGGCTTTTCTGCGCGGCGATCGCGTCGAGGCAAGCCGGTGTCTGGATGTCGCTATCCAGGCTTCGGAGGCGATCGGTCCGCCCGCCGCGGACTTGGTCGCGTGGTGTTATGTGCAGCGAGGTTATCTGGACTTCACGGCGGGTGCCACGGCCGCGGCGGAGTTGAAATACCGTGCGGCGTTGGCTGCATGGCCGGGGTGGTATGTGGCGGAGGACCATCTCGCCGAAGCGATGGCGGCGAGGGGCGACTATGCGGAGGCGATCGGGATTTACGAAACACTTGTCGAGCGCGTCCGGCGTCCTGAGTTATGGCAGGCTTACGGGGAAGTGTTAAAGGCGGCTGGCCGGGTTTCTGACGCCACCGTCTGGCAAGGGCGCGCACTCGAGGCGTATCGGGCGGATGTGGCGGCTGGAGGGGCCTCTTATTATCACCACCTCGCCGGTTTTTACGCGGACGTGCAGCGCGATCCAGCGGAGGCGTTGCGGTGGGCAAGCCAGGATTTTGAGCTCCGGCGGAGTGTCGCCGCGCGGGACGCGCTGGGCTGGGCTTTGTATCTGAACGGTAAATACGCCGAGGCATTGACGATTGAGCGCAACGCGCTGGATCGGGGAACACGCGATGCGCATATCCTCTTTCATGCCGCGCTGATTGCCAGCGCGGCCGGCGTTCCGAAGCTTGGCGGCGAGTATCTGCGGGCTGCGATCGCAATCAACCCGCGGTGCAACGGTTTTCATGTCCACCGCTAGCCGCCGTCCTGAATTCATTTCTGCTGCGATGCGCACGGCCTTCGTTCTTATATTCGCATGGGTGGCCGGATCGGTCGCGTTCGCTCATCCCGTTGCGCAAGGCGCGATGGAGGTATCGGCGGGCAGGCGGGCGGTGGCGATCACTGCGCGGGTCTCGGCGGAAGAGGAGTTGATTGCGGCGACCTTTGGCGCGGGGGAAAGTGCGCTGGCCTCGACCAGCGCGATGCGTGAGTCGCACGCCGCCTACCTGCTGCGCCATGTTTTCGTGGAAGCGGATGGGCGCCGTTTGCGTGGAAGGGTGATCTCCAACGGAGAAGGATTGGGCGATGGGAAATTGATCGGGTATAAGATGGAGTTCCCCTGGTTGGACGGGCGAGTGCCGCGACGATTGGTCGTGTCGCAAGACGTGTTGAACGAGTTTGAGTTCGCGCCCGGTAATCGGTGGGAGGCGACTTATCTTGTCCACTTCGTCAACGTGCTTGGCGAGGGCAAGGCGGAGGCGGCGGTCAGCCTGCTCACGGCAAGGGAGCCGTTGGTTTTTGCGCTGGGTGCGGGCCACGAAGATCGTGGAGGCGCGGGCCTGGCCCGGGATTATCTTTACCACGGGGTCTGGCATATCCTGACGGGCTTCGATCATCTGCTGTTTATTGCCGCGCTGGCGTTGGCGGCGGTGACGCTTCGGGATTTGGTAAAGGTATTGAGCGTCTTCACGCTGGCGCATTCCATGACCTTGGTTCTCTCGGTCTTGGATATTCTGCGGGTCTCATCCCGGCTCGTGGAGCCGATGATTGCGGCGAGTATTGTGTTCATCGCGGTGCAAAATGTCTTCCATGCACGGGCGAGCCGTGGAAACGGGCGTTTGGCCATCGCGTTTTTCTTCGGCCTGTTTCACGGGCTGGGGTTTGCCGGCGGGTTATTGGATGCGATGCAGGGCCTGGGTGGACTCAGCGTGGGGTTGGCGATCGGAGCCTTTAGCCTGGGCGTGGAATGCGGACATCTGGGGGTCGTGCTGCCGGTGTTTTTGGTGATGCATGCGCTGCGAACCCCAAAGGTGCGGCCTGCGATTCCCCTCGGTGTGATGCGGGCCGGTTCATGTGCGATCGCAATTGCCGGTGCGGGGTATTTTATCGCGGCGTGCCAGGCGTGAGTCGGGCGGCGACTTCCAGGCTGCGACCGAGATACTCAATGCGGAATGGGCGGCCTTGAGTCCACCTTTTGGCCGGTGAGCAATCGGTGGACGGCCTGTCGCAAAGATTTTTCGTCGTAGGGCTTGGTAAGCAGATCCGTCGCGGGCTGGGAGAGTTGCTCGCGGAGGGATTGCTCGGGGCCGGAATCGCTGACCATACCGGTGGAAAAGAGCACGGGCAGGCCGGGCCGGAGGCGGCGGAGTTCGAGGGCGATGAGGTCGCCGGTGCGGCCGGGCATCATCACATCCATGATGACGAGGGCGATTGGCTGGCCGGTGTTTTCCGCAAAGTTGATGGCCTCGTTGCCTCCCGGCGGCGCGAGCCAGATCGTGACCGTCACGAACGTCGCGGCGGGTTCGCTGCCGCTCCCGATCCCAGGCGGACTCACCTTCGTGTCCGGCTTCTCGGTTGGCTTCGGCACCGCGCCCGCGAACCCCTTTGGCATCAGCATAACCGCCCCGATTGGCGCGGCAGTGGGTGAACAGTTGTTGCTATTCCGCAGCGGCCGCTTTCTTGGCGCCGCTGGCGTGCTTAAAACCGGTTGGGCTTTGGTTGACGTAGCCTTCGTTGGTGTTGACGGAGTGGCCCGCACTGCCTCACCGCCCTTCGATGGTGCGACCAGCGCTGGCACCTTCATGGCCGCGCGCGGCCCGATCACTTCCTTCGCGACTATCACGCCTGCTTACACCGATGCGATTTACGAGGTCATAACCCTCGGCGGTGAGTCCTACTATATCGGGAGTGATTCGATCTACGATTCGCGCCTGCCTTTGGTGAGCAGCGCGGTGAAGATTCGCGTTTATCGCACTTACGGTGATGTCGTGACTCTTGCGGAGGCGCCGGTCACGGTGGTCGCAAACGTTAATCAGGTTATCAATATTGATGTAGCCGATCCTTATCAGAACCCCCAGCGCCCTCTATTCGATCCACGTGCGGAGCTGGTTTCCGGCACTGGCGCAGGCAATACGGTGGTCTCGAGTATCAAAGTCACCCTCACCAATCTGGAATCCCTCTTAGGCGTGACCGATGTGTCGCGCTTGCGGGCTGTCTTTGCCACCACGAGCGAAACCTTCAGCCTGGATGAGGCGCGCCGCGTTCAGGGCGTCAACATCTGGAATGTCACGCCTTCCAGCCTCTCCGGTGACACGCTTGAAATCGTCGTTCCCTCGGGCCTGCCCTTGGGCAGTCTGTATCTTGAGGTTCAAGTTAAAGTGGACTACTTCACTTTCACCGGTGCTACTGGCCGTGATCCCGTGGCCACATCGCGCTGGGAGGGTGACTACCGCGAGCGCATCGCGTTGCCCGTCCCTCATTTCATCTGGGTGGTCAATACCCGCAGCGACACCGTCTCGGTGATTGATCCGCTGCCCTCCGGCGGCCCGGTTGTGATCCGCACCATCACGGTCGGTCGCGGTCCGTCCGATGCCGTGGTTTCAGCGGATGGGCGTTACGTCTATGTGTCCAACACTGCCGAGGGCACTATCTCGATCATAGACGCCATTGCCCTGACCGAGATTGACCTCAAGCCGTCCACGCCCGGCGTGATTGACCGTATCGTTCTCAATGGCGGCAACGCCCGTCCGTGGTATATAACGCTTAGTCCGGCTCTTGGCGGCACATTGCCTCATGGCTTTGTGACCGATCGTGACTCCGCACGTGTTTACGAGTTCTCCACCGATCTCGCTGGGAATGACGTCACCGCTCCGCTCGCCATTTACGATCTTCGCATCCTCACCGGCATCAAGGATCTCACCGGTCTGACCGGCATCACCGTCACGCAAGGCGCCGGCACGAATTTTCTCGTGGTCGCCAGCCCCGGCGCTGCCCGCTGGTCCGGCGGCGACTCCGGGGCCGAGAAGGGATACATTTTCTGGACCCCCCTTACGGCCTCAAACCTCGGTGACTATGGCTATAACAAACGCCAGTTCTTGTCGCAGGAGGTCGGCTATAAACCCTTCGGCGTCACTCCCGGCGCCAGGGCCAACCAAGTCGCCGTCGCCGTGCGCGGCAACGATATCCAGGGCGTGAAGTTCTTCGAGCTCACCGCCACCACAGCCACCTTGACCAACCGCGTCGTGATGGACTTTGCCAAGGCTGACGCCATCCGCCGTGCCCGGCAGGAGGCGAGCGAAGCCCTTTCGCAAAACTTGCTCTTCGGCGCCATCGGCACGATCGCTCCGTTTGTCATTCAGTCGCTCGATTACTCGGTTGGCCGGACTTGGAACGCCAAGAATTTCTTTGATGTTAACAACGCCGAGTCCATCGCCTTCACCGCCGACTTCAGCTACGCCTTCGTCGTCTGCAACAATACCTTCAACGGCGACACGAGCTTTGACCGCGACCCCACCAGCCCGCTCAACCACGGTGGAAATCTCGCTATAATCCGTGATCCCTTTGGCAAGGCCACCTTGCTGGCCGCCACCGAGGAGGTGCCTTTTGGCTGGCCTGACGAGGTCTCGATTGATCCTTACAATCAGCTGCTTTTCGTCAGCTTCAAAGGCGTGAGCCAAGTCCGGTGGTATAACGTCCAGGATCTTACCAACCTCGCCGAGGCTCAATACAAAGCGACCGAAAGCGGCAAGACGCTCGACCGTTCGATTGATCGCTACGCCGAGGAGAACAAGCTGGCATTCGACCACGGCATACTCGCCGGCAAGACAGTTTCCGGCGGTAGCGCGGGCAATACGTCCGGCAGTGCGCTTCCCTCCGGCGTGGCCTCCAGCCCGACCGCGCCCTCCGACGTCATCGCCCTCGGGGTGGATTACATCGAGCCCACCGGAGATGGTTTCGCCAAGTTCATCCTTAATTATGCGATCACGGGAAAAGTCCTTAATACCAAGGAACTCTTCGTTGATCTCTACCGCAGCACGCTTCCGGATTGGAGCGATGTCAACGCCGGCATCACGCCGGCCCATACCTGGACGCTTCGGGATGCGTCTGAACTCGCACTCGGCAATAACCAGGTGGACCTCAATCTCACCACTCCCTTGGCGGTGGATAAAAATGTCTGGTGGATCGTTCGTTTCCGCCCTGTCTCCGGTGAGGACACCACAAACAATAACGACGTCTCCACCCAGTCCCTTCCGGGGCGTCTGATCGCGACGTGGGATGGCGATCCCGACGAGTATGATCTGGGACGCTACGTTAAAGGCGTGGATCTGACTAATATCTTTACGTTGCGCATCGCCGGCGATCTGGCTCCGGCCGTAGATCGGGTTGAACTCACCGTCGGCACCGAAACCATTTTGGTCCAGAAGCGCTCCGTTGGCGTTTACAAGTTCACCCTTAACATGGGTGGCTACAGCAATGGCACCGTTCTCTCTTATCGCGCGCTCTCTAGCAACGGCGTGGTTGTGTCGAAGGGTGACTACACGATTTACATGGTTGATCAGCCCGACTGGGCCACTCCCGGCAAGTATCCTGCGCCGACTGGAGGCACCACTCAGGCCTCCATCACGTGGAGCACCGACCACTATGTGATCGAGCGCACTGACTGGATACTCTCAAAGAAGTGGGATTTACCGGCGAACTTCCTCGCCGGACTGGTCAAGTCTCCTTCGATCGCGGCCTCCTTCGGTTCCTTTTTCGGTTTCGATTTTAGTCTGGGCGGTGAGGCCTCCAATCTTTGGGTCGGGCCCGCGATAACCTTTAACTTCCTCGGCTATCAGGCCCCGCGCATCTCGCTTCCGCTGACCGGTATACTTGATTTCATGACGACCATTGGCGGTGCGGATATAGGCGGGGATGTCCAGATGGATGTCACCGCGTTCCTTGGCTTCTTGAAGGATCCGAAGGGTGCGCGCAGTGAATACTTCGATGCCTTGTGGAAGATGATCCAGACCCGGAACGATCAGGCCCAAAGTGCTTACACCACCAGCGGGAGGACCGGCATCGAGTTCTCGGCTGAAGTGGAATACGAGAAGTTTGAAATCAATGCCGATCTTGAACTCACTGCCGGCAAGTTGCAGGCGACCTTCAAGGCGGATCTCCCGCTGGCGAAGATCGAGTTTCCGCAACGCCTCATCGGTTCCATCGGGCCTTGGGTGCAGTTCTACGCCAGCGCCTCCGCCTCGCTTTCTTTTGGCGCCTCCGCCACTTACGGTCTTCTGGCCGAGAACAATGGGCTCGTCGCTAATGCGGCCTCTTACTCTTTCGGTTTGAACGGTGCACTTGAGGGCAAGGTGGAGGCCAGCGGCGTAGGCCTGCTTGGCGTTTCCGGCACGCTCTCCGCTTCGGTTGGCCTCACCGTCACCATCCCCAACTCGGGCCCATCCACGCTTACTTTCCCCATCACGGTCGAGGCCGAGATCAAGGCCACCGCCTTGTTCGGCGTCTTCGAGAAGGGACTCTGGAAACAGGTGATATTCTCCACCACCGATGCTTTGCATGGGCCGTATAAGTTTATGCCGGCGGACGAGTCCGGTGCTTCCCTCCTGCCCGACGCTTCCGAGCCCAATAACTCCTTTGCCACGGCCAAAGATTTCGGGGTCGTGAATGGTTCGGTGACTATCCCCGCGCTTACCCTCTCCGATGCGAATGATACCGATTACTTCGTGTTCCGCACCGCGGCCTCGGGCGCGGGGAATGATGCCATCGTTTTCACGTGGGGCGTCACCAACCCTTCCGTCACGGCCCGTCTCTATCGCGCCGATACCCTTGCCCTCGTCGGAACGCTTGAGGCGGTCAACGCCACCTCCGGTCGCATCGCCCTCGCTGGTCTGCCCGCCGCCCGTTACTTCATCGTCCTCACCGGCACCGAAAACCTCGGGGTGGATTACCAAGTTGCCGTCCATGCGACCGTGCCCGCCGGCCCCGCCCTTATCGCCGAGTTCATGTCGCTCCCGGAACGAATCCTTACCGGCCAGTTCTTCGATGTCACCGTGCGCGTGACCAACGGCGGCACGCTTCCTTCGCTTCCGGTCGAGGGCGCCTTGCTCTGGAGCCGCGATGAACTGATTGAAACCACCGACGCCCTCCTGCGGCCCGCCTTCGCCATCCCCGTTCTTGCCGCCGGAGAAACCTGGACCCGCACTTTCACGGTCAGCCTTCCTGCCGCGGTCACCGGTGACCTCACGCTCGCCTTTGTGGTGGACCGCCGCGAGGCCAACCCCGACCCCGATCGCGGTGACCAGACTGCTGTCGGTCCGCTTGCCGTCTGGCTCCCTGCCGACGCCTGCGAACCCAACAGCTCCTCTACCAACGCCTTTGACCTCGGCGGTCTGGTCGTTAACCGCGAGATCACCGGACTCACCCTCTCGCATCGCGAGGATCTCGATTGGTTTGCCCTCCGTCTGCTCGTGGTCGGCGCCGAAGGTGATGCCATCACGGTCACCCGAGCCGACGGTCTAGGGTCCTTGCTATTGGAGGTTACAGACGTTGCTGGCAACGTGCTCGCTTCGAGCACTGCAGACCGCGCCACCGGCGTCGTCACGCTCTCGTTAGCCGGTCTTGCTGCCGGCGACTACAGGATCCTCGTCGCCGCCGACGACGAGGCCGCCATCTGCTACACTCTCGCCCTCGCCTCCGTCCCTCGGCCGGTCGCTAATCTCTCCGTCGAACGCGTCACCGCTTCTTCCGAGTGGCTGGCCGGCGATACCCGTGGCAGTCTATTGGTCGAGCTCGCCAACCTCGGCGGCGCGGCCGCCTTCGGCTTCACCGTCAAGGCCGAGTTGATCATCGGTGGCGTCACCTATGCCCTCGGCGCACCCGTCACAGTTGGAACGCTCGCCGCCGGTTCCCGTAGCGTTCTCTCCCTGCCGGTCAGCGTGCCTGGCATTCCCGCCGGCTCCGGAGTCGTGCGTATCACGGTGGACGCCGCCGATACGGTCGTCGAGTTGGTCGATTCCGATAACACCCTCGGGTCCGCCGTCGCCGTCATCACCGCCTTCGATGCCGGTGAACTCGTCGAGGCGGGCAACGGTGCCACCACGCTCGGCACGCTCACCGGCGGAAGCATCATAACCGGCCGCACCTTGCACAGTCTCTTCGATGTGGATACCTACGATTTCCGTCTCGCGGCGAGCGGCGGCACACTCGACGCGTTCACGCTCACCTTCGATCCCTCCGCTGACGTCCGGCTGCAACTCTACGACGCCAACTGGAACTTCGTTGCCAGTGCCACCGCTCCTGTCGCCGGCACCGCTCGCCTTACGTTGAATGGTATAGCCGCCGGATTCTATCACGCGTTGATCTACGCATCCGGCGCGGCGACTGCCTATAGTCTCGCCATCCAGGCCCCCGCCGCCCCGGCCGCAAATATCACCGTCGTCTCCATCACGCCCGTCACGCCGTTGATCGAGGGCGGATCGGTCACCGTCACGACCGGCTTCCTTAACAACGGCGGCGCGGCGTCCGGGACCTTCAGCTACCGCTACTACCTTTCCTCCGATCGTGTCGTTGATGCCGGCACCGACACCGTGCTCGGCGCGGCAATCTCCGTCGCAGGTGGTCTCGCCTCGGGCGCGACGCTCACCGACACCGCCCGCGTGCTCGACCTCTCCGGTGTCGGTCCCGGGTTCTGGTATCTGCTCGTTTTAGCCGATTCCGGCGCCGTCGTTTCCGAAAGCGCCGAGACCGACAATACCGGCGCGACCCGCGTGCTTGTTTATCCTGCTCCTGATGCCCGCGAAAGCATCGCTCCGGTGGTGATCCCGCTGGTCGCCGGTGCCGGCTCGATCTCCGCTCTCACCCTCCATCGCGGCGACGTCGATACCTTCCGCTTTACATCGACTGTGCTCGGCGGCGACCTTGATCTGGTGCGTGTCACCTCCCTCGCGGGTGAGTCCCCCTTGGTGCTCACCTTGCTCGACTCCGCCGGGTTTGTCGTTCTTTCCGTCGGGGGTTCTGCCGGCAGCGTGGCGGTTTCCCTCAAGGCCTTGCCTGCTGGCGACTACACCGTGCGCGTCGCCGCTGACACCACCGATGGGCTCAGCACGGAATACGCCATCTCGGTCGTCGCCCAAGGCCTGTCCGTTTTGTTGCGGCCTTCGTCTGATCCGCTGCCTCCGCCTGCCTCGCCGACGGGCCTGATCACCGGCGATCTCTCCTATGCCGCGACTCAACTCGTCGCGCTCGCCGCCGCCCGGTGGGCTGCCGCGCTCGGTCTCGGAATGGCACCGGTGTTCGATGTGATATTCGCCGACCTCGGCTCGGATCGTCTCGCCACCGTGGTCGCCCGTCGCGATTCCGCCGGGCATCTAATCGGCGGGAGCATCCTGCTCGCACTCCAGCCGGGCGGTTGCGAGTGGTTTTTGGACTCGTCGCCTTACGACGACTCCGAGTTCGCCCTCGCGGCCGGAGCGTTGCGCCTCGCGAGCACCGACTCCGCCGCCTATGGCCGCTTCGATCTCTGGACCACGGTGATGCACGAGATGGGGCACCTGTATGGCTTCGAGCCGGAGAACGAAGCCTTCGCCGCCCGCGTGGTGACGGGCACCGACGGCGCTTTGCGCTTCGTTGGCGACGGTTATATGGAGATCCTCTCCGCTGATGGCGCCCATCTTGATGCCAACTCCGCGCCGGACAGTCTGCTCTCGCCCTTACTCGCCGCGGGGCAACGCCGCCTCCTGACTGGGCGCGAGGTCGCGCTGGTGCAGACCCTCGTCGGCGGCCCGGTGCGCACGGTCGAGACCGACTCGGAGGTTTTACCTGTGATCCCCGTGCTCGTAGGCAACCTGCCGGTGCAGCCCGTAATGCAGTGGCAGGGGTCCGACGCCTGGGTGTTGCCGGTCTTGCCTTCCACGCTCTGGTCCTCGACGCGGCCCACCTGGCTGGCCGGCACCGCGCAGATCAGTGCGATCGTGAATGGCGGCTTTGAGATCACCGATCCCTTGGCGGCCAACTTCGGCTGGCTGACGCGGGGCCTTACGATCCTATCCGGAGGCGAGGGTCGTCTCATCGAAAGCGCGTCCGTTCAGGCGCGCTTCCAACAGAGCATCGTGGTGCCGGTGAACGCGATCACCCTGGAAATCACCATCGCCGGCCTGAGCTTCTCCGCCAACCACGCTAATCCGGGCGATGCGTTTGAGATCAGTGTTCGTAACGCGGGCTTTGCCTCTGTCGCCGGGCTTACGCTCACGGATGCCTTGGTGAACGTGCAGGCGGATGGCCTCACACGTTGGGGCGGCAATGCCTCGGTTACCGACGCCGTTTCGGGCGACAACCTGGACTACACCGGCTCGCGGGTCTTCCGTGTGAACCTCGTGGGCATCGCGGCCGGCACCGTGCTTGATGTTTCGCTGGACCTGATCGGCTTTGGTGCGGCGGCCAGCAGCGCCCGCATCGCCGATGTCAGCGTGCTGGAGAACCGTCCGCCTGTCGCCGCTGATCAAAGTGTCGACGCCACTGAGGGCACGCCCCTCCACGGTGTTGTCACCGCGACCGATGCGGACGGCCACTTTTTGACCTTCGCTCTCGGCACCGGTCCCGCGCGCGGAACCCTGGTCTTTAATGCCGATGGCTCCTTTACCTACACCGCCGCGCGTCAGCCGACGGTCGGCTTTGGCGACACGGACAGCTTCACATTCATCGCCAGCGATGGCTACGCCAGCTCCGCCCTCGCTACGGTCGGCCTCGCGCTCACTGATATCAACAGTGCGCCGGTGGTCGATCTAGCCGGCTTCACCGTCGCCGAAGGCGCAACAACGGCCGGTCCCCTCAACGCGACGGATGCGGATGGCGACGATTTACTCTATGCGCTCGTGAGCGGCGCAGCCCACGGCACGGTGACGGTGAACGCCGACGGAACCTATAGTTACACGGCGGCGCGTCAGCCGACGGTCGGCTTTGCTTCGACGGACAGTTTCACGGTGCAGGCCAACGACGGCCTGGCCGACTCCGTGATACGCACGATCAGTGTCACGCTGACGCCGGTGAACGACGCGCCGATGGTGGCGCCGGATTCAGCGACGGTCGGAGAGGGAGCGACGCACTCCGGGTCCTTGAGCGCGACGGATGTGGACGGAGATGCGTTCAGCTTCGCGTTGGTCGGTGGTCCGGCGCACGGCGTATTGACCCTCAATGCCGACGGCACGTTTACCTACGCGGCGGCGCGTCAGCCGACGGTCGGCTTTGTCGCTACGGACAGCTTCACGGTGAAAGCCAACGACGGCCTGGCAGACTCCGCTCCTCGCACGGTCACGGTCACGCTGACGCCGGTGAATGACGCGCCGCTGCTCGCGGCAGGCGACGTAACGGTCGCCGAAGGCGCGGCCTCCGGTGGCGCCCTGAGCGCGAGTGATGCGGACGGCGATGTGCTGATTTACTCGTTGGTGAGCGGCGCAGCCCACGGCCTCGTCATGCTCAACGCCGACGGCACGTTTACCTACGCGGCGGCGAGACAGCCGACGGTCGGCTTTGTCGCGACGGACAGTTTCACGGTGCAGGCCAACGACGGCCTGACGGACTCCGTGATACGCACGATCAGTGTCACGCTGACGCCGGTGAACGACGCGCCGGTGGTGGCGCCGGATTCAGCGACGGTCGGAGAGGGGGCGACGCACTCCGGGTCCTTGAGCGCGACGGATGTGGACGGAGATGCGTTCAGCTTCGCGTTGGTCGGTGGTCCGGCGCACGGCGTATTGACCCTCAACGCCGACGGCACGTTTACCTATGCGGCGGCGCGTCAGCCGACGGTCGGATTTGTCGCTACGGACAGCTTCACGGTGAAAGCCAACGACGGCCTGGCAGACTCCGCTCCTCGCACGGTCACGGTCACGCTGACACCGGTGAATGACGCGCCGCTGCTCGCGGCAGGCGACGTAACGGTCGCCGAAGGCGCGGCCTCCGGTGGCGCCCTGAGCGCGAGTGATGCGGACGGCGATGTGCTGATTTACTCGTTGGTGAGCGGCGCAGCCCACGGCACGGTGACGGTGAACGCCGACGGAACCTATAGTTACACGGCGGCGCGTCAGCCGACGGTCGGCTTTGTCGCGACGGACAGTTTCACGGTGCAGGCCAACGACGGCCTGGCCGACTCCGTGATACGCACGATCAGTGTCACGCTGACGCCGGTGAACGACGCGCCGGTGGTGGCGCCGGTGGCACCGTTCACGCTCGACGAAGGAGCCACATTCGGCGGCTTGTGGTCGGCTTCGGATGCGGATGGAGACGCCTTAACCGGTTTGGTTCTGGGCGCGCCGTCGCACGGTGTCGTCACGGTGAACGCCGACGGCACCTTCAGCTATTTGGCGGACCGCCAGGATTTCACAACCTTTACGGCCGAGGATCATTTCACTCTGGCGGTGCGGGATGCCAGCGGCGCCACGGCTTCCGTCGTGGTGACGGTGACGATCGTGCAGATCGCGTCGCCTCCGGCCTTCATCTTACAACCGGCCGCGCAGGTCACGGTGACAGGCGCGACGGTGACCTTCACGGCGACGGCCACGGGCAAGCCTGCCCCGACTTATCAGTGGTTCAAGAACGGTGTCGCCATCGCCGGCGCCATCGCTTCCACACTTACTTTGACCAATGTGAAACTTTCCGATGCCGGTCGTTACACCGTGGTGGCGACCAACGCGATCCGGGCGGTGACGAGTGATGTTGCCACCCTGCAAATCGGCCAGCCTGGAAAACCGATCAAGGCCCCGACCATCAGCCGCCAGCCGGCCTCTTCCGTGCGCGGTTTGGTGGATATAGGTGCGGGCTTCACCCTGAAGGTTGGGGCCAGAGCTGCGGTGGGCTCCCTGCTTAGCTACCAATGGCGGCGTGACGGCCAGATTCTGGTCGGCGCCACCGGGTCCACTTACATGGTGTCCAGCTCTGTGCCGGGCGATGCCGGACGCTACGACGTCCTGGTTACGAATGCGGGCGGTTCGGTCATATCGCGGCCCCTGGACGTGGTGGTGAGTCTGGCGCCCAGCCGGATGGTTACCGGTGATCGGCTTGTTCTCACAGGTTCCGGATTTGATTCGACCGGTGCTCCGCTGGTGCTCAACGCGAACTGGTTGGTGAACGGCCGCTTACTGGACGACGGCGATGCCACGACCAGCGAGAGGTTTACCTACAAGCGGAGGAGTAACACCAGCTCGCTCTTGCTGGTGGTTCGCACGACCAAGACCGCCACGCGCACGGTCACGACAATCGAGTCCTATATGCTTAACCTTACCAGCTATGATGCTGTGACCGGCAAGGTGAGCGGCACCTGGATGCTCCAAGCGAGCTACGCAGGCCGGGAGGGCAAGACGCACATCAGCGGCCGGTTAAGCGGCAGCGGAACGGTGTTGTGGTAGCCGCTCGCTGTCGTGTGGTGCGGTTGATTTGATCCGGTCAAACGAGGGCGTTGGCCTTCATGACCTCTTGATACCACTTGGCGCTGAACTTAGGGGTGCGTTTCTGGGTTTTGAAATCGCAATACACGACGCCGAAGCGGCGCTCGTAGCCATCCTGCCACTCGAAGTTGTCCATGAACGACCACAGGAAGAAACCCTTGACCGGCACGCCGTCGTTGATGGTGCGGCGGAGCTCGCCGAGGTTGCCGCGCACCAAGTTGAGCCGATGCAGGTCGTTGACCTCGCCCTTCACGGGCGATGCGTCGTTGTAGCCGGCACCGTTTTCGGTGATGTGAATGGCTTTAACACCGTAGATTTCGGCGACATGTCTCGGGCCCCAGTAGAGAGATTGGGGGACGTGCTTGAGCCAGGGGGCGTCTGCCGTGGGATAGGCGGCGGGGAAGGAAAGCTGCTCAGGTTTTCCGCCCTTGCCGGCGCGCACAAACGTGCCGGTGTAGATATTGAGGCCGAGAAAATCAGTGGGCAAACCGATGAGGTCGAAGTCGCGCTTCTCGAACTTGGCGGCGTGCTTGCCCACAAGTTTGCGGTAGGCGGCGCCGTAGCTGCCGGTGTAAATGGGATCGAGGACGCGCGCGTTGTCGTGAATAAACTGGGCGCGGGCGGCGGCGATGTCGGCGGCGGTTTCGCTGAGCGGAACAGACACGGAGCAGTTGTCCGTCAGGCCTACGCGGGCGCCCTTGCCGCCGTATTCGCGAACGGCGCGCACGCCGTGGCCATGGCAAAGGAGGGCGGTGTGGTAGGTCTGGTTGACGACTTGTTCGGAGCAGGAGAGACCGGGGGCCTTGTCGTGCCCGCCGTAGCCGAGGCGGGTGAAGCAGAGGATCTCGTTGAGCGTGATCCAGTTTTTCACCCGGTCACCGTAGGTTTTGACGATGGTGTCGGCGTAGGTGGCGAAGGCGTCGGCGGTGCGACGGTCGCGCCAGCCGCCGAAGCGCGTCTCAAGCGACTGGGGGAGATCCCAGTGGAACATGGTGACCCACGGCGTCAGGCCGTGTTTATCCATGGAATCGAAGAGGCGGTGGTAGAAATCGAGCCCCTTCTGGTTTACCGCGCCATCCCCGTTGGGATAGATGCGGGGCCAGGCGAGGGAGAGGCGGTAGTGTTTCGCGCCCAGCGAGCGCATGAGCTTAAAATCCTCGGCGTAGCGGGTGTAGTGCTCGCAGGCGACGTCGAGAGTGTCGCCGTTGTGCACCTTGCCCGGGGTTCGGGCCATGCGGTCCCAGATGGACTCGCCTTTGCCATCGGTGAAGGCGGCGCCCTCGATTTGCGGTGCAGCGGCGGCGAAGCCCCAGACGAAGTTTTTAGGGAAGGTCTGCGGGCGTGATTTAATCATGTGTGCACAAAGTTGCAGAGCCTCTACGTGCCGCACCGGCTGCTTTTTGTCTAGCCTCGATCAAGTAGATAGATAACCCCAATGCACCTGCTTAAGATACAACCTGTCATACATATTCGCGGTAGACGGCCTCGAATCGGCGGGCGGTGAGCTCGGCGCGCGGGTCGGCAGGGAGGGCGATGGTGGAAAGGCCGTCCTTGCGCGCCTCGGCCACCACGGCGATGGCTAGTTCCAGCGATACCTCGCGTATGCGGGTGAGGGCCGGGTAGATGCGACCCAGTGCCAGATCCTCGGACGTAACCAACGCAGCCAAGCGGCGGGCGGCGGCGAGGAACATCGCGTCGGTGATCTCGCGCGCGCCGCAGGCGAGCGCACCGAAGCCGACGCCGGGAAAAATGTAGACGTTGTTGCCTTGCCCGGGGGTGTAGGTGCGACCTCCGAGTGTGACCGGAGGAAAGGGGCTGCCGCTGGCGAAGAGCACTCGGCCTTGCGTCTCGACGTAGGCGGCCTCGGCGGTGCACTCGGCCTGGCTGGTCGGGTTGGACAGCGCGAAGACGACGGGACGTGGATTTAACTCAGCCATGCGCCGCAGGATGGCGGGGGTGAAGGTGGAGGGCTGGCCTGAAACCCCGATGAGCACGGTGGGTGTGATGGCCTCGACCGCCTCGGCAAGCGTGCGCAACGGGGCGTGGTCATGGGCGTAGGGCAGCTTGTGGTGGGCGAGCGGGCGGCCTGGCCGGTTGCGGACCACGAGGCCTTCGGAGTCGACGAACCAGCAACGGGCGCGCGCGGCGGCTTCCGGCATGCCCTCCGAGCAGGCGGCGGCGACATAAAGATCGGCTATGCCTGTGCCGGCCTCGCCGGCGCCGAGAAACAAGAGACGCTGGTCGGCTAGATTGCCGGCGGTCTCGCGCAGGGCGGCCAGCAGGCCTGCGACGGCGACGGCGGCGGTGCCCTGGATGTCGTCGTTGAAACTGCACAGGCGGGGACGGTTTTCCTGAAGCAGACGAAAGGCGTTGGTGTTGCCAAAATCCTCCCATTGCAAAAGGGCGCGGGGAAAGACCTCGCGCACGGCGGCGACAAATTCGTTGATGAAATCGTCGTAGGCGGTGCCGCGCACCCGGGCGTGGGGGAGACCCAGGTAGGAAGGGTCGGCGCGCAGGCTGGCGTTATCGGTGCCTACATCGAGCGTGATGGGGAGGCCGTAGGCTGGGTGGAGACCGGCGCAAGCGGTGTAGAGGGCGAGCTTGCCGACAGGGATGCCCATCCCGAGGGCGCCCAAGTCTCCGAGCCCGAGGATGCGTTCGCCGTCGGTGACGACGATCATACGCACATCGGTGACCGGCCAGTGGCGAAGAACCTCGGCGATGCGACCACGTTCGCGGATGCTGATAAAGAGACCGCGCGGGCGGCGGAAAATGGCGCCGTATTCGAGGCAGGCCTGGCCGACCGTGGGGGTGTAGATGAGCGGGATCATCTCCTCGGCATAGTCCTGCATGAGCCGGTAGAAGAGCGTCTCATTGCGGTTTTGGAGGGTCGTGAGGAAGATGTATTTCTCGAGCGGGCTCTCCTTTCGGCGAAGGTTTCCCAGCACGCGGGAAACCTGCTCCTCGAGCGTGAATACGCGCGGGGGCAGCAGGCCGCGCAGACCGAGGGCGTCGCGTTCACGTTCGGTGAAGGCGGTGCCCTTGTTCAGGAGCGAATTGGTGAGCAGGGCGGAGCCGCGAGGCCAAGGCGGACCGCCGGCGGCGGAAAGACCGGAATCAAAGGGAAGGGGGGCCATACGCCGCACACTTTACCGCAAATCCGCCGGGGTGACTGCGCGTCGTTTGGCGAAGGCTGTGCGTGAAGCAAGCGGGGGGCTTTTGCGCATCTTTTGCCAAGGTCGACGTGCCGATTGAGACAAGCTGGCCAAAAAGCGCGGCATGACCGCTAGTAGCGGGTATGAAAAGCGTGATAACGCCTGACACGAAACCGTTCCGCCCCGCCTCGGGCGAAGGCGACGGCGCGGTGGCTGCGCAGGGCAAAATCGGGCGGAGGCCGTTTTGCCGGCATTGCGGCGCGCCCATGCCGCAGGCGGAGACCGGGGCGTTTTGCTGCGGGGGGTGCGCTTATGTGTATCGGCTGATCCACGACGAAGGGTTGCAGGGATTTTACGAGATCAAGACGGGGGCGATTCCGCCAGTGGACGCGGCTTTGGCGGCAGACGGTGCCTGGGGTTGGCTGAGAGAAGCACAGGCGGCGGCTGAATCCGGGGTGATTGCCGCGGGCAAGGGTCGTGCCGCCGAGCTGGTGGTCGGGGTGCAAGGGCTTTCCTGTGCGGCTTGCGTGTGGTTGATCGATCGTTTGCACACCCGTCAACCGGGCTCGGGCCGCATCGAGGTCAACGCGCTGACCGGACGGGTGCGACTGAGCTGGGCGGTAGGCGTAGGCTTTGACGCGGCAGCGTTTGCGAGCACGCTGCAGCGTTTCAATTACGTGCTAGGCCCGGTCGGAGAGAAAGCGGACCCGTTGTCGCGCGGCGGTGGAGAGACGGAGGGAAGGGCTTTGGCGCGACGGGTGGGTCTTTGCGCGGCTTTTGCCATGAACGTGATGTTATTCACGCTGCCGGCGTATTTCGGGCTGGCGGCGGGCGAGCGCTACGCGCGGCTTTTTGAGACGCTGGCGATGGCTTTCGCCACGATGAGTCTGCTCGCTGGCGGAGGGTTTTTCCTCGGACGGGCGTGGCGCGCGCTGCGTGAACGAATGGTGCACCTCGACCTCCCGATCGCTCTGGGGATCATCGGCGCCTACACCGGCTCGGTGTATGGCTGGCTGACCGCAAATCCGGAGAACCAGTATTTCGATTTTGTGAGCGGCTTCATCTTGCTGATGCTGGTGGGGCGCTGGGCGCAGGTCGCGGCGGTGGAGCGCAACCAACGGCGTTTGCTGCGCAGTCAACCGGTGTCGGAACGGGTGCGGGTCTGGCGCGGCGATAGGTTTATTGAGGCCGCGCCAGATACTCTGCAGGTTGGCGAACGCATCGAGGTGGAGGGTGGACAACTCATGCCGGTCGAGGGCGTGCTGGCGGCGGCTGAGAACGGCGGCACGGGAGCGGCTGAGTTCAACCTCTCCTGGATCACGGGCGAGGCCGAGTCGCGTGGTTTTGAGGCGGGGCGGCGGGTGCCTGCCGGGGCGCGGTTTCTCGGGCCGGGCTCGGCGGCATTCACGGTGGCAGCGCCCTGGGCGGGATCGCTGCTGGCGCAGTTGGTGGCACCGGTGCAGTCGGCGCGGAAAAGGGAGCGGCTGCTGGAGCGGGTCATCCAGGTTTATCTGGTTGTCATTCTCGCGACGGCTGCGGCGGCTGGCGCAGGCTGGTGGCTGGCGACGGCCGACGCAGCACGCACCGGCGCAGTGGTGATCTCGGTGCTGGTGGTGTCGTGTCCCTGTGCGCTCGGGCTGGCCTTTCCGCTGGCGGAGGAGTGGGCCTCGGTTGCCTTGCGGCGGCGCGGGGTGTTTGTGCGTTCGGCGGACGTATGGACACGGCTGGGGGGCATCAAACGGGTGGTTTTTGACAAGACCGGAACGCTTACCCTGGAGACCCCATCGCTCCGTAATCCCGAGTTTCTGGAGGAGCTGGATCAGGAGGCACGTGCGGCGCTGCACGCGCTGGTGCGCGATAATCCGCATCCGGTAGGGCGGGCACTGCACGAGGCCCTGCTTCTGTCCGGCGTGCGCGACGTTCTCTTCGGCGCGGTGGAGGAGACGATCGGACGCGGGGTGCGAATCGGGGAGTGGACGCTGGGTCGGGCCGATTGGGCCGAAAAAGCTGCGACAGGCGATGTAAAGTGGGCGGGCGAGGCGGTGCTGGCCCGGGCGGGCAGGGTGGTGGCGCGCTTCGTTTTCATGGATACGGTGCGAGCGGATGCGAGTGTAGAGGTGGCGGCCCTGCGTGCGCGCGGTCTGGTGGTTGCGATTTTGAGTGGCGACGAGCCCGTGAAGGTGAATCAGTTGGCGGCGGCGCTCGGCGTGTCTCAGGGAGAGGCGCTCGGCGGCCTATCGCCTCAGGAAAAAGCGGCGTGGGTGGAGGCACATGAACCGGCGGAGACGTTAATGCTGGGTGACGGGGCGAACGACAGTCTGGCCTTTGACCGCGCGGGCTGCCGGGGGACGCCGGTGCTGCATCGTGGCGTTCTGACCGAGAAGTCGGATTTTTATTACCTCGGGCGCGGGATCGGCGGCGTGCGCTTGCTGCTGGAGGTGGATGCGCTAAGGCGGCGCACCCAACTGGCTTTGTTGATCTTCATGATAGCCTATAATTTCGCGGCGGTGGGTCTGGCGGTGGCGGGGTTGATGAACCCACTCTTTGCGGCGGTGCTGATGCCGCTGAGTTCGCTCGCGACGCTCGCCATCGTGGCCATGGGCATGAGACGGGTGGCCCCATCCAGGCGGGTTAAGCGGTGAGAGTGGATTCACCCTCGCGGACTTCGGTGCGGTGGGCGACGGCGACACCCTCAATACCGCCGCTTTTAACCGGGCATCGACGCGGTCAGTCAAGCCGGCGGCGGCACATTCACCGTGCCGAGCGGTGTCTTCATCACCGGTTCCTTCAAACTTTGCTTAAACCTCGATCTTCATCTGAGCGAAGGTGCCGTGATCAAGGAGCCAGAAACTTTCGAGGCGCTCGAACTGCCGGATC
The DNA here is from genome assembly GCA_000972765.1 of Verrucomicrobia bacterium IMCC26134. GTDB lineage: Bacteria > Verrucomicrobiota > Verrucomicrobiia > Opitutales > Opitutaceae > IMCC26134_A. The sequence goes on along the minus strand of CP011265.1, from coordinate 2,387,770 downwards.
CCGCGCAGTTCAAAACCCAGGCTGAAGCCGACGCCGTCTACCGGGTGCCTGATCCGATTATTTCCGGACTCGATCTGCATGATCTCGCGATCACCGGCCGGGTGTGATCGACGGCAGCGGCGAGCAATGGTGGTTGTGGTCGGAACGGGCTTCGCGAAATGCCCTTAAGGACGGGAAACCGGCCCGCATCACCTTTCGCCGGCCTCATCTCATTGTCATCGACACCTGCCTGCGTCTTCGCGTGGCCGATGTCACGCTCACCAACTCTTCGATGTTTCACTTTGTGCCACGGAGCATTGACGATATCACTGTCGAACGGGTAATGTTGCGCTCGCCCTGGGACGGGTCTGCTCCGAATACCGACGATATCGATCCCGGTCCGGGTCGCAATTTCTGGATTCATCACTGCGATATCGACACCGGTGACGACGACATCGTCATGAAATCCGGCGGCACCAATATTCTGATCGAGGACAACCCCATCGGTCACGGCCACGGCATCTCGATTGGTTCGGAAACCACCGTTGGCGTGCATCACATGCTGGTGCGGAATTGCACCTTTGATGGCACGGACATCGGACTTCGCATTAAATCGATTCGCGGTGCCGGAGGCATTGTTGAGGACGTGCGCTACGAAAACATCAGAATGCGCAACGTGGAAAAGGCCTTCGTGCTCCGCCTCGACTACGCCAATAAAACCGCCCGAACTTCAAAGGCGATCCGACTAAAATTCCGGTGCTTCGCGACATTACCTTCGAGCACATCACCGTCCACAACGCCCGCGAAGCCGGTCAGGTCCACGGAATTGCGGAAAGCCCGATCCAGCGCATCGCCTTTCGGGACGTCGAACTGACCGCCGAGTCGGATTTCGATATCAAACATGCGGAAGCACCTATCTTCGAGCGCGTGGTTCGGCTCATTCACCCGGGCTTCGGACCGCAAACTATCCCGAACTAACATTGAGATCATCCGATTCTTTTTTTAAATTCTAGCATCCGATTCAGGCTCCCCCGCCTTCGTCTTATTCGCCAAATCCCGCCCGATAACCTTCGGACTACTCATGCATCACTTATTTCTTAACTTTATCGTCCGTTCGCTCGCACTTGTGGTCGCGTGCCTATCGATAGCCGACGCACAGGTTGCGCCCGTTTCGCCTCAGCCGTTCTCGCAGACTGGTTTCTCCACGCTTGCAGCCTATGGGCAGAACGGGACCACGGGCGGTGGCGATCTGGCACCCGTTTCCGTTCGGACCGCGAAAGAGTTTCAGACGGCCTGCGAGCGGCTGGACATCAAAGATAAACGCGTGCGGGGGCAAACGCCGCGCGTGGTGCTGGTCGCCAACGATCTGGATCTCGGGGAATTGAAAAACGTGACCGGCAATTCGACCGGTAAAAACGTCGGGATTGTGCGGGTGCAGTCCCACACCACGATCTATTCGACCAGCGGGGCTACCATCCGGAGGGGCACCCTTGAGCTTCATGGCTCCTGCAATGTCATCATAGCCAATCTCAAGTTTCGCGATCTATGGGAGTTTGATCCCACGGAGAAGTATGACGCGCTGGGTTGGGATTACGTCCGGATCACGGACAAAGATGAAATGCGTGCTCATCACGTGTGGGTAGATCATTGCGACTTCGGCAAGGTCTATGATGGAGCGCTCGACATCGTGCATGGTTCGGACTGCGTCACGGTTTCATGGTGCAAGTTTTCCGGTGATGAGCGGGGCCCGCAAAAAAAGGTCACTCTCATCGGTCATTCCTCGGGGGCCGGAGGCGCCAAGCTCGATCGTGGTTACCTGAACGTGACGCTGCATCACAATTGGTATCAAAACATCGAGGACCGTGCTCCACGCGCGCGCTTCGGTAATATCCACAGTTTTAACAACCTCATCGAGGGTGCTCAGTATGCCACGATTTCAGTGATGAGTGCGGTGACTCTGGTGGAGCATAATGTGTATCGTGACGTGAAATGCGCCACGTCGTTCTCCCACGCCAAAGACTCGTTGGCCAAAGAAAAGGGCGGCACTCTTTGCATAGTATCCAGCCTCAACGAAACCCCTCGCACAGCGTCCAGAGCTGTAAAGGAAAGTGAAAGCATGGAGCAGGCGAATAATTTCAAATCCAACGTCGAACGCGGCGGTCTTAAATTCAATGCTCCCGCTGTTCTGAAATGGGAAAACCTCAACGCTCTTCCCTATGCATATGGCGCTGGTCCGGTGGACGCGACGACCGAACTCGTCAAACGATGGGCTGGCGCTGGCCGAGTCGAGTATCTCGCCACCGGGTTTCGCTTTTGATTTCTTCGCTTATCCCAATCTCGGCCGTAACCTGTTCAACCTCTCCCATGCTGCCTCGTTACCTCGGTCTGCTTCTACTTGCTTCAACGATTTCATTCTCCGCGGAGGTCGCACCATCCGTCGATCCGCTGGTAACTTTGCGCCCAGGCCATCCGCGTTTGCTGGTCCAAGCCTCCACCTGGGCGCACTTGCGGGATCGAGACTCCATCGATGTCGCCTACCTTCCTTTGCTGGAGGCTGGGATTGCCGCCGCCCGCGCGCGACTCGATGCGGCTCCCCCCGCCCGCATTCTTGAAGGACGCCGTCTGCTAGGCGTTTCCCGCCGCGTGCTCGCCGATTCCATCTGGTTTTCCCTCGCTTATCATACCACCGGAGAGCGCATTTTTCTGGAGACTGCCGAGCGCAACCTGCTCGCCGCCTCGGCGTTTTCCGACTGGCACCCCGGGCACTTCCTCGATGTCGCCGAGATGACTGCCGCCGTCTCCCTTGGTTACGATTGGCTCTATGCCGATCTTTCGCCCGATAGTCGCGCCAAACTCCGTGCCGCCATTATCGACAAGGGTATCCGGCCGGCGCTCGATCCCGCCGCCAAAACCAATTGGTGGCACACCCGGGAAATGAATTGGAACCAAATCTGTCTCGGCGGGCTCACCCTGGGCGCACTTGCTGTCGCGGAAGACGAACCCGCCCTTGCTCGCGATGCACTCGAGCTCTTGCGCACTTGTGCACGGCATGGACTCGCCGCCTATTCGCCCGATGGCATTTACCCCGAGGGGCCTTCTTACTGGCGCTACGGCACGAGCTACACCGTCTTCACGCTCGCCGCCCTGCAAAGCGCGCTCGGTTCGGAATCGCTGATGCCACCGCTCGATGACTTTCTCGCAGGCGCCCGGGTTCAGTCCTTGCTGGTCGCACCTTCGGGCACGCCCTTTAACTTTGCCGACGGCGGACGCTCGGGCGAATCCGATCCCTTGCTTTTCTGGTTCGCCGCCCGCTTGAAGGCCCCGGAGCTGCTCGCCGGACAAGCTCCGAGCTACCTCCCGTTTGCTCCGCCCAAAGACCCTGCGACCCTCATCCCCGCCCATCTCTTCGCGCTATTGAATTGGCAACCTCCCCATTCCATCGCTCGTCCCGAGTGGAGTGTGTGGCACGGAGAAGGTGCGGTGCCGCTCGCTGTCTTTCGCGGGCCCGATGCCACGCGTGGATCTTTTTATCTCGCACTCAAGGGAGGCTCCCCGGCAGGCAACCACGCACACATGGACGGCGGCAGTTTCGTCCTCGAGCTCGATGGCGTGCGCTGGGCCTATGACCTGGGCATGCAAAACTACAACACGCTCGAGCAACGTGGAATCAATCTCTGGGATGCCAAGCCGGGTGGCGACCGCTGGCGGATCTTTCGTTACACGAATCTGGCCCACAACACGCTCTCCGTCGACGGTGCTGTCCATGATCCGAGAGGCATGGTCACACTTTCGAACTTTTCACCGCCGCCTTCCGCCGGTGTCACCGCCGACCTCACGGCGGTGCTTGCTCCCGCCGTCACCCGGGCCACCCGTCGCTTCGAGACGCACCCTGATGCGCTCGGTTTCTCCGTGACCGATACCTGTGAGGGATTGCGCCCCGGGGCAAAACTGCGATGGACACTCGTCACTCGCGCCGAGATTTCCTTGGGGGACAAGACCGCCACGCTGCGCGAAAAAGATCGGGCTCTCGGCATCCTGGTTACGACTCCCGCCGCTTGCACGCTCTCAATCGCATCGGCGCAAGGAAATGCCGATTTTGACGAGCCTGCCGCGGGCTACCGACTGCTCGTGATTGAAACCATCGCGCCGGCCTCCGGCCAGGTGGTTTTACAAGTCGATCTCGCGAGCAAATCATAGTGACGAGCCCCCTGGACTCCAACCGGGTGAAGGTGGGTTGAACGATGCGCCCGGTCAGGGGGCGGTCGGGACGATGACGACTTCGTCGCCTGGCGAAGGCGATCCGGAGATGACGTAGACGCCAAGAATGCGGCCGCGTTGATGCGGGGAGGCGACGAGGCGGGCGGTTTCCGCGAGGGTATCGAGGTTGCGGGCGAGGAGGCTTTGTCCGGCCAGTGAAGAGGAGGGGCGGAATTGAGGCACAAACTCGACCAGGGCGGTGCGGTTATCGGGTTGGAGGCTGAGGATGCGACCCAGCTCTGGCTGGAGTGGTGCGATGAGTTCAGCGACCGGTTGCGTGCCTTCGGGAAAAGCGGTGGAGCGGGTTTTTCCGCCTGTGCGGCAACCGGTCAAGCCGATGCAGAGCAACAGGACGACCAAGGTGTGGCGGGGCAGGGGATGCATGGGGACGGAGGCGAAAAAAAAGCGCGAGGGTGAGTCGCGCCTAAGGCTGGTTGGGCATTCGCGGCCCCAGCGGTCCGGCCCTGCCTTTTGGAATAAAGGCGGGCGACCGTGGCGGGCGGCGACTACATCTTGGGGAAGACGGGCTTGTTGGCCTGGACTTGCTTGATGAGGTTTTGCGCGTTGTCGGGCTGCTCGGCGTCGAAGAAGCCGGTGAGCTGGCGCAGGCGCGTCGGGTGTCGCATCTTGCGCAGGGCCTTGGCTTCGATCTGACGGATGCGCTCGCGGGTGACCTTGAACTGCTTGCCCACCTCTTCGAGGGTGCGGCTGTAGCCGTCGGTGAGACCGAAGCGGAGCTTGAGCACGCGTTGTTCGCGCTCGGTGAGGGAGTCGAGGACGTCCACGATTTTTTCGCGGAGGAGCGCGTAGGCGGTCATGTCGTAGGGGTTTTCGGCTGACTTGTCCTCGATGAAGTCGCCGAAGGAGGTGTCGTCGCCGTCGCCGACGGGTGACTGGAGGGAGATGGGCTGTTGAGCCATCTTCATGATCTGCTGCACGCGCTCGACGGGAAGGTTCATCTCGTCGGCGACCTCTTCGGGGGAGGGCTCGTGGCCGTATTCCTGGAGGAGCTGCTTCTGCACCTGCATGACCTTGTTCAAGGTCTCGATCATGTGGACCGGGATGCGGATGGTGCGCGCCTGGTCGGCGATGGAGCGGGTGATGGCCTGCCGGATCCACCAAGTGGCGTAGGTGGAGAACTTGTAGCCGCGGCGGTATTCGAATTTCTCCACGGCCTTCATCAGGCCCATGTTGCCCTCCTGAATGAGGTCGAGGAAGGAGAGGCCGCGGTTGGTGTATTTCTTGGCGATGGAAATCACGAGGCGAAGATTGGCCTCGACCATCTCGGTCTTGGCCTGGTGGGCCTCGCGGATGTGGACATTGGTCTGGCGGACGACCTCGACGTAACGGGTTGGGGCGATGCGATGATCGGCCTCGATCTGCTTGAGGCGGGCGTGGATGGCCTTGGTGTCGATGGCTGCGTCCTTCTTGGTCTTGGGATGCTTGGCGCGCTCTAGCTGGGCGTTGAGGGCCTCGATCTCGCTGAGGACCGGGTTGATCTGCTCCAGCCACTCCTCGTAGACTTTGATTTTGAAGAAGAATTTGCCGAAGTTGCTGCGGAGGGTGGACTCGCGCTTGGCGTGCTTGGCGAGGATCTTTTTGCGGTCGGCTTCGTTCTTGGCCTTTTGGTATTCCTCCCAAGAGTCGGCGACGGATTCCTCGTTTTTCTGCACGAGCTCGACGAGTTTGGGGAGATTTTTGAAGTAGGCTTCGCGACTCTCGATTTTCTTGTCGATGACGATGCGGTCGAAGCGTTCGGAACGGTCGATGAGCTTGGCGCCCAGTCCTCCGATGTATTTGCCGATGATGGCGGCTTCGAAGAGGGCTTCCTGGGCCTTGAGCTCGGCGGTTTCGATGCGCTTGGAGATCTCGACTTCCTGCTCGCGGGTCAGCAGCGGGACCTGGCCCATCTGCTTGAGATACATGCGGACGGGGTCGTCGAGGATGTCGTTTTGGGAGGTGCGGGTCTCGTCCTCCTCTTCCTTGACCTGGCGGGCCTTGAACTCCTCGACCTGCTCGGGCTCGAGAATCTCGATTTCGAGATTTTGGAGAATCGAGAGAACGTTATCGATTTCATCCTGATTCTCGACGGACTCAGGCAGGGCCTCGTTGATGTCGTCGAAGGTCAGGTAACCCTGCTCCTTGGACTGGCGGATGAGGGCGCGGATCTTGTCGTTTATTCCGCCCGGGGGGAGATTGTCGGCTGTGACCTCGGTGCCGGAACCGGCGTCGGGTGCGTGCGACCTGCCGATGACGGCTTCGACGGCTTCGGAGTGGGGGGAGGAGGCGGCTGATTTGGCTTTGCGCGGCATGGAGTGGGAAAAGGACGAAAAAGAAGGACCTTACGCAGCGCCGGGGGCGAGTGCAAGGGGGGAACGCAGCAGGCGCTGGAGGTCTGAGCGTTCCTTAAGAAGCGTGCCGGGGTCAATGGTGTTATCCGTGCCGGCTTGGGCGAGGGCCAGGTCTATCTGGCGTATACGGGGGGTGAGGGCGCGAAGACGCAGGTGGGTCAGACCTTCGACCGCCACCTTGAAGGGGGCCTCGATGCTGGGGGTCTCGAAAAGGAGGGATGTCACCAAAGCGCGTTCGGCATCGGTTTCGAGCAGGGGATCGAGATTGTCGCGGCCGGGCCACTGGTCCTCGGCAAACTCGGCGAGAAAGCGGTTCAAAAGTGTGCCGGAGGGGCGCCGGGCGTCGATCCATTCGTGGGGTAGGGCGGCGGCGAGGGGTTTACCCAAGGGCTCGAAGTGGAGAAGGAGCAGCAGGAGGTGGTGTTCGGGGCTGTCGGCGTCGTCGGCGGGGGCGGACGGGGCACCTGAGGCGGTTTCGAACGACTCGCCTGAGTCGGAGGGGGGGCGCGAGGAGGCGGACGACGAGGACGCAGCGGACGAGGTGTTGTTGACGGAGTTTTGGGTCGAAGGGCCTGAGGCGGCGCGACCGCCGTTGGCAAGGAAACGGGCGAAGTCGCGTTCGAAGACGTCGGGAGTGATTTGCAGCGCACCGAGGGCGGGGGCGATTTCACCCAGCAGGGTTTTGCGCAGGAGTTCGGATTCAGCGGAGGCGACGACCTCGTAAATGGCGCGGACGGCTTGCTGGGTGCGCTCAGCGGTGGCGGTGCGGGTATCGGGCAGGACGTAGCGGCGCATGAATTGCATGCCGCCGAAGGAGCCTTTCTTGACCTCGTCGTAGCCGGCGAGGCCTTTTTCAAGGAAGAGTAAATCGGGGTCCACCTTGCCGGCGCCCTCGAGCGTCAAAAAGCGCACCTCGATACCGGTTTTGAGTGCGATGGGCAGCAGGCGGAGGGCGGCTTTTTGGCCGGCGCTGTCGCTGTCAAAGAAGCACTCGAGTTGCGTTTGGTAGCGTCGCATCAGCATCAGCTGGCCCTCGGTGATGGAGGTGCCCTGGGGGGCGATCGCGGTCTTCAGGCCGACGGACCAGCAGCGGAGGGCGTCGAGCTGGCCCTCGACCATGACGAAGGGCTTGCCTTCGCCGACGTGGCTGCGGGCGCGGTCCAGATTGAAGAGGAGATTGCTCTTGCTGAAGATGGGGGTCTCGGGCGAGTTGACGTATTTGGCCTCGTAGGAGTTGTCGTCCTTCGGCGTGAGGTCGGTCTGGCGTGCGGTGAAGGCGGTGACGCGGCCCTGATGATCGCGGATGGGGATCATGAGTCTGCCGCGAAAGCGCGGACGCAGCGCACCGAGCGTGAGCAGGGCATCGTCGTAAAGGTAAAACAGGCCGCATTGGCGGATGGCGGCTTCGGAGAATTTTTTCTTCATCAAAGCGGCGCCGAGGCCGCTGCCGGTGGGGTCGGCGAGGCCGATCTTGAACTCGTCGGCGAGTTCCATGGTGAAGCGGCGTTTCTCGATCCAATAGCTGCGCATCCACTCTCCATGGGCGCCCGGGCCCTTGAAGGTCTGGTGAAGGTGATCGGTGGCGGCCTCATGGAGATCGAATAACTCCTGACGCAGCGAGCGCTCTTCGCGTGAAGGACCTCCTCCGCCCTCCTCGTATTCGAGGGCGATGCCGAAGCGTTGCGCGAGCGCTTCCATGGACTCGTTGAAGGTGAGTCCCTCGGTCTCTTGCACGAAGGTGAAGATGTCGCCCGACTTGCCGCAGCCGAAACACTTGTAAAAGCCTTTGTCGGCGTCGAAGTGAAAGGAAGGGGTCTTTTCCTGGTGGAAGGGGCAGAGCGCCTTAAATCGACTGCCGCCGGCGCGACGGGGGGTGGCAACACGCGCGATGACATCGACTATGTTGATGCGCAGCTTAAGGTCCTGTTTGCTGCTGTCTTTGATTCGCGGCATGGGGGCGGAGACGGGTGGTTGGGACAAAAAGCGCGGCGACAAAAAAGAGAAAGCGGATTTGCACTTTCGGTCGGCTTCAGGGTCTGTCAAGGGCTCTGCCTTTATGTTGCTCCGTGTTTTTCTGTTATCTTTCGCAATCCTGCTGTCCGTTATGGCTTCCGTAACCGGCGTCAGCGCGGCCTCGGGGCCGGCGCCGGGCTTGTGGGAGGCGATGTTGCCCGCGCCCGCGCCGGGCACCTCGTTGGCGACCGCCGATTACGCGCCTGCGGTCGAGGCGCTTTTCCGGGCCTTTGAACAGCAGGTGGGCCGCCGCCTGATCCCTGGTGAAAAAGCCAAGGTTGGGCTCAAGCTCTACGCCGACTCCGGCCCCGGCATGGCCACCCCCCAGCCTTTGGTGCATGCGGTGATCGAGGCTTTGGTGCGGCGCGGCTACGTCCGCGAAAATATTTTCCTCGTGGGTCTAAATCAGTTTCGCCTGCGCCTCACGGGCTACCTTCCGACTGATCCCCGGATACCGGCGCCCTTTGAGGGGCACCCCTTTTTCGTGCTCGAGTCCGGTCGTTTTTATGATGCGGTTTGGTATTATGACAGCCCCTTGCCGTCGCGTTTTGATCCGATTTTATCCGGTCGTCAGGATGCCAATTTTGTGGCGCGGGGTGACGCCGAGCTCGACGGGCTCGGCAAAGTCGTTGACCACGACGCCGACCGTAAAAGTTTCCTCGCGACGCCTTTGTTTCTCGATGCCGATTTCTGGATCAACCTGCCGGTTTACACCGACCACGAGGCACTGGGTGTTAACGGGGCCTTGGTCAACGCCACCCTTTGGAACGCCTCGAACACCTCCCGTTTTTTCCGGTCCAACCGCAGCGCTCCAGCCGCGGTGGCCGAGATGGCAGCGATACCCGAACTGCGACAGACCTGGGCCTTTACCCTCGCCAGTCTCGAGAAATGGCAGTTCGTGGGCGGACCCGCCTACAATTCGCTCTACACCCGGGGTGAACCCCGTCTCTGGCTCGGCAGCGATCCGGTGCGCATGGATGCCTTGATGGAAGAGCGCATCAACTCCGCCCGCAAAGCCGCCGGGTTCGAGCCTTTGAGTGATGAGATTCGCACCCTCGAGTTCGCCGAGGTGCTTGGGCTGGGCAAGCGTTTCGGGGATGCGCCCGTGCGCGTCGAATCCGTGCCGGTCGCAACCCACTGACCCCCCGTGGCTGTTCTTCGATATTCGTCATCGGCTAAATACCCTTGTCACCGCGCGCCCGCTCCCTCCTTTTTTAACTTTCCTGAATCATGACCACCGCCGCTGATTTCCTCCCCTTTCTCATCCAAGTGATCCTTGCCGCCGGTCTGGCGGTGTTGATCGTCGGCATCAGCCATCTGCTCGGGCAGCGCAAACAGAAGAGCACCGCCATCACCGACACCGCTTATGAGTGCGGCGTGAAGAGCGAGGGTCTCGTTCACACGCGTTTCTCGGTTAAGTTTTATGTGACCGCGATGCTGTTTATCCTTTTCGATATCGAGGTCGTTTTCCTGATCCCCTGGGCGTTTATTTACCGCGATTTTCTGGCCAACCACATCAGCATTCTCGCTCCGATCGGGTTTTTCTTCGGCGTGCTGGTGCTGGGCTTGTTCTACGAGGTGAAAAAGGGCGCCCTCGACTGGGAGAAGTGAATCGTTCCCGCCGATAAAGTCACGCGGACTGGATTGTCCGCCACCCGCCACCGCTCATGCGTCTCGACCGCCACCTAGCCCGTCAGCGCATCATCGAGCTCGAGAGCCGGGATTTAAAGTCGGCCTTTGCCGAGCTGATCGCAGCCTCCACCGCCAGTTTTCCGGATCTGAAGGCCGACACCTTGTTGCGCAGCTTGATGCAGCGCGAAAGCACGATGACGACCTATCTTGGCAACGGCGTGGCCCTCCCGCACGTGCGGGTGAAAATGCCGCGCCGCTACGTCCTGGCCGTCGGCCGCAGTCGCGACGGCATCGTGCATGACGGCACGATGGACGGGGAGAAGGTCCATCTCGTCATCCTGCTGCTGGCTGACGAACGAGCACACGATTATCTGCAAGTGCTCGCCACCGTGGCGCGCCTGGTAAAGGAGGCCGACCTCGTCTCCAGCTTTGTCACCGCGCCTACTCTGGCTGAATTGCACAGGCGGCTCATCGCCGGCGTGGGAGGCATCCTCGCACGTCCGGTGCAGGCCCAGCAAAACCGGATCAACCGCCTCATGATTCGCGAGGCCGACCGGGTCGCGCGCGGCGCCTCCTGCAGCGCCATCATGGTCTTCGGCGACGCCTTCGTCGGAGGCATCGAGCCGGGCGCCTGGTTTCCCAAGACGAAAACCATCCTGGTGACGCGCAACCACGTTGATCCCGGCGATGCCGACGATGCGAACGCGAGGCATTTCGACGTCGTGCAGGTCCGCTCTTTCTCGACCCAGCGCATGGCGCAGTTGCGCAGCGCGATGTTCGTGGCTCTAACGCGCGGCATCATTAACTTTAACGATCGCATCTGCTGCGTGGGCGGGATCGCGGGCAGCAACCAGTTTGACACCGTCGTCATCGTGGACGTGGAACGCGAGTTCCAGACCCTGCTCGGCGGTCACGCCGACTTACTCCCGCACGACGTGAAACCGGAGGTGCTCGAGCGTGTCATCGGCGTGGCGATGGAGCTCGGGGTCGAGGGCCGTGAGGGCCGGCCGGTCGGCTGTCTCTTCGTGGTTGGCGACACCTCCAGCGTGGAGCGTCTGACCAAGCCGCTGGTTCTAAATCCATTTTACGGATACAAAGAGGAGGATCGTAATATTCTCAATCCCTTCATGGACGAGACGGTGAAGGAGTTTTCCTCTCTCGACGGCGCGTTCGTGATCCGCGGTGACGGTGTCGTCGTCTCCGCCGGCAGCCTCTTGCAGGCGGCCGACAGCGAGCACGCCCTGCCAAGCGGCCTGGGCAGCCGGCATGCCGCCGCCGCCGCCGTGAGCGTGGCCACCGAATGCGTGGCCATCGTGGTTTCGTCGAGCACCGGCCAGGTGACGCTCTTCCGTCGTGGCGTTATGCTGCCTTTGACCGAGCGAAAACTGAATCCAGGTGCGGCTTAGTTCGGAGTCGGAGTAGTCGTAACCTCAGGCAGCAGGGAGCGAGCCTTTTTCCACCGCCTCGTCGAGCAAAGCGCGCACGTAGGTCCAGACCGCAGCCGAGCCCTCGATCGCGTGGCCGTTGCGGGCGAGGACTTTGGGGAGGGTGACGCCGTGTTCGCGCCATTTGACCCCGTCGGTAAGGATATTGAGTAAAACCGGTTGCAGGCGGTCGAGCGCGGCGGCGAATTTCGCCTCGGGGGTCTGGCGCGCCTCGAACTCGTCCCAGCAAGCGCGCAGCGACGCGCCCTGATCCGAAGGCAGCAGGCCGAAGATGCGTTCGGCGGCGAGGGCCTCGCGTTCGTGCTGGTTGGCCATACGGGCGGTGTCGTAGGCGTAGGTATCGCCCGCGTCTATCTCTACCAAGTCGTGTATCACGAGCATTTTAAGGACTTTAATCAGATCGATTGGCACGTTGCTATGCTCTGCCAGCACGATGACCATCAGACACAGGTGCCACGAGTGTTCGGCGTCGTTCTCGCGCCTCCGGCTGGTCGGGAGCAGGGTTTGGCGCAGCACCTCGGAGAGCCGCAGGGCCTCAATAAGAAAGGTGAATTGTTCGTGGATGCGGGCATTTACCATGGGCCTAGGAATGAGTGGCGGAAGGGCGGGCGGCGAGCTTGCATACGGGTCGCCTAGGGCGTGCCCCTCCGAGCTTTTCCTTGCTAGGCCGCCCTCCAAACGCTTCGTTAAACCTTTTTCGTCACCATGAAAATCCTCGTCGCCGATAAGATCTCACCAAAGGGCGTTGCCTACCTGCGTCAGCAGCCGGGCTTTGAAGTCATCGAGGCCTATGGCTCCTCTCCCTCGCAGGTGTTGGAGTTGGTCAAAGATGTGCACGCGATCGCAGTCCGCTCCGAGACGAAGATCACCCGCGAGGTGTTTGCCGCCGCGCCTCACCTGAAAGTCGTGGGTCGCGCCGGTGTCGGCGTGGACAACGTCGATGTAGAGGCTGCCACCGAGCACGGTGTCGTGGTCATGAATACTCCGGGGGGAAACACGATTTCGACCGCCGAGCTTACCTTTACCCACATCCTCTGTTGCGCGCGTCCGATCGCCCAAGGTGCTGCATCGATGAAGGCCGGCAACTGGGATCGGAAGACGCTCAGCGGCGTCGAGCTTCTCCGGAAGAGCATTGGCATCATCGGACTTGGCCGTATCGGCAGCGAGGTCGCCAAGCGCGCCCAAGCCTTTGGCATGAAGGTCCTCGCTTACGATCCCTATCTCACGCCCGCTCGCGCCGCCGCCATGCAGGTGGAGTCCGTATCGCTCGACGCCCTTTTGACCGGTTCTGACTACATCACGGTCCACATGCCGCTGACCGACGAGACCAATAACATGATCGACGAGGCTGCACTCGCGAAGTGCAAGAAGGGCGTCCGCATCGTCAATTGCGCCCGCGGCGGCATCGTCAACGAGAAGGCCCTGGTAGCCGCCCTTAAGAGCGGCCAGGTCGGCGCCGCCGGCCTCGATGTTTTCGAGACCGAGCCCCTCCCCAAGGACAGCGAGCTTCGTTCCGCACCCAACATCGTGCTCACTCCCCATATTGCCGCTTCCACCTCCGAGGCCCAGGAATCGGTCGGCATCGAGATCGCCGAACAAATCGCCGACGTGCTCCTGCACGGCGCGGTGCGCAACGCCGTAAACCTGCCCTCGATGGACGCCGCCGCCGCCAAGGTCGTCGCGCCCCACCTCGATCTCGCCGCCAAGCTCGGCACCCTCGTCCAGCAGATCGCGCCCAAGCAGATCGCCAAACTGCGCGTCGTTTACCAAGGCAAGGTCGCCGAGCTCGATGTCAACGCCATCACCCGCGCCCTCCAGTGCGGTTTCCTCCGCCGTATCAGCGGCGACGGTGTGAACGCGGTGAACGCCCCCACCTTTATCCAGCGTCTGGGCCTCGCCTTCGAGGTCGTAAAGAGCAGCGATGCCGGCGACTACACCGACCTCATCGAGGTCGAGGCCACGGCCGGCGACGGCACGGTGCACAGCGCGCGCGGCACGCTCATCGGCAAGGGCAACGCCCCCCGCATCGTCGGTATCAACGGCCGCGAGGTCGAAGTCGCCGCCGAGGGATCGCTCCTGGTGCTCGAAAACAATGACCAGCCCGGCATGGTCGGCGCCGTCGGCACCCTGCTTGGAAACGACAAGGTCAACATCGCCGACATGTCGCTCTCGCGTCTCACTCCCGGCGGCACCGCCTACATGGTGGTGCGGGTCGACCACGAGCCCAGCGCGGCCGCTCGCGACGCCATCAAGGCCAACTCCGCCATCAAGCTGGCAAAGTTCGTGCAGCTCTAAGTTTGCCCTTTCCGACGTAGGAGCCTGATTGCAGGCGATGGGTTGATAAATCGCGAGCACGCTCGCTTCTACGAAAAGTCTTCATGATCTCCGCCCTCCTCCTCGCCGCCGTCGTTGGCTACCTGCTGGGTGCCTTGCCCTTCGGCTGGCTGATCGCCCGCAAATTTGGCATCAACATCTTCGAGCACGGCTCGAAGAATCCCGGCGCGACGAACGTGAAGCGCGTGCTCGGCGAGAAGTTCGGCAAGAAGGGCAAGCGCGCCGGCGATCTGGCTTTCGTGCTTGATGCCCTGAAGGGTTCGGCTGCCTCGGGCTGGCCGGTTCTTCTGCACGGCACCTGCACGTGGCAAATGCAGATCACCGGTCTCGTCTTCGCCCTGATCGGCCACAGCTTCTCCTGCTGGACGCGCTTCAAGGGTGGCAAGGGCGTCGCCACCTCCGCCGGCGGACTGTTCGTCTTGCTCCCGTTTCCCACGCTGTTCGCCCTCGTGGCATGGAATACCGTTTTCCAGGTTTCCCGTTACGTATCACTCGCCTCCATCGTCGCCGCGTTCGTGCTGCCAGCCGCCGCGTGGGTGCTTGATGGGCCGGTTGCCTTCGCGGTTCTCGCGACGGTGTTGGGCGTATTCGTCATTCTGCGTCACCGCGCGAATATCACCCGTCTTTGCAACGGGACCGAAAACAAGTTCGTCAAAAAAACCGCGGTCTAATGGTCCAATGGGCGGCCATTTTAGGATTTTGACCATTGAATGACACCTCTCACCCGCAGTCGGCCGCCCATTCGGACACATCGGAACCAATCATGAATACAGGCAAGCAGGCCGCCGGCTCGTCACGTAAAAGCAATCTCGTGCGTAGTTTTCGGCTCTGCACGAGCGAGGGATTGGTTGCCATGCCCATCGTGTTGATCACCCAGCCGGTGAACGTGGTGCTGGCTGCACTCTTCACCAAGGTGCTTCATCTACCCAACAACACCATTGGTGTCATCAGTGCGCTGCCGTTTCTCTGTAATTTTTTTCAAGTCGGCATCTCCCCGCTGCTCGCCCGCTGGTTTTCCGCGAAGGATATATCGATGGTCGGTTCCTGTCTTCACACCTTGGCCTGGACGGCTTTCTGCGTAATGCTGGGATTTCTTCCGGAAAACGATCCTGCCGCGGCCGGCTTATGGATCGGTTTGTGGTTTTTTGTTTCGAGTTTTTGCGCCTCTATAACCGGAGTTTCATGGAACGCGTGGGTGCAAGAATGGGTGCCAGCCCGACTGCGGGGGAAATATTTCGGACGCCGTAATCGTCTGCTGCAGTTTTCATCACTCAGCTTCCTTCTTCTCGCCGGTTGGGTGCTGGCGACGTGGAGTTACTCCCGCACTGCGTTTCAGCTCGTCGTCGCTTTTGCCGTTACGCTGCGTCTGCTTTCGATTCTATGGCAGATTCGTATGCCCACGGAGTCCACGGCGAAGCCGCTTGCGAGCGAGATGTCCATCTCCGGGCAATTCCAACTGCTGCGCCAGAACCAGCCCTATCTGCGCTTCATCGTCTTTGGCACCGTGTGGTCATTTGCCTCCAATCTGTTTGGTCCCTTTTATCACGTTTTCATGTTTCAAGAGCTGAACCTTTCCGCGCTGCAGGTGGGGATCTTGTCGGTTTGCGGCGCCTCCGGAGCGGCGCTCACCATGCCGGCCTGGGGTGCATTGCTGGATCGCTTTGGCAACAAGGGCGTGATGGCGGTGTCTTTTGGTCTGTGGCAATTGTCGAATTTCCTTTGGTGTTTCCTGACCCCCTCGAACACTGATTGGCTCTATTTCATGTGGCTTTGGGGCGGTGCGACAAACGCCGGGTTCTTCCTCGGTATGTTTACGTTGATGTTAAAGCTGCTGCCGGTTCCCGCTCGTAATCTCGCGCTCGGGGTGAATCTCGCGGTGACCTCTCTCTTTGCCGCCATCGCGCCCGTGCTGGGGGGGGCTCTGCTGGAGCACTTCATCTCCGCGAATGCTTCGCTTGTGGTTTATCATAGTGCTTTTGTGTTCCAGCCAGTGGCGGCTCTTCTTGTGGTTTGGTTGTTGCTTCGCATTCGTGAGCCCGCGGCTTCGCCGCTCACTCATGTCGTCGGCGCCATGAGCAACGTCCGAACACTCGCCAGCCTCTCCGGACTGTCGTTCCTCGCCAATTACATCTATTACAAAAACCCGCGAAGGTAGTTGGATCTTTCATTGCCACAGAGGAGGTTTTGTTGTTGGTATGTTCATATATGAAACGTGGCGTTACGATTGGCATAATACTGCTCTTGGTCCTCCTCTTCGCTGGTTACGGCCTGAGCGTTTACCGCCGGACTCAAGCTGAGACCGCTGCGAAGCTGGAGTCCGCGCGGCTCGAATCCTCTCAGCGCGCCGAGGCCGAACGCCTCGCCGCCGAGCTCAAGGCTTCCCAAGCCGCCGCCGAGGCGCAGCGCCTTGCCTCCGAGCAGGCGCGACTCGAGGCCGAAAAAGCTGAAGCAGACCTGGCGAAAGCAAAGGCTGCCGAGGCCGAGCTCATCGCGCAGCGCGCCGCCGCCGAGGCCGAACTGGCCCGCGCGACCGCTGAGCGTGAGGCAGCGTTGGCTGCGGAGCGCGCCGCCGCCGATGCCGATGCTAGAAAACGAGCTGAAGCCCGTGCCGCCGAGGCAGCCAAAGCCGAGCAAATCCGCAAGGACGCCTTGATCCAGATTCAGCAACAAGAGCAGGCCCCTCGTGAGGCCGTCGAGCGCGAGACCGCCCGTTTGGCAGCCCTCAGGGCACAGCAGGAACGCGAGGCCGAGCTCGCTCGGGCCACCGCAGAACTGGAGGCCAGCTTGATTAACCGCCTCATTTTTTCGCCTGATTACAAGCGTCGTTCCCTGTATTATCAGCGTGTCTTTACGGTGAATACTTCACTCGAGAAGCGTATCGCCGAACTTAAAAAGCTGGCGGCCGAGCAGGACGCCAAGCCGGTTGCCCCCTGAGTGGCGCGCGGATTGCCTTGGATCGTCCCGGTGCCTTTGCGGCCCGGGGCTTTTTGTTTACCGGTGTGTCCGGTGGAGATGGTCTTCGCTGGCTTTGGCCAGGTCTTCCGCAAAACGAGCCACGACCGCATCCCACGTTAATTTGAGCGCCGAAGCGCGTGACGCCGCCCGGATGGCCGGCCAGAGTAATTTAGCGGCCAGCGCCCGCTTGACTGCCGCATGAAAGGCGCCCGGCTGGTCGAATTCCGCCGCAAAGCCATTGACCCCGTCGCGCACGTGTTCTCGGGTCGCCGCGTAGTCATAGGCCACCGGCACCAGGCCGCTGGCCATCGCCTCGGTGACGACGTTCCCGAAGGTTTCCGTCACACTGGCGAAGAGAAACAGATCCCCCGAGGCGTAATGCTCCGCCAATTCAGTTCCGCGTCTCATTCCGGCGTAGTGGAATTCCGGGTGCGCCGCAGCCAGTGCAGCCCTCGCCGGACCGTCTCCGACCAGCACAAATCGCGCTCCCGGTTCGCTCTCTCGCAGTTTTAGAAACGCCTCCACCGCCAGCCCGAGGTTCTTTTCCGCCGCAATGCGGCCTACGTATAACACCACGGTGTCTTCCGGAGCGGCGCCCCAACTCACCCTGAGCGCCAGGCTGCGGCGGGCCGGATCAAAGAGCATCGCATCCACGCCGCGGGCCATCACGTCGAGCCGTTCAAAGCGTTTTGAGGCCAGCTCATCCACCATCTGGCGGGTGGGCGCCAGCGTGCGGGCGGTGCGGTTGTGGAACCACCGTAAATAGGCCAGCACCAGTCCGCGCAGCAGTCCCATGCCGTAATGTCCGCCGTAGGCGTGGAAATTGGTGTGAAAACTGGAGGTGACCGGTATACCCAGCTTTCTGGCTGCGCGCAGCGAGGCCAGTCCGAGAGGGCCTTCGGTAGCGACATGCACCACGTCGGGTCGCTCTGCCTGCCAGTGACGTTCCAGACGGGAGACCGAGGGCAAACCGATGCGAAGCGAGTTGTAAAACGGTATGGCCATGCCCGGAACCAACCAGTCGCCTTCAGGCGGAACATCTCCTGGCAGCTCCTTCGATTGGCGGGGACGGATCACTTCCACGGCATGACCCTGCGCTCGCAGGCCACCCACCAGACGGCTCAGCGTCATCGCAACTCCGTTGATCTCGGGTGGATATGTCTCCGTGACGAGAGAGAGTTTCATGTGGATCGCATTTGTGGCGCGATAGGAAGCACGCGCTTACTCCAGTCCGAGTTGTTTTCGCCCTGCTTCCGAAATCATCTGCGGGGTCCAGGTCGGGTCCCATACGATGTGCACTTTTGCTTCAGTCACCGAAGGGAGCGAGGCGATGCGAGCGCGTGCATCCTCCGCTATCACCGGTCCCATTCCGCAGCCTGGCGCGGTGAGGGTCATCTTCACTTCGACGCGGTTTCCGCCTTCGCCCAGCGGTTCGATGTCGAGGTCGTAGATGAGCCCGAGGTCCACGATGTTGACCGGTATTTCGGGGTCGAAACAGCCGCGCAGTGCGTCCCAGACCGCGGCTTCGTTAAACTCGGATCCGGTGGTGGCGGCATCGGCGTCGAGTTTGGCCGTATCGAGTCCGGCAATCGCTTCCGCGTGCTGGCGCGAGATGCGAAACAGACCGTGGTCCGTGCGCACGGTGACGTTGCCGCCAAGCGTCTGCACGATGTGGACTTGGGTGCCGATCGGGAGGAGGGCAGGGGTGCCGGCCGGGATCAAGGTGGCGGGGGTCTCTTCAAGCAGTCTGGTTGTGCTCATGATAAATGGTAAACTCGTTCGTCCCGGTTTCAAAACCGGGTGGCGGGCTTAGTGCGCGCTTAGCTCCAAGGGCATGCGGACATAGATTCCCCTCGGATCGTTGAAGCGTCCAAGGGTGCGAATCTGGGCTTCCACTTGACGCGCAAGCCCGCCCAAGGGGCCGCGCATCTTGGTTTCCGGGTGGGAATGGCCGTTGAGCAGGTCTTTGATCGCGACGCCCAGCGGCTGGGTGGCGGGGTATTCGTAAAGCGCGGGTTCACCTTTGATCTCCGCTAGTTTTGCCGCGCAGGCGATGGCTGAACCCAGTCCTCCGATCTCATCGGCCAGCCCCAGTTTCACCGCTTGTTCACCGGACCAGACCCGGCCTTGGGCGATTTCATGGACGCTTTCTCTTTTAAGATCACGACCCTCGGCCACTCGATCCAAAAACTGGTCGTAGGTGTGGTCCACCAGTCGCTGGAAAACCGCCAGTTCCACCGCGGATTTCGGCCGGGCATTGGACATTACTCCTGCCAAAGCGCCTGTCTGGACGCGGTCCCAGGTCACGCCGACTTTCGTGCCTAGCTCCTGCACGTTGAACTGCATGCCGAAGACTCCGATGGAGCCCGTCACCGTAGCCGCTTCGGTGAAGATCCGGTCGCCATAGGCGGATATCCAGTAGCCTCCCGAAGCCGCGTAGGTGCCCATGGAGATGACAAGGTGTTTGGTTTCCTTGAGCAGACGGAGTTCGCGTAAAATCTCCTCCGCTGCGCTGGCTGAACCGCCCGGGCTGTTCACCCGCAGGACCACTGCCACGATAGATTCATCCTGCCGCAGCGCACGTAGTTCACGGGCGAACGCCGATCCGCCTATTTCGCCTTTATCCCCTTCGCCGTCCACGATCTCTCCTTCTGCGTAGAGGATTGCGATGGTGTTGTCCTTGTCGAGTTTGGCGGGTTTGCTTTTGAGCACCTTTTCGTAGTCGGAGAATGCTACTTGCGTGAAGGGCTCGCCGTCTTCCGCGCCGGTTTCTTCATGTAATAGTTTAAGCAGTTCATCGCGGTAACCAACAGCCGAGATCAATCCAGCGCGTTGCGCACTTTCCGGCCTGATCAGTCCCTCTGCGTCAACCAGGGATTGCACCGCGACCGGACTTATGGCGCGAGCCTCTGCGATATCCGCGACCACCACATTCCATAAATCTTTTAACAGCACTTCCAGTTGCTCGCGATTTTCCACGCTTAGGTCCTGCCGGATGTAGGGCTCCACCGCTCCTTTGTATTTCCCTGAGCGGGTGACTTGGACGCCGATGCCCCATTTATCGAAGGCCGCGCCAAAAAACATCGGTTCGCTGGATAACCCAGGCATCACCACGAGGCCGAAGGGGTTGACCACCAGTTCCTGGGCGACCGAAGCAAGGTAGAGCTCATGGGTGCCGATCTCGTCGAAGTAAGCTTTCACGGGTTTACCTGATTGCTTGAACTCCTTAAGCGCTCCGCGCAGTTCGCTCAGTGCCGCAAAGCCGGTGCCGTAGTCCGCGGGAGCAAACATCCCGGTGATGAACACGCCGCGGATCCGGCTGTCCTTGGCCGCCGCACGCAGGGTCTCGGTCGCCCGTCTCAGGGCGAGAGGCTTGGGCGCGTCGCCACTCAACAGCCATCCCAGTCCGCTTTCGTCTACCAAGGGAGGCGAATCCGTGAGATTCACGCCGTCGAGATTCAGCACCAAGTAGGCACCGTTTTCGACGGTAACGGGTTGTTCGCCGAGTGTGGCGAGCACCGCCAACCCGCCGAAGACCAGGACCACGCAGACCGCCACAAAAGCGGCTAAGGCGAGCAAGGTTCCTACAAATGACGCAAAAAACGCTTTCATCGCTGTCACGCTAGGTGCGGCCCGCCTTGGGCGGCGAGCCGCATTTCCCTGTCGTGGTGATTTTCACGTAGTCATTTTTTAGCTTGGGCCGGCTTTCGAGGTGATTTTGACCTATCATGTGCTTTGCATAAGCCTCCGGTTTCGTTCCGATACCCCTTATGGACACGCCTCCGAACCTGCTCACCACCAACCGCAAGGCCCTGACCATTAATTTGGACGATACCAAATACGGCACTTTTGCCGAGATCGGCGCCGGCCAGGAGGTCGCCCGCGTTTTTTTCCAGGCCGGCGGCGCGGCCGGCACCATCGCCAAATCAATGTCGGCCTACGATATGACTTTCAGCGATGTGATTTACGGGAAGGCGCCACGCTACGTTTCCCGCGAGCGACTCGTCACCATGCTCGATCACGAGTATGCCCTCCTTATCGAACGGCTTCAGCACAAAAGGGGCGAGAGCACTAAATTTTTCGTGTTCGCCGACACCGTCGCCGCCAAAGCCTACAAGGGTAACAACGATTGCCATGGCTGGATGGGCATCCGGTTTCAGGCCGCGCCCGGTGAGTCCGTGCCGAACGATGTCATGCTCCACGTGCGGATGTGGGATAAAGACAACGTCCGCCAGCAGGAAGCCATCGGCATCGTGGGAACCAACCTGATCTACGCGGCCTTTTATTACCGCGACGATTTGGAGAAGTTTATCGCCTCGCTCGCGGACAACCTCGGTTCCGATCGCATCGAGGTGGATATGCTCAAATTTTCCGGCCCAGCCTTTGCCCACGTGGACAACCGTCTGATGTCGCTTCATCTTGTGCGGTGCGGCCTGACCAACGCCGTGATGTTCGGTCCCGGCGGAGATGTGCTCCAGCCCTCCGAGGTCCTTTACAAAAAAGCCATCCTCGTCGAGCGCGGCAGCTTCCGCCCCGTCACCCATGTCAATGTGGACATGTTGAATTGCGCCTCCGCTCAGTTCCTGCAGGAGCCGGCCGTGCAGGGCAAAGAGATGATCGTGCTCATGGAGATCACCATGAACAACCTCCTTGCTGGCGGCACCCTCGACGCCGCTGACTTCCTCTCGCGGGTCGATATGCTCGGTGACATAGGTTGCACGGTATTGATTTCCAACTACAGTGAATACTACCGGCTCACCTCCTACTTCCGCCGTTACACCAAGGAGATGATCGGCGTCGCCATGGGCATCAACAACCTGCTCGAAATATTTAACGAGCGCTATTACGAGCATCTCGAGGGCGGAATCCTCGAGAACTTTGGTCGCCTGTTCAGAAACAGCGTCCGCCTCTACATCTACCCGATGCAGCGAGGAGCCTACGATCGCTACCTGGATGGCGGTCGCCACGCGCCCCTCGCCGCAGGGAGTGAGGGCACTACGACCCGCTCCCCCGCCATCGGAGCATCTCCTTTCGCCCAGGAGGTGCTCATCACCGCCCGCAATGTTCAGGTCTCGCCCAACCTGCGCAGCCTCTACGAGCATTTGCAGGAAAACCACTATCTGGAGTGCATCATCGGGTTTAATCGCGACATCCTGAACATATTCTCGCCCGATGTGCTTGAACGAATCCGGCTGGGCGACGCCCGATGGGAGGCGATGGTCCCTTCTCCGGTTGTCGCTGCGATCAAGAAACGCGGCCTGTTTGGCTACACGGCCATCCCACCCACCAATTCGTCCGCCCCGCCGGGTGCGGTCTGAGCAGTCCCGCCGGATCCGCAGTTTTCCCTGCTGAGGTAAGTGGCTTCATATGAAGTGGCGGTGCGGAGATTGCGTTCTCGGATAACGATGATTATGCATCCGCTTTGTTATGCTCAAAAAACTCGGGCACTGGGCTTGGATCGGCGGAGCCGCCTTGGCTGGAATCGCAGGTATGGTAAATGCGATCGGTTTTCTCAGCTATAGCCATCAGGCGGTGACTCACCTCACGGGCACGACAAGCCTGCTGAGTATCGCGCTTTTTGAACTCAATGGTCCTGCCGTGCTGCATTTAGGTTGCGTCCTATTCGCTTTCTTTGCGGGGGCGATCTTGAGCGGGTTTTTAATCCAGCGGCAGACCTTGAAGCTCGGTCGCCGCTATGGCGCGACCCTTGCAATCGAAGGGCTCCTGCTTGGTATTGCCGCGGTCTTGATGCAACGTCACTTCGAGGCTGGCAGTTATTTCGCATCCGCCGCCTGCGGTCTGCAGAACGCGATGGCCAGCACCTACAGCGGCACAATCCTCCGCACGACTCATCTCACCGGAATGATCACTGACATCGGTTCGTCAATCGGCCACCTTCTGCGTGGACTTGAGGTAGACCATCTTCGCCTGCGACTTTGCTTGTTGGTTTTTGTCGGGTTCACTATCGGTGGAGTTGCCGGCACCGCGTTATTCCGAGTTCATGAGAGCAATGCGCTCTACTACCCCGCAGCACTCACTTTGCTAGTGGCAATCGCTTATACAAGCTATGCTCATTACCGGCATATTCATCCGAATAAAGATATCAATGAATGAAATTCATTAATTTTAATCATGTAACCTATTAATTGACAATTTTATGTTAACTTAAGGGCATGCATTTTTCTGCTTATTACTATTAAGTAAAAACTTAATATAGTTAATAAACCCCAATCACTAAAGTCGCTGGTTTGTTTGATCTACGCATCACTTGGCCTACTAGCCTCATATATTGAATGGAACCAATTGCGCTGGGGCCTTACTAAGTCGTATACATACATCGTCAGGTGTCCGGCACACAGCGGTTTAATTTAACTTCAACCTCGTTTTGGCCATGTCATCCTTCACTCCCTCTGATCGTTCATCTTCCGCCTCGTCTGAAGGCAGCGCTACCGCTTTGGAATCCGCTCCTTCTTTCCTTGAGCCGATTCGCGCCGCCGCCGCTCCCGAGGAACCGGCCGAACGCAATAACCTGCAGCTATACTTGCAGGAGATTGGCAAAACTCCACTTCTCACTATCGATGAGGAGGTCCGCCTCGCGAAACGTATCTTGAAGGGCGACAAGGTTGCCCGCGATCACATGATCTCGGCAAACCTTCGTCTCGTCGTTAAAATCGCGATGGATTACAAGGACTTCGGTTTGCCACTACTCGATCTTATCAGCGAGGGTAACTTGGGCCTTATCAAGGCTGTGGAGCGTTTCGACCCCACCAAGGGTGGCAAGCTTTCCACCTATGCCGCCTGGTGGATCAAGCAGTCGATCAAGCGCGCGCTTGCCAACCAGTCTAAAACCATCCGGTTGCCGGTTCATCTGGTGGATAAAATATCCAAGATGCGCCGCACCGCCATGGCTCTGGCTGAAGAGCTTGGGCGCGAGCCTAGCGATGAAGAGATCGCCATCGAGTTGCAGGTGCCGACCAGCAAGGTTGCCCATCTCAAATCTGTCAGTGTCCGCCCCGCCTCGCTTGACGCGCCCATGGGTGAAGAAGGCGACTCGACCACTTTCGGCGAGATCGTAGGAGACGAAAACGCCGTCAGTCCCGCCGAGAGTTTGCAGTCCAGTGGACAAAATGACGCGCTCAACGCGCTTGTGCAGTCTCTTGATCCACGCGAGGCCGAGATTATCCGTTATCGCTTTGGGCTCGATGGCAGGGACGAACTTACGCTTGAAGAGGTGGGCGAAAAGTTTCGCGTTACCCGGGAGCGTGTCCGCCAGTTGCAAAACCTCGCGCTTTCCAAGATGCGCAAAGCCCTCGAAAAACAGGAGGTGCAACGCACCACGGAAGATATCGAGCTCGAGCTTAAGCAGCGCGCCCGGGAGGAGGTTATCCGCGAGTTTATCGTTGCCCGCTCACCTTCTGCCGAGGCCGTTATCCCCGTTCACAAGCCAGTGCGTGTGCTTCCTCCGGTTACGAGTTCACGCTCGGCACTGACTTCCTCCAAGCCCGCCTCCGCTGCGCGTTCGAGTGGGAAATCCCCAAAGGCGGCGACCGTTGCTTCTCCTTTCGCCCCACGCCGCACCAATATGCTGGGAGCTAAATTATTTGGTCCGCTTCGCTCCAAAAAGTAAGCGAGGCGTGCTTGTTGCTGAAGCGTAAAAACCGGGTTCTTCGCCCGCCTCGCCTCTTTAACAGCCAAACGCAAAAGGCCGGTTCCCGTCGGGAACCGGCCTTTTGCGTTTGGCATATTCGGCCCTTACGGAGCGGTGACTTTGAGACGCATCATGCGACGGGGATTGCCGTCGGTCGTCACGAGGTCTCCGACCTTTACCGTGACCGCGGTTGTGCCGCTGGTAACGACGTGGCTGGCGCCTACACCGAGCCACGTCCAGTTGCCGGCACCGGTCTTCGCGGCGACCGGCGTCCAATTTGCCAAATCACTGGTGGCTTCGACCGTGTAAGTGAGGTCGGTCGGGCTCGGGTTATCGAGCACGAACGCGAGGGAGAAGCGGTCGCTCAGCAGGGCGTCGCTTGCGTCGGCTGCGGTTCCAATGGGAAGCAGACCGGTGCCCTCGGTGTCGGTGGCGATCGTGGGATCGCCGCCGAGGGCGTATTCGAGGAGGTTCGAGACGCCGTCTCCATCGTAGTCGGCGGCGTCGGCGAAGAGCCCGGTGTTGGCAGTGGTGTTGAAGTAGAGCTGCCGCCACGTTTGAGAGGGAATGAAACTCGCCGCGATGGTGATGGTCGCGCTTGCGGGGGACCCCACGTCATAGGTGCCGGTGTCGCCCAGCGTGAGCGTGATGGTTTCCGCCGTTTCCGCGAGACCGTCATTCACCGGTGTGAGGGTGAGGTCTACGAAGGATTGGCCGGCGGGTATAGTTATGGGCGAGGGGAGGGCTGGCGAGTAGTCTGCGCCGATCGCCTGACCGATTCCGGTGGCGATGCTAACAACGACATCCATCGCCAGAGTGGTGCTGCCGGTGCGGGTGATGCGGAAGGTGCCCGTATCCGATCCGGTCTCGGCGGCGTTTGAGTCCGTGGCGATTATGGAAACGAGCGCGGTAGAGGCGGCCGTCGCCGTTCCGGGCGAGCCGATCTCTACGGTATTGGAATTTGCGTTAAAGGCTCCGTTGGTTCCTACGGCGCTCAACACGGAGAGGGTCGCATTATTAAGGCCGGTAGCGTTGTCGAAAGTCAGGTAGGGGCCGGGCGCCGGGGTGGAGGCTCCGAAGGCCACGCTGGCACGCTCAGTGCCTCCCACATCATAAATCTTCACCGCATCCCCGCCCGAGCTTAGACCGGGGCCGCCGTAATAGCCGATTTGAAGACCGGCTGGCGCGCCACCGGCGCCGAACCAGTTTGTGATGAAGAGCGAGATCTTCGTCTGGCCGTCGACAAAGATGACCGACTCCCCGGCTGCGATGGTGGTGATGCCGTTGAGCAGGCCGGCAGACCCGAAGCCACCGACACCGCTGTCATACATCTTCCAACCAGTAATGGTGATGGCGCCCGTTCCCGTATTCGTCAGCTCGAACCAATCGGCTGTGACCGGGCTGTTGCTGCTGCTCCAGGGGGCCACTTCGGTGACCCTGAGATAGCTGACGCCGCCGCCCACCGAGGAAAGGTTGAGCGTGAAGTTTGAGAATGCGTCCGGAGTGTTTCCGATGGTGTTGTCGTCAACGTTCACGGTGACGTTGTAGCTGGACTTGGTGTTGAAGCTCAGGACGGTGCCGGCCTTCAAATACAGCCCGGTGCCGATAATCTCGAACACGGTGGAGTCCGCACCTGAAACCGAGAGCTGGTTCACGCCGACGCCGTCGGAATCCGTGACGACTATGCTGGCGAACTTGACCGCTTCGGTGGTGGGCGTGTTCTCTGGTATCAACGCGGATGCCGTGCTAAGTGTGAGCGCAGAGGGGCTGGCGTTGGTGATTGCCGAGGGTGCGAAGACCCAAAGCTGCGGATGATCGGTGTCGCCGCCACCGGCTTCGTTGACTACGTAGATCACGCCGTCGCGATCCATGGTGATACCCTCGTGGGTCTGATTCTGGATGCTGAGCGGATTGCCTGCGTCGGAGACGAGAGTGAGGGTGCTAAGTATGTTGCCGGCGCGGTCGACGTTGCGAATCAGGCCGGATTCCTGGCTGAGGATGAGCAGGTTTCCGGCATCAGACTGTCCCGCAAGCGCGGGAATAGTCGCGAAGGCGAAGATGTCGGAGGTGTCCTCCAGGTTCGCCAAGGCCGGGTTGAAGAGGTTGGTAGAGTTGGTCGCGGAAGGGGCGCCGTTAGACGCGGTGCCAGCGGCAAAATCGATCGTGGTCTGGAAGATGCCTATCGGGCTGATTTCCTTAACGAAGATAAAGCCGCTGGTCTGCGGGTCGTAGGTAACACCTTCGAGTCCGATGTTGCCGATGGTCGTTCCGAGTTTGACGGTCTGAGCCGCTGCACGGGTCAGGGTGCCGCCGGCGACGTAAGTGAACTTTACCGCCTGGCGATCCCGCTCTTCGGTCATCACGAACTGGCCGCCGCCGACGTAGGTGATGCCTTCGGTGTCGACAAAATCGGTGACTTGGGTGCTGACGTCCGAATGAAGCGTCATCGAGCTGACGAGCACGCCGGTCTTGGTGACTTCGGTGACCGAAGTGCTGCCATCTCCGACGATGAACAGGGTGTTGGTATCCCAGTTGTAGGTGACGCCGGAGGCCTCCTGAGCGAGCAGGTTGTTGGCGGGCGGAGTGGTGCGGGTGGGCTCGGGCAGGTCGTAACGTCCGACGCGCACATATTTCGAAAGGTCGACTGACGTTTCGTTGTCGGTGATCATCACGTTCAGGCTGGTGGTCGCACCCAGGACTATGCCGGCGGAGGGCGCAGAGATTGTCAGCGTCGCGGTTTCGGTTCCTTCCAGAAGTGCGTCATCCAGCACCTTGAAGGTAACGGTTCCGATGGTGGCGCCGCCAGGGATCGTGATCGTAGAATTGGAGAGGACGTAGTCGCCTGCGGTGATGCCCGCGCCGGTGACGGCGATGGAAACCGTTTTGTCGCCTGCGACAGCAGCGCTGGACGTGGCGGTCACGGTGATGACAGTGGTGCCAGCTTCGGAACCGGTGTTAGAATTTACGGACAGATTGACGGCAGGCGTCATGGATACGGCCGGTGCCGATGAAAGGGCGGTGAGGTCGTAGGCGGTGGTATCGCGGGCCGAGAAGTTGCTCGCGCTGTTAAGCGCGGCGATGGTTTGCGAGTAGGCAGTCGTCGCACTCGTGAAGATTGCGTTGTCGAGGTTGGTTACGTCGAGGACCTGGCCATTCGCGATGGTTGGAACGCTAGTCAAATTAGCACCTCCGGTTCCATAGGGAGTGGGGCCGAAACAGATGAACGCGATCAGTGTGGGCGCCCCGCTCAAATGCGTGCCGCTGCTGATTGTGTAGGCGGTCAGGGAATCGCCCGAGGAGGAGAACGTGAAGTTCGTTGTGTTTGGAGTTGTGTTGGCCAGCAGGCTTACGCTTCCAGCTGCACCGCCACCATTGCGCGCAACAGCTGCATTTGCGGCTACACCGCCGCCGCCGGTGAAGAGAAGGACGCTGCCCTTCGTAATCCCGCCAGCGGGGGCGGTGTATTGTAGAAAGCCTTCGGTGCTGCGGAAGGTCGTGCTCGCGGCCGTCGTAGTTGTTCCCGTGTAGCCGCCGTCTGTAACGATAAAGGTGTCCCCCCCCGCGATGGCATTGACCGCGAGGATCGCAAATTGATCCGGGTCGGTTGCGTTTACACCGACAAAGGCGATGTCGCCCGCCACGACGGCGGCGTTGGACCGTGAAGGGCTGAAACTCGCGATCAGAGCGCAAAAAAACGCCGTTACGAGCGAGCGGCGGGTCCGGCTGGTTTGGGAGGCTGGATTCATGGGGATACTAGATTTGGGCGAACTACGATTGGACCTCGTCATGAGACTGAAGGCGGACAGATCCCGTCAACCCGTCACGGTGACAGTTAGGCAACATCAACCTAGAGCTTTTTTAAAAAAAAGGACCGGAGTCCAGCCGAAGCTTTTGCCGCGAAAGAACGCAACGAGCATAATGGGAGTATGTTCCGTATGTATACGTTGAGTTATCTGCGTTCTTTCGCGGTTAAACTTCCGGTTGAAATACGCCAGTGGCTAGCCGCTCGGGACAGATACCAAGATCAGGCGTCGAGGATGGCGATGTCGTGGGCCTTGACGGAGACCTTGATGGCCTTGCCTCTGGCGTCTTGGACCACGGTTTTCTGGGGCTCGCCGCTATTGTTGATCACGACGAGTTTCTTCTGTTTGGCGAAGAAGGCGGATTCAGTGCGGATGTTGGAGCTGTTCCAAGTGGCGAACCCGGCCTCCTGATGCGCGGCCCAGTGAAGGGCGCGGTGGATGAGGCGGGTGTTTTGGTAAGCGAACTTGTGGCCGGACAGATACACGGAGCGGCCCTTGCCAAAGGCGTGGGTGGTGAGACGCGGCGAGTTGTCCTTGGCGACGAGCACCTGGGTCTCGGGGCCGAACACGTAGACGCCGTCCACGTCCTTGCCGAGATCGAGCGGGGCTTCGAGGTCGGCGGTGATGAAGTGGGGCTCGGTCGAAACGGTGAACTTGTATTTACCGTTGGCGAGGCGTTCGCCGCGGTCGCGGTCGAGGCCGAGGAGGTGGGAGAGCCTGAAGAGCTGGCCGGGAGTAGCGGAGGCGGAAGGCTCGGCGATGCCGATGAAACCGCCGCCCTTTTGCACCCAGCGGGTGATGAGGGCGGAGACCTCGGGGTCTTCCCACTCATGGCCGCCGCTCCAGGCGGACCCGGCGCGGCCGGCGTTGACGAGGACTTTTACGTCTTTCGGCACGCCCTTCTGGCGCAGGTCGTCGAAGCTGAGGAACACGACGTCGAGGGGGAGGCCGGCGAGAGATTCGACGAGCTCGATGTAGTCGAGGCCGGGGATGAAGTGGCCGGAGGAGACCCACGCGCGCAGGTTGCCCCAGGACGAGAGGATGGCAATCTTGAACGGGGCGACGTAGGGCGCGCCGTCGGCGTGGAAGGATTTGAGCAGGCGGAATTCGTTCGTGAGGCCGGCGATGTAGTCCTGGAAGTCTGGGAAAGACTGGACGAGCGAGAGGTAGCCGCCGAGGCCGATGCGGTCGATGGGGGCGCGCAGGATGCCGCGACGGGCGTCGATCCAGAAGTTCTTGGCATCGAGGGTGGGATTGCCACCCGCCTTGAAGGTGGGCTCGCCCTTGAGGCCGGTGGGGAAAAGGTAGGGGTGGAGGCGGAGCTCGTGGACATCGACGCCCTGGGAGTGCGAGCAGAGGCGGACCTCGAAGGCGTTGAACACGCACTTGATGAGGCCGTCGAATCCGAACTCCTTGAAGCGCGAGCTGTTGGGCTCCACGCCGACCCAGTGGTCGTCATAGAACACGTAGGCTTTTTTCTGATACTTGTGGGTAAGGTCGATGCACTTGCGGCCGAACTCGATCACGAAGTCGTGGATGAACTCCATGTAGTCGCGGTAGCGGCGCGACGGGGCATTGTGAGTGGAGTTATAGAGGCCGCCGTTGACGAAATCCTCGGAGGTGAGCTTGTAGCCAAATTTCTTGGCGAAGAGGGTGAGTGCCCGGGGGCTGACGGTCATCTCGTAGTCAGCCCAATCGGAGTAAACGTCGCGGAGGGTTTTCTGGTCGGAGCCCCAGAACCAGGAGAAGTTGTAGAACATCGAGGTGAAACGCACGACGGTGGTGTCGGGGTGCTCTTTGAGCCACTGGTCGAGAAAGGCCAGGATGACCTTTTGCGTCTCGGGGTGCATGGGATCGACGGCGGCGAGGTGCTCTCGGTCGCCCCAGTTGTTTGTGATGTGGTTATACATCGAGATCTCTTCCCATATTCGGAAGGCGAGGAAGTTGACGGTGTAGTTGTGGCCGGCGACGGCGCCGGTGATCTTGACCGTGCCCTTCTTGGCTTCGAAGGACCACTGGGTCTTGGGGACCTCTTTGCCGGTGGTGCGGTCGAAGACCTGCCACCACTTCTTGGGGTCGTCCTCGGCGTTCACCACGAACTGCTCGTTGAAGTAGCCCTTGAGGAGCTCGACCACCAGGGTGGGTTTATCGGCGACGAGAGGGAAGCTCATCAGGAAATTTTGCTGGAGCTTGGCGAGGTTTTCGCGGGCCCAGGGCTGGACGGAGCGGACGAGGCAAACGGTCGAGTAGATGTCGTAACCTGCCTGGAGAATCTCGGGTGAGAGCTGGGTGCCGTCGCTGTCGCGAATGGTGTCGGCGCCCCACTTTTTAGCGAGGTCGAGGGTGAGCTTTTCGTAGCCGGCTTCGCCGGGGAGGGTGAAGCTGCCGGTGGTGAGGGAGGTGGGCTTGGCCATGAGTGAAAAGGGGACGATGGAGATGATTAACGTGCGGCTTTGGGGAACTTGGAGGTCAAGTCGAAGCTCGGGTGCGGAGGCTGATTATAGGCGACGTTTTGCCAAGCGAGAGCGAATCGGTATTGGCGGTCGTGCAAGAGCGTCACGAGGCGATACGGGGTGGGGATGGTGGTGGAGTAGATGCGCAGGGCGGAGTTATCGGCGGTGCGAAAGATGACCTCCTCGCGCCAGTCGCCCAAGATATCGCCGGAGAGGACGGGGTTGGATTTGGTGCCGTTGTTGGATGCGCAGTCCTCGGCGGTGAGCAGGCGGGTCTCGGTGGAGTCGGCCCAGTTCCATTTGGTGATCGAGGTGCGGTCGAGCAATTCGCGCTGCAAATCGCCATCCCACCAGACGGCGAAGTTGGTGGAGCGCGGGTGCTTGTCGGCGACGACCTTGCCCTTCGCGTTGTAGAGCTTGGCGGAGTTGGATGCCCAGCATTCGGCGCCGGGGTAGCGGGGATCGATGTCGAAGGCGACGCCGCGGCCCACATCGAAGTCGGCGGGGGTGGTCCAGAGCACCTCACCGGTGCGGGCGTCGCGGAAGGACGCGCCGATGTGCCCGTTGGTTTTGGAGTCCTCGTGCGGGGAAAAACTTTCCAGCCCGGGCCGGGTGGGGTCGAGGTCGGAGACGTGGAGCGCATCGCCGTGCTGTAGGCGGGTCGAGTAGAGACCGCGACCGTCGTCGTCGATGGTCATGGCGCCGTAAACAATCTCGTCACGGCCGTCGCCATCCACGTCGGCGATGGTGAGGGTATGGTCGCCCTGGCCGGCGTAGGCGCGGTTGGACTCGGGGCCGGCGGCGCTATCGAAGAACCAGCGTTTGACGAGTTTGCCCTCGTGCAGATCCCAAGCGGCGAGGCAGGTGCGGGTGTAGTAGCCACGACACATGATGAGGCTGGCGGATTTACCGTCGAGGCAGGCTGCGCCGGCGAGGTAGCGATCCATGCGGTTGCCGTAGCCATCGCCCCAGACTTGCTGGAGCTGCTCCGGTGTGGGGGCGGTGGTGTCGGGGTGGCGTGACGGGAGGTAGGGCACGGTGTCGATGGCGGCACCGGTGAGACCGTTGAAAATAGTGAGGAATTCGGGGCCGCGCAGGATGTAGCCGGCGGGGTTGCGGTGGTCGGCGGCGTCGTCGCCAATAACCTTGCCTGTGCCGTCGACGGTGCCGTCCGCGGTCTTGCAGGCGAGTTCGGCGCGGCCATCGCCGTCGAAGTCGAAGACGATGAACTGGGTGTAATGGGCGCCGGCGCGGATATTGCGGCCAAGGTCGATGCGCCAGAGCCTAGTGCCGTCGAGCCGGTAGGCGTCGAGGTAAACGTTGCCGGTGACGCCGCGCTGGGAGTTGTCCTTGGCGTTGGTGGGCGTCCATTTCACGAAATACTCGTAGGCGCCGTCTCCGTCCGCATCGCCGACGGAGCCGTCGTTGGCGGTGTAGGAGTAGGATTCGCCCTTAGGGGTTACCCCATCGGGCGGGCACTGGAGGGGAATCTCAAGGTAGGGCCTGGCGGGGGCGTCGGCGGCGAGCAAGAAGGCGTCGGAGGCATCGTATTCGGTGCCGGCAAGGACGGGACGGACAAAATAGCGCAGGGCCCCTTCGCCTGGGTGGGCGTCAGTGTAGCAAGTAGGGCCGGAGAGTGGCGCCGGGTTTAGCTTCACCGGGGCGGCGTCGCCGTTGGAGCGATAGAGATTAAACGCGGCGTAGGCAGGATCGGAGCCGAGTAAACGCCAGGAGACAAAGACATGATCCTTGTCCTGTTTAAGGGCGATGAGTCCGCGTTGAAGTTTTTCCAACGGTGTCGGCAGGGGCAGCGCGAATGCCGCGGCGGTTAGACAGACAAACCATAGGCCGTGGCGCGCCCAGCGGCGCATGCAGGAAGTGGACATGTAGAGGGTGGTAGAGGGTAACTTATTCAAGGTTTCTGCCTTTGGGTGTCGCAGCAACGGAAGCGAAAAGCTTACAGTATGAATGCGTCGGGATAATCCATCCTACGGCGAAAGGGCCGGCTTATTTTTTCCACTGGGACCGGACGTAGACGGATTTGGGGCGCAACGCGGAGTCGAGCTGGAGCAACTCGCCCGGGCGGGTGGCGAAAGTGGCGACCTGGGTGCCGTAACGCACCTTGAGCGGACCGCCCAGCGTGGAACGGATTTTGACGCCGGCAAGGTGCCCGGTGTGCCAGCCAAGTTCCGTTATCTCGAAGCCGCCACGGGCCCGCAAACCGCGCGCCGAGCCCTCCGGCCAGACCGAGGGCAAGGCGGGCAGCAGGTGAACCTCGCCGAGGTGGCTTTGCACCAGCATCTCGGCGACGCCGGCGGTGAAGCCAAAGTTGCCATCGATCTGGAACGGCGGATGGGCGTCGAAGAGATTCGGATACACGCCGCCTCCGGATACTTTGACGGCGGCGGACTTCGCGCCGACGGGGCGGAGGAGGTTTTTAACCAGCAGGTAGGCGTGGTCGCCGTCGAGCAGGCGGGCCCAAAAATTGATTTTCCAGGCTAGGGACCAGCCGGTGCCGTCGTCGCCGCGTAGTTCCAGGGTGCGGCGGGCGGCGGAGAAGATCGCGGAGTCGGCCGGCGTGATCTGGCGCCCGGGATGAAGACCGAAGAGGTGGGAAACGTGACGGTGGTGGACGTCCGTCTCCATGAAATCGTCGGACCACTCCTGGAGTTGTCCACGCGCGCCGATCTTTAGCGGGGAGAGCCGGGCGCGGGCCGCGCTGAGTCGCGCGGCGAAGGCGGCGTCCAGATCGAGGATTTGCGAGGTCTCGATGCAGTTGGTAAAAAGGTCCCAGATGATGGAGAGGTCCATCGTGCTGCCGGTGGTGACGGAGCCATTCTGGCCGTCGGGGGTGGTGAAGGAGTTTTCCGGCGAGGTGGAAGGCGAGGTGGTGAGGCGTCCGTGGCCGTCGTCAACCAGCCAATCGAGATAAAACTCCGCCGCGCCCTTCATGACGGGCCAGGCGCGGGTGCGCAGAAACTCGCGGTCGCCGTTGAAGGCGTAGTGTTCCCAAAGATGCTGCGAAAGCCAGGCCGAGCTCATGCACCAGTTGGCCCACATCGGATTGCCGTCGCCCCAGTTGCCGACGGGGCCGGTCTGGCGCCAGAGGTCGGCGTTGTGGTGGGAAACCCAGCCTTGGGCGCCGTAGTTGACCTCGGCGGTTTTGCGTCCGTTGACCGCAAGCTGGCTGATGAAATCGAATAGCGGCTCGGCGCACTCGGGCAAGGCGGTGGGCTCGGCCAGCCAGTAGTTCATCTGGGTGTTGATGTTGATCGTCCAGTTCGAGCTCCAGGGCGGACGCAACGAGTCGTTCCAGATGCCTTGAAGATTGGCGGGTTGACCGCCCGGACGGGAGCTGGCGATGAGCAGGTAGCGTCCGTAGTTGAAGAGCAGGGCTGCAAGGCCTGGATCGGGATTGCCCTCGGCGAAGCGGTGCAGGCGGTCGGCGGTGGTGAGCCCTTTCGCTTCGGGGGCGGTCCCGAGGTCGAGCGCGACGCGCTGGTAGAGCGCGCGGTGGTCGGCGACATGGCGGGCGAGCAGGTCTGAGTAGTCGTGGCGGGCGGCGGCGTCGAGCACCCGGGCCGAGATGGCCATGGGGGCGAGGCCCTCGCGCGCAGGGGAGCGGTCGGAGCCGTTGAAGCTGGTTGCAGCAGAGAGCAGCAAGGTGACGGAGTCGGCGGCGGTGACCGTGAGCGTTTTGCCATCTGGGCTGGCGATGGTGGAGCCACCGGAGCTGACGGCGCTGAGACGGGTCGCGAACGACATCCCTTCGACATCGGGGCCGGAGTCGTAGCGAATCGGGTCGGTTTTGGCTCGGACGTAGCTCGGCTCGACGTGGCTCGGGGCCTTGCCCGTAAGGCCAATGGAGTGATCGGAGTAGGTTGCGGTGGTGAAGCGCAGCTGGCTATCGAGCGCGGCAGTGAAGGTGATACGGCCCGGACGATCACAGGTCAGCCGAACCACGATGACCTGATCGGGAAAACTGCTGAATATCTCGCGCGTAAAAGTGGCTTCGCCCTCGCGGTAGGTGACGGACGTGACGGCGCGATCGAGGTCCAGACGACGTTCGTAAGCGGCGGGTGCGGTGTCGCCCGGGAAGGTCAGACGAAGATCGCCGAGCGCCAGATAAGACTGGTTGAAAGGCCCCTGCATTTTTTTGCAGAGAGCGACCGCTTCGTTGTAACGACCGGCGCTGAGCGCGGCGCGGACTTTGGGGAGAACGGCGCGGGCGGCGGGATTATTCCATTCCACGGGACCGCCGGACCAGAGCGTGGCGTCGTTGAGCGCGATGCGTTCCTGGTGAGGGTCACCGAACACCATGGCGCCGAGGCGACCGTTGCCGAGTGGCAGCGCCTCGGTCCAAGTGGAGGCGGGGGCTTTGTAACGCAGGGTGTTGTCTTGGGCGGCGGGCAAAGCGGTGAGGGTGGTCAACGCGAAGGCAAGGGGCAGGGCGAAGCGATGGAACATGACGTGGAGAAGGGGTTCACGGACGTAATCGTCGGGGCGGCGGACGGCAGCCTAGGGTGGGCTTTCCTCGGCCTGAGGCAACCGATCATTCGCCAGACGAGACGCGATAGAGACCCGCGCCATGGGCATCGATCTCGGGGGCGAAGCTGCCTTTGAACACGCCGAGGTCGGTGTGCTGCCAAAGGTCGCGCACGCGGGCGGAGGCGGGAAAACCGAGGTCGGCGAGAGAGACTGAGATCGGACACTTGGCGGGTTTGTCGCCGGCATGGAAGACGGCGAGGTATTTGTCGGTGGAGCCAGGAATGTCGGAGACCCAGGCGATGGCGTCGTCGGCGGTGCGGAAAAGCTGGCGCGGGGCGGAGCCGTGGCGGTTGACCGCGAGGACCTCGTCGTTGGTGAGGAACGATAACGTAAAGTCGTCGATTTTGGTGAGATCGCCGCCAAACATCAGCGGTGAGCGCGCGATGCACCAAAGACTCATGAGCGTGTAGTGCTCGGGCTTGTTGAAGTGGGTCTTGCGGCCCATGGCGATGGTCCCGAAGGGGATCATGTCGGCGTCGGGCCAGGCGCCCGGCGCGGTGTGGGTGGACCAGTGATGAAGGCGGGCGAACTGCGAGTGAAGCAGGGGCCATTTGTCCCAGAAGTCATCCGAGATGCGCCACATGTTGGCGTTCTGGACGACGTGGTCGGCGCCGGCCAGATCGGTTTCACCGGGGGATAGGCTGAGCACCATGGGGCGGCCGGTCCGGTCGATGGCGCGACGGATGGATTCTATCTCGGGCCGGTTGCGCAGGTAGGGACGGGAGAGGTCGTCAACCTTTATGAAGTCCACGTCCCAGGAGGCGATGAGGGAGAAAACGGAATCGTAGTAGGCTTGGGCGCCGGGCTTGGCCATATCGACACCAAACATGTCTTTGTTCCATGTGCAGGTGTTGAGCTGGTCGGCGATGTCTGCGGCGTTTTGTGCGGTGCCGAGAATAGAAAGGTTTTTCGCGACGGCCTGGCGCGGGATGCCGCGCATGAGGTGGATGCCGAATTTCAGGCCCAGCGAATGGACGTAGGCGGCGAGGGGCTTGAAGCCTGCGCCAGCGGCGGCCGAAGGGAATTTATTAAGGGCGGGCAGGAGGCGGCCGTTTGCGTCGGTCACGAGCGCGGCTTCGTCGCGGTAGTCGTATCCAGTGGCGTGCGGTTCATACCATTGAATATCGACCACGACGTATTCCCAGCCGTGCCGGAGGAGGTTTTTCGCGATGTAATCGGCGTGGTCGCGGGTCTGGGCCTCGGTCACGGTGGTGGCGAAGCAATCCCAGCTATTCCACCCCATGGGCGGCTGGGCGGCCCAGGAATGGAAAGCAGGCGGGGGAGGGGGGAGATCGACGGGCATTAGAGGCTGGGACGGGGGATGAGGGTAACGGGGCGTCGGGCGGGCAACGGCAAGGCGGGATCGAGGGCGAAGCTCGGATGCGGGGGCTGGTTATAGGCGACATTTTGCCAGGCGATCGCGCAGCGGTATTGGGGGTCGTGCATCAGGGTGATCATGCGGTATTTCGTGGGGATATCGCTGGTGTAGATATGGAGCGCGGAGCCATCACGCGTGCGCCAAACGACCTCTTCGCGCCAGTCTCCCCAGAGATCGGCGCTGAGGACCGGAGTGGCCTTGGTGCCGTTGCTGGAGATACATTCATGGGCGGTGAGCAAGCGGTCGGTGGTCTGGGTCTCCCAGTTCCACTTGCCGATGAAGTTTTGGTCGAGCAACTCGCGTAGCAGGTCGCCATCCCACCACACGGCGAAGTTGGCGGGCGTGCCGAGGGGACGGTCGCAGATGACTTTGCCGGCGGCGGTGAACATCTTGGTCATGCCGGATCCGATGGACCAGACCTCGCTGCCGGGGAAACGAGGGTCGATGTTGAAGGCGACACCGCGACCCGGGCCCTCGCCTTTGTCACCGCCGGATTCGTCGGCTTTAACAGAGGGAACGGTGAAAATGGCGCGGCCGGTGGCGGCATCGCGCACCGAGATGCCCTGTTTATCAAAACGCTCCTGGATCGTCATGATTTCCAAGCCTGGATTGGCTGGATTCAAGTCGGATACGTGGAGGGCGTCGCCGTGGCCCCAACCGGTCGAGTAGAGGCCCTTGCCGTCGTCGATGACCATGGCGCCGTAGATAATCTCGTCTCGGCCGTCGTGATCGACATCAGCGACCGAAAGCGCGTGGTCGCCCTGGCCGCGGTAGGCGCGGTTGGATTCGGGGGCTGCATCGCTGTCAAAAAGCCAGCGTTTGACGAGCTTGCCGTCGCGCAGATCCCACGCGGCGAGACAGGAGCGCGTGTAGTAGCCACGCGCCATGATGAGGCTGGGGTGGGTGCCGTCGAGATAAGCTACGCCGGCGAGGTAGCGCTCCGAGCGGTTGCCGCGGCCATCGCCCCAGATGGACCTTAGCTCTTCGGTCGTGGGAGTCAGCGGGTTGGTCGGGTGGCGGGCGGGCTCGTAGGGCACGGTGTCGATGGCGGCGCCGGTGCGGCCGTCGAAGACGGAGAGAAACTCGGGCCCGGAGAGGATATGGCCTGCGGTGTTCACGTAGTTCGCAGAAGCATCGCCGATGACTTTTCCCGCGCCGTCGACGGTGCCGTCGGCGGTTTTGCAGGCGATCTCGGCGCGGCCGTCGCCGTCGAAATCATAGACCATGAACTGGGTGTAATGGGAGCCGGCGCGG
This sequence comes from Verrucomicrobia bacterium IMCC26134, assembly GCA_000972765.1. GTDB lineage: Bacteria > Verrucomicrobiota > Verrucomicrobiia > Opitutales > Opitutaceae > IMCC26134_A. The sequence continues at coordinate 2,349,720 of CP011265.1, read as the reverse complement.
ATGTTTTTACCCAAGTTGATTTGCCATAGCAGAGTGCCATCCAAGCGGTAGGCTTGGAGAACCGAGGGATCGGTGATGCCGGACTTGGAGTTGTCGAAGTGACGTCCGCTTTGCATGAGCACGATCTCGTATTCGCCATCGCCGTCCAGATCGCCGACGGAGGCCTCGAGCGGTTCGTAGCCGGCGGGGGTTTTGAGCGGCACGGAGTGATAGGCGCAAGGAAGGGAACCGGCGGCAAGCAGGACCGGGCGCGAGGCGGATTGCTCGACGCCCTTGATCACGCCACGCACGAAGTAGGAGGTGTCGTGCTGCAGGCCTGGGGTGGCATCGATGAACCAAGTGACGTCGGCAATGGGGGCGGAGTTTAGCTTTACCACACTTGCGCCGAGAGCGGGGCCGGACCGGTATTCGCCGTAATCTTCGGCGGGAGCATCGGGCGCAGGTGCAGTGGTGCGATAGATATTGAAGGCTATGGAATCGGGGTCGTCGGCGAGCAGTCGCCAGGACAGGAAAACCTTGCCGTTTAAATCGCGGAGAGCGACGAGGCCACGCCCCAGGGTTTCAACCTGTGGAGTGGCGCGGAGTGTAAGCGCGGCGAGCAAGGCACAGAGCAAGATTAGAAAAGGGCGCATCAGGGGTAGATGATAATATGCTACACTACTCTCTCGATACGAATCATACCAGAGTTGACTGTATGATATTTCCTTTGCCGGAGCGGCTCGCGAGCGCGCGGGATTGCAGGCAGTCTCTAGCCAAACCTACCTCCATGCGTATATCCCTGTTTGTTCTCCTCTATCTGGGTGTATCCTTTGACCTACACGCGGCGGATGCCGAAATCGGCCACCGATATCCCTCCGAGAAATGCACACTCGTCGACCGCGTGACCGGTCGTCCGCTTGTCGCACTCACGACGGGACCGAGCAACGATATGAAGAACTACCAGACGCATCCGCAATGGGCGGCGGACGGGGTGAATATTATCTTTCGCTCGGAGGACAGGAATGCCGCGAAGACTTCGCAGGCCTATGCGGTGAACGAGATCACCGGCGACATCGTGCAGCTCACCGAAGGTCCGGATGTGGCGACAGGCAGTCTGAATGTCGCTCGGTTGAGCAACCGGCTCTACTATGTGCGCGGTAAACCCGAAGCGGGTGCGCAGCGTTTGATCGAGCTCGAGCTCACTCCTCTGCTGGCTGACAGCACGGCGGGAACGCTCAAGTCTGCGTCAGTCTATGAGCGCGTGGTCGCCACGCTGCCGGCCACGCACCGGGATGCGGGTGGATTCACCCTCGATGCGGACGAACGCACGGCTTACTTCGGCGTGCGCTATGCTGAAGGCCCGCCACGCGAGGCAGGTAAACCCATCCCGCAGGTGCCAAGTGGCATCACGGCCGTGGATCTCGCCACTGGCGCGTATCGCAAGGTCATCGACACGCCCTTTCTCATGGGACACGTGCAAGCCAGTCCGTGGGTGCCGGGGGAAATCCTGTATTGCAACGAGACCGGTGGCGACGCTCCGCAACGTATGTGGATCGTGCGCGACGACGGCACGGGCAACCGCCCGCTCTTCCCTGAGCAACCGAGTGATTGGGTGACGCACGAAGTGTTCGTGGATCGCGATACGGTGTTCTTTAACCTGATGGGTCATACGCCCGAGCTTCGCCGCCGGCCGACCGGCATCATGTCGATCAACCTGCGCAACGGCGAGGTATTGCCCATCGACCAGACTGCGCGCGGGCAGGGCTTCTGGCACTGCAACGCGACGCCAGATGGACGCTGGGCTTTGGGTGATAATTTTGAAGGAGAGGTTTTCCTCATCGACCGCCATAGCGGCGAAATCCGGCTGATTTCGACGGGACATGTGATGAAGCCCGACCACACGCATCCCAATTTCAGTCCGGACGGGCACCGTATCCTCGTGCAATCTGGTCTGCTGACCGGCGGCAAGAGCCTCGACCTGATGGTTATCCCGCTGCCGGAGAACTTGGTCGAGTAGGGGCGGTTTGGCGGCGCTAGGGGTTCAATCGGCGACACGCGGCCATCCGTCCGTTGTCCATTCGAGACGCCGCAGTCCGAGCATGGCCTGGCCTTTGCGGGCCCCGTTGTAGAAGTGAACGCTGATCCAGTCTTTTTCGCCGTCGCGAAAAAGACCGACATGACCGGGACCGATGAAATCGTCGCGGGTGTCGAGGAACTCGCGCCCGCCGCCCTCGCGCAGATCGCGATCTTGATCATCGAGGTAGGGGCCGGTGATCTCGCGACTGCGTCCGACGCGGATGCGGTAGGTGCTGTCCTTGCCCTTGCAGCAAAGGCCCTCGTTGAAGAAAAGGTAGGAGTAGTCGCCGCGTCGATACAGTGTTGCCGCTTCAATTTCCTTAGCAAAGGCGAGGTGGTGGAGAGGGGAGTCCGGGGCGATGCGGAGACCGGTGGCCGGGTCGAGCTCGATGAGAAAAATCCCCCGCCAGAAAGAACCGAAGGCCATCCAGAGGCGACCCTTGGCGTCGGCGAGCACCGAGGGGTCGATGGCGTTGAAGTCGTCGCCGCGACCGGAACGGATGACGATGCCACGATCAGTCCAGACGTGGCCGTCCGCTACGGGGTTCAGATTGGCCGATGTGGCGAGCGCGATGGCCGAGGTGTTTTTTCCGAATTCAGATACGGAGTAATAGAGCAGGTAACGGTCTCCGTGACGTATCAGCTCGGGCGCCCAGTAGTAGGCGCCCTTGTTGGTGGGGGCGATGTCGGCGGCCCAGGCCGGCGCGGCGGGTAAAGTCGGGCCGAGGCGGCGCCAGGTTTGCAGGTCTGGCGATGTTGCGCCCAGAATAAGTTTCCCCGTGCCGAAAACCCACCATGCGCCTTCGGCGTGAATCAAGGTCGAGGGATCGTGGATGCGCAGCTCGCGCAGGCCTGGTGTTTGCGCGGCGGATGTAAGCGCGGTCGCCAGGGCGACGCAGGTGGCGAGCAGGACACGCTTCATCTCATTGAGGGTAGTTGAATCGAAACAGGGGTGTCACGTTCGCAAACAAGGCGGCCGTCGGATGTGAGAGTCAGTTCGGCGACATGCAGGCTGCTGCGTCGGGTCTGTGCTCCCGTCGGTGCTTCTCGGCCAACGGGGCGTTCCGGGTGGGTGAAGTAGAATATCCACGCGCGGTCTCCGTTTACGACCACGTCGGCGTGCGCGCCGATGCCGGCGTCGTCGGGTCCGGTGCCGGCGCGGGACAGTAGGTTTTCGCCGCTCTGGCGCGACCAGGTGAGCGCGTCGGCGGAGCGATACACGCCCTGACCGCACCACTCGTCCACGATCATCCAGTAAGCGCCTCCGAAGCGGAAGACTTTCGGGCCTTCGCCGGGGCGGCGATCGGGCAGGGGGACAAGACCGAGGTCGGTCCAGTGATAAAGGTCGGGGCTCTCGGCCAAGTTGATGGCCTTGCCTGCGCGCTCGTCGTTATACCAGAGGCGCCAGCGTCCGTCAGGCAAGTGGAGCACGCAGGCGTCGATCACGCGGTCGGAAGTCAGTTTGAGGGTAGAGTGGTAGATCCAGGTTTCGAGATCCGGGCTGGTCAGGTGAACGATTGATCGGGGGTGTTGCCAATCGGTGAAGATACCGGGCACGACGGTGAGAAACATGTGGTATACGCCGGCGTGTTCGATGATCTCGGGGGCCCAGTGGGCGGCTTCGGTGGAGGCACCGTATTCGGTAGGGATCTTGATCGCGGCCTTGCCGACATACGACCAATGCGCCCCGCCGTCGCGGGATTCGGCGATGCCGAGCTGCGTGCCGTGGACCCAGGCGATTTCGGGCAGGGCGGGATCATTGGCGCGTCGGTTGGTGTAGAACATCCACCAGGCATTGGCGTGACGATTCCAGATGACTACAGGATCGGCTGCCCCGTCATAGGCAGGGTCGCGAAAAAGCGGGCGTGCCGCAACCGCCGACGCCCGGGGGGTATTGAGTTCCGCGGTCTGGCGCGGGATGAGCTGTGCGGAGTCGAGGCGGGCCACGGGTGCAGATCCAGTCTTCGGCCGCGTTCCCTCGGGCAGGTGAATCGGAGCATCGGATCGTAGCGGCAGAATCTCGATGGTGAGCGGCGCGCCAGCGGCCAGAGCGTCAGCGTGACGTGTCAGGTCGATATCCAGGGAATCGCCATTATAGAAATCATCCTGAATAAATTCTGAGCCTACGCGCACCCGGGCGACATCTCCCGCATAATGAAGACGCAGCAGCGGGGTTGTGACCGGGTCAAAACCGGCGGGTAATTCGAGGCGCCACGTGGCGGCGGCGGCGAAGTCGGCGTCGATCGGAGCCATGGCAACGGGCGGCGTGGTCCAGCCGAGCGGTATCTCGCGAGCGGAGCCGGCGGGTTGAGTTGGAGTGATTTCAATCTCGCGCGGCGCACCGCTTGAGACGGAAGCGAGGGCGACCTTTTGAAACACACCGTCGAGTGGCGCAGTCACGTCGAGCGCTGGGAATACTTCGAGGGAAAGGTCGGCGTCTGTTTCCGAGGCCAGGCGCAGGTTGCCCTTGTCCACCACGAGTCCGGCGCGGGTAAGGAAGACGCGTTCGCGGCCCTGCCAGCTGTCTTTCCAGAGCGCGAGGCTGTCGGCGGGGTCCAGCAAGACGACGCGCACCTGGGCGCCGTCCTCCGCAGCAACCGTGTGCGCGATGCCCCTGCCGGAGGGAAGGGTGACGGCGGTCCGGCCATTGAAGGCGAACTCGGCGGGCACACCGGGGGTGGCGGTGAAGAAAACGGTGCGGATTTTCCCCTCGTCGATTTTGCAGATTAACTGGGCTGTGGCGTGGTCGAGGCGGACCCCGGGCGCGAGGTCGAGACCTAAGGGCCAGATAAAAGCTGAGTCGGCCGGCACGGTGATCGGCGAGGAGGGGAACTCGAGTCGACCGCCGGGGAGGTCGAGGGTGAAGCGGACGTCGGGCTTGGCGAGCAGGGGACACAGGCGCTCGTAGTTGTTTACGAATACAAATCCCGAGCGCCCGGTCGAGCGAACGGCCCAGCGGAGCGTGGTGGTGTCGTCGCGCGAAGCGGGGCGCTCGGCGGGAAAGGCGGCGGGCATTCCTGCGAGGAGGGCGCCGTAGTCCCGGACGAAAAGGTGGAGGCGGCGCAAGCGGTGGTAGTGCGGACGGAGTTGTCCGGCGGCGCCGAGAGGGGCCTGGAAGTCGTAGTTTTTTTCCGGCATGTCGTTCCAGTATTTCGTTGCCTGCGATTCCTGGAGCGAGGTGCGGCCCTCGGGATTTACGCCGCCATGATACATGTAGTAGCCGGGCAGGTTGCCGCCGTCGCCGAGCTTGGTGAGCACGACGGATTCGATGTCGCGTGGGTCGATCCTGATGCGGCGGTGGTAGCTGCTCATCATGCCTCCGCCGAGCTCGCAGGTGAGAAACGGATAACGGACAGTGTCGGGGGTGTCGGCCGCGGCGCGCTCGCCAAGCAAATCGGTGGCTATGCCGGCGTCGGTGCGCAGGGGCGAAAAACGAAAACCCGCCGGATAGAAGCCGGGCATGGGCGTGAGCGCCCGGTCCCAGAAGCCCTCGGGGTAGGCCCCGTAAAGCGGGAGGAGTTCACCGAACGGCATGGGCGTTGCGAGGTCGGGCCAGCCGGTGCGGGTGTAGAGCGGAGCGTCGAGGCCCGCCTCAATGGCGAGGCGTTTGAGGCTGAGCAGATGCTCGGCCGGGCCGCTGTATTCGTTTTCAATCTGGAAGGCGACGATCGGGCCGCCCTGTTTCCAGAGCAGGCCGCCGAGCTGGCCTGCGATAGCGGCGAAGTGGCGGCGGGCGACGTCGAGGTAGGCGGGAGTGTCGGTGCGTGCCTCGCTGCCGAAGTGCGACACGACCCAGTCGGGCAGTCCGCCGTTGCGGACCTCTCCGTGGCACCACGGGCCTATGCGCACGACCACGCGCAGGCCGACCTCGCCGGCCAGGGCCACGAAGCGGTGCAAGTCGCGGTCACCGGACCAATCGTGCACACCCTCGATCTCTTCATGGTGAATCCAGAAGATGTAGGTCGAGACACAGTCGATGCCGCCAGCCTTCATCTTGAGCAGTTCCTCACGCCAGCCCGAGGCAGGGAAACGGGTGTAGTGAAACTCGCCCATGACCGGCATCCAGCGCTCGCCGTCGATCCGCAGGCTGACTGCGTCGGTGGTGATGGTTGTGCCGGCGGGGCTTTTCGCGGTGCCGAGATGATAGACCTCGGCGGCGGGGGCGGGCGGGACGGGAATGGAGATGCAGGGCATGGGCTGAGCGGCGAACGGGCGACAGATTTAAGAGTTACGTTTAAGTAAAGGGATCAGGCCGGTTGCGGCGGACTGGTTGGAGAGAGGACCGGAGCTGCAGATGGGGCGTGCGGAGGGTTTTTTTACGCGGAACCACTCTCCATCATTTCTATTACGAGGAGGTTCCAATCCATGAAACCCTTGTGGCTGATCGCCACGCCGGTATCCGGGTTATAATATTCGTTTAACGAGCCGTTTTTTTCCAGGTCGGCGGCCAGCATGCGAATGGTCTTGTCCGCGAGCTCCATCGCCTCGGTTTGGAAGCCGGAGTCCTTGAGCCCTTTCCACACAAAATAATTTGTGATGATCCAGATCGGGCCCAGCCAATTGCTGGGATTTCCCTTACTGTATTCCAGCGAATACATGGACTCCCTGGACGACAGGGAGCGAACGCCTCCTAGGGCGCGAAAGCGATCATCCGCCAGGTAGTTTGCCCGCACCAGCGCCTTGGCCTGAACCGGTGTCGCCAGACCGCACCAAAGGGGCAGGAACCCAGTGAAGGTCTGGATGCGTAGAGGCAAACATTGCCACGATGTCTCCATGCCGGGTTTGACGCTGGGAATCAGCTCCCGCCGGCGATCTACGCATTGCACGTCGACGGTGTAGTAAAAGTGGTCTCGCGGGTCCCAGCAGTGTTTCTGAATCTTCTCCCCCAGCGTGCGGGTCTGGGCGCCGAGGCTCTGCTCCTCCGCGGGGCGCTTTAGGCGGCGCGCCAGCTCGGCGGCCGCCTTCAGGTCCTCGTAGAAGAGGCAATTCAGCAGCAGATTTGCCGAGGAAAAATCAGGCCGGGCAAAGGTGGTCGGGTCATTGTCGTTTCCAATGGCGACATCGTTTCCCCACACAAACAGGCCCACGGAACTTTGATTGCCCGAGGTCCAGGACGCGTAAAAGCGCAGGAGTTTATCGAAGTGAGGGGCAAGCCACTCCACCGTGCCCAGTTCGTCGGCGATCAAGAGCGCCATCTGGGCAAAAACGGGCTTGGCTTGGTTTTGCGCCTTGGGTCGATCTGTCTTCAATACGCCCAGTGGATCCGCGTTTTTCACCGTAAGAACCATGGGGATGCGGCCCTCGTCAGACTGATTATCCAGGAAAACCAACAAGCTGCCGATGGCATGTTCCCCCGTCTTTTTCCGAAAAGCGGAGTCCCGTGAGATGGCGGCGAAACGGAAGAGACCGCGCATGGTCCAATACGTGTCCCAGTCCCAAAGGGTGGTGGAGTAGGCCTTGCCCGGAAGGCTGCAGGCGATGTTCGGATGCGCGAGGGCCCCCTCGGCTGGCCGCAAGAGCTGCGGCACCGTCTTGCCAAAATAGGTGAGGAGCTTGGTGGTCGCGTTTTTCCGATCCTCCGCAGGCCACAGGGGATCGGGGTTCGGCTCGTTGGCCGACCCGGCCTGCAGGGGCGTGTTTCCCGTGACGAGGGATGAGGCGCCAAGAAATGCCATTCCGGTGAGAAAGTTGCGTCGCGAGGCCTGGGGTGTCGAAGCGGGAGTAGGCATTCGGTTAAACTATTCGGAGGCTTAGTTAGGCGGACTCGGCAGGCTGAGAGCCGAGAAGATGTGAAAAATAGCCGCCGGCGGCGGAGAGTTGGGCGAACGTGCCTTGCTCGACGATCCGGCCCTCCTTGAGCACAATGATACGGTCGGCGTGGCGGATGGTGCTGAGGCGGTGCGCGATGGTGATGACGGTGCGACCGCGGGCGAGGTTGTCCAAGGCCCTCTGGATAAGGCGTTCGCTCTCGTAGTCGAGGGCGGAGGTGGGCTCGTCGAGAATGAGTAAAGCCGGGTCTCGCAGGATGGCGCGGGCGATGGCGAGGCGCTGGCGCTGGCCGCCGGAGAGCAGGGCGCCGCGCTCGCCGATGCGGGTCGCGTAGCCATCGGGAAGACGCAGGATGAACTCCTCGGCGTGGGCCAGGCGGGCGGCGGCGTGGAGCTCCTCGTCGGTGGCGTCGGTGCGGGCGAAACGCAGGTTGTCTGCCACCGAGCCGGAAAGAAGGATACTCTCCTGCATCACGAGCGCGGTGCGGCGGCGGAACCAGCGAAGGTCGAGCTCGGCCTGCGGGATGCCATCGATACGAATCTCGCCGGACTGGGCGCGGTGGAGCCCGAGCAGCAGGTTGGCGAGGGTGCTCTTGCCGGCGCCGGAAGGGCCTACGAAGGCGATCTTCTCGCCGGGGGCGATGTCGAGGCTGAGGTCGTTGATCGCGCCCCGATCACTCTCAGGGTAGCGAAACTGGACGTGCTCAAAGGTGATGCGCCCGCGCAAGGGTTCGGGGCGGCGGACGCCGTGCCACTCCTCGACGTAGGGGGCGTTGATTAATTCGTGGATACTGCGGTAACCGGCCTCGGCGGTGAAGTATTGCTCGCTCACGCCGGCGAACATCTGGATGGGCCCGACGAGTATAGGCACACCGGCGACGAAGGCGATGACGGTGCCGACACTGACCTCGCCGTGGATGGCGAGGAGCGCGCCGCCGGCGACGACCACCAGGGAGAGCACCTTGATGGCGGCGAAGCTGAACGCGCCGAAACTGGTGGAGACGGTGATCAACTCGACGCGGGAGCGCGCCACGGCGTCGTTGCTGGCCGCGAGGTGGTCGGCGGCCTGCGCCTCTTCTCCGTAAACCCGGACGAGTTTGAGCGCCGTGAACATCTCGTTGGCGGCACCGGTGAGGTTTTCCTGGGCGACGCGGTTGGCCTCGTTTTTGGCGCGGAAGCGGTCGAAGTAACGCGCCCGCATGATGGCGAAGACCGGAAGCATCAACACAACGACGAGTGAGAGTTTTAAGTTGAGCGAGACCAGGACGCCAAGGGTGATTAAACTGTAGAGCGAATCCGGGATGAAGCTGTTGAGCACCGGCATGATGACGCCCTCGACCTTCTGGGTATCAAAAGCGTATTTGGAAAGCAGGCGACCGGTCTGCTGCCGGTCGAGGTAACCGAAGCTGAGGAACTGAACCTTCTGAAAAATCCTGCCTCGCAGCTCTAGCACGACTCGCGTGACGGTGGTGGCGAGCAGGGATGCGCCCTGCACGCTGCAAATCTGGTGGATGATCAACAATACTATGGTGACGGCGGAGAGGATCAGGATGCCCTGCACGTCCTTGGCGGTCAGGTAAACATCCAGGATGCGCTGAAAGATGATCGGCAGCGGAGCGATGGTGAGGATGCGCAGGATGGCCAACCCGAGTCCGGGCAGAAACGCGCGTCGTTGAGTCCACAGAAAACGAAGCAGACTCTCAGGCAGGATAGACGGGACGGCGAGATTGGACATGCACAGTGTTCACAGAAGTGACCGATCTAAGTTCCTCGAAATTAGCGAACTTACGACCCTGACAAAGGTTGACTGTATGAATCACGGGCCTCCGAGCAAGGCGTTCAAGGATTCGCCAGCCGCAGAATGGTGAGCGAATGGGGAGGGACGCGCAGGTCGAAGGCAGCGGACACGGGGATAGTCGACTGGGCGGGCAGGACGGCGTCTGGGTGATCGAAGTCGCTCGATACCGATGGATCTGTGGCGGTGAGCACGGTGAGCGATCCGGTGGTTGCGAGAATCGTGGCGCCCTTGAAAACCAGATGCACGAGAAGCGGTTCTGACGCGGCACTGACTACTTTTAAAATAAGATCGCCGGTGTGAGAATCTCGCACGGAGGAAACGGCCAGATCGGCGGGGGCGGTGGATTCGGGCCGCGATTTGAGCGACGTGGCGAGGACGTGATCGCCGGCGTTCAGGGCGAAAAGTCGCTGGACCTGGTAACTGATGGTGGGGAATACCCCGGTATTGGTGAAGTAGATCAGGTTGGGGTTCCACTGGGTGTGGCCGCGCTTCGCGAGCAGCGGCGCGTAGGAGGCGAAGGTGACGATGTCGCCGTTGCGCTCCAATGAAGTCAGATAGGCGGCCTCGGCGAGGGCGGCGCGCAGAGTAGTGCGCCGTTTGTTGTCGTGGGCGGCGTATTCGCCTAAGTAGACCTTTGATTTCGTGCGGTCGTAGGCGTCATAGCGGGCGAGGTTGTCCCAGAACCATTGCGGCGATTTGTAGTAATGCTCATCCACCATCGCCACCTTGAGTTCGTTGGCGAATTTCCATCCTTGTTCGAAGTCCTCGCCATCGGGCGCGGGGCCTGCGGTGCCGATCAGGGTGATCTCGGGATGTTTCTCCCGCAGCGCATCGTGGATGATACGGAAGCGTTCACGGAAGCCGGGCGTGATGTGGTCCTCGTTGCCCACGCCGAGTAATTTTAGCCCGAACGGGGCGGGGTGTCCGGCGGCGGCACGCTTAGCTCCCCACGGGGAGGAGGCGGGACCGTTTGCCCACTCGATCAGGTCGCAGAGGTCCTGAATGTAGGCGGGCAGATCGGCGAGGGGCAGGCATTGCTGACCGGTGCCGCCGGTGTGACCGGAGTTCTGGCAGGAGACTGCGGCGGGCACGACGGGCAGGGGCAGGGCGCCTAGGTCCTCGCAAAACTGGAAGAACTCGTAGTAGCCGAGTCCTACGCTTTGGTGGTAGCCCCAAAGATTGGATTGGTGGCGGCGCTGTTCAACCGGTCCGATCGTATCCTTCCAGCGGTAAAAATTAGGCAGTCCGTTTCCGTGGACGAGGCAACCGCCGGGGAAGCGCATAAAGCGCGGCTTCAAGTCGGCGATGGTCTGGGCGAGGTCGGCGCGTAGGCCGTTGGCGCGGCCCTTAAAAGTGTTTTTTGGGAAGAGCGAAACCTCGTCGACCGCGAAACCGCCGCGATCGCGGGCGATGAGCACAAGTCTCGCGTCCACGCACGAGGCGGATGGGGCGAAGGAGGCGGAGAATCGGGTCCAATCCGGGGTGGTGACGGTGAATGAAATCTCGGCAAGGACGACGCCCTCCCGGGTTTCAAGCCGTGCGATTAAGGGCAGCGTATCGGAGGACTTTTTGGCATCCCAACGGCCGCCGGTGTAAAGGTATCGGGTGAAAACGGTCAGGTCGTATTTCTCGCCTGCCTGCACCGGAATGCCATCGAAGCCGGCATTGACCATGGCGATTTCGCCGGGCTGCGTAACCTCTAAAACGGCGTAGTGCGGGTTATTGGGATGAAGCGGGAAGGCGCCGTCGAGAACCAGCGAACCCTTGCCGCTTCGCGCCACAAGATCCCATGAGGTGAAACTATTCCAGTCGGTGTGATCGAGCGGTCCATATTCGAACGAGCGATTCTGGATGAGCTCGGCGTAGAGGCCGCCGTCCGCAGCATAGTTTAAATCCTCAAAGAAAATGCCGACCAGGTCGCGACTGATGGCCTTTCCCGGCGAGCCAGTGTCGATAACAAGATCAAAAGCGGGTTGCGCGGAGAGCATAACGGAAAGGAGTGGCAGTAGCGCAAGGGGAAGTGTTTTTGGGGCGGTAAAACGCATTTTTTTGGGGGGTGTGTGGTTTAACGCGATCGATCGGGTGCTCGGGGCGGGCGGCGAATTTCAGGGGACTTCCAAATGGCTGGAGTCATACATCCCGGTCTTGAAAGATGCGCCGCCGGCGGTTTGTTTGAGGGTGAGAATGGGGTTCCAAGGGGCGGATTCGCTCGGGGAATGCGAAGTCCCAGAGCGACGGACTGGCAGAGCCGCAAACGGCGGCTGCGGCTTCACTCAGGGGCCGTAGCCAAACTCAGGGGTCCCGTCGTCCCGCCAGCGAATGATCGAAGCGCGGGTGTGACGGTCATGATTTTGTAACGGATCGCCCACGATGTCGCGGTAGTCTCGAGCATGATACACCAGCACATCGCTGCCGTCGGGCAGGGTGGTAAAGCTGTTGTGGCCGGGACCGAAAACCTTTGCCGACTCCGAGGTGGAGAGAACCGGAACCGGAGATTTTTTCCAGGATTCCGGGTTAAGCAGATCGGCGTTCTCGTCGGCGGTGAGCATGCCCATGCAGTAGTTGGCGTCGGTGGCGCTGGCGGAGTAGGTCAGGAAAACGCGTCCCTTGCGGATAAGAACGGCTGGACCCTCATTGACGCGGAAGCCGGCGGTTTCCCATTTGAAATCAGGTTTGGAAAGCATGGCTTTCGGACCGGTGATGGACCACGGCGTGTCCATGCGGGCCAGGTAGACGTTGGTGTTGCCGCCGATCTTGGGATCGTGCTGGGCCCAGGCAAGGTAGCGTGAGCCCTTATGGGTAAAGGTGGTCGCATCTAGGGCGAAAGAGTCGATGCCGGTGTCGAGTTGACCGCGCTCGACCCAGGGACCGGCTAGAGGATCGGCGCCAGTGCATTCCAGCACGTAAATGCGAATGGCCCAGATGCTGTCGGCGCGTCCAGCGGCGAAATAGACATACCATTTACCGTCGATGTGGTGCAACTCGGGCGCCCAAATGTGATGGCTGGCCGGACCTGAGGCGTGTTTGCGCCAGATGACGACGGGGGCTGCGGCGCCTAACCCCGAGAGAGCGTCGGCGCGGCGTAGTTCAATGCGGTCGTATTCAGGAACGGTGGCGGTGAAGAGATAAGCACCTTCCTCTCTCAGCACCCAGGGATCAGCGCGTTGCGATATCAGGGGATTTTTCCATGTGCCGGTTTGTGGGGCAGGTTTTGCCGTGGAAAGGGAGAAAGCGGACATGAGTGATAGAAAGAAAGTGAAAAGGGGCAGGATTCGTATGGGGTGTGAGCGTTCAATCATGACTAAGATTGAAGCGGACGAATCTCTGTTCGGGCAATCGGAATGCCCCTCGGCGGGATGATTAGTCAAATGATGGATGCGATAGGATAATCGTGCATTTACGTTAGCACTGCGAACGCCTGAGTCTTTGTGCTTTAGTCTACTGTTTTACGAAGCCAATTGCGTCGGCTCTTCAGGTTAAGCAAAGCCAAGACGATACCACACCTTATGAATACCCTAAGCAGCCTGGTTTCTTTCGCGGTCGTTTCACTTCAGCTTGCCATGGCTAATGCAGCTGAGCCTCCCGTAGTTCGCGTCCAGGTGGATGCGACGGCCGCAGGAAACGCCGTGGCGAGAACTATGCATGGGCTTTTTTTCGAAGATATTAATTATGCCGCGGACGGAGGACTCTATGCGGAGTTGGTGCAGAACCGCTCTTTTGAGCATCAAGATAAACTTTATGCGTGGAGTGAGGTGGCGAGAACCGGCGCGGAAGGACGGTTTTCCGTTGCGACCCAGGAAGCGCTCAACTCGAGCAACCCGACCTACCTCCGTATGAATGTAGTCCGACCGGGTGGTGGTTATGGCGTCGTGAACTCGGGGTTTGACGGCATCGCCCTGAAGGCCGGTGAAGTGTATCGTCTCGCCGTGCATATCCGATCGGAGCGGCCTGGCATGGTCATGGCCGTGGCATTGCTAGGCGAAGACGGCTCGGAGCTGGCCCGTGCAAAACTTGAAGATATCGGCACGAGCTGGATGCGCCGGGATCTCGAACTCGTTTCGATCAAGACTGACGCAAAGGCATCCCTGGCCCTGTTTGCAGTTGAGGCGGGACGCGTCGATATCGACATGGTGTCCCTGTTTCCCGCGAAGACATTCAAGGGCAGGCGCAACGGACTGCGTGCCGACCTCGCGCAAACCCTGGCAGATATGAAACCAGGGTTTCTGCGTTTCCCCGGCGGCTGCATAGTCGAAGGCAACGGTCTTTCAAATGCCTACCGGTGGAAGGATACCCTGGGCGACATTGCGTCGCGGCGGCAGAATTGGAATCTTTGGAAGAATCAGAAATCGCCGGAATACAACCAGACCTACGGCCTCGGTTTTTTTGAGTATTTCCAGTTTGCGGAGGACATCGGGGCCGAACCGGTGCCGGTGGTGAATTGCGGAATGTCCTGCCAGGCGCGCAAAGGTGGTCCCTGCTCGCCGGAAGAGCTAGGCCAATGGGTGCAGGATGCGCTCGATCTCGTTGAATTTGCCAACGGACCGGCTGAGTCGAAGTGGGGTGCAGTGCGAGTGGCGATGGGACACCCCGCGCCCTTTCATCTAAAAATCCTGGCGGTCGGTAACGAGCAGTGGTCGCAGTCGTATTTCAATCACTACGAGGTGTTTAATCGCGCGCTCAAAGCCCGCTATCCTGATCTTCGAATCATCAGTTCGTCGGGACCCTTTGTGGACGACCAGCATTGGAACTTTGCGTGGGAAAAATTTAAGTCGGGAACGCCGGCCGACATTGTTGACGAACACTACTATGTCGCGCCGGACTGGTTGCAGGGAAACTCGGATCGCTATTCGAACTACGACCGAAAGGGCCCCAAGGTATTCGTAGGTGAATTCGCCGCGCATGATCGGGGTCGTCGCAGCACACAGCGCGCGGCGGTAGCGGAGGCAGCTTATATGACCGGTTTGCTTCGTAATGCCGACGTCGTGGTGATGGCGGCCTACGCGCCGTTGCTCGCCAAGATGGGACATGTGCAATGGGAACCCAATTTGGTTTGGTTTGATAATTCGAGGGTCCTTCGCACGGCCTCTTATCACGTGCAGGCGATTTACGGACAAAATCGTCCCGACACCGTATTAAGTTCCCGTGTCCTGGCTTCAAAAATCCAGACGGTCGCCACCAACGGCGGCAGGATCGGAGTGGGAACCTGGAATACCAGTGCGGAGTTTAAAGAAATCACGGTCACCACGGCGGATGGTCGGACACTCTATCGCAGTGATCTGGCCAATACGGTCGCAGGCTGGGATTTTGCGCGTGGCAGTTGGACGGCAACCGATGGCGTGCTTCGTCAAACCGACGAGACGACGGATCGAGTGGCCTATCTAGGGGAGGAGAAATGGCACGATTACACCCTGCGTTTAAAGGCGCGAAAATTGAGCGGGCAAGAGGGCTTCATGATCTACTTTGGAGCGGGCGAGTCGGGGTCGGGGCATTGGAATCTAGGCGGTTGGGGCAACAAGCAGCATGGCTTGGATGTGCCCGGACTGGAGTCAAAAAAAGTTAATGGCGCGATTCAAACCGGTCGCTGGTATGACATCCGCATCGAGCTGCGTGGGGCGGATATCAAAGCTTATCTCGACGAAAAACTCATTCAATCCGCAACGCTCGCCGGCACGAATCGTGAAGCATTATACGCTGCTGTCGGTCGGGACGAAAAGCATCGCGAGGTTGTGTTTTTCGTCGCGAATCCATCCTCCCAACCTGTTGCGGCCCGATTTGAATTTGGCGAAAAAACCCCGCTGGCGGACGGAAAACACGATGCGCGCTGGACCGTATTGTCAGCTTTGCCGGATGCAGTGAACACCTTTGAAGCACCGGAATCGATTGAACCCCGGGTAGAAGCGGTCTCGGTGCGAGTCGAGTCGGGTGCCTTTATTCAGATGATACCGGCCAACACATTCGGGGTTTTGCGCATGGGAATCACGCGATAAGCGGTTTTCGGGTTTAACGTTTTTTCTTCATGCTGGGCGGGATAACGAACTGGAAGCTGACGCCCTTGTCGGCGATAGTCTCGTTTGCACCCCAGCTCAGCGAAGTCGACTTGCCAAATTTAGTGGAAAATTCTGAAGGTGAGCATCCTGCGCGTTTCTTAAAGAGTCGGCTGAAGTGAAAGAGACTCCGGAAACCACACTCGGAGGCGATCTGACCGACCGACAGCGTGGTGGCGGTCAGAAGCCATTTGGCATGCTTGATCCGGGCGTTGATCAAGTCTTCGACGGGAGATCCGCCGAATAACTCTCGATAAATGCCCATGAACCGCGAGCGGCTGAGGTGAACCTTTTGGGCCATCTCGACGACCGTCCAAGGATGATCGAGGGTGCCGAGCACATTGGCCTGCAACTCGCCGAAACTGACCGCCAACTCTGCCTTCCGACCGGTTAAACGCTGCCTTGTGTTGAGTTCGATATGACGCTGAAGCAGCAGGAAAATCTGCCGCAAGAGCAGGTCGACAACCTCTTCGTAATGAGGCTCCTTGCGGTGGATTTCGGTCCGCATTTCATTGATCAAAAGCGGCACAAAGCCAGCCTGGGCCAGCCGAAAGGGGCGGTTTAGCGGGATCTCGTGAAGACTCGCCAGCGTGTCGGCCGAATCGCCGAGAAAATGTATCCAGTTATCGGATAAACCGCAGCCGTCGCCCTGGTATTTTTGATGGTGATCGGGGGTGTAAAGTATGCACGTGTTGGCCGCGCACTGGATGTCCTCCGCGTCTATCGTGACGAGGGCGGCACGGGTGAAGTGAATAAAAAGGTAGTCCCCGGTGCCGGGGCGGTCGATGACAAAGCTTTCATCGTGTTCCCAGCCGACGCCGAGGCGGGCGACGCTGAGCAGAGAGGGGGTAGGGGCGGGCATTACGGGGAGATTATCAATCAGTATGGGGATGGCCTTGAATCAGGTCTAGGAGGAATACGCAATTGCGTCGCGATGTGCGCGAAGGCCTGTTTTCGAGAGGTGAAATCAAGCTAAACCGTATGGCGATGGATAAAAGAAAAGGACGATAAGTTAAGTTAGCTGCATTGCCTTGCCTTCCTGCGCACTCAACGTCGAGTCGATCCCTTAACCCCCATGCTAATGAATCTTAAACGTATCATCTCCCTCACTGCGACCGCATTCATGCTTTTCACCACCTGCGGTCTTCGGGCCGAGGGTGCCGCCGCGAAACCGCTGGTCGTCGGTTTTGCCCAGACGGGAGCCGAGAGCGCCTGGCGCACGGCCAATACCAACTCGATGAAAGCCGAAGCCGAAAAGCGCGGAATCAAGCTCAAGTTCGCCGATGGCCAGGGCAAGCAGGAGAATCAGATCCGTGCGCTGCGCTCCTTCGTGACACAGGGTGTGGACGCGATCGTGGTCGCACCGATTGTGGAGACGGGCTGGGACCCTGTTCTCCGCGAAGCCAAGCGCGCCGGCATTCCGGTCGTGGTGATGGACCGCAACATTCAGACCGATGACAAGTCCCTCTTTGCCTGCTATATCGGCTCTGATTTCTACAAGGAAGGCTCGCTGGCCGCCGAGTGGTTGGTGAAGAACGCCGGCGCCCGGACACGCATTGTCGAGCTTCAGGGCACACCCGGCTCGGCCGCGGCAAACGTGCGGCGCAAGGCCTTTGCCGACGCCATCGCCAAGTCACCCGCTTTCAAGTTGATCGATTCGCAAAGCGGCGACTTCCGTCGTTCCGGCGGCAAAGAAGTGATGGAAGCTTTCATTAAAAAGCACGGCAAAGAGATCGAGATTGTCTACGCCCATAATGACGACATGGCACTCGGCGCGGTTCAGGCCATCGAGGAAGCCGGCCTTAAACCCGGCAAGGACATCATCATCGTATCCATCGATGCGATCAAGGAAGGCGTGCAGGCGGTGGTGGATGGCAAGATCAACGTCGTGGTGGAGTGCAATCCCCTCTTCGGTCCTAAAGTTTATGACACGATCGCGAAGTTAAAGGCCGGGGAGCCAGTCGAGCGCACTTCCTACAACGTGGACGAGGTATTCGATTCCACCAACGCGGCGGCCCGGATTGGCGAGCGCCAGTATTAAGCGGTCCCCCTTGAAATATATTACATGAACGAGGCGAGCCCCGGCCCCTTGCTGCAACTGCGTGGTGTGGGAAAACGGTTTCCCGGCGTAATCGCGCTGGCCGGAGTGGATTTCACGGTGAGAGCCGCTGAAATCCACGCTCTGCTGGGGGAGAATGGCGCGGGTAAATCCACGCTGATCAAGGTGCTCACCGGTGTTTATGAGGCGAGCGAAGGAGAGATCAGCTTCGAGGGCCGCGCGGTGCGCCCGGGTTCGCCCAAGGAAGCCGAGGAATTGGGCATCAGCACCGTTTATCAGGAGGTGAATCTTCTGCCCGCGCTTTCGGTGGCGGAAAATCTCCTGCTGGGCCGCCAGCCTGGCCTGGGTGGATTTATCAACTGGGGCGCAACCAAACGGCACGCCCGTGAGGCTCTGCTGAGGCTGGGGCTGGACCTGGATGTCGAGGCCGAGCTTGGCACGCTGTCGGTCGCATTGCAGCAGATGGTCGCCATCGCCCGCGCTCTCGATTTGAACGCCCGACTTCTCATTCTCGACGAGCCCACGGCTAGTCTCGACGAGCATGAAGTCGCCGAACTTTTCAAAGTGATGCGCCGCCTCCGCGACCAGGGAATGGGCATCGTGTTCGTCACGCATTTTCTCGATCAAGTTTACGCCGTGACCGATCGTATAACAGTCCTGCGCAACGGCACGCTGGTGGGCGAATATTTAACCGCCGACCTGCCGCGTCTTGCGCTCGTCAGTAAAATGATCGGTCGCGAGGTGAACGACATCGCGGGCCGCTCCGGCGAATTACCCGCGCCTGACGATGCCGCGCCGGTGATCATCGAGTCCCGGGGCCTCACACGGCGCGATGCCCTGCATCCGCTCGACCTCACCCTGCGCCGAGGCGAGGTGACGGGGCTGGCCGGATTGCTGGGCTCGGGGCGCACGGAAACGGCGCGACTCCTGTTCGGCATCGACCAAGCCGACGGCGGAGAGCTGAAAGTGCGCGGCGAAGCGGTGCGAATGGCCTCGGCTCGCGAAGCGGTGCGACTGGGACTGGCCTTTTGCTCGGAGGACCGGAAGTCCGAGGGCATCCTGCCTAATCTCTCGGTTCGCGAAAATCTCATCCTTGCGCTGCAAGGAAAACAGGGGATCTGGAAAACGGTCACCCGGGTTGAGCAGGAGGCCTTGTGCGCGCATTACATCGCCGCGCTGCGCATCAAGACTCCCGATGCGGAGACGCCGATTAAAAACCTCTCGGGAGGAAACCAGCAAAAGGTTCTGCTCGCCCGCTGGCTGGCCACCAAGCCGGCGCTTATCATCCTCGATGAGCCCACCCGGGGCATTGACATCGGCGCGCGGGCTGAGATCGAGGCGCTGATCGGCCGGCTTCGGGCGGATGGACTGGCGGTGCTTTTGATCTCTTCCGAGATCGAGGAGATCGTGCGCAACAGCACCCGCGTGGTGGTCTTGCGCGAGCGCCGTCGCACTGCGGATTTTCAAGGTCATGCCATTGAGCCCGAGGCCCTGATGCGAGCAATGGCAGGGGCTTCACCGGTGAATGGAGGACACTCATGAGTGTGCGAAAGAAATCTATTTCGCCTGTGCTCTGGCCACTGTTCGGGCTGATTGCGCTGGTGGTTCTAAACCTGGTGCTGAACCATGGCTTTTTGAAGATCACGATCCTGGACGGGCGTCTTTACGGCCTGCCGATTGATATTCTCAACCAGGGAGCGCGCGGCCTGGTGCTTGCGCTTGGCATGACGCTCGTGATCGCAACCGGAGGCGTCGATCTTTCGGTGGGTTCTATCATGGCGGCGGCCGGTGCATTGGCGGCGGTGTTAATCGTAAAGGGTTGCGGCCTGACGCTCGCGCTGGGTGCCGGCATCGGACTGGCGATCGCGGCAGGCGGGGCGAATGGGTTGCTGGTTGCGCGTCTTGGTATCCAGCCGATCGTAGCCACGCTTATCCTCATGGTGGTAGGCCGCGGGGCGGCGCAACTCATCACCAATGGAGAAGTCGTGCTGATCAATAATCCGACCTTCGAGTTTTTAGGAAACGGACACTTTCTCGGATTACCTTTCGCGCCGCTGCTGGCGGGAGGACTTTTTATCGCGGCCCACCTTTTCCTGAGGCGCACGGCGGCCGGCTTGTTTATCGAGGCCACGGGCGACAACGAGCAGGCGGCGCGTTTCGCGGGTCTGGCGGCGGCCCATGTAAAAGGCCTCGTCTATGTTTTCTGCGGTTTGTGCGCGGGACTGGCTGGATTGATGGCAGCGGCCAACATTCGCGCGGCTGATTCCTATCGCATGGGTGAGAACATGGAGCTCGACGCGATCTTTGCCGTCGTGGTGGGCGGCACGGCTTTGACCGGCGGCCGGTTTCTGCTGCTCGGCGCCTTCGTTGGCGCACTGCTGCTGCAAACTCTCACGACGACCATGTATAATCTCGGGGTTCCGCCGGCGGTTGCGCCGGTGCCCAAGGCGGTGCTGATCCTCGTTGTCTGCCTGCTGCAATCCTCGCACGCTCGCCGCTGGTTTGGCGGCTTGTTCAAAAAGGGAGGCGTCGCATGAGTCCGCGTTTTCGCCAGCGTATCCCCCTGCTCGCCACGGCGGGCATCTTCCTGGTTCTTTTCATCAGCGCGGGGCTCTTTTACGAAGGGTTTTTATCGGTCCGCGTCGCAGTCAACCTGCTCGCCGACAATGCGGTGCTCGGCATCGTGGCGACGGGAATGACTCTGGTGATATTCACCGGCGGTATTGATCTGTCCGTAGGCGCGGTCGTCGGCTTCACCTCCATCTTTACCGCCACGCTGATTGCGCGCGGAGTGCATCCCGCGTTGGCGGCGGCGGCGGCGCTGGCGATCGGCGCGGGTCTCGGGGCCGGCATGGGTGTATTGATTCATGCGTTCCGGCTGCCTGCCTTCTTGATCACGCTGGCGGGCATGTTCCTGGCGCGCGGCGGAGCGTTTTGGATCAGCACGGAGTCTACCGGCATTTCCCATCCCCTCTGCAATACCCTCTCGGGTTACGAACTGGTGCTGGGGCCGGCGGCCCTCCCGACCACGGCCTTGGTGCTGTTGGCTACGCTTATCGCCGGCTACGTCCTGGCGCACCACACGCGTTTCGGGAGAAATTTGCTGGCGCTGGGCGGCAACGAAAACTCTGCGCTGCTCATGGGCCTGCCGGTGGGGACGACCAAGATCGCCGCCTATACGCTGAATAGCGCGCTTGCGGCGCTGGCCGGTCTGGTGGCGACACTCTACACGGGTTCTGGAAACCCGAGCACCGGGGCGGGGCTGGAGCTCGACGCCATCGCGGTGGTCGTGATCGGCGGCACCTTGCTGTCCGGCGGACGTGGACACATGGTCGGCTCGTTGCTCGGCCTGCTGGTGTTCGGCACCATCCAGACCGCGCTGCTTTTTGACGGCCGGTTAAGCTCCTGGTGGATTCGCATCGTGGTGGGGCTGCTGCTGCTGGCGTTTATCCTCTTGCAACGGGTGATGCTGCGCGGAGCGGCCGGACGGCGTTGAGTCGGTGTCGGGGTTTAATTTTATGAATAACGGCAAACGGTGGGTGCTCGGTTTTTTACTTGGCGCAGGCGCGCTCCTGGCGATCGAGGTGCCCAGTCCGGATGGACGTTTGCTGGTCGACGTCACGGTGCGGGACGGGGCGCCGGCCTATACGGTGCGGCGCGGCGGGGATCTGGTGGTTGAAGAGTCGCGACTCGGGTTGGTTCGCGCGGATGCTGATTTTTCCCGCGATCTCCGGCTCTCCGGTGAATCGCCGGTCAAGTTGGTCACGGATCGCTATGAACTTCCCGGCAGCAAACGCCGGGTAAATGTCTATCGCGCGAATCGAAAAACATTCCGGATGGAGACGGCCGGCGGGCAACTGATGGACCTCGTGTTTGAGGTTTCGGATGGCGGCGTGGCGTTCCGTTATGTTTTCCCCAAGGAAGACGGCACGGTGCGCGAGGTGAAAGAGGAGGCCACGACCTTCCGATTCGCGCCAGACGCCAAGGCGTGGCTGCAACCCATGTCAGTGGCGAAGAGCGGCTGGGCGCACACCAACCCCTCCTACGAAGAATATCACGAACGCGAGATCGCGGTGGGCACGCCCTCGACGCTCGGTGCGGGTTGGGTGTTTCCCGCCCTGTTTCGCACCCGCGATACCTGGGTGCTGATTTCCGAGACGGGTTTGGACCGGGGTTACTGCGCCTCGCGCCTGCGTCACGAATCACCGCTCGGCGAGTATCGCATCGGTTTTCCTGATGTGCGCGAGACGATCGGTGAAGAACCGGTTGGCCCGCGTTTTTTCACCCCCTATGCGACGCCCTGGCGTTTGCTCGCGATCGGAGATCTCAAGACGGTCGTCGAGTCCACGCTCGGAACTGATCTGGCCCAACCCGCGATCAAGCACTTGAAGCTGGCGGGCGAGCCCGGAAAGGCGGCGTGGAGCTGGCCTAAACTGGGCGACCGTCAGACCACCTTCGAGGTGCAGAAACGCTTTATCGATTATGCGGCGGACATGGGGTGGGCCTACTGTCTGATCGATGCGCTTTGGGACGCTCAAATCGGTGAGGCGAAGTTACGCGATCTGACGGCCTACGGGAGGGAAAAGAAAGTCGCGGTGCTGGTATGGTATAACTCGAACGGCAGCTGGAACGACGCACCGCAAACGCCGAAAAACCGCTTGTTGACACCCGAGAGCCGAAAGGCGGAGTTCGCCCGACTTCGCGAAAACGGTGTAGCCGGAGTGAAAATCGACTTCTTCGGCGGGGATGGCCGCGCCTTCATCGGGCTTTATCAAAGCCTCCTGGAGGAGTGCGCGCCTTTGGGCTTGCTGGTGAATTTTCATGGCGCGACTTTGCCGCGCGGTTGGGCAAGAACGTATCCAAATCTACTGACGGTCGAGGCGGTGCGCGGCTACGAGTTCATCACTTTTGATCAAGCCAACGCGGACCGGGCGCCGGCGCATATGGCGATGCTGCCTTTCACGCGGAATGTTTTTGATCCGATGGATTTCACCCCGGTATGTCTGGAAGGACCTGGTAAGATCAAACGCCGCACCACCTTGGCCGCCGAACTGGCGACGGCGGTCTTGTTCACCTCCGGCATCCAGCACTACGTCGAGATTCCTGAGGTGCTGGCGAAACAACCCGACTACGTGAGGTCGGCGTTAAAGGCCATTCCTGCGGTTTGGGAGGAGTCGCGGTTCCTTGCCGGGTATCCGGGCAAGCTGGCGGTGTTCGCGCGGCGCGGGCCGGATGGGCGCTGGTGGGTGGCCGGATTGAATGGTGAAGCCATGGCCAAAACCGTTGAAGTGTCTTTGGCCGAGCTCGGGATTGGCAAAACGAATTCCGCGATGGTGATCACCGACGGACCGGCGGTCGGCTTTGACTGCCGAGAGGCCGTCCTGGACGGTGCGGCGAAAACGTTGCGAATCGAGTTAAAGCCCTTCGGCGGATTCGTGACGGCGGTGCGCTGAGCCGGAATCCGCGCGAGCCGGAGGAAATTATGCGTAAAAAAAACGCGCCCGGTGAAGGGCGCGTTTGTGTCGGAAGCGAGAGCTCGGTGACTGCTTACTTGCCGAGGCTGGCGCGAAGGCTGTCGAGCTGGCCGGCGGAGCCGAGCAAGACGTTCCGCGAAGCGATGAACTTGGCGTATTCCACGATGAAGATTTTGCCCGGGGGGCGGAAGTCGAACTCGGAGGGCTTGTCGCGGAAGAACTCGCGGTGAACGCGGGTCCAGACGAGGCGGCCATCGGTGTCGATGTTGATCTTGGTGACGCCGAGCTTGGCGGCGGGGAGGTATTCGTTGACGTCCACACCCATGGAACCGGCGATGGTGCCGCCGGCGGCGTTGATACGGGCGACCTCGTCCTGGGGAACCGAGCTGGAGCCGTGCATGACGAGCGGGTAGCCGTTCATGCGGGCCTTGATCTTCTCGAGGACGTCGAAGTGGAGGGACTGTTTACCTTTGAACTTGAAGGCACCGTGGGAGGTGCCGATGGCGCAGGCGAGGGAGTCGCAGCCGGTCTGCTTGACGAACTCCTCGGCCTCGGCCGGATCGGTGAGGCAGGAGTGACCTTCCTCGACCACGATGTCTTCCTCGACGCCGCCGAGCATGCCGAGTTCGGCTTCGACGGAGATGCCCTTGGCATGAGCGCGATCCACGACGCGCTTGGTGATCTCGACGTTCTTCTCGAATGGATCGTGGGAGGCGTCGATCATCACCGAACTGAAGAAGCCGGAATCGATACAATCGTAGCAGGTCTGCTCGTCACCGTGGTCGAGGTGCACGGCGAAGATGGCCTCGGGGAAAATCTCGCCGGCGGAGCGGATGATCGCCTCAAGCATGCGCTTGTCGGTGTAGTTGCGGGCGCCCTTGGAGATCTGGATGATGAAGGGTGCTTTCGAGTCGATGGCACCCTTGAAGAGGCCCATGGCTTGCTCGGCGTTGTTGATGTTGTAGGCGCCGATGGCGTATTTG
The DNA here is from genome assembly GCA_000972765.1 of Verrucomicrobia bacterium IMCC26134. GTDB lineage: Bacteria > Verrucomicrobiota > Verrucomicrobiia > Opitutales > Opitutaceae > IMCC26134_A. The sequence goes on along the minus strand of CP011265.1, from coordinate 2,325,539 downwards.
CCGTAGGCGTGTTTGAAGAGCTGGGCGGTGGTTACGATCATAGGGAAAAGCCGTTAAAGGAGCGGTTAACCTACCGACCGCACGAATCGTGCCGCAAGGGTTTTCTCGTCGCGGATTCTCGACTCAAGTGCGCAGGATTTGTGAGGGTCCGTGGCTGAATCGCAGGGTTCAGGCTTCCCCACCTGCGGGGAAACTCATTGGCTCGCTCCAATGGACGGTTTTTCTCTCGCACGACTCGGTAATCTGCATCTGGTGCTTTTGCACCTGCCCATCGGGTTCGTGGTCGCCGCGGTGCTGCTCGAGATATCGCGGTGGAAACGTCCGGAAGGTGAGGGCGCCAATTATCTCCGGCGCTTGCTGGCGGTGAACGCGGTGGCGGCATTGTTTACGGCAGCGGCCGGCCTGGTGCTCGCGAGCACGGGGAAATATCAGTCGGATCCCCTGGAAATGCATCGCTGGGCGGGCTTGGGGTGCGCGGGTCTGGCGGTGGCGGCTTGGCTGGCCCAGATGCGTGGCCGGCCGTGGGTGGCGCGCGCAGCACTTGCGGCGCTTTTCGGAGCGACGGTGGTGTCAGGGCACTTGGGGGCGACTTTGACGCATGGTCCGGACGCGATGGTTTTTTGGGGTGGCTCCGAGGTCAAACCCGCTCAGGCAACTGGCAAGCCAGCGGTGAACCCAGCGGTGGTCGATAAAGCGGCGGCACTTGTTTTCGTAAACGAAATACAGCCTGTGCTGGAGCGCTCCTGCATAGAGTGCCATGGTCCCGATAAAATCAAAGGCCGGCTGAGGCTCGATAGCCGAGAGGCAGCGTTGCTGGGGGGGCGCAGCGGTCATCCGGCGATCAAGCCGGGAATGCCGGAAGCGAGCGAGCTGCTGCGCCGCGTCCGGCTACCTCGTGACGACGACGAGGCGATGCCCTTGGGGGATGATCCAGGCCTGAGCGTCGCCGAGATCGAGGCGCTCGAAAAATGGATACTCGCCGGCGCTCCCTGGCATTGAGCGTTCGGGGAAAGTCCGAATCAGATCAATTACCGCCGCGTTGCCGCCCGCCGCCATTACCGCCGCCACTCATTTTGCTTTGGATGAGTTTCTGGGCGTCTTGCTGCGCTTTATATTCCAGGAGCTGATTAACTTGCGAGGGCATGAGCACGCCCTTGGCGGCGGATATCGTCTGGTCGGTGATGCCGATGTCGCGGCCTTTTACGGTTCCGGTGTCGGTAAGAATTTTTGTGAGTTGCTGCGATTGGGATTCGGTCAGGGCTTGACCGGAGATACTCAGCTTTTCGTTAAAATTGGAAACAGCGGACCGTTGCGCTTGAGTGGCCTTGTAGGTCTCCAGCTGGGCGTAGGCGGTTTCGCCGATGGTGGCCTTGATGTTGGTATCCACTTCGGCCTGCATCTGGTTGGACAGCTCACTCAGCTTGTCGCGGGTGGCGGCGTCACGCATATCAAGGCCTTGAGCCATCGAGGTCGCCATCACATCCCGACGGGCGTTGTCGCGTTCAGACAAGAGGTTTTTTAGGGCCGTAATTTTATCGGCGGGCAGGTTGAGTTGTTTAAAGAGCGAGCCATAGCGTTTTTCGATGCGGGCATCCTGCTCGATCTTCATGGCGGCGACGAATTCGGGATCCTTCATGAGTTCGGTCATGCGCGCAGCCCACTGGCCGCGGCCTTGACCGGGGCGCTGTCCTGGATTGCCTACGACTGCCGCGTCCGGGGCGGTGGGTGCGGAAGTTTCGTCAGCGTTGGCCTCTACCGGGGCTTCCGGCTGCTTTTTTTCTTCCAACGTTTGGGCGGGGCGGGGCGTAAAGTTGCTTTGGGTGATCTTGAGGGTCGGCTTGGCCCTTGCTTCAGCTAGAAGCTGGCGCTGCTGGAGAACCAAACCGGCTCCGGCAAGCGTGGTGCAGGCAAGGAAGGCGATCAGGTAGTTTTTAGAGGTCGAGTTCATGGCGTAAGGAGAGGGGAGGAACGAAGCATGGGTGCTACTACCGCTGAAAGACGCCGTGCAGTCGCAAGGGTTACGAAAGCAGCTCGATATTACACCGCGCTGCCCGTTACAAGCCGGGCCCGAGCAAGAATCGACGCTAGAGCCAAATGCTTGAGGTAATCGACGCGGTGAGGTGCCGCTTTTTCTCCTTAGCGGGGAGGGAACTCGAAGTCGGCTTTCTTCTTGTCCTTGGAGAGGACGAGGTAGGCGCTGAAGGCGCGGCCGGCCTTGGACATGAAGCCGTCGATAAGATTGGATTTACCCTCGGCGAGCAGGAGCTGAATCTCTTCGACGGGGAGTTTTTTGCCGCAGACCTCGAGCTTGGTGGTGAAGACGGCTCGGGGGGCGTCGTCGGCACCGGGCTTGGCCACGATGTAAGCGTCGTCGGTCTGGTAGAGTTCGCCGTCTTTGTGTGAGGCGCTGGGGCCGAGCTTGATTGCGGCGGAGAGGTCGAGCTTGGCCTTGGCTTTGCGCTCGACGGGCTTGCCGTCTTTGCCGGTTTTGGGCTCGCGGGGCGGAAACTCGAAGTTGGCCTTGGCGCCGGCGCGGACTAGGTAGGCCTTGAAGGGGCGGTTGAACTTGCTGGTGAAGTTCTCGATCAGCGGGGTCCGTCCGGTGGTGATGCAGGTGATGAGGTCGTCACGCGTGAGCTCGCGTTTGCAAAGGATGCGGGAGAGCGAAAAAGTCTGCTCCCAGGCGCCTTCGGTATTTTTCTCGCGGAGGATATATTTGGTGGGAGCCTCGCAGAGTTCGGCGCCGGTCTTGGGCGCGGTCCAGAAGGGGACGAGATCGGAGACGTCGAGTTTGTCGCCGAAGTCCATGGTGACTTTTTTGCCACCGGGTTCTTTGGCTTTCTCGTTGTCCACGATCTTCAGCTTGGCGGCGAAACGGGCGCCGTTGCGCGGGGAGACGAAGCCGTCGAGCGGTCCGACCTCGCCGGTGGTGACGAGCTGGCGCACCTCGGACTCTTCGATTTTTCGGCCGGTCATCACCTTGTAGATCATGAGGGTGCCGTCCTGGGTTTTGAAGCCGCGGAGGGTCTCGAACATCGGTTTGCCGTCGGTGGGCGAGATGATGTCGGTGGTGCGGGAGTTGGACTCGTCCTCCTCGAAGGCCTTGACGCGCTCCACGATGCCCTCGGTTTGGGCGATGACCTCCTTCATGAAGTCGTCGCGTTTGACGCGGCCTTGTTCCATCTGGCGGAGTTTAAATTCCCACTCTCCGGTCATGGCGGGGGAGGTGAGAGCCTCGGCTTTGACCGCGACGAGGAACTGGATGAGCGACTCGGCCTTGGGAGTGGGCACGAGTTCGCGTTGTTGGCGATCCATGTATTTCTGATTGATGAGGCCGTCGATGGTGTCGGCGCGGGTGGCGGGCGTGCCGAGGCCGCGTTCCTTCATGGCCTCGGCCATGTCCTCGTCCTCGACGAGTTTACCGGCGCCTTCCATGGCGGAGAGCAGGGTGGCTTCCGTGTAGCGGGCGGGGGGCTTGGTGGACTCGGCGTGGAGGATGGTGTCGAGGGTTTTGGCCTTGGCGGCGTCGGCGGGGGAGAGGGCGGGGAGAGGCTTGGAGGAGCCGGTGGCCTCTTTTTTTCCGGAGGAGTCGGCGCCGGTGATGTCGTCGTCGAGCGCGGCGGATTTGCCGTAAACGGCGAGCCAGCCGGCCTCGGTGAGGACCTTGCCCTCGGTTTTGAAATCGTGTTTGCCGGCGACGGTGGAGATGCGGGTCGTAACGTCGAACTGGGCTTCGGGGTAGAAGGCGGCGACGAAGCGGCGCGCGATCATGTCGTAGACCTTGGCTTCCATCTCATCGAGCGACTTGGGCTCGGCGGTGGTGGGGATGATGGCAAAGTGATCCGAGATCTGGGCGTTGTTGAAAATCTTCTTGTTGCCGGGGCGGATCCAGCCGGACTGGACGACCTTGGCGGCGTGGGCGGAGAGATCGCCGGAGAGCGCCTGCATGGTCTCGCGCACGGTGGCGGCGTAGTCCTCGGGCAGGGCGCGGGCGTCGGTGCGGGGGTAGGTGATGAGCTTGTGGCGCTCGTAGAGGGCTTGGGCGATTTGCAGGGTGCGGCGGGCGGATAGGCCGAAGCGGCCGTTGGCCTCGCGCTGGAGGGTGGTCAGATCGTAGAGGCGCGGGGAGGCCTGGGTGGTGGGCTTTTTCTCGTCGCGGACGGTGGCGGACGGGTTGCGTTGGCAATCAGCGAGCACGGCCTCGGCGGAGGCTTGTTGCCAGAGGCGGTCGGCTCGGTCGTGGTCGTTGGCGGCGTCCTTCTTGAAGGCGGGCTTTTGGTAAACGCCCTCGTAGTCGCCTTGGGCGATCTGGAAGTTGGCGGTGAGGCGCCAGAAGGCTCGGGGCTTGAAGTTGCGGATATCGAGTTCGCGGGCGTAAACGATGGCGAGGGTGGGGGTCTGCACGCGGCCGACCGAGGCGACGTTGCCGGCTTTGGAGCCGAACATGCGCTTGGTGAGGGCTCGGGTGCCGTTGATGCCGATGAGCCAGTCGCTCTCGGAGCGGCAGCGGGCGGCGTCGGCGAGACCGGAGAGATCGGAACCGTCGCGGAGTTTTTCGAAGGCTTTTTTGATGCCCTCGGTCGTCATGCTCTGCATCCAGGCGCGTTTGACGGGGAGCTTGGCCTTGGCGAGCTGGTAGAGGTAAACGAAGATCAGTTCACCCTCGCGGCCGGCGTCGCAAGCGTTGATGACTTGGTCGATGTCCTTGCGGGCGAGGAGCTTTTTGAGGAGGGAGAATTTCTCCTTGGAGTCCTCGATGGGCTTGAGGCCGAACTTTTCGGGAATGATGGGAAGGGTCTCGAGGCGCCAGAAGCCGTATTTCTTTTTATCGATGTCCTCGGGCATCTCGAGTTCGACCACGTGGCCGACGGCGGAGGAGATCACCCACTCGTCGTTCTCGTAGAAATCGCCCTTCTTCGGAACTTTGCCAAGGGAGCGGGCAAGGTCGGCGGCGACGGAGGGCTTCTCGGCGATGACAAGGGACTTCATGGTTGCGAGCGGGTAGGGTGCTAAAACGGCGAGAGCAAGGCTTAGTTTCAGGATGTGCCTTTAGATGAGTGCGTAATTAACTTGTTTTCAGTGTTTTGCGAGATCTAACTTTAGCGGAGGTGCTTGGCGTCGATGGCTAAAAGGACGGTTGCACGTCCTCGGTTCCAACATTGGATTCAGGTTAAAAGACGGCGAGGCCAGGAAAGTGGGCATCACTAGGGTATATAAGATGCGCATGGCCGCATACCCCCGCCCGACTCGTGAAATAGGCGTCCTCCGAGGCAAAGGCATCGGAACAGGGAAGGGCGGTTTTTCTTTCCCGTGCTCAGTTTTACTCGTTCACGATAAGCCGCGGGTGAGTGACTATGGGGAAATAAAAAAGCGCTGGCGGTGAGCCAGCGCTTGATGGGCAAGGGGATGCCCGAACTCGGTATGCTCTGTGTGGGTGTTGTCTTAAGCGACGGGTGCCTTGGGGCACTCGGCGAGAGCGGCGTCGAAGGACTTGAGCATGGAGGCGATGGTTTCATCGGTCTCGTCTCCCATGTTGGAGATGCGGAAGGTCTTGCCCTTGAGCTTGCCGTAGCCGCCGTCGATCACGAGGTGGTGCTTGGACTTGAGCGTCTTGTTAAGCGCGGAGAGATCGTAGCCGAGGTTGTTGGCGAAGCAGTTCAAGGAGACGGCGCCGAAGCCGGCCTTCGGGAATAGGGTAAAACCCTTGGCGGTGATGTGGTCTCGCACCATTTTGTTGAGGCGGGCATGGCGGGCATAGCGGGCCTCGATGCCCTCGGCCTTGATGTCCTCGAGCTTTGATTTGAGGGCGTAGATCAGGGCGATGCAGGGAGTGCTGGGGGTCATACCGGCCTCGTGGTTCTTTTGGAACTCGACGAAGTCGAAGTAGTAGCCGCGGTCGGCCATCGTAGCGGCGCGCTCGAGGGTGCGCTTTGAAACGCTCACCAGGGCGAGCCCCGGGGGCAGGGCTAGGGCTTTTTGCGAGCCGGTGATCAACACGTCGATGCCGAGTTCGTCCTTCTTAATGGGCACGACGGAGAACGAGCTGACCGTGTCGATGATCGAGATGACCTCGGGGAACTCGCGGACGACGGCCATCAGGGCCTTGATATCGCTCATGCAGCCGCAGGAGGTCTCATTGTGGATGATTGTGACTGCGTCGTAGGCACCGGTGGCCAGCTCGCGGCGAACGGCCTCGGGATCGACCGGTTGGCCCCACTCGGACTTGAGGGCGGTGGCCTGTTTGCCGCAACGCAGGGCGACGTCATACCACTTGTCGGAGAAGGCGCCGTTCATGCAGGTGAGGACCTTCTTTTTCACCACATTGCGGAGGGCGCCTTCCATCACGCCCCAAGCGGAGCTGGTGGAGAGATACACCGGGTCCGTGGTGTAGAAAAGGGCCTGCAGGTCGGGCTGGATCGCGTTGTAAAGCGCGACGAAGTCCGGGCTGCGATGGCCGATCATGCCTTGGGCCATGGCTTGGAGCGTCTTTTGCGAGACGGCGATGGGACCGGGGATGAATAGTTTGTAGCTCATGGTAAAGAAAGTGGGTTTGAAGCGACGATCGATGCTGGGGGCCACGCGCGGAAGCTTGACCCCCGCGCGCAGCGCGCAACGGCTTAACAAGCGTCACCTCGCAAATACCGTCAAACCGAATTCCCTGATCCTTCACCCGCCAGAATGTCATCCCTGATCAAACGCAAACTGAACGAGCTGGAGCAGTTCACCATAGATGTGATCTACGACCGGCGGCAGAGCGTGGGGGCGACGATCTTCGCGGTGTTTTTGCACTCCCTGTCCTGGCTTTTCAGCGGCGTGGTGCAGGCCCGCACCTGGCTCTATCGCACCCGTATCCTGCACGACCAGCCCCTGGGTTGCCTCGTGGTGGTGGTGGGTAATCTGACGGTCGGCGGCACAGGCAAGACGCCGGTGGTGGAGATGTTCGCCCGCGCCCTGCGTGATCGCGGTCGCAAGGTCGCCATCCTCTCGCGTGGTTACCGCAGCAAGGCCCCGCCGCTTTGGAAAAAAGCCTGGTTCTGGCTCACGCACACCTCCGAGCCGCCGCCGCGCATCGTGAGCGACGGGGAGCGGGTGTTGTTGGATTCCGAGCGGGCGGGCGACGAGCCCTACATGCTGGCACGCAACCTCCCCGGGGTGGTCGTGCTGGTGGACAAGGACCGCGTCAAAGCCGGTGTCTTTGCCATTAAACGCTTCCGCTGCGACACCCTGATCCTCGACGATGGCTTCCAATACCTTCCGCTCAAGGGCCGCCTGAATCTACTCCTTGTTGATAAAACCAACCCTTTCGGCAACGGCCAGCTCTTGCCCCGCGGAGTGCTGCGCGAACCGATCAAACACCTCAAGCGCGCCAGCTACGTGTTCCTCACCAAGTCCGACGGCCAGCGCGATGCCGAGCTCGAGGAGCTCATCCATCAGCACAACCCCGGCGTTGATATCATCGAGTGTGCCCACCGGCCCCAGTATCTGCAGGCCCCTGGCACGGGGGAGCGCCGCCCGCTCACCGATCTTGTCGGTCGCAATGTCGGGGCTTTCAGCGGCATCGCCGTGCCGGAGAGTTTCGAGGCTTTCGTGCGCGATCTCGGGGGCCACATCGCCTTCGCCCGGCGGTTTCTCGACCACTATCGTTTCACCTACGAGGACTTTGTGGAGATTTTCAGCGAGGCCTTGGAGCGCAAGGTGGACTACATCGTTACCACCGAAAAAGACGCCGTGCGCATCCCCGAAGGCATGCCTTGCCCGGTGCCGATCTATTATCTGCGGCTGGAGATCGATATCCTTCACGGCGCGGCAAACTTTGACGAGGCCGTCGGTCGCATCTGTTTTCCGCCTAGTTTTCCCGCCGGCGTCGGCGCGGTCTTGCCGTCCGCGTCTGGCGGCAGCACCCTTGCCGTAAGTTAGTGTGTCACTTTCCATTCCTCTTTCCCCATGCTCACCGATTCCCGTATCGATAAACTAGCCGCCGGACTCACCAGTTTTTCCTGCGACCTGCAAAGAGGAGAGCGCGTGCTCATCGACGCTTTCGATGTGCCCGACACCATGATCATCGCCTTGGTGCGCGCCACCCGCGCCCGCGGCGCCCATCCCATCGTGCAGATGCACCACGCCCGGGTCACTCGCGAGCTCATGCTCGGCGCCGAGGAGGCCCAGTTCGCCCCTCAAGCCGAGGTCGAGCTCCTCCGTATGCAGAAAATGGATGCCTACATCGCCTTGCGCGGCTCGGATAATATCTTCGAGTCCACCGACGTGCCCTCAGCCCGCGTGCAGCTCTACGCCCGCTTGATGAAGCCCGTGCTCGACCACCGCGTGAACAAGACCAAGTGGGTCGTCCTCCGCTGGCCCACCTCCGCCATGGCCCAGCAGGCCGGCATGAGCACCGAGGCCTTTGAAAACTTTTACTTCGAGGTCTGCACCCTCGACTACGCCCGCATGATTCCGGGCATGAAGGCGCTCCAGCTCCTCATGGCCAAGACCGACCTCGTGCATCTCAAGGGCCCCGGCACCGACCTCACTTTCTCCATCAAGGGCATCGGCGCCCAGACCTGCGGCGGCAAACGCAACATCCCTGACGGCGAGGTTTTCTCCTGTCCCGTCAAAGAGTCCGTCGAGGGCGTGATTCAATACAACGTGCCCTCCGTCTATCTCGGCACCTCCTTCGAAAACATCCGCCTCGTCTTCAAGAAGGGCCGCATCGTCGAGGCCACCTCGAACAACACGAAACGCCTCAACGAAATCCTCGATAGCGACCCCGGCGCCCGCTACGTCGGCGAGTTTGCCCTCGGTTTCAATCCCCACATCCGCCAGCCCATGCGCGATATCCTCTTCGACGAGAAGATCGCCGGCAGCTTCCACTTCACCCCAGGTCAGGCCTACGAGGGCGTGGGCAACGGCAACAAGAGCCAGGTCCACTGGGACATGGTCAATATCCAGCGCCCCGAATACGGCGGCGGCGAGGTCTGGTTCGACGGCAAGCTCATCCGCAGGGATGGTCATTTCGTTCCCAAATCGCTCGAAAAACTGAATCCCGAATACCTTTTGGGCGGGAAATAATTCAGACGCCAATCGGCGCTTTTTGATACGTTGATATGTCCCTGGACGCCCCCGCTTCCGTGACTGCCGGAGCCTTGGACGCCTACATCCGCGCCCTGCCCAAGACCGAGACGCATTTGCATCTCGACGGTTCGCTTCCCTACGAGCTTCTGCACGCCTGGAAACCTGAAACGTATCCCTCTCGGCCCTACTTCCATGCGCCCGATTACCGTTTCCCGAGTTTTCCCAAGTTCGATGAGATCCTGCTCGGTCACGCCCTGCCGTGGTTTACTTCTCCCGAGCGCTACCACGAGTCCGCGCGGCTGACCTTTGCCAAGCATGTCGTGGCCAATGTCCGCTACGTCGAGTGCAGCATTCACCTCGCCGTCGCCCATTTCATCAACGTTCCCGTCCGCGAGATCGTCGCCGCCATCCATGCCGCCGTGCCGGCCGGGCTCACGGTCAAGCTCTACGCCGGCATGTTGCGCAGTGACTACGCCGGCCCGATGCAGGCCCACATTGACGACTTGGTAAACCAGGAGGGCATCGCGGGCGTGGACTTGCACGGCCACGAGCCCGCGCCCACCGAGGCCTGGACGGCACCCGTCTGGGCCCGTCTTCGCGCCGCCGGCAAGGTCACCAAGTGCCACGCAGGGGAGTTCGACGGCGCCCACCGCGTGCGCGAGGCCATCGAGCAGCTGGGGGTCACCCGGGTGCAGCACGGCGTGCGCGCCATCGAGGACCCTGCCGTGGTCGCCCTCGCGGCGGAGCGAGGAGTCACCTTCGATATGACGCCGATCAGCAACGTCCGCTTGCAGGTGGTGCCGGATATGGCCGCCCATCCGCTCCGCTCCTTGATGGCGGCCGGCGTGAATTGCACCGTCAGCACCGACGACCAGCTGGTTTTCAACAACACCCTCCTCGACGAATACCGCGTTCTCGCCACCGAGGCGGGCTTCACCCGCGCCGAGCTCGCCCGTGTCGCCTGCAATGGCTGGGCCGTGGCGGATGTGCCTGCCGCCACCCGCGCCGGGATGCAGGCCGAGGTCGCGCGGTTGGCGGGGCTTTGAGCGATTCGCCGCTCAGAGGGCTTTGATCAACACCTTCGGATTGCGGCCGTTCTCGGCGTAGCTTTTGAGACGCGCTTCGGGCAGCACGGCGGTCGTGGCCTCCTCGAAGTTCATCACCGAGGTGAAGAAGGAGTAGCTCTGGGTCGAGAGGGCGAGCGCCTGGGTCGCGCCGCGTTCTTTGGCGCGCAGGCAGGCGAATTCGATCAGCTTCCGGCCGATGCCGCGGTTCTGGTAGAAGGGCATGACATACACCGACCCGATCTCCGCCAGCTGCGGTTTGTCCGCGTAGAAGGTGAGGGTGACGCAGGCGATGATGTTCTCGTCGATCTCGAAGACGTAGAACTGGTCGATGTGTTTCTCGATCATCGTCTGCGTGCGGTGCAGCAGTTCCTCGCGACGGACGGCCGCGCGGGTGAGGTTGTAGATGTGGCGCACGTCGGCGCGGCGGGCCTTGCGGATTTGCTGGTAGTCGTTCGCGTAGATCAGGGTGCCGACGCCCTCGTTGGAGAAAATCTCGTTGATGAGACCGTCGAAGGTGCGGCCGTCGACCAGATGCACGCGGGAGACGCCGGTCTCGAGCGCGCGCACGGCGTGCTGCGCCTTGCTGAGGGCTGCGGGCGCGATGTGGCCGGGGTTGTCCTTGAGCAGGGCGCGCAGGCGATCGACCGGGATCTCGCGTTGCACCTCGCCGTTGATTTCAAGGCCGGCGAGGGCGCCGAGGTAGATGACCTTGGAGGCGCCCAGCGCTTCGCCCACCTCGGCGGCGAGCAAGTCGGAGTTGATGCGCAAAGACTGGCCTTCGGGGGCGTAGCCGATGGGCTGGATGATGGGCACGATGTCGCGCTCGATGAGATGGCTGAGGAAATCCTTGTCGATGCGGTCCACCTTGCCGGTGAAGAGTTGCTCCACGCCGCGCAAGATGCCGACGGGCAGGGCGCGGACGGCGTTGGTGATGGCGCATTTCAGGGCGTTCTGGGTCAGGCCCTCGAGGATGAGGTGCGAGACGCGGGCGGAGGCGCGGATGGCGAGGTCGAGGGTGGCGGCGTCGGTGATGCCGGTGCCGTCGAGGTTCGAGATGGGGATTTTGCGCGTCTCGGAGAGCTCCTGGAGCTGGTGGCCGATGCCGTGGACGAGCACGACCTTGATGCCGAGGCTGCGGAGAACGGCGATATCGACGAGTAGGTTGCCGAAGTTTTCATCGGCGACGACCGAGCCATCGAGGGCGAGGACGAAGATCTGGCCTTGAAAGCGGGGGACGTAGCGCAGGATGCCGCGCAAGTCCGTGGGCTTGATGATGGGCGTGGCGGAACTCGGGGTGGAGGAGGGAACTGGGCCGGAACCTTGGCTGCTCATGTCGTGGTGTGGTGTGTTTTCTTCACGAAGCGAGCGGTCGCGTCAACGCATGAGCGCAGTCGGGGCTAAATCAATCAGGCCAACCGGCTTGCGGCCTGTGGCGCAAAGTCCGGCCAGTCCGCCGCGTGATGAGCCTCAGAAGAGCAGGTGTTTTACGGTGAGGCCCTTGTTGATGAGTTGGTTGAGCGATTGGATGCCGATCATGAGGTGATCCTCGACGTAGGCGGTGTCGACTTTCTGGTCGGAGACGGAGGTCTTGATGCCGTCAGGCGTCATGGGCTGGTCGGAGACGAGGAGCAGGGCGCCGGTGGGGATCTCGTTAAAAAAGCCGGTGGTGAAAATGGTCGCGGTCTCCATGTCGATGGCGATGGCGCGGATTTTTTTGAGGTAGGCCTTGAAGTCCTCGTCGTGTTCCCAGACGCGACGGTTGGTGGTGTAGACGGTCCCGGTCCAGTAATCGCGCGCGCGGTCGCGGATGGTGGTGGAGATCGCTTTCTGGAGGGCGAAGGCGGGCAGGGCTGGAACCTCGGGCGGGAAATAGTCGTTGCTCGTGCCCTCGCCGCGGATGGCGGCGATGGGGAGGATGAGGTCGCCGATCTCGGCGCGGTGCTTGATGCCTCCGCACTTGCCGAGGAAGAGCACGGCCTTGGGCGAGACGGCGGAGAGCAGGTCCATGACGGTGGCGGCGGTGGCGCTGCCCATGCCGAAGTTGATGATGGTGATGCGGCCGGCGGTGGCGCTCGGCATGGGCTTGTCACGGCCGCGGATGGGCACGCGGTGCTTTTGGGCGAAGAGTTTTACGTAGAGCTGAAAATTGGTGAGGATGATGTGGTCGCCGAATTCCGCCAAAGGGACGCCGGTGTAGCGGGGAAGCCAGTTGGCTACGATATCTTCACGGGATTTGAGGGACATGTGCGGATGTCGCGCTAGGGGCGAGGTTGAGGTTAAGAGCGGTGATTAATTGGCGGCGGCGGGTGCGGTGGAGGCGGGCGGCTGGACGGGCTGGGCGGGCGGGGTGGAGGCGGGGTCGAGCGCGGAGGCCGGGATGGTCTGCTCCCACTGGAGAGCGTTGGCCTTGTCGTAGCAGCGGATGGCGAGGGCGCGGGTCTCTTTGGTGCCGGTGAGTTTGATCACGCAATAGTTTTGGGTGCCGACGACCGTGCCGGGGATGACGGCGGGGTCGCTGGCTTTCTCGCTGGCGGCGGCGGCCCAGGAGCCGGCGGACAAGGGCGAGGAGGTGAGTTCGTAGATAAACCGGGTCTTATCCTCGTCCAGCGCGCGGCGGTAGAGGGCGGAGTGGTGGACGTCGCCGGTCAGGAAAACGACGCCGGAGATTTTATTTTCGCGGATGAAGCCGATGAGCTCCTCGCGTTCGCGGCGGTAGAACTCACTGGTCTCGTGGCCGGCTTTTTTGTCCATGGTTTGGAGGACCTGGCCGCCGGTGATGATGAATTTGAAGCGCTGGTTTTGCTGCGTCTGGGCATAGAGGAGGGATTGTTTGAGCCAGTTGATCTGGCGGTCGCCCCAGGCGGTTTTGCCGAGGTTTTTATCCTGATCCATGCTGGACTCGTCGCGGTAGGTGCGGTCGTCCATGAGGAAAAAACCGGCGTCGCCCCAGATGAACTTCGTGTAGACGCCGGGGTTGGTGGTTTCGCCGTAGGTGGGGTTGCCCCAGTAGGATTTGAAGGCGGCGAGGGTGATGTCTTTGAACCCGAAGGACTGGTTGGCGTTGTCGGAGCCGTAGTCATGGTCGTCCCACGTGGCGTAGTGATGCATGACGGCGTAGAGCTTTTGCAGGTCGGAAGTGGCGCGGTCGTGGGAAAACCGATACCAGATGCCGCTCTCGGAGGAGAAGTCGGCCTCGCGGAGGTAAATATTGTCGCCGCCCCAGAGGCAGAAGTCGGCGCCGCTGTCCGCCATGTGTTTGAAGATTTCGGTGCCCTGGCCGTAGGGTTTCCCCGGGCGGTCGTAGGCGGGGTCGTTGAGGTAGGCGCAGGAACCGAAGAGGAAGGAGAACTCCGGTGCGGGGCGGCGCCATTCCCATTGGTCGGTGGTGCGGAACTCGAGCGGGTAGGGGAACGATTGCTCGCGGCCGTCGATGGCGATCGAGTAGGTGTAGCGTCGGCCCATCTCGAGCAGCGGGAGCACGAATTTCTGCGGCTGGGTGCCGGCCGGGGAGGCAGCAGGTGCCAGATGGGTAAGGGTGACTGGCGCGGTCATCACCGGTGCGACGGCGGACGGGGTGGGGACGACCGAGAGCCCCGAAGCCGTGGGCTTGGCGGGTGATACCGGGGTGAGGCCGGTGGCTTCGACGGTGTCGGCGAGTTGGTAGGTGAGGCTGACTTCGGCGGCGTCACGGGTCTCGACCCAGATCAGGACCTCACGATGGGCCCGGTAGCCGAGCATGGGACCGGAGACGAGGGTTCCGGCGGGAGTTGATTCCGCGGCAACAAGGGCGCGGACGCTTAACAATGCTAGGGCGAGCGCTAAACCGGAACGGGCAAGAGAGCGGTTGAACATGCGCTCGTTATGCACGACACGGGCCTAGGCGACAAAAACAAACTCAGCTAAGTTTTTGCCGTCATCGTTGGCCGCGGACCGGTTTCCCCGTGCGCAGTTATTTCCCCCGGGGTTCTTCGGGCGCCGGATTGGGCGGCCGGGCGCTTGGAAAGCGGCATACAAGCCTGGCTTTATCGACGAAGGGGCCAACGCGTGGGGTATCTGGTTTGGCTATTGCGGCGAGCGTCGGCACGTGAATCTGGCTTTGCAGGCCTGGGTTTTAATAGGGTAAATACCTTGTAGTTCTTCATGGTTTCGCCAAGCTCAGCATAATTTCCAAAAAGGCACTTGACTTAAACCATACCATACTAATGTAGTATAAATAGATTATTTAACACCACCCATCCTTTTTAGCCATGAGCGCTCCTCAAACTCCCACGTCAGATTTCTCCGTTTCCAGTCTCCCTGCCTGGGTTGAAATCGTGCGCCAAAAGGTGGAAACCCTTCGCTTTGGCGTCGTCCAGATTGTCGTGCACGACGGCAAGGTCACCCAGATTGAACGCACCGAGAAGACCCGTCTCGGCGGTTTGGGAGCTTCGGCCGAGTAACGCGCTCCCCATTCCCGCCCGACGCCTCTGATTATTTTCTCCCTTTTCGCCCACCCAACCGACCTTCGGGCGGCGTAAAAACAACCAAACAACCCTGACTCGCGTTTCCACCAGGACCACCCGGCGAAAACAGTTCCTGCCAACATTAGCTCTAGACACATGAACTCCCTCCCATACGCCCTTCGCCGCACGCTTGTCGCCTCGGTTTTAACCGCAATTCTGGCTGCTCCGGCCTTTGCCCAAACCGCTTCCGATGTGGAAGCCCTGCGCGAGCAGATCCGCCAGCTTGACCAGAAGCTCCGCGTCCTTGAGCGCAACCTCGAGCTGAAGGACGAGACTGCCGCCGCCGACGCCAAAAAAGCCGTGAAGGTCTCCGCCGACGCCAAGGGTTTCGGCATCACCTCCGCGGACAAATCCTTCGATCTCAAACTCAAGGCCATCGCCCAGTTTGACGCCCGCTTCTTTCTCGATGATGGCATCAAGAATCGCGATGGCTTCTTCCTGCGCCGCATCCGCCTCCCGTTCACCGGCACGATCTCCAACGTCGATTTCAACATCACTCCTGAACTCGGCGCCAATGCGATCAGCTCCACGACCACCACGGTCGGTCTCATCGATGCTTGGTTCAACGTGAAGTTCACCCCCGCCTTCAACATCAAGGCAGGTCGTTTCCCCACCGCCATCGCCTTGGAGCCCGGTTCCAACCGCCACTTCATCGAGTCTCCGTTCGTCAACACTCTCCTGCCCAACCGCGATATCGGCATCGAGGCCAACGGCACCTTTCAGGACGGTCTGGTGGACTACCGCGTCGGCTTCTTCAGCGGCTCGCGTAACAACACCCAATCCTTCTCCACTGATGAGGCCGACGGCGACAAGACCCTCGCCGGGCGCCTGACCGTCGCCCCGTTTAAATCCGTAGATGGCGCGCTCTCCAAGCTTTCCCTCGGCCTCGGCGGCAGTTCGGGCAACCAGCGCGGCGTCGGCACCATCGGCGGTGCCAACGGCCTGCAAAATATCGTCACCAACGGCCAGCAAACCTTGCTCAGCTTCCGCAGCGCCACCACCGGCAACGGGGTCATCGCCAACGGCGACCAAGTCCGGCTCAGCCCGAGCCTTGAGTGGTATGGCGGCACCCCTTGGAGCCTCGTCGGCGAATACGCCTACGAAAAACAAGACTACACCCGCTACACCGGCGCGGTCAAAGGCACGTCGTTCACCGGCGTCAACACCGCCTGGCGCGCGACCGTGGGCTATGTGCTCACGGGCGAAGAGTCCACCAAGGCCGGCGTGGCTCCCCTCTCGCCTTTCAGTGTCGAAAACGGCACCTGGGGCGCCTTCGAGGTGGTTGCCCGCCTCAGCGCCATCGACCTCGATGACAAGTTCTTCACCACCGCCACCGGCGGCCAAGGCGGCAACATCAATCGCTTCACCAATGCCTCGGGCGCCTTTGCCTACGGGCTCGGCTTGAACTGGTATTTCAATCGCAACTTCCGCGTCATGCTCAACGTCGAGAAAACCGAGTTCGAGGGAGGCGGCAACGCACTCGCCACCGGCGGCACCAAGACCGACGAACTCTACGCCTTCAGCCGTCTTCAGCTCTCATTCTAACCTCCAACCTTTCGAAATCATAGCTTATGAAACTTAAATCCATTATCGCATCCCTCGCGGCCGTCGTCCTAACCGGCGCCGCCTTCGCCAAGCCCGTTGAGCTCCTCAACGTCTCCTACGACCCGACGCGCGAATTCTACGTCGAATACAACGCCACCTTCGCCACCTACTGGAAGGCCAAGACCGGCGACGATGTCACCGTCAAGCAGTCCCACGGCGGCTCCGGCAGGCAGGCCCGCTCCGTCATCGACGGTCTGCCCGCCGACGTCGTCACCCTCGCCCTCGCCGGCGACATCGACGCCATCGCCAAGAACGCCCGCAGCCTGCCCGCCGATTGGCAGAAGAGTTTCCCGCATAATTCGTCGCCCTACACCTCGACCATCGTGTTTCTCGTCCGCAAGGGGAACCCGAAGGTCATTACGGATTGGGATGATTTGATGAAGCCCGGCGTCTCCGTCATCACGCCCAACCCCAAGACCTCCGGCGGCGCCCGCTGGAACTACCTTGCCGCCTGGGAATACGGCAAGCGCAAGGGCGGCTCCGACACCGCCGGCAAGGCTTTTGTCGAGAAGCTGCTCAAGAACGTCCCCGTGCTCGATTCCGGCGCCCGCGGCTCCACCACGACCTTCGTGCAACGCGGCATCGGTGATGTGCTTCTGGCTTGGGAAAACGAAGCCTATCTCGCCCTCAAGGAATTCGGCGCCGATAAATTCGAGATCATCACCCCTTCCCTGAGTATCCTCGCCGAGCCGCCGGTCGCGGTCGTGCAAAAGTTCGCCAAAAAACACGGCACCACCGAGGTCGCCAAGGCCTATCTGGAGTATCTCTACTCCGACGCGGGGCAGGACATCGCCGGCAAGAACTTCTATCGTCCGGTTTCTGAAAAGGCGGCGGCTAAATACGCCGCGCAGTTTGGCGCCGTGACGCTCTTCACCATCGACGAGGCCTTCGGCGGCTGGGCGCAGGCTCAGGCCACCCACTTCGACGACGGCGGCACCTTTGACCAGATCTACCTGAAAAAGTAGGCGACCCAACCGGCAGGGTAGCCGCGAAAGAACGCAGGGAACGCAAAGAACTACCGCCTTGTGGCAGGGGCCCGCCGCGTTCGTGACCTGGAAAATCGCCACCGAATCGGCGCGCCCAGCGGTCACGCCCCACCTATTCGCCGAGGGCATGAAAAAGCCCGCCCCTTTGGAGGAGGCGGGCTGGGGAACTCTCGCAGGGTCGCCGGAGGCGTGCTCGACGTGGAGGGATTTACTGCGTGGTGACGCGCAGGCGCAGGAACTTCTTGGGTCCGTCCAGGGGCACGCGGAAGGTGTGCACGGGAGCGATGCCGGTGTCGGTCACGGGCTGCCAATCGTTGCCGAGCGTCGCGCTCCACTCGGCGCCGTAGGTGAGGCCGCTGACTCCGCTTGGCTCGGTGAACTCGTAGCTCAGGAAATTCCCGCTGGCGGTGGCCTGGGGCAGCTGGCTGCTCTGCACCGTGGCCGGATCCTGGGCCGGGCCGAAGAAGGCATAGACCAGCAGGTTCGGGACGCCGGTGTGGTAGGGGTCCGCCGCGTCGGCAGCGGTGCCGGTGTTGGTGGCGGTGTTGCCAAACTTGGTTTGGCGCCAGCTCTCGAGGGCGGAGAGCGGGGCGGCTTCGTAGGTGAAGGTCACCACGTCGGTGGAACTGCCTCCCGGCGTCGTGACCACCACATTGACCGCACCGGCGGCATGGGCGGGGCTGGTCACGGTGATCTCGGTGCCCGTGACGGAGACGATGGTCGCGGCGGTGCCGCCGAAGGTGACCGAGCTGGTGCCGAGGAAGTTGATGCCGCTGAGCGTCACACTGGTGCCGCCGGTGGTCAGGCCGGTGCTCGGCGAGAGGACATCTACCACAGGGGTAGGCGGGGCGGTGTAGGTGAAGGTCGCCACGTCGGTGGAACTGCCGCCAGGCGTCGTGACCACCACATTGACCGCAACGGCGGCATGGGCGGGGCTGGTCACGGTGATCTCGGTGCCCGTGACGGAGACGATGGTCGCGGCGGTGCCGCCGAAGGTGACCGAGCTTGTGCCGAGGAAGTTGATGCCGCGGAGCGTCACACTGGTGCCGCCGGTGGTCAGGCCGGTGCTCGGCGAGAGGACATCTACCACCGGGGCATCGACCAGGAAGTTGGCCGTCACGCTCTTGTTGGCCGTCACGTTGGTGTCGGTGCGCGGATTAGCGGTGGAGCCGTCGCTCCAGTTGACGAAGTGGTAGCCGGAGGCTGGCACGGCGGTGACGGCGGTGCCGTTGGCACCGGAGGCCACCCACTGCGGAGTGGTGCCGGTGAGGGTGCCATTGGCGCCTGCGGTGTAGGTCAGGGTGGAGAAGCTGGTCACCTGCTCGATCAGCCCGGAGCTGCTGTTTAAATAGCCGCCAGATGTCACGCCGCGGGCGCGGAGCAGGCTTCCGGCGGGCAGGGAAAGGCCGGTGGCCTGCCAGTTGGCCGTGGTGCCGAGGCGAGTGCCTGCGATGGGCGTGCCCCAGGTGGCGCCGCCGTCGGTGCTCACCTCAAAGGTCACGCGGGTGAGTTCCGGTGCCGACCCGCCGCGGCTCCAGAGTGCCTGGGTGCCGTCGGGGATGGAGAGGTTCTGCGTGGCAGCGTCGTTGTCCAGCCGGGCGATGCGGTTGCGCGTGGTGGCGGTGGCCGCGCCGTTGGGCTGGAGCGTGGTGAATTCGCCCCCGATGAGCACCTTGCCATCCGCCTGCAAGGCCAGGCTAGAGACGTTGCCGTTCGCCTTGGGACCGAAGCCCTCGTCGAGCGTGCCGTCGGCATTGAGCCGGGCAATGCGGTTGCGCGGGGTGGCGGTGGCCGCGCCGTTGGGCTGGAGCGCGCCGAAAGTGCCGCCGAGCAGCACCTTGCCATCCGCCTGCACCGCCAGGCTAAGGACGCTGCCGTTCGCATTGGGATCGAAGCCCATGTCGAGAGAGCCGTCGGCATTGAGCCGGGCGATGCGGTTGCGCGGGGTGGCGGTGGCCGCGCCGTTGGGCTGGAGCGTGGAGAAGCCGCCCCCGATCAGCACCTTGCCGTCCGCCTGCACTGCCACGCTCTGGACGGAGTTGTTCGCATTGGGATTGAAGTCCGGGTCCAGCGTGCCGTCGGCATTAAGCCGGGCGATGTATTGACGCGGGGTGGCGGTGGCCGCGTCGTTGGGCTGGAGCGTGCGGAAGTTTCCACCGATCAGCACCTTGCCATCCGCCTGCACTGCCACGCTAGTGACTGTGGTGCTAGTGCCGGAACCGTTTGGTCTGGGATTGAAGCCCTCGTCGAGCGTGCCGTCGGCATTGAGCCGGGCGAAGCGCAAGCGGGCGGTGGCGGTGGCCGCGCCGTTGGGCTGCAGCCGTAAGAAGGCGCCACCGATCAGCACCTTGCCATCCGCCTGCACCGCCACGCTAAAGACGCTGCCGCTCGCATTGGGATCGAAGCCCATGTCGAGAGAGCCGTCGGCATTGAGCCGGGCGAAGCGGTTGCGCGTAGTGGGCGAGGCCGCGCCGTTGGGCTGGAGGGTGGTGAAGGCGCCACCGATCAGCACTTTGCCATCCGCCTGCACCGCCAGGCTAAAGACGCTGCCGCTCGCATTGGGATTGAAGTCCATGTCCAGCGTGCCGTCGGCATTAAGTCGGGCGATGCGGTTGCGCTCCACTCCGAGCACGGTGGTAAACAAACCCCCGATCAGCACCTTGCCATCCGGCTGCACCGCTGAGCTATAGACGGTGCCGTTCGCATCGGGATAAAAGTCCGGATCGAGATTGCCGGGTATATCGAGCCGGAAACTCGCGGTGACGTTCACATTCATCATCACGTTGGTGTCGGTGCGTGGATTGATGGGAGAGCCATCGCTCCAGTTCACGAAGCTGTAGCCGGTGGCAGGCACGGCGGTGACGGTGGTGCCAGCTGAGCCGTGGTTTACCGTCTGCGGCGTGGCGCCGGTGATCGCACCGTTGGCTCCGGCGGTGTAGGTGAGGGTATTACCACCGATGGCGAAATTGGCGGTCACGGTCACATCTGCGACCAGGCCTGTGTCAGTGCGTGGGTTGGCGGTAGAGCCGTCGCTCCAGCTTACGAAGTGGTAGCCGGGATCTGGCACAGCGGTGACGGCGGTGCCCCTGGCGGTAGTGCTGTTGCTGATCGTCTGCGACGTGGTGCCGGTGATCGAGCCGTGGGCGCCCGCCGTGTAAGTGAGATTTAAGGGAGCCAGCACCACCACGGTGCGAGTGGTGCTGCTGCTGCCTCCGAGGAAATTGGTGGCACTGTAGGTCAGCACGTAGCTGCCAGGCGTGCTGGGATCCACGCTGCCGCTGACGGTGGCAGGAAGATAGACATTCGAGGGGACGGTCGTCTGGCCATCGCCATTGTATGCCCAGGCGGCGACGGTCCCGTCGCTGCGCAGCGCCAGACTGTGACCCCCGCCCGCGGCAATGGCCACCACGTTGCTCAACTCGTCGGGAACATACATGGGTATAAAGTCTGAACCGTTACCGTTGTAGTTATATTTTCCCCACGCGGCGACCGTGCCGTCGCTGCGCAGCGCCAGACTGTGAAACCCGCCCGCGGCAATGGCCATCACGTTGCTCAACCCGGCGGGAACGGTGCTCTGGCCAAGGTTATCGTTTCCCCAAGCGACGACCGTGCCGTCGCTGCGCAGCGCCAGACTGTGATACCCGCCCGCGGCAATGGCCACCACGTCACTCAACCCGGCGGGTATGTCCGTCTGGCCCCAGGAGTCATTGTATCCCCAGGCGACGACCGTGCCGTCGCTCCGCAGCGCCAGACTGTGATACCCGCCCGCGGCAATGGCCACCACGTTGCTCAAGCCCGCGGGTATGGCCGTCTGGCCATCGTAATTGTATCCCCAGGCGACGACCGTGCCGTTGCTGCGCAGTGCCAGATTGTGATAAATGCCCGCGGAAATGGCCACGACGTTGTCCAGCCCGGCGGGGATACTCGTCTGGCCATAGTCATTGGATCCCCACGCGACGACCGACCCGTCGCCGCGCAGCGCCAGACTGTGTGCTACACCCGCGACAGTGGCCACCACGTTGCTCAACCCGGGGGGGGTGGTGCCCTGGCCAGAGCGATTGTCACCCCAAGCGACGACCGTGCCGTCGCTCCGCACCGCCAGACTGTGAGACGCGCCCGCGGCAAGGGCACTGGGCCCGAAGAACGCGCCCAATTCGGTGTAGGCGGCGTTGAGCTGAATGGTGACCGTCGCCGACCCGTTCAACGTGACCGTGGGCAGTGGCGGCGTCGGCGTATTCGGGACGAAGTTTGCGCTAACGCTCTGGCTGGCCGTCACGTTGGTATCGGTGCGCGGGTTGGCAGTGGAACTGTCGCTCCAGTTCGCGAAGTGGTAGCCGGGGGCGGCGACGGCGGTGACGGCGGTGCCATTTGTGCCATGGTCAACGGTCTGCAGCGTGGTGCCGGTGAGGGTGCCGCCTGCTCCAGCAGTGTAGGTGAGGGTGTAGCCACCGCTTTCGAAGTTGGCGGTGACGCTCAGGCTGGTCGTCACGTTGCCGTCGGTGCGGGGGTTGGCGGTGGAGCCGTCACTCCAGCCCACGAAGTGGTAGCCGGCATTCGCTACTGCGGCGACGGCGGTGCCGCTGGCGTTGTAGTTGACCGTCTGCGGCGTGGTGCCGGTGAGAGAACCGTTGGCGCCTGAGGTGTAGGTCAGGGTGTAACCACCGATTTCGTAGTTGGCAGTCGCGCTCAGGTCGCCCGTCACGTTGGTGTCGGTGCGCGGGTTGGCGGTGGAGCCGTCGCTCCAGTTAACGAAGCGGTAGCCGGGAGCTGGCACGGCGGTGATGGTGGTGCCGCTGGAGCCGTAGGTCACCGTCTGGGAAGCGGTGCCAGTGAGCGAGCCGTTGGCGTCTGCAGTGTAGGACAGGGTAAAGGTGTCGATGGCGAAGGTGGCGGTGACGCTCTGGTTGGCCGTGACGTTGCCATCAGTGCGCGCCGCCGTCAGCACGCCGTCGCTCCAGTTCACGAAGTGGTAGTTGGCCACCGGGACGGCGGTGACGGCGGAGCCGCTGGCGCCGTGATCAACGGTCTGCGGCGTGGTGCCGGCGAGCGAGCCGTTGGCGCCTGCCCCGTAGGTCAGGGTGTAGGTGTTGATGGCGAAGTTCGCGGTGACGCTGCGGTTGGCCGTCACGCTGGTGTCGGTGCGGGGGTTAGCGGTAGAGCTGTCGCTCCAGTTGACGAAAGAATAGCCGGTGGCGGGGACGGCGGTGACCGCGGAGCCGTTGGATCCGTAGTTGACTGTCTGCGGGGTGGTGCCGGTGAGAGAACCGTTGGCGCCGGCAGTATAGGCCAAAGCGTAGGTGTTGATCGCGAAGTTGGCGGTGACGCCCAGGTTGGTCGTCACGTTGCCGTCGGTGCGGGGGTTGGCGCTGGAGCCGTCACTCCAGTTGACGAAAGAGTAGCCGAGAGCTGGGACGGCGGCGACGGCGGTGCCGCTGGCGCCGTAGTTGACCGTTTGCGGGGTGGTGCCGGTGAGCGAGCCGTTGGCACCTGCGGTGTAGGTCAAAGCGTAGGTATTGATCGCGAAGTTGGCGGTGACGCTCTTGTTGGTCGTCACGTTGCCGTCGGTGCGGGGGTTGGCGCTGGAGCCGTCACTCCAGTTGACGAAAGAGTAGCCGAGAGCTGGGACGGCGGCGACGGCGGTGCCGCTGGCGCCGTAGTTGACCGTTTGCGGGGTGGTGCCGGTGAGCGAGCCGTTAGCGCCTGCGGTGTAGGTCAAAGCGTAGGTATTGATCGCGAAGTTCGCGGTGACGCTCTTGTTGGCCGTGACGTTGGTGTCGGTGCGGGGGTTGGCGGTGGATCCATCGCTCCAGTTGACGAAAGAGTAGCCGAGAGCTGGGACGACGGCGACGGCGGTGCCGTTGGCGTTGTAGTCAACCGTCTGCAGCGGCGAGCCGGTGAGCGAGCCATGGGCGCCCGCCGCGTAGGTCAGGGTATAGGACGCCAGCACCACCACCGTGCGGGTGGTGCTACCGGTGCCACCCATGAAATTGGTGGCATTGTAGGTCAGCACGTAGTTGCCGGGCGTGCTGGTATCCACGCTGCCGCTGACGGTGGCGGGCAGATAGATATTCGCGGGAATGGTCGTCTGGCCATAGTAATTGTCTCCCCACGCTACGACCGACCCGTCGCTGCGCAGCGCCAGACTATAATCCCCGCCCGCGGCAAGGGCCACCACGTTGTTCAGCCCGGCGGGGATGGTGCTCTGGCCATATCTATTGCTTCCCCACGCGGCGACAGTCCCGTCGCTGCGCAGCGCCAGACTGTGATACCCGTCCGCGGCAATGGCCACCACGTTGCTCAAGCCGGCGGGGATGATGGATTGCCCATAGTTATAGTATGGGTAACTTGCACCTCCATCATTGTAGAGCCCAGCTCCCCACGCGACGACTGTGCCGTCGCTGCGCAGCGCCAGACTGTGCCACCAGCCCGCGGCAATAGCCACCACGTTGCTCAACCCCTCGGGGATGGTGCTCTGGCCATAGTAATTGCTTCCCCACGCGACGACTGTGCCGTCGCTGCGCAGCGCCAGACTGTGGTTATAGCCCGCGGAAATGGCCACCACGTTGCCCAGCCCGGCGGGGAGGGTCGTTTCGTCATAGTAATTGCTACCCCACGCGACGACCGTGCCGTCGCTGCGCAGCGCCAGACTGTGATTCCCGCCAGCGGCAATGGCGGTCACGTTGCTCAACCCGGCAGGGATGGCCGACTGGCCATTGCCATTGTATCCCCACCCGACAACCGTCCCGTTGCTGCGCAGCGCCAGACTGTATTCATCGCCCGCGGAAACGGCCACCACGTTGCTCAAGCCGGCGGGGATGGTCGTCGGGCCATAGTAATTGAATCCCCATGCGGCGACCGTGCCGTCGCTGCGCAGCGCCAGACTGTGTCTCGAGGCGCCGGATATGGCACTGGGCCCGGAGAAGGCGCCCGACTCGGTGTAGGCGCTGTTGACCCTCATGGTCACCGAAGCCTGCCCGTTTAAGGTGACGTTCGGCAGGGGCGCATCCAAGCCGAAGTTCGCGGTCACGTTCACATTCGTCATCACGTTGGTGTCGGTGCGCGGGTTGCCGGTGGTGCCGTCGCTCCAGTTCACGAAGTGGTAGCCGGGGGCGGCGACGGCGGTGACGGCGGTGCCGCTGGCGCCGTAGTTGACCGTCTGCGGCGTGGTGCCGGTGAGCGTGCCGTTGGCGCCCGCCGTGTAAGTGAGGGTGAAGGTGTTGATCGC
Organism: Verrucomicrobia bacterium IMCC26134; assembly: GCA_000972765.1. Taxonomy (GTDB): domain Bacteria; phylum Verrucomicrobiota; class Verrucomicrobiia; order Opitutales; family Opitutaceae; genus IMCC26134_A. The sequence goes on along the minus strand of CP011265.1, from coordinate 2,301,085 downwards.
GAAGGTCGCGGTGACGCTGCGGTTGCTCGTCACGTTGGTGTCAGTGCGGGGGTTGGCGGTGGAGCCGTCGCTCCAGTTTACGAAAGAGTAGCCGGTGGCCGGGACGGCGGTGACGGCGGTGCCGCTGGCGTTGTAGTTGACGGTCTGCGGCGTGGTGCCGGTGAGCGAACCGTTGGCGCCGGCGGTGTAGGTCAGTGTGGGCCCCACCATTACGGTGCGGGTGGTGCTGCCGCTCCCTCCGAGGAAATTGGTGGCGCTGTAAGCCAGCACGTAGCTGCCGGCTGTGTTGGCATTCACGCTGCCGCTGACCGTGGCAGGCAGAAAGACTCCGGCGGGAATGATGGATTGGCCATAATTATTGGATGGGGAACTTACGCCCCCATCATTGATAAGCCCGGCTCCCCACGCGACGACCGTGCCGTCGCTCCGCAGCGCCAGACTGTGATTCCCGCCAGCGGCAATGGCGACCACGTTGCTCAACCCCTCGGGGATAGTGCTCTGGCCAGAGCTATTGTCACCCCAAGCAACGACTGTGCCGTCGCTCCGCAGCGCCAGACTGTGAGACCCGCCAGCGGCAATGGCGACCACGTTGATCAACCCGGCGGGGGTGGTCGTCTGGCCAGAGGCACCGTATCCCCACGCGGCGACCGTCCCGTCGTAGCGCAGCGCCAGACTGTGCCCTCCGCCAGCGGCAATGGCGATCACATTACTCAACCCGAGGGGGATGGTCGTCTGGCCAGAGCCACCGTATCCCCACGCGGAGACCGCCCCGTCGTAGCGCAGCGCCAAACTGTGAGCTCCGCCCGCGGCAATGGCCACCACGTTGTTCAAGCCGGGGGGGATGGTCGTCTGGCCAAGGTAATCGGATCCCCACGCCACGACCGTCCCGCTACTGCGCAGCGCCAGATTGTGATAAAGGCCCGCGGAAATGGCCACCACGTTGCTCAAGCTGGCGGGGAGGGTCGTCTGGCCGTCGAAATTCCGTCCCCACGCGGCGACCGTGCCGTTACTGCGCAGCGCCAGATTATGATAATAGCCCGAGGCAAGGGCGACCACGTTGCTCAAACCGGGGGTGATGGTCGTCTGGCCGTCACCATTGTTACCCCACGCGGCAACCGTGCCATCGCTGCGTAGCGCCAGGCTGTGAGAATCGCCCGCGGCAAGAGCACTGGGCCCGGAGAAAGCACCCAACTCGCTGTAGGCGGTGTTGAGGCCGATGGTGACTGTCGCCGGCCCGTTCAAGGTGACGGTGGGCACTGGCGTCGTCGGCGCTTTCAGTTCGAATTGGGCGGTGACGCTCTTGGCGGCGGTCACGTTGGTGTCGGTGCGCGTCGCCGTCAGCGCTCCGTCGCTCCAGTTCACGAAGCGGGCGTTGGCCGCCGGGACGGCGGTGACGGTGGTGCCGCTGGAGCCGTGGGTGACGGTCTGCGGCGTGGTGCCGGCGATCACTCCGTAGGGGCCGGCGATGTAAGTGAGGGTGTAGGTGTTGATCGCGAAGGTCGCGCTCACGCTCTTGTTGGCGATGACGTTGGTGTCGGTGCGGGGGTTGGCGGTGGAGGCGTCGCTCCAGTTCACGAAGTGGTAGCCGGTGGCCGCGACGGCGGTGACGGCGGTGCCGCTGGTGTTGTAGTTGACCGTCTGGGGCGTGGTGCCGGAGATCGAGCCGTTGGCGCCTGCGGTGTAGGTCAGGGTGTAGGTGTTGATGGCGAAGTTGGCGGTGACGTTCTTATTCGTCATCACGTTGGTGTCGGTGCGGGGATTGGCGGTGGAGCCGTCGCTCCAGTTCTCAAAAGAGTAGCCGGTGGCCGGGACGGCGTTGACCGCGGTGCCACTGGCGCCGTGAATGACGGTCTGCGGCGTGGTCCCGGTGATCGAACCGTTGGCGCCCGCCGTGTAGGTGAGGGTGTAGCCACCGGTGGCGAAGTTGGCGGTAACGCTCACGTTGGCCGTCACGGGTGTGTCGGTGCGTGGGTTGACGCTGGATCCGTCGCTCCAGTTCACGAAGTGGTAGCCGGTGGCTGGCACGGCCGTCACCGCCGAACCCGTGGCGGTAGAAAAAACCACCTGGGGCGTGGTGCCGGAGATCGAGCCGTTGGCGCCTGCGGTGTAGGTGAGCTTGAGCATGGCCGTGGTCTGGATGGCGAAGTCGTAGGGGGTCTCGTTGCTGTCGTTATTGGCGATCGAGAGGGTCGCGTTGTGGATGCCGCCAAAGGTCGGCGTCCAGGTGATCACGAAGGTGGTGGATGCGCCCGGCGCCACCGAGGCCACCGGTTGCGTGGTCACCACGAAGTCTCCCGGATTGGCCCCACCGATGACGACAATGGGAGTGCCGGTGAGGTTGAGGTTGTCTCCGGCGGTGGTGCTGAGGTTTTTGATCGTAAAGGTCTGGGTGAGGTTTCCCGCACCGACCGTCTGCACGCCAAAGAAGGTGCGGTCTTCAACGCGGGGAGTGCTATCCCCATCGACAACCTCGAGGTTATTGCTGAGGACCTGGATTTCGGCCGCCTGCGCGGACGGGATGAAGTGAGGCATGAACCCCGCGGCCAGAATGGCGACCAAGGTGAAGAGGCGGCGGAGGGAGGTCATCATTTTAGTGTGTTGGAAAGGGTGGCTGGAGAGGGGGGGGCGGACAGACGCCTAGTGAACCGGAGCCCCGAGGCGCGGGGGCGCGACCTGGGGGCAGAATTTTATCTTTTCAAAAATAATTTGCGTCTCATTACGATAAATTATTCATAATTATTACTATAGGGATCGGCTAAATGGGCGGCGATGGGCGGCGGGCGGGCTTGTTTTATGGTCAGCCTTTGCCAGTAATATTTTTGCGAAAAAGCAGGATCGAAACGGGCTACGCCGCCGGGCTTTTTATACAGCGAGAGCGGTTTCGATTCGGGCCGCCTGAGCACGGTTAACCGAGGGAACTGAACGAAGTTCTTCGCGCGGTTTTTAACCGGGAGTGTATCCTCGATTAAGAGAGAAAAAGCCGAAGGATTTTTTTGCCGCAAAAGATCGTGAAAACGCTAGGAAAGCCATTTCCGTCGGTCTGTCTTTGCGCTCTCTGCGATCTTTCGCGGCTACACTTCCAGTTCAAACTGCGCAGGCGTAAGGGCGGCAGTGCGTAGAGGGGTGGGGCGCTGACCAGTCCAAGGGGGTGGGGGGGGGGCGGCGCGCTGGGTCGGCTCTGTGTCCAACCCTGAAATAACACGGTGCAGGCTGCTGGGTCTCGCCTCGCAGTCCGGTGGGAGGCCTTGCGATGCAGGTGGAGAGTGCTTGGACGCGATTTGCCAGGCGGGCGGCGTTTGGGGCGACCCGGTGGAACGCATCGCCGGGTCAGATGCTGGCGAGGGCGTTGGCGGTGTTGAGGTGCTCGACGCCGGTGTATTTCTTGGACTGCTCGTCGGCGTGGTAGCTGGAACGCACCATCGCACCGCTCTCGACGACCCCGATGCCGAGACCGAGGCCGATTTCCTTCCAGCGGATAAACTCGTCGGGGTGGACCCAGCGGGCGACGGGCCAGTGTTGCGGGGTGGGTTGGAGGTATTGGCCGATGGTGAGGACGTCGGTCTGGTCGGCGGCGATATCGCGGAGGGTTTGCTCGATCTCGTGTTGCTCCTCGCCGAGGCCGAGCATGATGCCGGTCTTGGTGGTGAAGCCGCGCGCTTTGGCGTGGCGGAGGATGGAGCGGGAGCGGTCGTAGCGGGCCTGCACGCGGACGGGCTTTTGGAGGCGCTCGACGGTTTCGAGGTTGTGGTTGAAAATGTCGGGCTTGGCGTCGAGCACGATGTCGAGCAGCTCGGTCTGCCCCTTCCAATCGGGGGTGAGGACCTCGATGGCGGTCTGGGGATTGAGGTGGCGGATGGCGCGGATGGTGGCGGCCCAGACGGCGGCGCCGCCGTCCTTGAGCTCATCGCGGGCGACGGAGGTGATGACGCAGTGGCGCAGGCCCATGACGGCTACGGCCTCGGCGACGCGGGCGGGTTCGCCGAGATCGTATTCGGTGGGGCGGCCGGTCTGGATGGCGCAGAAGTTACAGGAGCGCGTGCAGATGTTGCCCAGGATCATCACGGTGGCGGTGCCGCGCGACCAGCATTCGCCGAGGTTGGGGCACTGGGCGCTCTGGCAGACGGTGTGGAGCTTATGGTCGTCCACGAGCTTGCGCACGGCGGTGTAGCCGGGGCCGGAAGGGAGTTTGGCGCGGAGCCAGGCGGGTTTGCGCGAAGTGTCGTTCATCAGGGCGATAAGGGAGAGATGGCCGCAAAGAGACGCAGAAAGCGCAAAAAGAAAAACATAACAGAAGGAAGAGGACTGAAGTGCATTAGGCGGGCAAAGTAACCTAATAGGTTACTTTGTCTCGGGCGCCGGAGAGGTCGGGGTTTGCTTGCGGGGGGCTAGGAAGGCCGGCCAGCGGGCGGAGAATTCGGCGGCGAGCAGGCTGCGGACCCCGTCCAGCGAAGGCGCGGGCAGGTTGCGGGCGGCGAGTTCAGCGGCGAGGGAGGTGACGGTGCCGTCGGTCGCGGCGATGCCGCAGGGGATGATGCCGGTGAAGTGGGCGAGGTCGGGAGAGACGTTGAGGGCGAAGCCGTGGTAGGCGACCCAGCGGCGCACCGAGACGCCGATGGCGGCGACCTTGCGTTCGCCAATCCAGATGCCGGTGAGGCCCTCGCGACGGTCTGCGGAGAGGCCGAGACAGGCGACCGCGGCGATGAGCACCTCCTCGAGAAACCGCAGGTAGGCGTGGAGATCGCGGTGGGTGTCGAGGCTCACGATTGGATAACCGACAATCTGGCCGGGCCCATGGTAGGTGATGTCGCCGCCACGGTTGGTTTTGACGACCTCGATGCCGGCACGGGCGAGACGGGGGGCGTCCCAGACGAGGTGTTTTTCCGCGCCGCTGCGCAGGCCGACGGTATAAACCGGTTCATGCTCGGTGAACACCAGGGTGTCGGGTATCTCGCCGGCGAGACGGCGGGCGACGAGCTCTTCCTGGGCGCGCCAGGCTGGCTCGTAGCGGGTGCGGCCCCAGTCCGTGACGGCCAGTCCGGCGGAGGACTGCGAAAGGGTGGCGGAGGTGGTCATCGAGGGACGGTTTGGCGGGAGGAGTCGCGACATAAACAGTCCGCTGGGGCGGGGGCGAGCCCGATGAAGGCGGTCTACCTGCCGGGGATGCGGCGCATTGGATAATCGGTTTGCGCGACGGCGCGACGGGCTTCACGGTGACCGATTCCATGAGCGAGAACCTGAACGATATTTCCAACGACCAACATGCCGTGCGCCGTCAGAAGCTGGCCGATCTGCGCACGGGCGGTTTCGACCCGTTTCGCGCGAACGCGGCGCAGACGCACTTCTCGCAGGACGCGAAAGCGCTTTATGTTGAGGGCCAGGACTACGTGACGACGGTCTCGGCGGCGGGCCGCCTCATCACCTTCCGGGTGCAGGGTGGAAGCTCTTTCGTGAAGATCCAGGACCAGCAGGGCCCGATCCAGCTCTACTTCCGGCGCGATGTTCTCGGCGAGGAGCGTTACGGCGTGTTTAAAAAGTCGCTCGATCTGGGCGATATCATCGGGGTCAGCGGCCCGCTTTTCAAGACCAAGACCGGCGAGATCACCATCCGCGTCGATGCGTTCACCCTCGTTTCGAAGGCGCTGCGTCCCCTGCCCGAGAAGTGGCACGGGCTGAGCGACGCCGAGCAGGTTTATCGGCAGCGTTACCTCGACCTAATCGTGAACGCCGAGTCGCGCCATCGTCTCATGACGCGCGCCCGGATCGTGAGCGCGGTGCGGCGCTTCCTGGAGGATCGACAATTCCTCGAGGTGGAGACGCCGGTCTTGCAAAGCGTGGCGGGCGGCGCGGCGGCGCGTCCCTTCCAGACTCATCACAACGCGCTCAACACCGACTTCGTGCTGCGCATATCGCTGGAGCTTTACCTCAAGCGCATGCTCGTGGCGGGCTACGACCGCGTGTTCGAGATCGGGCGGAATTTCCGCAACGAAGGCGTGTCGCGCCGCCACAACCCCGAGTTCACCATGCTCGAGGTTTATCAGGCCTACTCTGACTACCGCGGCATGATGACGCTGGTGAAGGACCTGCTCGTCCACCTCGTGCGCGACGTGGTGAAGCCGACCGAGGCCGACGGCGAAGGCGAGAATACGCCTCGCCGCCCCACCATGAAGATCAAGCACGCGCAGAGCGGCGAGCTGATCGACTTCGGCGCGGAGTGGCGCGAGGTGCGCTACAAGGACCTGATCATCGAGAAGACCGGCGACGCCGAGTGGTTCGCGCGCAGCAAGGCCGAGAAGGTTGCGGGCGTGCAGAAGCTCGGGCTCTTTGCGGATCCGAAGTGGGAGGAGTTTGAGCTGACCAACGAGATTTTCGGCAAACTCATCGAGCCGACGCTGATCCAGCCGACCTTCGTCACCCACCTGCCCAAGGAGCTTTGCCCGCTGGCCAAGATCACGCTAGACGACGCGACGACGATCGATGTGTTCGAGCTGATCATCGGCGGCATGGAAGTGGCGCCGGCGTATTCGGAACAGAACGACCCCGACGTGCAGCGCTCGATGTTCGAGGCGCAGGCCGGCGAGGAGCAGCAGAAGATCGACCACGACTTCCTGCTCGCGCTCGAGCACGGCATGCCTCCGGCGGGCGGCATGGGCATCGGCATCGACCGCCTGTGCATCCTGCTCACCGGCGCGGAAAGCATCCGCGACGTGATCCTGTTTCCTCAGCTGCGCGATGCGAAGCACTGAGTTTTGACGCATGTCCTGGCCGCTTTACCTCGCGCTCAAGCAACTCTTCCCGACGGGGCGGCGGTTTCCGTTTTTCACCGCCATCTCCATCCTGGGCGTGGCGCTGGGCGTGGCCCTGTTGATCGTTTCGATCTCGGTGATGGGCGGGTTCGGGCGCGAGATTCGCAAGATGATCGTCAACACCCAGGGCGAAGTGCAGGTGCGCAGCTTCGGCCTGATCAACGAGCCGGGAAAAGTCCTCGAGGTGGTCAACAAGATCGAGGGCGTGGTGGCTTCTACGCCCTTCGCCGAGGGCGTGGCGATGATCGAGCACCAGCGCAAACCGGCCTTTCCCGCCATCCAGGGCGTGGACCTGCAACGGGTGGACGCCGTGGTGCCGTTGCGGAAATACATCATCGCGGGTAAGTTTGACGACCTCGACGACGACCGCGTCATCCTGAGCTCGCAACTCGCCGCCACCCTGGGCGCGCGCATCGGCAGCACCATCGAGGTTTATTCGCCGCTGCTGCTGGAGAAGTTGAAAAACGACGAGGTGCTCCTGCCGTGCGAACTCTCGGTGTGTGGCATCTTTGAAGTCGGCCACCAGCAGCTCGACAGCAGTGTCGTCATCGTGACCTTGCGCACCATGCAGGAGCTTTACGGACTCGGCCACGCGGTGCACGGCATCAACGTCAAGCTGGCCGAGGACACCGACCCCGACGAGGTGGCGAATAAAATCAACCGTGCGCTGCCCATGGACGGGGTGGCGAAGACCTGGATGGATGCGAACCAGGAGTTCCTCTTCGTGCTGCAACTGGAGAAGAACATGATCTTTTTCCTCCTGCTCTTTATCATCGTGGTGGCCGCTTTCTCGGTGGCGTCTTCGCTGCTCATCGCGGTGGTGCGAAAGACGCGCGAGATCGGCCTGCTCGGCGCGCTGGGCGCGACGCCGCGACAGGTGGCGGCGTGTTTTTGTTACCAGGGAATCATCATCGGCGTGGCCGGCACGGCGGCGGGCCTTGCGCTGGGGTTTACCGTGGTGCATTTCCGCAACGACCTCGTCGCCGGCTTCACCCGCCTGACCGGCAGTGCGGCGGCGTTGGAGCGTTTTTATCAGTTCAGTAATCTTCCCGCCTACCTTTCAGGGACCGACCTGGCGCTCATCGTAACGAGCGCACTCGTGGTTTCGACCCTAGCCGGCCTGCTGCCGGCATGGCGGGCGGCGAAACTCAAACCGGTGGAGGCCTTGCGCAGTGAGTAACCTGATTTTGCAAGCGAACGGCCTGCACAAGAGCTTCCTCAGCGGCGAACGCCGTCTGGAGGTGTTGCGCGGGGTCGATCTCACGGTTTCTTCTGGAGAGAGCGTATCGATCCGTGGCGAGTCGGGTTCGGGCAAGTCCACGCTCCTCAACCTGCTCTCGGGCCTCGACGCGCCGGACGCGGGCGGGCTGCGCTGGGAAGGCGCTCCGACGATCACACCGGCCGAGCGCGGGCGCTTGATCGGGCTGGTTTTCCAATCCTTCTACCTCGTGCCGGAGTTGGATGCCCTGGACAACGTGCTACTGGCCGCGCGCCTGCTCGGCAAGATCGGTGCGCCGGAGCGGGCGAGGGCGGCGGAGCTGCTTCGTCGTGTCGGGCTGGCCGAGCGGGCCACCCATGTGCCGGCGAAACTCTCCGGCGGCGAGCGCCAGCGCGTGGCCATCGCCCGCGCCCTGATGAACCGGCCCAAACTGATCCTCGCCGACGAACCCACCGGCAACCTCGACGAGGGCAGCGGCGACTCCGTGATTCATCTCCTGCTCGCGCTCTGCACGGAGGAAGGCGCCGCCTTGGTGCTGGTGACGCATAATCCCGCCCATGCGGCGCGTTGCGGCCGGCGTTTATTTTTGCGTGAAGGCGGCTTTCACACGGTGTGATTTTTTAAACCCATGAATTTCTTTTCCTCTCCCAAACCCAAGGTGAAGTGCGGCGTGGTCGGCGTCGGCTCGCTCGGCCAGCATCACGCCCGGATCTACGCGGCGCTGCCCAACGTCGAGTTCATGGGCATCTACGAGGCCAACGACGAACGCGCGAAAGAGATCTGCGCCCGTCACAATTGCCGCCGCTTCGCCAGCATCGAGGAACTCGGCGAAGCCTGCGACGCCATCTCCGTCGTTGTGCCGACCGATCGCCACGCCGAGGTCGCGCTGCCCTTGCTCGCGCGCAAGACGCATCTCCTGATCGAAAAACCCATCACCGCGACCCTCGAGGAGGCCGAGCAGGTGCTGGCCGCGGCCCAGGCCAACGGCTGCATCGTGCAGGTGGGACACATCGAGCATTTTAACCCGGTGATGAGTTTCATGGAGAAACACATCGACCGGCCCGGCTACATCACGGCCGAGCGGCTCGCGCCTTACACACCGCGCGGGACGGAAGTCGGCGTGGTGCTGGATTTGATGATCCACGACATCGGCATCGTGCTCGCGCTGGTGAAGTCACCCATCCGCAAGATCGACAGCGTGGGTATCCAGGTGCTCTCAAAAACCGAGGACATCGCCAACGCGCGCATCGAGTTCGAGAACGGCTGCGTGGCCAACCTGAGCGCCTCGCGCATGAGCCTGAAGAAAAACCGCGAGATCCGGATTTTCCAGGACGACGCCTACCTGTCGCTCGATTTCATGAACCAGAAAGGACACCTGGTGAAGAAGAGTGACCTCATCACCTACGGAGTGAAGTTGAAGGTGGGCCTGGCCAAGGCGGGCGACGCGAGCTCGATCCCGGTGCAGGAGATCCCCATCGAGAAGGATGAGCCGTTGAAGCTGGAGCTGGCGCATTTTACGGAAAGCGTGGCGGAGCGCACCCAGCCGAAGGTCGGTGCGGCGCTGGGCAAGACGGCTCTCGAGGTGGCGATCCAGATCACGGAGCAGATCAAAGCGGCGCGGAAATGAAGAGCGGTGCCGCCCTCCCTTTTCGCTTCGCCGCGCCGGCGGCCAATGGCGTCGATCTGCTCGTGGTGGCAGGCGAGCACTCGGGTGACGAGCACGCGGCGCGGATGGTCGCGGAACTGCGGGCCAAACGTCCGGGGCTGCGGGTGTGCGCGCTGGGCGGGAAACACCTCGAGGCGGCGGGGGCACAGGTGTTGTTCGATCTGACGGCGTCGTCAGTGGTCGGCTTTGTCGAGGTGGTGAAGCACTACGGATTTTTCAAGGCGCTCTTCGCGGAGACGCTGCGCTGGATCGGCGAACACCGGCCGAAGGCGGTGTGTTTTGTGGACTACCCGGGCTTTAACCTCCGTCTGGCGGCGTCGCTTAACAAAAGCGGGCTGGCGGCGAAGGCGGGCGGGCCGGTGAAGTTGTTGTTCTACATCTCGCCGCAAATCTGGGCGTGGAAGGCGGGGCGGCGGTTCAAGATGGCAAAAAACCTCGACGCGCTCGCGTGCATTTTCCCCTTCGAGGTGGCGTGCTACGCGGACACGGAGCTGCCGGTGGATTTTGTGGGGCATCCCTTTCTGGCGGCGGACTACGTCCCGCCGGTGCGTTATGATGCGGCTGCGCCGGTGCTGTTGCTGCCGGGCAGTCGCAAGCAGGCGGTGGGGCGAATCTGGCCTCTTTTGCGCGAAGGCCACGCGGCCTATGGCAAACGCGGGGCGCGGGTGATCTACCCGAGCGCGGCGATCCGCGAGGTCATCGAGGCGACGGGCGGAGTTCCCGCCGGGGTGGAATTGATCGCTAACACCGGCGAGCCGGTGGCGGCGTCGGCGGTGCTGACCTCGAGCGGCACGATGTCGCTGCATTGTGCGCTGGCGGGGCTGCCGGGAGCGATCGCTTATCGGGCTAACGGGCTGACTTATCTGCTCGGACGGCTGCTGGTGAAAATCCCGTATCTCGGCATCAACAACCTGCTGCTGAAGAAGGCGATGTATCCGGAGTATTTGCAGGGTGCGGCGTCGCCTCAGGCGCTGGCGGCGGAGCTTCGCGATTGCCTGCAAAACCCGGCGCGGCGCGAGCGGACGGCGGCCCAGACGGAAACCTTGAAGACGATCCTGCGCCAACCGGCCGACGGCACGGTGGCGGACTGGGCGATCCGGCGCGGCGGCTTGTGAGGGCAGCGTGGCTGGCGGCGTTGATCAGGGCAGGCTGATGTCGACGCGGTAGAACTGGCGGGTGCCGGAGGCGTTGACGTCGGTGACGGTGCGCTCGGTGCCGTTGTCGGAGGCGGTGGCGCCGGTCAGGTCGGACCAGCTGGAGAGGGTCGTGCTGGTCCTGACGGTGTAGGTGCGGCCGTCGAGGCGCGGACTGAAGACGACTTTGCGCTGAGTCGGCTGGCCGGCGGGTATGGCGAGGCTGAGGACGAACACGGAGCTGCGGTCGGTCGGGACCAAGCCGGCGGTGTATTCGAAGAGGTTGTTCTGGCCGTCGCCGTCGGGGTCCTGCGTCGCGGCGGCGGAGGGGTTGTCCTGGCCGAAATACTGGATCTGCCAGGCATCGCCGAGGCCGTCGCCGGAGTAGGAGCCGAAGTTATCCGCAAGCGTGTCGAGCACGGTGAGACCGAGAGTGCCGGTCTCGCCGTTGTAGATACCCTGCACCGTTGCGGCGGAGTTTTGATAAACGGTGGTGGCGGTGGCGAGACCGCCGGTATTGATGCCGCTGAGCGGGCCGTTCAGCACACTCCACGTGACACTGGAGGCGGGCACAGCGAGGACGCTTTCGTCATCCATGACCAGTTGGGCGGAGAGCTGGCGGGTCGAGCCCTCATTCACTGTTCCCGGGGTGGCGGCGATCTGGAGCCCGCTGGTGGAGGAGATCTGCGCAATGTAGCCGGCTTTGGCGGACTGGGCCGGGGCCGCGCCGGAAGAGAGGCCGGCGATGCCCCCGATGCTGCCTAGGTTCGAGTAGCTTGCGCTGGAGGAGGAGAGGCCTCCGGCGTCGGTGGTCTCGGTGGCTATGGAATAGCTGGCGCTGGTGCGCAGGGCGGCTTCGGCGCTGGAGAGCAAGAGGAGCAGAACGGTGCTTGCGCCCAGCGTGGACCGGCAGCGATTGGCGCAGGCGAGGGGACGGAGAGGAGAAGGTTGCTTTTGCATGGTGGTGGGACGGCTAACCGTGCGGATGGGGCGGGGGCTCGAGGCGGGACTTAGCTGGGGCGGGGTCCAGTCGGGTGACTCAACACTGCCTGTGCTCAAGGAGCGGTTGTCGGCAAAATGCCGTTGGCGAGAATGGAGTAGGTGAGGCCATTCGGCGCGGCGTTACGAAGATCGGGAAGGCCAAAGGTGGTGATGCCATCGCCACCGTAGGTAACGCCGAGGAGCGAATATAAATCAGGATAAGTAGCGATGGAAAGGGTTTGTCCGCTGCAAGGAATGCCATTCGCGATGTTGCCGGCGGAGAGGATGATTTCGCCGACGGTGCCGGCACGTCCAGTGCCTGCAACAGCCTGATTGGTGTTTTGCCCGAAAACGCCGGCTGAGACGCCGGTCAAGGCAGCGCCATTGCCGATGAAGCTGGTGGCTTTGACGCTACCCACGACTTCGAGTTTCGCAGTGGGAGTGCTGGTCGGGTTGGTTCCGATGCCGACTTCGCCGGTGGGGTAAATCACCATCTGGTAGCTACTGTCGTTGGTGAAAAAGCCGAACGGGTGGTTGCTCACGGTGCCGATCTCCACGCCATTGGCGTCGATGTAAGTCGAGAAAGTCTTGTCGCCATCTGTGTGCAGAATTCCGTAGCCGCCGGTTTGCACGGTGAGGGTCGCAGACTCGGTCGGCGTGCCGACTCTGACCACATCGCTGAAGGTGCCGGAGGTCCCGGAGATGGCGGAGCCAGATTGTAGCGACGCAGCGGTCATCGCGTAGCCGACGGTGGTTAGACGCTGGTCGGGGGAGAGGAGCTGGAAGTCGTTGACCCCGTGCTTGAACCAGACGCGGAGGCGCACGTCGGAGTTATTGAAGACGGAGGCCGGCACTGCCTGCATGTTAGCCAGACCGAGGTCGCCGAGTTGGACGGAATAGAGGCCCTTGGTGACTGAAAGCGAGACTGCGGCGGTGGGTTCTGCGCCGGCGTTGCTGGTGCCGTCGTTGCTCCAAAAAGTGGTGGAACCACTGTCGTTGACCAAGGCGAACTTGAACTGGCCTGTGCCATCAAAGTTGACGCTGCCGACGGCGACGCGTCCCTGGTAGTTGATGAGCTGAGGCACGTCTGCGGAGGCGGTGAGTGACGCAAAAAGCAGGGCTCCGAGTAGCGAGATTTTACGTAGGGTGAATAGGGTGTGCATGGTGTGGTGTAGGTTAAGTTTAATCATGAAAGACGGTGGCTTTGCGTGTGCCTGATAGGGGGCGGCGGGGCGTTGTTCATTCGCTCTCGTAGGGTGTAGCTAAAACTTCTCTTTAGTTCCTCTAACCGATGCGCGCGCCGGTGCGAGCCTCTTCCGTGCGGCGGTTGAAGTCGCGTCCACGAGAGCGGGGAGGCGGAGGAGGCTTGGGCGTCCCTGCTGCCATCCACGACACTACGTATCGAGAGTTTGGTCATCCAGTAAGGTTCCTTGGGTTTTTGGCTTTCTCTTCCGATCGCAAGGGCAGTGAATGGAATGGAGCCATTCTGAGTTACCCCTATGACTATTTTATCCACCCCTCGTCTCGTTGTAATGATTATAGCCGGGCTAAGTTCCTGCTCTGGCCAAGCCGCGTCGTCCGCGCCGGAAGGGGGGGCGGCAGCGTTCCCGGTCGCGATCGAGATTGATGCAGGAAGGGTGGTGGGGGAAATGCCTCCGGTCTGGCGGTTTTTCGGCGCCGACGAGCCCAACTACGCGACCATGCCTGATGGTCAGAAGCTGATCGGGGAACTCGGCAAACTGCGGCCTCATCAGGTTTATTTTCGCGCGCACAACCTGCTATGCACCGGCGATGGCACGGCTGCGTTGAAGTGGGGCAGCACCAACATCTACACCGAGGATGCCGAGGGCCATGCCGTTTATAACTGGAAAATCGTGGATGACATTTTTGACACCTATCTGGCGCGCGGGGTCCGGCCCTACGTGCAGCTCGGTTTCATGCCGAAGGCGCTGTCCATCAATCCCGAACCCTATCAGCACACCTGGGCGCCCGGGCTGAAGTATGAGAAAATCATGACCGGCTGGGCCTATCCGCCCAAGGACTACGACAAATGGCGCGAACTCGCCTACCAGTGGACCAGACACTGCGTGGAGCGCTACGGTCGCGCCGAGGTGGAGCAGTGGTATTGGGAGGTCTGGAATGAACCCAACGGGCACTACTGGAAAGCCACGCCGGAGGAGTTTCGCAAACTGCACGACTACGCGATCGACGGGGTGCGCCGCGCCTTGCCCACCGCCCGCGTCGGCGGGCCCCACACCGCCGGTTCGGGCGGCCAGTTTCATCGCGACTTTCTCGAGCACTGCATCCGCGGGGTGAACTATGCGAATGGCGGGACCGGCACGCCGTTGGACTTCATTTCTTTCCACGCCAAAGGAGCACCGACCTTCGTGGGTGATCACGTGCGCATGGGCATCTCCAGCCAGCTGACCGCGATCGACAAAGGCTTCGCCATCGTCGCCTCCTACCCGGAGACGAAGAACAAGCCGATCGTGCTGGGTGAATCCGATCCCGATGGCTGCGCCGCCTGCCAGGGCCCGCAACTCGGCTACCGCAACGGCACGCTCTACTCCAGCTACACGGCGGCCAGCTTCGCGCGTAAATACCAGCTCGCGGACAAACATGGCGTGAACCTGGAGGGTGCGGTGACCTGGGCCTTCGAGTTTGAGAACCAACCGTGGTTCGCCGGCTTTCGGGCGCTCGCGACCAATGGCGTGGATCTGCCGGTCCTGAATGTTTTCCGCCTTTTTGCCAAAATGGACGGCCGGCGTGTCCTCGTTAACAGCACCCGGGAAGTGCCGCTCGATACCATGCTCAAGGAGGGAGTTCGCGGAGAGGCGGACGTGAGCGCCCTGGCCGCCTTTGAGGCCGGGAAGCGGCGGATCAGCGTCCTGCTCTGGCATTATCACGACGATGACGTGGCGGGGCCGGATGCGAGGGTGGAGGTGTTGTTAAAAGCCCTGCCCGGCGAGGCCGACAAGGCCCGCGTGACCTGCTATGTGATCGATCAGGAGCATAGCAACGCCTTCACGGCCTGGAAGAAACTCGGTTCGCCGATTGAGCCCACTTCTGCTGAATACAAGCAACTCGAGGCGGCGGGGCAGCTCGCCGAGGTCGCGGCCCCGGCACTGACTGCGCGGGCGGGCGGCGCGGCGAGCCTGCACGTCACGCTCCCGCGGCAGGCTGTTTCACTGCTGGTTTTGCAGTGGTGAGCCCGGGGCGGCGGGGAAATCAGGCGCGGCCGCCGAAGCTCACGTAGTCGTCCAGATCAAGCAGATCGAAATAGGTGACGATATCGGTGCGGCCGGGCGCGAGACGGGCGAGCGCCCCGGCGAACCAGGCATGCATCTCGGCATCGCCGGGGGCATGGCGCGTGAGGGTGGCCGACCAGGCGGCGATCTCAAAAGGGGCGCGCGTGACGCGGCTCTCCAGCCACGCCAGCACCTCCGCGTCGTCGGCTCCGGTGCGGACGAACTCCAGCAAGGCTTCGCTGGTGAGGCCGGTGAACGTGTAGAAATGCCCATCGAGCGGGGCGGGAAAATCGTAGTCGCCCAGACGGCCCGCGATGCAGGCGCGGGCTTTGTCTAGGATCCGGGGGAGTTGCACGTAGCCGCCGAGGGTTGCGCGGGGGCTGCGTGGCGGGCGAAGAGTGAGGTCGGTCGGCATCGGAGGACTTTGCCGCGGAAACGAACCTTCGGGCAAGCGGCGACTGCGCGCGTTCCAGGCGGGGAAACTAGGCGCTGGCGGAGGCGCGGGACTCCGTCACGAAGGCTTCCAGTTCGCGGATGGCGGCGGCGGGGCCGTTCTCGGCGAGGAGTTGGGTGCTGACCTCGGTGGCGCGGCGGGCGTGGTCTGGTGCGGCGGAAAGGCGATCGAGCGCGTGGTGGAGCTGCTCGGGCCAGACTGCTTTTTTGAGCCGGAAGCCGCAGCCGAAGCGCTCGACCTCGGAGCCGAAAAACTCCTGGTCGCCGATGTGAGGCACGACGATCTGGGGCACGCCGGCGTGGAGCGCGCTGGCGGTGGTGCCGGCGCCGCCGTGGTGGATGATGGCGGAGGCGTGTTTGAAGAGCTGGTCGTGCGAGACCTTGCCGATGATGCGGATATTGGGCGCGTCGCCAAACTGGGGGAACTGGGCCCAGCCGCGCTGGACGATGATTTTGCGGTCGCGCGGCCAGGAGCGGATGAAGCGCTCCATCCACACGCCGGGTTGCTCGTAGACCATGCTGCCGAAGGTCAGCACGGGAACCTTGCCGCCGGGGACGTCGGCGGTGAACTCGCGCAGCTCGGCGTCGAGTGTGGGGCTCTCGGCGGATTGCCAGCGGAAGTAGCCGGTGAAGCGGAAACGCGCATCGATCTCGGTGTGCGGCGGGCGGAAGAGTTTATCCGACACGGTGACGAGCACGCGCTCGGCCGGGCGGGAAAAAAAGTTGCGGACTTTGGGGAGTTTCGCGGCGCGCAGGGCGTCGGCGATGGAGGTGTTGATGACGCGGTCAACGATGGCGTTGCCGGTTTTCCAGAGCCAGCGATTCCAGGCGCGGCGGGTGGCGCGGCCGAGCCAGGCGGGGGAGGGGATGTTCTCGGGCGGGTAATCCGGGGAGGGGACGACATGGGGCGCGAAGGCGAGGGTGGCGAAGGGCACGCCGTGGCGGTCGGCGATGCCCTTGTTCATCGGGAAAAGGTAGCTGGAGACGAGCAGGTCGGTCTCGGGCATGATGGCGTCCATCTGGGCGATCATCTCGGGGATGTAGGCCCGGGCGCCGACGTAGATCTCGCGGAGCTGGTAGATGGGGCTGCGGATCTTGTTGAGGCGGCCCATCCAGTAAACGAGGTCGGCCTGTTCCCAATTCGGGCAGAGCGGGTAGAAGACCAGGCCGGCGGCCTCGATATCGGGCTTGTAGTTCGGGATGGTGGCGAAGCGCACCGAGTGACCGGCTTTTTGCAAAGCGACGCCGAGGGCGATGACCGGATAGATGTCGCCGGTGGAACCGTGGGAAGTGAGAACTACGCGCATGAACGCGGAGTTGGGGGGATTTTACCGGTGGCGGCGAGCGGTGCTGCGTTACGATTTGGTGACACCTTTGCGGTGGGCGTGGCGCGGGATGGAAGCGGGAGGGGTTTCGGCTTTGGCGCGGGCGGGGGCGAGATCGGCGGGGCGGAAGTCCATGAAGCGTTTGAGGCGGTCCACCTTGGCGACAAAGACCTCGATGTGGCCGCCGGCGGTGAATTTGCGCTTGGTCTTGCGTCCGACCAGCGCGGAGCCGTCGGGCGAGGCCATGTAGTAGTCGTCGCGCAATTCGGCGGCGGGGACGAAGCCGAAAGTCATGGACTCGGTGAGCTCGATAAAGAAGCCGTTCTGCCGGATATCGGTGATGACGGCGCCGAACTTGGTCGGGGTTTTCTTGTTCAGTTCACGCTCGAAGAATTCGAGCAGCTTGATTTTGACGCTCTCGCGCTCGGCCTCGGCGGAGTTGATTTCGGTGAGGCTGAGGTGCTCGCCCATCGCGTTGGCCTGGGAGGCGGTGTAGGGCAGTCTGCCCTTGGTGGCGGAGGCGGACTGGGCGGCTTTGCCGGCGGGGTGGGATTTGGCCGGACCGGCGGCCTCGGTGACGGAGTGGGGGTGCTCGCTTTGGCGGGCGAAGTAGGCGGCGAGCACGCGGTGGACGACGAGGTCGCTGTAGCGGCGGATGGGCGAGGTGAAGTGGGTGTAGTCGTTTTTATGCAGGCCGAAATGGCCGTCGGGACTGGCGCGGTAGCAGGCTTTTTTGAGGCTGCGCAGGAGCTGGGTGCGGAGGGTGTAGCCTTGCGGGTGGTCGGCGAGGAGGGCGAGGAGCTTGATCAACTCCTTGCGGTCGGAGAGGTCGCCGACGCGGATGTTGTGGGTGACGAGCTGCTGGCGGAGCTCGTTGAGTTTTTCGGGGTCGGCGTCGTCGTGGACGCGGTAGATGGAAGGAAGTTTTTCGCGACGGGTGAGGCGGGCGACGGCCTCGTTGGCGGCGAGCATGAACTCCTCGATGAGCTGGTGGCTCTCGTCGTGTTCGATTTTTTCGAGGCGGTCGGCGTAGCCCTCGGCGTCGACGAAGACCTTGGTCTCGGGCATGTCGAGGTCGAGCGAGCCGTGGGCCATGCGATCTTGGCGGAGGCGGGAGGCGAGGTCCCAGAGCTGGCGTATCCAGGTTTGCAGATCGGTGAGTTCGCTTTCCGAAAGGGAAGCGAGGGCGCGTCCGGTGGAGCCGGTCTGGTGCTTGGGCGGGAGCGGGAGGGCGCGGATTTTGGCGAGGTCGTCCTCCTTGAGCAGGGCGTAGGCCTGTTTGTAGGTGAGGCGCTTGCGGCTGCGGATGACGGTGTCGGCGTAGGTGGTGAGTTTATCCTGGATACGGCCCTTGGCATCGAAGGTGAGGAAGGCGGCCTTGCAGAGGCGGTCCTGGGCCTCGACGAGGGAGCAGAGGCCGTTGGAGAGCTTTTCCGGCAGCATGGGCACGACGGTGCCGACGAGGTAGGTGGAGTTGCCGCGGCGCTGGGCCTCGATGTCGAGGGCGGTGCCGGCGCGCACGTAGGCGGAGACGTCGGCGATGTGCACGCCGATGCGGATGCCGCCGCCGGGGGCGTGCTCGATGGAGAGGGCGTCGTCGAAGTCCTTGGCGTCATCGGGGTCGATGGTGAAGACGGGCAAATCGCGGTAATCGAGGCGTCCGGTGAGCTGGTCCGGCTGCACGGTGTCGGCCAGCCCGGCGACCTCGCGTTCGACGGCGGGGGGGAAGGTGGGGTCGAGCTTGAACTTGCGGTAGACGCCGAGGAGCTCGGCGCGGGGCTCGAAGGTTTTGCCCAGGCGCTCGATGATTTTGCCGGTGAGGGGGCGGCGGGGGTCGTCCCACGGATCGAGGCGGACGACGACCTTGTCGTTGGGGGCGGGAGTGGGTTTGAGGCCGGACTTGGCGGGGTCCTCGACCTGGACGTCGATGGGGTAGCGGGGATCGTCGGCGACGACGACAAACTGGGTGCGGACCTGAGCGAGGCGGCCGACGAGTTCGGCGCGGGCGCGCTCGACGATGCGTTCGACGCGGCCGCGGGGCTCGTCGTCGCGGTCGCGGCGGTGGCTGCGCAGACGGGTGTCGATGCGGACCTCGACGGTGTCGCCGGGGAGGGCGTTCAAGGCGTCGCCCGGGGCGATCTGGATGGAGTCGGGGCGTGGGGCGTCAGGGGCGGCGTCGGGTGCGGCCTGGGGGACGATAAAGGCGGAGCCGCCCTGACGGAATTGGATGCGGCCGGTGACGATGCCGTGGTTGGATGCGGTGAATTTCACCTCGGGGAGGGCGTATTTATCGCCGTGGACAAGGGTGATCTCGCCGCGCGAGAGCAGGAGACGGATCTCGTGAAGGAAGCGCGGGCGAAGTTTTTTGGGGAGGTCGAGCTGGCGGAAAAGAGCCGCGTCGTTGACGGGGCGGTAGCCCGGGGTGCGGAGGACGGCGAGCAGGGGGTCGCGGAAAGTCATGGGTTTAAAACCTCGGTGATTGAGCGAGGCGGTGGGCGAACGGATGTTCGCGGGATTTACTTGGGGCAACTATGAGACGAGGCGGAAAGCGGTCGCGATGAAAATCCGTTTCAGGGTTTGGTGGGCGGACTGCCGGTGGGGGCGAAGCGGGCCAGCACGGCGGCGGGTGTCACGCCGGCTGCGCGCAGGGTGCGGAGGGCGAGGGAGTCGTGGCGTTTGGCGAGGCGGTTGCCGTGCTCATCCAGCATGAGCGGGGCGTGGGCGTAGGACGGGACGGTTGCGCTGAGGGTGCGCAGCAGGAGGAGTTGGCGGAAGGTTGAGCGGATGAGGTCCGCGCCGCGGACCACCTCGGTGATGCCGAGGGCGGCATCGTCCACCGCGCAGGCGAGTTGGTAACTGGGCATGCCGTCTTTGCGCCAGACGAGGAAATCGCCGAAATCGCGCCCGGCGACGGCGGATTGCGGGCCGGCGAGGGCATCGTTGAAGGCGATGGTCTCGCCATCGGGCACGCGGCAGCGCCAGTTGAGCGCGAGGCCGGCGTCGTCGAGCGCAGGCAGGGGAGTGCCGGGCGCGGGACGCCATTCGGGCGGGTAGAGCGGTTCGTCGTCGGCGGGTGCGTTGCCCTCGTGCGGGGCGGAGAGGGCGCCGGCGAGATCGCGGCGGGAGCGGTGGCAGGGGTAGACGAGGTGCGCGGCGTGAAGGCGGGCGAGGGCGGCGCGGTAGTGGGTGAGACGGGCGGATTGGAAGTGGACCGGAGGCTCGGTGACAAGACCCAGCCAGGCGAGATCTTCGAGGGCGGCGGCGGTGTAGTCGGGGCGGCAGCGGGCGGTGTCGAGGTCGTCGATCCGGAGGAGGAGACGGCCGCCGGCGGTGCGGGCGCGTTCGGCGGCGATCCAGAACGTCCGGGCGTGACCGAGGTGGAGGTGCCCGGTGGGGGAGGGCGCGAG
The DNA here is from genome assembly GCA_000972765.1 of Verrucomicrobia bacterium IMCC26134. Taxonomy (GTDB): domain Bacteria; phylum Verrucomicrobiota; class Verrucomicrobiia; order Opitutales; family Opitutaceae; genus IMCC26134_A. The sequence continues at coordinate 2,280,850 of CP011265.1, read as the reverse complement.
ACGGCCGGCATAGGAGGCTGAGGGATTAACCACGGAGGACACAGGGCGAGGGAGGTTTTGAAAAGAGAAGGGGATAAACGTGTGATTGGAAAGTGCGGGCTCGCGGGAGGGCGGCGGATCGTTTGGCTGTCGGGATGAAAAAATGGGTATGTGTTTACTGTGCGAGCAGCACGCGACTGGCGGCGAAGTATTATGTGGCGGGCGAAGAGACGGGGCGAGGCCTCGGCGAGCGCGGCTGGGGGCTGATCTATGGCGGCGGCAAGGCGGGCGTGATGGGCTCGGTGGCCATCGCGGCGAAGGCGGCGGGATCGGAGGTGGTGGGAGTGATCCCGGACTTCATGGTCGAGCGCGAACTGGCTTACCGCGAAGCCAACGAGCTGGTGGTGGTGGACTCGATGCGTGAACGCCGCCGCATCATGGAGGAGCGTGCGGATGCGTTTGTGGCCCTGCCCGGCGGCATCGGCACGCTGGAGGAGTTGGTGGAAATCCTTGTGGCGCGCTCGCTGAACCGTCATTCGAAGCCGCTGATTCTGGTGAACCAGGACGGGTTTTATGATGATCTGCTCAAGTTTTTCGCGCGCATGACGGAGGAGAATTTCAAGTCGCCGAACCTGCATGAGCAGATCGTGGTCACCCCGACGGTGGCGGGGGTGTGGGCGTTGCTGGAGAACCCGGCCGCTCCGGCGGCGGTGGACGCGCTCTGGCGGTGAGGCGGGGCGGCGCTTAGAGCCGTTTGAGCAGGGCGGCGCGTTCGTCTTCGGCTTTCCAGTAGTTCTCCACGACCTTGGCGTAGGCGGGAGTGGCCATGGCCAAAATCATACGTCCGCCGTAGTTTTTACCGGGAAATTTCACCGCGAGATGTTCAATGAACTCGTTTGCATTCGTTTTTAGTGTGGCGAGGTCGCGACGCGAGGCGGCGTCGCCGCTTCGAACGAGGTAGTCGCCGTATTGGTTTACGGTGAGCTGTGGGTTCATCGACACGGAGAAGGCGAACCGGGCCAAGCCCCGAAGTAGCGAATTCTCCGAGCCTGGCAGGGAAAAAATCGTGGTGGCGTTCTCGGCATCTATGCTGAGCAGCAGATTTGATAGCGCGGGGTATTCGCACCAGATGAGCAGACTGGCTTGCTCGGCGGCGTCAGGTGCGGGTGCGAGGGCCGCGGAGAGTCGGTCGCGGTTGGCGGGAGAAATCCCACCGGTCGCGAGCACGCGAGTGAGGGTGTTTTGGGCGAGCCGCTGCATGACCAAGCCGATCATGCGGCGCACCAAGTTGTTGGAGTGGGGTTGGATGTTGCGCGAGGCGGCGAGAAGAGGGAGCACGGTTTCCACCGCTTCGTCCCGCCTGCCTTCCGCGGCCAAGAGCAAGGCCCGGGCGCAGGAGGCCTGGGAGATCAGGCGCATCGATCGGAAATGCAGGATGGGCGAATCGGTGTGGTCGGTGTGGTCGCCGAGGTAGGGTGCGGTGGCGAGCTCGCCCATCCAAGAGTGCAGGGGCGCAAGTTTGGGCCAGAGCGTATCAAGCTCCGTGGAGTTTTTGACGATAAAGTCGGTCCACTTCGCGTCATTTTCGGCGCCAAGCTCGGCGCTGGGAAATACCAGTTTAGACTCTGGGACGGTGGATAAAAGTGAACCGGGGACGTTTATGGAGTAGCGCAGGGTGAGTTCGTAGCCGGAGTTGGCGGCGGGATGGTCGTTACGAAGCGCTGGCGGGATGGTGGTGTGGCGGAGCGTCTCGTCGTCGCTGGCCATCCAGGCGAGAAACACGGCCACGCTGGCAGCGAGGGCGAAGGAGGCGGAAAGGCAACAGGGAGCGGGCGAGGTGGCGGAGAAGCGCAGTCGGCGAGTGAGCACCCAGAGCGGACCGGCTAGAAAAACAGCCGTGAGAAATACGAACCCGGCGGGCGACGTGTTACTGGAAAGTGGATACAGGAGCGACTGCGTGCAGCAAACTCCGACGAGAAGCGTCCAGACGATCAGTATCAGGGTAAGCGAGGCGCGGCCGAGACGACGCCGAAGGGTGGGGCGGACGAGCGGGGTGGAACTCATGGCCGAGCTAATTGCCAGAGGCCGAAGTGTTGGCAAATAGAAACCCCCGGCGGGTGAGGCCGGGGGCGGGCAGGCGGAGCATTGGCCGGGAACGGCCAAAGCTACAGGGGCGACTCAGGCGAGGCTGACGCCTTTTTTGGCGGCGGCGCGGAGGAGGGCGTCGGCCATGTCGGAGGGGGTGGCGGCGACCTCGATGCCGCACTCCTGGAAGACGGCGATCTTGGCGGCGGCGGTGTCCTCGTGGCCACCCACAATGGCGCCGGCGTGGCCCATGCGGCGGCCTGCGGGGGCGGTCGCGCCGGCGATGAAGCCGGCGACGGGCTTGGTGCAGTGGGCCTTGATCCAGCGGGCGGCCTCGACCTCGGCGTTGCCGCCGATTTCACCGATGAGGATGATGCCCTTGGTGTCGGGGTCGGCGTTGAAGAGTTTGATGACGTCGAGGTGGTTGGTGCCGTTGACCGGGTCGCCGCCGATGCCGACGGAGGTGGACTGGCCGAGGCCCTTGGAGGTGATCTGGAAAACCGCCTCGTAGGTGAGTGTGCCGGAGCGCGAGACGACGCCGACGTGGCCCTTCTTGTGAATGTAGCCGGGGGCGATGCCGATGCGGCAGCCGCCGTTGGAGTTTTCGCCGGTGCCTGGGGTGACGAGGCCGGGGCAGTTGGGGCCGATGAGGCGGGTCTTGGCGCCGGTGATGGCGCGCTTCACGCGGATCATGTCCTTGATGGGAATGCCCTCGGTGATGCAGACGGCGAGGTCGAGGCCGGCGTCGACGCACTCGAGGATGGCGTCGCCCGCGAAGGGCGGCGGCACGAAGATGACGGAGACGGTGGCGCCGGTGGCGGCGGCGGCCTCGTGAACGGAGTTGAAGATCGGCACCTTGTGGGCGCCGTGCTCGAAGAACTGGCCGCCCTTGCCGGGGGTGACGCCGGCGACGAGCTGCGTGCCGTAGTCGAGGGAGAGCTGGGCGTGTTTGGCGCCGAAGGCACCGGTGATGCCCTGGACGAGGATCTTGGTCTGGGGAGTGATGAGAATGGACATGTTCGGAAAGGAGTTAGGAGCTGGAATCTAGAAGCTAGAAGGAGCGGAATCGGAGAGGCTGTGGATTCGTTGGAGCTGGATTCTAATTCTAGATTCCAGCTCCTAGATTCTTGGATTTCGGTTTAGGCTACCAGTTTGACGATCTTCTGGGCGGCGTCGGCCATGGTGTCGCCGCTGACGAGGGCGAGACCGGAGTTGGAGAGGGTTTGTTTGCCCTTGGCCACGTTGTTACCCTCGAGGCGGACGACGAGGGGGAGTTTGAGGCCGACCTCTTTGACGGCCTCGACGACGCCCTCGGCGATGACGTTGCAGTCCATGATGCCGCCGAAGATGTTAACGAAGATGCCCTTTACGTTGGCGTCGCCGAGGATGATCTTGAAGGCCGCGACGACCTTGTCCTTGGAGGCGCCGCCGCCGACGTCGAGGAAGTTGGCGGGGTTGCCGCCGAAGTGTTTGATGATGTCCATGGTGGACATGGCGAGGCCGGCGCCGTTGACGAGGCAGGCGATGTTTCCGTCGAGGGCGATGTAGGCGAGGTCGAACTTGGAGGCCTCGATCTCCTTGGGGTCTTCCTCGTTGAGGTCGCGGAGGGCGACGATCTCGGGGTGGCGGTAGAGGGCGTTGGAGTCGAAGGAGACCTTGGCGTCGAGGGCGAGGACGTCGCCGCTGGGGGTGGTGATGAGCGGGTTGACCTCGACCATGGCGGCGTCGGTCTCCCAGAACATGGTGTAGAGATTCTTGATGAGCTTGGCGGCGTTTTTGGCCTCGTTGCCGGTGAGCTCGAGGGCGGTGATGACCTGGCGGAGCTGGAAATCGGCGACGCCGTAGGCGGGATCGATGATGATCTTGGTGATCTTCTCGGGCGTGTCGTGGGCGACTTTCTCGATTTCGACGCCGCCCTCGGTGGAGGCGACGATGACGGGGCGGGAGGAGGCGCGGTCGAGCAGGACGGCGAGGTAGTATTCCTTTTTGATATCGCTCGCGACGGTGAAGTAAACGGTCTGGACCTTGCGGCCGGCGGGGCCGGTCTGGATGGTCACGAGCGTGTTGTTGATCATCTTGCCGGCGATCTCGAGGGCTTCGGCCTTGGTTTTACAGAACTTCACGCCGCCCTTGTAGCCGTCGGTAAAGGTGCCCTTGCCGCGCCCGCCGGCGTGGATCTGGGACTTCACCATGGTCGGTCCCTCGGGGAGGGAGGCGAGCGCGGCGTCGAATTCGGCGGCGGACTTGGCGGGTGCACCCTTGGGAACGGGGACTCCGAATTTCTCGAACAAGGCTTTGGCCTGATACTCGTGGATGTTCATGGAAAAAACCGGAAGCTGCCGACGTGACTATGTTTTAGCACGCCGAAAAAAACATTATGTGGCGGGGGCGATAGCAAAGAGACGACCTGGCTTGCCTGCGACCGATAGCTTGCCGAGACTAGGGGGATGCAGTCACACGAGTTACTTAAGGACGTTCTCAAGCGCACCAGTGCAAAACAGATTTCGGCGGAGATGGGGTTGTCCTTGTCTTTGATCTACAAATGGGCCGAGCCGTCGGGTGATACATCAGGCAGCGGGGCGAGCAATCCGCTCGACCGTATCGATCAACTGTTGAAGGCGAGCAACGATACGCGCATAGCGCAATGGGTGAGCGAACGGGCGGGCGGTTTTTTCATCCCGAATCCTCCGGCCCATTCTTCCGGCCAGGCCCTGGTGCCGGCGACAAATGAGATTGTGAATGATTTCGCCAAGTTACTCGGCGTGATCGCGACTGCGAGCGCGGACCAACAGGTGACGGCGGCGGAAGCGAAGGCGATTCGCGCCCGCTGGGAAGAATTGAAAAGTGCGACCGAGGGCTTCGTGCAATCGGCGGAGAAAGGAGCCTTCCGCGACCACGGAACCGGCGTGGCAGGCACAGGGCCTTCGCCTAAACGCTAGGGCGCTGCGTTTGGGTGGTGATTCGGTTTGTGCAGGCTTGCATGCAAGACAAGGGCGGGATGTCTTTTCCCTAACTGAATATCGGCAATCACAGCAGCTCGACGGATTACTTGATATTCGTTTTAACGGTGGGATGCGCGGTTGCGTTGCTGGCCTGGCGGCTGCGACGCATGAGTCCCAGGGCCTGCCTACGGAGGCGATTCTGGCTGGTGTTGATCGCGGCTGGTATCGGCGGGTGCTACGTGGTGGAGCAGGTGGCCAGACGCCCGCAGGCCCAGGCGGGAATGTTCCTGGAGGGTATTGCTCCAACCTATGCTGACGAGTTCATGCGCATGGGCCATGCGGATTTACAGCCGGAAACGGCCGACAAGGATCCTCGTTATCTCGCCATGATCGAGGCGGGACAGCGCTGGGTGACGCTGAATCCGCTGGTGAGTGAAATTTATACCTTCCGTAGACGCTCGGATGGAGTCGTATACCTGATGGTCGATGCGGAGACGGAGTATAACTCCAATCAGGATCATGCCATAAGTGGCGAACGAAAGGGACGCATCCGCCTCGGGGAAGTGTATCCCGATGTAGGCGAAGAGTTGTTGCGAGCCTTCCTCGGCGAGAAGGTATTGATGCGGCGGTCCGCAACGGATGGCCGGGGCCCCCGGGTGAGCGTCTTCGTGCCAATGCTGGATAAAAACGGAAAGGTCGAGGCGGTGCTCGGCGTAGATTATGACGCCGAGCTTTGGGCCAAGGAAATGACCGCCGCGCGCCGCATGGCATTGGCTCTGCTGGCGGGACTACTGGTGACTCTATGCGGAAGCGCGGCGGTTTTGGCGATCAACCGCGCTCAATTAAGGGCCCGCATCGAAGCGGAGGGGAAATTGCATGAGACGGAAACTCGTTTGCATGCGATGATCGATCATCTCCCTTTTGCATTATGGTTGATGGGGCCGGGAGGGGATTGCGTGGCGCATAATGCGCTGGCTGCCGATACTCGCGGGGTGCGTGCCGGGGCGACGTTTATCGAAATGCGTTTCGATAATCTGGAGCGCAAAAGTCTGCCCGGTGATGTGGCGCGGGCTCGTGCGGGAGATATCGTTACGCGTGACTTCACACGGGAGCTCGCCGGAGCTCGCCGGCACTACGTGCAGTTTCTCGCGCCCGTGCCCGAGTTGGCGGGGGGCATGGGACTGGTGGTCGTGGAACTGGACGTGACCGATCGGGTGGAGGCGGAGCTTCGTTGCAAAGAATCCGAAGGCCGGCTGGCCCTGCACGTCGAGCAGACCCCGCTGGCTTACCTGGAGTGGGATGAGAGCCTGCGCATCTTGCGATGGAATGCGGCGGCCGAACAATTATTCGGCTACAGCGCCGAGGAGGCCCTGGGCAGGTCATTTGAGGAGCTGATCGTTCCCGAGGAGGCAAGGGAGGGTGTGCGCAAAGTCAGCCGGTTACTGCTTAAGCAGGAAGGCGGCATGCACTTCAGCAACGAGAATCGCACCAAGGGCGGTCGCATCATCTTTTGCGAGTGGCATAACATCCCGTTGATCGACGAGACCGGCCGGGTGATCGCAGTCGCCTCCCATGCGCAGAATTTGACCGAGCGCATGGAGATGGAGTCCTGCCTGCGCCAGACTCATAAACTGGAGTCGATGGGCCAGCTCGCGGGCGGCGTGGCCCACGAGTTTAACAATCTGCTCACGCCGATGCTGGCGCAAATCGGACTGGTCGCTTCCGTTTACGCGCAAGACGCTCGTCTGCTGGGCATGCTCAAGCCGGTTGAAGAGGCGATCACGCAGGCGGCGCAACTCAACCAGCGCATCCTTGCCGTCGGCAGGCGCAGTGCCGAGGTGGTGTTGCCGGCCAAACTCAATCCGCTCGTGGAAAACGCCCTCGATTTACTCCGCCTGACCCTCGATCGCCGCATCGAGTTGCGACTTGAGTTGCTTAACGACCTGCCGATGGTGCCGGTGACCAAAGAGGCGATTATGCAGGTGGTGATGAACCTCACCCTCAACGCCCGCGACACGTTGCTGGAAAAACTTGGCGCCAACGTGAATCCCGCCTGGTCGCCTTGCCTGATCATCAGCTCTAAAGTCGTCAAAAGTGCGCCTGCCGAAGCCCCCGAGGCACTGCTCGCGGACGGTCGTTGCGTGCGGCTGAGCTTTCATGACAACGGCAAGGGCATGAACGACGTTGTGCGCCGGAAACTATTCGAGCCGTTTTTCACCACCAAGGCGCCGGGCTTAGGCACCGGACTCGGGTTGGCCGTGGTCTGGAACTCGATCGATGCGCTTGGCGGTTACATCGATCTGGAGAGCATCGAGGGTGAAGGCACCATCTTCCATGTCTATCTGCCGATCTCCCGCACTGACGCGGCGCCTGCCCAGTTCGATTCCCCCCTGGCCTTGCGCAACACCGACACCGCAAAGGGACCCTCCCTGCGAATCCTGTTGGTGGATGATAACAAACTGGTGCGCGAAACTTTTTCCGAAGTGTTGAGCCATGCTGGGCATTCGGTTGAGACTGCGTCCGACGGCCAGCAGGGGCTCGAGAACCTGCTGGCGGCAACGGGCAGGCCCTACGATTTGCTTCTGCTCGATTTGAACATGCCCCTGGTTTCTGGTCGTGAAGTGTTGAAGTGGATACAGGGTCGGGGTCTGGCCAGGTCCGTCATCGTTGTCAGCGGCCTTGCCGATTCGGGAGAAAATACCGACCTCGGATCGCTCGGCGTGAGCCTGCTCCTGCGCAAACCTGTCGGCATGCAGGAGCTGATTCGCGCGGTGTCTGATGTGAGTCCTAAAAGCGCAGCGACATGATCGTCGGCCGCGAACGGGCTGCCGCTCGCCTTTAACCCGAAATCCGAACTGGTGCGCCGTGATCTGGGGCAAGCCGCCGGGCTTCTGCTGGTTTCCCCCCTCCCCCCCCGCTCGATGCACGCTTCAGTGCACTTCGGGACTCCACAAAAGACCGCCTGCTTCAGGGGCGTGCTCCCTCTTTTCGGCTTCGACCTTGGCTTTCGGGCTTAACGGGAGAGGAGCGCGGCGCGGCGCAAATCCAAGGTGTGCCTGCTCTCGGGCGCGAACTCTACGCGGGGGATGTAGCGTGCCTCGCCCAGCGTGTGCGGCCAGGGCTCCCAGCGCTCGGCCCGGCGTGTGGCCGCCTCGTCGGCGTCGGCGGGGCGGTCGGTGTAGGGGATGTGACCGGGGTTCCAGACATGCCAGCGCGCTGCTGCCGTGACGGTGAGCGTGGTTTTATCCACCCATTCGAAGAGGAGGGGCGCGTTCACCGGACAATGCGGTTGCAAAGCGGGTTGCAGGAAAAACGCACGGTAACGAATGCCGGCGGCCGAGCCACCGTCGGCGGGGCGGAAGGCGCAGGGGTAGCCGTTGACGAGGAGCAGTCCGTGATCGAGCGCGGCCGCATCGGAAACCCAGGCCTCGAGACGATCCATGCACGCGTCAACGGTGCGGGCGACGCCGCCCGCGTTCGGCGACTCGCCTAGCAGCGGCCAGGCCTCCAGGGCCTGGCGAAAGCTCAATTGAAACGGCACCGAGGCGGGGACTGGCGCGTCTTTGGCTGCATCCGGCGCGAAGGCCGGGGTATAGACGAGATTGAGGGCGCCGACCTTGGGGAAGCGCCACTCCCAGAGCGGGCGCAGCCAATCGGACTCGAACGGTAGGCCGTGGGCGCGCAAGTCGGCGCACACGGCGTCAAGGTCGTCCCACACGAAGGCAGGCAGGAAAAAACGGTCGTGCAACTCGCCCTGCCAGCGGATGAACGGCGCGCTCAACGGGGCGGCGGCGAGTCGTGCCAGGATGGCGCGGATGAACAGCGCGGCCAGGCTTTGCGCGGCGGCCTCGGGATGAGTCTCGAAAGCGCGGAACTCCACCAGGCCGAGACGGCCGTTGCCCGCGAAGGGATTCCAGAGCTTGTCCACGCTGATTTCCGCGCGGTGGGTGTTGCCCGAGCGATCCATGAGCAGGTCGCGGAAAAGCAGGTCGTAGAGAGCGAGGTTGTGGGGCGAGCCGAGACGGGCGGCACCTTCGCAGGCGATCTCGAGTTCGTAGAGCGCCTCGTAGGTGCTCTCGTCGATGCGCGGGGCCTGCGAACTCGGTCCCATGTAGAGACCACTGAATGCGTAGCTCAGCGCAGGGTGATGCTGGAAGTAGCGGATGACGGAAGGCAGCAGGGCGGGGTGCAGAAAAAAGGGCGAGGTCTCCGGCGTCGGGCCGCCGAAAACGAGATGCGCTCCGCCACCGGTGCCGACGGCACGGCCGTTGAACTGGTATTTTCTCGCGCACATTCCGACCGCGGATGCCGCCTCATAGAGCCGGTGCAGCTGCACGTCGTAGGCCTGCCAGTCCTCGCAGGGCGCGAGATTGACCTCTATGACGCCTGGATCGGAGGCGAAGCCGATGGTGGGCAGGCGGGTGGCGTCGTAGGGCGGGGCGTAACCAGCCAGAATGACATCATCAAGTCCGGCGGCCTCGATGGCTTTCTCGATGACGGGGATGAGCGCCAGGTAAGCGTTGAGCAGCAAGGGCGGTATGAAAATCGTCACGCTGCCTTCGAGCAGTTCGGCGGTGAGGGCGCGGCGCAGGCGATTATCCCCAAGTTGGTCCAGCGGCAGGCGAAGCCCCGCGAGGCTGTCCCCGGGATTGAGGAAAATCGGATCGGTGCCGAGATCGGCGCTCCAATCGTCGGTGGCGAAGGCAGTGCCATCGTGGTCAAGAGGCACGACCCAGCCGTGGCTAGCGCCGTCCTGTTCGGCGACAGGGCGGGCGGCGGAGGCGGGCAGCTTGAGCGTGGCGAGCAAGGCCTCGATGACCCGAGAGGTGTCGGCGAGGGTATGTTTGCCAGGCATGCCGTCGCGTTTGAGGCGGCGTGGGTCTCGCCAAAGCACCTGACCATCGCCTCGCCATTGGAGAAGCAGGCACCAGCGGGGCAGGGGCTCGCCGGGATAGTGTTTCCCCGAGGTATGAAGCAGCATCGCGCCCGGGTAGGTGCGTGAGAGCAAGGCGTGGGCGAAGCAGCGGGCGAGACCAAGCTTGGTCGGGCCGAGCGCGGCGGTCTGCCACTCCGCTCCCTCGGGCTGGAGCGGCACGAAGGTGGGCTCGCCGCCCATGGTAAGTCCGACCTCGCGGGTGGAGAGGGTTTTCTCGACCGACGCCGCGCAGGTTGCGAGGGCGGGGAGCAGGTCTATGCTTGGGCTTTTCATGGTGAGCAGGCTCAGGATATTTTTTCTACAACTACCTCGGTATGGAGGGTGGAGCCGACTGGATCGCGGGCGTAGAGGTTGCCCTGGATGGGATTGACGGATTCGGCGACGGCGGCGTGCGCGACGGGGATGAACGTGGTGTCGCACCAGATGCCGTGCGTCGGATCGAGCGCGCGCCAGCCAGCTCCAGGAAGGTAGACCTCGGCCCAAGCATGCATGGCACCGACGGCGCGGCTGTCCTCGCCGGACGGGGCGTAGAGGTAGCCGCTGACGAAACGGGCCGCGATGCCGAGCGTGCGGCACAGTTCGATGAACAGCACCGCATAGTCGCGGCAGGCGCCTCCGCCCAGCTCGAGGGTGACCAGCGAGGGTTGAATGCCCTGCTCATCACGGCGCTGGTAGCCTAGCTGGCGGAAAAGCAGTTGATTCAAGGCGCTGATAAAAGGAACGGTTTCCGCGGGCCTATCGAGGAAGCGTTTATCCAGCCAGGCGAGCAGCGCGTCTTGCGTCTTCGCATAAGGCGGGGCGAGGTAGGCGCCCAAGGCCAGGATTTCATCGGCCCCATAGGTGAACGGGAAGGAGATCGCCGTGGCTTCGAGGATGAAGTCGAAGGGGTTGACCTGAGAGTTTTCGACCTCGAAGGTCGAGTGGATGGACAGTTCCGCTGCTTTGCAGGAAAAATAGGCGCAGTCGGCGTCGTTGTCATGGGCGTCGCGCAAGGAAGCGAGCTTTGCGTGCGGGGTGATCAACAGCTCGTGGTGAAGCAATCGCTGGTGGGCGGTGGTGCGCGGTCTCAGGAACAGCCGGTGAGGTGCGAAATCGACGGCCCGAGGGTATCGGTAATTGGTCTTATGCGTGACGCGAAGCCTCATATTGGGTGCAGGCGTTGAGCAGGTGTCCTGCCAAAGCAAGCGTTGCGGGTCACTTGCTGGGGCGGATTTGTTTGCAAGCCCCCGCCAAGCTCCTTGCCTGCGCAGGATGCGGCCGAATGACGTCAATTTGTATCTGGTAGGTTTTATGGGCACCGGGAAGACCACGGTTTCACGTATCGTCTCGGCTAGGCTCGGGCACCGTTGGCTGGACAGTGACCATGAAATCGAGCGTTTGCAGGGCCGGACAATCGCGGATATTTTTGCCAATCAGGGCGAAGCCGCCTTCCGCCGCATGGAGCGGGATTTTATTGAAAACGGACACCCGGCCCAAGGCACCGTGGTGGCATGCGGCGGCGGCCTGGTGGTGCAGCCCGGCATGCTGACCGAGCTGCAAAAGCGCGGGGTGGTCATCTGTCTGCATGCCACCGTTGAAACCATCTTGCGACGCACCGCGCACAGCCGGGCGAGGCCGCTTCTCAATGTCGAGGACCCGGAACTTCGGGTGCGCGAGCTTTATGCGGTGCGCGAGCCCATCTATCGCAACGCCGGGAGCGTGATCCTAACCGACAACAGGCCTCAACTCGAGGTCGTTCAGCATGTGCTGCGTGTTTACCGGCGCGATTCGGTGGATTTTGTCCGTGCGCGCGGCGGCAGGCCGCCGGATAAAAATGACTGAATCACCCGGCATCGTTTTGCGTGAACAGGTGCGGACGCGGTTCCGTGCGCTGGGATTTGACGCCGTGCGTTTTGCCCGGGCCGAGCCGGCCTTCGGCGATGGATTGGACGCCTGGCTGGCGGCCGGTCACCACGCCGACATGGCTTGGTTGGAGCGCGGCGCGGCCAAGCGCGGCGACCCCGAACTCGTTCTGCCGGGGGTGCGCACCGTGATCATGCTGGGGATTAATTATTCTACGGGGGACGGGGAGTCCAAACCGCCGGCGTCCGGACCGGTGCCGCGCTGGGCGAGGTATTCGCAGTATTCGGACTACCACGACACCATAAAAACCGCGTTGGTCCGTGCCGGAGCGGTGTTGGAGGAGCTGAGTGGAATAGGCACGGATGACCACCGTTACTACGTTGACACCGGACCGGTTCTTGAGCGCGGCTGGGCGGCCCGGTCGGGACTGGGGTTCACCGGTAAAAATGCGATGCTGATCTCGCGGGAATACGGCAACTGGCTCTTCCTTGCCTGTGTGCTCACCCGGCTGGAACTGCCGCCCGACTCACCCTTGCCTGGCAAGCCGCCCTCCGCCACTGGCACTCACGCCGGCCAGCTCTGCGGCAAATGCACACGCTGCCTGGACGCGTGCCCCACGGCGGCGTTCACCGCCCCGGGGGTCATCGACGCGCGCCGGTGCGTAAGTTACCATACGATCGAGAACAAAGGCGTCATTCCCCGCGAATTACGGGCCGGCATCGGCGACCGGATTTATGGCTGCGACACCTGCCTTGAGGTCTGCCCTTGGAATCGTTTCGCGCAGGCGAGTCGTGAGATACTGGTTACAGCCAGGCCGGAGATGACGCGCCTCAGTTTACTCGAGATTCTAGCGCTCTCACCGGAGAGCTTTGCGGCGATTTTCAAGAATACGGCGGTGAAGCGGGTGAAGCTCGCGGGGCTTTTGCGCAACGCCTGCATCGTGGCGGGCAACACCGGCGCTCTTCAGTGCGTGGAGCCGTTGGCGCGGCTGGCCTCGGAGGGAGTGCCGATGGTGCGTGCGCACGCGGTCTGGGCGCTGGCGCGACTTGGCCAGCATGCGCGTTTGCAGTCATTAAGCGTCGCGGAGACCGAGGCGATGGTGCTGGCCGAATTCGCGGCCGAGGGAATCGGCGGCGTGTCCGGCGCCTGATCCGGTTCAGGCAAAGTGTTTTTGCATCAGCGCGACAAAAGCGGCCGGCGGTCGTAGCGGGCGGTGTGATTTATCAATGAAGACGTGCACGGTGTGGCCCTCGGCGATCAGCTCCTCGCCGCGATACAGGCGGTAGTCGATGCGCAGGCGAATGCCCGGTTTTTCCCGGATCACGGCTTCGATGGTGATGATGTCGGCGTAGCGGGCAGGGCGTTGGTAACGCATACTCACCTCGATTACGGGGAGGTAGTAACCGGCGTCCTCCAGCTGGCGGTAGGGAAGGCCCTCGGATGCGAGCATGGCGGTGCGCGCGACCTCGAGCCAGGGCAGGTAACTGCCGTGGTAAACGACACCCATCATGTCGGTCTCGGCATAGCGGACTTCGATCTGGCTGCGATGTGAGAGCATTCCATAACGTGCATCACGCACGATGTGCTGGGCAAGACACAGGTGCACAAAGCAGTCCTTTTCCAATGTGTCGGCTTGCCCTCAGGTTTAGCCACCGGTATCCTAAATGCATGTCAGAGTCTAAGCGGAAAGTATTGTTGATCGATGATGAACGCGGCGCAGCCCGCATAATTGAGGCTGCTTTTTCAAAGTTCGAGCGGGATAGTTACGATCTGCACTGGGCCCAAACGTATGAAGAAGGCCTGACGCAACTTTGCACGGGGGAATACTCGGTCTGTCTCCTCGATTATCAATTAGGAAAACGCAACGGCCTTGAGCTGATGAGAGAACCGTCTCTGCATAGCGTGAATACTCCGGTGATATTTCTCACCTATGTGAATACGGGAGACTTGGATGTTCTGGCGATGGACGCGGGGGCTTTGGATTATCTGGTGAAATCCGAAATCAATCCGCGCGCTCTGGAGCGTTCGCTTCGTTACACGCTGCGTTTGCAGGAGACGTTAATGAAACTGTCGGATGCGGCCACCCGGGATATACTGACCGGGCTCTATAACCAGAAGGAAGGGCTTCGCATTATGGAAAACGAGGTCACGCGGGCCCGCCAGTTTGATCGTCCGCTTACGATTTTGCTGATAAACGTGGATAACATGAAGATGATCAACGACACCCTCGGCAACGTCACCGGAGACAAAATGTTGTTCAATCTGGCCCACGCCATTCAAGACGAAGTCAGGTCGGTGGATTTCGTGATTCGCTGGGGCGGCGATGAGTTTGCGGTTTTGCTCGTGGAGTCCGATGCAGTGGAAGGGCGTGATCGGTCGGAAAGTATACGCGAGCTGGTCAAGCAACTCGGCTGCACGGTTTCGATCGGAGTTTCGGAGTGGAACGCCTCGCGAGGCGGTGTGAGCGAGCTGGTGGATGCTGCGGACAAGGCGCTCTGCGAGGCGAAGTGGTCGGGGCGTGACCGCGTCGCCTGATCTGCGCCTGCTGCCGCGAGCCTGCTCAACGCCGGGCAGCCATCAAGGCGCTCGGGGGCACGCCGTGGACGGCGCGAAAACAGCGTGAGAAGTGGAAGGGGTCATCCATGCCCACCCGCGCGGCGGCTTCCTGGACCTTGCCACCGGTTTCCAGCAGGAAAGCGGCGGCCACGGCCATTTTTCGCCGCCGCAGATATTGATGCGGACTCACGCCGAGGAAGCGCCGGAAAAGCCTGCACACGCTCGAAGCCTCCAGCCCTGCCGCCGTGGCGATCTCTTCCAGCCCGCGCCACTCGGCGGCGTTGGCGTCGATGAGGGCCCGGCAGCGTTCGAAGTTCTCCCTCGCTCCCTCCGAACCCGTTTTGGGGCCGACGCTCGCGCCCCGCGCGGGTGCTTCGCCTATTTGCAAGAGCAACACTTCCGCCAGCCGGCCGCAAATCGCGCCCGACGCTGTTCCGTGCCGCCGGCCTTCGCGGGTGATGAGCTCCGCCACTTCGCGCACTTCGCCCAGCGCGGCGAGCCGTCTGGCTCGGCCGTGCAGGAGTCCGGCTTGGGTCAGCGCGCGGTTGGTTCCGGGACCGGCGAGGGCGAAGAAAAATTTTTCCAGCGGAGCTTCCGCGTCTGTCTCGATCCGGCAGGCGGTGCGCGGTCCGCTGGCGAAGCACACGCCGCTCTCCAACCGGTGCGCAGCGCCATCAAGCCAGCATTGCCCGCGACCGCCGACGACCAGTTCGATCACCATGTAGGGGTAGTGGCTTCGTGCCACGGTGTAGTCGGGCCGGCACCGCTCCCAGCCGCCCAGAACGACGGCCAACTTCTCGCGCCACGGGCCGGCGAGTTGCAGGAAAAAGGTGCGGCTGTCCGCCACTTGAGAGGCTAGCAGAGCGGGGTCAGGTGGTAGGCCGAAATTATCCATGTAGAGGTTGTTAACGTCCATTCACAAGAGGACATTTTATGCTAAAGTGGAAGGGTTGATATTCGACATATCACGGCTTATTCTCCCGCAACCCTTTCCTTCTTATATTTTCCGTCTTAGCCTCTCATCACTACCATGCCCTCCGTAAAAAAACTTCCCAAGAAGAGTGTGTATCTCGTCGCCAACGGCGATCTCCGCCAATCGGCGAATGAAAAGTGCTGGCCCGCCCAAGCGGCCATGGAAAAGCAACTGGCCGAGGTCGTAGCCACCTTCGGCTATAAACTCGTCCGCGCGCATCCTTACAAAAAGGACGTGAAGCACGGCTTCATCGGTTCGCAGAAAGAGGGCATGGAGGTGTTTGCCACCATCGATCCGACCGCCCCGCTCATCGTCGCCGAGTGCGTCTGGCAGTATTCGCACCATTTGCTGCACGGCCTGATCTCGCACCAGGGCCCGATCCTCAACGTCGCCAACTGGTCCGGCACCTGGCCCGGCCTCGTCGGCATGCTCAACCTGAATGGTTCCCTCACCAAGGCCGGCGTAAAATACTCCACCCTCTGGAGCGAGAACTTCGACGACACCCTCTTCCTCGGCGGCCTAGAGACCTGGCTCAAGGGCGGCGCGGTCAAGCACAAGACCCCCCATGTCAAAGCCTTCGCCAAGGCAACCGTGCCCGCGAAGGCCAAGGCCCTCGCCAAAAAAATCGCGGACGATCTTCGCGTGAGGAAGTCCATCATGGGCGTCTTCGACGAAGGCTGCATGGGTATGTATAACGCCATTATCCCCGACGAGCTCCTCTTCTCCACCGGCGTTTACAAGGAGCGCCTCTCCCAGTCCGCCCTCTACTACGCCACCACCCAGGTCTCCGACGCCGAGTCGCTCGAGGTGTTCAACTGGTATAAGAAGAAGGGCCTGAAATTCCACTTCGGCACCGATGAGGCCACCGAGCTCACCGAGCGCCAGGTTCTCCTCCAGTGCAAGACCTACATCGCCGCTGTGCGCATCGCCGACGAGTTCGGCTGCGAGACCATCGGCATCCAGTATCAGCAGGGCCTCAAGGACCTCCTCCCCGCCTCCGACCTCGTCGAGGGCACGCTCAACTCCACCGAGCGTCCTCCCGTCAAACGCGCCGACGGCTCCATCATCCGCGGCGGCGAGCCCATTCCCCACTTTAACGAGGTGGACGAGTGCGCCGGACTCGACGGCCTTTTCACCGACCGCGTGCACAAGGCCCTCAACCAGCCCCGCGCCAACACCCTTCACGATCTGCGTTGGGGTGATTGGGACAAGTCCGGCACCACCGACGAATACGTCTGGGTTTTTCTCATCTCCGGCAGCGCCCCGGCCGATCACCATGTTGGCGGCTGGGCGGGCTCTGATTCGCTCCGCCAACCGGGTATGTATTTCAGACTCGGCGGCGGCACCCTCCGGGGCATCGCCAAGGTCGGCGAGATTATCTGGAGCCGCTTCTTCGTCGAAAACGGCAAGCTCAAGATGGACCTCGGCCGCGCCAAAGTCATAAGCCTCCCGCAGGCGGAGACCGAGCGCCGTTGGAAGGAGACCACCTATCAGTGGCCTATCATGCACGCTGTCACTTACGGCGTCACCCGCGACCAGATGATGGCCCGCCACAAGAGCAACCACATCCAGGTCGCCTACGCCCACAACGCCAAGGATGCCGATCTCGCGCTCTACACCAAGGCCGCCCTCGCCGCCGAACTCGGCATCGAGGTGTCACTCTGCGGCACCAAGGCCGACGGCAAGGCATTCTAACGAACACCCGAAGCAGCCTGAAGATGAAAGCCAGGAGCGGAGAGATGCGGCATTCCCCGTCTTTTCCGCTTCGGGCGCCGTCTTTCTCGCCGCTCCTCAATTCCAGATCCTAGCTCCTTTCACGACATGTCCCTCGACGCCCTCCTGTCCCTCTCCCATCAGCTCGGTCGCGAAGAGCGCCGTCTCGCCATCCTCGGCGAGGGTAATACATCCATGCGCCACGACGCCGCGACCTTCACGGTTAAGGCCTCCGGCTCCAATCTCGCCACTCTGGCCGTGGCCGGCACGGCGACCTGCCGCTTCGATAAACTCATCCCGCTCCTCGCCACCGAAAGCATGGGCGACGCCGCCGTGGACGAGGCACTCTTCGCTGCACGCGTTTCGACCGAGATGAAGAAGCCTTCCGTCGAGGCGATTTTCCACGCCTACCTGCTCACGCTGCCCGGCGTGAACTTCGTCGGCCATACGCATCCCATCGCGGTCAACGCGCTGCTCTGCTCGAAGCACGCCCGCACCTTCGCCACCCGCCGTCTTTTCCCTGACGAGATCGTGTGCTGCGGCGTGGAAAGCGTCTTTGTGCCCTACACTGATCCGGGCCTGAAACTCTCCCGGGCGATCAAGTCCGCCGTCGAGGATTACATCAAACGCCTCTCCCGTCCGCCTCGCCTGATTCTCCTCGAGAACCACGGCCTCATCGCCCTCGGCGCCACGCCCGAGGCGGTGCTGGCCGCGACCTTGATGGCGGTGAAAGCCGCCGAGATCTTCGCCGGCGCCGCCGCCATCTCCGGTGGCGAACCGCAATTTCTCACCGCCGCCCAGGTGGAGCGCATCGCCGGCCGGCCCGACGAACACTACCGGCAGAAGGCGCTCGGGCTCTGAGTCACCGCCTTCTTCATCCTGCATTTTGTCCCTTGCGCCACACCTTCGGAGCCACTCCGAAACGCGCCTTGAACGCCGCCGACAAATGAAACGCCGAGCTGAAGCCCACCGCTTCCGACACCGCTTCCAGGGTGGCCGGCGTGGCGCCGAGCAGGCGTTGGGCACGCTCCAGGCGGAGGCGCATCAGGTATTGTCCGGGCGCCAGGCCGGTGCGGCGCTTGAACTCGCGCCGGAAGCCGGCGTAGCCCACGCCCAGCTCGCGGGCCAGCGCGGGCAGGTCCGGCGTCTCGCCCAGACGCTCGGCCAGGATGCGTTCCGCGCGCCGCACCGCGCGCACCAGCGGGGCTTCGTCTTGCCCGTGGCGGCGCATGCCCTCGACCAGCAGGCCCAGCAGGCCCAGCCCGCCCGCCGCGCTTTCCGCCGCGCCGGCCGAGTCGAAACCTTCGTGCAACCCCGCGATGCTTGCACCCAGCGCGCCGGGCTCCAGTCCGCTCAGCACAGCGCAGTTGGCGGGCAGCAGGCCGGCTTCCGTGAGACGCGCAGGCACCGCTCCCTCCAATTCGATCCAATGCTCGCGCCAGCCGGTTTTGGCGGCCGGTCGGTAGCGATGCCACTGGCCGGGGGTGATGAAAATCACGTCCCCCTGCGTTACGCGCTCGCCTGCTCCGCCCCGGCGCGAGGCGAATTCGCCCGCACCGCGTTCGATCCATACCACCTGCCAGGCGCCGAGCACGCGACCGTGTTCCCATTCGAAGGCATGGTCCGCCGGATGCCCCTTCGGCGGATAGGCATCGCCCGGAGCATGAGTGATACGTCCGCCCGCGCGAAGGCTCACCCCCCAAAGTCCGGCTTCATTGCTGGCTGGCAGGTAACAGGCGAAATCGCCGGCTTCTTTTATCATGGCTCAAATTTCATATGTTTTGAGCCATTGGCCACATTCTTTTCTGCCGGTTTTTCCGTTAGGATAGGCTAAACCTCTCCACCCACCATGGCAAAATCCCGCACAGTCTCCGCCCCGTCCAACGCAACCGCCTTCGGCGCCGCGCGCTCAGCCTACGCCGCCCTCGGCGTCGATGTGGAGGCCGCCCTTGCCACGCTGGCGAACACCCCCATCTCCCTGCATTGCTGGCAAGGCGACGATGTCGGCGGTTTTGAGAAACCCGACGCGACCCTCTCCGGCGGCGGCATCCAGGCCACCGGCAACTACCCAGGCAAGGCCCGCACCCTCGACCAGCTCCGCGGCGACCTCGACCTTGTTTACAAACTCCTGCCCGGCCGCCATCGCCTGAATCTTCACGCCATCTACGCCGACTTCGCCGGCAAGGCGGTTGACCGCGACGCCATCGAGCCCAGGCACTTCGCCTCTTGGGTGGACTGGGCCAAGGCACGCGGCCTCCACGGCCTCGATTTCAACCCCTCCTGCTTCTCGCATCCGCTCGCGACCGACGGAACGCTTTCGCACCCCGACGCCGCCGTGCGCGACTTCTGGATCGACCACTGCACCGCCGCCCGGCGCATCGGCGCTTCCTTTGGAAAAACCTTCGGCACCCGCACCGTCACCAATGTCTGGATACCCGACGGCTCCAAGGACACGCCCTTCGACCGGGCCGCGCCCCGCGCCCGTCTCGCCGCCTCGCTCGACCGTGTTTTCGCGGAAAAACTTAACGCGAAACACCACCTCGACGCCGTTGAATCCAAGCTCTTCGGCATCGGAGCCGAGTCCTACACCGCCGGCTCGCACGAGTTCTACCTCGGCTACGCCCTTACCCGGGGCAATCTCGCCTATTGCCTCGACGCCGGCCATTTCCACCCGACCGAGTCGCTCGCCGACAAAATATCCTCCGTTCTCCAGTTTACCCCCGCTCTGCTTCTCCACGTGAGCCGCGGCGTGCGCTGGGACAGCGACCATGTCGTCACCTGTGACGACGCCACGCGCGCCATTTTTGAGGAGCTGGTGCGCGGCGGTTTCCTCGGACGCACCGCCATCGGCCTCGATTACTTCGATGCCTCGATCAATCGCCTCGCCGCCTGGGTCATCGGCACCCGTGCCGCGCAGAAGGCGCTGCTGACCGCCCTGCTTGAGCCCGCCGCCCGCCTCCGCGCCGCCGAGCAGGCCGGCGACCATGCCCTCCGACTCGCCCTCTTCGAGGAGTCCCGCGCCCTGCCTCTCGGCCTCGTCTGGGACGAGTTCTGCCGCCGCCACAACGTGCCTGCCGGACTCGCCTTCATGGACGAGATCAAGACCTACGAACGCAAGGTCCTCTCCCGTCGTTGATCCTTTTTCCCTCAACTTATTCCTACCATGTCCAACACCTACACACACGTTAACTTCCGTTGGGAAGACGCCAAGGCCGCCTCGCTCGATCCCGTCGCCCGCCTGGTCTATCGCTCCAACCTACTGGGCTCCGATCAACGCATCACCAACACCGGAGGAGGCAACACATCCTCCAAACTCGCCGGCAAAGATCCCATCACGGGCAAAGAGGTCGAGGTTCTCTGGGTGAAGGGTTCGGGCGGCGACCTTCGCACCGCCGGTCGCGAGTTTTTCTCGTCGCTCTATCAGGAGAAACTTCTCGCCCTCCAAGGCGTTTACAACGCCCGCGCCGACAAGGGCCTCAAGGCTCCCGCCGAAGACGACATGGTCGGCATGCAGGCGCACGCCACGTTTAATCTCAACCCCCGCGCCTCGTCGATCGACACGCCCCTGCACAGCTTCCTGCCGGGCAAGTTCGTCGACCACATGCATCCCAATGCGATCATCTCCATCGCCGCCTCGGCCAATTGCGAAAAACTAACCCAGGAAATCTTCGGCGGCCAGATGGCTTACGTGCCCTGGATGCGTCCCGGCTTCGAGCTCGGTCTCGCCATGCAGCGAATCTCCAAGGAGCAGCCGAACGTAAAGGCCATCATGATGGGCCAGCACGGTTTCATCTCTTGGGCCGATGACGACAAGGCTTGCTACACCTGGACCCTCGACCTCATCGAAAAAGCATCCGCTTACATCGAGGCAAAATATCAGGCCAAGGGCGGCGACGCCAAGGCCTTCGGCGGCCAGAAATTCCAAACGCTCCCCGAGGCCCAGCGCCGCGCCGCCTTCGCCGAGATTCTCCCCTGGCTCCGCGGCCAGGTTTCCCAGCAAAAGCGCTTCATCGGCACTGTTCAGGACGACGATAAAATCCTTCGCTTCGTCAATTCCAACGACGCCCTCACCCTCGCGGCTCTCGGCACCAGCTGCCCCGACCATTTCCTCCGCACCAAGATCAAGCCCCTCTACGTTGCCTGGGACCCGCAGGCCGAGGACCTCGCCACGCTCAAGAAGAAGCTCGCCACCGGTCTCGAGCTCTATCGCAAGGACTACGCCGCCTACTACGCTGGCTGCAAACGCGCCGACTCGCCCGCCGTGCGCGACCCGAATCCGACCGTCGTGCTCATCCCCGGCCTCGGCATGATCGCCTGGGGCAAGGACAAGTCCGAGTCCCGTGTCACCGCCGAGTTCTACAACTGCGCCGTCGAGGTCATGCGCGGAGCCGAGGCCATCGACCGCTACATCTCCCTTCCGCAACAGGAGGCGTTCGATATCGAGTATTGGCTCCTCGAAGAGGCAAAGTTGAAGCGTATGCCCGCCGAGAAAGAGCTCGCCCGCCAGGTCATCGTTGTCATCGGTGCCGGCTCCGGCATCGGCAAGGAGACCGCCCACCGTCTCGCCCGCGAGGGCGCCCACATCGTGTGCGTTGACCTCAACGCCGCCGCCGCCGAGGCCACCGCCAAGGAGATCACCGACAAGTTCGGCCTCGGTATCGGCGTTGCCGGCACCGGCATCTCGAATTGTGGCGTTGCCATCGGTCTCGCCGCCAACATCACCGACCGCGCCTCCATCCGCGCCATGCTTGATCAGGTCGCGCTCGCCTACGGCGGCTTTGACTCCATCTGCGTGACCGCCGGCATCTTCGTGCCTTCGGATACCTCCGGTCACATCCCCGATGACAAGTGGGCGTTGACTTTCAATATCAACGTCACCGGTAGCTACTTCGTCGCGGACGAGGCCTTCAAGACCTGGAAGGCCCAGGGTTTGCGCGGCAACCTCGTGCTCACCACCTCGGCCAATGCCGCCGTGGCCAAGAAGGGCTCGCTCGCCTACGACACCTCCAAGGCCGCCGCCAACCACCTCGTTCGCGAGCTCGCCATGGAGCTGGCCCCGTTGGTGCGAGTCAACGGCGTCGCCCCCGCCACGGTCGTCCAGGGTTCGGCCATGTTCCCGCGCGATCGCGTCATCGGCTCGCTCGCGAAATACGCCATCCCCTACACGGAGGACGAGGCCACCGACTCGCTGGTGACCAAGCTCGCCCAGTTCTACGCCGACCGCACCCTTACCAAGGCCCCGATCACGCCCGCCGACCAGGCCGAGGCGTATTTCCTCCTCGTCACCCAACGCCTGAGCAAGACCACCGGCCAGATCGTCACCGTGGATGGCGGCCTCCACGAGGCCTTCCTGCGTTGATCCTGTAAAACGTCTCCCGCTCCCCGTCTGCCATGTGCGCCAAAAAGAAGTCCACCGTTACCTACTGTGCCGCCATCGATCTGGGCGCCACCTCCGGCCGAGTCATGCTCGGTCGTTGGGATGGCACCGGTCTTGTGCTCACGGAGGCGCACCGTTTCCCGAATGCCTTCCGCACCATGGGCGGGCATGATTTCTGGGACATCGGCGGACTGTGGGAGCAGATCGTCGCCGGTCTGCGCAAGGCCGTCGCGCTCCTGCCCAAGGGCGCGGCGCTTGCCTCGGTCGGCGTCGATACCTGGGGGGTGGATTATGTGCTGGTGGACGCCGCGGGCCGCCCCGTGTATCCGACTTTCGCTTACCGCGATAACCGCACCCAGGCCGGCCTGAAAGCTCTCGCCGCCGATCCCGCCGCGCTCGCCCGCATCTACGCGGCGACCGGCATCCCGAACGTTTTCTACAACGCCTCCCTCCAGCTCGCGGAGACGGTCGCCACCCATCCCGGCGTGGCGAAGCTCGCCTCGCGCTGTCTTTTCCTTCCGGACTATTTCAACTTCCTGCTTTCCGGCCGCATGGTGAACGAGATCACCATCGCCAGCACTTCGCAGCTGCTGGATGTCAGGAGCACCGGCTGGTCCGCCGCCGCTTTGAAGCACTTTAAGGTGCCCGCCCGCTGGCTGGCCGCGCCTGTGCTCGCCGGCGCCCGACTCGGCCCTGTGCAGGGTCTCGATTTTATCAAGGACACCGAGGTCGTCGTCGTTCCAGGTCATGACACGGCTTGCGCCTACGATGCCATGCCCGCCTCGCCCGATGGCGGCGATCTCTACATCAGCTCCGGCACCTGGTCGTTGGTCGGTTACGAGAGCGAATCCCCGGTGCTCGGCGCCGAGGCCCTTGCCGCCCGCATCTCCAACGAGCGCATCGGCGACGGCCGCTACCGTCCGCTCACCAATGTCATCGGTCTGTGGTTGCTCGAGGGTATCATGAAGGACTTCGCCTCCCGTCCGAAGACGGACGCCGAGTGGACCGCCCTCATCACCGCCGCTGAAAAACTGCCCGCGCCGGCCGTGCTGCTCGACGTCACCGATCCCGCCTTCTCCAACCCGCCTTCGATGAAGGCCGCCATCGACGCCCAGATCAAAAAGCGCCGCCTCGCCGCGCCCAAGGATCTCGTCGCCTACACCCGCCTCATTTGCGCCTCCCTCGGTCGCGGTCACGCCGACGCCAAGGCAGCCTTCGAGCGTCTTGGCGGACGCAAGTTCACCCGCATCCTCATGGTTGGCGGCGGTTCTAAAAACCGTCTGCTCTGCCAGGCCACCGCCGACGCCGCCGGCGTCCCGGTGGTCGCCTTCGCCCTCGAAGGCACCGCAGTGGGCAACATTGCCCGCCAGCTCATCGCCCTGCGCGCCGTCAAGGACCTGCCGACGTTCCGCGCCTTGCTTGCGCCTACGCTCAAGCCCGTCATCTACCAACCTCGGGCATGATTGGCCGCAAAGAGACGCAAAAATCGCAAAAAACGGAGCGAACTGGAATCGGAAGATTGATATGATTTTGGCTCCGATATGTGTCCAATACCGCCGTTCTTTTTTGAGCCGGTAAATATTCTCCTAAAACCCATTTCCGTCCTGCCTTAATTTTTTCGCATTCTGCCTTCGCTTTCGTCCCGCCCAGCGGGACTTGCGGCCAATCCTCTGTTCCATCCGTCGCCTTCGCCCGTCCTCCGTTCGCCCCCGCCCGCCATGTCCACCGCCACCACTTCCACCGCCTCGCAGCCTGCCGATTCCGATGTCATCATCATCGGCAGCGGCGTCATGTCCGCCAACCTCGGCGCGCTGCTCAAGCGGCTCGATCCCGCGCTCTCGATCCAGGTGTTCGAGGCGGCGGACGAATTGGCTTTTGAGAGCTCCAACGGCTGGAACAACGCCGGCACCGGCCACGCCGGCATCTGCGAGATCAGCTACACGCCCAAGCCCGCAGATGGCAGCCCGGTGAAGGTGCAGAAGGTCATCGATATCTTCCAGGAGTTCGAGCAATCGCTCCAGTTCTGGGGCCACGCCGTCGCCTCGGGCATGATCGACGGCCCCACGGACTTCATCAACCCGGTCCAGCACATCAGCTTTGTCCACGGCGACGACCAGGTGGCCTTCCTCAAGTCGCGCTTCGCCGGCATGTCGGCGCATCACTTTTTCAGGGAGATGGAGTTCACCACCGACCCGAAGAAGATCGGTGCGTGGGCTCCGCTGCTGACCGAGGGCCGCGATCCAGCCATGCCGATCGCCGCGACCAAGATGGACGGCGGCACCGACATCAATTTCGGCAACGTCTCCCGCAAGCTCCTCGCCTGGCTGGGTAAGCAGCCCGGCTGCTCCGTCAACGCCAGCAGCAAGGTCGTGGACCTCAAAAAACAGCCCGACGGACGCTGGGCGGTGACGGTGCAAAACCTCAAGACCGGCGAGACGACGACGCGCCTCGCCAAGTTCGTCTTCGTCGGCGCGGGCGGCGGCAGCATCCTGCTCCTGCAAAAGGCCTGCCTGCCCGAGGCGAAGGGCCTCGGCGGTTTTCCCATCGGCGGCCATTGGCTCGTGTGCGACAAGCCCGAGATCGTCGCGAGGCATCAGGCCAAGGTTTACGGGCAGAACCTGCCCGAGGCGCCCACGATGGCCGTGCCGCACATCGACACACGCATCCTCGACGGGAAGAAGACGCTCCTCTTCGGCCCCTTCGCCGCGTGGACCACGCGCTTCCTGCACCGCACGGGCAGCTGGACCGATCTCGTGCGCTCGGTGAAGCCGCACAACCTCGGCACCCTCCTCAAGATCGCCGCCACGAATTTTCCGCTCGTGCGCTACCTTGTTCTGCAGGGCACGCAGAGCATGGCCGCCCGGATGCGGGTGATGCGCATCTTCTATCCCAACGCCAAGGACGAGGATTGGAAGCTCGTGGACGGCGGCATTCGCGTGCAGGCGATCAAGAAGACTGACGGCGAAGCCGGCATCGTCCACTTCGGCACGGAGGTCCTTACCAGCGCCGACAAATCCATGTCCGCCCTCCTTGGCGCGTCCCCCGGCGCCTCGGTGTGTGTGAACATCGTCACCGAGGTCATCCGCAAGAGCTTCCCGCACCTCACCGAGAACGCCGCCGGCATCAAGCGCATGCAGGAGCTGATTCCCACCTACGGTTTGGACTACCGCCTCCCTGAAAACGCCGCAAAGTTCAACGAGCTGGCCGCCACCGCCCGCAAGCAGCTGAAGCTCGTGTAACCCCAAAACCGCGAGCGGAGCTGATGAGCCGGCGCGAGATCGCGAAACAGATAGCGTTGCGTGAACCCCGTGGTGCACTCGTAGATCGCAAAAAATACTTCAGGTGGGCAGCCCGGACGCCCTGTGTGGTCATCCGAGCAAACTCTCCAGGTAATCGTTTCATGAAACTAACAAAAATCGGGCCTTACCTCTTCGGATTGGGGCGCGTCTGATGGACGCGGGCATCCGGTTGCAGGTGATCAAGAAGACCGATAGCGAGGCTGGCATTGTGCATTACGGCACGGAGGTCGTCACCAACCATAACCGCACCATTTCGGCCCTGCTCGGCGCCTCGCCGGGTGCGTCAGTGTGCGTGCCTATCGCTTTGGAAGTGTGCAAAAATATTTCCCGCAGCTCCTGACGACCCCAGGAGGGCCGCGCGTGAATGGAAGCGATTATGCCAAGCTACGCTGAAGACCTGACCATGCAGGCCGCCGCCGAACGCTACGCTCCCAAAGCCACTCTCCGCCGCCCAACGCCTGCAACTGCTCGGCTGAGGCGCGGCATAGGCTGGTTCCTCATCGCAGGCTCGAACGTGAGTTCGAGTCCGCCGTGGGGCTGAATCGGTCAGAAAAAAGGTCTCAAAAAATAGAGACCGAGCCGTGGCGGCAGAGGGCGCTTTGCTTTGTGATAAAGGCCCGGCCTGAACGCATGACCACCGGGTTGCGCCTCTGCGCACGGTATATCTGGCGGGTTCGCCGTTCAGGCGGTTAGATTGACCGGCGGCGAGGGTTCAACGGGTTCCAGCGTCTCGGCCGCGTCGGTGTTCTCGTCGTCCATCGGATACTCGCGACGGAAGCCCGCGAAATCGATCAACTCAAAGCGGCCGTCGTAGTGCTCCACGATGGCAGTCAACGATTCCACCCAGTCCCCGCTGTTAAGGTAATGCACGTCGCCCATCATGCGGTCGGCGGCGGTGTGGATGTGGCCGCACATGACACCGGTGCAGCCCCGACTCTTGGCCAGCTCGGCGATGTGCTCCTCGAAATGCGAGACGTGGCTGACGGCGCGTTTGACGCGCGCCTTCACCGCTTTGGAGAGCGAGTAGTATTCCTTGCCGCGCCAGCTGCGCCAGCGGTTGTAGAGCCGGTTCAGCCGCATGAGTGCGCGGTAGCCCCAGTCGCCCAGATAAGCGAGGAAGACGAAGTTTTTGGTGATGGTATCAAACACATCGCCGTGCAGGACGAGGTAGCGTTTGCCGCTCGCGGACTCGTGGACGTGGTCCTCGACGAGATGCAGGTTCTCGAAAGCCATGGGCAGGAACTTGCTCAGCACGTCGTCGTGGTTGCCGCGCAGGTAGATGACCTCGGTGTTGCGCTTCTCGAGTTTTTTGAGGACGAGGCGGATGAAACGCGTATGGGCTTTGGGCCAGTAGGAGGCCTGTTTGAGCCGCCAGCCGTCGATGATGTCGCCGTTGAGGATGAGTTTTTCGCACCGCGTGTATTTCAGAAAATGATTCACCTCCGCCGCCTTGCAGTCGTGGGTGCCGAGGTGGACGTCAGAGATAATGACGGTGCGGACTTTGAGTGTGCGTTTTTCCATCATGAGGGCTGTCTAGCAGCGAGCGGGCGGATGACTAGAAGCCATCTTGATCGTAACCGAATTGTTACGGAGCAGAAAGGCCGACGCCAGCATGGGTTTTGTCGGACCGGAGCCCGTGCATAACGCCGCGGAGCTCGGCGAGGCCGCGCATGCGGCCGATGGCGGAGTAGCCGGGGGTGAGGGGGATGTAGTTGGTGAGGTCCTGCATCATGGTGTGGCCATGGTCGGGGCGGAGCGGGAGTTGCCAGTCGGGGCGTCCGGCGGAGCGACGGCGGTCCTGCTCGTCGAGCAGGACGCGGAGGACGGCGGGCATGTCCACGTCGCCGCCGAGGTGGTCGGCCTCGTAGAAGACGCCGGAGGGTTCGCGTTTGGTGGCGCGAAGGTGGACGGCGTGGATGCGAGGGGCGAAGCGGCGGGCCAGGGCTGGGATATCGTTGTCGGGGCGGGCGCCGAAGGAGCCGGAGCAGAGGCAGAGGCCGTTGGCTTCGTGGTCGGCGAGGACGAAGAGCGCGGCGACGTCGTCCGCAGTGGAGACGATGCGCGGCAGGCCGAGCACGGAGAAAGGAGGGTCGTCGGGGTGGATGGCGAGGCGAATGCCGACCTCGGCGGCGACGGGGACGACGTGTTGCAGAAAACGGGCGAGGTTGGCAGTGAGCTCGGCGCGGCCGATGCGGGCGTAGGCGGCGAGGCGGGCACGGATATCGTCGAGGGTGAGTCCCCATTTCACGCCCGGAAAGACGTCGATGATGGTTTTGATGAAGGAGTCGCGGGCCTCGTCGTCGAGGCCGGCCCACCAGCGACCGGCGGCCTCGATTTGATCGGGGGTGAAGTCGGCTTCGGCGCCGGGCCGCTGGAGGGCGTGGAGCTCGAAGGCGGCGAATTTGACGGGGTCAAAGAGAAGGCACTCCGTGCCGTCGGGCAAGACGTGGCGCATGTCGGTGCGGACCCAGTCGAGCACGGGCATGAAGTTGTAGACGACGGTGTGCACGCCCTCGGTGGCGAGGTGACGAAGGGTTTGGGCGTAGTTGGCGAGGAGGGTCTTGAGGTCGCCGGAGCCGGTCTTGATGTCCTCGTGAACGGGGACGGACTCGACGGCGGTCCAGCGCAGGCCGGCGGCGGTGAGCTGGGCCTTGCGCTCGCGGATGGCCTCAAGCGGCCAGGCCTCACCGTAGGGGATCTGGTGCAGAGAGGTGAAGACGGCCGTGGCGCCCGCGTGGCGGATGTAGCTCAGCGGAACCGGATCGGCGGGGCCGAACCAGCGGAAGCATTCTTCGAGGAGGAGGGGGGCGGAGCGAGAAGGCATGGCTGGATGTGAGGCCGGGTCGGAGGCATTTTCTCCCGCGTGAAATGCCTGCCGGTGATAAGCAGGAGGGCCTGGTCGCAGCGGGCGCACGCGAGGTGCGCCCTTACGGTCAGAACGTCCTGAGTGCGACTCAGACGCCGGAGAAGGCGCCGAAGCCGCCGTCGACGACGACGGTGGTGCCGGTCACGAACTTGGATGCGTCGGAGAGGAGAAAATGAATCGCGCCGTGGAGTTCCTCGGCCTGGCCAAAGCGTCCAAAAGGCGTCTGGCGGCAGATGGTGTCGCCGCGCGCGGTGAGGGTGCCGTCCTCATTGGTGAGGAGGCGGCGGTTTTGCTCGCCGAGGAAGAAGCCGGGGACGAGGGAGTTCACGCGCACGCCGCCCTGGGTGCGGCGGCCGAGGTCGACGGCCAGCCAGCGGGTGAAGTTTTCCACCGCGGCCTTGGCGGCGGAGTAGCCGACGACGCGGGTGATGGCGCGGGTGGCGGAGGCGGAGGAGAAATTGACCACGCTGGCGGAGCCGCCGGCGGCGAGCAGGGCGGGGGCGAACACGAGGGTGGGGAGGACGGTGCCGTGGAGGTTGAGGTCCACGACCTGCTGGAAGGCGTTGAAATCGAGGTCGGCGAAGGTCTTGTCGGGTGTGATGGTGGCGCCGGGCTGGTTGCCGCCGGCACCGTTCACGAGGGCGTCGATGCGGCCCCACTTGGCGAGGACCTCGTCGCGGGCACGCTCGAGGGCGGGACGGTCGTTGACATCGGCGGCGAGGCCGAGGACCTCGGCGGCGGGATGGGCGGCGCGGACCTTGGCGAGGGCGTCGTCGAGTTTGGACTGGGTGCGGCCGAGGTAAACGACGCGGGCGCCCTGGGCGGCGAGATAGTCGGCTGCGGAACCGGTGAGGGTGCCGGTGGCGCCGGTGATAACGATAACTTTTCCGGATAGTTTGAAGAGCGGGGAGGACATGGAATGGAGGTGGAGGTCTTGGCGTCGAAAGGCGAGTTTAGGCTTAGGACTTTTTTTGAGAGCGAGTCCGGCGGGCGCGGTAGTCGCCAAACAAGAGGCACGCAGCTGGAATCCGCGTGCGCGTGCGGGGGATCAGTTCGTGGGGCCAGAGGGGAGGAGACTGCCGTTGAGGATGACGTTGTTGAAGTTGAGATCGCGCACCTCGCGGGTCTTGAGCCGCTCGCTTTTGAGTTTCAGGTCGATGTCATTGAAGGTGATGGCGCTGATGTCGGTCTGGCCGCGAATGCCCTGAATGTCGCCGAGGGAACCGAAACGGCCGCGGATGCGGGAGAGCGTGATGTCGTGCACGACCGAGCGTGGAGGTGTCTGGCCCTGAAGGTCGGCGTATTGAGTCCAAGGGCGGGCGGAGATGAGGGAGCCGCCCGAACTATCTAGCGCGAGGTCGCGCAGGTGGATGTTTTCATAGTGCTGGGGGGTATCGGTGCGGAGCTTGAGGTTGAGCACAGGCATGGCGTTGAGGACCCGGGAGTTTTCGAGAACAACGTCACGGACTACGGTCGCTTCGCTGCCGAGGGTGAGAGCGGCGTGACCGCGTTTGAAGACGCAATCGCTGATGCGCACACGCTCGACGGGCGGGCTGTCTTGGTCGTCGAGCGCGAAGGGCCCCTTTGAGCCCTTGAGGGCGATGCAGTCGTCGGTGACGGAGAAGAAGCAAGCGCGTATGGTGACGCCCTGGGAGCTGTCGACGTCGATGGCGTCGGAGCTGGGGGCCTGCTTGTAGTCATCCGGCACGACGAAGCGGGTGTTTTGCACCAGGACATCGCGGCAGCGGTAGAGGTGGAGGTTCCAGAATTGGGAGTCCTTAAAGGTTACGCCATCGATGACGACATCGCTGGAGTTTTCGATGAGGGCGAGGCGGGCGCGGGGGATGGTGAGGTTACTGAACCCTTTCGGATCTTCCGAGGCGCGGCGAAGTTTCCAGAACGCATCCCAGAGCGGGCGGCCGTCGCCATCGAGGGTGCCCCCGCCGATGATGCGCAGGCCGTCGCAGTGGTCGGCATTGATGAAGGCGGGGGTGAAGTTGTCCTCGAAATGGCCCTCGATGCGGGTGCGGCGGGGCGGGAAGTGCGCGGCGACATCGGTGGAGGCGCGGAGCACGGCGTCTTTTTCGAGACGCAGGTTGACGCCTGGTTTTAAAAACAAGGCGCCGCTGACGAAGACGCCGGACGGAACGACGACGGTGCCGCCGCCGGAGGCGTGGGCGGAGTCGATGGCGGCCTGAAGGGCGCGGGTGTTGAGGGTTTTTCCATCGCCGACGGCACCGTGGTCCAGAATAGAGACGTCGGGTTTGCGCGCGTCCTCGAGCACGGCTTGCAGTGCGGTCCAGGTGATGGCGAGGCTGCCGGATTCGCCGGGGTGGATTCCATCGGGGACGAGCGCATGGAAGCGTTCGGGCTCGGCTTGGAGGAGGCTCGCCCATACGGGGTAGTGGTCGACGAGCGGGAGGTGGTTGGCGCGGGCGTAGTCGCGATAAACGGCGTAGTAGTCGGCGAGGTTCGGACGGTCGCCGGCGTAGCGCTTGGGGGCGGAGGCGGGCGAATCCCAGGCGGGATTCATCGTCTGGAGGACAATGTCGATTCTGGGGTTTTGTTTGCGCAGGGTGTGGACCATGGCGTCGAGGTTGGCGCGGCACTTTTCGAGGGAGATGCCGTGCTTGGTGGCGGCGTCGTTGACCGCGAACTCGAGGAAGACGAGGTCGGGGTGCTTATCGAGGACGCGCTGGCGGAGGTTTTCCAAGCCCCAGTTGGAGTGCTGGCCGGATTGCGCGGCGTTCACGAAGGTGATCTGGCCTGGGAAGTGGCGGTCGAAGTAGTCGTGCATGGCTTTTGGCCAGGCACCGGTGACGGTAAGACTAGTGCCGTAGGTGACGACGGTCTGCGGTTTTCCGGCGCGCAGGTTGGCGAAGGTGGTCTGCGGTAAAACGGCGGGTGAAGTCTCTACAACCGGAGCGTCAGGTGCGGTGTCTTGCCGGATGAGGGTGTGTCTGCCAGAGCCTACATCGGCGATGACGAGGGTATCGCCATCGGTGGTGAAGGGGACGGGCGCGCCATCGAGGGTGACGCCGGGGTTAGCGCCAGTGCCTCGAGGGACGGCGATGCGGGCGGTGATGTTGACGGGGATATCGACGTGGAGGGTGTAGGAACCGGCGGAGCTTTTCCAGTGGACGGCGATGGGGCCGCGATCGGTGGTGATCTTGCCCTTGGCCCAGTTCAGCTTGTTGGTGAAATCGAGCGGCTGGATGAGGACCTCTTCGTATTGGGGTTTGAGGGGGCGGACACCGAGGATGTAGCGGTAGTAGCCTTCGAGGCCGGAGGCGCCCCAGGCGTGGGAGAGGCTTTGGCCGGTGGTGTCGGCGTCCCAAGATTCCCAGGTGGCGGTGGCACCGCGAGAAAGACTCTGGGCCCAGCCGGGCCGGGTGGCGTCGGTGTAGAGCGAGAGCAGGGCCGGGCCTTGCTTGGATTCGCCGAGGGCGCGGACAAGCCAGTTCACGGTGACCATGCCGACACGCATGCCATCGGCTTTGACGCGCTCGGTGACGGCGGCGCGGCTTTCCTCGGGCACGATCCCGAGGGCGAGGGGAAACAGGTTGGCGTGTTGCGAGACGTGGGGGCTGGGCGTGCCGTCGGCGCGAAGGCCGTCGATATAAAGGCCTCCGGAGTTGCGGAGTTTGCTGTTGATGGCATCAGCGAGGGCGAGGGCCTTGGCTTGGTAGGCGTCGCGGTCGGTGTGGTCGCGCATCTCGGCGGCGATCTGCGAGAGAATGGAGAAGTCGGCGTAGGCCCAGCCGTTGATGACGGTGCGGGCGTCGGTGGCCATGTCGTAGCCGTAGCGCATGGACGCGGGCCAATCGACGATGCCGTATTGGTAGGGGCCCTTGCCGCCGGTGAGTTTGGTGACGAGGCCGGTGGTGGCATCGGTGTGGCGTGCGACGTAGTCGGCGATGGATTTGAGATGGAAATAGTATTTGGCCAGGAAGGTGCGGTCGCCGGTCTCCGTGTAGTAAGCCCAGGCCCACGGCAGGAATGCCTGGGTGAAGTCGGGGATGTCGCGCGCGCCGTCGTTGTTGGGGTAAACGGCGTTCATGCGGCCCCGGTCGTCGGGTTTGGACCAGTGTTGGTCCATCGAGCGGAGGAACTCCTGGAGCGTGCGCTGGGTGAGGGCGCGCTCGCCGAGGACGGGCATGGCGACGGTGCTTTGCAGGACGGAGTCGCCGAGGAAACCGCCTTTTTCGCGGGTAGGGGTATCGACGAACTCCTCCTGGGCGCAGACCGAAAGCGAGTGCTTCATGAGCGCCCACACGGCGTTGAGGGTGGCGTCGGAGGACTCGAAGGCGGAGGCGTTGTCGTCGAGCGACGTGTGGCGCACGACAAAGGAAAAGTTGTCGGCGGTGAGCGGCATGGGCGCGTTGTCTATCTGGACGTAGCGCATGCCGAGATACTCGACGGGTTCGAAGGTGAAGGAGCCGCCATTGAGAATCGCGCGGTATTCCATGAGGGTGGATTGGGCCTTGGTGCCGGCGGGTATTTCGCCGGAGGAATCGAGACCGTAGCCGCCGCGCAGCGTGACGGTGGTGCCGGCAGTGCCGCCGGAGAAGCGAATGCGCGGCATGCCGGCGTAAACCTTGCCGAGGTCGATGACGTATTTGCCGTCGCTCTTAAGCGTGATGGAAGCGGGGGCGATAACGGTTTCCTCGATGCGGGTGAGATCGGGTGTGAGGGTGCCGGAGACACTGGCGGTGGAGCCGTAGGCGGTGGCGGGCGACCAAGAGGAGTCGTCAAAGGCGAGAGTGGTCCAAGCAGGGCGGAGTTCGCGGGCGTCGATACACTCGACGTAGCCGACACCCTCGCCGCGATTGCGATCGGCGAGGTCGGTCAACACCCAGGCGTTGGCGCGGGACTGGAGCCAGGTGGAGTCGGTGCCGAGCTCGGTTTTGGTGCCGTCGGTGTAGTGGATGACGGCCTTTAGAATGATGCCGCGCTCGCCGGCGGGGCGGCCCTGGCCGCCGCCGAACCAGTGGTTGAAAAGGGCGAACTGGTTGTCGGCGCCGGCGGTCAGCAGGGAGGTGATATCGTAGGCGCGGTAGTATTGGTATTGGGGATACTGATAGGCCTGGCCCTTGCCGACGAGCTGGCCGTTGAGGTGGAGGGCGTAGTGGTGAGTGCCCGAGACATAGACGGTGGCGCGCGCGACGGGCTTGGCGGTCAGGGAGAGTTTTTTACGGTAGCAGGTGTAGTCGTCCTTATCGGTGGAGTCGCGCCGGATCCAGGACGCGCCGGCCCAATTTTCGTTGGCGAGCAGGCCGACGGTGAACGAGGACGGAGCGGAGTAGGGGCCGGGCGCGCCGTCTTTATCCCAAGTGCGGACTTTCCAGAGATAACGACGGTCGGCGGAGAGGGCGTGGCCGGCGAAGCGGACGTGGTTTTGCAGGCGGGAGTCGATTTCTCCGCTGTCCCAGACATCGCCGTCGCCGTCGGCGAGTTTGGATTCGGATGAGGAGACGAGGATCTGGCAGGCGGATTGGCTTTCGCCGGGATCGGGGTCGTTGACCTGCCACCCGAAGTAAACGCCGGCGGGAGTGCCGACGGGAGCGTCGATGTCGTTAACACGCAACCTGGACGGCGCATCGGGCGGAGCGGCAAGCGCCGTGGATGCGGCGAAGACGAGAACGAGGACTGCAGAAACCAGACGTTTCAGGGGCATGGGGTTTGGTGGGGCAAGAGAGGCGGACGATCAGTGCGAGACCTTGCTGGAGCGGGTGATCTTGTAGGTTGGCGGGCTGCCGTCCGGAGTGGTGACATGGGCAAACTGCACGTCGTCGGAGCGATCGACCTGCACCGTCGCGCCGGCGGGCAGGCGGATGTTTTCGAAGGAGACATGGCTGGTCTCGTGGCCTTCGGCCTGGAATCCGTTGACGATGATGACTGGCTTCTTGGGGTCGGCCTGGGTGAGATCGATGTTCTCGAAGCGGAAGTTGCGGAAATAGGGCGGGGTGGGCGCGGCCTGGCCGTCGTTGTTGTAGGCGAGCTTGGTGTAGACGGTGATCTGCCGCAGGCTGCAGTCGCGCACGGTCACGTCCTCGACAAAGCCGCCGCGTTCCTCGGTGGCCTTGATTTGGAAACCGTTGATAAGCGGTCCGGCAACACAGTCCTCGACGAGGACGCCGCGGACGCCGCCAGACATCTCGCTGCCGATGGAAATGCCGTGGCCGGCATCGAAACGGCAGTCGAAAACGCGCACGTTTTCGGTGGGGCGGTTGACGGCATTGCCCTCGGGGTTTTTGCCGGACTTGATGGCGATGCAGTCGTCGCCGGTGTCGAAGGAGCTGTTGAAGATATAGGAGTTTTTTGAGGAGTCGGGGTCGATGCCGTCGCCGTTGTGCACGCGGCTGCGGATGGTGAGGCCGTGGAGGCTGATGTTTTCCGAGTAGATGTAGTGGAGCGTCCAGCACTGGGACTCCTCGATGGTGAGGCCGGAGATCTCGACGTTCTCGGCATTCATCAGAAGCACGAGGCGGCCGCGGGCGCGCAGGCCGTCGACCTTCTTGGGGTAGAGGGCGATGGTGGCGTCGGAGAGTTTTCTGCCGCCGCCCGAGAGGGTGCCCTCGCCTCGGATGCTGAGGTTCCGGATGTTGGCGGGGCCGGCACGGTCGAGGGTCCCGGCGTTGAGCAGGCTGGCGTAGGTGTCCATTTCCCAGCCCTCGAATCGATTGCGGTTAAACGGAAGGTAGTCCTTGGGGTCGCTGCTGCCCTTGAGCACGCCGCCCTTGGCGATGAGGAGCGTCATGTCGCTTTTGAGGGTGAGCGCGCCGGTGAGGAAAACGCCCTCGGGTATAAGGACCACGCCGCCGAGTGGGCAGGCGTCGATGGCGGCTTGGATGGAGTGGGTGTTGAGGGTGCTGCCGTCGCCGACGGCGCCGTGATCGAGGACGGAGACGACGGGCTCCTTCGCACGGGTGTGCACGGAGAGTTTGCCGGGTGCGGGAACGGTTTGGCCGCCGGCGGCGGGACGAGCGACGACCTTGAAAACGTAACGATGGTCGGGAGCGAGACCCTTGGCGGTGAAGTGAGTCTTCAGGGTGGTGCCGACGAGTTTTCCGTCGCGCAGGACCTCGTAGGTCAGGCCGGCGCTGGCGGGCGCGGCTTTGTCCCAGATGAGGGTGGCTTCGTCGGAGCGCAGGCTTTGCGGGGCGATCATCAGAGAACCGGCGGCGTAGGCGGCGCGCGGGAGAAGGGAGATGAACCCGAGGGTGAGAAGCAGCAAGAAACGGGGTGGCATAGTCATTTGAAGGAAAAAGGTGATTTAAGGCAGGCGGGTTTCGGGCGGTCCGTCGTAGGAAGGGGTGAGGCCGCCGAGATCGAGGACGAATTTGTCGATGACGACGCCGGTATCGACGGCGAGGAGGTGCAGGGTGTGCCAGCCGGCGGGGAGCGGGGCGGGAAGGTTGAGGGTGGCCTCAGTGGCGTTGGAAAGCACGCGATGTTTCCACGTGTCTGATTTGGGGTCGAAACCGGACGTGATGGCGATGGGCAGGGGCTGACCCTCGTCGAAGGCGACGGCGAAACGTAGGCCTTGGCCGGACACGATGGGGTGGGTCGGAAGGAGCCGGACACGGAGAGTGGCGGCGCCGACGGTGGAAGTGTGGAAATGGTAGGAAAGACGCGGCGCGGAGTCGGGCGTGATGGCGAGGGTGGTGGGGAGGACGGTGACGGCTGAGCCGGTGCGGCCGAGGCCCGGGATGCTGCGCCAGCCACCGGCTGGGAGATCGGTTTGCGAAGTGAAGTGGCCGGCGTGGATGGAGACGACGCCGGCGCGCTCGACGAAGTCACCGGGCCGGGCGCCGACGGGAATGGTCGTGTCGCAGGGCGGAGGCGTCGCTGGGCGGGCGGCTTCCTGCGCGGTGACCGCGGCGAGGGCTTCGGGGCTTTCGAGCGGGGCTACGGGCGCGGGCTGGAAGCTGGGCCACTCGCGTTTGGCGAGACCGTTGACCTGAATGATACCCCGCCATTTACCGGCGGCGGTGTCCTCGTTGTAGCGGCGGGTGAGAGCGGAAAGCTGGACTGCGGCGGCGCTGGATTCGGCGAAGGCGGCGAGGGCGGCGGGGTCGTCTCCGCGCACCCTCAGGCGGCGGGCGAGTTCGGACTGAAAGTAGTGCTGGTTGGCGAAGGCGGCGGAGCCGACGGGGTAGGCGACAAGTTGAAAAAAGGCGTCCTGTGCGGCGGCGGGAAGGGCGGCGGCGACGGTCTCGGTGTCGCGCAGGAGGGCGGCGCAAGCGGCGAGGCGAGTATGGATTTCGGCGTCGGTGAGCGGAGTGGGTTGGTAGGGGGATTTTGGCAGGTGCCACTGGAGGTGTTCGGGCTTGCGAGCGGTGGCGAGCGCCTGGTGGCGGGTGAGGATAGCGGCGATGGCGGAGGCGTTCGCCGCGCCAAAATCGCGGGCGGCGGCGGTGTGGAGGAATTGCGCGGGCGCGGCGGGGGAAGTGCGGTCGGCGTGCCAGGCGAGATCGAGGAAGAACTCGGTGGAGCGCTCGGTGGATTTGATGTCGCCGACGTTGACGATCCAGAAGGTGCGCGCGCCGTGTTGGTAGGCCTTGGTCATCTCGGTCCAGACAAGGGCGGGCGGGAGTGAGTCGAGCCAGAGCCAGGCAAGGGGGGCGCCGAGGTAGGAAGCGTGGTAGTAGACACCCAGGCCACCGGAGCGGGCTTGCTCGGCGGAGGTGCCGAAACGGCGGATGTAGCCGAAGTT
The DNA here is from genome assembly GCA_000972765.1 of Verrucomicrobia bacterium IMCC26134. GTDB lineage: Bacteria > Verrucomicrobiota > Verrucomicrobiia > Opitutales > Opitutaceae > IMCC26134_A. Next base: position 2,243,563 of record CP011265.1, on the reverse strand, counting down.
GTCGTCGGGCCAGACGAGGGCGACGTCATCGGGGACGCGTAGGCCGGCGAGGTAGTCTTCGAGGACTTCTTTGTAGGGAACGAAAATCTGGCCGATGCGGGTGGGATCGCCGGCGCCGAGATGGCGGGCGAGCAACTCGCGCTGGGCGGTGAAAATTTTTTCGACGGTGGCGACGCGGTCGGGCTGGGTCTTGGGGCCGACGATGGGACTGTCATGGATGCCGCGCATGCCGAGGGTGAACAGGCTCTCGCCGGAGCTGCGTTCGCGGACGCGTTGTTCCCAGTAGGAGAGGACCTCGTCGCGGTGAGTGAGGTAGTTGTAGTTTTCTTTGGGGGCGGTCCATTCGCCGACGTTGTTTCGGAGCATCGGCTCGGCGTGGCTGGAGCCGAGAATGATGGAGTAGCGGTCGGCGGCGGCGGCGTTGCCCGGGACGAGATGGAAGGGAGTGGTGGTGGGATGCATGCCGGGCCAGAGGGTGTTGGCGCGCAGGCGGAGCATGAGTTCGAAGATTTTGGCGTAGGTCTTGGGGCCGATATTTCCTACCTCGGGTTCGAAGGTTTTGGCGGCCCACGGGGTGAGGCCCCAGTCCTCGTCGTTGATGAAGATGCCGCGGTATTTGACGGCGGGTTGATCGATGGGCTCGATGCCGAGAGAGAGCCTAACCTCGTCGTGACGCGTGACCGGGACGTCGGCCCACCAATGCCAGGGCGAAACGCCGATGCGGCGGGACAGCTCGTAGAGGGCAAACGCGACGGCGCGGCGGTCGGAGCCGGCAATGGTGAGGGTATCGGCGGTGGCGGAGAGTTGGAAGGCCTCCCAGCGACCGGAGAGTGCGGAGGGGGGATCAAGGGCGATCACCACCTGCGGGCGACGGCCGGCGGGGGCGATCGGGACGATGTCGGGACGCCTACCGGTCACGCGCTGGATATCGTCGGCGAAGTCGTTGGCGGCGATGCGCACGACCTCCGGGGCGGAGGCGGACAGGACGAGCACGGCGGCGCCGGCGGTTTTCGAGACAAGAGGGAATGCGGTCGAGTCTACGCTGTAGTCGGCGGGCAAAAGCTCAACGGCGGCGGGCAGTGCGTTCGTGAACTGAAGCGCGAGAAAGGCTGATACGGTGAGAAGGATGTTTTTTAGCACGGAAGTTGGGTTTTGCCGCAGATCACGGGTGGGGACAGATCATGGAGACCAAAAAGGGGCATAGAGCGTGTGCGGAGGTGGCAGACGGGTAGCTGTCATCAACCAGCTGGGAGAGGGAAGGGGGGGTGCAGTCCGGCATTATGCTGCTAAGCTTTTGGAATAAAATGACTTTTAATGATTTTAGTCAGCTAAGGTGCGGCTGTAGGGGGCATGGGGGGAGCGGAGTATTTCGCTAGTTTAAGCGCGGTCGCCGAGGGGGAATCTTAGCTGAAGCAAGGTAACGAAACGTGGCGAGATTGGAAGCGGCACGCCTAGAACAATAGAATTTCCTTATCATCCAGTTAGAGTCTGTCTTTAGCGCCAGACCCAGCCCCTTGTTCATAGGTAAAGCCCGTCAAATTACATCGTATTTGTCCCGAATCAGCGTTTTCGATTAAACTTTATGCGGTATTCTAAGCCTCTTCCCTCGTAAAATGCGCGGCAGGCGCGCGGTTTGTCGAGTGAGCGGTTGACCGTTCGAGGTCGCATGAGCAAGGTTAGACCATACTCCTATCGCCATTGATTAAATATCCGTGGCTACCCCCCCTGCTAAAAACCTAATTTTGGATATTCTCTCAATACTCCTATGCAAATTTATACCAAGCGCTCACGTCTCAAGACTCGTCACGCCTTCACGCTGATCGAGCTTCTGACGGTCATTGCCATCATCGGTATCCTTGCCGCGATCATTATTCCTACGGTCAGCAAGGTTCGAAAAACCGCCAAGAAGGCTCAGTGTGTCGCCCGTATGCGTCAGTGGGGCAATGCCATCGCACTCCAAGTCAACGATTCCAAATCCAAGGTTATTCTCGGCTATGCCAAGGATCCGGTCGACAGCAGTAAATATATTTTGGACACCTATTTTAACAGCGGCGGCAACACCGTGATCGAAGAGAGCAGCGGGAAGGTGACCGACAACAAATCGGCGACCAAAGCGTTCTGGGGATGCCCGACAGGGATCAACGGCGGTAACACGCTCACTGCTTCCCAGTATGCCTTCGTCGTGCCCATCGGTGCGTCGAGGACTGCGACGATGATACTCGGTCAGTCAGTATCAAATTCCTACTCGGTTACCGATGCATCATCGCCGTCGAAACTCATACTCATGGTGGAGGTCAAAAATGGCGCAAATAACCTGGATGTTGCGAATACCGGCGCGATCCAGACCGCTTTGGAAGGAGGTAACGGTGTGCGAAGCATGCAAACATCAGACGGTTATGTCAGACATGGAGGCACGGCGAACGCCCTTTTCTTGGATGGCCATGTCAGCGCCCTCAGTCTTTCCGATACCGATTACACTAACGCAGACGCCAAGGTGGCTCTGGATCGCTATTTCTCGCTTCGGTAATTACTAGGCTCGCTGGATTTATTGGAGTAAGTCCATTGGAGCCCAATGCCCGTTTAGGGCGGGCATCTTATTAATTGGCAGCTTATTGCCGATACAGGTCTCGACCTGCCGGTGCTTGCTTGCCCGGTCTTATACCAAGCACCCTTCACTCCCTATGGGACGGCTGTGATCGGTAATTGGTGTGTGGCGGGCTTTGGGAGTTAATGCCCTGCAGCCCAGAATTTGAGCTTTTAATGACCAAGGGCGGGTCGACCTGCGTGTCGGCCATCCTCAACGGACCGGACGGAGCAGGACTCTTGAGGGCGACCTGCTCATATGCTTTGCTGACGAGCTAGTCTGCCTGTTGATGTCACCGTCTGCATTGGTCCAAGTTACACCGGAGACGTTGTTCCCTTTCCGATCCCTGTATTACTGTTTACCTATGAAAACACGTGCCTGTCCCGGGCACCCTGTTTTATAGGTTGAGACCTAAAGCCGCCGAGTGCTCGCCGTGATTTGCCGCGTGGGAGGGGCTTCAGGGGGCGATTTGATCAGCGCCCGTAGTGGACCAGGGTGAGGTAGAGTTGCTCGACCTTGTTGCGGGCCCAGGGGGTTTTACGGAGGAATACCAGAGATGATTTTACGCTCGGGTCGTGGGTGAAGCAACGGATGTTCACGTGTCCGGCGAGCGCTTCCCAGCCATAGCGCGCGACCAGCGTCGTGACGATGTGCTCGAGCGTTTTACCGTGCAGAGGGTCTTGGTTGGATTGATCCATGGGGAGCGACGTGGAACAGAGGAGGCGGCTTACATGCCGTCCATCATTTTGTTGATCGTGCCGTAGTAGCCGGCGTAGGCGGTGATCACGATGTAGAGCACGAGCCCCGCGACGGTGAAGAAAAGCAGGCCGGGGTAGATGGTGGCGGCAAGGGAGAGTTTTTGATTGGCGCGCTCCTGGTGGATCTGGGCGAGGTGGAGGAGGTTCTTGTCGAGGCCGCCGGCGGTCTCGCCGGTTTGGTAAAGCGCTACGAAATCATGCGGGAAAACGCGATGACTCATCAGCCTCGCGCCCGGCGCGCCGCCGTCGAGAATATGGGTGCGTATATCTTCGGCGGCGGCGGCGATGCGCGGTGAGTTGGCGATCTGGCCGGCGTTGCGCCAGGCGTCCTCGATGGGGGCGCCTGCCTCCAGCAGATGGCCGAGGGAGAAGGCGAAATCGGCGAGTGCTTGCTGGCGACGGTAGCCGCCGATGGCGGGGAGGAGATTGAGGAAGAATATCGCGAACGGATTACGCCGGCGCGTGAGCACGAAGAGCAGGATGGCGGAGATCCAGAAAGGGAGCAGGATCATCAGGGCTCCGGCGATAAAGCGGGGAGTGCTCCAATGTATGCCGCTCTGCCAGTCGATGAGACGGAAAAAGGCGAACACCAGCGAGCCGAAGTGCAGCACGCCGACGGGGTAGAGGCAGGTGTAGACGACGCGGTTTTGCAGGGCGCCGAGGTGGGCGTGTCGCTCGGAGAGCGTTTTTAAAATAAGAGGGAGACGGCCGGTGTCGGCGGCGGCGATGAGGAAGGGGCGGTCCTCCTCGGGCAACCAGTCGCCGGCGGAGGCGAAAATCCTGTCCACCGGTTCGCCATCGTGAATGAGGCGCAGCAAGCGGGCGCAATCGGCGTAGGGGGCGGGCGAAGGTGCGGCCAGCGACTGGGCGAGCGTGAGTCCTGCGCCGAGCTGTTGACTGAGCTGGAGGTAAAAGGCGGAGAGTTTGGGGTGGGAGAGGGACAAGCTCGACAAGACGAACGCAGAGCAGGGCGGGAGGCGAGCGCGCAAAAAAGCCGCGCCTGGTGAGGGGCGCGGCTGGATGAGGGGACAGCGAAGGCGATGGGGCGCTTACTTGCCGGACTTCTTGGCCTTCTGGCGCTCGCCGCTGTTGAGGATGCGTTTGCGCAGACGGAGGTTCTTCGGGGTGACCTCGAGGAGCTCGTCGGAAGCGATATACTCGATGGCGCGCTCGAGCGACATCTTGGCGGCGGGGATGAGGCCGGTGGCGACACCCGAACCCTGGGAACGGAAGTTCGTCAGGGCCTTTTCGCGGACGGCGTTACACGAGATGTCTTCGTTGCGAGGATTCTCGCCGACGATCATGCCCTCGTAAACCTGCTCGCCGGGCCCGATGAAGAGCTTGCCGCGCTCCTGCACCATGAGCAGGGCGTAGGTGGTGGTCTCGCCTGCCTCGGTGGCGCAGATGACACCGGTCATACGGGTCAGCACTTCGCCGGCGTAGGGGCCGTATTCCTTGAAGAGATGGCTCGTCACGCCGCGACCGGAGGAGGCGTTGATGACGTCGATCTCGAGGCCGATGAGGCCGCGGGTGGTGATGGTGGCCTCGACCATGGTGGAGTGCGAAAGCTTCTCCATGTTCGTGAGCTGGCCCTTGCGGTTGGCCAGATTCTGCATGATGGAGCCGATGCACTCGTCCGGCACCTCGATCCATACGGTCTCGTAGGGCTCGTTGCGGACGCCGTCGATGACCTTCTCGATCACGGTGGGGCGGGAGACGAGGAGCTCGTAGCCCTCGCGGCGCATGGTCTCGACGAGGACGGCGACTTGCATGGAGCCACGGGCCTTGACGTTGAACACGCCGGCGCGGTCGGCGTCGTCGATGTAGATGGAAACGTTGGTCTTGAGCTCGCGCATCAGACGCTCGCGGATCTGGCGCGAGGTGACGAGCTTGCCCTCTTGGCCGACGAGCGGACCGTCGTTGACGCAGAACTGCATCTCGAGGGTGGGCGGGTCGATCTGGGTGAAGGGGAGGGGATGGGCGTCTTCGCGGATGTCGAGGGTGTCGCCGATATCGACGTCCTCGAAGCCGGAGATACCGACGATGTTACCGGCGTGAGCCTCGTCGACTTCGCGCTGGCCGAGACCGGTGAACTCGAAAATCTTGGTGACCTTGGCGCGGACTTTTTTGCCGCCCTCGGCGTGACGGAGAACGAAGACGGGGTCGCCTACCTTGACGCTGCCGCCGAGGATCTTGCCGACGGCGATACGGCCGACGTAGTCGCTCCAGTCGATGTTCGACACGAGCATGTGGAAGGGATCGTTCGGCTTGGCAAAGGGAGGCGGAACGTGGTCGATGATGGTCTGGAAGAGCGGGGTCATGTTCGTCTTCGCCTGACCGAGTTTATACATCATGTAGCCATCGCGGCCGGATCCGTAAACGACGGGGGCGTCGAACTGCTCCTCGGTGGCGTTGAGCTCCATGAGGAGTTCGAGGACCTTGTCATACATTTTCACTGGATCGGCGTTTTCGCGGTCGATCTTGTTGATGACGATGACGACCTTGAGGCCGAGGGCGAGGGCCTTGCGGAGCACGAAGCGGGTCTGGGCCTGGGGACCGTCGTAGGCGTCCACAAGGAGGAGCACGCCGTCCACCATGCGCATGGCGCGCTCGACCTCTCCGCCGAAGTCGGCGTGGCCTGGGGTGTCGAGAATGTTGATGATCTTGTCACCCCAGTGAACTGAGGTGTTCTTGGCCTTGATGGTGATGCCCTTTTCCTTTTCGAGGTCCATGGAGTCCATGGCGCGGACCTGCACGGTCTGGTTGGCGCGATAGACGCCACCATCCTGGAGGAGCTTATCAACGAGGGTGGTTTTGCCATGGTCAACGTGGGCGATGATGGCGATATTGCGGATGTTTTGGTTCATACTCTGCGTGTTCAGGAGGGCGGTGTGTTATTCGGAAAAAAGAAGAACGTGCGGAGCTAAATAAGCCAAGGCAAGGACTAAGCCTTAAGCCGATCCTGGGCAGGCGGATGCCGGAAACAGGCGGGCCGGCAGAAGGGGCGGCCTGGGCAAGGCACACGAATGAAACGCGGTGTGACCTCAGTATTGCATGAGGCGGCGGGCGGGCTCTATGTGGCGTCGTGAACAAGGGACAAACGAGTGCCGACGAGATTTTCATGGGCCGGGCGCTGGAGCTGGCGCGGCGGGCGTGGGGACGCACGCATCCCAATCCGATGGTTGGCGCCCTGATCGTGGAGGGGGGGGAAGTGGTGGCGGAGGGCTTTCACGCCCAGGATGGCGGGCCGCATGCCGAACGGGTGGCGCTGGCGGCGCTCGGGCGCGCGCCCAAACCCGGCGCGGTGCTCTTTGTGACCTTGGAACCCTGCTCCACCCACGGTCGCACCGGTGCGTGTTGTGATGCAATCGTGTCGGCCGGTCTGAGGCAGGTCGTCGTCGGCGCGACCGATCCCAACCCTGCGCACGCCGGCCGGGGGCTCGAACGTCTGCGCGCGCAAGGCGTGAGCGTGAGGTCAGGGGTGGCCGAGGCGGAGTGCCGGGATCTGAACCTGATTTTTAATCACTGGATCGTGAAGAAGCGCCCCTTTATCGCTGGAAAAGTCGCGATGACGCTCGACGGTAAAATCGCCTGCCGGACGGGCGATTCGCAGTGGATAACCGGCGAGGCGGCGCGCGCGGACGGACACCGGTGGCGAAAGCTTTTCCCCTCCATCATGGTGGGCGCGGGCACGGTGCTGGCGGATAATCCCAGCCTCACGCTTCGTTTGAACGGCGAACCCGAGGACTGCGGACGACGTTTTATTTTCGACACTACCCTGCGCACGGCGGCGATGAACACCGCGGACTGGCCCCGTGTTTACTCCGACCGCTGGAAGGCCCGAACCATCGTCGTAACAACCTCTGCGGCGGATGCCGGGACGCGACGCCGACTGGAGGCGGCGGGGGTGGAACTATGGGTGCAGGAAGCGGGACGGGGACCGGCGGCATGGGCGCAGTTTTCAAGCGCCTGCGCCGCGGCCAACATCAGCGGGGTTTACGTGGAAGGCGGGTCCCAGTTGTTGAGCAGTGCGCTCGCGGCACAGGCGCTCGACTACCTGTTTTGTTATCAGGCGCCGGTATTTTTTGCGGACAGTGAGGCGATGGCGGCGTTTACCGGACAGGTGCCGGGTTCGCCGTCGGAAGGCATGCGCTTGGTGGACCTGCGCCGGGACAACTGGGGGGACGACGCCCTCGTGCGTGGCCGGTTAAACTATCATAAGGCATGAGCTCCGAACGTATGGCGCCCGGACAACCTAAACCCTCGCGGATCTATCTCGCCTCGGGCAACGCCCACAAAGTCGCCGAAATGGCGGCGCTGGCGGCGCGCGACGGACTTGCGGCCGAAATCCTCTCGGCCAAGTCGCTTGGCGGCATGCCCTCGGTGGCGGAGGATACCGGCACTTTCGAAGGGAACGCCCGCAAGAAAGCCCGCGCCCTGCACGCCGTGGCGCCGCGCGGCTCACTGGTGCTGGCCGACGACAGCGGAGTGTGTGTCGCGCATCTCGGAGGCGGCCCCGGGGTGGAGAGCGCCTACTTCGCCGGGGCGCAGGGCGATCCGGCGGCCAATCTCCGGAAGCTCGCGGACGTCATGCGCGGGGTGCCGCCGGGCCGGCGGGCGGCGTATTTTTATTGTCTGCTGCTCCTGATCGACGAAGGGGGGCGTGAGACGGTGTTCGAGGGCCGTTGCGACGGCGTGCTACTCGATGAACCGCGTGGCGGTTCGGGTTTCGGGTATGACCCGCTTTTCGTGCCGGATGGCTACGCGCAGAGTTATGCCGAGCTGGGCGATGGAGTGAAGAACAGCATCAGCCACCGCGCCCGCGCCTGGAGCGGTCTGAGCGCCTGGTGGCGGGGAAGCCGGAGTTGAAACGGGGCCGTCATTTGGCAGGAGGACTGCAGGTGGCGTGATTTGGGGGCTTGCGGCGGGGCGCGAGGGTGGGGCAAGTTGGGCGACTTCACACCATGTCCACCGTTCGCGTTCGTTTTGCGCCTAGTCCCACCGGGTTTTTTCACATCGGCAGCGCCCGCACGGCGTTGTTCAACTGGCTCTATGCCCGGCATACCGGAGGCACCTTTGTGCTGCGCATCGAGGACACAGACGCGGCGCGCAACTCCGAGGCGTTTCTGGCTGTGATCTACGATTCGATGAAATGGCTGGGCCTGACCTGGGATGAGGGCCCGGGCGCGGGTGGTGATTACGGCCCATACCGTCAAAGCGAGCGCGCGGCGGTTTATCGTGAGTATCTGGAAAAGCTCAAGGCGGCCGGTCGCACCTACGAGAAGGACGGCGCGACCTGGTTCCGTCTCGAAGGCGAACGCTATGAAGTTTACGACGAACACCGCCAAAAGACGGTGACAAAGGTCAAGACCGCGCCCATAGTAATCGACGACGCGATACGCGGTCGCGTCGAGCGTATCGAGGACGAGGACTTCGTGATCGTGCGTTCGGACGGCAACCCGGTTTTCCACTTCGTGAATGTGGTGGACGACATTGCGATGGAGATCACCCACGTGATCCGAGGCGAGGACCACCTATCCAACTCCAGCAAGCACGTGGCGCTGTTCCAGGCCTTCGGCGTCAAGCCCCCGCAGTTCGCGCACATCCCGCTTATTTTGAAGCAAAACGGGCCCGGCAAGATGTCGAAGCGCGATCAAGGCGCCTTGATCGAGGAGTATCAAACGCGCGGATACCTTCCCGAGGCGGTGGTGAATTACATCAGCCTGCTCGGCTGGAACCCGGGCGGAGACCTCGAGAAGATGCCAATAGACGACATCGTGGCGAAGTTCGACCTGCCGGGCGTCAACCAGAGCAACGCGCGCTTTGACGACAAGAAAATGGCGCACATGAACATGCTCTACCTCCTCGCGCTGCCTCCGGAGCGCTTCATCGCGGCCGCGAGGGTGTATTTCACTAAGCACGAAGTTTTCGCCAAGGCGGGTGTCACCAGCGATCCGCCGGCGGCCTACGTGGACGAGGTGTTGCTGCTCAGTCAGCCCAAGATCAAGGGACTGGAAGAGCTGCCCGCCTACACCTCGTATTTTTGGACAGAGACGTATCCGACCGACGAGAAAGCCAGGGCCAAAGCGCTCGGCAAAGGCGACCCCCAGGCGCGGCTCGCGGAGCTGGGCGAGTGGGTGCAGAGCGCGGATCTCGCGACGGACGCGGGTATCGAGGCTGGATTGAAGGCCCTCGCTGAATCCAAGGGACTCGGCTTCGGCGATTATCAGGCCGTGGCGCGACTGGCCGTGACGGGGCTGGGCGCGGGCCCGAGCATCACGGCGATCTTCCGCGTGCTGGGACGCGAGCGAGTGGCGGCGCGTTTGGGGAGGCTGGCCGCTTCGCTGGGCTGAAGCCGGTTCTCTGGCTTAACGTTTCGGCTGGGGCAGGCGGAAGGTGGCGGCGCAGGCGGCGACGGCGAGCGCGGCGGCCACCACATACAGCGTGCGCGAACCCGCGGTCCAGTAGAGAACGCCGGCGCAGATCGGGGTGACAGCTCGGGCGAGCGAACCGAGCGACCGGTAAATGCCGAGCACCCGACCCTGTTCCTCCGGGCTGGCGTAGAGGGAGATGAGCCCGGTATTGGACGGGTTGATGAGACCGCCGCCAAAGGCGAGGGCGGCGACGGCGGCGTAAAGCACGCCGGGCGTCGGCGCGAAGCCGAGCCCGAGCAGGCCGGCGGTCGAGCAGACGAGACCGATGGCGAGCAGCCGCGTCTCGCGCACGCGACCGACGAGTTTGCGCACGATGTAGCCCTGGGTGATGATCGAGCAGACGCCGAGGAAGCCCATGAGCTTGCCGTTGTCCATCGGGCCGTAGTGGAAGCGCTCGGCGCTGAGGAAAACGAGCGAAGTCTCCATCGCCACGAATGCGAGTTGGTAAAGGAAACCCACGAGGTTGGCGCCGCGCACGGCGGCGTTGTCGAGGCCGAGGATAGCGCTGAGCGGATTGCGTAGACGCGGCTCCGCGGAGCGTCCCGAGGTGGCCGGGGGGAGCGTCTCCCGGAAGCGCGAGCGGATCCACACCAGGTTGAGCAGACTGAGTAGAAAAGCCACCAGAGCGGGCACGGAGAAAGGGTTGACGCCCCAGCCCGCCAAGCAGGGCCAGCTCTCGAGCAGATTGAACTTCGCGCTCAGCGCACCGACGACGGGACCGGTTACAAGCCCGAGCCCGAAAGCGGCCCCAACCAAGCCCATAGCCTTGCTACGCTCGGCACGCGAGGTGACGTCGGCGACGGCGGCGGTGGCGACGGACAGATTGCCCCCGAAGAGTCCACCGAGGATACGGGCCAGGAGGAAAAGCCAGAAACTACCGCTTAGCGCCCAAAGCAGATAGCTCAGCGCGGTGCCTGCCACGGTGTAGAGAAGCACCGGGCGACGACCTATGCGGTCGGAAAGACCACCCCAAAACGGGGAGAAGATGAACTGGAGCACGGAGAACACCGAGCTGATGATACCACCGAAGAGCACCTCCGGCAGGTGCGAGGTATTGCCGAGTGCGGCGGCGAGGGAGTTTATCTGGCCGAGCAAGGCGCCGAGCAGTCCCTTGGTGCCGTCGATGTCGAGGTAGTAGTGCAGCAGGTCCGGCCCGAGCGGGAAGACGATCGAGAAGCCGATCAGGTCGATGTAGAGCGTCAGGAAAATGACCCCGAGCGACAGGGGACGCTTGGTTGCGGAAGGGGAGAGAGGCGTGGCGTGCGTGGACACAGTAAGGTTTTAAATGTAAGACCGCGTGAAATAGCAGGCTTTGCTTGAAATGGGGAAACCAATGAATTGCCACAACAAGCGCCCAAAGTCCAAAAAACAGATTAGGCGAAGTGGTTCTGAAATCCAGCAGGTAGAAGGCCAGCCAGGTGGAATTAACGGCCTTGCCACGCACTTGCTCGGGCGTGACGTCCAGATTACCCACGGTTCGCCGGAGTGGGGGCGAACAAACCGTGATGCGGGATTGCACTGGAGGCCCGGGCCGGAATTGTCATGCAGCACACACGCATGCCGCTCCTTGATCGCTACGTTTTACGTGAATGGCTGGGCATCCTCGGCCTTGTCTTGGCGGCTACGCTTGGGCTGCTGGTGATGCATGCGCTCTACGAAGATCTGGAGGATCTTCTGGCGCTCGGCGCAAACGCCAGCGAAGTGCTGGCCTACAGCCTGGTGAAAATTCCCGGCTTTGTCGCCACACTCCTCCCCTTGTGCCTGCTCGTGTCGGTGCTTTATGCGCTGGGAAAACTGCATCATGGCAGTGAGATCACCGCGATGCGCGCGGCCGGGGTGGGATTGTTTCGTATCACCCGCAGCGTGTGGGTGGCTGGGGTATTTTTTTGCGGGGTGGTGTGGTTTTTGAACGCGACCGTGGTGCCGTGGTCCTTCGAGGAATCGAGGCGGATCTGGGAGGTGTTGCAGGTGCGGCAGGAGCTGCAGGGCAAGGCGCCGGACCGGGTGGGATCGCGCGTGGCGGTGACTTTTGACAATACCGCGCAAGGTCGCCTGTGGTTTATCAATCGCTACAGCCAGTTCACTAAACGCGCCTACGGGGTCTCGGTCAGCGAACTCGATTCGCAGCGCCGGGAGGTCACGCGATGGCTGGCCCGCGAGGCCTGGCAGGATCTCAAAAAGGGCGGCTGGGTCTTGCGCGACGGACGTGAAGTGCAGTTTGATCCGCGAAGCGGAGAGGTCGTGCGGACGGAGGCGTTTCGGGAGCTGGCGATGAGCAATTTCAACGAGGATGCAGGCCTCATGCAGATCTATGACGCGAAACCGGACAGTCTGTCGCTTTTCGAACTCGGGCGGGTGGTCGAGCACTATCGGGCCTCGGGCAGCCCCAAGACCCAGGTCTATGCGCTGCGCTATGCGAGTATTCTGGCGGAGTGTCTGATGCCGCTGGTGATAATCGCGTTCGCGGTTCCCTTTGCGGTGGCGGGGGTGCGGGTGAATCCGGCGGTGGGCGTATCGAAGGCCCTGGGGCTCTTCGTGGTGTATTTCGTGGCCCTTCGTCTCGGGATGGTGTTCGGCGGACGCGGGTATGTTTCTCCCGCTCTGGCTGCGCTTTTGCCGCATCTGGCCTTGCTGGGGGCCGGCGGCGTGGCATGGGTGCGAGTGCGCTGAAGCCCCGGTGGCGACAGAAGGCTGCGAGGTGGATCAATCGCGGTGCGGCAGGAGGTCCTTGCCCAGCGCGAGTTCACTAAAGTCGTTCACGATGCCCTCGTGGGGGCGGTCCTGTTTGTAGATCTGGAGGATGCGGGCATGTTCGGAGTCGCTGGTGGGGAAAATGCGCGCGGGTTCGCCCGGTAAAAAAATGCCGGTGTAGGCGCGATGGCGGTCAACGAGGCGACGGATAACAAGCACGGTGGGGTTGAGCGTGCACGGGGTCGTTAAAAACGCGAATCGTGCAAGCCGGTTTTATCAAGACCAAGTGTAGTTAAAGCTGATGCTGATACGCTCCTCCGAGGTGCGGTTTTGAGCGACCTCGTGACGAAGCCAGCTTTCGAATAGGATGACGTTGCCGGCCTGGGCGGGGTAGGTGGTGTAGAGGCGGTTGGCGTCGCGGGCGGCGGAGAGTTTGGGCGGGGCGGCCATGAGCGAGGCGAGACGGGGGTCCTCGAATTTCAAGCCGGGGCAACCGGCGGGAGTGGCGACGTAGTAGGTGCCGCTGATGAAGCTGTTGGGGTGCAAGTGCATCGAGTGGGCGGTGTTTTCCGGCATGATGTTCACCCAGCAATCGCTCATGCGGATCTCGCGACCGCGCAGGTCCATATCGAGTATCTTGGCGTAGGCGCGAACGTGTCGGGTGAGCTTGCGTTCGAGATCGCCGAAGCTGCTGGAGAAGGTGTGCAGGGTGTTCATCGAGGCGTAGCTGGTATAGCCGCCGGGGTAGTTTTTGACCGACCACCGGCGTCCTTCGTCATCGTAGTCGCGCAACTGGCGGCACTCGGTGGCGAGCTCGGCGTTGAGCCGGTCTAGGCCGCGCGTTTGGAGCGGCGTGCAATAAATCTGGGTCGGGAACCAGGCGCGGACGGGGGACAATGACATGATGTTACGCTGTCCGGACGGTTTGCGGGCGGGAAGTGGAAAGTGGCATGAATACGTGACGTCTTGGTCGCGGTTACAATAAATTGTAAAATAGGGTTTAATCTTTATGTCGACAATCACTGTCCCTGTTGCAGCCTTACGCCTGTTCCACACTAACTATGAGCACAGAAACACCTACATCTGGCGCGGAAGATCGCACTGTCGCCATCGTCAGCTATCTTACCCTCATTGGCTTCATCGTAGCCGTCGTCCTGTATTCTAGCGGAAAGAAAACGGCGCTTGGTGCATTTCACCTGCGTCAATGTCTGGGGATCATGGTCACCGGCGTTGTTGCAGGTATGGGGGCGTTCGCCCTCGCCTTCATTCCGTTTCTGGGGGGGCTGGCTGCCATGGCCATCTGGGTCGTCCTTTTAATTATCTGGATCACAGGTCTCATCGCTGCCGCGAACGGGGAGCAAAAGCCGGCGCCTTTATTGGGTGAACACTATCAGAAGTGGTTCGCCGGCGCGTTTGTCTGATTGGCGGCCCCGAGTTTAAGCGGCATGAGCTTATGCGCTTTTACTCGTTCGGAAACAATAAGCGGCTGGTCTAGCTTAAGCGTCATCAGGCTGTTGGCTCTGCTTATCCAGCTAGCAAGATAGCGCGGGCATTTACCGTTTTTGACGGCTTGGCTCGATTTTTACTGTTTTGTTAATGTTATGAAACAGACGTCGTTATCCTTGAGCGTAAAGGTCTCATGCACGGTTCCATCCGATGCCACCTTGATCACCGACACCCGCTCCGGTTTGCCGTCGCTCATAGATTTAATGTAGTCGATTTGTGCCCGAGAAAGCTGGGACGGCGAACCGGTGTCCATATACGCCGAATAGGCATCGTTCGCCCGATAGCCGACGCGATAAACGGAAAGGGTGTATTGTCCGGCCGAAACACCGGAAAGCTTCAGGGTCGTATTCCATTTTGAATGCGACGGGAGATCGCGTTTGTAGTGCACTTGGTTGCTCTCGGTCGGAGCAGGCTGCTCGAGAGAATAATCCCATATCAGCGCTTGGATGCCGCCGCGTTTGTCCCTGCAAACCCAAGAAGCAGTGTCCACGGTTTGCAGTTCGGTATCACCCAAACGGTTCATGAATTGGTAGGCGTAAAACGCCGGTTTGTTGATGCCCTGGATGTTGACCAGGCCAAAGCCTCCGTGAAATGGCGTAAAACGCGGGCCGGGTTCCTCGAAGATATCTGTGAATACCCAATAGGACATTGAATCCACCGAGTTGCCGGCCCCCTTAACTTTATCCAAAATATAGGCTGCGCTGTGATAGCTGTCGTGGAAAGGGTCGGCTGGGGTGTAGGAGGAGCTCCACTCTGTGAAGTGCAGCTCGAGTTCAGGTAATTTGGAGCCGCGGATTTTGTTTCGGGTATCGATCATTTCGCCGTAAATGGAACGAGGGTTTTTTGACAATACCGTTCCAGCGTTCCCTTTCTCGTCGAGGAAGCCTTTTTCGACTCCGTAGGTGTGGGTTGATACGAAGTCCACCGGCGACGACTGGGTGACACAGAAATCGATGAAATCTGAAATCCAGCCGCAGCCCGCGGTCGCAGGTCCACCGACCCGATAATCCGCAGAGACGCTTTTGATCGCCTTTGCCGTTACGTCATAAAGGTGGAAATAGTCCTGCTGGCTGCCTTTGAAAAAGCCACTTAGGTTTGGCTCGTTCCATACTTCAAAATACCACTGTTTGACTTCCTCTTCGCCGTAGCGATCGGAGACATGTCGGGTGAATGCCTGTATCAATTCCGCCCATTTATTGAAATCCTTTGGAAGCGTGACATTTCCTCTCCACCAAAAGATTTTTTGCGAACCGCTGGCTAGATCGGCAGGCATGAAACCGATTTCAACAAATGGTTTCATACCGATGCTTAGTAGAAAGTCGAAAAGCTCGTCGATATACTGCCAGTTATATTCCGGGCGACCTGCCCGATCGTGGTAAACTCCCATGTCGTCGCAAAATAAGCCGTGCATGCGGATGTAATTGAATCCGCACTGCTCATGCACACGCGTTAGCTGACGCTGCCAATCGGCGCGCAGGCCCTCGTTTGCCCGCCCCGCACCGACACACGTTTTGAACATGGTATTCAGCGGCCCTTTGATTTGGCGTAAATCTGCGGATACGATCCGCTCCGCCAGACCATTTTGAGCCGGTTCAGCAAAAGAGATCGATGCGGTGAGGTGCAGCAGCCAGCCGGCGGTGATTATAACGAGTAGGCAATGGATGCCGGCTGATTTTTTCATGATGATGTCTATGATAAATTTTACTCATTCCGGGCCGGACAGATCAGGGGGAGCATTCGGAAAAAGGCTTAAGCCGCTTCGTTCATTTCGCCGCGCTAAACAGTCTTTGCTCGATGTTTTGCCAATCGATAGAATCGGTGCTTTGCGCCACTTTTACCATGGGCAGCACCGCGCCGTCGCGCACCAGCAACACGACGGGGATCGGGCCTGAAGCCATATCGTGCCATTGCGCACCGGCGTAAGTCTTGCCGCTTTGGAAATCGATCCACTTGCCGGGCGGCAGATAAACTTTACGTGCACCCGTATCGTCGAAAAACGGAGCGACCAGCAGGTCGTTGCCAAAGAAATATTCGTCTTCCACCAGCCAGGACGCGGGGTCATTCGGATATTCGAAGAACAGCGACCGCAGCATCGGCCAGCCGTTCGCCGAGGAGTCCTTCGCCTGCGCGAGCACGTAGGGCATGAGGGTGTATTTCAACTCCACCGCGCGGCGGAAGTCGTTCATGAACGACTCGTCATACGCCCAGGGTTCGCGCGGCGGCGAGCCGTGACAACGGGTGTGCGAGGTCAACACTCCCCACGCCAGCCAGCGGCGATAAAGCTCGCGAGGTGCTTTGTCGACAAAACCGCCCACGTCGTGACTCCAGTAGGTGAAGCCGCTAAGACCGAACGACAAGCCGCCGCGCAGCTCCGCGGCCATCGCCGAGTCGCTGTTCTCCGCGTCGCCTCCCCAGTGCAGGGGATTGCGCTGCGCGCCCGCCCAGGCTGCGCGCGACCAGGTGATCCGGTCGCCGGTGATTTCATTGGTGATGTCCGCCGCCGCCTGCTGGTAGCGCAAGGGGTAGGCGTTGTGCTCGTAGTAACCCGTGCGTCCCGATGCATAGATTCCTTTGGTCGGAGCGCCCTCGCCGAAATCCGTTTTGATCGCGCTCACCCCGAGCTTGAGCAGGCCGGCGAGTTTTTCCTGATACCATTTCACGGCCGCAGGATTGCTGAAATCCACCACGGCGTCGTCGGCGGGCAGGCGTCCGTTGTCATCGCGCACGCACAGGCCTTGGCTCACCAGTTCGCCAAAGAGCGCGTTCTTGCTGGTGAAATAGGGATACTGCCAGAGGCTCACGCGAAAGCCGTCCGTCTTCAGGTCCGATAGCATTTTGGCCGGATCGGTGAAGCGGGTGGGGGAAAACTTGTAGTCACACTGCCAGTCCGTTTCGAACCATCCGGTATCGAGATGGATGACGTCACAGGGGATTTTGTTCGCCCGCAGCTTGGCCGCCACTTCGCGTGTCTCGGCCTCGCTCTTGTAAGTGATACGGCTCATCCACAAGCCGAAGGACCAAAGCGGCGGCACGGGACTGCGTCCTGTGAGGGCCGTGTATTCGGAGAGTATTTCCTTGGGGTCGCCTACAAACACAAACAGGTCCATCAGCTCGTCGCCGTTGTAGATCGTATTAAATTCGTCGAAGGTGCGGCCGAAATCAAAGGTCACGGGAGCCGTGGTATGCACAAACACGCCGTAGCCTGCGCTGCTTAAAAAGAACGGCACCGGTTTATACATTTTTTCCGTCTGCACGCCCATGCCATCCTGGGTCCAGCACACGACTTTCTGCCCGCGTTTGTCGAGGCGGGTGAAGGATTCGCCGCAGCCGAAAATTTTTTCGTCATGCGCCATCGCAAACGTGGCCGCCGTGCTGCGGCCCAAATCCTCCGCACGCCGCACAAACGCCGTCGTGGGCCAATGCGAGAAGGTGTGCCGCTCGTTCTCTCGCAGGGTATGCGTCACGAGTTTGCCCGCCGCATCGCGGATTTCCACGCTCCACGGTTTCTTGGTCACGCGCACCGTGGCGGCGGTGCTGGTATAGGTGACCGTGTTGCTGGTTTCTTCCATCCGCCAGGATTTATCCGCGGGCACGGCCCCCGCGAGCATCAGCGACTCTTCGTCACGCAGGGGGAAGTTCCGCGAACTCATGCGCAACCGGATGGTGCGGGGACTGACAAAGGAAAGCTGGAAGGGGAGGGCGGGGTTCTCGTCGTATTGAGAGCCGGGAAACTCGTTTTTCTTCGCGCCCATGAACCCGCGGTTTACCATTTGGAACTGCGCTATGGCATGACGGGCGTTACGTTTCCATTCCAGCGAGCCTGCACCCGTGGCGGCATTGAACTCCGTCAGGTTGTCCGCCTGGAAGTAAACTGATTCCAGTTTGGTGAAGTCCACGCTCGGGTCGATCGGGTCTCCGAGCAAGGTTCCGGGTGCTTGGGCGAAAACTTGCAGCGAACCGGCCAGGGCCACGGCAAGGGCTAGTATTTTGGGGTGCATGGGTTGGCGTAGCATGCGGCTACCACCGCCGCACGCCATATAAAATCCCGTCCTTGAGGCATTGCCGGAGCATAAGGCGGTGTCTTGGTTGCCTCGGCGCACGGCATCGGTTGGGGTTGGCCGGGGCTTTTTGTTTGCGCCTCCTCGTCGCAGCCCTGCACATCACTCTTTTTCATTTTCACCATGATCGCCCCCGAAACCTTCGATCAGATCGATAACATCAAGAAACGCGCCGGCCACCTCTGGAAGTTTCTCGATGGCGAGCAGAAGCTGCGCGAAATCGAGGCCATGGAGGCCCAGATGGGGGCGCCCGCCTTCTGGGACAACAACGAGCGTGCGCAAAAACACATCGGCAAGCTCAACTCCCTCAAGCGCGCCGTATTACCCGTCAACGCCTTCGTGAAACGTCTGGGTGACCTCGACGCTTTGCGCGAGCTGATCGATGCCGGCACCGACGACGAGCAGGCGGAGTTTGGCGCCGAGCTGACCACCCAGGCCTCGACGATGCTCGGCGAACTTGATGCGCTGGAGATCGGTGCGTTCCTGACCGGCCAGTTCGATCGCAACAATGCCATCTTCTCCATCCAGGCCGGAGCGGGAGGCACTGAGTCCAACGACTGGGCGGATATGATGTTTCGCATGTATTCGCGCTGGGCCGAGCGTCGCGGTTTCGCGACCGAGCTCATGGATGTGCAGCCGGGCGATACCGCCGGCATCAGCAAGGCCACCATCCTGATCAAGGGTGAAAACGCCTACGGCTACTGCAAGGCCGAGCGTGGCGTGCACCGTCTCGTGCGCATCTCGCCCTTCGATTCCAACGCCCGCCGTCACACCTCGTTTTGCGCGGTCGACGTCATCGCTGAGATCACTGACGAGATTAAAATCGATATCCCCGAGAGCGAGCTGCGCATCGACGTTTACCGTTCCTCAGGCAAAGGCGGACAGGGTGTCAACACCACCGATTCCGCCGTGCGTATCACGCACGTCCCGACCGGCACCGTGGTGGTCTGCCAAAACGAACGCTCGCAGATCAAGAACAAGGCCGCCGCGATGAACGTGCTGAAGGCGCGCCTCTACGAAAAGCGCCAGGATGAGCAGCGCTCCGAGATGGAGAAGTTCTATGGTGAAAAGGGTGAGATCGGCTGGGGGGCGCAGATCCGCAGCTACGTTTTGCAGCCTTATCAGATGGTCAAGGATCTGCGCACCGGCGCCTCGACCTCCGATACGCAGGGAGTGCTGGATGGCGACATCGACCGCTTTATCACGGCCTGGTTGCGTGCCGGTTGCCCTCGCCATCGCAACAAAGACATCCAGATGGAGGATTGAGTTCCCCCGGTGCCCGGCGCGGATTAAACCGAGTCGAGCAGGTCGGCGGCGATGCCCCAGCGCAGGTTGTAGAGCGAATGGTGGAAACGCGTCAGACCGGCGGTCTCGGTCAACGCGAGCAGGGTGACCAGCGCGGCGGGGAAAACATCGGCGCGGGCGACGGGCATCCCCGGCACGGCGCGGCGTTCATCCAGCGTCAGAGGTGCGAGTTCGTCGATCAGCGCCGAAAGCGTGGTCACTGGCACGGTGGTGGGTGTATCCTCAAGTGCGACGCCATGGCGGGCGGCCTTGATAAGACGAATACTGGTGACGGTGCCGCCGGTGAACACCGCCTCGGCCGGCGCGGGCAGATCAAACCTGAATCCGCTCTTTTTGAGCTCTTGTTTGGTGTAGAGCGCGAGACCGACCGCGGCGTCTGATTCGAGCGGCGCGGAGGAGTCGCAGACAAATTTTTCCGTCATGCGCACGCAGCCGAGGCGGATGCTTAGCGCCTGGGTGATGCGGCGTTCATGGAAGGCCAGGCATTCGAGACTGCCGCCTCCGAGGTCGCACACGTAAAAATCGCGCAAGTGGGTCAGGGCGGGGTCGCAGGTCAGGCCGCGCCCGATGAAGTTCGCCTCCTCGTCGCCGGTCAGCAACCGCACGGGGTGACCGGTGGCTGCGAGCACGCGTGCGCGGAACTCGTCGCCATTGGCCGCGTCGCGCACGGCGCTGGTGGCGACGAGCATGGTGTGCACCGGTGCGAAGGGGGCAGCCATCTCCAGCAAAGCCACGATGGCCTCCAGACCGCGCGCCATGCCCTCTTCGGAGAGACGTGGGAACGCACCGTTGATGCCGGCACTGATGCGGGCATCAACGGTCTTGTTTTTGAGCGACTCGTAGTATCCGTCGGCCAGGCGGTGCACGACCAGAACCTTGATGGAGTTGCTGCCGATATCGACGACGGCGACGGTCCCGGTGCTCATGGTGGTGGAGGCGAGGGGGGGAGGGACGCTTAAGCAGACGGAACGGGTGCGCGGCAGGAATGCCAGAGGTAGAGCAGCACACCTACGCAAATGCCCGCGTCCGCGATATTGAAGGTCGGGTAGATGTAGCTGCCGAAGTGAAAGTCGAGGAAGTCGATCACATGTCCGTGCATGAGCCGATCGGTGAAGTTGCCGACAATGCCTCCGCACAGCAGACCGAAGGCGAGCTGCGCTTGTTTGGCGCGTAAACCGAGGTGGTGCCTGCCGTAATAAATGCCTAGCAGGGTGATGGCGGCGAGCAGGGCCAGGAATCCGCTTTTACCGGTAAAAAGACTCCAGGCGGCGCCGGTGTTACCCACGTGCACGAGGTAGAAGAAACCGTTGACCACGGTGATGGCGCCCTCCTCCGGCCAGTAGGTTGGAAAGTTCAGGGTCGCGGAGATCCAGATTTTGGAGACCTGATCAAAGGCATAAACGGCCAAACCGACGCCCCAGAGGACACCATAGGCGGTCACGCGTTCGGAAAAGGCCGGACGCGGAGCGAGTGGAGGGGAGACGGGATCGTCGGGCTTTATGGCTGTGAGTGGGATTTCCAAGCGAAGAGCGCAGAAACTAGTCGTGCGAGGCGGGTGAAGGGAAGCGCAACTTTTTAAGCGCTTTTGACTGGCTTGCTGTAACTTGAAGCGCGTAGCGATTGAAACAGTGACAGGTAGGCGGCGGCATTGCGGGCAGGGTGAAAAGCCTCGCGGGCAAACTCCCGGGCGAGCGACGCGACCGAGCGTCGGCGGGCGGCATCGCGGAGCCAGCCGATCCATGCGCCGATGAAAGCCTCGGCATCGCCGGCCGGCACTATGTCTCCTGTGATGCCGGGGCGGCAGCATTCTCGCACCCCGCCAGCTTCGTAGGCGATGACAGGCAGGCCGTGGGCCTGAGCCTCGATGAGGAAATTGGAAAGCGATTCGGCGCGGGATGCCAGCACGGCCAGATCGGCCTCGCGGTAGGCGGCGGCTGGATCGGCCAGTAAACCTGTAAAACGAACCTGTTGAGCGATGCCGAGGGTATCCGCCAGGCGGATGCAGGCGGCGCGCTCGGAGCCTTCACCGCCCAGCCACAACTGCCAGTCGGGCAGGGGAGCGACGTCCGCTGTTGCTGTTGACCGGCGGGCCAGTGCGGCCGCGAGGTGGATAAGCGCGGCCTGATTTTTTTCAGGACGAAACATGCCGACACAGAGCAGAACCACCGTGTCGGCTGATGCTCCGAACCTGGCGCGTAACGAGCTCGCTGCGGTGGGCGCGCTCGCCCCGGCGAGTTGTCCGCCGTCTGGTTCGGATGGAAACAGGAGGGCGTTGTGGATGACGGAGACCTTCCTCGCCGGCACTCCGTAGGTGTGCGTCAGGAGCGCGGCGGATTCCCGGCTGTTCGCGACGACATGAGCGACCGAGTCCAAACCCTGTCGGTAGAGCCAAGGGAGGGCTTTGCCTGTGCGCATGGTGGCTACGACGGTGGCGGAGGGGAGGGCGCGGGCGAGCCGGCCGGCTTGGCAGTTGGCCATGCGGCCCATGCAGAGGATGATGTCGGGCGCGCTGCGGCGGACGGTGGCGAGCAGTCCGGGCGCGAACCAGTTCAGGCCGGTGTCGAAGGGCTGAAGGAAGTTTACCACCAGAGGCTTGAGTGTGCCGGACAGCGCGCCGCCGGGGCGGAAAGAGATGACTTCGACGACGTGGCCGGCGGCGAAGAATTCCTTCGCGAGCAGGATCGTCTGTCGTTCGGTGCCGCCACTGCGGAAGTGATCCTGGATAAGCAGGATTTTCATAACGTCCTAATATCCCTTGGCGGGGCTGCGGTGGCCGGTTCAAAAAGCGCGCGGACGGATGTCTGCCAGGAGTGTTTTCGTGACCAGGCGGGGCCGGCTTCGGCCAGGCGCCGGCGAAGCACCGGATCGGTGATGAGACTTTTGAAGGCGGCGGTGAGTTCTTCGGGGCGGCCGGGGGGCACGAGCAATCCAGTAATATTATCGGCCACGGCTTCAGGCACGCCGCCGATACGGTGGGCTACGATCGGCAAACCCCGCGCGCAGGCGTCGAGATACACGAGCCCGAAGCCTTCGACGCTATGACCATGGTCTATGCTGGTGAGCGCGAAAATATCGGCGCGTCGGTAGACGAGATCGAGCTGCGCCTCGTGAAGTTCGCCCAAAAACCGGGTTCGCAGCTTGGTGGCGGCGGCCGCGAGCTGGAGCTGGTGTTCGTAATGGGCTCCGCTGGCCCGGCCTACGATCCAGTATTCCACTTGATCGCGGAGTTCCGCAGGCAGCGCGGCAAGGGCCTGCAAGGTTTGCAGTTGTCCTTTGCGCGGATGCAGACGGCCGACGGTGAGCACAACCAGCCGCTTCGTGCCCGTGGAGGGTGGCAAACCAGCGGCGGCTGACGGTTGGGGTGCGCTGTGGACGGCACCAGGCGTCAGTACTGTCTTGCCTGCCGCAGCGGGAAAACGGGTGCAAAGCAGGTCACGGGTATACTCCGTCAGGGTGCTGATGCGCTCGGCCCGGCGGATAAGCGCACGGGTAAACAGGCGCGTGAACGGATCGGCGTGGAAGCGAAGAATTTCCGAACCGTGAAACGTAAGCCTCAGGCTTCGCGGGAGGAGCCCGATGAAAGGAAGCAGCCAAAAGCAGGCCATCATGGGGCCGGGCTCGGCAAGTAGGAGCGTGGCCTCCTGCAATCGCTTCCGACCCGCGATGAGGGCCTTTAATGTGGCCAGCCGACAGCACACACCGTGCGTGCCTGTCATGTCGAGACGACGCACCGTAAACGGCCAGGACCGACCCTTCCCTGCTGAATCAAGATGCGTCCAGACCTCGACCGGATGCCCTGCTTCGTGCGCGGCGAGTGCGATTTCCTCGCAGAAAGTGGCGATGCCGCCGCGTCTCGGATCAAACTCATGGGTGAGTATGAAAATCGGACGCTTGGGCGCGGTTTCGGACATAGAAGGGAAGGCTGGACGAAAGGGAGGAGAGTCTGGCGCCGGTCTGGTATTTAGCAGTCCAAATCGGAGCGATATGAAGCGTTCCGGTCGAATTGGACCGGAAAAATGTCTTTAACTCGTTCTGTGATGCAATAGCGCTTTGTCCCTATATGTCTTCCACTGGTTTACCGTCTCTCGATTTCTCCGCCGTAGAAGTTCAGGTCAGGGAAGCGCTTCGTCGCTGCACGCCGGCCACGGTCGAGGCGGCCCTGGAGTATCGCAAATCCGGGGATGTAACGCAATTGCCTGCGGTCATTTTCGGTATCGTTGAGCGTTATGTGGACCCCTCGGTGCGCGCGCGCCTTTCAGCCGATGGGGTCGAGGATTTGCGGGTGGTCGAGGATCTGGGGCTTGATTCGCTCACGATCATGGAGGTCGTCATGCTCGTGGAGGAAGTAGTGCTGGTCACCATTTCCAATAACGACCTGCGCGAGCTGCGCACCCTTGGTGACATCAAGACCTTTGTCGATTGCCGTGCCCGAGGAGTCGAACCGCCCAAGCCACCCAAGCGGTATGATGCCGGGGCAATCCTTGCGGTGATGCCTATTCAGCCGCCGTTCCTGTTTCTCAATGAGGCGACCGTTTCGGCCACACAGGCGACGGCCACCTACAGAATTACCGGTGAGGAGTTTTTCCTCGCGGGACATTTTAAGGGCAATCCGGTCATGCCTGCCTCGCTCATGTTGGAAGCGCTTGGGCAGCTCGGGGTTTTCCATCTGCTCAGCGGTCTGGTGCAGGAACCGGGCAAGAAAGTGGACGCCGGCACGATCTTTTTCGCCTCTACCGATGGCGTGCGATGCAGTCGGGTGTGCAGACCCGGTGATGTGCTTACGCTCACACTCAAGCCCAAACGCATTAAGGCTCCCCTGGTGACCTTCGAGGGGTATGTCCATGTCGAGAAGGAGAAGGCCGTTGTCGCGGAGGAGATTACTTTGACCTTCGGCTTGGTGGATGAAATCGCCCCCGTTGCGGAAGTGCCGGGCCTGGGACTTTCTTCGGGTGTCGAACCCGTGTTGGCCTCCGCCAGCTGAAACCTTGCGGTGCGCGCGATGGCGGCGTTATGGTTGGGGTTTGCCACATGTCCCGAGTATTTATCACCGGCCTTGGTTTCATAACCAGTATTGGCAACGATGCCTCTTGCGTGGAGACGAGCCTGCGCGAACTGCGGCACGGCCTCATTACCTATCCGCCCTTTCAAAAGGATAGCATTCCGGTCAAAGTTGCCGCGCCGGTGCGCGAGTTCACGACCTCCGCACCTGATGCCGAAGACTGGACCATCCCCGCTCCCTACTACGTGAAGCGCGAGGTCTTGCGCAGCCTCGGCCCCAACGCCCTCTATGCCCTTTGCGCGATGCAGCAGGCTGTGGCTGACGCCCGCCTCCAGCCGGAAGATGTCTCCAATGAAGATACCGGCCTCTACGCCGCGTCGGCCGGTTCGCCCGGTATCATGACGCGGTATCTCAACCGCCTCCACGAGCTCGGTCCGATGCGCTGCCCTCCCTTGGGCGTGGTCGCCAGCATCGCCGGCACGGTGCAGTTCAACCTCGTCGCTCAGTTTAAAATCAAAGGGGCCTCGACCGGCTTCTCCTCCGCCTGCGCTTCCTCTGCCCATGCGCTGGGTTTCGCCTGCGATGAAATCAAATGGGGACGGCAAAAACGCATGTTTGTGGTCGGTGCCGAAGATGGCGACGCCGATACCATCCTGCCTTTTGCCTCCATGCGCGCCCTGTCCCTCAATCCCGATCCCGAGACCGCTTCACGCCCGTTCGACAAGGGCCGCGATGGTTTTGTCGGAACCGGCGGCGGCGCCGTGCTCGTTCTGGAGAGCGAAGCGGAGGTGATGCGGCGTGGAGTCACGCCCTATGCCGAGGTGCTCGGCTGGGGTCAGGCCTCGGATGGCCATAACGTAGCCATTTCCCATCCGGAGGGCCTCGGTCTCGCCCAAGCCATGCGGCGCGCCCTGACCGATTCGGGCCTCAAAGCAGCCCAGATCGATTACATCAACGCTCACGCCACCTCCACTCCCATTGGCGATGTTTCCGAATGCAGAGCCCTTCGCGCCGTGCTCGGGGAGCACGCCTCGCGCGTCGCCGTGAGCAGCACCAAAGCCCTCACCGGCCACGGTCTTTCTCTCGCCGGTGCGATGGAGTCTGCATTTTGTGCGCTGGCGATCCGCAGTGGTTTTACGCCAGGGTCCGCGCACATCAGCGAACTCGATCCCGAGTGCGCCGGGCTCAATATCGTGCGCACCACCTCCTCAGTCGCTCCCGCCATCGTTTTAAACAACAGCAGTGGATTCGGCGGGGCCAACGTCTGTGTGGCCCTGCGTCGCGTAGCTTGACCGATTCCTTATCAATGCCGTCTGAACTGCTCGCATCGCGATACCCAACCGCGTTCATCACCGTTGTCAGCGCCGGCCTGGGGCGCGCTTTCGCCGAGGGCCTGCTCGCGGCTGGGGTGCGCGTCTGGGGCACTGCGCGTGATGTCTCCCGACCCGCTCCGTTTGCGGGACGCGATGGTTTCACGGCGGTCGCACTGGACCTTTCCGATGGGGACGCAGCCGAGGCCGCCTATGCGCGTGCCTCGGGCGAAGCGGGTGGTTTCGCGCTGATCATCAACCAAGCCCGCTATGGCGTTTTCGCTGACGCCGCTCGCGCCGTCGCCGGGCTGTGGCACCGTCAGATCGAAGATATGCTGCAGGCCACTTTGCGCCTGGCCCGGCTCGGCTTGCGAGATTTACAGGCGCGTGACTCAGGCTCGATCGTTAATGTCAGCTCTCTCGCGGTGGAGTTTCCGCTGCCCTATATGAGCGGCTATAATGTCGCCAAGGCCGGTCTCTCCGCCTGGAGCGAGACTATCGCCTATGAGGTGCACGGCACCGGGGTGTCGGTCATCGATTTCAGGCCCGGTGATTTCCGCACGGATTTTAATCGTGTCGCCACCCGCGACCCCGGTGCCGACGAGCCCCGGTTCGACCGTGTCTGGCGTCGCCTCGGCCGCAACCTGGATATCGCGCCGCCGCCTGAGCGCGCGGTGGCGGACCTGCTACGGGCCATTCGCCGAGGACGTTCCGGCTTCGTTCGCACGGGCTCGTTTTTCCAGACGCGCTTCGCCCCGGCACTTGCTCGTATCGCACCTTGGTCGTGGAAACTTGCCCTGCATGCCCGTTACTTCGATCTGCGTTGAAGCCACTTGCGAGTCTGCCCCGCCCGTATGCCGCCCCGTCCGTCCATCGCGTATGTTTTCACCACGTTTCCGAAGCCTACGGAAACTTTCCTCCAACGCGAGGTGGCCGGCTTGCTGGGGCTCGGAGTCGAGTTGCGGCTCTACTCGATGTGGGGCGGGGGAGGGGAGTTCCAGGGCCGGCCCGTCACAACTTTTAAAAAGTGGAAACTGCTGACTCTCCTCTGGTGGTTGCCCTGGCTGTGGGTGTGCCATCCGCGCGTCATCGGCGAACTCATGCGGGGGGTGGTCCGCCGTCTTCCGCCGTCGGCGTTAAACCTGTTTGAGAATCTGCTCGGGCTCGGTTTCGCGCTAGTTTACGCTGCGCATTTTCGACGCGAGCGCCCGGCTCATATCCACGCTGTATGGGGCGGGGGACCCGCCGCCGCCGCCTGGCTGCTCTGGCGCATCGATGGTCATGCTTACAGCGCGGCGGGCCATGCCTATGACCTGTATCAAGACGGCGGTGACGGCTGGTTGCGTGAAAAGCTTTTCACCGCGCTTTTCATCCATACCTCGACCGAGATGGGGCGGCGGACTTTGTTGCTCAAGGGCCTCGAAGATGCCCGCATCCATGTCATCCGGCGCGGACTCGGCGAGTGGCCGGCATTGAGGCCGTTGCGGCCGGTGCGCACGCCCTTGCGCCTGCTCTGCGTCGCGCGTCTCGTGCCGAAGAAGGGACTGGAACACCAGCTCCGTATTTACGCCGCGCTGCGGAGCGCCGGCATCGCCTTCGAGGCGCGTCTAGCCGGTGCGGGCCCGCTGCGCGCCGAACTTGAGAAACTCGCGGGCAAACTTGGGGTGGGTTCCGATGTGATTTTCCTCGGTCACGTGCCGCAGTCCGGGGTGGCCGAGTTGCGGGCGTGGGCTGATGTGCTCCTGCACACCGGGGTCGTCGCGCCGGATGGCGACCGCGACGGCCTGCCCAATGTCATCCCTGAGGCGATGGCGGCCGGAGTGCTTGTGGTGACGTCTCCCGCCGCGGCGACAACCGAGGCGATCACGGATGGCGTGACGGGGCGGGTGATCGCACCGGATCGTCCCGAGCAATGGGTGGAGTGCCTTCGCGAGTTGCGGGATGACGATGTGCTAGCGGAGCGGCTACGCCGCGCCGCCCGTGCCTGGGTCGAGGTGAACTTCAACGCCAGTCATAACGCCAGTCGTTTGGCCGACCTCTATCGCCTCCATCTACCCCGCGCCGGAGGCTGAGAGCCGCCATGCCTGCGACCACCACCATCGTCCACCTTGATGCCGATGCGTTTTTCGTTTCATGCGAGCTCGCATCGAAACCTGAGCTGCGCGGCACCAAGTGTGCGGTGGGCGGACGCGAACGCGGCATCATATCATCCGCCAGTTACGAGGCCAGGGCGTGCGGTGTTTATACGCCCATGCCGACTACCCGGGCCCTTCGTGTGTGTCCCGACTTGATCCTGCTCCCGCATACCACGGGGCTTTACGGGATTATCTCGCGCAAGATGTTCGCCCTTTGCGAAACGCTTACGCCGCTCGTGCAACGCAACTCGATCGACGAGGGTTACCTCGATCTCGGACCATGTGGTTATTCCGATGATGTTCAACTCGAGGTGGCGGTCCGCGGCTTGCAGCGCCGCATCTGGGATGAACTGGGCATCCCGGTTTCCATGGGAATCGCGCGCAATAAACTCGTTTCCCAAATCGCGAGCAAGCTGCGCAAGCCGCGCGGCTTTGTCGTGGTGCCGTCCGGCACCGAGACCGCCTTTCTAGCCCCGCTCGATATTGGTAAACTCCCCGGAATCGGCGCCAAGACCGAGGCCGCGTTGAAGGAGCGAGGCCTTGCCTTCATAAGCGACATTGCGAAGCGACCTGAGGACGATCTCGCCTCGATTTTCGGTCGCGACTGGCGTTCTGTGGTCTCCAGTGCGCGAGGTGAAGATGACCGACCTGTCGAGGTGGACCACGACGACGCCAAGAGCTACTCGCAGCAGGAAACCTTTGCCGCGGATATCGCCGACCCCGCTGAAATTGAACGCATCGCCAAGGGTATGATCGATGAACTCATGCCGCAGATCAGAACGGATGGAAAACGCGCACGCACCATGACGGTGAAAGTGCGTTACGGGGATTTTTCTCAAGAGAGCGCGGGACGCAGTCTTGCCGAGGCGAGCGACCTGGAGATGCCTTTTTACCCGCTGGTCGCCCCGCTGCTGCGCAAGGCCTGGACGCGCCGGAGCGCCTTGCGTTTGGTCAGCGTGCGCTTCTCCGGCATAGAGGAACCTGCGAGGCAGCTTGATCTATTCTCGATTGAAAACGAGGCCGATACCAAGCGCAGGAAACTTGCCTCCGTGCTCGATCTACTCAACCGCACCGCCTCCGGCGCAAAGGTGAAATATGGCCACCAAATCCGCCGCGGCACGGATGGACACGAGTGAAGAAATAGCACATTTTTACCACATGCCGATCTACGAGTATTATTGTTCGCACAACCACACGATCTACCAGTTCTACGCCAAGACCCTGACGCAGGGAAAACTTCTTCCAAAGTGTCCGGACAACCCCAAGTGGACGCTGCAAAAAACGGTGTCGCAATTCGCCTTCACCGGCCGCGCCGCCGAG
Source organism: Verrucomicrobia bacterium IMCC26134 (assembly GCA_000972765.1). Lineage (GTDB taxonomy): Bacteria > Verrucomicrobiota > Verrucomicrobiia > Opitutales > Opitutaceae > IMCC26134_A. Next base: position 2,214,463 of record CP011265.1, on the reverse strand, counting down.
CCCTCCACCACCGTGCCGGGCGCGGATGGCGGCGGTGACGACTCTCGCACGGAAGCCGCGATGCAGGCCATGGAGAAAGAATTTTCTTCGGTTGATGAAAACGACCCTCGCGCGATGGGACGCATGATGCGCCGTATGGCGGAGCTGACCGGCGAGAAACTGGACGGTGAGATGGAGGAGGTCGTTCGCAAACTGGAGGAAGGGACCGATCCCGAAGCTCTTGACGAAAAACTCGGCGGCGGTGACTCCTGCAGTGAAGGTGGCGAGCAAGACCCTTACGGCGAGTCGCCCGGCGGTCCGCCCGACGCCCAAAACGAAGCCCTCCTCAAGGAGGCGCGTATGCGTTACAAACTTCGCCGCGCCGCCGCGCCGCGCCGCGATCCGCAGCTTTACGACTACGCGTGAAGCGCAAACCGCGTTAGCCCGTATGGAGGTTGACCGTGACCTTTCGTGCGGGATGTATCTGGCGATGCCCCATCCGTTACCCCGTGTTCTGACTCTATGTGTCCTCGTGTCTATCGCATGCCTGCGACCGTTATTCGCCGCAGAGCCTGTTTTGATACCGACCATCCCAGCATTTCCAGGTGCCGAAGGGTTTGGCGCCAGAGTATCTGGCGGTCGGAGTGGCGAGGTATATCATGTGACCACGTTGGATGACGCCGGTCCGGGCTCTTTTCGCGACGCGGTGAGCCAGCCCGGGCGCACGGTGGTGTTCGACGTGGGCGGTGTTATCACGCTCAAGTCCAACGTGTCCGCGGAGAACAATCTCACCATCGCCGGACAAACCGCTCCAGGCGAGGGTATCTGCCTCTTTGGTGGCAGTCTTTCATTGAGCGAGCATTCCAATATCATCGTCCGCTACCTCCGTCTGCGCGGTGGCATGGTCAGCGACCGCGGAAAGAAGCCGCTGGGCATGAGCAAAGCCGAGCGTGTAATCATCGACCACTGCTCCATCGAGTGGGGCCGCTGGGATAATCTTGGAATCACCGTCGGCAGCAAAGACATCACGGTGCAGCACTGCATTATGGCGGAGGCCATTCATCCCCAGAGCTTCGGCGCACTGATCGACAGCGTGGAAAACATCACGCTCAGTCATAATCTCTGGATGAGCAATGAGAGCCGTAATCCGAAGGCCAAGGGGACCGTGGAATACATCAACAACGTGGTCTACAATTGGGGAGGCACCGGCCTGTGCGGCGGGCATTCCGGCGCGGTTCACCTTCTAGACGTGGTCGGCAACACCTTCATCAAGGGACCTTCTTCAAATAATAATTTTGCCGGTCAATTCACCACCACCGACCACGTCTATCAGAGCGATAATATCGTGGACCTCGACCGCGACGGAAAGCTGAACGGTCATATCGTGGCCAATGCGGATTTTCACGAAGCCAAACCCATGAAGGGGTCGGAAAAATACTCCCTGCCGACCTTCCTTGGTCGCGTCTCGATGCACGCCGAGATCCCGGTGACGGTGCAGTCCGCCGCCGACGCCTTCGCTACGGTGGCGGCCGGTGCGGGCTGTTCGCTGCGACGCGACGCGGTGGATCGCCGCCTGATCGCAGAACTCAACTCGCTCGGGACCAAGGGGGCCTGCGTGCCGCATACCGACGATCGTGGCGAAGCCCTTGTCGGTGGCCAAGGGGCCGTCATAGGCGGCACGGTTCCGCTGGATACCGACCGCGATGGCATGCCAGACTCCTGGGAAACCGCCCATAAGCTCGATCTGAAAAACCCGGCCGATGGCGCCCGCATTACTGCATCCAGCTACTCCGAGCTGGAACTTTACCTTAACGGCCTCACGCAACCTGAGCTGATGAAGACAAAACCGGACGATTCCGGAGTGGTTGTGACCCCGAAACGCAAGCGCGGCAAGGTCTAGGACTGCGTCGTTTTTGCATCAGGTGACGGATGCAAAAACAGGGGAACAGTCACGTGCTGCTAGAAGACCTTTGCCTCAGTAGCCTAGGCCGTGACCAAGTTCGTAGAGCGGGTTTTCAGGACGGGCTGCTTTGTGACCGAGCGGAAGTTGCTCCATGGTTCGCGGCCACGTGAAGGAGAGTTTGCCGGTTGGCGGCACTACGCCGTAGAGCACGTCGATGACGCCACCGCCCTCGGTGCCAGGCAACCACGCGGCGAGGATCGCAGCTGCTTGATCGGCTACGGCCCCCAGGATGAGCGGCCGACCCGACAGCACAATGACCAGCACGGGCACCCCTGTGGCGTGGGCGGCGGCGACGGCTGCCGTATCTTCGGTGGATAGTTCCAGACTGGAGCGATCACCGTGTCCTTCGGCATAAGGTGACTCGCCGACGACAACGATGGCGACGTCCGCGCCAGTGGCGTCGGTGGTGTCGGCCGAGGTGGTGATCGTGGTGGCCGGACCCGCGGCCTGGCGTAAAGCGGTGAGCAGCGTGGTGCCGCCGGGCGTCACCCGGCCTAGGCGTCCCTGCCAATCTATGGTCCAGCCACCGCACTGCCGGCCAAGATCGTCGGAGCCAAGACCTGTGATATGGATGCGCTTCGCGGCTCGGGCGAGCGGGAGAAGCCCGGCCTTGTTTTTTAGCAGGACGAGGGATTTCTGGACGGCTTCGCGGGCGACGGCGCGATGAGCCGCCGAACCGAAGGAAAGCTGAAGCGCTGCGTCGGGAGGGAACGCGGGCGTGTGCGGTCGCAGACCGAGGGCGAACTTCACGCGCAGGATGCGTGTGACGGCGTCATCGATTCGGGAGAGGGGAATTTTACCTTCGTTAACGAGCTCCTGGAGTTGCCGGATGTAATCTTTGTAACGCCCCGTGACCATGACCATGTCCATGCCGGCGTTGATAGAGAGTTCGATGCACTTTTTGTAGTGCTCGGTGCGCACCTGGCCCGAGGCATTATTGCTCGCGAGGGTGTTGTCGGCACTGGTTGTGGCGGCGGGAAGCAGTTGGTCGATGGCGTTGTAGTCGGAGATCAGGAAGCCCTCGAACCCCAGCTCTTTTTTCAGGAGATCGGTGAGCAGGGCGCGGTTGCCTGAGCATTTGACGCCGTTCCAACTGCTGTAAGAGGGCATGATGGTGCCTACGCCGGCGTCGATCGCGACGGGGTAGCCGGCGAGGTGGATGGCGCGGAGCGTAGCCTCGTCCACCTGTGTGTCGCCCTGGTCGAGATGCCCCTTGCCCTTTTGGATCACATAGCTGGTGCCGCCATCTCCTATAAAATGTTTTGCGCAGGCGAGGGTGGCAGTCGGGCCGGCCAGGGCGTCGCCCTGGAGCCCGCGCACAACGGCCACGCCCAAGGCGGCGACCACAAGGGGATCCTCTGAGAAGCCCTCGTAGGTGCGCCCCCAGCGGAGATCTCTTGGCACGGTTATGCAGGGTGAGAAGGTCCACTGTATGCCGGTGGCCCGCACTTCGGCGGCGGTTACGGCGGCCACGCGTTGCACGAGCTCGGGGTCGCGGGTGCAGCCGAGGCCTATGTTATGCGGGAACACCACGGCACCGAGGACATTGTTGTGCCCGTGGACCGCATCGATGCCGTAGAGGAGCGGTATGGCGAGGCGGGTTTTGAGCGCGTGGCTGCCAAGCAGCGCGACGTGGGTTGTCCAGTCGGCGAGGGTATTCCCCGAGACCGGATCGGTGCTGCCGCCGCTCAAGACTGAGCCAAGTGCGAGTGTCTCGATGTCGGAAAGATCCTTGATGGCTGAGGCGTCGGGCTGGGTCATCTGGCCGGCTTTTTCGGCCAGGGACATGTCGGCAACCAGAAGTTTAATCTCGGCGTCGTGGGCGGTTAGCCACCCCGGGGATGCGGCGAAGGTGGCGGATGACAGAGCGCACAGGCCGATGAACAGGGCGGCGGGTCTGGCGACGGAACAATATGCAGGCTTAGCGAAGAGCATGGAGCGCGGAGCGGTGAGTGGCAGGGCGGGCAGTCGGAGTGGGGTCCAACCTAACGCATAGGTTGGTGAGTGGGGAGGGCACGTTGCGCGTGCGCTTGGCGTGTCACGGTGCAATAGCCTGTTAACCGGTGTAGTCGCGGCGCAAGTTACTGGGCAGCTGACCTAGTTCCTCGCGATATTTGGCGACCGTGCGGCGTGCGATTTTGATGCCCTTCGCCATAAGCTTGGCGACGAGCTCCTGATCGCTGAGAGGGCGGGATTTGTCCTCGAGAGTGATGAGCTCGTTGAGCATCTCCTTTACGCTCTTGTTCGAGACCGATTCACCGGTGGCGTTCGCATAGCCGGGGGTGAAGAAAAACTTCATGTCGAAGACGCCGTGCGGAGTGCGGATGTATTTATTGGCGATGGCGCGACTGACGGTCGTTTCGTGCACACCCACTACATCCGCAATCTGGGTCATGGTGAGGGGGCGCAGCTTATGCACGCCCTCCTCAAAGAACTCGCGCTGGACCTTGAGGATCTCGCGGGTGATGCGTTCGATGGTTTGCTGGCGTTGCTCGATGGAGTTGATGATGAACTTGCCCGAGCGCATGCGCTCGCGCAGGTAATCCCTTTCCTGCTTGGTGATGCTGCCGCGGGCAATCATCTCCTTGTAGGTGTTGGAAATACGGAGTCGTGGGATGTAGTCGTTGTTGAGGTGTATTTTCCACTCATCACCATCCTGCTCAATTGTGACGTCGGGAATGACCACGCGATTGTTGTCGTCGGCAAACTTGCGGCCGGGGGCGGGGTCGAGACGGGCGATGTCTTCGATGGCGTCCTGGACGTCGTCGGTGTGAACCCCGGTCTTGCGCGCGATATCGGGGATGCGGCGGCGCGTGAGAAGGTCGAAGTGGTCGCGCACGATCCTGGCGGCGAGCGTATCGCCTTTGCCCGCGGCTATAAGTTGAAGGACCAGGCATTCCGCGAGGTTGGCTGCGCCTATGCCGGTGGGTTCGAAGGTGGTGATCAGGCGTGCGGCCTCTTGGGTCGCTTCGAGCGGCAATCCGGCCTGAAGTGCGGCGTCGGCCGGGGTCTGGGTGAGGAAGCCGCGTTCATCCAGGCCTCCTACCAGGTGTTGAATCGCCGCGATAATATCCGGAGTGGTATCGATGAGCTCGGCCTGACGGAGCAGGTGCTCTTGCAAGGAGGTAACCGAGACGAGTGAATCGAAGAAGTGCTGGCGGCGTTCGGCGTCTTCGGAGGTGTGCGGCTGTGCGCCGGCATTTTCCGACATGTAGTCGCGCCAGTCGTCGCCCAGTTTGGTGAGGACGTCGAATTCTTTGCTGAAATCGAGTGATTCAGGGGCGTCCGAATCGCCGTCGGCATCGGGTGCGGGCGATGCGTCCGAGCCGTCGTCGGCATCAGCGCCTTGGTCAATGCCGTCCTGCGACGAATCAGCGGCGGCGTCCAGACTGTCGGTTTCGCTGGAGACGTCTTCGAGCGTGGGGTTGCTTTCCAGTTCTTCCTGGATTACCGAGCGCAAATCCAAGGCGGCCACCTGAAGTATTTTCAGGGATTGCCTGAGCTGGGGCGCGAGGACGAGAGACTGGCTCTGGCGCTGGCGCAGATCCTGGTTGAAACCGGAGGCACACATGATCGATGTGGCAGGGAGACGGTGCGCGCAGGGGTGGCGCGCGGTCCGTTTAGCGGGCCATCAACTCTCGGAGGTAGGCGCCGAGTTTTTCGTTGGTAGGCCCGTAGCCGTCGCTGTAGAGATAGACCTCGAGGGCGTTGAGCATTTCGTGGGCGCTTTGGTAGCGATCATTGCGATCACGTTGCAGCGCTTTCTGGATAATCTCTTCAAGCTTGGGGTCGATCTCCGGGCGCAGGCTGGAGAATTTCGGGATAGGCAGCGAAAGTATGTTGTGGCGCGATTCGAGGCGGTCGTGACTGCGGAAAATATTACGCCCCAAGAGCAGTTCGGTGAGCACGATGCCCAGGGGGAAAAGGTCTGCGCGAGCGTCGGTAACCGCGTAGTTGGCTTGTTCAGGGGAAAGGTATTCGTCTTTGCCTGCGATCACCTGGCCTTCCTCGTTATACATCAGGTCAAGAGCCTTCGCGATGCCGAAGTCGGTCAGCTTTACGTCTCCCTCATGGGCGATCATGATGTTCTTCGGACCGATGTCACGATGGACTATCCCCAGTAAACGACCTTCGCGGTCGCACTTGATGTGGGCATAGGCGAGACCGCGGGCAACGCGGGAAACGATGAACACGGCCAGATCGACCGGTATCACCCGGTTCTTCGCGGCATGGCGTTCAAGCAATTGCTCGAGATTCACGCCATTCACGTATTCCATCACCATGAAATACTGACCTCCGATCATGCCAAGATGGTAGGTCTGGACGATATTGGTGTGGATAAGGTCGGCGACCAGACGGGCCTCACCGATGAAGTTGTTTTGGAACTCCGGTATAGTGGAGTATTCCTCGCGAATGAGCTTCACTGCCACCGTCTTGCTGAATTGCCCTGCTCCGTGTTGAACGGCCTCGTATACGACGCCCATGCCGCCCTCGGCGACAGTCCTAACCATCTCGTAGTGAAGCTCGTTGAATATGTGTTTTATCGCGGCCACGAGAAAACACCAAACCATGAAGCAGGTTTCTGGCAAGCGGGTATATTAGCGGTGAGCATAAAACCTGCTTCACTGTGTTTTGGGGCGACTGCGAGGATGCACTCGGCCGGGATGAAAATGACCCTCTGGCCTAAGCTGACTCCCAGGCTCTATCGCTGGGTGTTGCGTGCATACTGCCAAGGTAGGGCTCAAGTTCCATTGCTGAAGAGACCTGTCGTGTATCGTCAAAGGTCCCTGCGGGTAGAGCAGGGGAGGGCTTATGCCCAACCTGAAGTCCCTGCCAGGGATCACCAGCCGAACTGTCGTTTGATGCGCAGGGTGTCGTAAAGGTGCGAGGGTAGCTCGGTGAGGAAGCGGCTGGGGTTTAGCATCATGCCGCCGGGACCTGCGCGCGAGGCGATCTTGGGGTAGCAGAGGTAGAGCTCGTTTTTCGCGCGGGTAACCGCCACGTAAAAGAGTCGGCGCTCCTCCTCCACGTCGTTGTCCTCGATGGAGCGGCGTCCGGGAAACATGCCGTCGGCAAGGCCGATGACAAACACCACATCGTATTCCAGCCCCTTGGCCTGATGCACGGTGGTGAGTTTGATGCTTTCCAAATCCGGCGCGACGGAGCGGTCGCTGGTCTCGCCGTTGAGCAGAACGATCTGGGACAGAAGTTCCTGCATCTCGTCGTAGCGGGAGGCGAAGCCGACCAAGGCCTTCAACTCATCGAGCCGGTCGGTGTAGTCTGCGTAGGCGCCCTTCATGTGGTCGCCATACCAGCCATCGATCGCGAGTTCGATGGCGCGGGCGGGTTTGGCCTCGCGCATGGCCTGGGCGACTTCGCGCAGGGAGGCGCAAAACTGGGGCCAGTCTTCCTTCGCATCCTTGGGCACCTTGGCCGCTACGTCGTCGCTGGCGAGGGCGTCCACGAAGTCGAGGCGGAGAAGCTTGGCGTGGTCGAGCGCGGCGGCGTGGATTTTAGCCGCGCCCTTTTCTCCGACCTTGGGGAGCAGTGAAACGAGGCGTTCCCACGCGAGGGTGTTGGCCGGATTGTAGACGAAGTTTATCAACGCGATGAGATCGCGCACGTGCTGGCGTTCAAAAAACTTCACGCCGCTGGTGATGGTGTAGGGCACACCGGCCCGGGAGAGGGAAAGCTGGGTTTCGAGCGCGATGAAGTGCGAACGGTAGAGCACGGCGATTTCGGATGGAGACACGCCGTCGTCTTCTATCAGGGAGCGCACGCGTTTGATGATGAACTCGGCCTGTTCGCGGTCATCCATCGCCTGGACGAGGTAGGGCTTCTTGGAGTTGCCCCGGGCGGCCCGGAGCTCCTTCTCGAAGTGGCGGCCCTTGGGCTGGGCCTCGAGCACGCCGTTGGCGAGGGCGAGGATCTGCGGGGTGGAGCGGTAGTTGGTCTCGATCCGGTGCAAGGCGGTGTCCGCGTGCCGGTCGGGAAAAGTCATGATGTTTTCGAAATTCGCCCCGCGCCATGAGTAGATGCACTGGGCGTCATCGCCGACGGCCATAATGCAGTGGTGGGCGCCCATGCGGTCCACGATTTCGGACTGGAGCGTATTCGTATCCTGATACTCATCCACCAGCACATGGCGGAACCGGGTGGAGAAGTAGGTGGCGATGTCGGGGGCCTTGATGAGAAGCTCCAGCCAGAGCTCGAGCAGATCGTCGTAATCGAGCACGTTCTGCTCGCGCTTGCTCGCGGCGTAGGCGGCGGCGAAAGCGGGGATGCGCCCGGCGAGCTCGTTGTATTGGGGGAAGTTGCGCGAAATGGTCTCGGCGATGCTCTGGCGGGTATTGCGGGCGAGGGAGATGACGGAAAACAGCGGGCCGGGCTTGGGGTGGGTCTTGTCCTTGAAGAAAATCTTGTCTGACGCCTCCACGGCGGACTTGAGCAGAGACTCGGATTCGTCGGCGTCGAGGATGGTGGAGTTTTTCGGCAGACCGAGGGCGTCGCCATACATGCGGAGGATACGGGCCCCGATGGAGTGGAATGTGCCACCCCAGAAGCGGCGGGGTTCGACTCCGGTGAGGTGCTCGACCCGGGCTAGCATTTCCTTGGCGGCCTTGTTGGTGAAGGTGAGCAGCAGAATGTCGCCGGGGCGCACGCCCATGGAGAGCAGGTAGGCGACGCGATAAGTCAGGGTTCGGGTCTTGCCCGAGCCCGCGCCGGCGAGCACGAGCAAAGGACCGGGCTCGGCGGTGACGGCGGCGAATTGCTCGTCGTTAAGCTCGGCACGAAAATCGATGGGCGGAAATCCGGGGCCGGTATCGGGCGTATGATCGAGGGGATAATCCATGGAGCGTTTGGTGACAAAGTCGGTGAAGCGCGGCGCTAGGCAAAGCCCAAAGCAGGTGAAATTCAGGGAAGGCATGGAAAGCGATTGGCCATTTGAGCCGGACCAACTCTGATCCGCCTATGAAGGTGCACTGGTTTCAACACGTGGAGTTCGAGGGGCTTGGTTTAATCGAGGCCTGGCTGAGGGCGCGTGGTCATGAGACGAGCGCGACGCGCTGGTGGGCGGGCGAAGGCGCCGGAGAGGAGGCGGCGGCGTGCGAGTGGTTGATCGTGATGGGCGGACCGATGAACATCTATCAGCACCGTGACCACCCCTGGTTGATAGCGGAAAAGGCCGCGATCGCAGCCGCGGTTGATCGTGGAGTCCGGGTCTTGGGGGTGTGCCTCGGAGCGCAACTCATCGCGGATGTGCTAGGCGGCAAGGTGATGCAAAACCCGCAGCGCGAAATCGGCTGGTGGCCGGTCGGAGCGGTGCCTGAAGGCGCTGCCTCACGTTATGCGTTTCCTTCCGAAACCATGGTGCTGCACTGGCACGGGGACACCTTTACCCTGCCTCAGGGGGCGACACGGTTGGCGGAGAGCACCGGTTGCGCACAGCAGGCGTTCTGCTTTGGCGAGCGAGTGCTCGGCCTGCAGTTTCACCTCGAGATGGGAGCTGCAGCCGTGGAAAATATAGTCGCTGCCTGCGCGAACGAGTTGAGTGGACGCGGGCGCTGGATTCAAGGAGCGGAGACGATCACTGCCGGCGCCTATGAGCACGCACGCTCGGCGAGCGCGCTTCTGGCCAAGTTACTGGCGGCAATGGAGCGCGGCTAGCCTCGCTCACGCACCTGCACAGGGAAAGGCGAGTTCGAAACGGGTGCCGGTGCCGGCCTCCGATTGCAAGGTGACGTGGCCACCCAAGTAATGCTCGGTGAGTAGCTTAACGCTGTAGGTGCCAAGACCCCGCCCTGCGCCCTTGGTGGAGAAACTACGCAGGAAGAGGTGTCGTTGCATGGACGGAGGTATGATCTGGGGGTTGTGGCACCAGAAGAGGTTGAACCCGTGTTCGCGCCTTGCGCCTAGCTCAATAGTGTCGCCGGCAGCGCACGCCTCGAGGGCGTTTTTGACCAGATTACCCAGGATTCGGTGCATCAAGGTCAGATCGGTCTCAAAAGTAAAATCGATCGAACTTGGCGCGATCACAATGTGCCGATTTAGGCAGGCGGAATGATGCAAGTAGGTCTGCGTCACATCGTGCAGAAGGGCTGCGGCCGAAGCGGGTTGGAGCAATAGCTCGAGCTTCTCATTATCTTGGTCGAGTAGCAGACGATACTGATGAAGTTCTTCGACCAGCGACTCGGCTATGCTGCACAAGTCATCCTTCAACTCGGCTGCACAATCAGGGGCGGAGTAGATTAGTTGAGCCATTCCATGGAGTCCGCCGGCGGTATTGAGCAGGTCGTGAAAAAAAAGCTGCGCCAGCAGTTGATTGCGACACTCCACGGTGATGTCCTGAGCTGAAACGAGCACGTGACCACTCACGTCGTCGACCGAGGCGGGCGTGGCGTGAAAACGCAATTCGATGGTTTCACGGTCCGTGGCGATAAAGCGGCAATTTTGTCCAAGGGAGGCACCTTGGTAGGCTGCGTCGGCAATCTTGTGCAACGAGCAGAGATTGCAGTCCTCGGCAAACTCACAGCGATCAGAGGATCTGATGCCATGGGGACAATGCAGACCCTCGGTGAAGAAACCCATATCAGTAAACGGCAAGTCATGCTCCCTCGCATAAGTTATAAAAGCCTGATTGCGAAAAACGATACGCCGAGAGTCATCTAACAAGAGCACCATTGTGGGCAGGCAATCAAAGTAGTGTCCGAGTGATTCCGAACGCAGCCTAGCTTCCGGGTAGGATTGGCACTTAGTCACACCGTTAGAATCATCGGGAGCGAGTTGTTGCATACAAGATTCCTCTATAGGGTTAAAAACCTACTTAACTTAACTGGCAAGGACAGATTACTCCGCGCTAAAGGCTATAACCGCGTGCGAAAAAAAACTTGAATCCAATGAAGGGCCGTCGCCAAAAAAAGATTGGAAATGGGGCGGTAACTTACAGCACCACCAGATTGTCACGGTGGATCACCTCGAGATGACGACGGGCCGGATACAGGGGCTGGATGGCTTCGCTGGGACGTCCCGCGATGCGCCGGACATCGCCGTCGGCAAAGGTGACCTCGCCACGGGCTATAACGCTGCCGTCGGGCGCGAGGACATTAACGATATCGCCGGGGGAAAAAGCACCTCGCACCTCGGCAATACCGATGGCTAGAAGGCTCCGGCCTTGGTTACAGATGGCGGGCACGGCATCCGCGTTTACCATTAGAGATGCGGTGGGGCGCTGGTAGTAGGCGATCCAGCGTTTTTTGGACTCCAAGGGCACTCCCGAAGGCACGAAGTAAGTGCCGGGATTTTGTCCGGAAAAGATGCGGGCGAGGATATCAGGTTCAGCCCCGCTGGCGATAAACACACCGCAACCGGCGCGCAGGGCGATTTTCGCTGCGGTGATTTTTGAAATCATGCCGCCGGTGGCGGTGATGTCCGTGGTGCCGCCGGCCATGGCTTCGATCTCGGGTGTTATTTTTTCCACCACGGGGAGGATCTTTCCCGTGCCCTTCATATCGATGAGGCCGGGCGCGGTGGAGAGGATGACGAGGTGCTGGGCACCGACGAGACCGGCGACGAGGGCGGAAAGGGTGTCGTTGTCGCCGAATTTGATTTCGGCGGCGGAGACGGTGTCGTTTTCGTTTATAACCGGGATGACACCGTAGCGAAGGAGTTCCTCGAGGCAGGCTTTGACGCCCAAGTGTCTGGCGCGGGAACGGAGGTCTTCGTGCGTCAGCAACACCTGGGCCACGGTGGCCTGCTGCGGGTCGAACGCGGCTTGCCAGGTTTGCATCAGCAAGGATTGGCCGATGGCTGCGCAGGCCTGCTTGCGGGAGACGTCGGAAGGCTTCTTTTTGAGACCGAGACGGCCCATGCCGAGGCCAACGGCGCCAGAGGACACCACGATGACCTCGGTGCCCGCGCTGCGCATGGCGGAGATGGCGGCGGCAAGGGCGGAGATGCGGGCCGTATTGAGTTGACCGATCCCGTGCGTGAGGACGCCGGTCCCCAACTTCACGACGATGCGGCGGGGGGCAGGATTTACCGGTGAGGGCACGGCTGGTGGAGGAGGGGGTGCGGCGGCGGCGAGTGGAGGCTCGCCAGCGAAAGCGGAGCCCGGGCTCCGCACTCCAAAGCTCAGCCTACGGTGAGCAGATCCTTTTCCTTTGTGGCGAGGTGCTTGTTGATCTCCTCGATGGACTTGTCGGTAAGCGTTTGAATCTCTTTCTCGGTTCGTTTGGCGTCGTCTTCCGGGAGCTTTGCTTTTTTCACCGCCTCCATCACATCGCGGCGGACATTGCGCACATGAACGCGGCCCTCTTCGGCCAGGCGTTGGGCGACTTTGACAAACTCTTGGCGACGCTCGCGGCTCATATCGGCCAAGGGCACGCGGACCACCTGGCCATCGACCGAAGGATTAAAGCCGAGATTGGCGATCTGGATACCCTTGGCGATAGACTGGGTGAGGCTGCGATCCCAAGGCGTGATGAGAATCATGCGCGGGTCTGGCGTGCTGATGGCCGCGCAATCCTTGATGCGGGACATGGCACCGTAGGCCTCGACCATGATGCCCTCGACCATGGAGGGGCTGGCCTTGCCGGTGTGGATGTTGGAAAACTCGTGGAGGGTATGATCCACGGCTTTTTTCATGCGAACTTGGGCGTCGTTGGTGAAGGATGATGACATGACGGTAAAATGGTAGGGCTTTAAAAAATCGAAGAGGGGAAGGATCAGCCGTGGACGAGAGTGCCAATCTTCTCGCCGAGGGCGGCTTTGCGGATGGCGTGAGGATCGTTGAGATCGAAAACGAGGATGGGCACGTTATTATCGAGACAGAGCGAGAACGCGGTGGAATCCATGACGTTGAGACGCTGCCGCAGGCAGTCGATGAAGGTCAGTGATTCGTATTTGACGGCGTCGGGGAACTTTTTCGGATCTTTGTCGTAGATCCCGTCCACCTTGGTGGCCTTCATGATGACCTGGGCGCCGATTTCCGATGCGCGGAGTGCGGCGGTGGTATCGGTCGAGAAATACGGATTGCCGGTGCCGGCGGCGAAGATGACGACACGGCCCTTTTCGAGATGCCGGATAGCGCGCCGCAGGATGAACGGCTCGGCCACCTGGTTCATGGGAATGGCGGACTGCACCCGGGTGGAGACGCCCATTTTTTCTAGGCCGTCCATGATGGCGAGGGCGTTGATGACGGTGGCTAGCATGCCCATGTAGTCGCCAGTGGTGCGGTCGACTCCGCGTTTCTCCCCTTGAAGTCCGCGGAAAATATTACCCCCACCAATAACTACACAGACCTCGACGCCCATCTCGTGGATTTCCTTAACCTGTGAGCACATGCGCTCGAGAACTCCGGAATCGATCGGATCATTCGACTGACCGCGAAGCACCTCACCGCTCAGCTTTAGAACGATGCGTTTGTATTTAACGGCGGCGCTGACCTGGCTGTTTTGCATGGTGCGGAGACAAAACGCGTGCGGGTGAAAATGGTCAAGCCGCAGAGCACTGCGCTCCAAAGGATTTAGGCGGGTTTCACTCAGTGCACCCTTAAACCCACCCGGCCACACAGAGGTGACGCGGGTAGGGAGCGTGCGAAGCCTAACCGGAGAGCGACTCAGGCCTTTTGCGCACGGACGATTGCAGGGGCGACCGCCGGTTCGCCGCCCAGCGTGCCGACGAGTTGCTGGGTGTAGGTGGGAAGCCTGGCCGCGCGGGCGTTGCCGGCGACACGTTCAAGCCGCCCCTTGATATCGAGCTGCAGTGCGATGTCGGCGTAGTTGGCTCGGCGAAGGAACTTCTCCAAATAGCGCGCGTGCGCTTCCCAGGTGGCGGCGTCGATCTGGCGTTTGGCCTCCAGGCGGGCCAGATACCAGTCGCTCTTGAGCATCTCGGCGCGGTCGAAGAGCCGGCGGAATTCCGGTGCCTCGGTGCCGTGTCCCTGCCACGTGCCATCACGCATGATATGGAGCAAGGCTTGCAAGGGAGGACAGGCTTGTTCGATCGAGCCGTCGGCAAAGTAATTATCAGCGGCTGACTTCATGGCGGCGACAATGTTGTCCATGCCATCGGCAAAAACGTCGGCACCCTGGAGCTCGGGCCGGAGCAGATCTTCGTCAAACACTGTCGATGGATTGCTCAGCACGCGGCCGAAAAAGGTTTGGACAAAACGCTCGGTGATGCGCCAGCCGAGACGGGACGCGAGCACGGCCTTGCCGTCGTGCACCCAATCTGTGCAACGCTCAAGATAACCATTGGCGATCAGATATTTCGGGTCGCGCTCAGCCCGCGACATGCGGCACCAGAGCTCGGGAACGAGCAGGGATACGTCGTGATCTACGCGAAGCTTCGGGCCCACCCAACCGGCGGCGGTGGAGAAGGCGGGCAAGTCGGTCAGAAGAAACGATACCAGCGCCGCGTTGAGGTCATAAATCGGAGGCAGCGCGTTGAACGGCCCCTTGGTCAGCGCGCCTTCGGAACCGGCACCGGTGGTGGACGGGGATTTGCCGGTGAGGCTGGCGATAAGATCCATGAAGGCCTCGGGCAGCTCCTGGTAATGAATCGGACTGAACACACAGAGGGCGCGAACTCCCTTTTCCGGCGGATTCTGGCGACGTCCCATAAGGACTGCGCCCACGGGGAAAGTGACCGGAAGGTTCGAGGGGATGCGGCGATAGAGACGGGCCCCGATCTGCGCGAGGGTGGTCGCGCGAGGATCCAGAAGATCCGGGCGAACCTGCAGGTAGCGGGGGTTTTTGGTGGGCTTGCCATCAACGATACGGGGATGGGAGGGCGTGACCATGAACGCGGCCCGGGGATTGGCCGTAAAGTCACGGAAGAGGTTTTTAACCGGTTCGGTGTAGGCGTCAAAACCAAGGGCGTCGTCGATGATCTCGGCGGCGGCGGCGGCGGAGAGGGGTTCGTAGTTGGAGAAGAAACTGCCGGAGCCGGCGAAATCGCGTTCGGCGTGTTTGTCATAGCCGCGCACGATGGCGTCGTCAGGCCTCTGAAAGAGACGGGTCTCGCAGTTGTGGACGAGTTTCACCGAGGCTTCGGTGCGCTCGGCGGCGGGCAGGCCCCGGACCAGGCGGGCCGGGGCGACGGCGGATGCGGTGATGTCGTCCTCGGCCTGGATTTTCACCGCGGGCATGAAATCGGTGCGCAGGGAGAAGGTGCGCCAGCCACCCTCGGGGGTGTAGCCGATGCGGAGGAACTGGGTCGACGTGCGCAGACCGTGGTATTTGAGCTCGTTGCCCGGCCGGCCGTTGATCGTATCCACTGAAAAATGACGACGCCAGTCCGAGCCCCACTCGGGACGGTGGAGTCGTTTGACGAGCAGGACCAAGTCGCGCAAGTAGCGCGGGATCGAGCCCAGCCAGGCATTGTATTCGTCGGTATAATCGGGGCTGCGGGAGAGAAGTTTGACCACGGATCCCAACGAGCGGTCCGCAGAAAGTATGGGGCGGCTCTGACCGGTGGGTTTGTTGGCCGCCGGGTTGCGGTAGCGGTTGTTATAGTTACGAGCCAGGAGGGCATCCACCAGCTCGAGATCACGGGCGGCGTCGGACACGAAAACCGGACCGGAAAAAGTGGCGTCGGCGATGGATTTTGATATCTCCGATTTTCCTCCGCCGGAAACGGTGCAGGGTTTGTGGCACAGCAGGCCTTCGGCGGTGGTGCCGCGCAAACGCCATCGCCCCCCTGCCTCGGAGCGAACCATTTCAACCTTGTAACCTGAAGGTAGAATGTAGGTTACGGAAGGAAGGAGCTTGATGGAGTGCGAGGGAGAGTTAGCCGGTCCCCAGACGATGCGCTGGGTGCGGAGATCAAAACGGGAATCCGCTGGAACGTAGCAAATATTTGGATACTCACTATCTCGCGCCCATCCGCCGGCCTGTAGAACGGCGCGCTGGCCCAGCAGGCTGACCGCGTCTTCGAAGGCGTGGTCGACTACGGGGGCGAGGGCGGAAAGCTGGAATTCCTCGCCGAGATCGTAGCTCGGGAAGGCGAGGGCGCCGCCGGCGTGCTCTTCCTCGGCGTTACCGAGTAGATTGGCGGAAAAAGAAATCTGGGTTTTGACCTCTTTTTTGCAGTAGCCGAAGTAGTTGTCGGATATGACCGTGATAACGATGCCCGAGGCATCACGACAGGTGATCTTGAACGCCACGCCGTCGTTGTAGGCTTCGTTCTCGTCCTTCCAGCACATGCCGTCCCGGCGCTGGCGCTCGGTCGCCTCTGCCCAGGTGGGCAGGCCGAGGGATTTCTTGGTGATGCCGTTTAGATGCGGGGCGAGCACGATGCACCCGGTGTGGCCGGTCCATTCCTCGGGATCGAGGGCGGCATCTAGGGCGGGCAGCGCGGGGTCGCCGGCGTTGCCGAAGATGTTTTCGACGAAGTCGAGGTTGGCTACCAAGGCTCCGGGGATGAAGAAACGAGTCTCCATGCTGCGCGCCGGAGAGTAACCGGGGACCGCTGGCACCACCACGGGCCGGAGGTAAAGCGAGACAAAGGTGTGCGCTGGTTTCTCCTCGGCAGCGGTGTAGGGCAGGGCGAGGAGCTCGTCGGGCGGATTCAGGGCGCTAATGAGGAGACGTGCAAAAACCGCGGCCGGCACGGCCTTCTTATCATCGGGAATGGGTAATCCGCCCTCGGCGACGTGAAAAATCCCCTGGGTGGTGCGACGGTCGGACTTGGGGTTGTGCAGGATGCCGTTGTGTAGGCGGGTGGAGGTGAGAATAGAGCTTTTATGCTCGTCGGCCGATGGGGGCAGCGAGAGGGCGCGGGCCAGTCCCGGACGATCCAGAACCAAGGTGGCAGTGGGCATGCGCGGCACCTCGGCATGCTCCTCCAAGGCGGAATAGAGATAGTTCTGGATGCGCTGGTCGACGGGACAAAGGTGCTTGGTGAGCAGACGGTCTTTTTCGCGTCCGATGGAGAGAAAGTGGTCAACGAGATCGGCGAGACCAGCGACATCAGTGCCGGCGGCGGCGGCGGGGAGCGTGACTCCAGGCTGTCCGATTTCTCGTAGCTTGAGATTCAGATAAGTGAGAAGTCGGGGGTCTCTCGGATCAGCGACAGCAGGCAGGAGCTTGGCGGCGATGGAGGCAGGCGATGCAGTGAAGGAGTCGGCAGCTACTGGATTCATACAGGGATAGAAGCTAATGGCGTGCCGAAGTTAAGATCAAGGCCATGCAATTATTTGTGTATGGATTCGCAAGGGATGCACAGAGCGGAAGCCACGAGTTGTTTCAAGCACCTCAGCCCGTTTCCGCATCCGGATAGTCGACGCGGAATACCGGCCGCAAGTCGTGCCCACAAAAAAGCGCCCGCCCTCTTGCGAGGACGGGCGCTCAGAAACGCGAAGGGCGGGCCGGTTAAGGCGGGAGCCTACTTCTTGTCGGAGGCGGCATCGAGGATGTCGCCGAGGTTCATCATGTCGCTGGAGCTGTCGCGGTTGAGCGCCTCGAAGGAAGCGGTCTCGGCGGCGAGCTGGTCAGTGCTGTAGTTGGCGGCCTTGATGGAGAGGCCGAGACGACGCTCTTCGCGGTCGATCTTGACCACGCGGGCGGTGACTTCCTGGCCTGGCTTGACGTGGTCTTTGACCTTCTCGATGCGATCCTCGCTGATTTGCGAGATGTGCACGAGGCCGTCGATGCCGTCCTTCAGCTCGAGGAACGCGCCGAAGGTCGTGATCTTGCTCACGGTGCCCTTGACGACGTCGCCGATCTTGAAGTGGGAGTCGATGTCGGACCAGGGATCTTCGGCGAGCTGCTTCATGCCGAGGCTGATGCGCTGCTGGGAAGGATCGACGTCCAGAACGATGGCGTCCACTTCGTCGCCCTTCTTGAGGACCTCGGACGGGTGGTTGACCTTGCGGTTCCACGTCATGTCGGAGACGTGCACCATACCGTCGATGCCCTCTTCGAGCTCGATGAAGGCGCCGTAGGTGGTCATGTTGCGCACCTTGCCGCGGACGCGGGCGCCCATCGGGTAGTTGTGGCGGACCATGTCCCACGGATTGGGCTCGAGCTGGCGGATGCCGAGGGAGATCTTCTGGTCTTCCTTCTGGATACCGAGAACAACGGCGTCCAGTTCCTGGCCGACCTTGAGGACCTCGGAGGGCTTGGTGATGCGCTTGGTCCAGGACATCTCGGTGATGTGGACGAGGCCTTCGACACCGGGCTCGATCTCGAGGAACGCGCCGTAGGGAACGAGGTTGACGACTTTGCCGTGAACCTTGGTGCCGACGGGGAACTTGTGTTCGATCTCGTCCCAAGGATTCTTGGTGGTCTGCTTGAGGCCGAGGGAGACGCGCTCTTTCTCGCGGTTGACCTCGATGATCATGACCTGGATCTCTTCGCCCTGCTTCAGGACGTCGGCAGGGTGCGCGATGCGACCCCAGCTCATGTCGGTGATGTGGAGCAGGCCGTCCATACCGTCGAGATCGATGAACGCACCGAAATCGGTGATGTTCTTGACGATACCCTTGCGGACCTGGCCGGGCTGGATGCTCTCGAGGAGGAGACGACGCTTGTCGCCGCGCTGCTGCTCGATGAGCTCGCGGCGGGAGAGGACGACGTTCTTGCGGAGCTGGTCGATCTTGATGACCTTGAAATCGTAGGTCTGGCCGACGTATTGATCGAGGTTCTTGGGGGGCTGGATGTCCACGTGCGAAGCCGGAATGAAGGCATCGACACCGATGGAGATGATAAGGCCGCCCTTGACCTTCGCTTTGACGCGACCGGTGGCGATGGAGCCCTCGGGGAACTTGGTGAGAATGTTGTCCCAGTTCTTCTTTTGCTCGGCCTTGTCGAAGGAGAGAACGGGCGAGCCGTCCTTGCTTTCGAGTTTCTCGATGAGCACCTCGATGGTGGAGCCGATCTGGAGATCACCGACGTCGATGAACTCGCTGGCGGGGATGACGCCTTCTGATTTACCGCCGATATCGACGACTACTTCATTTTGGCGGATTTCGGTGATGACACCGGATACGATCTTACCCTCTGCGAGCTGGCTGAGGCCAGACTCTTCGAGGAGCTGTTGCATGATGGAACTCATGTGCGTGTGGGACTAGGGGCATGGTGTCATTCCGCTCCGAAAACGTCACCCGCCCTTGAACGATCCTTGCGGACCGCGGGTTGATGGTTGACTGACTTTTAAAGGCCGATGGGAGCGCCGCGACGACACCGGCCGGACCAAAGAAAATGTCGCGAATGGTCAGAATCGCCCAAAACGCCCCACTTCCGCAAGGGTAAACTCACCCGGCGACCAGATCGGGGAGCGGCCGTTGCAAACCCTTGGTTACGCGCCGGCAAAGCAATCGCGCACCGCCTCGGCCACTTTCTCGCGCGGCACCTCGTGTTCGCTGCGATCCGTGAGGTCGCGTATCTTGACCATGCCGCGCGCGAGTTCATCCCCGCCGTAGATAAGGGCGAGTTTTGCACCCGACTCGGCGGCGGCCTTGAACTGTTTGCCAAAGGCCAGATCCTTCAGGGGATACTCAACGCGGTAACCGCCGGCGCGCAGCGCACGGATGTCGGCAAACGCAGCGGCTCGTTCCGCTTCGCCGCCGATCACCATATAGACGTCGGCCGTAGGCCCGAAGGCGGGCATCAGACCTCGCTGCTCGAGTAAAAGCCCCATGGTGACATCGCCGATTGCGAACCCGACGGCGGGGAAATCGGGGCCGCCCAGCTTGGCCACCAGATCGTCATAGCGTCCGCCCCCGGCGATGGCGCGCAGTTCACCTTTGCGATCAAAGGCTTCGAATACGAAGCCGGTGTAATACGCCAGTCCGCGCACCACCCCGAAATCAACCTCCACAAACTCCGCCAACCCCATCGCACTCAGGCCGGCCAGCAGTTTGCGCCAGTCCGCCAAACGCGCGGTCAAAGCTTCTCCGCCCAGCGGCGACAAAACGGCTTCGAGCGCGGCCAGGCTCTTGATCCCGAGGAAGGAGAGCACCTTGGCCTTTACGTCTCCCTGCAGTTCGCCGTGAGTCTTGGTGTAATCCGCAAACGCGCCATCGCCGCTTTTTTCGTATTTATCAACCGCTCCGAGGATTGACTTGGTCTGCTCGGCATCCAGCCCAAGCGATGCGAGGTAGTGGATCCACAGCGTGCGGTCGCTCAGCCGCACATAAAAATCCTCCGGCCCCAGTCCAAAGCCGGCGATCGACTGGATCAGCAGGCCGATGAGCTCTATTTCCGCCTCCGGTCCGGGCTCGCCGAAGATGTCGCAGTTAAATTGGAAAAACGCCCGCTCGCGGCCTTTTTGAGCCCGCTCGTAACGATAGAACTCGCCGATGCTGCACCACTTTACGGGGCGTTTGAGCGCGTTGGCTTTGGCGCCGACCAGGCGGCAGACCGTGGGCGTCATCTCGGGGCGCAAGGCCACTTCCCGGCCGCCCTTGTCGGTGAAGGCAAACAGCTGGGCCTCTATCTCGTCGCCAGACTTGCGCTTATAAAGATCCAAGGGCTCGAGCACCGGCGCGTCGTATTCGGAAAAACCATACGCATGGGCCGCCCGCCGCCAGCCGCGGAAGATGTGACTGCGGCGCGCAAACGCTTCGGGATAAAATTCCCGGAAGCCGGGCAGGGATTGGAACTGGGCCATGGCGTGTAACGTGGATGATTGATCTCGGACAAAGGATTACGCTGGTGGTTTTGCCCCCGAATCCGCCATCCAAAAAACAAAAAAACCGGCGGCCAAGAGGCCAGCCGGTTTTTTTAAAAGCCGCCACGCAGTGAGCGAGCGGCGAAGCAGACTCAAAGCTGGTTGATATCCAGCTTTTTCAGCATCTGTTTGAGGATCTTGCCGGACTTGAACTTGACCACGGCACGCTCGGGAATGACGACCTCGGCATCGGGCTTGTTCGGATTGCGGCCGATACGGGACTTGCGCTTTTGCACCTCAAGAACGCCGAAATTGCGGAGTTCTACGTTACGTCCTTCGGACAAGGCGCGCATTACGATGTCTAGCGTCATCTGAACGGTGCCGACGATTTCCTTCTGGGGGAAGCCGGTCTTTTCGTAAATCTCGAGGACGATCTCTCTTTTGGTGAGGTTGGCAGGCATTTGGTTTATTGGGGGGTTAGGTTTAGGCTGGAAGTTGGTTTATCTCTCTCAACTTACTTACTTATGGATGATTAGGTCAATTCCATGTGATATGTTTTGTGGAAAACACCTACTTATAATTATTATTTACTTATGGGGCAACAAGTAGCGCTTATTATTTTTCTATAACTCGCCGGCAGGCCTTTTTCCCCCTTTTTCGAGAGTAGGGGGGAATGCCAAGCTGACGTATGCGTAATTGCGCATTCCAAGTTGAGTCGCATGGTTTATCCCTTTCCTGTTTCCCCACTCGTTCCACCGACTTCAAAATGCCAGATCCCCACGCCGTAAATTCAATGTTCGCCCGGATTGCCGGCCGTTATGATACCGCCAACCGGTTGCTGAGCGGGGGAGTCGATTTGTGGTGGCGGCGTCGCCTTGTCGGGAAGGTGAAGCAATCCGCCCCCGGGGACGTGCTTGATCTGGCCACCGGGAGTGGCGATGTGGCTTTCGCACTGGCCAAGGTTCTTCCGCCGGCGTCCCACATCACCGGCATGGATTTTTGCCAACCCATGCTCGACGAGGCGATTGCGAAACGCTCGGCGGATTCGTCCGGTGCCCGCATTGTGTTTAAGCAAGGCGACGGGCTTGCGTTGCCGGTGGCGGATAGGACTTTTGACGCCGTTACGGTCTCCTTTGGTTTGCGCAATATGGCTGACCGGCATCTCGCTTTGACGGAAATGCGGCGCGCCCTCCGCCCCGGCGGGCACGTTCATGTGCTGGAGTTTTCCCAGCCTTACAAGTGGTTCAGGCCTATCTACTACTTTTACCTGCGGCGCATTCTTCCGCGCATTGCCGGGGTGATCACCGGCGACCGTGGAGCGTATGATTATCTCAACGCCTCCATCGAATCCTACCCCGGCCATCAGGAAATGAGCGGCGAACTCACTCGCGCCGGCTTTACGAAGGTAAACGTCGTCCGCATGACGTGCGGCATCGTCGCCCTGCACAGCGGGCAGGCCTGAACAGACCGGCTTCCGGTGGGCTTTGGACACTAACCACGCTTGTTACGCCTAGCTGAAGGACTTGCCGCATCCGCAGGTGCTCTGCGCGTTGGGGTTCTTGATTTCGAAGCCCTTGCCCTGCAAGCCATCGTCAAAATCGATGTTCGAACCGTTGAGATAAGCCAGGCTGGCCGGGTCCAGGATCACGGCCACGCCTTCGCTTTCGAAGCGCTGATCCTCCGCCTTCATCTCGTCGAACGACATCCCGTATTGAAAGCCCGAGCAGCCGCCTGATTCCACCAGGACACGCAGGATTTTAGCTTCGCAGGCGCTTTCCTTTTGCATGGCGCGGATCTGCAGCGCGGCTCTGGGGGTGAGGGTGATCATCAGTGCGGTAAGGTCGCCACGCGGCGCTTCCTGTCAATCTGTTGTCCAAGCGATCACTCCAGTGGGCCTTTCTCTGGCGGGGGGCGATTAGGCTTTGCGCGAGGCGGCGGGGGTGGTGGCGTAGCGTCGGCGGTAGGCGCGGCAGAAGCTGTTGGCGTCGGGCGAAGCCGCACGCGAGGGCCACGTCCTGCACCGGCAACTGCGTGGCGCGTAGCATGCGGTGGGCGTGCTCCAAGCGCAAGCGGCGCAACAGCTCGCCCGGCGGTTCGCCGTAGCGGCGGCCAAACTCGCGTATGAAATGCTCCCGGCTGACTCCGCTGCGCGCGGCCACTCCTTTCAGGTTCACCGGCGAACGGAAATGATCCCGCAGGTAGTGGTGGCCGTATTCGATCGGGTCGAGGCTCCGGCTCGCCGCCACCTGCTCGCGGTAGAGCGCGACGAGCAACTGGTGCAGCAACTCCGTCTCTTGAAAACGGTCGCGAAACGTTCGCGCGTTGAATCGCCGGCCGATCTCTTGCAACACCGCCGCCGCTTCGCCGTCGACCGGCATGCGCACCACCGCGCCGAACTCTCCCCGCAGGCGTTCAAACCAGCCGCGCAGACCGGCGAGTCGAAAAGATACGTAGCGCAGGCGATAGGGCTCGGTCACTCCCGGTGGATAGCCGTAGGACGAGGCTTCGGCGTGGGTGAACAACATCGCGTGCCCTTCGGGCACCGCCGCGCGTCCGGTGGCGTCCTCGAAAAAGCCCGCACCGAAAAGGGTCTGCTGCACCACTGCTTCATCGGGCCGGTCGCGGTGGCGGTTGTCCCAAAAATAACCGGCGTGGGTGCGTGTTTCCTCCTGCAGGCCCGTGACGGTGGAGAAGGGGTCGGGCAGGGTGACGGCCATTTGGCTAACATCACAAAATGCGTAGTTCGCATCAAGCTTTGGCTCTTTTGCGTTTCTTCAACGCGGGGACTTGATCGACGCGCTTCTTACCATGACCACGCCCAAAAAATCAAAACTCTCCGGCCATGCCGCCCACACGCAGGACTCCGCCGCGCAAGGCCTCGCCGGCACCGTGCAGCGCCCGATCCGGATTACCATGCTGGGCGCCGGCTCCGGCTTCACGCCGCGTCTGGTCAACGATGTGCTGCGCATCCCCGGCAACCAGGGCGGCGTGATCGCGCTGGTCGATATCGACCTCGGCCGACTAAGGACGATGCGCCAGCTCATCACCAAGCTCATCGCGAAACTAGGCCAGGAAAAGAAGTGGAAGGTGGTCGCCTCGCCGGACCGCACCCAGGTTCTCAAGGGCAGCGACTACGTCGTGAACTGCATTGAGGTCAGCGGTGTTGAGTGCGTGCGGCACGACAACGACATCCCGCTCAGCTACGGGATCGACCAGTGCATCGGAGACACCATCGGCCCGGGCGGCTTGTTCAAATCGCTCCGCACCATCCCGGTGTTTCTCGCCGTGCTGCGGGACTGCGAGCGGCTTTGCCCGCAGGCCCTCGTGCTCAACTACACCAACCCGATGGCGATGATGTGCACCGCCGCCGGCCGGGTTTCCTCGATGCAGGTCGTCGGTCTCTGCCACAGCGTGCAGGGCACGAGCCATCTGCTGGCCAACTATGCGGGGGTGCCCTACGCGGAGATGGATTGGGAGTGCGCCGGCATCAACCACCTCGCCTGGTTCACCACGCTGGAGCATAAGGGCGTCAACCTCTACGCCGACCGCCTGTTTAAAAAGTTCGCCGTCGATCTGGCGGATGCCGAGGCCGAGCGCTTCGCAGGTATCACGTCCTACGACAGCGCCGATGTGAAGGACTGGGGGAAGTCGCAGCCGCGCACTTACACGCAAACCGACCTCGTGCGCAAAGACATGTGCGTGAATTTCGGCGCTTTCATCACCGAGAGTTCGGGCCACCTGTCCGAGTATCTGCCCTACTACCGCAAGAGCGAGGCCGGCCGCGCCTTGCTGCGGCAGGGCTACGACGGCGGCACGCGGTTCTACGCGACCAACTGGCCGGAGTGGCGCAAGCAGGTCGACGCCTCGCGAAGCGCCATGCTCAAGGGCGCCGAGTCCATCGATTGGGAGCGTTCCTGGGAATATGCCTCGTGGATCATCGAGGCGCGTGAGAAGGACGTGCTCTTCCGCATTCACGGCAACGTGATGAACAACCGCGGCGGCGCCGGGCAGGTCATCACCAACCTGCCCGCCGACGCCTGCGTGGAGGTGGCCTGTATGATCGATGGCAATGGCGTGCATCCCACGCGTTACGGCGCCTTGCCTCGGCAGATGGCGAACCTGTGCGCGACCAACCTCGGCATGTTCGACCTCGGCGCGCAGTCCGCGATCGAGCGCAGCAAGGAAGCGGCGATCCATGCCCTGATGCTCGATCCGCTTTGCGCGGCAGTCTGCACACCGTCGCAGATTCGCGCGATGACGCTGGAACTCTTCGACGCTGAGAAGGCTTACTTGCCAGACTACCGCTGAGCGCGTGCGGCGGGTTTTACTCCGGCTGGGTCGGGGGCGGTGTCTTGCCGGCGGCAGGCAGGTGCGCCGCCTCGCGCAACAAGGCCTCGGGCGCGAGGCCGAGGGCGCGGGCGAGGGTATTCACGCGACTGGCCTCGGCGGGGAGGAGCGTCGTGACGCGGGCGGTGCCGTCGCGATCGGTCCACTTGAGGTGCACGGTGCGCTGGCGTGAGCCTTTGATCAAGGTGCGGAGGAAGGTGTCGTCGTCGGGGGCGAGATTCATGGCGTGGGGGCGGAGCGGGGGCGGGATTAGTTTCGTTTGCCGCGATGCGGGAGCAGGGAAAACAGCCAGAGCAGAAGCAGGGCGCCGAGGATGGCGGTGATGAGTCGGGCGAGCGTCGTGGTGGCGTAGAAGCCGACCAGACCGAGGGCGTAGCGGCCGAGGAAAGAGCCCGCGACGCCGATGATGAGATTGCCGGCGAGACCGAAGCCGCGGCGCCCGAGGATGAGCCCGGCGAGCCAGCCGGCGACCGCGCCGACCAGCAGGAAAAGGCAGAATTGCTCGAAGGTCATGGTCAGGCGGAGGGCTCGACGGCGGCGCCCGGCTCAGCGAGACGAGGGACGGTTTGCCAGAGGGCGAGCGGGATGTCCTCCGGACGCACAGTGGGGGAGAGCCCGGCCGCGACGAGCGAGTCGATCCAGGCGCGACCGTTGTCGGGCAGGTGGCCTTTCAAGAGGGTGCCGATCTGTTTGCGGCGTTGTTGAAAACAATGCCGGATGAGCAGCTTGGTGCGACGCGGGAAGAACAGCGGGTTTGGTTTGCGGACGATGTTGAAGAGGTAGGAATCGACGTCGGGGCGCGGGTGGAAGCAGTGGCCGGAGACCTTGTGGCCGGGGGCAATATCGAAGGCACTCTGGAGGAAAATCGAGATGGAGCCGAAGAGCTTGGAGCCGGGTTTGGCCATGTAGCGTTGCGCGGCCTCGAACTGCAGCATGAGCACGAGACGTTCAGGCAGGGGGCCTTCGAGCAGGCGGTCCATCCAGGGTGTGGAGATGGCGTAGGGGAGGTTGGCGACGACCTTGAAGGGCTGATCGGCGGGGATGTCGGCGATGGGGTGATCCATCGCGTCGGCCTCGAGGAGATGCAGGCGGCCGGGGTGGAGCGGGCCGACTTCCTCGACGAGGTAGCGGGCGAGCATGGCATCGCGCTCGACCGCCCAGACCTCGGCGCCGGCTTCGAGCAAGGTGCGCGTCAGAGTGCCCAGACCGGGGCCGACCTCGACGACACGGTCGCCCGGGGCGATCTGGGCGAGTTCGAGGGACTTGCGGACGATGTTGCCGTCGATGAGGAAGTTTTGCCCGAACGCCTTCTTCGGGTGGATGCCCATCTTGGCGAGGATGTCGCGGGTTTCGGAAATGGTGAGAGGCATGGAGACTTCGCTAACGGACAAATGACGAATGACCAATTCCCAATGTTGCGGGGTCGGCCGGTGAAGAAGTGGAGCGGTGGTTTTTTAGTGAACGCGGTCGAAAATATCGCCTTCCGCCGCAGGCTCGTCGCAATACATGCAACGGGCGAAGGCGCGGGAGATGACGCGGTTGCACTTGTGGCAATTGAGCGGGGCGGTGGTCTGCCGCAAGCGGCCGTCGAGTTTGCCGTCCTTCAGGTCGGTGAGAGTGACCCAGTCGCGAAGCTCCTCCCCGGTGTAGCCGTGGCGATCCTTGAGCAAATCCCAGAGGGAGTGGGTGACGAGCGCGAGACGATTGAAGCGTGATTCGAGTTCGCCGAGGCGGCCTTCGACCCCGATGACTTTGTTTCCCGCGCGCTCGGCGGAAACCTCGGCGGCGTGAATCTGTTGGGCTTGGACGAGGTCGAAGAGGTTCATGGAGACGGCAAAAGGTCAGGCGGAGCGGAAAGAGGCGATCAGGGCGGCGGGATCGGGGGCCTTCATGAGGGCCTCGCCGCAGAGGATGGCGTGGGCTCCGCAGGCGCGGACGCGGGCGGCGTCGGCGGCGCTGAAAATACCGCTCTCGCTGATGGCGGTGATGTGCTTCGGGAAGCGGGGGATGAGGCGTTCGCTGAGGCCGAGGTCGCACTTGAAAATGGCGAGGTCGCGGTTGTTGACCCCTATGATCTGGGCGCCTAGCGCGAGGGCGCGGTCGAGTTCGGCTTGGTTGTGAATCTCGAAAAGGGAGTCGAGCCCGGCGGCGCTGGCGCAGGCGAAAAGGGTCCCTAGCTCGGTGTCATCGAGGGCACGCACGATGAGCAGGATGGCGCTCGCCCCGGCCTCGCGGGCCTCGTGGATCTGGATCGGATGGACCATGAAGTCCTTGCGGATGCAGGGGCGGGCTGGCGGGTTGGCGGCGAAGGCGGTGGTGACGGCGTGGAGGTCGTCGAGCGTGCCGCCGAAAAACTTCTCGTCGGTCAGCACCGAGAGGGCGTCGGCCCCGGCGGTTTGATAACGCAGGGCCTGGGCGGGGGCGGAGACACCGGCCACGATGTCGCCGGCGGAGGGTGAGCGGCGCTTGATCTCGGCGATGACGGCGAGGGTGTCGTCGGTCCGGCGAAGCGCGCGGGCGAAGGAGACGGGGCGGGGCAGGCGGAGGTCGAGCGCGGCGAGTTCCTCAAGGGAGACGGGGCGGGCGCGCGCGGCGACCTCCTTGCGCTTCCAGGCCATGATTTCGGTGAGCTTGTCGGACATGTGAACCGCACCAACAAACACACGAGCACGGCGAAAACCAGAACGGAGTGGGGCGGGGCGGGTTTCTCGTCCTCAAGGATTGCGCGCCAGTAAAGCACGGAGGGGCGGCGTTTGAGCGTGTGTTTCGCGTGATTCTTGGGTTTCACCCTAGGCATGAGTGCGCTTCAAGACCTTCGCCAAACCATTGCCCGTCTGCGGGCTCCCGGCGGCTGCCCGTGGGATATCGAGCAAACCCACCAGTCTCTCACCCGCTGCCTGGTGGACGAAGTGAGCGAGCTGCTCGACACCATCGACCGCGATGACAAGCCCCACATGCGCGAGGAGTTGGGCGACGTGTTAATCCAGGTGGTTTTCCACGCCCAGATCGCCGAGGAAGAGGGGCATTTCGATCTCGAGGCGGTGGCGCGCGAAGTGAACGACAAGCTCATCCGCCGGCATCCGCATGTCTTCGGTGACGAGGTCAAACTGGGCACGGCCGACGACGTGATCGTGAAGTGGGAGCAGATCAAGGCGCAGGAAAAAAAGAATGGTCCTGCGCAGAGCGGCCTGTTCAAGGACCTGCCCCCGCGACTGCCCGCGCTCATGTATGCCGAGACGGTGTGGAAGCAGATTGAGAAGAAAAAGCTCCCCGCTGACGGCGCGGTGGACTCCGCCCAGGTGGCTGCGCTCGGGCAGCGTCTCGACGATGCCACGCTGGGCAGGTATTTGTTTGAACTCAGTGCCGCCGCGCGGGCCAAAGGACTGGACCCGGAGGGTGCGCTTCGCCGCCATGCCGATGGGGTGATGCGCGCGGTCGAGGCCAAGGTCGCCGAAGCGGCCGCCAGCAGTGCAACCCGCTCGGGCGTTTAATTTCTCATCCTTTGAAACCACACATTAAACTGGCGGAAACCCGCACGCCCGACGGCGCGCGCCTCACGTTGCACGAGCACGACGGCAGCTACTGCATCCGGCTCGACGGGCAGGATCTCATGCACTCGGACACCAGCGCCTCCGAGATTTTACTCGGCGAACTGGCCTCCGCCCAACTCGCCAAACCCGGTCCGGTGCGGGTGCTGATAGGCGGCATGGGGCTCGGCTACACCCTCAAGGCCGTGCTCGCCAAGGCAGGACCGAAGGCCGTGGTCGAAGTGGGCGAACTCATGCCCGAGGTCGTCGATTGGAACCGCAACCACATGGCCACCCTCAATGGCAAACTCCTCCACGATCCGCGCGTCAAAGTCCGGCTTGGCGACGTGGTGGAGACCCTCGCCCGGGCGAGGGCGGAATCCTACGACGCCATCCTGCTCGATGTGGACAACGGCCCGACTCCGATGGTTCGCGCCGGCAATGTCCGTCTCTACGGTCCCCACGGTCTGGCGGTGATGAAGAGCAAACTTCGCCCGGGAGGCCGTCTCGCCATCTGGTCGGCCGCGCCGGATCGCTCGTTTGAGGCTCGTTTGCGCACCGCTGGCTTTATCGCCGAGGCGGTGCCGGCGCGTCTGTTTCCCACCGCCAAGCGCAGTGCCTATGTGATTTATGTTGGAGACAAACCGGCAGCCTAGTCCCTCCGCTCTGGGGCG
The DNA here is from genome assembly GCA_000972765.1 of Verrucomicrobia bacterium IMCC26134. GTDB lineage: Bacteria > Verrucomicrobiota > Verrucomicrobiia > Opitutales > Opitutaceae > IMCC26134_A. The sequence goes on along the minus strand of CP011265.1, from coordinate 2,185,358 downwards.
CCCCTCGGGTCCACTTTCAAATCTGGTTTCTCATTCAACAGCGGTCGTTTCGGTCTCTTCGTCTTCGATCATGGAGCCTGTCTCCGCCGACAATACGTTCATCTCCTCGGCGGTGAACTCGGTTCCAAGCGGGAGTGAAAGGTCGCCTTGGGTCTCAAGGTCTGCGTCCTGCGAGTAATCCTGAGTAAAGCGTGAGGCTTCATAGAACGCCGCTCTCGTGGCCATGTCCGTATAGCCGCCGCTCCGTTCTGGATTAGTGAGGGTTAACAAGGCGCAACCGATGCATAATCCGCCTGCCGTTCCCATAACCCATGGCTTAAAAATACGGGTCGTTACGGGCTGGTATCCGTCAACGTTTAGTATGCGCATGGTATTCATGACGTAGACCTGTTTATGAGGTTACGACCCAAACGCCAAAGATCAAATACTGGGTTGTAACCCAGTGATTAATAATTAATTAACGCATTTTTACTGCGATATATCGATTATCCTATCGAACGATGAGCTTCCAATAAAGAGATTCCTTGGCTCCGACCAAGGTGACTGTGTGGGTGCCGGACGTCAGCAGGCCGGCTGGCAAAGTGAGTAATACGACTGATTCCTTGGTGCGCGTTTGAAGGCCACCGCTGATGGTCTCAAACACCGGCACGATCACGACCGCGCCTTCGCGGATAAAAATCTCGGCGCCGCCGAGCTGCTCCTTGTCGGAGTCGAGTTTGCAGACGAACTGGATTTGCGAGGGCAGCAGCATGTTGATCGCTGCGGGCGCGATCAGATTTTGATAACCGGCAGGCAGGCGGGGGGCATCCACCAAGGTTGTGTCGAGCGGGGAGGGCAGGCCGCCCGCCGTGTGACTTGCCTCGGCGGGAGCTCCGCCAGCGAGCTTGGACGCGGAGTAGGGGACGGCGGGGCGCTCGGCGGTCAGGCTCAGGCGACGGTAGCCGGCGTCGAGCAGGCGGTTGACGTTCGCCTGGGCCTTCATGTCGGCGTAGGGCTCGAACGCATGGCCGGTTTTCCGATACTTCAACGTGATGAAGGTATAGGGCACGATGAAGATCAGGATCGCGGCAACGATCCAGCGTAGAGGCCAAGGTTTGCGGCTGGCGGCGGACATGGCGGCGGAGGCTGGGCGGCCTCCGGCGGCGGCGCAAGCGGGGATGCATCGAACTTGTGGCGGTCACCCCCTCCCCCTTTTGGCCTCGGTTGCAAATACGGGTTGCGGGGGCGCGGCACGGGTGCTTCGTTGCCCCACTCTACAAAATGAAGCGCTGGTCCCAATTTTTCATCCCGACTCTCAAAGAAAGCCCGTCCGACGCGGAAATCGCGTCCCACAAGCTCCTCGTCCGCGCCGGCCTCGTGCGCAAATTGAGCGGCGGCCTCTACACCTTCATGCCGCTCGGTCTGCGCGTCATGCAAAAGCTCTCCGCCATCTGCCGCGAAGAGCTCGAGCGCGCCCAGCCCGCCCACCAGCGCGGCGGCGCCATCGAGCTTTGGATGCCGCATCTCCACCCGGCCGACCTCTGGGAGCAGGGCCCGCGCTGGGCCGCCGCCCGCGAGATCATGTTTCGCACCGACCACGCCGGCGCCGGCAAAGGCCGCTCCAGGGAGCCCGAGTTCGTGCTCGGGCCGACCCACGAGGAGGTCATCACCCCGCTCGTAAAGCAGGAGATCACCAGCTACCGCGACCTGCCGAAAAACTTTTACCAGATCGCGACCAAGTTCCGTAACGAGATCCGCCCCCGCTACGGACTCATGCGCGCCCGCGAGTTTGTCATGATGGACGCCTACTCCTTCGACGCCAACGACGAGGGCGCGATCAAGAGCTACCTCGCGATGAAGACCGCCTACGAGGCCTTCTTCCGCCGCATCGGCGTGCAGGCCATCGCAGTCGAGGCCGACACCGGTGTCATGGGCGGCAGTTTCTCCCATGAGTTCATGGTCCCCGCCGAGATCGGCGACGACGACGTCATCTACTCCGATTCCGGCTACGCCGCCAACCGCGAGAAGGCCACCAGCGCCCTCGTGCCGAAAGACCTCGCCGACGCCGCTCCCGCCGGTGCGATCGAGAAGTTCGCCACCCCCGGCGCCGTCACCATCGCCGCGCTCGCGGCCGCTCCGTATTCGGTTCCCGGAGACGCGCAGTTCAAGACCCTGGTCTATGTCGGCGACGGCAAGCCCTTCCTCGTCATCCTGCGCGGCAACGACGAGCTCGAGGAGGCGAAGCTCGGCTCGCTCGGCTTCACCCTCTTCCGCGCCGCCACCGCCGAGGAGATCGAGCCCGTGCTCGGGGCCAAACCCGGCTCGCTTGGCTCGGTCAAAGGCACGATCAAGAACCCCGACGCCCTCGCCGGCGTGTTCGCCGACCACGCCATCCGCCTCATTGGCAACGGCGTGACCGGTGCGAACGAGGACGGCTTCCATCTGCGCAACGTCAACGTGAGCCGCGACCTCGCGATCACGCGGTTCGGCGACTTCCGCCGCGTGCGCACCGGCGAGCCCTGTCCGGTTTCCGGCCAGCCTTTGCAATCGAAGCGCGGCATCGAGGTCGGCCACATTTTCAAGCTCGGCACCAAATACGCCGACAAGTTCGGCGCCGTTTACACCGACGATCAGAAGCAGAATCACCCGATGGTCATGGGCTGCTACGGCATCGGCATCAGTCGCACCCTGCAGGCCATCATCGAGCAGAGCCACGACGGCGACGGCATCGTGTGGCCTTGGGCGACCGCGCCTTTCCAGATTATCGTCACCCTGCTCGATCCGCTGTTGCCCGAGGCGGTGCAGCTCGCCGAGGAACTCGCCGCCGCCGCCGAGGCGGCCGGTGCGGACGTGCTCATCGACGACCGCGAGGAGCGCCCCGGCATCAAGTTCAAGGATGCCGACCTCATCGGCATTCCCCTGCGCGTCACGATCGGCGGCAAGGGCCTCAAGGACGGCATCATCGAGCTCAAGGCGCGCAACTCGAAGGACGTTCTCAAAGTCCCCGTCGCCGACGCTGCCGCGACGCTCGTCTCCCGTGTGAGGGAGAACACCGCCAAGTCCTTGTCTGCTTCATGAGATTCGAGTTCGCCCGCACCGGAGTCGCGCCGGAAGAAGTCGCCGAGTCCGAGACTGCGCTTGCCGTCAGTGGCCCGTGGAAAGTCGTCGTGCTCAACGACCCGGTGAACTCCATGAGCTACGTCGTGCTGGTGTTTCGCAAGGTGTTCGGGTTCGACGAGACCATCGCGCGGCGCCACATGCTCGAGGTTCATGAGCAGGGGCGCTCCGTCGTCTGGTCCGGTCTGCGCGAGAAGGCGGAGTTTTATGCCTTCACCCTCCAACAATGGCACCTGACGGCCGTCCTCGAATCCGATGAAACGCATTGAAGTAAAGCTCAGCCTCACCGTCGTCGCGCCGCTTCTCGACCTGATGAAGGACTCGGCCGACGTGTTGCAGGCGCAGATCGCGGCCCCTTTGACGCTGGACGACATCGATGCCGATTTCCGCGACGAGTGGCGCGCCGAGCTGCTCGCCGGCCAGCAGGAAGAGTTGAGTGCGCTGATGGGGTTGTTTAACAGCGATTTTTATGAGAACGCGGTGGTGGCCTTCGACGAGGACAACGCCGAGATCATCGTGCGTGCTTGTTCCGCGCTCCGCCTGCGTTTGCGCCGGCACGATCTGCGCCGCTTGGGCGATGAACAGCTCGAAGGTGGCGGCATCGACGTGGAGACGCTTCCCGAACCCTTGCGAAAGCCCTTCATGTGCTACCTGTTTCTGGCGACGATCCAGGAGCTGATTATCCAGCACTTGGACGGGGCGATTTTGAAGGGCCCAGCCGGGGAGATGTCTGACGAAGACGGGGATGACGACGACGATGCGACTGGCGATGAAGGCGGAGACCGCGAGGGTGCTTGATGCAGCAACGGCCGTGTCGGCCGTTTTTTTCGAGCCGTCGGAACAAGCCCGGCACGGGCGTGGCTACACGAGACGCAGAGCATGTAGTAACGTCCGTGACGGACGTTTTTCCGAAGCAGCGGAACACGTCTGGCAGGGGCGCCGCTACATCAGGCGAAGATCGACTGCGGGGATTTTGACCAGCAGGCCCTGCTGGAGCGCGTCTATCATGATGATCACGCCTCCGGGGCGGTTGGGGTCGTCCACCACGCCTTGCATGCCGCGCAGCGGACCGCTCACCACCTGCACCAGCTGACCTTTTGGGAAAAGCGGTCGCACCGCAGTTTCGAGTCCGGAGGCCACGATGCGACGCACCGCCTCCAGTTGGGTGAGAAAGGTTTTTTCGTCGCTCACGGGGATAAGCCGCACGATGAGATTTTGCTGGTAGCAGCGGGCCCGGGCAGTTTCCGGCACCTGAATGAATACGTAGCCGGGAAAAATCGGCTTGGTGTGCACCCGAATACGCACCCCGTAGCGACGCTGCACCTTTCCGAGCGGGAGCTCATGGGCGAAACCCTCGGCCGTCAGCAACGCAGCGAACTTCTTTTCGCAGCGGGGCTTGGTATGCGCCACATGCCAACGCAGATCCGTCGCATCGGAGGGCGGAAGAGGAGGGGAGCCGGTTTGCATGATGGGGGAGGAAAGGGCGGAAGCGACGAGGCTAGCAACTCGCTTCTGGCCGCAGGCGACTAGTAGTCGGTTTACGGTTCATCCGGGTTTTGTGTAGCAACGTCCGTGTCGGACGTTTTTTTCGATCCGTCGGAGCTCGACCGGCACGGGCGTGGCTACACGAGCCACGAGCCTCTAGTTACTAGCTACTAGCCACTGCGTCACTAGATTGTTTCGTGAGATTGTTCAAAAAAGATTGAACTTTCCGAATCGGAGACTGGATTATCCGGCTTTATCAATGGATTCGTCGCCCCCCATCGAAGCCACGGTTGCAGCTCCGCCTTTGGAGGGCGTGGAGTTCCTGCCGCTCGACGAGTGTGAGCGCGGAGTCATTGAGATGTTTGTCTCAGCGGCGGATGTCCTTGGGTTTCCCCGCTCCTTGGGCGAGCTTTACGGCCTGGCTTACATTTCTCCGCAACCCATTCATTTAGCTGAGGTTTGCGAACGGTTAAAGATGAGTAAAGGCTCGGCCAGCCAGGGGTTGCGCACCTTGCGTGATCTCGGTGCGCTCAAGCCGGTGTATGTGGCGGGCGACCGCCGCGACTTTTTTCAACCTGAGATCAAGATGCGGGTGCTCGTCGGGCGTTTGCTGGCGGAGCGTTTGCGGCCGCACTTGGAACGGAGTAGCGGCGCCTTGGGCCAGCTCAAAAACGAGGCGGATGCCACTGTTACCCCTCAGGTCAAAAAATTCCGCCAGGAGCGTATTGAGATGCTCGGGGCCTGGCAAAAGCGCATCTCCACCTTCCTTCCCCTGCTCCAGCGCATCCTTCGCTAGCTATCAACCAGTCACTAGCCACTAGCAGTTAGTGACTAGCCTCACTTTGGTCCGGTCAGAAAAGTCTTTTATACAATCAAAGTTGCCTCCCTCTGTGGGACGCGACGGGGCGAAGCTCGGTTTAGGCATCGCACCAAGCATCTAGTCCCTAGTAACTAGTATCTAGCAACTTTTCATCTTTGATGCCTAAAACCCTCCTAGTCACCGGCTCCTCTGGCTTGATCGGCTCGGAGGTCAGTAGCTACTTTACTCGCGAGCTCGGTTATACCGTGCATGGGGTGGATAATAATCAACGAGCCGTCTTCTTTGGGCCCCAAGGCGATACGCGGTGGAATCAGAAACGCCTCCTCGCTGAGTTACCCGGGTTTCAGCACCACGAACTCGATATTCGCGACCGTGCCGCCGTGCTGGCCTTGGTAAAAGAGCTGAAGCCTTCGGCCATCGTCCACTCCGCCGCCCAGCCCTCCCACGATCGCGCTGCGGCCATTCCTTTCGACGACTTCGATACCAACGCGGTCGGCACACTGAACTTACTCGAAGCCGCACGCCAGGCCTGTCCCGAATCCCCCTTTGTGCACATGAGCACGAACAAGGTGTATGGGGACGCGCCCAACCGTATCGCACTCAAGGAGCTGGAAACGCGTTGGGATTACGCTGATACCGCTTACGAACAGGGCATCGCCGAGACGTTTACTATCGATCAATCCAAGCACTCGCTCTTTGGCGCATCCAAGGTCGCGGCCGATGTGATGGTGCAGGAGTATGGACGCTATTTTAATCTGCCCACCTGTGCCCTGCGTGGGGGATGCCTGACCGGGCCCAATCACAGCGGTGTCGAGTTGCATGGCTTCCTGTCTCATCTGGTGAAGTGCAACCTGGATGGGCGTGAATACAAGGTATTCGGTTATAAAGGAAAACAGGTTCGCGATAATATACACTCACTCGACGTGGCGCGATTCATGGCGGCGTTTGTCGCGGCTCCAAGGGCGGGCGAAGTTTATAATCTTGGCGGCGGCAAGGCGAACAGCACATCCATCTGGGAAGCCTTTAAAATCACGGAGAAATTCAGCGGCAAGGCGCAGGTTTATACCTACCTAGATCGAAACCGCGCCGGGGATCACATTTGTTATTACTCTGATCTGCGCAAAATGCGGACTCACTATCCCCAGTGGGAGATCACCCAATCGTTAGAAGAAACGATCCGACAGATCGTGGAAGCGACGATAAGCCGCAAAGATTCTAGCTTCTAGCACCATGACCGATTTAATTATTGCTGGTCCTACTCACCGGGTTTGCGCCTAGAGCACCTGATGAGTAATATATAATGAGGGAAATGGCTGCATCTCTGTCGGTATGCGCGTGGTCTCGGGCCTGTTCAAGTCTGGCATGGTTTGAGCGGGGCAGGTTCCAAGGGTTACCAGAGTCTGTTGCTCAAAGGCCACCCTTTGAACCTGGACTAAGAATCGCGCTGGTTAAACAAAGCACTTATTGTGATCTGTATTCCAAACCGGATTCGACCGTGATTGCCGACATAATCTGCTCAAGTTGGCATCGCACGGGACCGCTTGGCCTTTTTACGGAGTTTAATACTACCTTTTTGATTGTTCACCCCGAGTTGGATACGGAATGCCGGGTCTGGGAGGAAAAAAAAGCATACTGGAAAAACAATCCAGTCAGGGAAAAAGATGATCGTTTCCGTCACGGGGTTCAGGAAAAGGTTGCGGTCTGGAGTCATGAGGTGGATTGGAGTCGCTTTGATTTGGTCATCGCGATCGAAAACGCCGTGCCTGGTCGGATTACGCGGGCTTATCCCGGTGTTGTTTGGGCGACGCTACTGGAGCACCATAAGATGCGTCCTTATAAATCCTATCTCGCGCATCCCCCCAGCGGGTATGATGCCTTTTTAAACCTGCGCTATGGTCCTAACCCACAATCACTAGTTCGCAGAGAGCATGTGATTGATTGGCCATACAATTTCACCACTCCGGGCGCGTTAAAGCGGACGATGCACCCAAGATCGAAAGCCACCCCTGCGTCACAGGATGCCCGTGACAGCACAGCCAAGCCATTCACTGTGCTGTTAGAAGATAATCAAAACCCAGCGGTCGAGCTAGCCTTTAAGAACTCAAGTATTCCGTATGCGAAAGGATGCTGTTCGACCTTGGCTGGCTATTTTGAGGTTCTACTCAAATCATCCGCGCTTGTATTTTCATCTCCGACGAGGCCCTTGGGTGGACTGGCTATGTTGGACGCAGCCTCGGCCGGTTTACTTTTGATTGGAAATCCTAAGCGCTTGTGGAATCCTTACCTAGTCGTTCCAGAATTGGCGGTTACGGCACCAGTCGATGCGGTTCGTGTGGCTCAAAAACTAGCTAATAATGATGGATTCAGGGATCAGATGGTGCTGCGCCAATCGGCCCGCTTGCAATGGTTCGGTTTTACGCGCCCTTTGACACAACTGGCAAATTTGGTGATGAAGAGTCCGAGAAAACTAACGGCGAAGGATTGGGTTTCGGAATCGTTACAGCATACATAATCGATTTGCTCCTTTGCCGTCATGCCGCGTATTAGTGTCTGCCTCACGCACTACAATCGTCCCGATAAACTCGGGGCGACCCTGGAGTCTCTTGCGCTGCAAACACGCGTGCCGGACGAGGTTTTTGTGTGGGACGATTGTTCGCCGAATGATCCAACCTACGTCATCGAGGAGTGGAAGGCGCGCTTTCCTCATTTTGTCTATCACCGCAACGAGGTTAATCTAGGGATGCCTGGAAACCTGAATGCCGTGATTGCGCAGGCTACGGGGGATTACGTGGCGAATCTCCATGATGCGGATGTATTCGCGCCAACGTTGCTGGAGAAATGGGAGTCCGCTCTGGAAACTCATCCCAAGGCGGTATTGGCTTTTTGCCGCGACTCTCGGTGGTTGAATCCGCGATTTGTAGCGGCATGGGCAGATGCTCCGGCATTAGTCACTCCCGGTCGTGAGTTTTTTGAAAGATTTTACCTGGGACGTTTGGACTCAATAATATGGGGCACGGTGATGATGCGCCGAGAAACATACCAAAAATTGCTGCCGTTTAATTCACTGTATAAAAATTGGGCCGATGTCGACATGTGGATGCGAGCGTGTGGGGAGGGGGACATTGCCTTCATAGATGAAACGCTCATCGAGTTGGACAACTCCCCGACGCCGGTGCGTGAATTCACGTTTTCAAAAAACGCCTTGGTTCAGATGATGGTGATCACCAATATTGAAAAGTTGCTCACTGGAGAGGACCGCGTCGCAGGCCTTAATCGTCAGCATTGTTTGTGGCGTAAACTTTGGTGGAGGTGGATTTTAGGAGGTTTTATTCATCGTGATTGGCGCCGATTTAAAGACGGTTTCCGTTATTATAATTTAGAAGCTTTCCGCTAAACTTAACTCCAATTGTAAAATCAACCCATGAATGCTCGCCTAAAATTCCTAATCGATTGCTCAATAAAACGTCTAACAAGGGCTCACCAGGCCTGTCCATCGTGTGGAAGCGTCAAATCCACGACAGCCGACCGTAAGTATGTCGTGGCGCGGCTGGAGCGTTGTTTGGAATGTGATTTATTATATAGAACTCCCATCTCTTCTGCGGAGGAGCAGGCAAGATACTATCAAGATGCCTATAAACATGGTTTTACAACAGACCTCCCCGATTCTGCTAGTTTGACTGAACTCAAGAAAAACAGGTTCAATGGAACGGAAAAAGACTACACGGAGCGAATCCAACTGCTAAAAGCTGCAACTGGAGATAAACGTGGCCGTTTGTTGGATTTTGGCTGCTCTTGGGGTTATGGAACCTGGCAGTTGCAACAAGCCGGTTGGGACACCGTTGGCTTTGAGATTTCCAAGCCGCGCTGCGCTTATGCCCGTGATAAGGTGGGCGTAAACGCGCACGATGACCTAGACGCCATCACCGGGACTTTTGATGTGTTCTTTTCGAGTCATGTGCTCGAACATGTGCCGTCGATCACTTCCACGCTGGCTTTTGCCTTTTCCAAGTTGAATAAAGGCGGAATTTTTCTCTCCTTCATACCCAATGGCTCCGAGGCGTTTCGCGAGGCTGATTACGAAAGCTGGCATCAGCTATGGGGATTGGATCATCCTAACTTTTTGGATGACAAATTCTTTGTCCGCCAGTTAGCTGGTCGCCAGTCATTCTTGGCCTCTACGCCGGTCTCCGGTGATGCGGTCAAAGCTTGGGCTGCTGCACGACAGAGTGCGAAAGGTGATCTTAGAGGCTCTGAATTGGTAGTGTTGGTTAAGGTTTAGCTTGAGATGAACATAACTGTCGTAGTTCCTGGTCGATGGCATGCATTTGATCTGGCTGCCGGATTACTGAAGGATGGTGCCTTGCAGCGCATCGTCACTTCCTACCCCAAGTCACGCACACGACTTTGGGGTGTGCCTGACGACAAGGTGGTAAGCTTGCCTATACAATTGGTTCTTACGCGTCTGGCTTGGAAGTTGGGCGGAGAAAAATTGGCGATGCGTTTGCAGTTTAGAATAAATGATGTGTTTGCTCGTGCCGCCGCTCGACATATCGCAGGTGCAAATCTGGTTCACGCTTGGTCGGGTTCAGCCGAACCTTCGTTTAGTAGGGCAAAGAGTCTGGGCGTGCCCTGTGTGCTGGAGCGCAGTTCAGCGCATATGGAGGAGCAGTGCCGCATTTTGCGGGCGGAGTATTCTAGGTTGGGACTCAAATGGACCGAGACGCCTGCTCGCACGATCGAACGCGAATTAAGGGAATACAATCTGGCTGATGCAGTGGCGGTTCCCAGTTTGTTTGTAGAAAGAAGTTTTTTAGCACGCGGTTTCCCATCGGGTCGTTTGAATCGCAACGGATTCGGCGTTAATCTCGAAAACTTCACGCCGGGGGTTCGTTCGGATAATGTATTTCGTGTTATATTCGCCGGATCACTCTCTGTCCGCAAAGGTATAGGTCACTTGGTAGAGGCGTTTCATCTTGCGGCTTTGCCCAACGCTGAATTAGTATTAGTCGGCGGAGCTACTCCTGAAACTCGACTACTGGTGGGAGACTCTTGTCCTTCTATTCGCTTACCTGGGCACCAACCGCAAGCGGAGCTAGTGCGATATTACAGAGATTCCAGTGTCTTTGTGATGCCCAGCGTGGAGGAAGGTCAGGCTATGGTGCAATTTCAGGCGCTTGCGTGCGGACTGCCGCTTATTTGCACGCAAAGCACAGGAGGAGAAGATTTACTGGCTTTAGGCGGGGAAGGCACCGCTGCCGACGCCAATGGCATACGAGAGTTTCCGGCTGGTTTTCTGGTTCCCACCGGTTCCGTTGCGGCGATCTCGATTTGTCTAAAACGATTGCAATGTGATCCAGTGCTTATGGCGCAAAAGCAGGCAGCTGCAATTGCCTTGCGTGACCAAGATATTAGCTGGGCTCGCTACGCGAAGGGAAACATCGAACTTTACACTCGACTCATCGCGCAAAATGCCCGTTCACGCTAAATCTGCGATGGAAAAAAATACTCCTATGTCATGCCCTCCCGTGCGCGTGCTCGTATTGGCCACTCATCCGATCCAGTATCAAGCGCCGCTTTGGCGGTTGCTTTCGACTCAACCGGGCTTTGAGTTACTTGCCTGCTTCGGAACGGATATGAGCGTTCGCGGTTATAAAGACCGTGAGTTTGGGGTCTCCCTGGCCTGGGATACTCCCTTACTTGAAGGTTATAATAGCGTTTTTTTATCCAAGGATCCACGCATACAGCAGGTGAATTTCAGCAGTCCCACGGCAAGTGGTATCCGTGATCATATAATAAAATTCAAACCAGATGTTGCCGTGATGACGGCGTATTTTTCCCGTTTTCATCTGGAGTCATGGTGGACTTTGCGGCGTATGGGTATTCCGATTGTCATGCGGCATGAAGCGAGTGATGTAGCGCACGCTCGTAAGGGGTGGAAAGCACAGTTACGCGACTTCATGCTGCGCAGATTTTACGCCCGGATTGATCAATTTGCTTATATTGGCGTTGAGGCTCGTCGCCACTTAGCACGCTTAGGTGTAACGGATTCACGCCTGATCGTATCTCCTTACTGTGTCGATTCGGCTTTTGTCGGCGAACAGGTAAAAATTTGGGCAGAACGCAGGGCTAGTCTTAGACTTGAACTTGGCATTGGCGCTAACGAACTGGCGTTGGTTTTTTCAGGGAAATTGATTTCCAAAAAAAATCCGCTCCTGATCGCCCGTGCTCTTGCGGCGTTAAACGAAGCCGGACACTCAGACATTGTGAACAGGATTCATGTCATAGTAGCCGGCGATGGGGAGCTTCGGGCTGAAGCCGAGGCGCAGTTTACTCATCTCCTAGGTAATCGAGCGCACATTTTAGGGTTTTTGAATCAGCGCGAGATGGGCCGAGCATACGCATGTGGGGATTGTCTGGTGTTGCCCTCGGGCAAGGGAACAGGCGAGACCTGGGGCTTGGTCGTCAATGAGGCCATGCAATACGGATTGCCATGCATGGTAAGCGACGGTGTCGGCTGCCATTCAGATCTTATTGTAGAAGGTGAAACCGGCTGGGTATTCGCTTCTAACGATGGTGCAGGTTTGGCACTTGCATTGCGCCAGTGGGCGGAGACCAGCGATTCCAACCGGCTGCGGATACGGGCTAACGTCGAGGCGAAGGTGCGCAGCGTTTCGATAGAAGCTGCCGCTGAAGGTCTGACCATGGCGATTCGACGCGCTGCAAATAATGCACATTTAAAGAAATGAAAATACTCTACATTGGCGATGCCTTTCAGCATAGCACCAGCACGCACCGAGCTAACGCTTTAAGGCGTCTGGGGCATGAGATTACACATATTAATCCGCGTGCAACCTTACCACACTGGCGGATCGTTGGCGGGCTTTCCGTTCGCTTGGGCTATGGGATTTTTGCGCCCTTGATCAATCAGGTGGTCAAAAAGGCGCTCACTCGGCAGACGTTCGATCTCGCTTGGATAGATGCCGGATCTGAACTCGGTCCTGCCGTTTACCACCTGCTGCGCCGTTCTGGTCTGAGAATAATCAACTATAACGTGGATGATCCGTTTAGTTCACGGGATGGGCGTAAGTGGAATTTGTATCGTAAGAGTGTTTCTTTGCAGGATCTCACGGTTGTAGTTCGGGAAGAAAATGTGGCTGAAGCAAAGGCAGCTGGTGCCAGACGGGTGCTTCGCGTCTATCGCTCCTTTGACCCTGTGGCGCATAGTCCAGTGGAATTGACTGAAGGCGATCGGATCAAGTGGAATTCGAAGGTCTCTTTTATTGGCACGTGGATGCCGGAGCGGGGGCCGTTCATGGCTTCCTTGATTAAGCAGGGGGTGCCATTATCGATATGGGGCGATTGGTGGCAGAAAGCGCCCGAATGGCCGGTTATTCAAAAAGTGTGGCGAGGCTATGGCATTTATGGTCGCGATTTTGTTGCCGCTACGCAGTGCAGCAAAGTTGCGCTGGGACTACTCTCCAAGGGAAACCGCGATCTGCATACGACACGGTCAGCGGAAGTTCCCTATATTGCTGGTCCAGTGTTTTGTGCCGAACGCACCCGCGAGCATAGCTACATGTATAAAGAAAATGAGGAAGCGGTTTTCTGGGAGAATGTTGATGAATGTGCGACGCAATGCTTTCGCCTGATTGGAGACGAAACATTACAAAGACGAATAGTGGTCAATGGTCGTCGACGTGTTGAGGCCTGGCAACTCTCCAACGATGCGATTATTCAGGATATTCTAAAAGTTAATTCCGGTGGGGTATCGCAGCATCCTCTTGTTTTCGCGTAAAGTTGTATTAATATCAAGTGCCAGTAAATTTCAGACTTTAACGAAACGACTCAGCGAGTCACAGATACGCATAGATTATTGCCCATTATCCTATAGCTTTAGGCTCTAGTTCATAGGCAAAGCGTGACCCCTGGACGCTGATATTCGATTGATGTTTTTATTCATGATAGCAGCAATCCTAACGGTCTCTTTATAAGATATTTAAAAGCTATCTGTAAATTGCTTCAATGAATTTTACGTAATTGCGTCCTTGAGTCCTTTCGATTTTTAGTCGGTAAAGACTGCTATATCGATAAATCAGGTTAATTTTCAGGCGAATTCATAGTTCCTTGGTCTCAAAAGTAAAAAGCACTACAATGAAAAAAAACATAGCTGTAGTCATCGCGGTCCATAACAGACTGGAATTTACGAAACGGTGCCTAGATGCATTGCGTTTAAGTTCTGTTTTACACACGATTAGACCAATAGTAGTGGATGATGGATCTACGGATGGAACCGGTAACTATTTAATCGAGCACTATCCTGAAGTGATTATAATAGTGGGCAATGGAAGTCTGTGGTTTGGGGGAGCGACTCAACTAGGCATCGACCACAGCTTAAAAAATGATCAATTTGATTATGTGATGACGCTTAATAACGATATGTTTTTACGCCCTGGTGCGATCGATATCATGGTGAGCGCAGCAAATTCGTTAACCGTGGTGGGGGCAGGCTATGACGAAGAGGATACAGGGCAATTTAGCACCGCGGGATTTATGTGGAAGGGGACCAAGGGCCTCATTGGAGTATCTTGGCTTCCTGATTGGAATCAAACAAAAGATCAAAAGTTTGTCAGCGTGGATGCGGTTTCAACCACCGCAACCTTGTATCCCTGTGCATTATTAAAAAAGATATCACGCATCAATCTTAAGCTCCATCCACACAATCGTTATGATGTATTGTTATCGGCGGCAATTAGGAAAGCCGGGGCAAGCTTTTTAATTACACATGATGCAATGGCAGACCACGTGCATGGTCCGCTAACCAGAAACAAGTCCTGTCGCACAATGACGATCAAAGAATTCTATCAGGATTCCTTTGGCGATCCAGTGAAGGTAAGCTACTTACCTGGGCTTCTTCATTCCACCTTGGTATCAGCTCCGTCTCTAGTCCAAGGTGCATTAATACTGATTTATCGCTCGCTGTTCTGGCTCGCACAAGCCCTATATGTAGTGTCAAACGCTACGCTTAAATTTATTCTAAGACCGTTTAAACCTTCGACCAAGCTTTAGGGGGGGGGGCGGGGGGGCTTGTTGAGGCACTGCCAGTGTTTTCGGGTGTAACTAAGTATAAGAACCGTTGCCTTAATCCTAATGCGCTGCCGATTGCATTCACATAATATAATATGAAAATAGTAGTGATAACTCCAGTTAAAGATGAAGAGTGGGTGTTAGACCGTTTCTTATGGGCGTGCTCGCGCTTTGCTGATCATATTTTGATCTTGGATCAACAATCCACGGATAAAAGTCTCGAAATATGCTCTCGATACCCCAAGGTGACGGTTCTTTCTAATCCGTCCACCCAGTATGATGAATCCTCACGTTCAAAATTATTGGTAGAAGGTGCTCGACGACTATTTGGTGAGGGAAATCTTTTAGTCGCATTTGATGCGGATGAAATCCCGACATATCCGTCGCTCGACGAGCGAGTTTGGACAAATTTAAAGAAGTTGTCCGCTGGAACACACATTTGCTTTGAAAAGCCCGAAATATTGAGTTTACCCAACAGGTGTGTTCGCACAGTTGGCACCTTCCCTTATGGTTTTATCGATGATGGAAGTCCCATGGAGGGATGTCTCATACACAGCAGGCGAACACCAGGGAATCCCGCGAACCCTCATTATTACTCATCATCCATAATTCTTATGCATTTTGCCCGGGTTCGTTGGCAAGAGTATTGCGCCCGACAAGTTGTATATTGTATGATCGAAAATATACGAAAAACCAAAAGCCATCGCGTTAGAACTTGCTATTACGCCCCCGAGTTCTTTACCCGCTTCGGTTCAGATTCGTGCGTGGCGGTTCCACTTGAGTGGACCGCGGGTTACTTGGAAGCAGGGGTGGATATCTTAGGATTCACCAGTTCGCGTTTTAATGCATTCCATCTTAGGGTATTGCGTTTATTCGCGGAACATGGGGTCAAGCAGTTTAAGTTTGATCCAATTTGGTGGGAGGCTTGGGAAGAGGCTCGACAGCACTTCTTGCAGGAAGGGGTATCAGGACTGCCTCAATTTTCCATTAGCAACCCAGACCTATTTACTCGATTCATTATCTATAGTTTAATAAAAATCTATAGCCATATTTCGAAGGTCGGAGCTTTTTATCGAAAGTTGCTAAAAATATAAAAAGTATTTAGTATGTCTTGTAAAATATAATTATGCACTCACTTCCATATTCGCGCGATATACGTTGGATTTCTTCCGTTGAAAATAATAACATAAAGGAACTTGAAGAATTTGAAGCCAAAATGGCTAATTATTATTCAACGAATACAGATTATTATTCAGCGATAGATTTTACGCACAGTGCTTGGGAAGCTGATGTCCCGTATTTACGCATAAGAGAATTGTTGAGGGGGGCTCATCATGCGTTAGAAGTGGGATGTGGAGCGGCTAATATACTCCGCTATGAAAATGAAGTCGAAGAAAACTACACCGGATGTGATTTTTCGACGGCTCTACTTGAAAATAATACGAGTAAATATCCCAAAGCAAAATTTGTTCCTTTGACTACACCTAATAAGTTACCCTTTCCAGATGGCGCTTTTGATTTTGTGTTTTCAGTCTATGTTCTCGAACATGTGGTGTTCCCCGAACTTTTTTTAAAGGAGTGTCTTCGTGTTCTCGCACCTGGTGGAATACTCGCACTACGGTTTCCGAATTTTCTGGAAAAGGATAAGATGACCTCACAAGTTGCGGGCTTCTCGGATGGATCCGGAAGGGACAAGCTTCAGCAAGGTCGTATATGGGACGCTTTAGTCACTGGCTATGATAGGAAATTCCGTATTCCAGCCATGGCTTATATATGTAGAAATGCTATCGGACAGGGATATAAGTTTTATATTAATGTAAACCCAGTATGTTTTCACAAAGTGTTTCAACCTGATTATGATGCAGTCTATCTGACTTATAGACCGGAAATTGAAGCGTGTCTAGCTAATCAAATTATATTTGAACCAATTGACGCGAAACTGGATGGGCGGGATATCTATATGCAGGGGCGAAAAACGGTATAACAGAAATCTGTTAGTCAGAAATAATAATGAATAAGGAAAGCATATGGTCGCGAGCTTTGAAAGGGGGTGGAATCGGAGGTCTGTCCTTTTTGCTCACAATGGGCACAAATATGCTGCAGGTGACAGTGCTGTTGAAATACTGGTCACCGGATCAGTATGGCGCTTGGTTGGCTCTATTATCAATTTCAACCTTACTGACTGCACTTGATGGCGGACATCAAAATTATATAGGAAATCTGTTCAATAAACTATATGTATCCGACATGACGGCTTTCAAAGCAGTCTTGGGCGGGGGCGTTAGGGTAGCAGTATTTCTGGGAAGTATTCAGGCAATTGTCGTTTTATTTTTGGCAATGTCAGGTCTTTTAGATCGCGCATTTGACTTCCCAAAGGCTTATCACGATCAATTCGGACCCGCTTTGGTAATCTACACTTGGTCTTGGATTAGTGTTGGTTCGATAGGTTCGATTATTGTCCGGTTATTTACGCCCTGTGGTTATTATGTCAGGTCAACTTGGTGGAATATCGCCATGCGCTTGTCTCAGTTTATCATCTTGGCCTTATGTGCATATTCTAACTGTGGGTTGATTTCGACTGCCTGTTATTACGGGGGCGGCACCATTTTATTAAATCTAGTGCTTTTTTGGGATATAGCTCGTATCATGCCGCAGTTCTGGCCGTGGTGGAACTGCGGAAACCTACGTGTTGGATTCAGGAATTTTTCGAAATCAATTGTGCTCACCTTCACCAGTTTATTGGATGGGTTTACTTTGCAGGGGGTAAATTTATTAATAACCGGGTTTCTAGGGGTGGCCGTTTTACCTATCTTTGCCACTTTAAGGACAGTGGCAAACACAGCTATGCAAAGCACTATGTTTTTGCTAAATCCCATCACTCCTGATTTAGTTCGATTTCATGTCGGTAAAGAATGGAGGAAGTTAACCGCGACATTTCAGCTCTTTTGGTTTACCACCGGGCTTTTTATTAATTTTGGTTTGCTTGCAGGATTGTTTTTTATCGAACCAGTTTACAAGGCATGGACCCAAGGTAAACTCGCTTTTGACCGATCCATATTTGTGTGGCTTGTGATCGGCGTCATATTCAGAACAGCGGGGGCACCTTTTTCGGTATTGCTTCAGTCGCTCAATAGATTACGGGTCCAGTTTATCATCTCGTTCTTACGCGGAACGATTGCACTCGTTCTTTCGCTGCTATTGCTTTCACGTTTCGGTCTGGCGGGTATCGCTTCAAGTCTGGCAGTCGCCGAGCTTGTATGTTCCATCCTTATTCCCTATTATTTTACGCGGATTGAATTTAATGAGATGGAAGGTGATTTACCCAAAAAAGATATCATTAGCGCCGGTTTCTCCGCGCTCGCTTGTAGTTTGGGCCTGGGCTCGTTCGCGTTTTTTGAAAATATTATTAACCCGTTATTTATTTCTTCGTTGATTGGCTGTCTCGTGATTGCAATTATGCAATGGACGGCGCTGGCGCCGGAGATTAAAAACAAGCTTTTAGCGCTTTTGGGTCCTCGCCATATAGCAAGAAGCTAAGTTCTTTACTTTAGATAACAAGTGAGTTAAATCTCTTACAAAATACATGAAAAGCAATCTGGATACATTTCCTACTAGATTTAAACAACATTTACCATTGGTAGCATCACTGGTTCTGAATCCATGGATTTCACTGGGATTTGCCATAGTGCTGGCACTACCCCTCGCGGCCTTTTCTATTCATTATGCATTAAGTCTCATGATTATATGGACTGCGATTTTTTCGTTTTCATTGGAACGTGGCACTTTGGATCGGATATTACTCCCCCCATTTAGTGTCGTGATTGCTTGGGAGGCAATGGGTTTGGGCGTAGGTGCATCGTTGATTGCCTTACAAGCCAAGGGTGAAGTGGATCCGGGCACGCTCAAGATGCAAATTGTCTATCTGCTCATGTTTCCTATCATGTATGGTGCTTTTCGATTGGGTCATGGTCCGGTGCGTAAAATGATTTTTCCGGATAAGAATCCACAGTTTGAGAACGAGGTTATACGACCGCTGGTTACAGTCGGTTGGATCATGTTTTCATGGCGGGTTATTCAGTTGACTGTATTTGCTGCAACGGGGGCTGAGGATAGAGGTGATTTCAGTATGGTCGCCAAAGATGAATACTTTGGCATCGCGACTTATTTTAATCTTTTCCCGCGACTAAGCACACTCGGTTTCTTCTTACTGCCGCTAGTCTTTTCCCGGACTCAGGTTTTCGGCAAGTGGATTTTGGCCGGTCTTATGGCGTATTACATGGTCCTGGCGTTTGCCGCGGGTGCACGTGGCAATGTGTTTTTCCCCATCTTATTTATAATGGTAGGACTTTTTTTCTTTCGGGTATTACGCTCTATGAAAATTGATATCAGTGCTATTGTGGTCTCGATCGCAATCTTTCCATTGGTGATTTTCATGGATCATTTTAGAAATACTGAGGGTTATAAAGCGAGTCGAACCCTTGATTTGAAGAATAGATTGTCGGCAATTACAGAAGCAAAGTCACGTTCAAGCGAAGCATCCTCGACCGGTGAGGAGGGCGCAAATACGCTCCTTTTGGGGCGGGCACTCGTTGGTGTCATGGATGCGACGGTTTATGAAATGACGCCGTCTCCTATTCCTCATGCCGGTGCCGAGAACTTCTCTGGCGTATTGTATACATGGGTTCCGTATTTTCTTTATCGTGACCGCCCTATTCTTTATGATGCGAATAGCATTCTGATCGACTACACAGGAGGTGTTTTTACCCGCACGGGAAAGGCCATCACCTTGCCAGCAGATCTTTATCGCCGCTTTGGGTGGTTTGCAATTCCCTTCGGGGTTGCGGCTGCTTTTTGGGTTTACGGGCGATTTTGCGGGTGGTGTTACCGTATTTATTTTGAAAAAAATGCATTGCTCGGAATTTTATTACTTCTTTTCACGTTTTCATTTTTTCAGGCGAGGCCCTTTTCAACTGTGCTGACAACTTGGTGGATCTTTTTTTATGAAATACCTAAGCATCTTGTTTTATTGTATGCAGGGTATTGGTTGCTCAAGAATACTGGGCATGTAACGCGAGTTTGCGGTGCCTCAACCTATCTGAAAAAGAGCTAGTGAACGGTGGGCCCCTATCATAAACATTTCAGGCTAATTTTTACATGCGGTTAACTGTAACGCATTTTGAGCGCAGGCGGGTTCCGGTCGCTTTCAGTATGGAACGACTTTTCGACGACGTGCGAAGCGCCATGCCTGCTGATATTGCTTTCCGGCTCTGCAATTCGCGTTTTGATAGCAAGGGGGTGTTTGCTCGATTATACAATATTCTTGAAGCACGATTAAGGCGAGCTCGCGTGAACCACGTGACGGGTGACTTGCATTTTCTAGTGCTCGGTTTGCCTGCAAAAGACACTATTCTCACCATTCATGATTGTGGTAATTTACACCGACTCAAAGGAATCAGACGTGCATTACTCAAGTTTCTTTGGTTCACTTGGCCCTTACGTCACGTGCGGATTGTCACGACCATCTCTGAGGCGACTAAGCGGGAGTTAATCACGCTTGCAGGGGGCCGGGCGGTGGACATCCGGGTGATCCCTAATTGTGTTTCGAAGGAATTTGTTTACACCCCGCTTGAGCCCCAAACAGGCTTTGTGCGGGTGATGATGATCGGAACGAAGCCGAATAAAAACGTCGAGCGTATGACCGCTGCTTTGGCGGGCCTGTCGGTAAAGGTCGAAGTGGTGGGCATCTTGACTCAGGAGCAGCGTGATCTTTTCGCCCTGCATAAAGTGCCGATCCGTGAGCTCGGCTATATATCAAACGCAGAGGTTGAAGAGGTTTACCGGCGGTGTGATGTATTGGCCTTCTGTTCAACCCTGGAGGGTTTTGGGATGCCGGTGCTCGAGGCTCAGGCGACCGGACGAGCTGTGGTGACGAGCTCGATCTCCTCTTTGCCAGAAGTGGCCGGGGACGCCGCCTGTCTGGTGGATCCGTATGATGTCGCGGCCATGCACGAAGGGTTCAAGAAGGTGGTTGAGAATTTACCGTATCGGCAGGAACTGATTGCACGAGGATTAGTGAATGCTGCACGCTATACGCCTGAGGTCATCGCCGAACGCTATGCACAAGTTTACCGTGAAGTTGCGAATGCACGCTAAGTTTAGGAGAGTAGTTTGAGGCGAAACTATCACGTGCGGTCGTAACTTGCAGTAGGCTGCGGCATTAAACTACATACACGAAATGCTACAGCTATTCAGTAATCATCATTCATTGAACGAGCGTAAGGATTTTTTATTAACTTAGTTAGCGTATTGTCCCTTTGAAACTCAAGATTTTGCATTATACTGGGGTTTATGCACCGGCGTGGAAGTGGGGTGGACCTCCGCGAAGCAGCGCCAATCTGGCCGAGGGGACGGCGGCGCAGGGGCATAGCGTGACGGTCTTTACTACGAATGCGGGCTTGGAAAATGACGCGACTATACCGACGGACCGGGCGGTGCAGAGAAACGGAGTGGAAGTTCATTACTTTCCCGCTCGAATGAATTTGCTGGGACTCCAAAGCAGTGAATTGGAGGCTGCGGTGCGAGAACGGGTGGCGGAGTTTGACATCGTGCATATCACCGGTGTTTGGCAGCCGACCAGTGTCGCAGCTTGCCGAGCCTGCGAAGCAGCCAATGTGCCTTATGTTATCTCGCCGCGCGGCGCGCTCAGTCCTTATTCATTTACGCAAAAACCATGGAAAAAGTGGCCTTATTGGTGGCTCTACGAGCGTCGCAATTGCGATCGGGCGGCAGTGATACATTATACGGCGACCATGGAGAAAGCCGAGGGTAAGCGGCTTGGACTACGAGCACGTCAGGTGGTTATACCCAATGCTATCGATTTGACGGCATGGTGGCATGATCAGGTCGCTGGTTTGGCCTGGCGCGAAAGCTTGCGGGCCTTGGGTATTACCGAATCGACAAAAGTTTTGCTCTATGCCGGTCGTTTGCATCATAAGAAGGGCTTGGATTTGCTCCCTGAAGTATTGGCTGGTTTGACAATTAAAAATTGGCATTTGGTGCTGGTGGGCGATGATGAAGATGGGGCGGGCGCCGCGCTCGAGACTGCTTTGCGCGGGGAGGGAAGTCGACTGACCCGATTGCCAGCGACTGACGCCACAGGGCTGCGTGCGGCCTACGCTGCAGCGGATTTATTTTTGCTTCCTAGCCGCCATGAGAATTTCGGGAACGTAGTGGTAGAGGCAATGGCCTGCGGGTGCCCCGTGATTATCTCGGACGCTGTAGGCGTGGCCGATCAAATACAGGATATACCGGGAGTAACGGTGGTGCCCCGGCTTCCAGCCAATTGGATAAGGGCCATAGACAGGCAGTTGTCAGATCCAGAAAAACCGCCGCGAGAGCCGGTGGTTAATCGCTTTTCAACTGAACGTGTAGCTGAATTAATGATCAATGCTTATGAGATGTGTTTGTAGCAACTTCCCACTGATACCTCTCAAAAGATTTCACTTATAATCTATACGCTAAACTCAGGTTGGGAATAGTTACGTTATCTAAATCATATAATGAATAAAATTAAGAAATTGCTGCAAGAAATAGCTGGAGTGCGGCGGGTTCTAGGTGCGGCCGACTTTATGCGCTGGTTCGGTTTACTGCTTGGATGTTCGGTCCAAGTGTTGCGCAAGGGGAGCCTAGGTCCAGTCGATGATGCCTACGGCTCGCGGGTCCGATTCAAGACTGGGGGAATCTGGGTGGTGATTGAAGATGGCTCTCTTGGTGTAGTGCGCGAGATCGTAGCTGCTCATTGTTACGTTGAGCCGTCTAATTTGGCTGAAGCTAAGACGATTTTAGATCTTGGCGCGAATTGTGGTGTCTTTACTTTGTTCGCTTTGGCGAATGCGCCGGCTGCGCGCTTGGTCTCGGTGGAGGCCCAGCCCCATATGACGGCGATCGCTCGGCAAAACATTGCAAGTAACGGCTATGCCGATCGGGTGGACTTGCGGAATGCGTATGCGGGAGAGAAAAATGACTTTATCGCCGGGTTGATCGCAGCTAATCCAGAATTAAATGCCTTTAATCCTTTTGATTATATGGATAAGGTGGGTGTATGTGATTTTTTAAAATGTGATATAGAAGGTGCGGAATACAGTCTTATTACTGATAAATCGACTTGGCTGCGCAAAGTCCGTAAGATTAGCTTGGAGTATCATGGCACGTGGGAAGAGGGTGCGCGCTTAAATAAAATCATTACGGCGCATGGTTTTGAGGTTAAGCAGTATCCGCATGGCGTTTTGGGGTATTTGATGTGTCGGCGTCTTAATGAAATGGAGTCTGTTTAAGGCGGCATAAAGGACGGTCTGCACTAAGTTAGAGTATAAATAAGAATGGCTACAAAATCGCATTTAACCGCCGTTGTTTTAACAAAAAACGAAGTAGCGAACCTGCCGCGTTGTTTTGCTTCCCTGGGCTGGTGCTCGGAGATTCTGGTGGTTGATTCAGGCAGCACGGATGGAACGCAGGCCGAGGCCGAGCGACTGGGTGCTCGGGTGCTGGTTCATGTCCAACCGCCACCCTTTAAGATTTCGGAACAGCGCAATTGGGCACTGACGGAGGGCGGTATTAACACCCCGTGGGTAGTCTTTTTGGATGCGGATGAAACGATTCCGGAAAACCTTGCGCATGAGCTGATTCGCGTCGCGGGCGATCCGGACAATGAACTGGATGCGTATGAATTGACTCCGAGATACCTTTTTTGGGGAACTTGGCTGAAGCGCACCCAGGGCTATCCAAACTGGCACCCGCGAGTTGTGCGCTGCGGGCGAACGCACTTCGAAGGCGGGGTCTGGGAGCACTTCGCCACGGGAGCGAAGGTGGGCCGGGTTGATATTCCCTACGACCATTTTGCGAATTCGAAGGGTTTATCGGATTGGCTGGCTAGACATGACCGCTACTCCAGTTGGGATGCGGAAAAGATCGTGAAATATCTCGAAAGTCGTGATGACGCGTCTTTTGGCACCAAGCGAAAATTGGCGCTCCGGCGCTGGGCGGCGCGTTGTTGGCCCTTGCGCCCGTGGGCGCGTTTTGTGCAGACATACGTTTTTCGATGCGGCTTTTTGGAGGGACGTGCCGCGTTTACATTTTGTCTGCTCTACTTTTTTTATGAGTTGATGACCGTGGTGAAGGTTGTGGAAATACGCAGGAAAAAAAGAGGATTACCCCTTTGATTTGAGTATCTTATATTCTGCCCGGAGCGCGTTAGGTTGTTTTTCTGTTACGCCGTCGTATTTCCTATGCTAAATGTGGTCGTATGTAGTTCTGTCGATTCCGATCTTGTGCGTTCAGTGGCTGCACGCATAGGCGGTGGGACGACCGTATACTCGACCCTTTCGGAGACTCGTTATCGTGAGTTGTCCTGTGGTGGTAAATGGTCGCGGCTTTGGTTGCGCTGGTTGATGAGCGGGGCCTATGCCTTTCAATTGCTAGGGAAGATTCTGGGGGCGAAGCGCGGCACCCTCTGGGTGGTGACTACGAATCCGTTCTTCGTGCCGGGGCTTGCTGCTTGTGCGGCGAGGCTGCGAGGGCAGCGGGTGGTGCACTATGTGTTTGATCTTTATCCTGATGCGCTGGAGGCGGCGGGAGCGCTCAGGGTTGGCGGGGCCGGCTCCCGATTGATCGCGGCGTGGACACGGTTTACGCAACGGGTCTCGGCCGGGGCGGTTTATCTGGGCGGCGAATTGAAGCGGCATACCGAGGAGAGATACGGGAAAGCGCGTTATGCGGCAGTGATCCCGGTTGCGGCCGACGAGCGGGAGTTCTTGCCAGCCAAGTTGGAGGCCTTGCCGGCGGTGCCCCTACGGCTGCATTATGGCGGGCAGCTAGGCGCGATGCATGATGCGGCTGGGTTGGTGGAAGGCGTGGCGGCCTTGGCGGTTGAGCGTGCCGCCGGAGAGGTGGCCTTTGATTTTATGGCGGGAGGAGTCGGCGTGCGCCGGTTGGAGAGCCTCGCGGGCGGTGCAGGTGTGACTCTGCGTGGAACGGTAGCCTCGCCGGTCTGGCGCGAGGAGGCGGCCCGGCATCAGGTGGGCCTCGTCGCTTTAACTCCCGCGGGTATGCACGTGTGCCTGCCGAGCAAGGTTTACGCGATGATGGCGGCGGGAATGGCGATCATTGCGATCTGTCCGGAGCGGAGTGATCTGGCGGCCTTGATGCGCGAGACGGGGGCGGGATGGGTGGTGGATAACACGAACGCAAGCGCGCTGGAAACCGGGCAAGGGTTTGCGGATGTGGTGCGTGAGTTGATGGCAAAGCCCGAAACGGTTCGAGAGGCGCGGCGGTGTGCGCGACAGGCGGCGGAGACACGGTATGGGCATCAGGAAATCAGCCGTGCATGGGGGCGCTTTATTCCCAAACTCGAAACCCGAACCTGAGGATTTGATCGCGAAGATCATCCCTCGCTGCGGTTTATTCCCACGGGCACATCCTGACGCTGATGCTTATTATTACAGAGTTATATTATCCTGAGGATACTTCGACGGGGTATTTCTTGACCGGGATCGCGGAGGGCTTGGCGGCAGCCGGCGTGCCGGTGCGAGTGCTGTGTGCGCAGCCCTCGTATCGTCTCAAGGGCGTGGAAGCGCCGGAATTGGAGATGCGGGCAGGGGTTGCCATTCGCCGGGTGCGGGCACCGGCGGGAGATAAAAACAAGCTCTGGCACCGGGCATGGCTGGCGCTCGGACTCACGTGGCGCTTCGCCTTGGCGATCCGCGAGGAGTTGCGCGCAGGCGAAGTGGTGCTGGTGGTGACGAATCCGCCCACTTTACCTTGGGTCGTGGCCTGGCTTGCGCACCGGCGGGGTGCGAAGGCGCATCTGCTGGTGCATGACGTGTATCCGGATGTGTTGGTGCCGACCGGCTTGGCCAAGAAGGGGAGTTTTGTTTTCCGCTTGATCGATGCCTTGCAGCGGTGGGCGTGGCCGCGCTTTGACGCGGTGGTGGTCCTCGGGCGCGACATGCGCGCGCGGGTGCTGTGCAAGTGTCCGCAATTGGACGGGCGGGTGCACATCATCCCGAATTGGGGCGACCTGAACGCGGTGCCCAGTCTGCCCCGGAGAGGGAATCGACTGCGGGAGCGTCTCGGAATCCAGCAGGCGTTCGTGGTGCAGTTCTCGGGTAATCTGGGGCGCACTCACGGGGTGGATGATCTGCTGGCGCTCGCAGCGAGAATGCAAGGCGAACCGCGGGTGCATTTCCTCGTCTATGGATGGGGCGCGGGAAGGCCGTTGATCGAACAAGCGGTGGCCAGTGGTGCGTTGCCTAATCTCACGTTGCTGCCGCCCTGCGAGCGCGACGAGCTGGCTGAGTATTTAAACGCGTGTGATTTGTTTTTCCTGCCCTTCAAAGCGGGCATGGAGGGCATTTCGGTGCCGTCGCGCCTCTACAATGTTCTGGCCGCTGGAAATCCGGTGCTCGCGGTCGCGGGAGACAACTCTGAATTGGCCATGGTGGTCGAGGAGGAGGAAATAGGCTGGGTCATTGCTCCCGGTAACATAGAAGGAATGGCCCTTGCGGTGGGGGAGGCCCTTTCCAACGACCAGAAACTGCTGGCCATGCGAGGCCGTGCCCGCGCGTCGGCGGAGAAGAGGTATTCGCGTGAACGAGTGGTGCGTGACTTTGTGAATTTGGTTAATGCTGAACAGGCCGGCTGCAACTCGTTGCCAGTCGAAACCGTGTGAGGGTTTGACCGCTGCGGACCGGCATACGTTTTATACTGCAAAACATGGAGCCTAACCAGAATCGAGGGACATTAATCGTAACCGGTGCGGCTGGCTGGCTGGGGCGGGCGGTGTGCGCGCAGGCACAAGCGGCTGGATTTGCCGTGGTCGCGCTTGATCGGACTTTTGGAGCGGGTGGCCCTTGGGATCATGCGATCGAAGCGGATATCGGGCGCGACGGGGTGGAGGTGCTGGGCGAGGATCCGAGAGTGGCAGAGGCGGGTGCATTGATCCACTGCGCGGGCTATGCGCACCGGCCAATCGAGACCCCGGAGGAGGTGGAGCGTTTCTACTCGATCAATCGCGATGGCACGGCGCGGGTGCTGGCCTTGGCCAAGCGCGCGGGCATCGCTCGAGTAGTCTATCTGAGTTCGATCGCATTCTACGACTGGTCGCAAGGGACGGATTTTGATGAAAATAGCCCTCTGGCGCGTCCGACTGCCTATGCCGCGTCCAAGCTCGACGGGGAGCGCCTTTGGACGGAAAGTGGGCTCGACTGGCGGGTGGCGCGACTGGGGACGGTCTTCGGGACCGGGGACCGGGCTAATTTCTCCAAGCTGGCAGGGGCTCTGGCGCGTGGACGCTTTGTGGTGCCGGGGCGTGGAAGCGCGCGTAAGAGCGTGCTCCCGGTCGAGCTGGCGGCGGAGTTGCTGGTGGAGCTAAGTCAGCTGGCCGCGCCGCCCCATCGTTTGCTGAATCTGGCTTTGCCGCATACGCCGACCTTGGCTGAAATATGCGCGGCCTACGTCGCGCAGTGTGGTTTTACGTCCCCCAGAGAGGTGCCTTTGCCACTGCTGCGAATGGCAGCCCTGGCCGGGGACGGGATCGCACTGGCAAAAAAGAACTTTCCGCTGACGAGCATTAACATCCGCAAGCTCACCACTTCAACAACGGTGCAAGTCGAGCGTATGCAGGAGGTATTTCCGCACCGGCAGTGGGGGACGTTTGACACCTGGTTAGCCCGCTCGGCGGAGTTTTATCAGCGGGTAGGTTGAACGTTGCACGGTGGGCCTAGCTTTCTCCGGCCCAACCAGCGCACGCAAGGGGCCAAAGGTGCGTGGCAAGACAGCGTGCCATTGCCCGATAACAGCGGCGTCGAGGTGCGAAACCCGTTACTGACTATTCGTTTGATGAAGGCGAAAACGAAAAAGCCTCGGTTGTGAAACCGAGGCTTAAAAACTGGCGGGATGAACGGGACTCGAACCCGCGACCTTCTGCGTGACAGGCAGACGCTCTAACCAGCTGAGCTATCACCCCGAATAGGAAAGAGCGGTGAACAGATGGACCAGCGCGGGGGGTGTCAAGTATCCTT
Source organism: Verrucomicrobia bacterium IMCC26134 (assembly GCA_000972765.1). GTDB lineage: Bacteria > Verrucomicrobiota > Verrucomicrobiia > Opitutales > Opitutaceae > IMCC26134_A. The sequence continues at coordinate 2,157,797 of CP011265.1, read as the reverse complement.
TCGATACTTTGTTTTTAAATTCTTCGTCTGCGGGTTGGATAGCGTATTCTGCAGCTACTTGAATGCTGAGCGTCGCGAGGTGAACTCAGGCCAAATCGCACAAGCGGGGACGCTCGTGCAGACTAGCACTCTGCTCGGTTGCGAGTCGAGTGGAGGCGAAATGGACGCGGGCAGGGGCGCCTTTCTCGGAACGTAAAAAAACCGCCCGGGCCGGGCGGTCGATTTTGATCAGCTGTGTGATCGAATAAGCTCAGTAGTTACGGGCGAACTCACCGATGAACTGGTCCACATTTTTCCCCGTGACCTGACACTGTATATCTCGCCGCAGTCCGTGAATATGCTCGGTGATTTGCAGGTTTACGCCGATCCGTGCCCCGAGGGTTTGGATTTTCTGGGTGTGGCCTCGTTCCCAAAACCAGCAGCTCAGACCGACGGAAATGGGCTTGGTGGCGGTGTGTTTTCCTTTGGGTTTGGCGGGGATGTTCATGCGTCCCCGTAAAAAGAGCGTAAAGCGGGCCAAAACAGTCGAGTGGTCAAAAAAATCTAGGGATTCACCAACGGTGCTTTTTTAAGCTTATCGATCTTGGGTTTAATGACGACTCGGCAGTAGCCCGCGGAGGGGTTGTGGCGGTAGTAATCCTGATGATAGGCTTCGGCGGGATAGAAGGCGGGAAGCGCTGAAATCTCGGTCACGATCTTGCCGCCCCAAGCGGAGGAGGCGCGGTCGCGGGAGGCGAGGAGGAGCGCGTGTTCGGCTTCGTTGGCATAGTAGATCACCGAGCGATACTGGCTGCCCTCGTCGTTGCCCTGGCGGTTGAGGGTGGTGGGGTCGTGGATATCCCAGAAAAAGTCGACCAACTGGGCGCGGGTGACCTTGGCGGGGTCGAAGGTGATCTTGACCACCTCGGCGTGACCGGAGGCGCCGGTGCAGACCTGCTCGTAGGACGGGTTGGGGCGAGTGCCGCCGGCGTAGCCGCTCTCGGCGGCGAGCACGCCGGGGACGAGTTCGTAGGCGGCCTCGACGCACCAGAAACAACCGCCGCCGAGGATGAGGGTCTCGGCGTTGGCAGGAATGACGACGGGGGCGGCGGGTTTGACGGGATCGGAGGAGGAGTCGGCGCAGGCGGTCATGGCGAGGGTGCAGAGGGTGAGGAACGGGAGCAGGCGGGTGAAAGGAGACGGAAGGCGCATGATCTTGGGGGCGCAAACCTGCGCGCTTTATTCCCGAAAGCAATAAGGGGGCTAAATCGCTCATCGCTTTCAGGAAAGCGGTGGGAAGACAAAGTAACCTATTAGGTTACTTTGTCTTGGGGTCGCGATGGCGAATTACGCTTGTGAGATGGGCCGTTTGCCGGAAGACAAAGTAACCTAATAGGTTACTCTGTGTCCCGGGAGGGCAGGGCATAACTATGAGGTGCCGGGAGCGGGCAAGGGCGTTGGGCGCGTTGGGCGCAGGGAGCGGGTGCGGTTTATTCCCGGACGCAAATGAGGGCGAAGGCGGGACGGATCAGGGAGACAGATCCGAGCTGGAGCTCGGCGTTCCCAGGGGGCAGGGAAGGCGGGCGCGGCTCGGGCATGACAGCCTTACCGCGTGAGCTTGCGGTATTTGATGCGGTGGGGGCGGTCGGCCTCCTTGCCCTTGCGTTTGCGGAAGTCTTCCAGGTATTCGCTGTAGTTGCCGTTGTAATACACGACCTGGCTGTCGCCTTCGAAGGCGAGGATGTGCGTCGCCACGCGGTCGAGGAACCAGCGGTCGTGGCTCACCACGACGGCGCAGCCGGCGAAGGTCTCCAGACCCTCTTCGAGGGCGCGAATGGAGTTCACGTCGAGGTCGTTGGTCGGCTCATCGAGCAGGATGAGGTTGGCGCCGCTCTTGAGCAGGCGTGCGAGGTGCACGCGGTTGCGTTCGCCGCCGGAGAGCACGCCGACTTTTTTCTGCTGGTCGGCGCCGGTGAAGCCGAACTGGCCGCAGTAGGCGCGGGCGTTTACCTCGCGGCCGGGCATGCGGATGATGTCTTCGCCGCCGCTGATCGCCTCATAGATGGTCTGGGCGTCGGGGAGCGAGTCGCGGGACTGGTCCACGTGGGAAATGAGCACGGTGTCGCCGACGCGCAGGGTGCCGGCGTCGGGCTTCTCGGCTCCGGTGATCATGCGGAAGAGGGTGGTCTTGCCCGCGCCGTTGGGGCCGATGACGCCCACGATGCCGCCGGGCGGGAGGGCGAAGTCGAGGTTCTCGAAAAGAAGTTTGTCGCCGTAGGCCTTGGCCACGCCCTTGAGCTCGACCACGAGCTGGCCAAGGCGCGGGCCCTTGGGGAGAACGAGTTCGAATTCGCGCTCCTGCTCGGCGGTGTTGGAGGAGTTGACCATCTTTTCGTAGGCGGTGATGCGGGCCTGCGATTTGGAGTGCCGGGCCTTGGTGCCCTGGCGGATCCATTCGAGTTCGCGCGCCATGGCTTTCTGGCGTTTGTCCTCGGTGCGCTGCTCGGCGGCGAGGCGGGCGGATTTTTGCTCAAGCCAGCCGGAGTAGTTGCCCTTCCACGGAATGCCATGTCCGTGGGCGAGCTCGAGAATCCACTGGGCGACGTTGTCGAGGAAGTAGCGGTCGTGGGTGACGGCGATGACGGTGCCCTCGTAGCGGGCGAGATGCTGTTCGAGCCAGTGGACGGATTCGGCGTCGAGGTGGTTTGTTGGCTCGTCGAGCAGGAGGATGGCGGGCTTTTGAAGGAGCAGGCGGGCGAGTGCGACGCGGCGGCGCTCGCCGCCCGAGAGGGTGTCCACAATGGCCTCGCCGGGCGGGCAACGGAGGGCGTCCATGGCCATCTCGACTTGCGGGCCGACATCCCAGGCGCCGAGGCGCTCGATCTCGGCCTGGAGCTTGGCCTGCTTGTCGCCGATGGCGTCGCGGGCCTCGTCGGTGTCGGCGGCGGCGAGGTCGTCCCAGGACGCATCGTAGTCGGAGGTGAGATCGGTGAGGTGTTTGACGCCCTCCTCGACGCAGGCGCGGACGGTGGAGCCGGGCGTGAGGGACGGTTCCTGCTCGAGCAAGCCGACGGCGTAGCCGGGCTCGAAGTGGATGGTGCCGTCGAACTCCTTGTCGCGGCCTGCGAGCAGGCGGAGGAGGGAGGATTTGCCGGAGCCGTTCAGGCCGAGCACGCCGATCTTCGCGCCGTAGTAAAAGGAGAGGGAGATATCGCGGAGGATCTCCTTGCGCTCGATTTTTTTCGAGACGCGCATCATGGAAAAAATGATCTTGGGTTCTTCGGGCTTGGCCATGGTTGAAAGAGGGAGACGGAACGAGAGGGGAGGGAAGCGGGAAAAGCAGGGGGGCTCGTGGCGGCTAGGGGCGGGCGAGGGCGGCGATGCGACCGGCGAGGGCGTTAGCGGTGGCGGCGACCCAGGCCTCGCCATGCGCGGTGGTGGCGAGCGTCGCGTCACCGATCACGCCCGCCGGAGCGATGTCTCGCGTGCTCCAGCCAAAGGTGAGGGCAGCGCCTACGGGACGCAGTTCGCCCGCGTCTTCAAGTCGGGCCGGGTAATGGCAGGAAGCCCGGGCTTGATTCACGAGGACCGGAGCGAGGGCCAGCATGAGGGCGGTTTCCCACTCTCCGGCGTGGAAACCGCAGGCGGCTTCCTGCGGACTCTGTTCGGGTTTGAAGCCGTGCTGAAGCATACCGATTCGCAGGCCAGGGAGGCTTTGTAATTCGCGGATGAGCGGCACGAGCACCGCGCTGTTGCCGCCATGGGTGTTCCAGAACGCGATGCGTTGAAAACCGAGTCCGCGAAGCTGGTCCACCTGCGCGCGGACCATGGCGGAAAAAGTCGCGGTGCTGAGACTGAGGGTGCCGGGGAAATCAGCGTGCTCGGTGCTTTTCCCGACGAGCAGCGGCGGCGCTACGAAGACCGGGCAATCGTGAGGCAACTGCTCCAGCGCGCGGGCTAAGAGACCTTGGCCGATCATGGCGTCAACGCCGACAGGCAGGTGCGGTCCGTGTTGCTCGATGGCGGCGGTGGGGAGGATGGCGAGGGCGCCTGGCCGGCTGGCGGCGGCGCTGAGCGCGGAGGCATCGAGTGCGCCCAGCATACGCGCGCCGTAAGGCCGCCAGAGAGGGGCTGGCTCCAGCGAGGTATGGGCGAGGTGGGGCGTGCGCGCGCAGCGCGAGGCGGGAGGGTGCCCATGCCAGGCCGCTTCGCTTAAGAGCCGGGCAAGGCGCCCGGCGGCGGCGCTCATCAACCCGGTGGCGCTGGCGGCGGTTTCAGGCGTGATGGGGCCGGCGGGCAGCGGGGGCGGATTGGTCCAGCGACCGGGGCGGAATTCCTCGTCGGTCGAGAGTTGCGGGCGGGACTCGACCGGCGGATGACCCAGCACGAGCGAGACCGCGGCCTGGGCGATGAGGCGCTGGGCAGCGGGGGCGGCGGGATGGAAATCGAAGCCCAGCGAACCGAGGTGAACCCGATAAACGGTGAGGCCGGTTTCCACCCGGATATCCACCGCGACGGCATCGAGCCACTCTTTGTGCCAAGGGCTGCTGGAGAACAAAAGCAGCTTGGAAAAACCGGCAAAGCGCACGCCCCGGGCGAGCTCGCGCACGACGGCATGCGCGTTATCGAGCGGGAGGCCGAACCACGTGCAAGCCGGTGAGGGGGCGGGGCCGAAACGGAGCGGTGGCAACACGCACGGTGCGCAGTGGGCCGATGACTGCGCGCAGGCCTCGGTGAGCAACCGGGAGGCGAGCGCCTCCTCGGCATCCAGACTCAGCCCCATGCCATGGTCCGCGTAGCCGTGCACGGGCAGCACGGCGAGCGCGCCGGGAAGGGCGGCGCAGGCGGCGAAATCAGTGGTGGCGAGATGGGCCCAGGACGTCTCGGGATGGAGGCGTGCAAGCCAAGTCATGGTCATGCGGGCAACTTTGCGAGCGGCCGAGTCAGGTGCGAGGGGATTTTATCGCCTCGACTTGCAAACGCAGTCGCTCGTCGCTCTTTTGCGCTGTGTCAGCTCCCCTTGCCCCCACCTTGCTCTGGTTTCGCCAGGATCTCCGCCTCGCGGATAATCCTGCCCTTGCGGCGGCGCTTCAGCGCGGCGGCGCGGTGGTGCCGGTGTTCATTCTCGACGACGCCGGCGAAGGCGATTGGTCCCTCGGGGGCGCGTCTCGCTGGTGGCTGCATCATTCGCTCTCCGCCCTGGACGCCGACTTGCGCAGTCGTGGCTCGCAACTGGTCTTGGCGAGAGGCGACTCCGCGACCGAACTGCGGCGCTTGGTCAAGGCAACCGGTGCGGGAGCGGTCTATTGGAACCGGCGCTACGAACCGGCGGTGCGTGCGCGGGACGCGGCGATAAAGGCGGCGTTCACCAACGAAGGGCTGGATGCGAAGAGCTTTAACTCCGCGCTCTTGTTCGAGCCGCATACGATCCAGAACAAGCAAAGCAGGCCCTTCCAGGTTTTTACACCCTACTGGCGGCATTGTCTGGCTCTGCCCATGCCGGAACCGGTGGAGGCGGGCAAAGGCGCGGTGACGCATTTCCCTGCTCCGGCGAAGTGGCCGGCGTCGTTGGAAAACGCCGCGCTCGGGCTGCTGCCGGCGATCCCGTGGGATGCTGCCTTCGGCAAGGTCTGGATGCCCGGCGAGGCAGGCGCGCAGCAGCGCTTGAAGCAGTTTTTACGCGGCGGTGCGGTGCATGATTACGACGCGCAACGCAACTTGCCCGCCATCGAGGGCACCTCGGGGCTCGCGCCGCACTTGCACTGGGGGGAGATCGGGCCAAGGCAGATCGCGGCGGCGGTGAAGGCGCTCGGCAAGGCTTCGGGCCTCGATCCGGCGAGCAATGGCGCGCGAGTGTTTTTGAGTGAAGTGGGCTGGCGCGAGTTTGCCCACCACCTGCTCTTTCACTTTGAGCACACGCCGGCCAAGCCGCTGCGGGCGGATTTCGAACGCTTCCCCTGGGCGGAGGACGCCGGCGGGGTGAAGTTGCGCGCCTGGCAGCGGGGACTGACGGGCTACCCGATCGTGGACGCAGGCATGCGCCAGCTCTGGGCCACGGGCTGGATGCACAACCGCGTGCGTATGATCACGGCGTCGTTTTTGGTAAAGCATCTGCGCCTGCCCTGGCAGCACGGCGCGGCGTGGTTTTGGGACACCCTGGTCGACGCGGATCTGGCGAGCAACACACTTGGCTGGCAATGGAGCGCGGGCTGCGGCGCGGATGCGGCGCCGTATTTCCGGATTTTCGCGCCGGTGACGCAGGGCGAACGCTTCGACGGCGAGGGCCGGTATGTGCGCCAGTGGGTGCCGGAGCTGGCGAAGTTGCCGGATAAATACCTGCATGCGCCCTGGACGGCGCCGGAGAGCTTGCTGGAATTCGCCCGGGTGAAGCTGGGCGAGACTTATCCGCGTCCGATCGTGGATCACGCCGAGGCACGGGCTGACGCGCTCGCGGCCTTCAAGGCCCTGCGCGGGGATATCATCGAACGGGATGCATGAAATCGCCGCTCCGCCAACTCGTGCTGGTGCTCGGCGACCAGCTCAATGCGGACTCCTCGGCGTTCGACGGCTTCGACGCCGGGCAGGACGCGATATGGATGGCGGAGGTCGCGGAGGAGTCCGAGCACGTCTGGACCGGCAAGCCCCGCATCGCGGTGTTTCTTGCCGGAATGCGCCACTTCCGCGATGCGCGTCTCAAGGAGGGTAAACCCGTTCATTACACGCCACTCGATGATCCGCTAAACACGGGCACCTTGTCGGCCGAACTCGTTCGCGCGGTCAAAACCCTGCGGCCCTCCCGTCTCGTGGTTTGCGAGCCGGGCGAATGGCGCGTATGGCAGGCGCTCGAGGCGACCGCGACCGCACTCGGCCTGCCGCTGGAGGTGCGGGTTGACAGGCATTTCTACGCAAGCATCGCGGATTTCAAAGAACACGCGCTCGGTCGAAAACAGCTTCGGCTTGAGTTTTTCTACCGCGAGCTGCGCCGTAAAAATGCGGTGCTGCTCGACACCAAGGGTGAGCCCGAAGGCGGCCAGTGGAATTTCGATCATGATAATCGCGGCACTTTCGCAAAAGGCGGCCCCAAGGACCTTCGTCCGCCTGTTACCTTCAAGCCCGACGCCACCACGCGCGAGGTGCTGGCTCTGGTGGAGACACGCTTCGCTTCCCACCCCGGCAAACTCGACGCTTTCGACTGGCCGGTGACCCCTGCCGAGGCCCGCCGCGCACTGGACGATTTTATCGCGCACCGGTTGGCGGAGTTCGGACGCTACCAGGACGCGATGTGGACGAAAGAGCCCTGGCTCTACCATTCGCGCCTCTCGGTTGCTTTGAACCTAAAACTGATCGATCCCCGGGACGTCGTCACGGCGGCCGAGCGGGCTTATCGTGAAGGCGGGGGAAGCGTTCCGCTTGCGAGCGCGGAGGGTTTCATCCGGCAGATACTAGGCTGGCGCGAATACGTGCGCGGCATCTATTGGCACTTCATGCCGGACTACGCCGTGAAAAACGCCCTTGGTGCCGGGCAACCGCTCCCTGGTTTCTACTGGACCGGCGACACCGAGATGGCCTGCCTGCGGGACGCCATCGGGCAGACGCTCGACCACGGCTATGCGCACCACATCCAGCGCCTCATGGTGACGGGACTTTATTCGCTGCTGCTCGGCGTGGACCCGCAAAAAACCCATCAGTGGTATCTAGCGGTTTACGTGGATGCGGTGGAGTGGGTCGAGCTGCCCAACACGCTTGGCATGTCGCAGTATGCGGACGGGGGGATCATGGCATCCAAGCCCTATGCGGCGACCGGCAAATACATCCAGCGCATGAGCAACTACTGTAAAGGATGTCGCTTCGATCCGGCGAAATCCACCGGCGAGGACGCGTGCCCGTTTACGACCTTGTATTGGGATTTTTTGCTGCGACACGAGAAAGTGCTGGCCGCAAACCAGCGCATGGCCCTGCAAGTCAAAAACCTGGCGCGACTCAACCCGGCCAGCCGCGCCGAGATCGTCGCGAAGGCGGCACTTATTCGAGTGCACGGCGGCAAACCGCCTTCGAGCGGTGGCCAAACCACCTTATTTCCGTAGGGTAAGGACCGACCATGGCAAAAATGCGCAAAAAATCCGACCTCCCGACCAAGCTTTGCGTGGTCTGTGATCGTCCGTTCACCTGGCGGAAGAAGTGGGAAAAAGTCTGGGCGGACGTGAAGTATTGCTCCGACGCATGCCGGATGAAAAAACGCGCCAGGGAGGCGCAAACCTCCTGATGAAACTCGAGCGGTTTGAACTGAAGACCAGGCTGCCGGCGACGGCGGCGCAGGCCTTTGCCTGGCACGAAAGGGCGGGCGCGCTGGAGCGTCTGATGCCGCCCTGGGAGCGGGCCGAACTGGTGGAGCGCTCGGGTGAAGGACTGAAAACCGGCGCGCGCGTGACCCTGCGGACCAAGCTGGGGCTCTTGAGTCTCGACTGGGTGGCGGAGCACCGCGACTACGAGCCAGGCAGGTTGTTTCGCGACGTGGCGCTGAGCGGCCCCTTCGCGCAATGGGACCACCGTCATATGTTTTCGGATACAGAGGATGGCGGCTGCGAGCTCACGGACCGGGTGGAGTATGCCTTGCCGGGCGGTCTGCCCGGACGGTTGGTGGCGGGCGGCTATGTGCGGCGAAAACTGGCGGCGATGTTCGCCTACAGGCACGCCGTCACACGGGCGGACCTGCGCTTCGCCCGCGACCACGCCGGGGCAAAACCGCTGCGCGTGCTGGTGAGCGGGGCGTCCGGTCTGGTCGGCCGGGCCTTGGTTCCGTTCTTGACCACGCAAGGGCACGAAGTGCTGCGATTGGTGCGCCGCCCGGTGCGGACACCGGAAGAAGTGTTTTGGGACCCGGAGCGCGGCCTGCTGGATTTAAGCGCGGCCGGTCGTATCGATGCGGTGGTGCATCTGGCGGGGGCGGGCATCGCGGACGGACGCTGGACGCAGGCGCGCAAACGTGTGATCCGCGAGAGCAGGGTGGGTGGCACGCTCTTGCTGGCACGCAAACTGGCGGCGCTGGCGGAGCCGCCCCGGGTGGTGATCGGAGGCTCGGCGATCGGTTTCTACGGGGAAGGTGGCGACGCATGGCTCGATGAGAGCGCCCCCGGAGGCACGGGGTTTCTGGCGGAAGTGACCGGGGCGTGGGAGGCGGCGTGGTCCGCGCTCCAAACCTATGGAACGCGGCTGGTTTATCTGCGCACCGGGGTGGTGTTGAGTCCGGCGGGCGGGGCTCTGGCGAAGATGTTGCCCTTGTTTCGCGCCGGTCTGGGCGGGGCGGTGGGCAGCGGCGGCCAGTGGTGGTCGTGGATAGGGATCGACGATCTCGCCGGGGCGATCGGACACGCCTTGATAACCGAGAGGGTTCGCGGCCCGATGAACGCAGTGTCGCCCGTGCCGGTGCGAAGCGCGGAGTTTGCCCAGGCTCTTGGCCGGGTGCTGCATCGTCCGGCCTGCCTGCCTGCGCCGGCGTGGGCCCTGCGGCTGGCGCTGGGGGAAATGGCTGACGAGGCCATGCTGGCCAGCCAGCGCGTGCGCCCGGGGTTGCTCGAGGATTCGGGTTATCGTTTCAGGCATGAAAACGTGGACGCCGCGTTGCATGAAATGCTGGGCTGTGCACCTTAGGCCCTTTTCCATGGACAACACTACAGTCATCATCGGTGCGGGAATGTCGGGCTTGATCGCGGCAAAGGCGCTGCAGATTGAGGGCGCGCAGGTGATGGTGTTGGAGAAAAGCCGGGGGCTGGGCGGCCGACTCGCGACCAAGCGGGTGGGCGATGCGGTGTTTGATCAGGGCGCGCAGTATTTTACCGTGAAGGATCCGCTTTTCGAATCCTGGGTGGCGGGATGGCAGGTGATCGGCGCGGTTTCACCCTGGCCGGAGAGTGCGCACCGGAGATTTATCGGCCGCCCCAGCATGACGGCGGTGGCAAAGACGCTGGCTGACGGCGTCGAGGTGAAGCGTGATCACAAGGTCACCAAAATCACCCGGGTCGGGGAACGCTGGTGCATCGAAGTGGAGAATCACGGTTACATCTGCGCGGCGCGTGTGGTGCTCACCTCACCGGTTCCGCAAAGCCTCGCCTTGCTGGCGGCGGGCGGCGTGGAGTTGCCGGCGGAGTTCGCATCGGAACTGGCGAAGTTAACCTACAGCCCGTGCCTTGCGCTGTTGGTGACGTTGACCGGCCCCTGTCGTCTGCCGGTGGACGGCGTGACCAAGGCGGAAGGCGATGTGCGCTGGGCGGCGGACAACCAGCGCAAAGGCGTGTCGCCCCTGGTGGCGGCGGTGACCCTGCATTTATCGGCGGAGTTTTCCACACGGCACTACGGGCTCGGCGAGGCCGAGGTGCTGGAACTCGTGCGCAGCGAAGCCGAGCAACTCATCGGGGCGGGCATCGCCTCGGTGACCTTGCACCGTTGGAAGTTCGCCCACGCGCTGGCGACTCATGCCGAGCCCTGCGTGTGGCTGCCGGAGTTCAAGCTGGGGTTCGCGGGGGATGCTTTTGGCGGACCGCGGGTGGAAGGTGCGGCCTTGTCGGGACTGGCAATGGCCCGCCGCTTGCTCGCGGAGTTGCGCAAATGAGAGACGTGGTGGTGGTCGGAGCGGGGCTGGCCGGCCTGACCTGTGTGAGAGCCTTGCAGGCGAGGGGGGCGGACTGCCTTTTACTCGATGCGTCCGACGCGGTGGGTGGCAGGGTGCGCACGGACGACGTGGATGGCTACCGCCTGGATCGCGGGTTTCAGGTCTTGCTCACCGCTTACCCTGCGGCCCAAGCCTGGCTGGATTACGGTTCCCTGCGACTCGGGCGCTTTGCGGCGGGCGCGCGGGTGTCCACGGCGGCGGGCGATGCCCGGGTTAGCGACCCCTGGCGCGAGCCCGCACGAGCGTGGCAGACGCTGCGGGCCCCGATCGGCACGCTGGCGGATAAGCTGCGGGTCGGTGCACTGCGGCTGGCGGCGACGCAGGGCGGTGCGGACTCGCCCTGGGCGCGGCCGGAGCGGAGCACCGCGGACGAGCTGGCGGCGCGGGGATTTTCCCCGGTTATGCTGGAGCGGTTTTTAAGACCGTGGCTGGGCGGGATTTTTTTGGAGCGTGAGTTGGAGACATCGAACCGGATGCTGTTCTTCGTCTACCGGATGTTTTCCGAGGGCTACGCGGCGCTGCCGGCGGGCGGCATGCAACGCATCCCCGAGCAGCTGGCCGCCGGGTTGCGCGCTGGCAGTTGCAGGCTGGGTGCGGCGGTGGCGAGGGTGCACCCTGACGGTGGCAAGGGCGGCGGCTCGGTGGAGTTAAGCGATGGCGAGGTGCTTCAGGCCCGGCATATCGTCCTCGCGACCGATGGAACGACGGCCTCCCGATTGGTGGCCGGCGTCGAAGCGCCCAAGTGGCGGAGCGTGACTTGCGTGCAGTGGGCGGCTCCCGAGAGCCCGCTTGGGGGCGAGCCGGTTTTATGGCTCAACGGCAGCGGTCGCGGGCTGGTCAACAACCTCGTGGTGCCCAGCGATGTCGCGGCCGGCTATGCGCCGCCGGGAATGGCGCTGGTTTCGACGACCCTGATCGGGGCAAGGCCCGAGGCGGACGAAACGTTGATCGATGCGCTGCGTCTCGAGCTGCGGGAGCGACATGGTCCGGCCGCGCTGAACTGGCGGCCCCTGGCGGTGCAGCGCATCCGGCAGGCTTTGCCCGTGCTCTCTCCGGATTCGGGCGCGAAGTCAGGCAAGCCATTGCGGGCCGGAGTGTGGGTTTGCGGCGACCATCGCGCATCGGCGTCGATCCAAGGTGCGATGGCGGCGGGGCAGGCGGTGGCCGAGGCCATTGCGACGACGTGACGTCCTATTTCCAAAGCCGCGCAAAAGAGACTTCCCATGACGGGGGGCGGACCTTTACATTTTTTCCTCTTATGCAGAAAACTCTAATCATCTGTAAGCCTGATTGCATGGACAAAAAACATGTGGGCAACGTCGTCGACCGCTTTGAACAAGCCGGTTTCGAGATCGTTGGCTGCAAGATGACGCGCCTCACCGCCGCCCAACTGCGCGAGCACTACGCGCACGTGGCCGACAAGCCGTTTTATCCTGAGATCGAGGCGTTTATGAGCTCACGCCCCGTTATCGTGCTGGCGCTTCGCGGCGAAGGCATCGTAGCCAAGGTGCGCGATCTACTCGGCCCGACCGATTCCCGCAAAGCCCCCAAGGGCACGATCCGCGGCGACTTCGGCACCGAGATGATGCAGAACGTGGTGCATGCCTCCGATAGCGACGCCAACGGTCTCATCGAAATCGCCCGCTTCTTCAAAGCGGAAGAGATTTTCGCCTGATTCGTTTACACACACGCAGTTTTTTAAGCTCAAAGCCGCCGGCGTTTTGCCGGCGGCTTTTTTGTGGAAAAAACAGAGATCGTTGAGGAAAACTTTAGCCGCAATCAGGTCGTTCCAAGGCTGTGCGTGACCGCTGCGGTCACGCCGCGAAATACCTTTGGAAATCATATTCAAACTCGGCGCGCCCAGCGGTCACGTCCTACCTTCGCAACGGCGACAGGTTTATTTAAAATACTCAAGTGGAGTCGGGTATGAACCGACTCCGCTCGAGCGCAGCCGGACCGTGGCCCAGCTGGATCATCCGCAGCGTTCAGCCTTCAACGGCCAGGACGCAGGCGGGCAGAGAAACGCCAAGCGTTAATCCTTTTTTTGTTTTTTGGGGCGGAAGGCTTTGTGGCCGGCTTCTTCCTGGAGGTGCAGTTCCTCGATGATCTTGACCGCCTGTTCGTTTTTACCGGCTTTCAAGGCTTCGGCCAACTCGTCGGTTGTGGCGAGCAGCTCTTTCATTTTATCCGCATAAGACGCCTTGGCCTCAGCCTGCGCTTCTGCGGGGAGTTTGGAGATTTTATCCGGTAGATACTTGGCCGATTCAACAACGGTTGAACGCATCTTGGCGACGAGGGCGAGCGAGGATTCGTTCTGGGCGGGATCGGCGACTTGACGACGCAGCTTGCGGAAAGCGCCGTTCATTTTCTCCATCGAGTCACCCAGTTCCGAAGATTGCTCACCCTTTTGGCCTCCCTCATCGGCTCGGGTCATCGCGGGGGCGACGAAAAGCATCAGCAAGGCAAGGTGGGGCAGGCGTAGTTTCATGGTTATAAGGAGGTGTAGACCCTTGCCTGCTGTCCTATTCCGGGCAAGTGGTTAATCGCGTTTTATAAAATCAGGCGCCGAGCTTTTTACCGTCACGTTCGGTGGCTTGATACCAGAGGTAAAATGCGCGGATGAGAGCGAGGAAGCTCATGAACATACCGCCGAGTTTCATGGTGGCGGCGCCGAGCAACTGATCTTGTGCGGCGGAGAACCCCTCGAACAGTCGCGGTGCGTATTCGTAGGTCGGATATAAGATGTCGGGGGAAAAGGCCAGGTAGGCAAAGAGCGGGGTCATCAGCAGCGTGACGGCGACCAGATAGAGCATTTGCAAACCATACTTGGCCGGGGGATTTTCCCGGCTGGGACTCAAGAGTGGCCACCAGAAAAGCAGGGCGGCGCCAAAGAAGGTGACGTGCTCGACGACATGGACGAATTTATCTCGCAAGGCCCAGTCGTAGAGAGAGGGCAGGTGCCAGATCGAAATCGTGGCAGTGTAGGCGACGGCGCAGAAGGCGGGATGGAAAATCACTCCAAGCGGACGCCGCAGGGCGGGACGTCCGATGAGAGCGGAGACAAGCCATGCCGGCATGCCGGAGAGCAGGAGTATCGCGGCGGGATAGATCAGCAGCATGTGCTGAACCATGTGCGCGGTGAGCAGGAAGCGTTCGCCCGCCTGATCTAGCGGCGAGCCGACCGCCAGGTAAAAGATCGTCAGGGCAGAGTAGAAACAAACGGCCTGCGCGGCGGGGTAGGGGGTGCCATTCGGGGCGAGGCGCGGGCGAAACGGCCCCGTGGCCAAGGCGTAGAGCCAGCCTAAAATAATCAGTCCGCCTACCAGGTAGGGTTCGTTATGCCAGTGGGTCCAGTCGATCATGCGTGGCGACTAACTAGCACCCAAAGGCTAACTCATCAAATACTCCTGCAACGATTATGGGTGCTGAAAATCACCAGCCCGGCTGCGCGATCTATGGGTTCAGGGTGATGCGCCGCCCTTTCGGCCCCTCGGTTGCACTTCCTCTTCTTCACCGACCATCGCCAACTCATTAGCCGCCCCGAACGATAATAATCATGAAAGATTATGGCAATTAAGCGTAATTTAATTTTTTTAAACAATTTATACCCTAAGTCGCGCCCTCAGCGCCGCGGGGCTCCGGTTCACCAGGCGGCTGTCCGCCACTCCCTCCCCAGCCACCCTTTCCAATACTCTAAAATGATGACCTCCCTCCGCAGCCTCTTCACCCTCGTTGCCATACTGGCAGCGGGGCTCTTGACTCACGTCATCCCGTCCGCCCAAGCGGCCGAAATCCAGGTCCTCAGCAATAACCTCGAAATTGTCGATGGGGATAGCACTCCCCGCGTTGAAGATTTAACCTTCTTTGGCGTGCAGACAGTCGGTGCGGGAAACCTCGTCCAGACTTTTACGATCAAAAACCTCAGCACCACCGCCGGAGACAACCTCAACCTTACCGGCACCACCCGTGCCGTCATCGGCGGGGCCAATCCGGGAGACTTCGTGGTGACCACGCAACCGGCGGCCTCGGTGGCGCCGGGCGCATCCACCACCGTCGTGATCACCTGGACTCCGAGCTTTGGCGGGATCCACAACGCGACCCTCTCGATCGCCAACAACGACAGCAACGAGAACCCCTACGACTTCGCCATCCAGGCCACCGCCCAGCTCAAGCTCACCTACACCGCCGGCGCCAACGGCACCCTGACCGGCACCACGCCCCAGGTGGTCTTTTCTACCGCCACGGGTTCGGCGGTGACGGCCGTGCCCGCCACCGGCTACCACTTCGTGAACTGGAGCGACTTCTCCAGCGTCAACCCACGCACCGACACACCCGTGACGGCTAACGTGAACGTCACCGCCAACTTCGCCACCGGTGGCTACAAACTTACCTATTTTGCGGGTGCCAACGGCTCGATCGCCGGCACCACGCCTCAGACTGTCGTTCACGCCGCCAGCGGCACTGCCGTCACCGCCGTCCCGGCCACCGGCTACCGCTTCGTGAACTGGAGCGACGGCTCCACCGCCAATCCCCGCACCGACACCAACGTGATGACGGATAAGAGCGTCGTCGCGACCTTCGCGATCAACACCTACATCCTGACCTATACGGCAGGCGCCAACGGCTCGCTCACCGGCACCACGCCCCAGACGGTCAACTACAACGCCAGTGGCTCCCCCGTCACCGCCGTCCCGGCCACCGGCTACTCTTTCGTGAATTGGAGCGATAGCTCCACCGCCAACCCCCGCACCGACACCAACGTGACAGCCGCCAAGAACGTCACCGCCAACTTCGTAATCAACACCTACACCCTGACCTACACGGCAGGCGCAAACGGCTCGCTCACCGGCACCACTCCGCAGACGGTCAACTACAGCGCTAGCGGCACTGCCGTCACCGCCGTCCCGGCCACCGGCTACCGCTTCGTGAACTGGAGCGACGGCTCCACCGCCAATCCCCGCACCGACACCAACGTGATGACGAATAAGAACGTCACCGCCAACTTCGCCATCAACACCTACACCCTGACCTACACCGCAGGCGCCAACGGCTCGATCTCCGGCACCACGCCCCAGACGGTCAACTACAACACCAGCGGCACCGCCGTCACCGCCGTCCCAGCGGCCAACTATAACTTCGTCAATTGGAGCGACGGCTCCACCGCCAACCCCCGCACCGACACCAACGTCACGGCCAACAAGAGCGTCACCGCCAACTTCACCGCCGGCTACACCCTCACCGCGGCGACAGGTGCCAACAACCCTGCCCCGGTGGACACCACCAACCCCAGCCTCGTTCTCAATTGGATGATTTGTATATCGGGCCTTTTTCCAAGTAGAGACGGTGGGGGTGCCGTCAGTTCAGCGGACGGTCCTTACCTCGGCGAAATCCGTTGTGTCACTTTTGACTCACTTACAGGCTTTCTGCCCTGTGATGGCCGACTTTTACCCCTCAGCCAAAACACCGCCCTTTTTTCCCTGTTCGGCACCACGTTTGGCGGAGATGGCCGCACCACTTTCGCCCTCCCTGACCTGCGTGGCCGGGTGCCCGTCGGGGTCTCGCCTGGAAATCCCCCATACGAACTGGGTGTCGCTGGTGGTCAAGAATCAGTGACTCTAAACTCCTCCCAACTGCCGAGCCACAGCCACAGCATCACGGTTGCCCCCAATAGCACCGGCGCCACCGGCGCCAACCAAGCGTTGAGCAACCAACAGCCTTACCTTGCACTGAACATCGGCATTCAAGGCGGCGGAGCTTTTTCGTCCACCGGCTGGATTCGTGTTTTTCCATATAATTTCACCCCCGCTGGATTTTACCCCTGCACGGGTGGGATGGAGCAGATTAGCTCGAATGAAACCCTCTTCCAGCAAATCGGCACCACCTTCGGCGGCAATGGATTCGATACCTTTGGTCTGCCGGATTTGCGTGGACGCACTTTTCTCGGCATCGGTGCCGGCGCCGGTCTGACTTCCCGCCAAATCGGCGAAAAAAGCGGAGCCAGCAGTCTGATCCTAACCACCAGCCAACTCCCTCTGCACAGTCATGCCCTGGCAGTCGGCACGACCGGTATCACCGGCAGCGCCACGGCCTTGAACAAGACCCAGCCTTCCCTGGCGCTGAAAGCCATGATTGCGATGCAAGGTGCTTATGGTGATACTTCGGATTTTGCCCCCGCCCTCGGCGAGGTGCGCTTCTTTGCCCAAACTTCAACCACGACTGGCTTTGTGAACTGCGATGGAGCCTTGAAGTCCATTAGCCAATACACCGCCCTTTTTTCCCTGCTCGGCACCGCCTTTGGCGGTAACGGAATTCAAAATTTCGCCCTTCCTGACCTGCAAGGCCGCAACCCCGTCAGCACTGGCCAAGGCGCTGGGTTAACCAACCGTGCGATTGGACAAAAGTGGGGCGCGGAAACGATTACCCTCACCGCCGCAGAAATGCCCGTGCACACGCATACCGCCCCGGCGCCCGCGGATCCCACGAACGTCGTCGCCACTGCTGGAAACGGTCAAGCCTCCCTTACCTTCACCACCCCGTCCTACAATGGGGGCTCTGCCATCACCAGCTACATCGCCACCTCCAATCCCGGCGGTCTCACGGGCACCTCGGTCGGAGCGGCCGCCGCTATCACCGTCACTGGTCTGGCGAACGGCACCGCCTACACCTTCACTGTCGCCGCCAGTAATGCCATCGGCACCAGCCTCACCACAGGCACCTCCAACTCCGTTCTCATCCCCTACGCCCTGACCTACACCGCCGGCGCCAACGGCACCGTATCCGGCAACACGACTCAGTTGGTTTTATCCTCAGGCAGCGGCACCGCCGTCACCGCCGTGCCGGCCACCGGATACCACTTCGTGAACTGGAGCGACGCCTCGACCGCCAACCCGCGCACCGACACCAACGTGACCGCCACCCAGAGCGTGACCGCCAACTTCCTGGTCGATGCCCCGGTGGTTGATGTCCTCTCGCCCGCGCACGGCCCCACCACCGGCGGCACCAGCGTGACGATTTCCGGTGCAAATCTACTCAACACCAGCTCGGTCACCTTCGGCGGCACCGCCGCGACCATCGTCTCAACTACCCGCACCAGCATCACCGCCATCAGCCCGGCGCACGCCGGCGGCGCGGTCAATGTGGTGGTCGCGACGCCGGGTGGCAGTTCCAACGTGGTGACCTTCACCTACGACGCGCCGATACTCACCAGCTTTGCGCCCGCGAACGGCCCCACTACCGGCGGCACCAGCGTGACGATCACCGGCGCAAACCTGCTCAACGCCAGCTCGGTCACCTTCGGCGGCACCGCCGCGACCATTGTCTCAACTGCCCACACCAGCATCACCGCCATCAGCCCGGCGCACGCCGGCGGCGCGGTCAATGTCGTGGTCACGACGCCTGGCGGCAGTTCCAACGCGGTGACCTTTACCTACGATGCGCCGATACTCACCAGCTTTGCGCCCGCGCACGGCCCCACCACAGGCGGCACCAGCGTGACGATCTCCGGTGCAAATCTGCTCAACGCCAGCTCGGTCACCTTCGACGGCACCGCCGCGACCATCGTCTCGACTTCCCACACCAGCATCACCGCCACCAGTCCGGCGCACGCCGGCGGCGCGGTGAATGTAGTGGTCACGACGCCCGGCGGCAGTTCCAACGCGGTGACCTTCACCTACGATGCGCCTACACTCACCAGTGTTGCGCCCGCGCACGGCCCCACCACCGGCGGCACCAGCGTGACGATCACCGGTGCAAACCTGCTCAACGCCAGCTCAGTCACCTTCGGCGGCACCGCCGCGACCATTGTCTCGACTTCCCACACCAGCATCACCGCCACCAGTCCGGCCCATGCCGCCGGTGCGGTCAATGTGGTGGTCACGACGCCGGGAGGCAGTTCCACCGACGTGGTAACCTTCACCTACAGCGCCCCGCTCTCCGCCCTCGAGAGCTGGCGCCAAACCAAGTTTGGCAACACCGCCACCAACACCGGCACCGCCGCCGACACGGCTGATCCCTACTACACCGGCGTCCCGAACCTTCTGGTCTTTGCTTTCTTCGGCCCGGCCCAGGATCCCGCCACGGCCCGAGTCAGTCAACTGCCGCAGGCTGTCGCGAGCGGAGGCACATTGAACTACCAGTTCACCGAGCCGGCAGGCGTCAGCGGTCTCACCTACGGCGCCGAGTGGAGCGCGACGCTGGGCAACGATTGGCAGCCTGTGACCGACACCGGCATCGCCCCCGTGCACAGCTTCAGCGTGCCCCTGGACGGACCCAAGAAGTTCCTGCGGCTGCGCGTGACCACGCAGTAATACCAATCGCCCGTAACTTTCAGACTTTAACGCAAAGACGCAGAGGCGCGGAGATACGCAAAGATTTATTTCGTTGTCAGGTCGTTGCGCCCTTTATCTTGGCGACTTTGCGTTAATGAAGTCTAGATTATGCGGGACGTTGGTATAAATTCTCCAGCGGTATTTCGCGGCGGGCCTAGCGGTATCTTCCTGCCATAAGGCGGTCGTTCGTTGCGCTCCTTGTGTTCTCTCGCGTCTAAGCTTCCGGTTGCAATGCGCCAGGACGATCCACAGGCGCAAAAAAAACCGCCCCTTGGAATAGGGGCGGCGAGGTTTTCGGGCTTAGTCGCGATTGCGGTTGCCCATTAAAAGGAGCAAGAGGTGCAGCAGGGAGCCGAGCGCGACGATGAAGGCGGCCACATAGGTAAGCGCAGCGGCGTCGAGGGTTTCTTTGACTCCGCCCATCTCGTCGCGGTCGAGGATCCCGAGACCGACGAGTTGCTCTTTGGCGCGCCGGCTGGCGTCAAACTCGACCGGCAGCGTGATGAATTGGAACAAGCAGATGATCGAGAGCGCGATCACTCCAATCCAGAGCAGGCCGGGACCGAAGGCACCGGCGAGGAAGAAGCCCGCGATCATGACGAAGGTGGATACACTGGAGGCAATCTGCGTGACCGGCACCAAGGTCTGGCGAACGGTCATCATGCTGTAGCCGACCTTGTGCTGAATGGCATGACCAGCTTCGTGCGCCGCGACCCCGAGGGCAGCCAGGCTGGTGCCCCGGTAGTTGTGGGTGGAGAGGGCGAGGCGTTTGTGCATCGGATCGTAGTGGTCGCTCAGTTCGCCTGGAACCTCTATGATTTCGACATCGTCAATCCCAGCGGAGCGGATGACCGCCTCGGCGGCCTCGCGGCCGGTGATGCCGCCACGGGAGTCGATCTGGAGGTTCTTCGCGTAGGCGCTGCGGATCTTCATCTGCGCGTAAAAGCCGAAGAGCATCGGCCCGATGAAGAGGAGGATGAGATAGAGAGGGTTCATGAGGATGAGGGGTTTGGAAGTTGGGTTTGAGGGCTAAGGGTTAGCAGAGAATCCGGACATTAAAAGGGTGGTGCATCGGGAGTCGATGTCTTGCAACACACGCAGGAGAAGCGACTTTGCAAGGGGAACCGGCGGTGCATGAAAAAACCGCTGCCGTTTGTAACCGCAGCGGTTGATCGGAGGGGCCGCAGCCCAGTCACTGGGACGGGGTGCGGTTCGAGCGTGGGGGCGCAGGGCTTTAGAGCGAAGGGACGTCCACCCAGCGGCGCTCGGCCCAGGATTGGAGACCGAGTTCGGCGAGTTGAACTCCTTTCGCACCTTCCTCGAGCGTCCAGGGGAAGGCCTCGTCTTTGACGACGTGGCGCAGGAAGAGTTCCCACTGCACCTTGAAGGCGTTGTCATAGTGGCCCTGGTCAGGCACGCGGACCCAGCCGTCTTTGTATTTCACGGGGCTGTCGATGTCGGGATTCCAGGTGCAGCGCGGTGTGGCGGCGAGGGCTTGGGCTTTGCAATCGCGGAGGCCGGCGACGGCGGATCCGTGCGTGCCGTCGACTTGGAGGGTGAGCAGATCGTCGCGGTCAACGCGCACGGTCCATGAGGAGTTGAAGTGGCAGACGACGCCGTTCTTGAGTTCGAAGGTGGCGTAGGCGGAGTCGTCGGCGGTGCACTTGTATTTCTTGCCGGCTTCATCCCAGCGCTCGGGGATGTGAGTGGCACCGAGGCAGGAGAGGCTCTTGATGTCACCGAAGAGATTCTGGATCACATACTGCCAGTGGCAGAGCATGTCCACGATGATGCCGCCATCATCTTCCTTGCGGTAGTTCCAGGAGGGGCGTTGCAGTTTCTCGTATTCGCCTGTGAAAACCCAGTAGCCGAATTCGCCGCGCACGGAGAGGATTTTGCCAAAGAAACCGGTATCGATGAGATACTTTAACTTCACCAGGCCGGGCAGCCAGAGCTTGTCCTGGACGACGCCGTTTTTGAGGCCGGCGGCGGAGACTTCCTTGAAGAGCGCGAGGGCCTCCTGAGAGGTCGTGGCGGTGGGCTTCTCGCAATAGATGTGTTTGCCGGCGGCGATGGCTTTGCGAACGCCGTTGGGACGCTGACCGGTGAGGGTGGAGTCGAAATAGATCTGGTTGTATTTGTCGGCGAGCACGGCTTCGAGGTCGGTGCTGATGCGGTCCTCGGGCAGGCCGGCGCGACGGGCGAGCTCAGCGAGTTTGGGGGCGCTGCGACCGACCAGGATGGGGTCGGGCATGATGCACTCGCTGTCGGACAGCTTGATGCCGCCCTGGTCGATAATGGCTTTGATGGAGCGCAGCAAATGCTGGTTGGTGCCCATGCGTCCGGTGACGCCGTTCATGATGATGCCGACTTTGTGCGTATGCATTGTGTTGGTTTGGATAAATAGAAGTTGTGAGGGTGCCGAAGCGCCCATGACCTTACGCTAAAAGCTGGCTTGCAGTTAGAACGAAGCCGACCCAGCGTAGCACAAACCCGCCCTATCCTAATGCTCGCTTGGAGTCCCATTCTTATCCAGAAAATCGAGATTCATGCGCTTGGTTTTGTGCTGCGTAAGTTGCAATTAAACCGGCACCGCGAAACCGAGGTCTCGAATCACCGGCATGCGTTCAATCAGCTGATCCTTTATTTATCGGGAGAAGGGGTGCAGGTGTTGCGCGATCGCCGGATCGATGCCCGGGCGGGTGATTTGTTTTTGATTCCGCCGGGGGTGGATCACGGATTCTCCCTTTCCGGGGCCAGCCGGCCTTTGTGCCTCGTTCTGGAATATGAGAGCAGGCGGCCGGGCAGCCGGGTGTTGCATCGCCACTTGCCGCGGCAAGTGCTCAATGAACTCAACGCGCTGCTGGCCCGGGTGCCGACCAAGGGGCGGCCTGCGCTTTCCGACTATCCGACCATCCTTTCGGTCATCGCTTTGTTGCTCGAGCCGCCGCGGACCGACTCCTTGCCAACGCCGTCAGCGGCGTCTCCCCTGGTCGTGCGTGTTCGCGAAAGTCTGCGCAGCGACAAGCCATTGACTGAGATCGCACGGGAGAGCGGCTACGTGCGTGATGCCTTGAGCCGACGTTTGAAGCGCGAACACGGACTAGGCCTGCGGGCATTGCGTGATCAAGAACGCCTTCAGATTGCCCAGTCTGCCCTGAGGGAATCGGCCGGTATCGGTGCGGCGGCGGGGAGGGCTGGATTTGACGACCCCAACTATTTTACGCGCTGGTTTCGAAAGCAGACCGGTCTGACTCCAAGCGCCTGGCGCCGGCAATGAAGCGCGAAGAAGGCTTCCTGTGCGTTGGTTTTGCGGAGTGTTATCAAAATATTTTCACTGCCATGAATTTACCGGAACCATTTGCCTGCAAACTGGCGTGGAAGGCGCAGTAGCGGATGAAGAAAATACCGGTCCACTGGGTTTAGTTGCTATTTCTCTGCGCTCGCTTACTAACGGTTATTCATTATAAGCTTATTTCTACTTAACGTAACCATAATAAATTTTACCATCATGAAGCCTTTCAAGTTTTTATCATTTTTTATCGGTCTGCTAGTGTTTAGTTCGATCGCAAGCGCAGCAAAGGACCTCGCCCCTAACACTTATCGGGCCGCGTCGGTTAATGGCTCCGTCCAGTGGCAGGATTCGGCCAACGGAGTCAGTGAACCCCTGCTGGCTGATAAAATATTGCCGGCCGGTGCCATTATTAGCACTGCTGAAGGATCCAGTGTGGTGCTCGTTTTCTCCAGCGGTTCCACTGCCGTGGTAGGCGAAAAGTCTCAGGTTTTCATCAGCAAGTTCGAGCAGGAACTGTTCGAGGGAGTCGCTGTCAACGGTCCCAAGGGCGAGCCCTCCATTTCCCAAACCGAGATCCATCTCAACAAAGGCTCCGTCACCAGTCGCGTCAATAAACTGCGTCCGCAATCCACCTTTGTGGTCAAGACCCCGATCGGCGCCGCTGGAGTGCGTGGCACCAGCTTCCAGGTGGTCTATGATCCGGTTCAAAAGACGCTCAAGGTTCTCACCGCAGAGGGTAAAGTGGTCTTCACCAACACCAGCAACGTGGAGATCCCCGTGGACGGAGGGCAGGATATCAAAATCTTTTTCGATGTGGACGATAACGGAAACATTACGATCAAAAACACGGTTCAAGGCACGCTCACGCAGTCTGAAATCGCTGCTGTTTTTAAGTTATTTGAGCCGGTGATCAACGAGGCCAAGCTTTTGCTCACCCCGAAGCCGACCGATCAAATATTGAGTAAAGACACTCTGTAACCCCCCGCGCTTCGCGGGCGGTTTACGAGTTCTCCGACAGTCTGGATCTAGTGTCTTGCCTGCCGCCTTAAGGGCGGCAGTTCCTGACCGTTTCGAAGCACCAAGCCAAAGAGCCTGAGTGCTCGCCAGTATCGCGGAAGGTAAAGCTTTGGAGCGTATGCGACTCTGAGCCACCAGCCTAGCAACCACCGGTCAGCCCAAGGCGGTATGTTTGCCTGGGTGCCGTTGAGGAATGAGATTGCCGCTCCGATGCAGACGATGCCGGGACGGTTTTGATCGTTCTTCAGCGCAACACAAAGCGCCTTTCCCAGACGTTCTTGGACGCCTCCACCGATCGTAATCACCACGACTTTCGGTTGGCGTAAACGAACGCGTGAGAGCAGTTCGCTGTCCTCCAAGGGGCCCGGCCCGTAGGTCGGTGCCACATAACAGTCATCAGCCTCGGCGATTACACCGTTGGTTTTAAGCCAGGCCAAGTTGGTCGTTCTATCCTGCTCGGTGGGCATAACCCAGAACGTGCCACCTGCGGCTTTGATTTTGGGTTGGATCAACAACTCACGGAGATAACCCAATCCCGATAAACGAGGCAGCTTCCTGCCGGTGCGCATTCGCCAAAGGAGCAGCATAAAACCGCTATCCGTCAGATTGATATCCGCGCTTAACAGGGCCTCACGATAGGATGCCGAGCTGATCAAATCCG
Organism: Verrucomicrobia bacterium IMCC26134; assembly: GCA_000972765.1. Lineage (GTDB taxonomy): Bacteria > Verrucomicrobiota > Verrucomicrobiia > Opitutales > Opitutaceae > IMCC26134_A. Next base: position 2,133,852 of record CP011265.1, on the reverse strand, counting down.
TCGCGAGACCAGGGCCAGACGGCGCCAGCACCAAGGCGCCCGTTAACGCGGCGTCGACCGCCGCTGCCTTACTTCCGGTGTGAAACTTTATCCCCAATATGGTTTCCGCACTCGATGGCGGAGCGGTTTCCCGAGTGTTTTCAGATCCAGCTTTCATCGCGCGGGATTGCCCTTCACCTTTCCGCCATCCGGCACATCTCGAGTGACCACTGCACACGCGCCCACTATGGCCCCGGTTCCAATTGTCACGTCTGGCATCACGAAGGCCCGGGCACCGACGAAAGCCCTTTGGTGGATTCGCACGGGTGCGGTTAGAAGCGGAAGGCTGTCTTGATTGAAATCATGGGTTCCGGTGCAGATGTAGGCTTCTTGGGCGATGACTGCCTGGGCCCCGACTTCGATTTTATCAAGGCTGTAGAGTGTCGTCCGATCGCCGATGCAGGCGCCTTCGCCGAGGCTGATATTCCAGGGAATTTGAATGCGGGCTCTTTGGTGGACAAAGGGACGGCCTTGAATCTTCGCTCCGAAAATACGCAGGATGCAGAGCCGCCAGCCATTGCACGGCTTCGGTGTCCATCCACACAACAAGGGCCACGCATACTCCCAGACCAGGAGGGCTGCGCGTTGCCTTTGACTCCAAGGCGAAGCACCCCTGATCGTCGCGCTCGTTTCGTGCAGTTTAAAGGCCATGTAAGTGGTAATCTCGGCTAGAAATCGCGGTCATTCAAGACGCGTGCAGGGATGCTTCTCGATGCAGTTCATTTCCCTCAGAGCGCCTCGCGCACGACCGCCACCAGGGATTCAGTCGCTTTTTTAATGTGGAAGCGTGAATCAAAACAGCGGCGCGCCGCGCGTTTCATTTCATCTCTTTTCGCAGGTCTTACCGCCATCCAGTCGTCCAGCAAGCCCGCTACCTCTCCAGGAGAATCTCCCCGCACCAAGCCCGCTCCATCTATCTCGATTTCTCGCCAGATATTGACCTTATTGCTGATCAAGACCGGACGGGAACAAGCCAGCGCCTCGGCGACCGCGATGCCAAAGTTTTCCTGGTGCGAGGCCAGCACGAAGGCTTCGCAACCGCGCAAGGCGCCCCACTTGACCGCATTTTCGATCATGCCGGTCCAGTGCACCGTGCCTTGGCGGCAGACATTGTTAGCAAGTCGAAGCAAGCTCTGGCCATAGGAAGTCTCCAGCCCGGGACCTGCGATGACGAGGTCCGGTGCGAACGGATTCCTGGCGGCCCGCTGTCCATGCGCCCGGAGCAGGGCTTCGATGTTTTTCTTGGGATGCAGGCGTCCAAGAAAAAGCAGATACGGACGCATCTGCGCCGCCGGACAACATCGCGCCCAGGCGGCGCTTTGCCTTGCTGGATCGTAAATGGAATCGGCTGTGCCGAAAGCGACCACCCGTTCCTTGACCTGGTAGGGCCTGAAAGAATCTCGCGCCAGGCGGCGTTCTTCATCGCAGGTAAAACAGACGGCAGCCGCTCCTCCCAGAACCCGGCTTTCGCGCAGCTTCCAATAAATCTGCTTTTTGAGGTGCTTGAGCGGATAGCTCCGGCGAAACCATGGGTCCAGCATGCCGTGAGGGAAAACCAGATAAGGCGTTACCCCGTCCTTGAGCGCGGTATGCGTGCCCCAGCCCTGATATTGCCAGAGTCCGTGGACGAGCACGGCGTCGAATCGCCGTATTTCCGATTTCAACCAAGGCACCAGATGTGGCGTCGAGCCATAGCCGGTTGCCTCCGCTGCACTCCCGAGAGGGTGGACGGCAAGGGTTTCGTCTGCCGCGATGCAACTGCGGCCGTCAAGCGTCGCGATTTCAACTTGGTGGCCTTGCGCGAGCAGCGCTTCAGTCGAGCGCCGGACGACTTCCGCCGGACCGCCCGAGGAACCGCGAAGCGTGTGCACGACGTGCAGGAGGCGCAGCGGGCGGTCAGACTCCGTTTTTCTAGGGATGGATTCGGCTTCGCTCATCGGGGCCTTGATGGTGATGGCTGCTTTCGCAGTTCGTAAGTTTTAGCCACCGTCATGAGTTCATACATGCCGTGTAGGCGTGCGAAGTAGTATCCCTCGCGCCCATCCAGAAAACCGCGTTGCCAGAAATAAACATATGAAAAACGCAACCAAGGCCGGAACGGGAGTTTTTGTGTCCACGACTTCAGGCGGCGACGCCAGCCTACGTCACGATTTTGAAGGGACTTGTTGGATAGCAAGCCATCGACCTCGACGCGTGCCTCCCAGTTTGAGTAGCGGTTGTGTTTTTCGACAAACACCTCGACCGAGGGAAAGGCGTAATGATCCATCTCGGTTCTTAAACGGCCAGTCGTGCCCCGCACGATCACATGTTCATGCACCTCGTTGTCTCCGCTCGCGGTGGGCGCGTCGGTAATTTTTTCGTAGCGTCCTCGTTTATGGCGAAACAGGCGCAGGTTCCAATTGGGATAATAAGCGTGCCGCAGCCATTTCCCCATGAACATGAAGCGACGGTTTATCCAGTATCCGTCCACGGGATGCCCGGGGTTTTCTACAATCGAGCGCAGTTCTGTTTCAGCTCCCGGTGGAAGCACTTCGTCCGCATCCAGAATGAACACCCATTCGTGGCGGAAGGGGACGGTTTCCAGCGACCAGTTTTTTTTCTTCGGCCAGGTGCCGTTGAAATCGAACTGCACGAGGGTGGCGCCCGCGGCTTGCGCGATGCCGGCGGAGTCGTCGGTGCTGTGCGAATCGACCACGATGATTTCATCGGCCCACGCCACCGCGGCAAGGCATCGAGGCAGATTACCTGCTTCGTTCTTGATCGGGATGAGGATTGAAACAGGAACTTTAATCACGGGTGTCGATAGGGGTTTGGCGGATTTATCCCCTGAGAAGCGAATAAAAATCTTCGATGAAGCGGGCTCCTATCGTCTCCAAGGCATGGCTCTGGCGCACTTGGGTCACCTCTGGGCGCAGTGCCTGCGCATCGGCCCCGGCCGCCTTCGCGAGGATCGCGGCCAGTCGCTCCACCCGGTCTGCCGCTTGAGGGTCGAAAACGAAGCCGTTGCGGCCGGGGCACAGGTAATCGCGAAAACAGGCCAGATCGGATACCACCGGGATGCAGCCCCAGGCCATGGCCTCGAGTGGAGCGATGGGCATCGCCTCGCCTGCGGCGTCGAGTGAGGGATAAACGAAGACCGTGGCTGCGCGGTAACGTGCGTTGAGCGTCTCCGCATCATAGATCGGGCCCGCCCATGTGACGTCCGGCCTGGCGTGACGCGTCAGCACTCCGCGCCACCACGTCTCGCCCCCGCCGCCCCGGCCCTCCTCGGCTGGGCCCACGAGTTCCAAGCTTGCGCCGTCCGGCAGCTCGCCCGCGTCCTTCGCTTGCGCAAAGGCCTGCAACAGCAACTCCACGCCCTTTGCCGGGTGGATGCGACCGACGAATAAAAACCGGCCCGATTCGTTTCGCGGCTGCACCGGCTCATGGGTCGCGAACGGAAGTGGATTCGGGATCACGCGCACCCGCGCGGCCAGGCCCGGCGACTCCGCGATGATCGCGTCAGCCACCGCCTGCGAGCAGGCGCGCAGGCGCGCCGCCCGGCCGTAGAGGCGCATCTGGCCTTTCGGTCTGCGCTCCACGCTGACGTAGATCGCCCCCTGTGCGCGGCGCGCCATCAGCGGGGCCCAAAACGTGTTTGTCACCAGAATGTCCGACGCCGGCGCCGCTGCGAGCGCCCTTCGCGTGTAGAGCAGGTCGCGCCACTTCAGCCGCAGCATGCCCGCCGGTTGGTCGTAGCCTGCCACCCGCACGTGCCGCACGCCGTTAAGCACGTCCGTGGCGGGCAACTCGGGCACCGCCCGCGAGACCTGGGTGACGCTGTGCCCGGCCCGGGCGAAAGTCACGGCGAGTCCGCACCAGAGCTTCTCCACCGCTCCGCCGCGCACCGCAGGAACGGGGAAAAACGCTCCCTGAAGAATGGTGATTCGCAGGGGCTTCATTGTGCGCGAGGAATGGCGAGCATACGCCGATAGAGATTTTCGTAGGCTGCCAGCATGCGCTGCGGCGACCACAATTCCGCCCGCTGCAAACCCGCAGACCTAAGCTCGGTGCGCCGTGTCCAGTGCGCGGAGATCTGTCTGGCCGCGTCTAGCGGATCGGCTGGATCGAAATACACGGCGGCATCTCCGCCTACCTCGGTCAACGGCGCGCGATTCGAAGTAAAAACTGGGCAACCGCACGTTTGTGCTTCCGCGATGGGCCAGCCGAAGCCCTCGGCCCAAGAGGGGAAAAGCAGGCCTTCCGCCAGCGAGTAGAGCGACTCCAGCTCGGCGGCGGTGACAGTGCCGAGTGGTATTACGTGGCTTTGAATGCCCAGCGCTTCGCATTGTGCGAGCAGCTCGGGTGAAAGGGCCTTGCCTGCCAGCAAAAGCGCGGGCGGTGAGGGCAGCAGGCGGCGCAGCTCGGCGTAAATCGATAGCAGACCGGACCGGTTTTTATACCATTGGGTCCCGCCGATATTGAACAGGAAGCAGCCAAGCACGCCAGCGGAGAGCCCTGTTCTCGCAAGCAAGGGCGCGAGCACCGAGCGAGCCTCGGCCACGGGCACGCGGCGGAAGGGCTGGTTGAGTCCGTTGTGCACGACGTCGATCTGTTCAGTCTTGAGCCCGGCGATTCGGCGGAGGTCGACCCGGGTTTGCTCCGATACGCACGCCACATGGGCAAGGCGGGAAAGGTGGTGGCGTATCCGCGCCTGAAACCAGCGTCCGCTCAGGCTGGGGCGGGGGACGGGAAACTCTCCTCGAGCGACGCGAATTTGCAGCAGATCATGGCAGGTGACGAGACAAGGCTTCGTCGCTGTGTTTCGGGCGTAGCCCGCATTGGCGTGATCTACGATGTGCACGACGTCGGGCGCGAAGCCACGGACGTGGCGACGCAAGGCGAGAGGGAAAATGAGGAACTTATCTGCATAGCCTAATAGCTTGGGCCATCCCGCATAACGGTAGGGACGGGCTAGACGGGCGAGAATCGGCACCGGGGAAATAGTTTCCACCACGTGGCCTCGTGCGCGGAGCCCGACCGCCATCATTTGCTCGAAGCGCAACATGCTCTCCTGCTCGTCGGGCGCGAAGTTGCCGACGAGCAAGATCCGCAACGGGCGAGGGACGGCGAATAGATCAGACGCGACGGACATGGTTACGCGGGATGGGTTTTTCGGTCACGATTTCGTCAGCGGGATGGGCGTCGTCCTCGGGAACGTTGTCCGTGTCCCCGGGGGTGTTGAGCGCGGCGAGCACGAGGCCTCCGCCAAACACCGCGAAGCCCAGGATAGTTGGCGGCGCCCATTGGCCGGAGATCACGGGCAGCAGGCACGCAGCAGCGAGCAACCAAGGCAGGCCATCCGTATTTTGCAGCAAATGTCGGGCTGCGCTGGAGAGCAGAGTGAAGGCGAGCCAGCCGCGGTAGGCGATGAAAGCGAGGCCGAGCAACGGGCCGAGCTCGAGGATGATCTTGGCCCATTCCGATTCGGCGAGGGCGAAGCCCATGCTGCCGGAAACGTAGCGTGTGCCCACATTTGAGCCCATACCCACCCCGTGACCGAAAAGAGGAGCGGAGGAAACCAGGGAAAGGCCGGATTCAAAGTCTCCGAGAAAACGCTTAAAGATGGATTCCTCCACACCTGTGCCAATCGAACTTTGCCAACGTGCGCCAAAGGCCGAGCTCAGCTCGCTGCCGTTCAACATCATCAGAGTGCCCAGCACGAGACCGGCTGGAACCAGCACCGCAAAGGCTTGTTTCGGCGCGCGTAATATGGCGGTTAATCCGAAAAGCACGACCACTAGAACGGAGAACAGCAAGCTGCGGCTGATCGAAACCGGCACCGCGACCACAAGCATGAGCGTCGCGATACCCAGGAGCCAGCGCGGGTGAGTGCCGTTACTGGTCCAGCCATGAAAAATAAAGGCGCTCGCGAGAGAAAACCACAGAATCGGGCCGGTGATAAACGAGAAGGGCCCGGACGGCCGCATCTTGTCCAACGCACCGCGCAGCTGACCGTCGAGTTCCCCGCCCGCACCGACGTTGAGCCTCGAGCCTGATCCGGCCTGATATTGCAAAACCATCAAGGCCGCGATCGGAGGGGTAAGCCAGAGCACGACGCGGCCATAGCGCAGCACATCCTCTCGCGTGAGCGTGGTCCCCATGATGAAAATGAGCGGCACATGAAGGTAGTTGATGCGCAGTCCGTAGAGCGCGACCAGCAAAGGCGAACCCGCAACGACGGCGAAAACGAACGAGGCGACCGCCAGAAAAGCCAGCACCAGCATGGATAGCCGCGCCGGAAATTCGCCGCGCATAAACGCGAGTCCGTAAATCGCAAAAACCACCGGATCGCGGATGATGAGGAGCGGCTCGGACAGCCCCGGGGCGATCCATTTCCGAAGCACGCCCTCGCCTACGAGAAGGAGAAAATAGAGCCAGAGGAGTCGTTTGATGGCTTGGTCCATGCGAGGGGAGGGTGGTTTACGTGCGGCGGGCGAGACGCGATCCCAGGGTATCTGTCATACGCTTTGCATAATCGGTCCAGGTGAACTGCGCCGCGCGGGTGCGTGCGTGTGCCCCCATGGCCTGTCGGCGGTCCTCGTCGGTGGCGAGCCAGGTCAGGCGGTCGGCGATCGCGGCGGAACTGCGAATAGGGACCACGAAGCCATCCCTCCCTTCGCGCACGATGTCGGGCGCGGCGGTATGCGGTGTGGCGATGACCGGCAAGCCGCACGCCATCGCCTCCAGCAGCACCAGACCGAAGCCTTCGAAAAGCGAGGGGAAGACAAAGGCATGGTGGCGTGTCATCTCATCGAGGATCGCGGAGTGGGGCAGGCTTGGGATGTGCCGGTGCTTTCGCAGCGCGACAGCCAGCGGATCGCAGCGGGCGTCCGGGACCGTGCCGATGAGCGTAAGTTCGAAGCCCGCGCCCAGTGCTGCCATCGCGTCGAGCAGGTAGCGCGTGCCTTTGCGCTGTCCGAGTGATCCGACGAAGAGCACACGCAACGGCTCCCCGGGTTTGCGTCGCGCGAAAGAAGCGCCGGCCGGTGGCGACGGCGCACCGTAAGGAATCATTACCACATCGCCCGGGACCTGCGCCGCTTCGACCAAAGAGGCGCGAGTGAAACTGGAGGCGACAAAGACGGTTCCGGCCCGGGCCAGTTCCTCGTCCTTGCGGGCCAGTTTCGCCGGGCTGTCGAGCAGGCCGGACAGGGTGCCGGCCCACTCTGGGGAGAGTGCTGCCTCCTCGCCCAGGATACGGGCCGCCATGCGCCAATATCCGATCGGCAAATCATAGAAGGTCTGCAGGCCTATTTTTTGAGCGGCGGCGAAGCCGGCGGCCGCGCCGTCCTCATACAGATATACCCCCTTTAGATTGGGCAGGGCGGGCAGACGTGCGCCGACCTTGCGGTCCAGCGCTTGGTAAACCTGGTCTACTGAGAAGCAGCCTTTTTCGTGGCTAAGCAGACGGGTTGCGCCGAGCCGGGCCGCGCCGAGGCGCCCGAGCTCGCGCCACGGGTGCAGATGGGCGTAGGGTTTGACTGCGGCGGGCAGGCGTCGGCGGCGGGCCTCGCTCCGTAAGCGCCCGGGCAGTATACGCAGCCACCGCTCGTCGGCCGGGCAGTCGAGGCAGGTATGGAACTCCGCCAGCATCCTTGCGTCCGCCAGCCCTGAGGCGAGTGCGCGGACGAATGCGTTTCCGGTGGGGTGGGCTTGTAGGATCATCTGGGGCGGCAGGTGGCAAGCATGGCCACCGTTCAGGACTCCACGCCCAGACGTTCCCGGCTCCAGCTTACTCCGGTGCGTTTGATGCTGGCGGGCGAGCCGGCGGCCAGCACGTTGGAAGGCACTTCGCCCACCACCCGGGAACGAGCGGCGATGACGCTGCCCGAGCCGATGCGCGAGCCCTTGGAAACCCATGCGCCCGAGCCGAGCCAAACGTGGTTGCCGATGACGATGTCGCGGGCGGGATTGAGGCGCTCGCCGTCGGCTGCATCGATCAACGAGTGGCTGTCGCTGTTGCTGATGTCCGCACCGCTGCCCACCATGCAGTCGGTTCCGAACTCGACCAAACCGCCCTCCTTGGCTTGCAGGATCGCACCGGTCATCGAGGTCGATGCGCCGATGTGCAGGCGGCTGCCGCGATCCTCGACGACGATGCGCACGCCGCGCAACCGTGTCTCGGCGCCGATAATCAGGCGCGGCGAGGTCCCCCGCAGCGTGATGGTGCAATCGAAGAGACGCACGTCGCGGCCCAGCACGATCTCGCCGTCGCGACCGCTGAACTCGACGCGGGTGCCGCGCAGGCGGGCGTTTGAAGATCGGAGGCGATGTCCGGGGCCCTCACGGACTACACGCGAGCCGTGCCACCAGTTGTAAAGGCGCACAAGAAAAGTCAGATCGGTGAGAGGCATGGCGGGCACTGGGTGAAGCAAACGGATCAGGCGGACCGACTGCGACCGTAGAATCCGTGGCGTCGGGCAAAGGCGTGCGACGCTTTTAGGAAATCGCGCCAGGCCGGGCTGAGCGTGCGCCAAGTCCCCTTTTGTCGCGGTGTCCATCCGGTGGTGATGATGTCGCGTTGAAATTCAGCCATGAGTCCGCGGGCGTGGTCCGGGTCGAAATGCCATGGCTTCATCTTGCCGATGAAGTGCCAGACCGTGTCTGGATAATCCCGATAAATGGAAAAATGCTCGGTGACGAAACGCTGGTGGTTCCAGCGGGTGGGGAGTTTTTTCCAACGAGACATCAAGGCAAGGTTGAGCGACGCTTGATCCTGCATCTTTAAGCTCAACGCAGGGGGATTGCTCTTGAGCGCGGCGATTAAACCGGCGCGCCGCATGGCCGCTAAATCCATGAGCATGACCCCTGAGTTGAAGGCGAGACTGTCTTTTTCTGCAGGGGGGATGAGTTCGGGTAACACGTTTTGGACGAGCAACGGAAGATGACCTTCGGCCACGGCACCGATTAGCGCACCCTCGAGCTGAGTGCTGAACAAGGGGCGCAGGTCGGCATCCACCAGCAAATCGCAGTCGAGGTAGAGTATACGCTCCGTATCCGGCAGTAACTCGGGCAGGAGAAGACGCGCGTAGGAGGAGTTGTTGAGGCGATTATTCTGATTCTGCGGGTTAAATGCACTGAGTTGACTCGGTTTGATCACCTGCCGAACAAGCTCGAGGCGGCTGAATCGGGCGCGCAGGGTTTGCTCCAGCTCTCGCCACCCGGCGTCCTGGATGCCGCAGTCGAGCACGTAGGCCCGGATGGTCGCGCCCGGGGCGGATCGGACCACGCCGGAGAGCGTGCCGACGAGACCATCGAGGTAGTTCTCGTCGGATGCAAAGGCGAGGGTGAGGGATGGGGTCATGATTGAAGGCGTGCGTCGTATTTCGGATCAAGGGAAGCGAGACGATTCTGAATCGCATCGAGCCAGCGGGTTTCGCCAAGAATGACGGTGGGCGCCAGATTGAAAACCGGGTTGGCCTCGATTACTATCGGGCTTCCTGCACGACAGGTGATATCCCAGCCTACGGCGACGAGGCCCGGCGCGGCGGCGTGGGCGGCGCAAGCCAGCGAGCACACCTCCTCCCAGCGAGGAATACGGGCGCCGGTGATGGCGGCTCCAGTGTCGGGGTGTCGATCATGCCAACGGCGAAACGAGCCGTGTCCGAGCGCCGGCCCGAGTCTGCCAACACGCCAATCGATCTCGGCGGAGAGCGCTCCGGCGGAAAAATTATCCACGACCATGTTCGCGCGAGGAAGCCGCATGGACGCGGCGATCAGTTCGGGCGACTCGCCGGGGCGCACAATGACGGTGACGACGCGCACGGTGCCGAGCGGTCCCGGGCTCCAATCACTCCAGGTTGGATCCACCCGCAGCATCGGCTGAATCAGCCAAGGGGCATCGCCGTAATGCCGCCCGGCCCAGGCGGCGAACTCGTGCGGGTGGAGCAACCGGCCGCCGGCATCGCGCCACCCGCCTGCGGCCACATGCTCAAGCACGGCCGCGCCTTGGCCGCCCCAGAGGTTGGTCGGCTTGACGAAGAGATCGGTCGCGGGCCATTCCTCGGGAGAAGCGAGCAGGGTGGCCCCTTGACCGTGGGCGAGCACGGGAATGTGGGGAAGGTGGTGCTTTCTGCAAAAGGCGACGAAGGCCAGCTTGTCGCCGATAGCGCTCTCCGCTTGATCCCGGTTGAGATGGATGAGCAGGGCCTGGTTTTCCCTATCCGGCACGTAGAGACGGGCGAGGTGGCGGTTACCCGGTCTTGTATCGCGCAGGGCCCCCAGTGCATCGGCGCGTATATTATGCAAAGCGAGATCGGCGGCGCCGCGCAGAAAGCGTCGCGGCAAGCCCTGCTGGGTGCAGGCCAGGGCTGGCTGCAATGCCTTGAGTGGCAATAAAAGCGGCCAGGCGAGCGATCGCAGGGTGAGTTTTGCCCGCGATAGATTCGTGCTTTGCCGGATGAGGCGCAGGGCAATTCGGCGTATGTGCAATACGTCGCGTTCGCGTTTATCCTGCCCCCTCCGCCAAGGGGGCAGCCAAGGGAATTCCTGGGCGTCTATGAGGGCTTTGAACGCCTTGAGAAGGCCTCGCGGCGGGTTCGAGGAGGAATCGTTGCAGGGGGGCACGGGTGGCATCACGAGGGGAGGCGTTCGTAGTGAGGGCCAAAGCAAGTTCGCAAAACCTCGGGCAACCGGCTCATGCCGAAGGGGAGGAAGGGATTGATGGCCCATTGGAGGTTCGCTTCGATTAAAACCGGACCCTCTTCGAGGAGCGCGAGGTCCCAGCCGACCGAGCTCCAGTTACCTGCCGCACGGTGTGCCCGCAGGGCAAGGTTCACTATTTCAGATAAGGCAGGGACCGTTGTGCCGGTGATCGCTGCGCCGGTAGAGGGGATGTGACTCAGCGGCGGATCGTAGTTAACCCACTCCAGCCCGAACGTGAGTCGCTCCTGCGTTAGATCGATGCCGATGCCGATGCCTCCAGCTGACATGTTATCCACGATGGGATTGACCAGCGAACAGCGTATAAACGCTCCGAGTATCACGATGTCAGTTTCGTTCGGGCCCAATCTTCCGGTCATAATCCGGCAGGTCGAGAGCGCGCCCGAGCCATAGGCCGGCCAAGCGGAGGAGTTGGAGATGCGCGGCTGAAGAAGCCATTCCACGTCCTGGCCGAGTTTTCGTCTGGCGTAGGCGGGCAGCGATTGCGGTGTCACGATGATACCTGCTTCGGTGCGCCACTGTCCGGTGGTCGCGTCGTAGGAAAATACCTCCATGCCGAGTCCTTTGGCCATGTTCGCTGGCTTGAAGAAAACATCCCGGGGCGGCCAATCGACTGCGCCAGGGAGGAGTTGGTCACCACGACCCGCGCAAAGCACGGGCACGGTCGGGAGGCCATGTTCCAAACAAAATTTAGCAAAGACCTGCTTGCCGCCGATATTGGGATAGCCTCGCGCAATCAGATGGGTGCTCGAAAGCAGCGACTGATGCTCGCGGCATACGGCAGTAAGGCGAATGAGTCTGCGGAATTCGGGTAGTTCCATCCGGCCGTCGAACTGGTCGCTGATCCCGATATTGTAGGCCATTTGAAGCCAGTAAATATCGAGGAAACGCAGAGCCCACGCACCAAGCCCGGGTTTTCGGAGCGGTCGTTGGCGTAAGTGTATCACCGTTTTGAGCAAAGCCCAAACCGGCCAGACGGCAGCCTGGGTGAGGGTGCGCGCCAGACCTTGTCGGGCGATGAGCTCCCTTCGGATCCGCCGGCGGGCCAGTTTGCGCAGGTGCCAGACCTCACGCTCCGTAGGTGTGCCGTGCCACCAGCGAGGCGGCATCCAGGCGAGCTCGTTGCTGTCGAGCCAGCGGAGCAGGAACCTTAGCAAAGGGGGTTTAGCAGGCTGCATTTTGGTTAAACTCCCGGCCTGATCTTGCTTGTCCAAAAGCGTGGGTTTTCCGGTGTGGCTTGCATTAAATATAAAGGGTTCGTGAACGGAGGCATTGCAGAAGGCGTCCTGTCAGAACGCCGAGCTTGATAACGCCCCAATAGGAACGTGGCGTTTGGAAGAGCCCGCCCAAAGGCTGTAGGGTCTGCTTAATGACGCGCAACATGGACCGCAGACTGCGACGCTGCACCCCGTGCTTGCGGAATTTAAGGTAGAGCAGAACGTCGCTCCGACCGTAGGTCACCCCTTGTCTGAAGATGTCACCGATCTCGATCCGGGATCTCCATGTGACGCGAACCATTGGCGCGTAGCTGATTTTATAGCCGGCAAGCTTCAGGCGTATGCATAGATCGACGTCTTCGCCGGCATGAACGCCCAGTTCCTGCCATCCCCCAAGGGCTTCCAGCACGTGTCGATGGACGCCGAAATTTGTGCCGAGCGCATAATCAAACCCGTTCCAGCATTTTAAGGATCTAGGTGGTTCCTGACCGGTGTCCTGATTATTGACGAGGGCATATCCATGCGGCGTGTAGATTATACCCCCTGCGATGGCATCGGAGTTTTGCAGGGCCTTGACCATCTCCGTCACCCAATCAGGGGCGGGCAGGTCGTCCTGGTCGGTGTAGGCGAGCAAGCTGGTGCGGGCCAATCGACCGCCATGATTACGGGCGTAAACCTGGCCACGCTCCTGCGAACCGTCGATGAGATGCACATGTGACAGGTTGTCCTCCGAGATGCGCGCGGAGATCAGCTCACGACTGGTGTCGGTGGATCCGTTGTCCACGTAGATCGCCTCCCAAGGGAAGTCGCAGCGCTGGGCGAGTAGGGCGTCCATCTGCGCGGAGAGGTGCTTGGCACCGTTAAAAACGGCGATGATCACGGAAATGCGAGGAGAGCTGGTCATGGACAGGAAATGATTCATGGGTGATCCCGCACGAGACCTTTAAATAAATCCAGATACGCGGCCGTGACCGTGGACGGGTCGTGTCGATGAAGGTGCCGGCTTTGTGCGAGGGTGTTGGCCGGCGGCAGAGCGTTCCGCAGCGCGATCTCCAGTAGATTGGCGAGTTTACGCGCATCGCCGTTCGGGAAGGTGTGGCCGCAAGGCCCGATGGCATCGGACAAGCCTCCGTCGGCCGAGCCGATGACCAGGCAACCGCACGCCGCGCCTTCTAGCGCGACGATCCCAAAGGGCTCGGCCCAGCGCGAGGGCACGAGCTGAATGCGGTGACGATGAAACTCCCGGGCCAGCGCTGCGCCTTGCCGTGGGCCGAGAAAAACAACCTGGGCGTCGAGTTTATTTTCGGCGACCATTGACACCAGGCGTTCACGCTCGGGTCCATCCCCGACGATGGTGAGTGTTGGACTCAACCCGATTTCACGCAGGTAGGTGAGAGCCAAAAGAGCGAGTGCGGCACCTTTGTCCGAGACCAGACGCCCGACAAAAATCAGGTCTTTCGAGCGTGGAATCCCAGCGGGCGCGACGTGGTGAAAAACAGCGGAGTCGTAGCTGTTGGGGATGATCAACGAGGGCACGGGCAGGGCGTCCGCGATCGCCCGGCTGATGGCGACGGGCCAGGCATGACGAAGCAGCAAGCGCTTCAGGTGCTCCCGCCAGCCGAGCGCCCCGTCGACTCTGGCGATCCAAGTTTGGCTGGTGACCACCCAAGGTTTGCCTAGCAGCAGAGCCGGCCAGGCGAAAAGCAGTGAGATGTTGTTGTGAAAACACACGTCGCACCAAGAGACGGCGTGCAACAAGGCAAGGGGACCGGGACGACGCAGGACTGTCAGGCTGTGGTCGTGCCCGGCATCGCCCGACGGCGTCGTGGTGACGATGCGCACGTCGTGCCCGGCGTCGGCGAAAGCGCGCGCCAGCAAGAGTGACATCGTTTCTATGCCACCGATGCTAGGGGAGAACAGGTGGGTCATGAGCAGGATTCGCATAGGCCGGATCACTGTTCGGAGATGAGTTGAAGCCAGGTGTCCGTGACTTGTGCGAGTCCCGGAGCAGGGCGGTCGCGAGTTGCCAGAAACTGGTCCCACGCGAAGGGCGAGGAGGCAGTCCATTTCCAAAGCCGAGGGTGCGGGACCGGAGCCGGGGTGGGGCCGGGGCGCCAGTGCCAGTCGTCGCGAGTCACGATCACGGGAAGGCCGGCCTCCAGGAACGCGGCGGCGGTGCCGCTCTTCCCGATCAAAGACCAGGGCGAGGTGGCGAGCCCGAGCGAACATTCGGCGAGAAGGCCGGCAAGCAGGGGCGCCGGTTGTTCGCCGGCGCAGATCACACGCAGGTTCGGAATGTGTTCCCGTAGCGCGGCCAGTTTGCGCGATCCGGCGGCGCCGTGCCGACCCAGAGCGAGGACAGCGGGCGATCTTTTATTGCGCTCGGCGTGTGCATGCCAGTCGGCGATAGCGACTCGGGCGTCCCATTCCGGATGGATCAGACCAAAGACAGCTGCAAGTGCGGGCGCACGTGCCTCGGCCAGCCCGGCGGTCGCCAGCCATTCGCGGGCAGCGCGGCGATCCGACCCTGAGGGCACGGGCAGGTTTCCCGGCAAGGAGAGTTGGGTGGCGGCTATGCCCTCGCGGGCCAGCATGGCCTGATAAACCGGGTTGCTGGTGAGCACCCGCGCGGGTTGGAGAACGGAAAGTAAACGAAGCAGGCCGCGCCGTTGAAGGGCGCCAATCAAGCGATGTTTGACCGATGAGCCCAGCTCCGCGCCGATCCAGAGCTCGTGTAAATATATCACGATGCGATGACCGGCGCAGGCTTCTCGGATTTGCTCGATGTCGGATCGCCTGAGGATGCCGTGTTTTGCCCAACCGTAGGCCACGAAATGCAGGCCGATCCAGTGACCGGTTCCTGGTTCGTGACCGTCTCGAAGCGGTTTAACGGAGTAATCTTCGCGGGCGAAAGCCGCTACCGTCGCACCGCGTGCTCTCAGTGCGAGAGCGAGCGAGTTTACGTGGTCGGCCACACCTCCGGAGTCCAAACGGGCTGCGATCAATGTGATGCGCGCCGGTGGGTTCATGGTTTTTGTGACTTGGAGGCGCGCAGAGCTTTTTTCATCTCATAAGTGGACAAAAGCGGGAGCAGGATGCTCAGGCTGGCACGTAGCGCGCCACGTCCGCGCAGCTCGATGAAGCGGGGCAGGAAACGCCGACGCAGGACGCGAAGCGTTGCCCAGATCGCGCTCAGGTAACTGGGTGGAGGGAGGTGGCAGCCTGGTATGAGCGCATAGACCCCGTGTCCGTGTGCGCGCGTGCGCAGGGCCTTCCAACCGCCCGTGCGACGAAGGGGGTGGATGACGAGTGCTTCTGGCACAAAGAGAATGGTGGTGCCGAATCGTTTGATTCGTTCACGCAGTTCCACGTCTTCCATAGCGGCGGACGGGAAGCGCTCGTCGAAACCGCCTATCGTGAGGAAAAATTCGCGACGAAGTGCGATGTTGCAGCTCCAGAAGCAATCGCCGTGTTCGTTGACTGGGGCTTCCTCGTCCATGCGCATGTGCGGGCGATCGGCGCGGATACGCCCTTCGGCGGCGAGCAGCGCTGGGTTGGTGAACGCGTTCGCGTAGGCCGAGAGCAGACCGGGGGTGGGCAGACAGTCGTCGTCCAGGAAGATTATCACCTCTCCGCTTGCCCTCGCCGCCCCGGCGTTGCGGTTGGCGGCCGGGCCTCGGCGGGGGCCTGCTATCCATTTCACCAAGGGGAAATCGGCGCCGAGCATTGATTGTGCGCGGGTCCGCGTGCCGTCATCACTGACGATGATCTCGTAATCGAACCCCGGAGAAGAATCCATCGCCACGTAGATACTCTCCAGGCAGGCGCGCAGGGCATCAGGCCGCTCATGGGTAGGAACGATAATAGAAAGTTTCATTTTTGGACCTTTCCAGCGAGGTTGCGTGCGAGCGTGAGCACGGTGATCCAGTGCGGGATTAAAAGCGTGAAGAGCAGCGCGGGAAAATCACGTGCGTTCAGATCTAGCGGAGCCATGATCCGGAGGGAGTTTTTTATCATGTCGATATAACGGCCGGGCGACCATCTTTCACGGGTGCCGGTGTGCCAACGCCAATAACGTTCGGCCAGGGCGACTAAGCTGTCTTCGGTCTGCGGTTCAACGTTCGCCTGGCTGCAAGTGACGATGCGCCAACCGCGTTGCTGGAGTATCCAGCCGAGCATGGCATCCTCGGTGTGGCGGAGTCGGGGGTCGAAGTTGCCGGCATCGAGCACGGCCGCGCGCCTTAAAATACAGCCATGCGTGGCGAGGTTGCGCGCTTCGCCAGCCATGGGCTGCCGCTCAATTTTAAACAGGTGCCGTGCGCGCCAGCGGCGGGCGAGATTGGGTGAGGCGCAGGCGGTCGCGCCGGGATCGTGCCAGGCGCCGACGACTGCCGCCACTTTGGGGTCGGCGAAGCAGGGCAGGGCGCGGGCGACGAAGTCAGGCCCCACACGGTTGCCCGCGTCCAAACTGACGATGAAGTCGGCGTGCAGTCGCTCCATGCTCAGGGCCCGCACCGCACCGCGTCCCGAGTTGGTTTTCAGGCGTTCGACACGGGCACCGGCTGAGATGGCGGCTTCTGCGGTGCCGTCGGTGGAGGCGTCATCGATCACCAGCACCTCAAGGGCGGTCGGTGATTGCGCACGCAGACTGTGCACCGCGTTCGCCACGGTGGCGGCGGCATTGTAGGCCGGCACGAAACCGACGATGTGCGGTGTTGAGGAGGACGTCGGGGTCATCGGCCTAGCTGTTGTTCGCGAATGAGTCGGGCGTAGAGTTTGAGATGGGCCTCGATCATCCGGTCTTCGCTAAACTCCGTTTCAACACGCCGGCGGGCGGCGGCGCCCAGGGCCTGTTGCCGCTCTTGGGATAAGCTGAGTGCGCTGGCCAGCAATCTGCCGAGTGATTCTGCCGAGGCGTCGGGCGCGATAAGACCGGTGACGCCGTCCTCGACTTGCTCCATAACACCATCCACCGGAGAGCTTACCACCACGCATTCGGCGGCCATTGCCTCGATGACGATGCAAGGGAAGTTTTCGCCGTCCGAGGCGAAGAGGAAAAAATCAGCGGCCTCGCAGAGGGTAGCCATGCGATCTCGCTCGCGCACATAGCCGTGGTTCACGACCGCGAGTTCGCTCGGCAGGCGGGCACGGGCCCAGGCGGCGTTTTCGCCTGCGAGCACCACTTGCAAACCAGGCCAGACACACGAGGCCAGGGCGCGCTCGATGGTCGGGAAGCCCTTGATGGGATCCTTGAAATCACGGCACGCGACGAGGACGACGCGTTTCTCAGGGTGCAGACCGAGTTCTTGGCGCAGGGCAGGTGAGCGTTTTCGCGCGCCCGTGAAGGATGCCGGATCGACGCCGTTGGGGATGATGTGGACCGTCCAATCTCGACCTAACACGCTCGACTTCACTCGCTGGGCGAGATGTCGGGATGGTGAAATGATGTGCAAGGGCAATGGCGCGAGGTGGGTGCGTTTTTGGTTCCACTCGGAGGCAGTGCGATCCACGGGACCGACGGCGAAGCGGCCCACTTGTGGACAGTCACCGCAACCGGTCTGGTAGCGCTCGCAGCCAAAGGGATGGTCGCACCCGCCGGTGATTCCCCAGAAGCGGTGGAAGGTCCACAGCAGCGGTTTGGCGCGGGCCACGACCGCGAAGCTTTCAAGGGACGCGTAGAGTCCGTGGAAACTATGCACGTGGACGAGGTCGGCATCGCCGCTTGCAAGCTGACGGAACGCGCGATCTGTCCACGTCCAACGAGGGGTCAGGCGTTGCACGAGATCGTGCGCTCGGGAGTGTTCCAGTCGCGCGAGCAAGCGAGGATACAACGGACGCAGTCCCGGCGCGAGGGGCCACGTCTTGCCTTCGGTGACGTGCAGACGCGAGTCGTGTCCGGCGGCCAGCGCGCCCTCGTGCAGCTGCCGCACGACGGTCTCCGCGCCGCCGAGCTGGTAGTGGTTGTTAACGTAGGAAATCTTCAAAATCGAAGAGGGATCAACGGCTGGAAAATCGACTCCTGTGCGGGGAATTATGTGAGCGAGCGCTGGCTTATGAAGCACAGAGCGTCCGCAAGGCTTGGGCAAAGTCGCCGACCGGGTCGGGGGGGAGCAGTTTTAGCATGTGCTGTCGGGCGGCGGCGCCCATCTGCGGCCAGTCGGCTCGTCGGGACCAGGCGCGGTCAAGGGCGGCTTGAAGGGCGGGGACGGTCGCCGAAGCGGCGATGAAGCCGGTCTCTCCGTCGATGACCAGCTCGCGTGCCGCGCAGTCGGTGATGAGCACCGGACGTCCGCACAGTTGCGCTTCGGCTACGACGAGGCCCAGGCCCTCGAAGCGGGACGGGAACACAAGAAGGTGGTGGGTTTCCCAAATGGAGGCGGGGCGATCCACGTGTCCGTGAAAGGTGACGAGGCCATCTCGGAGGCCTGTGGCCAGTTCGCCCAGACGATCACGGGCTGGGCCTTCGCCGAAAAAACCGACCGTGACGGAACGGTCGCGCCAACGGGCATCGTGTAGGCAGGCCAGCAAAATATCCTGACCCTTTTGGGCTGGATCGAGTCGTCCGACGCAGGCGAGGCGAGCCTCGGGGCCGGACGGCCAGGGGGGCGCGGTATCGCGGTCGATCGCGAGGGGGTTACGCACGACGGAGGTGCGTGCGACGGGCAGGCCGAGTTGGCGGACGAGCATCTCGCGGTTGTCTTCGGACACGAAGTAAACTGATTCGGCCTTGGCGAGAGCATTGCCCAGCCGCGTGGCACTGGGTTCGAGCGGCCACCAATGGCCGACGTGGGTGTGGATTAATACGGCATAGCGTATGCCGGCGGTCTGGAGATGTTCACACCAACCGGCCAGGCCGGGATTTGTCGCCCATGTGCAGGAAATCAAGACGAGGTCGGGCTGGTGACGGAGAACGCGGCCGATGGCTTGGGCTTGCATCGTGTCCACGCGACCCGGGTGGCGGAGCTGGTTAACGAAGTCACGCAGGCGGGCGCCGCGTGGCGGAAACCGTTCGATCAAGGAGACGCAGTCGAGCGAGAGTCGATCCAGGGGCGGTGGCCGTTTTGCACCCCCGTGGATGCAGGCGATGACCTCGTGGCCGTTTTTCACCAGAAGACGCGCGGTCTCGCTCCAAAGGTATTCGCTCGCGCCCCAGCTCCCGTTATCGAGCAGGGAGACGAAGGCAATGCGGGGACGCTTTTTCGAGGTCATGGGGTGCGAGCGAGCTCCTTGATGGCGCGGAGGGCATTGCGCCGGCCTCGTGCGATGGATCGTTCGATCAATCGCCGTTCGGGAGACATGTGACGCATACGCCAGCGGATGAGCAGGTCTTCTCCGAAGTGGCCCGGTGGACGGTAACTGGCGTCGCGCAGATAGAGGAGGAGATGATGGCTTTGCTCGATGCTTTCCATGAGCCGTGAGACATAGCCAATTTCAAGACGGTTGGCCGGTATGAGGTGGGTCAGTCGGAGCTCGGGAAAAATGCCGAAGCCCAGGCCAAGATCCGTTGCGGTCAACGCGATATCGACATCCTCGCCCGAACTCAGGGCTTGTCCGCTGCGGCCAAGTTTTAAACGGCGGGGGTCAGTGTTGCAGACGTCCAGGTATCGATGACAGACGCTGCGACGCAGGGTCATCCCAGCGCCGGCAGGCACAGCGGAGGATGGCGCGGGCAGATTTTGCCAGCGTTCGCGCATGATTTCGCGGACGGCCAGTCCATAAAGATAAGGCTGAATCCAATCTGGCGGCTTGGAGGCGAATTCGCCGCGGATGGTGGCTCCCCAAGCGCCCAGCCAAGGCCGCGTATCCGCGATTGCGACCGTTTTGGAAAGGTAGTCGGAGGCGAGCAAGTTATCGTCGTCGACGAAAACGATGAGTTCGCCGCTGGCGACTCTCATGCCGTGGAGCCGAGCGTGAATAAGCCCCAACGTTTCCTCGCGGCAGACCCGGGCCTGACGATGCCACTGCAAGTCGATGCGCGGGGCGAGTGGGAGGGCCGAGGCGTTGTCGATGACGATCAACTCCCACTGTTCAACGGCCAGGTCTTGCGCCTGCAGAGCGGCGAGTGTGCGATCCAAATTCGTCAGATTTGGATTATGGGTGCAAACGATGATTGAAAGCCGTGGCATGGGTGACGGGCGGTTAAGCTGAGATGGGGTCCACTGAGAACGGCACGTCTAGCAGGCCGTCAACCTCCGGGATATCAACCGGACCGATCCGCACCGAGGGGCTTATGCGCAGGAGATTCTGTTCCGTGACGGAATGGAAGACCTGCCTCGATCGGGTGTTGGCCAGATAGAAATTAAGGCAGTAGTCGCCGACTGAAAGGGGGAGTTGTTCAAGCTGAAGGGTGAATTGCTGGAGTCCCTTGCGTAGCGAAAGCTGCTGGCCGAGCTTGCCGGTGTCGGCGTTGATAAGCCGCACTCCCGCCGGCGTGCTCAGCATGACCGCCAGATTTGAGACGGAGATCGGTTGACTGCACTCCACCTCCAAATCGATTGCGAGGCGTTCGCCGGTGCGAACGGTGACTGCCGTCGGTCTCGTCAGGTTGCGCAGGCGAAACCGGCTAAACGAAGCGGGGGACTCGCCACCGCTCGGAGCGGGAAGGGGAGTCCATGTTTCCATCTGGGTATCGCGACCGGAGGAAGTGCCATTCTGGTAGATGTCGACGGCGTGTGTGGTTTCTCCGGCAAAAGCCACTTGGCCACCGGAAAGCAAGATACAGCGGGGGCAAAGGCGGGCGATCGCGTCCATGTTGTGACTCACAAACAGAACGGTGCGACCGGTTTTCCGGGCCACATCTTGCATCTTTCCCATGCATTTTTTTTGAAACTGGACGTCACCCACGGCGAGCACCTCGTCCACGATCAAGATTTCAGGCTCCAGATGGGCGGCCACGGCGAAGGCCAGGCGCACATACATGCCGCTGGAGTAGCGTTTCACCGGGGTGTCGATGAACTGTTCTATCTCCGCGAAGGCCACGATCTCATCGAATTTTGAGGAGATCTCTGCGTGTTTCATTCCGAGTATGGCACCGTTCAGAAAGATGTTTTCACGTCCGCTGAGCTCGGGGTGAAACCCCGTGCCGACCTCAAGCAGGCTCGCCACGCGGCCACGCAGTATGATTTCGCCGGAGGTGGGTTCGGTGATGCGGCTGAGCAGTTTGAGGAGGGTGCTCTTGCCCGCGCCATTTCGGCCGATGATGCCTACCACCTCGCCGGGCTGGACATTGAACGACACGTCGCGCAGGGCCCAGAATTCGTCGCTTTTGGAAGCGGCGCCACCTGGCTCCGCCTCGGGAGTCTTGCGCAGGCGTCGCAGCCATTTTTCCGCTTCCTCGCGGAAACTGGAGAAGCCGAAATCCCCGAGCTGGTAGCGTTTGGAGAGACCGGAAACTTCGATAATTGGGCGGGCCATGGATAGATTTGGAGGAGAGGGCGGCTGCGAGGCTTGGCGATTTAAAGGAAGGTGCGGGACGGGCTCAGGCGTAATCCACAAAATCCCTCGCGAGCCGTTGATAATAGCCTACGCCGATCACGAGCACTGCGGCGCTGACCACGACGGAGAGCGCGTAGTGCGCGGGGTCGAAGCTGGACGTGCCCAGCAGCACGGCGCGGAAGGCCTCGATCACCGGCGACACCGGGTTGATCGCCGCCAGCCAGCGCCATTTTTCAGGTATCTGCGACATGGGATAAATCACCGGAGTGACATAGAGAAGCAGGTTGAGGAGGAAGGGGGCCACTTGTTGAAAATCCCGATACTTTGCGGTCACCGCTGAAAGGAGCAGTCCGCCACCGAGGGCGAGCGAAGCGAGGTGCACAAAGAGCAAGGGCAAGGTGAACGCGGCCCAGGTGGGGCGCGCCGTCATTCCGGTGTTCGCTCCGATCGCCACGGCGTAGATCACGCCGAAGGTGAGCAACTGCACCCCGGACGATGCGAGGTTGGACAGTGCGGTCGCGAGCGGTGTCACGAGCCGGGGAAAATACACTTTGCTGAAGATCGCATAGTTGCCCCTGAGGGTGTTGCTGGTGGCGGTCAGAGTCTGATTGAAATAGTTCCACCCCAGCAAGCCGCACAGGTAAAAGAGCGAAGGCGGCACGCCGTCGGTCTGGACACCGAGCACCCGACCGAAGACAAAGCCAAATACGACGGCCGTAATGATTGGCGTCACCACCGCCCAAGCCGGGCCGAGGATGGTTTGCTTGTATTTCGAGACGTAGTCTCGCCGGACCAGCAGGACGATCAGGTCGCGGTAGGCGACGAGGCCGCGCCAATCCAGCCACAGCCATCCTGAACGCGCACGAATGCGCAGTTCGACTGGTTCAAGGGATTTCATAGATTTGGGTGCAATTGGAGGAATGGTGAGCCAAGGTTACCCTAGCACCTTCGTTATAAGCGGTAAAAACAAGGCGCTTTTCTTCCGCCAGCTCTCCAGTTTGGCCAGACGGGCCCGCAAGACCACGGCCTCGTCGGCGTTTAATCCTCCTCCGTCGGTGACCTGCTGTTGAACCCGGGTCAGTCTGTCTTTTGCTTGCTCCAGGTGGGGATTGATCCTGTCCCTTAGCAGCCCTGCCACCAGATTGCGCAGCTCAGTCTCGGGCTCAAAGTAGTCGCGTCGATCTCCAGGCACGTAGGCCGTGCGCACTGCGCCCAGGCTTCGTAGTGCGCGCAAACCCTGGCTCACCGAACCCTTGCTCAGGTTCAACCGCTCCACAATCTCTTGAAAGGTTAGCGGACGTGGCGCGGCAAAAATCACTCCGTAGATCTCACCGATGGAGCGCGGAACGCCCAGCACCGCCGCCGCCGACACGAAGATTTCTATGCACTGCGCCTGGATGGCGCGTTGGCTTTCCGATGGCTCGTTTGTGACTTGGGGCGATTCGGTTGATCGCATGGGATATGATTTGGCCATGTAGCTGTTAGACTAGTAAATTTAGCTTGTTTAGAAAAAAATGAACAAGCTTCGCCCCATCACGTCCCTGTGATGTCTGGTGAAAGGGTGAGCGCTGGAAGGGGACGACCGCACGGGGCGTCACGGTTGGCGGATCGGAAATCGGTGCCAAGCGGGATACTCACATTTAGCTCAATCCATGCCTTGGGCAAAACAATATGAAGCTGGATCGCCGTGGTGTTATTTTTCTGCTCCGAAATCCTTTTCTCGCACCTTTCAGGACGACGGGCAGTCTTCCAGCGATTACGAACATGTCCAATTATGACAACGCCTCGACGCCTTCTCTGCGACGCACCGAATGGATGGTGGGCGTGTTGGGGTTTGCCACTGTGGCGATCACGACGTGGGGTTTTGCGGGGAAGTCATCATGGGCCCCGCTCGGTTTCACGGTTCTTTCGTTTTTAGCGGCTGCCGTCTCTGTGTTGAGTTCGCGTCGCGAAGGGCTGCGTTTTAACGGGCGGGCTTTTATCCCTTTCATTGCATTTGCGCTCATCGTGGTGGCGAGCATATTTAACCCTTCGCATCAACGTGTGCCGGGACGTGCGGATGCGTGGATGGAGCGGGAGGCTTATCTTACCTGGCTGCCGTCTACGGTTGCTCCCGCGATCACGGTGTCAGCAATGCTGCCATGGCTCTCGGCTCTTTTGCTGGGGGCGGCATTACGGCAGGCGGAATTGGGACGGCGTGCAGCGCGGTTGCTGTGGGGGGCACTGCTGGGACATTGCGTCTTGGTGGCGCTGGTCGGCATCTACTTCTTTTTCATAGATCGCGGCCACATCTTGGGGTTCGTGAAAGCACGACAGGGTTACCACTTTGCAACTTTTCTATATCGCAACCACTGGAGTGCCTTCATGCTGCTTCACATCGCGGTGGCCGTGGGGTTCGCACTTTCCGCGCTGCGTGCATGGCAAACGGGCCGAGGGCGGTTGGATAGCACCTCGATCGGGTGGGGAAGTGCATTGGTGCTGACCATTACCATAGCCATGCCTGGATCTCGCTCGGGACTGATGATTGCACTGCTGATGTTGATGGTCGGATTGGGACGTTTCAGCTGGATGCTTTTGCGCACGCATAATTCGCAGGCCCCCACTTATCTCGCAAGAACGGTGCGATTGGCGGTTGGATTGGTTTTTGTCGGGGGCATCGTGATCGCCGGAATAGCATTCAACCGAGATACGATCAGGCCGCACTGGTTGCGCACACAAAATCAGTTCAAAGAGGTAGTCGCGGGCCAGGAAGACCTCCGATATAGTTTGAGTCGTGATGCATGCCGTATGGCGTTTGATCGTCCGGTGTGGGGGTGGGGTGTCGGCTCTTTCGGCCTAGTGTTTCCGCTTTTCCAAGGGAATTATCTAAAATCCGCCTCAGGTGAGACCAGCACGCGGGTAATGCATGCTCACAATGATTGGGCTGAAATGGCGGCTGAGATGGGCGTGGTCGGTGTATTGGTTCTAACTCTTCCGGTAATCATTTTGCTTGCGCAGGGTGCTAGATCCACGGGGGTTTTAAAGCGATGGGGACGGGCTGGTGCAGTGGTATTGCTTGCCTACGCACTGATCGATTTCCCATTTCAGTGCCCGGCGGTCTTGTTTATGTTCACGGTCTTGATTTGCACGGCGAGTGCGTTGGACTCCGGGAGTCCAAAATGACGAGGGACTACCTACCTCTTTGCGATCGTGGTTTTATCCCAATTGCCTTTCGGTAAAGTTTCGCGACGTCGCGGTCTGCTTGGGCGATCGCGCTTTTGGGCTATCGGGTGTGGATTCACGGTCGAGTTACGCGCCTCAATCTGGCGTTATCCTAACCAAGGGTTCTCGGCTTTTGATCCACGGGAACCTGTCTTTTATCTATAACTATATATAGGACATCGACCTATAGTGGCAATTTAGTGTCTTGATGCATTTATTCGCCTTGCGTGCAGATATGTGGCGCGTTTCGTGCGAATCACTTAAAGAATAGGATTTTTACGTAAAATGCTCGCAAGACGTAATGCAGGTTTAGTTTCGCTTCTGCAGGCTATCGTAGCCTTTGAGGCAGCATTGCTGTGGGTTTTTTTGAGCCAATCGGGGATTAGATTCAGCACCTTGCTTCCATTTTGGGTTTATCCGATCGCGGTTTTTGCGGGCGTCTTGATGGGGGCGCAATCGGACCGGAATGCCGCCATTCCTGGCATTATGCGACGCATGGCCTTGTATGATTCTACAAGGCTCGCGCTGCGCCAACTCGGATTCGCCTGCGCTTCTGTTTTTGCCTGTGTTGCGCTCTTCAAGGACTCAGGGATAAGCCGTTTATTCCTTTTAATTTATTTTTGTCTCCTCGGGCCCGTTTTGGTGATGCTGAATCGTCATCAACCTGGTTGGCTCGTCTGGCGGTTCATTTTCCATAAAAAGCCCGTTTCGACCCTTTTTATCGGTGGTTCAGTCGGATTTCCTGAACTTTCAATCTGGCTCGATAATCTACAGCGTGTCGGTGCTTCGCCAGTCGGATGCCTTGCTTATCGTGGGCAAAACCTGTCGCTGCCTAATACACCCTGTCTTGGCGGGTTCGAAGTTCTTGAGCGTGTGATATCGGATAAAAAAGTCGCGCAGGTTGTGATGTTGGATTTTCCGGAGAACAATGCCGATGCCGAGAGGCTGGTAGACGCCTGCCTGATGCATGGTTCACGCCTCCTGATACATAATAATTTCGTCAACAAACTGGGTTACGCTTTTGAAATAGTGAACGATAACAACTACAGCTTTTTGACGCTCCATGACGAACCTCTCGAAGATCCGCTTAATCGATTCTTGAAGCGGGGGCTCGATATTGTTATCGCAACTCTGGTGCTCTTGCTGGTGTTTCCTGTCCTCACGCTCATTGTTGCTTTGATGCAGCGGATTCAGTCTCCCGGACCGATCTTCCATACCCAAGTCCGGACAGGCCACAATCACTCGCGTTTCAAGATATGGAAGTTCCGTTCGATGCATGTTTCGAATGATGACATCAATCGCCAGGCGGGTAAGGACGATGCACGCATTTTCAGTTTTGGGGTTTTTTTACGTCGTTCGAGTCTGGATGAGATACCCCAGTTCATAAACGTCATACGTGGTGAAATGAGCACCGTGGGACCGCGTCCTCACTTGCTTGCCCACAGTCAGGCTTTTTCCCGCGAAATTGACGTCTACTTGTTGCGTTACTTCGTGAAGCCGGGCATCACCGGATTAGCTCAATGCAATGGTTACCGCGGTCTAACCTCAACGCCGGAACTTCTGCTGCGCCGGGTGCAGCTTGATCTCGAATACATCCGGACTTGGTCCTTTTGGATGGATATCGTGATCATCATTAAAACAGCCCGTCAGATAATCTTACCTCCGGTCTCAGCACGCTAAAGGCACGATTCGGTCGTGTCCTTCACAAATTTTCATTTTATTAACCACCTTGCATCAAGAATGCTTCTTGTTTACTAGGTATTTGACCTTCTATTTGTTTAAACGTTGTTCACCCGCAATCCTTTCTAACCATCATGAAACTCTCCAAGCTCCATCTCACGAAAGCATCTTTGGCTGTTGGCGCTTCTTTTATTCCCTCGGCCTTCGGTTTTACCGAGTTCGCAAGAGGTAATTTAGTCGCTAATGCCAGTCTGGTATCCTCATACGATACCAATATATTTGGCAACAGCAGCGAGGTGGATGATTTTAACGCTACTTTTAGTCCCGGATTGTCCTATCTACGCGACGCCGGAAATCTTAGTGTTTCGATTGAAAGTGGCGTTAGCGCGGTGAGCTTTGCCGACAGTAGTAGCCAGGATTCAGTGGACCCCTTCCTCAATACCACGTTAAACTTGGATCGCGCTGAAAAGGGTTCGGCCACCGTATCGCTTGGTTACACCCGTTCTACCGCGGCCAATAATTTGCTGCTCGCCCGCACTCAATCCGATGAATATCGGAGCAGCGGTCGGGTAAATTATTTTTACAGCGAAAAGACCGGTATCAGGGTCGATGCAAATTTCAGACGATCCGAGTATAATACATTTGGTTACAACAGTATATCTTCCTATGGTTTGGGCGGTGGATTGATCTATCGGTATTCCTCCAAACTCACGGCATCTGCAACCTATGATTTTAGCCCTGAGAAGGCCATTAATCTGGCGGGTCCCTTGAGTGATCCCAGCAGTAAGAACCATCGGTTTGCGTTCGGCCTCGAGGGGCAGCTTGCGCCCAAACTCAATGGCAGCGTCAGCCTAGGCTATGCTTACCGTTCTTTTGACCTTGGTGGTTCCGACGATACCGCACTTCTTGGAGTCGATCTTTTATGGAATCCCGTTGAAAAATCCAGCTTCACCCTGTCTGCCTCGAATAACTTTGATACGACTGCCGGTGCAGAGTCAGCCCGAATCCTCGATGTATCCCTTGGTGGCCGTCAGGCATTGACCGAAAAACTCGTTTTGGGTGGATCTTTAGGTTACCAACACTCACAGATTGATCAGAAGCCCGGACCTGTTTCCCGTAGCGATGATGCCTATTTGCTGGGCGTCAGTTTGTCTTACGCGCTCAACGATAACTGGAGCACAAACGCAGGTATCACCCATCGTTTAAATAAATCCAGTATAGCGCTCGGCGATTATGTCCGCACGGTGGTTTCAGCCGGGGTTAATCTTTCGTTTTGATCATCTACACATAATGCGTTGGGGTAATTTATCGGTTCTCATCGGATTGCTCTTTGTTGCCCCGGCATTCGCTGTGGTGGATGAGGCTGCCTACCGTCTCTACTCTCGCGATGTTGTCACGTTCTCTGTCCATGGTGAAACCGGCCTCGCCACTCAGCTTCGAATCTCAGGCAACGGAAATATCAACGTTCCTCTTTTGGGGGATGTGAATGTCTCCGGTCTCACACTGGCTGAAGCCGAGCGAAAAATACAGGCGACCTACATCAGTGAACAGATATTCGTGAGGCCGCAGATTACTTTGCAGGTTCTCGAGTATAGCAAAAAAGAGATTTCCGTGCTCGGTCAGTTTGCCCGGCAGGGCAAGGTCGAGTTCCCTGCAGAGTCCGCATCCATCGATATCGTGCAGGCAGTCAGTGCCGCCGGCGGTTTCTCACGTATCGCCCGGGCGGATAGCGTGCGTGTCACGCGCAAGGATCCCGGCACCGGTGAAGAGAAGCGTTTCACGGTTAACGTGGAACGAATGATTTTAGGAAAGAGCACCGACGAGGTTTTCCTCGTTTACCCAGGCGACACACTCTTTGTCCCCGAGCGACTTTTCTAAACTATATTATGGTATCGTCAGGCTCCTCAGCCAACCCGAACACGGGTAAGTCTTCTCATCGGGCTCCCGTCAAAGTATCCGCCTCCGGCGGTTTACATGCCTTGAGTCCGCGTGAAATCCTTCTTTCTATTCGCGAGCGTGCGCTCACCTCATTTGTCCTGGCGCTGTTGATATGTTCGCTGCTGGGCGGTTGGCTCCTAAGCCGCCCCAAGGTCTACCAGTCTCGTTCCCGTTTGCTCGTGGATCGCAGTGAGCGCGTTGTGGATATCGCTCAGGTGGTCGATCAATCCGTCGGCGGCGGTAAAAACGACGCCATGTTTGATACTTATCTCGCGCAGATCACCAGTCCGGCAATGATCGTGCGGGTCGTAGATTCCCTAAGCGAGACGGAGAAACTAAGCGCCTGGAGGCCTTATGCAGAGCAGGACGCCCCGCCTCCCGCGGCCCCCGTTCTCCGCGACACTCTGCTGCAGATTATCGGGTCCAGTGTTTCCGCTGCACGGCAGGGCAATACCTTCTTCATTTCAATTAATGTCCTGCAGCGTGATCCCGATTCTGCCGCACTCCTCGCTTCTCGTTTTGCCAGCCAGTTCATCATTCACTTGCTGGACAGAAATAGCGCTGTAAATAATTCCGCCATCGCCTTCCTTCGCGAGCAGACACAGGAGCTGCGAGTCAAAGCCGAGTCTTCCGAGCGTGCGCTTCAGCAATACCGCGAAAAGAGCGGCATGGTGTCTTTGGACGAGAGTCGCAACATAGTCGTGGATCGCATGAAGGCGCTTAGCTCCACTGTGACCGGAGCCCGTGTCTCCCGCGTGACCATCGAGGCGCGCTTGAATCAGGCCGAGTTCATCATGGCCGGTGGTGGCGACCCGCTAGAGCTCGCAGCCGCCACCGAGTTCGCAAATCTATCGGCGGTTCAATCCCAGCTTGATACCCTTCGCACGCAACGTGCCACCATGGGTGAGCGTTATGGTGTCCGCCATCCGTCCATGATCGAAAACGACCGCTCGCGCGAGGCGCTGGAACGACTGCGCACCGAGCTCATTACCGCAGCCATGTCGAATCTTCGCAACCAGCGCGCCAAGGCGCTCAACGAGGAGACGCAGCTGCAAAGCCAGCTCGCCCAAGCCGAGAAGGAAAGCTTCCGTCTCGATGAGATGGCCGTGCAATTTAACGTATTGCGTCGCGAGGCTGAAACCAATCGCGCGACTTATGCCCAACTACTTAATCGTTTAAACGAAACCTCTATCACGGCCCAGCTTGCCAATTCCAATGTCCGCGTGGCAGACGGTGGGACGCCAGCGGGTTTACCCCTGGAGCCCGACCCCAGGAAAATAGCCATTACCCTTCTCGTGCTAGGCCTGGGGGTGTTTGTAGCTTATCCTGTCGCACTTGAACTCATTTTCAATCGCGTCAAGGGCTGGAGCGATGTCGAAAACTATCTCGGGCTTCCCTTGTTGGCTGAGCTGCCGTTGCTGAATAAAATCAAGACCGAGTTTCTTCCGCATCTGCTTACCCGCGCAGCGGATCAGGACGCGGCTGAAACTATCCGCAATCTATACGGCCAACTTAAAGCCGGTTCCCGACTCGATCTGCCGAAGATCCTGCTGGTCACTTCAACGCTCCCCGGTGAAGGCAAGAGTTTCGTCGCTTCCAATCTGGCGGCATCTTTTGCCTCCCACGGCATTAAAACCCTGCTGGTGGACACTGATTTTCGCCGGCCCACGCTCCATCGTTACTACGGGCAATCCAATGATGCCGGCTTGCTCCGCTGGTTGGACACCAAGTCCAAAACCGAGCCTGCGCTTTTGCGTGATCCCGCCCTCGGAATTACCGCCTTTGGTCCGTCGCTGCATTTGCTTCGGTCTGGCGGAACCACGCGTCGTTCAACCGAGATACTGGACTCTGCGGCATTTCGAGACCTGCTCGATTTCCTACACAAACAGTATGACGCAGTCATAATCGACACCCCGCCCGCCGGCGTTTTCTCCGACGCGATGGTCCTTGCCGAGCAAGCGGGTGAGCTCGTCTTTGTCGTTCGCTACAATTACACTTCGCGTCCCGGCGTGCGTCGTTTGATCGAGACGTTTAAGCGTTCGCAGATCGACCTTGCCGGCATAGTGTTGAATCGAATGCCCGCCGGCACGCACTCGGATGCGTATTATTCGAGTTACGGCCATTACGGCTCGAAATACGCCGCGGACTACATCCGCGAAGAAAAGGCCTGATCTTTGGGATCAGGCCTGTCTTTCGTCGCATCAATCAGCCGAGAGGCTTGGGCTCCACCTTGGTCCATTGGGGTTGCGCGCCGACGGGGAGCGGAGGGATGTCGCCTGTGCCTGCTGGCGGCAGGGTGCCCGCCAGTTCTTGACGCCAGTGCGCCACATCGCCGCCAGGACAATACACATAAATCATGTGCATGTGCTCGTCTCCCGTGTTGGTAAGCTGGTGGAAAATTCCTGGTGTCATGTAGACCGCTTGTCCCGCCTTGATCGGGCTGCGTTCCGTGCCCACGCATATTTCACCTTCACCCTGCACGATAAAGTAGACCTCTTCCTGCTCCTGGTTATGCCAGGGAACTTGGCCGCCCTTGGGGGCGAGCACGGAGAAGCCCATGGAAAAACCCTTGGCTTGAATAGGCTGGGTGGCTTGGCCTACGAGGCCGCGTCCCCAACGTTGCGCGGGAAAAGTCCCGCCCGGAATTTTGGCAAGATCAGCGATAGTCATGACGCCAGAATCTTTAACCGATTCATATTCCCTGCCGCCATCTCATTTGCGGGAGCGTTTCATTGGCGAGCGGTTTCGTCCTGTTCGAAAATGGAAAGCCCATGGTAAAGGGGCGGCCTGAATCGCCGGATAAGCGCTGGGCCCTCACAGAGAGCTCAACGCTGAAGGGGCAGGACTAAGTCGCAGCCAAACCCCGCAGGCGGCTCATGCTCCGACAGGGTGCCAGGTCGTCTTGAACTCCAGCGTTTCGCGGATGGCGTAAACACTTTGCGCGGTATCGGCGAACCAGTCGTGCTTGTCTTCGGTCTTGAGCAAATGGGTGCGTTTGACGCTGTCGGCGGCACCGAGGGCGAGGTTCTTGCGTTCCTCGGCGTTCACCACGCCGCTCAGGGCACGGAGGTGGGTGTGGGTCGCGAAGGTGGGGATCATCTCCTTGCGGAAACCGGTGAGCAGGTTGACGACTCCGCCGGGCAGGTCGCTGGTGGCTAGCATCTCTCCGAGCAGGATGGCAGGGTAGGGCTGGGTGGTGGAGGCCAGTGCGACCACGGTATTTCCGCTGGTGATGGCCGGGGCAACGAGCGAAATCAACGCGAGCAGCGGTGCGGAGTCCGGAGCGATGACGCCGATGATGCCCATGGGCTCGGTGACAGTGAAGTTGAAGTAGGGCGCGGCGACGGGGTTCACGTTGCCGAGGACCTGTTCGTATTTGTCGGTCCAACCGGCGTAGTAGATGAGACGGTCTACCGACGCGGCGACCTCGCGGGCGGCGGCGGTGGGCGTGGCTCCGCCCAGGATGAGAGCCCCGGACATTTCGCCGGCGCGGGCCTCGATCATCTCGCCCAGACGGTAGAGGATCTGGCCGCGGTTGTAGGCGGTGCGTTTGGCCCAGCCGGGGCCTGCCTTGGCGGCGGCCTCGACGGCGTTGCGCAGGTCTTTGCGGGTGCACTGCGGAATATTGGCGTAGAACTCGCCGGCGGCGTCCTTGAGCGGATAAACGCGCGCGCTTTCGGAGCGGATGAACGCGCCGCCAACGTAAACTTTAGGGGTCTTGGTGATGGGAAGTCGGGACATGGCGCGAAAGGGTGGGGCGGTTAAACGAGTTTGCAGTAGTCGAGCAGGCCCTGGCGGCCGCCCTCGCGGCCGAAGCCGCTTTCTTTGTATCCGCCAAAGGGTGACGTCGGATCAAACTTGTTGTAGGTGTTTGCCCAGACGACGCCTGCCTTGAGCTCGGTCGACATCTTGAGGATGCGCGAGCCCTTGTCCGTCCAGACTCCGGCACTGAGTCCGTAGGCGGTGTTGTTTGCCTTCTCGATCGCCTCGTCCACGGTGCGGAAGGTGAGGACGGAAAGCACGGGGCCGAAAATCTCTTCTCGGGCGATGCGGCTGCTCATGCTCACGCCGGAGAAGATCGTGGGGCGGAAGTAGAAGCCCTTGGCGGGCAGCTTGCAGGAGGGCTGATAGAGCGCGTTGCCCTCCTTGACGCCGGCGGCGACGAGGGCGGTGATACGGTCGAGCTGCTCGCGGGAATTGATGGCGCCGATGTCGGTGTTTTTGTCCATCGGGTCGCCGACGCGGAGGGTGCGGATGCGGGTTTTGAGTTTCGCGAGGACTTTTTCGGCGATGCTCTCCTGCACGAGCAGGCGCGAGCCGGCGCAGCAGACGTGACCTTGGTTGAAGAAAATGCCGTTGATGATGCCTTCGACGGCTTGATCGAGGGGAGCGTCGTCAAAGACGATGTTGGCCGCCTTGCCGCCGAGCTCCATGGTCATCTTTTTGTCGGTGCCGGCGAGGCCGCGCATGATGATTTTTCCGACCTCGGTGGAGCCGGTGAACGCTATCTTGGCGGGTGTCGGGTGGTTCATCACGGCGGCACCGATCTCGCCGGCGCCGGTGACGAAGTTGACCACGCCGGGAGGCAGGCCGGCATCCTGAAAAACCTCGGCGAGCTTGAGCGCGGTGATTGAGGTGGTCTCGGCCGGCTTGAGCACGACGGTGTTGCCCATCGCGAGGGCGGGGGCGAGTTTCCACGCGCACATCAGGAGAGGGAAATTCCACGGGATGACCTGGCCGACGACGCCGAGCGGCGCGACGCGGCGGCCGGGGGCGACGTAGTCGAGTTTATCGGCCCAGCCGGCGTGGTAGAAAAAATGCGCGGCGGCCATGGGCACGTCGAAGTCGCGCGACTCCTTGATCGGTTTGCCGCCATCGAGCGTCTCGGCCACGGCAAATTCGCGGGCGCGATCCTGCAGGAGACGGGCGATACGGAAGAGATACTTGGCGCGTTCGCGACCGGGCATCTTGCCCCAGACACCCTCGTAGGCGCGCTGGGCGGCGGCGTAGGCGGCATCGACGTCGGCAGGGGAGGCGAGGGCGATCTCGGCGAGCTTTTGCTCGTTGGCGGGATTATTGGAGTCGAAGTATTTGCCGCCCTTGGGCGCGACAAACTGTCCGTTAATAAAGAGATCGTAGCGCGACTTCAGCTTGGGTTCGGCGGTCTCAGGTGCGGGATCGAATTCCCAAAGGTCGCCGAAGATGAGCTCGGGGGCGTGGGGAACGGAACGGGCGGCGGGGCGGGACGATTTTTTGGCGGCGGTCAAAGCGGGCATGGAAAGAAGAGGTTAACCAAGGATTAACACGGATACACACAGATGCTGAAAGCGGAGGAAGCTAATCCGTGTCGATCCGTGCTCATCCGTGGTTTAAATTAGTAGGATTCGGCGGCTTCGCTGAAATAGTAGGGGGCCTGGTAGGCGCCGGTGCTTTCCTTTTCGAGCTGGCGGAGCAGGTCGTTCAACAGGGAGCTGGCGCCGAAGCGGTAGCGGGCGTTGTTGAGCCAGGCGTCGCCGAGGGTCTCTTTGACGGCGACGAGGAAGGTGAGCGCCTGCTTGGCGGTGCGGATGCCGCCGGCGGGTTTCATGGCGATGGAGGTGCCGGTATCGAGATAGAAATCGCGGATGGCCTCGAGCATGACCTGGTTGTTGCCGAGGGTGGCGTTGAGCGAGGTCTTGCCCGTGCTGGTCTTGATGAAATCGCCGGGGCGGATGACGCGCATGGCGAGGAAAGAGGCGGCTCGGATGTTGTCGTAGGTTTCGAGCTCGCTGACCTCGAGGATGACCTTGAGCGTGGCGGAGCCGCAGGCTTGCATGACTGCGGCGATCTCGTCCTGCATGAGTCCGAACTCGCCGGCAAGAAAAGCGCCGCGGTTGATGACCATGTCGATCTCGTCCGCGCCGTCGGCGACGGCGGCCTTCACCTCGGCGAGACGGGTTTTGAGCGGGGCCTGGCCGCTGGGAAAGGCGGTGGCGACGGAGGCGATGCGCACTGCCGTGTCGCTGCCGAGGGCGCGGCGGGCGTGTCGCACCATGGCGGGGTAAACGCACACGGCGGCGACCTGAGGGATGGCGGGATCGTCGTGTGGGCGGAGCGCCTTTTGGCAGAGCGAGGCGACCTTGCCCGGGGTGTCTTTGCCCTCAAGGGTCGTAAGATCGACCATGGAGACGGCGGTTTTCAGGCCCCAGAGCTTGGCGGCTTTTTTAATGGAACGCGTGCCGTATTTCGCCACGCGCTCTTCAATACCGACCTGATCCACGGAACCGACTTCGTCAAAGAGCCGCTGTATCGCGGCTTGGGGGGAACGTGCCAACATGGTCGCACTCTCGCCGTGGCCATGGCCGAAAACAAACGAAAACTCCCGTGCGTTATGAAATACAGAAACCTATTTACCGTGTTTTTTCTCGGTGTTGAATCCCTCGGGCTAGGCGAATGGAATTTCTAATCTCATCCCGGTCGGGACCGCTCGGGGTTCGCGGGCAGGGTGGCTGGCGTTTGTCAGATGCTTAGGATGCCGTCATCCTCAGTTCGTTGACAGGACGGATAAAAAACGAAGTCTGACGGCACTTTAGCCCCTCTATGTTGCGTTATTTTGCTTACGGTCCCAGGGATTTTTCGACGAGTCCGATTTTGTCGATGTCTCGTTTCAACTGGGAGTTTTACGCCTCGCTGAAGGGAGCCTTGCGGCCGACCGGAGCGCGTTTGGGGGGCGTGCCTTTTTCTTCAAAACCAACCTTGTGGGTTTTCCCGCCCGAGCTGTCTCATGGTTGGGAGACGCGCCGCAGTATCGACCGGGTGGTGTTTCACTTTTCGTCGGTTTCGGATGTGCTTCGCGAGGCCTGCAGCAAGCATGGCTACCTCAGTGTTCCGCTGGAGCCAGACGATGTGGTGATGCTGCGGGAACTCGGCAAAAGCCTAAAAGCGCACTACCGGTCGCCCACGCCGACTTCTCTGCTGCTTTTTGACCGGGCTTTGATCGATTTGACCCTGCTGTTTTTACGCGGAAACGACTTCAGCGCGGTGCTCCCGCTGGAAACGGTGGCGGTCGATCGCGTGGAGCGGGTGATTGAGTGGTATCTTTCGCATTTGCATGAACGTCCTACGCTTAAGGCGCTTGCAGATGTGGTTCACATCTCCACCGCCCATCTACGCCGGCAATTCCAGTTAATTTACGGCCAAAGTCCGCATCTGGTGTTGCGTCACCTGAGGTTGGAAAAGGCGGCCCAGTTGCTCTCGAACACCGGCGACACGCTTGATGTGGTGGCCGCGCGCAGCGGCTTCAACAGTGCGAGCGACCTGTGCCGGGTTTTTAAACGCAAGTTCAAGGTCTATCCGAACGAGTGGCGCACGCAGATCGCCGGACGCGAAAAAAAGAATCAGAAGGTCGAGCGCTTCATCGACCGTATCGACCCGATGCGGCGTGAGTTGGATGCCCTGCGCAAGCGGGGAGGCAAGGCCGCGCCCCCCCCCGTCTGAGTCCGATTGAGCGGCTGATAGCAGGCCTGCGTTATCCGCTGAGTGAATACGCGTGGGTCGGTTTATCTTGCTGCATATTTGCGTTTATCGTCAATGCCGCTACGCTAGTCCAATCATCCTGAGCAAGCGCACTGGATGAGCGATTATGTCAATGAGCGGTGCGGTAAGCACCCTTGGAATTTAAATACAGCGAGCATTACTTTATTTAGGAAATCTACCCCCAGCCCGTAACTTTTACCCATATGGCATCGTCATCTCTACGTCTACGCCCAGCCACACGCACCAGCCGAAGCGCCTTCACGCTTATCGAGCTCCTGACGGTGATCGCGATCATCGGCATCCTTGCGGCGATCATCATTCCCACGGTCACAACCGTGAGAGAAAAAGCGAAATCGATCCAGTGCGCGGCTCGTGTTCGAGGCTGGGGCACGGCGGTTACTTTATACGCCAATGATCACAAGGGCTTCTACGACATCAAAACTGCCGCAGGAGAGCTCTGGTGCCAGATCAGTAACACCGGATCGGGCGGCATATACATGCCCTATCTCGCAGGCAATCAGTCAAAAAACTACGCCGAGTGGCAGCAGTGCCCAAGTTCTCAAGGAATAGAAGAGTATAAGGCGGCGCAGGCGGGAGGAACCAACACCCCCTCCTACACAGCCTACGTGTTGGCGGCCCCACACGTGAATAATAAGACGATCACGGGTGCTTCCAATATTTCCGTGCCCTTAGCCAAAGCGGCGCAGCCTTCCCGCACTATCCTATTGATCGAGCGTCCGTATATTTCGGGCGGTGCTGGTGAAGACACCGGTGCGAACGCGACCATCGATAAGGATAAGAATCTCTTTACGATCTTTTCGAACGCCACCCGGCATAACAAAAACACCCAGGTCGTGTTTATGGACGGCCATGTCAAAGCCATGAAAATCGACGATATGTCGATCGGCTCGGGCCGTGGTGCGAGTTTTGATAACACCCTCCTTCAGCTCTATTAAGTCCCTGCTTTTGCTCCCTATCTAGGGCGCTTCGTTTTCTACGGAGCGCTTTGATTTAATACCCCACCCCCACCAACACCCCGATCCCCGCAGCTTAACTTCGATTTTCCTACCATGCAAAAATCCCCTACACCCCATCGTTTCCGCCTGACCCGGACTCAACTGCTCTGCTTGATCACGCCCGTCGTCGCCCTCGTGCCGGTGGCTCACGCGGCGGATGTTTTTAAGGCGAATAACGCCGATAACCTTAACCTTACGACCAGCTGGACTGGCGGGGTGCTCCCCGTGGCGACGGATGTGGCTGTATTTGATGCTACGGTTGCCGGAATCACTCCGACTTTAGACACAACAGTCACGCCTAACGTATCTCGCAGCTACATGACATTCCCCGCTGCGGCTTCGTGGAAGGGCATCCGCGTGGCTAATGCCGCAGGTGTGAATTTAGCCATCGATAGCTATCTGCAGGGCACGCCCGGATTAACCATCGGATCAGCGGGTATCGATTTGTCCGCTGCGTCAGCAGGAACTGAGACCCAGCTCTATGGTCAGGCAGTCACACTGGGATCATCGCAGACTTGGACCGTGGCAGATGGTGCTATCTTAGACCTCAGGGCCGGCACGCTTGCCCGCGCCACCGGCGCTACGTTGACCGTTAAGTTAGGTGCGACGGGCACCGGCGTGGTCAATCCCAACACCATGTTGGGTGCGGCCAACGCGATTCTCGCTTACGCGACGATCAACGGCTCCGATTTTGCAGCGGTCAACGCGACCCAAACCGCCTTGGTCCAGGGTAATACGCTTGGCACCTACGTAGCGAATCCGAATACGGGCGCAGTGGCTGGTTCTATTGGTAGTGGTAGCACCGCTCAAAACGTTGGAATGCAAGATGTTATTTATTCCAATACCATCACCTCCGCGACCGCGGTTCGTATTGGCGGCTCGGTTAATACACCCGGCTTTCGTTTCAATACCTTACACTCCACCGGTTTGGATTGGACGATTGATGGCACCGGCACTGTGCGTAATATCAACATTGGTAACGGCGGCCTTTTGGTCGGTCCCAACGTTGGGGCGCACAATGTTCTGTTCAACGGTGCCAGTCAGTTCCGGATGGGAGCCAATGCTGATTTTTATATCCATCAATTTAACACTGCGGGTGATTTGATTCTCAATAATCCGATGACTCAATCGACCGGCACGGGCTCACGCCTCAATAAAGACGGCCCGGGACGAGTAATTTTGGCGGGTAATTTAAATTCACTGGGGGGGCAGACTACGATCATCGAGGGCACTATTCAGGTCGGTAACGGTGGTGCATCGGGCACCATCAACAGCGGACCTATCGCCAACTCCGGCACCCTGGCATTTAATCGCACGGATGCATGGGCTCAAACCAACGTTATCAGCGGCGCCGGTGCCATCCAGATGCTGGGCACAGGTAATTTGACCCTCTCGGGTAACAATACCTTTACCGGAAGCTTGAGCATCAACTCCGGTAATATTGCGTTCAGCACGGCGTCGAACTTGGGCGCCGCGACCGGGCCGATCAATCTTGGCGGCGGCGGACTGCAATGGACGGGCACGAATAACACCGATATTTCCACCCGCACGATCACCCTCAGTTCCGGCGTCGCTACGCTGGAACTCGGTGCCAACAATGTAACGCTTGCCAACTCGATCGGCAATAACGGCACAGGTGGCATCACCAAACTCGGCACAGGCAATCTTACCCTCGGAGGAGCCAATCTTTATGCGGGTAACACCGCGATTAATGCCGGCGGCTTGGTTGTCACCAACAGCACTGGTTCCGCGACGGGCTCGGGTAATCTTACCTTAGCGAATACCACCGTCTTGAGCGGCACCGGAACGGTTTCCGGCAGTGTCTCCGTTGCTACGGGCGGAAAAATTAAACCTGGCGTGGGTGGCGTGGGCACCTTGACCGTGGGTAA
Organism: Verrucomicrobia bacterium IMCC26134; assembly: GCA_000972765.1. Classification (GTDB taxonomy): domain Bacteria; phylum Verrucomicrobiota; class Verrucomicrobiia; order Opitutales; family Opitutaceae; genus IMCC26134_A. Next base: position 2,095,218 of record CP011265.1, on the reverse strand, counting down.
ACTCAATCTCGCTGCGGGATCCCTCATGGATCTCGAGTTCACTTCCACCTCTTCCAACGATAAGTTGGTTGTGACCGATACCGATGGCTTGAGCCTGAATGGGGCCGTCTCGTTGACGCTCAATCCGACCGGCACGGCCAATGGATTAGCAGCTACGGGCAACTACACGATCATGCAATATTCCGGGAGCGCAGTCCCGGCGGTGAACAACTTGTCCGTCTTCAATCCTGCATCCGGTTATGCGTATACCTTTGATGCAAGCGGTGGCGTTGTGACGCTCAACGTCGTCAACAACGGCGTCATACCTGAGTGGTCAGCCGGCGGCTCCGGCAGCTGGGGCAGCGCCGCGAACTGGACCGATTCCACGGCAGCCGGTGGTGGCAGCAATTACACCGCCAAGTTCCAGGCCTCGCTCGGCTCGGTTGCCACAGTCACCTTGGATGGCGATCGCACGACCAAGGGATTGGCCTTCGGTGGCAGCGGTGGTTACACCATCGCCCAAGGCACGGGTGGCAATCTCACCTTGGATAATGGTGTGTCTGCTTCCGGCGTGACGATTGACGCCGGTAATAATACCATTACCGCGCCCGTTATCCTCAACTCCACGGCAGGTATCGCCGTAGCTGCAAACTCCAGCCTCACTATTTCAGGCGGGGTATCCGGCGTGGGTGGCATCAATAAGTCCGCTGTAGGCACCCTCGACCTGACCGGCACCAATAGCTTCAGCGGCAATGTGGCAGTGGCTGCTGGCGTGTTGGGCTTTGCGAATGCAAGCAGCCTCGGCTCGGGTTCATTGACCCTGAACGGTGGCGCACTCCGTTACGATACGGGTAACACGGCCGATATTTCGTCGAAGGTGATCACCTTCGCGATCAACGGCGCCACGATCGATACTAACGGCAACAATGTCGTCCTCGCCAATACGATCGGTAATGGCGGAACCGGTTCCTTCACCAAGTCCGGTGCGGGATCGCTTACCTTGTCTGGTTCCAATACCTACACCGGCTCCACCGCTGTCACGGGCGGCAGTCTGATTATCTCCAGCAACGCCAATCTCGGTGCCGAGGCATCGGGTGCGAAGCTGTCGCTGGATGGAGGTGTGCTTGTGCCAACGGCGACCCTGGCGCTTAACAACGCGGGGGCAAATTCCCGCGCCTTGGTGATCGGTGCCAATGGCGGTGAAATCAATGTCGGCACTGATCTTGGATTTACGGTCTCAGGTGCGATGTCGGGCACGGGCGCTCTGCTCAAGAGTGGCTCCGGTAACTTGACTCTCTCCGGCCTGAATAGCGGCTTTAGCGGGCCGGTTACGCTTGGCTCCGGAATCGTCCGTCTGGGCGCTACGGCAGCCAATGGTCAGTCTGGCCTGGGAACGGGGACGATCACCTTTGGCGATGGCGTTAAACTTTATATGAATGGCCAGGGCTTGACCGATAACGGCACCTCCTATGATAACCTACGGAATGCGCTGGTGGTAGCCACGGGGGTCACGGCCAATATCTATTTGCCTCAACGCGGCGGCGTCACCGGGGCGGTGAGTGGTGCGGGCACCCTTAATCTGAGTGTTGACGCAACCCGCTCGGACATCAACGGCAACTGGCCCGGTTTCACGGGTGTGCTGAACATCTCAGCGACCGGAGCTGGAACCGATGATTATCGCTTAAACGCGGATCATAACATGAGCGGCGCCACCGTGAACCTGGGCGCAGGCGTCCAAGTTTATCAGGTGAACAACCCGCCTTCCAGTGGCACATTGAGCTCCATCCACCAATTTGGCGCACTGAATGTGGACGCAGCCGCAACCCTCGCCGGCAATCCAGTCGGCGGTCGCTACAACGTTTACCAAATCGGAGCATTGAACACGGACTCCGTGATTAACGGTCAGATCAAAGGAACCCTGAACATCTTTGGTTACGGTTACCCGGTCATCACCAAGGTCGGCACCGGCACTCTGACGATCAACGGCGCGACGAATATGATCACCACACTGGGCGCCGTAAATTCGCTGAACGTGAATGCTGGCACACTCAAGCTGATGGGCTCGATCGAGCGTTTCTACCTCGGCAGCGGTGTAGACGGCTCCTATGGACGCGATCCCGTTTCGCTGTTGTGTGACGACACGATCTCGATCACGCCGCCTGCCACCGCTTACCAGAACCAAGAACCCGGCGCCTGTGTGGTCGCTGTGGTCGCGACGCTGGCCGGTAACGGTCGCTTCGGTGGCCTGACCACCATTAACGGCAATCTTCGTCCCGACTCCACGGGGCTGCTGGGTGGTCGCTTGGCCTTCACCAACGCCGCCACGCTCACCTTGGGCGCCACTGCCACGACCCAGATCGACTTCTCGAATAATGTCTTCACCGGCATCAGTTGCGATATCGCGAGCGGCATCACTTATGGTGGCACGCTCAAGCTCAACTTCCTGAATACGGTGTATAATGGATCCTATACCTTGTTGCAGTCGACCGGTGGCGCGCCGCAGGGCAACTTCGCCGCAGTCACCGTGACGACCCCTACTGACACGGATGTCGCTCTGACCGACGCCGGCGCCAATGGCATCTGGAGCGGAACGGTCGGCAGCGTGACCTACACCTTCACCGCCGCCACCGGCGAGTTGGCCGTGTCCGGCGGATCCGCCGTGGTATTGCCTTCTGCCGTTACAGGACTGGCCGCGACCGGTAGCAACGCACAGGTTGCCCTCTCGTGGAATGCCAGCACCAACACCGATTCCTACTTGGTGAAACGCTCCACCGTCGCTGGCGGGCCCTACACCACGATCAACAACAACGCCGCGCTCAGCTATACCGACACCGGTCTGACCAACGACACCACTTATTACTACGTCGTCGAGGCTAAGAATGCGCTCGGATTAAGCGGTAACTCCGCTGAAGTCTCCGCCACGCCTACCTTGGTGGTGCTTAGCGGTCTCGAGACATGGCGTCAGGCTCAGTTCGGTGTGAACGCTACCAATCCTGCGATCGCCGGCGACAACGCCGATCCGGATGGCGACGGTATGGCTAACTTCCTGGAGTATGCCACCAGCCATAACCCGCTGGTCGCTGATGGTCCCGCCTGCTCGATCGGGAGTGCCAGCGGTTCGCTCACGCTGACCTACACCGCGATCGCCGACACGAAGCTCACTTACACCGTCCAAGGTGTGAATGACATCTCCGGCACCCCGGCTTGGGCCACGGTCAATCAAACCTCTGGCGCTGGCAACGTAGCCGGTTCCAAGACGGTGACCGATACCCAGCTGATCTCCGCCAACCCGCGCCGCTTCCTGCGTCTCAACGTTACTTACACCCCGTAAGCTGACAGGGAAACAGTCCGAAGTTTCACAAAGCTCCCTGGTTAACTCCGGGGAGCTTTTTTTATCTCACTCCGCAAGCGCCCCAAGCACTCAGCCTTTTAACCCGGATGCACCCGATCAGTCCGATTCCATCCGTGTTTATCGGTCCGCTTTGCGGGATCCTCGGTTCACCCTTTCTGTTTCCAGTCCCGCCGGGTCTTTTGCCCCGTAGCATTCCCCGCTAAGTCCCGATTTGCCGCGCCATCTTCAACGTGCCCCACCCATTACGTTCACTTCGTCGCCTGCCAGCCCGTGTTTCCCGCGAGGGGAAGGGTGAGGCTGGAGTCGCCGCGCTTCATGGCCTTCGCGCTGATCTGTGTCCGCTTGGCGTCAAAAACGAGCAAGGTGACGACGTAGCCGTCCTCGACCTGCTCGAGGACCTTGGCATCGAAGCGCAGCGCTCCTTCTGTCGCGGGCGCATAAGTGAGGAAAAACTCGATCTCATTTTGCTGGCCCAGGAGCACGTCGATGGCGGTGACGGGGAGCGCGCGCGCGGCTTTTTCGCCGCTCCAAAGCGCCAGCAGCGTTCTCCCGCGTGTTTCCAGGCTTGGTCGGAGCGCGGCGAAGCTCTCCGCGTCGAGCGTCGTGGTTGTGTCGTCCTTCCCGGAGGCGAGCAACGCCGCCGCCATGTGGTTCGAAGTCACAATTCTGAGTTCGATCCGGTCCGCATGCACGCGGGCGTTGATCGACATCTCTTTAATGTCGTGAGCGCAGGCCGCAACCGGCGCGGTCAGCTGGACAAGAATCCAGCCCAGAAAGTAAACGACCTGAGAACTCACCGACTTTGTTGTCATGGGTGCAGGCGTGACCGCTACCCCCTATGAGCGAACGCTGCAACCGTCTTATCTCTTATCTCGTTCGCTCCCTTCGTCGCTGGGCCGCGCTCTCGGGCTTGGTCTGGGTAGTCGCTGCGGGGTTCATGGCTGGCTTGGGCTCATCGCCGGTCTTTGCCCAGCGGCAGATGGAGGCGCTCGGTCGCGGCATGATTGCGGTCCGCTCCTCGAGCACCCAGGTCTACATTGGCTGGCGTTTGCTCGGAGATGATCCCGCTGGCATCGCATTTAATCTCTACCGCTCGGCCAACGGTGCCGCCGCCGTGAAACTCAACGCGACGCCGTTGACCGCGACGACCGATTACACCGATGGCACCGCCACCTTTACGATCAGTAACGCCTACTCCGTCCGCCCCGTGCTTGGCGGCGTCGAGCAAGCCGCGGGCGCCACCTTTACCCTCCCGGCAAACAGTGCGGTCGGCCAATACCTCACCATCCCCCTGCAAATCCCGCCCGGCGGCACCAATGCCAGCGGTGCCTACACCTACACCGCCAACGATTGCAGTGTGGGCGATCTCGATGGTGACGGCGAATACGAGCTCATTCTCAAGTGGGATCCGACCAACTCCAAGGACAACTCCCAGAGCGGCTACACCGGAAACACCTACCTGGACGCCTACAAACTCGATCCCGCTGCGGCGGGACCTATCTGGCGCATCGATCTCGGGGTGAATATCCGCTCGGGCGCGCATTACATGGATTTCATGGTTTACGATTTCGACGGGGATGGCCGCGCCGAGATCATGTGCCGGAGCGCGCCCGGTTCGCTCGACGCCGCCGGAACCTACGTCGGCGGCTCGGCCAAGTGGCAGGGCGGGGTGCGTCCGGCCTTCAACGATACCGACGATTACCGCAATACCAGCGGCTACATCCTCACCGGTCCCGAGTTCCTGTCGGTCTTTGACGGACTCACCGGCACCGAACTCGCCACCACCCGTTTCTTTCCCCAGCGCGACCCCGACAACCTCGATGACAACCCCTCGAGTGCGCGCCTCACCACCCTTTGGGGCGACGGCTACGGCAACCGCTTCGACCGGTTTCTCGCCGCCGTCGCCTACCTGGACGGCCAGCGCCCCACCGGCGTGTTTGCCCGTGGCTATTACACCCGCGCCTTTCTGACTGCGTGGGACTGGCGTGGCGGGCAACTGACCAAGCGCTGGGCCTTCGACAGCGGCAGCGGTCCGGCCTCCAATCTCGCCTACGCCGGCCAGGGCGCCCACAGCATCAGCGTCGGCGATCTGGACGGGGACGGCAAAGACGAGATCGCCTACGGCGCCTGCGCCATTGACGACAACGGCACCGGACTCTGGAGCACCGGCCTCGGCCACGGTGACGCGACACACCTTTCGGAAATGGATCCTGACAGTCCGGGCCTGAAGTTTTTCATGCCGCACGAGAGTCCTTCCTCCTACGGCATCTACGGCACCAGCCTCACCGAGCAACGCGACGGCACGCCTCTCTGGGGCGCGCCCGGTGGCGGCGACGTCGGACGCGGCGTGGCCTTCGATATCGACCCGCGTTACCCCGGCTACGAGGCCTGGGCGACCAACAGCTCCATGGTTTACACCGTCAAAGGCGTGCCCATCACCACGGCGTCGCGCCCGGCGGTGAACTTCGGCGCCTGGTGGGATGCCGATCCTCTGCGCGAATTGCTCGACGGGACGACGATCACCAAATGGGTGCCCGCGAGCGGCAACACCTCGGCCCTGCTCAGCATGAGCGGTGTGTCGTCCAATAATGGCACCAAGGCCACGCCCAACCTCAGCGGCGACATCCTCGGCGACTGGCGCGAAGAAGTCGTGATGCGCACCACCGACAGCACCGCGTTGCGCGTTTACACGACCACGATTCCCGCGACCAACCGGCTTTATACTTTGATGCATGACCCGCAGTATCGCGAGGCCATCGCTTGGCAGAATACCGGCTATAATCAGCCGCCTCATCCCGGGTTTTTTCTTGGGCAGGATATGTCAGCTCCGCCCCGCGCTCCGATCTGGCACGGCAACCTCGTGTGGAAAGGCGCAACCGATGCCAACACCTGGGATGCCGGCGGGAGCGCCCGCTGGCTGCGCGGCACAGCGCCGAGCACGTTCACTGGCACGGACTCCGTCCTGCTTGATTACACTGGCGACACCAGCTCTGCCCTTACGCTTGTCGGCTCGCTCGCGCCCGCTGAGGTCGTTGTCCACAACGCGGTCGGCAAAGACTACACCTTCGCCGGCACCGGCACGCTCACCGGGCCCATGAGCCTCACCAAAGCCGGTCTCGGCTCGCTCACCCTGCAAGCCGCGCACTCCTACACAGGCGGAACGCACGTCGAGCAGGGCACACTCACGGTGAACGGCACGCTTGCTTCCAGCATGGTGGCGCTCGAGGGACTCGGACGCGTCGCCGGAACCGGCAGTTTGGGTAACGGGCTCGTCGTCGCGGCGCGCGGGCGAGTTGCGCCCGCCACGCTCGGCACCGCCGGCACGCTTTCGATCGGCAATCAACTCTCGCTCAATGCCTCCGTCCTCGAGTTCGATCTGGGCGCCACTCCCGTCGCCGCTGGCGATCGCATCGTTGTCACCGGGAATCTGACCCTAGCCGGCACCACCCGCATCGAGCTTCAGCTCTTGGGCGTGGTTCTCGCCCCCGGCGTCTACACGCTTATCACCTACACCGGCACGCTGACCGGCTCCGTGGCGAATATCTCCATTACCGGCCTGGCGGGCGCAGCCGGGACACTCTCTTTTTCCGGCGGTGCTCTGGTGCTCACGGTCGCCTCCACCCGCGCACCTGATTCCCTGGTCTGGCGCGGGAACACGTCCACGTGGGATCTCGCCACGAGTCCAAACTGGCTCATCGGGGGCAACGCCACAGCCTTCGTGACGGGAGACGGCGTGCGTTTCGACGCCACCGGATCAGCAGCATCTGCCGTCAGCCTTTCAACCGAGGTTTTTCCTGCGTCGGTCGCGGTCGACGCCACCGCGAATTATACGTTCTCGGGCAACGGCTCCATCGGCGGAACCGGTGGGCTGACGAAGAACAGCTCGGGCACGCTGACCATCCAGACCAACAATACCTACACCGGCCCCACCACGCTCAACGGCGGCGTGGTGTCGATCGCCACGGTCACGCCTGCCGGGGTCGCCGGTCCGCTTGGCGCGGCTTCTTCCGATGCCACCAATCTCGTGTTCAACGGCGGCACTCTCCGCTACACCGGCGCGCTTAATTTTTCCACCAACCGCGCTGCGACCTTCACTACCGGAGGAGGGGGTATTGAGATCAGCACCAGCACTGCCAGCCTGGTGTGGTCGGGCGGGCTGATGGGTAATGGCACGCTGACAAAGACCGGCTCCGGCACCCTCAATCTCGCGGGCATCAACACCTATTCTGGCGGCACAGTGATTAAAGCCGGAGCCGTGTTGCTCGGTTCTTTCGAAGCCAATGAAGACGGTCTCGGCTCCGGACTCGTTACCCTTGATGGCGGCACGCTCTCGATGACCGATCTTCAGTCGAACAACTCCTGCACCTGGAATCTGTCTGTGCCCTCCGGCTCATCAGGCCGGCTCAACGCCGACGGACGTTGCACTCTGTCCGGTTCGCTCACCGGCGCCGGGACGTTTACGTTTTACACCGCATTCAGCCGCACCGCACTGAATGGAAACTGGGCGGCTTTCACCGGGCAGATCAATGTCATCTCCGACTCCGGCGGCGGCGATTTTAGAATCAACAACGGCTACGGCTACGCCAGCGCGTCCGTTGATTTCGCCAACCTCACCTACGGCTACTCGTTGACCGGATCGACCAGTCTCGGAGCGCTCTCGGGCTCCACGAGGGCTGTCTTGTCCGCCACGGCCTGGACTGTGGGCGCGAAAAACACGGACTCCACTTTCGCCGGCATCATCACTGGTAACAGCCTGACCAAGGTCGGCACCGGCACGCTCACGCTCGCGTCATCCGCCGCCACCAGCCTCGCCACCACGACCACATCCGGTAATACGACGGTCACACTCGCGAGCACCACGGGGCTCATTCCGCAAATGCCGGTGAGTGGGGCCGGAATCCCTGCAGGCACGCGCATTGCTACTGTGGTCGGAGCGACCAGCCTCACGCTCACCAAGGCCGCCACCGCCACCGGCAGCCAGACTCTGGCTTACACCTCCATTAACAGTTACAGCGGCGCGACCACAGTCTCGGCCGGCGGCCTCGTGGTGGACGGCGTGATCGGATCATCTTCGGTTACGGTCTCCTCCGGCGCCGCGCTCGGCGGGTCGGGTGTTATTGCGGGGGCGGTGACCTTTCAATCCGGGAGTAAACTCCGCACGATCGGCGCGGCCGCCGGCCCCGTTTTCGCCGGCACGCTCACTTTCAACGGCCCTGTCACCATCGTGCCGTCGGGCACGCTGGGCGCCGCGACGTATCAGTTGTTTACTTATACAGGCACGTTAGCCGGCACGCCTTCCTTCGTCTGGAGCGACCCCGGCTACACCGCCACGTTCAATACCTCTACCCCCGGAGTCGTGACCATGACGCTCACCTCAAGCAGCACGCGGGTTCCTGCCGATATCGTGTGGAGCGGGGCGGCTTCCGGCCTCTGGAATACCGCGGCGCTTAACTGGACTTTTGCAGCAGGCGGCGCCGTCACCGCTTACCTCGCGCAGGATCGGGTGCGTTTTGATGACACCTTTTCTGGAAACTCCAGTGTCACCGTGACCGGTCCCCTGACTCCGGCATCCGTTACCGTCGATGCGGCGGCTAACTACACTTTCACCGCCACTGGCGGCGGTCTCGCAGGCGGCACCACCGTGGTGAAAACCGGTTCAGGCGCACTTAATCTCGCGGGAGGAAATACCCACACCGGCGGCTTCACGCTGCAATCAGGCACCCTCGTGCTCGCCGACGAAACCGCCAACGTGTCCGGCCTGGGCACCGGTCCGCTTACCCTGTCGGGTGGAACGCTGCAGCAGTATGACACGGCTGGTTCCTATAGCGCGACGACTTGCGACTTGCGGGTGCCCGCCGGGTCGAATCCGACCTTCCGGGTCGATTCGCGGATGGATCTTTCCGGTCCGCTCACCGGTTCCGGCACGCTTAATCTCTATGTGCCCTGGGTTCGCTTCAAAGTGCTCGGCGACTGGTCTGCTTTTACCGGACGCATCAACGTGAGCACCGACGCCGACGGCGGCTTTTTCCGTCTCTCCAACACATCCGGCCTTTCCCAGTCGCAGACCGATCTGGGCTCCAAGGTCACACTCCTGACTTATCTTAACCAAAATCAGACCCTGCCGCTTGGTGCGATATCCGGTGCATCCGATGCCGTGATCGGTGGTATAGTTCCTGACAACAACACCCCGGGTTCGTATGTCGTGACTTGGCAAGTTGGAGGACTCGGCACGAGCACCACGTATTCCGGTGCGATCACCAACGGCACCAGTCCCAGCCGCACCGCCGTCACCAAGGTCGGCGCCGGGACCTGGACCGTTGGCGGCAACTGCACCTACACCGGCCCCACCGTGGTCTCCGCCGGCACCTTGCTTTTTGCCGGCACGCTCACCAACAGCTCCACCGTCGAGGTTTTGTCGGGTGCGTCGCTTCATCTCACCGGCACCCTTACGGTTGCCTCCGTGACGATTCGTTCCGGCGGCACTCTCACGGGCTCAGGAGTGATCAATGGAACGCTGATCAACGAGGGCTCCTTTCTGGCCGACGGGGCTTCCGGTTGGACCGTAAACGGTGCCGTGACCAATAGCGCTACCGGCGTGATCCGCTTCACACGCGGTGCGATATTCGCCGTGTCGGGAGCCGTGACTAATTCGGGGAAAATCGATTTCATTACCGCTGGTTCTTCACTTCCCCCAGGGCTGTCCGGCACCGGCACGATTTTGACGGCGGCCGCGGTGGCCGTGCCGGAAATCGCCCCGGGTTCCGGTTCGGATCTGCAAGTCTCACTTCCTACGCATTCGGGACATCTCTACCAGTTGCAGCGCTGCACCGATCTCTCGGCACCGGTTTGGGTGAATGTTGGCGTTGCCCGCAGCGGCACCGATGCCACGCTGGTGTTTACCGACACCCCTGCACCGACCGATGCTCGTGTGTTTTACCGCGTTGTCGTCTCTCCATGAGCAAGCACCCCACCATGGTTTTTATCCGCCGCCTCTTGGCGCTGGTTCTTTTCTCGGGTGTTTGCTCTCTGCACGCCGCGACCTATTACGTCGCGACCAACGGCAGCGATTCGAACCCAGGGACGCTGGCCGGTCCCTTTGCCACCGTGCAGCGCGGGCAGCTGGCGGCCAGCGCGGGAGATACGGTTTACATCCGCGGCGGCACCTACCTGATGACCGAGTCCCAGATTGCGCTCTACACGAGCATCTGGGCCTACGTGACCAACCTCAACAAGAGCGGCACGTCTGGCGCACGCATCCGTTACTGGGCCTACCCCGGAGAGCGGCCGGTTTTTGATTATTCGGCGATCAAGCCCGCCAACTATCGCATCTTCGCGTTTTTTGTATCCGGTTCGTGGTTGCATATCAAGGGGCTCGAAATCGTCGGCATGCAGGTGACTATCCTCATCCATACCCAGTCCGAGTGTTTTGAGAACCAGGGGAGCAATAACATCTACGAGCAGATCTCCATGCACGATGGCATGGCTATCGGAATCTATCTCAACAGGGGTTCGAACAACCTCATCCTCAATTGCGACGCCTACCGGAATTGGGATAGCGTTTCGGAAAGTGGCGTCGGAGGCAACGTGGACGGCTTCGGCGGCCATCCGCGCGCCGGCGGCACGGGCAACGTGTTTCGCGGCTGCCGTGCGTGGTATAACAGCGACGACGGCTTCGATTGCATCAATGCCTTCGAGAGCATCGCGTTCGAGAACTGCTGGGCGTTTTTCAACGGCTATTCCGGAAATCTCGTCAGCCGCGGCGACGGCAACGGGTTTAAATCGGGCGGCTACGGAGCGGCCGGCGGTGCTTTTCCCGCGCCTGTGCCGCGCCACATGACCAAGTTTTGCCTCGCGGTGCGTAACAAAGCTAACGGGTTTTACTCGAACCATCATATCGGCGGCAGCGACTGGATCAGCAACACCGCCTACCAGAACGCCACCAACTTCAACCTGCTCTCCGTCTTGGCCGACAACGACACCGACGTGGCCGGCTACGGACACACCATGCGCAACAATTTAGGGTTTTCGCCGCGTTCCGCGTCCCTGAGTAATCTCGATCAGACACAGAGTGATGTTGCGTCGAACTTTTTTACGCTTCCCGTCACGGTTGCGGCAGGAGACTTCGTCTCGACCACGACCACCACCACGCAGTTGGAGACTCTTGTCGCCACTCCCAGAAAGCCCAATGGTCAACTGCCGGACATCAGCCTGCTCCAGCTCGCGGCCGGCAGCGATCTCATCGATGCAGGTGCCGCCATCGGCTATCCGTTTTCCGGAGCGGCTCCTGATCTGGGCGCATTTGAGTTCGGTTCGGGAACCTCCAATACGCGCGTGCTGATCTGGACTGGCGATGGCCTTACGAATGCATGGAATAACAACATCACCGCCAACTGGTCGCACGGATCGATCCCGGCCAAGTTCGCGCCCGGCGACGCGATCGTTTTTGATAACACCGGTTCGGTCAGTCCGGGTGTTTCGCTCGTGGAAGGGCTTTGGCCAAGTGCGGTGGAAGTTCGCGGGTCCAAAAACTATACCTTCGCGGGCACGGGTTCGCTCGCCGGTCCGATGATATTTTCGATGGCGGGCAGCGGTCTCGTCACGTTGTCGGGTGCGCATACTTACGAAGGAGCGACCACGGCGCGCTCGGGCACCTTGCTCGTCACCGGTTCGATCACGAATACCTCCACGGTCGAAGTTTTGTCGGGCGCGACCCTCAACCTCACCGGCACCCTGACGGTTGCCTCCGTGACGATTCGCCTCGGGGGAGTGCTGACGGGCTCGGGCACCATCAATGGCACTGTGATCAACGAAGGCGATGTGCTTGCCGACGGCACCGGCTCCACGCTGACGATCAACGGAGCGGTGACCAACGCGGGGACCTTTCGTTTCACGCGCGGCGCAAGGCTCCTCGCGACCGGCGGTTTTACCAATCACGGCACACTCGACCTTGTCACCGCCGGCGCTTCGTCGCCCTCCGTTCTTTCCGGCACAGGCTTGGTGTTGACTGCCGCCAGCATTCTTACGCCCGTCATCGCTCTTTCCGGGGCGAGCATGCAGATCAATCAGGCTTCGCTGCTAGGCCACACCTATCAACTCCAGCGTTCCACCACGCTCGCAGCCGGCAGTTGGGTCGATGTCGGCGCCGCGGTGCCGGGAACCGGTTCCACGGTGGTTTTTACCGATACGCCAGCCCCGACAGAGACGAGCGTCTTTTACCGGGTGGTCGTGTCACCCTGAAGTGCCAGGGGCAACGCGGCACGGGCCGCTGCGAAGGCGGAGTCGTTTAACGCCGGTGTGGATGTGCTTCCGGTGGGCGGGCAGGGCAGGGGCACCTCGATCCAGGATTTACAGCCGCCGAGGTCGAGGCCGGCGGGCAGGGCGAGGGAGGAGTCCAGTCGATACACGCGGACGAGGAGCAGGTGCAGGCCGGCGGGTTTGGCCCAATCGAAACGCTCCCGAATCGTGGCTTCAGTCCATAGGTGGAAGGTATCCAGCGCGGCGACGTCCGTCCAGTCGCTCAGGAAGCGATGAGCAACAAGATCGGCGTAAAAGCGCAGGCTTGGAGGTGCGCTCGGGTCGACTGCGGCGGAATGGCGTTCGTCGAGGTCCAGACAGGGTGCGGCGGCGGCTTTGAGTTTCTCTCGCTGGGCATGAAACAGTGTCGGGAAAAGCCAGAAACGTCCTGCCCGCGTCGGGTCAAAACCGCCGCGCCCCTCGGAGATCCCGCCCTTGCGCAAGATGATGGTTTGGGCACCCGAACCGAGTGCGTTCACGATCGCGGACCATTCTTTGAAGGCGTGGGCAGCGTGGGCGTTCATCGATTTGTGCCGTGCAGGGTTCGGTCCGGAGCGAAGGCAGCAAGGGCTGTGGCGGCCGTGTTCTGAAGCTAGGGAATGTCGCCCGTGGTGTCGCAGGCACGGGCGCGACTCCACGGGCCAAGCGAGCGCCGCCTTACTTGAGGATCATTTCCTTCACCGACTTGCCGGCGGGGATCATGGGGAGCACGTGCTCGGTGTAGGGCACGATGACATCGAGCAGGTAGGGACCGTCATGGTCGAGCATCTCCTGGATGGCTTCGCGCAACTCTTCGCGTTTGTGCACTCGGCGGGCTTTTACGCCAAAACCCTTTGCGATGGTGACGTAGTCGGGGTAGATGCCTTCGAGGTTGTCAGGGGAGCCGATGTTTTTCTGGTCACCGAGGATGGTGTTGCCGCGGATGCTGTTGTAGAAACGGTCTTCCCACTGCACGACCATGCCGAGATGCTGGTTGTTGAGGATCATGGCCTTGGCGGCGATCTTCTCGATATGACAGGTCGCGAGCTCCTGCACGTTCATGAGGAAGGAGCCGTCGCCATCGATGTCGATGACCTGTTTATCCGGGCAGGCGACCTTCGCGCCCATGGCGGCGGGGTAACCGAAGCCCATCGCGCCGAGACCGAGCGAACTCAGGTAACGGCGGGGTTCTTTGAAGGGATAGAACTGGGCGGCCCACATCTGGTGCTGGCCGACACCGGTGGTGATGATGGCGTCGCCCTTGGTGAGCTCGTAGAGGACTTTGACGGCTTCCTGCGGAACGATGTGGCGGCTCTCCTCATAGCTGAACGGGTAGTCGCGCTTCCACGCGGCGCACTGGGTGTGCCAGGGCTTGGTGTCGGGCGGGGCGAACTTGGCGGCGTCGGCGAGCTCGTTGAGGCGCTTGAGTGCGTATTTGATCTCGCTGGCGATGGCGAACTGGACGCGCTTGTTCTTGTTGTGCTCCGAGGTGTCGATGTCGATGTGGACGATCTTGGCGGAGGTGGCGAATTTGTTGACGTCGCCGGTGATACGGTCGTCGAAGCGGGCGCCGAAGCAGAGGAGCAGGTCGCACTGGTCGACGGCCCAGTTGCCGTAGGCGGAACCGTGCATGCCGAACCAGCGGAGCGAGAGCGGGTGATCCTCGGGGAACGCGCCTACGCCCATAAGGGTGGTGGCTACGGGGATGTTGGCCTTCTCGGCGAAGGCGCGAAGATCGGCCGACGCTTCGGCGGAGATGATGCCGCCGCCGGTATAGAGGATGGGGCGCTGGGCCTTTGAGATGAGGTCGAGGATGCCCTTGAGCTGGTCGTCGCTGGCGTGGGGGAACTCGGTGAGGGACTTGTTGGCGAACTCGACTGTGGCTGGGAAAACCGGGGTGAGTTTGGCCTGCTGAACGTCCTTCGGAATGTCGATGATCACGGGGCCCGGACGGCCGGAACGGGCGAGGACGAAGGCCTCCTTGAAAATACGCGGGAGATCGGCGGCGTTGAGGACGAGGTAGCTGTGTTTGACGATCGGCAGGGTCATGCCGAAGAAGTCGGTCTCCTGAAAGGCGGACTTGCCGATGTATTTGGAGAAAACCTGGCCGGTGATGCAGATCAGCGGGATGGAATCCATGAAGGCATCGGCGATGCCAGAGACCAGATTGGTGGCTCCAGGGCCGGAGGTGGCCATACACACGCCGACCTTGCCGTTGGCGCGGGACCAAGCCTCGGCGGCGAAGACGCCGCCCTGCTCGTGACGGGGGAGGATGACGCGGACCTTGTCGCTGCGGGCAAAGGCCTGGTGGAGCTCCTGGGAAGCGCCTCCCGGATAGGCGAAGATGACATCAACGCCCTCGCGATGGAGCGACTCGACGACTACATCTGCGCCATTCATTTGGCGGCCGATTTCGGGCTGGGGGAACGTGGTGGTCGAGGCGGACGATTTCATGGAGGGGAAAAGGTTGGCGAAAAACGGAGAGCAAAGCGCCCCGCTTGGGGCGCTGGCAAGACTTATGGCTGAGGCGTCGATGATTTCAAAACGCTTCTCTGCCGGTGGCCGCAGGGTGGTAAACAGGGGTGCAAGCGCCTGGAGGCAGGCCGGCGGGGCGGTGATTGGCGCGTTACGGGACTTGCGCGAAGGGCGTCGTTGTCTATCTCCAGCTTATGGCATCGCGCTGGCTGTCTCCGCTCCAACCCGTCGGACGCTTCGGCGAACGAGTGCTGGATCGTGCCCTGTGCGTGCTCGGCGCGGCAGGCCTGGCCCAGGGGCCGGAGTTTTTTCAACAATACCTGCAACGCCTGGGCGGGCACCTCGATGAGGCGCGGCGGGCGCTCGCACGCTTCGAATTAGTGGCGAAGGAAAGCGGGCTCACGCTCGCGCAGCTCATCGAGACCACCCGCGCCCAACCGGCGGCTCCAGTGGTGAAGCTGGGCGACGTGATCGCGGAGGCGCAGCAAAGGGTCGAGTCGTTGACGGTTGCGGAGGCGGCGCTGCGCGAGGCGGGCGTGTGGTCACGGCCGTGGGTTTTCCTGCGGCAGGTGGATGCGGAGATCGCACGCGGAACGTGGGCGGCTTTTAGGCCGGCGGTGCCTGTGACCACCGAGGGTTTGGTTTACGCCGTGGCGGGCATGTTGCTCGCGCTCGGTGTCTACCACTTGGGCGTCGTTTTGCCGTGGAAGGTTTGGCGGGCGCGGCGGGAGGCGAAAAAAGTTTCCGCGTTGAAACCTTGAGGCGGAGGGCGGCGAGGGGTTTGGCTGTGGCATGTTTCCCGTTCACCCACGCATCGCAGTCGTCGGTTCCGGCGCGCTCGGCCTCTATTACGGAGGCCGTCTGGCGCGCTCCGGCCATGACGTGGTGTTTCTGGCGCGAGCTGACCTCGACGTGATAAGGGCGAACGGGGTGACCGTTTCGTATCCCGGCGAGCGTTACACACTCCACCCGGTGCGGGTGGCGGCCAAGCCGGCGGAGATCGGACCGGTGGACCTGGTGATAATCGGGCTCAAGGCGACGGCGAATGAAGCGCTTCCCTTGCTGTTGCCTCCTCTGCTCGGGCCGGAGACGGTGGTGGTTAACCTGCAAAACGGGCTGGGGGTGGACGAGCAGGTGGCGGCGGTGTCAGGAGCCGCACACGTGGTCGGTGCGTTGTGTTTTGTGTGCGTTAATCGCACCGCGCCGGGAGTCGCGGAGTGCACCTTGCCCGGCTACATCGCACTGGGTGAGCTGGCGGGCGGCCTGACGGACCGGACGAGCGCGGTCGCGGAGCTCTTCACGCAGGCGGGGTTGAAAACACAGCTGGCCGGCAGTTTGCTGGCGGCGCGCTGGCACAAGCTGGTTTGGAACATTCCCTTCAACGGCCTTGCGGTGGTGTCTGGCGTGGTGCGCGCGGGCATGACGACGGATCGAATCTTGCAAGACCCGGTTCTGGAGGCGCGGGTGTGGGCCTTGATGCGAGAAGTGCAGTCAATCGCCCGCGCCGAGGGCGTGGCGATCGCGGACGAGTTTGTGGTGAAACAGGTCGAGCAGACGCGACCCATGGGGCCCTATAAACCCTCGACGATGGTGGATTATGTGGCGGGGCGTCCGCTCGAAATCACGCCGATCTGGGGGGAGCCCTTGCGCCGGGCGCAGGCCCTTGGCGTCGCTGCGCCGGAGCTGTATAAACTGCACGAGGAGCTGTGCCTGGCCGGGGTCAAGGTCTAGTCACGCAGGCTGAATTCGGGCAGAGGACCGCAGGCGCGGAGAAGTTTGAGCGCGCGCTCCTCGGCGGCGCGGAGCCGGCGCTTTTTCTTGGGTTGCAAATCGTCGTATCCGGCGAGGTGGAGCCAGCCATGGATGACGTAGCGGAGCAGTTCCTCGGCGAAGGCGACCCCGTGTCTTTTCGAGTAGGCGAGGGCGGTGTCCGCCGAGATGCAGATGTCGCCGGCGTGGCCGAGGGACTCGTCGCCCTCGAAGGTGATGACGTCGGTGGTGGTCGGGTCGTCGAGGTAGTCGGCGTGGAGTTTGGCGAGCGCGGGGTCGGTGAGAAAGGTGACTGAGAGTTCGCCAGCGGGGACGCTGCAACTCTGGAGTTTGGCCCGGCGTCGGCCGGCGGGGCTGAGGGTGGGCAGATCGGCGGGGGTGAAGCGGAACTCGGCGTCGAGATGCGCCAAGGCGCGGGTCAGCGCACGGCGGTCGATGCGGAGACGCGGATGGCGGTTGGTGATGGAGAGTTCGCGCATCGGGAAGCGGTCCGGGCCTGGGTTTACGCCTTGGAGGGGGTGTCGCTGGTGGGGTAGGAGATGCGGCCGTGGAGCATGTTCAAGAGTGTGTGACCGAAGCTTTTTTTGATGCCGGCGAGCTCGGCGAGAGTGAGCGGGGCCTCGTCGAGCTGGTGGTCGTTGAGGCGATCGCGGGAGATTTGCTCGATGAGCTCGGCGAGGTGCTGCGGGCTCACCTTGGGGAGGGCGCGCGCGGCGGCTTCGACGGCGTCGGCAAGGTGTATGATGGCGCTCTCCTTGAAGCGGGGGCGGGGGCCGTCGTAGCGGTAGGTTTGCTGCGAGACGGGGGCGGGCTCCAGACCGGGGAGCGAAGGGGTCTGATCGGGGAGGGGGGAAGTCGGTGAGTTTATCGCGGGCAGACTCATGAAGGACGGATCCGAGCTGGAGCTTGGTGTTGCGAGGACGGCGAGGGTGGGGGGGGATTTAGCCGCGGGGGAACGCGTGGCGGAGACGGCCCGGTGGTAAAAGTAGCGAATCAAGGTGGTGCCGTGGTGCTGCTGGATGACGTCGAGCACGGGGCGGGGGAGCTTATGTTTGAGCGCGAGGTCGATGCCGTCCTTCACGTGGGCCTTGAGAACGAGGGCGGAAAGGGAGGGGTTGTTGAAATCGTGGGGGTTGATGCCGTCGCGCTGGTTTTCGATGAAGTAGTCGGGCTTGGTCGTCTTGCCTATGTCGTGGAAAAGGGCGCAGACGCGGGCGAGTAGGGGGTTGGCTCCGATGGCGGCGGCGGCGTTTTCGGCGAGTTGTGCGACGACAAGGGAGTGGTGGTAAGTGCCGGGGGCCTCCAGCTGCATGAGGCGGAGGAGGGGGTGGTTGAAATCGGTGAGTTCGAGCAGGGTGATGTCGGTGGTGCGTTTGAAGAGATGTTCGAGGACGGGCAGCAGGCCCACGACGAGGATGCCGGAGGCGATGGCGGTGAGAATACCGGCGAGCATCTGCTTTAAAACGGTGAGGGACGGCAGGCGGTCGGCGAGACCGAGCAGAAGAATACAAGTGGCCATGGTGAGGCCGCCGAACAGGGCGGCACGGACGATGCGGCCGCGTTTGCGGGTGGCGCGCACGCCATAGATGGCGACCATCGAGGCGAGGAACGTGAGCACGAGCAGATCGAGTCGGCCCCCCCAGATGACACTGGTGAAAATGGCGATGAGCAGAGCCATGAAGATGGCCGAGCCGGCATTGATAAGCAGGGCGACGATGAGCGGTGCGATGGCGGCGGGGGCCACGTAGGGCAGGAGCGATGCGGCGCCGGTGTTGCCCAGAAAATAGGGCAGGCTGCCGAGGGCGTAGGTGCCGCGAACAAGCGCGAGATTTGCGAGGACGACGAGGGCGAGCAGGGCCAGGCGGGAGTTGCTATGCAGCGTCTCCGGGTCTTCGAGACGGATGTAGAGCAGACTGGCGACGACCATGGCGAGCACGAGCAGGATGCGGCCGCCGAGGCGGAGGCTCTCGTCCCGGGCGTTTGCGCTATCGGAGGCGAGGGCGCGACGATGGGCCTCGAGCATTTCAAATTGTTCGGGGGTGACCCGGGTGTCGGGCTCGATTATGGTCTGGCCGCGTTCGACCGAGATGGTCACGGGGCGCAGGTTACGCAAGGCCTCGCGCTGGCTGGCCTCGGTGGTGGCGCGGTCGAAGGAGAGGTTGGGGATGACTCCGTTGCGGAAGAGGCGGAAGAGGGCGAGGGCGCGGTCGCGGTCGGGCTCGTCGGCGGCGAGATTGACGCGCAGAAAGGTGAGGGCGTCGTCAAAGCTGTCGATCGGCCGGGTGGCGAGTGAGCCATCGGGGCGGAGGACTTGGAAGAGGCGCAGACGGCCGCTGGAAGGACGTTCGCCGCCGAGGTAGCTGGAATCTGCGATGCCTTGTGCGTGGATGAGCCGGAGGGTGGTGAATGCGGTCTCCACGGTGGCGGCGCGGGCGGCGGCGTCTCCCGTGGTAAGCAGGACGGCCAGGTCGTCGGGCGTCATGCGGTAGGGCTCGCCCGGGCTGCGGGAGTTAAAGGCCTCGATCTGGGCGACGAGGAAGGCATCGCGATCGGCCGGTGCCAGCGAAGGGAGCCTCTCCAAGGTGCCGAGGAGCTCGGTGAAATGCAGTTCGAAGAGACGTAGAGGGTCGGGATTGAGTCGGTAAACGGGCGGCACGCGGTCGTTCATCTGCTCGCGCAACGCGCGGGTTTTCTGCTCGCTCTCGTAGTTGAACGGAATGGCGGCGACAATGCGGACGGGCGCGATTTGGTTGGGGAGGACGGGCAGGGTGCGGTTGGTGACCCCCACGAAGCTTACGAGCACAATGGCGGCCACGGTTGCGATGAAGAGCAGCGAGGCGATGAGGCGGCTCGACTCCAGGGCGGGCGCGAGCTGAGCGGTGTCGAGGGTGAGACGTCGCCGGGGCGCGTAAGGCGCGCGGAGGCGGTCAATAAATTCAGTGATTTTGCCCATGTCGGTGCGAGTGGTGTGAAGCGGTTAAGTCAGTGATCCCGTGGTGGAATCCATCAGGCGGAGTTGGCGTGGATCGGGTCTTTGTAGCGCTCGTAGGCTTCGATGATTTTGAGCACGAGCGGGTGGCGCACGACGTCGCTGGCGCTGAAGTGGTGAAATTCGATGCCGGGGATGCCTTGCAGGATTCGGGATACCTCGAGCAGGCCGGATTGTTTGGCACGCGGCAGATCGATTTGCGTGATGTCGCCCGTGACGACCATGCGACTGTCTTCGCCAAGACGGGTGAGGAACATCATCATCTGTTCAGGCGTGGTGTTTTGCGCCTCGTCCAGAATGACAAAACTGCGGCTCAGGGTTCGGCCGCGCATGTAGGCGAGCGGGGCGACCTCGATGATGCCTTTCTCGGTCAGATCAGCGACTACGGATGGATCGAGCATGTCGCCCATGGCGTCGTAGAGCGGACGCAGGTAGGGGAGGATTTTCTCGTTGAGATCGCCGGGCAGGAAACCGAGGGCCTCGCCGGCTTCGACTGCCGGACGGGTAAGGATGATGCGTTCGACCTGATTTTTGAGCAGCGCGTGCACGGCCGCGGCCATGGCGAGGTAGGTTTTTCCAGTGCCGGCCGGCCCGATGCCGAAGACAAGCGGGTGGCGCAGGATGGCCTGGAGGTAGAGCTTTTGCCCGAGGGTTTTCGGGACGATGCTTTTACGTTGGGTCGGAACGATGATGGGCTGGGTAAACAGCTCGCGCAGCTGGGCGGATTCTCCGCGCGCGACGGTCTCGGCGAAGCGCAGGAAATCGGGCGTGCGGATGGCGAGTCCCTGGGTGCGAGCCTCGTTGAGCAGGCTGAAGAGGGCCTCGGCGGCGCCGACAGCAGAGGGTTCCCCCTCGAAGGTGATCCAGTCTTCGCGGGTGATGACTTTGACTGAGAGCAGGCGCTCGGCGGCGGCGATATTATCCTCCCTGCCGGCATAGAGCTGGGAGAGGTGGCGGGCGGAGGGATAGTGAAGGGTTTGTGTGCTCATATCGAGGCAACAGACGCCATTTTCGCCGCCTCGGCGGAGAGCTTTTCCCAGGTTTGCTCGAGGGCTTGAGGGAGGAGGCGGGTCTGGCCGAGAACGGGCATGAAGTTATTGTCGCCGCTCCAACGCGGGACGATGTGCCCGTGGAGGTGGTCGATGCTGCCGCCGGCGGTGCGGCCGAGATTAAAGCCGATGTTAAAGGCGTCGGGCTTCATGGTGTTACGCAGCAGGCGCTCGGCGAAGGTAAGCGTCGCCATGAGGTCCGCGGATTCGGCGGGGGTGAGATCGATGAGATCCGCGACCTCGCGGAAGGGGATGGCGAGCAGATGCCCGGGGTTGTAGGGGAAACGGTTGAGCATGAGGTAGCTCAGGGGCGTGCGATGCACGATGAGGGCGGCGCGATCGTCGCCGAGGGCGGGCAACGCGGTGAAGGGGCGCGGCAGATCGGGCGGGCGGGGCGCTTCGATATATTCCATGCGCCAATAAGGATGCAACTGCGACATGTGGTTGAAAAGGTTGTCACCCAAACGGGATGGCGGCGGGATGTCAAAGGCGACGAAAGTAACCCGAATCAGGTCGGCTGATGCCCGATGATGACGATACGGTGGTGTGTTTGCCTGCGAATAATGCGGTTGGGCCGGCTTTTCGCTTCACACTTCGAGTTCGGATGATGGGCTGACACTATTTAAGGCCCGACAGGCCCTGAGCCAGTTGGAGACAGCCCTTCTACCCACCATGTCCACCCACACCATCCGTCTGCACCGCACGATCCGCACGGCTCCTGAGAAAGCGAATCGCGCATTCATCGCCGCGGTGTGCCGCCGGTTACCGCCGTTCGGATTCAGCGGCACGATGCCCCTTTTCGGCTCCAAGGTTGGCGGCGGGGGCGCGAAGGATTTCCGTTTATCAGCCGTCGCCGTGCTCTCGGCGTTAGCCTCGACGCTCTTTGGTCAAATCGCGGGGCCTGCTCCTGCCGAGCCACCTGCGCCCTACGTGGTCAACAGCGGTCGCATCCCTCCCGCTTACCCGACTCCTTACACACCCGCCTCTCCAGCGGATATCCAGTCCGTGCTGACGCGGATCGTCGACTACCTGGAAATCGCCAGTCCGATCAAGGTCATCGACCGCGATACGATGGCACCTATCGCCGATTTTGAACCCTTGGCGGGCAATGTGGGGTTTGACCGCACGGATTTCTTTCTAGCGAGCTACGAGTGGGGTGTCACCTACGCGGGTATGTTGCTCGCGGCGGAGAGCACGGGTGACCTGCGTTTCCTGGATTATACGACCCTTCGGATTCGGGCTATTACCAGAGTCGCGTCTTATCTTAAGACGCGTCCATCGCCACCTGTCGAAGAGACGGGTCCCAAACGCGCCAGCGCATTGCGGGGCATGATCGCGCCGCGCAGTCTCGATGACTCGGGCTCGATGGCTGCCGCTTTTATTAAGGCGAGTCGCACCGGCATCGATCCTGAAGCCCTGCGTCCTTGGATCGACAACTATCTAAAGTGGATCACGACCGGGCAAAAACGTCTGGCCGACGGCACTCTGGCCCGTGACCGACCGTTGCGCGATACCCTCTGGCTGGATGATCTCTACATGAGCGTGCCCGCACTCGCGCAGATGGGCGCGCTGACCGGAGAGGCACGTTACTTTGACGACGCGACCCGACAGATAATCCAGTTCTCCAGCCGCATGTTTATGCCTGAGAACGGCCTCTATCGTCATGGTTGGGTGCAGGAAATGGATCCTCACCCCACCTTCCATTGGGGCAGGGCCAACGGCTGGGCGATCGTTGCCATGGCTGAACTCCTCTCCGAGCTCCCGGAAAACCACCCCGCGCGGGCCGCCGTGCTTGCCCAGTTCCGCGCCCACGCTGCCGGACTCGCGCGCGTTCAAGGGCACACCGGTCTCTGGCACCAGTTGCTTGACCGGCCGAATTCTTATTTGGAGACCTCCGCTTCGGCCATGTTCGTGTATGCGATGGCTCGTGGCATCAACCGCGGCTGGCTCGATCCGCTGGCTTACGGCCCGGTGGTCTCGCTCGGCTGGAATGCGGTGGCGCAGCAGGTCAACGCCAAGGGGCAGGTGGAGAACACCTGTGTCGGCACGGGTATGGGCTTCGACCCCATGTTTTATTTTTTCCGTCCGGTGAGCGTCTATGCCGCGCACAGCTACGGCCCGGTGCTTTTGGCCGGCGCAGAGCTGATCACGCTGCGCAAAGGCAAGGGCGCGGCGGCTTTGATCAGCGACAGCGCCGTCCAGTTCGCGCCCTCTCCCGCACTCCATTGAGTGAAGGGTGAGGTCCAATGTGATGTTTTTCGAAACCGACTGGAAATCAGGCGCAAGCGGTCAGGTTTTCCTCAGGAGCAGCTTTTTGATCGCGAGCAATTCCTTGCGGTGCGCTTCGTCGGTCTTGGGGTGGCACAGCTTCAAGTCCGCGAGTTCGTCGAGGATGATGCGGGAGATGATGAGGTGGGCGTTGTCCTTTTCGTCGGCGGCAACGACATGCCATGGCGTGTGTTTTTGGCTGGTGGCGCCAAGGCAGGCGCCGTAGACGTGCACGTAGTCCTTCCAGTATTTTCGCTCCTCGATGTCGGAGCTGCTGAATTTTCAGTTTTTATCCGGATCCTCGATGCGGGCGACGAAACGCTGGCGCTGCTCCTACTCGGAAATGTGGACAAAAATCTTCACTATTCGGGCGCCGTTGCGGTGCAGGTGTTTTTCCAGCTTGTTGATAGAGTGGCAGCGGTGGGTCCAGAAGGTGGCATCCTTGGCGGTCTCGGCCGGCAGGCTTAGGCCGGCGAGTAACTCGGGATGCACCCGCGCGATGAGCACCTCCTCGCAGTAGTAGCGGTTAAAGATGCCGATTTGTCCGCGCTCGGGCAGGCAGCGGGTGGTGCGCCACAGAAAATCGTGGTCGAGCTCCTGTGCGCTTGGGCGCTTGAAGTTAAACACCAGGCAATCCTGCGGGTTCACCCCGGATATGACGTGTTTGATGGCACCGTCCTTTCCCGGTGCATCCATCGCTTGGAAAATCACCAGCAAGGCGTAGCGGTTGCCTGCCTAGAGCAGGTTTTTTTGCCCGCTCAAATCCCTATTGTGCTCAGCGAGCTTTTCTTTGCAGTCGGACTTCGATTTGTAGAACGGCTTTACCCGGGTCGGCCAGCGCTTAAGTTTGACGGTGGCGCTAGTCTTTGAGGTTGCCCCGAATCGACGGACACGAGTTGAGCCACTAAAGAAAGACTCAACGATGAAAGAACAAAAGCAGACAGGAATGAAGCCACCAAGGCACGACGAAGCGTTTCGTCAGCAAGCAGTGCGCATGTGGAAGCAAAGCGGGAGGTCAGCGGAGCTGACTGCCCGGGAGCTGGGAATCAGTGTGTTTCAGCTCTACGACTGGAATCGGACGGGGCAGCCAGCCCGGGCCGCCGGGCTGGCTGCCCCGTCCGATAGCAAGGAGGTGTTGCAGGCCGAGAACGAACGACTGCGGCAAGAGCTGGCGAGGATCACCGAGCAGAGGGACATCCTAAAAAAAGCTGCGGGCATCCTCTCCGAACCATCGCACAGCGGTATGCCCGGATTAAAGCGATGAGCCACGAACATCCGACCAAAACGATGTGCGAGGTGCTGGAAGTCTCGCGCAGTGGTTACTACCAATGGCAAAGCGCGCGGGCCTCGGCTCGTGCACTTAAAACCAAAGCGATCAGGGCAAAGATCGCCAGGGTGCACAAGGACTCGCGTGGCACATATGGGAGTCCGCGGGTGACGGTGGCCCTGCACAAGCAAGGCGAAGCGGTAGGCCGCAACCGCGTGGCCCGCTTGATGAAAGAAGCCGGACTGCACGGTCGACAGGCCCGCCGGTATCGGGTTCGAACCACCGACAGCGCGCACAACGAGCCTATCGCCCCAAACCTGCTGCCAAAGGCAAGCGTCCCCACCAAGCCCGACGAAGTGTGGGTCACCGATATCACCTATGTCGAAACCGGCGAAGGCTGGTTATACTTGGCCGGAGTGCTCGACCTTTATAGCCGCCGATTGATCGGCTGGGCCATGGGATCGAGCCTGGAGACAGCGCTCCCGCTGGCCGCCCTGCACATGGCCTTGCGAAAACGCCGGCCGGGCGCAGGCCTGCTTCATCACTCGGATCGTGGCTGTCAGTATGCCAGCGCAGCCTATCGCTCCACCTTGTCCGGCCACGGTTGCATCGCCTCCATGAGCCGCCGGGGTAACTGTTACGACAACGCTACAATGGAGTCGTTCTGGAGCACGCTCAAACATGAGCTGATCTACCGCCGCCGCTTCGCCACCCGCAGCGAAGCCACCACCGCCATCTTCGACTACATCGAGAGCTTCTATAACCGAATACGCCTTCACTCGTCCCTCGGCTTTAAAAGCCCCCTCGACTACGAATCCAACCTCAACTAACAAAAGTAAAATCTAGCCCAACTAGTGTCCGTTTTATCGGGGGAAGCCCACTTTACGCGGAAGGGATTGTGTTCTGTTTTCATGGGGCGTATGGGCTTAAGAAGTGCCGGGCCGAGACGATCCGGCCGCGAGTTGTGCATCTTGAGGGAAAAAACCAGATAATGCTGCGAGTTGCGTGGAGTCGGGAAAACTTTGGTTCGCTCCTGAGCCGGGTTGGCCTTTCGTGAGCGCCAGCCCATTCATCCGCCTTCATGCGTCTTCGTCGTCTCACCCTGCAAAACTTCCGCAACATTGCGATGGCGGAGCTTTCGTTCGCAGGCAGACAGCAGTTTTTCGTCGGGCCCAACGGGCAGGGGAAAACCAATCTGCTGGAGGCGGTTGGTTTCGTGACCGCGCTGCGTTCTTTTCGCACCGCCGACACCCGCTTGCTCCTGGCCCAGGGGCAGCGCGAGGCGGCGATTGCCTGCGACTTCGAGCACGAGGTCCAAGGCGCGACCAAGCTCGTCATTCGCCTGCACGGCGAAGGCAAGGAGGTGGCTTGTGACGGAGAGCGAGTGACTCGCCTCGCCGACCATCTCGGGCGTTTTCCGACCGTGGTTTTCTCTTCGCAAGACCAGCAGCTCATTCGTGGTGCGCCTGCCCTTCGGCGGCGCTGGCTCGATCTCACGCTGGCGGGCACCGATCCGGTTTACCTGCACGGGCTGCAAAACTACCACCGCGCCTTGGCGGGGAGAAACCAGCTCCTCAAACGCCAGGCCGCCACCGCTGAGCTGGCAGCTTTCGAGCAACCTCTTGGCGCGGCGGCGGCCGCGCTGGTGGCGGCGAGGAGGCGGGGCGTGGCCGCCCTCGCTCCGCATGTCGCGGCGGGTTACGCGCAGATCAGCGCCGGTGCCGAGACGGCCGATATCACCTACGCCGAGGACTCCGCGCCGGGCGACGGGGACGCGGCGGCGTGGCATGCGCATTTTGCGCGGACCCGCGCGCGTGACTTGCAATTTCGCGGCACGATGAGCGGGCCGCATCGCGACGATATCGATCTGCGGGTCGGCGCTCGGGCGGCGCGCGATTTCGGCTCCGAAGGGCAGCAACGCAGCCTGGTGTTGGCGCTGCGCCTCGCGCAGGTCAGCCACGTTCGCGAGTGCACTGGCATAGAGCCCGTGCTGCTGGCCGACGACGTATTGGGCGAACTCGACCCGACGCGTCGCCGCCGGTTTTGGGCGGCGCTGGGCGAGGCCCGTCAGGTTCTCGCCACCGGCACGGAGCTGCCGGATGCGGAGCTCGGTGCGTGGGACGTTTTCCGTGTCGCAGGTGGCGGGTTTGCCGCGGAGGCTGGCCCATGACCTTTGACACGCACAGCTGGATACTCGCCGTCATCGCGGCGATGATCGTGGGGTTGGCCAAGACCGGGGTGCCGGGCATCGGGATGTTGTTTGTGGCGATCTTTGCGAACCTTATGCCGACCAAACAGGCGAGCGGCTTCGTGCTGCCGCTGCTCATTTTTGGCGATATCGTGGCGGTGCTTTCCTACCGGCGGCACACCGAGTGGAAACACCTGTGGCGGCTCTTCCCTTGGACGGCGGCGGGAGTGGGCATCGGCGCGCTGGCGATGGGGCCTATCGACAATCGGCAGGCGCAGGTGCTGGTCGGGAGCATAATCGTGACCTTGGTGACACTGCATGTCGCCCGCAAATGGCAGGCTTCAGGAAAAGTCAGCGGGGAACGAGCAGCGGCGGAGGCGGGAGCAACTCACCCGGTCTGGTTCGCCCCATGCATCGGGGTCTTGACTGGTTTTACGACACTGGTGGCTAACGCAGCCGGTTCGCTCATGGCGATTTACTTGCTCGCGATGCGACTGCCCAAGATGGCGTTCGTGGGCACCAGCGCGGTGTTTTTTCTGCTGCTCAATCTTTTCAAAGTGCCGTTCATGGTGGGGCTCGGGCTGATCACGATGGATAGTTTTAAATTCAACCTCATCCTCGCGCCGGCGGTGCTGGCGGGGGCCTTGTTGGGCCGCTGGGTGTTGCCCAGGGTATCGCAGGTTTGGTTCGAGAGACTCGCGCTGATTCTGAGCGCGGTGGCTGGACTGAAACTACTGCTTGGGTGATGTTATCGAACTCCTTTAAAAATGGCCTCTAAAAACGTCAGGCAGATGTGGGCGGCGAAACTTGCCGGTGGCGGCCTTGCCATGGGCAAGGCAGGCGGGCAGGCGGGGCTGCCGGTGGGCTCGTTGGTGCCGGTGAGCGCGGTGCGCAAGGCGGCGGGACCGGCTGCGCATCCGCTGGAGGGCACGATGCGGGTGTCATTTTCTGGCCAGGTGCTGGGCATCGACCCGTCGCTGCGCGGCACTGGGCTGGCTCTGATCGAGTTTCGTTTAGGGCGGGAGCCGGTTTTGTTGCGGTGCCGCACGGTGAAGGTTCATCCGAAAAAGAGCATGGCGTTCGCACTTGGGGAAATATCGCGGGCGGTGACGGAGTTTTTAGAGGGTTCCGAGGTGCGTCACGTGGCGCTCGAGCAGACCATTTACGTGCAAAATTTCCAGACGGCGCAGATTCTGGGAGCGGCGCGCGGAGCGGCGATCGCGGCGGCGGCTATCCATGGTCACGATGAGGTGTGGGAATATGCGCCGCTGCGGGTGAAGCAGGCGGTGGTTGGCGCGGGACGGGCAAGCAAGGAGCAGATGGCGCGCACGGTGATGGCGCTGCTTGGCCACGGTCGCCAGCTTGCGAGCGATGAGGCCGACGCGGCTGGCGTTGCGTTGTGCCATGCGTTTACCTGGCGGGGCTAGGGCGAGCAGACGACCGTTACGACGGGTTTGGGCGCCAAGGTTCTCAACTCACCTGGGTGAGAGTCCGGCGGATTACCCGGGTAGGTGGCGATTGGCGCGGGCGATCAGCGCAGCCTCACGCTCATAAGGCCTTTTTCTTGGCGTAGGCCATGGCGTCGGCGATTTGGTCGAGTTGGGTGTCGGTGTGGCCGGCGGAGATGGCGGTGCGGATCAGGTCTTTTCCCGGCGGGACGGCGGGGGCGATGGAGAGCACGGTGAAAACGCCTTTCTCGAGCAAGGCCTGCCAAAAAGCGTAGGCGCGTTGTTTGTCGCCGATCACGACGGGAATGGCCGGAGTCTCGCTGCCCCAGGTGTCGAGACCGAGGCTGGTCAGGATGGCTTTGTAGCGGCGGGTGTTTTCCCAGAGACGGTCGCGGTGCTCGGGCTCGGACTGCATGACTTCGAGGGCGGTGGTGGCGACGGCGGCCTGGCTCGGGCTGATGGCGGCGCTGAAGAGTGTCTGTTTGCCGTGGGTGCGCATGAACTCGATCGAGGCGCGGGAACCGGCGACAAAACCGCCCGTGCTGGCGAGCGATTTGGAGAGACTGCCGCAAATGATGTCGATGCGGTCGGTGACGCCGAAGTGGTCGGCGGTGCCGCGACCATCGCGACCGAGCACGCCCAAGCCGTGGGCGTCGTCGACGACATTGAAACAATCCAGGCCCTCGACGGCGGCGAGGAAATCGGGGAGGGGGGCGATGTGGCCCTCCATTGAATAAATGCCTTCGACAACGAGGAGCTTGGGGTTGGCGCCAGGGCTGGCGGCGGCGACGGCGCGCAGATCGGCGGGGTCGTTGTGGGCAAAGCGTTCGACCTCGGCGGTGGAGAGCCGGATGCCCTCCCAGAGGCAGGAGTGGATGTTTTTGTCGACGAAGAGGGTGTCACCCCTCTGCGCGAAGGCTGCGACGGAGGAGAGGCAGGAGAGATAGCCGGCGGCGTGGACGTGGCAGGCCTCCTTGCCGAGGAAGGCCGCGAGTTTTTCCTCGAGCTCGTGGTGGTAGGCGCGGGAGCCGTTGGACACTCGCGCGCCGGTGGGGCTGGTGCCCCATTGGTGCAGGGCGGTGCGACCGGCCTCGATGACCTTGGGGTGGAACGAGAGTCCCAGGTAGTCGTTGCTGGCGAGCATTACCATGTCGCGGCCCTGCAGGCGGATGGTGGTGCCGGACTGGGCCTCCATCGCATGGTAGTAGGGGGCGTAGCGCAGGCGCAGCTTGGTGGCCGCGTCATCGCGGCAGCGTTCGCGGATGGAGGTCGGCTTGGGGGAGAAGAACGGGAGGGCCATGCGAAGAGAGGGTTATGCGCGAAATTTATCCGTGGATGGCAAGCCATCCGTGCGACGTCGCGCATGGTAATGAGCGAGGTAGTCGCCGGCGACCTGCATGATATCGTAGCGAGGTGCGCATGCATGCGCTCGCGAAACGGCGGCCGAGTAGTGCGTCGAATTGCTGGCGAACGCGGTAATTGCGGAGGCAATGTGCTCGACGATATTTTCGGTTGGGGTGGCTGGAACGAGTGTGCCGGCCTCACCGCCGTCGGACGCGGTGAGCATGGCGGGGGTTTCGCCGATTGCAGTTACGACCACGGGTTTTCCGGCGGATAGGCATTCGATGACACCCAAGGGGCAGCTTTCTCCTGCATAGGTTGAGGCAAGCAGTCCCAGGTCGGAAGTGGCGTAGAGCGCGGCCACGTCAGCGCGGAAACCAAGCAAGCACACAAATTCCGGCACGCCCTCGGCATAGAGTTCGTCGTGGACGGGGCCGGAGCCTGCCAGTAGCAACCGGATGTCGCGCCCAGTGCGTGCGCGTGCAAGGGCGATGGCGTCGATGGATTTGCGCCAGCCTTTTTCCGGCAAGGCGCGGCTGGCAACGCAGACCACGAAGGCTTCGGCAGGAATCGCCAATTTTGAGCGAGGCACGGGAAGCACGGAGCGCCTAAAAATGGCCGCGGGGAGTTGGACGAAGTTGCCGGATGTGCCGTTGGCCGCGAGACCCGCGATCTCGAATGGCAAAAGACCGCGCGCGGCGACGTTAATCCATAGATCGACCTGCCGTTCGAATAGCGCGCGGTGGCGGAAGAGGCGGGAAGCGTCGAGATGGTAATAGCCGTGATGGGTGCAAAATAGGCTGGGGCGTGATTTATCCGGCTGGAGTGCACCGGCCCGGGCGAAGGCGAGATCGCAGCGCGGGTGATGGGTGCTGACCCACTCGATGCCGAAGTCGCGGAGCAGGCGCGCTAGGACGCGCGGATGGTTTTCGTTTACGACTATGACGGGTATGTCGGCGGGCAATTGGGCCCTGACGACGGGATCGACTGGATGGCCGTCGAAATCAGCGACTGTGACGGCGCAGCCCAACCGGTGAAGTGCGACAGCGAGGTTGAGCGCGAAGCCTTCAGCCCCGCCCGGCGCGAAGGCGTGGACGGCGATGAGGACATTGGGCAGACGTCCGGAGGCGATGCCTTTAAAATCCGTCGTCTTGTAGAGCCTTCCGGGTAATGCGGGGTCGGCGCCGGCGTGTTTGGCATGCTGCTTGGTTAGCAACTGTAATTGGGACGTGAGGACTCCGGGCTCGAGGCGGTAAGTCGCGGCGAGATGGCGGGCTACCACGAGGTGTTCCGCCGCAGAGCGATCACCGCGCCGACTTTGCAGGGAGGTGCTGCCGGGGTGGTTCCGGTAGTGCGCAATGGCTTCACGCACGAAGGAGATTTTTCCTCCGCGCAGCCGATGCAGGTAGAAAATCCAGTCGCCGCACACCCGGAGCGCGCGCCACTCGGGATCGTCGAGCAGGGGTAAATCATGCTCGCGCCGGAACACCACTGCGCTCGCGTTCGGCAGTGTATTGCGTATGCCGAGGCCGAGCTGGATTTCCCGGTGGGCGATGGCGAGGTGGCTACGCCGCCATTTGCGCGACGGCAAGGGTTTGAACACGGCGTCGTGGGTCTGCGCGATGGGTTGACCCTCCGCATCGACGAAACGCACCAGGCCGTGGGCGAGCATTACCGCCGGGTCGTTGAAAGAGGGAACGAGACGGGCGAGAAAATCGGGTTCGCACCAGTCGTCCGACTCGGCGATCCAGACCAGATCTCCACGGGCTTCGCGGAAACCGAGCGCCCACTGAGTGAACGGGCCACCGGAGTTATGGGTGTTTCGCAATAACCGGGTGCGTCCCGGGTCGCGGGCCTGATACTCGGCGAGGATGGCGGCGCTTTCGTCGGTGGAAGCGTCGTCCAGCAGAATCACCTCCCACGGCGGCAAGGTTTGGGCGTAGATCGAATCGAGGCGTTGGCGAAGGAAGTCGGCGTGATTGTAGTTGGGGACGATTACGCTGATTCGCGGACTTGGCGGGTTGCCCGCCGACGGCGTCCCATCTGTGACTGACTTATTTTGCGCGGCGGACGCGTGCACCTGAATGAGCCGACGGGCGACGGCTCGCGCGGCGCCGTTGGGAGAACGGACCCAGGCCGTGACGAGCTTGAGGCCTGGCTTGGTGTTGAAGGTGAATGAACCGGCCGCCTCCGGTGCGAGCGCCACGATACGATCACCGATGGCGAGCCAGGATTGGTCACCCGCGCTAAGTCCGTGCACGAAGCCGCTAAGTGTGATGCCGGTGCCGCCTGTCTGGCTTATTTCGATCCCGTGTCCGTTTCTATTACCTGAGTGGGCAAGCCACCGGTCGATTAGCGCGAGCAAAAAAGGTGGCTGTGAAAGTTGGCTCATGTCGGCAGCTTGAAGAGCTTGGTTACTTGGGGGTGATTTCGACCAAGGAGCATGAGTTCGGGTATTGGCGCGTGATGCTTCCTGCTGCTTTGAGTTCGGCGACAATATGGCTGCGAGTTTCCTGTGGGTAATCGTCGACGAAAACCAAGACTTTGGCGATACCCAGACCTGCTGCGTAATGAAACAGTTGCACGCCGCCGCCGTCGGTTTGCATCCAGCGCCGATCAAGATCTATGAGCCGGTCAAGCTCGGCGGTGCAGCGGTAGCCGTAGCCAACAGGAAGCAGACTCCCGTGCAGCGTGCTTCCCTTGAGTTGCTCCATTATATTCCGCAGCGTGGCAAGGTGGTCCTTGCCAACGATCGGCAGAATCAAAAGAGGTTTATTTCCGTGAAGGTCGGCGGAGATGGAGCGGTAAAATTCTTCGTGCCGTATCTGGAACGGGTAGACGGAGGTTAGCGGAAGGGATTCCACCGCCGCCGCCAGGGCGATGAGAGGTAGAATCCAGGCCCGGGCTTTGCCGGAGGTGAAAACCGAGAGCTGGCGGGCCAAGAGCACAAGAGAGGTGCCGAGCATCAGTCCGAAATAGAGCCCGAACCGTCCTGGCGCACGAATTCCGGAAAAGCCTGGCATAAAATCTCGAAGTGCCGCGTAGGGAGTGGGCAGCCGTAGGCTCCCTAATTCGATACGGGGACCAAGAGACAATACCCACGATGCGGTAAAAATGTAAGCGACGAAAACCAGCCAGCCCGGTGGCAGGGTTGATTTCTCGACCGCATGTTTTCCACGACCGTGCAGCAATACGGCTGACAATCCAAACAGAGCGGCGCAGAGAGGAAGATATCCAGGGAAGTATGCGTATTCCCATGCTCCGTAACGCGGGACCGCGTCGGCGTGCCAATACGAATACACGTTTCCGAGTTGAAACAAGGAATCCGCCCACGCTGCGTAGCTTTCTATCTCGCGCGTGGAGGGACGTATTCCCCCGTGGTGCAGCGCCAGGTAAGGGTGTATTTGGACCACATACAACACGATCAAAATCCCCAGGGTCGGCAGCAGCAGGCCGGGGTGTATGAGTCTTACGCAAAGTCTTCGCCATCCCACTTCCCGATACAATCTGGTAAGGCGCCAGAGGCTGTAGGGGAAAACCAGCGCCACAGTCATGGGGCCGAAGTAGGTTGCGAAGCCGGTCGCAAACGCGAAAAGACTTACGGCCGCGAGTGCGTCGCCGACTTTCAGGTCCCGCCAGA
Source organism: Verrucomicrobia bacterium IMCC26134 (assembly GCA_000972765.1). Classification (GTDB taxonomy): domain Bacteria; phylum Verrucomicrobiota; class Verrucomicrobiia; order Opitutales; family Opitutaceae; genus IMCC26134_A. The sequence continues at coordinate 2,062,179 of CP011265.1, read as the reverse complement.
AAAGATACATGAAGGTCAGGCAGGCCGGACCCAGCTGAAAGGCGAAGAGTTGGTAGTGGCCGGGCAGAAAGGCGGTCGTTGCGAGTCCAAAGTGGGCGATGATGATTACGGTTAGCCGTTCCAGCCAAGTCAGGCCTGCCCGGCGCAAGGCCAGGTCCGAGCAAAGACATCCCAAAAGGCAAAATGCAATCAGGGTCCCCTGCATCGCGCGAAGTGGATCGGCTCCGAGTAATCGCAAAGGACCGTAGAAAAGTTGTCCGGTGAGTAACGAGTCCGAGTAGGCGAGGCTTTGGGTGTGGGGATAAAACGAGTTGGCCTGCCAAAAATCAGCCCAATGTCCGGCTCCCCAGATGGAACTGTAGCCCCATTCAAAAATCCAATACATGAGGTCGCTGTCGAAATCTCCTCCCCAGTGAACCCGACCATGTGCGCCGAGTAGCGGCCAGAAAAGCGCCAGAGCTCCTAGTGCGAAACCGAGCATTCCCGCGGAAGGCAGGAGATGCAGGCTTTTATGATTTGTTCGCATGGCTTTGGGCAGCCCGTTATAGTAACTCGACCGCGTTTCCTTCGGCCGGGTGAATCGATGCCAGCTCGGCTAGAAATCTATCACGGCTGAAGCGCCCCGCTGTATTGATCGCAGCTTTGCGCATGGTCTCGACCTTCGGGTCACTTTGTTCGCAGGCCTTCAATAACTCGACGGTCAGCCCGGCGAGTTCTGCGCTGTTGGAGAAAACATAACCGTCGGCTCCGTGCGTGATAACCTCGCCCGGTCCGCCGACGCGGTAGGATATGGGAATGCAACCGGCGGCCATCGCTTCGCAGTTGGTGATGCCAAAATGCTCAAACTTTTCGGGATTGGAATCGGGGTCTTCATTTAGCCCGGTGGCGTGCCAATAGACTGACGCGCGGGTGTAAAGGTCGGTCAGTTTGCCATGTTCAAGATCGTTCAAGACCTCGACACCATCGTTGGCGTGTCTCGTGCGTATTCCTGCCGGGTAGTCGAGGTGCTGCGGATCAACACGGCCAGCGAGAACCAGACGCCATTCACCAGAAATCCGGCCGGAGTGCTTCAGCTCCGCGAACACGACCGCGAGTTCGGCCTGTTTCTTGTTGTGCCCACCCCGGAAAAAACGGCCCACGTGCAGGATGATTTTCTCCCGCTTCAAACTTACGTCTCCAGACTGCGAGATTTCTACCGACGGGTAGACTACATGCGAATCGCTTTTCCAGTATGCCTCTATCCATTTTCGAGTGTAGTGTGAGTTTGCTAGAAATCGGTAGGAACCTAGGAATTCGTTCAGGTCTCGTTTCGGCAGGTTGAGTTGATGGGGAAAGCTTACGACGTAGTAGGAGTGTTTTGCGTCTGACGGGGCAGAGGAGTGATATGTGGAGTTGACGAAGATGTCGTAGTTCGCGGTCAGTTCCCGGTCCACGAAAGGGTAAATCAATTTTCGGCAGTTCTTTAGGTTCAGGTCGAAGGCGGCGGCCAGCGCCTGGAGGTCAAAATCGACCTCGCCGATCAAGTCGACCGGGCCGAGACGGGAGAAGTAGAGCGCGAACATCAATGCGTGGTGTTCGCCTCCTCCGGCGGTTCGCCAATATGCGTCGTAGACAGCGATTCTCGGCACAAGGATTTCGCGCTCATAGGCACGACCGGAGGCGACGCGGGTCTGGAAATCGTTAACCTCCATGAGCAAGCGAGCGGCGTCGGGCATGTCGTCGCGGCCGGCCGGCGAAGCGTTTGCGGTCGGGCGTAGCGTGGCGAGATGAGCGAACTCAATCCGCGCGGTGGCTAGCGCCGCGTTTTTTATCTCGGCCTCCGCGTGAAGGAGAAAAAAATACAGCCGGTTGCGCTGCAGGAGGTGCCGGAATAATTTCGATCCTTCGCCGGAGCTGGAGGCGTGACGATGGTGAACCACGCTGCCGGGCGCGTAGACAAGGCGCCAGCCCGCGCGGCGCAGCCTAATGGAAAGCTCCGTGTCTTCGTAGTAGGCGAAAAAGGCGGCGCAGAAGAGCGGATGCCCGTCCAGGCACGCGGTGTCCACGAGCAACGAACAGCCGCATACGGCCGTGAGCGTGGCGGGAACGTCATATTGTCCTTCGTCGAATTCGTTGATGCCGATGTCCCGGACCTCGGAGAGTGAGTCGTCTACCGCGGAACCGGCGTTGTTGAGTAGCGGGCGCGGACGCGCGCGGATCGGATCGATTTCAAAGGTTAGCTGGTTTGCGCCTGCGGAAAGCAGATGGCGGGTGGAGGTCTGCGCGCCGATCTTGATTTCAACGTCACAGGTCGCGATGGAATGTAAGTCGGCCAACCAGATACATGCGCCGGTGAGAGGGAGGAGAACGCGGAACTCACCGGAAAACTCCAGCCACTCGGTATTATTCTCGTCGCGGTAAACATCAGTCGGCGTGCGCAAGATGGTCTTGACGTAATCGGGATGAAATTTATCGAGGCAGGTGCGCGATACGCGGAGGCGCAGCTCGGGATTCAAACCACGGATTCGAATCTCGATGAAGGGATGCCAGAAAAGTAGTTTTGAGCAAACGGCGGCTATGTCGGCCGAGCTCTGCCAAGTCGTCACAAGCGAGTTAAGCCACTGGGCATCGACGCGTGTGTCGTTGTTGAGCAAGCAGAGTAGACGGCCTTTGGCTATATCGTGGGCAATGTTGTTAGCCTCGGCGAAGCCGACGTTGCGTTTAACCCGGCACACCCTGAGGCGGGGGCAAAGAGTGAGAGCGTGAGCGACCGAGTCGTCGGACGAGTCGTTGTCGATCAGAATGAGCTCGTGGTTTCGGTAGGTCTGCTCGGCGAGCGAGGCGAAGAGATCCGCGAGATGACGGCGGCCGTTCAGATTAACGATGACGACGCTGACCAGAGGATTCGCTTCGCGCGCGTCGCGTGGACCGGCGGGGCGGACCGGGGTGGGACTCTTGCTCGCGTCGGGGCGCGTGATGTGATCCGCCTGTTCCGGGAACGCGGCATCCAGCCAGTCGATGAAATGCGGGTTGGCTTGCGAGACGAGGCGGCGCGGCCAGTCGTGAATCAGGAAATGATGAAGCGGATTAAGGCCGCTTGCACGGGCCTCCGCCGACTCATCCAAGTATGCGGTGCAGTTGAAAATGCCGAGTTCCAGTGCGCGGCGAAAGTGTTCCACCCGTCGCGGGTTGAGGCGTATCCGCTCGATATGATCAATCGGGAGTCGGGCTGGTGGAAGCAGCCTATCCAGCGGCGGAAAGCGTCGGGAGGTGAACTTTCTTAGTTCGCTCGAAGGTCTTAGCAGCCGACTTCGAAAGTCTTGGTTCCAAGCCGCGTTGTCCTTCATGGGGATCGCGTTTGTTGCGAGCAGTGAAGTATAATTCGGAAGATTCATCGGCGGAACTGACGGTTACGCGCCCCGGGACTGGCTTTGTGATTCGTAGATCTCGCACACATCGGACGGCATTCCCTCGGCCAGGACCTGTCCGCGTTCCATCCAGACTGCTCGGTCACAAACTTCACAGATGACGCGGGCATCGTGAGAGATGAGAACTACCGTGGTGTCAGCCTGGAATTTTTCGCGGATCGCGGCCTGTGATTTCAGCAGAAAGGAGTGGTCGCCCACGCCCAGCACTTCGTCGATCAGGAAGACATCGGGATCAGTTTGGAGCGCGATGGAAAAGCCGAGTCGTGCGTTCATGCCCGAAGAGTAGGTGTTGACCGGTTGGTGGAAGGCGTCTCCGAGTTCGGAGAAAGCCTTGATGGCATCCAATCGCTCGAGCATGTGGTTGCGAGTCTTGCCCATGAACAAGCCGCTCAACACGGCGTTTTCAGCTCCGGTAAGATTGCCTTCGAAGCCCACGCCTAGGGAGAGCATTTGCACGTGCAAGCCGGAGCGGGTGACTTTCACGAACCCCTCATCAGGCGAGATGATGCCAGCGAGCAGGCGGAGAAGGGTGCTTTTCCCGCAACCGTTGCGGCCGACGATACCGAGCTTTTCCCCTCGGGAGATTGTCAAGTTGAGGCCTCTCAGAGCCCACGGTGCGTTACGAGGCCGTGCGCCCGGTTTCCAACCACCCCGGTAGTAAACCCCGGTGTTTTCGAGCGTGATAACCGGTTCAGACATTGGTGAGTTTGAGCAGTCGTTTGTCGAAATGGCTCTGGACCAGGCAACCTGCGAAAAGCAGCAGGCCGATGAGCGGAAGTGTTCCGGTGATCAGGCCAAGATCGGGCGAGTGGCCTTCAATGATGATGGCGCGGTAGGACTCGATGAACACCGAGAGCGGGTTGGCGTGAAACCAAGGCAGTAAACTGGCGGGCACGCGCTCGGCCCCGAAAAATATACCCGATACAAAGAACAGCAGGCGGAAGAGCGATTGCAGCAACATGCGCAAATCGGACATCAGCGTGACGGCGATGGAAACGACGAGCGAAAGGCCGATGATGAAGGCGAGCTGAAGTAGCAGCACGAGTGGCAGCCACAGCATTGCAGTGCCGAAAACCCCGTAGCCAAAAAGCTCACAGATCAAGAGGACCAAACCAAAAGCAAAGGCGAATCGGATCGTGTGGGTGCCGATATCGACCAAGGGAAAAAGATACTTTGGGAGCGGCACCTGTTGGTGGACATGGAATTTAGAACCGATGGACGAAGAGCTTAGCATGACAGCGCCTTCAAACCACTGCCAAGATAGCATGCCTATCAGGATTTCGAAAATAGGCGCAGCCCCGCGGTGGCCGGTCAAATGCGACATGGCAAAGTAGAGCACGCCTGTGCTCAGTAACGGCTCAAGGATGAACCAGATATAACCGAGGTAGTTTTTACGCGCCTCAGACTTCAAGCCTGCAAGGGTGCGGTAGAAAATGATGTCCTTGTAACGCAGGAGATCTCTCATGGAAGTCGGTTGGGCCGATGATGAGATGATAGTGTGGGTGGAATTACCATATCCAACAGCATAGCAGTGTAAACCCGGACGCAAACGGTAAGCGGGTCGAATACCTTAGTCCTAAAATTACTTCGGTCCTCTTTCGCGTTGGCTCGCTGTTCAAAACCCTTGCGCATGCAGTCGTATAGACTTCCTTCCCTTGATGGGAATAGCCTGTGTAACGATGGGACGGCACCGGCGAGTGTATGGCTGGTTTTTCTCGCGCGGCCTTTTACCCGCTTAAAAACAAGGGTATGAAACTGATCAAACTGTTCAGCGGGGGTATAAAGATCACCGGCAAAATCCCTCTCGGGCTCCTTGCTGATACGACGGCTTTGGAGCTTGTGGCGGGACGCCGCACGGTGGCCGGAGTGTTTCGTTTCGATGGGGGTTATAAGTTTGAATTCACGAGCAGCAGGCGAGTTCTGTGGGCGACTGTATATGCCCTTAGTCCGAATGCAGGGAGGACTCTTTTATGTGGTTTTCTATGTGTTAATTTGGGTAGAAAAGGGCCTGCTCGGACGACTAATCTCGAGGAACAGATGGTGGCGCTCGAGCACCTCCAGATACCCGAGGTCACTGCGCAGCGGTCTCCGCCCGCCGGTGACCGCCCCTGGCATATCAATTGGATAATCCCCGATATCGATGCGGGAGCGGGCGGGTTGTCCGCGATATTCCGAATTGCGCATGAAATGGAGGCGCACGGGCACCGGCACGTCTTTTGGATCATGGGCAGGACGCGACATGAAAACCTGCGCGAGTATGTGGGAAAACACTTCACGCCTCTGGATGCGGATTTCCGAGTGCTTGCAACGGCTGACGTTGCCCGGATTGAAGGTGATCTTGTGATCGCGAGCAACGATACCTCGGCCTACTATGTCCGCGGCGTCGGAGGGGTATCCGCAAAGGCGTATTTGGTTCAGGACTATGAGCCCCTTTTTTATCCGGCGGGAGCGTATGCGCTGACGAGCGAAAAAACCTACGGGTTCGGGTTCAAGCTGATCACTGCCGGAGCCTGGTTGCATGGGCGGTTGGCCGGAGCGTCGCCGCGTCCGGTTCGCTCCTATGACCTGCCGCATGATCCAGCGGCTTATTTTGCACCGATGACGTCGTCGAAGTATACGGCGAAAGTCATCCGACCGCGCAGGCATATCTCCTTTTACGCCCGCGCCACCACTTGTCGGCGCGCGGTTTCACTTGGATTATGTGCTTTTAAGATTCTGGCCCTTCGCCGCTCCGATTTTACCGTTCATCTCTTCGGTCAAACGCACTGCTCTCCGCGGCTTCCTTTCCCCTTTGAAGAGCACGGCGTTTTGTCTCCGGCCGAGTTGGGTGAACTATACCGACGCTGTGACGTGGGCGTGGTCTTTTCAGCGACCAACCATTCACTGGTGCCGCACGAGATGATGGCTTGTGGTTTGCCGGTGGTGGAACTCGCAGGAGCGCAAAACCAAGCGGTCTACTCCCCCGGTTGTATCGTTCTGGCGGAACCTGATCCGGCGGCGATCGCGGAGGCGGTGGAGAAATTACTCGATGAAACCTCGCATGCCGAAGCGGTGAGGCTGGCCGGCTACGCGCAAATCAAGGGGCGGAGCTCGGCGCGGAGCGCGGCGGCGGTGGAGGCCGCATTGGGGGAGGCTCTACGTGGCGATTGAGGTTTGCTGCGTGAGTCCGGCAAAGGCCGGCGCATCGTGGGTGCCATGGGGTAGCAGGGCAAAGGAGGGATGGTTTCTCGTATTTAAGCCCGGTCCGAGCAAGGCGACGTGCTGCAGGCACTGTTTCCATATCACGTAGTTTGCGCTCAGTTGGTCGCGACGGCTGCCCTTCTCGAGTTCTTCCCACCAAGCGGAAAAAAAACGCGTCGCTGCGGGCTGGTTTGGGCGCAGCGCAAACAAGTTGCCCTCAATTAGGCCTTGGTCTGAAGGAAAGGCGTCACGGCGGTATGCTGACATTTGCGGGACGATTCGCTCCGCTGTATCCCTTTGGGCCGCGAAACAAGCCACAGCCTCCTCGTATAGGCACTTACGTGCGGGGTGGGGCACGAACGCAACCGGCGCTTCGGTCCCAGCGAAGTTACATGCGATGACGGCGAGGTTGCCTTTGACCATGACATTGGCATCGGCGTAAATGATCACATCGTAGTCGGGTAAAAGGGTGTAGAGGTGTAGTTTTAGGTAGCGGGCGCTTCGAGTCTTATCGTAGGCGTGGTGTGGTTGAATCTGATGCACATTAAAGACACCGTAGCCGTGCAGTGGTTGGTCCGTGAAGAGGTGGTAATCCACTTCAGGCGAAAGATGCTCGGGTAGGCGAAGCGTGTCGTAGTCCCCGATGATGGAGGTGCAGAATGCGATTCGGTTTTTCACTTTTCGCAGCCGTAGGTAATCATCACGACGCGCACGCATCAGTGCAGGCGAGGTGTGGGTGTAGGGCCGGTTTCCCCTATAATATCCCGGCGCATCCTCAGCGACCGATCTCACCGAGCGATGGGCAAACTTGACTGTGCTCATGCTCCAGTGCGTAAGCGGGCAAGGACCGGAGAGCATGAGCTCGGGGTGGTTTGCAAGGTAGTGGTTGTTATCAAAGCCGGGGTGGGGGTGGTAATCCAAGGTCCACCCGTGGGTGGCATAATGGATCAAGGGATCCCGGCCTCCTGCGATCACTTCGGGATATCGGCTCGCATACCAAGCGGCGTCGAACCAAGGGTGCGGCGAGCAACCGAGTGTGCGTCCGGTATCGAGGTAGTGTTGAATCGGAGCTGCCTTGGCGGAACGACGACTGGCGGCGGGGAGTTGCGCCAGATAGTGCGATAAGTCGAACACTGCCGACAGGGCATTGAGCGCATTCGGCGTCGAATCAGCCTTGGCTAAATAGGAGGGCGGGCCGGGACGATGCACGATCAGAATCTGGCGCAAGCTACGAGTTTTTCCCGTAGCGTTGACGCTCGATATCCGTGCCCAGAGGATTCGTCTTCGACTGGTAAATAAAAAATCGTAAGCACCCTTGGGAGACGGCTCCGTTACGAGACGCCGTCGCCCTATGCTGAGAACAACCGACACAGCATCATGGTGCTTTTTCGGTAATCGGCCGTTTACTGAAATTACGCCGTTGGTTTTTATGTAACCTGGCAGACGCGGAAGCATGGCCCTAGGGTGATTAATGCACTAGTGCGTATCCATCCGCTATGTTCCCGGGCGAATGAGATACTTGAATTTTTGCGGAAGTGGTGCAGGACTGCTGCGGGGTTTACGCAACCCGCCTGATATCATTTCCTCGATTCCAGCAAGGTGGCGAGGGCGGCCTCGTCTAAGGTGCCTTGCACGGCATGGAGGTGATGCAGGACGGCCATGCGGTCGTCTTCGCCGCATGTGGAGATTTCGATCATCCAGTCTTCGGTTTTCGGGGCCGCGATGATGACTTCGTCAGCCCATTTGATGACGTCGGAGGCGTTGATCGCGCCCTCGGTGAGGCCGCGAATGTAGAATTCAGCTAGGGTGCGCAGATTGGGTGTGGTGGACATGGTATTGGTAGGATTTTTACAGCGTCGAAGACTGGAACGAAGCGAGCGAGCCGTAATTCACGTAAATGACGAGAGCGGGCCTAACGCGAATCTGATTGCCCGCGCGCCGTATTCGCGCCGCTTTTACCGATATGGGCGCAAAGTATTTACCAACCAAGAGAGATCTGAAGGCCAGCGAGCGTTATTTTAACAACAAGCACCCGCTGCCCCACACGCGTAAATCCTCCACCACGTTGCCCAAGGCGAAAGGGACTTCCGAGGCGGTTGCAGATCCCTCTTCTGGGAAGCCGGCATCGAAAGCTTCGTAGTAAGCTGGATCAGCTTATTTTGCTGAGCGCGTATGCGCCGCGCGTTTCCCTTCGCCGGTAAACAACCCGCCGGGGGCACGATGTAATCCACGGCGTATCGTAGCGGATGCGGTGTATTAGAGCAAAAGACGCGCAGACCAGCTTGGGGGTTTCTGGTATGCTCCGACCGTGTTCAAGTTGGGCAACCCGTCCGACCTCGCACAACTAATCCCCCCCTCGGCCATGAATGCTCCCGCCGCCCTCACCGGATCCGCACTTAAAACCTACGAGGCGATCAATGGAGATTCGCCTGCATCTTCCCTCACTTGGAATGAGGTTCGCGTCTTCTTTCGCCAGTTCGCCCCTGTCGCCGAGCGTGCTAATGGCGACCTCATGGTGTTGCGCAACGGACAGACCCTGCTGCTGCATCTGGCGCTGGCCGATGAATTGGTTGAACTAGATCAGCTGCGCCAGATCAGGGATTTTTTGGCGCGTTCGGCTAAGCCCTTGCCTGCGGCCGGTGCGGGGGATGGTGACTGGCTGGTAGTGATCGACCACCGTGAGGCGCGCGTGTTTCATTCGGTGGGCACCACCGTCGTAACACAGTTGATCGCCCCTCCTGATCCGGACGACTACTTCCGACACGAGCACAATTCCAAGGATTTTTCCCGCGGGAAGGAGCGGCCCGATCCCAATACGTTTTTCAAGCCGATAGCGGACGCGTTACAAGGAGCGGGACGTATCGTTGTTTTTGGTAACGGCAAAGGCATGAGCAACGAAATGGAGCAGTTTGTGTCCTGGTTAAAACGGCACTCCGCGGCCATCGCCGGACGCATCGTGGCCACACGAGTGGTCGATGAACATCACCTTACCGACTCGCAGCTTTTTGCGCTGGCTAGGGCCTGTTTCGTGGCGCCTCCGGCGTTATCAACCGCGAGCCGGTGAATGTAACGAACCCAGTAACCGCAACCCTCAACCTGTAACTCCCATGCTCTCTAAATTCTCAATCGATTACATTGTGCAACCGCAGCACAATGTCCGCGTCTTCACTCATTACACCGACGATCCGGTGGAGGTGGAGGACTTCCTGATGCATCTGCTCGTCTCCCGCACACGCATAGTCGCGATACGGCACGACAGTGTAGCGCTCACCGGACACCAATTCGATAAGTTGTTAAAGAACGCCGCCGAACGTATCGCGTCCACGCTCCTGCGCGAATCGCTATCGCTCGATGCCGAGTTGGTGAAATTACGCTTCGGTTTCGCCGCCTGAAGACGGCTTTTCATGGTGGCGGGATCCTGTCGCGGCGCTTGGGATTGCTGCGGCGCGGGGCGTCGTGCATCTGTCTGCGATGCCTTTAACGTCATCGTCCACCAACGTCGGTCTGCATCTTCGCAATCGTCATCACGGGCGCTACGATTTCCATCGTTTGACCGGGATTTATCCGGGCTTGAGTCGCTTCGTGATCGCGCACCCTGAAGGGGGCGAAACGGTGGATTTTTTTGATCCGGCGGCTGTAATCGCTCTGAACCGTGCGCTATTAATGGCCGACTATGGCCTCGTTTTTTGGGACCTGCCGACAGGAGCCTTGTGCCCTCCGATTCCGGGCCGGGTGGATTATCTGCACCACGTTGCCGATATGCTGGAGACGGATCGCAGGGCGGGTCGCAAGGTGGACGCGAAAGTGCGGGTGCTTGATATCGGCATGGGGGCCAACTGCATCTATCCGATTCTAGGCGTAGGCGAATACGGCTGGCGCTTTGTCGGCACGGATATTGACGCTGATTCGGTGGGGTGGGCGAAGAAGCTCGTGGCGGCCAACCCGTCGCTCAAAGACCGTATCGAGTGCAGGCACCAGCCGTCGGCGGAGTATGTTTTTGCGGGAGTGGTGCGCGAAACGGAGCGGTTCACGGTGTCAGTGTGCAATCCGCCCTTTCACGCCTCGGCGGCGGAAGCCGCAGTCGGCACGGTGCGTAAACTGCGCAACCTCGGAGAGGGGCGGTCGACCATACATCCGGTGCTTAACTTTGGCGGACAGAGCAACGAACTCTGGTGTCCAGGCGGCGAAGCGGCCTTTGTGCGCCGCATGATTACGCAGAGCGCAGAACGGCCGGAGCAGTGCCGCTGGTTTACGACGCTGGTGTCGAAGCGTGCCAGTCTGCCCGCGATCGAGCGGGCGCTGCACAGTGCGCAAGCGATGGAGGTGCGTATAATCCCGATGAAGCATGGCCAAAAGCACAGCCGTATTGTGGCCTGGCGTTTTGCGATCTAGACACAGTTGCTCCTGCCGCTTCCGAATTAAGTTCGCCGATTCTCCAAGTCCGCGACACCAAGACTGGCCTCAAGAATCTACCCGGCATTCGCACACGAATGCCCTGCTTGGAGTAGATTCACGCAACCGAAAAACATCAGCGTAGCCGTGGCCAGGCGGAACGGGGGGGCGACGCCTTATCGTTCATTGATTGTCTGGACGGCGTGGCACCGTTGCGTGGCGGTGGTGCTGGAGGTGAAAGTGGCGCAGGCGGGCGGGAAGTCGAGCGGGCGGCCGCCGGCTGAGTGATGTCGGACGGTATGCCGGTGGTGCCAACGGCGCGGGCGGCGGCTTCGCGAAGTTTGTCTTTCTTGCTCTTGCGGTGTCCTTTGATGCCGCCGCCATCAGGTGCGACAAGTGACACGGGGGCCTCGGTTTCGACCGGCTCGAAGCCCTCAATCTGCTCGCGGGGCAGGTCGAGGGAATGAAGGTTTTCGATCTGAGAAAAATGGGCGTGGGTGCCGACGCTGATGAAGTTGATCGCAACGCCTGACACGCCGGCGCGACCGGTGCGGCCTATGCGGTGGGTGTAGTCCACGGCGGAGCGTGGCAGGTCGTAGTTTACCACCACGGGCAGGCGCACGATGTCGATACCACGCGCGGCGAGATCGGTCGCAACGAGCACGCGGACGGCGCCGGACTTGAAGTCGGACAGCGCCTGGGTGCGTGCGCCCTGACTTAGTTCTCCGTGCAGGGCGGCCGCCTCGATACCGGCGCGACGAAGTTTTTCCGCGACATGCTCGGTGGAGTATTTGGTAGCGACGAATACGAGCACGCTCAGCCAGGCGTTTTCCGCGATGAGGTGTAGAAGAAGCTGGGTGCGGCGCGGCGGATCAACCTCGATGGCACGTTGGAGGATCTCGGGCTTGGTGGCAGGCTCGGTTGGAACATCCAGTCGCACGGGATTTTGTAGCAAGGCGGTTGCTAGCGCCTGCACCTCGGGCGGGAAGGTTGCGGAGAAGAGAAGGCTCTGGCGACGCGCGGGCAGAAGGGCGATGATGCGGGCGAGTTCGTCGTTGAAGCCGAGATCGAGCAGGCGATCGGCCTCGTCTAGCACGAGGGTGGAGATATTCGAGAGGGAGAGAGCGTTGTGATCGATCAGATCGAGCAGGCGACCTGGTGTGGCGACAAGGATGTCGGCGCCGCCGCCGAGCGCCATCATTTGCGGATTGATGGAAACACCGCCGTATACGACTAGAGTCTTGAGCGGGGAGGGCAGGTAACGGGCGTATTTGCGGATGGACTCGCCGATCTGGGCGGCGAGCTCTCGGGTGGGGGCCAGGATGAGGGCGCGCACAAAGCGGCCGCCGGGACGTTGTTCGGCGCTGAGGCGTTGGAGAATGGGAAGCGCAAAGGCGGCGGTTTTACCTGAGCCGGTCTGCGCGGAAGCCCAAACGTCTACGCCGCTCAGGATGGCGGGGATGGCGGAGGTTTGGATGGGAGTCGGCGCCTCGTAGTGCCAGGCGGCGACGGCGCGGAGGAGCGGTTCGGAGAGACCGAGGGCGGAAAAGGACATGCGGGGAGCGTTGATGACCAAAGAGGAATGTCCAATGACCAATGACGGATGAACCAATGAACGCAGAGGGAAGCGGGTGTGGTGGCGGGCCGGAGGCTAGGCGCTTGTTGTTGCGGGGAAGCCCAGGATTTTAAGGCATAGGGCTTCGCCACGGTTGAAATCGCGGCAGGTCTGAGGACGGGTTTCGTAGAGGGTGCAGAGCCTTGAGTCGGGGTCGAGTCCGACGCAGGCGCCGTCGCCACGCTGGTCCATGCAGAGGTGACCTTCGCGTTCAACCGTGAGTTCCTCGGGCACGGAATCGCCGGGGCGGAGTTCAACTACCAGATGACAACAAAGGCCACAGCCGGCGCAAAGAGGGATGTCGAGAGGAGTGATGATAGACCGCAGCAGACGCGAAGCACGCGGGGTTGGCGACCTTTAGTTGGTGCTGAGATTCACAGGCGGATAAGACTCTCAGCGGAGTCAGGAAATGTCGCGCATTTGCCGGCGGGCGACCCAGGGATCGACCTGGGTGATCAGGAATCGAGCCCAGGCGCCGCGGAGGCGTGCGAACCAAGTGCTGGATTTTTTCCAATCGTCATACGTGATTGCCTTGGAATGTTGGAGGTCGGCCGTGAAGGCGGTGCCGGCTATCGCGGCGAGGCCTGTGTCGTGGATGTGGACGGTGAGCTCGTAGTTGATGGAGCGCGAGCGAGCGTCGAGGTTGGCGGAGCCGATGAACACGGAGTCATCGATGAGCGCGAGTTTAGCGTGAAGGATCTGCGGCTGGTATTCCCAGATGCGCACGCCGACATCGAGCAATGAGCCATAGAGCGAGCGGGCGGCATGTTGGGCGAGGGGAACATCCGACTTTCCGGCGAGGAGTAACTCGACGGTGCCTCCGCGAAGGGCGACACCGCGCAGGGCCCGCCGCAGGCGGAAGCCGGGCACAAAGTAAGCGGAGGTGATTCGCACGTGCCGGGCATGACGCAGTGTGGCCAGCAGTTGCCGGCTGAACTGGTTGCGAACCAAGCGTGGACCACTGAAAAGAACGGGGCCGGGTTGCTGATAGAAAAAAGGGCGGCGGAGCGACCGGCGGTGGAGGTGGCGCAATAGCCAGTAGCGGATCTGGTGATCGGCAAAGAGACTGTCGAACGAGGCGGCGAACTGGCTTAGCGCGACTGGATCGCTCAGCTCCAATCCGAAATCGCGCCAGCCCTCCACGATGCCGTCGCCGTCGTAATCGGAGGCAATGTTGAAGCCGCCGGTGATGGCGAATGCGTCGTCCACAAGCAGGAGCTTGCGATGGTTGCGGAGTGAGAAATGCCGAAACGTAAGCGGATTGAAAACGTTCACGATTCCGCCGGCGGCGTGGAGCGGGTGCCAGTAGCCGGCGGGCAGGGCCGAGGATCCGGCGCCATCGACAAGGACGTGCACGCGCACCCCTCGGAGCGCCGCACGCGTCAGCGCCGCACGAAACCGGGTGCCGACCGCGTCATCGCCCCAGATGTAGGTTTCGCAGCGAATCGAGGTGCTCGCCGCGTCGATCAACGCGAGCATGCGCCGGTAGGCGACGGTGCCATTGGCAAGCCAGCTGACGGCGCCGGCGGCGACCGATTTATCCTGATGCTTGGCGGACGAAGGGGACACGGAGCGGAAGAACGGAAACAAGGACTTTTGTCACGGAGAAGCGAATACTATCTGCGTTGTGGCGCCTGTCTTCTGATAACGTGACTAGCGTCGAGCCGAACTTGAAGTTCACGGGGAAGATTTCGGTATCAGGCAGAAATCCGTATGATCCCGGTTGGAAGTAGCTTTTTACCGGAATACCTAATCGATGGGCTGCGGGACTTTGGCGAGACGAGCCGGGTCGTAGCCTTGGACTCGAATGCGCTCCAGAATGGCGGCGTAGGTCGTAACGGGTAGCTGACGTTCACGGGAGAGTATCCAAAGCAGTCCGCGACCCGGCGTGCCTACGACGACCCAGCGGTAGTCTGGGTCTAGTTCGAGCACGAGGTAGGTCGAGGTGAATGGCCAGAGGAAGCTGACTTTCCACTCGGCATTGGTTTCGGTATTCACCACCCGTGCCGAACCGTGCCAGGTGTTCTCGGGCGCTTCGAGGCTGCCTTTGCGAAAGGTGAAGTTATTGACGAGCGTGCCGTCGGGCCTTCGCGCGTAGGTATCGTAGCTTGCGACTTTTCCCTTCTCCAGAAAGTAGGGGATGTTCGCGATGACATACCAGCGTCCGAGGTAGCGATCCATATCCACATAATCGACGGTGCGCAACAACGTGGCCTTGGGTGCGGACGCACAGCCGAAAAACAGGAACGGCAAAACAAGGGGGAGAAAGCGCTGCAAGGAATTCATGGTTGTGAGCCTATCTAGTAAATGCCCGGTCGTCGCTGAAAAACAACAAGCTGCGGGGCTCCCTCTACGGTCTTGCACACGTGTAAAACCCCACTGCCAACCTATTGTCCGCTGCGGTTTGGCACGCGGGGCGGGCAGCTCAATCTGGACGACATTCGCAGACGCTACGTAAAGGCACGCATCGTGGACCTGTCCGATCACGGAACAACGATCGATAGCGGGTAAGGCGAAGAATTAACCGGAAGCGGCTGGTTTGGGACTGGCGGCGGGGGCGGCGGGCCAGAGAGGGAGGAGCGTGGTGGAGCGGGTCCAGCCAGTGGTGCCCTCGTCAAGTATTAGGCGGCGCCAGCCAAGGAAGGTCTTGTCAGTGCGGGCCAAGGTTCCAGCGGTGAGGGTGGTGGTTTTCTGCGGTTCGCCCGCGTCGGTGGGCACGGAGCGAAGCGTGGTTGTTTGCCAGACCAGCACGGTGTCGCGCGGCAATACCGGCGCGTAAACGCGAAGGGCGAGCAGGGCGATGGCGAGGGTGACGACTGCGAGCAGGAGGCTGCCGTTGCCGAGCGGGCGGAGCAGACGCGGGGCGTTGCCATAGGCGGCGGCGAGTCGGGCGCAAAGGGCAAGGGCGGCGATTAGTGAGGAAAAAACCAAGAGAAGCTGCCAGGTGCGGGGGGCGAGCAGACCGACGATCGCCGAGGGATTTTTAAGAACAGCGCCTGCGGAGGGGCGCGGCGCGGGGAAGAGGGCGGTGAAGGGGGCGCGGTAGGTGGCGTGCGGGAGGGCGAGGGCGAGCAGGCGGCGCGGGGCATCGGACTGCGGGGCGTAGAGGGCGGCTAGAGAGGCGTGCGCGGCAGCCTCGTCCCAGGCGTTTTGCTGGGAGAGGCAAAGGGCGAGGTTGTAGTGCAGCGTCCAATCGCCTGGCGCGGCGGAGAGTTGATCGCGCCAGAGTTTGGTGGAGGTGGCGAAGTCACCGGCGGCGTAGGATGCCGCAGGCGTCGAGGCGACGGGCGCTGCGAATGAAGAATGACTCACAACGAAGACCGAGTGGAGCACGATGAACCAAAGGGCGGTGCGCACGAAGAGGTGGGCGGGGCGGAAGAGGGCGAGCGCACTGAAGGGTTTTGGCGTGGCGCGGGAGAGGGCGTCGCGGACTTGGGCTGGCCATTCGGTGGAGAGGGCGGTGGCGGGTCGGTAGAGCACGCGCTCGGTCTCTATCCATAGGGCGGACCAGATGGCGTCCGGCAGATCGCGTGAGCAGGGTGTGGCGGGCAGAGCCAAAAGGGTGCGGAGTTCGTTTTGCCAGGCGAGGAGAAGGCTTGGGAGCGTTTCAGGCGAGGTGATGCATAACTCGATCTCGGTCGTAAGCGCGGCGAGACGGGTGTGGGCCTGGCGGCGCGGGAGGAGCGGGTCGAGGCGGCGGGCGCGGCGGGCGGCGAGCGTGAGCCACCAGCCAAGCGGCAGGAGTATCATCGACAAAGTTCCCAACAGGACGGCGCGCGGGGTGAGAGGGGCGGGCGGGTTGGTCGAAGTTTTGGATGTGATCGGGTCGCCGGGCAGCGGAGTGAAGGGCGGCGGGGAGGGAGGGGTGATTGCCGCCGGATCGGCGGCGGCAGAGGCGGATGCGTTGGAGGAGAATGCAGGAGCGGTTCCGGGGTTGGCGGGGGCGGCAGGCGTGATCGTGAGGGTGATGGGTTCGGTGCGCAGGTTTTCGTATGCACCGGTGGCGGGGTTGAAGATGCTCAGGGTGAGGGCCGGTAGCGTGGCGGGGCCAGACTTGGTGGGGATGAGCACAAGGTCCTCGGCCAGGGCGGCGTCGAAGAGGGAGTTATCTTTGGGCGTTTTTTGTGCGCGAGGGGTGATGACGCGGAAATCGCGCGAGAGACTGCGCGCCGGGAGGCGGGTCACGGCGGGCCAGTTGCCGGTGCCGGCAAGGGTGAGCGTCCACGTTATCGGCTCGCCGACGGCGGCGGAGACAGGGACGGCTTTGCTCTCAAGGGTGAACTTGCCGACAGCACCGGAGAAGTTGGCGGGCGCAGGCGAGGGGAGCGGGCGCACGTCCAAGGTCACGGGCGCAGTCGAGATGTTGTAGCGATCTCCGACGGGGCGGCCGAAGATGTCGGTGCCGGTGGCTATGCCAACGAGCAGGGATGCCGGAGGCAGGGTGATTTTGCCTGTTTGTGCGGCGAGGGCGCGGGTGGTGCGGGTTTCGTAATTTAGCGACGGAGTGGACGCTTTTTTAGGTTGAGACCACTCTTCAAGGGTAAGAGGCGGGGAGTTCCATTCCAGGTTCGGGGTGGCTTGGTAGGCGCGCGAGCTGTCGATTTCCAGAGTGTGGCGGAGAGGGAAAATCTCACCCGCCCAGACGGCGTCGCTGGGCGGGACGAATCGGGCTTTGACGATTTGATCGAGGCCCAGTCCGGTCTGGCCGACGGTGGCGGGAACGATTCGATAGCCGGCGGCGGGCACAGTGAGGTTGCCTGCGTCGGTCTTTATGGTGAAGGCGGGAATGCGGACCTCACCGTCGGGCTGGCGGGGGCGGACGGGGTAGGTGTAGGTGATGGTGCGGTTGCTGACGGCCTTGGAGCCGAGGTTCAAACTGAATGAACTGTTTTCGGAGCGGCCGGGGTTGCCGAACTCGAGCATGGGAGTGGAGGGAAGGGAGGGGGGGGCGGAGGGCTCGCAGTTTTCGAAGACGAGGGCGAGCTGGCTGACTTGATCGCGCGGGAGGCTGCCGCCGGAGGGTTCCCAACGGGCGGACTGCGCAAAAGAGGGAAGGGCGAAGCAGAGGAGCAGGCCGAGGAGACGGAGCGGAGGGAACGGAAGGCGAAGCATGGCGTGGACGACTTGGGAGCGGCGTCAGTTGAGGCGAGAGTTTGGGATTAAAAAAAGAGAGCGGACGGATGACTTAGTTGCGTTGGAAAAGTGGCGGTGTGGATCACCAATCGTGTTTGCGGACGGCGTTTTTACGGGAGGCGTCGGGCGGGGTCTCGGCGTTGTTGAGAAGCTGGTAAAGACGGGCGGGGGAATCGGAGGCTCGGACGCCTTCGAGACGTTGACGCGGGAGGGCGAGGGCGGGGTCGGCGGAGGTGGGGTCAGCGTCCGGTGAAGCTCCGTCGGTCGCGACACCGCCAGCTTGCTGCATCGAGGAGGCGTCAGGTGTTGGAGGTTCAGGGGGAGGGGTGGAATCGGCTGCGGAGGCGGCCTTACTGTCTTTCTCGGGTTGTTTTTTGGTGTCGTCTTTGGACGGTGAAGAGAGATCGGAGAGCGGTTTTTCCTCGGAGGGTTTGGAGGATGAAGGGGGATCTTTGGCGTCGGGTGCGGCTTTGCCGGAGTCGTCCGGCGAGGAAGATGGTTTTGAATCTGAGGAAGAGGAGTCGGACGGCTTGCCGGACTTATTGTTGTCGGAAGTGGAAGAGTCTTTCGCTGAGTCGGATTTATCGGACTGATCGGATTTCGAGTCGTCCTTTGATTGGTCCTTGGACTGGTCCTTTTTGTCGGGTGAGTCCTTGGATTTGGAGTCGTCCTGCTTGGGCGGTTGGGGAGGTGGGGCAAGGAGTGTTTCCAGACGCTTGCGGAGTGCGGGCCAGTCGGCGGCGGAAGGGGTGGCTACCTGGCCTTTTTCGACGGCGGCCAAGGCGTCGTGGAGGGCGCCGTCGGGGAGGGGTTTTCCTGAGGAGCGCGCTTCTTCGCCACGCGAGGCGGTGAGCTCGGCGAGGGTGGCGAGGTCGGAGGCGGCGAGTGACGAAGACGAGGATAGTTTGCCGACGAGGGCGACGAGAGGATCGGGCGCGGGCGTGGCGGGTGGAGCCGATGTGGTCGCCGCGAATGACGAATGACTAATGACGAATGTCGATTGAAGGATGAGTAACCAGATGGCGGCGCGGGCGGCGGAGGAAACGGTGGCGCGCAAAGGCGGCGTGGAGGCGGAAGGGATGAGGTGGGTTTTTCGCGGGGAGGGGACGGGGGGGAACTCGAGCCAGAGAGCGTAGGCGAGGAGGAGCAGGGCGGGGGCGAGGAACCAGGCGAACAACTCGACTCGACGGGTGGCGTCGGTCTCTTCGAAATGGCCGGCGCGCCCCTGGGCGATGGTGGCCCGGAGGAGGGCGGGCAGATCGACAAAGGCGGTGGCGTCGCGGTATTCCCCTCCGGTGACGCGGGCGAGTTCGCGGAGGGTGGTGGCGTCGAGACGGGAGAGCACGGCGGCGCCGCGATCGTCTTTGACGAGGCCGCCCTTGCCGTCGGGCACCATGGCGCCTGCGGTGGTGCCAAGGCCGAGGGCAATGACGCGCACTCCGCGTTTAGACAGGGTCTCAGCGGGGGCGCGCCAGGAGTCGTTTTGCGCTTCACCGTCACTGAGGACGATGAGGAAGCGATCGGCATCACCGGAGGAAAACGCATCGGAGGCGGTGGTCAGCAGGGCCGCGAAATCGGAGCCGCCGGCGGGAATCATGTCAGGACCGAGTTCGTCGAGAAAGGTGCGGAAAATCTCGTAATCGGCGCTGAGCGGGCTTTGCAGGAAGGCGGTGCCGGCGAAGGGCAGGAGGCCGATGCGTTCGCCCTTGAGTTCGTCCAGCAAGGCGCGGATGAGCAGGCGGGCACGGGAAAGGCGGTCGGGCTTGAGGTCGTCGGCCAGCATTGAGCGGGATACGTCCACGGCGACGAGGACCTCTCGGGCGTTGGTTTTGGCCAGAGAGGGCAGGGTGGCGCCTTGGGGACGGGCCAATCCCAAGATGGCGGCGGCCAACCCGAGGCAGAGGGCAACGGGACGCGCGGTGCGGAGGGACGAGGCACGGGGACGTGGACCGGTCGAGCCATGGAGGAGGACGCGCGGGATGTTGGGCCGGGCCGAGCTGGTGGTGGTGCGCGCTTTGCGGAGCGCGGCGAAGAGCAGCGCGGCGGGCAGGAGGAGGAGCCAGAAAAGTTGAGGTTGGGCGAAGGTCACGGAAGGGCGCGGGAATAGGCGCTGGTTTAAGGAGGAAGATTACGAGGTGCGGCGCAACCGGGGCAGGGTGGCGAGGAAGAGGCAGACACAGGCCAGGGAGGCGGGCCAGAAGTAGAGCTCGGTGGTGAGCAACTGGGATCGGGCGTCGTAGGTGACCTTCTGGGTGCGGTCGATCGCGCGGAAGGCGTTCTCGGTGGCGTCGGGATCGTCGGCTCGGAAGTAGAGACCGCCGGTGTCGGAGGCAATGCGGCGGAGTTCGGATTCGTCGAGGTCGGACATCATGCGCCCGGTGCCGATGCGCTGGCCTGTCTCGTTGAAGGTGGGGTAGGGGACGATGCCGTCACGACCGACGCCGATGGTGTAGACAGGAATTTTTTTGGCTTTGGCGATCGAGGTGGCCTGAACGGGGGTGAGCTGACCCCGGTTGTTGGCGCCATCGGTCAGGAGGATCGCGAAGGCTCCTGCGCGAGGGGCGTCGGAAGGAGTGTCGCGGATGGCCTGAGTCAGTCGGGTAAGGGCAAGGCCGAGACCGTCGCCGATGGCAGTGCCGTCCTCGATGAGACCGATGCGGAGACGGGCGAGCTGGCGGCCGAGCCAGGCATGGTCGTGGGTGAGCGGTGCGAGGGTGTAGGCGCGGCCGGAAAAAACGATGAGACCAATACGGTCGGCCGGACGCTGGCGGATGAAGGCCTCAATGACAGGGGTGAGGGCTTCGAGACGGTTCACCTGTCGGCCGTCGCGGATCCCGTCCTCGGCGAGCATGGAGGTGGAAAGGTCGAGTGCGAGGACCAGATCGTAGCCCTCGCCCCGGATGACGCGGCGGTCATCGATGCGTTGGGGGCGTGCGAGTGAGATCGCGACCAGCACCAGGGCAAAGGCGGCGAGCAGCCAGGGCCAGCGGCGGGCGGAGAGGCTTCGGCCGGAGGACCAGGCTGCGGCGGCGGGTATGACGAGCACGGATACGGGCAGTCTGCGGCGCAGGAGCCAGACGGGCAGGAGGAGCAGCGGCCCGAGCAGCCAGAGTGGTGCTGCGAGCTGGTATTGGCCGAGGGAGAGAGGGGAAAGGAATGACGCGATCAAAGGCACGGGGAGTGGCGGCGGTTCAGCGGGCGGCTTCGCGGCGGCGGAAGAAGCGCACCAGGGAGTCGAGACGGTTTTCGTCGGTGCCGACGACGTGGCGGGAGTAGACGTCGGGGAAGTGGGCGGCGAAAGAGGCTTCGCGTTTTTCCCGCCAGCGGGCGTGGGCCCGGCGCTCGGCATGGCCGCCGCGCAGAGTGACGAGTTGACCGGCAAGGGGGTCAAATGCGGCGATATCGCCGGCGTCCTCCGGGTAGTCGCGATCCCACGGATCATCGACGCGCAGGCCGAGCAGGGTGAAACGCCGGGCAAGGGCGGCCCAACCTTCGGGCACGACTCGGGCGGGATGGTCGGAGAGCCAGACAACGATGCTGTGGCGAGGGGTGAGCGTGCTGAGCGCGCTCAGGTTTAAGTGGGATGCCGGCGACGAATCAGCGGAAAGCGGCGGGGGCTCGGCGGCGAAGAGTTGGGCGGCGAGGTGGTTGATGGGACCACGACCGTGGACGGGCGGGAAAAAACGCGGAGGTCCGTCGGGGCGGAGGTGGGCGAGGCCGACGCGGTCGCGGTTTACGGCACCGAGCAGACAGAGCAGACCGGCGAGTTCGAGCAGGGCCTCGCGGCGGGTGACGGTGCCGGAGCCAAACTGGAGGGAGGGAGTATCCTCGAAGACGAGGAGCACGGTGACCTCGCGCTCTTCGACGTATTTTTTCCGGTAGGGCTCGCCGAGACGGGCGGTGACGTTCCAGTCAATATCGCGGACATCGTCGCCGTAGGCGTAGCGGACGACTTGATCGAACTCCATGCCGCGACCACGGAACGCGGAGCGGTAGCCTCCTCCCAGGGAAGTCTCCACGGCGTGGCGGACGCGCCATTCCAGGCGGCGCAAAGCCGCGAGCGGGGCGACGGGGGCGGCGGGATTGGAAGCGGGGGAGGCCAAGGGCGGTAAACGCAATTAAAAGGATTACTTGGCGGACGTAGGCATGGGCGTCTGTGCGACGACTTGGGCAATGATGGTGTCGGCGGTGATGTTTTCCGCCTCGGCCTCGTAAGTAAGTCCGATGCGGTGACGCATGACATCGGGGGCGAGTTCCTGAATGAGCGCGGGTGCGACAAAATCCTGTCCGCGCAACCAGGCGAGGGCGCGGGCGGAGCTGTAAAGGGCGAGCGAGGCGCGAGGCGAGGCGCCGTAGCTGACGTGACGGGCGCGGCCGGCGGCGGCCGGTTTGGCGAGGGTGCGGGTCGCGCGGACCAGGGATAGTATGTAGGCCTGCACGGCGGGGGCGACGTGGACGGCATCGACCAAGGCACGGATTTGCAGGAGCTCCTCCCCGCTGGAGACGGCCTTGAGGGCGGGGGATTTGGTGACCTGTCCCCAGCGGGACATCATGGCGGTCTCATCGGCGAGGGACGGGTAGTCGACCAGGAGTTTAAACAGGAAACGGTCGGTCTGGGCCTCGGGAAGCGGGTAGGTGCCCTCCTGCTCGACGGGGTTCTGGGTGGCCATGACGAAGAACGGTTTCGGCAGCGGGTGGGTGGTGCCACCCAGGGTGACCTGACGTTCCTGCATCGCCTCGAGAAGGGCGGATTGGACCTTGGCGGGGGCGCGGTTGATCTCGTCGGCGAGGACGAGGTTGGCAAAAATGGGGCCGCGATGCGGCGTAAAGGCGGCGTCCTGCGGCGAATAGATCATGGTGCCGACGACATCGCTGGGCAGGAGGTCGGGGGTGAACTGGATGCGCTCGCACTGGACGCCGAGGGCGGAGCCGAGGGATTTGACCAGGAGTGTTTTGGCCAATCCGGGCATGCCCTCAAGGAGCACGTGACCATTGGCCAGGAGGGCGACGAGCAGGCGCTCGATGACCTCTTCCTGACCGAGGACGGCTTTGCCGATTTCTTCGCGAAGGTTCTGGGACCAAGTGGGGCCGGTGATCATGTTGGGATGGATTATGAAAAAGGAAGGATAGGGATGTGCTAAATCCTACTCGCGAGACAAGCGCGCGCAGGATTGGTTTCAGGGAAAAGAACGATGAAGCATTTACCAACGCAAATTCAGCAAAGACTGGTCGTCCTGCGGGTGCGCTCCGCGGATGTGGAGGAGAAATTTGTGCTCGGATCGGGCCGTGGCGGGCAGAAAATCCAGAAAACCAGCTCCTGTGTGTGGTTGCGACATGGTCCCACGGGGGTGGAAGTGCGTTGCCAAAATGGCCGCTTTCAGGCGGTTAACCGTGAACAGGCCTGGACAGGGCTGTGTGATAAACTCGAAGAGCGTAAGCGGGCCGCCGCGGCGAAAAAGCAGGCAGAAAAAGCGAAAACCCTTCGTCTTAACCGTCCCCGCAGTCGTAATCAGAAGGTCCGACTGGTGCAGGCGAAACGAGATCGCGCCAAAACCAAGTCCACCCGCGGACGGGTGGGTGCGGAGTAACTGCCAGGTTCAGGGCGTCTTGGGCGCAGGTGGCGCGGCCAACTCTTCGGGGGCAAGGGCGCGGGTGGTTTCGACCGGCCAGTCGTCGGTGCGGAAAGCCCGCGCCGGCAGGCCGGAGGCGTTGGCCAGATTGCCCGCCGCCGTCTCATGCCAAGCGTATCGGACCGCGACGGGCGCGGCGACCGAGGGAGAGGAGACCAGCACATCCCTGCCGCTTAACTCGGCGACGGCGGGCACAAATTGGTGGTTTTCGCCCGCGATGGCGAAGCCGGCGAGTGCGCCGCCGCCCCGGGCGGCCAGGCCCTCGGAGGCGTCAAAACGAAGCGCGATGGCGGAGTCGCGCTTTTCCAGACTGGCGAAGATAGGGCCGGAGGCGACGATATCGGACCGGCCGTAGGTCTGGCGCAGGGCGGCGCGGGCCAGGCGAAGGCCCACATCGAGTTTGTTGGTGGGGTGGATGTCGCTGGAGCGGGTGACGGTATCGTTGATCACGGCCTGTCCGGTGTGAGGAATGGCAAGCGAGCGGTCCTGCGCCTCCCAAAAGCGGGGGAGCGCGTAGACGGAGAGATGGTCGGGCAGCTTGCGCCTCGAGTAGGCGTAAGGCGCGAGTTGCACATGGTAAAATGCAGCCTCGGGCAGGCCCCATGCGGCGCGCCAGCCCTCGATGAGCGCGCGCATTTTTTCGGTATAAACCAAGCTGTCATCCAGCATCAGGTTGGACTCGCCCTGATACCAGATGAAGCCGCGCAAAGTATAGGGTGAGAGCGGGCGGATCATGGAGGCGTAGAGGCTGCCGACTTTGACTTTTTTGTAGGGTTGGTCGGCGGCGACGGCGGATGCGATATCGGCGAGAGCCGGCCTATTCGAGTAGGCTTCGGGCGGGGTCCAGGGTTCGATGCGAGTGCCCCCGACGCTCGAGTGGATAAGGCCGACGGGCACCTTTAACTCGCGGAGCAGTTCGCGGCCAAAGTAGTAGCCGGAGGCGGAGAAATGGCTTTTGTCCACGGACGCGGGTGAACAGGCGAGCCAGCGCAGGGTCGAGTCGCCCTCGGAGGCATTGCCGTTGCGTGGAAACTGGTAGAGGCGGAGCAGGGGATGAGCGGCGGCGGCGATCTCGGCGATGGAGTTGTCGCAAGGGGTTTGGCCGGCGCGGATCCCAAGCGGCTTTTCCATGTTGGACTGGCCGGAGCAGAGCCAGACCTCGCCGACGAGCACATCGGTGAGGGTGATCGTGTTGCTCGCGATGACAGTGAACTCACGACCCTCGGCACTGGCTGGCAAGGCGCCCAGCCGAAGGGACCATTTACCGGAGGAGTCGGCGACGGTGCTTTGGCTTTCGGTGGCGAAGCGGACCGTCACTGACTCTCCCGGAGTGGCGGTGCCCCAGACCGCGACAGGCTGGTCGCGTTGGAGCACCATGTGGTCGGTGAAGATGCCGGGCAGGGCGACCTCGGCGCGGGCGAGGGTGGTTAAGGTGGCGAGAAAAGCACCTGCAAGAACGAGTGGCGAGGTGCGAAAAAAACGTGATGGAATCAGGAGGGGTATCATCGTTGTGGTTGAGGGTTTTGAGCGCGCAGGAGCACGACGTAGTCTAGCGTGTGGCCGGTGACGGTGAGCGATTCGCCGGGGGCGAGATGGCGGCTCCAGAGCATGGCATCGGCGAGGTGCAGGCCGTGGTCGCGCCAGACCATGGGCACGGGGGCGCGGGTGAAGCCGGTGATGGTGAGGGAACGGGCGAGGGAAGCGGCGGCGGCGATGGCATCGGCGCTGGGTGGCAACAGGGTGGCGGTCGGGTGGGTGCCGGTGGAGGCCACCACGAACACGGTGGCGCCGGAGGTGGCGGAGGGGTTGAGCCGGAAGGCGAGGTCGGTTTTCAGCGCGGGCTCGCTGAGCCTGCGGGTGGCGATCCAAGCCGCGCCGGTGACGGAGTCGGGCAGAGCATCGAAGGTGTTGTCGGAGCTGCCGTCCACATCGCGATAGAAGGCGCCTTGGGCTTCGACGGGGCGGTCGATGAAAGTGGCGGGGCTTTGGGGGTTGGAGCTGCGCAGATCGAGCGCGAGGTCGGTGTTGGAGGCGGGCGGTGCAGAGCCGGTTGGCGACTGGTAAACGATCATGGAATCCCGGTGGCCACGACCGTCGTCCACTTCGACTAAATTGCGTCCCGGAGCGAGCGAAGTTTTCCAAAGGAACACGTTGGCGACGGCGATGCCGGGGCGGGGTTTCACCGAGCCGTCCTTGGCTTTTTGAGAAGAGTCAGGGATGCGATAATCGCCGTTGCGACGGGTGCCGATGCGGATGCCGTTCAGGGTGAGGGTGAGCTCGGGCGAGTTGGCGTAGGCCTTGATGCCGGAGTCGGCGGCGAAGGTGCGCAGGAAGTGCTCGCGACCGAGGAGGCGAACGACGGGTTGATTGGGCTTAAGAAAAGCCTGGAAGAGGTAGAACAAGTCCTTGCGAGAACCGGCGAGGGTGAGGAGTCCCTTGGTGTTGCGCTGATCCTTGAATTTACGGTCAAAGAACTCACGGAACGTCCACCACAGGAACATGGGGTTTGTGGCGGTTTGATCGCGGAAGACGGATTGCAGGCGATACTCGGTGAAGAGCTGGGCGTATTCTTCGGACTCAAACTTGTTCACCGTCCAAGCGAAGACATCGTAGGGGGCGTGATGAGTGATCCACGAACCGGCACCTGTCTCGGAGGTGAGGGTGGGCTTGTCGCGGCTGCCGAAATCGGTGAGGTGGCCGCCATACCAACCGGCGTAGGTGTTGCGCGCGATGAAGTCGCAGTGTTCCGGCTCGGGTCCGTTGGCGGCGTAGGTGACGAGGCCGGGCGGGGCCTCCTCGCGGATGATCTCGGCGTAGCGTGAAGCGGGGGCGATAGTGCTCTCGTTGCCGCAGCTCCAGAAGAGGATTGATGGGTGATTCCAGTTTTGTCGGATCAGCTCGCGGGTGAGGCGTTCACCGTCGGAAGTGACGAGTTTATCCTTGGTCGCCATCTTGTCCCACGACTGGCCGGCGAGGCCGTTTTCCGCCCAGACGGCGATACCCGCCTGATCGGCGAGGGTGTATTCCAGGTCGCTGTGCGCGTAGTGGGCCAGGCGCACGGTGTTGGCTCCGAGGTCGGCGAGTTGTTTGAAATCGCGAACGGATTCTTCAACGCTCACGGCGTTCCAATCGGTCTCGCTTTGCTGGTGTTTATTGACGCCGAGAAAACGGACCTCGCGGCCGTTGAGCAGGAATTGGCCGTCTGCGTAGGTGATGGTGCGAAAGCCGAGAGGATTTGTCACCTCATCGGAGAAGATTCCATCCGCCGTAAGGGTGGTCGTGACGGAGTAGAGCTCGGGGTTGAGTAAGTTCCACAGACGTGGCTGACGGATGACGTGATCGAGATCGAGATTGATGGTGGTCTGCGGTTGGAGGGTGCGATCTCCGCCAAATTCAGCGACCAGGCCGCCGTCGAAACTGGTGATGACGTGACGGACGCGAACGGAGACGGCGTGGTCAAGCGGGTTGGCCACCACGGTGCGGACGTGCAAGTCGGCCTGGTCGGCGGTGACTTTGGCGGGAGTGAGATAAACGCCGCTGGAGCCGAGGTCGGGCGCGATGTGAACGGCACCGGTCTTGATCAGCCAGGCGCAGCGGAACATGCCTCCGTTGGTGTAATAGAGATTGGAGCGGGAGAGGATGCCGTCGGTGTCGGCATCACGGTTACTGATCCGCACGAGCAGTTCATTCGAGCCCTTGAATGCGAGGGCGGGGGTGAGGTCGAAGACAGCGGCGGTGAAAGCTCCCTTATGCTGGCCGACGGCGCGGCCATTGACGAAAACATCTGTCACGGAGGCGGCGCCATCGAGTCGCAGAAATACGCGTCCGGCTAGCTCCGTGTCGGAGAATTTATAAGATTTGCGATACCAAGCGGCGGTGTTGTCGGGCAGACCGGACTGGCGAAAAATGTGCGGTATCGTGACGGCTTGCCAAGTGGCGAAACCCGGCGGGACGAGGGGCGCGTTGGCAGGGGCTTTATCCTCGACGAAATCCCAGCGATAGAGAGGAACTGTCTCCCTTGGAGCGGCCTGCAGCGGAGTGACGAGAAGGCTAATAAGACCAATGAAAAAGAGCGAATTAAGGGAGAGGAGTCGAAGGAACATAGAGCGGATTGGGGCGGAGTAGAAGGTGTCGTTGCAGGTTAAGCAACGCCAGACGAAATGACTCCAAAGCGGGAAAAGCGCCGTCGACACGGCGCTCACTCTAATGACTTTGCGGCGGGTCCAACGGTCCCGCCGCATCGTAGCCAGGTGGACGCGATTTACCCGATGTCTTGGAGCATGGCTTCCAAGCTGGCGTAGCCGTGGAGTTTTTGACGGGCGCTTAGGGCTTTGGCGGGCGTGACCAGACCGGTGTTTTCCGCGAGGAAAATGATGTAGTCGGCGACGTTCCTGGCGTAGCCGAGGCGGGCTTCCGCGCTGATCGAGTAGAATCGCGAACGCTGACGGTAGCCGGAGGGCGTGTGGTCGCCGAGGGCGGATTTGGCGGCGCTGCCTTCCGAGGCTAGCACGTAGAGGAAGTTATACTCGAACCAGAACATGTGCTCCGGGCTGGGGGTGAGCGCTTCAAGCGCCGCGCGGGTGGCGGCGGGATTGGCGAACACATCCACGGGGCGGTCGAATTTTTCGAGGCTGTCCACGATGAAGATGCGGGCCATGCGCTGTTCGGTGGCGTCGGCGCTGTAGGCGCCAGTGAGCGCGAGCTCGAGGGTGAAGCGGTGCCAGTCGCGCCAGAGAGCCTGGTCGGCGGCGTCGCGCGAGGCGAAGAGGGCACGACCCATTTCGTAGGTGTAGCGGCCGCTGGTTTTGATCTCGAGGCAGGAGCCGGTGACCTCGCCCATGACCTGGTAGTTCTCGGCGGATTTGCCCGAACCGGAGTGAAAACCAATGCTGGCTCCGAAGGCGCGGCACACTTTCCACTGAAGCTCGATGAGCGCGCGCAGGCCGGTGTTGTCAGGATAGGGCATGTTCTTCTGGAAGCCAAAGGCGGGGGCGACGAAGTGGATCTTCATGCCGAGGGACTCGCAGAGGGCCAGCATGGCGGCGGTGGTTTCGGGAGCGGTCAGGCCGGGCAGCTCATCGATGGACAACTCTCGAAGATAAGTGCGACCGACCTCGGTTGTGAAAGCGGCGGCGCGGGCGGTGGCGTAGAGGTCGTCGCGGCGCTTCATCTTGGCGAGGGAAGGCCAGACCTTTTCGAGCAGGTCGCGGAACGCGGCTTCGTCGAGGCGGAGGCCGAGCCCGTCGACGCGAGCGCGCACGGTGTCGACCAAGGCGGGATCGATGTCGGATAAATTGGCCCGGGTGCCGGCGGCCAATTCGGGTGAGAGATCGAAGGTGATGTAGCTGGCCAGCAGACAGCCGCGGACGAGGGCATCCTCGCGGACATCGAATTTGCCGCCGATGGGCTGGTGGTCGGCGTTGAAGCTCCAGGCGATGCGGCGGAGGTGGAAGCCGTGGCGAAGTTTGGCGAGCACGCAGCCATGGCTCATGCCTTCTACGCTCTGGCCTTGGTGGCCCTCGGGCACGTTGGCGCCGATGAAAGGAAACGGCACGGTGTCGAGCCGGTTGGCCAGCATCGCCTCGACGTCGTAAACGAGCTCGCGCGGGATGGAGTTCTGGTTGGCGGTTACACCGAGGCCCAGCGCGCCCATGGACCAGTCGACGGCGGGCCAGTGTAGCGTGGTGAAACGCGCGCCGATACCCAGGGTGCCACGACCAAGGTTCTGACCGCCGGTCGGGAAAATGGTGCTCTGCGCGTCGTGGCTCTGGACGAGGTTTTTGAGGCGGAGTAGGTTGGCGAAGGTGGCGGGGAAATAGGCCTGTTTCTCAGCGGCATGAAAGCCATCTTCCAAAACAGCCGCGGCATCGACGCCTGCGTTGGCGAGCAAGTGCCAGGCGCAGTCGCCGGTGGTGCGATCTTCGATCAGTGTCCACTCCCCGGCGGCGGTCTCAAATCGGCTCTTTTCCCAATGGATAAGGGCGGCATTGCCGGAGATTTTAGCGCGCAGGGCGGTCCAATCGAGACAGAAATCCGGGCTGACGCACGGATTGGTCGCGATACGGAGATCGGAGGAGAGGAGGAAACGATTAATGGAGGACATGACGGGAAAAAGGGAAGAGGTTACAGGCGATAGAGACGGACGGCGTTGCCACCCATGACGGCGGCACGCTCGGAAGTTGAAAAAGATGAAAGGGCGGACTCGATGAGCTGTTTCCACCGCGAGTAAGCAACCCCGGCGAGGCAAACCGGCCAGTCGGTGCCGAAGAGAAGGCGTTGCGGACCGAAGGTATCCAGCACGACATCTAGATAGGGTTGAAGCATGGCGGGCGTCCAACTGGAGACGTCGGCTTCGGTGACGAGCCCGGAAAGCTTGCAGGCGACGTGGGGACGCCGGGCGAGCTCGCGGATGTTTTTGGCCCAAGGCTCCAACTCACCGGCGGCGATGCGCGGTTTGGCGATGTGATCAACGATGAAGACCTGATCAGGGTGATTATCCACCAAGGCTAACGTGTGGGGCAGGTGGCGCTCGAGGATAAGAATATCGTAGGCCAGACCGCGGCGGCCGATGGCGCGGATGCCGCGATTGAAATCCTCACAGAGCATATAGGCGTCGTCCGCCTCGGCTTGGAGCACGTGGCGGACGGCGCGTAGCTTCGCGGCGGCAGGGTGGATGGCGAGGCGGTCGAGGCAGGCCTCCACGTCAGGATCGACCAGGGGAATCCAGCCGACAACGCCTCGCACGAAAGCGTGGCGTGCTGCGAGATCGAGCAACCAACTGGTTTCTTCGAGCGACTGGCGGGCCTGCACGGAGACGACGCCGTCAACGCCAGCGGCGGCAAGCTCGGCGGCGAGATCAACAGGTAGAAAATCGCGGCGAAGCGCAGACCAAGCGGGAGGAATCCACCCGTAATCGGCTTCGGAATAATGCCAGAAGTGATGATGTGAATCGATGACGGGCATGGGGCTAAAACCTTAGGTTCGCGAAGGGATCGGCGTTTAGAGCTCCACGTGGATTTTGGTGATAGCGCCTGGGTTGGCCGACCATTCCGCGAGTGCCTGGCCGGCCTCGCTGAAGGGGACGGTGCGCGTGACGGTATCGGCGACGGGATAGCGGCCGGAAGTCAGCATGGCGACGACGTCGCGGAAGTCCTCGGGCGTGGAGTTGCGCGAGCCCATGATGTCGAGTTCCTTCATGACGAAGTATTTCGTCTCGTAGGACACGGGCGCCTTGGCGTAGCCGATATAAACCACTCGGCCGGCGAAACAGACCTCGTCTACGGCGGCGGTGAAGGTGGCGGGATTGCCCACCGCTTCGATGGCGACGCCGGGACCGTGACCATCGGTCAAGGCGAGCAGACGCTCATGGAGGTTTTCGGTTCGCGAATTAATGACGTGGGTGGCGCCGGCCTTTTGCGCGACGGCGAGTTTGTTGTCCTCGATATCGACGGCGATTACGGTGGCTCCGCGATGGATGCCGGCGGCGGCGATGGCGCCCAGCCCGATCATGCCGCAGCCGAAGACGAGGACGATGTCAGCCGCGGTGACGCGACCGCGTGCGACGGCGTGGAAGCCGACCGCGAGCGGCTCGACGAGGGCGAGTTCGCGCAGGCCAAGTCCCTGGGACGGGACGAGCTTTTCCCAGCGCGCAGTGATAAAGTCGGTAAACGCGCCGTCTTGCTGGACGCCAAGGGTCTGGTTGTGACGGCAGGCGTTGAAGCGTTTTTGGCGGCAGGAACTGCATTTGCCGCAAGTCGTGTAGGGCATGACGGTGACCTCCTGGCCGGCGGTAAACGAAGCGGGCACGCCCTCGGACACGGCCGCGATGGTGGCGGCGATCTCGTGTCCGGGTATGCGAGGATAGGATACGAGGGGGTTGCCTCCGCGAAAAGTGGCGAGGTCGGAGCCGCAAAAGCCGAGCCGGCGGACGCGCAGCAGAACTTCGCCGGCGGCGGGAACAGGGACGGGTTTATCGCCGTAAGAGAACTTTCCCGGTGCGTCGATGAGGAGGGTTTTCATGTGATGCAAAGGCGCGGGGTTCAGTTGTTTTCCGGACGGCCCGAAGACCAGGTGAGGTTGTGCACGGGCGTGAAGACAGCGAGGACATCTGCGAGCAGCGCTTTGTCGAGAGGAGCGGCGGCATCGGCGATGTTTTGCAGCACACGGGTGGGGCTGGCGGTGCCGACGATGTGGGTGTGGATGCCGGGGTGGGCCATCGAGAACTGCAGGGCGAGCTTGCCAATCGAGGAACCGCGGGCACGGCAGAGCTCGGCGGCGGCGGCGCACTTTTCACGCAAGGCGGCGGGGGCCGGGTGCCAGCCAGGGGGGCCTTCGTTACTTAAAAGACGCATGGCCAAAGGAGCGGAATTAAAGATACCGACCTTTTTTTCCGCGAGATAGGGAAGCAGATCGGCCAGGGCGCTGTCGTTGAGGCAGTAGTGGCAGTAGCTTTGGATCTGGTCCACGGCCACGCGGTCGAGCACGTGTTTTAAAAGGCGAACCGGCAGGCAGGAGATGCCTACGAAGCGGGCCTTGCCGCTGGTCTGGACCTTGCGGAGGGCGGGAATGGTCTCGTTGACGATTTGATCGAGGTCGCCGAACTCCATGTCGTGGACTTGGATGAAATCCACATGGTCGACGCCAAGGCGGGACAGGCTCTCGTCAACGCTGCGCGTGACACGAGCGGCGGAGAAATCGAAGTCTTTCTGCTCCGGTCCGTAGCGGGCGACCTTGGTGGCTAGGATGTAGCGATCGCGAGAGACGCCCTTGAGTGCTTTGCCCAAGACGATCTCGGCCTTGGTCGCGCCGTAGTAGGGGGCGGTGTCGATCAGGTTTATCCCGTGGTCGAGGGCGACATGGACGGCTCGAATACCGTCGTTCTCATCGATGGGGCCGAAGGCAGAGCCGAGGGAGGAACCGCCAAAGGCGAGGGCGGAGACTTTGACGCCGGTGGCGCCCAAGGTGCGGTATTGCATGGAGGGTAAATGCGTTGAGCAGACCGAAGTTCAGGCGGACTCGAGTATGAGATTGCCGTATTGGGTGGTGTCGCCGGTGCGGATGAGGCCTATGGCGTGCGGCACGCGAAGTTTGAAAGCGACGTGTGGTTCGAAAACGAGCGGCAGTCCATCGAGAGCAGCGAGGTGACGGGACAGCTTATCGGCCGTATTGGCGGCACGTAATTCCTCGGCGGCAAATACGCGGCCTATGACGAAATTTGTGCGCAGGGCGGCTACGATCTGCGCTACGGTGGGCACATCGTCGACCAAGGAAAGATCAACCGTCTCTATTGCCGGCCAGAATGGAAAACCGCGGTCAGCGATGACCAACGTGTTGGTGTGGCGGACACGGGCGAGCAAGTGGAGGACGGCGGGATTGAGTAGACCGGATCGAAGCATGGGTGAGCAGGGGGGAGAATATTACCTTAAGTTGACGACCTAAGACATGGCATTCCTTGTCCGATAGATGACGATCCTTGATTTTGAGAATAAAATGAATCGGTCTAGCCGCATGACTTCGACGCACCTCGCCCCACCCGCATTTATCTCAAATCAGGTGACGAAGTCGCGGCGGTTTTACCGTGAGCTGAGGCCGCGGATTAAACCCGCGTTAACGGTGGTTTGCGGAGGCTGGGAACAGTGCGCGCCAGACTACCGCCTGAAACGCGGGGATTTCCCGTATTGGTCGCTCGAGTTTGTGGCCGGCGGCGAGGGCGACTTGGTTCTGGCCGGTAAAGAGCACCGGCTAGAACGCGGCGTGGTCTTCGCCTACGGCCCCGGTGTGCCGCATGAAATCCGGACGCGGCCGGAGAGCCCGTTGAGGAAGTATTTTGTCGATTTTTGCGGCCAAGGATCCGCGGCTAAATTGGTGGCGGCGGGTCTGGCGGAGGGTGTTTGTCGTCGACTCGGCAAGGATGATGAAGTGCGTCTGGCTTTCGATCAACTGATCGGGGAGGGTTTGAAAACGTCGTTGCGAGCGGAGCGATTGGTGACCCTGCGGCTCGAGACCCTGTTGGAGTTGGTCGGCGACGGAGCGGCTCCGGCCGAGGCGAGGGCCTGGCGGGCTTTTCAAACTTATCAACGATGCCGGGATATTTTGGAGGCGAGGGCAGGAGAGTTGCGCACCGCCGATGCGGTCGCGCAGGCGAGTCATGTGACTTCGTCGCACTTGAGCCGTCTTTTCATACGTTTTTGCGGGCAACCGCCCTATCAGGTTTTGATTCGATTGCGCATGAACCAGGCGGCGGCGCGTCTGGAGGAAGGCGGGCGTTTGGTGCGCGAGGTGGCGGATGAATTCGGGCTGGATGCTTACCACTTTTCCCGGGTTTTTAAGCGAGTGCACGGCCTGTCGCCGGAGAAATTTTTGAAAAATCGAGCCGGGTTTGGCCTGTCTTGAGTCGTCTGCGATGAGGGTGGAAACACCCTGAAGGGCGCGGTTGACTCTGCCTAGGCGCGAACCTTGCATTTCCTTTTTAACCGCTCGTTGGTGCCCGTGACCCGTCGCGCGAACTACTTCATCACGGAACCCCGTTAGTTAATCATTGTTTTCTAGCACCATAACTTATGGCCACCGTAGTCATCTCCAACCTGGAAAAGGTTTATACAGAATCAAAGGGCCCGGGCGTAAAAGTCGTCCACGGTATCGACCTCGAAATCAAAGATCGTGAATTCATGGTCCTCGTCGGCCCCTCGGGCTGCGGCAAATCCACGACCTTGCGCATGGTTGCGGGCCTGGAGGAGATATCCAGCGGCACGATCTCTATCGACGGCACGGTGGTGAACAACGTCCTGCCGAAGGATCGCGACATCGCGATGGTTTTTCAAAACTACGCCCTTTATCCGCACATGTCGGTCTATGAGAATATGGCCTTTGG
This sequence comes from Verrucomicrobia bacterium IMCC26134, assembly GCA_000972765.1. Lineage (GTDB taxonomy): Bacteria > Verrucomicrobiota > Verrucomicrobiia > Opitutales > Opitutaceae > IMCC26134_A. The sequence goes on along the minus strand of CP011265.1, from coordinate 2,027,952 downwards.
TCTGAAGCTCCGGAAGTTCCCCAAAGCCGAGATTGATGCTCGTGTCCGCGAGGCCTCGGCCATGTTGGGCCTCGACGCCTATCTGGACCGCAAACCCAAGGCGCTGTCAGGCGGCCAGCGTCAGCGTGTGGCGGTCGGTCGCGCCATCGTGCGTAAGCCGAAGGTTTTTCTTTTCGACGAGCCGCTCTCCAATCTCGACGCCAAGATGCGCGTATCGACCCGCACGGAGATTTCCAAGCTCCATGCCCGGCTTGGCGCGACCATGATTTACGTCACGCACGACCAGGTCGAGGCGATGACCATGGGTGATCGAATTTGCGTCATGAAAGACGGGCGCATCATGCAGGTTGCCACTCCGCTCGAGCTCTACAATAAACCCGAAAACGTGTTTGTCGCCGGATTTATCGGTAGCCCGCCCATGAACTTTCTCAAAGGCTGTCTGCAAAAGTCATCCGCCGGTGGCGCCCTTTTGGAGTTCATCGAGACCAACGACAAGGCGGCTCCGGTGCGTTTCATGCTCGATGCTGCCCTCTCCGCCAAAGGGGCTTCGCATGTCGGCCGCGATATCATCTTTGGTATCCGTCCCGAGGATGTGCAGGACACCGGGACGAGCACCGCACCGAACCCAGCGCATACCATCGAAGTGAAGGTGGAGGTATCCGAGCCCATGGGTGCCGAGACCCTGCTTTATCTGACGACCGGCGTCACCAACTTCATCGCGCGCGTGCGACCGACCGACCGATTCGAAGTCGGCCAGTCCGTGAAAGTAACCTTTAAGATCGAGTCGGCGCATCTTTTTGATGCGGCGACTGAGCAGGTCTTGAAGTAAGTTTTCCGCGTCCGCCGTGCCCTTCGAGGGCGCGCCGGGCCGGATCGGCTCGGAGGACTTGCGGAACAGCGCGAGCGTCCCTAACCCAGTCCCATGAAGTTCACGGTTTCAAAAAAGTTCACCTTCGAGTCGGCGCATTCGCTCCCGTATCTGCCGGTCGGCCACAAGTGTCGCAACGTGCACGGGCATTCCTACGTGGTGGAGGTTTTTTGCACTGGACCGCTCGATGCGCGTGGCTTCGTGGTGGATTTTGCAGAGATATCCGATGCCATGAAGCCGTTGGTGGATCGACTGGACCACCAGTTTCTCAACGACATCCTGTCCTTCGCGACGACGGCGGAAAACCTCGGCGCTTGGATTATCGAGCAAGTTTCGCCTGCCTTGCCTTCGCTTTCGCACGTCCACGTGCACGAGACCGCGAGGACCTGCGCTCGGGTGGAGCGCTGATTCGTGGTCGGTAGTCGGTTTTTCCGGGGGGAGCGCCGGCGTTTTTTGAACCGAATACAGGCTGGCCGTATTCAGGCGGCCCCGGTTCCTCACTCCGCTTGCTTGGGCGGAGAGATTGGACGGGTGAGCAGGACGGTGCATAGTCCGGGCAGACGTTCGGAGAACAGGTCGGCTTCGTTTGCCTGCCTCAGGGCGCGCTGGACCATGCCCATCTTGGCGTCGAGATTGTCGATCATGCTTACAAAAACGGCCTCGGGGGTGGCGGCGTAGACAGCGGCCCCCCACTCGGGTTCGCCTTGGTGGCTGAGGATGATGTGCTCCAGTCGTTCGAGCCGGTCGGCGTCGAGGCGGGCTTTGAGGCCGTGCTTGCGAGCGAGTTGATAGCCGAGCACCACGTGGCCCTGAAGGATTCCACGCCGGCTGCGTTTGGTGGCAAGAGTGCCCTCGTATTCGATGGTTTTGCCTGTATCGTGCAGGAGAATGCCGGCCATCGCGAGGTCCCCATCGACCTCGGTGTAGAGCGGTAGCAAGGCCCGGCAGGCGCGGGCCATGTGCAAGGTGTGCTCGACCAGACCGTGACGGTATGCGTGGTGCATGGCGACGGCAGCCGGGGCATAACGAAATGACTCGCCGATTTCCTCAAAGACACTGCGCACAGTCATGCGCAGTTCGTCGTGTCCGATCGCATCGATGTAGGCCTGGAATTCAGTCCACAGCGCGGCCCCGTCCTCGGGGGCTGATTCGACCAAGGCATCGACCAGACCGGGCTCGGCGACCAATTCCTCTTCGCCCAGGACCGAGGCGCGAAGCAGTTTGGGCGAAAATCTACCCTGGAAGGAATCGGACCGTCCCTCGATGCGCACCACCGCGCCTTCACCGGCGGCCTTCAAGGGCTCGCAGAGCGGGCTGTCGCCAAAAACGGTGCAACTAAACGAGCCGCTCCGGTCGCCGAGCTCCAGACTGAGAAACGGGTTTCCATTGGCGGCGGTTTTGATCTGGAGCTTTTTGACGACGAGGACGGCAGCAAAGGGAGCGCCGGGGTGAAGCTCGGGTGATTTGAGTTCGCGAACTGAGAGCAGGGGAGCGGCTTCGGCCATGGTGAAAAGGGAGCTGAGGTTTAAACTGAACGGTGGCGAGTGTTGCGAAGCGAATGACTATTTCGCGGCCGACTTAACCAGTTGGGTGAAGGTCTTGAAGTAGGGATGTGCAGCGTCGTGCAGCAGCGCGTAAAATACCGTCTCGACCGGCAGGACGTGAACTCCCGCGTGTCGGAGCGCGGCAAGGCAGGCGGAGGCGTCGGAGGAGCGTCGCGCGCCCACGGCATCGCTGAGCACGGTGACCTGCAGCCCGAATCCGAGAGCGCCGAGGGCAGTCTGGTAGATGCAGACTGGAGTTTCCACGCCGCAGAGCAGAAGGTGCTCTATTCCCTGATCGTGCAGGTGTGCGGCGATCGATTCATCGGCGAATGCGGAGAAGGCGTTTTTGGCAAATACCTTTGCATCCGGAGAGAGTTTGCGAAGGCGAGGGTCGGTAGGGCCGAGTTTGGCTGGGACCTGCTCGCTGAAAATCACCGGTATGCCCAGGCCGCTGGCGGCGGTGAGCGCGAGAGCGGCACGGGCGCGCAAGGACGCCGGTTCGTGGATGCCGCTTAGCAGAGAGGTTTGCAGATCCAAGGCGAGCAGGGCTGCGCCAGGCACGGCAGATTCCACTGTGGCGGCGGGTGAGGGAGACGGAGAAACCGAGGATTTACGGGAGCGGGCCATGATGAGGAGGGAGGGGGAATCAGGGGTAGTAACGGCGGCGGGCCTTGACCTGAACAAAACGTCGTTCGGGGAGGATGTAGGCGGTGAGATGACCACCCATGACGCAGGCAGTGTCGATACCGACCGACCACTTGAGTTTATAGATGTCGGGGCGTGGAGTGTGGCCGTAGACGACGAAAGGAGGTCCGTTCCAGAGGTCGGCCCAGAGGGGGCATTCGGAGCAGTCGGCACGTTTCATCGGTCGGCCCTGCGCGTCGATCACTTGGATGCGGGTGACGACTGTAGCCGGTTGTTTGGCCCAAGGCTCGTTGGGGAGAAAGCCGCCGTGCACAAAAACGGTATTCAGTTCCTCGATCTCGTAGGTGAGCGGCATCTGATCGAGGTAGCTCCAGTGTTCAGGGCGGAGCTGGTTAAACGTGATCTCGTCGGTTTCCTTGAGAAGGGAACGGTCGCCGGTGCGACGATAGTTGAGCAAACGCAGCTCGTGGTTGCCCAACAGAGAGATAGCGCGGTGTTCGATGGCGAGGTCGATGACGCGGGCGCTGTCCGGACCGCGGTTCACAAGATCACCAACCAGGATGAGCTGGTCATCCTTGGTCGGGGCAAGGCGCTCGAGAAGCTCGGCGAATTCTAGGTGACATCCGTGGATGTCGCCGATGGCGATTATGCGACCGTTCATGAATGGTGTGGAGATTGTGCTAGCGTCGTCCGGCTGTGGACGTAAACAAGAAAGGCCAATTATGGAGCTGACACTGCAAACGCTGGCTACGCGCTGCCACCACACCGGACGTGATTTCGTCGAAGGCGAGCGCGTGGTGAGCTTTTTGATCCGTGACGTTTCTCAAGGCGGGGCGGTGGTGCGTTACGACGTGGGCGAGGCCTCGCAGGTGGAATTCCAGAATCCGGGCCCCGTGGCTTGTCGCTGGCTGCAGGTTTTCAAAGTGCGCAAGGCTGGAGAAAATCCGGAGCGAGAACTCAAGCTGACCGCCGAGACGCTGTTTCTGGCCTTATCGGATCCAACCAATGAACGCACAGCCGAGAACGAGCGGTTGTTGCAGGTGCTGGCCTTGATGCTTGAGCGCAAACGCGTGCTGCGCCCCAAGGGACGGAGCGCAGACCGGCAGCGGATGGTCTATGAACACACCAAACTTCACAGCCTGCACGAGATCGAGTCGGCCGAGCTCAGTCCCGCCTTCTTCCTTTCGATCCAGGAGCAACTCGCGGCGCTCGTCGGTGGCGGCGCTGGCGATGCCGCCAATAAGCCGGGTGTTGATCCAGTAAAAAATTCCGGAGCGTCGTTCTGATCGCAGCTGGAGTTGCGCAAGCCGAGTCGAGCTGCATGGTGCTTTTATGGCTTCCGACTCAACATCCCTCTCCGCCTGTGGTTTGCCCTCAAAAGTCGTGATTGGCATGGCCGGTCGGGCGGTGCAGAAATCTGTCGACGAATGGCGGGCTGAGCTGACCGCCGCCCAGTTTAGGGTGACCCGCCTTCAAGGCACTGAGCCGCCGTTTCGGAACGAGTATTACGACCATCACGAGGACGGCGTCTATTTCTCGGTTTGCAGCGACACTCCCATCTTTGACAGCCGCGATAAATTTGAGAGCGGGACGGGCTGGCCTAGTTTTAGCCAGCCTATCGAGGCTAAATTCGTCGAAGAAGAGGTCGATACCAGCCACGGGATGAGGCGCGTCGAGGTTCATTGCGCGGTGGACGGGGCGCATCTCGGTCATGTTTTTGATGATGGACCGCGTCCCACCGGACTGCGTTTCTGCATTAACTCGGCAGCCCTCCGCTTTGTCCCACGCGAGGCTTATGCGGCCTGGGTGCGGGAGCGGACGCAGACGGGGGGCGCGGCGTGATCGGAGTGTGGTGGGAGGCCGCACGCCCGAGGACCCTGCCTGCAGCGGTGGCGCCGGTGTGTGTGGGCACGGCGATCGCGGCGCGGCAGCTTGCGATCATTTGGCCGGCGGCGATGGCTTGTCTGGGCTTCGCTTTGCTGGTGCAAATCGGAACCAACTTTGCCAACGACTACTACGATTTTAAAAAGGGCGCGGATACGGCAGACCGGGTGGGGCCGAGACGCGCCGTGGCGAGCGGACTGATCAAGCCGCAGACGATGCGGGTGGCGATGTTCGCGGTGTTCGCGGTGGCGTTTGGGGTGGGGCTCACTTTGCTGTCCTATGGCGGCTGGCCCTTGTTGGTGGTCGGCATGGCCAGCATAGTCTGCGGAGTGGCTTACACCGGCGGGCCCTACCCGCTGGCCTATCATGGACTCGGCGATCTGTTCGTCCTGGTGTTCTTTGGTTTCGTGGCGGTGGGAGCGACGGCCTATGTGCAATGCGGCATGTTGACTGAAGCCTCCTTGATCGCCGGGGCGGGAGTCGGGGCCTTGGCGACAAATATCCTCGTGGTTAACAACTATCGTGACGTTGAGACGGATGCGAGGGCCGGTAAACGCACGCTGGTGGTAAAGTGGGGCCGCGGGTATGCCCGGGCGCAGTTCGCCGTGGCGCATCTGGCGGCGATTTATTGTCCACTGCATCTCCTAACGATTCACGCCATCAATCCACGTCCAGCGGTCGGACTTAGTCTGGTGGCGGCTATCTTGATGTTCCTGCAACTGATGCGGCTTAAACAGGCGACTACGCCGGCAAAGTGCATCGCCTTGCTGGGCGCGACCGGAAGCTGGCTAGCGGTTTACGGTTTAATGCTAAGCGCAGCGATCTTCGTGCGGTGAAACGCTCTGTGCCCGAGGGCAAAACCTGTGGGCGCGCACGGGTTTTGCCCTTGCGGCGTAAAAACCCGCGGGTGACGCTGGCACTTTAGTCTATTCAGAACCCTTTTTGTATTTTTACCATGGCTGACACTACTACGGACTACGATCTCATCGTCATCGGCGGAGGCCCGGCAGGTTACGCCGGTGCCATTCGAGCCGGACAACTTGGCAAAAAAGTGGCCTGCATTGAAATGGAGCGGGCTGGAGGCACCTGTTTGAACTGGGGTTGCATCCCGACCAAGGCGCTTTTGAAGAGCGCGGAGCTCTACCAGAAGATTAAAAAGGCCGACACCATGGGCCTTATAGTCAAGGAGGTCTCCTTTGACTTCGCCACCGTGATGCTGCGTTCGCGCGACGTCGCCAAGCAGATGGCCAAGGGCATCGAGTTCCTTTTTCGAAAGAACAAGGTCGATTACATCATCGGCCACGCGCATGTTCCGGCTTCCGGCATGGTCGAGATTACCTCCGGCGACAAGAAGGGCACCTTCCTCAAGGCGAAGCGGATCCTCATCGCCACCGGTTGCAAAATGCGCCGCATCCCCGGTCTCGAGTATGATGGGGTGCGCGTGATGACCTCCCGCGAGGCGCTGGACCTCAAAACCCAGCCAAAATCCGTCACGATAGTTGGCGCCGGCGCCATCGGCGTGGAGTTCGCCTACTTCTTCAACGCCCTCGGCACCAAGGTCACCCTGGTAGAAATGTTGCCCAACGTTCTCCCGGTTGAAGACGACGATTCCTCAAAAGCGGTGCACCGTGCTTTCGAGAAACAGGGCGTCAAGGTCTTCGTCAACACCAAGTGCGAAAACTTTCGCGTCGGCAAGGACTCGGTAAAGATCGACCTCGTCGAGGGCGACAAACGCGTGGAGGTCGAGTCCGACGTCATCCTTTCCGCCATCGGGGTGACGGCCAATACCGAGGGATTGCTCGGCCGTGGCGCGCAACTCGAACTCGAGCGCGGCTACGTGAAGGTGGACAATAATTACGAGTCGACGATCAAGGGCATCTATGCGGCCGGCGACATCATCGGTCCGCCCTGGCTGGCCCACATCGCCACGTTCGAGGCGGTCAACGCAGTCAACGGCATGTTCGGCCACGGCACGCCCAAGCGCGTGACAGGGTTTCCCGGGTGCACCTACTGCCAGCCTCAGGTCGCCTCCACGGGCCTTACCGAAAAGGCCGCCAAGGAAAAGAAACTCGACTACAAGGTCGGTAAGTTTCCCTTCACCGCGTCCGGCAAGGCAGTGGCATCCGCTGACAGTGATGGCTTCGTTAAAGTCATCTCTGACGCAAAAACGGGGGAGATCTACGGAGCCCATATCGTTGGCAGCGACGCCACCGAGCTCATCGCGGAATACGGACTGGCCATCAGCCTGGAGGCGACCGTCGAGGACGTTCACCAGACCATCCACGCGCATCCGACCCTTTCCGAGGCTCTCGCCGAGGCCGCCGCTGCGACGAGCAACGAAGCGATCCATATCTAAGCCTGATTCCGCGCTGCGTTTCACGACGTGGCGCGGGCCAAGCCGGGCCGACGCATGACCAAGCGCAGCCCCACTCCTAAAGCCGGCGCAAGCGAGGCGGAACCTCCGCCCTCCCTCGACCCCGCTGTGCTCGCCGAGTGGTGGGCGCCCTTCGCGGATTACCTCGCGTTGGAGCGGCGTTACTCGGCCTACACGCTACGCAACTATCGTCAGGCCTTTGAACATTTCACGGACTGGCTGGTTCGAGGCGGGCATTGGCAAGGCACCTTCGATGGACTCGCTCCGCGCCTGATGCGCGACTTCGTGATTGAGGCGCAAGGGCACCTTGGCCGAAGAACGTTGCACAACCACGCCTCGGGGTTGAGGGCGTTTTACAAATTCTGGCAGCGCCGGGGGCGCCTGGCGAAAAACCCGCTCGTCGGACTTATGTTGCCGAAGCTGGAGAAACGCCTGCCCATGTTCCTGACCGAGGCGCAGATGAAGCTGCTTTTGCTGGGGCCGCAGCGATTGCTGGAGAATGGAACCGAGTCGGCCTTTGTCGCCTGGCGGGATCGCTTGGTGATGGAGTTGCTGTATGGTGGTGGCTTGCGGGTGAGCGAGGTCGTCGCGCTCAATTTCAGCGGAGTGGACGTGGAGAGCGGCGTCGCGCGAGTGCTCGGCAAGGGACGGAAAGAACGGCTTTGCCCGCTCGGCAGAGTGGCTGCGGGTGTGCTGGTAAAGTGGAGGGACGAGTTTGCCCGCGATACGGGGCCGGATGCTCCCGTTGTCGTTGATACGCGTCACCGTCGGCTCGGGGTGCGCTCCGTGCAGTTATTGTTGAAGCGGTATCTGGCCCTCGCGGGGCTGCCGCTGGATCTGACTCCCCACAAACTCCGTCACAGCTATGCCACGCATTTGTTAAACGCGGGAGCTGATTTGCGTCTCGTGCAGGAGTTGCTCGGTCACGCTTCACTTAACACGACGCAAATCTATACTCATATCAGCGTTGCGCGGTTGCGCGAGGTCTACGCCAAAGCTCACCCGCGGGCCTGAGCGCGCCGGTCAAAAAAAATTTAACTGGAATGACACTCGCGGTCAAAATCGCTCCGCCGATTCGTTGTATAGGTCTGGCGGATTTAGTTTCGCATGAAGGCGGTGCTTTTCGTCGCCATGAAATGGGTGAAAGCATCGAGTATCCGGTGCCGTCGTATGCGAGGCCTGAGGTGCGGGAGTATTTTCGCTCCATGAACACGGTGCGGAGTGAAGGGTATGTGCTGGCTGATTTGCCGTCGGGCCGGATATTTGGCGCAGGAGCGGTGCTCTCTTCAGACGGCACACTCTTGGCTCGCGATGTTTCAGGTGATCACGGTAATCCGGCGGAGTATCACTGGTTGCTTGGTTTTAAACGCTTGCGGCTGCCGCAAGCGGTCAACGGCTCCACCGCCGTCGTCGCGGTGAATCTAGGCGACGGATATGCGCATTGGCTGCTGGAGGAATTCCCCAGATTATTGTCCGTGCCGGCTGGCTGCGTCGAAAACCTCCTGTTGCACGTTGATTCCGGATTGGCCCGCGAGGCCCTTCGTCTCCGTGGCGGGGCGGAGCAAGTGATCGCCGTCCGGCGGGAGCAACACCTGGCCTGTGCGCCACTCTTGGTGCCCGGACTGGTCGCGACTGCGGCGACCCCGGTTCCACGCACCCTGCGCTTGATCGACGAATTTACGGAATCGTTGGGGCGCGTAGCGTCCGGATGCGGTGAGCGGGTTTATTTTAGCCGTGAGAAAGCAGGCCGACGTCGCGTGGCCAATGAAGCCGCGCTTTGGGGTATGCTTGAGGCGAACGGCTTCAAAAAAGTGTGCTTGGAGGAACTGACATGGGACCAGCAAATCGGGGTGTGCCGCAGGGCGAGAGTGGTGGTGGCTCCCCATGGCGCTGGACTGGCGAACATCGTGTTTTGCTCACCGGGGACTAGGGTGGTGGAACTGCTCTCGCGCAGGTATTGCAACCCGGGATACTGGAGACTGGCAGTGCTGCGGGGCCTCGACTACCGTCCGGTGGTGGCCGCTGGGGTCGAACCTTTGGGCGAAGACCGACGCGCCAATCGCGATGATATCCTTGCTAACCTAGAACAGGTTAGAAGCGCGATTAGCTGATGGTTGTCACTGGCAATGATATACAACAAAGGGGCAAAGCGGTTGCACCGAGACGGGGGCTTTAAGGGTGCCTTGCGGTTTCGGGGTGGCAATTTGCATGCTTAATTCTACTTATATCTAACCCCGCATATGAAAATCGTCCACGCCGCGAGTGAGTTATATCCCTACATGAAAACCGGAGGGTTGGCGGATGCGGTGGCCTCTTTGACCGGGGCACTGGTTGACAGAGGTCACGAAGTGGCCGTTTTCCTGCCCGGCTACCGTAGCGTGGTGGATGATCCGGACGCCGCGGAGGCTGTAACGGTGTTACGCCCGAAAATCGAGATGGGCGATGTGTTTATGAGCGGGGAAATAAAAACCTTTTCCCCGCGGGTCGGACTCACGGTTTACCTGGTGTGCCGGGATGAGTTTTTTGACCGGCGCAACGCCTATGGCACCGGAGAGCGCGACTACGAAGACAACCACCACCGTTTTATATTCTTCTGCAAGGGAGTCGTCGAGACGATGCGCCTGCTGCGAATGAATGCGGACGTGATTCATTGTCACGACTGGCAGACGGGCTTACTACCTCTTCTCTTGCGTCACGCGGAACAACGGCACGGCGACGTGCTGGCGATGCGGACCGTTTTTACGATTCACAACATCGCCTTTCAGGGCGTGTTTCCGATGCGGTCTTTTTACCGCACCAACCTGCCCGATGAGTTGATGGGCATCGATGGCGTGGAGTATTACGGCCAGCTCAGCATGATGAAGGGCGGTATTTTGTTCGCAGATCGGGTGGCGACGGTGAGTCCGCAATATGCGAAAGAGATTCAGACGCCGGAGTTTGGCTGCGGGTTGGACGGAGTCATAGCCACGCGCGATGAGGATCTCGTCGGTTTGTTGAACGGCATTGATAGGAATGTGTGGAATCCGGCGACGGACGAGATGTTGCCGTCCAAATACGACGCACGGGATCTGGCGGGTAAAAAGCTCTGCCGGGAGGCCCTGTTGGCCCGCCACGGTTTCGACTCGGATTTCAAAGGTCCTGTCTTTGGCATGGTGTGCCGCTTGACCACGCAGAAAGGCGTGGATCTTGTTCTGGCCAACAGGGAGTTTTTCAAACGAGAAGAAGTGCGGTTGATCGTGCTGGGTTCCGGTGATGCACGCCTGCAAGAAGGATTGCGTGAACTGGCGGCCAGCTTGACGCGGAAGGTCGCCTTGTGCACCCGGAATGACGAATGCATGAGCCATCTGATCGAGGCGGGCAGCGATTTCTTCCTGATGCCTTCGCGTTTCGAACCTTGTGGCCTGAATCAGATGTATTCTCAGGTTTACGGCACGATACCGATTGTGACCAATGTCGGTGGTCTGGTCGATACGGTGAAAGACCTCGCGGGCAACCCATTGAACGGCACCGGCATCGTGATATCTCCTACAGCGGAAGGTGTTCTGGCGGGCTTGCGTCGGGCGCAGGCGCTTTACGGTGACAAGGCTCGTTACCGTTCCGCGCAACTTCGTGCCATGCAGACCGAATTCGGATGGGACAAGGCAGTGGCTGGCTACGAAGCGCTCTATGATTGAGTTTCCGGCCGAGCTCAGAGGGTGAAGCCCTCGGGCGCGATCAGCACCACGAATTCACCCTTGAGGCTGGTCTTGGCTAGCCGGGCCTCGACTTCGGTGGCGGTGCCTACCAGCCATGTCTCGTGAAGTTTGGTCACCTCTTTGGCGATGCAAACCACCCTCTCCGGACCGAGCAGGGCCGTGATCTCGGAGGCAAACTTGTCGATCCGGTGGCAGCTTTCGTAGAGGGCCAGGGTGTAATCGAAGCTCCGATACTTGGTAAGAAAGGCGCTGCGCGCGCTGGTCTTGGGCGGGAGGAAGCCGGCGAACAGGAAGCCGTCGCTCGGCAGGCCGCTTGCGCTGAGCACGGCAGCAATGGCGCAGGCGCCCGGCACTGGTATGACAGGCAGTCCGGCTTTACGGCAGGCCCTGACAACTCGGAAGCCGGGGTCGCTGATCGCGGGCGTGCCGGCGTCGCTTACGACGGCGATCGATTTGCCTTCCCTTAGTCGGGCGACAAGCTGTTCCGCGACGGAGGCTTCGTTGTGATCATGGTAAGGCAGCAGCGGGCGGTGGAGGCCGAGACGGGTGAGTAATGCCCCGGTGGTGCGGGTGTCCTCGCAGGCGACCAGATCGACAGTTGATAAAATGAGGCGGGCGCGGTCGGTCAGGTCGGCAAGGTTGCCGATCGGCGTGGCCACGACGTAGAGATGCCCGGCACGTGCGGATAGACGTGAAATGGCGTCATCCGCGAGATTCGGGGTGGTTGACGTGGGATCGGGCATGGGATCGGGCTGCTAAGCAGGGACGAGGAGGTCGGGCTATCGGGCAACAAAAAACCCGGTTGGTTGAGTAACCAGACCGGGTTAAATTCAGCGTGGAAGCTAATTGCCTAGCGAGAACCACTGCCGCCGTTATTTGGGCCGCCAAAGCCTCCCATACCAGGGACTCCGCCTTCCCAACTGGCGGGCCGGCTCCAAGGAATGGTGGAATCTTCCGCCTGCTTGGTGGCGCACCCACCTGCCAGCGCGATAAGCGACAGGCCGAGGGCTAGGAGCAGTAGGCGGGGGAGGTGAGACATGGTGAGGCGGGCGATGCTGAAATTAATACGAGGCGATGTCGCCGACAGAGAGCGCACCCTTGATTGAAGAGGGCGTGATCTGCGCGATCGCGTAGGTGTCCTTTACTTCGCTCACGATGGCTTCGGCCAGAACCTGGCCGGCGCGGGCAACAAGGAATTTCTGACCTGGCGCGATGCCTGAGCTGGAACCGATATCGAGAACAACGAAGGAATTCTTGGGGCCAACAACTGCGACATGTGAAGTGCCGCTGGTGGGACGGGCGGGTTGACCGGGCGTGCCGGTGGCGTCCGATGGGTTTACGGTGACACCCTCCGGCTGGAAGACCGCAAGTTTCGATTGGAGCGAGGCGATGGTCTGTTTGTATTTTTCGATTTCCTCGGGACTGCCGGTTTGGGCCTCGATGCGAGCCTGAACCAGATCGCGGCGAAGTTCGCTGACCTCGGCGTTCAGCTTCTGGGTTTCGGCCTCTGATTTTGCGGCAACACCCTTAATTTGGGTGAGATCGCGGTTGAGCTGGAAGGATTGGGCCTCAGATGCGGTGAGCTTTGACTTGGTGTCACCGAGCTCTGCATCCGTGCTGCTGAGCTTGGTCTGCAGCTCGTCTCGCTCTGCGCTGGTCTTATCCAGATTGGATTTCAGGCCGGTTGATTTGACTTGCTCGGTGGAGAGTTCGTTTTGCAGCACAGTTTTGGTGTTGCCGATTTGGATATAGAAAAATCCAGAGGCGGCGGAGCCAAGGAGAGCTAGAATGGCGAGACTAAGAGTGAGGGCTTTCATGCGGGGATTAAGCTAAGAGGATTGTGCGGCGCGGATTGCTTTGAAAGGAGAAAGTTACCCGTGTTTTTAAACACGGGTAATTAATTCAAATTGAAAATGTTGAGTTAAACCAAGGTTCTGCGGTTTGTTTTTTAACCGCACCATTAGCGGCGAGGTGATTCAGTATTTTAAAAGATAACTCCGCGCTGCCGCCTATTTCCATGGCAAGGGATTCCGCGGTGTAGCTGCGCCCCGGGTTGCTCTTTAGCGTGGTGACTAGTTTTTGCTGGAGCCCCAACACGACCGTGGCGGCCTTTTTCCCTGCTTCAACTCCCGGCTGGTGGTATGCGTTGATCCCGATCAGGGACGCATAGAAACCGACCGCTCGCTCGTAAAGGGCGATCAACATACCGAGGGAACGTGGGCTAAGCTCGTCCACTGTAACGGTGATGGAGTGACGGTCTTTTTCGCTCAGTGCGTCGCGTGTGCCAAGATAGAAGCCAAGTAGGTAGTCGCCCGAGGTTACGCCAGGTTCGACTTGCAGAGAGGGTCCGGAGCGGTCCTTCAGGACCTCGATGAAGGTGACGAAGAAGTTGCTAACACCTTCGCGGAGTTGTTGCACATAGGCGTGTTGATCGGTGGAGCCCTTGTTGCCGTAGACCGCTATGCCTTGGTTTACGGGTTTGCCTTGGAGGTCTAACTCCTTGCCAAGGGATTCCATCACGAGCTGCTGAAGGTAACGGGAGAAAAGCAGGAGGCGGTCCTTGTAGGGGAGGACAACCATGTCTTTCGCGCCGCGACCATCGGTGGCGTAGTGCCACATGAGCGCGAGAAGGGCTGCTGGGTTTTGGCTGGTGACTTCGGAGCGAGTGGCAACGTCCATAGCGGCGGCACCGGCCAGCATGGCGTCGGTGTCGATCCCTTGCAGGGCGGCCGGCAGCAGTCCGACGGTGCAGAGTTCGGATGTGCGGCCCCCTACCCAGTCCCACATCGGGAAACGGGCCAGCCATGCCTCTTTAATTGAGATCTGGTCTAGCTTGGAGCCATCACCAGTTACGGCTACGAAGTGTTTGGTGTAGGACAGTCCCGATGCAGTGAATGCAGCGATGGCTTCTAGCATGCCATTACGCGTCTCTGCGGTGCCGCCTGACTTGGAGATCACAAGAGCAAGAGTCTCCGGGAGTTTGCCCGCAAGCTGGCCTAGCACGTAGTCCATGCCGTCGGGGTCGGTGTTGTCGAAGAAGAGCACGCTCATCTTGTCTATTCCGGGACGGCCGAGGGCGTGGTTGACGAGCTGGGGGCCCAGTGCGGATCCGCCGATACCAATGACCAGGAGCTGGGTAAACTGCTTTCCGGTGGATCCGCGCAGAACACCGCCATGGATATCGGAAGCGAAGGCCCGGATCTGAACGAGCGATTGTTCGATCGCCTGGGTGAGTTCAGCGGTGGGTGCGAGCTTGGGGGCGCGCAGCCAGTAGTGGCCGACCATCCGGTTTTCGTCGGGGTTGGCGACTGCGCCCGACTCGAGCGACTTCATCGCGGTATAAGCGCGCTGCATGGCCGGTTCCAAGCCGGCGAGGAAGGTGTCAGGAAAAGGGATGCGGCTGTAGTCGAGCGAGAAGCCTAGCGAGGCGTTATGGCAGGTGCAGTGCGTGAAGCGGGACCAGGATGACATAAGGGTTAAAGTGAAAGGCGTGCGAGTCGCGATGCTCGTATGAACTGTCCGGTGTATTCGATGCCAAAGTAATTCCACCGCCAGATCATTGATACCCGGTGCCGGATAATTTTCATTCAACTGGCTACGTTAGAATGTCCGCCGCGTTCAAAGAAATCTTTCTCCAAGTGGATCAAGGTTTTTTCGCGTCGATCGAGTTCGGTTTCGCGTTCCTTCAGTTTGGATTCTAGCCGGGCTAGCATCCGTTCATATTCTAGAGTTGGATCCGGCTTGGTTCCGTCCGGGTCAAGGCGGATGGCGCACAAAGGCTTCAGCCCTTCGATTTCCTCGCCGGCAAGTTCGTCAAGTTTAGTGTGCTGATGCCCCGGGCCGATCGGCATCAAGGCATTCCTGACACCCGTCTCATCCGAAAAGAGCACGACTTCGGTGGAGTTTTTTTTAGCGACCAACTGGTCCAAATCTTCCGCCAATGCATCACCGACCAGACTGGAAAACGATAGATAAGGGATGATGGGAATACGCATGAGGACCGAAGCTTCATGTGAGCAAAAGAATATGTGCGCAATTGTCGATATTACGCATCCTAAAATGCTCATGAATTCGATCCTCGTATATCTGCGTGCGTTCGATTTTCCGCCCAGGTATTTGATAGCTTAACACGGCTAGGCGTATTAATAAAAAATTTTCTCGCGGGTGCCCTTAGTAGCGAAATTTAGCTTTTGCTTTTGTTCGGTCTTCAAAAACAAGGCTGCGACTATCCGCTTCGTAGCCGACCAGTCTGACACCGAGCTTTTCATTCACCAAGTCGCCAGTTTCGAACCGTCGACCGTTAATTATTACGCGTAACGGAGTCCCGATCAAAACCCCCGTGACTTTCAGCCCATTGACTGCGGTGATGAACTCATCGGTCGGTGCAGGCGGCGGAGAAGGGAGCGGGGTGGTGTTTTGCGGGGTATTCGAAACCGCGGGCGTGGGTGATGGAGTTGGGTCTATCGGTTTAGGTGTAGATGGGGGCGAACTGATTGCGGCGGTCTTTACAGGTGCATCTACGGCAATCGGAGCCGCAAGTTTTGGCTCTGCTGGGTCCGACGCAGTATGCATTTCCTTATAGGACTGGTAGAGGGTGTTTACGATCACACCGAGAATCGCCACGATGACCGCATAGCCAAGAAACCGTCCGGCGTTTTCCCACGGAGATGATTTCAGCGTTTCCTCTTGGGGCTCGATCTTACCGACGGGAAGAGCGGATTTAGCAATAGGATGGCGTGTTAGACGAGTGCTTTCAGTTGGACCGGATGGGAGTGTTTTGGCAGAGGGTATCTGCGCATTTGGCAGATTTGGGCTTGCGGGAGCAGGACTCTTATCGCGACCAAATGCAGGTTGAGTATTCGATTGGCTAAATGGAGCGCGTGATGGCCTGCTTGCGGTCGGGACTGGTGTCGTTCGCCGCTTCAGTGCTGCGATTCCCGGGATAGGAAGTAGGGGAATCTCTTCCTGCGGGAAACGTGGTTTCGATACCGGTGCGGAGGGGGCGGCGGGGGCAGTGAGGGGAGGCGTGGATTCGAGCGGGTTGGGCGCTGCAGGTCGGGAGGCTACTCGTAGTTTGACCGTCAAAGGGGTATCGTCTTGAGCAGGGATAGAGTCGGTTGCTCCTGCTGTTATTGTGGAGTCTGCTTCGGGCTGCGCCTCGCTTGGAACAGGGGGCGATTTTGAATCCAAGTCGGCCGGAACCGGGCCTGCTTCGAGGGGGAGCAGGGGAGTGGCGGGTCGAGGGGTTAACCTGCTTGTTTTTGATGGGTTTGATGCATCGCGAAGGGAGTGTGTTTTAGAGGCGGGTGACGAGGGCACCTCGACGGCAAGGGTTGCCGCCGGGTTGGCGTTGCGCAGAGCCGCCAGTTTGACCGGCACCGGAGGGGCGGGTGCCGGAGCAGGCCGTGAAGCAACTGCAGGGCCCACCTTTGGTCCATGAATTGGGGTAGTGATGAAGGGCTGGAGTGTATCACCTCCAGACAAAGCTGATACGAGTGCTTCTCGTGCATTTGACCAGCGTGCTTCGGGCAATACTACAAACGCCGCGAATCCGGCAGGGTGTAAACGGTCAATCCTTGGTTTGTTTGTGCCTAGAGAGGTCAGTTGAGGATCAGGTTCAAGGTTGGGAGTAATTTTTAACCTATTTGAGGCCTATGGACTGTTTGGCAACAAACTCATTGCTTACGGGAGGCACTTAAATGGCGGGTGAAGGCAAGCACTGGTTTCTGAAAAAGTTAGTGTTTTGCAGTGCAACTGAATTATTTCGGCTAGGAAAATCTCGGTATCTGGAGTTTTCATTGAAAAAAGAGAGCGGGCACAAAGTCGCGGGCTTGTCGGGTGCTTCTTCCGGCGATTTGATGTCATCTTATGATTCACCCTGGTCTCGTCTCCATCACTTTTCGCAAACTATGCCCCCTCGAAATTGTGGAATTGGTCCGCAAGGCGGACTTGCGTGGCATCGAGTGGGGCGGGGACATTCATGTGCCGCATGGTGATGTCGCACGTGCCCGTGAGGTGCGGGCGATCACGCAGGAGGCGGGACTCCGTGTAGCGGCCTACGGAAGCTATTACCGGGCAGGCAGCAGTGAGAGTAACGGACTCGCTTTCCGTTCTGTGCTGGATTCAGCGGTCGAGCTTGGTGCGCCGACCATTCGGGTTTGGCCGGGCGTCAAGGGATCTGCGGATGTGGATGAAAACGGGCGCTGGAATGTGATCGAGGACTTGCGGAGGATCGCCAGCTTGGCGGCCCAAGTAGGGGTGTCGATCACCCTGGAATTTCACGGTGGAACGCTGACTGATACCAACGATTCCGCTGCTCAATTACTGGTGGAAGTGGACCATCCGAATGTGTTTACCGGTTGGCAGCCACACAACGGCGAGCTTACCGCCGACTGTGTGAACGGCCTGCGCGCGGTGCTTTCGCGAGTGAGCACTCTCCATGTTTTCCATTGGTGGCCTACCTCCAGGGACCGTCATCCACTGGCTGAGGGCGAGGCGAGGTGGTCGGAGTTTTGGCGCGAGTTGCGCACATTGCCCGACGAACACTATGCGCTCATGGAGTTCGTGCCGGATGACACACCGGAAGCGTTCATCCGTGACGCGTCCACGCTTCGTAAATGGTTGAACCGTATGGATCAGGCATGAAGGCGAAACGACCTGGTCGCGTTTCGCGGATTGGTTATTTATCCACGCGGTGATTGGCGGCGCTGCGTTGCTTGATTTTATGGGCTTGCCGCATCTGGGCCAACTCCACGATGAGGGCAAAGCCCATGGGCCCATAAAGGTAACCCTTTGGCATGTGTTGGTGAAAAGCCTCCATCATGAGGGTCACGCCGATGACGAGCAGGAAGGCTAGGCATAGCACCTTGAGCGCGGGATGGTTATGGATAAAGTCGCCGACTTTGCGGGCGAATAGGAGCACGATGACGAAAGAGACAATGACGGCGGCGAAGATAACCACCAGGTGCGGTGTGAGGCCCACTGCGGTGATGACGGAGTCGATGGAGAAAACGAGGTCCAGAATCGCGATCTGCGCGATGGCCGCGCCGAAGCTGCTGAGTTTCTTCGCGGAGGCACCTTCTTCGTCGAGCGGGTTTTCGACCGAATGGTGGATTTCCTTAGATGCCTTGTAGATCAGGAAGAGTCCGCCGGAGGCCAGGATGATATCCTTCCATGAGAGCCCGAAAATCACCGGGGTTTTGAGCGCTAACAAAGCGCTGACGCCGAGGAGTGCGCTGATGCGAAGAATGAGAGCCAGGGCGAGGCCGGCGCGCACAGCCTTGGGCTTTTCTTCCGGCTTCAGGTTGCCGGTCATGATTGAAATCATGAGGACATTATCGATGCCGAGCACGAGTTCGAGACCGACCAGAAGGGCGAAGGTGGCCCAGACATTTGGATCCAAGAGGAAGTCGTAATTCATAATGAAAAGTGAATGAGACGATGCGGTTTAAATTTACCCGTGAAAAATCAGGGAATAGCGAGGCGGTAAATAATTAGGCATATGAGGCGGCATATGCATTTTGTCTAAGGCGGATGGTGCACACCAAGGGCGGAGGTTGGCTGCAGAAGACGGAATGAAAAAAGGAAGCCGCGTTGGGCGTAAGGTTAACGGGGTAAGCGGTGTTTTATAGTTCCTCATTCATACGCATTGCTTCGTTCGTTGGCGCTTCAGAGCGGGGCGCGGGGTCTGAGTTCGGCCCAATGCGCTGGCCCTTTTCGGCATTTGTCATTGTTGTCGCGCCAAGCATGGCGTTTACGCCGAGCCGATTTTAAACTCAGAATCGCCTACGCGGCGCTGGTTTGCTCGATGGGCATCTCGTGGAGTTTAAGCTCGGGGTTTTTCTCCATAAAGTAGTCGCGCGTCCAGTCGTTTGGGAATAGCACGATGGGGTGGCCGAACTTGTCGGTGCCGAAGGCAACGCCGCTGGCGACGATGATGTCGTTGGGGTTGGCGAGAGAGGGGTGCGGTTCGACCCAGCGGAGCTGCGTCCACGGGGTGGGCTCGATGCGGCACTCGGCGTTGTATTCGGATTTGAGGCGGGCTTGCACGACCTCGAACTGGAGCGGGCCGACGGCGGCGAGCAGGGTCGCGCCGGGGGGGGCGTTGCGCGGCATGAACGACTGGACTACGCCTTCCTGGAGGAGCTGTTCGAGGCCGGTGCGGTATTTTTTGGCGTCGGCAGAGGTCGGGTTGTTGATGTAGGCGAATACCTCGGATGGGAAGCGGGGGATCTCGTCATAAGCGATGGCGCGGTCCTCGCTGAGGGTATCGCCGATACCGAAGGCGTCGTGGCCGACAAGGCCAATGACATCGCCCGGCCAAGCGACATCCACCGTCTCACGTTCCTGGCCGAAGAGCTTGTGCGAGGAGGAGAGGCGGACGGATTTGCCGGTGCGCTGGTGGGTGACGACCATGTCGCGCTCAAACTTTCCTGAGCAGACGCGGAGGAATGCGATGCGGTCGCGGTGCTTCGGATCCATGTTGGCCTGAATCTTGAAGACGAACCCGGAGAATTTTTGGTGGGTGACGGGAATCTCTCTCGCCTCGGTGAGGGCCGGCGCGCCGGGTGTGCTCATTGAGACTGAGCAGCGCGTGGTGGGAGGAATGGAGTTGTTGAGGAACCCCTCAAGGAGGAGCTGGACGCCGAAGTTGTTCACGGCGGAGCCGAAGAAGACTGGGGTCTGTTTGCCGGCGTGAATGGCGGCGAGATCGAAGGGGGCGGTGGCGCCGTCTAGCATGGCGATCTGTTCGGTGACCTCGTTGTAGGTGTAGTCGTCGAATTTATCGCGCACGGCGGGGTCGGAGAGGCCGGTGACGTTGACGGGGGCGCGGTAGGCGCCGTGGGGCGTGCGTTCGAAGAGGTGGACCTGGTTGACGCGCCGGTCGAAGACGCCCTTGAAGGTGGGGCCGTTGCCGAGGGGCCAGGTGACGGGGCAGGGGGCGAGACCGAGCACGCGCTCGAGCTCGTCGATGAGCTCGAGGGGGTTTTGCGTGGGACGGTCGCACTTGTTCATGAAGGTGAAGATCGGGATGCCGCGACGTTTGCAGACCTCGAAGAGCTTGCGGGTCTGGGGCTCGATGCCCTTGGCGGCGTCAATGACCATGAGGGCGGCGTCGACGGCGGTGAGCACGCGGTAGGTGTCCTCGGAGAAGTCCTTGTGGCCGGGGGTGTCGAGCAGATTGACGGCATAGCCCTGGTAATCGAACTGGAGAACGGTGGAGGAAACGGAGATGCCTCGCTGCTTTTCGAGTTCCATCCAGTCGGAGGTGGTGGCGCGTTGCTGTTTGCGGGCGGTCACGGAGCCGGCGAGATGGATGGCGTTGCCGTAGAGAAGAAACTTCTCGGTCAACGTGGTTTTACCGGCGTCGGGATGGGAGATGATGGCAAAAGTGCGGCGGCGGGCTATTTCCTGGGCGGGAGTCATGGAGATAAAGTAAGAGGGAAGGGGGCGGAGGCTGGGAGGGGAAGGGAAAACGCAATCTTGCGGGTGGCGGGGTGTTTTTGAGCTTTCGTGTTGGATGCGGGTGGGGTGTGGTTGTTGGTCACATGTCCGAAGTTGCATTCATTAAGTTAAAACCCAATGCCAAGTCTCGCGCGTTGGCCGGACACCCGTGGGTGTTTGGCAACGAAGTCGAGACCTTGCCCGCTCCCAGCCACGACGGCGAGTTGGTCGAGGGACGCGACCGCACCGGGCGCTTTATCGGCAGTGGCATCTACAACTCGAAATCGCAGATCGTCTGGCGCCGGCTGAGCCGCGACCGGGTGGAGTTGAACGAGGCCTTTTTGCGCGCGGCGATCGACCGGGCGGTGAAACGCCGCGACGAAGCTCCGGCGGGTGCGGGTAAAAACCGCCGTTTGATCTGGTCCGAGTCGGACGACCTGCCCGGCGTGGTGGTTGATCAATTTGGCGACACGCTCGTGGTGCAGATCCAGACCCTCGCGATGGACCGCCGCTCCGACCTGATCGTCGAGCTGCTGGCCGAGCGCACGCAGGCGGCGGAAATCATCCTGCGAAACGACGCCAACATTCGTCGCCTCGAGGGCCTGCCGCAGGAAATCCGCACCCGCAGCGGCAAGGCTTGGGAGCCACGCTGGCATGCGATCGACGGATTCGATTACTGGCTCGATTTGCAGAACGGTCAAAAAACCGGGTTCTACCTAGACCAACGCGAGCAGCATGCGGCGGTGGCGCGTCACGCCAAGGGGCGCCGTGTGCTGGATGCGTTTTGCAACCAAGGCTCGTTCGCTTTGCACGCGGCGCGGGCAGGCGCGGCGACGGTGAAGGGGCTCGACAGCGCCTTCGACGCGATCACGCAGGCGAAGCGCAATGCCGAGCGCAACGGCGTCAAGGCGGAGTTCACCGCGGTCAACGTGTTCGACTATTTCGGAGCCAAGCACGACGAGACTTGGGACCTGATCGTGCTGGACCCGCCGCCCTTCGCGAAGTCGAAGAGCACGCTCGAAGGTGCCTTGCGCGGCTACAAGGAGCTCAACCTGCGAGCGATGAAGGCCCTCGCTCCAGGCGGTTTGCTGGCGACCTACACATGTTCGCATCACATGCAGGATGCGGAGCTGCGCGGCGTGTTGGCCGACGCGGCGGCGGACGCGAAGCGCAAGGTGCAGGTCGTTGAGTTCTGCCACCAACCTCCGGACCATCCGGTGTTGATCACGATGCCCGAGAGCGAATACCTGCGAGGGTATATCTTGAGGGTAGAATGAGCTTTTCAGGCGACGTCGGCGGACCGGGTGGCGGCTCGGTTCGTAGACTTTGCCTCTGGGGGCACTTCTTGCGGGCGCACGGTTTTTCCGGTCATCCAAGTCGCTCCGATCAGGGTGGCGCGGGGGAAAGCCGGCAGCCCGATCTCGCCCGTGTAGAGTTGGGAGACCAGCATGTCCAAGGCGGCTTCTCCAGTAAGGTCGTTGTGCTGTTCCATGCCGGCCCAGTCTTCGCAACCGCGCCGTCGCTCCAGTTGGATAAGGCCGATGTCCCGAGGTGATCGCCAACCGTCTGCCTCTAGCCACTCGCGCACCACTGTGTGCAGGGTGAAAATCACATCAGGTCGATGTTTTCTCACCCAGGTTTGGAAGCGACGCGGGGCGGCCCTCGTCGCCTCGACGGAGGTGTAGGCGGGCAGGCGATTCAGTGCCTTCAGTCTTTGTTGTCCGACCCAGAAACCGGAGCTGAAACGTCCGTCGACGAGCTGGTCTATGCTCTCCTCCAGCACGAGGGCAGGGCGGACGTAGCCCAGTCGACGGGCTTGGTTCATGGCTTCCAACACGAGCGCATGATGGTCAACGCAGGCGAAGGCGAAGGTCGGCTCTCGCGTGCGCACGCCCGTTACGACCACGGCGTGTTCGCGCCAGAGCGCGAGATGGCGCTCGGGCAGACGGTTCTCCTTCATCAAGCCGACCACGATGGCACCCTGTATTCCACGCGCCCGCAGGATGCGCCCGAGTTTTTCCCCTTCCAGCTCGGGGTCGTGCAACCAGAACTCGTCAAAGTTGCACCCGTGCTGCTGCGCGCGGCGCCGACACCCCGCCACGTAGGCGGGGATGGTCGGGTGGCGGGTGAAGGCGCGCGCGTCGTGGTTGGCGTTGAGCAAGGCGAAGGTGCGTTGATAGCCGGTAGGGCGGGCTTTGCGCAGCTCGGTCATAAGCTGGGCAACGACTGGATTTTTTACGTAGCCGAGTTTTTGCGCGAGGCGCTCGATCCGCGTGCGGGTTGCTTTTGGGATTTGGGGATCGTTGCGCAGGGCCAGCGAGACGGTGTTTTTTGAAACGCCGGCTCGGGCAGCGATGGTGGACATGGTGACGCGGGCCATTTCGCATTACTGTCAAGTATCGCGTTGGTTTACCAGTCGTCTTGTTGGCCTCAATGTGACTTTGTTCTTAAAACCCCGCTCTTATACCCATGTTCACCATCGGCATTGATTACGGCACCAACTCAGTCCGCGCGCTCGTTGTTCGCTGCAAGGACGGCGCCGAGCTCGGCACCGGAGTCGTCAACTATCCCAGCGGCCACCAAGGCGTGCTGCTCGATCCCAAGGATCACCACCTCGCCCGCCAAAATCCGGCCGACTACCTGTTCGGCTTGGAGAAATCCATCAAACTCGCCCTCGCGCAGGCGAAGAAAACCAAGGGCTTCGACGCCCGTCAGGTCATCGGCCTGGGTGTCGATAGCACTGGTTCCAGCCCCATTCCGGTCGATGCCAGCAACACCCCGCTCGCCCTTGATGAAAAATGGTCGGGTAACCTCGCTGCTCATTGCTGGCTCTGGAAGGACCACACCAGCGTAAAGGAAGCGGCGGAGATTACGGCGCTTGCCGCGAAGATCCGGCCCCAGTTCATCGCCAAGTGCGGAAACACTTATTCTTCGGAATGGTTCTGGGCCAAGATTCTCCACTGCCGTCGCACTGCCCCTAAAGTTTTTACAGCTGCGTATTCCTGGGTCGAGCTCGCCGACTGGATTCCCTCCGTGCTCGCCGGTGTCACCGACCCTAAGACCGTCAAACGCGGCGTTTGCTGCGCCGGCCACAAAGCTCTCTACGCCGACGATTGGGGCGGTTTGCCCGACAAGGAGTTTCTTGCCAAGCTTGATCCCGCACTCGCGGCCTTGCGCGACCGCCTTTACGAAAAGGCCCACGATGCCACTGCCTCCGCCGGCACGCTTTGTCCGGCCTGGGCTAAAAAACTCGGTCTACCCGCCGGCATCGCCATCGCGATCGGCGAGATGGATGTGCACTACGGCGCCATCGGCTCGGGCGTCGCCGAAGGCACTCTCGTCAAGGTCATCGGCACCTCCACCTGTGATTGCGGAGTGGTATCGGCCTCCAAAGCCGTGCCGGATATCCCGGGCATCTGCGGTATCGTCAAGGGAGCGATTCTCCCGGGCTATTACGGCCTCGAGGCAGGGCAATCCGCCGTGGGCGACATTTTTAAATGGTTTGTCGAAGTCGTGCTCGGTGATGTGAAACTGCACGCCACTCTCACGGCCGAAGCTGCCAAGCTCAAACCCGGCCAGTCCGGTTTGCTCTCGCTCGACTGGAACAACGGCAACCGCACCGTTCTCGTGGATCAGCTCCTCACCGGGCTCACCGTGGGCACCACGCTCTACACGACCAAGGCCGAGCTCTACCGCGCCCTCATCGAAGCCACCGCGTTCGGCGCGCGAGCCATCATCGAGCGTTTCAAGCAATACGGCGTGCCCATTGACCGCGTCGTCTGTGCCGGCGGCATCGCGGAGAAAAACCCGATGCTCATGCAGATTTACGCCGATGTCACCGGTTGCACGATGCTCGTCGCCGGTTCATCCCAGGCCTGCGCTCTCGGCTCGGCTCTCTCTGCGTCTGTGCTGGCCGGTGCGCATCCGGATTTTGCAACCGCGCAGAAAAAGATGACCCGCCTCAAGGCCGGCGTCTCCTACAAGCCCAAGGCCGCTAATCAGAAGGTCTACAATCAACTCTACTCGCTCTACCGCGAGCTTCACGACAGCTTTGGCGGCGTGAACAAATCAGCCGATCTCTCCCGCGTCATGAAAGACCTCCTCGAAATCAAAGCAGCCCAATCCGCCTGATTATTAAAACCACAAAGGCACGGACACACAGAGGTTAAAATCCTCGGTTTCCAACTTCCGTGCCCCTGTGTCTCTGTGGTTAAAAACTCCGTTTCTCTCGTTTCTTTCCCTCCTCCCTCCCATGTCACTCGTAAATCTCTCCACTCCCGAAATCTGGTTCGTCTGCGGTTCGCAGCACCTCTATGGCCCCGGCCCGCTCAAGCAGGTCGCAGCCAACGCACAGGCCGTCGTTGACGGTCTTGTAGCCTCCAAGCGTCTGGCTTTGCCCTTGAAGTTCAAGGCGCTACTCGTGGACGCCGATCAGATCGCCAAGGTATGCATCGAGGCCAACACTGATGCCAAATGCGCCGGACTCATCCTCTGGATGCACACTTTCTCGCCCTCGAAGATGTGGATCCGCGGCCTCACCACGCTCAAGAAGCCCTTTCTGCACCTTCATACCCAGTTCAATCGGGACCTGCCCTGGTCCACGATCGACATGAATTTCATGAATCTCAATCAGGCTGCCCATGGCGACCGCGAGGCAGGTTTTATCCACACCCGCCTGCGCCTTGGCCGCAAGGTTGTCGTCGGCCACTGGTCCGATTCCGAGGTGCAAGACCGCATTTCCGCCTGGATGCGTGCCACCCACGCCTGGCATGACTGGCAGGGCGCCCGCTTCGTGCGCTTTGGTGATAACATGCGCTATGTCGCCGTCACCGAAGGCGACAAGGTCGCTTCCGAGATTAAGTTCGGCTTCGAGGTCAACGGCTACGGTGTGGGTGACCTTGTCCAGCAGGTAAACGCCATTTCCGACAAGACCATCAACGTTCTCTGTGCTGATTACGAAAAGCTCTACGCCGTCGCGCCCGCCCTCAAAAAAGGCGGTAAACGTCACGAAGAGCTGCGTTACAGCGCCCGTCTTGAGCTTGGGATGGCTGCTTTCTTGGAGACCGTCGGCGCGAAGGGTTTCACTGATACCTTTGAGGACCTCCACGGCCTTAAGCAACTCCCCGGCATGGCTACGCAGCGCCTCATGGCGGCAGGCTACGGCTTCGGCGGTGAAGGCGACTGGAAGACCTCGGCCCTCGTCCGCGCGATGAAGGTCATGGGCCACGGCCTCCCCGGCGGCACGTCCTTCATGGAGGACTACACTTATCACATGTCGCCCAGGGGGCACCAGGTGCTCGGCTCCCACATGCTTGAAATCTGCCCGACCATCGCGTCCGGCAAGCCCAAGGTCGAAGTTCACCCGCTTGGCATTGGTGGCAAGGAAGACCCGGTCCGCTTTGTCTTCGACGCACCCACCGGGGAGGCCCTCAACGCCTCGCTCGTTCACCTCGGCAATCGCTTCCGTCTCATCATTAACGAGGTCGTCGCCGTCAAGGTGCCGAAGATGGAAAAGCTCCCTGTTGCCCGTGCCGTCTGGGAATGCAAACCCGACTTCAAGACCGCCTGCCAGTCTTGGATTCTCGCCGGCGGCGCGCACCATACCGGCTACAGCTACAGCGTCACCAGCGAGATGCTGGAAGACTTTGCGACCATCGCCGGCATCGAGACCGTCCACATCAACGCCGACACCCGGATCGCCCAGCTCAAACAAGACCTCCGCAGCAACGAGGTGTATTACCACCTCGAAAACGGCTTCCGCGCCTAATTTTCAACCAACGAGGACACGGAGATTACGGAGGAGACGATCGAGACCAGGCTTCCAGACTCTCTTCCGTCTCTCCGTGCTCTCCGTAGTTTAAAATTTTATTCCTATGTTCACCGAACTCAAACGCGAAGCCTACGAAGCCAACCTTGCCCTGCCAAAGCACGGCCTGATCAACCTGACCTTTGGCAATGCTTCCGCCATTGATCGCGCCAAGGGTATTTTTGCGATCAAGCCCAGCGGCGTGGCTTACGTTGATCTCAAGGTTGAAGACATGGTCCTCATCGACCTCGACGGCAAACAAGTCGAAGGCACGATGCGCCCCTCGTCCGACACCCCCACGCACCGACGGCTCTTCCTCGGGTTCCCCGATATTTGTGGCGTGGTGCACACCCACTCGTCGCACGCCACCGCGTTCGCGCAGGCTGGTCGTGAGATCCCTATTTTCGGCACTACCCACGCCGACTATTTCTACGGTAATATACCGGTCACCCGCAAGATGACGCCAGCCGAGATCGGCAGCGGAGCCTACGAATGGGAGACGGGTAATGTTATCGTCGAGCTCTTCGCCAGCCGAGGGCTCGATCCCGCCGATTTTCCGGCCGTGCTGGTCAATCGTCACGCGCCCTTCACGTGGGGCAAGACGGTCGCCAAGGCCGTCGAGATCGCCGTCGCCGCGGAGTGCATCGCGCACATGGCGCTGATGTCGCTCCAGCTCGAACCTGCCCTGCCGTTGATCGAGTCCTCGCTCCGCGACAAACACTTCAAACGCAAGCACGGCCCGGGCGCCTACTACGGGCAGCCCGGCGGTCATTGCTGAAAGGCTATAAGAAAAGACCCGCGACCGTCTGATTAAAGCGGGTCGCGGGTCTTTTGCTTTAGGGGTGGTGGCAACCGGCGGCATCGGCCGGTTGCATCACGTGATGGACTTAAAGTCCCTTGAGCCACTTGCCGACCTCGGCATTGAGGGCGGCGAAGGCGCCGTCGGTGGAAGGCTCTTTCAAGCCGTCGAACAAGGTCCAATGCTCGACGTGTTGCACGGAGTCGCCGGGGGCGAGAGTGACGAGAGGGCTGAGCGTCTCCAGCTCCATCATCTTGCCGTTGGTGAACAGCTCGAAGGGACATCCGCGATCCGGATACGTCGCGCCGGCGATTATCTTGGCAGTCTTCACAAAAGTGGTGCCGCCAAAGTAGTAAGCCGACCAGCCGGGGTAGCCGGTGATGCCTAGTTTTTGCGCGATCTCGAAGGCGGGCACGTCCACGCCGAAGTAGTCGCGATGGAGGTCCCACCCGTCGAGCGAGAGGTCGGTGTAGGTCCAGGGCACGAGCGAATAAGCGGGCAGCAAATCTCCGCTCGCGTGGTCGCCCTTGGGGAAAAGCGGCAGCACGCCGTAGCCGCCATCGCGGAACATGGTGAGCGCCCAGCAGGCGGTTTCGACCGGCCAGAGGCCGTGGTTGGTCAGCGCGTGCGTGACCTTGATGGTGCGATCGCCGATGAGTTCGATTTTAACCGCCTTCTGGATGCCAGTCTTGGCCTCGGTGGGCTGGGCGAGGGCGATGCCGTTTTTCACCGGCTTCAGCGCGCACGGCTCGTCGTCGGGCTGGTAGGTGCGCACGATATGCTCAGGGGCGTGCCAAAGACGGTGGCCTCCGCGCAGAAGCAGTTCACCTGCGCGTTTCTCATCCGCGGGCATCTCTAGAAACAGATTACCCGCCTTGCCTTTTTTGGAGCGCAGCGAGGTGATGCGAGGTCCCACTCCCGTGGTGACTTCGAGGGCGAGTGCGCCGGTTTCTAGACGGAGCGCGGCCGCTCCACGGTAATCAATCGTCGATAACTTCATACTTAAAAGCTTCTCCCATGCCCGCATCCTCGCGGACTTCACGGATCTTCCACTTCGGCACGTAGGCGGGACGCTCCGACTCCTCGCGGCGCTTGGCCTCGAGTGCGGCTTTGCCGGAGTAGGCGGTGCCGGGTTCGTGCTTGGGTTTGCCGACCAGATCGAAATAAACCGGGCAGCCGTCGAGGCCGAACTCCTTGACCATGCCGGCCTCGAGGTAACGACGGTATTGCTCCGAGAGGCGGTCCTCACGGTTGCAGAAAAGTTTTATGCGGAAAGGCCGGTGCGTGGTGTGCGTGGCGTAGTAAACGCGGAAGCGCTTGCCGCCGATGGCCGGAGGCGGATTGCGATCACAGAGGTAGCCGAGCAGGGCGTTGAGGCGGCCGGTGGGGAGTTTTTTGTCGAGTGTGCGGTTGAGCTGCACCGCGGCGTTGAGCATGCGGTCCACCTCGTAGCCGCTCATGGCAGAGACGAAGAGCACGGGCGCCCCGGGGGTGAAAAAAAGGCTGGAGCGCAGCGAGCGCTCATACTTTAGGCGGTATTCACGCTCGGTCTTGTAGCCGTGGAGGGCTGCCTCGGGTGCGCAGTCAGGCTCCATCTTGCGTTTGAAGGCGTCGCGCACCACGTCCCACTTGTTGACGATAATGATGACGGGTTTGCGCTCCTTGATGGCTTCGCCGGCGATGGCTTTGTCCTGCGAGGTCACGCCGTCGATGG
This sequence comes from Verrucomicrobia bacterium IMCC26134, assembly GCA_000972765.1. Lineage (GTDB taxonomy): Bacteria > Verrucomicrobiota > Verrucomicrobiia > Opitutales > Opitutaceae > IMCC26134_A. The sequence continues at coordinate 1,999,179 of CP011265.1, read as the reverse complement.
CGTCGAGCACGAGGAAAACCACGTCGCAGCGTTGGATGGCATCGAGGGAGCGCAGGCGGGAAAAATACTCGACAGGCGAGGCGAGCTTGGTCTGGGCTTTGATACCAGCGGTGTCGATGAGGCGGAAGGGGTATTCCTTGCGGTTGCGACCGAGGAACACGAAGGGGATCTCGACTGCGTCGCGGGTGGTGCCGGGCACATCGCTGACGATGAGGCGGTCGCTGCCGAGGAGCCGGTTGCTGAGGGATGATTTACCGACATTGGGCCGGCCGATGAAGCAGACGCAGAGGGGTTTTTCGGGGGTGGGGCCCTTGCCGCCGCCCATCGCAGTGGAACGGGTGTCGCGGTCGGCCTCGCCGTCGTCAACGTCGCCGGAGGTGTCTTCGTCGTCCTCGAAGGGCTCGCCGGAGTTGGGGTTTTCGCCGGCGGCATAGGTGGCGACGGCCTGGGAGGCGACAGGGGATTCAAGTTCGCCAAGGCGTTTGGCGATGAGCTGGCGCAAGTCGGCCTCACCGCGGCCGTGTTCGGCGGAGAAACGGATGGGTTCGCCAAAACCGAGCCGGTAAACTTCCCCGAGGTCGATCTTGTCGTCGTTGAAGTCGGCTTTGTTGAGCACGAGGATGACGTTGCGCTTATCGCGACGGAGCATCGTCGCGATCTTGGCGTCGAGGGAGGTTACCGGGGCGAGACCATCGATCACAAAGAGGATGATGTCGGACGATTGCATCGCGAAGTCCACCTGGCGCTCGGAGGCGGCGGTGAGTTCGGCGGGCGAGTCGCCGCCCTTCAGTCCCAAGCCACCGGTGTCGAGCAGCGTGTAGCCCCCGTCTTTGACCTGAGCGGATACTACGTCGCGAGTGACTCCCGGTTGGTCATGCACGATGGAAATGCGCGACCGGGTAAGCCGATTAAAGAGGCGGCTTTTGCCCACATTGGGGCGTCCGACGATAGCGACGATGCGTGACATAGAGTTTAACCTCGCAGTCTACGGGGGCACTAGGCGGCGGCACAAGCCCGGACGCACATGTGTTTTGAAATGATCATCGGACTGCCTCTTCGGGTGGTAAACTTATTTACTTAACGGCATATCAGCCTACTGGCTTAACGGGTTATGTCCACGTCGCCTCTGCGCACAGTTTTTTTCGGTTCGGATGCCATCGCGCTGCCATTGCTTGAGTGGATGGCGGGGGACGGGGCCGCACAGGTTCAACTGACGGCAGTTTATACCCAGCCGGATCGTCCGACTGGGCGCGGTCAGAAAGTGCAGGCCAACGCGATCAAGCAGTGGGCGCTCGCCCGCGGCCTGCCTGTTCATCAGCCGGATAAGCTCACGCCCGAGGTGAGTGCAGCCTACGCTGCCTCGACGCCGGAACTGGCCTTGGTGATGGCCTACGGTCACATCCTGCGCGATGACTTCATAGCGGTGCCGCCTTATGGCACGCTTAACTTTCATGCCTCTTTGTTGCCGAAATACCGTGGTGCCTCGCCCATCCAGACCGCGGTCGCGTGCGGTGAGCGGGAAACTGGCGTGTCGTTGATGCGAATCGTTCGCCGGCTCGATGCCGGACCGGTGGCAGATCGGGAGAGCGTTTACATCACCCCCCATGATACCGCCTTGGAGATCGAGCAAAAGCTCTCCGGCGCCTGCGTGCCGCTGCTTTCAAGGGCGCTGCCGGCACTACGCGGCGGCACCCTAGATTTTATCGCGCAGGACGAAGGCGCGGCCACGTTTTGTCGCAAACTAGGCAAGGAGGACGCGGTGCTCGATTTCACTGCACCTGCTTCCTCACTCGCCGCGCGGATCAACGGCCTAAACCCCTGGCCGGCAGCACAGACAGACGCTGCGGGCCAGCTCTTGAAACTCGGTTTGGCTGATGTCGTGGCCGGCTCGGCCGAGCCCGGTCTGGTGGCGGGGAGTGATGACTCCGGCTTGCTGATCGGCACCGGTGAGGGTCTATTGCGGGTGCTTCGCCTGCAACGTCCAGGCGGGCGTATGCTGCCGGCGGTGGAGTTTTTGCGAGGGTGTCCGCTGGGGCTTGGCACGAGGCTTTCATCGGGAATGCTCTCGCCGCTCGTAGCGAAAACGCCTTTTCCGGTTATTAAGCTGGGTATGGCACCGCGCGACGGAACGAGTTAACCGTAATATTCGGGGTTTGAGCCATATGGCGCGCATCCATAGCTGAAGCGCGACGGAGTGGACAAGGTTCCACTGCTCATAATCAGTCTGTCATGGTCGAACCAGTGGAAATCATTTGCCCGAGACATAAAGACGTATCGCTCTGGTGAGTTATTATGAATGCGCGAACTTTTCCCGGCCTGATCAACAGAGGAGGCTCACGATGATTAGCGTCACTTGCCTGCATTGCGGGTTGCCGTTGCGCGTCGCACGAGTGACGCCCGACAAACCGGTCTATTGCTGCTCAGGATGCGCTTTGGCGGCACGCGTGCCGGTGGACGCGAACGGCCAGTATCCAGTTAACGGCACACTAGTCACGGCACTTGGGGTCGGCTTCGTCGCGTTCAATCAATTGTTGTTCTGGCTGCTCGCGGTGCTGCTTGCGCGTGAAGGCCAGTCACAGACCGCGGCAAGACTGCTGCTGGGCTCGTTGGCGGCGGGTGGTCTGGTGTGGTTGGCGCTGGCATGGTTCCAAGTCGCGGTCGGGGCGCGGCAGATTTGGGATATTATGTTTTTGGCGCTGGGTGCGTGCTTGATCGCGCTGGGTGTGATTGCGCGAGAGCCTTGTGTGGCCTTGGCGGGGAATCTCGGCCTGATCGCCTGGAGCGTGCGCGGTTTGCGTCGGCGCAAGGTGGTGTAGCTGCGATCCCTCCGACAAGGCGACGGTGCGGTTGGGGCGGTCGACTGGCTTTTTATGGCCCCAAATAAACCGAAAAACAGTCGCTTGCCTCGGGGGGGCTTGGCCCGGGGGATGACTAGATCTCCGTGGAGAATCTATTGTGCACGTAGGCGTGCTCCAGGTAGGATCTGAGGTGGAGTTCTTGAACCTCGTTCAGAATCTGGTGGCAGAGATTAACGAGCGCTTCCCATTCCTTTTTATCGATATCCTCGCGCCCTAAACGCGACTCTATCTCCTCAATTTTTTCGAGTTGAAGGAGGAATTTTTGCTGCAGCGCACTGGACTTGATGTGTTCCGCCTTCATCATGGCCTCAATGCGTTCCGATGCTTTCACCGGAACGGAAAGTGGAGATGCGGATTTAGGTCCGATGGGGGGCATTTAGTGGCTGAAGGGCGAAATACTCCACGCCGTGGCGCAGAAGGTTGGGAAAGTAAGTGGATCGTGGAAGTTGTTGATGTAGCACGATAAATCAAGTGACTCTTTAGCGAATTAACGTCGGCGTAACATGGTTGTGCGGCCGTGCATCTGATCAGGATTTGCATACGGGGAATACGCGGGTTTATGCAGGTAAGAGTCATCAAGCCCTTTGGTGCGCTCACTGTGCGGATTTGCTTTTCGAGGTTGCGCGGCGGGCTGAGCGCGGGGCTTAATTCGTTTTTTACACCGCATGGCGTTCAATCTCAAACTCGTGCTCAAGGCGTTGCTGTTCTCTTCGAACCAACCGCTGACGATCAAAGACATCCAGTCCGTGTTCACGCGCTTCCACGAGAAAGCCCTGATTGCCCTGGCGGCGTTGGATACCGAGGCGGCCGAGGTGCCGTTGGATGATGCGGTGGCGGCGGCCCACGCAATCGAAACTGGTTCGGCGGAGGCTGGTATAGTGGAGAGCGGCGTTTTCACTCCCACACCAGGGGACGAAGAGCTTTACGCCGACGTTCCCTCGCTCGTCACCTCCACCCAGATCCGCGAGGCGATGGATGCGCTGGCCGCCGAATTGCGAGCGCAGAACGACATCTACGTGCTGCTCGATGGTGCGAGTGGCTACCGGTTGGTCACGCATCCGCGTTTCGCCCGGTGGATCCGTATTCTGCGCGACGAACCGCCCCCGGTAAAACTCTCCCAGTCGGCGCTCGAAACCCTTGCGGTCGTGGCCTACCGCCAACCGGTGACGCGGTCGGAACTGGAAGCCATCCGCGGCGTGTCGGCCGAAGCGGGTTTGAACCGTTTACTGGAACGAGAGATGATCTACGTGGTCGGCCGCGCCGACTTGCCCGGGCGGCCTTTGCAGTATGGCACCACGGATAAATTCCTCGAGTTCGTCGGTGTAAAGTCCCTCGTTGAACTGCCGGCCTCGGACGTGTTGTCCTCCCGTCAGATCGATGAATGGCTCAACCACACGGCCAACTCCGCGCCTCCCGCCGACGCCGAAATGGGGCTCCCCTTGGAGGACGGAGAGGGCGCCTCGCCTTCGCTTGAGCCTGTTAATATCAAGCATTACGCACCGTCTGCCGGAGTGCCTGCGGTTGACGCCGGTTTTTCAGGCGAAACGTCCGGCGAGGCGGCGGCCAAAGTTTCGCCGCCAGTTGCTGCCGCTGAAGATATTATCGTCTCCGAATCCGCCTCGGACCAACCAGCCTCGAAACCGCAACCTTCCGCCGAAAACGCCTGATGTCCGCCGATCCCCTCCAACCCATCCGCGAGCAAATCGATCACCTTGATCGTGAGCTGGTGCGCACCCTCAACGAACGCCTCACCCTCGCCGCCGAGATCGGCCGCCTGAAACGCAATACCGGCGGCCAGATCTATGTGCCGGAGCGGGAGGACGCGGTGTTTCGCAAGGTCACTGCGCTGAGTCAGGGGCCGATCAAGCCGGAGGCATTGCAGGCCATCTACCGCGAGATCATGTCGGCTGCGATCGCCTTGGAGAAACCTTTGCAAATCGCCTACCTCGGGCCGGAGGCGACCTATACGCATGCGGCGGCCATTAAAAAATTCGGCGCGAGCGTGGATTATCAACCAATCGCGACCATCGGGGATATTTTCACTGCGGTGGAAAAAGGTGAAGCCGACTACGGCATTATCCCGATAGAGAATTCGACCGAGGGCTCGGTGCGCGAGGCGCTGGACGGGTTCGTTGAAAGTGAACTGAAGGCGGTTGCGCAAATTTATCTGGAAATCAACCACTCGCTCATATCCACCACGCCGCTGGAGAAGGTGACGAAGGTTTATTCCAAGGATCAGGCCCTCGCGCAGTGTCGCGCCTGGCTGCAACGGCATCTGCCGCACGCCCAGCTCATCGATACCGCAAGCACGGCCAAGGCGGTCGAAATCGCCCGCGCCGAACCGGGAGCGGCGGCCATAGCGGCCGAACTGGCGGCGCTGGTGCAGGGCGTGCCGGTGCTGGCCCGCAACATCCAGGATCGCAACGACAACACCACGCGCTTCTTCGTCATCGGCAAAAAAGCCTCCGGCGCGGTCGGCGGCGGCCGCGATCTTACCAGCCTCGTCATCTCTCTCGGCGAAGCGGCGGCGGCGAATTCAGGCGCATTGATGCGCATGTTGACGCCCTTCAGCTCGCGCGGATTGAACCTCTCCAAGGTCGAGTCACGGCCGAGCAAACGCCGTCCCTGGGATTACCTGTTCTTCATTGATGTGAGCGGTCACTACGAGGACGCCGCGATGAAGGAGGCGGTGGCCGAGCTGCGCGCGTTTTGCCCCTTGGTCAAGTGGCTGGGCAGCTACCCGAGCGTCACATGAGCCGCGCCCCGCTGCGGATCGGTTTCGTCGGCGCGGGAGGCAACACCACAGCGCGGCACCTGCCGGGTTTTCGCGCATTGCCCCTGGTGGAGTTTCGGGCCGTTGCCAATCGATCCACCTCCTCGGCGGAAAGAGTGGCTAAGGAATGGGGAATCGCCCGCGTCGAGTCGGATTGGCGGTCAGTGGTGGAAGCGAGGGACATTGACGCGATCTGCATCGGCACCTGGCCGGATCTCCACGCGGAGGTCGCTCTGGCCGCACTGGCCGCGGAAAAAAACGTGCTCTGCGAGGCACGTATGGCGGCGACCTTGCACGAAGCGGAGGCGATGCTCGCCTCGTCCAAAGTGAAGCAAGGACTCGTCGCGCAATTGGTGCCGGCGCCGCATACTCTCGGCGTCGATGCGGCGGTGATGACTTGGCTGGCTTCAGGGCATGCCGGCGACCTGCGCACCGTTGAAGTGTGGGATATTAATGGAGCCTACGCGAATCCCGCGACGCCGATCACCTGGCGTTTGGAGCGACGTTACAGCGGCGTGAATATGCTCACAATCGGGATTTTTTACGAAGTGCTGCTGCGCTGGCTTGGCGCCGACGCGGAGGTGACTGCCGTGCGTGGCTACATCAACACGGCCCGGCGGCAAAGTCCCGACGGCGGCATGCGAGAAGTTAACTTGCCGGAGTCATTAACGGTGGAGGGCGTGTTTCGTTCGTTGGCCGGGGCGAAATTGCGCATGACACATAGTGGACTGGAGCCTTCGTTGCCGCGCACGGAGATCCGTATAAACGGCACGCGGGGCGAAATTCGCTGGGACGGGCGGCGCGGAGTCTTGGAAACGCGGCCCGCAACTGAGGTCGGTGGCCACGACACAGGCTGGGTGCCGCTCGTCAGCGCTGGAGCGGATGCATGGCGCGTGGAAGCGGATTTTGTCGCCAGTGTGCGCAAGGGTGCTCCGGTGCTTCGGACAAATTTCATGACCGGACTGCGTTACATGCGCTTCACGGATGCCGTCTGGCGGGCACTGAGTTGGTGAGGTGCGAGCACACTGTGGAAATGGTCACAAAGCGCACGCGGCTCGAACTTGCCTTCAGGCCGACCCCAACCGCTCGAGTCGGTAGGTGCCGTCGAGGATGGGGCGCCACCAAGATTCGTTGGCCAGATACCAGGCGACGGTCTGGCGGAAGCCGGAGGAGTGGTCTTGCTTCGGGGTCCATCCGAGCTCGGTTTTGATTTTGGTGGCGTCTATGGCGTAGCGCAGATCGTGCCCGGGGCGGTCGGCGACGAAACTGATTTGTGCAGCGTAGGACTTGCCGTCGGCGCGGGGGCGGAGTTCGTCGAGCAAGGTGCAGAGCAGGCGGACGAGGTCGATGTTTTTGCGCTCGTTATTGCCGCCGATGTTGTAGGTCTGTCCGGGGCGGCCTGAGGTGACGACGGTGTGGAGGGCCTCGCAGTGGTCACCGACGTAGAGCCAGTCGCGGATGTTTTCCCCTTTACCGTAGACGGGGATCGGGTCGCCGCGCAGGGCCTTGAGGATGACGACGGGGATGAGTTTTTCGGGGAACTGGTAGGGACCGTAGTTGTTGGAGCAGTTGGTAACGAGGACGGGCAGGCGGTAGGTGTCGGCCCAGGCCCGGGCAAGGTGGTCGCTGGCGGCTTTGGAAGCAGAGTAGGGCGAGTGCGGGTCGTAGGGCGTGTGCTCGGTGAAGAGGCCGGATGGGCCGAGCGATCCATAGACCTCATCGGTTGAGACGTGAAGAAAACGGAAACGATCGCGGGCGGGTCCCGTCAGAGAGTCAAAATGCGCGCGGGCGGCCTGAAGCAGGGTGAAAGTGCCGACGACGTTGGTCTGGATAAAGGCTCCGGGGCCGTCGATCGAGCGATCCACGTGGGATTCGGCGGCGAGGTGCATGACCCAGCCAGGGGAGAAGTCGGCGAAGAGATGGCGGAGGAGGACGGCGTCGGTGATGTCGGCCTGGACAAAGCGGTGGCGCGGATGCGCGGCGACGTCGGTGAGCGAGTTTAGGTTTCCGGCGTAGGTTAGCGCATCTACGGTGAGAACCTCGTTGGCGGTCGAGGCGAGGAGGTGTCGGACTAGGTTTGAGCCGATAAAACCTGCGCCGCCTGTGACTAGGATTTTCATAAAAAGAAGAGGTATGCCCTAGTGGACGCGAAAAGGGACGTCAGGCTTTTTGCCAATTCGCCAGAGCGCGTTGAATCGCCTCGCGCACCGGGGTCAGTGTGATGCCGGCGGCGGTGAGTTTGGCGGAGGACATGACGCAGTTGCTGCGGGGGGTCTTGGCTGCAATGCGCATGAACTCAGCTTCATCGGTGAAGAATCGGTAGTCTTTCGGGTGGACTCCGCTCTGTAGAATCAGATCGACGACCTCGCGGGTGGTGACAGGGCCGGGGTTGGTGACGTTGTAGGTGCCGAAAGGAACACGCTTTTCCCAGCAGGCGAAGGTGGCGGCGACGAACTCTTGGAGTTGAGAGATGCTGTTGGCGGCCTCGAGCAGGCGATCATAGCGCATCAGCTTAGTGAGGTAGTTACGCGGGCTTTCCCGATGATCAAAAGGGATCCGCAGGCGCCAGATGTAGACGTCCGGCGCGCCGACCAGGGTTTCTTCGCCGAGTGCCTTGGTGCCGGAATAAAAGGAGCAGTTATCGCGGCGGAAGGTGAAGTTGGGTGCGTCGGTTTCGGTGAAACCGGAGCCGTCGGGACGGGCGCCGGTGAAGATACAACCGGAGGAGACGTGGCCCCATGGCACGCCGGCGGACGCGCAGGCTTCGGCGACGCGGCCGGGGAGGACGGCGTTGCCGAAGAGGCACTCTGCTTTGTGGAGTTCGCAGGCGTCCACATTAGGTTTGCCAGTGTAGCCGGCGGCGTTGATGAGGAAATCCGGCCGGGTCTCGCGCAGGAAGTCGGTGAGGGTAGCGGAGTCGGTGTAGTCGAGCTCGGCGCGCCGCAGATTGCGGAAGGGAATGCCCTTTTGCGCGAGAAGTTGCTGGTAAGCCTGGCCAACGTAGCCGGAACCGCCGAGGAGGATGATCATGATGAAAGGGAAAGGTTGAGGAAGGCGGTGTCGAGCCGTTGCAGTGCCTCATCGATATCGGCTTCGGTATGGGCGGCGCTGATGAACCAGTTGTGATGCGGGTGGAGGAACACGCCCTCGGCAACAGCGGCGGCGCAGAGCTGCTGGGTGCGGATGAAGGACGGATCGTCTGCGACTCGCACATAGGGCATGGCGGGTGGGCCGCTGGCGCGGAGGGGGACGCCGTGTTTTTCGCCAAGGGCGAGGAAGCCGGTGACGAAGCGTTCGCCGAGGGCGGCGAGGCGGGCGGGGATGTTGTCGCGCTCGATGACGGCGAGGGTGGCAAGAGCGGCGGCCATGGGGGCGGGATCGTTCCAGTAGCTGCCGGTGAGGAAGACCCGGCTGGCGGCGGGCTTGAGGGCGGCGCGGCCGACGGCGGCGGAGAGGGGGTGACCGTTGGCGATCGCCTTGCAGTAGATCGAGAGGTCGGGCGTGTAGCCGTAAACCGAATGCGAGCCGCCGGTCGAGAGCCGGAAACCGCAGCGCACATCGTCGAGGATCTGGAGCGTGCCATGCTCGCGGCAGAGGCGGTTGCAGGCGGCGACGAAAGCGGGCGAAGGCAGCTCGGAGTCGGCGAAGGCGGGGTGGTGAAAAGGCGTGAGGATGAGCCCGGCTATTCGGCCGCGATGGAGGGCGAAAAGGGTCTCCAAGGCGGCGACATCGTTGAAGGGGAAATCGTGGATGTGGGCGCGATCCTCGGGGATGAGGCCGCCGTGACCGAGGGTGCACCAGGCGTGGGTGCCATGGTAGGCGCCGCGAATTTTGAGGATTTTTGGCCGACCGGTATACTCGCGGGCAACCATGACGGTCCAGCTGGTGAGGTCGGCGCCGTTTTTGGCGAAGACTGCCCAATCGGCGAAGTCGATGCGGGCGACAAGGGCCTCGGCTAGCTCGACCATGAGCGGGGTGGGGTGATTAAAGGCGGCGCCGCGCGCGCGGGCGGCGGTGGCGGCGTCCTCGACCTCCGGGTGGTGGTAGCCGAGCAACATCGGGCCATAGCCGCAGAGGAAATCGATGAAGGTGTTGCCATCGAGATCGCGGTAGCGGCAGCCGAAGCCCTCGACTGCATAGTAGGGCGTGGCTCCCGGCAGGGTGGCGGCGGGCGTGGTGTGGCCGTAGATACCGCCGGGGATGACCTCAGCGGCGCGGCGGAAGAGAGCTTGGGAGTTGGCGAAATTCAACGGAAGAGGCTCACGTGAAGGAGGCAAGGGAACGCAGGTTCGGACGCTGTAGATTACCTTCGCTTCCCGCATAGCCATCGCGAGTCAAATTCAGGAAGAAGGCGTTCATGGTTTGAGGAGGGCGCCAACTTTTAGGAGGAGAAGTCCGAGGTTTTCCGCCAGAGGCAGGTGACCGGTAATGCGTAGGGTTCCCAGGCCGAGGGCGGCGGACGCGTCGAGCTGCTGATCAAGTTCGGCGAGGAGCGTGGCGAGGTCGGCGAAGGTGATAGTGACCATGAGCATGGCGTCGGGGGGCGTCGGGCCGCTGCCGGTGACGAGAGTGGCAAGGTCGAGCCACAGTGGGGCGGGAAGCGCCGGGCAGGAGAATACCACGACACCGGAGCCGAGGCGGGCGCGGGTGGCGGGGGCGTCGGGATGGTGGCGCAACCAGGTGGCTGCGGCGGCGAGTCCGACCACTAGATTGCCCCAAGCGTGGAAGGCGAGGGCAGGGTCAGTGGCGGCGGGGCGATTGTTGAGTAGAGCCTCGAGCCGCTTGCCTGCTACGTTTATACGTTTCAGTTGCGGCAGCTGGAACCATCCGCCGATCGGCAGGGCGAGAGCGGGCCGGCGCCTGCCATCAAGGGCTCGAACCGCCTGGGCAGGTGATGGGAACCAGATATGGACGTCGCCGGGCTGAGGCACTGCTGCGGGGCCGAAACAGGCGGACGTGATGCCATCGCGGACGGAAAGGCGTGTGCGCAAACCGCGAGATGTGGCGAAAACCACGCCGAAGTCAGGCCCGGCGAGAGCGGAAGAAAGTCCTGAGTCCTGTGCGGCCAAGACGGGAATGGCGGGGAGAACGGCCTCCAGATAGAGTGCGGCAAGCAAGGACGGGGAGGTGTCGGAGTAATCGGCCATCGGGGTTGATTCTATCAAGGCCGTTTCAGAATCCAGCGAACGATTTGTGCAGGATTGCCGACGGGACGGGCGGCGTGCAGGCGATGGCGAAGTTCGACGGTAAAAGTGGGTTCAGCTTGTAATTTTAAGATGCAGTTAACGACCTCGCGAGCGGAGCGGGCGGTGAGCGCGCAGGCGTGCTGACGGCAGTGTTGGATGGTGATGAGTTCCTGCGGCATGATGCCGCCGATGCAATTGTGAATGAGCGGTGTGCCGGTCAGGATGGATTCACTGGTTGCTCCGGTGCCGGGGCGGGCGACTAAGGCGGAAGCAAGACAAAGCAGGGCCAGTATGCGGTCGGTCTGGCCGAGGGCGCGTATCGTGAGGGAGGGGTGCCCGGCGGCGTAGGCCTCGATGGCGTGGAGCGCCTTGGTATTGCGCGAACAAAGGGCGATGACCTGGAACTTTTTCCCGGTGGCGGCCAGGCGGCGCAGGATGGGAAGGTGGTTGTTGGCGCCGGCGAGTCCGGTGCTGAGCACAACGGTAAAGGCACGGCGATCCAGACCGAGTTCGGCGGCGAGGGCGACGGCTTGGGCTTCACCCTCCTCTTCCGTTGCGTAGAGCGAAGGACGGAGTAGAAAACCGCCGTGATATACGTTCTCGGTGGGCGTGCCGACGGCACGGGCGGCGGCGCAGACCTCGGGTGTGGCACCGATAAAGCCATCGGCGGAAGGGTTGGCCCAGTGACGGCTAAAGCCGTAGCCGCCGAAAAGCTCGCCGCAGTAGGTGAGGCAGCGTGGAGGTGAGGCCGGCAGGGCGCGTCGGGCCAGAGTGAAGAAGCCGTGGTTGGTGTGTGCGTGGACGCTGATGACGCGGTGCGGGGCGAAGGCTGCGACAGCGGCGGAAAACTTATCGCGACCCAGGATACGTTCGCCGTGTCGGTGCATGCCGGCGAGTTCGAGGTAATTAAAGTAGATGTGATGCAGGCGCGGGGCACGCCGCTGGATGGTATTGTAGAGACCGACTCCGAAACGGTAGAGCGGGTGCGTGGTCTCGAGCGTCTGATGGATGCGTAGCTCTACGTCGGAGCCGCATTCACGCTCGACCCAGAGGCGGAGGGCCTCGGCACGCATGTTATGGCCCGTGCCTGTGGAGGAGGTGAGGACAAGCCAGCGCATTACTAATAAGAAGCAGTGGGCAATCGCAGCGTGTAGAATGCAAAAAGTCCCCGGATGAACCCCGAGGACTTTTAAAACCGATGGATAAAGGCGAGGCGATTATTCGTCGCCGCCGGAGTCGTCCTCGACCTTGGCGCCCTCTTCGCCCTCGCCTAGGATTCCGGTCTGGCCGCGAACCTTGTAGCGCGTCTTCTCGATTACCTTCAGTGACTCCGCAGTGTAACGGGTAAAGGGAACTGCGACCAGACGCTCTTTGGAGATGGGTTTAAGGGTGTGTTCGCAAATGCCGTAGTTACCGGCCTTGATGCGCTGGATCGCGGCTTCAATCTCGGCAAGCGCTTCCTGTTCGTTGGCGACAAGGCTGAGGGCGAAGTCGCGATCGAAGGAATCGGTGCCGCCATCAGTGCCGTAGCTGGAGAGGTCGCCGGAATCCTCTTTTGCGGAGCGCTTGAGGGTTTCCTCGGAATGTTGGTCAACTTGTCCCGTCACATGGTTGCGAAGCTCGATGAGGAGCTTGTAGTAACGTTTATACTTGTCGGGAATGAGCGCCTCTTCGCTTTCGGCGTGGGAGGCTTTTTGCTTGGGGTTAAACCCAAGAATATCAGCGAGGGAGGCGGCTTTGATATGGGCCGGTTTGGCCGCGCGTAGCGAGTTGGACTGCAGGATGGTATGTTTGGCGGCAGCTTTCGCTTTTACCGGTGCGGCGATGCTTTCGGCGGCCTGATTCTTGGAAATCGTCTTGGCGAACTCCTTCACTTCATCGAGTGAAAACGCGACCGGTTTGGCTGGTTTTGTTTTCTGCGCGAGAATACGGGAACGCAATTTTTCTCGTGCCGCTCCGGCCCCGTTTGGCTTTTTCCCTTCGGATGCGACGGGGGATTTCCCCGTAACAGGCTTGGCGGAAGAGGACGATACTTTGGATGATTTTTCGGACACGGTAGATTTAACGGGGGCCTTGGATGAGGCGCGTGAAGGTTCGGGTTTGGCGATGGCCTTGGCCGGTTTGCCGGCGGGCGGGTGTCTGTTGGTTTTTACTGATTTCGCCGGGGCCTTGGAACCGGTTGCGGTCTTCGGCTTGGCTGCGACTTTAGGGACTGATTTCAAGACAGGTTTCAACTTGGATTTAGGTGAAGATTTGGAGGCAGGCTTGGTCGCTTTCTTGGCCACGGGCTTTTTGGGGGCGACGGGCTTTTTCTTGGCGACGGGCTTGGTTTTGGCGGCGGGCTTTGACTTGGGAGCGGGCTTGGATTTGGAGACGGACTTGGATTTCGGGGCGGGCTTGGATTTTGATTTGGCCATGACGGGTGTGTTTTTTTTGGGGGTGTTAAGAAATCAAAAAATAGCGGATGCCCCGGCTTATGGTGTCGGGGTTATGGCCTCGGCGCAGCGCGGGCAAACCTCCCCGTGTCCGGTGGGAAGCAGGCCGGGCACTGAGCGCCAGCACCGCGGGCAGCGGGCCAGTCCGAGTTCTGTTGCGGGTCTTGCAGTGACTACGAGAGCTTGCGAGGCAGGGGTCTCGGCAAGGACTACGTGTGAAACAATGAACAGCTCGGGGAGAAAGGCCTCGTGACGGCGAAGGGCTGCATCGAGCGGGTCGCCGCCGGTGACTTCCAATGTAACGGCGGCGTCAAGGGATTTACCCAGTTGACCGGCCTGGCGCAGGGGCTCGAGGGCTTCGTTGACCTTGGCGCGGACCTTGAGGAGTTCGGTGAAATCGGCGTCGAGCGCGGGGTCGGTCCAAGCGGCATCCGCGACGGGCCAGTCGGACAGGTGGATGGAGGGCGTGTGGGCGCCGACGGGAGCGAGGTCGGCCTTGAAGTGGGCGTGACACCAGGCTTCGTCGGCGGTGAAGGTAAGGACGGGTGCGAGTATGCGCACGAGCACTCCGTGGATGGCGTGGACGGCGGTCTGGGTGCTGCGGCGCTGGGGGTGGTTGACCGCGTAGGTGTAGAGGCGGTCCTTGCAGACGTCGTTGTAAACGGCGGAGAGCGTGGTGGAGACGAAGTGGGCGCAGAGGCTGATGACACGATGGAACTCGTAGGCGTCGTAGGCCGCGGTAGCCTCGGCGAGGAGTTTGGCGGTCTGGTGCAATGCCCATCGGTCGAGGACGTCGAGTTTGGTGTGCGGGAGGGCATCCTTCGACGGGTCAAAATCGTGAAGAATAGAGAGCTGGTAGCGGAAAGCGTTGCGAAACCCGCGATACTGCTCGGCGGCGTTATCGAGTATTTTTTTGGACAAGGTGATGTCCTGGGTGAAGTCCTGCGAGGCTAGCCAAAGGCGGATGACGTCGGCGCCGTAGTCGTTGATGAAGTTGTCGGAGGTCGGAGGTTTTTCGTAAGAGCCTGACTTTGATATTTTCTTGCCGTCCTCGCCGACGATGAAGCCGTGGGTAAGCACGGCTTTGTAGGGAGCGGAACCGAAGGCGATGACGCTCGTCCAAAGGGATGACTGGAACCAGCCGCGGTGCTGGTCGGAGCCTTCAAGATAGAGGTCGGCCGGCCACTGGGTGGTGCCCTGGTGGTTACGCAGGACGGCGGCGTGGGAGCTTCCGGAGTCCAGCCACACGTCGAGGGTGTCTCGGCCGTTAGTGAGGTCGATGGCGGCAGGCCAACCGTCGGGGAGGGCTACGCCGGCGAGCAGCTCTGCGGCGGTGAGTTCATACCATAGGTTGGTGCCGTGCGGGTGGGCGGCAATCTTGGCGGCTACGGCGCGAATGACTGAGGCGTCGATGTAGGCTTTTTTATTTGAGTCGTAAAAAGCGATTATAGGCACGCCCCAAGAGCGCTGGCGGCTGATGCACCAATCGGGGCGGGACTCGACGGCGCCGGTGATTCGGGCCTGACCCCAGGAAGGGAACCAGGTGACGTGTTTGATGGCGGCGAGGGCCTTCTGTCGTGGAGTGGCCGGTCCCGCGGCTGCGGGATCGAGCGAGACGAACCACTGGTCCACGGCGCGGAAGATGATGGGGGTCTTGGAGCGCCAGCAATGTGGATAGCTGTGCACGTATTTTGCCTTGGCGAGCAGGGCGACGTGGCCGGTGGCGGCGTCTGGGGTGGCGAGTTTTTTGAGGACCGCGAGATTAGCCGGACTCGGCTTCTTGGTGGCGAGCTCCTCTACGGTTTCGAGGCAGGTGATGCCTGCGAGGTCGGCGGGGAGCTGGCCGTCGTCCAGATAGCGACCATCGTCACCGACGGGGCAATAGATGGGCATACCGTATTTGAGGCCGGTGAGGTAGTCCTCGGCGCCATGGCCGGGGGCGGTGTGGACACAGCCGGTGCCTGAGTCGGTGGTGACGTAGTCGGCGAGGACGACGGGGGACGGGCGGTTTATGAAGGGGTGTCGGGGCTGGATGCCTTCGAGCTTGGCACCGGTAATGGTAAGGTTCGAAGGACTGATGACCGCTGAGGCGGCATCGCCGGTGATCTTGGCGGCATCGAGGACGGCGGGAAGCAGGGCTTTCGAAACGAGTATGCGTTCGATGCCGAGGTCAGCCACGGTGTATTCGATTTCTGGATTCAGTGCGATGGCAAGGTTGGCTGGGATGGTCCAGGGGGTGGTGGTCCAGATGATGATACTGAGCGGTTTGTCGGAGGGCAGGCCGAATTTATCGGCCTCGGTAACGGGGACGAGAAACTTAACCCATATTGCGATGGAAGTGTGCTCGGCGTATTCGATCTCGGCCTCGGCGAGGGCGGTTTCGAAGGGGATGCTCCAGTAAACGGGTTTCTTGGAGCGATAGACTAGGTCCTGTTCGACGAAGGAGGCAAAAGTGCGGAGGATATCGGCCTCGAAAGCTGGGGCCTTGGTTTTATATTCGTTGGCCCAGTCGGCTTGGACACCGAGACGCTTGAATGAGGCGGTTTGCTTTTTGATCCAGCTTTCGGCGAAAGCGTCGCAGCGCGAGCGGAGCTCGGCGGTGGGCAGGCTCAAGCCTGCGGCCTGAAGTTCCTTGGCGACTTTTTGCTCGATGGGGAGGCCGTGGCAATCCCAACCGGGGACGTAGGGGGTGCGAAAGCCGCGCAGGGACTTGTAGCGAAGGGTGATGTCCTTGAGGGATTTGTTCAGCGCCGTTCCGATATGGACATCGCCATTGGTGAACGGGGGGCCGTCATGGAGGACGAAGGCGGGTGCGCCGGCCGCGGTTCGCTTAGCCTGGAGCGTGGCGTAAAGGGAGAAGTTTTCCCAGGACGCCAGGCGCACGGGTTCGCGCTTAGGGAGATCCCCACGCATAGGGAAATCGGTTTTGGGGAGGCTGAGGGTGTGCTTTAGATCGTTCGCCATGCCGGAAGTGAAAGGCGGCGGAGGCTACGAGGCTCAGGAGGGGAGTCAAGGGCGGCGCACGCTGGTCGCGCGAATGTCCGAATATCCTAGGCCCTATCCCGAATGGCGAGGCAGGCCAAAACGAGATGTGCGGTTAAGCGCTGGTGTGTTTCAAGCAGTGACCCGGGCCGCGAGTTTGGTGCCGGCGGCTAGGCAGTTGGTCATGCTGATGCCATCGCGCACGGTTCCGCCGATATACAGTCCCCGGTGTCGGGCCTCCGCAAAGGCGATCACTGCGAGGTGTTCGTCGTGGTTGAGTTTGTATTGAGGAATGGCGCGAGGCCATGCGGTGGAGCGAACGAAGACTGGCGCACCGCGCACGCCCAGCAGGGATGAGAGTTCTTTTTGGATGATAGGCAGGAGCTCTTGCTGCGGCAGCCTGGCGAGGTCCGGGCGGCGCGAACCTCCCACCATGACGGTCATAGCTACGTGGCCGGCAGGGGCGCGGTCGGGGAAAAGAGAAGAGCTGAACAAAACTCCTAGCAGCGAGCGCTTTTCGATAGAGGGAACCAGTGCGCCGAAACCATCAAGCGGATGCGCTACATCGGCACGACGGTAACCCAGGAAAAGCGAGGTGACCGGAGGGTGTTCGAGTGTGTCGAGCGAGGAGAGTGAAGTGGGCAGGCCAGGGACGCCGATGGTGAGTTTGGCGAGGGCCCCAGCCGGGAGCGCGAGCAATACCTGGCCAACTCGCTCGGTAGTGGTGGTGCCGTCGCGCACCCAGCGGACGAGCCAGGTTCCGTCTGGTTGGGGGAGGAGTGCTTCGACTTTGGCCTTCAGCTCCAGGCACCCGCCCGGCAGAGAGGCGACGAGTGCGCGTGGCAGGGCGGCGAGGCCTGATTTGAAACTGACAATGGGGGGCGGACCGGAGGGCTCGCCACGGGCTCGTTTGGCTTTGGCACTGGCGATCTGGGCGCGAACGAGGGAACCGTGTTCCAGCTCGGCTTGCCAAAGGGAGGGGAAGGCATGGCGGGCGGAAAGCAGGTCGGCGTTGCCCGCGTAGATGCCGGAAATGAAAGGATCGAGGGCGTAGGTGACGAGTTCGTCGCCGAAGTGCTCGCGAATGAAGGCGGAGAGGGGCAGGTCCTCGACGCGTGGCAAGGGGCGGCGGGTAAGCTCGGTGAGGAGTTTGAATTTGGTGCGGACTGAGAAAAAAGAGGACGTAATAAACGCGGCCGGGCTGGCTGGCATCGCGCGCAGAACGCCACCGCGGACGATATAGCGGTTTTTGGCGGCGGGAGAGCAGGCGATACGCTCGGATTCGAGGCCGAGGGTGGCGATCAGGCTGGCGACCTCGGGGTTTTCCTGCAGAGAATTCGGTCCGGCTTCGATCAACCATCCGTCGGGGTGGAGTTCGGTGCGCAGCGCACCCCCAGGTTCAGCGGAGGCATCATAAACGCGTATCGCCTTACCGGCGAGGGCAAGATGGTGTGCGGCGCTTAGACCGGTAAGGCCGGCTCCTATGATGGCGACAGGGAGTTGAGGGGGGGGGATGTCCACGGAAGGCAAAGACCAGTTCGTCAGTATTCCGAAAATTACGGACGAATGTCGCTGTGTTTATTGTGAAATCGCGCGCCAATGGTTGGCGAAAGCTCCGGTGGCCCTAGGTGTCGCAGGCGCGACTTAACGAAAGCTGGTGACGGTCTCGACCAGGGCGGACATACATTCGAGTTTGGCGTCGGGGGTGATGCCGTGACCGAGGTTAAAGATGTGACCCGACCGACCTCGCATCGAGGCAAGCAGGCGGGTGGTCTGGATGCGCACGATATCAGGGGTGGTGGTCATGAGCACCGGGTCGAGGTTGCCCTGGAGAGCAATGTTGGCCGGCAGACTGGTCCGCACGGCGGCGAGGTCGGCGGTCCAGTCGACGCTGATGGCACGAACGCCGGAGGCGGCTTGGGCGGCAAAATGGGACGCGGTTCCCTTGGCGTAAAGGATGACCGGAAAACCGGCAGGCAGGGCGGCGACGAGCCTGCGGATCCACTGGAGTGAGGCGGCTTCGTAATCCGGACCGGCCAAGATGCCGCCCCAGCTGTCGAATATCTGAATGGCGTCGGCTCCAGCCTCGATCTGCATTTGGAAATAGGCGACCAGCGCGGCGGTGAGTTTTTCCAGCAAGGCGTCGAAAGAAGTGCGATCGGTGTAGAATAGTAACTTGGCGCGAGCGAAGTCCTCGGAGGACCCACCTTCGAGCATGTAGGTGGCCAGTGTCCAAGGTGAGCCGCCGAAGCCGAGCAGGGTGTGGCCGGTGGTGGCGACTTCGCGTTTCAGGAGTCGGAGGGCATCGCCGACATAGGCGAGTTTATCAGTGACGGCTGAGGCTGGGGCGAGGGCGTCAATCTGGGCGCGGTTGTCGAGCCGGTAGGCCATTTGGATGCCGCCGCTATCGCGGAATGCATAGGGCTGGCCGAGAGCCTCGGGGATGACGAGAATATCAGAGAATAAGATGGCGGCGTCGAGTCCGGGGAAGCGCTTGAGGGGTTGGAGTGTGACCTCGGTCGCGAGCTCGGGGGTGCGCACCATCTCAAGGAATGACGACTTCGCCTTGAGGGCACGGTATTCGGGCAGGTAGCGACCGGCCTGTCGCATCACCCAAACTGGGGGGCGGTCGAGTGGCTGGCAGGCGAGGGCGGCGAGGAAACGTTCGCGGGAGTTCATTTGTAAGAGAATTCTAGGCTAAATCAGCCCAGTCGCGGGGGCGGAGGAAATCGGTGTGGAGGCGGTGTTCTTCGGTTCCGGGCGCGGGGACACGTCCGTAGTCCCAGCGGACGAGTGGCGGGAGGCTCATCAAGATGCTTTCGGTTCGGCCACCGCTTTGCAGGCCGAAGTGTGTGCCGCGATCCCAGACCAGGTTGAATTCTGCGTAACGACCGCGCCGATACAACTGCCAGTCCCGCTCGGAATCGTTGGTAGCGGCGGCCTTGCGGCGGGCTACGATGGGGCGATAGGCGGGGATGTAGGCGTTGCCCACCGCACGCATGAGCGCGAAGGATTGTTCGAAGCCGAGGCCGGAGAAATCGTCGAAGAACACACCGCCTATGCCGCGCGGCTCGGAGCGGTGTTTTAGGTGGAAGTAATCATCGCACCATTTTTTGAAGTGCGGATAGTGCTCGGAACCAAAGGGCGCCAGGGCTTCGCGAGCGGTGCGGTGCCAGTGAACGCAGTCCTCTTCATAACCGTAAAAGGGCGTCAGGTCGAAGCCGCCTCCAAACCACCAGACGGGAGCGGCGGTCGAACTTGACCATGAGCTTTCCGGTGCCTCGCCGGCGATTTTTTGTGGCGTTGGCAAAACCGGAGCTTTCTCAAGCATTGATTGACCAGTTGCCTTAGGCTGCGGTTCAGGCGTGTGAGGTGAGGGGGCGGAAGCGGGTTCGGTGGTGCAGAAGAAGCGGACGTTGGCGTGGCTGGTGGGGACTCGGGGGTTTCTCGGGTGGATCACGAGGGAGACGCCCATCGCCACCCAGGGTTTTCCGGCCAACTCCGGCCGATGCGCGGTGGCGCTGGGCGGAAGTTTGGTGCCGGTCACGTGAGAAAAAGCGACGCCGGCTTTTTCGAAAACAGAACCCTCGGTCAGAATGCGCGTGCGACCGCCGCCTCCCTCTGGCCGGGTCCACTCGTCGGTTTTAAAGGTTTCGCCGCCATCTTCCTCTGCCAAGGCTGCGCAAATGCTGTCCTGAAGGTCGAGCAGGTAGCTTTTGACGGCGGCAAGATCGGGTGGGGCGGACATAGTGGAGTCGAAAAGGATTTGAACCAAACACGCTGACGCACCGTCGCGCCAGATTTATCCCGCAGGGAATGAACTGCACCTTGTTGGGTCGGGGGGCTTGACGACTTTGTTAGGGTGGCTGGGCTCGACAGCAGTGATAGGACGCGCGATGTCTTCAGGTCCGCGGTTCTGTCAACGGCTGCGCCGCACACTATTTTATGAACACAACCGTCCTCACGACCTTGGCGGCCACCGGCTTTACGGTGGCGTTTTTCCATGCGGCATTGCCGACGCATTGGCTGCCTTTCGTGCTGGTGGCGCGGGCGCGTGGCTGGCGCAAAGGGAAAACGATGTGGGTGGCAGTAGCCGCCGGGCTCGGCCACGTTGCACTGACGTCGCTGCTCGGTCTGGTTGTAGCGTGGCTGGGTTTTGCCTTGGACGATCACTTCGGCGAGCTTTTCAAGTGGATTGCGGGCGGTCTGCTGCTGGCGGTGGGGGCGTATTTCGGCGTGCAGCAGCTTCGCGGAGCGGGCTTACGTCATCATCATTTGCCCGGCAGTCAGCATCATGCCAACGAGGAGTGTGGTCATGAAGCGACGGAGAGTCACTTGGAGCACGAGTTGCGGGAGAGTCCGGTAGTGGCGGATACAAGTAGCGACTGGGCTGCGATCAGCGGATTGCTTGTCATGCTTACGTTGTCGCCGTGCGAGGCGTTTTTGCCCGTTTATCTATCGGGCGTGGACTTCGGCTGGACCGGATTCTTTGTGCTCAGTGCTATCCTCGCGGCGGGCACCTTGGGCGGTATGACGCTTTTTACCTGGCTTACTTTGCGAGGGCTGGAGCGATTTGATCTGAAACGGATCGAGCGTTACGAGGCGGCGCTGTTGGCGGTGGTTTTCAGTGTGCTAGGCTTGATGATGTTGTTCATCGACCACGGCCACTGATCGCACGGGCGAATCGAGGGCGGGGCTAGTATTTTAATTAACCGCGTTTCGGTCCCCATTTGCGGTCGTTTTTGATTTCAAGGCGTTTGGTCTCGACCTGAAGACCGGCGACGGCGGGGTGCTGGCGGAGTGGTTTGTAGGCTTCGGAACTGAAGCGAAAGCCCAGCGCGGAACTCGCTTCGCCGAAAGCGGCCACCCGGTCCTCAAAGACGAAGCCAAGGTCGATCCGGGTGTCGCCGCTGTGTTTGTCGAGAGTGGTGCGCAGGAGGTGGAGGAATTCGACTGTGCGTGGATGGTCGGGATGAAGGAGCCAGCGGATGCGCTTCAGATTGGCGGAGGTGTAACCGGGCAATGGATACGCTTCCTTGACGTTGATGCGCGGCCCCTCCTGGCCGACTATGATGGTGCCGAGCACACAGATGAGTGCGTTTTCCGTGAGGGTTGAGCCGTAGGCGGCGAAGGCGTCGGCAAACATATTGAGGCCGATTGTCGCGTGGCGCGTCTGAAGGGTGAATGCCATCCACGGGCGATTATCTTTTTTAGCCAGTTTCTTCTGGAGCGAACCGGCGATGCCGCAGAGGCGGAACTCGGTGCGGTCATCCTGCTCCAAGAGCTCGCCGACAGGGTAGGTGTCGAGGGCCTCGATAAGCCCGGCGTAGGCGTCGAGCGGGTGACCCGAGACGTAGAAGCCGAGTAGTTCCTTTTCGAACTGGAGACGGGTGGCGGCGGTGAAAGCGAGCGCGGTGGTGGGGCTCTTGGTCTTGGCGGCGAGCGGGGCGGGTTGGGCAGACGTGGTTGTTGTGGGGGAAGATAGCAGGTCGCCAAAGCCGGCGGACGGAGCAGGGATGTTGCGGTTGGCGGCTATCGAGACGGCGGCGCTCGGGCGGCTGTGTTTCAGGAGCTGGGCAAATTCGGCGGCGAGCACGGCGGGCGGGGGCGGGGGCTGCGCTGTAAGCTCCATGCCGAAATCGAAGGCGAGGGTCTCGGCCTTCGGGGCTTCGTCGACGGATTTGAGGTCGGGAGCATCTTTGCGCAGGGATGGGTATTTACGGACGAGGTCGGCGAGGGCGGAGAGGTGCTCGTCGATCTGCGGGTAAAGCTCCTCGCGTTGCGCGCCTGAAAAATCAAAAGCGCCGGTTGCGACGAGGCATTCGACTACGCGTTTGTTAAGGGCGCGGCTGTCCACGCGGAGGAGGAAGTCGCGGAAATCGCGGAAGGGGCCGTTGGCCTCGCGTTCGGCGATGATTTTTTGGCCGGCCTGCTCGCCGACGCCCTTGATTCCGGCCAGACCGAAACGAATCCAGGCGGCCTCGTTTTTGAAGACAGGGGTGAAGGTTTCGCGGGATTCGTTGATGTCGGGGCCGAGGACGGTTATGTTCATGGCCTCCGCTTCGGCGATGAAGTGAGCGACTTTCTCCGCGTTGCCCAGCTCGGCGGTGAGCACGGCGGCCATGAATTGCACGGGGTAGTTGGCCTTTAGATACGCGGTGTGGTAGGCGATGACGGCGTAGGCGGCGGAGTGGGACTTGTTAAAACCGTATTGGGCGAACTTGTTGAGGAGATCGAATATCTCGTTGGCCTTGGCGGAGGGGATGGCGTGAAGTTTTTCGGCGCCGGCGACGAACTTGACGCGCTCTTTGGCCATGGCATCGGCGTCTTTTTTACCCATGGCGCGACGCAACATGTCGGCGCCGCCGAGGGTGTATCCGCCGATGACGCGGGCGCACTCCATCACCTGTTCCTGGTAAACGATGACGCCGAAGGTTTCCTTGAGGACTGGTTCGAGCAGCGGGTGTGGGTATACGACGGAGTCGGGGTCTTTTTTGCCGCGCGCATAGTCGGGTATGAACTGCATCGGGCCCGGACGGTAGAGTGCTGAGATGGCGTTGATGTCGTCGATGGTGGAGATGCCGACCTGGCGGGCGGCGCCTTGCATGCCGCCGGACTCTAGCTGGAAGACGCCGATGGTCTTGCCCGAGTTGAGGAGCTTGTAGGTGACGGGGTCTTCGAGGCCGAGTTTTTCGAGGTCGAACGCGGGGTCGGCGGTGCGGTGAACGTTGTCCACTGCATCGGCGAGGACGGTGAGGGTTTTGAGGCCCAGGAAGTCCATCTTGAGCAGCCCCAGTTTGCCAACGGCGTTCATGTCGAACTGCACGGTGACGTCGCCTTCTTGCAACGTGAGGGGGACAAACTCCTCGAGGGGCTGGTCGGTGATGATTATGCCGGCGGCGTGTTTGCCGGTGTTGCGCACCATGCCCTCTAGGACGAGACCCTGGTCGATGATTTTTTTGGCTACGGGATTGCGGGCAATCTCTCCGGAGAGCTCGGCGGATTTTTTAATGGAGTCGGCGAGAGTGATATTAAGCTCGTCGGGGATCATCTTGGCGAGGCGGTCGGCCTCGGCGAAGGGCAGATCCTGGACCCGGGCGACATCGCGGATGACCATCTTTGGTCCCATGGTGCCGTAGGTGATGATGTTGGCGACGCAGGCGTTGCCGTATTTCTGGCGGACGTAATCAATCACCTCGACGCGACGGCGCATGCAGAAGTCGATGTCGAAGTCGGGTGGCGACACACGCTCGGGGTTGAGGAAGCGCTCAAAAAGCAGGCCGAAGCGAATGGGGTCGATATTGGTGATGCCTAAAAGGTAGGCCACCAAGCAACCGGCGCCCGAGCCGCGGCCGGGGCCGACGGGGATTTGGTGTTCGCGCGCCCAGTTGATGAAATCCCAGACGACGAGGAAGTAGTCCACGAAGCCGGTGATGTTGATGATGGAGAGTTCGTAGCCGTTGCGCAGGACGAGGAGTTCGTCGGGGCTGAGTCCGGAGTAGTCGGGTGGTGCGGGTTTTTGGCCCTCGGGCAGATTGACGAGCTTGGCGAGACGTTCGGCGACGACGGGAGTGGCGGTAATGGCGGCGTGGTCTGTGCCGTAGCGGCGTTTCAGTCCTTCCACGCAGAGTTGGGCGAGATAAGCGGTGGCGGCAGAAGTGGAGGTGGCGTGTGCGGTGATGACCTCGGGCGGGAGCGGGTAACGTGGGTAACGTTCGGAACCCTTGGGGAAGGGGATTTTGACCTCGCACATCTCGGCGACGAGCCGGGTGTTGGTCAGGGACTCGGGAAACTCGCCGAAGAGTTTAAGCATCTCATCGGTGGACTTCAGGTAAAACTGAGTGGTGTCGAAGCGCATGCGGTTTACATCCGCGACCTTTGATCCGGTCTGGATGCAGAGCATGGTATCGTGGGAGGCGGCGTCCTCGGCGCGGACGTAGTGGACGTCGTTTGAACAGATGAGTTTGAGTCCAAACTCTTCAGCGAGTTTGAGCAGGCCTGGGATGACGGCTTTTTGCTCCTTGAGGCCGTGGTCCTGAATCTCGACGAAGTAGTTTTCGCGGCCGAAAATTTCGACGTAGCGGGCGCAGGCGGCGCGGGCCTCCTCTTCGCGACCGTGCATGAGGTGCTGGGGAACCTCGGCGGCCAGACAACCGGTGAACCCAATGAGTCCCTCGGCATGGCGTGCGAGGGTTTCGAGATCGGCGCGCGGCTTATAGTAGAATCCTTTGAGATGAGCGTCGGAAACCAGCTTGAGCAGGTTTTGGTATCCCTTGAGGTTTTTGGCCAGGACGCCCAAATGAAAGTAGTTTTTACCGTCCTCGGATTTTCCCGTTTTCTCGAGACGGGAGCCGGGCGCGATGTAGAGTTCGCAACCGACGAGGGGTTTGAGGTCGGCGGATTTCGCGGCGTTAAAAAACTCTATCGCGCCGAAGAGATTGCCGTGATCAGTCAGGGCTACGGCGGTCATGCCGAGCTCTTTGGTGCGGGCCATGAGACGGTCGATTTTGCAGGCGCCGTCCAGCAGGCTGTAGTCGGAATGGACGTGGAGGTGGACGAAATCGGAGGCGGCGAGCGACACGGGATGGAGAAGCAGGAGGCGGCGGGCAGGCTTAGCGAGTAGTTAAAGTGCGGAAGCTAGACTAAGTGGGATGAAAATTGAAGCAGGGATATGGGTCTGTGCGGGAGAAAGAGGAAAGGAAGTTTGCCGAATGCAAGATTGCCGTTGACGAGGGCGGATACGGCCGGTTGGTTCTTCACTTTTACCTAACCGAACCGAGACCATTCACATGTCCATCGAGATCAAAATCCGCAAAAACGAGCCTGTCGATCGCGCCCTGCGCCGCTTGAAGAAAAAGCTCGAGCGCGAAAACATCATTAAAGATGTCCGCTTCAAGCGCTACAACGAGAAGCCCTGCGAGAAGCGTCGCCGCAAGGAGAAGGTCATGGCCTTCACCCAGATGCTGCGTCGCCGCTATGCTGAGTAATACTTGGCTGAAACTAGCCTAAGACGTTACGCATAATTTTTTTTAAAGCCGTGCCCGCGAGTGATCGCGGGTGCGGCTTTTTTATGGCAAAAAATCCGGTGGTTTTTCCCGTCCTTGACGAAGTCTGTTTGCCGGTGACTTAGTATACGAAATTGAAACCTATAATCGCGTTTTCAAGTTGTTGGTCTTCCTTCCGTCATAACGACGGTTACGTGATGATGCGCGAAATCGCGGATATGGGTTTTACCCACGTAGAGTTGAGTCATGGGATTCGTATTATTTTGGTCCCCGGGATATTAAAGGCCCTTCACGAGGGTTTTATAAAAGTAAGCTCCACGCATAATTTTTGCCCATTGCCCGCCGGTCTGCACCAACCGGCGCCTAATCTTTTTCAGCCTTCAGCGATAGACTATCGTGGTCACGAACAATGGCTTCGCCAGACCAAACGAACCTTGGATTTTAGTGAAAAAGTCGGCGCTAAAGTGATGGTGCTGCATCTGGGTAGCGTGAAATTTTTCTGGTTTACGCCTTCGCGCAAAATCAACGCATATCTCAAGAATCACATCTATGCGACGACCGCCGACCCAAAATACGCGGAAGTTTTGCGCAAGGCCTGCGTCCAACTGAGAAAAAAAATGGTGCCGGCTTGGGATCAAGTTTTGGCCAGCATCGAAGAGATTGGAGCCTATGCCATGGCGAGGGGAGTGAAGCTCGGTTGCGAAAACCGAGAGAAATTCGAGGAACTGCCGGTCGACGATGATTTTGATTCCCTTTTTTCAAAACTCGAAGGGAAGGCCCCTTGCGGATATTGGCACGATACCGGTCATGCCCAGATTAAACAGGGTATCGGCATGCTCAAGCATCACGAGCATCTGGCCCGCTATGCTCCTCATTTGCTGGGCTTTCACCTTCATGATGTCAGTGCTGAAGGCAAAGATCATCAACCTATCGGCTCTGGAGGGGTAGATTTCGAAATGATAAGCAGGCATTGGCGTCCCGAGCATCTCCTTACGCTGGAACTCAGTCCGCGCGTGTCTGCGGAGGACGTTTTACTATCTAAGCAACGCGTCGAGGCGCTTGTGGCGAAACGGTTTGGTTAAAACCTGAAACGGGCCTCTGTCGCCTCGGTGGTCGTTGGCGAGTTGCTGTAGAACTGGAATAGGGGCGGATCATCACTCCGCCAGTAACTCACGCACCCATCTGCGGTGCGGGCCGGACATGAGCACGCTTTCCAACTGGGTTGGCTCTACCCAAACCAAGCCGTCGGCCAGAGGCGCCGATACCTTTTGGGCGGGCAGCGCATGAATGGGTTCGGTAAACGCATACCGAGTGATGCCGCGCTTCTTGGTTTTAAGCAGTGCTCCTGACTTTTCGAGTGCGGCAGGGCTGAGACCCAGGTGCTCGGCGGACGGTAGCTCGTGTTGACCGGCCAGTCTTCGAGCAGACGATGCGGTCCGGTGCAGCAGGACGGCGCCATCGGAATCGCGACGACACCAGGCGCGGAAGACGGTTCGGGACTCAATGATCTTCGCTGCGAGACGTGGGTAGGCCTCGGGCTCGCCGCTACGCCTGCCTGCGCACAGGTTTAAGACCGGGCAGACAGTGCAAAGCGGGTTCTTCCGGTGGCAAACGGTCGCACCGAGCTCCATCATGGCCTGGTTGTGGTCACCTGGGCTGCCGGAGTTGAGCAAAGCGTCTGCGAGCGGCCCGAGTGACTTGGCGGCGGCGGTGCTGTCGCGATACGGGGTGGAGTCGGCGACGAGCCGGGAAAGGATACGCACCACGTTGCCATCCACGACGGCGATCGGCGCTGAAAACGTGATACTTGTGATCGCCGCGGCAGAGTAGGGACCGATGCCCGGTAACTCCCGCCATGCTTCCGGGGCGCGCGGCGGCTCGGGCAGGGCGACGATGGCACGAGCGAGGCGGTGTAGATTCCGCGCCCGTGAATAGTATCCGAGTCCCTCCCAGAGTTTCACCACCTGTGTCTCCTCGGCCGCGGCTAGCACTTTGAAATTTGGTAGCGCCTCCAGCCAGCGTGCAAAATAAGGCAGCATCGTTTTTACCTGCGTCTGCTGGAGCATGAATTCGCTGACCACGGTTTTGTAGAGCGAAGGCTCCTCGCGCCACGGCAAGCGGCGGCGGTTGGCGCGATACCAGTCAAGCAGGGCGTTGCGAAAGGTATCGCGATTGGCGATTAGGACGTCGGCGGGTATAGGCACGTGAAGGAGGAAGGATGCATTCAGAGCACAAAAGCGACGGCTGCGAAAGATCGGGGATAATTTTTCATGGGTTTTTGCCGTAATTTGTGACCAGTTGAATGCATGGCAAAATCATCCTCCGGCGACGGATCCGCGCCGAAGAAACTCAGCACCTACACGATCAAGCTCGACGCTACCAAGCGCGCGCAGCTCCGCGAAATCCTCAAGGGCCGCGGTTGGGATGCGTTTGAGGTGGCGTATGCCGATTACGCGTTCAAGGGCGCTAACTGCAATGTGACCGCTTATACCAGCGGCAAGCTGGTCGTTGCAGGCAAAGGAACCGAGGAGTTCATCACGATGATACTGGAGCCGGAGGTGACTGGCATGGCCACACTGGGCTACGACGAGGTTTTGCATCCCGACTGGTTTGAGACGCACGCCGGACTCGATGAGTCGGGAAAAGGCGACTTTTTCGGCCCGTTGATTGCGGCGACCGTGATTGGCTCGAAATCCATGATCGAGTCCTGGCGTGCGGCGGGGGCACAAGATTCGAAGAAAATCACCGAGGGCAAAATCCTCGAATTGGATAAAATCATCCGCAATACGCACGGCGTGGTGGTGAAGACCATCCTGTGTAGCAGCATGGCCCAATACAACAGCCTCATGGGCACGCGCTTTCGCAGTCAGAATATGATTCTCGCCTTCCAGCATGCCCGCGCCTTGCAGGAGGCGTTAAAAGAGAAGGCGGCGCCTTGGGGGCTGCTCGACCAGTTTACCGAGACTCCGCTTGTGCAACGTGAATTGGTTAAGCTCGGGGTCACCGGCTTTGAGCTGCGCATGCGAACCAAAGCGGAGGAGGATCCGGTGGTCGCGGCGGCTTCGATCGTGGCCCGTGCGGAATACGTCCGCCAGATGCACAAACTCTCTCTGGAATACGGCTCGAAATTGCAAAAGGGGGCCAGTGCCGCGGTCAAGGTGCAGGCGCATGATATCATCAATCGTTTTGGCGCGCGTGCCTTGGGTAACTTCGCCAAGCTGCATTTCCGCACTGCCTACGAGGTGGTTAGCGAAGCGGGTAAACTCGACGAACTTCCGCTCAAGCCGCCTCCCCCTAAGATGGAGTGGTAAAGCAACCGTTCTTAACGCACGTTTAGCGCCTCATGGCCCCCCGCCGTCAACTCCGCCGCTTTGATCTCAAGCACCTCGAGGCGCACGATGAACTCATCGGCGTCGATGAAGCCGGTCGCGGAGCCTTGGCCGGTCCAGTGGTGGCGGCGGCGGTGCTGGTGACGCGCGATTTTTTGAGCAGTCGCTGGGCGGATGCGAACGCGCGTCGTATCAACGACTCGAAGCAACTCACGGTAGCCGAGCGCGACGCGCTCTACCTGGAGTTCGAAGCGCTGGCCGCGGAGGGGGAAATACATGCCAACTTCGGCACGGCCGATGTGGCCGAGATCGAGTCGCTCAATATCCTGGGCGCCACCAAACTTGCCATGCGACGCGCGCTTGAGGGCATTTATCCGCCTTCGGCCTTCGTGGCCCCGCCATCCGAGCCTGACTTGTTTTCATCCGCTGAAGACATCGCCGCGTATAAGCCCCAGGTGCGCGCCCGTATCCTCATCGACGGCCTTGCACTGCGCGGCTTTCCCTATCCGCACGCTGGGATTGTGCAGGGCGATACACGCTCACTTTGCATCGCGATGGCCTCGATCATAGCGAAGGTGACCCGTGACCGCCTGTTGATCGACCTCGATTCAAAATTCCCCGGTTACGGCTTCGCCCAGCACAAGGGCTACGGCACCGAAGAGCACCGGGAGGCGGTCTTGCGATTGGGGCGTTGCGCCGAGCATCGGGACACGTTCCTCCGCAAACTCTTCGCCAGCCGTATCGACCCTGGCCAGCTCGGCTTGTTGTCCGACGATTAAGCAAGAGAACCCCGCCACTCAATACGCCGGTCCACCCTTTTCATGGCTGCCAAGAAAACCACATCACTCGAGCGCATGCTCGAGCGCGTCGAGACGCTGGACGCTCCTACTCTGGCCGGTCTGGCCCAGCGTCTGGCACGGGAGCGGGGATTGTTTGAACGCGTTTTCAACGTCTTGCAGGAGGGCCTGCTGGTCGTCGACTCGGACGGCGAGATCGCTTATGCAAACGCCGCCGCGCACCGGCTGCTTGGACTCAAGCCCGACGACGCAACCGCGCCTACGCTTTGGCGCGTAGTGCCCGGCTTGCGCGCTTCACTCGCACCAGCCCTGGAGTCGGCCAACCCTGTCACCCGTGAGCTCGCACTGAGCTACCCCGAGCCCCGCACGGTGCGGTTGCATTTGGTGCCTTTTGAGGCCGAGGCCGCGCGTCCCCGCCGCTTTGCGATTATCCTCAGCGACATCACGCGTGAAAAACTCGACACCGACCAGCGGATCGAGAGCGAGCGAGTCTCCTCCATCGTGCTGCTTGCCGCCGGGGTGGCTCATGAACTGGGTAATCCACTCAACTCGCTCACCATCCACCTGCAGGTGGTCGAGCGCAGGCTCAAGAAACTGCGCGGGCTCGACAAGAAAGACGCCGCCGCGCTCTCCGATTCCATCCGCGTCTGCAGCGACGAGGTTTCCCGGCTCGACGGTATTATCAGTAACTTTCTCGGTGCCATCCGCCCCAGTCCGCCTGACTTGGCCGATACGTTGCTCACGGAGGTATTGACCGAGATTTTGAGCTTTCAACAACGCGAACTCGCCGATCGCGGAATCACGGTCGAGGTGGAGGGAATGGATGCCTTGCCGCTTGTGCTCGCCGACCGCAATCAACTGAAGCAGGTTTTTTTCAATCTGATCAAAAATGCCGCCGAAGCCATGGCGCCCGGGGGACAGTTGGTTATTCGCGCCGGCTGTTACGATGACCACGTCACGCTCGCCTTTGCCGATAATGGCAGCGGCATTAAACCCGAGGATATGGCGCGCCTTTTCGAGCCTTATCATACCACCAAGCCCGCAGGGCATGGCCTCGGTATGATGGTCGTGCAGCGCATCATGCGCGCACACGGCGGCCTTATTGGCGTGGAAAGCAAAACCGGACAGGGCACAGTGGTGACCTTGCAGTTTCCTCAAAAACACCGCCGCGTGAAGTTGTTGCAATAAGTATCTGGCAAGTCCTTTTCCTGAAGTGTTATAAAATAAGAGCGCCGAAATGTCTCACCTCGGCTTGACCCTGCCGCTGGTCAAAGCGAGTGATTATGTATGCTGCCCAGCGTATTGATCGTCGATGATGAGAAACATACCCGCGAGGGTCTTCGTCAGGCTTTGGAAGATTCCTATGATGTGGCGGTGGCGGCCAGTGCGGACGAGGCTTTTAACCTGCTGGATGCGCAGCCCTTTGACGCTGTGCTCACGGATTTACGTATGCCTGGAAAGTCCGGCCTGAAGGTGATCGATAAAGCGCTCGCCCTTCCACAGCGGCCTGCAGTCATCATGATGACGGCTTACGGCAATATCGACACCGCCGTGGATGCGATGAAGCGTGGTGCGGTCGATTTTTTGACCAAGCCGGTCAATCTCGAGCGGCTCGAAGTGCTTCTGCAGCGCGCGCTCAAAACTAAGACGCTCGAAGTGGAGGTAAAGCAGCTGCATCAGAGGCTGGACACTAAATTCAGCTTTTCCGGCATTATCGGGCACTCGGCCGGCCTGCACCGTCTAACCGAGCAAGTGCGTTTGGTTGCCCCTTCAAAAGCGACCATCCTGCTCGAGGGAGAAAGCGGAACGGGCAAGGAACTCATCGCCCAGGCGGTGCATCAGGTGAGTCCGCGCTCACGAGGTTCGTTTGTGGCGGTGCACTGCGCCGCCCTCTCCGAGAATCTTTTGGAAAGCGAGCTCTTCGGACATGAACGCGGTGCTTTTACGGGGGCGACGGAGCGACGGGTAGGCCGTTTCGAGATGGCCGATGGAGGGACACTTTTCCTGGATGAAATCGGAGAGATCACCGCTTCAACCCAGGTGAAATTACTTCGGTTCCTGGAGACTCGCACCATTGAGCGGGTGGGGGGCACCAAGCCCATCTCGCTCGACGTCCGTTTGGTGGCGGCAACCAATCGCAACCTGGAACGCATGGTCGCCGAGGGGAAATTTCGTGAGGATCTCTTTTTCAGGCTCAACGTGGTCCGTCTCGTCATGCCGCCCCTGCGTGACCGGGCTGATGACATACCGCTGCTACTGGCCCACTACCTCAAGCATTTCGCGAAGGAAAACTCCACCCCTCCTCCCAATTTAGAGGCAGGTGCGCTGCGCACGCTGTGCTCTTACCGTTGGCCGGGTAACATTCGCGAGCTGCGAAATTTCTGCGAGAACGCCGTCGTCATGTTTCGAGGGAACAAGTTGACCGAATACGATCTCGATCCGCGTTATCGGGAAAACGCTCCATGGCCGGCCTCCGACATCCCCGCAGGCACGAGCGGGGCTGATTCAGCTGCGCCTGCCGGACGCGGTCGGGCGCTAGCCTTACCGGGACCTGCGGCAGCTTCGCTTTCCGTGGCTGAAAATGAAAAGCGACTGCTGCGCGAAGCCCTGCACAAAGCGCGCGGCAACCGCACCGAGGCAGCGAAGTTAATGGGGCTCAGCCGGCGCACCTTGCATCGTAAAATCGCCCAGTGGCCGGAACTGGACACGCTTGATTAAGGGACCGCGGCACAGCACCTTTGCGTTTGCCAGCCACCCAGTCGGCGAACACCAACAGACTGCCCTCACTTTCTACACCCTCCCATTATGATCCGTCCATTTTGTGTTTTATTCATGTCGATTTTAGCCAGCGGGCTCGCGCTCGCCGAACCGTTGAAGATCGTGGGTTCCGATTTGCTCAACGGCTCGGTTGACGTGGAGTTGGCGAAGTTCGCGAAGGCCAACGACCACGAGATATCGGTTGAGTTCAAGGGCAGCCGGCTCGCGCTGGAGACGCTCCAGGCAAAACAGGCTGACATGGGGTTGATGGTGTTTGGTGCGGACGATACCAAACCCGGCCCTGAGTTTACCACGGTGGTCGTCGGCTATTTCACCACCTTTATCGCGGTGCCTCGTAGCATGGTGATTTCGCAGATTTCCTTCGAGCGGATGGGGGCTATTTTTGGCGCCCGCGAGTCGAGCGACGCACGCCGCTGGGCGGATATCGGAGTGGTGGGTGCTTTGGCGCAGCGCAACATACTGGCCGTGGCCTCCGGTCGTCGTGCCGGTCTGTCCTTGGATATTTTTCGTTACGGCGTGTTATCCAAGCCAGAGCTGAAGTCCACGGTCCTGCTCTTCGATACAGCGCCGGAGGCGGAGGGACGTATCTCGAACGACGAAGGCGGCATTGTTCTCTTGCCGACGGCTCCGGCGACGAACGGCAAGCTCAAGGTCCTGTTATTATCCAAATCTGCCCGTGACGTCGCCTACGGTCCAACTCCGGAAAATTTGCACAGCGGTGATTACCCCTTGCGCCTGCCGGTGCAGCTCGTGTTTCGCAAAGGCGATGCCAAGCGACTCGGCTATCTGATCCGGCACCTGCTGGCGGACGAAACCATGCCCACGTTGAATGCAGCCAATGTCATTCCTTTGCCCACTCAGGCCCGCAATCAGGTCATCTTCGATTTGGAGACGATGTAGTTTTTTGCGCAGATTTGAAAATACCTGTTGACCATGACGCACAGTCCTCTTTTGTCCCCCTCTCTCACGCAGGCGTAGCTCAGTTGGTAGAGCACCACCTTGCCAAGGTGGACGTCGAGAGTTCGAGTCTCTTCGCCTGCTCCATTTCGTCAGAAAGTCCCCTAGC
Source organism: Verrucomicrobia bacterium IMCC26134 (assembly GCA_000972765.1). GTDB lineage: Bacteria > Verrucomicrobiota > Verrucomicrobiia > Opitutales > Opitutaceae > IMCC26134_A. Next base: position 1,965,970 of record CP011265.1, on the reverse strand, counting down.
TCAAAAGGCTAGGGGTTTTTTTGTGCGAAAAATCCGCGCCTAGTTCTAAAAAAGTTACCTTGATTTATAAAAAGTCCGGTGGCCGCCAAAATCACCCGGAGAGTTCAAAACTTTGTGTATTTTCTATAGCACCCAAGACTGTGTCCGTGGGTTTGGAATTTAACTGCTATAACCCGCCGTCGGGTAGGCACGGCTCTGGTGTGCCCGCAAAGGCGCAAGGCGTGGACGAACGAGGCACGAAAGTCACCTCTTATGCAGTGGGCGGGGTATACGGCTTGCCCGAAGTTGGGCCGCATCTACTTTTGCAACATGCAGTTTATTCGCTACGCTATCGCCTTCTTGGGGTTTTTATCGGCCTGTGTCGCTGGTCAAGACACAGAAATACTCCGCAAGGAAGCCGAGCAGGGGCATGCCATTGCGCAATTTAATCTCGCTCTCGCGTATGACCTAGGCGACGGCGTGTCGAAGGATCTAGCGGAGGCGGCGAAGTGGTATCGCAAGGCTGCCGAGCAGGGACTCGTCCAGGCGCAATTCAATCTCGGTATCGCCTTTGCCCAAGGTGACGGGGTGCCAAAAGATCTAGAGGAAGCGGTGAAGTGGTATCGCAAGGCGGCGGAGCAGGGGTTTGCCGCTGCGGAAATCACAATGGGCGACGTATATGAACGCGGAGAAGGCGTGCCGGAGGATATAAAGGAGGCGATAAACTGGTGGCGCAAGGCAGCCGAGCAGGGGCTGGCCCAAGCACAATTCACTCTCGGTCTCGCTTATGACCTGGGCAGGGGCGTGCCAAAGGATCCAGAGGAGGCCGTGCAGTGGTGGCGCAAGTCGTCCGAAGAAGGGCATGCTGATGCGCAAGCCAGACTCGGGCTCGCTTATTATCAAGGAAGAGGCGTGCCAAAGGACCTAGAGGAGGCAGCGAAGTGGTGGCGCAAGGCAGCCGAGCAGGGGCTCGCCCAAGCGCAATTCAGTCTCGGCATCGCGTATGACCAAGGTCAGGGCGTGACGAAGGATGCAGAAGAGGCGGTAAAGTGGTGGCGCAAGGCGGCCGAGCAGGGGGTAGGTCTTGCGCATTATAATCTCGGTATCGCGTATATCCGGGGCCAAGGCGTCCTTAAAAACCTAGTCGAGGCGTATGCATGGGCCAATATCGCGGCCATACAAGAACCTGAGCTTACCCAAGAACTTCGGGACAGTATCGAAAAGGAAATGAATCAGGAGCAGATCGCGGAGGCCAAAAAGCGGGCCAAAGAGATTCTGGCGACCATTAGGAAGCCATAAGCTCCACCCATTGAGCAGGGACAAGAACCGTGCTCCTACACCTCTCGCCCTCGTTGCCGGAGAGATCGACCGCTTTCGCGTGGACGATGCGGTCTAGCGTGACCTCAAACCGAAAGGTAACCGCTTTTGAGGGCTGGCGGTGCGTAAAGGTCGAAGCTGGGCAAACCAACTGCGCTGGGCTCCGTTGGCAGGAAGAATCTGGTCAAAACTTTTACGAGGGTAGGTCCTGCTGGTGGTAATGATCCTTTATTCGGCGGAGGGCTGGATTTTTAGATCGAAGCACGGATTTCCTCGCGAAGGTCGTAAAACGCGCTCTCTTGGGCGGAATGGATTTAGCGAATGTGATTTTTTTCGTCTGGGGTTTAGTCGCCTTGAAGCTGTTGGCCGAGCTAGGCCTGGCGGCGTTAAACCGGCGTGAAGTGCTACGCCATGCGGATGCGGCTCCACCGGCCGTCGCGGCCATGGTGGATGCGGCCACCTATCGTAACAGCGTCGCCTATACGCTGGCCAAAAATCGATTCGGCATGATCAACCATGTATTCGAGGCTGGTTTACTGATCCTCATCCTGAGCACAGGGGTGTTACCTTGGCTGCACGCCTACCTCATCTCGTGGGCACCGGCGGCGAAGTGGGATGACGCCCTCTTCATTCTCGGGGCTGGGGTGCTCGCGAGCCTGCCGGGCCTGCCCTTCGAGTGGTGGGAACAGTTTAGGTTGGAAGCCCGCTTTGGCTTCAACAAGACCACGCCCCGTCTCTGGGTCAGCGACAAGCTCAAGGGAGCGGCACTGGCACTTGGGCTGGGATTCCCGATTTTATGGGGCCTGATTTCGTTGGTTGGCTGGGTGGGCTCAGCCTGGTGGCTCTGGGGCTTTGGGCTGCTCTTTGGGTTCCAGTTGCTGATGGTCGTGCTCTATCCGCGACTGATTTTGCCCTTGTTTAACAAACTCTCACCGCTGCCCGATGGTGAGCTGCGCGAACGGCTCTTCGCCCTGGCGGGCCGAACCGGCTTCAAGGCCGCGACCATCGAGGTCATGGATGGGAGCAAACGGTCGGGACATGCGAATGCATTTTTTACCGGTTTCGGGCGGTTTCGGCGCATTGTGCTCCTGGATACCCTGATCAACCAGCTGACCCCAACGGAGGTTGAGGCAGTGCTGGCGCACGAAGTCGGACACTATCGCAAGGGCCATGTGCCTAAAATGCTCGCCACCTCTGCCGCGCTTCAGCTCGGCGGATTTGCGGCGATCGCGGCACTGGCAGGCAGCACGTGGTTCAACCCTGCCTTCGGTTTTTCGGCAGGCGACCTGGCACCGGCTTTTTTATTATTCGGACTGACTAGCGGCTTGGTTTTTTTCTGGTTTGCGCCACTAGGCAACCGGGTCTCGCGCAAACACGAGTTTGAGGCCGATGCCTTCGCGCGTGAGGCGATGGGAGGGCCTGAGCCGCTGGTCGCCGCCTTGCGTAAACTGGCGCAGAAAAGCCTCGTAAACCTGACGCCCCATCCGCTCTTCAGCGCGGTGTATTATTCTCATCCCGCGCTGGTGGAGCGGGAGCGTTCGCTGAACGCTGGCTAACCCGTCAAGGGAAGATGGAGGGGGCCCCCAATGAAGCGCGGCATCTTATCGATCGGTTTCCTGTTTTTTTTCTCTGCTTTACGAGCGGCGGATACGCTGACTCTGGCGACCTACAACGTTCAGAATTACACGCTCGAAGATCGTCAGCTGACCGCGAACGGGGGCTTTAGGCCCGAATACCCTAAGCCCGAGGTGGAGAAGGCGGCGCTGCGCGCGGTGATCCGGGTGCTCAATGCGGATGTGATCGCACTCCAGGAGGTGGGGGGCGCGTCGTTTCTGGAAGAACTGCGGCGTGACCTCGCCACGGAAGGGATACGGTATCCTTACGGAGCTGCGATGCTGGCGGCTGATGAAAAACGTGGATTGGCGGTGCTGAGCCGCGTGCCATTAGGTGAAGTAACCGAGCATCGTGATCTGGTGGGCGTGCGCGCCGGAGCCAATAAAGGGGAAACATCCGATCCGGTTCGGCGCGGGCTGCTTGAAGTCGCCGTGCCATGGCAGGGAGGGGACGTCACGCTCTTCGTGGTGCACTTCAAGAGTCGGTTGAGTGACGACAAGGCTGATCCCGCCTCCGAAGAACAACGGGCCGCGGAAGCTATGGCGGTGCGCGAACGGATTTTGCTGCGTTTGCCGAAGGATTCTGACGGAGCGGTGATATCGCGGTCCGCGCGGTTTGTTGTGCTGGGGGATTTTAACGATGTGCCCGGGAGCAGGCCTTTGCGTGCTCTTCAAACCAAAGGTAAGCGAGTGCTGGCGCACTGGATCGACGCGGCCGACAGCAGAGGTCATCGTTGGACGCATGCCTACGCGAGACAGGCGATCTATTCACGATTCGACCAGATGCTGGTATCGCCCGCCTTATTGCCCTGTGTGGACCGCGCCTGGATCTGTGATCTTTCCGAAACGGCAATCGCGAGCGATCACCGACCGGTCGTGCTGAGTTTACACGCCGCTTCAAGGTGAAGGCCGCGCCCGTGCCGGACGGGTATAAAAAAACGGAGCCCGATGAGGCTCCGTTTTGTCCCGACCAGTGCCGAGAGACTTATTTAACCGTGACGGGAATACTGACCTCGCCCGTGGCGCTGTAGCCCTTCAGGTAAAGGCTGCCGGCGCCAGGTTTTCCACCCTTCACGTCGATGGTCACGGAAGTGCGGCCCTCGGGCACGATGACTTCGGGCATGATCACGCTCTCGGGAATATCGGTGGTAACGTCGAGGAGCTGTCCACCAACGCCAGCGGGAACAGAAACGGTGAAGGTGACGGGCTGGATGCCATCCGTGGTCAGCGCGAGGGATGAGGGGGTAATGTCTACGGATGCGGAATCGACGCGGAAAGTGCCGACGGGCGAGTTGCCGGCCGCGCCCTCGAGAGTGACGCGGTAATTACGACCGGTCTGGACGGCGGGAACAATGAAACTGAGCGAGTTGGAGGACTCGTTGATGGTGCGGACGGCGACATCGTCGAACTTGATGATATCGGCGTTACCAAACCCGCGACCTACGACGCTGATGCGCGAGCCTACGGGACCGCGGTTGGTTTCGAGGGACATAACGTAGCGGCTGACCACGCGGGCGCGGACCACGTCGATGTATTCCTGGCGGACGCGACGGAATCCGTTTACCAACACCTCGTAATCAATCACGTAATAATAGGCGACTTCGTCGCGACCGGCGGGAAGCTGGAACTCGTATTCAAACACGCCTTTGCCCAGGGCGCCGGCTTGCATCTTGTGCGTTTCGCCGTCGATGACGATGGTGGTGTTGATACTGGACACAACCACATCGCGGGAGATGGGCTTTACATTCACGGCGAAGGTGTAGATGCGCGAAGGATTTTCGGGCAGCACTTTGGGCGTGAGATTGGTAATTTGCAGCTCACAGCCGGCCAGGAGCGCCAGAGTGGCGGCACAGAAAACGGCACGGAGAATTCGCGGCAGGCTGAAACGAGTGGAAGTTTGCATCGAGATTTGGGTGTCCAATGAGAAGCTGATCCAACATGGATGGTCGCGTCATGGCAATGAGCGAAATTGAATTCTCCCTTAACGATGCGTTCGCCCGCAGTCCCTTGGGCCTGTATGTCCATGTGCCATTCTGTGCCAGCACCTGCGACTTTTGCGCATTTTACCAGACTACGCCGACCAGAAGCGGCGTTGAAGGCTATCTGAACGCCGTTCGCCAAGAACTTGAATTGGTGCGGTTGCGCAAGCCAGTGGACACGGTTTTCTGGGGTGGCGGCACCCCCGGACTACTTGCCCCCGAAGATCTCCGCACCCTGGGCGACACTGTGCTGGGAGCATGTGGTCAACGCCCCGCCGAGTGGACGATCGAGTTGGCGCCAGCTTCTGTCACCGATGCGAGGCTGGCGGTCTTGAAGGAACTGGGAGTCACGCGTGTATCGTTAGGGGTGCAGAGTTTCTCCCATGCCTTACTCGACGCGCTCGGTCGCCAGCACACCCGTGAGCAGGTTTTAAAGGCATACGCCCGCGTGCGGGACGCTGGATTTGCGAGTGTTAACCTCGACCTGATGTTCGCATTGCCCGGGCAGGACTTGGCGGCATGGGAATTGGATCTGAAAACTGCCATCGATCTGGCGCCGGATCATCTTTCCACCTACTGCCTGACCTTTGAGGAGGATACGAAGCTTTGGATAAAGCTCTCCAAGGGACAGGTGAAGCTGGACCCCGAGCATGAGGCGCGACTCTATGAACGCACCTGGGACATTTTAGATGGGGCGGGCTATTCGCAGTATGAGGTCTCTAATTTCGCCCGGCCAGGCCATGCCTGTGCGCATAATCTGAATACCTGGCGCATGCATGAGTGGGTGGGCATTGGCCCATCGGCTGCCGGGCAGCATGATTGCTTGCGCGGGGCCAATACGGCAGACTTGGACAAGTGGATGGAAGGCATCGCTCGCGGCGAACGCATGACCGACGATCGCGTGCGGCTGACCTCTGGCCTTCTAGTCGAGGATGCTATGGTTTTTGGCCTGCGAATGAACGTCGGCGTGGACTTGCAAGCACTCAAGACCCGGTTTCCCGCTGCAGGCTGGGCTGACCTGGACCGCACCCTCACGCGGCTGTCCGAACAGGGGTTGGTCGAGCGAACTGAAGCGGTGGTGAAACTCAGCAGACGAGGCCGTCTCTTGGCCGACTCGGTCGGCAGCGAGTTAGTCGGGGTGCTATCCGAAGCGTGACAGATTCGTTCAGGCGGTGATGCTTTCGAGCGAGCAACCGTCGGCGTCGGGCGTCTCGCAATTCGGACGCGCGACGACACCTGCGTAAGGTTCGTCGGAGAAAGGGGAAGCCCCGCGCGAGAGCAAATGCTCGTCGCATACCTCGAATAATTGCGCGGCGGAAGCGGTCCGTCGCATAGCGTGGAGAAACGCCCCGGCTGGATCGACGGACTGGCCGACGAAGTTCAGGTATTTCTTCATTTTGTTCACGTGGGCGAGCTCAGGAATCCCTTCGTGCCAAGTGCTGGCGAAGAGGTCGGTGATGTAAGCGTGAACATCGCGCAACGTGGGCGCAAAGACGGGGGAGCCGGCGATTTTTTGACGAATTTGACGGAAAATCCACGGATTGCGGATGGCGTGGCGACCGACCATTAGACCGGCGGCACCCGTCTCCGCGAGGATGCGAATAGCGGCGTTGGCGGACGTGACATTACCGTTGGCGATGACAGGGCAGGGGACGGAGCGCACCGCCCGGGCAATCTCAGCGTAGCGAACCTCGCTTCGATACATTTCCTTCACCGTGCGACCATGGACGACGAGTAGATCGACACGGTGGCGTGCGACGGAAGCCAGAATACGATCGAAGTTACGTGTATCTTCGAAGCCGATGCGCATTTTTACGGTGAAGAGTCCAGGGCAGGCGGCGCGCATGGCGGCGATTATGGCATCCACATGATCGGGGTCGCGCAGAAGACCGCCGCCGACGTTTTTCTTGTAAACTTTCGGAGCGGGACAACCGAGGTTCAGATCGATGCCGGCTATGGGATGATGCAATAGCTCGGTGATGGTGCGCGTAATGTGGGGAATCTCCTCGCCTATGAGCTGGGCGAAGACGGGGCGACCGGTGAGATTCTCATCGATGGAACGGAGGATATGTTTTTCCGGCCTCGACTGAGAGTGGACACGTAGAAACTCGGTGACGAAATAATCCGGTGCTCCGTGCCTGGCGCTTAGAGCCATGAAGGCGAGGTCGGTGACATCCTGCATCGGCGCAAGCGCGAGCATGGGGGCGTCGAGACGAATGTTCGGAGTCTGGAGGGCGGCGGGCACGCGCTAATACGGGAACGTTAAACGCGCGCGGTGCGAGCCGAGAAAATGCTTAGTAAAACACCTTGCGATCCAATGAGCGGTATTGGATGGCCTCGAGAAGGTGGTTTGCCTCTACCCGTTCGCTGCCGGCCAAGTCGGCAATGGTGCGGGCTACTTTCAGAATCCGATCGTAGGCACGGGCGGAGAGGGAGAGCTGTTCCATCGCCTGCTGTAGTAAGTCCCCCAGGTTGGAGTCGAGCGGTATGTGCGTGCGGATCTGAGGATGGGTCATGCGTGCGTTCGCGATCGTATGCGTCCCCTTGTAGCGTTCCAGTTGCCGGTTACGCGCGGCTTGCACTCGGGTGGACATAGCGGCGGATGTCTCGCCAGACGCGGCGTTGCGTAGTTCGGAAATGGTAACGGCAGGGGCCTCGATGTGGATATCAATACGGTCGAGCAGGGGCCCGCTGATTCTTGCCCGGTAGCGCTGGATTTGTGTTGGCGAGCACCGGCATTCGTGGCGTGCGTCGCCCAGATAGCCGCAGGGACATGGGTTCATGGCCGCGACTAGCATAAAAGCACAGGGAAGGGTGATTTTACCGGCGCTGCGAGAAATGGTGACTGAGGCGTCCTCGAGGGGTTGGCGCAGCACCTCAAGGGCGGAACGTTTGAACTCCGGCAGCTCGTCGAGGAAAAGCACGCCATGGTGGGCAAGTGATATTTCTCCAGGGCCGGGTATGGTGCCTCCGCCAATAAGTCCGACGTCGGAAATGGTGTGGTGCGGGGTGCGCACCGGACGACGGAATAGGTGCTGCGACTGCCCCTGAGTCTGGCCCGCAGCTGAGTGGATGGCGAGGATCTCCAGCGACTCATCCAAGGTCGGCGCGGGCATGATAGATGGAATACGTTTCGCAACCATCGATTTACCGGAACCTGGCGGTCCGATCATGAGCAGATTGTGCCCGCCTGCGACGGCAACTTCGATGGCCCGGCGCAGGGAATGCTGCCCCTTGACCTCGGAGAAATCACCGGTGTGGACAGCGGAGGCCGAGATATCAAAGACGGGCCTTGCAGCGGGGAGGGGTGCCAGGGGAAGTTGCCCCGAGAGGAATCGGGCGGCTTCGTCCAAGTTTTGTATAGGATAAACCGATACACCCTCGACCAAGGCGGCCTCGCCAGCGCAACCAGCGGGAAGCAGCAAGCCCTTGCACCCTCGGTCGCGAGCGAGACGCGCGAAGGCCAGCGCACCGCGCACCGGTCGGGTTGCGCCCGAGAGGCCGAGTTCGCCTGCGATAAGGTAGTCGGCTATCGTGGGGGCTGAAATCTGGCCGGTTGCGACCAGAATACCGAGCGCGATGGGAAGATCATAGAGTGGACCTTCTTTACGCAGATCGCCGGGGGCGAGATTAATGGTGGTGCGAGTGCGCAACAGCCCGAACCCGGAGTTGGCCAGGGCGGAGAAGACTCGGTCGTCTGATTCTTTGACCGCGGCGTCAGGCAGCCCGACTAAAACCAATTTCGGGTCTCCGGCTTCCCCGTGATTAACTTCGACATGGACGGGAAGGGCTTCGATTCCCTGCAGAGCGGCTGAAAACAGAGTGGCTAACATCGGATGGGCTGGATCGGATGCTTGTAAATCAGGTGATCTGCGAGTGGCTTTGACCGGGCTACGGAACAAGTGGTCAATGGTGTTTCTTGGGGCCTACCTCGGCGCGATCGGTTTGGCGTTTTTCTTCAGTTCGGCAGAGATGCGCAGCACGTTTTTTTCCACGGCGGCAATGTAGGGGTTGTAGTCGGGACGATCCGGCAGGCAGAGGTATTTGTGCACGCTGCCGAAATCGGCATCCATTTTGGGACGAACAAAACTGGTCCAAAAGCTCGGGGTGGCAGCGAGCATGGCGCTGACTGAGGGGAATGCGCGTTGTTCAAAGGGAACGTTATTAAAGTCATCCGCTTCCGTGAATTCATTGAATAGGTGAGGCAGCTTTTCAGGATACTCTAGTGCCGCCATTTGGCCCAAATAATCAGCGGTGGCTATCATGCAGCCTATCACACGGGAGTTGTCTGACGGGAAATTGACCGAATAAGGATTTCCACTGATCCCTGTGCAACTGATGGCATCAATGACCAGTGTGATTTCATTAAGACGGCACCCAATCAGGGGGAGAAGTGACGCTGCGAGTCCGCAACTTCGTAACACATGGGAGTAGGTGTATTTCGCGCCGGTGCCATCATTGTCTCCTGATACTTTTAGATAACCGGAGTCGTGGAGAAGTATACCCGCGAGACCAAGTTCAACTTCTCTGGGAGCGAGCTTCACTGATTCGACGCGTGCATGCCCCGCAACCAGATCGAGAAAACAATAGGAGGCTTGGATAGTGTGTGAAAAATCGTGATAGTGAAGACTGCTGGGTTGAGAATTCCAAATCTCACCTCGAAACAAGCGATCCGCCAGATCGAGGGCTCTTTCCCCGAAAGCGATATTTGATCCTGTGACTTTAAACACGCGATGAATTGCTACGCGCAGGTGTTCAACTGAGTTCACGCCGGTAAGGGGCGATGGATAATCCGAATTTTTTTGGTCGGTAGATGTCACAGCTTGAACTTATAGTTTGGCGTAATTAGTTGCGCATCTCACTTATAAGTCCATTTCAAACGTGTCTAATTTGCCTTAATGCTCATCGCGCTTACAGGAGGAGTTGGTTGTGGTAAATCCAGTTCCGCCGCATTGTTCGGTGCAACGGGCTATCGTGTTCGTGACGCTGACCTTATTGTGCGGGAGAAAGTATTAACCTCGCCCGAGGTGATCGCTGCGGTGACCGACCGGTGGGGAAAAAGCCTTTTGGCGGATGATGGAAACCTGCAGAGAGCTAAGATTGCGGAGATTGTCTTCTCCGATCCTACGGAACGTCGCTGGCTGGAACAGTTGGTTCACCCCAAGGTTGAAACTCACTGGCGTAAAGACGTTGCGATGGCTCCCGAATGCGATTGGATCGTTGAAATTCCCCTTCTCTTCGAGGCACGACTTGAAAAAGGGTTTGATTTTGTGATTTCGGTCGGTGCTAGTGAGAGTGTTCAAATTGCTAGGCTGATCGCGCGGGGAATGTCAGAAGCGCAGGCCAGGCAAAGAATAGCCTCCCAATTGCCCTTGGCCCATAAATTTAAGTTCTCAAACGCCGTAATTTGGAATGACGGAGACATCGCCTTTTTAAAGGCGCAGGTCCTTCATTTAGCCCGCACTATAGCCCTTCGCTGATTGGATACCTAGTCGCGCGACAGCAGTAAGCTTATTAGCGACTCAATTTTTCAACTCATCCCTATATATTTTCATGGACGACCAGGACCCAAAAATCGGCGAATTAAACGTCGCGAATCCCATCAAGAAAGGCCGTAAGCCTGCTACTAAACGAGCGCGGCCCGACTCTTCACCGGATAATCAAGGTGATGCGACGGTGGTTAATGAAGCCAGCGAAACTCGATCCATTGATTCCGAAGCTGGTGGAGAATCAAAGTCGATTAAACGTGGGCGGAGTCGACGTGGTCAGGTATCAGAAGGGGAGGCGTCGAGCCCTGATTTATTTGGCGTTGATACAACCGATGCTTCAACCCCTCCGCCATTACCCGTGTCCGCGCCTGAGCTTCGTGACATCCGTTCTGGCGATATGAATTACGATCTGGATAATGGCATAAAAGGGGGGGGAGCGGATTCAGAGTTAACCGACGAACCTGCTCAACGTCCGGTGTTTTCGCCATCGCAACGCAGCGAAGCTGATCCTCACTCGCAAGGAGGGGCTGCTTTTGAAAGTCTTGAAGACTCCGCGATTTCGCCTGCTGCCTCAACGCTCGCATCTCAGGAAACCAATATTGAGCCAGGCAGACATTCAGACAATACTGCCGCTACAACTCGTCACGCTGATGAAGGCGGAGCGGTTGCCGCTGGTGCGATCGATGACCGTAAGCCTTGGTGGGAGCGCAAGAAGGAGAAAAAAAAGCAAAAGTGGTTGGAGAAGCAGCAAAGCCGTTCAGCGCACGGCGGCCATTCGGGACATGTTGGCGGAGCACACGGCGGCCAACAGGGGGGCGGTTCAGACCGCCCGCCGCAGCAGCCACCACCACCGGCATTCGCGCCGCAAATCGGTGCCTTGCCTGAAAAAGCCCAGCATGCCGATGCGGCCGCTTTGGATTTACTTGCTGACGAGTTGGCCAAGGACGAGGCACCGCTTGAACTATCCGAAATCCACGCTTCCGGGGCCGCCGAATTGCTGCCTCGTTTACGTGCATTGGGCGAGGCGCCAGTGGGTGCTCCTTCACGACGCTCGCTTGTTGAAATGGTGTTCGCATGGGCGGCTCGCGAAAAACGCGCTTTCCATGAGCGTGGATGGCTCGATGTCACCGACGCCGGCTTCGGGTTTATCGTTCATAGCGCCAACAGCTATCGCCTGTATCCCGAGAGCACCTGTGTGCCTGCGGCACTTATTCGCCGGCATGGCTTGCGGCGCGGGCAAGAACTTGAAGTCATCGTTCAGCCGCCTCAACCAGGCGAGCGTTGTCCGGTGGCCGTCCGTGTATTAAGTGTTATGAGTGTCGCTCCTGAAAAGGCCCGCGAGGCTACACTCTTCGAGGAACTTATCCCTTACTACCCGCTCAGTCGAATACTGCTCGAGGCGCCCGAAATCCATAAGGACATATCGATGCGCGCCATCGATCTTTTGACACCGGTTGGTTTCGGCCAGCGTGGTTTGATCGTAGCGCCACCCCGCACGGGCAAGACGGTGCTGTTGCAAAACATCGCAAACTCCATCTCTCACAATTTCCCCGAGTCTACGCTGATTCTTCTGCTGATAGACGAACGACCGGAGGAAGTTACGGATTTCAGGCGGCATACGAAGGGAGAAGTGGTAAGCTCTACGTTTGACGAGGCACCGGAGAGCCACGTTCACGCTGCCGAGATGGTTATCGAGAAAGCCCGTCGCTTAGTCGAATTGGGCAAGCATGTTGTTATCCTGCTTGATTCGATCACTCGTCTGGCGCGCGCCTATAACGCGATAGCCGGCAATGGCGGCAAGACCATGTCCGGCGGTATCGAGTCGAACGCATTGCAACGCCCCAAGCGCTTCTTTGGTTCGGCGCGTAACATCGAGGGCGGAGGTTCCCTCACCATCCTTGGCACCGCGCTGGTGGACACGGGATCGCGCATGGACGAAGTGATCTTCGAGGAGTTTAAAGGCACGGGCAACATGGAGCTTCATCTCGACCGCGGCCTGTCCGACAAACGTATTTTCCCTGCAATCAACATTGATCGCTCGGGCACTCGCAAAGAGGAGCTCATTTACCATCCCGAGGAAATGCTCAGGGTTTACGGACTACGTCGTGCGATGCAGGGTATTCCAGCTATCGAGGCGATGGACATGTTTATCCAACGCCTAAAGAAAACCCGGACCAACGCTGAATTCTTGTTGAGTCTAAATCGGTAATTGAGCGAAATTTGCCTGTTTTCCGCGTTACTCTAGCAGTCCCACACTGGCTCACCGCCCGCCCCATCTCCCAACCGTGACCTCCGCCGACGATTTCGTAATCCAACTAGCACTGGACAAAGGCTTGCTGAAACCAGCTCAGCTTGCTGCCGCCCGCCTTCGCGTAGCCGAGCATACCGACCTCACGACCAATCCTCCCAAATTGGTCGATGTGCTCGTTGCCGAGCATGGCATCTCATCGAAGCAGTTCGCCAAGCTTTTGGCGGACGAGTTCGGGATGTCGATGGTCGACATGACTAACGTTCGCGCTTCCAGCGAGCTCATGGCCCTATTGCCTCGCAATCTGGCGGTTAAATTCACTGCCTTCCCCGTCTCCCGTGATGGACATTCGATGCGAGTTGCGATCAGCGACCCGCTCGATGTTGATGCGATTGATAGCTTGAGCCATTTTCTCAAGCTATCGGTCGAGCCCGTCATCGCTCCGGCGTCGGAAATCAAGGCGCACATCGACCGTTTTTACGGCAAGGATGAGGAGTCCATGGATCAGTTGTTGAACGACATTTCCACCAGTTCTGGAAATGATGTGATCACTGCTCCAAAGGGTTCTGAAGGCGAAGGTGATGCTGGCGACGCGCCTATCATCAAGCTTGTTTATCAGATTATCCTTGAGGCTTTTCAGCGCCGTGCGTCGGACATCCATCTTGAACCCCTTGAGAAACGTTTCCGTGTGCGATACCGCATAGACGGTGTGTTGGTCGAGGTCGATAATCCGCCTAAGCGGCTTCAACTCGCGATGATCTCGCGCATCAAGATCATGGCGAATATATCGATCGCCGAAAAACGCATCCCCCAAGACGGTCGAATTCAAGTCACCGTCGGCAGCAAGCCGATTGACTTGCGTGTCTCCTCTCTGCCCACCGGACACGGCGAATCCATCGTCATGCGTATTCTCGATAAAGAGGGTCTGCAACTCGGCTTGCCTCAGCTCGGTTTTTTGAGCGACGACCAGGCGACCATGGAGCGCATCATCTCGCTTCCCGATGGTCTTTTCCTCGTTACCGGTCCCACTGGTTCGGGTAAAACGACGACACTCTATTCGTGTCTGCATTTCATTAACAAACCCGATCGTAAGCTTATCACGGTTGAGGACCCCGTGGAGTATCAGTTGTCTGGTATTAATCAGGTTCCGGTTCGCGCTGAAGTCGGCATGACCTTCGCCAACGCATTGCGCTCCATGCTGCGCCAAGCGCCAAATATCATCATGGTAGGCGAAATTCGCGACTTGGAGACTGCGGAGATTTCCATCAACGCGTCCCTGACCGGTCACATGGTGTTTTCTACGCTGCATACTAACGACGCGCCGGGCGCCGTCACTCGTATGATCGACATCGGGGTGAAGCCTTTCCTGGTATCGACCTCGTTGAGGGCAGTCATGGCTCAGCGTCTCACCCGCAAGATTTGCCCGCGTTGCAAGCAAGCCTATGTGCCGGATCCTCGCGAGCTTCGCTCGCTCAACATCACCGCCCAACAGGCTACGAATGCCACTTTCATGAAGGGCGGCGGTTGCGATAATTGCCACAATACCGGCTATCGCGGACGTGCGGGTATCTTTGAGATTTTCGTCACCAATGATGAACTGCAGCGCATGATCTATGAAAACGCAGGCACCTCCCGCCTGCGCGATAAGGCTCGCGCTCAGGGCATGCGGACGATGCGTGAAGACGGTCTACGCAAGGTTCTCACCGGTATGACCACCATCGAAGAGGTCGTGTCCATCACCGTTGGAGACGCCACTTAAGCAGTTTTTTACAACCTCATTAACTCAACTCCCTATTTTTCGCTATGAGCTACGAAATGAACGATCTTCTGGATCTGGTGGTGGAGCAAAACGCCTCGGATCTTCACTGTCAGGTTGGGCAGCCTCCGACCCTACGTATTAGCGGCAGTATGGTGCCGATCGAGGGTCCGAATCTTACACCGGCCGATACAGAGCACTTGATGCTGGCGATCACCTCTGATCTCCACCAGCAAAACGTGAAGACAAACGGTGGGACTGACTTCGGTTTTGCGTTCGCCGAGAAGGCTCGTTTCCGCGTTTCGGTTCTGCGCTCCAAAGGCAACTACGGTATCGTTCTACGCCAAATTCCAAATAAGATGTATGGCCTGCGAGAGATCGGCTTGCCCGACAAGGTGAGAGAGCTCCTTTACCGTCCGCGTGGTCTCATTCTGGTCACTGGTCCTACCGGCTCGGGTAAGTCGACCACACTAGCCTCGATGGTAAATTACATCAACGAGAACCGCGAGGGCCACATTATCACGGTGGAGGATCCGATTGAGTATTATCACACCCATAAGCGCTGTATCGTCACGCAACGTGAAATAGGGGTCGATGTCGGCAATTTCGCCGAGGCCATCAAACGCGCCCTGCGTCAGGATCCGGATATCATCCTCGTAGGTGAAATGCGTGACCTTGAAACGATCGAGGCCGCCATCACGGCGGCTGAAACCGGTCACTTGGTGTTTGGCACGCTTCACACCAACAGCGCGGCCAAGACGGTCGATCGTATCGTGGATGCATTTCCCGCGAACATGAAAGAGATGATCCGCACTCAGCTCGCATCGTCATTGGTAGCCGTCATCTCTCAGGTTCTATGTAAAAAAATCGGCGGCGGACGTATCGCCGGATACGAGATCATGATCAATACGACCTCGATCGCATCGATGATCCGCGAAAATAAAACATTCCGTATCACCTCTGACATCCAGACGGGCGGTAATCTTGGAATGATCACCATGGATTCGCATCTCCTCAGTCTGGTTAATCGCCAGCTCATCACCCCCGACGAGGCTATGGACAAGGCGCAGGACGCAATCGCGATGCGTGAAAAACTCACCCAACTCGGCGCCGTTTTGAAGACCATCTGATCGTCCCGGCCAAGTTTGCCCTGAACCCCCTTTCCTTTAAGCCGCCCATCCGTTCCATGTTCGAAGACCACTCCCAGGCCATAATTGAGATTCTACGCGAGCGCCTTCGCCTTGACGAAAAGTCTCTCACCACCGTCCAGGAAGAGCACCGTCTCACCGGCACTTCCATTGCCAATCTGGCCATCGAGCTGCAAATGGTGACCAAGCCGGTGTTGCTGCGCGAGATTGCCTCGTATCTTGATGCCGAATACCTGGCCGACGTGCCCAACTCCGTGTCTGGCGATGTCGCAGGCGCGGTCAATGTCGCGCAGGCCCGTAATTATGCGGTGGTGCCCTATCGCGCCGACTCGGTAAGTGTCGATCTGCTGGCCGTTGACCCGTTTAACTCCCAGATCATCGACGACCTGACCTTTGCCTTGGGTAAGGATGTTCGGTTGATTGTCTGCGATCCCTCCCGCGTCGAGTCATTGATCAAGGATCACTATCCGGAGGAGGCGCATAATTTTGACGATCTTCTGAGCGACCTTAAAGAGGGCGACCAGTCCGCCGGTTTCGCAGGAGAAGATCTCAACGCTACCGATCTGGAGGCGATGGCGGGCCAGGGGCCGATTATACGCTTCGTGAACTTGGTGCTTGGTCAGGCGATTCGGGACAAGGCGTCCGACATCCATTTTGAACCCTTCGAGCACGAATTTAAGATTCGTTACCGTATCGACGGTTCTCTCTACGAGATGTCGCCGCCCCCTAAGCATCTTTCACTTTCCATAACCTCGCGTGTAAAGGTGCTCGCGAATCTTAATATCGCAGAGCGTCGCATACCCCAGGATGGTCGTATCAAACTCACGATCGCAGGACGCCCCGTGGATTTGCGCGTCTCCACGCTTCCTACTCAATTTGGAGAATCCGTCGTGCTCCGTGTTTTGGATCAAAGTGCGGTTCAGTTGGATATTTCCCAACTCGGCATGCCCGAGGACGTTTTCGAGGGCATCAACGAAATCGTAAAGCGTCCCAACGGTATCTTTATCGTTACTGGCCCCACGGGTTCAGGCAAGACCACCACGCTCTACAGTTCTCTCAGGATCGTTAACAGTCCCGATGTCAAAATCCTTACCGCCGAGGACCCTGTTGAATACGAAATCGAGGGCATCATGCAGGTTCCGGTCAATCATACCGTAGGCCTGTCTTTCGCGAAGGCACTCCGCTCTTTCCTGCGCCAAGATCCCGACATCATCATGGTGGGCGAGATTCGTGACTTGGAGACGGCGCAGATTTCAATTCAAGCCTCACTGACCGGTCACTTGGTGCTCTCCACTCTGCACACCAACGATGCCGCCGGCGCAGTTACGCGTCTAGTGGATATGGGGGTGGAGCCTTTCCTGATCGCTTCTTCAGTCGAGGCGGTCTTGGCGCAACGATTGGTGCGTCGCGTTTGCGCCACCTGCCGCACCGCTTACGAGCCACCCGCGACCTTGCTTCATCAGTTAGGTATTGATCCAATTGATATCGGTGATCGCGAATTTTTCTTCGGTAAAGGTTGCGGAGTTTGCAACAATACCGGCTACAAGGGCCGCATGGGCATCTATGAGTGGCTTCGCATGAGCGAGGCAGTTCGTGATCTGGTGGTTGAGCGTGCCCCTACGCTTGTGATTAAGCAAAAAGCGCTCGAACAAGGTATGCGCACCTTGCGCGATGACGGTTTGCGGGCTATTTTTGATGGTGCCACATCCATTGAAGAAGTCGTCAAATACACCTAGTCTAGGCATTCTACTACTAGACCAATAATTCGAAATCCGTGTCGCATTCAAACTTAGCGTATTCATATTGTTTTCTACACCAAAGGTTTTCCCGTCAGGGCGTAATTCACGATAATCCCCATTCCCATGCCTAAGTTCACCTACATCGCCATCGATTCATCTACTGGCAAAGATAAGAAAGGCGTGATTGACAGCGCCAATTCGGAACAAGCTGCGCTGGATCTTAAAAACATGGGACTGCTCCCTACCTCAGTGGTAGCGGCGGCTGGCGGCTTTAAAATGGGCGCCAAGATGGCTGCTCCCGATAAAGCCGGTTCCGGCGGTGCCTTTGTTTCAAAGGCTGCCCCTGAGAAAAAGAAGAAGCGGCCCATGGCATTGGGGAAAGTTATCAGTAACCAAGGGCTAGCGGTGTTTACCCGCCAGTTATCTACCCTGGTGAACGCCGGCATGCCTATCCTGCGCTCACTGGAAACCCTCGCCCGCCAGGAGAAAAACCAAGGGTTCCAGTATGTGCTAGAGCAGGTTGGCGAGACCATCCGTTCGGGTGGCACTTTTTCAGACGGTCTATCACAGCATCCTAAAGTCTTCGATCGCCTTTACATTAACATGGTGAAGGCCGGTGAGGCAGGCGGTGTGCTTGGCACAGTTCTGGATCGCCTATCGCGCTTCATGGAGAAGGCAGAGAAGATCAAAGGTAAGGTTAAAGCCGCCATGACCTACCCGGTCATTATCATGTGCGTTGCTGTCCTCATCGTCGCCGCCCTGATGGTCTTCGTCATTCCGAAGTTCGAGGAGATATTTTCTGGCTTATTAAAGGGCACACCGCTCCCGCTTCTTACTCAAGGGGTTATCGCGGTTTCAAACTTCCTGAAAAACCAGATTCTGGCGACTATCGGTCTAGTTGTCGGCTCCGTGGTTGGCTTTCGCATGCTTTGTAAAACAAAAACAGGCAGTCGTATTGTTGATTATATTCAGATCAAAATACCGGCGTTCGGACCGCTTTTCCTAAAAGCTGCCGTGGGCCGTTTTACCCGCACTTTCGGAACATTGCTTTCATCCGGTGTGCCCATTCTTCAGGCTATTATCATCACGCGCGACACTTCGGGTAATGTCCACATCGCCGAGGCGCTAAACAGCGTGCATGATCGCGTGAAAGAGGGTGAAGGTGTTGGCAAGCCACTCGAGGCGACGAAGATATTCCCCACCATGGTGACCTCGATGGTCGAGGTCGGCGAGGAAACCGGCGCTTTACCCGAGATGCTGACACGCATCGCCGATACCTACGACGAGGAAGTCGACAATGCAGTGACGTCTATCACTTCAATTATCGAGCCTATCATGATTGTATTCATGGCTGTTGTGGTTGGCACCATCGTCATCGCCCTTTTCCTGCCACTCGTTAAGATCATTCAGACGCTCTCAGGTGGATGATCTTTTTTAGCAGTCCAGGACACAAAAAAGCCGGCCTATTAGGGCCGGCTTTTTTATGTTAAAGCGGGCGCGGCTGGGCGCAGGACTGGGTGGGAGTGGGCCTCGGTCTTCCGTGACTGAGCAGCGTATGATTGTCTGCACGGGGCAGGGCAGTTTTGAATGCGCGTTTGCTCTGTGAGCAGTTTATCTAGTCCTATTTGGCTGCGACCTCACTGTTGGGAAAAATGGCGCGCACTTGGTCAGAGTAGATCATACTCATATCCTGTGTGAATGAACGAAACCAGAGCCGACGCCCCTTTAGCTTGATACTTATGTCACTCAATAGACTGGGCTGGTCGGTGTTCGGTAATGAGTATCTCAGGATAGTGCTAGCCTCTTCTACCTTAAGGCTGATAACCGGCGAGAAGTGCTCGAAATTCGATAACTCTACTCGGACGATGGCACCGGTTGGGGAATCTAAAGTGAAGACTGCACGCATGTGGGCTGCGGCCGTGTCCTGTTTATCTGCAGGACGAAGGGCGAATTGATAAGACGCGGTTCTGTCGTCTCGCGCTACAAGTGCGCACGTCGACAGGTCTATTTGATCGCGCACACCGCCGCCCTCGGCTTCGTGCTTGGAGAGACTTTGCTGGCGGTATTCGGTTTGTTCTTCGACCGTCGGTTCGCGCCCATCTTTACGAAGAAGCGTCCAGCGTGCCGGACCGCGCACGCGAGGGTCGAATCGTTCGATAAGGTTTTTACCGGTTCCCACGCTGGTTTGAGTGAAAGCCCATCCCTTTGGTCCGCTAGCACGATAAGCGGATAGAGCTGTCGTCAACTCCGGCGGCATGGGAATAATAGTAGTCTTAGCCGTCTTTAACCTATGCCCAACGTCATCGGCGGGAGGCGAACAGGCTGGTAACACGGCTAAGAGGGCAACGATAGTGAAAGTAGAAAATAAACGTGGCATTGAGCGAGTTGGGTATCTGCGGATAACGCGGAAAGAAACGAATAAAGGAAGGCTTATTCCCTCGTATGCGAGCGGGTGTGGGGACGTGGGTTTAGCCCGATTGGAGCGACTTGATCACCAAACTAAAGACAGGGGAACTGACCTTGGTTGCAATCGAGTTCAGGATAGCTTAACGCGTGTAAGCATTGGTGCATGAAATTATCACGCTCGGCAAATCATGCCAAGGCTGCGATGTGAGCAGATGGAGCTCCTTTACGAAGTGTAGGTATGACGGTGCCTAATGTTTGTCCAAGTAATACCCGGCCGATCGGTGAGACGGGGGTGATCACTGTAATTTCAGTGTTATCGAGGGTTAAGGATAAGCCTCCGTTGCTTGGACCGAGAAGCAAATGGTCGATGCGCGAACCGGCAACGACCGTTACTAGGCTACCTAGCTGCACTCGATAATGCCCGTCCGCTGGAAACACCAGTGAACGCCATGCCGCAATACCCTCGGCTAGTTCAGCGGCGAGGCGGGCCTGCCCCTCTGCTAGGTAAGCGGCTTCTTGTGCGTGAGTGTCGTATTTATTCTCGGCGCGGCTTTCCTCGCTTATTGATTCTTCACGGGAATCGAGCGCGGCATGTGTCTGGCGTGCCAGCTCGTCTTCTAATTTGGCCAGGACTGAGGCGCGTAAGGATTCTTTGTTCATAGACTCGTTCAGTTTTTTGGGGAATCGGTCGAAATCAAAGACGAGTCGTTAGCGGTATTCATCGCGGCAAAATGATTTCGATAACAACTTCGGCTGAAAGCATAGAAGGATTAGAACTGTAAGTCACATTTCCCCATCGAATCTGGGCTACATACGCTGATTTTGGAATCATTAGAAAATAGTGTAAAAAGCTCTTATATGAAATGGCTTAAATTTACTCTCTTTAGCCAACGTAGGTCCATGAGTATGGGCGTGACTCGATTTAATTTTTTAACTCTGCCAATACGGTTTCGCAGGACCTGAGTTTAGTGGTTGGGAAAAGGCCGTTGATTCGTGCAATAACCTGCTGGATCAGCCCATCAGGACAAGATGCACCACCAGTGATTAAAATACGACGTGGTCGGGAGAATGTTTCTCCCGGCCAGAGTTGACGCAATTCGGTATGGCCGCCATCGCAGGCGCCTGGTCCGTGAGCAGGGAATACGTAGTGCGACACTTCGGAGATCGAATGTATGTCAGCCTCGCTTTGGATGAAAAATGCCAGGCATCCAAGACGCTCTTCGCAAAGGCGGTGGAGTTGGTAGGTGTTGGAAGAATTTTTTCCACCTATTACGAAGGCTGCGTCCAGCGGTTCGGCGAGGACGCGACCGAGTGCGTCTTGGTTGACTTGGGTGGCATAGCACAGCGTATCGGTGCGACCACTGCCTCCTACTCGGTCTGGTAGCCCAGGAACGTCGGTTCCAAAAGCGGAATTGTAGACAGAACGGAGGTGCTCGATGATCTCGCGGGTTTCATTGACGAGAAGGGTCGTCTGGTTAACGACCGCGACTCGTTCGAGGTCGCGTGCGACGGCGAAGCCCAGTGAGTAGCGGCCTGCAAAGGCGGCTTCGAAACGGGTTTGGGCGTCGGGGTGGTGCCTTAGCGGGATGAGCTCGGCTATGAGACGAGTCTCGGCGAGATTACGCACAATGACCGCAGGCGCATGGCGGCAGGTGTTGGCGAATGTGGCCTTGGTCTCCTCATGTTCGTGCTTACCGTGGATAATAACGGTGTATCCATCACGACCATAGGCACGGGCGGCTTTCCATACCTTCTCGACCAGCATGCAGGTGGCATCGTAAGCGCAGACAGCGAGGCCGCGGCGCACGAGTCTGCGTTTGTCGTCGTCGGTCGCGCCGAAGGCGGGGATGATGACTATATCGTCGGGGGTCAGGGTATCCCATCGCAGCGAATCTAAAGTATTATCTGCCGAGACGGTCGGGGTGGAGGTTGCGGCGCGCCCCGAAACGGTGAAAGGGACACCTTTATCGGATTGCAGGTAGCGCAGGCCGCGTCGGAGGAGATCGTCGTTTACGAAAGGGTTATGAATTAACTCTGAAAGCATGAAAACGCGACGCCCCGGGTTTTCAGCAAGGGTCTCATAGGCGCGTTCGATGGCGTTTTTTACACCTAAGCAAAAGCCGAAGTGGCTCGGGAGAAGGTATTTAACAGCACCGAAATCCAAAGGGACGGGGGCGGCGGCGGAGCGTTCATGGCGCCGGGCGAGGGCCTTGATGGCCGAGCAAAGGGTGGATTGATATAGGGCGCGTGACGATTCATCGCGGGCGTAGATGGATGAGTTGCGCTCCTGTGCCGGGCGAAATTTGTAGATGAAATCGTTTTCGCCCAGATGGAGATAGGGAAGTTCTACAAGATAAGGGTCGAGCGCAGGCAGAAGGGCCTTGAGTAGTAAGGAGCAGGCGGCTTTTCCATCGGGTTGAGTTAGCTGATCGAGAGATGCGAAGCACACCTCAAGATCGCTGGCTACGCCATTCGGGAGGCTTGCGAGAACGATCCTGTATTTTACGTCAGAGAACTCGAAATTGAATGCGATCGCAGATCGGCTCGCGCTGGAGAAACGCTCGGCCTCGACCGGAACCAGACCGCTGCTCGACTTTCGCACGGCTAGGCGGTTATTGGCGTCAAAGACAAGGACGAGGTCATTTGAAGACAACATCGAAGAAGAAAGAGTCAAAAACTGAGGGACGTTCACGTATAGAGTTCTTTAGGAATGGCCATGGGCGATCATCGGTTTGCGTTAGAGTCATAATTTGTTGCAGGTGTCGGTGGGCACTCCGGTTCTATTGATTCGTTAAATCAAAATTTGCACCTCGCTTATGGCGATACGGGGCACTTGGCGCGCTGTCACTGCATGGCTCTTTATCTATGATTCGATAATTATTCTTGGTCTACTTCCTTAATGCGAATCGGCGTAGTATGTATTAATTTATAAAAGTGTAGTAGCAATCAGTCACGCATATAAATAAAAATATGCGTTATTTAGCGTTTCCGTAGTAAGTTACATAGTCATCAAGATCAAGTCTATCGAAGTAGGTGAATATGTCGGCACGGGCTGGAGCAAGGGATTGGATCGTTTCTGCGAATAGTTGGTGCCGCTTAATATCGCCGGCTGATAGAGCTGAAAGATAGTCTGACCAAGTGGTTATTTCCCATGTTTGTCGTATGGGATTTGAGTTGGCCAGAACCCACGAGAGCATCTCCGTGTCGGAGCAGCCTTTTTTGACTTCTTCTAGAATTTCCTCTGCTTTAAGACCGGTGAAGGCGAAGAGTCGTTGGTCGAGTGGACAAGGAAAAATGAACTCACCAAGGTTGCCGCTGACGACGGCCCGGGCTTTGTCGAGCATGCGCGGCAGATGGACAAAACCGCCCAACTTAACGCGCGGACTGCGTGGAGGATGTTGCGTGAAATCGGGTGCGTTAAAAGTGATCATGTTTTCCTTTCAGGAATTATTCTCGGTATTTTGATCGGCGTCGAAGGAATCTACGAACCGCTCCCCAAACACCCCTTCATGCTCCAGGATAGCCATCACGCCGTTAACTATAATACTATGATCGCTTGATCGTAGCTTGGGGTAGTCTTGGGTAACAAAATCAGCAATGCTTTTGAGTGCTTGGGTGCGATCACTTCTACCGGTTAGTAAATCGTCGGCCTGCGAAGCGACCTCCTCTATAATAGGGCTAAGGTTCATGGCGGGAAGAGTTTTTAAACTTCGGCGGTCGAATGACTGCGGTAATATCACTAGAACATAAAAAAGGCACTCTGTTCGAGTGCCTTAGGTCTCGCTGTGCTTGTCGGTGTTTCGCTCTTATTTCGTTACGGAAGCGGCGGCGCGCTCGGCGTATATTACTTTTGCTGTCTCAGGTATGCTGTCTTTGCTGGAGAAAATGGCTAGTAATGCAGTGGCAGTTCCGCCCGCTAGAACAAGTCCGATAAAGAACAGAATCGTGCAAAAAAGTTTATCGAACTTTAAATGCATGAAATAGAAAATCACGTAGAGAAACTTGACTAAAGAAAGCACCGAAAGCGCCGTTACCACCAGCCATTTGGCGAGAGGTAGATAGACTATAATGATCTCTACGCCAGTGATGACGCCCAGTAGCATGGCGATTTGCACGAAGAGGTGGAACTTGCCCTCATCTGCGTGGGCTTGATCAATGCTGGATGCTGTATGTGTAAGGGGAACGGCGGAAGACATCTGCGAAATAGTTTAGGCTAATTAATATATAGGCTCGGAGTAGCCGGATTATAGATACTCCAGCAAGTAAACGACAGTGAAGATGATGATCCAGACGATGTCGACGAAGTGCCAATAGAGGCCCATGCCTTCTACATCGATGGCATTGACCTCACCGAAATCCACTTCGCCAGTTGAGCGGCCGAGGACGAAGAGTAAAGCGGTGGACACGGCAAAGGCGGCAGTGGAGACGCTAGTTATAAAGTTAGTCTGCAGGGCATGAAGCACCGAAGAAAGTGAATATCCGTGCTCAGCGCCGGCGTGAGTAACAGCCAGCATCATCACCATAATGGAGACGACTGCCACGGCAAAGGCTACGAATTGGACGATCGAGCGAATGATCCATGCCTTGGCCTCGTTGGCAGGCTTGAACGTCCTGATGTAGGTAAGCACTAGCCAGACCACGCCGATGGCAACGTGCACACCGTGAGTCCCGGTCAACGTGTAGAAGGTCGAGCCAAACATGCTGCTGGAGAGCGTCAGCCCGAGGTGCACAAAGTGGCTGAATTCGTAAACCTGACAGCCCAAGAATATAAGTCCGAAGGCGATTGTCCCCAGGATCATCTTCCGCGTTGCCTCCACCTTCCCCTTCTGGCTCGCGCTGACGGCGAGCGCCATAAGCAAGGAGGACATCAAAAGGATGAACGTTGAGAACGATGTAAGTTCGATCGAAAATATTTTCTTCGGGTCAGGACCGTCGGGAGTAGGGTGCAACCGGTAAATCACATGGGTCGATATCAGGGCAGCGAAGAACATGCAGTCCGAAGCAAGGAAGGCCCACATGAAGAGCTTCTTGTTTGGAATGCCCGTGGTGGTAGTGTGATCATGATGATGATCGATGGTGCCGGCGTGAGCGCTCATGAAACGAAAAAAAGGTTATTTAAGAAGGATACTATCGGTAGGAGCGATTAGTGCTTATCGCCGTGGGAATCCGTTGGATTGCCATCCTTGTCGAGATGGAGGTGGTAACCGCCCGGACCTTCGAAAGCCCAGCCAACGACCCCGAGAAATACGATCACACCGCCGCCGATGGCGGCGAGGAAATGGTGATGGGTAAAGAAAAGTCCGCCGATTAAGAGACCGCAGGCGGTTATGATAGGAAACCAGGATTGGCTAGGCATATGAATGCCGCCGTGGGATTCCTCTTCCTTTGCATGCTTGTCGTTCTCTTCGGCGATCTCTTTTGTGTGAGTCTTCTGATACCAGAATGCGTCACGGGCATGAATAGTCGGGGTGACATGGAAATTATGTTCGGGCGGCGGAACGGTAGGCACCGCCCACTCAAGGGTGCGGGCATCCCATGGATCACGGCTTACGATCTTACCCTTGAGGTAAGTATAAACAATGACGACGAAGTAGATGAAGATACCAACTCCTAGGATGAATGCTCCGATCGAGGCGATCAAGTTGCCTGAATTCCACCCCATGTTACCGTCGTAAACGGCGGTGCGGCGCGGCATGCCGTTGAGGCCAAGGAAGTGCATAGGGAAGAAAGTAACGTTAAAGCCGATGAAAATGACCCAGAAGGAGAGCTTGCCCCAGAATTCAGAGACCATGCGGCCAAACACCAACGGAAAATAGAAATGCACGCCAGCTAACAGCGCGAAAATGGATCCGCCGATCAGCACGTAGTGGAAGTGGGCTACGACGAAATAGCTATCTTGCTGCTGGGCATCAGCCGGAGCAGCGGAGTGCATAACGCCAGAGAAGCCACCCATCATAAACATCCAGATGAATCCGAGGGCGAACATCATGGGTGTTCGGGTGTGGATTTGGCCGCCCCAGAGGGTGCCTATCCAGTTGAATATCTTAACGCCCGTGGGCACGGCGATTGCCATGGTTGCTAGGGAGAATGCAGCCGTCGCCATGGTGCCGAGACCGGTAGTAAACATATGGTGGGACCACACTCCAAAGCCCAGGAAGCCTATGACCGCTCCGGAGAATACCACGATGGGATATCCGAACAGAGGCTTGCGCGAAAAGGTGGGCAATATCTCAGACACGATACCCATCGCGGGCAGAATCAAAATATAAACCTCGGGGTGTCCGAAAATCCAGAATAGATGCTGCCATAGGATAGGTAAGCCACCCTTGGAAACCTCGAAGAAACTGGTGCCAAAGGAACGATCCATCATGAGCTCGACCAGCGCGATCGTGATAGCAGGGAACGAAAGAATAATCAGGAAAGCGGTAAAAAGCGTCATCCAAGTAAACACTGGCAGACGCATCATGGTGAGTCCCGGCGCACGCATGTTGACGATCGTAACAATAAAGTTAAGCGAACCGATCACGGAAGAGACGCCGAGGATCTGAAGACCCATTACCCAAAGATCGGTGGAAGAGTCGCCGGCAAATTGATTGGAATATGCGGTGGATGTAAGCGGAGCGTAGCCGAACCAGCCTGCGTCGGGGGCGCCTGATTTAGCAAACCAACCTACGTTTAGGATAATAGCACCGGCGAGGAAGACCCAGAAGGCGAAGCCGTTTAGACGGGGGAAAGCTACGTCGCGTGCGCCGATTTGCAGCGGCATGAGATAATTGAAAAACGCGGCCGAGAGTGGCATGACGGCGAGGAAGATCATCGTAGTCGCGTGCATGGTGAACATCTCGTTGTAGAGCTGATGCGTTAGAAAGGTGTTGTTAGGCACCGCCAGTTGAACGCGTATCAGGAGAGCCTCGAAGCCACCAACGAGGAAGAAGAACAGTGAGAAAATACCGTAGAGCAGGCCGATCTTTTTGTGGTCCACCGTGGTCAGCCAAGAGATGAGGCCTGTTTTGGCGGTGGGACGGGTGAAAAACCAAGGGCGTGAAGATGGCTTCGGCGCGTGGTCTTTTTCGGTGTAGGATGTCTTAAGGGCGGCTTCCATGGGGAAGGATAGGATTGTGATGATGAAAATTGAGCGGGAGGAGCTGGAGCGGTGACTGTGTCTCCGGATTATTTGAGACTGTGGAGGTATTCCACGATGGCGCGTGCTTCGCTGTCATTGAGTTTGATGTGCTCGATAGTCATGTCGCCTTTTTCGTCGGGCTTGATGTAACCCGACATGCCATTTACGCCCACATACATTTTGTTACCGGGCTTTACGTTGTTCGGGTTGGTGATCCAGCGATGGAGGTTCTGTTTGGAATTTTCGAGGAGACCTGCAGCGACGGTAGTTCTAGAGCCGAAATGGGTAAGATCAGGGGCGTTTACGCCCATGCCATCGTGACCGCGAACAGTATGACAGGTTATGCAGGTTTTCTCTTTGAAAAGAGCACGTCCATCTAAAGCCAGTTTAGCTTCTTCTCCGGCATCGACTTCCTGCATGCGCTTCCATCCGCCAAACGGATCGGCGTCAAATCCCGCCGTGTAGCCAGGCGCGTTGCGTTTTGGGTTTACGAGCGGAACATAGCCAGCAGCTTGAAGTTTAGGTTGTTCGGGTGTTACGCTTACAGTGCGTGCCGGTGCCTTTTGATTGGCTATCCAGCGAGTAAAATCATCCTGGGCCAAGGCGATGACGCGGAAACGCATGACCGCATGATCCTCGCCGCAGAATTCGGCACATTGTCCCCAGAAATATCCGGGTTCATCGGCTTTAAGCCAAAGATGATTTCCACGGTTTGGCATCATATCTACCTTCCCTGCGAGCTTGGGAACCCAAAATGCATGGATGACATCAGCGGTGCGGAGATTAACTCGCACCGGCCGGCCGGCGGGGATAACAAGCTCATTGGCGTTTACGAGGATGCCCGTGCCATCAATTTGTTCAGAAGGGTATTCAAAGCGAAACCACCACTGAAGACCTTGTGCGTTCACTTCGTAGGCGTTGGCACGCTCGGATTCTGGAATATCGTAGGTATACCAAATGGCGCGCAGTGTTGGAACCGCGATAATGACCAAGGCTCCTATCGAGAGAGCGATGAGGCCAAGCTCGACGAAAGGGTTACCGTGCCCTTGTGGCGGGATCGGTTTATCTACGTCATCCTGGCGCGCTTTGTATTTTAGCGTGGCATAGGCGAGCACTCCGGCGACGATTATGAAGACTATCATCGTCACCCAGAGCGTGACGTAGAAGACATCGAGCTGGGAGCGCGCAACGGGACCTTTGGTTTCAAAGGTGGATTGTGGTCCGGACAGCCAACCGCTCGTGAAAAGCGATATGGATGCGACCGCGATAGCGGTCGCCAGACGGCGGGAAGTGGTGGCGAAACTCATGGGTCGTTTAAGTCGGGCTTGGGCCTTGCGGGCACGAGCGCAGAAGCGTTCGCAGCCATTCGGGGTAATCAAGCTACAATTTCAGGGCGATTATTCCAATTATACGCACGACATAAGCAAAACGCATTCATGGTATTAATGAAACCCATGGCCTCTAGGGACGCGCGTTAGGCGATTCGATGCTTTTGCTGCGGGCGTTGCCATAAAGGAATGAATGGGTTCGCCCTGTTAATTTCGAGGCATGAGTAGTTGTAAGAGAACTACAGGGTATGAAAGCATTAACACGAATCAGATAGGCAAAGGGCATAGCTTATTTTAGCGTTGGAGTTCCATATGTGTCACGTGGTTCGTGGAAAAAATTCTCAATGTGTTTTTACTTCGCTTGTGCTTCACACTTTGCTTTTCCCTCGTGATCAGCTGTTTTTGAGACGGATGGCGACGGGCTGTTGCTCCCTAGCGGTGCAGTTCGGTGAAGATGAGTTACTGAGTAGGTATTGGTTTATCGAGCTGAGTGTTTCTTGCTTACAGTGCGTCAATCGATCCGAGTTCAAGTATGACTTCGTTATCGGTCGACTTAAACGCACCTAATATCAAAAGAGTTAACAGCTTTCAGGAGCTGCTAAACACACCGTTCGCTGAAGGGGTGAACGCGGTTTGCTGGCCGCGGGTCCTAGAGGGTGATTTTGCCGGGGTGGTGGCTTCGCTGGGTGACGGTGGCGGGGAGGCAATCACAGTCCTCGATGAATCACGAATGCGGGATCTGCCCTTGAGCACGGCGGGGCGCGTGGCGGCGGAAGTGATGCTGGCGGATTTGAGGATGCTGCGGGCGCATGAGCTCGATCCGGTTTTGAACTGCATACACGGTTATCCTCGCGATGATGAGGCGGGGCCGGTGGCCACGGATGTGTTTTCTTATCACGCCGACAGCGCGCCGGTTGCGACCGCCACTTGGCTTTGCACTTATCATGGTCCGTCGAGTGAAGGTCTGGCCAATGAGGAGGCGTTGCGCAGGGTCGATATGCCGGACACGCGCGCGGAATTATGGCGGCTGTTTGGCGGAACGGACGAGGCGGAGTTTCGCGAATTTTTGAACGAGCATTGCTACGATCTTCACTACGCACCGGTGCAAGGGGCTCGCCCGTATTCGTTAGGGGTGGGGAATCTTTGGCGGATCGCGGTGGATTATCCAGGTTGTCCGGTGCCGCCGTGCATTCACCGTGCGCCCAATACGCAGCCTGGGCAGCCTGCGCGGTTGCTGTTAATCAGTTAGCTGCGCGCATTGAGGGTGAGGCTCGCCGATTTACTTGTGATAACCGCTTAGCTCTGAGCGCCACGATTGCTCGCGGCGATCCTAAGTAAGCATCCGGACAGCTGACGATTTGCTCAACCGTTCGACGCACTGACGATTGCACCCTGTGATTCAAGTATCGCCCTCTGCTCCGTGATCTTGCGCCGCTCCTTGGCCCGGATCACGATTTCTGGTTTTAATTCCACGCCATTCGCGGCGAATTTTTACCGCGTCTGCTTCGACCGAAATCACCTTCGCGTAAATCGTGCGGCCTCGTGTTTCGGTGAAATCCATGGTGAACGCGCCTTTCGACATCATGCCAAGGGATAGCAAAGGCAACCATGCCGGTGCGGGCGGCCGAGCACAAGATAAGCCAGTGCGTTGTCTTCATCGAATACGTGCCAACTTATAGTTGCCGACAAAGTGCTTGAGCCGAAAACGATTGATCAAGCGCGTTTGGTAAGCTCGCGCGGAGTCTGCTCGATAAGGGGGATGCTGGCGGCGAGGTCTTTGGTGCCTTTGGCGCCGAGATCTTCAAGGCGTCGTCCAGCGGGGAGAATGCGGCCTTCATAGGAACTGATGGCCTGGTTGTAGGACTTGGTGGCGGAGTCGAGGGCTGCGCCGACTTTGGCGAGATGATCGGTGAACACCGTGACGCGGTCGTAGAGTTCTCGGGCCTGCAGGGCGATCTCTTCGGCGTTGCGCGAAGCGGTCTCTTGGCGCCAGCCGTAGTGGGCGGCTTTGAGCAGGGCGATGAGGGTGGCTGGCGTGGTGAGGAGGACTTTTTTGAGAATGGCACGCTCGAGTAGCTCTGGGTCGGCCTGCAGGGCGCCAGCGAGAAACTGGTCGCCTGGAAGGAATAAAACTACGAACTCGGGGGCGGGTTGGAACTGTTCCCAGTAGGCCTTGGCGCCGAGGGCATCGACGTGGCCTCTGACCTTGGCGGCGTGATCGGCGAGGCGGGCGGCGCGGGTGGCCTCGTCGGGGGCGGAGGCGGCGTCGCGGTAGGCCTCGTTGGGGGCCTTGGCATCGACTACGATAGACTGGCCGCCGGGGAGGCGCACAACCATGTCGGGTCGGAGTCGGGTATCGCCGGTGGTGACGGAAGTCTGCTCGGTGAAATCGCAGTAGGCAGTCATGCCCGCGAGCTCGACCACTCGGCGGAGCTGAATCTCGCCCCATGTGCCGGCGGTGGTGGTGGAGCGCAGGGCGGTGGAAAGGCGGGCGGTCTCGGTTTGCAATCCGGCCTGGGCGGTGGAGAGTGTGGTGAGCTGCTGGGCGAGGGCGGCGGCGGTGGTGGCGCGGGCCTGGTCAAAGGCGGTGATCTTGGCGTCCACTTTTTCGAGCGAATCGCGGATGGGTTTGACGAGCGCGTCGATGGCGAGCTGCCGTTTTTCGAGTTCGCCGGCGGCGGCCTGCTGGGTGCGGCCGAGGGTTTCGCGGGCGAGGTTGAGGAAGGCTTCGTTGTTGGCGCGAAGGGCGTCGGCGGAGAGGGCCTTGAACTCGGCGCTTAGACGGGTGTGTGCGTCGGTGAGGGCGGCGATTTTCTCGGTGGCGGCGGCCTGCTCGGCCGCGAGCGAGGACGCGGTGGAGGCATGGGCGGCTCTTTCGTCGTCTAGCGCGCGACGAGCGGAGGCGAGGTCAGTATCGCGCGAGGCGAGATCGGCGGTGAGCCGGGTGATGTCTGCCTCGCGGGCAATTAAACGCTCACGGATGGTGGCTGCGTTGGAACGCAAGCCTAGCCAGACCAAGGCGGCGCCGACAAGGAAGGCAATGAGTGCGGCGATGGTTTCGCTCATAAGGTGCAGCTATCCGTGGACAGATGCAGGGCTGCGTCAACCCGAGTGATAAGGGAAAGACTAGGAGCGGCTCACAAACCACCCAGGCGCATAATTCAATTTTACGGAGACTTTGGAGCGTGGGCGTGAGCTGATAGGGGCGGTGTGACGGCAGTGGCTTGGGGCGCTGGCGCGACGTGCACGGGCTCGAAGAGGTCTGCGGAATTAGCCGGCAGGCCGGAGTGCGTCCACTCGGCGATCTCGAAGGCGTGGGTTGTCGCGGCGGCGGCGAGGATAGCGTCAGGCTTGGAATCGGTGATCTCGACGTAAACCGGTCGTGGGGCGGGGGGCGGTTCGGGCGGGACGGGCGGGACGGGTTGCGGTTTTTTGCGGAGCTCGAGGGCCCGGCCGAGGCTGAGTTTTACCGACCGGCCTTCGAACGTGGTCAGTTTGACATCTCGGGTGACAATGCGGGCGGCGATGACTCCGGGATCGACCACGGGCGTGACGTTGGTGAACCGAAGCCCGGTGAGGGTGTTGAGCTGGGTATCGATGATAGAGGATTTGATCTGGTTGCCGGCTGGAGTGGCGGGGCTGGTCCAGGCGGACTTGGCGTCGTGGCGGGAGAGCACCACGGCGGCGGGAGAGTCGGGGAACGTGAACGAAATCGAGGCGATGTTCTCAGGCTTGAGATCGGCGGCGAGGGCGGTGTCGCGCCAGGATGCGGCGTCGGCGTCGATACTGGATTCGAAGCGGGCGAGGTAGGCCTTGGCCTCGGTGCCGTAGCGCACGAAGCGGCCGCCGCCGTCGGCGGTTTTGCCCAGGTCGAGGGCGATGAGCGACTTGCCGGCGGCGTCGAGGAAGGTGAGGTTGGTGGAGTCGAGCTCGAGGGTGGAGAGGCGGGACGGGTTGGACGTCACGAGGCGCTCGATCTTCGTCGAGACAAGGCTTGAGGTGAGGTTGGTGAGACGGGAGGCGTCGGCGGGCAGGGCAGGGGAAGTCTGGGTGGCGGCGACAGTCCAGCGACCGGCCTCGTTGCGGGAGAGTTCGAGGGAGTTGCCGGAGGCCTTGAGCTGGACGCGCACGGCGTTGGTGAGGAGGGCGGGATCGGCCAGGCGCTGGCCGATGCGGGAGTCGGCGGCCTGGGCGGCGGGCGCGGGGCGTTGTAACCAGTAGATGGAGCCGGCGGCGGGAATAAGAACGGCTAGGGTGAGAATAAGGGGACGAAGTTTCACGGCGGGAGGAAGACGTTTTTTTAAAATCGAGCGATTAGATGGGATTTCACGCTACGGATTACGCGGCGTGGCGACGATGGCGGGTAAACCAGACGCCGAAAAAGCCGAGCAGAACCGGCGAGGCGAGTAGGTTGATGACGAGGAGCTTGGTCTCCAGGGCATCGATGCCTACGCGGAGAGAGCGGCGAATATCGCGGCGCTCGCGGCGCATGGAGAGCTCCTGGGCCTGGAACTCCTCGATCGTCTTGAGGACCTCGGGCGTGGCGACGAGGCGGCCGCCGTCGGGTGATTTGCGCTGAAGCTCGGCGAGCTTGGACTGGACGGAGGCGATGCGCGTCTCGAGGGCGGCGAGCTTGCTGTTGAATTGCTTTTGGGCGTCGGCCTCCATGCGGGCGACGACCTCGAAGGGGCGCTGGGCGGAGCGCTTGCCGCGCAAGGCGATGAGGTCGGGTGAGCCGGCGAGAAAGTCGATGAGGTTGGAGCCGAAGAAGAGATTGTCGTTGAGGGGCTCGACCATCTCCTGGCCGAAGATCGCCTGACGACGGACAGAGAAATCATCGAGCAACCAGTCGGTGTCGGCGATGACGACGAGCGTGCCGGAGCCCGACTTGAGCGACGAGGCCGCGGGCTTGGCGGGGTCGGCGGGTTTATCGGCGGCGGAGTCGGCCTTGGGCGCGCCTTTCGGGAAGGCGGAGGTGAAGGGGCCGCGAATCAGGACGGCGAGGTTCTTCTTGGCCGTGCCGGCGACGAGGGTGCGGCTGACCTCGTCGGGTCCGGAGAACTGCAAAGTCGACGCGGGCACGGTGCCGGCGGTGGCCGAAGATTCGATGAGCGGGGTGATCTCCCGGCCCTGGCGAGTCTCCACGGAGACGCTGCCCGGTTCGACGAAGAGGAGGGATTTGAGCTGGGCGGTGGCGGGGGTGGCGGAGTTGAGGTTCTTGGCGGCGAGAGAAAGCCAGACGGGCATGCGGGCGATCTGGCCGTTGCCGGCGTTGACCTGGGTGGCGAGCTCCTGGTCGCCGACGACCTGCTGGCTGTCGTAGGTCACCCCGTAGGCCTTGAACAGGGTGGGGAGATCGGAGGACACGTCGGGGCTGCCGCCGCCGAACATGGCCTGCTGGCCGCCCTGCCGCTTGAAGTAGGACGACGACGGATCGACGGCGACGAGCACGGGCTTGCCGGAGAGCAAAAACTGGTCGACGGCGAACTCCTGGGCGGGCTTGATGCCGGCGGGGTGGAGCACGGCGAGCGCGGCGAGTCCGCTCGGCAAAGTGGTGAAGTCGGTGTCAATAGTGACGACATCGTAGGAACGCTTCCACTCCTCGAGAATGAGCTGGGCCTGGGTGGGACGGCGACCCTGCTGCATCATCATCATGTTGTAGGGCTCGCCTGCGAGTTGCAGGCGGGTGAAGACGCCGAGCTTGGGCTTGTTGAGCTGCTGGACGGAGTTAAGGAGGGAGGAAATGTCGTATTCGAGCAGTTCCTCACGATCCGGGCTGAAGGTCGGGAGCGCCTTTTGCTGGTCGGCCTGGGTGACGACCAGACCGAGGTAGAATGGCTCGCCCGAGCCGGGGACCTGTTGCGGCTGGAGACCGGCGGCCTGCGCACGCTCCTCCTCGGGGGTGTCGGGTGAAGGAGAGATGACTTCGAGGGAAAGGTGACCCGACGAGGCGCGGACATAGGCGCGCAACATCTCCTCCACGCGGTCGGCGTAGTTTTTATACGAGACCGGCAGGCCGGCGACGCCATGCGAGGCGTAGAGACGCAAGGAAACGGGCTCCTCGATTTTACCGAGCAAGGAGCGGGTGCCTTCGGACAAAGTGTAGATTTTGCCGGCGGTCAGGTCGCCGCGGGCCGGAAGACGGGCGGCGAGGAAATTCACCAGCAGCAGGACGGCGGCGAGCAGGACGACGGCGATTGCTTTAACGAGGCCTGATTTCATGGGTGGAACAGGAAGGTGTTAAATTCGAGAGTGGCGTGGATCCCGGATGCGGCGGCTCAGCGCTCGAGGGCGACGACGTTGAGCGTCAAGGCGAGGGCGATGACCGAGCCGAAGTAGGCGAAGTCACGTGGATCGAGGATGCCCTTGGCGAAGGCATCGAAGTGCGGGATGAAGCCGAGGTTGGCGATGAAATCGACGACGTTGACCGGAAGGAAACCGGTAAGGACGCCGTTGAAGACGCTCCAACCGAGGAAAACGAGGACAAGATTGACCACGACCCCCAGCACGAAGGCGATGACCTGGTTTTTGGTGAGAGAGGAAAGCAGGGCGCAAAGAGCGAGATAAGCGCCCGCCATCAATGCACTCCCGAGATAACCTCCCGCTATGACACCCCAATCGGGGTCACCCAGCCAACCCACGGTGATCGCGAGAGGAAAAGTGAGTGCGAGCCCGAGGATGAGAAAGGCCCAGGCGGCGAGGAACTTGCCGAGCACCGCGTCCAGGGTTGTAAGTGGAAGCGTGAATAGCAGTTCAATCGTGCCGCCTCTGCGTTCCTCCGACCAGAGGCGCATTCCGGCGGCGGGGATGAGAAAAAGGTAGAGCCAGGGTTGAAAAACGAAGAGACTCTGGAGCGACGCTTGATTGGCCTTGAAGAAGCCGCCGACGAAGAAGGCCATGCCGACAGAGGCGGTGAGGAAAACTATGAGGAAAACGTAGGCCACGGGGGAGCGGAAGTAGCCGAGAAACTCGCGCTTAAACACTGGAGTGATTTGGGACATGGATGGGAAGCGAAGGGAGTTGGAAAAGGGTGTTGCCGTTGAGTCGTTGGAGAGAGGAGCTCAGGCGTCGGCGCTAGTAAGATCGCGGAAAATGGAGTCGAGGCGGGCTCCTGGTTTGCGGGCGCGGAACGCATCTGGCGTTTCGTCGACAACCACCTTGCCGCGCGAGATGAGGATGATGCGGGTGCAGATGGCCTCGACCTCTTCGAGAATGTGGGTCGAAAGAATGACGGCGCGATCGGTCGACATGGTTTTGATCAGGGTGCGGACCTCGTTTTTCTGGTTGGGGTCGAGACCGTCGGTCGGCTCGTCGAGAACAAGGCAAGGCGGCTCGTGCAGTAGAGCCTGGGCAAAGCCCACGCGCTGTTTATAGCCCTTGGAAAGCGTTTCGATGACTTGCCGGCGGACCGGGAGCAAGTGGGTGCGGGTGAGTGCGAGTTCGACGCGCTCGCGGCGGGTTGCGGAGGAGCGATAGCCTCTGACCTCGGCGATGAAGTTGAGAAACTCCTGCACTGTCATCTCTCCGTAGGCGGGGGCGCTTTCTGGAAGGTAGCCGATGCGGGACTTCACAGCGACGGGAGCCTTGGCGACATCGATGTCCGCGACGGTCGCGGAGCCGGCATCGGGGCGGATGTAGCCGGTGATCATCTTCATGGTGGTCGATTTCCCAGCACCATTGGGTCCGAGAAAGCCGAGAATGTCTCCCGGGCGAACCGTGAAACTCACGCCATCGACGGCGCGTTTATCGCCATAGTTTTTAACCAATTCTTTGACTTCGATCATGTGAAAAGGGGAAAAGAAGTCGGCTTTGAAATGAGACGCTAAAAAAAGTTCCATATTTTCTGGAGTCACGCTGCGGCATCGGTTGCCGCCAGATTTTAGCCTGTAGAGAAAAACAAGCTATAAAGTGCGGAAATGGGTAAGGATCTTGCTCATTGTTATGTTTTTGCCTCTTGGCCGTTGCGTGAATATAACTCAAAAAAGAATGTGAAATTGAGCTAAAGCATGGCACGGTTCGTGGTCTCGATTTACGGATCCTTCCAATCAACTTCAGTCATGGCCACTCAACCCTCCAAAACTCGCAAGACCGCTGCCTCTCCCAAATCTATCGACGCCCCTGCGCCGATAGCCTCCGTATCATCGGCGGATGTCGCCAGTTTCAAGGAGTCGGTGCTTCGCCACCTGACATACACATTGGCTCGAGACCAAGGCGGCGCGACCAAACGGGATTGGTGGACTGCGACCGCCATGGCCGTGCGGGAAAGCATTCTGGCCCGTCTTATCTCCACCCAGGGTGTTCATAACAAGAACAACGCGCGTCGGCTTTACTATTTCTCACTCGAATACCTCATGGGCCGTCTGACCGAGAATAACCTGCAGAACACCGGATTAATGGAGTCTGCTCGCACTGCGTTAGCCGAGGTTGGCGTGGATTTGACCGAGCTCCGCGAGGTGGAGGTGGACATGGGACTCGGAAACGGCGGTCTCGGACGACTGGCGGCCTGTTTTCTGGATTCCCTGGCTACGCTCGATATGCCTGCGATTGGTTACGGCATCCACTACGAGTTCGGCTTGTTTAAGCAGGAGTTTGTTAACGGCAATCAAATCGAGCATCCGGACAATTGGATGATATTCGGCACGCCTTGG
Source organism: Verrucomicrobia bacterium IMCC26134 (assembly GCA_000972765.1). GTDB lineage: Bacteria > Verrucomicrobiota > Verrucomicrobiia > Opitutales > Opitutaceae > IMCC26134_A. Next base: position 1,929,197 of record CP011265.1, on the reverse strand, counting down.
GAAATATGCCGGGCAGAGTTCACGCAAGAAGTGCAACTCTACGGAACGGTTGAAAACGTTTTCGATGACCATGGTAACTACCGTCCGCGCTGGGTGGACTCCAAACGCATCCTGGGTGTGCCCTACGACATTCCCATTGCAGGCTATGGCACGCAGACGGTGAACCTACTCCGCCTCTGGGCCTCGCGTTCCACCGAGGAGTTTGATCTCTCCGCTTTTAATTCCGGCGGCTACGTCGAAGCCGTGCGCGAAAAGGCGATCGGCGAGACCGTATCGAAGGTGCTATACCCGAACGACAAGACTGAAAACGGCAAGGAACTGCGCCTCATCCAGCAGTATTTCTTCGTTTGCTGTTCAATGCGCGACATCATTCGCCGTCACTTCCGCAGCGAGGGTAACTCTTGGGTTAATTTCGCCGGTAAGGTCGCCGTCCAACTTAACGATACCCATCCGGCGGTCGCCATTGCCGAGCTACAGCGTATACTGATCGACGAGCATGATTTCGAGTGGGATGCCGCCTGGGACGTCGTCTCAAAAACCTTTGGCTACACCAACCACACACTGCTCCCCGAAGCATTGGAAAAGTGGACGCTGCCGCTCTTCTCTCGCGTGCTCCCGCGGCACAGCCAGATCATCTTTGAAATCAACCTGCGCCTCATGGATGCAGTCGAGGCTCGCTGGCCCGGCGATAACGAGAAAAAGCGTGTTTGCTCACTGGTTGATGAAAACGGCGCCAAATCCTTCCGTATGGCGAACCTCGCGGTCGTTGGCTCACATGCCGTCAATGGGGTCGCCGCACTTCATACCCAACTTCTTAAAAAAGACCTATTTCCCGAATTCGACGCATTGTATCCGGGTAAATTCCAAAACAAAACCAATGGTATCACCCCGCGCCGCTGGCTCTTGGATTGCAATCCGCGTCTGTCGGCCTTACTCATAAAGACTCTCGGCAACGCTGATTGGGCGCGTGATCTCGACCTGCTCCAAAGCTTGGAGAAATACTCCGATGATGCCGATTTCCAGAAGAAGTTCATGGCTGTCAAACGCGCCAATAAGGTGGAGCTCGCGGCCGTTATCGCCCGCGATTGCGGCATCACGGTCTCGCCTGAAGCTCTCTTCGACGTGCAGATCAAGCGACTCCACGAATACAAGCGTCAGCACCTGAATCTGCTCCATATCATAACGCTCTATCGCCGGTTGCTGCAGAATCCGGCACTGGATATCGTGCCACGTGTCTTTGTTTTCGCAGCCAAAGCCGCCCCTGGCTACGATCTCGCCAAAAACATCATTCGCGCCATCAATGTCATCGGCAAACACATCAATGACGATGCCCGCATTGGCGGCAAATTAAAGGTGGCTTTTCTGCCCAACTACCGCGTTTCGCTAGCCGAACGCATCATTCCCGCCGCCGATCTTTCCGAGCAAATTTCAACAGCCGGAAAAGAAGCCTCCGGCACCGGAAATATGAAGCTCGCACTTAATGGGGCGCTCACCATTGGCACGCTTGATGGCGCCAATGTTGAAATCGGTGAAGAGGTCGGAGCAGATAACATCTTCATCTTCGGACTTACTGTCCCCGAGGTCGAGGTGCTAGACGCCAAGGGCTACAGCCCTTGGGATTACTACCACCGCGACGTCGAGCTGCGTGCCGTCATCGATTGGCTCGGAAGTGATTACTTCACCCCTGGCGAACAACACGCCTTTGGCGCCTTGCACCACAGCCTCACAGGTGGCGGCGATCCCTATAAGTGTCTGGCTGATTATCGCAGCTATGTGGAGGCCCATGAAAAGGTCGACATCGCCTTCCGCGACACCAAACGCTGGGCTAAGATGGCGATTCTTAACACCGCTCGCGTCGGCAAGTTTTCCAGCGATCGAACCATATCAGAATATGCCAAGGACATCTGGTATCTCCCCAGTCTTCCTGTCGCCTAAGCTCAGGCGAGCCCCGTCGGCTCCGATTTGATTTTCGGATAACCGACGGCACTGGCCTGCTTATTTACTTCGTCTGCTCCAATACGCGCAGAACCTTCCCGTCGAAAACGAAGGGCCCTGCGGGTAACAGGCTTGCGAGGAACGCCCATGCGATGGTTTTAGCTTTCCATTTGTAATCCAGTGCCACGGGCACGAGTGCCAAAAGATAGAGCAAAAACAGAATGCCGTGCGCCATGCCGACGTAACGCACAGCTAGGGGTTGGGCGGCGAAATATTTCAAAGGCATCGCAACGCCGACCAGTAGAAGAAACGAAATAGCTTCAAGAAAACCGACTATGCGAAGACGGGCCAGTGGAGTGGATAGCATGGGCTTTGGTGACAGCTGAGCATATTCAGGGTCTTTTAAAATTAAGTCCGGGTTGGCATCGCAATACGTCACGGTGTTGCCTCACTTACAAGTTGTCCAGAATACCGCGTAATTCAGCGGCTGGCTCCTCGTGGTCCTGACGGATCGCGAGGCTTAATGCCTCCTCTAGGATAGGTCGGGCCTTTGCAGCTTTTCCGGTGCTTATCAGCAATTTGCCGAGCAGGATGCGTGGCATCATCCAATCCGCCCGTGCTTCAACGCACAACTGGTAGTGTTCGATTGCCTCGGCTTGTCGATCGCTACCGGCAGATTGCAGCGCTTGAGCGAGGCTGAAGCGAAATAATGCGTTTTCTGGCTGCTGCGTAACAAGTGCGCTGAATTGAGCTATGCGATCGGACACGGAGACAGGTAGGGCAGTGACTGCTTAGAGAGCGTCGATGCGAACGACCACGACCGTTGCGTTGTCATGTCCACCTGCAGCCATGGCATCGGCGATCAAGCCGCGAGCTGCCTGGTCTGGTGAATCGCTGTCGCGCATACGGCCTAGAATGTCTTTCTCCAAAATCATGCGGCTGATACCATCCGAGCAGAAGAGCAGCACATCACCCTTTTGCACCGCATGCACAAAAATCTTAAGGTCCAAATCCATCGGCTGTCCCATGCAGCGCGTGAGGGCGTTGCGGTAACGTTCGTCGAGTTGAATTTTTTCCCCTCTCGCACGACGCATTTCGACCTCATGCTCAACGGTGTCGTCCGTCGTGAGCAGATTGACTTCGCCATTTCGCATCAGATAGCAGCGAGAGTCGCCAACATTGGCTAACTTCATGAAACCGGAATGGATAAATCCTACGCAAAGCGTGCAGCCCAGACCGGTGGAGGGCGTGAGATTGACGCCGAGCTGTAGCACGCTCGTATTGGCTTGGTTTACCGCTGCGGCCAGATCCACTATTTTATCGCCGGCTATGTTGTTACGAATGGATTCAGCCAGCGTGGATACCACGCACTCAGCCGCCTCGGCACCGTGCGGAAGTCCGCCTATGCCATCGGCTACGGCGAATAAACCTATGGTTGGATCACTCAGAAATCGGTCTTCGTTTTCACTTCGAACAAGGCCCAAATCAGTGAGTGCGGCGGTAGAGAACTGCATATGCTTGGTTAAGAGCGTAACAACAGTGTGACCGGCTTCAAATAAAAGGTTTGAAAACCTCAACACGGTTTGTGCGGTTGAAACGAACGTGGTGCGGTTGGGGTAAACATTGGAGAAAAAGACGTCCGTAGGCCTTCTGAACGACGCGCGAATCCAGAATAGTCACAACGCCCCGGTCGCGTGCGCTACGAATGAGGCGGCCAACGCCCTGCCGGAACGTCATAAGAGCCTCGGGCAAGGTCAGGTCGTTAAAGGGGTTCCCTCCGGCGGCGCGGATGTGTTCGGTGCGGGCTTCAAGGATGGGGTGGGTCGGCACCTGAAAGGGCAGGCGGGTGATGATGACCTGCGCAAGAGCGTCACCGGGCACGTCGATGCCGGTCCAAAAACTATCAGTGCCGAAGAGGATGCCGTTGCCCGATTGGCGGAGTTGGCTGGCGAGCTCGGTGCGTGAGGCGTCGCGTCCCTGCATAAAGAACGGTCGGTGTGCACCCTGATAGACAGGCTCCACGATCTCGGCTACGCGCTTCATATCTGCGTAGCTGGTGAAAAGGACTAGCGTGCCGCCATCAGTGCGGCGGGTGCAGAAGTCGATGTGGTCGGCGAGCACATCGAGCGCGAGTTTAGCTTCCTGCGGTGTCGGCAGGGGCACATCGGTAGCGAGAAAAACGCGCATGTTTTTAACGAAATCGAAAGGCGAGTGCTCCAGCTCGGCCCGCACGTCAGGAGCGGCGCCGATACGACGGCGGAACGGTTCAAGATTATCGGCGATCGCGAGGGTGGCGCTGGTAAAGACGACCGAAGTCGAGCGTTGCAGCAGAGCCTCGCTGAGTTGCGGCGCGACATCGATGGGGGCGGAGCGCAGCGCGATCACCGTCTGGCGGCGGCCCATGCGTTCGACCCAGTAAACGTTGGCGTCGGGCTCCTCGAGCGAGAGAAATTTTTTGAGTCCGATTTGCACGCTGCGGATCTTGCCGGCTTGCTCCAGCAGCTCTTCCCGCTCGCGGCCCTCGTCGAATTTATCGGCCCGGGTGCGCACGGCCTTGTGCAAGGCGAGCAGTGGGCCGTCCAGCCAGGCCTCGGCGAAACCTTCGGCGCGAACCCGCACGATAGATTGAGTGGCGAGCAGATTCTCGTGCAAGAAAGCGAAGAATTGGTGCGAAGCTTCGAGTGCATCGTGCACAAGCTGCTGCTCTGTGGGGCCGCCGTGTTTTTGAAGAAGACCGCGACGGGTCTTGGGGTTGAAGAGATGCCTGAGCATCCGCTCAATGCCGTAGCTGCTGAGCCGGAGACCAAAGTAATCGGTGGCTACCTCGGGCACGGTATGGGCTTCATCGAGGACGAGGAAGTCATCGGGAAAGAGGATGCCGCGCGAGCCACCGCCATTGGCTGCCGCGCCGCCGGAGGCGATGAGGGCGAAGAGCAGTGAGTGGTTTACCACGATCAGATTGGCGGAGCGGATACGGGCGCGGGCGCGTTGATAAAAGCAGCGCTCGCAGTCGCAGTATTTGCGGGCGCAGGCGGAGGAGTCGGCGTTGACCAACTCCCATACGTCAGGAGAAGGCGGCGGGATGAGTTCGTGGCGCAGCCCGTTCTGAGTGGTCTCGGCCCACGCTGCTATGCGTTGGAGGTCCACGTGCTCGGCGGTGGCGAAGAGCTCCTGCTTGTCGCGCAGGGCGGTGGCGAGACGAGTGGTGCAGAGGTAGTTGCCTTTGCCGAGGAGCACGGCGGACTTAAATTCGGAGTAGGGACGTGTGCGTGCGTCGGCGGTGAAGACGCGGCGACAAAGCGGCAGGTCCTTCTGGTCGAGCTGTTCCTGGAGCGCGATGGTGTGAGTGGAGACGATGAGTTGGCGCTTTTGGTCCATCGCATGGACGATTCCCGGCAGGAGATAGGCGAGAGATTTACCGACGCCGGTTCCTGCCTCAAAGACGAGAGGCGTGTCGTCTTTCATAGCGGCGGCGACCGCATTGGCCATGTGCTCCTGCTGTGGTCGGTGCTCGAGCGAAAGCGCGGAGTGAAGAATCCCCCCGCTTTGGAACAAGAGCGCGGCAAATTCCGGCGCGCGACTCAGGGGAGGCGCGGGCGGCAGGGCTTCTTGTTCATCGCGCAGGCCGATCATGGGAGGGTGAAGCGTTGCGCGGTTTGCCGGAAGCGCAAGACGGGGATACGCTTGGATTGAGGTAGCGCAGGCGGACTTAAGCTTGTAAGTAAACTGGGGCTAAGCTCGACGTGGTCGAGCCGTAGCGATAGTTTTTAAATAATCATGCAAACCACTTGGACGGCAAAACTGGCGGAATTCCTGCGCGATGAGCCTGGAGTGGAGGCAGTGCGCCTTGACGCGATCGGTCGCAAGGTGCAGATCGCGACCATCGGGGAGGTTGACCTTGCCCGCTTGGAGGCGCGCATTACCGCCACCATGGCTGCGATCGAAGCGCAATGGCCCGCTAAAAGTCGTGGTCTGGGTGGCGCCGGCGGCGGTTCAGCCGAGGATGAAAAAGCACCGTTCGGCTATGAATTGACGTTGAAAGATGGCTTCACTGAACTCGCGCGGCCGAGTTGCGCGACGGCACCGACCTTGTGGCGTTGGCGGGACGTCGCCCTGCCTCCAGCGGGCGAAGGCGGCGAGCCGGAGGATTCCAACCTTGAGGAGCCTGAGGACTGGCGAGAACTTGGTGCCTTTGCCGCTAGTTGCGGCGTGCTCGGGTTGGCGGGTTGGGCGACGGAGCGCTGGACGCTTGGGCCTGGCTGGCTGCCGACGGCATTCTTCGCCGGCGGCTTGATCACGGGCGGTTGGGATGCCGCGATCGATTCATGGGTCAACCTGCGCAAGGCGAAGCTCGATATCCATTTTCTGATGCTTGCGGTCGCAGTCGGCGCATCAGCCATCGGTGCATGGAGCGAGGCGGTGTTGTTGCTGTTTCTCTTTTCCGCCTCGGGTGCGATGGAGGCCTACGCCAACGAGCGCACGCACCGCGAAGTGGATGCGTTGCTCAAGTCGGCACCCAAGCAGGCCACGGTCGTCGGCGAAGACGGCAAGGAAACTGTGTTCGCGGTCGAGTTGATCAAGGTCGGTGACCTCGTGAGAGTGAGGCCGGGCGAGGCATTTTGCGCTGACGGTCTGGTGGAGCTCGGCGAGAGTGGGGCGGATGAGTCAGCGCTAACCGGCGAGGCGGTGCCGGTGGACAAGGCTCGCGGCGATCAGGTTTTCAGTGGCACAATCAACGTCGGCGGCACCCTCGACTGGCGGGTGAAAAAACTACCCTCCGAGAGCACGCTGCAAAAGATCATCCGCCTCATTCACGGTGCGCAACGCCTGCGGGCGCCGAGCCAGCGCTTCACCGATAAATTTGGCACCGGTTATACTTACGCGGTGCTCGGGCTGAGTGGAGCGATGTTTTTGGTTTGGTGGCTGGGGCTCCAGCTAGAACCGTGGCGCGGCACCGAGCTGGCGCCGTCAGCGTTTTACCGGGCGATGACGCTACTGGTGGTGATGAGTCCGTGCGCTTTGGTGTTGTCTATCCCGTCGGCCATTCTCGCTGCTATCGCGTGGGGGGCTCGGCACGGTGTGTTGTTTCGAGGCGGAGCGGCATTGGAAAAACTGGCCGAGATTAATCTCATCGCGCTCGATAAAACAGGCACGCTCACGACTGGTGAACTCGTGGTTCAAGGTTACGAAAGTTTTCCGCCTGGGCGTGAACGGGAGGTGATGGAGCTGGCGTTCGCGCTTGAGGCGCGCTCCGAGCACCCACTGGCGCGCGCCATCGTGCGTGATGCTCGTGCGCGTGGAGTGGCCGAGCGCGGGATAGAAAGCTTTGAATCAATCACCGGCCAGGGCGTGCGCGCGCGCCTTGACGGCTCTATGGTGATGCTCGGCCGGCGGGAGCTTTTGGAAAAAGGTCCTCTGAAAGGATGGGCTGAGAAACTTCCCAGTGCTGCGGCGGAGTTTGCCGAAGTTTGGGTGGTGGGACCGGGCTACATTGGGCGAGTGTTATTGAAGGACGCCATCCGTCTCGAATCCGAGCCGGTGCTGGCCAGTTTGAAAAAACGCGGCATTCGCACGGTTATGTTGACGGGGGACCGTCATGCCACGGCGGATGCGGTGGGAGCGGAACTGGGCTTGGACGAGGTTCGCGCCGGACTCACTCCGGAGGAAAAAGTGGCGGCGATCACTTCTTTGAAAGAAGGCGGAAAACGCCGTGTGGCCATGGTGGGCGACGGCGTGAATGACGCGCCCTGTCTGGCGGCAGCAGATGTGAGTCTTGCGATGGGCGCGCGCGGTAGCGATGCCGCGTTAGAGCAGGCGGAGATCGTGCTAATGAACGATCGTATCGAGAACGTATATTCCGCCTATGAGCTGAGCCGTCGTGCGCGCAATGTGATCCGCCAAAATCTGGCCATCGCCCTAGGCGTGGTCGGGGTAATGGCTCTTGCCACAATTGTCACTCGCGTGCCTCTGGCGCTCGGCGTCGCCGCTCACGAAGGCAGCACGGTGCTGGTATGCTTGAATTCGTTACGCCTGCTTTTCCAGCGCGGAAAATAAGCATCTCGGCTCAAACCGCCTCAATCGGCGATCCAGACCAGATCGCCGGCGCGCAATTCCTCGTAGATTGCTACGATTTCGTGATTACTCATCAGCACGCAACCTGCACTCCAGGGCTGACCGAGCCGATCCTCACGATTGGTGCCATGGAGGTATATGTAGCGCTCATAGGTATCGACCGTTTCACCGGTGAGTGAGACTCCGGCATTCAGCCCCTGTTCCAGACCGCGCAGCCAGAGTATACGGCTGGTGATGAGGTTGCCGTTATCTTCGTGTTCGGAGAAATGGCGTCCAGTGGGTTTTCGCGCCTTGAACACCATGCCGGAAGGCTGTTCTCCGCCTATGCGTTCGGCTATCTCGTGCAGACCGCGTGGTGTTCCGAGCGAATCTTTCACATTGCTCGCCGGTTTTAGCGAAGTGGACACCGTGTAGGCACGGACCAACTCGCCTTTACGAAAAAACTGCATTGTCTGCGTCGAGATGTGCACGCAAAGCACTCGGTCTGCGGGCTTGATGCCCAGCCTCAGACAGGTTTTGGTGACCAATTCTAATTTTTTATCCATCGTGAACACGCGTAATTATGTTGTCGGTATCGTCGGCGCCACCGGGGCTGTCGGTCAAGAGCTCGTCCGTTTGCTGGCCGAGCGCAATTTCCCTTTGAGCGAGCTAAGGCTATTCGCCTCTGCACGTTCGGCGGGTAAAACCGTCACGCATGGGGGAAAGACACACGTCATTCAAGAAGCTAAGCCCGGTTGTTTCGCGGGCGTGGACCTCGCGTTTTTTGCTGCCGGCGGATCGGTGACCCGGGCGCTGGCTGCCGACGCCATTGCCTGCGGTTGTCTCGTTATCGATAAGAGCTCGGTGCACCGTCAGTCGGATGGCGTGCCGCTCGTGGTGCCGGAAATTAATTCCGAGGCTTTGCGCTCTCACAAGGGCCTGATCGCCAACCCTAACTGTTCAACTGCGGTTATGTTGATGGGGCTCTACCCGCTCCATCGCGCATTCGGACTTAAGCGCATTTTCGTTTCCACTTACCAGTCAGTTTCTGGCACAGGTGCCGAGGCAGTCCGCGAACTCGCAGACCAGATTACGGCCTACTCCAAGGGCGAACCGCTTACCCACAAGGTTTACCCTTACCAGATCGCGTTCAACTGCATCCCTCAGGTGGATACATTCGGTGCTGATGGCTACACCGGTGAAGAAGAGAAGATGCGTCTCGAAAGTCGCAAAATCATGGGACTTCCAAACCTTAAGGTCTCTGCGACCTGCGTGCGCGTGCCCGTGGTGCGTGCGCACTCGGTCGCGGTGAGCGCCGAGTTCGAGCGTCCGGTCAATTTGGCGGAGGCTCGTGCTGCTGTTGCCGCTTTCCCAGGCGCCGAGCTGGTGGACGATCCGGCAGCGAAGCGTTATCCAACGCCCCTGGATTTTGCCGAAAAAGTGAAATGCGGCGTGGGTCGCTTGCGCATCGACACGGCTTTTGACAATGGACTGTCCTTCTGGGTGAGCGGAGACAACCTCTGGAAGGGCGCCGCGCTCAACGCAGTGCAAAACGCGGAACTCGTTTGCCGGGAGGGTTGGCTCAAGCCGTTGGCGGTCTGATCTGCCTTCTGCGGTGAACATAGCTTTAAATCCCAACAAATATACCCTTGTCACCGCGCACGCCGCTCCGCTTACCTTTTACCTTTTCTCCAATCAGGACGCTTAGCTCAGTTGGTTAGAGCATCTCGTTTACACCGAGAGGGTCGGGGGTTCGAGCCCCTCAGCGTCCACCATTTTACATCCTTAAACTTAGCATGCGTCATACGATCTCCATCCTTGTTGAAAACAAATTCGGCGTGCTCACCCGCGTCACCGGCATGTTTTCAGGCCGGGGTTTTAACATAGATTCATTGAACGTCGCGCCTACCCACGACTCGGAGTTCTCCCGAATCACCGTCCTCATGAGGGGGGATGATTCCGCCCTGGAGCTCGCGATTCGGCAACTTCGCAAACTCGTCAACGTCGTTGAGGTCACCGATTTCAAGGAGGGGCAGGCTGTCCAGCGAGAGCTCGTGCTGATCAAAGTTAAGGCTGACAGCAAGACCCGTTCCGAGGTGATGCAGATCTGCGATATTTTCCGCACCAAGATCGTAAATGTCGATCCGAGCGAGCTCATCATCGAGCTTACCGGTGACGATGCCAAGGTCCGCGCCTTCATCGATCTGCTCACGCCTTTTGGTATAATCGAACTCGCCCGCACCGGCACCCTCGCCTTGAAGCGTTAAGCTCGATTCACGTCTTCCCCTCTCATTCACCCCAAACCCTTAAATATTTTTCCCAACATGCCTGCCAAAGTATACACCGACAAGGACGCCGATCTCGGCCTCTACAAGAACAAGACCATTGCCGTTCTCGGCTACGGTTCCCAAGGCCATGCCCACGCCTTGAATCTCAAAGACTCCGGCGTAAATGTGATCATCGGCCTCTACGAGGGTTCGAAGTCCAAGCCAGTCGCCGAGAAGCACGGCTTCAAGGTCGTCTCCACGGCCGAGGCCGTCCGACTCGCCGACATCATTCTTGTCGGCTTGCCCGATATGAAGCAGGCCGATGTCTACAAATCCGACATCGAGCCCAACCTGAAGAAGGGCAAGACCCTCGTTTTCTCGCACGGTCTCGCGATCCATTTCGGCCTCATCAAGGTTCCCGCCGATATCGACGTTATCCTCGTCGCTCCCAAGGGCCCCGGCCACATGGTTCGTCGCCTCTACGTCGAAGGCAAGGGCATGCCAGCTCTCATCGGTGTGTTCCAGGATAAGTCCAAGAAAGCAAAGAAGACCGCCCTCGCTTGGGCCAAGGGCATTGGCAGCACACGCGCCGGCGTGCTTGAGACTTCTTTCAAGGAAGAGACCGAGACGGATCTCTTCGGCGAACAGGCCGTTCTGTGCGGTGGTGCATCCGCCCTCGTTCAGGCCGGTTTCGAGACCCTCGTCGAGGCTGGTTACCAACCCGAAATGGCCTACTTTGAGTGTCTCCACGAGCTGAAGCTCATCTGTGATTTGATGTATGAAAAAGGCATCTCCGGCATGCGTTTCTCCATCTCCGAGACCGCCAAATATGGCGACATCACCCGTGGTCCTCGCGTGATCAATGCGAACACCAAGAAGGAGATGAAGAAAATCCTCACCGAGATCCAGAACGGCAAGTTCGTCAAACAGTGGGTGGCCGAATACAAGGGTGGTCTGAAGAACTACAACGCCCTTCTCAAGGCCGGTGAAAAGCACCAGATCGAGAAGACCGGCGAGCGTCTTCGTGGTCTCATGCCTTGGATGCCCAAGCGCAACATCGGCGGCGTTCAGGGCGCTTACGCGAACTGATCGCAAAGCTCTGAAGACTCCTTAAATCAGGATTCAGAACATCCCAAAAGGCCGGGTGCCCTAGCGGCCCCGGTCTTTTTTTGTTTTCGCTCCCTGTCTATGTCCTGAATAGTGATTCAAAGTGCAGTCCTTGAAAAAACTAATCCTCGTCACCCGCAAGAGTCCACTAGCGCTGGCTCAGTCCGAGCAGGTTGCCGCGCATTTGCGTGTTTCTCTCGGCGTTGACACCGAACTGCTCAAAATTGTCACCACTGGCGACCAGCGTGCAGAATGGTCCCTCGAGAAGCAGGGCGGAAAGGGGCTGTTCACAAAGGAACTCGAGGATGCACTCCTGCGAGGCGAGGCCGATGTGGCCGTGCACAGTTGCAAGGATTTGCCCGGTTTACTCCCAGACAGTCTAGCCGTCGCCGGCTATCTGCCCCGAGAAGATCCTCGCGACATGCTCGTTTTACGTGAAGGAGTGGATGCGCCGCGACTCATCGCCACCAGCAGCCCCCGTCGCCGCCTTCAGCTCTCCATGCTTTTTCCCGAAGCCAAGTTCACGGAGATACGCGGCAATGTGGATACGCGCCTCCGAAAGATAGGACAGGACCATGTTGCCGATGCCACGGTGCTTGCGGTTGCCGGACTTCGACGACTTGGAATCGGGGGCTGGAAGGGCGTGGTGTTTCACCCGCTTGATTGCTGCCACATGGTGCCTGCGGTGGGCCAGGCCGCCATCGCCCTTCAAACACGCAATGCAGATGCCGAGCGTATCCGCTCCGTGCTAGATCAGCGCACCTTCCGCGCCGTATCCTTGGAGCGGGCGTTTCAAGCCGCTCTAGGAGGCGGTTGCCAAACGGCTTTCGCTGCCCACGTCACCGCCGATACGCTCTGGTTTTACCACCACGAAATAGGCCTGCGCACCCTCCCGCTGAGCGACGCTCAGATTGATAATCCCGCCGAAACGGCTCGCGTGCTCCTAACTCACTTCGGCTTCCCTATTTCTTAACGTAAACACGCGAAGGAGCGAAGAGCGCACAGTTGTCCATCCTTTCTTAGCGTCTTCGCGTCTTTGCGTTAAATTCTTCTCATGTCGTCTTCCTCATCAGGTATTGTTTATCTTGTAGGCGCCGGTCCCGGCGACCTTGGTCTTGTCACCTTTCGCGCAAAGGAACTCATCTCCGCCGCCGATGTTCTCGTTTATGACTACCTAGTTCATCCCGAGCTGGTGAAGTGGTGCCGCGACGATTGTGAAATTTTCTACGTGGGCAAAAAAGCCGGGTTTCACTCGGTGCCACAGGATGAGATCGAGACCCTGCTCGTTACCCATGCCAAGGCCGGCAAAAAAGTTGTGCGGCTCAAGGGCGGAGACCCCTACATCTTCGGTCGCGGTGGCGAAGAGGCCCGCACCCTAGCGAAGGACGGCATACGCTTCGAAGTCGTGCCAGGTGTTACCGCCGCACTCGCCGCCGGCGCCTATGCAGGCATCCCGCTTACCTACCGTAATCTCAGCACCTCGCTGGTTCTGCTCACCGGCCACGAAGACTCAACCAAGAAGGAAACCCAGGTAAACTGGCGCAGCTATGGATCGTTGAAAAACACGACCCTCGCCATCTACATGGGAATGGGGAATCTCGCCTTCATCCTCGCGGAGCTCCAAGCCGGTGGACTAGATCCCAAGACGCCAGCCGCCGTGGTGCAGTGGGCTTCGCTCGGACGCCAACGCAGCGTCACCGGCACTGTCACGACGCTTGCCGCACAAGTTAAAAAGTCCGGCCTTGCCGCCCCCGCCATCATCTTCATCGGCGAGGTCGTGCGTGATCACGAGTCCATCGACTGGTTTGAACACCTGCCGCTCTTTGGCCGTCGTATAGCCATCACCCGCACCCGCGATCAAAACAGCGAACTGCGTGAAAAACTTGAAGCACTCGGAGCCGAGGTGCTGGAACTGCCTCTCATTACAATTTCCAAGGACGTCGATAAATACGGCTTAGTTGAGATTCTCAGTGAACTCGGCGGCTATGATTGGATCGTCTTTACCAGCGCGAACGGTGTGCGCTATTTCTTTGAGGACTTTCTCAAGGGCTATCCAGACATCCGCGCGCTCGGCTTGCTTCGTTTTGCCTGCGTCGGCAAGGCGACCGCCCGCGAGATCGAACGCCACAACATCAAAGTTGAGTGCATGCCCGACACCGCCACGGGTGCCTCGCTTGCCGATGCGTTAATCGAAACCGGCAGCCTCGACAGCGCCAAGGTGATTGTTGTGACCGGCAACCTTAACCGCGATAAGTTGATTAAAAAGCTGGAGGCGGGTCGCGCCATCGTGGACCGCCTGCAGCTTTATAAGACCGAGAAAACCGATCTCACCCATGATCCCGTGGCGGATGATTTTCGCCTACAGGGTGCCGACGCCATACTCTTTGCCAGTTCATCCGCAGCCGATTCATACCACACACAGGGTGCTTCGCTGAAACTAGTTCCAACCGCCCAAAAGCCTCTCATCGGGAGCATTGGCGCCCAGACAACCGAAACGCTTGGCGAAATCGGCATGCCACCTGACTTTGTTGCCGCCCGTCCGAGCTTGGATGCGTTGATCGAAGCCTTATGCGAGAAGCTTGGGTGAATTCAAACTTTAGGAAGGAAAGTCTCCACGCATAAACTAATACGTGAAACGATGAAACCTTTCGTTGGTAATTTCGTCATTAGGTCTAGGTTGCCAAAGCCTTAAAATCGCACATACGTTCAAGTAATATTCACAACGTGATAAACCCTCATCACCTTCTTATTCTAGGCACCTTGGTCACTGCTCCTGCTTTAACAGTCAAAGCTGAAGGATTGCAGAACCTTATCGACCGATCGCCTTTCTCTCAGGCAGCAGGACAAAGCCTCACTGATGCGGCCACCACAAACAGTGTGCTCGAATTTCGTGGCATGGTTTCAGACGCCGAAGGCAGCTCATTTTCGGTCTTCGACACGACGGCCAACAAGGCGCGCTGGCTCAGGGTAGGGGAGGGCGACTCATTCAAGGTAAAGCAATTCGATGCCTCCAGTAACCAACTCGAGGTCGAGCAGAACGGGAAAAGTCTCAAACTCCCGCTCAAGCACGTTACGATCATGGCCGGTCCCGCAGTCGTAACTGCACCGCGCCAACCGCCCCAAAACAGTGCGGGGATTCAACCTCAGGTAAATACGAACTCCGATCCCGCGGCTGATGCCAACCGCCTACAAACCGTGGCTGCCGAGGTTCGTCGTAGGCGGGCGATGCGGAATACCGCCGCACCTGCAAATCCTCCATCCGCTCCTGCGCCAGCTCAGTAGGCGCCGCTTCAATGGCGACCAATGTGCGTTACATTCGCCTCCTTTTATTACCCTACTCTTTTACCATGTTAAATTCCCCTGCATATAAAACCCGCCCCACATTGAGTCGTTCTCGTCGAGGCTTTACCCTACTTGAGATTCTAGTCGTGCTAGCCATTCTTGGTTTACTGGTTGGTCTCGCGGTTTCCAATACGGATAAGATCTTCGGTCAAAGTCAGGAAACCGTGGCACGTATTTTTGTCCGGGACTCATTGAAATCATCATTGGTGCAATATCGCATCCATAACGGTGATTATCCCTCCACGGCGGAAGGTTTATCCGCATTGGTAACACGTCCGAATGGACGCGAACGCTGGAATGGTCCCTACGTTGAGGTTAGCGGCGGCAAGATCCCCCCCGATCCTTGGGGCGAGGATTACATTTACCGTTATCCCGGCACCCAAAACAAAGGGAGCTTCGATTTGCTATCCAAGGGTTCGGACAGGGTTGCCGACACACCTGACGATATCGGTAACTGGTAAGGTTTTTCATGCCTATACCCGGGCGACGCATGCAGACGCGGGCGCATCGCCTGTCCAGTGGATCCGGAAACCGGCAAGAATCTCGCCCAGTCCGGGCTGGGTTCACACTGCTGGAAATATTGCTCGTGCTGGCCCTGCTCGCTTTGCTGGGCTCTGTGATGGTCGGGGGGGCGGTTTCACTGCTCAAGGCGAACGAGGCGAAAGATCCTGAAACAGCTCTATTAAAAATGATGCAAACCATCCGGGGGGAGGCGGTCTCCAAAGGAACGATCATCGATTTGCGTCCCCTCCCGGACGACGGAGGCTTTGCGTGGGGTGAATCGGGTGTCGAGGTGTTGCCGGAAAATAAAACAGTAAAGGTCACCCTCGTCGCTGCCGAGATGGCGCGGGCCTCGTTGATTGGCGGCCAGTTGGAAGAGGCCCCAGTGAAACGGCTGCGGTTTTACCCTGATGGCAGCTGCGATCCGGTGCGAGTTCAGGTGAGACGCGGCGAAGCGCGCAACGTCTATGCGATCGATCCATGGACGGCGGCCCCGTTGCCGGAAGGAGACGAACGCAAATGATGCCGCTGAGCCCAAGGTCATCCATGGGAAACCGTCGAGGTTTTACTCTCATTGAGGTTTTGGTTTCCCTCGCAATACTCGCAGTAGCCACCGTCGCATTGGGTTCGGCTTATGTTAATTTACTGATGACGCACGATGCCCTCCGCAAAATGGATGGATCGCAGGATGATTTTCACTGGGCTCGCGTCGCCTTGCTCGCCGAACCCGAACGCACCAAAGCCGAAAGCGGAAGCGATGTCATTTTACCCGACGGCCGCACCGCACGCTGGCGCGCTACGATCACCCCGAGCGCGGTCAGTGATTTGTTCGATGTGACTCTAGAGGTGGAAGTGCCGCCGGTTTCAGGTAGCGGCGAACTCCAGCATCGCACCACCACACTCCGCCTGCTGCGGCCTACTTGGTCGACCAAGGCTGAGCACGATGAACGAGTGGCGTCTGCTCGCAATCGGATGAAGAAAACAAGGGAGGCGATGCAGTGAAAGCCAACTCCTCGATTCACTTACTCGATTATATTTTCCGCCTGACTGCTGGCGTAGGTCACTTACGAGTCCGCAGAAGAAACACCAAGGGATTCACATTGCTCGAGGTTTTGCTCGCTCTGGCATTGCTAGGATCGCTTCTCGTCGCACTGAATGTTTTTGTATTCTCAATGGCGGAGGCTTGGGGGAAAGGTCGTAATGAACGTCTATTCGCGCAGCACGCACGCGCGGTCACAACCCACATCGAGGAGTTATTGGAGGCTGCGTCGATCGGCGCTACCGCCGACGGTTTGGCCGTTCGCGAGGTCAAACAGGATTCAGGTGGTAACGAACCGAAGCTCGTCTTCACGCTACCAGAGGGTAGCAGGCTCCTCGCCTGGCCTGAAGCACCCCTGCCGGATGTTGAACTCTCTCTTTGTGTCGGACAACGCGGTGGTTTGGAGCTGGGCTGGCAATCACGACTTGAGGTAAACCGTGATCAGGAAGCCCCCCGGGTGACCGTGATCTCCCCATTCGTGGTTTCGCTGGGTTGGGAGTATTACGATACGAGTTTTAAGCGCTGGGAGCTGCTGGAAGAACCCAAGCGTGAATCAGACGGAACCTATTCATTGCCACAACGACTTCGTGTCCGTTTTGCCCATGGAAAACTATCACTGGAGCGCACGGTGCAGATTCCGGTCCACGGCGAAGGAGCCACCCGCTCATAATGACAAGTAACCGACAGTCGAAGGCTTGTCATCGCGGTTCTGTAATCGTGGTCGTGCTTATTACTCTCATGCTTGCCTCGCTGATGCTAGTGAAGTTCATGGAGACCAGCGAAGTCGAGTTGGTGCTGGCAACCCGTAGCGCGGACAGGGACCGTCTCAAAGACGACGCCTATGCTGCGCTTGAGACTGCGTTATCCGTCATGGCTGAGGTAAGCGAAATTGATGACGGAAAACTGCATGTCCCTGAACAGGGTTGGATCGATCCCTATTCCTATGCCGGGGAGGGTCCTCGGGCAGGCGTGGACGTGGCGTTCACCTTTCAAGACGAATCAGGACGCATTTCGCTCCCAAGACTTAATTTCGATGATATGCTACTGTTAGCTCAAGCGCTTGGGCTGGATGACCATGATGCCCGCAAGTTCTCGGACGGTTTATATACGTGGATGAAGTCGAGCCATGTTCCGCAGGACATCGAGGCTGAGGCTTCCCGCTATGAGCGGTCTGCTTTGCCGCACAAGCCACCCCTGCGCAGCTTACGATCATGGGATGAATTACGAGCCGTTGCGCTAGCCAAAGATTACGTTTACGATGAGAACGGAGCCCTGACGCCATTTGGCGTTGCTCTACACGAAAACGTTTCACTCTACCGTTTCACTAATTCGAATATCAACGCGATCACTCCAGGCTGGCTGGCGATGCATAAATGGGATGAGTTTCAAACCAGCACCCTGACCAATTACAAATCAGGAAAAGGTTCACGGCCTGCAGGCGCCCCGCCATGGTTCAGAGACAATGAAGACGTGAGCAAACTCATCGGCCCCAAGGTCGATTTGACCGGTCTCGATTCTGAAACTAAACTGCTCCGTATCATCATATCACTCAAAGAAGGCGCGGCTACGCTCCGGTTGAATGCATTGGTCGCAGTGGATCCTAAAGTAGCATTGCCTAATTCAACGCCCGCCGAAGGTCCATCATCCGATACAGAGGCTGTGGGCGATGCAGCCGCAAGTGCGGCCAAACCAGCGACGCCAAGCTCATCGACTACTGTCGCCACAAGTTCAGGAGCCTCCGTCGCAGCTACGGAGGAAAAACTGAAATATCCATACAAGATTCTTGAATTATCTTTCGACAGTGCACCTCCGCCTTTACCCGTAGCACCTGCCGATTCTGATCCATCCTCCTGACTATCCCTATGTCCGTGTTTACGCGCTTCCTACCAGCTTCCCCACCGCCGCCGCCTTTGCTCTTGGTGGACGGCGATCGTTTCTTTGTTCGCAAAGTGACGCTCTTGCCGGGAGAACCGCTCGCCCCCCAGATTAAATTAGCGCTCGAAGGGATGTCTCCTTTCCCTCCCGAACAGCTGTATTTCGGTTCAATTCCGTCGATTGATGGCGCTTCGGCGTTGGTTTATGGAGCCTACAGGCGTCGCTTTGCGGCGGTTGAGGTAGAGGGCTGGGATGCCGCGACCTTGGTGACTCCGGAATTTGTAGCGTTGTGTGAAGCCCCATCCAGCAGCCCCTCCGGGCTTATACGCTTACACACGAGTGAAACTCGACTCATCGCCCTCGCATGGCTCCCAGGTGAATTGCTCCCCTCGTTTGTTGTCATTCGAACCGGTGCGGCGTCGGACGCTGACGAGCTTTTAGCCGAGATACGTGACCGCTCCGGACTACCTACAGAAACCGGCGTGCAAATTATCGAGGGACCAATTAGCGGCCAAGTAACTCTCGGGGGAGTGTTAACTTTTAACGCAGGAAATACCGCACTCCCTGCAATTCCCCCTGGCTGGCAAGAAACGGCCGACATTCGTGATCCTGATTTTCTAGCGTCGCGTCGGCGCTCCGCTGTTCGCGATCTTTGGCTTTGGCGCGCTTTGATTGCCACGGCCGCATTGCTCGCACTCGCTTCAATGATAGAGTTGGGGGCGGCGGTTCTGCGTTGGCAAACCTACCGTCGCGTAGCGCAAGTCAAGCAACAGGCTCCAATCGTCGAACAAATAGACACCGCTCAAGCACTGGCCAATCGTATCGGTGAACTCAGCGAAAAGCGTCTCATGCCTTTTGAAATGTTATCTGAAATAAATCCCAGCCGGCCCGATTCGGTCGTTTTCCAACGCACTGTCACACGAGGCCTTCGCGGCATTGAGATCGAGGCCCAGGCAGGTAATGCGGAAGATGTTAGCACCTATACCACTGCGCTCAAGGCCTTACCCGCTTTGGCCGAAGTTAAAACCCGCGAAGTCCGCTCTCGTGACGGGGTGACTAGCTTTGTGCTCGCTATCGAATTCAAGGCGGACGCGTTTCGCAAGGGAGGTTCACAATGAAAGCTTGGTTCTTTAGTAAACTGCTTCGGGAAAAGCTCCTTGTCATTGGTTTCATCATGCTTGCTGCCATAATCTGGCTCTCTTCAGCAGGAGCGCATCTGGGTAAAACGCGGCTTGAATTTAAAGCCGCCGGAGCAGAGCTAGCCACTCAGGCGAACTGGCTAGCTAATCGCGAGACCATTGAAAAACTGGCTACGGAGGCAGCGAGTAAGCTGGACTCCACCAAGACTCACGACGCGACCTTTTTGGTCTCCGAAATCATGTCGATGGCAAAGCGTTCCGGTTTGGCTGTGAATACCGAGCCACCACGCACGCAAGGCTCGGCGCAGTTTGCCGTTCATACCGTGCTCGTATCGGCACGTAAGGCTGACATGTCTGCAGTTCTTCGGTTCTATCAGGAGCTCGCATCCCGTGCTCCCTATCTAGGGCTCGAGGAACTATCCATACAGGGCGATCGTGGTGCCGTCGGCATGCTAAACTTAAACCTCCGGATCGCCTCGGTTGAACTAATTCGCAAGCCTAACACTGTAGCACTTCCAGCGGTTCCTTGAGCACATCCGGACGTTTTACATTGGATGAATTATGCCCCCCTATAATGTGCGATGATCTGCTACCTCGCCCGTAATGGTTTCAAGCTCGAGTATGGCAGAAACGGTTAGCTAATTTATTAAGAATGAAGCGGCGTTAAACCCGATTCAGCGATTGAAGTTCAGACGGTGAGGTTGTCTTTGGGGTAATCCGAGGTAGGGGGCGGTGCATGAGTCTTTTTTAGGTAATCGCGGCGGGATTACTCGGCAGAAGCGGGATGCGTTTTGGATGATACGACAAGACGCAGTTTGGGCTTCCGCCCGATAAAACGGACACGCCTTGGGCGTGAGTTATGGTTTATTAGTTTAGGTTGGCTTCGTGGTTGAGCTGGCTTTTGTAGCCAAGAGCCGAGTGGAGGCGAGTTCGGTTGTAGAAGCTCTCGATGTAATCGAAGATTGCGGTGGTGGCGTCGCTACGAAAGGGCGAAGCTACGCTGTAGATCAGCTCGTGTTCGAGCGTGCTCCAGAACGATTCCATAGTGGCGTTATCGTAGCAGTTACCCCTGCGGCTCATGGAGGAGATGCAACCGTGGCCGGCCAGGGCGGAACGATAGGCTGCACTGCCATCCTGCAGCTACGATCCGAATGATTAAGTAGACTCGCTCCCGGTAGGCGTTTGCGCAGGGCCATGTGCAGGCCGGCCAGTTGCAGCGCCGTCTCCATGCTCGATCCCATGCCCCAGCCGATTAAACGGCGGCTATAAAGGTCGAGCACTCCGCCAAGTATAACCAGCATTCGCCTGTTTCCAAATAGGTGATGTCGGTGACCCACACCTCGTCGGGCTTGGTCGGGACGGTTGCCGTGGATAGCAGGTTTGGGGCGATGGCATAGTCGTGGGCGCTATCGGCCGTTCGCACCCGATACCTGCGGGCTCGCCGGCATTTCAGCCCATTTTCCCTCATTAATCAGGCCAAGTGGTTGCGGCCTACCGCCTCGGCTTGTGCAGGACCAGCAGTCACCAGCGGACTCTAATACGTGCCTCGGGATACCGAGAGACTGTCAGCACCTCGAACATCGCTATGATTGGGTGTTCGGACGCATCACTTTAATCCAGGTATACTTCTGTGCGATGGTTCGGAGAGGATGCCCGCAGCTTTTTTTAGGATGTCCCTCTGCTCGGTGATCCTCGCCAGCTCTTGCCGCAGTCGTTCGTTCTCGGCCTGCAACACCTCCTTGCTATCGGACGGGGCAGCCAGCCCGGCGGCCCGGGCTGGCTGCCCCGTCCGATTCCAGTCGTAGAGCTGAAACACACTGATTCCCAGTTCCCGGGCAGTTAGCTCCGCTGACCTCCCGCTTTGCTTCCACATGCGCACTGCTTGCTGACGAAACGCTGGGCTTCCCCCGATAAAACGGACACTAGTTGGGCTAGATTTTACTTTTGTTAGTTGAGGTTGGATTCGTAGTCGAGGGGGCTTTTAAAGCCGAGGGACGAGTGAAGGCGTATTCGGTTATAGAAGCTCTCGATGTAGTCGAAGATGGCGGTGGTGGCTTCGCTGCGGGTGGCGAAGCGGCGGCGGTAGATCAGCTCATGTTTGAGCGTGCTCCAGAACGACTCCATTGTAGCGTTGTCGTAACAGTTACCCCGGCGGCTCATGGAGGCGATGCAACCGTGGCCGGACAAGGTGGAGCGATAGGCTGCGCTGGCATACTGACAGCCACGATCCGAGTGATGAAGCAGGCCTGCGCCCGGCCGGCGTTTTCGCAAGGCCATGTGCAGGGCGGCCAGCGGGAGCGCTGTCTCCAGGCTCGATCACATGGCCCAGCCGATCAATCGGCGGCTATAAAGGTCGAGCACTCCGGCCAAGTATAACCAGCCTTCGCCGGTTTCGACATAGGTGATATCGGTGACCCACACTTCGTCGGGCTTGGTGGGGA